>OY969571.1:0-2560231 GCA_963701165.1 uncultured Actinomycetes bacterium | reverse complement strand
TGGGGCGGGCTGGACTCGAACCAGCGACCAAGGGATTATGAGTCCCGTGCTCTAACCAACTGAGCTACCGCCCCGCGTCGCGAGCGTACCGCGAGGAACGGCTCAGGCGCTGAAGAGCTGGGCCAGCGAGCGGCCGACGTCGGGTGGCTCCTCTTCGCCTTTGGCGGCGGCGGCGGCACCCTCGGCCAGCGCCTTGGCGGCGTCGGCGATCTGGTGGTCTCGGCCACCGCGGATCGTGCCGGTCTTTTTCGCTTCTGCCAGGTCGGACTCCATCAGCCCGGCGAGCTCGGCGAGGCGGCGGAGGCCGACCACGCTGGCAGTCCCCTTCAGGGCGTGGGCTTCGGCCCGCATCGTCTCGAAGTCGGTGGTGGCGGTGGCGAGACCGGCCGCGATCACGTCGCAGCGGCGCTTCGCCTCGTCCGCGAAGGACTGCAGCAGCTCCTCCTCGGTAGCGGCTTTCTCGTTCATCCGGCAATCGCCTCTTCGACGGCTTCGTGCATCAGGTCGAGCCCAAAGGCTCCCTCGACCGCGGCACGGACCAAACCGTCGCGGTCGATCGTGAACAGGTAGGGCTCAGTGGGCAGATGGAAGGCACGCACCTGCGGCCGCACCCGCTGAGCCGGGTCATTGTCGTTGTAGATCTCCATATGGATGAAGGCTGCCTTGTCTCCGTATTCCTGTTTTGCCTGCTCGGCCACGTCGACGACTGGCCCGCAGACCCGACTCTGGCAGAACTCGGGGGTCGCAAACAAGAGCACGATCGGTTCTTTGCCCAGTGCTTGCGCGTAATCCACCTTGTTCTGGGTGTCCGGGGGTATTCGCGTGGTGATCTTCGACAGGTCCCCGGCAACGTCCTGCGCGGTCGGCGTATGAATGACCGGCGCTCTCCGCCCAACCCTCGGAATCCGCTTGAACTCGCCGACCGCCGCGCTGGTAAGCGGCGCCCCTTTCAGCTCTCCGTCTTCCCTGATGATTGCCGCAATCCGCCAGTTCCCCGCGCTGGGCAAATTGAGCTGCGCCGAGTAGACAACCTGGGCGGCATCGGGGTCCTCCGCGGTCGAGTCGGCGCGGAACGCAGGCTTGGTCGCGAGGCTTTCGATCGAGGCCGGGAATGGCCCCACCGCCGGCCGGTCGAGGGCCTGTTCTTCGGCTTTCGCGAGCTGCCCGCGGTTGCCGGACCTCGACCTGGCTTCCGGATCGGTGCTCGGCACCTTGGCGAAGTAGAGGGCGACTTCGGCATCGTCGATGCCCCCGTGCTCGCGATCGGCGACGCCGAACGGGTAGCGGTTGACCCCCGGGTAGAAGACCTGGGCCGCCGGAGTGATGACCGCTTCCGCCGGCCCGTCGGCCGCCTTCAGCACCTGCCGAAGGGTCCTGTTGCGGGCGCTCGGAAATTCCGATTTCGGGGGCGCCGGGCGGCTCGGGGAGGTTTCCGCGCCGGTGGCAGCCGAATCGCCGGTCCCGGAGTCGCTGCCGCAGCCACCGAGCAGCGCCCCGGCCGCAAGCAGGACAAGCAGCGCTGGGGCAAGGCGGGGGGCGCGCATCGGCGGCATGTTATGGAGAGATAGGGTGCCCGGGGTTCTCGACGAGAGGAGATTGGGATGGCTGAGCGGGCTGCACTGGTGACCGGAGCTTCGAGCGGGATCGGCCTCGCGATCGCGCGGACGCTCGGCGAGGAGGGCTATGCCCTGACCGTCTCCGCCCGCCGTCCGGAGAAGCTCGAGGAAGCCGCCGAGGGGCTGCGCGGCGAAGGCTTCGAGGTCGAGTCGGTCCCCGCCAACATGGCCGAGGAGGACCACGTCGTCGCCATCTTCGCCGCCCACCGCCAGAAGTACGGGCGGCTCGACGCGCTCGTCAACAACGCCGGGGTCGGGATCGGGTCGCCGATGGAGGAGATCCAGACCAAGCACCTCGACATGCAGCTCGCGGTCAACCTGCGGGCGCTGATCCTCGGCACCCGCGAGGGGCTGCCGATGCTGCGGGAGGCCGGCGCTGAACACGGCAAGGCGCTGATCGTCAACACCGCCTCGATCGCCGGCAAGGGCGGGCAGGCCTGGCTCTCGATCTATGCCGCGACCAAGGCCGCGGTGATCAACTTCACCCAGTCGACCCACCGCGAGGCCGGCGGGGCCGGGATCCAGTGCACGGCGCTTGCCCCGGGCTTCGTCGAGACGCCGATGACCGAATTCGTACAGGGCCAGATCCCGCCGGAGGAGATGATCCGTCCCCAGGATCTGGGCGAGGCGGTCCGCTTCCTGCTGCGCACCTCGCGCAACTGTCACATCCCAGAGATTGTCTTCACCCGTCCCGGCGAGGGACTTGACACCCCCTGAGGCTGGTTCGGGTGCGACTGAGCGCCTGCGCATTCTCGTCGCCGCCTTCGGCGACGCAGGGCATGTCTTTCCCGCGATAGCGCTGGGGAAGGCCTTGGCCGCGCGCGGCCACGAGGTCGTGATCGAGACCTGGGAGGAGCGGCGGGGGGCGGTCGAGGGCGAGGGCCTGGGTTTCGCCGCCGCCGAGGAATACCGGATGTTCCCGCCGCCGGACCCCGATTCGGCGGAAGGCCAGCACGCGGCCGAGGCGGCGCGGGCGCTGCAGCCGCTGCTGGACGACTTTCGGCCTCACGTGGTGGTCAGCGACATCCTCACCCTCGCCCCCACCCTGGCGGCCGAGCGGGCGGGAGTTCCGTTGGCGACCCTGATCCCCCACATCTACCCGGTGGTCGAGCCCGGCCTGCCCTTCTTCGCGATCGGACTGCGGCCGCCGCGGACCGGGCTCGGGCGGAGGCTCTGGCGCGCCGGGCACGACCGCGCCCTCCGAATCGGCCTGGAGCAGGGCCGGCGCGACCTCAACATCCAGCGCTCCCGCCTCGACCTGCCCCCGATCGACCGCTTTCACGGCGGGATCAGCCCCGACCTGGCGCTGGTCGCCACCTATCCGCAGCTCGAGTACCCACGCAACTGGCCGCCAGGGGTGGAGATCACCGGGCCGATGACCTTCGAGATGCCGCACCCCGAGATCGAGCTGCCACCGGGGGACGATCCCCTTGTCCTCGTCGCCCCCAGCACCGCCCACGACTCCGACAACCACCTGGTCCGAATGGCGCTGGCGGCGCTCGCCGAGGAGCCGGTGCGGGTGGTGGCGACGACCAACCGGGTCGCGCCGCAGCGCCCGATCGAGGTGCCCGCCAACGCGGCCCTGGTCGAATGGCTCAGCTACAGCCAGCTGATGCCGGCCGCCTCGCTGATCATCTCCCACGGCGGTCACGGCACCGTCGCCCGCGCCCTCGGCGCCGGCACCCCGGTGCTCGTCTGCCCGATCATCGGCGACATGAGCGAGACGGCGATGCGGGTCGACTGGGCCGGCGCCGGCCTCTCGCTGCCCTGGCGGCTGTGCCGGCCGGGACCGCTGCGCTGGGCGGTGCGACGGTTGTTGCACGAGTCGAGCTTCGCGGCGAAGACTGAGGAGATCGCGTCGTGGGGACGGGCGAACGACGGCGCCACCAAAGGCGCCGAACTGGTGGAGAGACTGGCGCCGAAGAAACGAGTTGCCTAGAAAGCTCCGGGGGTGGGGCTCGAACCCACAACCTAGCGATTAACAGTCGCTCGCTCTTCCTGTTGAGCTACCCCGGACCGTGTTATGCCAATTGCGCTACTCCGGATTGGCTTCAGGAACAGAATTTAGCGGCACCGCCGTAATCCCTGCCTCCACCTCTGCGTGGCAGTTGGCACAGAGCAGGATGCACTTGCGCGCCTCGGCCCTGGATCTCGCAAGGGAGCGGGTCGCGCCAGTGTGACCGAGGTGGAACTCCTTCGTGCGTGGATCGAGGTGATGGAACTGCAGCGCGCGCTGGCACCGGTCGTATCCACAGATAACGCACTTACCGCCAGCCTCCGCAACGAGCTTGGTCTTGATGGCTTGTCGGCGGCGACCCACCCTCTCGAGCCGGCACCGCTTGCACCGGTAATAGCCCCGACCCTCCAACACGAACGACGTCATCCCGTGCTTGCGGCAGTGAAGGGTCGCTTCTCGCGTTCGATCATCGGGAGCGTCATGCCGGTGATCCGGGGTTTTGAGCTCATAGCGCTTCGTCCAGTGTCGAACCGTGGCGAGACTTCGATCCATCGCCTTCGCAATTTCTCGCAGCGACATGCCGCGACGAAGAAGCTTTTCGAGTTCCTCTCTCGCGAGCGGCCCTTTCGCCGCGTGCTTCTCCGCCCGCGCCGCTGCCAGCCCGTGCTTCTTCAGCCAGTAGCTGACCGTCGATTCGTGCTTGCCGGCTCGCTTGCCGATCGCTTCGAGCGACATTCCCTCTGCCAAGCACTCTTCGAGCAGCACCTTTTCCATGGGCGACATTATCGCAAGTACCGCAGACAGAAAGCTGCGTAGCTAATTGTCTTAGACGCTCCCCGCCGGACGCTCGGCGTGGGCGATCCGTTGGACCAGCGCCGCCCGCTCGCGGCTGAGGGCGGCGCGGCGCTCGTAGTCGCCGCGCTCGCCGACGGCGGCGATCTCGGCCTCGAGGCGGCGCTGCTCTAGCAGGAGAAAGTTGAGCTCCATCGCCTCGTGGGAGGCGGGCTCCTCGCGAGACATGATCACCAGTTCGGCGATCAGCCCGGCCAGCTCGCCGTCGTCGTGCGGGAGGTCGGAGGCGGGGTCCTCGGGATGGTCGCGGAGCCAGGCGGCGGCGCTCATGCCGGTCGGCGAGAGGTGAGCGTCGGTGAGGCGGGCAAGGTACTCCCTGCCCTCGTTCGGGATCGCGATGCACATCGCCAGCAGCGCCCGCTCGCGGCGCTCGCGCGAGGTCAGCTCGGCCTGGCGCCTCGGCTGGGTCGGTCTGGAGCCGGGTGCGGATTCTTGCGGGGGTGGCGTCCGTTCCCTGCCCCCGCTGGCCGGCGTCGCCGCGACCACCCTCCCCATCACCATCGCCGGGTCGAGGTCGAGCCGCTCGGCGATGCGGCGGACGAGGTCTTCACGGCCCGCCGTCTCCCCCATGCCCGCCAGCACCGGGGCCACCTCGGCGAGCGCTTGGTCGCGTGCAACGGGCGAGCCGGTGTCGGTGCGACCGAGGACCAGGCCCACCTGGAAAGCAGTTAGCTCCTCCGCCTTCTCCAGCAGACCGCGGAACCGCTCCGGCCCCTCCTCGGCGGCCACCATCTCCGCCGGATCCTCGCCGGCCGGCATCGCCGCCACCCGCAGGCGCATCCGGCGTCCCGCGGCGACCGTCTGGGCCCGCAGCATCGCCTCCTGTCCGGCCGAGTCGGCGTCGAGCGCCAGCACGACCTCGTCGACCATCCCCGAGAGCGCCGCGACCTGCTCGCCGGTGATCGCCGTCCCCATCACCGCCACCGCCTCCTCGATCCCCGCCTGGTGCAGGGCGAGGACGTCGGTGTATCCCTCGACGACCACCGCGCGTCCGGCTTTGGCGATCGTCGCTTTGGCCCGGTCGACGCCGTAGAGGATCTGGCTCTTGTGGAAGAAGTCGGTCTCGGCGGTGTTGACGTACTTGGCTCCCTGGTCGGAGCGCATCGCCCGGCCGCCGAAGCCGAGCACGCGGCCGCGGCGATCCCGGATCGGGAACATGATCCGCTCGCGGAAGCGGTCGTACTCGCCGCCGCTCTTACCGCGCTGGACCAGGCCGACCCCGCGCAGCTCATCGACGTTAAACCCGGCCCGTTGGCCGGCGACCAGGAGCTTGTCCCAGGCGCTGGGCGCATAGCCGACGCCGAAGGCGCGCAGGACCTCCTCCCCCAGCCCCCGCCCCGCCAGGTAGTCGCGGGCCTTGCCCGCCTCCTTCGACTCCCAGAAGTAGTTGGAGTAGAAAGCGCCGGCGCGTTCCAGCAGCTCCTCGAGCCGGCGGCGCTGCTGGCGACGCGCCACGGCCCGCGGGTCCTCCTGCTCGCGCTCCAGCTCCACCCCGTAGCGGTCGGCCAGCACCTCGACCGCCTCGGCAAACCCAAGTCCGTCTTTCTCCTCGACGAACTTGATTACGTCGCCCCCGACCCCGCAGCCGAAGCAGTGGTAGAGCTTTTCCTGCGGCTCGACCGAGAACGAGGGGGTGCGCTCGTCGTGGAACGGGCAGAGGCCGACATAACGCGCGCCCTGGCGGCGCAGGTCGGTGTGGGCCGAGACGACCTCGACGATGTCGGCCGCCTGCTTGACCCGGTCGACGCTGTCGGGCGAGATCAGCGCCATCAGAACCGCGACTCTTCCGGGATCGTCAGTTCGGTGAACTTGGCGATGCAGAAGCGGTCGGTCATCCCGGCGATGTAATCGGTGACCCGCTGCAGGTCGCTGGCCTCGGGGTCGCGGCCGGGTACCTCGGCCGGATTCGCGACGTAGTGCTCGAAGAGCCCGTGCATGGTGCGCTCGACGCGGTCATGCTCGCGACGGGCCTGCGGCCCGAGGTAGACGCGGTCGAACATGAACTTGCGCAGGCGCAGCATCGCCCCGCCAACCTCGCGGCCCTGGCTGATCTCCTCTGCCCCGGCCGAGTGGTCGACGATGTCGCGAACCAGGGTGTCGATCCGCTCCGACCCGGTCGGGCCGAGCAGCTCGATCTCCTCCGTAGGTAGGTCCTGCGGGCTGAGGATCCCGGCACGCAGGGCGTCGTCGATGTCGTGGTTGATGTAGGCGACGCGGTCGACCAGGCGGACGATCTGCCCCTCGAGCGTCGCCGGCTTACGCGAGCCGGTGTGGTTGAGGATCCCGTCACGGACCTGCTCGGTGAGGTTGAGGCCTTCGCCGTCGCGCTCCAGCACTTCGACCACCCGCAACGAATGCTCGTTGTGGCGGAACCCAGGGCCACCGTTCTCCCGCAGCGCCGCGTCAAGCGACTCCTCGCCGGCGTGGCCAAATGGCGGGTGCCCAAGGTCGTGGCCAAGCCCAATCGCCTCGGTCAGGTCCTCGTTGAGCCCCAGGGCGCGGGCGACGGTGCGGGCGATCCCGCAGGCCTCCAGCGTGTGGGTAAGGCGGGTCCGATAGTGATCCCCCTCCGGAGCAACGAAGACCTGCGTCTTGTGCTTCAGTCGCCGGAACGACTTCGAATGAACGATCCGGTCCCGGTCCCGTTGAAACGGAGTCCGCAAAGGACTATCCGCCTCCTCCACCTGCCGACGCGCCGGATATGACCTGGTCGCCTGAGAAGCAAGAAACTCCTCCTCCCAAGCAGAGATCCGGTCCTCGAAGGCAGTAGTAACAGGCACCCGCCGATCATAAGCGGCTGCGATTCTGGGGCGGCCTCGGTGAAACAGCTGTCCCTCCGAACGCTGTCGCCAGGAGGGACGAGGTACCCCTTTCCGGTACTCAGCATGGAGCCGAGCCGCCGGCCCTTGCGGCCAGCCGATGAACGTCCCTCTCGGCGGAGGTGCTCCGGGAAGGGGTACCTCGTCCCTCCCTACCGGAGAGCGTCCGGACTACGCAGCAGCGCGCAACTGAACATGCGCGTGGTGCTCGAGCGTTTCTCCCACCGCCCGCTCGACCTGCCGCAGCGCCTGCAGCTCCGCCTCAGGTGCCTCGCTCAGCGGCTTCGCCAGCCCCTCGACCATGAACCGGTGCGCCTCCTCGCTGAGCGGGAAGGATCCCGATTCGCAGCCACCGCAGACGACGCCTCCTGCGGCGCCGGAGAAGCCGACCAGCTGTTCGGCCTCGCCGCAACGGGTGCAGGAGGCGAGCTCGGGGGCGAAGCCGGCGACCAGCGCCAGCTTGAGCCGGAAGGCAAGGGCGGTCTCCAACTCCGCGGCGCGGGGCTGGCCGAGATCGTCGAGCAGCGCTAGATAACGGCAGAGGAGGTTGTAGCCGTGCGGGTTCGGTCCGCCCTCGGCAAGCAGGCGCAGGACCGCGTCGCAGCCGCGGGCCCCGCGGTCAGGGCGGGGCCGGAAGAGCGCAGACGCGGGTAGCCGTCGACGGTGGTCGCGCTGGTCACCGTCATCAGGTCCCCTCGGCCTTCGTGCAGGATCAGGTCGAGACGGAAGAACGGCTCCAGCCGGCCGCCGAAGCGGGATTTCGGCTTGCGCGCGCCCTTGGCGATCGCACCGATCTTTCCCCGCGACTGCGAATAGAGATGGAGGATGCGATCCGCCTCGCCGTAGCGGATGCTGCGCAGGACAATTGCCTGGGTCTTGACCGTAGCTCCGGCCACGAAACCAAAGATGACCGACGGAGCGGACGTTACTTGCGGGCCCGGCGACGTTTCGGCCGCTTCCGCAGGCGCACCTGGCAACTCGGGCAGAAGTAGGTCGAACGGCCGCCGACGACGATGCGGACGATGGTTCCGCCGCAGCGCGGGCAGTCCTCTCCCTCACGCGTGTGGACGAGGAACTCGTTCTGCATCGAACCCTTCTCGCCGCGCGCGTCGCGATAGTCGTCGATCGAGGAGCCGCCGGCGTCGATTCCTGCTTCCAGCGCGGCGACGACCGCGTCCCGCAGCGCCTCCAGGTGCTCGGGCTTCATCGAGCCGGCGGGAGAGAGCGGGTGCAGCTCGGCCCGGAAGAGGGCCTCGTCGGCGTAGATGTTGCCGACCCCGGCGACCCGCGACTGGTCGAGCAGGAAGGACTTCAGCGGCGCCGTCCGTCCCGCCGCCATCACCCCCAGGGCCCCGGGGGTGAACTCCGGCGAGAAGGGCTCGACGCCGAGCTTGGCGAAGCGCTCGCCAAGCCGGTCGTCAGCGATCAAGAACGCCTCGCCGAAGCGCCGCGGGTCGGTGAACCAGAGCTCGCGGCCGTCGTCGAGGAGGAAGCGGGCGCGCAGGTGCCGTTCCTCGGTCGAGCGCTCGTTCTCGTACAGGCGGCGGCCCTCGGAGGGGTCGATCACCTCATCCCCCTCGCGCAGGATCAGGTTGCCGGTCATCCGCAGGTGCATGACCAGCGTCCGCGCCCCGTCGAGCCCCATCAGGATGTACTTGCCGCGCCGGCCCAGGCGCTCGATCGTCGCCCCGCTGACTTCGTCCCCGAGCCGCTGCGGCGGCACTGGCCGCGACCAGCGCTCGTCCAGCACTTCCAGCCGCTCGATCCGATGGCCTTCGACCTCCGGCTCCAACTGCCGGACGACGGTCTCCACCTCGGGCAGCTCGGGCATGCCCGAGTTCTATCTACTCGCTGGCGCGGGGGTGCGCCTGGAAGTAGACCTCCTTGAGGCGATCGCCGGAGAGGTGCGTGTACATCTGGGTGGTCGAGATGTCGGCGTGGCCGAGCATCTCCTGCACGGCGCGCAGGTCGCAGCCGCCGGCGAGCAGGTGGGTAGCGAAGCTGTGACGCAGCGTGTGCGGGCTCATCTTGCCGGCGAGGCCAGCGTCGCGCGCGTGGCGCTGGACGATCTTGTAGAGGCCCTGGCGGGTCAGCGGCCCACCGCGGAAGTTGACGAACAGCTTTGGCTCATGACGGTCGCCGATCAGCTTCGGCCGGCCGCCGCGCAGGTAGCCGTTGATCGCCGCGATCGCCTGTCGCCCGAGCGGCACAAGTCGTTCCTTGGAGCCCTTGCCGCGGGCGCGGAGGAAGCCCTCGCGCAGTTCTACGTCGCCGAGCTCCAGCCCGATCGTCTCTGAGGCGCGCAGCCCACAGGCGTACATCACCTCCAGCAGCGCCCGGTCGCGCAGCGCGGTCGGCTCGCTCCCCTTCGGCGAAGCGAGCAACTTCTGCACCTCGGAGTAGTTGAGGACGTGCGGCAGTTTCTTCGCCCGCCGCGGAGCGCTGAGGTGGGCGGTCGGGTCGTCGCCGATCAGCTCGTCGCGGCGAAGGTGCTTGTAGAAGGAGCGCAGGCAGGCGGCCTTTCGATGGATGGTCGCGGCCGAGCAGGCGGGCCGCCCCTCCCCCGTCGCCAGCTCGGCGAGGAAGTCGGCGACGTCGGCGCCGCTCGCCTCCAGCGCGTCGCGGTGGTGGGCGCTGAGGTATTCGCCGTACTGGAAGAGGTCGGTTCGGTAGGCGTTCAGAGTGTTGCGCGAGAGGCCGCGCTCCAGCTCCAGATAGGAGAGGAAGTCGAGGACGAGGCTCTCGAAGCGGGCGTCGGCGCCGGGCTTGGCGGCAGGGCTCGGCGCCTGCGGCTTGATCGCGATGGCCATGGCCGCAGGATTCTCCCTGCGTATTTACAAACCTCTCCCCGCAAGAAAGGTTCCCGCCGCGAGCGGAGCGGCGAAGAACAACGGGTCCTCATCGATCGAGCGGCCCATCGTCCTCGTCGGCAAGCCGGCAGCCCGATATGCGGCGAGGTCGACGTCGACCTCTTGCAGGCGGTGGCGCTCGCCGGTGGCCTCGGTCAGATAACGCTTGGCCTCGGCGGCGCCGGGCAGGTCTCCGGCGGGAACCGCCACCTCCACCCCATCTAAGAGCAGTTCGAGAACGGTGAAGGTGTGGTGGCTGAGGTGGAGGTGGCGTTCGCGCGGGTCGGAGGACGAGAGGCGCGGGGAGAGCACCGTCGGGCACCCCAGCGCCAGCGCCGCGTGGGCGCTCTCCAGCGCAGCCATTCCCCCGTGGCCGAACTCGGTGTCGGAGCCGATGATTCCCGGACCGGGACCGACCAGGACCGCGGCCCAGCCGAGCTTGACGGCGGCGTCGAGCGCACCGACCACGCTGAGCGCCTCGTGCTCGGCCCCATATGCCGGCGCGGCGGTGATGTGGCCGGCGAGAAGACCGCGCTCGCGCAGCTCTGTGACATCCCGAGAGAGCGAGCCTGGCAGCGCCCCACCTCCCGTCTGCAAGTAGCCGACCCGCAAACCTGGCTTGGCCTGAGCCACCGCCCACGCCGCGGGAGCCAGATGCCCGTGCAGCGGTAGGACCGCTACCGGCAGCGGGGCGACTTTTCCCTCTATCTCAGGGATAGCTCGCCCCGATCGCTCCACCGGCTCGACCGGGTGCTGGAGCGAGGTGTAGTTCAGCTTGATCACGTGGGCGTCGCCCTCCACCCCGCCCCCGTCGAGCCCGCGGGTCAGATTGACGTGGACGACGTCGAACCCGCCCGACCCAAGCTCCAGGTCGAGGGCGGCGACGTTGACGACGACCTCGTCGCCCTCGTGCATCTCCCCCAGCAGGACCTCGTCGGCCCAGGCCGGTCGCCGCTCTCCCGCGACCTCGACCAGCAAGGGCTCAGTGGAGACGACGGTGCCGCGACGCAGCTTCAGCCGGCCGCTCACTACTCGGCCGTCTTTGGCGGAGCCGCCCTCAGGATCGCCTCGCAGACCTCGAGCATCTTGTCGAGGCTACGGGCCGGCACCATCTCGTCGGCGGTATGAACCGCGTCGGTGCCGTTCGAGAGGAGGACGCTGTCGAAGCCGTCGCGGCGGAAGACGTTGGCGTCGCTGCCACCGCCGATCGCGACCCGCTGCGGGTCGAGCCCGGCGGCGCGCAATCCCGTCTCGGCCAGCCCCAAAGCGGCCGAGTCCTTCGGCACCTGGTAGCCGCGAAACAGCTCTTCGATCCGGACGTCGACATCGCATCCGTGCTCGCTCGCCCCCCAGGCACAAGCATCGGCGATCTTCCCTGCCACCTCCGCCGCCCGCTCGGCCTCCAGGCTGCGAGTCTCGGCGTGAATCGCGCAGTGGCCGGGGACGACGTTGCCGGAGGTGCCGCCGCCGATCACCCCCACGTTCGCGGTCGTGCTCTCGTCCAGGCGACCCAGCTCCATGCGCGAAATCGCGGCGGCAGCGGCGGCGATCGCGCTGCTGCCCTCCTCCGGCTTGATCCCCGCGTGGGCCTCGACGCCGATGAAGTCGGCGAGGATCTTCTGCTGGGTCGGGGTCGAGACGATCACCTCGCCCACCGGCCCGGCGTGATCGAGGACGAAACCCGCGCTCGATCGCAGCTGCGAGACGTCGAAGGCCTTCGCCCCGCGCAGCCCCTGCTCCTCGGCGACCGTCAGCACCAGCTCGATTCCGACCGGGCCCGGCCGTTCGACATGGCGGGCGAGCAGCTCCATGAAGACGGCGACCGCGGCCTTGTTGTCGGCGCCGAGGATCGTCTCGCCGCGGCTGCGGAAGACGCCTTCCTCCTCGACCACTTCGACCTGACCCCGGTGCGGGACGGTGTCGATGTGGGCGCAGAACATCAGCCAACCGTCTTCCGTACCGGCGGAGCGGGCGAGCAGGTTGCCGGCACCGGCTTCGGCCGCCCTAGCGCCATCGTCCTCGCTCACCTCGAGGCCCATCGCCCGCAGCTCGGCGGCGAGGGTGTCGGCGATCTCCCGCTCCTCCCCGGTCGGGCTGCGGACCTCGCAGTAGCGAACGAAACGCTCGTGCAGCCTGGAACCCACGGAGGAAACTTAGCCGGGAAGCCGCGGGGCGTGCTCAGGCGGTGCGGCGGACGCCGACGTCGCCCTCGACGGGCTCCTCGGCCGGCTCGAGCTCAGCGCCGTCGGCGGGGCGTTCCCCCGCCTGCTGGGCGGCGGCGCCGACGAACTCGCGGAACAGCGGCTCCGGCCGGTTGGGGCGCGAGTTGAACTCGGGGTGGTACTGGGAGGCGACGAAGAACGGGTGGTCGGGAAGCTCGACCATCTCGACCAGGCGCTCGTCGGGCGAGGTGCCACCGCAGACCAGGCCCTCGTCTTCGAGCCGGCGGCGCAGCTGGTTGTTGACCTCGTAACGGTGGCGGTGGCGCTTGTAGATGACCGCCTCGCCGAAGATCTCGCGAGCCTTCGTGCCCTCGTGCAGTTTCACCGGGTCGGCGCCGAGCCGCATCGTCCCTCCCATGTCGGAGACCTCCTTCTGCTCCGGCAGCAGGTCAACGACCGGGAAGGGCGTCTCGGGATCGAACTCGGCCGAGTTGGCCCCGTCCATGCCGGCGACGTGGCGGGCGAACTCGACGACCGCGATCTGCATCCCGAGGCAGATCCCCAGGTAGGGGATCGACTTCTCGCGGGCGATCCGCGCCGCTTCGACCTTGCCCTCGATCCCGCGCTCGCCGAAGCCGCCGGGAATCAAAATCCCGTCACAGCCCTCGAGCTTCTCCGGGTCGAAGTTCTCGGAGTCGACCAGCTCAACCTCAACATCGACCCCGTGGTGGAAGCCGCCGTGCTCGAGCGCCTCGATCACCGACTTGTAGGCGTCGGCGAGCTGCACGTACTTGCCGACGACGGCGATCCGCACCTTGCTCGTGGCGCTGTCGGCACGGCGCACCATCGCCTCCCACTCGGCCATGTCCGGCGAGGGGGCCTCCATCCCGAAGTGGTCGAGGACGAGGTCGTCGACGCCCTCGGCGCGGAAGACGAGCGGCACCTTGTAGATGTTGTCGACGTCGTGGGCGGAGATCACCGCGTCGACGGGAAGGCTGGCGAAAAGGGCGATCTTGCTGCGGATCTCGCGATCGAGCCGTCCTTCAGAGCGGCAGACCAGCGCGTGCGGCTGGATCCCGATCCGGCGCAGCTCGTTGACCGAGTGCTGGGTCGGCTTCGTCTTCAGTTCGCCGGCGTGGCCGACGTACGGGACCAGGGTGAGGTGGATGAACATCGCCCGTTTCGGCCCGATGTCGGTGTAGAGCTGGCGGATCGACTCGAGGAACGGCAGCGACTCGATGTCGCCGACGGTGCCGCCGATCTCGGTGATCACGAAGTCGACCGACTGTGACTCGGCAACGATGAGAATTTTCTGCTTGATCTCGTTGGTGATGTGCGGGATCACCTGGACCGTTGCGCCGAGGTAGTCGCCGCGGCGCTCACGCCGGATCACCGAGTTGTAGACGGAACCGGCGGTGACGTTCGAGGCCCGCGAGGTGTTCTCATCGGTGAAGCGCTCGTAGTGGCCGAGGTCGAGGTCGGTCTCGGCCCCGTCCTCGGTGACGAAGACCTCACCGTGCTGGAACGGGCTCATCGTCCCCGGATCGACGTTGATGTAGGGGTCGAACTTCTGCAGCTGCACCCGGTAGCCACGGGAGACGAGAAGGCGCCCGATCGACGCCGCGGTGATCCCCTTTCCGAGAGCCGAAACAACCCCGCCGGTGACGAAGATGAACCGCGTGTCGCCTTTGTTCCCTGGACTCATGCTCTGCCGAGCGAGTCTAGCCAGCGCAAAGGCGGAACCGATTCGATCGTCTTCGAAATAGACCGCAACTCGCCGTAAATCGTCAACGCCAGGACGAGCGCCAGGGCGATCAGGCGCGCGTCGGCACCCAGCGCGGTCAACAACCAAACCCCAGCGATCGCTCCAATCAGGTTGGACCCAGTGTCACCCAGCATCGCCCGCTCCCCCAGAGTCAGCCAGGCGCCGACCAGGACCGGGCCGGCGAAGATCCCCAGCAGCTCCAGCGGTGCCAGGGTCCAGGCGCCGAGGCAGAGACCCGCCCCCAGCAGCACCAGCCCCTTCTCCGCCCGCCCGGGACGGAGGTCGAGCAGGTTGAAGAAATTGGTGGCGAGGATCAGCAGCGCCACGTCGGCGAGGTAGCGCCAGTCTTCGAGCCCGCGGCCGGAGACGACATAGGCGGCGAGCGCCAGCGCCCCGATCGCCTTGATCGCCCCGGTCGAGAGCGACCCCGACCGCAGCGCCGCCCAGTGCCCGCGCCAGCCGCGCGGGGTCGCCGTCCTCTCCCCCTGCCCGAGTGAGTCGTCGAGGAAGCCGAGGAAGGCGATCCCCAGCAGGTAGGGCAGCCAGCGCCGCAGTTCCGGCTCGAGCAGGTCGAGGTCGGCGCGGTCGTCGAGGAAGGCAAGTGGGGCCAGGGTCACCAGCGCCGCCGTCGCCAGCACCGCCCCCAGCGGGAAGGCGAGCAGCGCGCCGCGGTAGTTCTCCCGCACCAGACCGGCGTCGCGCAGGCCGCGCGCCCCCGCCGGCACCAGGAACAGCGAGATCGCCACCGCCAGCTGCAGCCCGACCCAGTACACCTATTCGGCCTCGGCAAGTAGGTCCGGCAGCAGTTGGTCGGCGCTCCCCTTGACGCCGAAGCTGCCGTCGGCGCCGAGCAGAGCGAAGACCATCGCCAGCTGCCCCGCCGTCAGGTCGACGTCGTCGACACTGGCGAGGCCGTTCGTCTGGAAGAAGGGGATATTTGACGTGTCGTCGGTCGAGGTCTCCACCCCGACGGCCGGCACGCGCGTGGCGGTAATGCCAGTCGCCAGCGCTTCCTCGAATTCGTCGGTCTTCGCATCCTGCACCTGGCCCATCTCTTCCGGCTGGTCGCGGACGACGATCACCCCGTCGAGGCCGCCGAAGCTGCCGCTGGCGCGCGAGAAGAGGTGGCCGCGAACCACTTCGGGGAGGGTGCCGCCTCGCACCAGTTGGCGCCCCACGCCGGTGCCGAGTTCGGTTAGGGCGTCGGGGTCCGTGCGCAGGTCCGCGAAGCGGGTTTTTGCGAGATCTTCGGCGAGGCCGTTGACGTCGACCGGCTCCCGCACCACCCCCACCCCGACCAGCCGGCCTCCAGTCGGAGCCAGGGCTTCCTCGACTTCTCCGGCGATGTCGCTCGGCAGCCCGCCCAGCGCGAGGATCGCGAATCGCCTTCCCTCCAGTTCGTCCCGCGTCAGAACCGGATAGACGCGCGAAGCGAACTCATTGGACCTGTTGAGGTCGCCGTTTAGGTCATTGACCTGCGAGCGGGCGTCCTGGAGGTTGCCGACCAGGCTGCGCTCGAGGTCACGACGGGTGTTAGTGAGGGCGTCGCCGCCGAACTCGGCGCCGACCAGGATCCCCACCGCAAGCGCGATGAAGACGGCGATCAGCGAGGTGGCGTGGTAGCGGGCGGAGTATCCCATCGACCTGCGAAGGCTATTGCCTGGCCGGGGAGCTCAGTCGATGCCGAGCCAGATCCGGATCTTCAGCCAGACCAGTTCGAAGACGTCGTTGAGGGCGGGAGAGGTGATCACGAGGATCGTCAGCAGGACGAGGAAGGCGACCGCGAAGAAGGCGATCGGGGCCAGGGTCGAGCTCGGGTTGTAGAGCCGGCTCACTCCCTTGGCGTCGACCAGCCGCTCGCCGATCTTCAGCCGGGTGAGGAAGGTCGAGGACATGCCGCCCCGCTTGCGATCGAGGAACTCGATCAGGTTGAAGTGGGCGCCGACGCTGACGATCAGCGCCGCCCCCTTCTCGTGCGCCATCAGCATCGCCACGTCCTCACTGGTACCGGCGGCGGGTACGACCTGGTGCTCGAGCCCGGCCTCCTGCAGCCGCTCCCGGCCCGGCGCCCGGCCGTCGGGATAGGCGTGGACGATGAGCTCGGCCCCGCAGCACAGCGCCTCGTCACCCGCGGAGTCCATGTCGCCGAGGATCACGTCGGGCTTCAACCCCGCTTCCAGCACCCCGTCGGCGCCGCCGTCGACGGCGACGATCAGCGGCCGCACGTCGCGAATGTAGGCGCGCAGCGCTTTCAGGTCGCGGCGGTGGCGGTCGCCGCGGACGACGATCAGGACGTGGCGGTCGCGAAATGAGGCGCGGGTCGGCGGGAAGGCGATGTTGCCGGTCAGCAGGTCGGTCTCTTCGCGCACATGGGCGACGGTGTTCTCGGCGAATTCGGCCAGCGCTTCGTCGATCCTGGCCCGGTGCTCCTGCATCTCCCGCTCGAGCTCGGGGACGCGCAGCACCCGCCCGCGCGCCACCTCGTCGCTGCCAACGAAGATCGACTCGCCAGCGATCCGCACCCGGTCGCCGTCTTTGAGGCGGTCGAAGAGGCCGGCATCGGGGGCGTCGATCAACGTGATCCCGGCACCCGCCAGCATCAGCGGCCCGGCGTTTGGATAGCGCCCCTGCGAGGAAGGCGAGGCATTGAGCACAGCCACCACCTCGGCTTCGATCAGCTCCTCGGCGGCGATCCGGTCGATGTCGACGTGGTCGATTACCGCAACGTCGCCGGGGCGAAGGCGCTTGACCAGGTGCTTGGTCCGCTGCCCCAAACGCGCGGTTCCCTCGATCGGCGCATCCGGCCGCGCGCCGTTCCTGCGCCCGAGCAGGGCGGGAAGGCGACGACGACTCGCAGTGGCCACGGGCTCAGACTAGGCGAAGGGTCAGGGCTACCGCAAGGGAGGTCAGGCGGCCCTTAGGAGTTGCCGGGCGTGATCGGTCGCGACCTCGTCCGAGCTGTCGGCGCCGAGCATGCGACGAATCTCCTCGACCACGCCGTCGCCCTCGAGGCGCTCGACGCTCGCCTGCGCCCGCTCGCCGGCGACGTCCTTTTCGAGCCGGAAGTGGACATCGGCGAGGGAGGCCACCTGCGGCAAGTGGGTGATGCAGAGCACCTGGCGATCGCGACCCAGCGCCTGCAGGCGCTCGCCAACCACCCGTGCGGTCTTGCCGCCGATGCCGGCGTCGATCTCGTCGAAGACCATCGTTCCCGCGCTCGCCGCCTGACCGAGACCGCTCAGCGCCAGCATCACCCGCGAGAGCTCGCCGCCGGAGGCAGCATCGCGCAACGGCGCCGGCTCGATCCCCGGGTTTGGCGCGACGCGCAGCTCGACCGTCTCGCGCCCGGAGGCGCCGTAGCAATCCGGGTGCGGCTCCAGCACCACCTCGAGCGAAGCGCCGGGCATCGAGAGCCGCTCGAGCTCGGCGGCGACCCGTTCCTGCAAGGGACCGGCAGCCGCCTCGCGACCCGCGCTCAACTGGGCGCCTAACTCCTCCCGCCGCGCTTCGGACTCAGCCAGCGCCGCCTCGGCCTCGGCGCTGCGCTCTCCGGCACCCTCCAATTGGGCGATCTCCTCGCGGCAGCGCTCGGCGTGGGCCAGGACGGACTCGACGCTGCCACCGTGCTTGCGCTCGAGCCGGTCGATAGCCTCCAGCCGCTCTTCGATCGCCTGCAGGGAGGCCGGGTCGTTGGCGAGGCCCTCCGCGTAGTCGCGCAGCTCCGAGGCGACGTCGCCGACCTCGACGACGAGGTTCGCCACCCGCTCGGCCAGCGAATCCAGCGCCGGGTCGAGTCCGGCGGCGCTCTGCAGCGCGGCTTCGGCCTGGGCCAGCGCCGCTGCGGCGCCGCCGCCGTCCGCATCGGCGCCGGCAAGCCCGGCATGAGCGCTGGACGCCGCTTCCCGCAGCCCCTCGGCGTGGCGCAACCGCTCTCGCTCCGAGGCGATCTCCGCCCGCTCCTCGGGGACCGGCGCCACCGCCTCGATCTCGGAGAGCTCGTAGCGATAAAGGTCGAGATCCCGCTCGCGCGATCCTTCGCGCTCGCGCAACTCGGCCAGCTCCGCGGCCAAGCGGCCGCACTCGCGGTGGGCATCGCGGTAGGCGCCGCGCAGCTTCAGGTGCTCCTCGCCGGCGAACCCGTCGAGGATCTCGAGCTGAGCCGAGGAGATCGTCAGCCGCCGGTGCTCGTGCTGACCGAAGAAGGCGATCAATCGCCCCCCCAACAGCTTCAGGTCGGCGGCGGTGGCGGCGCGGCCGGCGACGAAGGCACTGGTGCGACCCCCGGCCGAGACCCGGCGACCGACGACAACCTCGTCGGCGCCCTCCGGAAGCCGCTCGGCGAGCTCAGCCATCTCCGGCTCTTCGAGCAGCCCCGCCGGCAGGTCGAAGACGCCCTCGACCCAGGCCTCGGAGGCACCGGGGCGGACGATCTGCGCTTTCGCCTTACCGCCCATCAGCAGGTCGAGCGAGTGGGCGAGAACGGTCTTGCCGGCGCCGGTCTCGCCGGTGATCGCGTTCAGCCCCTCCCCCAGCCGCAATTCAGCCCGCTCGATCAAAAGCAGGTTCTCGATCCGCAGCTCACGCAGCATGGAGTCTGTGTAGCAACGGGGGCGGACCGACTTACTGTGTTTCCGCGCTATTTCCGCCTCAGCGTCAAGCGACGAGCACGGCAGCGATCGAGCTGGCGACAGTGCTCGCGACGATGCTGGCGAAGCCGATGATCATCGTCCGCTGCATACTGCTGACCTCCAACCTGAGATCGCGAATTTCGCCCTTGACCTCGTCGAAGCCCCTGTCCACCCGCTTCGCCAGGTCGTCCAAACGCTCGTCGGTCCACGTTTCTCTCGCCATCACCGCCACGATTGAAGCGTACGAAGCGTGTTGTCACGGGTGGCGCGCAGAAAGAAACATCTTCGCGAAATCTTCCGCTTGAAAGGCGCGTCAGCCGCCCGGCTCGCTCGGACCGTCCGTCGGCTGGACGAAGTCCTCGGAGCGGACGAGCCAGAACCCCAGGGCCGCGCCGGCGAAGGAGATGACCGCGGCGATCAGGATGATGTCGTTGAAGCCGCTGACGAAGGCGACGTCGGCGGCGTGCACGGCTTTCTCGTGCACCGCGGGGGGCAGCGGCAGTTCGGCCACCGCGCGCGAGCCGCCAGAGGCGACCGCTTCCCCGAGGCCATCGGGAGCGTTGGGCAGCAGCTCACCCAGCCTGGCGTCCACCCGTCCTTGGAAAACGGCACCCAGGCCGGCCACGCCGGTGGCGATTCCCGCCTGGCGGAAGGTCGTGTTGATCCCCGAGCCCATGCCCGATTTCTCGACCGGGACGACGGCGATCGCCGCCTGCCCGATACCGGGGTTGGTGGTCCCGATCCCGATCCCGGCAAGGAGGAAGCCCAGCAACAGCGTCGTCCAGGTCGAATCGGGCGAGACCCCGTGCATCAGCAGTAGACCGACCCCAACCAGGGTCAGGCCGCAGCCGAGCAGGATGCGGATCGGCACCCTGTGCGAAAGCGCACCCGAGATCGGGGCGACGACGAAGCCGAGCACGGTCAGCGGCAGGAAGCGCAACCCCGCTTCCAGGGGCGAGAAGTCCAGCACGCCCTGCATGTAGATGGTGAGGTAGAGGAACATCGCGAACATTCCGGCGGAGAGGCAGAAGGCCACCGCCGAGACCCCGTTGAAGGCGGGCTTGCGAAAGAGCGAGAGGTCCAGCATCGGATGGTCGGTGCGGCGCTCGATCGCGATGAAGAGCGCCATCAGGATCGCGGCGCCGATCAGGCAGGCGAGGATCAGCGGGCTCCCCCATCCCTCGGGGTTGCCGCGGATCAGGCCGAAGATCAGCAGGAAGAGAGACGAGGAGAAAGTGACGAGCCCCGGAACGTCGATCGGCTCGGGGTCCTGGGCCGAGACGTTGACGATCCTGCGCTCGGTCAGGACCATCGCCGCGATCCCAATCGGCACGTTGACGAAGAAGATCCACTCCCAGCCGAGACTCTCGGTGACGACACCTCCGACCAGCGGCCCGATCGCGACCGCGCCGCCCACGGTCGCTCCCCAAACCCCAAAGGCCGTCGCCCGGTCTTTGCCGTGGAACTCCTGGCCGATCAGCGCCAGCGAGGTGGCGAACATCCCGGCGCCGCCGATCCCCTGCAGGCCGCGGGCCAGGTTGAGCAGGGTTGGGTCCTCGGCGATCCCGCAGAGGAACGAAGCGAAGGTGAAGATGCCGAATCCGATGGTGAAGACGCGTCGCCTGCCCAACCGGTCGCCGAGCGAGCCCGCCGTCAGAAGAAAGGCGGCGAGCATCAGCGAGTAGGCGTCGACCACCCACTGCAGGCTGGAGAGGCTGGCGTTCAGTTCCCGCTGGATGTCCGGCAGCGCGACGTTGACGACCGTCACATCCAGCAGCAGCATGAAGGTGGCGATCGAGACCAGGACGAGGGTCCACCACTTGCGCTCCATGGCGGAAGACCCTAGAGAACCGGGATCCCCGGCTTTTCAGCCCGCTTCAGACGGCCAGGTGGCCGAACTTCTCGCGGATGCGACCGTAGAAACTCGTTCCGGGCAACTGAGCCAGCCGGCTTACGGAATCGACGAAACGGACTTCGAGCGAGCCGCCGGCCTCGAGATCGGCGACCTTGACCCCGTCGACGGCCACTTCGACCGGCTCGCGCTCAGGCGCGTTGCCGACGTGGAGGACGTCGCCGGGCCCCACCACAAGCGCCCGCGCGGTCAGCGAGTGCGGCGAGATGTAGCTGACCACGTACCCCTTGACCCCCCAGGCGAGAATCGGCCCCTGGTTGGCGAGGTTGTAGCCAGTGGAGCCCACGGGAGTGGCGGCGACGAGGCCGTCGCAACGGACGTGCCCCACCTCCTCGCCGGCGATCCGGTAGCTGAGCTCGGCGACGCGGTCGTGGGGTCGCCGGGTGAGGGTGATGTCGTTCATCCCCACCCTCTCCTTGCCGTCGACCTCAACCCCGAGGCCCGGGAGCTGAACCGTCTCGACTTCGCCCTGCAGCGCTCGGCGGATGCCCTCCGCCGCCTGGTCGCGCTCGACCGCGGCGAGGAAGCCGACGGTGCCGAAGTTCACCCCGAAGACCGGCACCTCGGTGTTCGCGTAGCGGCGCAGCGCGTGGAGGATCGAGCCGTCACCGCCGAGGACCAGGCAAATCTCCGGCAGCGTGTGTTCGGCGGTGACGTCGACCCCCTCGCCGGCGGCACCGTGCTTTTCCAGCTCCTGCTCGGTGGCGGCCAGGCGCCAGCCCAACTCGTGCGCGACCTCGGCCGCAACCGCGACCGCTTCCGAGGCGCTCGGCGGGTGCGTGTGGGTGATCAGCGCCGCGGTCTTCACTCGTCCCCCTCAACCGCGGCAACGGCCGCCTCGATGTCCTCGACGGCGGGCCCGGCGCCGCCGCACCAGACGAAGGTCTCGCGGTTCCCCTTCGGTCCCGGCAGTCCCGAAGAGGCGAAGCCGCGAACCGGCAGGCCCAGCTCCTGCGCCGCTCGGGCGACCTTGACGATCGCCTCGCAGCGGTCGCTGGCGGCGCGGACGACCCCGCGCCCGACGCGGCCCTTGCCGAGCTCGAACTGCGGCTTCACCATCGCCAGGACATCGCCATCCGGCTCGAGGCAACCGGCCACGGCGGGGAGCACCTTGGTCAGAGATATGAAGGAGACGTCGACAGTCGCCAGCGTAGGCGCGAAGGACAGGTCGCCGGGCCGCAGCTCACGCGCGTTCAGTCGCTCGATCGCGTAGACACGCGGGTCCTCCCGCATGCGGACGTCGAGCTGGCCGTAGGCGACGTCGACCGCGGCGACCCGGGTGGCGCCACGCTGCAGCAGGCAGTCGGTGAAGCCGCCGGTGGAGGCGCCGACGTCGAGACAGTCGCGGCCGGCGACGTCGATCGCCAGCGCCTCGAGCGCGTTCTCCAGCTTGGTCCCGCCACGGGAGACGAAGCGCGGCCCCTCGTCGACGATCAGGCTCGCGTCAGGCTCGACCAGTTGGCTCGGCCGCAAGGCGACCGGCCCGTCCTGGCCGATCCGGACTTCGCCCGCCCGCACGGCACCGGCCGCCGCCGAGCGCGACGGGAAGAGGCCGCGGTCGGCCAAAACCGCGTCTATCCGGGACTTCTTCACCCGCCGAACGCTACAGCGAGGTCCCTGATCTGGCCTTTTATTCGAGATTCAGAATGAGATGCGACATTTGCCTGACCGGTTACCAAATTTGATCTAGTCGACCCGATCAAATCGGGTAGGGAGGACGGAGAGACCGCGATTTGCAGGGTCTCTGTGACCCCACTCACACACAAGTCGCACATACGTTCGTACGCTGTTCAAGGATTCGCAAGAGGAAACCGATCTAGGAGATCAGGACAAAGACTTCAAAGGCTGAACCCCGCGTCGACATACGCCTCACTGCTTCCCACAGTGACGCACTCGACATTAATCGGGCTCACCTACCTCCCACGGATCCACACATATATAGAGATAAATATCTCTCCTCCCTGTAGTAACCCCAGAAGCGCCCCACCTCCCCCGGTGGGGCGCTTTCTGTTGTGGGGCCAGGAAGCGGGCCTTCGGTCTCCTCAACTTGGCGACGACCGAGCGGGCAACTACGTTCGTCCAAAGAAGAACGGGATAGTCTCGAAAGGGATACCAATCGGCATGAAGACCTGTTCGTCGTGCTTTGGACGGATCGACGCGCCGCCAACTGAAGGAGATTTCCATGGAGAGCAGCGCCCCACCACCGAGGCGGGCCCACGACCGCCAAGTAGGAGAACGACAGCCGACCGGCTGGACCGTCTTTGCCGGTGCCCTGATGCTGATCGTCGGATCGCTCGACGCGCTCTGGGGCCTCGCCGCGATCCTCAACGACGAAATCGTCTTCGTCGGCGGTCAGGGAGTGATCATCGCCGACGTCACGACCTGGGGCTGGATACACCTGATCCTCGGCTCGATCGTCGCCGGCACCGGGCTTGGCCTCTTCGCGGGTGCCAATTGGGCGCGCATGGCCGCGATCTTCTTCGTGGCGATCAACGCCGTGGCGCAGATCGTCTGGTTCCCGGCGGCGCCGCTGTGGGCGTTCCTGATGATCCTCCTCGACGTGACGATCATCTACCAACTGACCGCTCGCTGGGAGGAATAGAACATGCTCCCGATCGCAGACATCAGCTTCGGCGAAGGCCTGCTCTTCATCTTCGAGTTCTTTCTGCTCTTCGCCTGGATCTGGATCCTCATCTCGATCATCTCGGACCTCTTTCGCGACCATGAGCTCTCGGGGGTGGCGAAGGCCGTTTGGGTGTTCTTCCTGGTCTTCCTGCCGTTCTTCGGGGTTCTGCTCTACCTGATCGTTCGCGGCGATGGGATGCGTGACCGCACGATCAAAGAGCAGGCAGATGCGAAAAAGCATTTCGACGATTACGTCCGCGAGCAGGCCGGCGGGGCTTCGGCCGCCGAGGAGCTGCAAAAGCTCGCCGAGCTGAAAGACAAAGGCGCGCTGACGGCGGAGGAGTTCCAGGCACAGAAGGCCAAGCTGCTCGCCTAACGAGACGCAGAAAGGACACCGCATGGAGATCTTCGAGGTCCAAAAGCAGGAAACGGTCAGCCGCAAAGAGATCGCGACCCGACTCCGCAGGCTGGCCAACATGCTCTCCAGCGACGACGAGGAGATCTCCTTCGAGCGAGGCGGGATGCAGTTCTCCGTTCACGTCCCAGAGCAGGTCCATCTCAAGGTCGAGCTGGAGATCGAGAGTGACGAGCGGGAGCTGGAGATCGAGCTGAAGTGGTGACGGGAGGGTCCTCCCTGTAGCACCCCAGAAACGCCCCGCCTCCCCGGCGGGGCGTTTTCTGTTGTGGGGCTCGCGGGTACCCTGGCCTGTGTCCGAAAACGGGAGCCAGCGTCGCCATCACCTAGACGCGATCCGTGTTTCGGCGATCCTCCTCCTAATCCCTTACCACGCGGCTCGCTACGTCCAGAAGGGCGACGGTGACCCCAGGATCGTCGACGCCGTGGTCTGGTTCGTCCACACCTGGCATATGCCCCTGTTCTTCGCCATCTCTGGCTTCTTGGCCGCCAGTGCGCTGCGGCGATCGACTGCGGCGCTGCAGCTGCGCGCCCGGTTCCGCCGGCTCGGGCTGCCCCTGGTGATCGGAATGCTGACGGTCGTGCCGCTGGCAAACTTCTTCGTCATCGGGGCGGCGGCGCTGGCGCCGCGCAAGGGCGCCCTGCCGCCAAAGCGAGAACTGGACGTCGCCAACGTCTTCAGCCTGACCCCGCGGCACCTCTGGTTCATCGCCTACCTGCTGATGATCTCCCTGGTCGCGATCGGGATCTGGCTGGCGATCCAGCGGGCGCCCCAGCTCGGGGCCGCCATCAACCGCAGCTTCAGTCAGCTGATGAGGTCTTGGTGGGCGGTTCCGGTCCTGGCCGCAATCAGCGCGGCGATCCTGATCACCAAGACCGGCTGGGTGGCCGGAGGGTCTGCGTCGAACTCGCTGATCCCCGCCCCGACCCTCTTCGCCTATTTCAGCTTCTTCTTCCTCTTCGGCTGGCTGCTCAGCGGCCAGAGCGACCTCATCGAGACGCTGAAGCGCGGAGCCTGGCTGCGACTTGTCGCCGGGACGCTGATCGCCGTGCCCGCCTTCCTCCTCTTCTACGACAACGGCGACTTCACCGGCAACGTCGGCACGCCGGGCTTGCTGGCCGAAATCGACGCGCTTCGCCTCTACGGGTTGTTCACCGTCGGTCTTGTCTGCTGGCTCACCCTGTTCGGGATCTGGGGAGTGCTGGCACGGTACGTCCGCAAGGAGTCTCGAGTGCTGCGCTACCTGTCGGACGCGAGCTTCTGGATCTACCTCGTCCACATCCCGTTCCTCGTCGCCCTGCAGAGCTCGCTCTCGACGACCGACCTGGCGATCCCCCTCCGCTGGGTACTAGCCGTGAGCGGAACCCTGGCGCTGGCGATCGGGACCTATGCCCTGATCCGCGGCACCCGCAGGCTGGTGAAGGAATCGCGCGCTCGCCACGCCCCCGAGTTGCCGGCGACGCTAGCTACCCTCCCCGAGAGGGATGCGGCGGCGCAGGAGATCGAGTACGCGCAACGCTCCGAGGTTCCGTAAGGCGTACCCCTGCCGAAGCCCGGCAGGCCGGAAGTCGATCGCGGTGCAGGGAGGGCAGAGGACGCTCGGGTGGACACCGTCTCCGCTCAGGCCCCCACCGGAAACACCCGGTTCGTTCAGCTGCCGCCAGAAGTTCCAAAGCGGCAGCGCCCGGTTCTCGGCCAGGGCTGCGATCTCGGCGTTGAACCGTGTTACCCGCCGCGAGAACAGCCAGCTCGCCCGGGGCGGGATCGTGCTGATCACCGGAATCGTCCCGGCGCTGGAAACGCTCCGGGCCACGCGGGCGAGATCGCGGCGGAACTGGACCGCGTTGAAGTTCTCCAGGTCGTTGGTCCCGAACATGATCAAGGCAACCGAGGGGCGGAGCAGTCGCAGCTCACAACTGACCGCGGGCAAGCCTTCGCACTCGGGAAACGATTCGCGCGGCAGCAGAGCATCGACCGCCCTCGACCCGCCCACCGCGGCGATGCCGAGGCGCGAATAGCTGTTGCTGACCGAGCACTGAGCTTCCTCGGAGCCCCGCGGCACCGGGGTGCCGCCGAAGAATTCCAGGGTCACCTGCAGCGCTCCCCAGCCCCCCAGGCGAGGCGGCTGACAGGCCAACGCCTGCAGGAACGACGGCGATGCGGTGATGCTGTCGCCGACCTTGGCGAAGACCCCCGGTTGGTTGCCGACGAGCTCCCCGCGGCCCGCAATCTTCTCCAGGTGACCGGTAACGACGGGCCCAAGCGCCGGGACGACGGGCAGCTCTTCCCAATCGGCGCCCGAGGACCGATCGCTGAAGACAGAGCCCAGCACAACCAGGGCCGAGAGGACGAGGACAGCTTTGAGGGCGATGTGTCTTGGGCGAGGGCGAGCCATTGGCTCTGCGCACCCTACGACGGGCAGTGCGCGGCGATGTAGATGACCTTCGCGTCTCGATCCTCGTCAGGGGATGAAGACAGCACGGGCCGATCGGCCTCCTCCCGCTGCCCGAGGGCCGCGCGAGGGCAAAGGTCGGCCGAGGCGAGCGCATCGCGTATCTGCCCGCCCGTCCAGTGTCGCTGGCGATGCACGTGAGCCTCGACATCGCGACCGGACAGAAGAGATTCGTAGACGGCGCCGGGCTCGAATTTGGACGATCGCCCCTGCCATTTCCAGTCTCGGTCGCTAACTACGCCCGGCGCATAGTCCTCACGAAACAGCGCCAGCGTGTTCACGTCGAAGACCACCAGCCCCTGAGAACCCAGGTTGCGCTTGATCCCAGCGAAAACGTTCCTCAGCTCGTTCTCGTCGAGGATGTAATTGAGCACGTCGTTCAGCAGCAGGATCAGCTGGAAATGCTCACCGGTTGGCAGCCCGTGCCCGGCGCCGACCCTGGGCAGTCTCCTCGCATCGGCCTCGAAGAGTGGGACCCGGCCCTCGGACTTCTTCCGCGCCTCGCCCAGCATCGCCGTTGAGACATCGCAGCCCACGACCTGCCAATCGCGGGCCAGCAAGGGGTCGAATGCGCGGCCGGTTCCACAGCCAACGTCGAGCGCCCAGCCCTTTCGCAGGCCGAGCTTCTCCAGCTCAGTGAGAAGGGTCCTGCCCAGCCAAAGCTCGTAATCGTTGTCGGCGTTGCACTCGTCGTAGACGGCGGCGTAGCGGTCGTAGGCGTCCTTGGCGGATTCAGCCCGCGACATTGCGAAGACGAGGCGTCAACGCGACCGCCGGGAGTGCTTCGGCATCTTGAACAGGACGGCCGAGGAAGAGACCGGCACTTCCTCGCTTCCATCGGCGACCCGGCGCTCGGCGCTGCGGGTCGCTATCTCGGTCATCCGGTCCTCGTACTCGGCCGAGGCCTCCAGCGCTTCCCTTACCCCCTCGGGATCGAGGATCAGCGGCGTGCGCACAATCCAGAACTCCTCGTCGAGGGCGACGATCGAGGCGCGGCGCGAGGCGGAGTAGTCGTCGACGATCCCCTGCATGAATTCATCGGTGAGCGCCTCGGCCATCTGGGGCTCGGTCTCCGCCAGCTCGCCCCACTCCTCGGTGTCGATCATGTGCTGCTCGGTGGCGCGGTAGAAATGCTCGACCGCTCCGCGGACGGGCCGGTTCATGACTTCTTCGACACAGTCGAACTCGCGCAGCTTTCGGACGTGGTAGCTGACGTCGGTAAGGTCGGCTTCCAGGACTCGCGCCACCTCCGCCGGGCTGAGGGCGCCACGGTCGCGAATCAGCCTGAAGATTTCCGCCCGAAGCGGGTGTGACATCGCCTTGATCCGGTTCTGGGTTGCCTCTCGGCGCTGAGCCCTGGTGGCCACGGAATCTCCTTTCGAAATCTTGAGCGCTTGATCCTAGTCGGTCACTCAGCCGCAGAGCAAAGCTTGTAAAGCGACCTTCAATGGTGGAATCCTCTCCATCAAAAGAACAGGAGGGGGGTGTTCCACGTGCAGATCAGCTCTCAGAGGCCGATGCCTGCGTCCGCCAAGGGGAAGGGATCCTGATCCTTTGCCAGCTCCCGGCTGCTTGCAGCCGGGAGCTACGCCTTACTGCTCATCGCCTGGCGCGCATAGCCGCCATGCCCCTGCCCAGCTGGCTCACGCTGGTCGCCCCTTGCGGGACGGGGACGGCACGAAAGGTCGAGGCGGGCAGGTGAAGCCGAAATGCAATCCGTCCCTCGCGGTCGAAGCGGGTCACCAATGGGTTGTCGCCCCAGCTCACCAGCCAGCCGCCATCGCTCGTTTCGCGAGCCGACCCGCAGCAGTGGCTGCGCTTCACCTCGGGGTCGTTGAGCTGCCCCCGGTAGACAGCCCTGTCGTGCTCGAGGTCGAGCCGGTAGAAGACGACGCGGGGCCGGCGCGGGCGGTCCTTGCCGTTGTCGAAGATGGTCAGGCGCCCCCGCCGGTCGATCCGCGCGTCGTGCTGGCCACCGAGCAGCTTGGTCGCCGGGTCGCCGCTCACCTGCAGCGATTGGCCGGTGCGGGCGCCCCCGAGCTTCCAGTTGATTTCGCCGGTCGCGCGGTCGATCCCGTAGACGGCGTCGGTGTGCCGGGTGGAGATCACCACTTCCCCGCCGCGCGGCTCGATCGAGTTGATGTGGACGGGGTCGAAGATCTCGCGCTGCAGCCGCCGCCGCGGATTGCTCAGCACGCTCCGCCACCAGCGCCCGGTCTCCCACAGCCCGATGTGCCCGCGCGAATTCCAGTGCCAGAGGACCTTGCCGGCGGGATCGGCTTCCTGGGCTTCGGCAGAGGCGATCGCTGCCCGCTCCGGGCCCCCGAAGCGGCGCAGGTCCGCGGTTTCGGGGACGTAGGTGTCGAGCAGCACGTTGCCGTTCGGAAGTTCGCGGTACTCGTGCCCGTCGACGATCGTGCCCTCCGTTCTGACCAGGCGCAGGAGCTTCCCCGACTCCGAGCGCACCTCGTGGGCCATCCGCGGGTCGAGGCCGTAGCCGTCGCCGAACGACCGAGCCCAGACCAGGTCGCCGTCGCTCAGGACCTGACCCCAGAGCGCTCGCGTGCCGGGGTTGAACCACCAGCGTGGCTTCCCCTCGTCATCGAAGACGATGACCCAGGGACGGTCGTTCCGCGAGTCCGAGAAGGCGACCACGAAGAGGCCGGGAGGAGCGGGCCGCAGGGATTCGAAGCGAAAGGCAGGGAAGTCGCTGGGCAGGGAGATTGGTGCCTGAACGGTTGCCTCGGGACTCGGGTCGTCCCGCTCGGCCTCAGGTCCGCCGCAAGAAGTCATGGTGAGTACGCCGACCCCGGCCACCAAGGTGACCAGCCAGAGCCGTAGAACCTTCATCTAGGAGTTCTAGGAGAGGGAATCGTTCTCCTAGATTGGCGTATCGAATCCACTAGGGAGAGGAGACAGCATGGAGAGCAGTAGCGCCGAGAGGCGAAGGGTCGCGGAAAGACAGCCGACCGGATGGACCGTGTTCGCCGGGGCACTGATGTTGATCGTCGGCTCGCTTGACGCCCTCTGGGGCCTGGCCGGCATTCTCAACGATGAAATCGTCTTCGTCGGCGGTCAGGGAGTGATCATCGCCGACGTCACGACGTGGGGCTGGATCCACCTGATCCTCGGCTCGATCGTCGCGATCACTGGTCTCGGCCTCTTCGCCGGGTCCGGGTGGGCGCGCTGGGCGGCGATCTTCTTCGTCTCGATCAACGCCGTCACCCAGATCGTCTGGTTCCCCGCCGCCCCGCTCTGGGCGTTCCTGATGATCCTCCTCGACGTGACGATCATCTACCAGCTGACCGCCCGCTGGGAGGAATAAGGAGCTAGCCCGTTCCGGGCGCCGGGGCCTCGGCCTCGGCTTCCTCCTCGGCAGCCGTGAGGTCGGCGACGATCCTCACGGCTGCCGAGAGCAGCGGCGCCGCCAGGACCAGGCCGACGGTCCCGAACAGACAACCGCCGGCGATCGTCGCGATCAGCACCGCCAGGGGATGGAGCTGGAGCGCCGCGCCGTAGGCGATCGGCTGGACCAGCTGCTGCAGCACCCCATTTGCGAGCAGAACGATCACCGCCATCGCGATCGCGGCCTCGGTGCCCTGCCCGCCGAGGGTGATCAGAACCGCGAAGCCCCCGGCAGTCCAGGCGCCGATGTAGGGGACGTAGCCGCCGAGGAAGGTGACGACGGCGATCGTCCCGATCAGGGGCGCGCCGAGGATCAGCGCCCCGGCGCCGACGATCAGCGTGCTCCAGAGGGCGACGATGGTGACGCCGAGGAAGTAGCCGCGCATGCTGCCCGCGACCCGGCCCAGGACCGTGTGGGCGACGGGATCGGGGACACCGAGATGGCGCTCGACGAAGGCGCCGATCATCGGCCCGTCCTTGAGCAGGAAGAAGAGGCTGAGGGCCGTGAAGGAGAGGAAGACGGCCAGCGAGGCCAGGCGATCGATGCCGCCGAGGAGGCCGTGCGTCAGCGCCGTGAAAGCGCCGCTCAACCCTGAGCTCGCGTCGGCGTTGGCGTTGGCGGCGGTTGCATCCTTCACCCCAAGGTCCTGAGCCCATGCCTGCAGCTGACTCGCTCCTTCCTGGAGCCTGGCGGAGAGACTGTTCGCCTCACTCGCGATCCCGGCCAGGACGAGCAGGCCGACGCCGATCGCGAGCAGGACGATCACCAACATGACGAGAGCGGCGCCGGCCGCCCGCGGGATCCGGCGGCTGCTAAGCAGATCGACCAGGGGCGAGGCAACCGCGGCGATGATCCCGGCCGTGATCAGCGGCATGACGATCGTCTCGGTCAGCGAGAGCAGCCAGATGAACCCGAGGAGGGCTGCCGCGACGCCGAACAGGAGCCAGGAGGAGATGCCGAGGTCGCGCAGCCACTGAGGCGCGGCGAAAACGCCGCTCAGCGCGCCGGGCTCGATCTCGATGACTTCGTCCTCAACCGAGCCCTTTTCGCGACGGAGCCATACTCGACGGGCCATGAACAGCCGAGACAGTGCCACCTACGTCGGACACGCAACCGTCCTCGTCGACCTCGACGGGACCCGCCTGCTGACCGACCCGGTCCTGCGCAACCGCGTCGGCCCGCTGGTCCGGCACGGTGCGCCGCCCGCCGCGGCGGCGAGCGCGGACATCGATGCGGTCCTGATCTCCCACCTGCACCACGACCACGCCGACCTCGCCTCACTGCGCCGGCTCGGCCGGGAGGTCCAGTTGCTGGTACCGCCCGGCTCGCGCCATTTCTTCGAGCGCCGCGGCTTCGGCGCGGTCACCGAGCTGGCGCCGGGAGAGTCCGCCGCGGTCGGCGCTCTGACCGTGACCGCTGTCGACGCCCATCACGACGGGGGTCGGCGGCGTTTCGCCCCCGATCCCCAGGCGATCGGCTTCCTCGTCTCCGGCCGGCGGCGGATCTACTTCGCCGGCGACACCGACTACTTCCCGGGGATGGACGAGCTCGGCGCCAGCCTCGACCTCGCTCTACTGCCGATCTGGGGCTGGGGCCCGAGCATCGGCGCGGGCCACCTCGACCCCGAGGGCGCTGCGCGGGCGGCGGCGGCGCTCTCCCCCCGCCTGGCGATGCCGATCCACTGGGGCACGCTCTATCCCTTCGGCCTCAGGCGTTTCCGCGGCGCGCCGCTGCGCGAGCCGGCCGAGGAGTTCTCCGCCTGCCTGCGCCGGCTCGCCCCTCAGGTCGAGGCGCGGGTGCTCTCGCCGGGGGAATCGACCCCGCTCGCGTAAGCGTCCTGGCCCAGCTCGGCGAGCCAGCCGCGGAAGACCCGGTGCACCCGTTCGGCCCCGATCACCTCGTCATCGGGCCAGCTCAAATCGCTCGGGTGGAGGACGAAGGGGAAGCTCTGGGTCCCTCCCATCCCCCCGTGCGAGCCGACCAGCTCCTCGAAGGCGGCGACCTCGCCGAACTGCCCCCAGTAGGTGCTGTTGACCATCAGGTCGGGGCAGTGGGCGAAGCCGTCGCTACGTCGCAGGTGGTCGGCGGCGTTGGGACCGAAGGGCGCCAGTGGGTCCTCCCCCTCGACCCGGTCGGAGTCGAGGAACCGCGTCCCCTTTGCCCCGATCGCCAGCGCCCCGTCCCGCTCGGAGCGGACGAGGATGAAGCCGACGCCGGGATGGTCGCGCAGGGCCGGGAGGAGCCGCGGGTAGAGCGTCTCCAGCCGCTCGAGGCTGACCCGGCCCGGCTCACGCGGAAAGGTGATCAGGCCGAGGCAACCGGAGGCCATCACCGAGAGCTCGGGCAGCTCGCCGCCATGACTCTCCGCGACCTCCCGACGGGCGCCGGGATCGAGGGTGACGGCGCCGTCAGCGACGCGATCGCGGGTCGCCGCCCGCACCGTGCGTGCCGCGACGGTGTCGTCCCGCGCCACCTCGGTCAGCCCGGCGCTGAGGTAGGAGAGCGCGTCGTCGTCGCCCGCTTCGGAGGCGATCACGCTGCCGGGCTCGCAGGCGGAGCGGACCAGGTCCTCGAGCGTCTGCCCGTAGCGGTCGCGGAAGGTTTCCCCCTGCGACTGGCCGTGGTCGGAGAGGACGACCAGGCGATAGGGACGCGGCGCGTCGGCGCAGGCGGCGGCGATCCGCGCGATCTGGCGGTCGAGGTCGTGGAGGACCGCTAGCGCGTCGGCGCGCTCGATGCCGGAATGGTGGGCGACCTCGTCGTAGGCGAGAAAGGTCGTGTAGACGACCGGCCGGCCGGCGAGCAGGTCGCCGACGACGGTTGCGACCTGCAGGTCGCGCTGGACGACGGTCCCCCAGGCGCGAACCAGGGCATAGGAGCGACTGCGGTTCATCCGCGGCCGAACGTCGTCGCGGACCTGGGAGCGGGCCGCCCGCCGCTCGCGGCCGATGTCGGCGAAGGCGAGGACCAGGGTCCGGGCCGCCGCGTAGGGCCGGGCGAAGTAGGCCGCGTAGTCCTTGCCGATCGGCCGGCGCCGGCGCAACGCCGTGCTCATCGTCAGCATCGAGTGGGGCGCGTCGCCGGAGAGGATGTTGGCGCGGCTGGCGCCGTCGGCGTGCAGCAGGCCCTTGCCGTCGGAGTGCCGGCGCTCGATCTCTTCCGCGTCGCGAGGGTGGTTGGTGACGATCGCCGCCCCGCGGTCCTTCTCCCACCAGCGGAAGGCGGGCATGTCCTCGTTGGAGCCGTGCAGCAGCCCCGCCTGGCAGGCACCCGTCTGCGAAGACCAGTCGGTCTCCCAGCGGTTCAGCTGGTGGGACCCGGAGCGCAGCCAGCCGGCGAGGGTCGGCGCGTTGCCGTCGGCGACCGCCCGCCAGAGGACGTCATGGGCGAGACCGTCGATCTCCAGGAAGAGGACCCCCGGGACCTCGCTCCCCACCACCTGCTTGCGTCGCCGCGCCTGCCGCTGCACCACGTTGCGGTGCCAGGATTCGTCTTCGTCGATCGCAAAGACGGAATAGAGCCCGGTGGTGAGCGCCGCGATTACGATCGTCACCACCGTCCCCTCGAGCACGCCAGCGATTTCCGCCCCGGGGAGCGCGTCGATCGCGATCGTGACCAGCAGGCCGTTCAGCAACAGCGCGGCGAGCCCGAGGGTGAGCACGGTGAGCGGCAGGGCGAAGCGGGCCAGCAGCGGCCAGACCAGCGAGTTGAGGAGGCCGATCGCCGCCGCCGCGCCGAGCGCGGCGGCGGGCCCGTCGAGGACGAACCCGCTGAGCAGCTCCGAGAGCAGCAGCAGGATCGCCGCGTCGAGCAGGAGGACGAAGGCGGCGCGGCGGGCGGTCGTCACTCAGGCCTCGTTCTGGACCGCGACCTCGCCGCTCGCCGCGGCCGCCGTCACCCGCTCGAAATCGCGTTCGTTCTGGTCGGCGTAGGCCTCCGCGAAGCTCACCAGCGCCTGGTCGAAGGTCTCGCCCTTCCCCAGGTAGGAGGCGATCGCGAAGCGGTCTCCAGAGCGGGCGTGGGCGCGCGCCAGCGCCTCGCCGCAGAGCGACGCGTAGATCGAGAGCTCCCGCGGCGACATCCGTTCGACGTCGGCGGAGCCCTTGCCGTCCCAGAGCTGGCGGACGTAGTAGTGCCGCTCCCGCCCGTCCAATCCCTTGACGGTGACCCAGCCGAGGAAGACGTCGCCCGCCGCCTGCATCAGGCGCTGGCCCTCGACGACCCGCCGGCCGGGGTGGTCGTACGGACTGGCGCCGGCGTAGGGCTCGAGGACGGAGCTCTGAGCTTCCTTCGCCTGCAGGAACAGCGGGTCGGACGCGTCCCGGCCAAGCAGCAGGACGATCCAGGCGCGGGTGCCGACGCTGCCGACCCCCACCACCTTGTGGGCGGCATCCAGATAGCGGTAGGAGTCCACGAGCCGCTGGAGGTCGTCGCCGAGCGACTCCCGGTAGGCGCCAAGCACCGACTGCAGCAGGTCCTCTGCGCCGGGAGCATCGCTCAGCTCACGTAGGGGCATGATCAAGGGGGGTTCACTGACGATCCGCAGTCCCCCGTCGACTTCCTCGGTCAGCTTGCGCAGCGCTCGCAAGCTGTTCTTCGAGCGAGCCTTGGCGAGGTTGCGCTCGACCCGCCGCAGGCGGTCCGGCTCGACCTCCTGCCGCAGTTCGTCGAGCCGCGATTCCACATCGATCCGGGCGTACCAGACGTCGATGTTGGGCATCGAGGCGAAAGACCGCATCGCCGTCCGGTAGCTGGAGACGCCGCGCAGGACGGCCTGGCGCCGGGCGGGCTCGTCGAACCCACGGTCCCGTCCAGCGATCGCGATGCTGGCCGCCAGCCGCTTCAAATCCCACTCGAACGGACCGCGGCAGGTCTCGTCGAAGTCGTTGCAATCGAAGACCAACCGCCGGTCCGGGGCGGCGAAGACGCCGAAGTTGGAGAGGTGCGCGTCGCCGCAGAGCTGCACCTCGAACCCGGTGATCGGGGTCTCGGCGAGATCGGCAGCCATCACCGCGGCGCCTCCGCGGAAGAAGGCGAAGGGGGAGGCCAGCATCCGCCCGTAGCGGATCGGGACCAGCTCGGGGACGCGGCTCTCGTCTTGCCCGGTCAGGATCGCCAGAGGATCTCTCGAGGTGACGCTCGAGTCGGCGTGACTAGAGCGGGGCACAGCGGCGCGGCGCGCCCTGCCCGGCGTCTCCTGAACTCGCTGTCTATCGATGTTCGAGATCGACACGCGCGGAGTCTCCCTACAGAAAGGCCGTAAATCAACAAATTGGCTTCCCCAATTTGGGTACTTGCAAGTTCCCAGCAGACAGACGCGTTTTTTTACTGTTTGTCAACTTGTCTAATCAATTTTCGGGATGCACAAATGGATTCAATCTGGTACGAAGGTGCCTTCCACTCGGAACATGTTCCGTTCCGGCACCGCGTGCGCCTCCGGGAAAGGCCGCGGTGAAACCAAAAAAACGAAAGGTCCAGTCCATGAGAAGGCTCTTCCTGGTCGGAGCATTGCTTTGCGCGATGCTGATACCGGCCGCTTCGGCCTCTGCGGCACCTACAGGGGAATACGCCGTATTCGCCCAGTGCCCGACCGAAAAACCCGCTCTTTTCCTCTGCATCTACAACGAACAGACCGGCGGCTCGGTCACCACGGGCAAAAAAACCGTGCCGATCAAAAATCCGGTGATTCTGCAGGGCGGCATCGAAATCAACGAAACGACCGGCAAAACCGTTTTCTACGGCGCTAAAAACGGCGTCACCCTCTCGAAAGCCAAACAGCCGGTGCCGGGCGGCCTGCTGGGCATCACTGCTCCGACCTGGTGGCCCAACTTCATCGAGGACTGGTTCAACGACCTGATCAGCGAAGGGTTTACCGGAGTCGACTCGACCGTCGAACTGGCGGGGGCGCCAGGCGACATCCATGTTGATCTCCAAGCCCTCTTCAACGAAACCGGCGTGAACCTCTCGCTGCCGGTGAAGATCAAGCTGGACAACGCGATCCTCGGAAGCAACTGCTACATCGGATCGAACTCCAACCCGATCATCTGGAATCTCACGGTTGGGACCACCTCACCGCCTCTGCCCAACAAACCGATCACCGGTTTCATCGGCGAAGGCACTTCGAATACGGAAGAAACCATCCTCCGGTTCAAAGGCCAGAAACAGGTGGATAACGCGTTCGCGGTTCCGGCCACGAGCGGCTGCGGCGGGATCTTCTCGTTCCTCGTCGGTCCCCTCGTCGACTCGGTTATCGGCGTCCCGTCACCGGCGGGCACCAACACCGCGATCCTGGAAGGCTCCCTGGAAACCGGATACGCTCCGTCCGTCCGGGCAAGCGATCCTTGATCCTCTGATTCAAGGTCATGAGAAAGGCGCTCCCGAGAGGGGGCGCCTTTTCTTTTGCTTGGATCGAGTGGCGATCCGACAATCCCGCCAAGGGATGCCGCCGCCTGTTGGCTTGCGCCTCAGACGCGCCTCGCGCCCCGGCCTCGAGAGGCGGGCGCGAGAGATCCGATTCCCCAAGCGGATCCACACATATAGAGCGCGTCTCCCCTCCCCTTGGTGTTTCCCCCAGAAGCGCTGGCTACTCGCCGAACTTCTCCTGTCACCGGAGAGACTGGCGCAGGCTAATCGATTGCGCCAATTGAATCAATCGTCAAAATTGATTAGGTCAAGTTAGGTGAATGCGGGCTGTGCGCTGGGCAACGAGCTGAGCACGCGGTCGGCAACCGACTCGCCGGTAAGACCGACCTCGGCGCGCAGCAGATCCGGCTTTCCGTGGGTTACATAGGAGTCCGGTAAGCCGATCCGCAGGACCCGTGCCCGCTCCCCGGGCGCCTCGGCGAAAGCGTCCTCCAGATGCTCGAGCACCGCCGAGCCAAAGCCGCCGGGCAGCGCGTTCTCCTCGATCGTCACCAGCAGCTCGTGATCGCGCGCCAGGCGCTCGCACAGCTCGCCGTCGATCGGCTTCGCGAAGCGGGCATCGGCGACCGTTGCCTCGAGACCGTGCTTGCCGAGGATCTCGGCCGCTTCGCGGGCGACGGTGACGCCGTAGCCGTATCCCAGCAGCGCCACCCTCTCTCCCTCGGCCAGCACCTCTCCCCTGCCGATCGGCAGCAGCTCGGGCTCCGCCGGCAACGCGACACCCTCGGCCGCGCCGCGCGGGTAGCGGAGAGCCGCCGGGCCGTCGTGGGCGATCGCCGTGTGCAGCATGTGGACCAGCATCGCCTCGTCGCGCGGCGCCATCAGCACCACGTTCGGGATCGGGCGGAAATAGGAGATGTCGAAGGCGCCGTGGTGGGTCGGGCCGTCGTCGCCGACCAGGCCGGCCCGGTCCATCGCGAAGGTGACGTCGAGGTCCTGCAGGCAGACGTCGTGGACGATCTGGTCGAAGGCGCGCTGGAGGAAGGTCGAGTAGATCGCGCAGACCGGCTTCGCCCCCTGCAGCGCCAGCCCGCTGGCCAGGAGAACGGCGTTCTGCTCGGCGATGCCGACGTCGTAGTACTGCTCGGGGACCTCGTCGGCCAGCTGCTGCAGGCCGGTCCCCCCCGCCATCGCCGCGGTGATCCCGATCACCCGCTCGTCCGACCTTGCCTCGGCCACCATCGCCCCGGCGAAGACCTTCGTGTACTGCGGCGGAGAGCCGGCGGCCGGCGGCTGCTCGAGCACCTCGATCCCCTCGGGGGAGTCGGTTTCGGTCACCGGCACCGGCTTCGGCGCGCTCGCCGGTTCGCCGTTGACGATCGACTTCGGCTTCGCCGCGTGCCACTCCTCCATCGACTCCAGCCCGCCTTCTTCGGCCGGCGCGAATCCCTTGCCCTTGACAGTGTGGATGTGGACGACGACCGGCCGGTCGGCCTCGAAGGCCTCCTTCAGCGCCTCGCGCAGGGCGTGCACGTCGTGGCCGTCGATCACCCCCATGTAGGCGAGGTCGAGCTCCTCGAAGAAGAGGCCGGGCGCCCAGTAGGCCTTGATCGCCGACTTGATCTCCGGCCCGAGCCGCTCGATCCGTTTACCGAGACCCAGCGGCAGCTTCGTCAGCCGGTCCTCGACCCCCTCGCGGGCGTGCCAGAGGCGCGGATTGAGGCGGATGCGGTTGAAGTAGCGGGAGAGGGCACCGACGTTCGGTGAGATCGACATCCCGTTGTCGTTGAGGACGATCACCATCGGCGTCTGCAGGCCGCCGGCGGCGAGCATCGCCTCGTAAGCGACACCGCCGGTGAGGGCGCCGTCGCCGATTACCGCCGCGACCCTGCCGTCCTCGCCGATGCCGTGGCGCATCGCCTCTTTCAGCCCGACCGCGTAGCCGATCGAGGTCGAGGCGTGGCCGGCGCCCATGATGTCGTGCTCGGACTCGGGGATCGAGCAGAACGGGGCGAGGCCGTCGTACTGGCGGATCGTCGGCAGCCGCTCGCGCCGGCCGGTGAGGATCTTGTGCGGGTAAGCCTGGTGGCCGACGTCCCAGAGGACCTTGTCGCGGGGCGAGTCGAGCAGGCTGTGGAGGGCGACGGCGAGCTCGCAGGTGCCGAGGTTGGCGCCGAAGTGGCCGCCGATCTCACCGATCGTGTCGATGATGTAGGTGCGCATCTCCTGCGCGACCTGCTGCAGCTGCTCGTCGTCGAGGCCGTGCAGGTCCCCGGGGCCGTCGATACCCGGCAGCAGCGGCTCCCGTATCTGGTCTCTCTCGTCTCCGTCGCCCTGGGTGGGGGGCTTTTCGCTCATTCGTTCCTCGTGAAGATGTAGTCGGCCACTCGCCTCAGGTCCTCGGTCTCGCCGCTTGCCTGCGCCAGGGCCGCGGTCGCCTTGGCGTGCGACTCGGCCGCCAGCTCACGGGCCCGATCGAGCCCGAAAAGGCTGACGTAGGTGAGTTTGCCATGTCTCTCGTCGCTTCCATGTGGCTTGCCGAGCTGCTCGTCTGACTCGGTCACGTCGAGGATGTCGTCGACGATCTGGAACAGCACGCCCAGCTCGTCGGCGAAACGGCGATAGGGCATTGTCTCAGGTTGGGAGGCTTCCTCGAGCAGAAGGACGACGTTGACGCTGGCGGCGATCAGGCGGCCGGTCTTCAGCTCGTGCAGAGCCCGCAGCCCCTCGGCGCCGGTCTCGGCGCCGATCACGTCCACGTACTGGCCGCCGACCATGCCGTCGACGCCCGTTGCGCCGGCCAACTCGCTCAGGGCCGCCAGTACCCGCGCCGGCTCACCCGGCTGCTCGCAGAACAGCCGCATCGCCTCGGCGAAGAGGCCGTCGCCGGCGAGGATCGCCACGTCCTCCCCGTATTTGATGTGAGAGGTGGGCAGACCGCGCCGCAGCTCGTCGTCGTCCATCGCCGGCAGGTCGTCGTGGATCAGCGAGTAGGTGTGGATCAGCTCGATCGCGCAGGCGACAGGTAGAAAGCGCTCGGGCTCGGCACCGAGAGCACGGGCGGTGGCGAGGGCGAGCACCGGCCGCACCCGCTTACCGCCGGCCAGCAGCGAGTAGCGCATCGCCTCCTCGAGGCCGGCGGTCGAGCTGGTTGCCGAGAAGCCCAGTTGAGCGAGGGCATCATCGACGAGCCCGCGCAGATCGTCGGGATAGCTCATCAGCGCGGCGACTTTTCCCTGTTATTCAACGAAAAGTCGCCCCGGAAGCAGCAATCACTCGGCGCTCGCTTGCTGGCGCGCCTCGCGGTTGGCCTCCTCGACCGCCTCGGCCGCGAGGTCGGCGGCCTCCGCCGCCAGCTGGGCGGCGGTCTCGTCGCTGACCTCGCCACTCTCGAGTTGCGAGGTGATCTCGCGCAGGCGGGCGCTGATCTCGCGCAGGCGGGCGCTCATTTCGCCGGCTCCCGCTCGCGGACGACCGCGCCGAGGATGCCGTTGATGAACTTCGGCGCATCCGCCCCGCAGTACTCCTTGGCGATTTCGACGGCCTCGTTGATCGCCACCTCGGCCGGCGTGTCCATGAACTCCATCTCGTAGAGGGCGGCGCGCATCACGTTGATGTCGAGCGGGGCGATGCGGTCGACCGTCCAGCCCTTGGCGTGGGCGGCGATCGTCTCGTCCAGCTCTTCGCGATGGACGTCGACCCCCTCAGCCAGCTCCCGGGTCAGTGGCCGCGCCTCGCCCAGCAGCTCCTCCAGCGGGCGACCGGTCACGTCGCGCTGGTAGTTGGCGAAGACGGCGTCCCGCCGCTGGTCAGATCTGCGCATGGGGACATTCTGTCAGCGCAGGTCTACGGACAGCTCAGGCGCGGGAGATGTACTCGCCGCTGCGGGTGTCGACCCGGACGCTGTCGCCCTCTTCGATGAAGAGCGGCACGTGGACGATCACGCCGGACTCCAGCGTCGCCGGCTTGTTGCCGCCGCCGGAGGCGGTGTCGCCCTTGAGTCCCGGATCGGTCTGCGTGACCTTCATCTCGATCGCGCTCGGCACCTGCACGTCGCTCGGCTGCTCGTCGACGAAGAGGATATCCACCTCGTCGTTGGCCAGGACCCACTGCATCGAGTCCCCGAGCGCCTCTTTGGCGATCTCGATCTGGTCGTAGTCCTGCGAGTCCATGAAGACCGCCGCGTCGCCCGAGTCGTAGAGGTACTGCATCTTTTTGGATTCGGTCCGGACCGGGCGGAACTTCTCCCCCGCCCTGAAGGTTTTGTCGATCACCGACCCATCCTCGATCCGGCGCAGCTTGGTCCGCACGAAGGCGCCACCCTTGCCCGGCTTGACGTGCTGGAAATCGATGATCTTCCAGATCTTCCCGTCGATCTCGATATGGGTGCCGTTCTTGAACTGGTTGGTGGAAATAGTCACGGCGGCGAATCCTAGTGGGGGTGGCCTCAGGTCGCGGCGGAGAGGCGGCGAATAGCTTCCTCGGGGTCGCGGAAGACCTCGCCGCGGGTGAATTTGCCTTCGGCGAGGTCCCAGATCCAGGCGACGGGCATGTCGCGGATGCCGAGCGGGCGGCTGCGGGCGTAGACCCTCCCCCGCACCAGCAGGGAGCGTCCGTGACTCTCGACCACCTTGGGCACGATCTGCAGCTCGTCCCAGGCGCGTTCGACGTCGTGCATGTACTCGCTGAGGCCCTCTGGGCCGATATAGGGCGCGGCGCGACCGACCTGCTCGGCGGTGCCGATCGGGAAGAAGCCCATTTGCGGATCGCAGAGCGCGACGATCTCCTCGGCGTCGCGGTGGTTGAAGGCGGTGTAGAGGCGCTCGACCAGCTCCTGCTCCCGCTCCGGCGCCGGCTCGACGTCCGCGCTGGCCGGAGCAATGGCGACGATCGCGGCGTCGTCCTCGAGCGTCCCGCCGGCGAACTCGTTCAGCGCCATCTCGATCAGTTGGGTCGCCAGCGCCGGGCTCGCCACCCCGGCCAACTGGGCGCGCAGACGCTCCTCGCCGAAGCGGCCCTCCGGCCCAAGCGCCTCGGTGACCCCGTCGGTGACCACGACCAACTGCTGGTCGGGAGCGACCGCGGTGGCCTCCAACACCCAGGTCTCGTTGGGAAAGGCGCCGAGGACCGGTGCCGGCCTGCTCGCCTCGGTGACCGAGTCGCCGTCGACCAGCAGCGGTGGCGGATGCCCCGCCACGGCCAGCTGCACCGGCTGGTTTGGGTCTTCGGAGACCGCCATCGCAGCGACGCTGCAGAGGGCGGTGCCGCTGCGGGCGAGCAGCTCGCGGTTCAGCGTCCGCAGGGCAATTACCGGGTCACCGGTCAGGGCCGCCGCGGTCCGCAGCGTGTAGCGCGCGTGGGCGGTGACGGCGGCCGCCTGGGCGCCGCGGCCAGTGACGTCGCCGATCACGACCATCCAGCCGCCGGCGATCCGGAAGGCGTCGTAGAAGTCGCCACCGATCTCGTTCTCCGCCCCCGCCGGGCGGTAGGTCGCCGCAACCGACCAGCCGGGGATATGCGGCAGCGGCGGCGGCAGCAAGCCACGCTGCAGGGTCTCGGCGATCTCCGCCCGTTCGTGTTCTGAGCGCTCGAGGTCGGAGAAGAGACCGGCGTTGTCGAGGGCAAGAGCGACCCGGCCGGCGAGGATCGTCACGAAGTGGACGTCGGAGTCGCCGAAGCGGCGTCCCGAAGTACCGACGCTGATCGTCAGCATCCCCGTCGCCCGCCCGCGGGCTCGCAGCTCGACGGTGACCCCGGAGGTGACCCCGAGGCTGCGGAGGAATTCGAGGTCCTTCTCATCCTCCGCGAACTCATGCAGGTCCTCCTCGCTTCTCAGCTCGAAGCGGCGCGGCTCCTGTCGCTCGTGGGTCGCCTCGCTGGCGATCTGCTCCTGCAACCGCGGACCGCGGGCCTTCAGCCGGGCAGCGACCGCCTCCGAGTCGGGCCCGTCCGCCCGCAGCGCCGAGCGGCGGACGCGATCGCCCTCGATCACGTCGATCGCGCAGATGTCGCCCAGTTCGGGAACGATGATCTCCGCGATCGCATCCAGCGTCTCGTCAAGCGCCCTGCCTTCGTCGGCCACCCGGGCAATCTCGTCGAGCATCCGGAAGCGCCGGTTGACCAGCCGCACTTTCTTCGTCGAGACAGTGGCGACGACGGCGACCGCCACCAGAGCCAGCGCGACGATGACGTCGGCGTAGATCGGCATCAGCCTGAAACGGAGCTTTGGCCGCCCTCGCCGCCGGTGCTGGTGGTGAGGTTCGAAGCCGCACCGCCGCTGAGGACGCGTCTGGTCAGTCCGGGCAAGAGGATGCGGGCGATCGCGGCGATCGCGTAGGGACGCGGGACGTAGCGCTCGGCCCTGCCGCCGGGACCGCACTGGTAGATCGCCTCGGCGACCTTCTCGGGCTTGGAGACGACCCAGCGGGTGATCGCTTTCTCGCGCAGCTCGGTGGCCGGGAAACCTTCGGTGGCGACGAAGCCCGGCAGCACCATGCCGACGTGGACGCCCTCCGCCTTCTCCTCGGCGTAGAGCGAGTCGGTCCAGCCGATCAGGGCGAACTTGCTGGCGCTGTAGGCGCCGGTGCGGGCGCGGGAGACACGGCCCGCGGTGCTGGCGACGTTGACGATCGCGCTAGGCGCCGAGGCCCGCAGCAGCGGCAGCAGCGCCTCGGTGAGGCGAACGACGGCGTCGAAGTTCAGCTCCATGTGGCGGTGGACGTTGGCGTGGCCGCTCTCGGCGAAGCTGCCGCGCCAGGCGGCGCCGGCGTTGTTGACGAGGAGGTGGAGGTTGCCGCCGTGCTCGGCCTCGAGATGGGCGCGGACCCGCTGCGGCGCATCCTCCTCAGTGAGGTCGGTGGCGAGATACGTCGCCGGACAGGGCAGCGACTCGGCGAGTTCCCGCAGCAGCTCCTTGCGGCGGGCAACGAGGACGAGCTCGGTGCCCGGCTCACGGGCGAGCCGGATCGCCGTCGCCTTCCCAATGCCCGTCGAAGCTCCCGTGACCAATGCGACACCCATCGAGGGAACTGTATTGGGAGGATGCGGAGATGGAGGGCTCGCAGACTCACCACCGCCTCGGCGCCGTCCGCCGCGAAGGCGAGCGGGTGACGCCGCTGGAGCTCTTCTTCGACCTCGTCTTCGTCCTCGCGCTCACCCAGTGCACGGCGCTGATGGCGCACAACCAGACCTGGGAAGGGCTGGCCCAGGGGCTGCTGGTGCTCGGCGTGGTCTGGTGGGCCTGGGTCGGATACGCCTGGCTGACCAGCGTCCTCGACCCCGAGGAAGGGGTGGTGCGGCTAATCATCTTCGCGGCGATGGCGGCGATGCTGATCGTCTCGCTATCGATCCAGGAGGCGTTCGGCAGCCTCGCCCTCACCTTCGCCTTCGGGATCGGCTTCTACCGCACCGCCCACATCGTCCTCTTCTTCTTGGCCGGTGCCGACGACAAGGACCTGTTCCGCTCGGTGGTCGGCCTCGCCGTCAGCACCGCGGTCGCGGTCAGCCTCCTCGTCATCGCCTCCTTCTTCGACGGCACCGCCCAGGGAGCGCTCTGGGCTCTGGCGATCTTCCTCGACATGGCCGGGCCCTACTTCTTCGGCTCCGACGGCTGGAAGCTCGTCCCCGGGCACTTCGCCGAGCGCCACGGCCTGATCTTGATCATCGCCCTCGGCGAGTCGATCGTCGCGATCGGGGTCGGCGCCTCCGGCGCGCTCGACCTCGGGATCGGCGCCGCCGCGGTGCTCGGCATCTTCCTCGCCGCCGCCCTCTGGTGGGCCTACTTCGACGTCGTCGCCCTGATCTCCGCCCGGCGCCTGGGCGAGGCCGAGGCCGGACGGGTCCAGAACGAGCTGGCCCGCGACTCCTACTCCTACATCCACGTGCTGATGATCGCCGGGATCGTGCTGATCGCCCTCGGTATGAAAGTGACGATCGGGCATTTCGACGAGCACCTCCATTACGAGCCGGCATTCGCCCTGCTCGGCGGGGTCGCGCTCTTCCTCATCGGCCTGGTCGCCTTCCGCTACCGGCAGACGAGGACCGTCAACCGCCGCCGGCTCGGGATGGCGATCGTCCTCCTCTTCCTGATCCCGGTGGCGACCGCGATCCCGGCGCTGCTCACCCTGGCGGTCGCCGTGGTCCTGATCTGGGCGATGATCGTCGGCGACCACAGGCAGTACGGATCCGGGCGCGCCGAGCTGCGCCGCGAAGCAAGCGCCGCCCACACTTAGGCATACTTCCAGGCCCTTTTGACCACTCCAGACCTCCTAGACAAGCTGCTGCGCGCCGGCGCCCCTTCCGGTTACGAGGGGCCTGCGGCAGAGGTCTGGCGCGAAGCGGCCTCGTTCGCCGAGGTCAGCGTCGATGGCATCGGCTCCTCGATCGCGCGCGTCGGCGACGCCTCCCCCCTGCTCGCCGTCGTCGGCCACATCGATGAGATCGGGTTGATCATCACCCACGTCGACGAGAAGGGTTTCCTTTGGTTCGCCCCGGTCGGCGGCTGGGATCCGCAGATCCTCGTCGGCCAGCGGGTCGAGATCCGCGGCAAGAACGGGCTCGTCCCCGGCGTCGCCGGGCGCAAGCCAATCCACCTGCTCGAGCCCGACCAGCGCAAGAAGGTGGTCGAGCTCAAGTCCATGCACATCGACGTCGGCGCCGCCGACCGCGAGGAGGCCGAGGAGCTGGTCCGGGTCGGCGACCCGGTGGTGATCGACGCCGAGCCGATGCCGGTCGCCGGCGACCGCCTCGTTTCCAAGGCGATGGACAACCGCCTCGGCGCCTACGTGGCACTGGAGAGCCTGCGCCGCTGCGCCGAGGGTGAGGGCCCCGGCGGCTCCTTCGCCGCCGTCGCCTCCGTGCAGGAGGAGATCGGCCTCTTCGGTGCCCGCACCGCGGCTTTCCAGGTCCGGCCGGACATTGCGATCGCCGTCGACGTCACCCACGCCACCGACGCGCCGGGGGTCGACGAGAAGGAGATCGGCAGCCACCCGTTCGGCTCCGGCCCCGCGATCGGCCGCGGCACCACCCTCTCCCCCAAAGTCTTCGAGCTGCTGGTCGAGACCGCCGAGGCCGAGGGGATCGACTACTCGATCAGCGCCAGCGGCCGCGGCACCAGCACCGACGCCGACGTCCTCCAGATCTCCCGCGCCGGGATCCCCACCGGCGTCGTCTCGATCCCGCTCCGCTACATGCACTCGCCGGTCGAGATGGTCGACCTGCGTGACGTAGAGGCGACGGTCGAACTGCTTGCGGCGTTCGGACGGCGGCTGAGCAGCGACTGGGATCTCTCTCGGTAGAGCGCCTTCCGGTAGGGAGGGACGGGTACCCCTCTCCCGGAGACCGTCGCGCAGCTGAGACGGGCTGCGTGATTCAAGCCTTGGTCCCTGAGCCTCCGGGAGAGGGGTACCCGTCCCTCCCAGCGACAGCTCCACTGAGACGGCTGAGTTCATGGCAGCTCTTCTTTAAGAGCGCTGCCGCTCTTTTGGAGAGCTGCCGGACCCTGGGACGTCTGCCGGGGCGCTGTCGTAAGAGGGTGCCGGTGGGGGTGTCCCGGGTACTCAGCATGGAGCCGAGCCGCAAGCTCTCGAGGCGTCAGCTGTAAGACGCAGCTCTCGGCGGAGGTGCTCCCGGGACACCCCCATCGGCACCCTCCCCATCGCTGTCCATATAGACCCGATCCCTGCCCCCAGCCTTTGCTGCATACAGAGCCGCGTCGGCACGGGCGAGCAGATCCTCGGTGTCAACCCGGTCGGGTTCGGCGACGGCGACGCCGATGCTGAGGGTGACCGGGACGCCGATCGGGCGGCGGTCGTGGACGTCTTGGCGCAGTCGCTCGGCGATCTCCAAGGCGTCGGTGTGGCCGGCGCCGGGGAGCATCACCAGGAACTCCTCGCCGCCGACGCGGTAGATCGAGTCGCCGGCCTGCAGGGTCGCTCGCATCGCGTAGGCGACGTCCTGGAGGACGGCGTCGCCGGCGGCGTGGCCGAACTGGTCGTTGACCCGCTTGAAGTGGTCGAGGTCGCAGAGGAGGAAGGCGTGGGAAAGACCCTCTCGGGGGTCGCAGGGTTGGCCGTCGAGCTCCGAGAGCCGTTGCTCCAGAGCGTTGCGATTGAAGAGCCCGGTCAGCGGGTCGAGGGTGGAGCGGCGGCGGTGGGCGCGATCGGACTCGACCAGGGCGCCGGAGAGGATCACGGCGCTGACGATCAGGGCGGCAATCGCGACCAGCTGCTCGTGCTGCTCCCAGGCCGCCTGCGGATCGGGGAACACGGCCGCGGCGAGGAACATCGCGATCAGGAAGACCGTCCCGGCAACCATCCCCCGCACCTCGAAGCGGAAGCCGAGCGTTACCGCCGGCAGTCCGAACCAGACCAGGACCGGGCTGGTGGCGCCGCCGGTGAGGAGGACCGAGGCGGCGAGGATGACTGGCAGCGCCGCCCAGGCCCCGGCGACCCAGAGCGCCGGTCGGGCGCTGTGACGCATGTAGCGGTCGGCGACCGCGAAGCCGGCGAGCCCAGCCACGAGCGGGGCGATCCACCAGTAGCCGTAGCCGAGCGAGCTGCCGCCGCCGACCGCCAGCGCCAGGGCGAGAATCGCGAAGCAGGCGAATCGGTAGCGGCGCAGGCGCTCCTCCATGTCGAGCAGCCGCTCGCGCCTCGCTTCCTCGTGGATGGAGACGAGGGTGTCCCGGTTCCTGGCCATTGACTGGACATCGGCCCGCCCGCATGGGGGCTTGAATCTGAATGGTGAGGGGCGCCCGGCTAAAGACGCTAGGAAACGAGCTGCAGCTCTTTTGGCAGCGTGCTGAGATTGCGAAGGCCGTCATCGGTGACGACGACTAGGTCCTCGATCCGCACCCCGACCTCGCCCGGTAGGTAGACGCCGGGCTCGACCGTGACCACTTCGCCGGCTGCGAGGAGGTCGTCGGAGCGCAGCGAGAGTCGCGGTGCCTCGTGCACCTCGAGCCCGACCCCGTGGCCGAGGCCGTGGCCGAAGCGGTCGCCGTGGCCGGCGGCCTCGATCACGTCGCGGGCGACCCTGTCGACGTCTTCGCCCTTGACTCCGGCCTTTATTGCCTCCAACGACGCGGCCTGCGCCTCGCGGACGACCTCGTAGACCGCGCGCGCCTCCTCCCCCGGCTCGCCGGTGGCGAAGGTGCGGGTGCCGTCCGAGCAGTAACCGTCGAGCTGGGCGCCCATGTCAAACACGACCAGCTCGCCGCGGCCGATCTCCCGCTCGCCGGGCTCGGCGTGCGGCAGGGCGCCGTTGGGGCCGGCGGCGACGATCGCCGGGAATGACGGATCGCCGCCGAGCTCGCGGATCCGCGCTTCGGCGGCGCGGGCGACCTCGCGCTCGCTGCGCCCGGCAAGGCCGCGCTCCAGGGACCAGTGCCAGACCTCGTCGGCGAGCTTCGAGGCCTCGGCGATCTTCGCCAGCTCCTCGTCGTCCTTGACCCGCCGCAGCTGCTCGACCCGGCCGCCGGCGGCGACCAGCTCCGTCCCCTCGGCGAGTTTCTCCGTCAGTTTCTCCCGCAACCGGACCGACATGTGGTCGTCCTCGAAACCGACCCGGCCCTCGAGCAGATCGGCGATTCCCTTCAGCCAGTCGGCCGAGATCGTCACCGTCTCCCAACCCTCGACCTCGGCCTCGGCGCGCTCGGTGTAGCGAAAGTCGGTGAGGAAGAGGCGGATGCCCGGCCCGCAGACGCAGGCGCCGTTGGTACCGGTGAAGCCGATCAGGTAGCGGACGTTGGTCAGGTCGGTGACCAGCATCCGGTCCAGCTCGCGCTCGGCCAGCAGCGCCTCGAGCCGGGCGCCGCGGCCGCGCATCAGGAGCCGGCGCCCAGCTCGCGGGCGAGCAACGCAAGCGCCTCGCGGTAGCCGTCCGGCCCCTTGCCGGAGACCTTGGCGAGGACGAGTCCGTCGAAGACCGAGAGCTTGCGCCAGTCGTCGCGTTCCTCGACGGCGGAGAGGTGAACCTCGACCGCCGGCAGGCCGGTCAGCTGGAGCGCGTCGGCAATCGCCCGGCTGTAGTGGCTCCAGGCACCGGCGTTGACGATCGCCGCGTCGGCGAGGTCGGGTGAGCGGTGCAGGTATTCGCAAAACTCTCCCTCGGAGTTGGTCTGGAAGAAGATCGGTTCCAGCGCCAGCTCATGCGCCCAGTCGGAGATCCGCTTCTCCAGCTCGGCCAGCGCGAGCCCACCGTAGACCGAAGCGTCCCGCCGCTCCAGCACGTCGAAGTTGACCCCGTGCAGAACGGCGACGCGGTTGCTGACGGTGTTCATGCGTAGAGCTCCTCCACGGCAGCCCGGACCTTAGCCTCCTCGACCAGCTGCCCGGTGCGGGGCTGACCCGGCTCGGAGAGGAGGATGAAGCCGACACCCGCGGCGGTGCGCTTCTTGTCGCGCTGGAGGGCGGCGAGGATTGGCTCGGTGCCGATCTGAGGGTCGAGCCGGACCGGAAGCTCGTGGCGGGCGAGAATCTCCTCGACCTCGTCGCGCAGTTGCGAAGCGCCGGAGAGCCGGAGCGCGGCGAGCAGGCCCAGCGAGATCGCCTCGCCGTGGCGGTAGCGGGAGTAGTTGCTCGCCGCCTCGATCGCGTGGCCGACCGTGTGCCCGAGGTTGAGCACGTTGCGCAGGCCCGAGTCGCGCTCGTCGGCGGCGACTATCGCGCACTTGTAGCGGGCACAGGCGAAGACGACGTCGTCCAGGGCTCCTGGATCGAGCACGGAGATCGACCGGACTCGCTCCCAGAGGTCCCCACCGGCGAGCAGGCCCGTCTTCAGCACCTCGACGAAACCGGCGGCGAGCTCCTCCCGCGGCAGGGTCTCGAGCATCCTGGTGTCAGCGATCACCGCCGCCGGCAGGTGATACGCGCCGGCGTAGTTCTTGCCTTGGGCGAGGTCGACCCCGGTCTTGCCGCCGTAGGCGGAGTCGACCTGGGCCACCAGCGTGGTCGGCAGGTGCACGACCGGAACCCCGCGCTGGTAGATGTGGGCGCAGAACCCGGCGACGTCGCCGACGATCCCGCCGCCGAAGGCGACGACGTGGTCTTCCCTGGTCATCCCGTCTTCGGCCATCCGTTCGAGGGTCAGCTGCACCTGGCCCAGGTTCTTGGTCTGCTCGCCGTAGATCGTGGCGACGATGCCGACGAAAGAGGAGAGCCGCGCGGGCTCCAGCAGGTTGACCGTCGAGGTGTCGGCGATCAGGAACTGGCGCCCTGGGAGCGGCCACCAGGCCGATTCGAGTGCCCCCTTTCCGACGAAGACCGGGTAGTCGCCCGAGGCGCTCGACGCCCACAGCAACCTCGTCCCCACCGGCATCTCGGCCAGCGCCTGGATCGCCGGCAAAGCCCGCTCCACCACATCCCGGCCGGCCATCTGCACCACCGCGTCCGCCAGCTCTTCGTAGAGGGGCTGGCGCTCGGCCAGCAGCGCTTCCACGTCGGCTTGGCTCGTCGCCAGCGGCCGGTCGGTCCCCTCGATCCGCCGCCAAGCCTGCTCAGCGCTGACTTCCAGCAGGACCACGGTGTGGCGCCCCAGCGCCTCGCGCACCCGCTCGGAGAGGATGCTGCCGCCGCCCAGGGCGATCGCGCCGCCGTCGGCCTGGGTCAGCAGCTCCCCCACCACTTCCGCCTCGCGCGCCCGGAAGGCCTCCTCCCCGTCCTCCTCGAACGCCTGGCGGATCGGCTTGCCGAGCGCCGCTTCCATCAGCTCGTCGATCTCGGTCGTCTCCAGCCCGGCCTTGCGCGCGGCGGCGAGCGCCGTGCTCTTGCCGGCCCCCATGAAGCCGATGAAGACGATCGCCGGCCGCGCCACCGGCTCAGCCCCGGAAGTCGATCCGCTGCTTGTAAGCGTCCAGCGCCTGGAGCACGTCGTCGATGTGATCGCCGCCGAACTTCTCGCGGTAGGCGCGGGCCAGGGTCAGCGCCACCATCGCCTCGCCGACGATCGCGGCGGCGGGGACGACCGTGGAGTCGGTCCGCTCGCGCAGCGCCTGCGCCGGTTCCTTGGTCTCGGTATCGACCGAGCGCAGCGGCTTGGTCAGGGTCGAGATCGGCTTGATCGCCGCCCGCACCGAGAGCGGCAGGCCATTGGTCATCCCGCCCTCGAGGCCGCCGGCGTGGTTGGTCTCGCGGTAGTAGCCGCGGTCCTCGCTCCAGAAGATCTCGTCGTGGGCCTCCGAGCCGGGGCGGCCGGCGACGTCCCAGGCTTCACCGATCGCCACTCCCTTGATCGACTGGATCGAGGCGACGGCGCCGGCCAGGCGCCCGTCGAGGCGGTCTTCCCAGGAGATGTGCGAGCCGATCCCCGGCACCAGGCCGAAGGTCAGCACCTCGAAGCTTCCGCCGAGGCTCTCGTTGGCCTTGCGCAGGCGGTTGATCTCCGCGACCATCGCCTTGCTTGCCTCCGGGTCGAGGCAGCGGACCGGGTCCCCGTCGACGCCGGCGAAGTCCTCGGCCCCAGGTCGGGGCGCTCCGCGGCGCGAACCGAGGCGATCTGCAGGACGTGGCTGTGGATCTCGACCCCGAGCGCCGAGAGAAAGCCGCGGGCGACGGTACCGGCGGCGACGCGGGCGGCGGTCTCCCTCGCACTCGCCCGCTCGAGCACGTTGCGGATGTCGGCGTGGCCGTATTTCTGGGCGCCGACCAGGTCGGCGTGGCCCGGCCGCGGCAGGTGCACCTCGTCGGGGCTGAAGCCCTCGACCGGCCACGGGTTCATCCGCTCCTCCCAGTTCTTGTAGTCGCGGTTGGCGACCAGCAGCGCGATCGGGCTGCCGAGGGTGCGGCCGTGGCGGACCCCGGAGCGGACCTCGACCGTGTCGGTCTCGATCTTCATCCGGCCGCCGCGCCCGTGGCCGAGCTGGCGGCGCGCCATGTCGCGGTCGAGTGCCTCACGGTCGAGCTCGAGCCCCGCCGGCATGCCCTCGACGATCGCCACGAGCCCGGGCCCGTGCGACTCCCCCGCGGTGGTGAAACGGAACGTCGTCATCGCGTCAAGGCTATCGGCGAGACGGTTGGCGAGTTTTGGCCCCCATAGGGACCACTACTCGCCACTCGCGGCGGCCGCCCGCATCACGTCGAGGTCCGGTTTGCGCCCGGTCCAGATTTCCAGCGACCGCGCCCCCTGCTGAACGAGGATCTCGAGCCCGTCGACACTGACGGCACCGCCAACCTCCGCCGCCTCCAGCAGGGGGCTGCGTTCGCCGCCGTAGACCATGTCGACGACGACCTGGGACTCGGTGAAGAGGTCCGGCCGCAGGGGCAGATACTCGAAGGGGTTTTCGCCCGCCATGCCGGCGGCGCTGGTGTTGACGACCAGGTCGTAGTCCTCCTGGCGGGGAGCGAGGATCGCCTTGCCACCCAGCTCGGCGCAGATCGCCTCGGCCCGCTCGGGAGTGCGGTTCCAGACCTCCACCTGCGCCCCTTCCCAGAGCAGCGCCCACAGCACCGCCCGCGCCGCGCCGCCCGCGCCCAGGACCAGGGCGCGGCGATCCCGCGGTGGGTCCGGCAGCGAGGCGAGCAATCCGTCGGCATCGGTGTTGTGGGCCTCGATCGTCTTGCCGGCGAAGACCAGAGTGTTGGCGGCGCCGATCTGCTGCGAGGCTTCGCTCGCCTCGTTGGCCAGCGCCAGCGCCGCCTCCTTGTGGGGGACGGTGACGTTGACGCCGGCGTAGCCAAGGGACGCCAGCTCGCGGACCGTCATCTCGAACGCCCCCGGAGCGGCGTCGATCGCCCGGTAGCTCCAGTCCCCCAGCCCGAGCGCTTTCAGCGCCGCCGCCTGCATCGCCGGCGAGCGCGAGTGGGAGACCGGGTGGCCGAGGACCGCGAGACGTGGCATGCCGGCTATTCCTCGCAGCTGTCCGGCGAGTTGCCGCCCGCCGCTTCACGGGCGGAGTTGTACTTGTCGACCGCGGCTTCGAATTCGGCTTCGGTCTCGGCGAAGGTGAGCTTGCCGCAAGCGCCCGGAGTGGTCACGTAGAAGAGGTAGCCGGTCTTCGGCGGGTGCGCCGCCGCCTCGATCGACTCCAGGCCGGGGTTGCTGATCGGCCCCGGCGGCAGGCCGACGTTGGTGCGGCTGTTGTAGGGCGAGTCGATCGCCAGTTCGGATTCGGTCAGCGGCTGCGTGTAGTTGCCGGTGGCGAAGCGGATCGTCGCGTCGATCCCCAGCGTCATCCCGTCCCGCAAGCGGTTGTAGATAACCGAGGCGACGAGGCCGCGCTGGCTGTCGACCCCGGCCTCGTCCTCGACCATCGAGGCGATCGTCACCACGTCGAAGACGGTCAGGTTTTTCGACTTCGCGTACTTCATGTCCACGCCCTTGATCCGCCCCCTGAAGTCCTTGAGCTGCAGCTCGACGAGGTCCTCGACCGGCGCTTTCGGCTTCAGTTCGAAGGTGTCGGGAAAGAGGAAGCCTTCGAGGTTCTTCGCTCCCTTGCCGCCGTATTCGGCCGGGTCGAGGTACTTCGACTTGATCGTCGCCTTCGTGTAGTCGCCGGGGACGCCGACTTCCTCGACCAGCTGCGCCGCCTGCGAGCGCGTGTAGCCCTCGGGGATGGTGAGGGTGAGGGTCCGCTTTACCGGCGCCTCGGAGAGGGCATCGATCGCGGCGCCATAGCTCATGTCACGGGCCAGGGTGAAGTTGCCGGAATAAATTTCCGAGCGCTTGCCGGCGAGGGTGACCCGGACCTGGAAGAGGGTCGAGTTGGCGATCACGTCTTCGTCGGCGAGCAGGTCACCGACTTCGCTCACGCTCGAGCCCTTCGGGACCGTCACCTGGACCTGGCCGGAGCCATCGCCGTGGAACGGCTGGAAGAGCGAGCCCAGGAACCAGAGGACGAAGAGGGCCGCGATCACGGCGAAGATCAGGAACGGGTGGCGCCCGAGGGATTTCAGCAAGGCCGGGCGTTGCCGCGGTCGCCGGGCCCCACCATTTGCCGCCACAGCCGGCTTCGGTGGCGCGGGAGCGGCCAGCTCGGCCGGCTCGGGGTCCTCGTCCCAGAACTCGTCCTCGGGAGTGCGCGGCGGCGGCGGGGGCTCAGCCGGAGGTGGATCCGCCGGCGGGGGCGCCTGCATCTGCTTGGCCTCGGCCCGCTTCTCCTCCGCGGCTGCCTGCTTCGCTTCCCGCTGACGCCGCTTCTCCTCGCGCTCGCGGCGGCGCTCCTCGCGCTCGAGCGCAGCCGGGTCCTCCGGGTTCGCGAAGGGATCGTCTTTGAGCCAGTCGTCGCTCATCGGTCCCCCTGTCCTTCCCCATTCCCCTCGCGGTTAACGCTCGCGAGGTAGGACTCGAGCAGGTGGGCGGCGGCGATCGAGTCGCGGGCGGCGCTGGCGCCGCCGCGGCGGCTGGCATCGGCCATCCGCGAGGTAAGTCGCTCGTCGTAGGTCTCGACCGGAATCGAAAGCATCGCCTCCAGTTCCCGGCAGAAGCTGCGCGCCAAACCTGCCTGGCTTCCCTCCTCGCCGCTGAGGTGGAGCGGCAGCCCGACGACCACCTTCTCGACGCCGTGCTCGGCGACCAGCTCGGTGACCGCCCGCGCCTCGGGCGGCTCGATCGTCGGCAACGGCGTCGCCAGCGTCCCGCTCGGGTCCGAGAGGGCGCAGCCGATGCGGACGGTGCCGTGGTCGAGGGCGAGCACCCGCATGTTCTTCGTCAGCCGAGCTCTCGCTCGACCGCCGCCCGCGCGGCGGCCAGCGCCTCGTCGAGCTTGGCCGGGTCCTTGCCCCCGGCCTGCGCCATGTCGTCGCGACCGCCGCCCCCGCCGCCGACGATCGGGGCGATCTCGCGGATGATCGCTCCGGCGGAGAGGCCCCGCTCAACCGCCTCCTTGGAGACCAGAGCGACCAGCCCGGCCTTGCCGCCGAACTCGCCGCCGAGGATGACGGCCGCTGGCTGTCCCACCTTCGACTGAATCCGGTTGGCGAGGTCGAGCAGCTGCTTCGGGTTCGCCTGCAGGCTCTCGGCGGCGACGGCGGCGACCAGGCGGCCGCCGCCGGGCAGCTCCTCGGCCGCCGCCGCCAGCGCGTCGGCGGCGCCGCCGAGCTGCTCGCGCTGGGCCTGCTCGGCGCCGGCGCTGGCCTGCTTCAGCTGATCGGCGGCACGGCGGGCAGCGGCAACGGGGTCCTGCGGGTTGCCGAGTAGCTCGCCCGTCTCGCGCAGTTGCGCCTCGCGCTCGCGGTACCAGTCGATCCCGGCGGGACCGGTGATCGCCTCGATTCGGCGCACGTTGGCGGCGCTCGACCCCTCGGAGACGATCTTGAAGATGCCGACCTCGGCGGTGTTGGCGACGTGGGTGCCGCCGCAGAGCTCGCGGGAGACGCCGTCGACCTCGACCACCCGCACCCACTCGCCGTATTTCTCGCCGAACAGGGCCATCGCGCCCAGCTTCTCGGCCTCGTCGCGATTCATGTTCATCCAGCGAACCGGGCGGCTCGCCTTGACCCAGGCGTTGATCCGCTCCTCGACCTCGCGCAGATCCTCGGGGCTGAGCGCCTGGCCGTGGGTGAAATCGAAGCGCAGCTTGTCGGGACGGACCGCGGACCCCGCCTGGCGCACGTGGGTGCCGAGCCGCTCGCGCAGGGCGGCGTGCAGGAGGTGGGTGGCGGTGTGGTTGCGCATCGTCGCGTGGCGGGCCTCGGCGTCGACTTCGGCCTCGACCGGCACTCCGGCCTCGATCGCGGCGCCATTCGGCTCGACCTCCAGCGCCTGGTCTTCGCCGAGGCGGTAGACGTCGACCACCCGCGCCTCGTTGCCACCCCAACGCAGCACGCCGGAGTCGGCCACCTGTCCCCCGCCCTCGGCGTAGAACGGGCTCTCCTCCAGCTTGACCAGCGCCTTGCCGTCGACCGGCTCGACGGCGGCGAGGCCGGTGGTCGCGCGCAGCGTTTCGTAGCCGACGAAGCGGGTCGGCGGCGCCGCTTCGGCGAAGGCGAGGACGCGCTCGTGGGTGTTCTCGGAGCCGTGGGCGTTGGCGCCTGCGGTCCGCGCCCGCTGCCGCTGCTCCTCCATCAGCTCCTGGAAGCCCTGGTCGTCGACCGAGAGGCCGCGTTCGGCCAGCAGCTCCTTGGTCAGGTCGTAGGGGAACCCGTAGGTGTCGTGCAATTTGAAGACCGCGGCGGCATCGATCCAGGAAGTCTCCGACTCCTGCGCCTCGGCGACCAGCCGCTCCAGCAGCTCGCTGCCGCGCTCCAGGGTGCGGCCGAAGCTCTCCTCCTCGTCGCCGACCCAGCGCGCGATCGTCTCCCGCTCAGCGACCAGCTCGGGGTAGGCGTCGCCCATCAGCTCGATCGCCCGCTCGGCGAAGCGGCCCAGCCAGGGCGCCTCCAGGCCCAGGGTCCGGCCCTGCTGGATCGCCCGGCGCATGATCCGGCGCAGGATGTACCCGCGGTCCTCGTTGGAGGGGACGACGCCGTCGGCGATCAGGAAGGCGGCGCCGCGGCTGTGGTCGGCGACGATCCGCATCGCCCGGGTGACCGCGCCGCCCTCGTCGTAGCGGCGGCCGGAGAGCTCTTCGGCGAGGTCGACCAGCGGCCGCACATGGTCGGTCTCGAAGACCGAGGGGACGTCCTGGAGGACCGCCGCCATCCGGTCGAGGCCCATTCCCGTGTCGATGTTCTTCGTCGGCAGCTCGGTCAGGGTGCCGTCCTCGGCCAGGTCATAGCTCATGAAGACGTGGTTCCAGAACTCGAGGAAGCGGTCGGAGTCGTCACCCGGGCGATCGCCCTCGGCGCCGAACTCGAGACCGCGGTCGAGGTAGAGCTCCGAGCAGGGCCCGCAGGGTCCGGTCGGGCCGGCCTGCCAGAAGTTGTCCTCGCGGCCGAGGCGGACGATCCGCTCTTCCGGCACGCCCGTCGCCCGCCAGATCTCGATCGCCTCCTCGTCAGGGCCGAGGCCGAGCTCCTCGTCGCCGCCGAAGACGGTGACCCAGATTCGCTCCGGATTCATCCCGAAGCCCTGGGTCGAGAGCTCCCAGCCCCAGGGGATCGACTCGGCCTTGAAGTAGTCGCCGAAGCTCCAGTTGCCGAGCATCTCGAAGAAGGTCATGTGGCGGGCGGTGTTCCCGACCTCCTCGATGTCGGTGGTGCGGAAGCATTTCTGCACGTCGGCGAGGCGCGGCGCCGGCGGCCGTTCGCGGCCCAGGAAGTAGGGCTTGAAGGGCTGCATCCCGGCCGTGGTCAGCAGCACCGAGGGGTCGTGAACCGAGGGGACAAGCGAGGCCGAGGGAACGATTTTGTGTCCCCGCTCAGCGAAAAACGACAGGTAGGTGTCCCGGATCTCCTTCGCCCTCATGTTAGGAAGCCTAAATATTTGTCCGTTCTGGGGCGGCGAGGGCGAAGTGGGGCCTTACGGACCGCCGATTTGGGCGTTTCAGGGGGACTGGACCATTCGACATCGTCGAAGGAGGCAACGATGAAGCTGCGCATGAAGCTGGTACTGGGACTCGCGGTCGTTTCGCTGGCAGCGGTGCCCGCGAGCGCCGGGGCCGTCAGCTACCACCCGGACTACAAACCAGATAACCCGCCACAGGGGCCGAAGTCCGAACCGAAAGGCAAAGCCCACGGCTACCACTGCCGCGGGTTGAGCAAGAAACACGTGAAAGGCGAGAAAGGGACTCCCTTCAGCCGGTGCGTGAAAGCGCTGGCGCGGGCGGAGAAAAATCCCGGCCTGACGGCCAAGAAAGCGTGCAAGGCGTTGAGCAAGAAGCACGTCAAAGGCGAGAAGGGGACCCCGTTCAGCCAGTGCGTGAAAGGCGTCGCCCAGATGAGGAAGGAAGAGGCCGCGACGGTCACGGCCAGCTCGGTCGCCTGACCGTCCGGGCTTTGCGTCCCGCTAACCGGCGATGGTGCCGTGGCCGACGATCCGGTCGCCGGCCATGAGCACCGCCGTCTGGCCCGGGGCGACGCCCGCGAACGCCTCGCCCAGCTCCACGTCCAAGCTAGAGTGCCGCCCCCTTCCCGCCGCTGAGACGGTGGCGGGAAGGGCGCGGGAGCGGTAGCGCAGCTTGACCGCGTCGACCGTGGCGCCGTCGCGGTGCAGAACCGCGTCGCGGACACGGACGGAGCGCTGCTCCAGCTCGGCGCGGGTGCCGACGGTGACGGTGTTGGTCGTCGCGTCAGTGGCGAGCACGTAGAGCGCCTCCGGTGCGGCGACGCCGATGCCGCGGCGCTGGCCGACGGTGAAGTCGTGGTGGCCGCGGTGGCGGCCGAGGGTGCGGCCGGCGGAGTCGACGATCGCGCCGTCGCGCTCGCGCAGGCCCCCGTGGCGGCGGAGGAAGCCGCGCTTGCCCTGGCCAGCGAGGAAGCAGAGGTCCTGACTCTCGGCCTTGCGGGCGACGGCGAGCCCGTGGCGGGCAGCGATCTCCCGCACCTCGGGCTTGGTCAGCTCGGTCAGCGGGAAGCCGAGGCGGCCCAGCAGCTCGGGTGGCAGGGCGGCGAGCATGTAGCTCTGGTCCTTCGCCTGGTCGGCGGCCCCGGCGAGCAGCGGCCCATCGCCGTCCTCGACGATCCGCGCGTAGTGGCCGGTCAGCAGGCGCTCGGCGCCGACCCGCTCGGCGAGGTCGATCATCGCCGCGAGACGAACCTCGCCGTTGCAGAGGATGCAAGGGTTCGGCGTGCTGCCCTCGGAATAGCCGCCGATGAAGCGATCGACGACGCGGCGGCGGAAGTCCTCCTCGAGGTCGAGCGTGAAATGCGGCATGTCGAGCTGATGGGCGAGAGCGCGGGCGCCGAGCACGGCCTCGGGCGAGCAGCAGGCCTTGGTCCCGTCGGTCTCGGGGTCGGCCCAGAGCTTGACCGTGATCCCGATCACCTCGGCGCCTTCCTCGCGGGCGAGGAGCGCGGCAACGGCGCTGTCGACGCCGCCGGACATGGCGACGGCGACGCGCTGCGGGCGGGACGATTGGCCACCCGTTCCGGGTGTGGTGGCCAATCGTCCTGAGTCCGCGTTCAGGTTGAGGGATGAGGACGCGACGCCTTGGAGGGCTCGGTGGAGGGCGTCAGTGGCGAGCTGAGCGGCGTGGCGCTTGGCGGGCGTGAGACCGCCGATGGCGGCGTCGACGGTGTCTATGTCGATGAGCGCAGCGGCCAGCACCGGCTCGCCGTCGACCATCTCGGCCACTGCAGCCGTCGCGGCCTTGGTCGCCCCGCAGCCCTCTGAGTCGACAGTCACGCCATCGATTAGCCCGTTGGCAACCGTCACCGAGATCCGCGAGAGGTCCCCACACGCAGCACCGCCGGCAGCACCGGTGAAGGCAGCCTCCGGAACCGGCCCGCGCCGACTCTCATCGCTCAAGTAGTGCTCGAAAAGCTCTCGATCCACGCAACCAGGGTAAAGCGCCTGTCCGCCGGGCCATTCCCACACCTACCTACCGAGTGGGTGTGGGAATGGCCCGGCTACCCCAGCGTCAGCCTCAAATCCGCCGCGATCTCATCCGGTTCGTCGCGCAGTTGCCACCAGGTGACGCGCATCGTGCGGAAGCCCTCGGCGACAAGGATGCGATCACGCTGCCGGTCAGACTCGAATCGCTTCCTGGTCCCGTGGACACTGCGGCTGTCGAGCTCTACTGCGAGGCGCTCGTGCTCCCAGAGGGCGTCGACCTCGATGAAGCGCCCGCGCAACGAGAGGTCGGCGTTCATCCGCGGCCGCGGCAGGCCGCAGGCGTCGACGAGCGCCAGGAACGCCTCCTCGAACTCGTTGCGGCTGATCCCTATGGGCTCGACAGACGCCAGCAGCTCACGTAGGTTGCGCGTCCCGCGTCGCCCCGGATACCGCTCCAGCAGCACCGGCAGCGAGACGCGATCGGTCATTTTCCGCACTTCGGCCTCGTGCCAAGCCCGCTCCAGCTGTCGCTTGTCCACCACCGCAGCAAGATCGAAGATCGTCCGGAACGGCGAGGTGACGGGTATCCCGTCCTCGACGAGCCACTCGTCGTCGTGCAGACCGGAGCGGTGGCCAACTATTCCGTTCCGCCGCATCCGTCTGTCCGGGCGGGTCACATCTATCCATTCCGCGGTCGGCGGTAGAAGCCGCCAGAAGCGCGCAGCTGAGCGGTGGCTAAGCACGCCGCCATCTCCGCAGCTCAGCACGGCCGCCATCCAACGCCCACGACGCGATACCCGACGGACCCCGACCACGTAAACGCCACGATGAAGCTCGTGCAGCCGCCCCTGCTCCAGGCGCAGCACGACAGCCCTCCTCCCCATCCCCAGTTCGAGCAGCTGCTTACGGCTCACGACTCCGTGCTGCCTCCGCGCCAACCGCTCCATCGCCCGCTCAAGATTTTCAGTGGGCAGTTGAGCACCAATACGATGCCGAGTTGACCTTTCGCTTTCCACCCCGCCAAGGGTGAAGCGAGCCGGTGCACCTGTTGCGCGCGCTTCGTGCCAACTCCATCCCACCTGGCGCACGAAAAAGGCTCCAACCCGCCGTTGCCGCCTCTAGCTTTGATCCCTTCAAGTGAAGGTGGGTGCCTGCTCCTGATCCCAAGAGACCCGGAGACTTGTCAGCTCCCGCGCCGTTTGTGTTGGGTCAAACGGTGAGACGGCTGTCGAATGGGTTCGAGCCTGGGCTCAACTTACCACCGTGGGGCGGCTGGCAAACCGATTAATCGTCGAGGTTGGAGAGATGCCACTCGGCTTCGCTCCAGCGATCCGCCGAGACCCGCAGGGAGATGTCGCCGTGGCCGAAGCGGTCGAGCGGCCAGTCGGAGGTGAGGACCGCCTCGATATCTGCCTCGATCAGCGCCTGATGCCAGGCGCGGGCGGTGCGCAGGTCGGCGAAGTCGCGCACCACCTCCCAGCTGTCGAAGGCCGGCTCGTCGATGTGGACGGGCGTCTTGCCGGCCCGGGAACCGGGCGCCACCTGCGGGGGATCCAGTCCCGCAGGCCCATCTCAGTGACCGGGGAGTTTCGGTTTGTGGATGCCGATGTTGAGCTCGCGCAGCTGCAGATCGTCGACCGGGGCCGGAGCTCCGGTCAGCAGGTCGAAGCCCGACGCCGTCTTCGGGAAGGCGATCACGTCGCGGATCGTCTCCGCCCCGGAGAGGCGCTGGACGATGCGGTCGACGCCGTAGGCGATGCCGCCGTGCGGCGGCGCGCCGTAGCTCAGCGCCTCGAGCAGGAAGCCGAAGCGGGCCGCCGCCGTCTCCTTGTCGATCCCCAGCGCGGCGAAGACCGCCTCCTGGGTCCCGGCGTCGTGGATACGGACCGAGCCGCCGCCCAGCTCCTGGCCGTTCCAGACCACGTCGTAAGCCTGAGCCCGGGCGGCGCCCGGGCTGTCGGGGTCGAACTCGCCGGCCGGCGCCGTGAATGGATGGTGCAGGGCATCCCAACGCTTCTCGTCCTTGTTCCACTCCATCAGCGGCCAGTCGACGATCCAGACCAGCCGGTTCTCGTCCTCCTCGATCAGCTCGAACCGCTGCGCCAGGTCGAGGCGCAGCTGGCCGAGGACCGCGTCGGTCACCGACCGCTCGTCGGCGACCAGCAGAAGCAGGTCACCCTCCTCAGCCCCTAGGCGCGCGTTGAGGTCGGTCAGCTCGGCGTCACTGAGGAACTTCGCGGTCGGCGAGCGCCAGCCGTCGCCCTCGCGGAAGGCCCAAACCAGCCCCTTTGCCCCCAGATCCTGGGCGCGGGAGATCAGGCCGTCGAGCTCGGAACGCGGCATCTCGCGGCGGCCGGCGTTGAGGCCGCGGATCGAGCCGCCCCCGTCCAGCACCGTGCGGAAGACCTTGAACTCGGTCTCGCGCAGGGCGTCGCCGAGGTCGACCAGCTCCAGCCCGAAGCGCAGGTCGGGGCGGTCGGTGCCGAAGCGGTCCATCGCCTCGTCGTAGCCCATCCGCTGCATCGGCACCTCGACCTGCGGCCCGCCGACCCGCTCGAAGACGTGCGCCAGCAGCCGTTCGTTGACCGCGATCACGTCGTCGACGTCAACGAAGGACATCTCGACGTCGAGCTGGGTGAACTCGGCCTGGCGGTCGGCGCGGGTCGCCTCGTCGCGGAAGCAGCGCGCCACCTGGTAGTAGCGCTCGAAGCCCGAGACCATCAGCAGCTGCTTGAACAGCTGCGGCGACTGCGGCAGTGCGTAGAAGGAGCCGGCCTGCTGGCGGCTGGGGACGAGGAAGTCGCGGGCGCCCTCGGGGGTCGAGCGGGTCAGGACCGGAGTCTCGATGTCGAGGAAGCCCTCGCCGTCGAGGAACTCGCGCATCGCGGCGACGACCCGGTGGCGCAGCATCAAAGCCTCCTGCATCGCCGCGCGCCGCAGGTCGATGTAGCGGTAGCGGAGGCGGGCGTCCTCGCCGACCTCGCCGCTGAAGCCCTCGACCTGGAAGGGAGGCGTCTCCGAGCCGGCCAGCAGCTCCGCCCCGGCCACCTGCAGCTCGACCTCGCCGGTCGCCAGGTCGGGATTGACGGTGTCCTCGGAGCGGCGCACCACGTTGCCGGTTGCGCTCAGCACGTCCTCGGCCCGCAGCTTGTGGGCCAGCTCGAACGACTCGCCGGAGCTGTCGGGATTGAAGACGAGCTGGACGATCCCGGTGCGGTCGCGCAGGTCGATGAAGATCAGGCCGCCGTGGTCGCGGCGGCGGTTGACCCAGCCGGCAACCCGCACCTCGGAGTCGACCCGTTCGGGCAGTACATCCCCGCACCAAGCGTCGCGATAGGCGTTGGCCCGCAGTGGCAGCGTCTCGCTCAAGTGGTCCCTCCCGTCATCTCGTCGAGAAGATTGCCGGGATCGGCCGCCCGCTGCTCACCGGTGGTCATGTCGCGCAGCTGGGCGCTGCCGTCGGCCTCGAGGATGAGGACGCGACGGGCGCCGAGCCGGTCGGCGTGCTTGAGCTGACCCTTGAGGCCGCGGCCGGCGAGGTCGACCTCGGCCGAGAGGCCGGCGTGGCGCAGCTCGACCGCCAGCGCCATCGCCCGCTCGCGCTGGCTCTCCTCGGCGATCGCGATGAAGGCGTCGCGGCCTGCGGCGGGCTCCTCTTCGTCCAGCGCCAGCAGGATCCGCTCGATGCCCGCGGCGAAGCCGACCGCCGGGGTCGGCGTCCCGCCGAGCTGCTCGATCAGACCGTCGTAGCGGCCGCCGCCGCCGATCTCCGACTGCGCGCCGAGGGCGCCGCAGACGAAGGAGAAGATCGTCCGCGTGTAGTAATCGAGGCCGCGGACCAGGGTCGGGTCGACCACGTAGGCGACCCCCGCCGCGTCGAGTTGCGCCTTCACCGCCTCGAAGTGCTCGGCGTCCTCGCCCTCGAGCTGCTCGACGATCGTCGGCGCGCTCGCCATCACACCCTGCGTCCCCTCGTCATCGGCGTCGAAGGCTCGCAGCGGGTTGATGTCGATCCGCTCGCGCACGTCTTTCGACAGGTCCGCCTCATGCGCGTGCAGGTGGGCTTTGAGGTCCTCCAGGTAGGCGCGCCGTGCCTCGAACGAGCCAAGGCTGCCGAGTCGCAGCTCGACTCCCGGCACACCGAGCTCGCTCAGCAGGTCGGACAGCAGCATGATCACCTCGGCGTCGGCCAGCGGCGAGTCGGTGCCGATGCACTCCAGCCCCAGCTGGTGGAACTGGCGGTAACGCCCCGCCTGCGGTCGCTCGTGGCGGAAGAACGGCCCGAGGTAGGAGAGCTTCACCGGCTGCGCCTGTTTGTGCATCCCATGCTCGAGGTAGGCGCGGCAGATCGAGGCCGTCCCCTCCGGCCGCAGGGTGAGGCTGCGTTCGCCCTTGTCCTCGAAGGTGAACATCTCCTTGCGGACGATGTCGGTCGACTGGCCGACCCCGCGCTCGAACAGGGCGGTGTCCTCGAAGACCGGAGTGGCGATCGGCTCGTAGCCGGCGCGGGCGAATATTTCGGCCGCAGAGCGTTCCAGGCGCGCCCGCGACCGCGCCCCCTCAGGCAGGATGTCGAAGGTCCCGCGCGGGGCTTGGTACTTGCTCGCCATTTGCGGCGACCTTACGCCAGCGAGCCGAGGAAGGGATTGGTGGCGCGCTCGGCGCCGAGGGTCGTCAACCCCAGGTGGCCGGGATGGACGACGGTCTCATCCGGGAGCGAGTCGAGGAGGGTGGCGATCGAGGCCAGGAGGGTCGGCCCGTCGCCGCCCGGCAGGTCGACCCGTCCGACCGAGCCCTGGAAGAGCACGTCGCCGGAGAAGATCGCCGGCTCCTCGCGGACCGAGTAGGTGACGTGGCCGGGGCTGTGCCCCGGAGTGAAGATGACGTCGAGCTCCAGCCCGGCCAGCTCCAGGGTCTCGCCGCCCTTGACGGTCTCGTCAGCTTCGTAGCTCTCGAAGGGGCCGAACTCGGCCCAGGGGACGAAGGCCATGATGTCGGCGAGGACCGGCACCTCGATCTCCGGGCAGTAGACCGGCGCGCCGGTCGCCTTCGCCACCGGTGCGACGGCGCCAATGTGGTCGAAGTGGCAGTGGGTGAGGAGGATCGCCTCGACCTCGGCCCCCTTCGCCTCGACCGCAGTGAGGATTCGCTCCGCTTCTTCGCCGGGATCGACGACGAGCAGCCGGTCGGAGCCCTGGCGCCGGAGCAGGAAGCAGTTCTCGGCGATCGGGCCGACCGTGAGCATCTCCACATCGAGGGGCACTACTCGCTCCGGGCGCGAATCCGGGCACGCTCCCGGCGGCGCCACATCGTCATGTCGATGAAGTAGCCGGCGGGGACGTAGAAGACCATCATGAAGGCACCGAAGAGAAGAGCGGCGCCAATGGATTTGCTCAGGAAGAGAGCCAGCACAGCGGTGAAGATCAGGGCGGCGACGGCGCCGCGGACGAAGGAGCCGCGCCAGGTCGGCGGCAGGTCCTGTTTCGCCACCGGCCTGCGTTTCGAGCGCGCCCGAGCTTTCGCTTCCTCGCGGCTGCGAGGACGACCGCTGCGCGGCTTTTTGTCGATGCGTCCGCCTTGGGTGCCGCGCTGCTTGCGGCGTCGCTTTTTCTTCGTCTGGGCCATCTGGGGGAATTTAGATGATCACCTAATCGTTCGGCGCTTCCAGCCGCCGCTCGATCACCTGTCGCACGGGGTCAAAACCACGGATCGGCACCTCCTCCGGGTAGCCCGCGAGCGCAGCCTGCGGAATCAGCCCGACCAGCTCGGCCTCAACGGGACGGGCGCCGAGCGGTGCCGCCAGCTCCCGCACCCGCGCGACGATCTCGCCCAGCGGGACCGCCAGCGGGTCGTGGACATTGGTCGAGACCTGAGCGCGGCCGCCGGAGAGCAGCAGCCCGATCGCCCGCACCCCTGCCGGCCCTCCCCCCGCCTCACGCAAACCGGCGGCGACGGCTCGGGCGATCTCAACGTCGCTGCTGTCGAGCTCGACGTTGAACGCCGCCAGCGGCGGCCGGGCGGTGACGAGGGTGGCGCCCCCGGTCCGGTGCGGCATGTCGGGGCCGAAGTCGGGGCGCAGCTCGCCGGACTCCATCCGCAGCCACAGCTCTGGCAAGCCGCCGTTGCGGAAGTAGGCGCGCTCGGCCCGGCCGGGGTCGCGCGCCAGCTCGCCGTAGAGGAAGACCGGCACTCCGAGGCCGCCGATCTGCGTCGCCACCGCGACCGCCTCGGTGCGGGCGGCATCGCGGTCGGCCGGGTCGAGCCAGACGACCGGGCAGACGTCGAGCGCCCCGATTGCCGGGTGGGCGCCGCGGTAGGCGTCCATCTCGACCGTCTCCAACGCCTCCTCGGCGCCGGCGGCGAGCGCCTCGGTCAGCGCCGCGGGGGCGCCGGCCAGGGTGAAGACGGTGCGGCCGTGGTCGGCGTCAGTGTGGCGATCTAGGAGAGAGACGCCGCGGCCGAAAGCGCTCTCCAGCCGGGCCAGGCGCTCGCCATCGCTCCCCTCCGAGACGTTTGGCACCGCGAGCAAGGGTGGCATCCGGGCTCCTCAGACCAGCAAGTCGCCGCCGCTGGCGATCGTCTCGCCGTCGAGCTCGACCGTCGGTTCCAGGACCACGCAGTCGAGGTGGACGGGGACCTGGACGGTGCCGCCGATCGCCCTCGAGGCGCCGAAGGCCACGTGGCAGGTGCCGAGGATCTTCTCGTCCTCGAGGATGTTGCCGGTGAGGATCGCCTCTTCGTTGGTGCCGATCCCGAGCTCGGCGACGTTGGTCCCGTCCTCGCCGTAAGCGGTGAGCAGCTCGAGCAGCTTGGCGCCGTCCTCGCCGCTCGCCTCGACCAGGTGGCCGTTGCGGATCGTCAGCTCAACCGGCGTCTCCAACAGCCCGACGTCTGCGATCGAGCCGTCGATGACGAGGGTTCCGTTGCTGGTCCCCTCGACTGGGGCGATGAAGCCCTCGCCGCAGGGCAGGTTGCCGAAGGCTCCGCGATTGCCGAGTTCGCCCGCGTCGACGATTCCCATCCGGCCCTCGAGCCCGATCCGCAGGTCGCTGCCGTGGCGACAGGTGATCCGCGCCTCGGCGCTGCGGTTGAGGCCGGTGACAATCGCCCAGCCGCGGCGGCGGATCTCCTCCAGGTCGCCCGCCATCAGGCGGGTCAGCATCTCCTCGGTGACGCCCGGCAGGGAGCCGACGCGGACGCCGGCGTCGGTCGCAGTTTTACGGGCGGCGGTGTGTGAGAGCGACTGGATCGTTGCCGCCAGGACGACGTCGGCGGCGGCCATCGCGGCCGCTACCGCGCGCGGCGGCTCGGCGGCGGCGGAGTCGCGCTCGGAGATCACGGCCAGGGTCGCGTCGGCGCCATCGCCCTGGGCCTCGATTCGCATCAGCGCCCCGATCTCTTCCGTCACCGGGTTGCAGACAACAAGCACGTCCTCGCCCGGCGAGATTCCCATGCACTTCCGAACGACTGTCTTCACTGCTCTGTCCAGTTCCGCGGTCACCGGGCCACCCTAGCCATGTTGCGCCTGCGATGCAGTGCTTTTCCCCTGCTCTCTACGAACTTGCCGCACTTTTCCTGGAATTTGCTCTACCAAAACCGTAGCGGAAAACTCAACCGTCGTCGCGGCGGTGTCCAATGGCCCAGATCTCAAACCAAATGAGCCCGACCAGGACCATCCCGAAAGCGAGGAAAGGCGGAAACCAGCCCTCCGGACGCACGATCACCAGCGTCGCCACCGCAAAAGCGTCCGCCACCAAAAGGAAGGCGACAAGCACCGGCCGCATCGCCGCCCAACCCGTCCGAGGAGAACCACCGCGCCGCTGCCCCATCGCTACGATCCCCTCCCCGCCGGAGTAGCTCAGCTGGTTAGAGCAGCGGAATCATAATCCGCGTGTCGGGGGTTCGAGTCCCTCCTCCGGCATCGCAGTGGCAAGCGGAATGCGCCGCCTTCCGAGGAACGGCGAGTCCGATTTGGGTTAGGGGGTGGCAAGGGAAGTGGCAAGGGTCTGGCCGCGAAGTCCCCAGCTAACTGATCAGCTCCACTACGATGCCCCCCGCCCGGTGCCCCTACAGCACCGGGAGCTTGGTCGCGAACCTCCACCCTGCGATGCCCTCCGTGAATTTGCCTGCCTCGGCATAGCGCCGCGATTGGACCACCACGTCTCGTCCATAGTCGGGCTGAATCAGTCGAGTCAACGGGGCGAACTTTCGCCAGAGAATCCTCGGCTCTCGACCCGGCTGATGCATCCATTCCAATTCGGCCTGAGCGACCGTGAAGGCGTTGAACTCGGCGGCAACAATCGGCGGTGCCTCCATTCCCGAGTCATCGTCCCGATCAATCCAGTTCATCAACAGCCCCACAGTCGGTCCGATAGGAACACGAATCTCAAGGGTCTGATGGGGTCCAAGTTGCTGGCGAGAGAACGGCTGCGTTTCCGGCAGACCGAGCGGCCAAAGTACGACGGGGTGATCGGAGTAGACGACTCTGGGCTTCTTGAAGCGGATCAACTGCCAACGCATCAGCCCAAGAATGCCCGCCAGTTTCGTGCCGTACTGCAGCATCGCCATCATCGCTGAGGTCGACCCCATGTAGCGGGTGACCAATAGCTCTCGCGCCCGATCGACATTCCCGCTCGCTTCGTCCAGAAGCTCCCGCTTCATCGCGTCAGCGGGAATTTGACGAAGGAACTCGCCGATCTCGCCGCGTCCCTCTTGAAAGACACTGCTTCGAACTAACTGGATTCCAAAGAACTGCGCGAGGATGCCCTTGCGCTCCGTCGTCAGCGACTCTCCTCTGTTCAACGCGCGCAGAGGCTCGGTCGCTTTCGTCTCGATCACGTTCAGCGACGCCTCCACATCGTCGATCTTCTCGCCGGATGGGCGCTCGCGGCGGTAAGGCGCTTTCCGCACCCCCGTCTTCTTCAGCGGCCTCAACCTGCAGGGCTTGTCGACACCGACTTCGTGAACTTTCACCCGCCCATCGACCACCCAAGCCTTTTGGAAAGTCTTGGGGACGATGTGGCCCTCCTCAACCGCCGTATAACTCATGCGGTTCATCGTCACCGCAGGCTGATCGGCCCCCATCCCTTCGGCCGCGTGAGAGGAGCGCCGACTCTGCTTCCGACTGTTCTGCCTCGAATTCATCGATCCACACTTGCTCGCTCCGGGGTACAGGGGAAATGAGCCACACCTAGCGCCGCAATAGGGCTCCGAGAACAACCTGCCGCTCGATGAAGCTCGCTCACAGCTTGGTAGCCAGAAAGGTGAGAACGACTCCGACCACGGTTACTCCGATCCCGACGGCCCAGGGATGATTCAGCCACGCCCAAGGACCCCTATCAGACCGCTTCTCGCGATCGATGCCCACCGATGCAGCACCTCCGACATCCGACTCGGGCGGCGCGACCGCTGCAACGCTGGCGCGAGGATCATCGGGGTGACACTCACTTTCAGCTTCTTCCAACTTCAAGCGCAGCCCCCCTAGCTGCGCGGGAATCTGATGAAGAATCCGGCGCTGAAGTCCGAGTCCATCGCTGCCCGCGCGACGCCCGGAAATGGAAAAGTCGAAAACCAGTGACGGAAGGTCGTCCACCGTCCCGCCACCCATAAGCGGCGGATTCCTAACGGCCACGTATCCGACACCCGAAGCTTTGATGGCCCGATCAGCGCGCGCCGCATCTTCCAAGATCGCACGGCGCCGTCGCTCGTACTCCGATTCGGACCAGGTTCGTTCGCCACTCTCTCGATACTTCTCAAGCGCGCGCACCATTGCACCGAAGTCCTCCTCAAATTTGGCGAGGACCTCAAGGTATTTGCGAATCTGCTCTGGACTTGCGCTCACACAGTTAGGTTATGGAGATAAGCGGCGCAAGCAGGCCAGTTAGGCTGGCAAGAAGGCACCCCGAACGGCCGAAAACGTCGGGGCGCTCGAACCCGCCGCTCTGATGCAGCCGAGGTCAAGTCGAACGGCCGCGATCAACCGCAAGCGCCGCCCCTGTTGCTTAGATCACTACATGGAAAATCGGGACATTCAGCGGTTGGCAGCCGCGAGCATCACCGCTGAGTTGTTCAAGGATCTCGCCGCCCACGGCGAGGATCTCCTCGTCGAGCGGAAGGGGGCTATTCCCTCTGCCGAGAAGCTGGGGGCCGAGGTTGCGTCGATGGCCAACATGCTCGGGGGCTGGGTGCTACTCGGGGTGAACGACAAGACGCGGAAGCTGGAATCTCTGGATCTCGCCCAGGGTATCGACATGCAGTCCCACATCGGGAACCTGCTCCGAAACGCCGTGGATCCGGTGCCGCCCTTTCTGGCGGACACCATCGAGGTTGAAGGACTGACCGTTGGCTTTGTCCGGGTCTTTTCGAGTGCGGTCGTCGTTCTAGTTTCTGGAAGCGGCGCCGTCTACACGCGGGATGCGGGCGGGAAACGTCCAGTATCAGACCACCGGGCATTGCTCGATCTCGCCGGTCGCGGACGGGAAGCGGAGGAGGAGGCGACCCGCAGAGCGAGCGAGAATCGGCTCTCGGGAGCTGTACTTGGCTTGTCTCCCAATCGAATGGGAGCAGACCAGATGCTCTCTGTTGTCAGGGCCGCGCCACTTACCGTCACGCCGCAACTCGCCGATTGGCCTGTCTCCGGGGGCGTCAGCCCATGCTGGGCAGTGGCCAAGGAACTCGGTGAACGCCTAGGCGTCGACCCGAACAGCGCAGTGGCGACGCAGCCTTTCGGACGGGCCGTAGCGTGCCGGTCGGCGACGCCCCCGGGCGCCATTCACTTCCTGGAAGCCATGACGGTCGCGGACTGCGTAGGGGTGATAGGAGCGGCGATTCGGCGACCGGTGGTGAATGCGGTCGTGCCCCATGACTTGCGGCGCGACTACATTCGACCGGTAGTTGATGCGGTAGCTGACCTGCTCGGAGAGGCCGAGGCCTTCGGCGATTCCATTCTTGAACTGCATCTGATCAGTTCAAGGCAGGTCTACCTAATGCCGAAAGCCGGGCGGTTCGAAGATCATCCGCTACCCAGTCGGGTTCACTGCGGGAGCGCTCTCTTTGGCATACCTGCCGACGACGAGGACAGGCGGCAGATCGGACTGCGTTGGGAACGAGAGATTGCTCGCGCAGCTGGACTTCCAATGTGGGAGGGCGAACCGAGCGGGGGCTAAACGGAAAGGTCCCAATCTGGGTGAACTACGCGCACTGGCCCCTGCGTAGGCACTTCTCGACCAAGGTCGGGGCCGGTCCCTATGGAATCTGCGGGACGCGAACCACCAAGGGTCGACCCGCCCATGCCAGGGGTCCGTTTAGACCTGGCGTTCGCATCCGTAGCGCCTGCCCGATCCAGTCGCGCACGACGCTGAGGCGGCTTGCTTCATCCGAGCCGGGGTTGGCCTCAATGAAGTCCATCGCAACCTTGAGATCTTCGCGCAACTCAGCTTCGGGTCGCCGCACAGCGGCCAACAGACCGGGGTACTTGGCGAACAGATCCATTTGCCAAGGATAGGTGCCGGGGCAATTGGGTGGCAAGGGGGTGCGAATGGCGGCCTCTCCAGCATGGCTACCTTTTTCAACGCTATTTCGCTCATGCCGACATCAAAGGCGACAAGTTCACGCCAGATCAGATCCACGAAAATGCCTTCGCGTCGACGCGACGGGCATCAGCTCTCATGCAGTCCTGCCTCTTAAAGGAGTTGGGATTCGGGAAACGAGAACGGATCGAGCTAATGCAGCGTCATTACGCCAACTGGCCGATCCCCTAGACCAAAGCTCGTCCTAGAGTCGCTTAGTCAGAAGCCTGGCTTTAACTGATCCCAGATGCTCGGCCGGGACTTATTCAGCCTTGCTCTGTGAGTGGCTTCAAGGGGATCCTGCGAGTGCTCGCAAGCGAAGCTGGAGACAGTGTCCAAGGGTTCCCACTCGCTGCGGGTTGAACCGTAGTCAATGACCTTCCGCGTGCCGGGGTTTGAATCCCTCCTCCGGCATCGCAGCAGAGTGGAATCGCCGGCCCTAGTCGGCCCACCAGTCGCGCTGGCCCTCCACGTCATCCCGCGGGTTTTCGCCGAGGTTGGGGGCGCCGATGACGAGGATCTCTAGGCCCTGCGGCCCGGCCTCGTAGCCTCGCCAGGTACCGGGCGGGACGCGCACCGAGTCCCATTGCTTGAGCTCGACGATCTCTTCGTCGAGTTTCATCCTTCCGCTCCCGGACACGACCAGGTACACCTCCTCCTGCTCCTTGTGCGTGTGGCCGTAGGGAAAGCGGTAGTTGGGCGGGATGCGCTGGTAGCAGAGGCCGGACTGCTCTAGGTCGAGTGCCTTGGTTGCGAGGCGGAACTCGAGGTCCGGCGCGCCGTTGAAGTTGGAACCGACGTCCTCCACGTCCTGCTTGAGGTTTCTGCGCGTGAACGGCACGGCTAGCGTTTGGTGCTGACTTGACGCATGATCGCGTTGCGCACCGCGCGTCTCAGGGACCGAAATAGGGACGGGCGATCGTCCGAGGGGGTCTTCGGGGGCGTTTGGTCGCCGACGTTCTCGAGCAGGTCTCGGTCTTGATAGGCCATGACAGGAGGCTACCGAGACCTCAACTATCCCCCTGCGGCGGATCGATTTCGACCGTCAGCGTCACCGGGCCGTCGTTGACGAGCGCCACGCCCATGCAAGCGCCGAAGACGCCCTTCTTCGCTCCCAGCTGCTCGCAGAAGCGGTCGTACAGGGGCTCCGCGTCCTCCGGCCGCGCTGCGCCGACGTAGCTGGGCCGGTTGCCCTTGCGGGTGTCCCCGTAGAGGGTGAACTGGGACACGCAGAGGACCTCGCGGTCGCCGAGCGGCTCGTTCATCCGCTCCTCGGCGTCGTCGAAGATGCGCAGCTTGCGGACCTTCTCGGCGAGGCGATCCGCCTCCTCGGTGCCGTCGCCGAGCCCGACGCCGAGCAGGATCAGCATCCCGGCCCCGATCTGGGCGACCCGCTCGCCCTCGACGTCGACCGCCGCCTGGCTGACGCGCTGGACGAGGGCCTTCACCGCCGCCTCAGGAGTCGGCCGGGGCTTCCAGCGCCTCGACTAGGGAACCTGCGTCGTAGGCGCCGAAGAAGCGCACGCCGTTGACGTAGAAGGTCGGGGTGCCGGTGGCGCCGCTTGCTTCGGCCGAGGCGCGGTCGCGGGCGACGCGGTCGCGGTGGGCGCCGGAATCGATCTCCGCCTCCATCTGCTCGGCGTCGAGGCCGAGGTCCCGGCCCACCTCCAGCATCGTCTCCCTGGAGAGCCGGGGCTGGGCGGCGTAGAGCGCGTCGTGGTACTCCCAGAACTTGCCCTGGGCGGCGGCCGCCTCGCTCGCTTCGGCCGCCAGCGGCGCCAGCGGGTGGCGCTCGGGGATCGGCAGGTGGCGGAAGCCGAAGAGGAGCCGGTCGCCGAGCCGCTCGCGCACGCGGCGGAGGATCGACTGCGCCCCGAGGCAGTAGGGGCACTGGAAGTCGCCGAACATCACCAGCTCCAGCTCCGCCCCGCGCTCACCGAGAACGTGGTCGGTCTCCTCGAGCGGGGGTGAGAGCAGTTCGTCCACGGAACACGATGTTATGTGCCCGTGCACGACATCGAGTCCCTACTCGTCCTCCTCCTCGCCGCCGCGCTGCTGGTCCGGGTTGCGGAGTTCGGCAAGATCCCGGCGCCGATCGTCCTCGTTCTCGGCGGCCTCGCGATCGCCTTCGTCCCCGGGCTGCCGGACGTCGAACTCGCCCCCGACACGATCTTCCTCATCTTCCTGCCGCCGCTGGTCTACGCCGCCGCCTGGCGCTCCTCGCCGCTCGAGCTGCGGGCGGTGGTGCGGCCGCTTGCCCTGCTCTCGATCGGCCTCGTCTTCATCACCGCCGCGGTCGTCGCTGTGGTCGCCCATGCCCTCGTCCCCGAGCTGGGCTGGGCCGAAGCCGCACTCCTCGGCGCCATCCTCGCCCCCACCGACGCGGTCGCGCCGATCTCGATCTTCCGCCGCATCAACGCCCCGGAGCGGGTGCGGCTGCTGGTCGAAGGGGAGTCGATGATCAACGACGGAACCGCCCTCGTCCTCTACCGGATCGCCCTCGGGGTCGTCGCCGGCGGCGCCTTCAGCCTCGGCGGCGCGGCGCTGGAGTTCGTCGGGGTCGCCGCCGGCGGGATCGTCGCCGGGCTCGCGATCGCCTACGTCTCCGACCTCGTCCTCCGCCGCCAGCACGACTCCGACCTGGCGATCATGCTCTCGGTTCTCACCGCCTACGGCGCCTACATCGGCGCCGAGGAGCTGCACGTCTCCGGCATCCTCGCTGCCGTCACCGCCGGCCTCTACGCTGGCTACCGCTCGCCGCACTCGCTCGACGCCGACATCCGGCTCAACGCGATCGCCTTCTGGGGCGTCCTCGTCTTCGGGCTCGAGGTCACCCTCTTCGTCCTTCTAGGCCTGCAGCTGCCGGAGATCGTCGACACCCTCGAACAGAGCTCCGACGGGGTGGCCGAGCTGTTGCTGCCGGTAGCGGCGATCGCCGCTACCTCGATCGCCACCCGCCTCGCCTTCGTCTTCGCGATGCGCAGCGACGCGGGCGAAACGCTCGGCGAACGCTTCGCAGTCGGCTGGAGCGGGATGCGCGGCGCCGTCTCCCTCGCCGCCGCCCTGGCGGTGCCGCTCAGCGTCGACGGCCGCCCCCAGATCATCTTCCTCACCTTCGCCCTGATCCTCGTCACCCTCGTCGGCCAAGGGCTCTCGCTGCCCTTCGTGATCCGCACTCTGCGGCTGGAGCGGCCGCGTCGCTGGTCAGACGAAGAGGCGGTGGCGAGGATGGAGGCGGCCCAGTCCGCGCTCGACCGGATCGACGAGATGGAGAGAGACGAGCGCGCCAGCGAGCCCCAACTGAGCCGCCTGCGCGACCTCTACCGCGCCCGCTTCCGGATGTGCCAGGCGGTGCTCGGCGGCGAGGACCCCGGGGCGGCGGCCCGCGAGCAGAAGATCGCCGACTACGGCGGGTTGCGGCGGGAGCTGATCGGGATCGAGCGTGAGGAGCTGCTCGAACTGAGAGGCAACGGCCGCTTGCGGGATCAGACTCTTCGGCAGATCGAGCGGGATCTGGACCTGGAAGAGGCTCGGATTCGGACGTAGGTGGTTGGAGGGTGTCGGTGGGGGTGTCCGGGAGCACCTCCGCCGGGAGAAACGCCCAACAGCTGACGCCTCAAGAGCTTGCGGCCCGGCTCCATGCTGAGTACCCGGACACCCCCACCGACACCCTCCTACAACAGAGCTCCGGCAGACGCACCAGGTTCGGCAGCTATCTCAAAAAAGCTGTCGTGGGACCGGCCGTCCCGTTGGAGCTGTTGTGAGGAGGGACGAGGTACCCCTTTCCGGTACTCAGCATGGAGCCGAGCCAGAGACCTTTGCGGCCGGCTGATGAACGTTCCACTCGGCGGAGGTGCTCCGGGAAGGGGTACCTCGTCCCTCCCTACAGCCAAGCCTCTAAGCGAAGAACTCCCGCGCCCGTTCGGCGACGAGCTGAGGTCTCTCATCCGCGATGAAGTGGCCGCAGTCGTCGACCAGCTCTAGCTGCATGTCGGGAGCGTGGCGCTGATAGCCGTTGAGGAGCTGGGGACGGAGGGCTTGGTCGCCGGTTCCGAAGAGGAGCTTGGTGGGGACGGTTAGGCGCGCTTTCGCGTAGCGGCCGCGGGCCATGTCGCGCGCCTCGTGCAGGTTGAAGGTGCGGTAGGTCTGGACCGCGGCGTTTGCGCGTGCCGGCTCGGTGTAACGGTCGCTGAAGGCGTGCAGGGTGGCGCTGTCCCAGACCTCGCGCTGGACCGAGGCGCCGGCCAGCACCTTCGGCACGAACTTGTTGCTGGTGTGCAGCCAGGGACCGACACCTGGGCTGAGGATTAGCCACTGGTACCAAAATCGCCAGAGGTGGGGCAGCATCGCCCGCATCGTCGTCCAGGGGGGCAGGATGTTGAGCGCCAGGTAGCGCTCGAACCGCTCCGGCTCACGCAGAGCCAAGAGGAACCCGATCCAGGCGCCCCAGTCGTGGCCGACCAGCTTCACCCGCTGGATCCCGAGCTCGTCGAGAACGGCGAGCACGTCATCGGCCATCTCCTCCTTCTCGTAGCCGCTCGGGGGAGCGTCGGACCAGCCGTAGCCGCGCAGGTCGAGGGCGATCACCCGGTAGCGGTCGGCCAGCGCCGGCATCAGGTGGCGCCACTCGTACCAGTGCTGTGGCCAGCCGTGTAGGCAGAGGACGACGTCCTCGCCGCTTCCGGCTTCGGCGTAGTGGAACTGGATGCCGCGGGCGCCGACCCAGTGGTGGGTTACGCCGTCTATCTCGGGTGGCTGGCTCACCAGCCAAACAGGCTACTTGCGTCGGGTCAGGAGAGGATCCGTCAGTGCAGCGCGGTCGCCGCTGCCTGGCGGAGGTCGTTCAGCAGCCGCTCCATCTCGCCGACCTCGCAGGGGACCCCTTCGGGCCAGTCCTTCTCCGGGTGCTCGTGCAGGGTCTTCAGCCCGTTGCCGCTGATGATCGCGACGACGGTCTCGTCCGGCCCGATTTTCCCTTCCTGGGCCAGCCGCGCCGTCGAGGCGATCGTCGTGCCGCCCGCTGGCTCGGTGAGGATGCCCTCGGTCGCGCCCAGCAGGTCGATCGCGTTCCAGATCTCGTCGTCCGACACCGCCGCCGCCGAACCGCCGCGCGAGCGGACCGCGTCGACGACGAGGTTGCCGTCGCCGGGGGCGCCGATCGCCAGCGAGTGGGCCGCCGTCTCCGGCTTCTGCGGCTCGATCTCGCCGCCGCCGACGATCGCGGTCACGATCGGCGAGCAGCCGCTGGCCTGGGCGATGTTGATCTTCGAGACCGCGGTCTCGGCGAGGCCGACCGTCTCCAGCTCGACCAGCCCCTTGTGGACGCGCGAGGAGAGGGTGCCGCCGGCGGCCGGGATGACGAAGTGGTCGGGCGCCTGCCAGCCCATCTCCTCGACCACCTCGAAGGCCATCGTCTTCGCCCCCTCGGCGTAGAACGGGCGCAGGGTGATGTTGGCGAACTCCATCCCGTTCGTGACCGCCAGCTCGCGACAGGCGCGGTTGGCCTGGTCGTAGTTGGCATCGAGCTGAATCACCTGAGCGCCCATCGCCCGGCAGGCCTTCGCCTTGCCCTTCTCCATGTTGCCCGGATAGAAGATGTAGGGACGGGCGCCGGCCTGGGCCGCCAGCGAGGCGACCGCGGTGCCGACGTTGCCGGTGGAGACGCAGCCGACCTCGTCTTTGCCCAGCTCCAGCAGGCGGGCGATCGCCATCCCCACCACCCGGTCCTTGTAGGAGAGCGAGGGACGGTTGGTCGAGTCGTCCTTCAGGTAGAGGTTGCTGAGGCCGAGCTCGGCGCCGAGCCGCTCGGCGTGGATCAGCGGCGTTTTGCCGGCGAACTGGGCGACGCGCTGCTGGGCGCGGAGGTTGGTTATCGGCAGCAGCTCCTCGAAGCGCCAGACGTTCCACGGGCGCCCCTCGAGACCGCGCTCGGCGATCGCCTCTTTGGCGCGCTCGTAGTCGTAATCGATGTCCAACCCCTCGCCGCAGGCCGGACACTTGAAGGCCGTGTCGAGCAGGGGCGTGTGATACCCGCAGTCGCGACAGATGAGTTCGGTGGCACAGGAATGGGTCCGGGCCCGTCAGGCCCGCTGAGATGCGGATCCACCGCGTCACTCATGACTCCTCCTTTGCCGCCGCTCCTCGGCGTTGGTCCAGTTATTCGCACGGGTATAACACATGTGTTGGCACCGCTCAATGCTTTCTGCGTATAGGTCGGGACGAAGTCGCTTCCGATCCCCTTCAGGAAGGTAGCGGAACCCGGGGCGGGCGCAACCCTGCTGTAGCCTAATGTCTGTAGAGGTTCTGTCAGCAAGTGAGGAGGATCGCGTCGATGACCCCCCAGGAGCGCTTCGCCGTCAACCTACGCAAGGCCCGCGTCGAGGCCGGAGTCTCACAGGAAGAGCTCGGCTACCTGTGCGATCTGCACCGCACCGAGGTCTCGCTGCTCGAGCGAGCCGGCCGCGAGCCGCGGATGGCGACGATCGTCAAGCTCTCCGGCGCGCTCGACACCACGGTCTCCGACCTCTGCGAGGGCGTCTCCTGGCTGCCGAAGGCGCACCGCTTCGACGTCAAGCGCCCGCCGCGCGCCTAGGCCCGCCGCGCGCACAAAAAAGACGCCGCGTGGCCACCCCACGCGGCGCCTTTATGAGCGAATGATGAAGAGAGGCGGGGCGACGCCGGCCGAGCCGGCGTGACCAGGATCCGTCATGACGATGTTAGATCCTGGCTCAGGATTGGTCCTCCTTTTGCCACCCCAAGGCGGTTTCCCATATCCGAGAAGCCCCGCCCCCTTCACCGGTTGATCGCCCGGCAAATGCATTCATAACAGACTCGCATCCATCAATCAAGGGTGTTTGCTCAATGGAGCGGATTCGTCCTTTAGGAGGCAGGCGAGGGCGCTGGTGAGACCGGGATCCCGGCCGTCTCGGGCCAGCTCTCGAGCGCCGCGGCGCTGTCCTCGCAGCCGATCGCGACCAGCAGTTCCTCGGCCACGTGCGGCGCGAAAGGCAGCAGGGTCCGCGCCAGCAGCGCTAGCGCCGCCAGCTGCGCCTCGGCGTCGGCGCGACCCAGCTGATCGCGCCGCTGGATCACCCGCTTCTCGAAGTCCTGGATCCGCTCGAAGAGCCGGGTGATGTTGCGGAGCGACTTGTGCATCTGCAACTGCTCGGTGTCCTCGGTGATCCGCGCGAGGCCGTTCTCGCACCATTTGCGCAAGCGGTCCCGCATGTGCTCGGTGTCGGCAGCGGCCTCGGGGTCGTGCTCCAGGCCCTCGAGCGCCCCCAGCCGATCGTGGGTGTAGATCCAGAGGCTGCGCAGGAAGCGACTGGCGAAGCGCACCGCCCCCTCGCTCCAGTTCAGCGTCTTCGCCGGCCCCGCCGCGTACAGCACGGCCAACCGCACGGTATCTGCGCCGTGCTGGGCGACGAGCTCGTCGGGGTTGACGACGTTGCCCAGGTGCTTGCTCATCTTGCGCCCGTCGGCGATCACCATCTCGTGGAAGAGGCAGCCGGCAAACGGCTCCCCCTCCCCCATGAACTCGAAGGGCCCGATGTCCCGCAGCGCCTTGGTGACGACGCGCTGGTCGAAGACGAAGCCGCCGCTGTCGTTGCCGGCGACGAGACGCTCCGACGGCAGCCACTCGCGCAGCTCGGGATGGGTGAACATCTGCTCGTCGCGGTCCTCGGGCGGGACGGCCGCCGGGACCCAGAGCCAGAGCGCGTCGAAGTGGCAGTCGAGGGTGTCGGTCTCGCGCTTGGCGGCGGCGCTGCACCTGGGGCACTCGACGTCGACGAAGTCCGGGCGCTCGGCCAGCGGATTCCCTTCCCCGGTCGGTTTGATGTCGCGCGGGAGGACCACCGGCAGGTCCGCCTCCGGAACCGGCACCGGGCCGCACTCCTCGCAGAGGATCACCGGGATCGGCGTCCCCCAGGAGCGCTGGCGCGAGATCGAGAAGTCGTTGGCGCGGTAGCGGGTGGCCTCGCGGGCGCCCTCGGCCGGCGCCGGGGCGGGCGCCTCCTCCTCGCCCTCGGAGGCGGGCGCCTCGACCCGGTCGAGCCGCTCGGCGAGATCGCGGTCGGCCTCGTCGACGGCGGGGATGCCGAGCGCCGCTGTGGGGCCGAAGCGGGCATCGACGATCGGCGAGACGACCACCGGCAGCTGCGAGCCGTCGGGGCCGGCGACCGAGTTGCCGGTGTCGACCAGCGGCACCGAGCGGGCGTCGCGGGCGCTGCGGTCCCAGCCGCCGGAGCGCATCCGCTCCAGCTCCTCGCGCACCGCCGGGTCGGTCGCCCAGGCGTCGACCCCGGGGTGGCGCGGCGAGAGCAGGACGAAGCTGGCCAGACTGGCGTGCTCGAGGTGCGGGGTGAAGACGGTCAGCGCGCGCCCGTCGCCGCCCTCGAGGTCGAACTCGACCCCGTCGGAGCGGCCGAGGATGTAGCGCTGGGTCGCGAGCGAGAGCTCATCCCACTTGCCGCCCTCGGCGAGCAGCTCGGTGTTGCGGTCGTTCTCCTCCAGGTAAGGGGTGATCCGCAGGAACCAGGTCGGCTTGCGGATCAGCCGCACCTCGTTGTGGCAGCGCCAGCAGCGGCCATCCTCGACCTGAATCGAGGCGAGGGTGGTCTGGCAGGTGTCGCACCAGTCGACGGTGGCGTCGGCGCGGTAGATCAGGTCGTGCTCGAGCAGGGTGACGAAGAGCCACTGCGACCAGCGGTACTGGCTCTCGTCGGAGCTGTAGAAGACGCGGTCGTAGTCGAAGGAGAAGCCGAGGCGCTTCATCTGGCCGAGCATCCGCTCGCCGCACTCGGCGACCCACTCGGCCGGCGGCACCTGGCGCTCGATCGCCGCCAGCTCGGCCGGCAGACCGAAGGCGTCGAAGCCGAAGCCGAACAGGACTGCATCCCCCCGGCCGCGGCGGAAGCGGGCGTAGGAGTCGCCGATCGAGTAATCGCGGACGTGGCCCATGTGCAGGTTGCCCGAGGTGAACGGGCTCGAGGGCTTGACGTAGACCCGCTCCTTGCCCTCGCGCAGCTCGGGGGCGGCAAAGTCACCACGCCCCTCCCACGCCTCCTGCCGCGCAGCCTCAATCGCCTGCGGGTCGTAGTTTTTCCTGCTCTCGCTCATCTAGCTCAAGGCTAACCGAGCCGTGAAGGGCGCCATCGCCCTATTCGTCGAAGGTCCAGAGCTTGTTGCCCACGAAGTTGAAGGGCATGGCGACCGCGACCGCGATCGCCTGGGCCGGGAGTTCGCCGACCACGTCGCCGGAGATCAGGAGTTCGAGGACGACGAGGTTGATGCCGAGCGAGGCGAGGCTGACGGCGAAGAAGCGAGCCGCCTGGAAGTGAGCCGGCCGTTCGCCCGGCTCGAAGGTCCAGTGGCGGTTCCAGAAGAAGTTGTTGCTGACGGCGACGACGAAGGCGCCAACCGCGGCGCCGATGTGGTGAACATCGAAGACGCTCGCCAAGAGCGCGAAGACGCCGAGGTTGACCAAGTAGCCGGAGCCTCCGACGAGGCAGAATTTGAGCAGCTGCACCCATTTTTCCGGCTGCCTGGCGGCAGCACCGATCCGGTTGGCGATTTCGGTGGCAGGGGTCATCGCGAACGGATCAGGTTAACGAGGGGAGGGGCGGGCGCTGCGATACGCGTAGTCTTCCCGCCTCGATGGGCACGAGGACCGCAACGGTGGCAGCCGTGGCGCTGGCCGCCGCAGGTGTGGCGCTGGCGCTCCTCTTTGGTGGCAAGAAGACCCCCGAGAGGGCCAAGGCCGAGGAAGGGGTGCCCGGCGCACCGGCGGTCGAAATCATCTCCCCCCGCAACGGCGCCCGCCAGACCAGCCACGCCGCCGTGGTCAAGGTAGAGGTCGAGAACTTCCAACTGGCGCCGCGCCAGTTCGGCGGCGAACCGCAGCTCGGCCAGGGCCACCTCCGCTTCAGCCTCAAGCGGGTCCCCGACTGCGTCGACCCGAAGAAGCTGCTGGACGCGGTCAACAGCCCGGTCGGCAAAGGACGGCTGGTCGGGAAATCATTCGATTACGCCGGCTACGCGGGCGCCAACGGCGCCCTCGCCGAGGAGATCGGGACCTCCGGCAGCTACTCCCCCGCCACCAGGCCGGAGATCTACTACCACGGCCTCCCCCCCGGCTTCTACCGCCTGATCGTCAACCTCGCCCAAAACAACGGCATGACCAGCCAGTTCCACGACGTCACCAACTTCCAGATCCTCCCCCGCCACAACAAGGGGCCGAAACCCTGCGGCCCGGGCAAAGTTCCGAGCGCCAAGGCCGCGCAGCGGCTGGAATAAGACTCAGACGGCCAATACTTCACTTTGTATAGTGGTTAGGTGCGCACCTATCGCCGCCTGATGGGATTCCTGCGCCCTTACCGGGCGCAGCTTTGGGGTTCGCTGGTCTTCGCCTGGGCGGCAATGGGGATGACGGTCCTGATCCCGTACCTGATCGGGCAGGCGGTCAACGCGATCAAGGATGGCGACAAGCCCGACCTGCTGCCGCTGGCGCTGGCGATCTTCGCCGCTGCGGTGCTGCGTTTGGGGTTGATCGTGGTCCGGCGCGTGGTCGCCGGCAAGGTCTCGCTCGGGGTCGAGTTCGACCTCCGCCAGGCCTTCTACGCCCACTTGCAACGGCTCGAGCTCGGCTTCTTCGACTCGCAGCAGACCGGCCAGCTTATGTCGCGGGCGACGGTCGACCTGCAGTCGATCCGCTTCTTCCTCGGCTATGGCCTGATCTTCATCACCCAGACCGTGCTGACGATAGTCCTCGCCAGCGCGGTGATGTTCTGGATGAATCCCTGGCTGGCGCTGATCGCGCTGGCGCCGGCGCCGCTGGTCGCCTACGTCGCCTCCCGCTACAACCGCGTCTCCCGCCCCGCCCAGCAGGAGGTGCAGCAGCGGATCGCCGAGCTGACCGCGGAGGCCGAGGAGAACGTCTCCGGGATCCGCATCGTCAAGGCCTTCGCCCGGGAGGAACACCAGCTAAGCCGCTTCCGGCGGGCGGTGACTCGGGTCTTCGACCAGAGCATCTACTCGACCAAGCTGCAGGCGTTCTTCTCTCCCCTGCTCGGGCTGCTGCCGCAGTTGGGGATCGCCCTGGTGCTGCTGGTCGGCGGCCGCGAGGTGATCGCCGGCAACCTCAGCCCCGGCGACTTCACCGCCTTCTACTTCTACATGGTGATGCTGGCCGGGCCGATGCGGATGCTGGGGATGACGATGGGGATGGCCCAGCGGGCGATCGCCTCCGGCAACCGCCTCTTCGAGATCCTCGACCGCGAGCCGCGGATCCAGAGCCCGCCCGAGGCACCGGCGCTGCCAGCGGGCGGCGGGCGAGTCGAGCTGCGCGGGGTGACGCTCCACTACGAGGGGGCGGAAGAGGTGCCGGCGCTGGAGGAGATCGATCTCTCGGTCGAGGCCGGGAAGACGGTGGCGCTGGTCGGTCCCTCGGGCTCGGGCAAGACCAGCCTGGTGGCGCTGATCGCGCGGCTGTACGACCCGACCGCGGGCGAGGTGCTGGTCGACGGCGCCGACGTGCGCGCGGTCGAGGTCGCCTCGCTGCGCTCGGAGATCGCCTTCGTCGCCGACGACAGCTTCCTCTTCACCGCCAGCGTCGCCGAGAACATCGCCTACGCCCGCCCCGAGGCGAGCATCGAGGAGATCGAAGCCGCGGCGCGGCGGGCCCAGGCGGACGAGTTCATCCGCGCGCTGCCCGACGGCTACGAGACCCGGGTCGGCGAGCGCGGCCTCACCCTCTCCGGCGGCCAGCGCCAGCGGGTCGCGATCGCGCGCGCCCTGCTCGCCGACCCGCGGATCCTGATCCTCGACGACGCTACCTCCTCGGTCGACGCGACCACCGAGGCGGAGATCAAATCCGGCCTGCGCGAGGCGATGGCCGGCCGCACCACCTTCATCATCGCCCACCGCCTCTCCACCGTCTCCCTCGCCGACGAGATCGTCGTCCTCGACGGCGGCCGGATCGTCGACCGCGGCACCCACGCGGAGCTGATGGAGGGCTGCGGCTTCTACCGCGAGATCGCCGAGCACGGCCTCGCCGACTCGGTCTTCCTCCAGCGCGACCTCGAGGAGCGGGAGGAGGTCGCGAGGCTGTGAACGGCAGCCCCAACATCGGCAACATCGGTCGCCTCTTCGCCGACCTCTGGCGCCTGCTGCGCGGCGAGGACCGGCGCGGGCACAAGGTGCACTGGCTGGTATCCCAACTGCGGCCCTACCGCGGCCGCGTCGCCCTGATGTTCGGGGGCCTGCTGGCGGCGACCGCCGCGGGCCTCGCCCCTCCCTACCTGGCCGGGAAGGCGATCGACTCCGGCATCCTCGCCGGCGACGTCGGCGCACTCGACTGGATCGTCGCCGCCTTCGTCGCGGTGGCGGTCGTCTATGCGGCGGCGACCTACCTGCAGACCTACATGGTCGGCTGGGTCGGGACGCGGGTGCTGCAGGACCTGCGCGAGCGCGTCTTCACCCACATCCAGTCGATGCCGATCGGCTTCTTCACGCGGCGCAGCCCGGGGGTGCTGATCTCGCGGATGACCAACGACATCGAGGCCTTGAACCAGCTCGTCACCACCGGCGTGGTGACGATGTTCTCCAGCACCCTGACCCTGATCGGCGTGGTCGTGATCCTGCTCTTGCTCGACCTGCAGCTGGCCCTGGTGACCTTCCTCACCTTCCCGCTGCTGATGGTGGCGAGCCTCGTCTTCCGCGTCGCCTCGGCCGGCGCCTACAAGGCGACGCGGGAGCGGATCGCGGCGATTACCGCCTACCTGCAGGAGTCCCTCAGCGGGGTGCGGGTCGTGCGCAGCTTCGGCCAGGAGCCGCGCCACCTCGACGAGATGACCGCCCTGAACGAGGCGAACCGGGCGGTGAACATGAAAACCGTCTACCTCAACGCCTCCTACTTCCCGGCGGTGGAAATGCTTTCCGCCATCGGCACCGCGGTGATCCTCCTCTATGGCGGCAGCCAGGCGATCGACGGCGCGATCCAGATCGGCGTCATCGTCGCCTTCGTCGGCTACCTCAACACCTTCTTCGAACCGATCCAGCAGCTCTCCCAGCTCTACACGACCTACCAGCAGGGGATGGCGGCGCTGGACAAGATCTTCGACCTGCTGGAGACCGAGCCGGACATGGTCGACGCGCCCGACGCGATCGATCCCGGACCGCTGCGGGGCGAGATCGAGCTGGAAGGCGTCTGGTTCTCCTACGCCGAGGAGGGTGAGTCGGGCATGGATACCTGGGCGCTGCGCGACGTCGACCTGCATGTGCCGCCGGGGCAGACGCTGGCCCTGGTCGGCGCCACCGGGGCCGGCAAGTCGACCTTCGCCAAGCTGGTCGCCCGCTTCTACGACCCGCAGCAGGGGGTCGTGCGGGTCGACGGCCACGACCTCCGCACCCTCCAGCAGCAGGCCCTGCGCCGGCAGTTGGGGATCGTGCCCCAGGAGGGCTTCCTCTTCAGCGGCAGCGTCCGCGAGAACGTCGCCTTCGGTCGGCCGGAGGCCGGCGACGAGGAGGTCGAGGCGGCGGTCGCGGCGGTCGGCGCGACCGAGTTCGTCGCCGCCCTGCCCGACGCCCTCGACACCCAAGTAGGCGAGCGCGGCATCCAGCTCTCGGCCGGCCAGCGCCAGCTCGTCGCCTTCGCCCGCGCCCTACTCGCCGAGCCGCGGATCCTGATCCTCGACGAGGCGACCTCCAACGTCGACGTCCGCACCGAGAAGACGATCGAGCGAGGCCTCGAGCGCCTGCTCCACGGCCGCACCGCGATAGTCATCGCCCACCGCCTCTCCACCATCCGGCGGGCCGGCAAGATCGTTGTCCTCGAGGGCGGCGAGATTGCCGAGCAGGGGACGCATGACGAGCTGATCGCGGCTGGTGGGGCGTACTCCAAGCTCTACGGCGCCTGGTCGGAATCTGCCGCGTGAGCTTAGCGGTACGGAGGGGCGGGGCGTAGGGGGTGTCCGGGAGCACCTCCGCCGAGAGATGCGCTTCCGGCTAACGCCTCAAAGGCATTCGGCTCGGCTCCATGCTGAGTACCCGGACACCCCCTACGCCCCGCCCCTCCCCCGACAAAGTTTCGGCGGACGTCATGCGCCGACGAGGGCTGAGCGGATGAAGGTGGCCTTGGCGGCCGTGTATTCCTCGCGATCGTTGCGGTGGTGCTTGGCCAGGTCACGCTTGAGGGCGGCGTAGTTCGCGGCGAGCTGGGGATCGGCTCGAAGGCGGTCGCGGAACGTGAGCTCTGCTCGATAGCGCGGGGAGTCGAACGGGACGAGATGAAGGTGGTGGGTGCGGTGGGCCGGGTCCGGCTTGCAGAACCAGTGCATCTCCGCGGGCAGATACGGCGCGTAGAGGTAGTCCAAATCAGCGAGCGGCTCGAAGCAGGTGCGACCCGCTTCGAGGTTGGGGACACCGACGAGGATGTCGATGATCGGCTTCGCTTCGAGACCGGCGACCGCGGTGCTCCCGACGTGATGGATTCCACCCTCAACCCACTCTCCGATCGCCTCATCGAGCAGCGTCCGCTCAACCTCAAAACGACCGGGCCAATTCGGATCCCAGGCGACAAGCCGAATCGGTGCATCCAGAGACATTCCAATCGACGATAAGCGACTCAGCTCTCACGGGCTTTCACCGAGGCCGCGTCAGGCGTCGCATAGCGACGCTTCTCGCGGCCTCGGTGAAATGCCGCTGCACCGGGATGCTGTCGAGGAGGGTGCCGGTGTCCTCGGAGGAATGTTCGGCGATATGCAATCTGGTGTTTGCGCGCGGAGCGCGCAGCAGGTTCTCCCCGCAGCGAAGCGGAGGGGAGGTCAATTCCGGAGAGGGATACCGGCACCCTCCCTCACCGACTGGAAACGGATCAGCCGGCTCCGACGCCGCCGGAGCTGCCGCCACCGGTTTCCGGCGCGGCTTCAGGCGCTTCTGACCCGCCACCGGCGCCGCCGGTTTCGGGGGCCACTTCTTCTTCCGGGACGATTTCTTCTTCGGGGGCGGGTTCGACGTATTCGGGTTCGACCCCGCCTTCTTCGCCGCCTTCGAATTCTTCGCCGCCGGGGGTCTCGCCCGGTTCGACTGGAGCCGCCAGTTCACTCGGTTCCTCGCTGCAGTCTTCGAAGCCGTAGATCGACGCCTGCGACTGGAATTCTGCGAGCGCCGCGCTCGCTTCCTGGCTGGCTTCTTCCATCGCAGCGACGTCTTCGTTTTCAGCCGCGGCTTTCAGTTCGCCCTCGGCTTTGGCCAGCTGTTCGGAGGCTTCCGAGAATTTGATGTAGCTGCCGTCGTCTTCGTCCGGCGCCCCCAGGTCCTGCAGACGTTCCAACATGCCGAGATAGAGGTTGGCGACTTTTTCGCTCTGCTCGGACTGGCTTTCGGTTTCCGAGGAGCTGAGCGCGCCAACCGCAGCGTTGACCTCGGCGCAGATCCCGTCGCCCTGCTCGATCAGTTCGTCCTGGGTCAGCGCCGTCGGTTCTTCGACGGTCGGCGTCGTCGTTTCGGTCTCGTCGCCCCCACCACCGCAGCCGGCGACGACAAGCGCGATCAGCGCCAGGAGCAGGAGCGGAGCAGTCTTTTTGCCGGGGGTCCTCACTAGGGCGACGCTAGCAAAGCGATTCGACGCATTTGCAGGGGAAGTGGATGAAGCTGCGGCCCAGGGACTCGAACCCCGACTGCCTCTTCCAGAGAGAGGTGTGCTGCCATTACACCAGGCCGCAATTGCACTGTCCCCAGGATAAGGGACTCAGGCGAAGGGGGTTCGCTCGGCGATCATCTGCCGGGCTTCCGCGAGTTCTTCGGAGCGGCCGACGCTGAGGCAGCCGGCGACGCGGTCGCCCTGCAGGTACCAGACCGAGAACTCGCCACCGTCGCGGTCGCCGCGCCAGACCTCGCGGTCCCACTCGGCGGCGGGCCGACGTACTCGAGGCTGGCCCAGTCGGCGAGGTCGCTGAAGAAGTAAGGGACGACTTCGTAGTCGGCGTCGTCGCCGAGCATGTTGCCCGCCACGTGGGTCCCCTGCTGCATCGCCACGTCCCAGTGCTCGACGTGGATGCGGCGGCCGTGGATGACGCTGTCGTAGGAGCCGCAGTCGCCCGCCGCGTAGATCCCCGGCGCCGAGGTCTCGAGCTTCGAGTCGCAGACGATGCCGTCGTCGCCGACCTCGATCCCGGCCCGCTGGGCCAGCATCGCGTCGGGCCGCACGCCGGCGCCGACGACGACCGTGTCGCACTCGACCGCGAGGCCGCTCTCGGTGACAACGGCCTTGACCCGGCCGTCGCCCTCGAACGCGGACAGGGTCTCACCGCCGTGGAAGCTGATGCCGTGGGATTCGAGCTGCTCCTGGAACCAGCGGCCGGCGTCGGTGCCGAAGGTACGGGAGAGCGCCACGTCCTCGATCGCGACGATCGTGCACTTGGTCCCCCGCGCGGTCAGCGAGGCCGCCACCTCACAGCCGATGTAGCTGCCGCCGACCAGGACGACGTGCTCGGCCGCCTCAGCGTCGGCGCGGATCGCGTCGGCGTTGCCGAAGGCGCGCAAGTAGTGGATCCCCTCGTTCTCAGCGCCCTCGACGCGGAGGATGTTGACCATCGCCCCGGTGCCGATCAGCGCCTTCTCGAAGCCGACCTCCTCCCCGCCCTGGATCTTCGCCGTCCGCGCCTCGAGGTCGAGCCCCATCACGTTCTTGCCGGTCAGCAGCTCGACCCCGTTCCCCTCGTACCAGGAGCGGCCGCCGTGGACGTGCGCGTCCTCGCGGCCGGCGTCGCCGCGCAGGTACTCCTTGGAGATCGGCGGCCGTTCGTAGGGCGGCTCCGGCTCGCGCCCGGCCAGCAGAACCGAGCCCTCGGACCCGCGGCGGCGCAACTCGGCGGCGCAGTGGGCGGAGGCCATGCCGCCGCCGATCAGCAGAAAATCGACCTCTCTGTCGGGCATACCCTGGGGTTACCCGATCAGGCGCCGTTGGACCCGGCGCCACCGTCGGGCCCGAACAGGACCTTCAGGTCCTCCTCCTTGCCCGGGTCGAGCACGGCGAGGATCTCGTCGCCTTCCTCCAGCACGGTGTCGGCGCTGGGGACGAAGCCCTTGCCCGAGCGCAGGACCGAGATCAGCAGGCTGCCCTCGGGCATCTGCAGGTCGCCGACGCGCCGGCCGGTCACCCCGGAGTCCTTGCCGAGCAGCATCTCGATGATCTCCAGCTGCTCCTCCTGCAGGTCGAGCAGGTGGACCAGGCCGTACTCGGGCACCTCGTGCTCGAGCAGGCGCAAGATCAGGTCGGTGGCTGAGACAGACGGTTTGACCCCAAGCAGATCGAAGTGCCGGCGGTTGCGGGGGTTGTTGACGCGGGCGATGATCTGGCCGACCAGGTACTTCTCCTTCGCGACCTGGCAGATCAGCATGTTGTCCTCGTCGTCGCCGGTAACCGCGATCACCATGTCGGCGCGCTGGATCCCGGCCCGCTCCAGCACCCAGAGCTCGGAGGCGTCGCCGTAGGTGATGTTGTGCTCGAGCTCCTGCTCGACGGTCAGGTAGCGGCGGCGGTCGCTCTCGATCAGGGTCACCTCATGGCCTTTGTCGAGCAGCTCCCGCGCCAGGTTCCAGCCGACCTTCCCCGCTCCGACGACGATGATGTACATCTGCTCCGGCCTCGCTCCCTATGCCGCCGCGGTGGCGTCGGGGGTTCCGCCGCGCCCGGAGGCGTCGCGCACGGCGGCCTCGAGCATGTCGATCGCGACGCGGGTCGGGCAGACGGTGTTCAGCCCCTGGCGCTGGTACCACTCGGCCCGCAGCGGGTCGAGCACGCGAGCGATCACCGTCGGCACCTCGTAGTGGCGCTGGGCGATCTGGGCGATGATGACGTTGGTGTTGTCGCCGTCGGTGGAGGCGATGAAGACGTCTGCGTTCTCGATCCCGGCGGCCTCCAGCGCCTCGGTCTCGAGCCCGGCGCCGACCGTGAACTGGCCGCCAAGGTCCTCCCAGCTCTTCTCCAGGCCGACCTCGAGCCGCGCGTGCGACTCCGGGTCCTCGTCCAGGCAGGAGACGTTGTGCCCCTCGCGCAGCATCGCCCGCGCCACCGAGGAACCGACCCGCCCGCAACCGACGATCAGAACGAACATTGGTGCGGATACTAGAGCGCTACTCGGGTTCCGGTGGAGCCGTGAGCAGCACCTTGCAGGGCGCTTTCTTCAAGACGTACTCGGTCGCCGCTCCGATCTCCTCCGGCTTGGCGGCGCCGATCCCGCCGAACGTGCCCCCGCCGCGGATCTTGGTCGGCGGCTCGCCGCCGATCACGATCGCTTCCGCGCCGGTGCGTCGCGCCGCCTCGACGATGCCGGCGCCGACCTTGCGGGCGCGGATCACCTCGGTCACCACGCTGACGGCCTCGTACTCCTCCCCCACCTCGCGCGCCCGCTCCAGCGCCCGGCGCGCCCGCTCCTCCTTCTCCTTCGGCAGCTTCGCGTCAAGCGGCAGCGTCAGCGGCACCTGGATCACGTAGACGACGTCGAGCCGGGAGTTCGAGCTGCCCTTCGGGGTGCGCGCCTCGGCCGCGGCGAGGCGGCCGGCGGTGGCGACGATGTCGTCGTCGAACCGGGTCCCGAACACCGGCACGAGGATGTCGCTGTATTCGACCGCGGGCCTCTGCTTGGTCAGGGCGCGCTCGGTGACCGAGACCCGCTTGGTCAGCGTCGTCCCCTCGAAAACCTTGCGGTAGATGACGTAGAAGGTGAGGCCGAAGGCCATCCAGCCGAGCCCGACCCAGCGCGCGGTCGAGTGGTAGGCGAGGACGCTGAGGAAGGCGAGGCCGCTGAGGATCGCCGCCAGGATCGCCGGCAGCGGCAGCTCGGCGTGGCCCCAGGGCACGCCCATCGGGATCCGGAACGGGCGCCGTTTCTCCGGCTGGGTGACACGCAAGCGGATGATCGAGAGGTGGGCGATGGTGATCGCCAGGGTCGCCCCGAAGGCGTAGATCCCGGCCAGCAGCTTGACGTTGGTGGGGACGATCAGCCCGATCGCGATCAGGCCGCTGATCACGATCGCCACGTAAGGCGTCGCCGTGCGCCGGTCGAGCTTGCCGAGCCAGCTGGGGATCTGGCGGTTGATCGCCAGCGTGTAGATGTGGCGGGAGACGCCGAGCATCGAGGTGCTCGCCGCCCAGATCAGCACCGGGGTCGCGACCAGGGCCACCAGCCAGCGCATCGTGTCGGCAACCCAGGCCGGTTCGAAGGCGGAGACCACCCCCAGCACCGGCTCCTCGACGAACTCGCCGCCGAGCGCGGTGTGCGGTCCGTCGGGCCCGCCGACCACCGGCACCGCCATCAGCGCGATCGCCGCCATCCCGGCGTAGACCAGCGGCACCCCGATCGCCCCCGCCCTGACCACCCGCCTCAGGTCCTCGCGGCTGACGTTGATCTCCGGGGCGAGGTCCGACGCAGCCTCAATCCCGGCGTAGGCGAGCATGGCCACCACCGCCGCGTAGACGACGTCGCGGAAGCTGGGGTCGGAGAAAAGGTCGAGCTCGGCGGTGAGGCGGTCCGGGTGCAGCACGACCAGGGCGCCGACGACGATCACCGCCAGCTGCAGCCCGAGGTCGGCGAGGGCGAGCAGGGTCAGCGAGCCCTGCCGCTCACGGCCGGTGATGTTGAGGATATTGAGCCCGGAGACGGCGGCGATCACCGCCGCGCCCATCCCGACCTCCCAGCCGGGGCTGGCGAAGTCGCCGCTGACCGGCGCCAGGTAGTGGGGCACCGAGAGCGCCGCCAGGGCGATGACGATCAGGTAGTCGATCAGGATCGCCCAGCCGGCGATGAAGGCGATCAGCTCGTTGAAGGCGTGCCGGGCGAAGGTCGAGGAGCCGCCCCGCTCGCGGAACATCGCCCCGCCCTCGACGTAGGTCAGCGTCGTCAGCCCGAAGAGCAGGCCCGAGGCGAGGAAGATCAGCGGCGTCAGCCCCAGCCCCTTGTCGGCGACCACGCCGAGGGCGAAGTAGATCGAGAAGCCGACGGCCGAGTAGGCGGCGGCGAACAGCGCCGGGACGCCGAGGCCGCGGGACATCAACCGGTCGCCCCGTGGCCCCGGCGGCTTCCTCGCCCCGCCCCCGTCCTTCCCGGAAGCCCCTCCGGCGCTCATCGCTCCATCCTCGAACTGACCCAGAGGCGCCCGGCGCCGACCAGGAGGAAGGCGATCCCGAGCAGGAAACCGAGCGAGGCCGGGCCGCCGCCGTTGGCGAGAGTGAGGACGAGGACCGCCAGCCCGATCGCGACGAAGGCGAGGGAGAAGGCGCGGACCGCGCCGCGATAGACGCGCTCGCTGTTCACCGGCCCGCCTCCAGCAGGGCGGCGCCGGGCGCGGTCGCCGGCTTGTCGGTCGGGTCGGAGACGACGATCACCCGGCAGGGCCGCTGGCCGAGGATCGTCTGCAGGGTCTTGTCGTAGAGCGGCACGCCGTTGCGGTAGTTGAGGCCGACGACGATCGCCTCCGCCTTGATCTCCGCCGCCTCCTGGGCGACCGCGTAGCCAGCCTGACCCGGCCGGACCCGTGAGACGTGGCCGGTCACGCGCTGGCCGCCGATCAGCTTCGCCTCCTCGACCTTGCGCTGTGCCTCGGCTTCGGAGTCGGGCATCTCCGCCTTCAGCGGCAGGTTGGTCGGCACCGTCATCATCGAGTGAACGTGGATTCCGCGGCGGCGCTTGGAGGCGAGCTTGACCGCGGTCGCGACCATCTCCGGCGAGAAGCTGTCGTCGTCCTCGAAGGCGACGAGGATGCTGCGGTACTCGACCTCTTCGACCCCGAGCGGCTCCGGCAAAAGGACCTTCACCGTTTCGGTCAGCGGCAGCTTCTGGCTGCGCCGGTAGAGGACGTAGACGGTGATCCCGAGGACCATCCAGCCGAGGCCGACGATCAGCGTGGTCGGGTTGAGGGCCATGACCACGACCCAGGCGATGAAGGTGCCTAGGCCGCCGAGCACGGCGCTCATCGGCACCTCGAAGCCGAAGGCGCGGACGTTCAGCGGCGGCTTCCAGGTTCGCTCCACGTCCGGGCTCTTTCGCCGCAGCTGGATCACCGCGACGTGGGCGATCGTGAACGAGAGCATCGCCCCGAACGAGTACAGCGTCGCCAGGAAGTCGGTCTGGCCCGGCAGCAGGGTGACGATCGCGACCGCGGCGAAGATCAGGATCGCGATGTAGGGGGTACGGTAGCGGGGATGGACCTGGCGCAGGCTCTCAGGCAGCTGCCGGTGCTGGCCCATCGAGTAGGTGAGGCGGGAGACACCGATCAGTCCGGCGTTGGTGGCGATCAAGAGGATCACCGCCGCCAGGATGCCGACGTAGTAGCGGAGGATTTCGGTCGGCATGTCGGCGAGGCCGAGGTTCTCGACGATGCCGAGGATCGGGTCGTCGGCGAAGGTCGTGCCGAGCTCGGTCACGTAGTGGCCGGCGGCGTCCTGGGTAACCGGCATCGCCGAGAGGGCGACGATCGGGATCAGCAGGTAGAGGGCGAGGACGGCGACCACCGTCAGGCCGACGCTGCGCGGGATCGTCCGGGCCGCGTCTTTGGCCTCCTCGGCCATGTTGGAGATCGTCTCGATCCCGGTGTAGGCGATCATCCCGACCGCGATCCCGAGCAGGAAGTCGCTCCAGGTCGGGGCGATCCCGAAGTGGACGTTGTCGACCAGGATCTCGGGGCTGAGGACGAGGACCAGGCCGATGCCGACGAGGATCACCTGGGTGGCGAGGTCGGCGACGGCGAGGACGAGGTTGAGTTTCGCCGACTCCTCGGTGCCGCGGATGTTGATCAGGGCGAGGGTGACGATCAGCACCGCACCGCCGACGATGTCGCCGGGGCTGCTGCCCAGCCAGGGCCAGAAGACCGCCAGGTAGTGGGGCACGAAGAAGGCCGAGATCGCGACCGTGATCGTGTAGTTGAGCATCTGCCCCCAGGCGGCGATGAAGCTAACCAGCTCGTTGAAGGCGTGGCGGGCGAAGCTGGAGGAGCCGCCGGCCTCGGGGAACATCACCGTAGCCTCGGCGTAGGTGGCGGCGGTGGCGGCGAAGATCAGGCCGGAGATGACGAAGGCGACGGGCGTCAGCCCGAGGGCGAAGGCGGCGGTGACGCCAAGCGCGTAGTAGATCGAGGAGCCGACGTTGCCGTAGGCGGCGGAGAACAGCGCCCCGACGCCGTGGACGCGGCTCAGCGACTCGTCTCTGGGAATCCGCTGGGCCATTTATGAAGGACGAGAACCGGACACTCGGACCGAATATACGGACGCGACGGGCGCCCTCACGGGGTCGTTGCCGGCGCTCGGCGCACGTGCGCGCGTCCCAGCTCGGAGGGCGACGCGCAGCCGAGCAGGGCAAGGGCCAACTCAAGCTCCTCGCGCAAGAGGCCGAGGACGCGGGCGACACCCTCGCGACCGGCGCTCGCCAGGCCCCAAAGGGCGGGCCGGCCGACCAGCACCGCGTCGGCGCCGAGGGCGAGGGCGGTGGCGACGTCGATGCCGCGACGGACGCCGCCGTCGACCAGCAGCGTGGCCCGGCCGTCGAGCGCGTCGGCGATCTCCGGTAGCGCCTCGGCGGTGGCGAGGGCGCGGTCGAGCTGGCGGCCGCCGTGGTTGGAGACGACGACGCCGGCGGCGCCATGGTCGAGCGCCAACTCGGCGTCCTCGGCGGTGAGCAGGCCCTTGACGAAGACCGGGACGCTGCACTCGGAGGCAAGGTCGGCGACGTCGGCCCAGGTCAGCGCCTCGTTCATCAACGCGAAGATCTCCTCGATCGAGAGCTCCTTCTCACCGCCGGTCGCCGCGGTCAAACCCGGCGTGCCGAGCTCGGAAGGCAGCGTGAAGCCGTTGCGGCGGTCGCGCTCGCGGTTGCCACCGGGGGGAGCGTCGACGGTGACCAGGATCGCCTCGAAGCCGGAGTCGACCGCCTCCTCGATCAGCCCCCGAGTGACGCCGGGGTCCTTGAAGGCGTAGAGCTGGAACCAGTGGCGGCCCTCGGGCGCTGCCGCGGCGACCTCGCTGGGCCGGGTGTTGGCGAGCGTCGAGAGGCACATCACCGTCCCGGCCGCGGCGGCGCCCGCCGCCATCCCCGCCTCGGCTTCGGGATGGGCCATCCCCTGGTAGGCGACCGGAGCGACCAGGACCGGCATCGTCGACGGCTTCCCCAATACCTCGGTCGCGGTCGAGACCCCATCGACCTCAGTCAGCACCCGCGGCCGCAGCCGCCAGTGACCCCAAGCGGCCACGTTCTCCCGCAACGTCACCTCATCCCCGGCGCCACCGGCGAAGTAGTCGCGCGGTCCCGGCTCGAGCTGCCCCATGCCCTCACGCTCGGCGTCGGCGACGTTGACCCAGTCCAGGCTCACGGCGCGACACTAACCTGACGGCGGATGAGCCGCCCGCGCCGCCCCACTCCCGCGCAGATCTACAGGCGCAGAGGGGTGGCCGTCATAGTGATCGCCTTGTTCGCCGCCACCGCCGTCTACCTCGCCCTCGCCGCGACCGTCTTCGCCCCGGTCGACGAGCACGGGGCCAAGGTTGAGCGCCTGACCGTGCACAGCCAGGCGGTCCACCGCGACCTCGGGGTCGCGGTCGTGGTTCCGTCGAAGGCGCCCCCGCGCGGCGAGCGGACGTTGCTCGTCTTCCTCCACGGCCGCGGCGGCTCGGACGGGACCTTCACCGGCAACGAGACGGTCTTCGAGGGCTTGGCAAAACAGGGAGCCAAGGCGCCCGTGGTCGCCTTCCCCGACGGCGGCGACCACAGCTACTGGCACGACCGCGACGGCGGCAAGTGGGGTCGGTACGTGATGCGCGAGGTGATTCCGGCCGTGGTCGAGCGCTACGGCGTCGATCCGGAGCGAGTCGCGATCGGTGGCATCTCGATGGGCGGCTTCGGCGCCTACGATCTGGCATTGCTCCATCCCCAGCGATTCTGCGCCGTCGGCGGCCACTCTCCCGCGCTCTGGTTCGAGAGCGGCGAAACCGCCCCCGGCGCCTTCGACGACGCCGCCGACTTCAACCGCAACGACGTTGTCGGGATGGTCCGCGGCGACCCCGACGCCTTCGCCGGGATGCGGGTTTGGAACGACATCGGCGACGAGGATCCCTTCCGTCCCTACGCCGAAGGCTTCGTCGACTACCTGCGCGCCGACGGCGCCGACCTCAGCGCCCACTCCTGGGACGGGGGCCACGATGGCGACTATTGGAACCGCCATTGGGCGGCGTACCTGCGCTTCTACGCGAACGCCTTGGCCGCCTGTTAGGGCGAGCCCGCCGGTGGCGTTCCCTCAGGCGGCGCCGGGCCCCAGCTTTCGCGGCCGTCGGAGGTGGAGATCGGGATCTTGGGACCGGCCAGCGCCTGGGTGTCCAGGGTCACGTCGGCGACGGCCTTGACTCGGGAGAGAACCTCGCGCACGGAGCTCTTGCGGCCCTGGGTGCCCCACGGCCGCAGGTCGGCGGTGAGGCCGGTGGCGTCGATCCCAGCCTCATCCGCGAGATAGAGGGCGCGCGGCATGTGGAAGCCCTGGGTGATGACGACGGCGTCGCGAACGCCGAAGATCTCCCGCGCCCGCACCATCGTCGCCCAGGTGTCGAAGCCGGCGTGGTCCTCGAAGACGTCCCGCGGCGCCACCCCGTCCGCCACCAGGGCCTTGCGCATCGTGTCCGGCTCGTCGTAGACCCATTGGCCATGGTCACCGGAGACGAGGATCTTCTCCACCGTGCCGGCATGCCAGAGCCGCGAAGCCTGCTCCACCCGCGTCGCCAGCATCGCGCTCATCTCCCCGTCGGGCTCGACCAGCGCCCCCGGCACAATCGCCACTTCGGCCTCGGGCACAGCGGCAATCTCCGCAGTCGAGTCTCCGCCCTTCAAGAGCACGTAGGCGTTCGAAGCCGCCACCAGCAGCACCGCGGCGAACGCAGACCCCACCAAAGCCCTCGAGAGCCGCGGCCATCGACGGAACGGGTAGGTGGACCCCTTACGCATGCGGAAAACGGAAGCGGCCGACCGCGGGGGTGGGATCGACGTTGCCGGCGCTGTCGACCGCGACGACTCTCAGCTTGTGGCGGCCGGGAACCGGGCGCCCGAATGACTTACTGGAACCACATTTCTTGAATTTCTCTCGGTCGAGGCTGCAGCGGAAGGTGCTCCCAGGCTCGCTGGAGCTGAATTTGAAGAAGATGGCCGGCGGTTTCCGCTTCAGCACACTCTTTGAGATCGTCGTCTCGGGCGGAGTCGTGTCCGGCAGCGGAGGCGGCGGCGCGGCCGTCAACCCACCATCCGACGGCGGCTCCGTCGACAGCGGCTGCAGCTCGGCCATCAGGTTGAAGCCGAAGCCGGCCACCAGGGGTTCCTCCGATCCTTCCTCGATCGGCCCGAAACTCTGATCCGCACCGTCTCGCCGCTGGTGAGATCGACTTCGGGGCCTTCCTCTCCAACCGCCACCGGCGTCAGTTCATCGACCACATCGCCGGAGTAAAGGTCGAGGTTGAGCGAGAGCGCGGCTTGACAGCAGGGCGGGTTGAAGCGATAGGTCGCGTCCTCTGGCGCGGTGAGCGAGTACCAGACAGATGCTCCCGAGTCGTTCCTTCCGGCTCCCCGTGCTCGATCGTCGCGGTCCAGTTGTAGCCCCTCGTGTTGGCGAAGTAGAAGCGGTGGCCATCAGGTTCTTCAAAGATCTCCCCAACGACTTTGGTCGCGTCTTCGAATTCGTCGTTCGGCGGGACGGGGGTTTCCTCGATCCGCAGCGAGATCTCCCCTTCGGTCACGGGCGGCGGAGATTCCGGGAAATGGAAGTTGTTGCCGTCAACCGCGATCACGTATTTGGTGCCACTGGTCGGTTTGAAGGTGAACTGGCTCTGAGTGAACGGACAATCGGGCCCTTCGCTTCCATTGCCGTTCCCGACCTGGGTGAGGTGGTCGATTTCAGTCCCCGTGAAGACCGCAAGGATCGTCGGGAAATCGTTATCGCAGGCGCCGATCGTCACCCATTCATCGCCGGTCGCTTCCCACTCGAACCAAACCGAGTGCCCAGCCGGCGAGAGCCCCGGAATGAACTCGCCGTGCTCATCGGTCGCCTCGAAATTGTCTCCCTCAAACACGATCGGTTCCCCACCAGGAAAGCCCGGCCCCAGAACCTGACGGTCGACGAAGTTGTCATTGGCAGGTGCCACCGCCAAAGCGCCCGCCGGCAGCACAAGCAGCGCCAGCAGCACGCAGACCAGCAATGAAGTCGTCCCCCGCTTCAAGCACTAAATCCTATCGGGGCGGGTCGAGCCGGCTCTCGCGCACGTTTCGTTTGATGGCTGGCACAAACTACGCGCCACACGCGCAACCTTTCCCGCCAGTCTCGGACCCGTGCCCGCCGAGTCCGCGAGAACCCGTACAGAGCCAGGGTTATCGCGGACTCGCGGTGACGACCGCTCGCTCTCTGCGCTGGCAAAGCGCCAGTACGGAGTGGTGGGACGGCGGCAGCTGATCTCCCGCGGCTGGAGTGAGGAAGAGATCGACTGGCGGATCCGCACCGGACGCCTGCATCGCCTGCACGCTGGCGTCTACTCGGTCGGCCACCGGCTGATCCCGCGCGAGGGGAGATGGATGGCGGCGATCCTTGCTTCGGGTCGGGGGGCTGTCTTGAGCCATTGGTCCGCGGCTCATCTTTGGATGATCCGGCCCAACTCGCGGTCTAGGATCGACGTCACCGTCCCCCACCGGAGCCGATCCTCGGACCTGATCCGCAGACACATCTCCGAGGTGCCCGCTGACGAGCGCACGATCGAGGAGGGCATCCCGGTCACCACCGTGCCCCGCACGATCCTTGACCTCGCCGCGACCGTGCCTGCGGACACGATCGAGAACCTCCTGCGGGAGTCCGAATTCCTCCAGTTATCCGACCGCCTCTCGCTTCCCGACCTGATCGAGCGCTATCGGGGCAGAAGAGGCACCCGCAAGGTTCACCTGGCTTTGGAGCGATTGAAGGAAGAGCCCGAGGGCCGCAAGCGCTCGCGCCTGGAGGAGCGCTTCGCCCCGTTCCTGCGCCAGCACCGCCTCCCCCTACCCCGCTTCAACGACTGGATCGTCCTGGGGGCCAAGCATTACCAAGTCGACTGCCATTGGCCGGACCTACGCCAGATAGTCGAGCTCGACGGCTGGGACGGCCACTCCACCCGCACTGCCTTCCGCGAAGACCGAGCCCGCGACCGTCGCCTCCTCGCCGCCGGCTACCGGGTTGCTCACATCACCTGGAACCAGCTGGACGACGAACCCGACGAGATCGCCGCCGACCTGCGCGTCCTCCTGCGGCCGTGACGGAGGGGTGTTGTGCCCCTCCCACGAAGGCTCAAGGACCAACCTCCGAAGCAAGCAGCCCACCCCAGCTGCGCGACGGTCTTCGGGGGAGGGGCACAACACCCCTCCCCCAGACCACCTCAGAACTAGAAGTGAACGATCGGAATGATGAGGATGGCGACGATGTTCGCCACCTTGATCATCGGGTTGATCGCCGGGCCGGCCGTGTCCTTGTAGGGATCTCCGACCGTGTCGCCGGTCACCGAGGCTTCGTGCGCCGGCGAGCCTTTGCCGCCGTGGGCGCCGTCCTCGATCAGCTTCTTCGCGTTGTCCCAGGCGCCGCCGCCGGCGGTCATGCTGATCGCGGCGAAGAGGCCGACGACGATGACGCCGATCAGGAGGCCACCCAGCGCGTTGACGCTGAGCAGGCCGACGACCACCGGTACGACGATCGGGATCAGCGACGGCAGGATCATCTCCTTCTGCGCCGCCGCGGTGACGATGGCGACCGTTTTCCCGTACTCGGGTTTTTCGGTCCCCTCCATGATCCCGGGGTGCTCGCGGAACTGTTTCCGCACCTCCTCGACGACCTGGCCGCCGGCGCGGCCGACGGCCTCGATCGCGAAGGCCGAGAACAGGTAGACCATCATGCCGCCGATAATCAGCCCGATCAGCACGTCAGGGCTGGTCAGGTTGAACAGGCTGTTGAGGTCGAAGCCGTCCGGCTTCTCCGCCGCGAGCTCGTACTTAAAGGCGGCGAACAGCACCAGCGCGGCAAGCGCGGCGGAACCGATCGCGTAACCCTTGGTCACGGCCTTGGTCGTGTTGCCGACCGCGTCGAGCGGATCGGTGACGTTGCGAACGTCCTCCGGCAAGTCCGCCATCTCGGCGATGCCGCCGGCGTTGTCGGTAATCGGACCGAAAGCGTCGAGGGCGACGATCAGGCCGCAGAGCGATAGCTGTGCCATCACGGCGATGGCGATGCCGTAGACGCCGGCGAGCTCGTTTGCCCCGAGAATCGCCAGGGCGATAACCAGTGCAGGAGCGGCGGTCGATTGGTAGCCCTGGGCGAGGCCCTGGATGATGTTCGTCGCGTGCCCGGTCTCCGATGCCTTGGCAATTGACTTCACCGGGTGGAATCGGGTGGCCGTATAAAATTCGGTAATCACGAACAGCAACGCGGTCACGGCGATGCCGATCACCGCGCAGAGCCAGAGGTCGCCGACGCTGATCGCCGCGCTCGCGGTGTCGAGCACGCCGAGCCGCAGCGGTTCCGCCATCAGCCAGTCGGTGATCGGGTAGAAGGCCGCGATCGAGAGGAGGCCGGCGAGGATCACGCCCCGGTAAAGAGCGCCCTCGACCCGGTCGGATTTGGTCCGGACCACGAGCGCGCCGATGATCGAGGCGATGATCGCGACGCCGCCGATCACCAGCGGGTAGATCGCGACCTCGCGGGCGAAGTCCTCGGTGAAGGTGAGGACGCCGAGCAGCATCACCGCGACCGAGGTGACCGCGTAGGTCTCGAACAGGTCGGCGGCCATGCCGGCGCAGTCGCCGACGTTGTCACCGACGTTGTCGGCGATTACCGCCGGGTTGCGGGGATCGTCCTCGGGGATCCCCGCCTCGACCTTGCCGACCAGGTCGGCGCCGACGTCGGCGGCCTTGGTGAAGATGCCGCCGCCGAGACGGGCGAAGACCGAGATCAGCGAGCCACCGAAGCCGAGGCCGATCAGCGCGTCGACGGCCTCCTTGTCGCTGACACCGCCGAGGACGAGGGCGCCGTAGTAGCCGGCGACGCCGAGCAGCGCCAGCCCGACCACGAGCAGCCCGGTGACCGAGCCGCCCTTGAAGGCCACGTCCAGTGCGGGCGGTACCCCGCCGCGGGCGGCCTCAGCGACGCGCGAGTTGGCCCGCACCGAGACGTTCATCCCGATGAAGCCGGTGGCCCCGGAGAGAACGGCTCCGATAACGAAGCCGAGCGCGGTGTGCCAGTCCTGCAGGAACAGCAGCAGGACCGCGATCGGAACCGCAACCGCAGCGATGATCGTGTACTGGCGGGTGAGGTAGGCCTGGGCCCCTCCTGCACCGCGCCAGAGATTTCGCGCATGCGGTCGTTGCCCGCGGGCTTCGCGAGCAGGCGCTGGGTGACGATAAGTCCGTAGACGACGGCGGCGGCTGCGCAGACGAGTGCGACGACCACCCCGTAATCGGTCAAGAAGTCGGTCAAGTTCCTATTCCTCCGGTGGTTTGAGCGGCGCGGGAGTCTATAGACGAAGGCGGCGCCAGCGCGCTCACACCGGCTCTGGAAGGTGAATCCGAGTTCGTGGGACGCGGATCAGGCAGGCTCGGACGCCTGCGAGGCCCCCGCGTAGGTGCGGCGCGTCTCGGCCACCGCGCCGCGGTAGATGTCCTCGATCGAGGCCCCCGAATCGAGCGCTTCCCGCGCCCGCTCAGCGCCATTTCGCTCCGGCAGCGCCACGTCCAGCCCCAGCTGCGACCGCGCCGGCTCGGTCCAGGCGAGCACCTGCTCCAGCAGCGACCGGGTCGGCACCTCCTCGCCGCGCCGGAAGTCGACCATCCGCCCGCCGGCCCCGTAGCGGATCGCCCGCCAGAGGTTCTCCTCGATCTCGCGATCGGCCAGCGGTCCCCCCCGCCCGTCGTAGCCGAACTCGTCGTAGTCGAGCGCGGTCTGGGCGATGCAGGCGGCGATCAGCGCCGCCAGCTGGAAGGACTCCTCGCCCCGCGTCTGCGCGTCGCAGATCCGCACCTCGACGGTGCCAAAGCTGTGATGAGGCCGCACGCTCCACCAAAGCTGCGTCGACTCGACAACCGAGCCGACCCGCTGCAAGGTCGCGACGAAATCGGCGTAGGCGGCCCAGTCGCCGAACGGCGAGGGCACCCCGCAACGCGGGAAGGTGCGGGTGAAGATCTCGCTGCGAACGCTGTGCAGGCCGGAGTCGCGGCGGTCGAGGAAGGGTGAGTTAGCGGAGACCGCCAGCAGCAGCGGCAGCAGCTCGCGCAGCCAGTCGCAGACGGCGATCGCGCGGTCGGCGCCGCGCACCCCCATGTGCAGGTGCAGGCTCCAGGTGTTGTTGCGCTGCGCGACATAGCCGAGTTCCTGGCGCAGGCGGTTGTAGTGCGGGGTGTCGATGATCCGCTGCTCGAGGTAGTTGGCCCAGGGATGGGTCCCCATCGCGCCCAGGGTCAGCCCCAGGCCGCCGACGACCTCGAACAGCCGCGCCCGCCGCTCGCGCTGACGCTCGACCGCCTCGGCGAAAGTCTCGGCGCGGCCGGAGCGGATCTCGACCTCGGAGGCGATCAGCTCCCCCGCCGCTGACTCGGCCAGCACCTCGTCCCGCTGGCAGGCCGCGTAGACGTCCTCGAAGCGGTGCGCGAGCTCCAGCGTCTGTGGGTCGAGGATCGCGAACTCCTCCTCGAGGCCGATCGTGAAGTCCTGCGAAGACTCGAACTTCTCGCGGGCGAGATCGAGATCCAAGGCCAAGATCCGGCGGCGCTAGGCCAGGTAGAAGTAGAGCGCGTAGAGCAGGTCGACGGCGGGGCTGGAGGTGTGGACCGTCACCTCGGGCGGCACCTGCAGCAGCTGCTCGGAGTAGTTGAAGATGATCTTCACCCCGGCTTTGACCAGCCGGTCGGCGACGTCCTGGGCCGCCTCGGCGGGAACGGCGAGGACGCCGACGACGATCTCCTCCTCGGCGACGACGTCCGGCAGGTCGCCGATGTCGCGCACGGAGAGCTCGCCAATCGGTTTGCCGACGACGCTCGGGTCGCTGTCGAAGACGGCCACGACCTGGAAGCCGTGGTCGGCGAAGATCGAGGAGGTGGCGATCGCCTGGCCGAGGTTGCCGGCGCCGAAGAGGGCGATGTTGTGCTGGCCGGAGGTGCGGAGGATCTTGCGGATCTCCGAGACCAGCGAGTCGACGTTGTAGCCGACGCCCCGCTTGCCGAACTTGCCGAAGCCGGAGAGGTCGCGGCGGATCTGGGTCGGGTTGATGTGGGTGTACTCGGAGAGCTCCTGCGAGGAGATCGTCTCCCGGCCCATCTTCCGCGCCTGGGTCAGCACCTGCAGGTAGCGCGAGAGGCGCGCGGCGACGCCCAGCGAGAGGCGCTCGCCTTCGACCGGGAACGCCCCTGCAGCATCGAACTCCTCGATCAACTCGACCATGCCCCCACAGTATCGAGCCTGGCCACGAGGGCCGCGCGGTCGAGGATCAGCTCGGAGACCTCGATCCCGTCGACCTCGACCACCGGGATTCGCTCCAGATACCGGCGCAGCAGCAGGTCGTTGCTCTCGATGTCGACCTCGTGCAGGCTGAAGCGGTAGCCGTCGGAGTGCAGGGCGACGATCTGCTCCAGCGCTTCCTCGCAGAGATGGCAGCCCGGACGGGAGTAGACGACGACATCGGCCATCGGGCTCAGTGGGCGACCGCGGGGGCGCCGGTTTCGCCGCTGGCGAAGGCGTCGTAGCCGAGGTAGTCCGGGTAGGGGATCGGCTCCACGTGCTGCGCCGCGGCACCGATCATCGCGGCGTTGTCGGTGCAGAGCGCGATCGGGACCAGCTTCAGCCGCACCCCCATCTCCTCGCAGAGCCGGCCGACCGCCTCCCGCAGCGGCCCGTTGGCGGCGACGCCGCCGCCCAGCGCGACGGCCTCCCACTCGCCCTTCTTCAGAGCTCGCTTCAGCTTTGCCGTCAGCTGCTCGATCACCGCCGCCTGGAAGGAGGCGGCGAGGTCGGCGCGGCGTTCGGTCACTCCGTCATCGCCCAGCTCCCGGCAGCGGTAGAGGACCGCCGTCTTCAGGCCGGAGAAGCTGAAGTCGAGGCCGGGCTTGCGGGTCATCGCCACCGGCATCTCGAAGGCCTCGGGGTCGCCGCCCTCGGCCTCGCGCTGGACCGCCGGGCCGCCGGGGTAGCCGAGACCCAGCAGGCGCGCGGACTTGTCGAAGGCCTCGCCGGCGGCATCGTCGAGGGTCTGGCCGAGCAGCTCGTAGCCGACGTGGTCGCGGACCCCAGCCAGCATCGTGTGACCGCCGCTGGCGATCAGACAGAGGAAGGGCGGCTCCAGCGGCTCGGGCTCGAGGAAGTTGGCAGCGACGTGACCCTGCAGGTGGTTGACCGGAATCAGCGGCAGCTGTCGAGCGGCGGCGATCGCCTTGGCGCTGCTGATCCCGACCAGCAACGCCCCGATCAAGCCCGGGCCGACGGTGGCGGCGAGCGCATCGACGTCGTCCAGCGTCACCCCCGCCTCGCCCAGCGCCGCCTCGACCACCGGCGCCACCAGCTCCAGGTGGTGGCGCGCCGCGACCTCCGGGACCACGCCGCCGAAGCCCTCGTGGGCCGCGGCTTGGGAGGAGATCACGTTGCTGAGGATGCGCGGGCCGTCGAGGACGGCGGCGCAGGTGTCATCGCAGGAGGTCTCTATCGCCAGCAGCATGGCAGTCCCTTGTACTCAACCCACGTCAGTCCAGCCACATGATCAGCGCGTCCTCGCCGTTGTCGTGGTAGTAGCGCGGACGGACGCCGGCCGAGCGGAACCCGAAGCGTTCGTACATCCCGATCGCCCGGTGGTTGGAGACCCGGACCTCAAGCGTGAAGGGCAGCGTCCCGCGCGACTCGTCGATCAGGCGCCGCATCAGCTGCCCGGCGACGCCGGCGCCGCGCTGCTCGGGGGCAACGGCGATGTTCATCAGGTGCCAGACCTGGTCGTAGCGGGAGCAGACCACGTAGCCCGCCAGCTGGTCGCCGGCGGTTGCCGCGAGACAGATGCCCGACGGCTTCGAGAGCTCGAGCACGAACATCGCCAGCGACCACGGGGTCGGGAACGAGCGGCGCTCGATCGAGATCACCCCCGGCAGGTCGCTGTAGGCGAGCCGGCGCACCACGACCCCTTGGGTCAGATCATTTGGCTCTTTGTGAAGCGTCTCGCTCACGCCACCGCTCCGCGTCGGGGGGTCTGAGGTAGATCGGGGAAAGTCCGTCGGACTCCGGGTCCGTCGCCGCGGCCGCCAGCGCGCAGACGTGGCGCGCGGCGACCCGGTGGACGGGATCGGAATCGTCCGCTATCCGGACGCCGTCTCGGGCCAACTCGTGACGAAATCGTACCGCCCCGGAACCGGCGACCGACGGGGTTTCCTTCAGCCCGGCGACGCGCGCGGCCAGCTCCTCGGGCCGGTAGACGGCCGGCTCCCACTCGCGGGCGCCCGCAGCCGAGTAAAGAGCGGCGAAAACCTCGCCCCGCCAGCCATCGAGGACGGCGAGCCGCGCGCCCTCCGCGCCCGCCTCGGCGATCCCCGCCGCCAGGGTGTCGAGCGTGCAGACCCCGCGCGCCGGCAGGCCGCGGCTGAGGCTGAGCCCGCGGGCGGTCGAGATCCCCACCCGCAGCCCGGTGAAGGTGCCGGGACCGAGCCCGACCGCGATCAGGTCGACCGCCTCCCAACCGCCGAGTGCGGCAGCCGCGCGCTCGACCTCCTCCAGCAGCCGGGTCGCGTGCAGGGGCCTCCCTTGCGGGGAGAGCCCCAGCTGCGACTCGTGCAGAACCTCGCCGTCGCGCCAGGCGCAGGCGACGGTGTCGACCGTCGCGGTGTCGAAGCCGACGACGTTCAGGACGGCGCTACCCGGTTACGCGGAAAGCGGAAGAGCCGACTTTTTTGCCTTTGACGAACCAGCTGACGACGTGGCGGCCGGGGATCGTCGAGGTGATCTTGTTCACGTAGAGCGTGTTTTTTTCCGCTTCCTGGGCCTGGGCGCAGAGGTTTTTGCCGCTCGGGAACTTGACGCAGACGGTGTAGACAACATCGGCTTTGAGACTTTTGAAGAAGGCGCCCTTTTTCGATTTCTTCGGACAGGCTTGGGCGGGTTTCGCGTTCTGGGAGATCCCGCAGCCCACGTAATGCTTGTAGGCCGCCGCGCTGGCCGTGGCGGGCACCGCTGCCATCAGCAATCCGCTCACCAACATCACCGCCGCAAGCGCTTTGAGTCCCTTCATCCCGTCCTTGCCTTTCTCGTCGAATTTCGAGCGCCGATGCTATCTGCTGCGCGCACCTGTCCCTCAACACCTGGGATACGGCTTCGGTGCGCTTTTCCCTGCGTACCCCTACCGGTCGACTTCTATCCGCCGCCGCTCCTCGCCCGCGTGGGCGAGGCGCACGGCGAGCGCCGGGCGGCCGATCCGGCCCTCCCCCGCCGCCGGCCACTCGACGAAGGCGACGCCCTCGGGGCGCAGGTAGTCCTCGAGCAGAGCCGGATCCTCGCCCTCGAGGCTCTGCAGGCGGTAGAGGTCGAGGTGGGAGACCGGCAGACGGCCGCCGCCGTAGCGCTGGCCGATCGTGAAGGTCGGCGAGGTGACGGGGTCAACGATGCCGAGGGCGCGGCAGGCGCCTCGGACCAGCGTCGTCTTGCCGGTTCCCAGCTCGCCGGAGAGGACGACCACGTCTCCAGGCTGGAGCCGGTCGGCGATCCGCGCCCCCAGGGCTTCGGTCTCGGCGGCGCTGCTGGTCTCGACTACTTCCATGGCTGGGCGGCGCCTAATGCCCGAACATGCCGAGCTGGTCGCTGGGTGGCGGCGGGGTCGAGCCGCCCTCCTCCTCGAGCTCCTCCATGTCCTCGGCGCTCGGCACCGGGCCCGGCAGGGGACGCTGCAGGAGGTCGGGGATCGTCGCGAAGTCGGCCCGCAGCTGCTCCTTCACCGCCGGGGTGCGAAGCGCCGCCGCCGGGTGGAAAAGGGGCAGGAGGAAGACGGTGCTGGAGCCCAGCTGGCGCACCTGCGGGGTGCCGCGCACCCTGGTGATCCCGGTCTGACTGCCGCTCAGCAGCTTGGTCGCGAAGTTGCCGAGGGTGCAGACGACCCGCGGCTCGATCAGTCGCACCTGCTCGAACAGGTAGGGCTCGCAAGCCTGGATCTCGCCCGGCTGCGGGTCGCGGTTGTTGGGCGGCCGCGACTTGAGGACGTTGGCGATGAAAACGTCATCGCGGGCGAGGCCGATCTCCTCCAACAGCTGGTTCAGCAGTTGGCCGGCGCGGCCGACGAACGGCAGGCCCTGGCGGTCCTCTTCGGCCCCCGGCGCCTCGCCGACGAACATCAGGTCGGCGTCGGCGTTGCCGGCCCCGAAGACAGCTTTGGTGCGGGTCTCATACAGAGGGCATTTCTGGCAGCCCTGTACTTCTTTGAAGAGGGCGACGAGCTGCTCGCGGCGCTTCTCGGCCGTGGCGCTCACGGCTTCTCCCCCGCGCGACGCTTTTTCGACGCCGCCAGCCGCTCCTGGCGCCCGGCTTCCTTCTCCCGCCGCTTCGATTCGTTCGAGCGCACCGCCGCTCCGCGGGGCTGGCGGCCCGGCGGCGAGACCGGCGAGAGCAGCTTGCGCGTCCGCTCCGACCCGCAGGTCGGACAAGCGGCGCCCTGCCCCGCCGCAACCAGCTCCTCGAAACGGGCCTCGCAGTCCTCGCACTCGAACTCGTAAATCGGCATCTGCCGCATCGTAGTCGGCAACAACAGGGTTTTCCGACCTCGAATACTCTGCGCCCGTGAAGGCAAGGGGAGGGCTCGCGGTTCTCGTATGCGCGGCGGCGCTGATGTGGCCGGCAAGTGCGGTCGCAAAGCCCGGGTATTACGTCTCACCTCACGATCACTACGCAGAAGCTCATGCCAGAGGAAGCAACGGTTACCGCTTGGCTATCAACGTCTTTTCTGGTCTCGTTACCGTGATCGCCAGCAAGGCGACCGAGCAGGTTCTCTACCTTCCCTTCAACAGCCGACTGCGGGACGACAGGATGCGCGCGCACCTACCGGGCGTCGGCTGGATCGACCTCCGCTTTCACGAGCGGAGCAGGTCTCGCGAAGACACTGCCGATAACTGCAAAGGGCTAGGTGCGCTGAAACGTCGAGGGATCTTCAGGGGCAGGGTCAAACTGACGGGAGAACGCGATTTCACCCGCGTTGACGTTCGCGCCGTCCAAGGTGAAATCGTCGACGAACCGAGGCAGGTGTGCCGTCGCGCCAAGCGCGCCCGGGCCAGTGCCGGCGCCCAAGAAGAACTATTGCGGGCCGTGATCCCGCGGGGACACGGGACGCTGGAATTCTTCGCCGACGAGTGGGACTCGAGCTTCGATTCTTTGCCGAATGTCTTCGCCGCCCGTCTGACCCGCCAACGCGGTCGGATGCTTGTGATCAACTCGGTTTATGGCTTCACTGAAGACCCGAAGGCGATCGCCGTTGGCAGACCGCCGCTATCCGGCTCGGTCGTTCCACCCAAGCCGTTCACCGGGACCGCCACCTTCCAGCGAGAGCCCGGTGGAACCTTCACCTGGCTCGGAGATCTCGCGGCCGAGCTGCCCGGAGTCGGGCCGGTGAAACTTGCCGGGCCGACTTCGATGCCGAAGCCTGCATCGGCCGCAATTGCAAGGGCTCAGCGGAATCGGAGCCTCAGGGCAGCGGCTCCCACTCCCAGCCCTTGGCGCTGGCCAGGCTCTCCTCGTTGAGGTAGCGGCGGAACTCGTCGAGCTCGGCCGGCTCGACGCTGTAGACGTGCTCGGGCTCGGGGAAGTGGCGGCGGCGGACCTCGTTGCCGTACTGCGTCACCGCCTCGACCATCGTCTCGTGGACGCTGGCGTAGCGCTTGACGAACTTCGCCATGTGGCCGGTGGTGATCCCCAGCAGGTCGTGGAAGACGAGGACCTGGCCTGAGGTCCCGGCGCCGGCACCGATGCCGATCGTCGGCACCTCCAGCTTCTTGACGATTTCGTCGGTGATCGCTGAGGGGACCGCCTCGATCACGATCGCGAAGCAGCCGACCGACTGCAGGGCGAGGGCGTCCTCGAGCTGTTTGATCGCGCTCTTGGCGCTCTTGCCCTGGGCTTTGTAGCCGCCCAGAGCGGTCGCGGTCTGCGGGGTGAGGCCGACGTGGCCCATCACCGGGATCCCCGACTGGACGATCGCCCGAGCGCGCTCGACGATGACGCCGCCGGCCTCGAGCTTGACCGCCTGGCAGCCGGTCTCCTTGACCAGCCGCTGGGCGTTGCGGATCGCATCCTCGTTGCTCGCCTCGTAGCTGCCCATCGGCATGTCGCCGACCATCAGCGGCGTCTTCAGGCCGCGACGGACGGCCTTGCCGAGGATCACCATCTCCTCCATCGAGACCAGCTTGGTGTCCGGGTAGCCGAGGACGACGTTGGCGGCGGAGTCGCCGACGAGGACGATGTCGACGCCGGCCGCCTCGGCCACGGTCGCCGAGGGGTAGTCGTAGGCGGTGACCATCACAATCGGCTCGCCGTTGGCCTGCATCTCGGCCAGGCGCGGCAGGCCGATCGGCTTGCGGCCCTCGGGCTGGGCGGTGTGGGAACGGCCGCCGGAGCTCATTTGAGCAGCACCTCGGGGTGACTGTCGATCGCCACCGGCTCGTTGTCGTCGTTTACATGGACGACCACCGGGTCGTAGCGCTCGAGGTCGGCCTCGTCGTAGGAGCCGAAGGTGGCGACGATGATCTTGTGGCCGGGCTCGACCAGGTGGGCGGCGGCGCCGTTGACCTGCATCGCGCCGGAGCCGGGCTCGCCGTCGATCACGTAGGTGACGAAGCGGGCGCCGTTGTCGACGTCCCAGACGTAGACCTGCTCGTTGGTGATCATGTCGGCACCGGCCATCAGCTCGGTGTCGATCGTGATGCTGCCGATGTAATCGACGTCGCAGTCGGTCACAGTTGCCCGGTGGATCTTCGACTTCAGCATCTGTCTTTGCACGCTGCTCCCCTCTCGCGGCTAGATGTTGGGTTGGTCCGAAGTTGGCTGGATCAAGACGTTGTCGATCAGGCGGGCGGCGCCAACGCGGGCGGCGACGGCGACGAGCACCTGGCGCCCGCCCAGTTCCCCGACCGGCGTCAGCGTCTCCGCGTCGCGGGCCTCGAGGTACTCGGGCTCGATCCCGGCGGCGGCGAGCTCGCGGTGAGCGGCTTCGAGGCCGGCGGCGAGGGACTCGGCGCGGGCGCCGCGCTCGGCAGCGGCGAGAGCGCGGGAGAGCGCGGTGGCGCGCTCGCGGTCGGCAGGCTCCAGGTAAGCGTTGCGGCTGCTCATCGCCAGCCCGTCGGCCTCGCGCACGGTCGGCAGCACCTCGATCCGCACCGGGAAGTCGAGGTCGCGGGCCATGCGGCGAATGACGACCGCCTGCTGGGCGTCCTTTTGGCCGAAGTAGGCGACGTCGGGGTCGACGATGTTGAAGAGCTTGGCGACGACGGTGGTGACGCCGCGGAAGTGCTCGGGGCCGCGGCGCTCGGGGTCGCCGTCGAGGACGTCGGTGAGCGAGCCGGTGACCTCCACCGTGGTGGAGGCGTCGGCTGCGTAGACCTCATCGACGCCGGGGGCGAAGACGAGGTCGGCGCCGGCCTCGGCGGCGAGACGGCGGTCACGGTCCTCGTCGCGCGGATAGCGATCGAGGTCCTCGCTGGGCCCGAACTGGGTCGGGTTGACGAAGAGGCTCATCACCACCAGACCGCACTCGGCGCGGGCGGCGCGGATCAGCGAGAGGTGGCCCTCGTGCAGGTAGCCCATCGTCGGCACCAGGCCGACCGTCTTTCCGTCCCGCTTGGCCGTCGACACGGCAGCGCGTAGCTCGGCCTTCATGCGCAGAACCGGCGCGGCCGCGGAGGAGCGAGGGCTATCCACGAGGAGAGTTGAGTTCATAGGTCCATGCCTGGTCAGGTCACGGCCAACTAGGGAAAGTATGGCGCACTTCGTGCGGTTCTTGGCAGATCTGAATCGAAAAAATTCTCAATTTGGTGATCCGCTGCCCGGCTCCCTTCGCAGAAGCAGGAAAGACCACCCCCAAGGCGGAGGGAACGATGAGCTCAGATATAGACGCAGTGGTGCGCGAGGCGGAGCACGAAGCGACCGAGGCGCTCGAGGGCGACACCCGGCTCGACTTCCTGAAAAAGGCCGGCCTCGCCGGCGGCGGACTGGTCGGCGGCGGCGCCCTGCTCAGCGCGCTGACCCCGGCGGCGGCGATGGCCGCGGGTAAAGGACGCCCGCCCGCCAAATTCGGCAAAGGCGACGTCGGCATCCTCAACTACGCCCTCACGCTGGAGTACTTGGAGGCCGCCTTCTACAACGAGGCGACCGCCAACAACAAGCGAAAAACCTTCCTCAAAGGCGCCCAGGCGCAGGCCTTCCTCAAGCGGGTCACCGTCGACGAGAACGCCCATGTGGCCTTCCTCAAGAAGGCGCTCGGCAGCAAAGCGGTCGCCGCCCCCAAAGTCGACTTCGGAGCCACCACCTCGAGCGAGGCGGCGTTCCTGAAGACCGCGGTGGCGCTGGAGAACACCGGCGTGGCCGCCTACGCGGGCCAGGCCCTGAACATCGTCAATCCGGCCTACGTCGCGGCCGCGCTCTCGATCCACTCGGTCGAGGCGCGCCACGCCTCGGTCGCCGGCCTGCTGCTGAAGCCGACCGCGGCGAACCAGGCCCCCAACGGCGCCTTCGACAAACCGCTGACTGCGGCCCAGGTGCTGAAGGCCGTCGAAGCAACCGGCTTCCTCCAATAACCGGGTTCTCCCGGGTCACCCCTCCGGCTGCGCGGCGAAGTCGATTTCCCGGATCGGCTTCGCCGGCGCGCCGGCCGCGATCGTCCCGCCCTCGACGTCGCGGTTGACGACCGAGTTGGCGCCGATCACGCAGCGATCGCCGATGCTGACGCCGCTGGTCACCGCGCAATGGACCCCGAACCAGCAGTTGGCGCCGATCTCCACCGGTCCCTTCGAAGTGAACCCCTGCCAGGTGATCGGCTTGCTCGGGTCGTCGTAGCGGTGCTCGGCGTCACCGACGAAGCAGCCGTTGGCGAACATCGTGTGGTTGCCGATCTTCACGCTCTCGTGAGCGGCGATCATCACGTTGCGATTGAGGAAGCAGCCGGCGCCGATCTCGATCCGGGCGCCGGGGGCCAGCGTCAGCCAGCAGCCCGGCTCGAGCAAGGTCCCCTCGCCGATCACCAGCCGCCCCTCGTCGAGCGCCTCCAACACCTCGCCCTCGACCGGGTGACGGATGAAGAAACCGCCCCGGGCCGCGTGACGATTGATCCGCCAGCGGCGCAGGAGGCGATGGTTGCGCTCATACCAGCGCCGCTTCCGCCACCAAAGCCTCCACCCACTCGTCGCCATCGGCCCACCCTAGACATAGACTGCGCGCGTGACGGATCTTCGCGGCGGCATTGACCTTGGCGGGACGAAGATCCAGGCGGCGATCGTCGACGCGCGGGGCGAGGTCTCCGGCCAGGCGCGGCAGCCGACGCCGACCAGCGGCGGCCCCGAGGACGTCGCCGCGGCGATGGCGGCGGCGCTGCGCGAGGCAGCTCAGGAAGCGAACGTCGAGCCGGCGGACCTGGCCGGGATCGGGGTCGGCTCGCCGGGCGACGCCAATGAGCAGACCGGCGTCGTCTCCAGCGCCCGCAACCTCCCCGGCTGGGAGGGCAGCTTCCCGCTAGCCGAAGTCCTCGGCAAGGGCCTGGGGACGCAGGTCAAAGTCGGCAACGACGTCCAGGTCGCGACCGAAGCCGAGTTCCACCTCGGCGCCGGGCAGGAGTTCCAGAGCCTGATCGGGGTCTTCTGGGGCACCGGCGTCGGCGGCGGCCTCGTCCTCGACGGCAGGCCCTGGCTGGGCCGCGGAGCGGCCGGTGAGATCGGCCACGTCGTCGTCAAGCGCGGCGGCGCCAAGTGCCCCTGCGGGCGCAAGGGCTGTATGGAGGCCTACGCCGGCCGCTCGGCGATGGAAGCCGAGGCCCGGCGCCAGCACGAAGAGGGCCACAAGACCGACCTCTTCCACCTGATGGAGAAACACGGCAAACCGCGCCTCACCAGCGGCATCTGGGAGCGGGCGCTGGACCACGGCGACCAGCTGACCGAAAAGCTGATCGAGCGGGCGGTCGAGGCGCTGGGGACCGGAATCGCCTCGTCGGTCAACCTGCTCGACCCCGATGCGGTGATCATCGGCGGTGGCCTCGGAATCCGCTTCGGCGAGCGGCTGATGGACCCGCTGATGGAGGAGATGTCCAAGCACCTCTTCCTCGACGAGCGCCCGCCCGCGGTCCGCGTCGCCTCACTCGGCGACCTCGGCGGCGCGATCGGCGCCAGCTTGCTCGCCTCCCGCTAGACGCGCCCGGAGGTCTGCCGCTGCTGGCGCGCCACCGCGTCGACCAGGACGGCAAGCAGCAGGACGCCGCCGGTGACCATCAGTTTCACCGCGGAAGAGAGCGAGAGCAGGTCCATCCCATTGGAGATCGAGCCAATGACGAGCGCCCCCAGCAGAGCGGTCCAGACCGATCCGCGACCGCCGAAGAGGCTGGTGCCGGCGATCACCGGCCCGGCGATCGCCAGCAACAGGAGTTCGTTGCCGCCGGAGTTCTGGTTGACCGCGAAGAGGCGGGAGGCGGCCATCACGCCGCCGATCGCGGCCATCGAGCCGGCGATCGTGAAGACCGCGATCCGAACCCGGTTGACGTGGATGCCGGCCCGCCGCGCCGCCTCCGCGTTGCCGCCGACCGCGAAGACGTGGCGGCCGAAGGTGGTCCGCCTGGCGACGTACTCCATGCCGACCACGAAGCCGAGCAGGATCATTACCGCCAGCGGCACACCGCGGTCGGAGTTGAGAATCGCGACGGCGGCGATCACGCCCGCGGCGAGAAAGACGAAGCGGACAAGCAGGGGCAAGAGGCTGGTGTCCTCGAGGCCGGCGGCGACGCGGCGCCGGTAGCCGAGCCCCAGCACGGCGCCGTAGGTGACGATGATCACCACCGCGAAGATCCAGCCGACCGTGTCCGAGTAGAAGATGTTGGCGAGGCCGGTGATCTTGGGGTCGGTGATGTTGAGTGAGCCGGTCTGGCCCAGCACCTGCAGGAGCGCCCCTTCCCAGGCCAATAACCCAGCCAGGGTGACGACGAAGGAGGGCACGACGAAGCGGCTGAACAGCGACCCCTGCAGGCAGCCGATCGCGGCGCCCACCACGATCGCCGCGGCGATCGCCATGTAGGGATTCCAGCCATGATTGACGCTCAGCACGGCCATCACAGCTGCCGAGAGGCCGCTGACCGCGCCGACCGAGAGGTCGATCTCGCCGAGCAGCAGGACGTAGACGACGCCGACCGAGATCAGGCCGATCGTCGTGATCTGCAGCATCAGGTTGGTCAGGTTCTCCGCCGAGAGGAAGCGGGGTTCCTGGACCTGGAAGATGATCGCGATCAGGACCAGGCCGAGAACGACCCGAACCGACGAGAGATCTCCCTGGACGATGCGGCGCAGGGTCTCCCCCGCGCCCGGACGGCGCTCCGCCGCCTCGTCGGCGGTTGCCGCTTCGGTCGGGCTCATGCCTTCTCCTCCTCTCCCGTCTCCGAATGCTGGTTGCGCTCGCCGCCCTCGCCTACACCGGTGATCGCGCCGATCACGTGCTCCTCGGTGGTGTCCTCGGCTTTGAACTCGCCGGCGGCGCGACCGAGGCGGAGGACGAAGACCCGGTCGGCGACCGCGAACACGTCGACCAGGTTGTGGCTGATGACGACGACGCCGAGGTTGCGCTCGCGCAGGCGCCGGATCAGCTCCAGCACCTGTTTGGTCTGCGGCACGCCGAGGGCCGCGGTCGGCTCGTCGAGCAGCACTACTTTCGGCTCGCCAAGCAGGGAACGGGCGACCGCGACCTGCTGGCGCTGGCCGCCGGAGAGCGTCCCGACCTCGCTGCGCAGGCTGGGGATCGTCACCGCGAGGTTGGAGAGCAGGTCGGCGGTCTCGTGCTCCATCTTCACCTCGTCGAGCTGGCGCGAGATCTGACCGGTGCCGGGCGAGACCTGCTCGCGACCGAGGAAGAGGTTGGCGACGACGTCGAGGTTGTCGCAGAGCGCGAGATCCTGGTAGACGGTCGCGATCCCCAGTTCGGTCGCGTCCTGCGGCCCTTTGATCCGCACTTCCTCCCCGTTGAAGCGGATCGTCCCCTCGTCCGGCGCGTGGATCCCGGCGATCGCCTTGACCAGCGTCGACTTGCCGGCGCCGTTGTCGCCGACCAGGCCGACCACCTCACCGGCACTGACGGCGAAGTCGACCCGGTCCAAAGCCTGGACCGGGCCGAATCGCACGCTTACTCCCTCCAGCTCGAGGAGTGGAGTGCCAGCTGCCGCCATGTCAGCCGGAGATCCCTACTTCTTTGCAGTTGGCCGCGTAGGGGCCGGTGCAGAGTTCGGAGGCGGTCACGAAGCCGTCTTTGACCACCGTGTCTTTGATGTTGTCCTTGGTCACCGCGACCGGTTCCAGGATCGCCGACGGGACGTCGGCCTTGCCGTTGTTGATTTCTTCGGTGACTTTGTCCGCCGGCAGCTCTTCGCCGGCGGCGAGAGCGATCGCGAATTCGGCGGCGATCTCAGCCTGCGGCGGAATCGCCTTGTAGATCGTCATGAACTGCTGGCCCGCGAGGATTCGCTGCAGGCCGGCGACGGTCGAGTCCTGACCGGTGACCGGGCGTTCTTCGGGGTCGATCCCGGCGCCTTTGAGCGCCGCGATCGCGCCGCCGCCGGTGTCGTCGTTGGCGGCGTAGATGCCCGAGAAGCCGTCGTTGCCGAGCGCGGTGATCGCCTGCTGGGCCTCACGCTGGGCGTTTTCCGCGGTCCAGCCGGGGGTGTCGTATTCCTTGGCGACTTTCACCCCGGCGGCCTCGAAGGCTTTGTTCGAGCCCGCCTTGAAGAGCGCCGCGTTCGGGTCGGCCGGATCGCCGTTGATCTTGATGATCGGGCCACTGGCGTTCCCGTCTTCTTTCAGTTTTTTGGCCAGCGTTTCGGCCTGGAGTTCGCCCACCCGTTCGTTGTCGAAGGAGACGTACGCGTCGACTTCGCCGTTTTCGATCAAGCGGTCGTAGCTGACGACCGGCACGTCCTGGGCGTTCGCCCGTTCGGCGATCGCGGCCGCCGATTTGGAGTCCATCGGGTCGAGGACGAGGACTTCGGCGCCTTTGGTCAGCGCGGCTTCGCCCTGCGACTGCTGTTTTTCAGCGTCACCGCCGGCGTTGAAGTAGATGACTTCGCAGCCAGGACACTGTTCTTTCACCGAGCTTTCGAAGTCCGGCCTGTCGTTGGATTCGTAGCGAGGGGTTTCGTTTTCCGGAAGCAGGAGGGCGATCGTCGAACCGCCACCTCCACCACCACCGCTGGTCGTGTCGTCGCTGCTGCCGCAGCCGACGGCGAATAGGGCAACGGCGGCGAGGGCTGCTGCTGCGAACCAAACCCGCGAACTGAGTGGTGACATCGGTTCCTCCTGTGGTATTCCCTGCTCCCGCGAGCGTCACTACCCCACCTGAGGGCTTTTAAGCGCGGAACCAGGGAATTTGCAGCGGAACCGGTGTCTTAGGCCACTGCGGACAACTCGCGCTTGCCGCTGCGCCGTTTCGGCTTCGCCGGCTCGACCAGCTCGGCGAGGAAGCTGCCGGTATAGGAGCCCGCCACCGCGGCGACCTCCTCCGGGGTTCCCGTGGCGATGATCTCGCCGCCGCCTTCGCCACCCTCGGGGCCGAGATCGACGAGGTGATCGGCGGTCTTGATGACGTCGAGGTTGTGCTCGATCACGACCACCGTGTTGCCGGCGTCGACGAGGCGGCTGAGCACGTCGAGCAGACGCTGGACGTCGGCGAAGTGGAGGCCGGTGGTCGGCTCGTCGAGGATGTAGAGGGTGTCGCCGGTGGCGACTTTGGAGAGCTCGGTGGCGAGCTTGACCCGCTGCGCCTCGCCGCCGGAGAGCGTCGTCGCCGGCTGGCCGAGGCGGATGTAGCCGAGCCCGACGTCGTTGAGGGTGCGCAAGCGACGGGCGATCTTCGGCACGTTCTCGAAGAACTCGACCCCGTCGGCGACCGACATCTCCAGCACGTCGGAGATGTTCTTGCCCTTGAAGCGGACCTCCAGCGTCTCGCGGTTGTAGCGCTTGCCGTGGCACTGCTCGCAGGGGACGTAGACGTCGGGCAGGAAGTGCATCTCGATCTTGATCTGGCCGTCGCCCTTGCAGACCTCGCAGCGCCCGCCCTTGACGTTGAAGCTGAAGCGGCCGGGTTTGTAGCCGCGCGCCCGCGACTCCTGGGTCTGGGTGAAGATCTGGCGGATGTGGTCGAAGAGGCCGGTGTAGGTCGCCGGGTTGGAGCGCGGGGTGCGGCCGATCGGCGACTGGTCGATGTTGATGATCTTGTCGATCTGGTCGAGGCCCTCGATCCCGTCGTGGGCGCCCGGCCGCAGCTTCGCCTGGTGCAGGCGGTTGGCGACCGCGTGGTGCAGGGTCTCGTTGACGAGGGTCGACTTGCCCGAGCCGGAGACGCCGGTGACGCAGCAGAAGACCCCCAGCGGGATGGTGACGTCGACGTCCTTGAGGTTGTGTTCGCGGGCGCCGCGGACGAGCAGCTCGCCGGTCGGCTTGCGGCGCTCCTCCGGCACCTCGATCCGTTTCTTACCGGAGAGGTACTGGCCGGTCAGCGAAGACGGGTTTTTCTTCACCGCGGCCGGGGTGCCGGCGGCGATCACGTGGCCGCCGTGCTCGCCGGCGCCGGGTCCGAGGTCGACGAGGTGGTCGGCGGCCATCATCGTCCCCTCGTCGTGCTCGACCACGATCACCGTGTTGCCGAGGTCGCGGAGGCGATCGAGGGTCGCGATCAGCTTCTCGTTGTCGCGCTGGTGGAGGCCGATCGAGGGCTCGTCGAGCACGTACATCACCCCGACCAGGTGCGAGCCGATCTGAGTCGCGAGCCGGATCCGCTGCGCCTCGCCGCCGGAGAGGGTGCGGGCCGAGCGCATCAGCGAGAGGTAGCCGATGCCGACGTTCTCGAGGAAGGAGAGTCGCTCGGTGATCTCGCGCACGATCAGCCGCGCGATCGCCCGCTCGGTCTCGGTCATCTCCAGCTCGCGGATCCACTCGGCGGCGGCGTGGGCGGAGAGGTCGCTGTACTCGGAGATGCTGAGGCCGCCGACCCTGACCGCGAGGCTCTCCGGGCGCAAGCGGGCGCCCTTGCAAGCGGGGCACGGCTGCTCGGCCATGTAGCCCTCGATCCGCTCCCGGTTGGTCTCCGAGTCGGTCTCCTCGTAGCGGCGCTGGAGGTTGTTGACGATCCCCTCGAAGCGAACTTTGTAGGAGCGGCGGCGGCCGAAGCGGTTGGTGTAGCTGACCTGGTGGCGCTCCTCGCCGGTGCCGTAGAGGAAGATCTCTTTCTCGTCCTTCTTCAGTTTCGACCAGGGCTTCTCGGCGTCGACCCCGTACTCCTCGGCGACGGCGGCGATCAGCCGCTTCCAGTAGGCGCTGATGCCGCGGTTCCAGGGCTGCAGCGCGCCCTCGGCGAGCGAGAGGGTCGGGTCGGGGACGACCAGCTCGGGGTCGATCACCCGCTGGAAACCGAGCCCGTGGCAGCGGTCGCAGGCGCCGTGGGGGGAGTTGAAGGAGAAGATCCGCGGCTCCAGCTCGGGGATCGAGGTGCCGCAGTTGAGGCAGGCGAACTGCTCGGAGAAGAGCATCGTCCCGCCCGGATACTCGGCGTCCTTGCTCCCGGCCGCGCCCTTGCCGCTGAGGATCTCGACTTCGATTAGCCCGGCGGCGAGGCCGGCGGCCGCTTCGACCGACTCCGAGAGGCGCCGCCGCAGGTCGGTCTTCATCACCAGCCGGTCGACGACGACCGAAATGTCGTGTTTGTACTTCTTGTCGAGCACGATCTCCTCGTCCAGCCGCCGCAGCTCGCCGTTGACCTTGACCCGCGAGTAGCCCTCGAGCCGCATCTGCTCGAGCAACTTCCCGTACTCGCCTTTGCGGCCGCGGACGATCGGCGCCATGACCATGAACTTGGTCTCGTCCTCCAGGGTCATCAGCCGGTCGACGATCTGCTCCTGGGTCTGGCCGGTGATCTCCTCGCCGCACTCGGGGCAGTGCGGGGTCCCGATCCGGCCCAGAGCAGGCGCAGGTAGTCGTAGATCTCAGTCACCGTGCCGACCGTCGAGCGCGGGTTGCGCGAGGTCGTCTTCTGGTCGATCGAGATCGCCGGCGAGAGCCCCTCGATCGAGTCGACGTCGGGCTTCTCCATCAGGCCGAGGAACTGGCGCGCGTAGGCCGAGAGCGACTCGACGTAGCGGCGCTGCCCCTCGGCGTAGATCGTGTCAAAGGCAAGGCTCGACTTGCCCGAGCCAGAGAGGCCGGTGATGACGATCAGCGCGTCGCGGGGCAGCTCAACATCGACGTCCTTGAGGTTGTGCTCCCGGGCGCCGGTGATGACGATTCGCTCAGAGGCAGCCACTCACAGCGATTCTACGCACACGAACAGATGTTCCCTAGAGGGCCAAACGCAGCGGTGGGACTTTTCCCCGCTATAGGGGGTAAAAGTCCCACCGCTGTGGGTCAACTCAAGGCCACCGAGAGCTTGCGGCGGTAGTCCCTCGCCCGCGGCCACGCTGGGTCTTCGCTGAGGATGCCGACGATGGCGCGGCGCAGATCCTCGCGGATCGCGTCAGCGGCGCCGGAAAGCTGGTCGAGCAGCGCATCCAAAGCCGCCTCGCCCTCGCCGCGGTCGAGGGCTTCGAACGCCTCGGAGCCGATCCCGGCCTCCATGAGACGGACGCGGGCGGCGATCCCGGCGGCAGCGAAGTCCGCCTCGTGGCTTTCGACGGCTTCCAGCGCCTCGGCTTCGGCGCCGCGCTCGAGACGGGCCTTGGCCAGGGCGACCGCGAGGTCGGCGCGGCCGGGCTCGAGCTCCGCCGCCTCGCGCAGCGAGAGCTCGTCCCCTGCCGCCAGCAGCTCATCGGCCCGCGAGGGTGCCAGAGAGTCGAAGAAGGCCTCGACTTTCGCCGGCGGCAGGGCGCCGACGAACTCGTCCGCGACGGCGCCGTCGCGGAAGGCCTTGACCGCGGGGATCCCCTGGACCTGGAACTGCGCCGCCAGCTGCTGGTTCGAGTCGACGTCGACCTTGGCCAGCACCACCTTGCCGGCCCGCGCCGCCTCGGCCCGTTCCAGCGCCGGCGTCAGCGCTTTACAGGGCCCGCACCAGTCGGCCCAAAAGTCGACCACGACTGGCAGCTCGCGCGAGCGATCGACCACCTCCGCCTGGAAGGTCGCTTCGGTGACGTCGACCGGCATCAGGTCCCGGCCGTCATCCCGTCGAGGTCGCGGCGCAGCTCGCGCAGCTCGTCCCGGATCCGGCTCGCCTCCTCGAAGCGGAGGTCGTCAGCGGCGGCAAGCATCTCCTCCTCGAGGGTGACGATCGTCTTCTCCAGCTCCTCGGGCGTATCGAAGTCGTCGCCGCGGCGGCTGCGGCGTTTGCGCGGCGCACGGTCCTCCATCGCCAGGAAGTCGGACATCTCGGAGATCCCTTTGCGGACCGTCTCCGGGGTGATCCCGTGCTCCTCGTTGTAAGCGAGCTGGATCGCCCGGCGGCGGTCGGTCTCCCCCATCGCCGCCCGCATCGCCGCGGTCTCTTTGTCGGCGTACATCACCACCCGCCCGTTGACGTTGCGGGCGGCGCGGCCGATCGTCTGCACGAGGCTGGTCTCGCCGCGCAGAAAGCCCTCCTTGTCGGCGTCGAGGATCGCCACCAGCGAGACCTCCGGCAGGTCGAGCCCCTCGCGCAGAAGGTTTACGCCGACGAGGACGTCGTACTCGCCGAGGCGCAGGTCGCGGATGATCTGGATCCGTTCCAGGGTGTCGACCTCGGAGTGCAGGTAGCGGACCTTGACCCCGTACTCGAGCAGATAGGCGGTCAGGTCCTCGGCCATTTTCTTGGTCAGGGTGGTGACCAGGGTGCGATCGCCCTGCTCGGCGACCTTCTTCACCTCGTTCATCAGGTCGTCGATCTGGTTTCTGGTCTCGCGCAGCTCGATCTCGGGGTCGACGATCCCGGTCGGGCGGACGATCTGCTCGACGGTGCGGGTCGCTTCGGCTTTCTCGAACGGACCCGGGGTCGCCGAGACCATCACCAGCTGGTCGACCCGCTCGAGGAACTCGTCGAACTTCAGCGGCCGGTTGTCGATCGCCGAGGGGAGGCGGAAGCCGTAGTCGATCAGGGTCGTCTTCCGCGAGCGGTCGCCCTCGTACATCCCTCCGATCTGGGGAATCGTCTGGTGGGACTCGTCGACGAAGACGACGAAGTCGTCGGGGAAGTAGTCGATCAGGGTGTGCGGCGGGCTGCCGGCGGGGCGGCCGTCGAGGATCCGCGAGTAGTTCTCGATCCCGGAGGTGAAGCCGAGCTCCTTGATCATCTCCAGGTCGTACATCGTCCGCTGCCGCAGCCGATGCGCCTCCAGCTGCTTGCCCTCGGCTTCCAGCTCGCCGGTCCGCTTTTCCAGTTCGGCGCGGATCTCTTCGACTGCGCGGTCGACCGTCTCGTCCCGGGTCACGTAGTGAGAGGCCGGCCAGACCGAGACGTGGTCGATCACGTCTAGGACCTCGCCGGTCAGCGGGTCGAAGTGCTGGATCCCCTCGATCTCGTCGCCGAAGAGGGCGATCCGGTAGGCCGACTCGGCGTAGGAGGGCATGATCTCCAGCACCTCGCCGCGGACCCTGAAGGCGCCACGCCCCAGCACCTGATCGTTGCGCTGGTATTGCATTTTCACCAGCTTGCGCAGGACGTCGTCGCGGTCGATTTCCTCGCCGACTTTGAAGAGCTGCATTTTTTCGTTGTAGACCTGGGGAGAGCCGATCCCGTAGATGCAGGAGACCGAGGCGACGATGATCACGTCGCGGCGGGCGAAGAGGGCGGCGGTGGCGGCGTGGCGCAGGCGGTCGATCTCGTCGTTGATCGAGGAGTCCTTCTCGATGTAGAGGTCCTGCGCCGGGACGTAGGCCTCGGGCTGGTAGTAGTCGTAGTAGGAGACGAAGTACTCGACCACGTTGTCGGGAAAGAACTCGCGGAACTCGTTGCAGAGCTGCGCGGCGAGCGTCTTGTTGTGGGCGATCACGAGGCTCGGCCGTTGCACCTCGGCGATCGTCGCCGCCATCGTGAAGGTCTTGCCGGTGCCGGTGGCGCCGAGCAGGGTCTGGAAGCGGTCACCCTCGCGCAGCCCCTCGGCCAGCCCCGCGATCGCTTTCGGTTGGTCCGCCGTCGGGGTATAGGCGGGGTTGAGCTTGAAATCGGGCACGTTCAGAACATAGCTGGCGCATATGCTGCGCCTTCGATGAACCCCTCGCGACTCGGCCTTGCAGCTTTCTTCACCTTCATGGGGACGATGCACTTCGTCGCCCGGCGCAGCTTCGAGGCGATCGTGCCGAAGTCAATCGAGGCGCACAAGCGGGAGGCGGTCGTCATCAGTGGCGTCGCCGAGATCGCGGGCGCGGCGATGGTCCTCCACCCCGCCACCCGCCGGCTCGGCCGCTGGTGGCTGCTGGGCCTCCTGCTCTCGGTCTTCCCGGCCAACATCCACATGGCGGTCAACCCCGAGCAGATCCGCGGCCTCGACCTGAAGAAGGTCCCGCGCTGGGTGCTCTGGGCGCGGCTTCCCCTGCAACCGCTGGCCATGGTTTGGGTCTGGCGAGCGACCCGCGGGTAGGCTTCAACAGATGGACAAACGTGACCGCTTCGCAACGAACCTGCGCCGAGCCCGTAAAGCGGCCGGCGTCTCCCAGGAAGATCTCGCCGAGCGCTGCGAGATCCACCGCACCGAGGTATCGCTGCTCGAGCGCGGCGGCCGCGAACCGCGGCTGGGGACGCTCGTGAAGTTGGCAACTGCACTTGGGACCACCCCGGAAGCACTTTGTGCCGGGATCAGCTGGGACTCGAAAGCGCGCGAGTACAAGATCGCCGAACCGACCTGACGATTGCTCGTGGTTGAGGGGGCGGGGGCACCCCTCCTGGGAGCACCTCCGCCGAGAGGTTCGTCTACTGGCTGACCGTGATGGCTTTCGGCTCGGCTCCATGCTGAGTACCCAGGAGGGGTGCCCCCGCCCCCTCTCCAACACATATCTACGGGACGGCCCAAGGTGCGGGACCTCTTCTAAAAAGGTGCTGGCGTACCCTGACGCGTCTACCTGAGCTCGATTGCTGGGCGTGCCGGTGGGGGTGTCCCGGTACTCAGCATGGAGCCGGGCCGCAAGCCCTTGGGCGCCAGCTGAAAGACGTTCCTCCCGGCGGAGGTGCTCCGGGGCACCCCCCACCGGCACGCCCTGACAAACCGCTAAGGCAAGAACTGTTCGATGATGCTCTGCGCCGGTCCGAGGAAGCCTTCTACGTCGCCCAAGAGGCCTTGGGCGTCGTTGATGATTTCGATTGCCTGATCGAGCGGGATTCGCTGGACGGTCTCGCGTAACGGAACCGCCAGTAGCGGGCTGAGGGCGCCGGCTTCTTCGGCGTCGTCAACCGCGCGGACCAGGCCGGCGCGGACCGCCTTGGCCAGCTTCTCGTCGTCGATCCCGTATTCCTCCGTGAAGCGTTCGCGGGCCTCCGGGGTCGCCAGCGCCTGAGCCAGGGTCTCGCGCGAGACGCCGAGCCTGCAGGCGGCGCCATCGAGGGCGGAAATCGTGAACTGGTTGGCGATCTGGCCCAGGTCCTGCGGATTCGACCAGGGGCGCGGCTGACAGGGGTCCTGAACCTGCTTCGGCTCATATGAGGAGCCACCCGCCGCGAGGTAGGCGCCAACCAGGAGCAGCGAGACCACGATCGAGGCGACGATCAGCGCGGTCCCGCTCAGCCTCCCCTCCCCGTTCACAGGTCGACCCTCCGCGAGAGCCCGATCGGGAGCAGGGCGATCAGCCCGAGCAGGGCGGCGAGCAGGAACGAGGTGCTGAAGGCGTGGGTGGCGCCGCGGTCGAGCTGGTCCTGGAGTTCACCCTGCAACTGCTCGACTTCGGCCCGCTCGACCGGGTCGACCGGCTTCGGTTCGAAGGCCGGCTCGATCGTCGGCACTTTCCCCTTCTCGGTTTCCAGCTGCTGGCTCACCTTTTCGGCCAGGTCCAGCTTCAGCAGGGGGTTGACCGAGGAGTCGAGGATCACCGCGGTGCCGGCGTCGATCGCGTCGTCGCGCTGCTGGTTGATGTCGGCGGTGAAGATCGGCGTCAGCACCAGCAGGCCGATCACCACCCCAGCGTGGCGGGAGGAGATCGTCCAGCCGCCGTGGATCGCCTGCGGCGCGCGGCCACCGAGGGCGGTCTCGGTCAGCGCCGAGAGCACCAGCGCCAGACCGATCCCGACCAGGATCTGAGGCGGCAGGGTGAGGGCGATCGTCGCCTTTGGCAGGAAGGCGAGGCCGGCGAGGCCCCCGGAGACGAGGATCGCCCCGGCGGCGGCCCGCGCCCGCTCGCCGGGGACGAGATTGCCGAGCCTGCCACTGAGGATCGCCGCCAACGGCATCACCGTGACCACCAGCGCCGCTTCGATCGGGGTCAGGCGCCAGCCTTCGATCAGCAGCAGGACGAGCAGGAAGAGCGCCGCGGCGATCGCCGCCGAGACCATCGCCAGGGCGAGGTTCGCCCAGAGGTGGGGCCGCCCGGTCTCGCGCACCTCGGTTTGGATGATCCCGGTCGCCGCCTCGTGTCTGGCGACGGCGAGGATCGGCACCGCCGCTGCGAGCGCCACCGGCACCTGGATCAGGAAGATCGACTGCCAGGAGACGAGCTCGGTCAAGAAGCCGCCGACCGCCGGTCCCAGGGCGGCGCCGGTCGCCCCCGCGCTGGCCCAGATCGTCGCCGCCCGGCGCTCGGAGCCGACCGTCGCCGGCAGCAGCTCCAGCGCCGCCGTCACAGCCAGGGCGCCGCCCAGGGCCTGCACGCAGCGGGCGGCGATCAGGGTCGAGAGCTCATCGGCGAGGCCGCAGGCGAGGCCAGCGCCGGCGAAGATCGCCAGCCCGACCGAGGCCGCCCGCCCCGGCCCCACGCGCCGCGCCAGCAGCGCCGCCGGCACCGCCGCCAGCGCCATCACCAGGTTGAAGGAGATCAGGACCCAGGTGACGCCCGCGACGCTGGTGTCGAGTTCCCGGTAGATCTCCGGCAGGGCGAGGACGACGATCGAAGAGTCGGCAAGGACGACCCCGACCGCCAGGGCCAGCGCGGCAACGCGCGGCCTAGCGGAGGTTTCCATAGCCCAGCTCCGATGCGTACTCGTGCCGGTACTCGTCGCGCTTCTCGAGCACCTCTTCGACGTAGGCCCTGGTTTCCGGGAAGCCGATCGACTCGATCGTGAGACTCGACCCGCCCCACTTGTCGGCGTTGCCGGGGCCAGCGTTGTAGGCGGCCAGGGCCGCCGCCTCGTCGCCGTCGTAGCGCTCGAGCAGTTCGCCGAGGAAGAAGGTTCCGTAGCGGATGTTCAGTTCGGGGTCGGCGAGGTCCGAGAGCTGGAAGGTGGTCCCCCCGCTCTGCCTCTCGATGAATTCGGCTGCTTCCGGCGTGATCTGCATCAGCCCCCGCGCTCCCGCGCTCGACGTCTGGTCCCGGAACTTCGACTCGGAGTAGATCACGGCGGCGATCAGCGCCGCGTCGACCTCCTTTTCGTCCGCCTGCTGCCGGATCACGTCCTCGTGCCGCAGGGGCAGGGTCAGCTCCTGCAGGGCCTGGTCGAAAACGCCGCCGGCGATCAGGGCGCCGGCCAGGACCCCGAGCAGCACCGCGACGGTGCCGAGGGCGGTGAGGCGACGGCGGCGCAGCTTTCGCTTCATCGCCGCAGCTTTGCGAGCAGGGCGGACAAAGCCCCTTCCAAATCCTCCACCGAGCCGTCGTTCTCGACCACGTGGTCAGCGCGCCCCGCCTTCTCCGCCTGGGTCAGCTGGCGCGCCTCGCGCTCGTCGACCAGGGCGTGCCCGCGCGCCGCCGCCCGCTCGCGGCGAACCTCGTCGGCGGTGACGACGGCGACGGTTGCGTCGAACGGGCGGTCGCCGCCGACCTCGAAGAGCAGCGGAACCTCAACCACCGCGACCTCGGTCTCCTCCGGCAGCGAGAGCAACCAGGCCGCGGTCCGTTCCTGCACCAAGGGATGGATCTGGGACTCGAGCCAGGTCAGCTCCTCGGGGTCGGCGAAGACGATCTCGCCGATCTTCGCCCGGTCGACGCCGCCGCCGGCGGCAACCACGCCGGGGCCCCAGCGCTCTTCGAGCCTGCCGCTCAGCTCATCGCCCGTAAGCAGCTCGTGGACAACTGCGTCGCTCGAGAGCGTGGCTGCTCCAAGGCGACTGAATGCCTTCAGTGCCTCCGACTTCCCGGCGGCGATACCGCCGGTGAGGCCGATCTTCAGCGGCGCCATCGGCGCCAGCTAGTGCTCAGCCGGGCACTCGCGCGCGCGACTGGCGAGCGCCGGACCGAGCAGGGCTAGGACGCAGGGAGGCCGAATGGCAGCGCCATTTGGCCGACTGAGGACGACGCCCTGCGAAGTGTGTCCGGAGCCGCCAGGCGTGCGTGGGAGTGCCCGGCTGAGCACTTAGCTCTGCTCGGACTCGCCCGTCTCGGCGTCGTCGCTGGACGACTCGTCGCCCGAGGCCTCGTCGACGTCGTCAGGAGAATCTGGGCGCTCCTCGACGGATTCGCCCTCCTGATGCTCCTCTTCGCCGTTCTCGGTGGTGCCGTTCTCCTCGGCAACCGGAGCGGGCTCAGCATCCTCAGAGGCCTCAACCTCTGCGGGCAGGTCGCCGGGGGCCTCATCGGACGGCTGCTCCTCGGCGGCGGGAGCCTCCTCGGCGGCGGCATCGGCGGCTGCGCTCGCATCCGCAAACGCGTCGGCCATGGAACCGGAAGGCGGGTCGGCCTGAACCTCGGCCTCCTCACCCTGACCGCCTTCAGCCTGCGCAATCTGCTCGCCAAGCCCGGCCATCGCCATGTTCTGACCCTCGACCCGCTTGATGCTGAGGGAGAGACGCCGACGCTCTTCATCGATCTCGAGGATCTTGACGTTCAGCTTCGAGCCCGGCTCGACGACTTCGCTCGGGTTCTCGACGTGGTGGTCGGCGAGCTCGGAGATGTGGACCAGGCCCTCGACGCCGGGAAGGATTTCGACGAAGGCGCCGAAGGCGACCACCTTGGTCACCGTGCCCTCGAGCACGTCGCCGCCGCGATGGGTGTTGATTACCCGCTGCCATGGGTCCTCCTGGGTCTGCTTCAGACCGAGGGAGATGCGCTGGCGGTCGCGGTCGATGTCGAGCACTTTGATCCGCACCGTGTCGCCGATCGCTACGACTTCGGAGGGATGGTTGACGTGGCTCCAGGAAAGCTCGGAAATGTGGATCAGGCCGTCGATCCCCTCAAGATCCACGAAGGCGCCGAAGTCGACGATGTTGGAGATCTTGCCTTCAACCACCAGGCCGGGCTCGAGCTTGCCGAGGATCTGCTCGCGGACCTCCTTGCGCTCCTCCTCCAGCACCGCGCGGCGCGAGAGGACGACGTTGTTGCGGCTGCGGTTGAGCTCGATCACTTTGCACTCGAGCGTCTGGCCCATGAACTCGTCGAGGTTGTGGACGCGGCGGATGTCGACCAGCGAGGCGGGCAGGAAGCCGCGCACCCCGAGGTCGAGGATGAGGCCGCCCTTGACGACCTCGATGACGCTGCCTTCGACCGGTTCGCCGGAATCGGCGGCGACCTCGATTTTGCGCCAGGCCTTCTCGAAGCGGGCGCGCTTCTTGGAGAGGATCAGGCGGCCCTCGGCGTCCTCCTTGGTGAGGACCAGGGCGTCGATCTCCTCGCCCAGCTCGACCTCTTCGTGCGGGTCGACCGACTTGCGAATCGAAAGCTCGTTGGAGGGAATGACCCCCTCGGCCTTGTAGCCGATGTCGACGAGGACCTCGTCTTTGTCGATGCGGACGACCTTGCCCTTGACGACGTCGCCCTCCTCGAAGGAGACCATCGTCGCCGCGTAATTCGGGACGATCTTGCCGTCGATCTGCAGCAGCAAGCCGTTTGAGCCCTCTACGGGGGTGGCGCTGGGCGCAGGCGTCAGGGTCTCGGTCGCGGACACGGCGGCGAATGATGGCAGAATCCGCCGCGATGCCGGTCCGAGCCACCAAGCGCGGCGACGAGCGCACGCCCCTGGGTGGCGAGCGGGACGTCCTCATCTGCGGCGCCAGCTTCGCCGGGCTCGCGGTGGCACGCGAGTTGGCCGGCTCCGGGGCCGATGTTTTGATTATCGACCGCTACGAGATCGGCGAGCGCCAGACCTCCGCCTGCGGGATCCCAACCGAGTGGCTGCAGTGCCTGGGACTGATGGACGCCGAGCGCCAGCGCTTCGACACCCTGGTCATGCACACCCCCCACGGGACCAGCCGCTACCGGCTTCCCTGGACCTTCTCGACCTTCGATTACCGCGAGCTCTGCCAGCTGCTCTGGCGCGAGTGCGACGCGACTTTCGAGACCGCCAAGGTCAACGGCCGCGCCGCACCCGCCAACGGCGACGGGAGGATCGCGATCGAGACCGACCGCGGCACGATCTCGGCGCCGCTGGTCGTCGACGCGCTCGGCTGGCGCCGGATGCTGGCCTCGGGCGACGGCTACCAGCCCCCCGACGCGCCGCTCTCGCGCGGGCTCGAGGTGCATCCGGGCGGCGAGTCCGATGACCTGGCGATCTGGATCGACCGCAAATACGTGCCGGCCGGCTACGGCTGGTCGTTTCCGGCTCACGACGAGTTGCGGATCGGGATCGGCTCCTTCGACCCGCGCTTCCACGTCAAGAAGACGACCGTCGACCTGACCCATGACCTCGGCAAGGAGCCGAACGAGTACCAGGGCAACTGGATTCCCCACAAGCTGCGCCGGGCGACCGAGGGCGGCGTCTTCTTCGTCGGCGACTCGGCCGGGCACTGCCTGCCGCTCAGCGCCGAGGGAATACGCACCGCGCTCTACTTCGGGATCGCCCTCGGACAGGAGCTGCGGGGCGTGGTCGAGGGACAGCAGAGCCGCGAGGGGGCGGCGCAGAGCTACGCCTCCTTCCACGACACCCACGAGTGGAAGTTCAAGTGGATGCTGCGGGTGCAGAAGCTGATCCCGCGGGTGCCGCCGCGGATCCTGGCGCCGCTGATCAAGCTGATGGCGGGGAAGCGCTTCGTCAACTGGTCCTTCGACCACTACCTAAAGATCGCCCCGCCCGAGTACGCGGGGACGACCCGGGAACGGCGCTCAGCGGACGATCAGGATCGTCCCGGCCAGCAGCAGGGCGACGCCGAGGACACGCTCGGGCGAGAGCGGGACCTCGTCGAGGCCGAACAGGCCTAGCCGGTCGATCGCGACCGAGGCGGTCAGCTGGCCAAAGATGGTCGCGGCGGCAACGCCGCCGGCGCCGATCACGGAGACGACGATCAGCGCGTTGAGCACGTAGATCGCGCCCAGGAGACCGCCCAGCAGGTAGTACCAGCTGACGTCGAAGGTCGAGCTGATGCCCCCCGCCTTGCCGCTGAGGATCACCACCGCGGCCAGCGCCAGGGTGCCGATCGAGAAGGAGACGAGCGCCGCGGGCAGGCTGCCGGTCGCCTTGCCGAGATGAGCGTTGATCGGCGCCTGGGCGGCGATCAGGCCGCCGGCGACGGCGGTGAGGGCGACCGCGAGGCCCCTATCCACCGTCCCACCCCCCTCCGCGCTCGATCCTTGCCCGGGACATGCGGCTACTTGGCGTCGAGCCAGTCGCGGCCGATGCCGACGTCGACCTCGAGCGCCGGATCGAGCGGGTAGGCGGCGCACATCTCGCGCCGCACCAGCTCGGTCGCCGCCTCCATCTCCCCCGGCGGTCCCTCGAAGAGGAGCTCGTCGTGGATCTGGAGGACGAGGCGGGTCTCCCCCCCGGCCTCCCGCAGCGCCCGCTGGCAGCTCACCATCGCCACCTTGATGATGTCCGCGGCGGTGCCCTGGATCACGGTGTTGACCGCCAGCCGCTCGCCGAGGCGGCGGGTGTTGGGGTTGCCCGAGCGCAGCTCCGGGATCGCCCGCCGCCGCCCCATCAGGGTGGTGACGAACCCTTCCTCCTGGGCCCGCTCGATCACCTGCTCACGGAAGGCGCGCACGGCGGGGAAGCGCTCGAGGTAGCGGGAGACGAATTCCTCCCCCTCCTTGCGGGGGATGTTGAGCCGGTCGGAGAGGCCGAACCCGGTCAGCCCGTAGACGATCCCGAAGTTGACCATCTTCGCCTTCGAGCGCTGGCCGACGCCGACCTCGTCGCGCTCGATTTCGAAGACCTCGGCGGCGGTCGCGGCGTGGACGTCTTCGCCCTCGCGGAAGACCTCTTTCAGCACCTCCTCGTCGGCGACGTGGGCGAGGACGCGGAGCTCGACCTGGCTGTAGTCGGCGGAGAGCAGCTGCCAGCCCTCCTCGGCGACGAAGCAGGCGCGCACCGGGCGGCCGATCTCGGTCCGGATCGGGATGTTCTGCAGGTTGGGGTTGGTGCTGGAGAGGCGGCCGGTGGTGGTCGCGGTCTGGTTGAAGGTGGTGTGGACGCGGCCGGTCCCAGGGTCGATCAGCTCCGGCAGCGAGTCGAGGTAGGTGTTCTTCAGCTTGGTCAGCTCGCGCCAGGACTCGATCTTCTCGACGATCTCGTGCTCGTCGCGGATCTGGGCGAGGACGCGGGCGTCGGTCGAGAAACCAGTTTTGCCGCGGCGCTTCTTCGTCAGGCCGAGCTTTTCGAAGAGGATGCGGCCGACCTGCTGCGGCGAGCCGATCGTGAACTCCTCCTCGGCCAGCTCGAAGATCTCTTTTTCCAGGGTGTCGATCCGCTCGCCGAAGCCGGCGCCGACCTCGGCCAGGCGTTTGGCGTCGAGCTTGATCCCGATCCGCTCCATCGCCGCCAGCACCGCAACCAGCGGCAGCTCGACCTCGCGCAGCAGTTGCTCCAGGCCCAGCTCCTCGATCCGCGGTCCCTGGACGGCGGCGAGGGCGGCGACCAGGCGGGCTTCCTCGGCCGGGTCGAGACCGGCCTCCAGCTCCTCCCCCAGCGCCAGCTGGCCGTCGTCCTCCTCCTGCTTCTCGGCGGCGGCGCCCTCGGCGAGGCCGATGCCAGCGTCGGCGGCGAGCTCGACCAGGTCGTAGGTACGGCGCTGCGGCTCCAGCAGGTAGGCGGCAACCACCGTGTCGTGTTCCAGGTTGGGCTCGGTCCCCTCACGGGCCGCGGCAGCGAGCAGGCCGTGACCGCCGCCGCCGAGCGACTTGGCGTCATGGGCGGCGAAGGGCTTGGCGGCGAGCGCTACGGCGAGCTCGTCGAGGGTGCTGTTGCCGGAGAGGACGCGGTCGGATTCGGCCGCGGCCCAGCGATCACCGGAGATCCCCAGCGCCAGCGGACCCTCGCCGAGGTCCTCCGGCTTCCCTTCCTCCGCCTCGACCTCGAGCTCGGTCTCGACTTTGCGGCCGGGCACCGCCGCGCCCTCGGACAGGGCTTCTTCCAGTCGCTCCAGCACCGCCCGCAGCTCGAACTCGCGCATGAAGTCCCGCAGGGCGCCGCGGTCGGGCTCGCTCGCCATCGCCGCCTCCAGGTCGACCCCGGTCTCGATCTCGTACTGCAGCGTCGCCAGCTGCTTCGACATCCGCGCGTCGTCGGCGTGCTCGGTCAGGTTCTGTTTGCGTTTCGCGCCGGAGATCTGGTCGACGCTGGCGAGTACCTCGTCCAGCGAGCCGAACTGCTGCAGCAGCTGGGTCGCCGTTTTTTCGCCGACCCCGGGGACCCCGGGGATGTTGTCGGAGGTGTCGCCGCGCAGCCCCATCAGGTCGGTGATCAACTCCGGCGGCACCCCGTAGCGCTCCTCGACCGCGGCCCGGTCGTAGATCTTGGTCTCGGTGATCCCGCGCGAGGTGCTCATCACCCGCACCCCCTCGTCAACCAGCTGGTAAGCGTCGCGGTCGCCGGTCACGACCATCACCTCGATCCCCTGCTCCCGCGCCTGTCTCGCCAGCGAGGCGATCACATCGTCAGCCTCGTAGCCGTCGACCTTGACGTTGGTGTAGCCGAAGGCCTCGACCAGGGGCATCAGGTGCGGCCACTGCTCGCGGAGCAGGTCGGGGCGCGGTTTGCGCTGGGCCTTGTAGCGGTCGTAGGTCTTCTCGCGGCCGCTCCAGCCCGCGTCCCAGGCGACGACCACGCCCTGCGGGTGGTGCTCGTCGATGATTTTCACCAGCATCGAGGCGAGGCCGTAGATCGCGTTGGTCGGGCGGCCGTCGCTGGTCCCGATCGACTCGGGGAGAGCGAAGAAGGCGCGATAGGCGAGGCTGTTGCCGTCGATCAGGAAGAGCTGGGGCGCGTCAGCGGACATCGGCGCCCACTCTACGAGGACAGCCGGAGCCGGCGGCGACTAGAGCCGCGGCAAGTTCGCCCGGCGGGAGAGCGTGGCCCTCGATGCACCGGCGGCGGGGAAGCTGACGCTGACATTGAGCCGCAGTGGACCGTCTTCGAGAGCCTCGCGGGCGGCGCGGGAAAGGCGGCAGGAGACGGTCGACGCCCCGACCACAACGTTGGTGCGGCTGCTGCAGACAAGCGAGCCGCGCCGGCCGGTGGTCTTCGCGGTCAGCTTCAGCGATCCACTGCTTGGAGAGATGACCTTGACCTGCAGGCGCTTGCCTTTGCGCGATACGGAGCGGAGCTGCGCTTTCGGCGGCACGGTCGCGATCGGCAGCGTTTGCGCTGGAGGAAGGGGATCGGGATCCGGTTTCTGTTCGGGTTCCTCCGCCGGGCAGGAGTCGACCGGAGACGGCTGCGAGGGGCCGGTGTTGCCAAGGAAGTCGGCCAGCTCTTCGGGCCGGTCGGCGATGAAGGCGCGGGTTTCGGCGACGGCGTCGGCGATCTGGCCAGCGTCGTATTCGAAGCGTTCGCTCTCTTCTTCTTCGATCTGCTGCCAGGGGGCCAGCATCTCGGCGGTGCAGACCGCGAGCTGGTCGAGCTTCAAGGTCGGCACCGCGACCTGCACGTCTTCAAGCGCTTCCCCATATATCGCCTCACAGCCGCTGTCGGCGAGGCACTTTTCGAACATCAACCCGGCCGGTCCCTCGAAGGGCAGGTGGTTGTCCTCTTTCCAGGTTTCGTCCTGACCCCAGGGGAGCATCCGGAAGAGGGTGTCGGGGCCGGTGGCGAGGAAGTAGTTGTTGGGGTGATCGGGACCCGGCCCGCCGGCGTAGCCGTCGAACTGGCCGCTGTATTTCTCCGCCGCCCACATCCGCGTCATCTCTGCGAGGTCGGCGTGGGGACTGACCAGAGCCGACCACGGTTCCGGATCGGTCTCGTTGACGGCGGCGACGAGGGCTTCCAGATCGGAAATGTCGTCCGGCCCCTCGTCGACCTCGAAAGCTCCGACCAGCTCCGGTTTCAGATCGGCGCCGTTCTCACCCTCGTAGACATGCTGGACTTTGTCGTTGAAGGTGCCGAGCTTCTTCGCCATCGCCACCTTGTCGTAGTTCTCGACGTTCATGTAGACGCCGAAGTCTTCGCCGTTCAGCCGCAGGTAGGCAAAGCCGGTACGCGAGGCCGGCACGCCAAGGGCGCGGTGCAGCGCGTAGGAGAGGGTCTCGTGGGTCATCGAGGGGTCCTCGACCATGTTGTTGAGGGTCATCTTGCGCAGGCCGAGGAAGGGGCCGGTTTTGACTCCCTCTTTCGAAAATTTGATTTTGAAGGCGGCCTTGCCCGAGAGGGGTTTGAACGAGGCACTGCCCTTGAGCCGCATTTCCACTTCCTCCGGCGCCAGGGTTTCGACCACCCCGCCTGGCGTCCCGTCGGTTCGCTTGAAGGTCATCGTCGCCGGCTGGTAGGCCCCCTCCGGATCCGCTTCGAGCGCTTCTTCCGATGCCTGTGGAAGGTCGACTTCGATCACCCAGACGGTGGCGGGGTCGTAGAGCGCCTCGGCTTCGTCGGCCCCGGCGACAGCCGGGAGCAGGGCGAGCAGGCCAAGGCATGCCGCAGCCGCGATTGCGAGCCGCCCCACGATGGCGCGAAGAATCCCCTGCCTCATTCCGCCGCAGGGTAGAGGAGCGGACACCGCAGTTGGGACCGGCGCCTACCGGGAATTTGAACTTCTTTCCCGTGGCAAAAGGGCGGCGCGGAGGTCCGCCACCACCCGCTCGGGTTCGTTTTCCAGCTGCCGGTCGGTGAAGCGCCGCTCCGTGTAGCCGGCGGCGCGGAGGTCGAGATCGCGAGCGTGGTCGTCCTCGAAGGCGACCGAGCCGCGGTGATAGGTCCAGTAGTCGGTCTCGACGACGAGGCGCTGAGAGCGCCAGAGGAAGTCGACTTCCCAGCGCCCGACCTTGACGTTGACCTCGGGGGGCGGGATGCGGTGCTGAGCGCAGAGCGAGAGGAAGAGCGTCTCGAGGTCCGAGCGCGTGCGATCAGACTCGACGCCTTCGAGGTGGTGGCCCATGAGCTCCGCTTGGCGGCGGGCGCGGCGGATCAAGCGCGGGGATAGAGAGGTGCTTTGAAGGTCTTCGATCGTCCGAGGAACGGTGGTCACGGGAATTAGGTCGCGGCGGGTGATCAGGAGCCGTCTCCCTCGCCCTCCTCCTTGCCAGGTAGAGGAGGGCGAGGGAGACGGCTCTGCGGGCGCATTGAGAGAAGGGCAGCGGTGGAGGTGGATGCCGCGGCGGGGCTTGCGGCCCGAGGTGGTGGGGATGGAGATGTGGACCGGGCCATCGATGGGTTTGAGGAGCTTCCAGAGGACGGCGGCGGAGGTGTGGCTCAGAACAGCGCCGGTACCGCAGGCGAGAACGGCGGCCATGAAGAGGCCGTGGAGGCTCAGGCCTCGGTGCCCCACGGCGTAGACGCCTTGGTGGATGCGATGGAGTCGGCCGCTTCTTGCTCTCTTGGCCACCGCGTAGCGACTCAAGCCGACGCCTTCCAGCTGCGACAGCGTGACCACCCCATGCTGTCGAGCGGCGACCTCATCGAGGCGAGAATCCACGGTGTCGCCTTTGTGGCCCATAGGTCCACAAAGGCGACAGGCTCTCGACCTCTCCCCCCCACCCGCTGTTTTTGGCCTTACTCCGGTGACTCTTCGTACCACCGAGCGTGGACAAGGCCTATGTACGGAGACGGCGCCCGAGCCGGGCGGGCGAATCTGATTCGATAGCCGCCATGGCTGTCAGCGCCCAATACAGCGTCACGATCCGGGTCGAGCTCGACGCGCGGCAGGAGCCGCTCGGGCGGCTGACCGCGGCAATCGCCGAGGCCGGCGGGCAGCTGCAGGGGGTCGACCTCGTCCCCGGCGCCGGCCCGGAGGGCAAACGGGTGCGGGAGTTCACGATCGACGCCACCGACCGCGACCATTGGGAGAAGATCCTGCGGGCGATTGGCTCGACCCGCGGCGCCCGCGTCCTCGACTACGTCGACCGCACGATGCAGATGCACCGCGGCGGCAAGATCGAGCAGCGCAACAAGTACCCGCTGAAGACCCGCGACGACCTCTCGATGGCCTACACGCCCGGCGTCGCCCGCGTCTGCATGGACATCCACCACGACCGCAGCAAAGCCTTCGAGTACACGATCAAGAAGAACACGGTCGCGGTCGTCTCCGACGGCAGCGCCGTGCTCGGCCTCGGCAACATCGGCCCCGAGGCGGCGATGCCGGTGATGGAGGGCAAGTGCATGCTCTTCAAGGAGTTCGCCGGGGTCGACGCCTTTCCGATCTGCCTCGACACCCAGGACGCCGGCGAGATCGTCCGCGCGGTCGAGCTGATGGCCCCGACCTTCGGCGGCATCAACCTCGAGGACATCTCCGCCCCGCGCTGCTTCGAGATCGAGGACAGGCTGAAGGAGAGCATCGACATCCCCGTCTTCCACGACGACCAGCACGGCACCGCGGTGGTGACGATGGCGGCGCTGTTCAACGCGCTGAAGATCACCGGCAAACCGATCGAGCAGCTGCGGGTGCTGGTGGTAGGGCTCGGCGCCGCCGGGGTAGCGGTGACGAAGATGATGCTCGCCTCCGGGATCACCCAGATCGTCGGCTGCGACCGCAAGGGCGCGCTCTCGACCGCCCGCGCCGACTACGAATCCGGCGAGATGAACGAGGCCAAGCGCTGGTACGCGGAGAGGACGAACCCGGAGCTGATCCAGGGTGAGCCCGACGACGTAATCGAGGGCATGGACATCTTTGTCGGCCTCTCCGGCCCCGGCATCATCCAGCCCGAGTCGCTGGGCAAGATGAATGACGACGCGATCGTCTTCGCGATGGCCAACCCGACCCCCGAGGTGATGCCCGAGGAGGCGGCTCCCTACGTGCGGATCATGGCCACCGGTCGCTCCGACTACCCGAACCAGATCAACAACGTGCTCGCCTTCCCCGGCATCTTCCGCGGCGCCCTCGACGCTGGTGCCCCCAGCATCACCGAGGAGATGAAGCTCGCCGCCGCCCAGGGGATCGCGATGGCGGTCTCCGAGGAGGATCTGGCCGAGGACTACATCATCCCCAGCGTCTTCAACCGCGAAGTTGCCCCCAAGGTCGCCGAAGCGGTGGTCGAGGAGGCCAAACGCGACGGCATCGCCCGCATCGACGAGGAGACCGGCACCTTCGCCACGGTGGAGGCGAGCTAAGCAGTGAAGGTCCTCGTCACCGGCGCCTCCGGCACGATCGGCCAGGCCCTGTGTGACGCGCTGTTCGCCCGCGGCGACGACGTCGTCGGCCTGACCCGCGACCCCAGCCGGGCGCGCCTGGCCAACCCCCGCGTCACCTGGCACAAGTGGGAGCCGACGCTGGAACGACCCGACCCCGCCGCCTTCGAGGGGGTCGAGGGCGTCGTCCACCTACTCGGCGAGCGGATCGACCAGCGCTGGACCGAGGAGGCGAAGCAGCGGATCATGGAGAGCCGCCGCCAGGGCACCCACAACCTGGTGGGGACGATCGAGTCGCTGCCGAGCCCACCGCAGGTGATGGTCAGCCAGTCGGCGGTCGGCTACTACGGCGACCGCGGCGCCGAGGAGGTCGACGAGGGCGACGGGCCGGGATCGAGCTTCGACGCCGAGGTCGTACAAGCCTGGGAGGCCGCCGCCCACGAGCTCGACAACACCGGCGTCCGCCTCGTCATCACCCGCACCGGCCAGGTCCTGGCGACCGAGGGCGGGATGCTGAAGGAGATGCTGGCGCCGTTCAAGCTCGGCGTCGGCGGGCCGCTGGCCGGCGGTGACCAGTACCTCGCCTGGATCCACATCGACGACGAGATCGGAATCTTGCTCTGGGCCTTGGACAACGACAAGGTGAGCGGCGTGGTCAACGCGGCCTCGCCCAACCCCGCCACCAACAAGGACTTCTCCAAGGCGCTGGGCCGAGCGCTGAACCGCCCAGCGGTGATGCCGGTCCCCGGCCTGGTCCTCGACCTCAAATTCGGCAAAGAGTTTGGCCAGGTCCTACGCGGCGGGGCCCGAGTGATCCCGAAACGCACCCAGGAGCTCGGCTACGCCTTCAAGCACCCGGACCTAGACGAGGCTCTGCAGGACCTTCTCTAAGCGTCCCGCGCAAGCACGTCCGCCGGGCCCTCGATCCAGATCCGCACGTTGTCGCCGGGGTGCCAGGCGGGGAACCCGAGGCGCCGGACCTTGACGACGGTGCCCGAGGGGAGCTCGAGCTCGACCAGCTGGTCGTGGCCGAAGAAGCTGCGTGAGCGGACCGTGGCTTTCTGGCTCGGTCGGTCTGGCGGCTCGATCGTGCCGATTGCCAGCGACTCTGGGCGAACTAGGACGTCGACCTCGCCAGTATGGCCTTCGCGGTTGGGTAGCTGACCGAGCTCGCACTGGATCGAGCCGTTCTCGGCGGTCCCCGGCAGAACCTCGATCTCGCCGAGGAAGCCGGCGACCCAGCGGGTAGACGGGCGCGAGTAGACGTCCTCGGGGGTGCCGACCTGCTCGACCCGGCCCTCGTTGACGACTGCGACCACATCGGCGACGCTCAGCGCCTCCTCCTGGTCATGGGTGACGAAGACCGAGGTCAGCTTCTGGGCGGCGAGGATCTCGCGCACCTCTTCGCGGACCCGCACCCGCAGGCCGGCGTCGAGGTTGGAGAAGGGCTCGTCGAGGAGCAGCGCCTGGGGCTCGGCGACCAGCGCCCGCGCCAGCGCCACCCGCTGCTGCTGGCCACCGGAAAGCTGGTGCGGGTTGCGCTTGCCGAGGCCGCCGAGGCCGACCGTCTCCAGCGCCGTCTCGACCTTCTCGCGGTCCGGGCGGCGGCCCAGCGCGTAGCCGACGTTGGCGGCGACGTCCATGTGCGGGAAGAGCGCGTAGTCCTGGAAGACCATGCCGATCCGTCGCCGCTCCGCCGGGACCGAGCGCTTGGAGCCGGCGACCTCCTCGCCGCCGATCTCGACCGTGCCGGCGTCCGGCTGCTCGAGGCCAGCGATCAGGCGCAGGGTCGTCGTCTTGCCACAGCCGCTGGGGCCGAGCAGGGCGCAGATCGCCCCCTCGGGGACGTCGAGGTCGAGGCCGTCCACGGCGACTACGTCACCGAAGGACTTGCGCAGGCCGCGCAGGCGCAGGCCAAGGTCTTGTGAGGACTCGTCGTACTCCATAAAGAGGCGAATCCATAAGATTAGGGCAACCTAACGGCCTCCCTCCTTGACTCGCCCCTCTTCACACCCCGCACGGCTGCTCGCCGCCCTGCTCGTCTTCGCCGCCGTCGTCCTCGTTGGCTGCGGCTTCAGCACCGAAGACAACGGCGGCGGCTCGAACGAGCCGGAAACCGAGGGCATCACCCTCTACTCGGGCCGGATCCCGGCCGCGATCGGGCCCGCCGTCGACAGCTACGAGGCCAAGGCCGACCGCGACGTCCAGGTCCGCTTCGCCGAAACCGCCGACCTCGCCGCCACCCTGGTCGAGGAGGGAGACGCCTCCCCCGCCGACGTCTTCTTCGCCCAGGAGCCGGGGGCGATCGCCGCCGTCGCCGAAGCCGGCTTGCTGAGCAAGCTGCCGCAGGACATCGTCGATCGGGTGCCGCCGCGCTTCCGCGACCCGGAGGGGCGCTGGGTCGGCGTCACCGGCCGCGCCCGCGTGATCGCCTACAACCGCGACATCGTCAAAGAGTCGGAGTTGCCGCCCTCGCCGTTCGGCCTGACGGACCCGCAGTGGAAGGACAGGGTCGGCTGGAGCCCTGCCTCCTCCAGCATGCAGGAGTACGTGACCGCGCTGCGCGCCAGGTACGGGGACGACCGCACCAAGCAATGGCTGGAAGAAATGGTCGACAACGGCACCGTCTCCTTCCCCGACAACGTGACGATCCGCGACGCGATCGCCAACGGCGAAATCGACGTCGGCCTGATCAACCACTACTACGTCGCCCAAGCGATCGGCGAAGAAGGGCCCGATTACCCCGTCGCCGTCTACTTCCCGCCCGGCGGGCTCGGCTCGCTGATGCTGCTGACCAGCGTCGGGGTGCTCGAATCGAGCGACCGCAAGCCCGAAGCGTTCGCCTTCGTCCGCTCGCTGCTCTCCGATCGCTCCCAGGCCTTCTTCACCTCGAGCTCGAAGGAGTACCCGCTCGCCCGTGGCGCCAAGCCGGACCCCTCGCTCAGCGTCCCGATCGCGAAGATCCCCGTCTCCGACTCCAGCCTGGTCGACCTGAAGGAGATCCAGGCGACGATCGACCTGATGAAAGAAGCCGGGGCGCTCTAGTGGCCCCGCCGCGCGGAGCGGGCTGATGGCAGCGGCGCGCCGGGCGCCGGCCTGGCTGCTCGCCACGGGGGCGCTGATCGGCGCCGCTGCCGTCCTGCCCGCCGCCTACCTCGTCGTCGTCATCGCCGGCGACCTCTCGGAGTCGCTCGAAGTCGCCTTCTCCTCGCGGGCCCTGGAGACGCTGCTGCGGACGGCCGGGCTGACCGCCGCCGTGGTCCTCGCCTCGATCGCGATCGCGCTGCCGATCGGCTGGCTGACGGTCCGCACCGACCTTCCGGGGCGACGTCTCTGGGCGGTTCTCTGCACCCTGCCCCTCGTCATCCCCAGCTACGTCGGCGCCTACCTCCTGGTCGCGGCGCTGGGGCCGAACGGAATGCTCCAGGACGCGCTGGGGGTCGAACGCCTGCCCTCGATCTACGGCTTCTTCGGCGCCTGGCTAGTGCTCACCCTGTTCACCTTCCCGCTGCTGCTGATCCCGCTGCGGGCCGCCCTGCGCCGGATCGACCCCCAGCTCGAGGACGCGGCGCGGGCGATGGGCCGCGGGCCGCTGGAAGTCTTCCGCACCATCGTCCTGCCGCAGCTGTGGCCGGTGATCGCGGCGGGATCGCTCCTGGTCGCGCTGTTCGTGGTCAGCGACTTCGGCGCCGTCTCGATCCTCCGCTTCGACTCCTTCACCGCCGAGATCTACGTCTCCTACCAGTCGAGCTTCGACCGCGTCGCTGCTGCCGCCCTCGGCGGGGTCCTGGTCGTCGCGATGCTCGGCCTGCTCTTCGCCAGCTCGCGGGTGCGCGGGGCGCGCAGCGTCCACCGCCTCGGCCCGGGCACGCTGCGGCCGACCCGTCCCTACCGGCTCGGGCGCTGGCGCTGGCCGGCGCTCAGTTTCTGCTCGCTGGTGGTGCTGGTCGCCTTCGTCCTGCCCGTCGGGGTGCTGATCTACTGGGCGAGCAAGGGGATCTCAACCGGCAGCACCTCGTGGAACACGATCGCGGCGCTGAGCGGCAACTCGCTGCTGATCGCCGCCTGGGCGGCGGCGATCGGGGCAATCGCGGCGCTGGTCGTGGCGGCGCTGGCGGTGCGCTATCCCTCGGCGGCGACGCGGGCGGTCGAGCGGCTCTCCCACGCCGGCTACGCGCTGCCGGGGATCCTCGTCGCCCTTGGCCTCGTCTTCTTCGCGACCCGGGCGGTGCCGGCGCTCTACCAGACGATCGCACTGCTGGTCTTCGCGATGACGATCCACTACCTGCCGCTGGCGATCGGCCCGATCGCCAGCTCCCTGGTCCAGCTCTCGCCGCGGATCGAAGAGGCGGCGCGCGGGATGGGGCGCGGGCCGGCCGAAGTCTTCCGCACGATCACGATCCCGCTCGCCCGCGGCGGCGTGATGGCCGGGGCGGCGCTGGTCTTCCTGCACGCGATGAAGGAGCTGACGGTGACCCTGATCCTCTCGCCGATCGGGTTCAAAACGCTGGCCACCGACATCTGGACCCAGACCACCTACGGCTTCTACGAGGCGAGCGCGATCCCGGCCCTGGTCCTGCTGGCGGTGGCCGCAGTGCCGGTGTACCTGTTGAGCGAGCAGGGCGCGGCGCCGCCGTGATCGGGTGAGAGCCTTCCCCGGGCCGCGGGGGGCGGTGGGTGTGGCGCTGGCGCTGGCCGCTGTCTCTCTCGCTCTCCCCTTCTTCCCCGTCTACGACCCCTGGGCCTGGCTGGTCTGGGGGCGCGAACTGGCACAGGGCAGCTTGGAGACCGCGGCCGGGCCATCGTGGAAGCCGCTGCCGGTCCTGATCGACGCGCCGCTCTCGCTGCTCGGCGGGGCGGCGCCGAAGGCCTGGCTGCTGATCGCCCGCGCCGGCTGGATCTGCGCGCCGCTGCTGGCGGGACTGCTGGCAGCGCGGCTGAGCGGCGAGGGCGCGGGGCGCTGGCGCTGGGTCGCGGCGGCGGTCGCCGCCGGCTCGGTGGCGCTGACCGCCGACTCCTTCACCCCTCCCCTGCGCCAATTCACCGGCGGGCTCTCGGAGCCGCTGCTGGTGGCGCTGATGCTGGGGGCGATCTGGGCGGCACTCGACGAGCGGCCGGGCGGGGTGCTGGGACTCGGGACCGCCGCGGCCCTGCTGCGCCCCGAGTGCTGGCCGTTCCTCGCTCTCTGGGCCTGGTTCGCGACCCGAGAGCGCCCGCGCCTGCGGGCGGCAGCGATCGCCGTCGCGGTTCTCGTCCCGCTCGCCTGGTTCGTGCCGGACATCATCGGCGCCGGCAACCCGCTGGAGGGCGGCGAAACCGCCCGCGCCGGCGGGATCGAGCCCCTCGACGGCCTCGAGGTGCTGGGACGAGCGCTGGCGGCACCCCTGGCCGCCGCCTGGGTCGGCGTCGCGCTCCTGCTCTGGCGCGAACGCGACGGACTCGACCGTCCACTGACAATCCTCATGGGCGGCGCCGGCGCCTGGATCCTCCTCGTCGCCCTAATGGCGATCGGAGGCTTCGCCGGCCTCCCGCGCTTCCTCGCCCCGGCGACGGCGGTGATAGCCATAGTCGGCGGCGTCGGCATCGCCCGCGCCGGCGCACAGGGGTTGCAGAGCCTCGTCGTGGCGGCGCTGGTCCTGGCCATCGCCGGCTTCGGCTGGCGCCTCGCCCAGCTGCCCGGAGACCTGAAGGTGATCGAGCGCCAAACGACCTCAATCGACCACCTCTTCGACCTAGTCGACAAGATCGGCAAGGACCAGCTCCTCGCCTGCCAAGACCACGTCCGCATGACCCGAGTCCGAGAGCAAACCGCCCTAGCCTGGAAGCTAGAAGAGCCCATCGCCTCCGCCCCAATCCGCAGGGCACCTCGCTACGGCGTCGCCCTCTCCACCAAACCCCTCCAAGGCGGCAAGGTCATCTCGCAATCCGGCCGATGGCGAGCAAACGTCTTCCCCTGCCCAGCTGATCAGCGCTGACCACAGGGGTCCGATGGGGGTCGATCGGTACTCAGCATGGACCGAGCCAGCAGCGCCCGAGGCGTCAGCCAAAATCGATCCTCTCGGCGGAGGTGCTCCGAGCGACCCCCATCGGACCCCTGCGCCCTACCGCCTACTAATCACCCAACTCAGCCAGAGGCTGGGCCATAGCCGGAGTCTCCGGAGCAACCCGATAGGGCTGCTCGTCAGCCTCCTCACGCTCGTGATAAACGCTATCCGCATTAACCGCCCAGACATCGTGCCCCGCCCCGTCGCAGAGGTTCTCAACCGCCCGCATCGCGGTCAGCATCGAGTGATCTGAGTTGTTGTACCTGTGGAGGCCGTTGCGGCCGATCTGCTGCAGGTTGGAGAAGCCCTCGAGCCAGCCACGGATCCGCTCGACCCGGCCGGCGTACTCGGCGTCGTAGATCGGGTAGGCCTTCGGAACCCGGATCACGTGGCCGCCGGCGACCCGATCGGCCTCGACCAGGCCCAGCGCCGCGACCTCGCGCCGGCCCAGCTCGACCAGCTCCTCGTCGCTCGTGCACCACAGCTCGTCCCCTTCGAAGCAGAAGTACTCGAGGCCGAGGCAGGAGCGGCGGGGGTCAGGGGTCATCCACGGGCTCCAGGCGCGGAAGTTCTGGATCCGACCGACCTTCGCCGCCGGATCGTGGACGTAGACCCAGTTGTCCGGGAAGGGCGGCTCGCCGTCGATCTGCAGGGCGACGGTGAGGAAGTCGCGGTAGCGGAGGCCGGCAGCCGCGACCGTCACCTCGCGCGGCGGCGCCGGTTCGGCGACCCCGGCGGTGGTTCGCAGCGGGATCGAGGAGATCGCCGCCGAGACCTCAACCCGCTCGCCGCCAGCGCGGACCGCGGCGACGCGGCCGCCCTCGTGTTCGAGCCCTTCGACCGGCGCCGCGAGGCGGATCTCGCCGCCGCCGCGCTCCACCCGCCCCGCCATCTCCTCCCACATCTGGCCGGGACCCAGGCGCGGGTAGCGGAACTCCTCGATCAGGCTCTTCGGGGTCTCGCCGCCACCCGGCAACGCCGTCCGCAGCGCCGACCAGATCGAGAGGTCGGAGATCCGCTGCGCCGCCCACTCGGCCCGCAGCTCGTCGGTCCCCACCCCCCAAACCTTTTCCGTGTAGGTCTTGAAGAAGAGCTCGAACAGGCGGCGGCCGAAGCGGGCGCTGACCCAGTCCTCGTAGCTCTCCTCCTCCCGCGCCGGCCGCAGCCGCGCCCGCGCGTAGGAGCCCAGGCTTCGGGCCAGCTCGACCGGTCCGACCTTGGCGAAAACGTCGGCCGGCCGCAGCGGGTACTCGATGAAGCGACCGCGCCAGTAGATACGCGAAAGCCGCGGGCGGACCAGCAACTCCTCCCCAAGCAACTCCTGCCACAGCTGCTCGACCTCGGCGCTCTTGGTGAAGAAGCGATGGCCGCCGAGGTCGAAGCGGTAGCCGTCGCGGGTCTCGGTCCGGGCCAGACCGCCGACCGCGTCGCCAGCCTCGAAAACGACCACGGGGAGGCCGCGCTGGACCAGCTTGTAAGCGGCGGCGAGGCCGGCGGGACCGGCTCCGAACACGGCAACGGGCGCTGACTCGGGTCTCGGGGCGGCAGCCGACATCGGGGCGGGAGATGCTATTAGGTACCCCTAATGCCGGCTTCCCCCTCGGGCACGCGCCCGCCCCGCGCGCCCGCCCTGACCATCGGCGTCGTCATCCCGGCGACCGACCGACCCCCAACCCTGCAGCGCTGCCTCGCCGCGCTCGACGGCGGCAGCCGCAGGCCCGACGAGACGATCGTGCAGGCGGACCCGCCTGACAGCGGCCCCGCCGCCGCCCGCAATCTCGGTGTCGCGGCCTGCGAGGCGGACCTGCTCGTCTTCGTCGACTCCGACGTCGAGGTCGACCCGGAGGCGCTGGCGCTGATCGAGCAGCGGTTCGCAGCCGACCCCGACCTGGTCGCCCTGTTCGGCGCTTACGGCGACGACCCCGCCGACCCCGGCCTCACCTCGCGCTACCGCAACCTCCTCCACCACCACGTCCACTCCGGGTCCGCGGGCGAGGCGGAGACCTTCTGGGCCGGCCTCGGGGCGGTGCGGCGCGGCGAGTTCGAGCTCGCCGGTGGCTTCGACGCGGAGCGCTTCCCCGCGCCGAGCGTCGAGGACATCGAGCTGGGGATGCGGCTGCGGCGGCGTGGCGCCTGCATCGTCCTCGACCCACAGGTCCGCGGCCGCCACCTCAAGCGCTGGACCCCACGCACCATGGTCAGAACCGACTTCGCCCGCCGCGGCGTCCCCTGGGCGCGACTGCTGATGCGCGAGGGAAACGACAGCACCGCCCTCAACCTCGGCTGGCGCCGCCGCGCCAGCGCCCTCGCCAGCGTCTCCCTGCTCGCATCGGTGCTGGCACGCCGACCGCGACTGGCTGCGGCGGCGCTGCTGGCCAACCTGATCCTCGACCGTGACCTCTACGCGCTCCTCGCCCGCCGCGGCGGTGCCAGGCTGCTGCTCGCGGGCATCGGCCTGCACCAGCTGCACCAGCTGGCGGCGGCGGCCTCCGTGCCTGCCGCCGTCGTCCTCGAGGCGACGGAGGGACGCCGGTGATGCGGCTGGGGATCGCCGGCTGCGGGCGGCTCGCCGAGCGCGGATACGTGCCGGCGGCGCTGGCCGCCGAGGGAGTGACGATCGCCGCCTTCGCCGACCCGGATCCCGGCCGCCTCGATCACTGCCTGGGGCTCTGGCGAGAAGGAGGCGAGAGGGCCGAAGGTTTCACCGACTCGGACGGCCTGCTGGAGGCCGGGCAGATCGACCTGCTGGTCGTCGCCGCTCCGCTTGAGCTTCACGTCGGCCTGGCGGAAGAGGCGGCGGCCGCAGGCGTGCGTTCGCTGGTCGAGAAGCCGCCGGCACCCGACCTCGCCGGTGCCGAACGGCTGGCAGCGCTGGACCCCGAGCCTTTCCTCGCCTTCAACCGGCGCTTCCTCCAGGGAGAGCAGCTGCGCGACTCGGTCCCCGCCGAGGGCTGGATCGAGCTCGATCTGGAGCTGCGCTTCCGGCAGGAGGCCTGGGGCGCGCACGAAGTTCGCGACGAGGCGCTGCTCGACGCCGGCATCCACCCGATCGACCTCGCCTGCCACCTCAGCGGCGCCGCGCCGATCGCGGTCCGCCATGCCCAGATCGACCCCCAGCGCGCCTCCTTCGAGGTGGAGCTGAGCCGCGGCCGCGCCCGGGTCGAGTGCGCAACCGACCGCTCCCACCGCGAGGTGGTGGCGGTCCGCGACCGTTCCGGCAAGCTTGTGGCGCAGTCAGCCTGGGGCGGCCTGCGGAGTCGTTTAGCCGGGCTGGCCGGGAAACCCGATCCGCTCGTTCTCTCGCTGCAGCGCCAGCTGGAAGCGCTCCGCGATGGAGCCGCCACCGATCCGGCGTTCGTCCTTTGTAGCCCAGAAGGCGACAAAGGACGAACGCCGCTTGCATGCGCCCACGACGGCATCGCCGCGATGGCTGTTGTCGAAGCCGCCCGGCGGTCGGCCGAGCTGGGCGGCGCCGAGGTCACCGTCGACCCAATAGCGGAGGCCCCGGCGTGATCGCGGTGATCCAGTTCGACGCCGCCAGCGCCGCGCTGCTCGAGCGCCTCGGCGGCGAGGGCCGGCTGCCCAACCTGGAGGCTCTACGCCGGCGCGGCAGCCGCATCGAGCTGGCGACCCCAGCCGAACACTTCCCGGCCAGCGCCTACCAGGACCTCTACCGCGGGGTCGAGGTCGGCGACCATGGGCTCTTTTACCCCTTCCAGTGGACCGCGGGCGACCAGCGCATCCGGCTGGCAGGCAGCTTTGGTGCCCCACCGCCGATCTGGGACCGGCTCGGCGAGCACGGCCGCAGCACGCTGGCGATCGACCCCTACGAGTGCCACCGCCCGCAGCGGGCCGAGGGGGAGCTGGTCTGCGGCTGGGGGATGCGGGAGCGCGTGGTGCTCGAGCGCTGGTCGGTCCCCGACGGCGGCGACCGCACCGCCCGCCGGCGCCACGGCCGCCCACCCGACGTGACCGAGGTCTTCGGCGCCCAGACCCCGCGTGAGCTGCGCCGCCTGCGCGAGCGCTTCCTCGCAGCGCCGGCCCGGGTCGCCGACCTGGCAATCGAGCGGCTACGAGCCCGCAGCTTCGACCTCGCCTGGATCGTCTTCGCCGCCCCGCACCTGGCTGGCCACAGGCTCTGGGAAGTCCCGCCCTACATCGATTCCGAAGCGATCGACGCCGCCGAGCGCCGGCGAATCGACGGAACGCTGGCCGACGTCTACCAGGAGGTCGACGCCCAGCTCGGCCGCGTCCTCGAGGCGCTCCCCGACGACTGCGACGTGATCGTCTGCTCGGTCCTGGGGATGGACCGGAACGCCAGCCGCGCCGACCTGCTGCCGGGCATGCTCAGCGCCGTGCTCGGGGGCGAGCGAGGCAACGGCGCTTCGCAGCCAGAAGCCGCCGACTCCGACTCGGGTGGGATGTGGCGGCTGCGGGCCGCGCTCTCGGGCCGGGTCCGCTCCTCGATTGCTGCGGCGATGCCCGACAAGCTGGCGCTGGAGCTGACGGCGCGACTGGAGCTGCGCGGGGTCGACTGGTCGGCGACCCGAGCCTTCGCCCACCCGGCCGACAACCAGGGCTACGTCTGCCTCAACCGCGCCGGTCGCGAGCGCGACGGGATCGTCGGCGAGAGCGAGGCGACGGAGCTGGTGGCGCAGATCCGCGAGGGCCTGATCGACTTCCGCGACCCCGACGGCGAGCCCACGGTCATAGCCGTCGACGAGGTGGCGGAGCGCTGGCAGGGCAAGGCCGCCGACCGCCTGCCGGACCTGGTGGTCCGCTGGCGCCCGACCTCATCGGTCGCCCTCAGCGCTGTCGACTCCCCCCGCTTCGGCACCGTCCAGCGCCAGGGCTACGGCAGCGGCCGCACCGGCAACCACACCGACGGCGACGCCTGGGCGATCCTCGCCCCCCGCGCCGGCCAGGTCCGCAACCTGGGCCGACCAGCCCGAATCGCCGACATCCCAGCCACCGCAGCGGCTCTCAACGGCGCACCGCTGGACGGCCTCAGCGGCGAGCCGCTGATCGAGCGCTAGCGCCGAGGCCGTGAAAAGTCGTCGTATAGGCGCATTTTCACGGTCTCGCGGATGACTCCGGCGATGGTGGCGAACTGAGCGGCAACGACGAGTAGGCCAGGCGCAAGCCCGGCGGCGAACCCGGCGCGCACGAGGCCGAGGTAGAAGCCAGGCGCCCCGACGCCACGCCCCGGACCAGCGCTCCGGTACCAAGCGGCTCCCTGTCCGTAGCGGTACTGCTGGCGCAGAAAGGCTCGCGCACTCATGCCGGGCTGGTGGATGACCAGTGCCTCCGGAGCGAACACCGGGGTCACGCCCTCCCGCGTCGCCCGCTCCCCCCAGTCCCGATCCTCCCCTGCCGCCGCCGGAAACGACTCATCGAATGCGAGCCGTTCGAACAACGCACGCCCAGCGGATAGGTTGGCGGTGACAGCAAATCCCGGTGAGGCGGTCCCGGAGGTCGCCGCCCTTACCTGCAGGTAGTGAACGATCGCCTCCCACGCCTTGTCCGCCGCGAATGCCCCCTCCCCCACTGAGACAGGGCCACTGGTCGCCTGAGCTTCGCCGGCCAAGATCGGCGTCGCCAGCGCCTCGGCCCAGCTCGGCTCCGGGGCGCAGTCGTCGTCGGTGAAGCAGATGACCTCACCCCCGGCGCGGCGCACACCCTCGTTGCGCGCCCAGGCCGGCCCGCGCCCCTCCTCGTCCTCGACGACCACGATCTCGACGGAAAGCGACTGCGCGCCCAGCGCTGCCAGGCACCGTTGCAGCAGCTCCGGTCGGTCGCGGGTCGGGACCACTACCGAGACCCGCGGCTCGTCCGCTCCCATCAGCTTTCGAGCGCGTCGAAGACTGCCTGGCGAGGATCGTTCGAGTCGCTCTCATCGATCGCCGCGGCCACTTTTGCCACCCCCCCCTTGCCCGAGAGACGGCTCAGCTCGGCGATCCCGGCCGCTTCGACGATCGGCAGCGAGTGCAGGCGCGCCTCCCGGATCGGCTCGCCCAGGTAGGCGACCGCAGTCGAGTCCTCGGTCGCCCGGCGGGCGTTGACGCCAACCTGGGCCAGCGTCCAACGCCCCTCCGGCCCCGCCGCATCGAGGCAGACGACCCGCAGCTCGTACCCCCCAGGACTCCCCACGCGCCCCGCCTCCCCGCGGGCTTCGGTGCAGACCCGCTGCCCGACTCCGGCTTCATCTCCATGCAGCGGCGCGCTGACATAGAGGTTCAGCCGCGCCCCCTCCTCCGCTCCCCCCTCGCCGCAGCCGCTCGCGCCGATCGCGAGGACGGCGACCAGGAGCAGCAGGACCGACGCGGCCCTCCTAGCCAAAGAAGACCTCAGCCTCCTCGTAAAGCTCCCGCGGCACCGTCTTCAGCTCGGCAGTCGCCTCGCTCAAGGAGACGAGCTCGATGCCGGTGCCGCGCAGCGCCGCCATCGTCCCCCAGTTGCCGCTGTCGGCGGCGTCGATCGCGTGCAGTCCGAATCGCGTCGCCAGCACCCGGTCGAAGGCGGTCGGGGTGCCGCCGCGCTGGACGTGGCCGAGGACCGTGGCCCGTGCCTCCTTGCCGGTGCGGCGCTCGATCTCCCCCTCCAGCCAGTGGGCGATGCCGCCGAGGCGCACGTGCCCGAAGGCGTCGGTGGCGCCCTCATCGCGGTGCGGCATCCCCCCGACCGGTTCAGCCCCCTCGGCGACGACGAGGATCGGCGCGAACCGGCTCTCGAAGCGCCGGCCGACCAGCTCGCACACCTTCTCCACGTCGAAGGGCTGCTCGGGGATGAGGATCACGTTGGCGCCGCCGGCCAGCCCGGCGTGGAAGGCAATCCAGCCCGCGTGGCGGCCCATCACCTCGACGATCAGGACCCGGTGGTGGCTGTCGGCGGTGGTGTGGAGGCGGTCGATCGCCTCCATCGCGATGTTGACCGCGGTGTCGAAGCCGAAGGTGTAGTCGGTCGCGCCGAGGTCGTTGTCGATCGTCTTCGGCACGCCGACGATCGGGATCCCGGTCTCGGAGTGCAGGCGCGAGGCGGCGCCGAGGGTGTCCTCGCCGCCGATCGCGATCAGGCCGTCGACGCCGGCGGCCGCAAGGTTCTCGGCGATCCGCTCCGGCCTCCTCCGCGGCGAAGGGGTTGGTCCGCGAGGAGCCGAGGATCGTCCCCCCGCGGGGCAGGATGCCGCGCACCTCCGGTACCCCGAGCGGGCGGCTGTCGGCCTCCAGCGGCCCGCGCCAGCCGTCGCGGTAGCCGACGAACTCGTGGCCGTAGACGCCGGCCCCCTTGCGGACGACGGCGCGGATGACCGCGTTGAGGCCGGGACAGTCGCCGCCACCGGTGAGGACTCCGATTCGCATCTCAGCCTAGGTCTACCCGAAATCCAACCCGGATGGCCGCCAGCGGGTAGGTTCGAAGGACCGGACGAAGGAGGAGAAATGAACGACGCCCCCGATCTTTCAGCGGTAACGCAGATCCAGCAAGGCATCTGGTCCAAAGGCGACTTCGCGATGGTCGCCAGCCTGGTCTTCAACGCCAGCGAGAGTCTCGCCGAGGCGCTCGAGATCGTCCCCGACGAGCGGGTCCTCGACGTTGCCTGCGGCAGTGGCAACGGCGCGATCTCGGCCGCGCGACGTAGCTGGGGCGGGACGGTCGGCGCCGACTACGTCCCGGCCCTGCTGGAGCGCGGCCGCGAGCGGGCCGCCGCCGAGCGGCTCGAGGTCGAGTTCGTCGAGGCCGACGCCCAGGACCTGCCCTTCGGCGAGGCCAGCTTCGACGTGACGATGTCGATCTTCGGCGCGATGTTCGCCCCCGACCAGCCGAAGACCGCCGCCGAGCTGCTGCGGGTGACCAGGCCCGGCGGCCGCATCGGGATGGCCAACTGGACGTCAGATGGAAACGTCGGCCAGATGTTCCAGACGATCTCCAAGCACGCGCCGCCGCCGCCGGGAATCGAATCGCCGCTGCGCTGGGGTAACGAGGACCGGGTCCGTGAGCTGTTCGGCGACGCCGTCTCGGAGATCAGCATCGAGCGCCGAATCTCGCGCCAGCCCTTCCGCTCCGCCGACCACTACATCGAGTTCTTCCGCACCTACTTCGGCCCCACCCAGACCGCCTACGAAAGGGTCGGCCCGGAGGGCGAAGAGGCGCTGACCAACGACCTGCGCACCTTCCTCGAAGCGGCGAACACCGCCGGCGACCGCGCAATGGTGCTGGAGGCGGAGTACCTCCAGGTAATCGCCACTAGGAGCTAGACGCGGCTAAGCGTCGGACTTCTGCGGCTGCAGCACGCGCAGGGCGGCACCGATCATCAGCACGCCGAAGAAGACGAGCCCGGCGACGCCGCCGCCCTGACCGAAGACGGCGTAGCCGATCACGGTGAGGGCGAGAGCGAGAAAGAGGGTTACGACCATTCCCATATCGCGCGGAATCCTATCCAGCGAGGGCGACGCGCGTCTCGCTGAGGAAGGATCCGACCGCATCGGCCGCGCCCTGCGCTGAGCCGCCCTCGCCCGCGGCGCGGACCAGGCGGCTGCCGATGATCACCCCGTCGGCGATCCCGCCCACCTGCGCCGCCTGCTCGGGGGTGCCGATCCCGAAGCCGACCGCGACCGGGGTCGCGGCATCGGCCTTGGTCGCCTCGACCAGCTCGGTCACCGCGGCCGGGATCTCGGCCCGCTCGCCGGTGGTGCCGACGGTGGAGACGACGTAGACGAAGCCTCGGGCGGCTTCACAGATCCGCTTGCGGCGCTCGGCCGGCGTGGTCGGCGCCAGCAACGGCACCAGTGCCAGCCCCTCGGCGGCGAAGGCCTCGCGCACCTCGCCGGCCTCCTCCAGGGGCAGATCGGGGACGATCGCGCCGGCGGCTCCGGCGGCGCGGGTCAGCTTGGCGAACTCGGTGGCGCCGCCGTGGGCGAGGACCATGTTCGCGTAGGCCATGAAGATCACCGGCACGCGGTCGGCGACCGAGCGGCAGACCTCGAGCGCGGTGGCCAGCGTCGCCCCCGCTTCCAGAGCCGTGGTCGCCGCGGCGTGAATCGTCGGACCGTCGGCCAGCGGATCGGAAAACGGAACCCCGAGCTCGATCAGGTCGGCCCCCGAATCGGCGTAGGCGGCGGCCACGGCCAGCCCGGTCTCGCGGTCCGGATACCCGGCCATCATGTACGGCATCAGCGCCGCCCGCCCTTCGCCGGCGGCCGACTTGAAGGCCGCCGCGATCCGCTCCTCTCCACTCACGGCAGGATCTCTCCGGGCGGTTTGAGCCGGGCCGTCGCCTCGGCCATGTCCTTGTCGCCGCGACCGGACAGGCACAACACGTCGAACCCGCTCTCCCCTGGGTTCTCCAGCAGCCAGGCGATCGCGTGCGAGGACTCCAGCGCCGGGATGATCCCCTCCAGGCGCGAGAGATCGGAGAACGCCGCCAGCGCCTCGTCGTCGGTGACCGCCACGTAGGTGGCGCGGCCGCTGTCGCGCAGCTGCGCATGCTCAGGACCGACGCCGGGATAGTCGAGCCCGGCCGAGATCGAGTGGGCCTCGAGGATCTGCCCCTCCTCGTCGGCGATCACCGAGGAGAGGGAGCCGTGCAGGACGCCCTTGACGCCGCCCTGCAGCGAGGCTCCGTGGCGCTGGGTGTCGAGCCCCTCGCCCGCCGCCTCGACCCCGACCAGCGCCACCTCGGCGTCGTCGGCGAAGGGGGTGAAGATGCCGATCGCGTTGGAACCGCCGCCGACGCAGGCGATCACCCGGGACGGCAGCGCACCCTCGGCAGCCAGCGCCTGCTCACGCGCCTCTTCGCCGATCACCCGCTGCAGATCGCGGACCAGGGCCGGGTAGGGCGCCGGCCCGACCGCCGAGCCGATCACGTAGTGAGTGGTGGCGGCGTTGGCGACCCAGTCGCGGATCGCGGCGCTGACCGCCTCCTTCAGGGTCCGGGCGCCCGCCTCGACCGGTGCCACCTCGGCCCCCAGCAGCTTCATCCGCTCGACGTTGGGCGCCTGGCGGCGGATGTCCTCGGTCCCCATGTAGACGACGCACTCGAGCCCGAGCAGGGCGCAGGCGGTCGCCGTCGCCACCCCGTGCTGGCCGGCGCCGGTCTCGGCGATCACCCGCGGCTTGCCCATCCGCGCCGCCAGCAGCGACTGGCCAATCGCGTTGTTGATCTTGTGAGAGCCGGTGTGGGCGAGGTCCTCGCGCTTCAGGTAGACCCGCGAGCCGACCCGCTCGGAGAGTCGCTCCGCCGGGTAAAGCGGCGTCGGCCGGCCGATGAAGTCGCGGCGCAGCTGCTCGAGCCGGCCGATGAACTCGGCATCCTCGCGCGCCTCCACCCAGGCGGCAGCGAGCTCGTCCAGGGCCGGAATCAGGGTCTCCGGCACGTAGCGGCCCCCGTAGGGCCCAAACCTCTCCTCGATCGCGCTCATGCCGCGTTAGCGCCGACCGGGTTCGCTGCCTCGAAGAATGCCGTCATCGCTCCATGATCCTTGAGCCCGGGTTCCAGCTCGACCCCGCTGGCGACGTCGACCGCGTAGGGGTGGACGATCTCGATCGCCGCGGCGACGTTGCCGGGGCGCAGCCCACCGGCGAGGATCGCCGGCACCTCGGAGCGGTGCCCGCGCAGCAGCTCCCAGTCGAAGCTCTCGCCGGTCCCGCCCCACAGTCCCTTGCCGCGCCGGTCGAAGAGGTGGAAGTCGGTGCGGAAGGCCTCGGCGCCGTGGACGTCGGCGGCGCTGGCGACATGGATCGCCTTCGCCACTTTCAAACCCGTCCGCCGCTGCACCTCGGCGCAGAAGGATGCCCCCTCGGCGCCGTTCAGCTGCACCATCGTCAGCCCCTCGTCCTCGACCGCCCGCGCCACCTCGTCGAGGGTCGGGTTGACGAAGACCCCGACGACCTCGCACTTGCGGCGGAAGGCGGCCGCGATCTCCGCCGCCACAGCCGGGTCGACGTTGCGCGGGCTGCCGTGGAAATGGATCAGCCCGACCGCCCAGGCGCCGAGGCGCACTGCCTCGGCCGCGTCGTCCAAATTGGTGATTCCGCAGAACTTGACTCGCACAGAGCCAGCGTACGCGAAGAAGGGGCCGGGCCAAGGAGAAGGAGCCCAGCCCCCTATCGCTATTCGGAACTCTTGGGCTGCGTTCCGAGGGTGACGTCGGCGGTCTTTTCCTGACCGTCGCGGAGGATCGTCAGCTTCAGCTCGTCGCCGGGCTTCGACTCCTGGACGAGTTCGATCATTTCGTCCATGCTCTCGATCTTCTCGCCGTCGACCTTGGTGATGATGTCGCCGCCGAGCCGGACTTCTTCGCCGTCGATCGTGGCCGAGGTGTTGCCGGCCTCGAGGCCGGCCTTGTCTGCCGGACCGTCCTTGGCCACGGTCTGGACGATCACGCCTTCGGTAACCGGCAGGTTCAGCGCCTTGGCCAGTTCCGGGGTCACGCTCCCGCCGGAGATCCCGATGAAGGCGTGTTCGACTTCGCCGGTCTCCTTCAGCTGCTCGAGGTTGTCGCGCAGGGTGTCGATCGGGATCGCGAAGCCGATGCCGACGTTGCCGTTGCCCCCGCCGCCGGTGGCGATCTGGGCGTTGATCCCGATCACCGCCCCTTCGGCGTTGATCAGCGGGCCGCCGGAGTTGCCGGGGTTGATCGCGGCGTCGGTCTGGATCACGTGCGAGATCGAGAACCCGTTCGGCGCCTGGATGTCCCGCTGCAGGGCGGAGACGATGCCGCTGGTGACGGTGCGGTCGAGCCCGAAGGGGTTGCCGATCGCCACCACCGGGTCGCCGACTTCGAGGTCGGCGGAGCTGCCAAGGGTGAGCGGGTGAAATTCCTTAGCCGGCGCATCGACCTCGAGCAGGGCGATGTCGGTGCCCGGATCGGTGCCGACCACCTTGGCGTCGTAGGAGGTTTCCGAATCGCCGAGTTTGACCCGGACGCTGCTGGCGCCTTCGATCACGTGGTTGTTGGTGATCACATGGCCTTCGTCGTCGATCACGAAGCCAGAGCCGGTCGCGTTGCCGCCGCCTTCGGGCTGTGGTTCGCCGAAGGGGCTGAAGCTTTCTGGTTCCTGGGATTCGATCTCGGATTCGATGAAGGCGACGCCGTCGCCGTCGGCCCTGTAGATCTGGTTGACGATGTTGCCGCTGCCGGCCGCTTCCTTGGCGTCGACCGGAGCGGTCACGGGCGCCGAAACGGTGGTCGTCGTGCCGCCGTCGGACTTGACCAGCCCTGCTGCGATCGCGATCAAGCCGATGACGGCAACGACGACACCGCCGAGGAGAGCGGAGAAGAAAGGACTGCGAAGTTTTGAGTTCGAGTCGGGCTCGGGCATGGACAGCAGGATGGCGCAGGGTCGTGACCGGTCCCTAAATGCTCTTCAAATTTTTTCTAAATTCGCCCGGCTTCGTGGCGCCGTCCGCTATTTCCAGCGTCGCGGCGCCCTGGCCAGGTATTCGGTGTAACCGCGCAGCGCGGCTGGCGAGACCAGCACCCGATAGCCGAGCAGGTAGCCGAGGAAACCCAGGACGTCGTGCTGGGGATGGAACCCAAGGCGACGAAAGACGTGCCGCTCCTGCCACCTGCGCAGCAGCCCAAAGATGACGAGGGTGATCGGCAGCACCAGCATCGACCACCACGAGAACAGCAGCGGATAGCCCGCGATGAAGAGGACGATGCCCGGGATCCAGAAGAAGACATAGCCGAGGTCGAGGAGCGGCACGAGGTAGTCGAGCCCGGAGACGAATCTGGCCAGGGCTCTCGGCTGCCCGGCGGGCGGGTTGCGCTGAAGGCCCTCCAGCATCCCCTGCGCCCAGCGCGATCGCTGGCGCATGAGCCCGGAGACCCGCTCTGGCGCGGCAGTGGCACCGAGCGCGCACGGCTCGTACTCGACCAGTCCGCGGGACCGCATCATCGACCAGGTGAGGACGATGTCCTCGCCGATCGCGTCCGGCCAGCCTCCCACCGCCCGGACGTCGTCCGTCCAGTACGCGGAGAAGGCGCCCTGGGCGACCAGGGTGCTGTCGTAGGCCGACTGCATTCGCTTGACCCCGTTGATTCCGAGCCGGTAGTCCCAGCTCTGCATCCTGGTCAGCAGGTTGCGCGTGGGGCTCTGGACAACCAGGGCGCCCGCGCAGGCGCAGACATGCTGCCCCCCGGGCTCGCGCGCCAACCTGCCGATCAGATACTTCAGAGCCTCCGGGTGCAGAAGGGTGTCGGCGTCGACGGTGACCACGATCGGAGTCTCGACACCCTCCAGCGCTCTGTTGAGCGCCCGCCACTTTCCCGCTTCAGGCTCGAAGGTGCGTTTCAGCTCCAGACCACGGCGCCGCGCCGTCTCCTCGGCGACCTCGGCCGTGCGGTCGGTCGAGGCGTTGTCGGCGAGGATCGCCGTCAGCGGTCCGCCGTAGGAGAGGTCCGCGATCCGCTCCAGGGTTGGCCCGATGGCCGACTCCTCATCCCGGGCGGCGATCACGACGGTCACCGGCGGCCACGCACCCTCCGGCCAGGGGCCACTGGGTGGATCCGGCGATGGGACGCGATAGCGCAGCGTGATCAGCGTGAAGACCATGAAGCCCACGAGCACGGCCGGGACGTAGGCGAGGAAGACCGGAATCACCCAGGACATCACCGGGCCGATCGCATCGTCCAGCTCTGCCCGCCATGGAGAAGACGCCCAGACGGCAAATGCCACGTAGGCAACGGTCAACCCGAACGCCACCGCGAACCTGAGCGTCGTTGTCGAGGCTTTCAACGTCTAGACGAGGTGTTCCCGGGTGCCTTCGTCGAACCCGGTCAGCTCGCGCACCTTGGCCTCGGGGTCGGGAGTCGTCATCAGGGCGCCGCCGATCAGGACCGCGTCGACCCCGACCCGCTCCAGCTCTTCGAGCTCATCGCGGGAGGAGATGCCGCTCTCGGCGACGACCGTCTTGCCGGCGGGGACGTCGGGCATCAGCTCGTAGGTGGTGGCGACGTCGACGCTCATGTCGTCGAGATTGCGGTTGTTGATCCCGATCACCTCGGCGCCGGCCTCGAGGGCGCGGTCCAGCTCATCCTCGTTGTGGACCTCGACCAGGCAGTCGAGGTCGATCGCGCGCGCCTCCTGGCGCAGCGCCCGCAGGTCCTCGTCGCCGAGCGCGGCGACGATCAGCAGCACCGCGTCGGCGCCGTTCACCGCCGCCTCGTAGAGCTGGTAGGGATCGACGATGAAGTCCTTGCGGATGATCGGCAGCTCGCAGGCGGCCCGGGCGGCGCGCAGGTCGGCGAGCGAGCCGCCGAAGTGCGGCTCGTCGGTGAGGACCGAGAGCGCCGCGGCCCCTCCGCGCTCGTAGGCGGTCACCTGGGAGGCGATCTCAGTTCCCGCGGGCGCGAGCGCCCCGGCGCTCGGCGAGCGGCGCTTGAACTCGGCGATCAGCGAGAGGCCGGGCCGAGCCAGGGCCTCGTTGAAGGGACGGTCCTCGCCTCGCGCCGAGAGGCGCGCTTCGAGGTCGGCCTGCGGAAGTTCGCGGCGCCGGGCTTCGACCCCCGCTCGGGCCCCTGCGATGAGCTGATCCATCATTCCCACTTGAGCTAGTAGAGCCTAGACGGCTGGGGCGGCCGTTGCCGCAATTAAGCGCTCGAGCACCTGAGCCGCCGCCCCGGAGTCGATCGCCTCGGTGGCTTTGGCGACGCCCGCCTCGAGGTCGGCGGCGAGGCCGCCGACGTAAATCGCCGCCGCCGCGTTGAGCACGACCAGGTCGCGATGCGGACCGGCCTCGCCGGCCAGCACGCGGCGACTGACGGCGGCGTTCTCCTCCGGGGTGCCGCCGGCGACCCTCTCCAGCTCCACCGGCGCCAGGCCGAACTGCCCCGGCCGGGCGAACCACTCGGAGGTCTTGCCATCGGCGACCTCGATCACCCGCGTCGGCGCCGACAGCGAGAGCTCGTCGAGGCCGTCCTCGGCGGAAACGACCAGGGCCCGCTCGCTGCCGAGGCCGATTAGCGCCTCGGCGATCGTCTCCTGGAAATGGCGGTCGGCGACACCGAGCAGCTGCCGGTTGGCGCCGGCCGGGTTGGTCAGCGGGCCGAGGAAGTTGAAGATCGTCCGCACCCCCAGCGCTTTACGAGCCGGGACGACGTGCGCCATCGCCGCGTGGTGCTTGGGGGCGAACATGAAGCCGAAGCCGACCTCGTCGATGCAGCGACCGACCTGCTCGGGGTCGATTTCGACGTTTACCCCGAGGGCTTCGAGCACGTCGGCGGAGCCGCTCTTGCTGGTGTTCGAGCGGTTGCCGTGCTTGGCGACCGCGCAGCCGGCGCCGGCGGCGACCAGCGCCGCGGTGGTCGAGACGTTGAAGGTCGAGGGGCCGCCGCCGGTGCCGCAGGTGTCGACCAGGTCCTGGCGACTGGCCGGGACCGGCGAGGCCAGCCCGCGCATCGTCCGCGCCAGGCCGACCAGCTCCGGCACGGTCTCACCCTTGGCCCGCAGAGCGATGAGGAAGGCGCCGGTCTGGACCGGGTCGGCGCGTCCCTCCATGATCTCGCTGAGCACCGCCGAGGCGTGGTCGGCGGTGAGGTGGTCACCGGCGCAGACCGCGTCGATCGCCCGGCTGACGACGTCGTTAGGCACTTTTCTCCCCCTCGGCGATGAAGTTGGCCAGCAGGTGTTTCCCCTGCGGGGTGAGGACCGACTCCGGATGGAACTGGACCCCCTCGATCGGCAACTCGCGGTGGCGAGCGCCCATCACTACTTCGCCGAGGCTGGCACTCAGCTCCAGGACCTCGGGCAGGTCGGGGTCGGCGACCAGCGAGTGGTAGCGGCCGGCCACCATCGGGCTCGGCAACCCGGCGTAAATTGAGCGGCCGTCGTGTTCGACTTCGCCCTCCTTGCCGTGGATCGGCTCTCCCTGGACGACGCGGCCGCCGAAGGCCTCGACCATCGCCTGGTGGCCGAGGCAGACACCAAGTACCGGCGTTCCGGCTTCGCCGAAAGCCTTGATCGCCTCGCCGGAGATCCCCGCCTCGGCCGGGGTGCACGGCCCCGGCGAGACGACCAGCCGGTCCGGCCGGCGCCCGAGCAGCTCGGCGACCGTCGCCTTGTCGTTGCGCACGACTTCGACCTCCGCCCCGAGCTCGCCCAGGTACTGGACGAGGTTGTAGGTGAAGGAGTCGTAGTTGTCGATTACCAGCACCCGCATGCTCACTCCCAGTCCGGCTGCTCGCAGGCGACCTCGACGGCGCGGAAGACCGCCCGCGCCTTGTTCACCGACTCGTTCCACTCGTAGCTGGGCTGGGCGTCGGCGACGGTGCCGCCGCCCGCCTGCACGTGCAGCTGCCCGTCCTTGACGACGACGGTGCGGATGTGGATCGCGGTGTCGAGATCGCCGTTCCAGGAGAGGTAGCCGACGGCGCCGCCGTAGCCGCCGCGCTTGACGTTCTCCAGCTCGTCGATGATCTGCATCGCCCGCACCTTCGGGGCGCCGGACAACGTCCCCACCGGCAGGCAGGAGCGCATCACGTCCATCGCGCTCACCCCATCTCTCAGCGTGCCCGAGACCTGGCTGACGATATGGAGGACGTGCGAATAGGTCTCGACCACCATCAGCTCATCCACCTTGACGCTGCCGTACTCGCAGACGCGGCCGAGGTCGTTGCGGCCGAGGTCGACCAGCATCACGTGCTCGGCCCGCTCCTTGGGATCGTTGATCAGGCGTTCGGCGAGGCGGCGGTCCTCCTCCTCGCTGCGGCCGCGCGGCGAGGTGCCGGCGATCGGCCGGCTCGAAACCCGGCGTCCCTCCACCTTGACCAGCGGCTCGGGCGAGGCGCCGGCGATCTGGAAATCGCCGAACTCGAGGAAGTACATGTAGGGCGAGGGGTTGACCGCGCGCAGGCCGCGGTAGACCGAGAAGGCCTCGACCGGCGCGGGCGCCGAGAAGCGCTGCGAGGGGACGACCTGGAAGGCATCGCCGGCATGGACGTACTCGATGATCCGGGCGACCATCGCTTCGAACTCCTCGCGGCTCAGGTTTGACTCGAACTGCGGCGCCTCGACCACCGACGGCCGCTCCGGAACCGGAACCGCGCCGCGCAGCCGCTCGCGCATCTCGGCGATCGTCGCCGCCGCGTTCTCGTAGGCGGCGTCGACGCCGCCGTCCTCGTCGACGAAGGCGCAGGAGAGGATCGTCAGCTCGTGGCGCAGGTGGTCGAAGATCACCATCGCGTCGGTCACCATCAGCGCCAGGTCCGGCAGCCCCAGCGTGTCGGGGTTCGGCTCGCCGAGCGGCTCGACCGTGCGCACCAGGTCGTAGGCGAAGTAGCCGACGCCGCCGCCGGTAAATGGCGGCAGGCCGGGGACCGGCGCCGGCCGGTACTCGCCCAGCCGCGCGGAGACGGCAGCGTAGGGATCCGGAGCCTCCTGGCGCCGGTCCGGCTCATCGCCAACCGTCGCCTCGCGCCCGTCCCACTCCGAGAGCACCCCGTCTTCCCAGCGCAGCAGCGCCCGCGGCCGCAGGCCGACGAACGAGTAGCGGCCGACCTGCCCCTGCTCGGCCGACTCCAGGAGGAAGCACGGGGCCCCTCGGGCTCGCCCGCGCGCAGCTTGAGGAAGGCCGAGACCGGCGTCTCGCAGTCGTCGACCAGGCGCGCCCGCACCGGCACCACGTTGCCCTCGCGGGCGAGCTCGCGGGCCTCCTCGAGACTGGGTTCCAGCCGGATGTCGGAGTCAGCCGCTACGCGCATTCAGCACTTCCATCACCTTCGCCTGCGAGACCCCGCGCGAGGCGAGCAGCACGCTCAGGTGGTAGAGGATGTCGGCGGCCTCTTCGGCGACCCGCTCGTCGGTCTCTTCGCGGGCGGCGCGGACCACCTCCTCGGCCTCCTCCTCGACCTTCTCGCCGATCAGAGTGCGGTCGTCCAGCAGCGTCACGGTGTAGCTGCCGTCGGGCCGCTGCAGGGCGCGGTGGCGGATCGTCCGCTCCAGCGCCGACAGGGCTTCGTAGGTGACGGGGTTCGGCTCGCCCGGAGCGGGCGGCGCGTCTTTGCGCGGCGAGGCCGACCCCAGCACCTCGCGATAGAAGCAGCTGCGCTCCCCGGTGTGGCAGGCCGGGCCGGCGGGGTCGACCAGCGCCACCAGCGCGTCGCCGTCGCAGTCGTAGCGCAGCTGGCGCAGGTGCATGAAGTTGCCCGAGGTTTCGCCTTTCTTCCACAATTCGTCGCGGGAGCGGCTGTAGAAATGCAGGTCGCCGGTCTCGAGGGTCATTTCCAGGGACGGCGAGCTCATGTAGGCGAGCATCAGCACCTCACCGGAGGCGAAATCCTGGACGACGCACGGCACCAGACCCTGTTGGTCGAATTCGATTTCAGCGAACATCCGAGGAATCGTAAACGCCGCGTCGCTACTCGATGCCTAGACGGTCGAGAAGGTCCTCGTCGCGGCGCCAATGCCGGCGCACGCGGACGGTGAGGTCGAGGTGGACCTTGGTGCCCAGCTCACCCTCCAGCGAACGGCGGGCGCCGGCGCCGATCTCGCCGATCTTCGCCCCTCCCTTGCCGATCAGGATGCCCTTCTGCGACTCGGTCTCGGCCCAGATCTCGGCCCGCACGGTGACTAGGCTGTCCTCGCGCGGCTCGACCTCCAGCACCGAGACCTCCACCGAGTGCGGGATCTCCTGCCGGGTCCGGTTCAGCACCTGCTCGCGGATCAGCTCGGCCAGCAGCAGCTCACTCGACTGGTCGCTGCGGTCCTCGGGCGGATACAGGTATGGCCCCTCGGGGACGAGCTCGCCGAGGCGCTCGAGCAGCGGCGGCAGGCCCTCTCCCGTGCGAGCGCTGATCGGGAAGACCTCGTCGACCCCCTCCAGCGCCGCCGCCTGGGCCAGCACCGGCACCAGCTCGTTGGGGCCGAGGCGGTCGGCCTTGTTGACGGCGCAGATCACCGGCAGCTTGGCGCCGGCGCCGAGCAGTGCCCTGACGATGAAGCGATCGCCGGGTCCCACCCCCTCCTCGCCGTTGATCACGAAGAGGACGACGTCGGAGTCGGCCAGCTCGCGCTCGACCCGGCCCTGCATGCGCTTGGTGAGGACGTCGCGCGGGCGCTGCACCCCGGGCAGATCGACCAGGATCAGCTGACGCCCGGCCTCGAGGTCGGTGGCGACCCCGCGGATCGCCCGCCGCGTCGTCTGCGGCCGGCTGGAGACGATCACGACATGGGCGCCGACCAGGGCGTTGACCAGCGTCGACTTGCCGACGTTGGGACGACCGGCGAGCCCGACGAAGCCGGAGCTGGTCATCGCAGCCCCGCCAGGACGCGGGCCTGAAGCTCGAGCATCTCGCCTTCGTCGGTCTCGTGGTCGAAACCGCAGAGGTGGAGGGTGCCGTGGACGGCGGCCTCGGTCACGTCGGTGCAGTGCTCGGGGCAGATTGCGACGTCGCCAAGCTCGCGTGGCCCGGCCACCGGCCCGAGCTCGTCGATCGGGAAGGCGAGAACGTCGGTCGGCGCGTCCACCCCGCGGTAGAGGTTGTTGAGCTCCCGGATCCGCTCGGCATCGACGATCTCGACCGCGAGGTGGCCGTCACCAACGCCGGCGGCCTCCAAGGCAGCAGCGACGGGGTCGCGCAAGTCAAGGGGAACGTCGGCGAGATCGATGCTCACGAACGCGGCGTCGGCCCGTGTTCGGCGCGGGCCTCGCGGTCGCGAGCATCGCGCGCGTCGTAGGCGGCGACGATCCGCTGCACCAGCTTGTGGCGGACGACGTCCTCGCCGCCGAAGCGGACGAAGGCGATGTCCTTGACGTCGTCGAGGATGTCGCTGACGGCGATCAGGCCCGAGCGCTGGTCGGTGGGCAGGTCGATTTGGGTGACGTCGCCGGTCACCACCATCCGCGAGTTGAAGCCAAGCCGGGTGAGGAACATCTTCATCTGCTCGGGGCTGGTGTTCTGCGCCTCGTCGAGGATCACGAAGGAGTCGTTGAGGGTGCGGCCGCGCATGAAGGCCAGCGGCGCCACCTCGATCACGTTGCGCTCGAAGTAGCCGTTGACCCGGTCGGGGTCGAGCATGTCGAACAGCGCGTCGAACAGCGGTCTCAAATAGGGATCGACCTTGGCCTGGATGTCGCCCGGCAGGAAGCCGAGGCGCTCGCCGGCCTCGACCGCGGGACGGGTGAGGATGATCCGCTGCACCTTGCGTTCGGTCAGCGCCGCGGCGGCCATCGCCACCGCGAGGAAGGTCTTGCCGGTGCCGGCGGCGCCGATCCCGAAGGTGATCGTGTGGCTGCGGATCGAGTCGACGTAGCGCTTCTGGTTCAGCGTTTTCGGCGCGACTTTGGTGTTGCGGTGGCGCCAGACGACGTCGTCGAGGATCTCGGCCGGGCTCTCTTCGGCCTCGAGGGCGCCGGTCACCGCTTCGATCGTGCCCGGCGCAACGTCGTGTCCCTGCTCGATCAGCTCGACCATCTCGTCGACCACGGTCGCCGCCGCGGCGACGTCGTCGGGGTCGCCCTCCAGCGTCAGCACGTTCCCGCGCAGGTGCAGGTCTGCGTCCAGGCGCCCGCGCAGGGCGCGGAGGACGGTGTCCTCGGAGCCCGCCAGCTCAGCGGCGACGGTGTTGTCCAGGGTCAGCTGCCTGCGGGCCAAAGCTCAGGCACCCAACTTCTCTCGCACCGCGGCGCTAACCCGCTTGCCGTCGGCACGGCCGCCGACCTTCGGCATCAGGGCCGACATCACCTGGCCCATCTGCTTTTGCTCGCTGGCCCCGGTCTCCGCGACCGCCGCCTCGACCAGCTCCGCCAGCTCCTCGTCGGAGAGCTGCTGCGGCAGGTAGCCCTCGATCAGCTCCGCCTCGAAGCGCTCAGAGGCTGCCTGCTCGGTGCGGCCGGCGCTCTCATAAGCCTCAGCCGCCTCGACCCGTTTCTTGCGCTCGCGCTGCAAAACGGCAACCTCGTCGCCCTTGCCGAACTTGGCGTCCTGCTGGAGCACGTCGACGATCAGGCGCAGAGCGCCAGCGCGCTCGCGATCACGCGCTTTCATCGCCACCTTGACGTCGTCCTGGACCTGTTCGAGAACCGGCATGCCCTTAAGGGTAATCGGCGGCATCGGGAGTCACCGCGAGGCCCTTGGACACGAGATCGCGAAGGTCGAGGCTGACCAACTGCCAGCCATTACTCCGGGCCGCGGCGACATAGGCGGCGTCGTAGGCGGTGAGACCATGCTCGCTCATCAGATCCAGCCCATCTTCGAACAGGGCGGCGTCCGCCCGAAGCGGCGGTCGGGCGGACCCACGGAAGAGCCCTTGCACCAGCCTCCGGGCCACATCCAGCTCCCCGTACTTCCGTCCCACCACGTTCGCAACCTCGTAAATCGTGAGGTCAAGCACCGTCAGCGGCGCTCCCGCCCGCAGAAATCGCTCCGCTTGTACGTGCTGAGGATGCTGGGGCGTTACGGCGGCCACCCAGACGCTGGCGTCGACGAGGAACAAGTTAGTGAGATTCCCGGTCTTCCCGGATCAGCTGGGCCACGTCCAAAAGCTCGGGCCGGTCGGCCGGGACCTCGATCCGGACCTCATCCAGGAGCCGATTGATCTCCTCCTGCCGGCGCCGCTCTCCGGCCTCCAGCTCGCGCTCGACGAGATTCCGCAGGAGACCGCTACGGCTTTGGCCCAGCTGCTTCGCGCGGGAATCGAGCCGCCCCAGGAGAGCATCGGGAATGGAGATCATCACCTTGGCCACGGGGTGAGTATATACGGTATTGCCGGCGGTCAGAACGGGCATTGCCAGAGCGTGAGGGGTCAGGGCGCACGCGTGGCGCGCAGATCGAGCCAATTTGGTGCCAACTCGCGGGCGGAACTCAGATTTCGACCCGATCGACCTCGCCTAGGGGCATCTGCAGGAAGCGGGTGCCGACCGCCTGGAAGGCTTCGACGTCACCCGTGCAGAGAAAGTCGTAGGCGCCCTCGCCGCGGGACTCGCGGGCTAGGCCGGACCCCTCGAGCGCCCGCTGGACCGCGGCCGCGACCGCGTGGCCGCCGCTGACCAGGCGGACGTCGCGGCCGAGGATCCGCTGCAGCATCGGCGCCACCAACGGGTAATGGGTGCAGCCGAGGATCAGGGTGTCGACATCGGCCTCGATCAAGGGTCGGCAGTAGGCGCGGGCCATCTTCATCGTGTCCTCGTCGAAGAGCGACCCGTTCTGGATGAAGGGAGCGAGGTCCGGTGCCGCCACCTCGACCACGTCAAGACCGCGGCCCTCGGCCTCCAGCGCCCGCCGGTAGGCGCCGCTCTCGACCGTGTTCGGCGTCGCCAGCACCCCGACCCGCGCGTTGACGGTGATCGCGGAGGCGATCTCCGCCTGCGGCTCGACCACCGGCACCACCTCCACCCCACGCGCCGCGGCAACCTCCCGCGTCACCTCCTCGCCGATCGAGGTCGCGGTGTTGCAGGCGATCACCAGCAGCTTGGCGCCACGGTCCATCAGCAGCTCAGCGATCCGCCGGATCCGCGCGCGCAGCTCCTCCGGGTCCTTGTCCCCGTAGGGGAACATCGCCGTGTCGCCGAGGTAGAGGAAGTCCTCTTGCGGCAACGAGACCAGGCACTCATGGAGGACCGTGAGGCCGCCGACCCCGGAGTCGAACATCCCCACCGGCTGCACCGGTTCCAGTTGGGGCAAAACGCGGCGTCCGCTCAGCGCGAGCGGCTCACAGGAAGGGCTTGTAGACCATGAAGAAGATCGTGACGACGACGATCAGGCCGGCCAGGCCGCCGACTTTGCCGATGCGGTCCGAGATGGCATCGAACTCGGCGCTGAGCGTGTCGCCCGCCTTCAGGTCGCGCTCGGCGACTTCCTTCGCCTTCTTCACCTGCGGCTGGAAGAAGGCGTGCTGGAGCCCGAAGAGCACGATGATCGCCAGGAAACCGACGGTGATGAAGGCCGTGCTGGACTCCCAGTCGCCGTCCACCAGCAGGTAGATGCCCGCCAGGAGCAGGACGATCATCCCGGGGTTGACCAGGTAGCGGTCGCATTTCTGGATCCCGGTGAGGATCGCCGGCGTCGCCCGCGGATACTGCGGGCCCACCGTCGCGAAGAGCGCGTATCCGAAGGTCGGGCCGAACGCGAGCACCACGGCCAAGACGTGCAGGAAGAGGGCGAACTTGTAGCCGGGATCGACGATCGAGGCAAGCGTCATCGCCGGAAAACATACCCCTCACCGACGACGGAGCAAAAGCGCGGCCCAATCGCCGTCCTGGCGGCGCTCGGCCTCCCGCATCCCCGCGCCCGCAAAGGCATCCGCAACCTCATCCTGCTCGCCGAGGAGCAGCCCGGAGCAGACCAGGGTCTCGGGGGCCGCAGTCAGCTGCGATGACACCGCCTTGAGGATCGGGGCGGTCATGTTCGCCACCACCGCCGGGGTGAGCTCGGGGAGGCGTTCCCGCAGGTTGACCCGCTCGAGCTGGAGCTCGACACCGTTGACCTCGGCGTTCGCAGCAGCCGCCTCGAGGGCGGCGGGCTCGTGGTCGTAGGCCCGGATTGGACCCCACCCAAGCTTCGCCGCGGCGATCGCCAGCACCCCCGAGCCGGTCCCCAGATCGACGAGCTCACCTCCCGCCCCGCCCGCGGCCTCCAGCTCGCAGAGGAGCTCCAGGCAGAGGCGCGTAGTCGGGTGGGCGCCGGTGCCGAAGGCCTGGCCGGGATCGACGACCACGTCGAGCGCTCCCTCCCGCGAGGGCTCCCAGGAGGGGCGCAGCCAAAGCCGCCCGGCGACCAGGAGCGGCTTGTGGAAGTCGCGCCAGCGGTCGGCCCAGTCGTCGGGAATCTCGGTGGCGCTGACCTCGACCCGGCCGCCGCCGACCGCGACGTCGAGGTCACCCAGCTCCGGCAGCTCCCCCTCGCCGCCGTAGATCGCGTACTCGACGTAGCCCGGCCCGCGCTCCTCCTCGACCCCGTTCGGAGCCAGAACCGTCAGCTCGGCCAGGACCAGCTCGGCCTGCTCGGGGGCGCAGCGGACCGCGAGGCGGATCACCGACAGGGCCTCAACCGAAGGCCCGCCGCACGCGGCCGAACAGGCCGTCGCCGTGCGGTGGTGAGAGGTTCTCGTCCTCGAGGGTCTCGTCGAGGCGCTCGGCGATCTCCCGCTGCTCCTGATTGAGGTTGGCCGGGACGAAGACCTCGAGGATCACCCGCTGGTTGCCGCGGCGGCGGCTGTTCAGCCGCGGCAGACCGGCACCCCGCAGCACCTTTTCGGTGCCCGGCTGGGTTCCCGGCTCGACCTCGATCTCCTCCTCACCGTCGAGCGTCGGCACGGTCACAGTCGTCCCCAGCATCGCCAGCGTCGCCGGGACCGAGACGACGCTGAGCAGGTCGCCGCCGTCGCGCTCGAAGCGCTCGTCCTCGGCGACCCCCACCTCGACGTAGAGGTCACCTGCCGGGGCGCCGGCGTCGCCGGCATGACCAGCGCCAGTGATCCGCATCCGCTGGCCGTCTTCGATCCCCGCCGGCACCTCGATCGCGCTAGTCCGGCTCTGCCGGGTGCGGCCGCCGCCACCACAGGTGTCGCACGGCTGCTGGGGGATTTTGCCGCTGCCGCCACAGACGTCGCAGGCGGCGGCGCGGACCATCTGGCCGAACGGGGTCCGGGTCACCTGGCGCAGCTCCCCGGCGCCCCCGCAGCGCTCGCAGGTGGTGATCGGCGTCCCCGGCTCGGCCCCGTTGCCGTGGCAGTGCTCGCAGCTGCCGACGACGTCGTAGGTGACCTCTCGGCGGGCGCCGGTCGCGACCTCGGCCAGCTCGACCTCGACCGCCACCATGACGTCGCCGCCGCCCGCTGCCTGGCGACCGCCGAAGCCGCCGCCGAAGAAGGCCTGGAAGATGTCGTCGATCGAGCCAAAACCGGCTCCCGGCTCGAACCCACCGGAGCGCAGGCCATCGTGCCCGTAGGCGTCGTAGGTGCGTCGCTGCTCGGCGTCGGATAGGACCTCGTAGGCCGCTGCCGCCTCCTTGAATTTCTCCTCCGCCTCGGGATCGTGATCGTTGACGTCGGGGTGCAGCTCCCGAGCCAAACGGCGGAAGGCCTTCTTTACCTCGGTCTCGGTTGCGTCCCGGGAGACCCCGAGGACCTCGTAATAGTCGCGCGGCATCGGCTAGTTGTCGTAGACCGTCTCGAAGTAACCGGAGAGCTCGCGGGCGGCGTGGCGAACCGAGGCGATCGCCAGCGCGTAGTCCATCCGCAGCGGCCCGACGACGCCGACGGTGCCGAGGTTGCGGTGGCCGAGTCCGTAGTTGGCGCCGACCACGCTGACCGAGCGCAGCCCCGGCTGCGGGTTCTCGCCCCCGATCCAGAAGAACACGGAACGCTCGCCCAGGGAGGAGCGCAGCATCCGCAGCACGTCGGCACGCCGCTCCAGCGCCGTCATCAGCTCGTCGGCGCGCGGCAGGTCCGGCCGGTGCGCGGCGGAGAGCAGGCGCGAGGTCCCGTCCATGTAGAGCTCGCCGCTTTCCTCGGCGATGAGGTCGGTGAAGGTGGTGCCAAGAGTGGCGATGAATTCGGCCTCGACCCCACCCAAACCGGGATCGGCGAGGCGGGTGGCGATCATCCGCGCCCCCACCCCGAGCCCGGATAGGGACTCGTTGAGGTAACTCGAAGCCCACTCGACCAGGCCCGGATCGAGCGGCCGGTCGAACTCGAAGACGCGGCGGGTGACGTCTCCGGTGGAGGCGATCGCGATCACCACCACCTTGTTCGGCTGCAAGGGCAGCACCTCGACCCGGTGGATCGTCGCCGCCAGGCTCGATTGCGGCGCGGTCGCCATCGCCACCAGGTCGGTGACCTGGGCGAGGGCGGTGGTCGTCTCCCGCATCGCCTCGTCAACCTCGCTGCGCAGGCGCGAGAGCTCCAGCTCGACCCCCGGCGTGGCCGGGACTTGGCCCGAGGCGACCATCCCGTCGACGTAGAGCCGGTAGCCGGCGTCGGTTGGAACCCGGCCGGCGGACGTGTGGGGATGGGTCAGGTACCCGGCCGCCTCCAGCGCCGCCAGCTCGGCCCGCACGGTCGAGGGACCGCACCCGACCGCGGGCCGCTCGGCGACTTCCTTCGAGGGCACCGGCCGTCCCGACCCCTGATGGGCCTCGACAACCAACCGCAAAATCAGCTCTTGGCGCTCGGAGAGCATCAGCACATCTTAGAAATCAGCCAACCCGAGCCGAGGAGGGCTCAAAGCTCGATTTCCGCCTCGGCGTTCTTGATCAGCGTCGTCTCGCCCTGGGCGGCGACGGTGTCGATCACGACCCGGTTGCCATCGGCGGACTTGACAGTGCCGGTGACGACGATCTCCGCCTCGGGGACGCCCATGCCGCGCATCTGGACCGAGAGCCGCTTCAGCGCCCGCGGATCGCCGTCGGCGACCGCCGCGTTGGCCTTCGCCACCAGGCCCATCGAGTAGAGGCCATGGAGGATGTTGCGAGGCAGGCCGACGGCTTTCGCCAGCTCGTCGTCGATGTGGATCGGGTTGAAGTCGCCGGAGGCGCCGGCGTAGCGGTGCGGCAGGTATTTGTCCGGGGTGACCCGCTGCTCCGGGATCTGGTCGCCTGCGTTCAAAGCCATTTCAAACCCCCCTGACGATCAGCGTCCAGGTGCCGCGGGCGACCTGGGCGCCGTCTTGGTTGACGGAGTTGGTCTCGAACACGTAGAAGCCCTTGCCGTCCCTCTCTTCGATCGAGAGGCACTTGGCGGTCGTCGTGATCTCGTCGCCGGAACAGGCCGGCTCGTCCCAGGCGAACTCCTGGCCGCCGTGGACCATCGCAGCGAAGTTCATCTCGACCTCGGGATCGAGGATGCCCGGCGCCATCGCTGGGCTGCTGTAGACGACCGCGAACATCGGCGGCGCCACCACGTCGCGGAAGCCCGCCGCGCGCGCCGCCTCGACGTCGTGGTGGACCGGGTTGTCGATCCCCAGCGCGTTCGCGTACTCCTTGATCTTCTCCCGTCCCACCTGGTAGGTGGTGGCGGGCCATTCCTTGCCTACCGCATCGGTCTTGAGTGCCATGGGCGGGGACAATAACTGGCCAGGCAGCCAGCGGGGCGCGCGGGCTACTCGTCGATCTGCAGCACCGCCAGGAACGCCTCCTGCGGCACTTCGACCCGGCCCACGGACTTCATCCGCTTCTTGCCCGCTTTCTGCTTCTTCAGCAGCTTCTGCTTGCGGGTGACGTCGCCGCCATAGAGCTTCGCGGTGACGTCCTTGCGCACCGCCTTCACCGTCTCGCGAGCGAGGATGTTGGAGCCGATCGCGGCCTGCACCGGGACGTCGAACTGCTGGCGCGGGATCGTCTTCCTCAGCCGCTCGACGAGGCGCTTGCCCTGCTCGTAGGAGAAGTCGCGGTGGACGATGATCGAGAGCGCGTCGACCTTGTCGCCGGCGAGCAGGATGTCGACTTTGACCAGGTCGGAGGGGCGGTTGCCGATCGGCTCGTAGTCGAGCGAGGCGTAGCCGCGGGTCGATGACTTGAGCAGGTCGAAGAAGTCGAGGACGATCTCGGCCAGCGGCATGTCGTAGCGGATCTGCACCCGCACCGGGCTCAGGTAATGCATGTCGACATGGGTTCCGCGGCGCCCCTGGCAGAGCTCCATCACCGCCCCCACCTGCTCCGAGGGGCAGATGATCGTGGCGCGGATGTAGGGCTCTTCGACCGACTCGATCGAGGCGGGGTCGGGCAGGTCGGTGGGGCTGCGGACCTCCGCCGTCTCGCCGTTGGTCCTGTGAACCACGTAGCGCACGTTGGGGGTCGTCGAGAGCAGGTCGAGGCCGTACTCGCGCTCCAGTCGCTCGCGCACGATCTCCATGTGAAGGAGGCCGAGGAAGCCGCAGCGGAAGCCGAACCCGAGCGCCTCCGAGGTCTCCGGTTCCCAGGACAGCGCGGCGTCGTTCAGCGCCAGCTTCTCGAGCGCGTCGCGGAGGTCTTCATAGCGGTCGGTGTCGATCGGGAAGAGCCCGCAGAAGACCATCGGCCGCACCTCGCGGTAGCCCTCCAGCGGCTCGGCGGCGGGCTGCTCCTTGGCGGTCAGCGTGTCCCCCACCCGCAGCTTGGCGACGTCCTTGATGCCGGTGATCAGGTAGCCGACGTCGCCGGCCTCCATCCCCGGCACCGCGGTCATCGCCGGCCGGAAGAAGCCGATGTCGTCGATCTCGGCCTCGGTCCCGTTCTGCATCGCCAGGATCGAGCCGTGCTTGCGGAAGGACCCGTCGACCACCCGCACGTAGGCGATCACGCCGCGGTACTGGTCGAACTCGGAGTCGAAGATCAGCGCCCGCGGCGGCGCCTCGGGCTCGCCCTTGGGAGCCGGGATCCGCTCGACGATCGCCTCCAGCACCTCGGGGACCCCGATCCCGGTCTTGGCCGAGATTTGCAGCGCTTCGCCGGGGTCGCCACCGGTCAGGTCGGCGATTTCCTGGGCGACCCGCTCCGGCTCGGCCCCCGGCAGGTCGACCTTGTTGATCACCGGGATCAGCTCCAGCCCGGCCTCGATCGCCAGGTACGTGTTGGCGACCGTCTGCGCCTCGACCCCCTGGGCGGCGTCGACGACCAGCAGCGCCCCCTCGCAGGCGGCGAGGCTGCGCGAGACCTCGTAGGAGAAGTCGACGTGGCCCGGGGTGTCGATCAGATGCAGGTGGTAGGTCTCGCCGTTCTCGGCGGTGTACTCGACCCGCACCGCCTGGGCCTTGATCGTGATCCCGCGCTCGCGCTCGAGGTTCATCGAGTCGAGCATCTGAGCCTGCATTTTCTTCGGGTCGACGGCGCCCGTCAGCTCGAGGATGCGGTCGGCCAAGGTCGACTTGCCGTGGTCGATGTGGGCGATGATGCTGAAGTTTCGGATGTGGTCCATGGTGGGCGTGGGGAGTATGAGGGACGGGCGCCTGCGGCCGGCGGGTCCTGTCACGGCAGGGGACCCACCATCCCCTCAACTACGAGGGGATGGTCCCCCCTACCGTGCCACCCGCCGGAGAACCGCTTCCCCTACACGCCGCGGGGTCGGGAAGCTGGCTTAGCTCGAAGACGACGGTTGGGGGCTTTCGCAGGAGGACTTTGGCTCCGGCGTCTTCGGTCCACCGGACCGAGGGTGGGTACGGAGGCTTGTTGGGCTCTATGCGGTCCCCGGTGGCTACTACGTAGTCGTAGTCGCCCTCCCTGAGGAGTTGGAGGTAGGTCTGGCAGTCCTTGGGGGCCTCGAAGCCTCCGTGGGGCTGTTCGGTGCCGAGATATTGGACGCGGTTGGTGAGGTCGGTGCCGAAGAGGGGGTACTGGCGGGTGCTGGTGGTGGCTATTCGGGCGCCGGAGATGTCGCGGGACCAGGCGAAGGCGGCGTTGAGGCCTGGGGCGGTGAAGGTTGGGTCCTCGTAGCGGGACTCCAGGTAGTGCCGCTGGACCGGATAGCCAAGGGCGATCGCCAGCAGCATGGCGAGGAGGGCGAGGGGCACCCCCCGCCCGGACAAGCGTCGAGCCAATGGGCTCGACGCTTTGAGTATCCGCCCGTTCGGAGGGTGCCCCTCGCCCTCCAACCGACGCCTTAGCGGTAGAACCGTAGGTAGCAGCGCCAATCCGAGGACCAGGGCTGGGGCGAGGTAGCGGAGGCCGGACTCGAATCCGCGTGGCATCCCGTCGGGGCCCGAAGCCGAGGTCGGCGCGACGAGCCACGCCAGCGCCGCCGCCAGCCCGACGAGCCCCGCCAGGGCCAGCGTCGAGTTGCGTGGTTCCTTTGTCGCCTGAGAGGCGACAAAGGAACCACGCAACTGCATGAGGGCGAGGAACAGGCCCGCGAGGGCGGCAAGTAGCAGCAGCGGCCAGAGGAGCCAGAGGCCGTCGTGGAGGCCGGGGAGGAACCAATCGGACCAGACGGCGCCGTCGGTGAGGTAGCCGAGGACCGAGTGGGCTTCGCGGCCACCGAGGGCCTGCTCGGGCGCTGGAATGTCGATCGGGCCGAGGTGGTGAATCCAGGGCAGCGGGTTGCCACTGTGGACGAGGTTGCGCAGGTACCAGTAGCCGCCTCCGGCCACCGCGGCCAAAGGCGCGGCAACGAATGCGCGACCGCGCGCGCCTCGAGGAGCGAGCACACCCAGGCCGATGACCAATACAGCGGCCGGCAGCAGAAAGTTGAGCTTCGTCCCTGCAGCCAGGCCCGCGGCCAACCCGACGACGAGGTAGGCGCCGACGCCAGAACCTTCCCCCTCCCTACCCAGCCGCTTTTCCGTCCCCCCATCGCCGCTCCAAGCGTTCAAGGCAATAGCCACCGCGCTCAGCAGGAAGAAGATGCCGACGATGTCGTTCCTCGCCTCACCCGCCTGGTCGGCCAGGGCCGGCACGCTGAGCGCGATCGCTCCCAGCGCCAGCGACCAGGGCGCCACCCGGTACGGCCTACCGATGCACCAGCAGGCGACCAAACACCCCACGAACCAGCCCAGGTTCAGCAGCGGCGAGAGCACGTCCCGCCCGAACGCCAGCATCCCCGCCGCGTGGAAGACCTCCGAGTTCGCCGGGTAGAACCAGGCGAGGAACTGCGGCGCGATGAAATGCAGGTCCCACGTATCTCCGCTCTGCATGAAGCCCGCCGCGAAAGGCCCGTGGTACCAGGTGCTGTCGAACCCGGTCATCCCGGTACTCAGCCGCGTCTTCACTCCGCCCGCGAAGTAAATGACTGCGATTACCGCAATCAGAAGCGCGATCAGGGTTGGAAGAGGGGGTCGGGAGGCCCTCTCCAGACACTCAACATCGAGCCATTGGCGAGATGTGTCTGGAGAGGGCCTCCCGACCCCCTCTGAACCGGGCGCAAATTTCCACAGCCCAACGCCGACCGCGCCAACCAGTACGAGATAGGGCACCGGGTCCAGCGCGCCGAACGTTCCTAGCGCCTCCGCCGCCCAGATCAGCAGCGCCAGCGCGATCACAGCGCTCGCCAGATGCGCCGGCGCCCCCTCGAAACGCGGCAGCAGCCAACGACGGCCTGAAACTCCGCCCATCCAAGCGAAGCCGCCGAGCAGCAAGATCTCCACGACCCCCAACAGGTACCGCCCGGGACCGAGCATCGGCGCTTAGCGGCCTCGCCGCAGCAGCAGGCGGCTCATCTGCTCCAGCTCGGCGACCTGGAGTAGCTTGGCGATCGCCACGTAGACGACGCCGCCCGCGGCCAGACCGATGCCGAGCGAGGCGATCTGGCCGAGCAGGCCTCGTCCCAGCGCCTCATCGAGAACCTCCCAGACGATCCAGCTGATCGCGGCCAGACCGGCGGCAGCGACCGTGACCCGGGCTGCGGCCGAGAACAGCCGCCCCAACTCCAGTCCGTGCAGGAGCCGGCGCAGGATCACGCCCTGGGCGACGACGCTGGCGCCGGTGGCGATCGCGGTCGAGGCGACGATCCCGCCCACCCCGAGGTGGTAGAGGGCCAGCGCCGCCCCCGCCGTCACCACCAGGTTGGCGAGGGCGATCCCGGTCGGCACCCAGGGCCGCTGCAGGCTGAAGAAGGTGCGGGTGAGGAGCAGGAAGAGCCCGTTGGTCGGCAGCGAGAAGGCGAACCAGAAGAGGGCGGTGGCGACGACTTCGGTTTCGTGGGCGTCGAACGCCCCCCGCTGGTAGATCAGCCGGATCATCGGCTCGGCGAGGACCAGCATCGCCGCCGCCGCCGGGACCAGGACGAAGAGGATCTGGCGCATCCCGTTGGCCATCGTCGAACGCAGGTCGTCGATCTGCCCCGCGTTGGCGAAGCGGGCCAGGGTCGGGAAGAGGACGGTGGCGATCGCGACCGAGAAGATCCCCTGCGGCAGCTGGTAGATGCGGAAGGCTTTGTCGATCGCCGCCGGCGCCTCTAAGGAGACGAGGCTGCCGAAGAAGCTGTTGATCAGCAGGTTGAAGTTGATCAGGCCAAGGCTGATCGTCACCGGCAGCATCAGCACCAGCACCCGCCGCACCTTCGGGTTGCGCCAGTCGAAGCTGAAGCTGAACCGGTAAGGCGTGTGGCGCAGATCCCAGGCCGGGATCAGCAGCTGGACCAGGGTGCCCACCAAAATCCCGATCGCGTATGCGTAGATCCGGTCCTGGCCCTCGAACATCGGCTCGAGCACGACCAGGACGAGGATGATCGTCAGGTTCCAGAACAGCGGCGAGATCGCGAAGGCACCGAAGCGGTCGTAGCTGTTGAGGACGCCGACGACGATGCCGCTGATCCCAAGCAGGACCAGGATCGGGAAGAGGACCTGGGAGAGGGCGACGGTGAGGTCGAGGATCTCCCCCTCGAAGCCGGGCGCGAAGAGCGGCATGATCACCGGCGCCAGGAGGACGAAGAGGGTGGTGACGACGCCCAGCACCATCGTCACCAGCAGCAGCATCGTCGAGGCCAGCCGGAACGCCTCTTTGTAGTCCTTCTTGCCGAGCAGTTCAGTGAAGACCGGGACGAAGGCCGGCTGCAGGGCGGCATCGGCGAACAGGGCGCGGATCAGGTTCGGGACCTGGAAGGCGATCGTGAAGGCCGACATCGGCCCGCTGATCCCGTAGTAGCCGGCGGCGACGACTTCGCGGCCGAGGCCGGCGACGCGTGAGGCCGCGGTGGCGATCGAGAAGAAGGCGGTGGAGCGGGCAATTCGCCCCGGCTGCTTGCCGGGTGCCGGCTCGCGGGTGATTTCCTCACCCGGTTCGAACGCCTCCGCCTCCCAGGCGGCGACCTCCTCGTTGATTGGCCGCTCGCCGGGATTCGGGGTGTCAGGTGCCCTGGGGGTCTCCAAGCTTCGTCTCAGTCGCTATAGTCGGCGGCCGCCCGGAGCCGGCACGGCGCCTGCTCGGGTACTTGACATGGCCAACATAGCCTCACAGAAGAAGCGGATCCTACGCAGCGAGCGCGAGCAGACCGAGAATCGGTTGCTCACCAGCACCGTGAAGACGCACTTCCGCCGCCTCGAAAGCGCGGTGGAGGCCGGTGATGCCGAGACGGTTGCCACCGAGCAGCGGGACCTGGTCTCGAAGATCGACAAGGCCGTGCAGAAGGGCGCCCTCCACAAGAACACCGGCGCCCGCAAGAAGTCCAAGGCAGCCCGCATGGCCGCCGCCAGCAGCGCCTCTTAGCCGCATCACTCCCTTTTAAGCAGCGCCGGATGCGGCTCTTCTGAGGGCGATCGTCAGCGCCAGCTCGTCGCCGTAGCCGGCGCCGCCGCGACACCAGAGCTCGAGGTCGGCGAGCGTTTCCGTCGCCAGCCTGAGGCTGGCCAGGTCGGTCCCACCCAGGCGCCTGACCAGCTGCTTGGCCGCGTAGGGGTGCATCTTCAGCGAGGACTCGACCTGCTGCGGCGGGATCCCCTCCTCCAGCTGCGCCGCGGCGGCGCAGGCGCCGCGTAGGCGCGAGGCAAGGCCGTAGATCAGCCCGGTCACGTTCTCCCCCTGGCCGATCAGGCGCTCGGCGATCCCCAGCGCCGCGGCGGCGTTGCCTTCGATCAGGGCGTCGGAGAGCGACCAGACCGCCGCTTCGGAGGTGTCGGTAATCATCGCTTCGAGGTCCTCGGCGCCGACCTGGCCGCCCTCGCCCGCCCACAGGGCCAGGCGCTCGAGCTCGTTGCGGAGGCGGACCGGGCTGGCCCCCATCCGCTCGACCAGCATCCGCGCCGCCGCCGGATCGAGCCGGAAGCCGAGCTGCTGGGCCTCGCCGACCAGCATCCGGGGCATCTCCTTCGCCTTCGGCGCCTCGAACTCGTGCACCTCGCCGGCTGCCGCCTTCACCGCTTTGGCCAGCTTCGCCGGCGCCTTGTCGCGGCAGATCAGAACCAGGGTCAGGTCCGGCGGCAGCTCGCCCAGTGCCGCGAGAACGGGCTCCAGCTGGCGATCGCGCCAGCGCTCGATCCCGTCGGCGAGCAGGTAGCGCCGCGTCTCCATCAGCGACATCGCCGGGATCGCGGCCAGCAGTGCCTCGTGGTCGGGCATTCCCCTGCCCTCGCTCGGCTCGAAGACCTCGAGCGCAGCCGCGCCGCCCTCGCGTTCGGCCCGCGCTCGCAGGCGCGCGCGGGTGGCGTCGATTTTCGCCCCGTCGCCGCCGGCGATCAGGTACAACGGTCGCATCTCGTCGGCCATGGGGCGAGTCTAGATCTCGCCCCGGCCCGGTTGCGGGGCTACTTCTTCTTGTCCTCTTCTTCCTTCGGCTTGTCCTTGCCCTTGTCGGCCGGAGGCGGCGGGGCGGGAACGTACTTCGCTTCGGGCGCCGGGGCCGCTTCCGGCTTGGCCGGCTTCGGTTCTGGCTTGGAGGGCTTGGCCTTCGCGGGCTTGGCCGGCTTGCTCTTCGTCGGCTTGGTTTCCCCCTTGGGGGGCTTGGCAGCGGCGGGCTTCGCGTCCGGCTTGTTTGGCGTCGAGCTCACCGGCTTCGCCTTGTCGGGCTTCGCCCCCGAATCCGGGGAGACCACAGGGACCTCCACCGGGGCCGGAGACGGATCCGCGGGCGGGGTCGGGGCCGGGCTGGGCGCCGGTTCCGGGCTCGGTGCCGGTGCCGGAGCGGAGGGGCCGGGAGCGTCGTCGGGCTCAGAGCCCGAGACCCTGACGCCGGAACCGTCGACCCCCGAGCTGCCCTGATTGCGCGCGGTGCCACTCGAACCGCTCTGGCCGCGAGAAGGGCCCGGGACGACGACCGCCGCGCCCTGCGCCTGGGCAAGGCCGACTGCCGCGGAACCACTGTCCAGCGCAACCGCTTTGCCAATCGAGTTTCGCTCCGGGGGCGCACTGGGCAGAGGCGCCGGCGAGAGAAGCGGGAAGCCCATCTGGGCGAAGGCGGCCACCAGGGCCAAGCCGGCAGCCGCGGTCAGGCCCAAGAAGGCAAAGCCGATGCTGCGAATCCGGTCCGGCATGGACTTGCCGACCAGCCTGGACAGCCGTGGCGAATCTAGAAGCTTGTGGAAGATGGAGTGCACCTGACTGGTCATCGGCGTCCGCCCTGGGACCCCGTAGTCATTGGATTGTAATTCTCTACTTTCGATTCGATCAACCGTCCAGGCGGAATTCATTCGCTTCGACGGCGATCGCGACCGCGCCGTCCTCGTCGGTTCGCAGCGCCGGGACCCGGTGCCGCGCCAGGACTGCCAAAGTCTGGGGCGTCGGATGCCCGTAGGAGTTGTCCGAACCGACCGAGATCACCGCTAGCTGCGGCCGGACACGGTCGAGCAGGGAATCCAGCCCGGCGTCGTCGCTGCCGTGATGCGCGACCTTGAGGACGTCCACCGGACCCGCCTCGATCGGCACCGACTCCGCCTCGGCGTCGGCGGTCAGCAGCATGCTGAAGTCGCGCCAGCGGGCCTCGATCACCAAAGCCAGCTGGTTCGGGTCCGCCGACACTCCGCTCAGCAGCTCCGGCGGCGGCCACAGGACCCGCAGGCGCAGAGGACCGGAGCGTAACTCGCGCCCTGCCGCGACCCGCACGGGCTCGGCGCCGGCCGCCGTGGCGCGGGCGAGGAGCTCCCGACCGAGGCGGGCATAGACCAGCCGCCCGACCGGAACCTCGCCCAGCAATTCTTCAACCCCGCCGACGTGGTCGGACTGGTCGTGGGTCGCGATCACCGCCCCGAGGTTGTCGACGCCTGCCCCCTCGAGTTTCCTCGCCAATCCTTCCCCCGGCGGGCCGCCGTCGACCAGCACCGCCGGCGCGCCAGCAGGCCGGATAAGGATCGCGTCGCCCTGGCCGACGTCGAGGACTTCGACCCGCAATCCCCGCAGCGGGTCGGCAGCCGACCCTCCGTCTCCCGGCAGCGGCAACACCAGCCCCAAGCCGATGGCACCGAGAGCCACGGCGTACCGCGGCCACTTCCAGCAGAAGAGGAGGCCCGCAGCGAGGCCGGCGTAGGCCGCAGCCATGCCCAGGCTGCCGAGGTGAACCTCCAACTCGGCCCACTCCGGCGCCGCGCACCAGGCGGCCACCTGGGCGATGTAGGCGAGGAGCAGCGCGTTGAGCCCGTTCAGCAGCTCCAGCGGAGCACCGGGCAACTGAGCCAGGGCAGCGGCGCACATGCCCAGCCACATCGCCGGGGCAACCGCTGGCAGCGCCAGAACGTTCGCCCCCAGCGTCGTCGTCGAGAGCCGCTCGAAGTGGAAGGCGATCAGGGGCGCCGTCGCCAGGGTCGCCGCAACCGTTACCGCCACGCCCTCGGTCAGCGCCCGGCGCCATCGTCCCTTTCCCACCAGGCCCTCGATCGCCCCGCGCAACGGCGAGGCGAGCAGGAGGATGCCGAACACCGCGGCGAAGCTCAGCTGCCAGCCGACGTCGGCCGCGATGCGAGGATCGATGGCCAGCGTCACCAGCGCCGCCAGCGCCAGCGCGTAGAGCCGCGAGGAGCGCCTCCCGCCCAACGTCGCGAGGACGCCAACCGCGCCCATCACCGCCGCCCGCTGGATCGAGGGACCGGCGCCGGCGACGGGGACGTAGACGGCGATCAGGGCGAGCACCCAGAGCAACCGCTCGCGCAACGGGATTCCGAACACCCCCAGCAGCGGCATCGCTAACAGGGCGAGGAGAGTGATGTTCTGCCCAGAGACGGCCAAGAGATGACTCAGGCCGGAGCGCCGGAAGTCTTCCTCGGTGCGCGGGTCGACCCCCTCGTCTTCTCCCAGCACGAACCCGCGCGCCAGGGCGGCCTCGCGCGCCGGCACGCCGCGGCCAAGCCCCTCCGAGGCCCGCTCCCGGATCTCGCCACTGTTGGCCAGGGCGATCGCAGCCACGACCAGGATTCCGAGGAGGACCGGCAGCGGCGGGTGGATCGTCCTCACGACCGCCAACCGACGCTACGGCTGCAGCCGCTCCCGCAGTGAGTCCATCGTCGCTGGCCCGATTCCCGAGACCTGGTCGAGCTGCTCGACCGAGGAGAGCCCACCGTGGTCGTCGCGGAACTCGACGATCGCCCCGGCGGTCACCGGCCCGATCCCCTCGATCTCTTCCAGCTGCTCGACGGAAGCGGTGCCGAGGCTGATCGGGCCTTCGAGGCCGGCCGGCCCGGCCGCAGTGCCGCCCGGCGAAATCTCGGGGACGACCACCTGCTGCCCGTCGGCGAGCCGCGCCGCACGGTTGATCGCTTCCAGCTGCGCCCCCGGCGCGGCGCCGCCCGCCCGCGCCACCGCATCGTTGACCCGACTGCCCGCCGGCATCCGGTAGACGCCAGGTTCGCGCACCGCCCCGGTCACGTCGACAACCAGGTCGCCCGCCTGGCCGCCCACCGAGAATCCCCCATCCGCAGAAGAACCGCCCGACCCCGCCGCGAACGAGACCTCCTCGGCGCCCTCGCTGCGGATCGCCCGCGCCCCGACCAGCAGCAACGCGATCGCAACCGCCGCGTAGACGACCACCTGGGTTCGGCTCAGCTCGGGCACGCAGCCGATCCTGGCCAGGATCAACGCACGCGTGGCGCGCTAAATCAAAAAAGTCTCAAACAGAGGTCGTTCTGAGGTGTGGAGGGCAAGCAGATCAAGGAACTCGCGCTGCGCGCTCACACCCCGCCTTCGCGGGGGTCGCGAAGCGTGCTCTGCACGCGAGCGACCGAGGACGCAGATATGCGCCGCCCTCCGCGCCTCAGAACTCGTCCTCGTCGTCGTAGCCCGCTACCTCTGCGAGCTGGTCGCTGTACAGCTCAGCTGCCGAGACCGGCGGCGATTGGATCGAGACACAGACCAGCTCGGCCTCGCCCTCGTTGCCAATCGAGTGCTCGGTCGCGGGCGGAACCAGGATCAGGTCCCCCTCGCCGACCTCCTGGGTGTCGCCGGCGACCGACATCGTGCCGCGACCGCGGACGACGACGTAGGCCTGCTCGGCCTCGCCGGAGGAGTGCAACGTCTGCTCCGCACCGCCGGGAACACAGACCCAGGTGACGGAAAGATTGCGCGACCCCAGTTCGCCCGCGTCCATGAGGACATGGGCGCGGATTCGGTGCCACTCCTCCACAGCGGTGTCTTGCAGGCGCCTGACCAGCATTCGGCGGCTTTCTAGCAGAACGGAAGGCCCTGGCGGAGGACGCTACCGGACCACCAGGTTGACCAGCTTGCCCGGAACAACAATTTCCTTGACTATTTCTGAGCCGTCGAGATGCTTGGCGACCTTCTCGCTTTCGCGCGCCAAACGCAGCAACTCCTCCTTCGGCGCCTCGGCCGGCGCCTCGATCCGATCGCGCAGCTTGCCGTTGACCTGGACGACCAGGGTCACGGTGTCGCTGACCAGCAGCGAGGGGTCGGCCTCCGGCCACGGCTGCTCCCAAACACGGCCTCCGGTCAGCCGCTCGTAGACCTCGCTACCGAGGTGCGGGGCGAAGGGGAAGATCAGCGAGGCCGCCGTCGCGGTCGCAAAGCGCACTGCGGCGCCGCCCTCAGGCGTCGCATAGAGATCGTCCTTGAGCCGGTAGGCGTCGTTGACCAGCTCCATCACCGCCGAGATCACGGTGTTGAACTGGAAGCCACGCTGGAAGTCCCGGGTCGTCTTATCGATCGCCCAGTGGGCCTTGGCGAGCAGCTCGCGCGCTTCGCCTCCTGCCTCGGTGCTCGGCTCACCCGCCTCGGTTCGCTCGCCGGCCTCCTCGCAGAGCCGCGAGAGCCGCGAGAGGAAACGGTTGACGCCCTCGACGCCCTCGTCGGTCCAGTCGCCGCCCCGCTCCGGCGGTCCCATGAAGCAGACGTAAGTACGAGCGGTGTCGGCGCCGTAGCGCTCGACGTAGTCGCCAGGGCTGACCGTGTTGCCCTTCGACTTCGACATCTTCGCCCCGTCGCGGGTGATCATTCCCTGGGTGAAGAGGTTGGCGAACGGCTCCTGGACGCCGAGCTGGCCGAGGTCGGCCAGAGCCTTGGTGAAGAAGCGCGCGTACATCAGGTGCAGGATCGCGTGCTCGACGCCGCCGATGTACTGGTCGACCGGCATCCAGTGGTCGGCCGCCGCCCGGTCCCACGCCGCCTTGTCGTTACCGGCGTCGAGGTAGCGGAGGAAGTACCAGGAGGAGTCGACGAAGGTGTCCATCGTGTCGGTCTCGCGCCGGGCGGCGCCGCCGCAGCGCGGGCACTCGGTCGCGACCCAATCCTCGGCCGCCGCCAAGGGGCTCTTGCCCTGCGGCGCGTAGTCCTCGATCTCCGGCAGCTCGACCGGCAGCTGCTCCGCGGGCACCGGCACGATCCCGCACTCATCGCAGTAGACGACCGGGATCGGCGCCCCCCAGTAGCGCTGGCGGCTGACCAGCCAGTCGCGCAAGCGGTAGTTGACCGCCGGCTTGCCGCGGCCGTCCGACTCGAGCCAGGCGACGATCTCGTCATAGGCCTCGCGATTGTGCTTGCCATCGAAGCGGCCGGAGCCGGTCATCGGCCCGTCGCCGGAGTAGGGCAGGCCGTCGTCGTCGCGCGCCTGCTCGGGGTCGCTGCCCTCGATCACCCGCACCACTGGCAGGTCGAACTTCTGGGCGAATTCGTAGTCGCGGGAGTCGTGGCCGGGCACCGCCATGATCGCCCCGGTGCCGTACTCCATCAGCACGTAGTCGGCGACGTACATCGGGATCTCCTCGCCGTTGACCGGGTTGACCACCGAGCGGCCAAGCGGCACCCCCGTCTTCTCGCGGTCCTCCGCCCCGCGCTCCTCGGCCGACTCGCGCCCGACCCGGTTGACGTACTCGCGCACCGCCTCCTTGGCGGGGGTGCCGGCGACCAGCCGCCCCAGCTCGGGGTGCTCGGGCGCCAGTACGAAGAAGGTGGCGCCGAAGAGGGTGTCGGGACGGGTGGTGAAGACCGGGAAGTCGAGGTCGACCTCCTCGCAGCGGAAGACGACCTCGGCGCCCTCGGAGCGACCGATCCAGTTGCGCTGCATGGTGATCACGTGCTCGGGCCAGGACTCGAGCACCTCGAAGTCCTCCAGCAGGCGGTCGGCATACTCGGTGATGCGGAAGAACCACTGTTCGAGGTTGCGCTGGACGACCTCGGTCCCGCAGCGCTCGCAGCGGCCGTCGACGACCTGCTCGTTGGCGAGCACCGTGGCGTCTTTCGGGCACCACTGGACCGGCGCCTCGGTTCGGTAGGCGAGCCCGCGCTCGAACAGCTGCAGGAAGATCCACTGCGTCCAGCGGTAGTACTCGGGCGTGTGGGTGGCGAGTTCGCGGGACCAGTCGATCGAGATCCCCCACTCGCGGAACTGCCGCCGGAAGGACTCGATCGAGCGCTCGGTGGCGATCCGCGGCGGCTCGCCGGTTTTGATCGCGTTGTTCTCAGCCGGCAGGCCGAAGGAGTCGTAGCCCATCGGGTGGATCACCTCGAAGCCGTGGCGGCGGCGGAAGTGGGCGATCGCGTCGCCGACCGCGTAGCACTTGAGATGCCCCACGTGGGGCTCGCCCGAGGGGTAGGGCAGCATCTCCAGCACGTAGGCCTTCGGCTTCGACTCGTCCGAGCCCGGCTGGCCGGGGTTGGCGACCTCCCAGGTCTTCTCCTCGGCCCAGACCGCCTGCCACTTGCGCTCGATCTCTTTTGGCTCGTAGCCCGCCATCGGGCAGCGATCTTACGAGGGCCAGGCGTGGCGGCGCGGCGGGCGCCTTTCTCAACGCCCTAAAAGGGCAGAACGCGGAGGCCCGGCGAGAGCTGTTCGAGGATCTGTGGCCAGACGTAAACCTCGATCGCGGCGGCGGCGAGGATCACGGGGATCGCCAGCGACACCGTGATCAGGGTGGCGGCAAGGAGCTGGTTCCACTCGCCGCGGCGGCTGGCGATCAACCAGGCCGCGAGCGGCAGGAAGAGCGCGGTCAGCTCCGGCAGCGCGTGCGGGAGCACGCTGAGGATCAGCTCGAAGCGGGTGATCTGCAGTTGGTAGGCGAGAGTGGAACCCTGGAAGCCGAGGTAGAGCGCCTGGGTGCAGAGCGAGAAGAGGGTGACGGCGGCGACGAAGAGGATCGCGAACTCGCCGGCCTTGACGTGGATCCAGCGGTTGAATCCGGTCCGCTGCGCGGCGGCAATCGGCATCGAGGCGCCGGCGATGAAGCCCGCGATACAGGCGGTGCCGTGCAGCGCCAGGACCAGCGAGTTGCGGTAGAGGATCGGCAGCATGTCGTCGGGCTCGGAGGCGTAGGTGAGGCCGGCGAGGTGGATCGGCGACAGGTCCGGAGTCAGCAGGCCGGCGACGAACCAGGTCGCGGCGAGCAAGGTCAGCGCGACGGCGAGGCTGAGGCCGATCCAGCCGCGCAGGATCCGCCAGGGATGCTGGGCCCAGAGATCCAGGGTCGCTCGCGTGTCCCGCATCCCGTGCGAGAACACGTGCTCATTCGCCGTGCTCACTGTCCAACCATCGGCAGCCGAAGGCCACCATTTGAATCAGGCTCCGAGAGTCTCCTCGTAGTCCTCGGCCAGCTGCGCGAGCTGCGGCAGCGGCACTTTCAGCCCCTTGGCGATCCGCCGCACGTTGCCCCAGGTCGGGTTGATCCGCCCGGACTCGATGTGCGAGATCCAGGTCGGGTGGATCTCGGCGCTGTTCCCGAGCGCCTCCTGGCTCAGCTGCTTCTCTGTCCGCAGCTCCCGGATCGCTTTCCCGAGTCCGACCTGTGGATCGTCGCGCCGCGGCATCGGGCGAGAGGCAATTCCCCCCGGCCTCTCGGGTCTATAGAGCTGAACTCAACCCCGGCAGAAGATCCCGCTCTATGCGCCTTTTGGTACGTCGGAATTCAGACGCGCATCAAGGCCCTCCCGCGCGAGGAAGCCTTGACGATGGAGCTGAGGGGGCTCGAACCCCTGACCTCGTCGCTGCCAGCGACGCGCTCTTCCAGCTGAGCTACAGCCCCAGATCGAAGCGGAAGTTTACCGCGCCAGGGTTAGAACTACGCGGCGCGCTGCTCGGGGCCCTGATCCTCGTCCACGTCGAGGATCAGGTTGTCCGGGGCGTTGTGGCGAACCTTGAACTCGACGTTCGAGAGCTCCTCGAGTTCGCGCAGGAGGTCGACCGGCTGGTCGAGGTTCATCGAGAAGGTGGCCCGGCCCTCGGAGAAGCGCTCGACCGAGATCTCAGAAGCGCCGAGCTGGCCAACCGCGTCCTCGAAGCCGACCAGCTGGGAGAAGTCGCCGAGGGGACCGATCTCGAGCTTGACACGGCCTGCGTAGAGGGCGTCGTCGGCCGGCGTCGGCTCGACGTCCGGCTGGGGCTCGCCCTGGGCTTGCGGCTCGGACTGGAAGACGGGGTCGATGTCGGTCAGCGCCTTCACTTTCTTGCTGACCTCGACTGCCTCGCGCAAGGCTTTCATCCGGATCCGGGTCGCCTGACCGCGGGCCTGCGCCTCCAGCTCCTCGAGTCGCGCGGTGATCGCGTCGAGCGAGGCGATGCTGCGGTCGTGGGTCTCGTTCGCCTCGCGCAGGCGCTCGTCGCGGGTGCGGATCTCCCGCTCGCGCTCGAAGACCATGCCGGCGAGAGTGGTCGTCTCCCCTTCCATCTCGATGATCGTCTCTTGCAGGGAATCGGACTTCCGCCCCAGCTCAAGGATCTTTGCGTCGCGGGAAGAGATCGCATTCTCCACCTCCGCGCGCCGGTAACCGAACAGCGACCTCCTGAACCCATTCATATGGGCGGCAACCGTAGGGAGCCGCTCGGACGTTATTCAGGCACTCGCCGCTTCGGGCTCTTCCGGCGCCTCGAGATCGAGCTCGAGGCGGGGCGCGTCGCGCCAGAGATCCTCCAGCCCGTACCGCTCGCGCGCCTCCGGCGTGAAGACGTGGAGGACGCAGTCGAGGTAGTCGAGGATCGTCCATCCCGCTTCGCCGCCGGCGTCGACCCCGCCCGGCAGCAGCCCCGACTCGCGCTTCACCTGCACCCTCACCTCGTCGACGATCGCCCGCGCCTGCCGCTCGCTGCGGGCGGTGCAGATCGCGAGGAAATCCGTGTAGGCGACCAGCCCCCGCATGTCGAGGACGACGATCTCCTCGGCCTTTTTCGAGTCGGCGATCGTCGCCAGGCTGCGCGCCAACTGCTCTGACTGAGCTTGGTTCATCGGTAGATCCCCTTTGCCTCGATAAAGCTGGCCACCGCATCGGGGACCAGGAAGCGCAACGGCCGGCCCTGCTGCGCTCGCTCGCGCACCGCCGAGGAGGAGACCCCGAACTGCGGCATCTCCAGCGTCGCCGTCCGATCATCGCAGCCAAGGCTGCGCATTACCGCCATCACGTCGGTTTCGGAAACACCGGCGCGACGCGCCACCGCCAGGCTCGCCAGCTCGACCACGCGCTCCGGGCGCCGCCAGCTCTCCAGCCCGACCGCAGCGTCCGCCCCCATCACGAACACCAGCTGCGTGTCGGCCCGTTCCTCTGCAAGTGCCTCCAAGGTCTCATACGTGTAGGACGGCCCCTCGCGATCGACCTCCAGCGCCGAGACCGAGAAGCGCGGGTCTTCCGCCGCGGCCAGCCGCGTCATCTCCATCCGCGCCTCGCGGCCGGGATCGCCGGCGATCCGCTTATGCGGTGCCTCGCCGGTCGGGACGAGGATCACCTCGTCGAGGCCGAGCTGCCAGAGCGCCTCCTGGGCGAGCGCCAGGTGACCGAGGTGCGGCGGGTTGAAAGACGACCCGAGCACGCCGATCGCCGCGCCGCCGGAGCTACTCACGCACCTGGCCGTTGCCGTGCGCGACGTACTTGAAGGTCGTCAGCTCGCGCATCCCGATCGGGCCGCGGGCGTGCAGCTTCTGGGTCGAGTTGCCGATCTCCGCCCCCATCCCATACTCGAACCCGTCGGTGAAGCGGGTCGAGGCGTTGACGTAGACGGCGGCGGCATCGACGCCGCTGACGAACTCCTCGGCCGCCCCCTCGTCATCGGTGACGATCGCCTCCGAATGACCGGTGCCGTGGCGGTTGACGTGGTCGACCGCGTCCTCGACCGAGTCGACGACGGCAACCGCCATCTTCAGGCCGAGGTACTCGCTGTCCCAGTCCTCGTCGGTCGCGGCGCCGACCTCGACGCCCCCGGCGGCGGCGCGGGCGCGCTCGTCACCGACCAGCTCGACCCCGGCGGCGGCGAGATCGGCGAGGACGGCCGGAGCGAAGCGATCGGCGATCGCCGCGTCGATCAGCAGCGTCTCCGCGGCGTTGCAGACCCCGGGCCGTTGCACCTTGGCGTTGACCGCGATCCGGCGGGCCATCTCCGGGTCGGCGTCGGCGTGGACGTAGACGTGGCAATTCCCGGCTGCGGCGTACATCACCGGCACCGTCGCCACGTTCTTGATCGCCGCCTTCAGGCCTTCGCCGCCCCGCGGGATCAGCAGGTCGACCAGGCCCTCCTGGGTCGCCAGCTCGGCCAGTTCCTCGTGGCCGCCACCGCCGAGAGAGAGGACCGCGTCCTCCGGCAGGCCCGCCTCGGCAAGCGCCTCGCGGACGATCGCCGCCAGCGCCGCATTCGAGCGCTCCGCATAGCTGGAGCCGCGCAACACGATCGCGTTGCCGCTCTTTATCGTCAGCGCAGCGCAGTCGATCGTCACGTTGGGACGCGCCTCGTAGACGACGGCGACGACCCCGAGCGGCACCCGTACCTTGCGCAGGTCGAGGCCGCTGGCAAGCGTTTTCCGTTCCAGCTCCTCTCCGACCGGGTCATCAAGCGCTTCGACGGCCCGCACCCCCTCGGCCATCGCCGCGACCCGCTCGGGGGTCAGGCGCAGGCGGTCGCGCAGCGCCTCGGTCAACCCGGCAGCGCGCTCGTCGCCCAGGTCGCCGGCATTGGCCTCGAGGATCTCCTCGGTCCGCTCCTCCAGCAGGCGGGCGGTGGCGGCCAGGGCGGCGTTCTTCGCCGCGGGAGAGGCGGTCGCCAGGCGGCGCGCTGCGCGCTTGGCGGCGGCGCAGCTGTCGGTGACGGTGGTCTCGGTGACGGCCATCAGCAAAGGGTAGCCGGAGGGCGCTTCAACGCCGCTAGAGCAGGACGAAGCGATCGCGGTGGATGACCTCGTCGGCGGCGTGCGGCAGCAGCTCGCGCACCTGCGCGCTCTGCATCCCGATCACCCGCTGCAGCTCACGCGAGGAGTAGTCGCTGATGCCTTTGCCGATCGTCTCGCCGTCGGCGGCGACGTCGATCGCGTCGCCGGCCTCGAAGGTGCCCTCGACCGCAGCGATCCCGACCGGCAGCAGACTGGAGCCGCTCTCACGCAGGACACGGGCGGCGCCGGCATCGACGATCAGGCGCCCACGGGCGGGCTTCGCGTACTTGAGCCAGAGCTTGAAGCTGGAGGTGCGCCCGGCGCCGGGCGCAAAGCGGGTGCCGCACTCCTCCCCCGCCGCCGCGGCCAGCAACGTCCCGCCCCTGGTCCCGTTACAGATCACGGCCGGAATCCCGGCCTCACTCGCCATCTCCGCCGCCGCCACCTTGCTGCGCATGCCGCCGGAGCCGAAGACCGAGGTGCGGTCGCCGATCTCCAGGTGGTCGAGCTGGGCGAAGTCGGACACTTCGGTGATCAGCTCCGCCTCCGGCTCGGTGCGCGGATCGCCCGCGAGCAACCCCTCGACGTTGGTCAGCAGAACCAGCAGCCGCGCCTCGAGCAGCACCGCCACCTGGGCGGCGAGGAAGTCGTTGTCGCCGAAGCTGATCTCGTCGGTGGCGGTGGTGTCGTTCTCGTTGACGACCGGCACCACCCCCCACTCGATCAGCCGCCGCAGCGTCTGACGAGCGTTGAGGTAGTTCGTCCGGGCGGCGATGTCCGCCGCCGTCAGCAGCACCTGGCCGGCGCGGGTGCCGTGCGCGGAGAGCCGGCTCTCGTAAGCGCGGAAGAGGTCTCCCTGGCCGACCGCGGACGCCGCCTGCAGCTCGTCCATCGTCCGTGGACGAACCGGCAGCTCCATCAGCCGCATGCCGCGGGCGATCGCCCCGGAGGTGACCATCACCACCCGCTCGCCGCCCTGCTCCAGCCGCGCGACCTGCTCGCAGACGGAATCGAGCACGTCGGTGCGCAGCTCGCCGTCGTCGGCGGCGACAATCGAGGAACCGAGCTTGACGACCAGGGTCATGGCCGTGAAAGTAGCCGAGATGGGGTCCGCACTCGGCTGGGGCGCGCTCGCCGCAAGCTCACTGGTCATCGGCGCCGCGCTCAGCTTCGCCCGCCGCTGGCCGGCGCAGCAGGTCGGCTACGTCCTCGCCTTCGGGGCCGGGGCGCTGATCAGCGCCGTCAGCTTCGAGCTCGCCGCGGAGGGGATCGAGGTCGGTGGGCTCGGCGTGACCGGCGCCGGGCTCGCCGCGGGCGCGCTCGCCTACTTCTTCCTCGACGGCCTGATCGCCCGGCGCCATGCCGCCGGGAGGGGTCGCAGGGGTCGGGCCGAGGGATCGAGCAGCGGCAATGCCCTCGCCCTCGGGGCCTTCCTCGACGGCATCCCCGAGCAGCTGGTGCTGGGGATCAATCTCGCCGCCGGTTCCGGCGTCGGCGTCTCCCTGCTGCTGGCGATTTTCGTCTCCAACCTGCCGGAGGCACTCGGCTCGGCCACCGACATGAAGGAGGCGGGGCGCTCGCGCGAGGCGATCCTCCGCCTCTGGCTGCTGGTGGCGGCGATCTGCACCCTCGCCACCGTGGCTGGCTACCTGCTCGCCGACGCCGTCCAGGGCGACGGCAAGGCGGCGATCGACGGCTTCGCCGCCGGCGCCCTGCTGGTGATGCTGATCGACTCGATGATTCCCGACGCCCGCGAGGACGCGGGCCGCGGCGCCGGTCTGGTCACCGTCCTCGGCTTCGCCGTCGCCGCCGCTCTCTCGAGCCTCAGCTAGAGAGACTCAGACATGGAGTTCGAACTCCATGTCGCCTACCCGCACGTCGTCGCCGGATTCGAAGCCGGCGCGGTCGAGGGCGGCGATCACGCCCATCTCCTTCAGCCGCTGCTCGAGGTAAGCCAGCGCTTCTTCGTTTTTGGTGTCGTGGCGCTCGAACAGAACCTCCACCCCGCGTCCGAGGACCCGGAAGCCGCCGTCGTCCTCGCGCTCGACCCAGTAGCCGCCCTCGCCGGCGGGCCGGTAGACACGGTGCTCGGCCTCGAACTCGTCGTCGACCGGGGCCGTGTCCGGCGCCAGCGCGGGCTCCAGCTTCGGCAGCTCGGCGAGGATCCGCTGCCGCAGCTCCTCCAGCCCCTCGCCGGTGGCCGATGAGACCGCGAGCACGCCGAGGGCGCGGTCGCCGAGCCGCTCGCGCCACTCCCCCGCCGCCGCTTCGATCTCCTCGGGTGGCAGCAGGTCGCGCTTGCTGAGCAGGACCAGCTCGGGCAGGCGCTCGAGGCCGGCGCCGTGGGCCTCGAGCTCCGCCCGCACGGTCTCGTAGTCGGCGACCGGGTCTCCGTCGATCGGGGCCACGTCGACGAGGTGGACGAGCATCGAGCAGCGCTCGACGTGGGCGAGGAACTCGTGGCCGAGGCCGGCACCATCCGCCGCCCCTTCGATCAGGCCGGGGATGTCGGCGACGACCGCCTGCCGGTCCTCGCCCTCGATCGTCCCCAGCGCCGGCGAGATCGTCGTGAAGGGGTAGTCGGCGACCTTCGGCGCCGCCCGCGTCAGCCGTCCCAGCAGCGAGGACTTGCCCGCGTTCGGCAGCCCGACCAGGCCCACGTCGGCCAGCAGCTTCAGGCGCAGCTCGATCCAGTCCGCTTCACCCGAGTTGCCTTTCTCGGCGAAGCGCGGAGCCTGCCGAGTCGAGTTGGTGAAGCGCCGGTTGCCGTGACCGCCGCGCCCGCCGCGGGCCACGACCGCCCGCTGCCCCGCGGCGACCAGGTCGACCCGACTGCCGTCGACCGCGGTCGCCTGGGTCCCAACCGCCACCGGGATCTCCAGGTCCTCCCCCCGCGCGCCATGCCGGTTCGACCCTTCCCCATGCCGTCCCCGCTGCGCCCGAAAGTGCTTGCTCCCCCTCAAAGCCCCAAGGTCACGCCGCGACGCATCGCAAACGAGCACGACATCCCCACCATGCCCCCCGTCCCCACCATCAGGACCACCCCGAGGAACATGAGCCTCACGTCGGAAGGAGATGCTGCCTTTGCCGCCAGCACCACCCTCAACCCAGATTTTGGCCTTGTCATACATGGAAGGAATGTCCCGAGCTTAGGACTGGGTGAGGAAAGTGACCATCATCCCTCCGAAGCCCAGGACCAACGTGACCATGATTCCGCCGAAAAGCTGAAACGTAGTCCGCTGCAGCCCGGCGATTTCGCCGCGAACCGCGCGAAATTCCTCCCGGTTCTCCTTGAAACCCTCATCGACCCTCTTGTTGAGGTCGTCGAGACGCTCGTCGGTCCAGACCTCTCGTGCCACCACAGCCATAGTGCCAGGCTAGCGGATCAAATGCAACGTTTTGTGCGCGCATCGTAAGAATTGCACGCCTAAACCGTGCCGAATGTGCATCCGCGTATGGGGAGGGGCACCCACCCCTCCCCAGCCCACGTTTACCTGACGACGATCTTGCTCTTTGCCGCCTTACCAGCAGAGCCCTTGACCTGGAAGGTCAGCTTGTCGGTGCCTTCGTCGGCACCGGGCTTGACCTTGACCTTCAGCGTCAGCGTCTTCTTGCCGCGGCCTTTAAGCCCGAGCTTCTTGCACTTCGGCGCCTTCAGGTCGTCTTTGGCGGCTTTCGGCAACTTCACGCAGAGCCTGGCGCTCTTGGCCTTGAGGTCGCCCTGGTTCACCGCCTTGACCTTGAAAGTGACGAGATCGCCGGCGTCAGCTTTCGCCTGCTTCTTGGTCGTCAGCTTGACTTTGGACGCCTTCACCTCGACCGCGGCGCTGGTTTGAGCCGCTGACCCCGCCTGGTTGGCTGCCGTCACCGCGCAGGCGTAGCTGCCAGCGGATTTGGCCGTGAACGTCGCAGCGATGGCCCCGGCGACCGGGGTGCCGTTGCGAAGCCACTGATAGCCATAGGTCGTCGGGGCCTGATAGACGAACGAGCCCGCGAAGTCGGCCGCCCAGCTGCCGGTCGGACAGGTCAGGGCCGACCGGTTTTTCGGATCGCGGGCGATCGCCGGGGCGGCGGTGCCAGTCGGGGATTTGAGCACGATCAGGTCCTGCGGGCCGTTGAACGGCGCCGTCTGCGGCGTGATGTTGCCGCCGCCACCACCGCTGAGATTGGCGAAGCCCAGCCCGTTGGGCCGGTCGTCGCCGTTGCCGTAGTTGACCCAGCGAATCTTGTTCAGCGTCGGGTCGACCGCGAAGCCGTAGGAGGAATCGACTTCGGCGCCGCTGGTGTCGAGGATGCTGACATTCCCGCCAAGCAGACCCGTGTAGGCGAATCGGTCTTCGCTGCCTTCGGTCCAGTAGAGCCGGCCAGCGGCCGGGTCGACGGCGATTCCCCAAACGTTTTTGGGCGCCACACTCAGCGACAGATTGCCGCCACCCGTGTTATTCACGTTCGCGTAGGAGATCGAGATATCCCCCACCGAGGGGTTGTTGCCCCAGTAGACGCGCCCGTTCACCGGGTCGAGCCCGATCTTGTATGGATCAGCGACGGTGGCTCCGGCCGTGTTGAGAAGCCCGCCGGCGCTGCCGTCGAGCTTCGCCCAAGCGATCGACCCGTTGTCCGGTCCGGATCCGGTGTTGGCCCAGTAGATCGTCCTCGTCGCGGGGTCGATGACCACGCCAAACGGTTCCTCCACCAGCGCTCCAGGGGCCGTAAACACGCCAGCGCCGCTGCCATTGAGGTTGGCGAAGAGGATCTCGCCTTTACCGGCAGGCCCGCCGCTACTACTGGCCACGAAGAGGCGGCCGGTTACGGTGTCGATGGCCATCCCTTCCGGGTCGTCGAGCACGGTCCCGGTGAGGTTGAGCAGACCCCCGCCGGTGCCGTCGCCGTTGGCGACGGAGATCGTCTGGGGTTCGGCGCTGTAGTTGTTCCAGTAGATGAGTTCAGCTGCCTGTGCGCGGTGGGCAAACGCCAGCAGCGCGATCAAGGCAAGGGCAATCAACGCGGAGGCGGCGGCGATGTGCCGGTGGCCTCTGCGCTCAGTGGCGAGCAGCAATGGAGTTCCTTTCTTAGTCCTGCAGAACCGAGATGGTGCGGCCCTTGCGGGCCTGCTTGAACTCGACGACGCCTTCGCGGGTGGCGAAGATCGTGTGGTCGCGGCCGATGCCGACGCCGTCGCCCGGCCAGAAGCGGGTGCCGCGCTGGCGGACGATGATCTCGCCGCCGCTGACGCGCTGGCCGGCGAAGACCTTGACCCCGAGCATGTTGGGGTTGGATTCGCGGCCGTTGCGGCTGGAGCCGAGGCCTTTCTTATGCGCCATGCCTAGCCTTTCCCTTTCAATTTGGTCACCTCGAGCTTGGTCAGCTCGGAGCGGTGGCCGGCACGGCGGCGGTAGCCCTTCTTCGCCTTGTATTTGAAGACTTTGATCTTGGGCCCGCGCAGGTGCTCGGTGACTTTCGCCTCGACTTTGACTTTCGCCAGGTCTTTCGCCGCGGCGACGACGTCGTCGCCGCGGAAGAGGACCGGGCGGAGAGCGACTTTGTCGCCCTCCTTGACATCGAGCCGATCGACGAGCAGGGTCGTGCCCTCCTCGACTTTGTACTGCTTGCCGCCGCTCTCTATGACTGCGTAAGTGCTCATTCGTCCTTGCTGCCTTGTTTGGCGCGCGAACGCCCCCGGCCGCCCCTGCGGCCGCGACTGCGTTTACGCGAAGCAGCGGCGGAGTCTAGCTCGGACCCGTTTTCGCCGCCACCTCCGGATCCATTGGGAGACTCGCCGCCCAGCAAGGAGGCGATCGCCGCCGAGCGCTCGACCTCGTCGATCCGCACCAGCTTGCGCTCCCCCACGTAGGGACCGCCGCCGGTGACGCTGACGATGTAGGAGTCGATCCGGGCCACCGCGTCGTCGGCGTTGTACATGTGCGGCTCGTCGATCTTGACCAGCACCTCCTCGCCGACCTTGAACGGCAAGGCGCGCTCCTCGATCTCGCCGCGGCTGCCGGACTCGACCAGCTCGAAGCTGTCGATCGCCAGCGCCTCGCCGCCCTCGAAGTGGAACCGCTTGCCGGTTTCCCGCTCGAGCTCGGTCAGACCGCTGTCGGGGTCGGTCAGCTCATGCGCGACTTTCGGGTTGACGCGGACCAGGAAGGCCTCGTCCTCGCCCTTCTCGGCGGCGAAGTCGCGCAATTTGCCCAGCCCCTCGAGCGCCACCGTCTCGGCCGAGAGGACGACTCCCTCGCCGTGGCAGGTCGGGCAGGGAGCGGTGAGAATCTCCCGCACCCCGTCGGTGACGTTCTGGCGAGTCATCTCGACCAGGCCCAGCGGCGAGACCTCGACCACGTAGCTCTTCGACTTGTCCGCGTCGAGCGCTTTGCGCATCGTCTTCAGGACTTTGTCGCGGTTGCTGGCGCGGGCCATGTCGATGAAGTCGACGACGATGATGCCGCCGATGTCGCGCAGCCGCAGTTGCCGCACCGCCTCGTCAGCGGCCTCGGTGTTGACTTTGGTGATCGTCTCCTCGAGCCCGCCTTTGCCGCGGCCGGTGAAGGAGCCGCTGTTGACGTCGATCACGGTCAGCGCCTCGGTGTAGTCGATGATCAGGTAGCCGCCGGAGGGCAGGTCGACGCGCCGGTTGAGGGTCGAGTCGATCGCCTCGTTGACCTTCCTTTTCTCGAACAGCGGCTTCGAACCCTCGTAGAGCTCGACCCCGCCGACCAGCTCGGGGGCGGTCCGCTGGAAGAAGCTCGTCACCCGCTCGAACTGCTTCGGCGAGTCGATGATCGCCTTCTCGAACTCGTTGAGGAAGACGTCGCGCAGGACGCGGACCGAGAGGTCGGCCTCCTGGAAGACCAGGGCCGGTGCCTTGGTCGACTCGGAGCGGCGCTCCAGCACCTCGTTCAGCTTCTGCAGGTAGCTGATCTCCCGCACGAAGTCGGGTTTTTTGGCGCCGTGGGCAGCGGTGCGGACAATCAGCCCACCCTGGCCGTTATAGGTGCGGTCGACCATCTTCCGCAGCCGGTCGCGCTCTTTGTCGGTCAGCCTGCGGCTGACTCCGACACCGCTCCCGTGCGGGGCGTAGACCAGGTAGCGGCCGGCGATCGAGCAGTTCATCGAGAGCCGGGCGCCCTTCGACTTCAACGGGTCCTTGACCACCTGGACGAGGATCTCCTGACCCGGCTTGATCAGCTCGTTGATGCGGCGGCCGTGGCCGCGGCCGCGCTTCGGCGCCTGTTCGCCGTTCGGCATCAGGATCTCGTCGACGTGGAGGAAGCCGTTTCGCTCGAGGCCGATGTCGACGAAGGCGGCCTCCATTCCGGGAAGGACGTTGTCGACTTTCCCCTTGTAGATGTTGCCGACGATCGAACGCCGGCCCCGCCGCTCGATGTAAAGCTCGGCGACGTGACTCTTGCCGCCTTTCTGCTTTGCCTCGAGGACGGCCACTCGGGTCTCACCGCGCTCGGCGGAGACCAAAATCGTTTTTTTCATTTGTTGTTCAGCTCAGTTCGGATAGATACGCAATGCCGGACCTCTTTCCAGAGATCACCAGGCGAACCTTCCCTTCTGGCTGAGATGCGCTTGGACGTTGATGCTCTGAAGAACGCCGACCGCTAGGAAAGTAGCGAGGACGGAGGACCCTCCGTAACTCATCAACGGCAGGGGAATGCCCGTGATCGGCATTATGCCGAGGTTCATCCCCACGTTGACGAAGGTCTGGAACAGCAGCATGACGGCGATGCCGCCCGCTACCAGGGCTCCGTAGGAGTTCTTCGAAAGCGTCACGATCCGCAGCGCCCGCCAGAAGAGCAGGGCGTAAAGGGACAGGACTAACGCGGCGCCCGTAAATCCGTAGCGCTCACCGATCACCGCAAAGATGAAGTCGGTGTGCCGCTCGGGAACGAAGTCGAGCCGCGTTTGGGTGGCTTTGTCGCCGCGGCCGGTCTCTTGACCGGAGCCGATGGCGACCACTGATTGGTTCTGCTGGTAGCCCGCGCCGTCGGCATGCTCGCCAGGGCTGAGGAAGGACGTCAGACGTTCCTCCTGGTAGCCCTTGAGGAGCGGGACCCCGGTCGCCGGAGCGACAACGAGGACCAGCGCGACGAGCGCGGTCAAGACGCCGCCGATGACCGCGAAGTGCGTCCAGGGGACGCCTCCGAAGTACATGACGGCGAGGGTGGCGACCGCGAACACCAGAGAGGTGCCGAGGTCGGGCTGCAGGAAAACGAGGGCAGCCGGTGCCAGGCCGAGGCAGAGGTAGCGCACCGTGCGCTGAACCTGCGAGCCGCGTCTGGCGCCATCGATCACGAACCCGGCAAGCGCAATCACAAGCAGGAGCTTGCCGAGCTCCGATGGCTGGAAACTGAAAAAGGGAAGTTCGAAGGCCCGCCGCGAACCGCGAGCGGCGAAGCCGAAGAAGAAGACGAGGGTGATGGTGGTGCAGAGGAAGGTGTAGATCCCGACCCGCAGCTCGCGGAAGCGCGAGTAGTCGATCCGGGTGAGGAGCACCATGCCGACGATCCCGAGCAAGGCGTAGATCGCCTGTCGCTCGACGAAGTAGTTGGGGTCGCCGGGGACGTCGCTCTGGGTCGCCTGGCCGAGGGTGAAGACGCTGAAGGCGATCAGACCGAGGGCGGCGATCGTCAGCGGCCAGTCCATGTGGGCCAGGCCGAGGCGCTCGCCGATGCCGACGTGAACCGCGAACGGCTCCGGCCGGGTGTTCCTGGTTCGGGTGGCGTAGGTGTTCATTCGGCTCCACCAGCGCTCGAGACTTCCGAGGCCCGCTTCTTGTAAATAGCTTCGAGGATGTCAAGGACGACCGGGGCCGCAGATTCGGCTCCGAAGCCGCCTTCCTCGACGGTGGCAATGGTCACGATACGCGGGTCGGGGTACGGGGAGAGCGCCGCGAACCAGGATTGGTCCGCGTGGCCCGGCCGTTCCGCGGTCCCGGTCTTGCCCGCGATCGGGATCGGGAAGCCGCCGAAAACGCCGGCAGCGGTGCCGTCTCCCTCCTGCGCCGCCAGGTGCAGGCCTTCGAGAATCGCCGTGCGGTAACCGGGATCGATGTGGAAACGGCGCTGGACCTTGGGCTCGAACTCCTTCAGCACCCGGCCGGCCGCGTCCTCGACTTCCATCCCCACGTGCGGGGAGACGATCTTGCCGCCGTTGCCCAGGGCGGCGTAGGCGATCGCCATCTGCAGCGGGTCGGTCTGCAGGTCGCCCTGCCCGGTCGCCAGCTGGATGTTGTCGCCGGAGGACCAGGGGCGTTCGGTCAACCCTTCCTTGAACAGCTGGTCGCGCCACTCCCTGGTAGGCAGCAGCCCTTCGGATTCCTCGGGCAGGTCGAGTTCGGCGGGGCGGCCGATGCCCAGCTTGTGCGCCCATTCCTGCAGCTCGCCGGTGTCCCACATCTCCAGCCCGAGCAGGTAGAAGTAGACGTCGGAGGAAACCTGCAGCGCCCGGCGCAGTTCGACCGGCCCGTGCGCTTCGCCTCCCGCATTTTCGAAGGTCTGACCGCCGACCGTGATTTTGCCGCCGTCAGCGATCACCTCGTCGGGCGTGATCTGGCCGTTTTCCAGGGCCGCCAGAGCAGTGATGATCTTGAAGATCGAGCCCGTCGGATAAGCGCCTTCGGTCGCCCGGTTGACCAGCGGCGCCAGTTCTTCGTCTCGATAAAGTTCGTTGACTTGCGCCTGGGTCGGTTCGATCAGGTCGGTCGGATCGAACGTCGGATAGGAACCGAGCGCGAGGATCTCGCCGGTGTCGATGTTCATCGAGACGAAGGCCCCGCGACCCCTGGCCGAGAGCCCCAGTTCGCCCGCGGTCTGCACTTCCTCGTCGATCGTCAGCTTCAGGCTGTCGCCTGGGGTCGGCGGGGTCGAGACCAGCTGCCCGCCCGGGGTCGGCTCGCCCATCGCGTTGACCTGGATCCGGGTCAAGCCGGGGTCGCCGCGCAGGTACTTGTCGTAGGCGTCCTCCGCCCCGGCCTGGCCGATTTCGTCGCCTGGCTCGAGTTGCTTGTAGCGGGCGTCTTTCAGCTCTTCTTCGGAGATCTCGCCGACGTTGCCGAGCACGTGGGCGCCGAGGCTGCCGTTCGGGTAATGGCGGACGAAGACCCGCTGCACCGCGACCCCCGGAAACTCGTCCTGGTTCTCTTCGATGTAGGCGATCAGGTCGTAGCCGACGTCGCGCCGCAGCGTCACCGGCGCCCCGGCCGCGACTTCTTCGCTCTCCTTGATCGTCCGCCGCACCTTGCGCAGCGACATGTGCGCGAGCTCTCCCAGCCGCACCAGCTCGGCCCGTTCTTCTGCCGGGTCCTCGGGCAGTTTGCTGGTGTTGACCTGCAGCGCCAGGCTGGTGCGGTTGTCGACCAGGACGTTGCCGTTGCGGTCGAGGATGTCTCCCCGCGGCGCAATCACTTTGCGCTCGCGGGTGCGGTTGTTCTTCGCCTCGGCCAGGTACTCGTCGCCGGAGAGCACCTGCAGGTTCCAGAGCCGGAAGAAGAGGACCGCGAAGAGGGCGACGGCGACGCCGCCGACCACGGCCACCCGCAGGTAGAGCCGGCTGCCCTGGGGACGATCTTCATTCCGCAGGTACATGTCCCTAGGCTCCCAGGACGGTCGGGCGTCTGCCACGGCGCGCCATCGGCTCCTCGACCAGGGCCGGGCGCAGCGCCCGCCGCACGCCGATGTACATCGCCCAGCCGATGAAGAAGGCGAAGATGCTCTTCAGCAGCATGTCGCGGATCACCAGGCCGCTGATCGGGGCGTCGATCCCCAGCATCAGCTCGACCGCTCCGAATCCGAGCTCGGCGAACAGGGTCAGCCCCATGCAGAGCAGCGGCGGCACCATGGCACTGTGGATCTCGAAGCGCTCGCGGAAGAGGCCGGCGAGGTAGCCGGTCGCCAGCAGCACCAGCGAGGCGCCACCCAGGGGACCGATCAACAGGCAGTCGAGCAGGAACCCGGCCCAGAAGCCGCAGACCGCCCCGGTCAGGGTGCCCCCAAGCAGGCCGAGGACGACCACAAGGGCCGGCAGGGCGTCGGGGCTGACGTGGAAGAGCGCCACCTGCGAGAAGAACGAGAGCTGCAGGATCACGCCGGCGATCACGATCGCGACCAGGCGGGCGAGGATGTTGGGGGTGAGGATCACCCGCGCGACCCCCCGGTCAGGACCTGGAGCAGGTCGAGGTCGCGGAGGTCAGCGTAGGGGCGGACGTGGACCTGCGATTGGGCCTCCTGCTGCAGCAGCGAGGCTTCGACGACTTCGCCGATCGGCAGGTTCGGCGGGTAGTCGGACTCGACCACTTGACCACGAAAGCCGGAGGTGACGATCGACTGGCCTTTGCCGACCCGCTTTTCGCTGTCGAGGAAGTCGAGGATGAGGTCGTCGGGATCTCCGACCACCGGTTTCATCACGCCCTGGGTTCCGCTCGGCACGATCTTCGCCCCGACGGCGCTGGAGTGATCAGCGATCAGGGTCACCCGGGCCGAGCCGCCGGTGACGGCAGTCACCTTCCCGACCAGGCCATCGCCGTTGACGACCGGGTCGTCGACCTCGACCCCGTCGCCGGAGCCGATGTCGATCGTCACGTCAGCGGACCATTCGGTCGGCGAGCGGGTAATCACGCGGCCGGTGACGGGCGTGTAGCCGGAGGGAATGGCACCGCTGCGATCGAGGTCGAGCAGTTTGCGCAGCTGGGCGTTTTCGGCCTGCGCCGCCTTGTTGCCGACCGCCTGCTTGCGGGCGACCTCGAGTTCGTCCTGCAGGGCCGCGTTGTCGCCCTTGGCGTCGAAGGTCTCGTCGAACCAGTTGACCAAGTCGCGAGCGGGCTTCAGCGCCCGGTCGGCGACGTCCTGGAGCGGGCTGAAGATGGTGCTGACGCCGCGCTGGACGCCGTTGGAGCCCTGGCCGTAGGTGACGGTGAGCAGGATGAAGGAGCCGATCACCAGCAGGGCCAATACCGCCCTGCGGCGGCGTACTTGCTTTCGATACACGTTGGGGACCTAAGTTCGTTGATTCGCATGAGCGCCGGCTAAATCCTTGGCCGCGCTCCGTTGTTCTTTCCGGCGCGGTGGATCGTCTCGAACTCCTCGAGCGAGATGCCCGAGCCGACCGCCACGCACGTCAACGGCGACTCTGCCAGTTGACAGGGCATCTGGCACTCGTCGCGCAGGCGCTGCTCCAGTCCTTGCAGCAGCGCACCACCGCCGGCGAGGGTGATGCCTCGGTCCATGATGTCACCCGCGAGCTCCGGGGGCGTGCGGTCGAGCGTCTCCTTGACCGCGGCGACGATGTGGCTGACCGGCTCCTCCAGCGCCCCGCGCACCTCCTCGGAGGTCAGCTCGATCGTCTTCGGCAGGCCGGAGATGAGGTCGCGGCCGCGGATCTCGGTCCGCACCTCTTCGGCCAGCGGCGAGGCCGAGCCGGCCTCGAGCTTCACGTCCTCCGCGGTCTGGGTGCCGATCGCGAGTTTGTAGTTCCGCTTGCAGTGGGCGACGATCGCTTCGTCGAGCTCGTCGCCGCCGACCCTGATGGATTGCGAGACGACGATGCCGCCGAGGCTGATCACGGCTACCTCGGTGGTGCCACCGCCGACGTCGACGATCATCGAGCCGGTCGGCTCGCCGACCGGCAGGCCGGCGCCGATCGCCGCCGCCATCGGCTCCTCGATCAGGTAGGCCTGGCGGGCGCCGGCGGAGAGGCAGGCCTCCTCGACCGCCCGCTTCTCGACCCCGGTGACGCCGGAAGGCACGCAGACGACGACCCGCGGATGGGCGAAGCGGTTGGAGTGCACCGTGGTGATGAAGTGGCGCAGCATCTGCTCGGTGACGTCGAAGTCGGCGATCACCCCGTCCTTGAGCGGGCGGATTGCGGTGATGTTGCCCGGGGTGCGGCCCAGCATCCGCTTCGCCTCGACCCCGACCGCGTGGACCTGGCCGCTGAGCGAGTCGATCGCCACCACCGAGGGCTCGGAGAGGACGATTCCCCGGCCGCGGACGTAAACGAGCGTGTTGGCGGTGCCGAGGTCGACGGCCATGTCGCGGCCGCCGAGGCGGATTACTCGGCTGAGCAAGCCCATTTGCGGACAGGGTGGGTTTCCAGAAGAGAAATGATTCCAAACGAGTGTAGGCGGTCCGGGAAACCCGCTAAAAGCGCGAAAAGAGCGCCGGCGCCAGCTCGGCGAGCAGACCCACCGGCAAGCCGACCACGTTGGAGACGCTGCCCTCGAGCCGTTCGACCAGGCTGGAGCCGAGGGTCTGGATCGCGTAGCCGCCGGAGCGTCCCTCCCACTCGCCAAAGCGCACGTATCGCTCCTTCTCGGCATCGGACAACTGCTTGAAGACAACGGTGGTCTTTTCGAGACCGCTGTGCTCCCTGCCGTCCTCGACCACGACGAGACCGCTCATCACGGTGTGGGCACGCCCGGACATCCGATCCAGATAGCGACGCGAGTCCGCGGCATCCGCGGGCTTGCCCAGGACCTCGCCATCGAGGACAACGTCGGTGTCGCAAGCGATGACGATGCCCTCGGCAGCAACGGCGCCTGCCTTCCGCCGCGCGTTCTCAACCACCAGATGCTCCGGATCACCGTCCGAAAGCTCCTCGACCCCAGGCACAACCACCTCGAAGTCCAAGCCAAGCTTTTCGAGGATCTCCCTCCTCTGAGGCGATCCGGACGCCAGAGTCAACCTCATACGAACCTGCCGGGGGGTGGCGCCGATTTGGGGGACCATCCCGAAAGGGATGGTGGTTCCAAATCGGGGACAGGACCCGCCGGCCCGCTAGCCCCTAGCTCAACTCTGGAAACCAGATCCCGATCTCGCGCTCGGCCGACTCGTCGGAGTCGGAGCCGTGGACCATGTTGAAGGTGACCTCGAGGGCGAAGTCACCGCGGATCGACCCCGGCGCTGCCTCAACCGGGTTGGTCGCACCGATCAGCTGCCGCGCAGCCTTGACCGCTTCCGTCCCCTCCAACACCATCGCCACCAGGGTGCCGCCGGTGATGAAGGAGACCAACTCGCCGAAGAAGGGCTTGTCGGTGTGCTCGGCGTAGTGCTCGTTGGCGATCTCCTCGCTGGCGCGCATCGACTTCAGGGCGGCGATCCGCAGCCCCTTGCGCTCGAAGCGGGCGATCACTTCTCCGGTAAGGGCGCGCTCGAAGGCGTCAGGCTTTACGAGGATCAGGGTCCGGCTCACGGCGGGGGCTCCTTTGTTCTTGGGTTGGGTTCGCCCCCTCCTGCGCCTCTGGCGGCGCTTTGCGGCGCCGCGGATCAGCCTGACGTGGCTCAGCCTGTCGCGGCTGTGCCTGGCGTGGCTGGGCTTGGCGCTCCTCGGGGTCTCTACGTTGATTGCGGCGCGGCCGCTCGCCACTGCCACTGCCACCGAGGTTCGTCTCGCAGTAGGGGCAGAGGCCCCAGCGCGGGTCGACCGGCTTGCTGCAGGTCGGGCACGGGTCCTTGAGGCGGCTCTGGCAGTTGGGGCAGCGCAGGTAGTTGCGCTCGACCGGGTGCTCGCACTTGGGGCAGCTCTGCTCGCGCAGCTGCCGCACCCGCAACTCGGCGGCTTTGATCTCCAGCTCGCGCTCGTGAGCGTCCTCGAGGAACTCCGGCGGGCGGACGATCGCGTACACGGCGGTGCCGATGAAGGGGAAGAAGGAGGCGACGGTGGCGCAGGCGACCAGGAACGGATCGGAGATCCGGCGGCGCGCGTCGAGGTAGGTGTAGACGATCAGCGCCAGCCAGAGGACGACCAGCATCAGCAGGAAGAGCGTGGCGACGAGATTGAGACCGTCGTCGGTGATGCCGAAGATCGCTAGAGGCATTGGATGGGGGAATTCATGGGGTAAAGGGCCACGCGGGGGCGGCAGTCTACTTCGCCACCGCCGACGTCAACCCTGTTTCTAGAGAAAGAGCCTTCCAAACAGGTAGCCGACGCCGAAGAAGACGAGGATCACGATCGCGACGACGGCGGCGACCAACCCCATCATCGAGATCAGTTCGGAACCGGCGCTGCGAGGACGATCCATGCGCGAATCCTCGCACAGTCACCTACCGATCAGGCGCCGCGCCGGCCCGATTGCATAGTGGGAGCCGGTAACGAGCAGAATCCCCTCGGGGTCGGCCGCGGACAGCTCCCGCGCCAGCCGCAGCGCCGCCTCGAATCCGGGCTCGGCCTCAGCGGGGACGCCGGCCTCGGCGCAGGCGACGGCAAGCTCGGCCGCGGGGCGCGAGCGCGCTCCCGGGCGCCCGTGCCCCTCCAGCGCCGCCGGGGGCAGCTCGGTGCAGACGACCCGGTCGAGAACCGGCGCCAGAGCCGAGACCATCTCCCCCGCGTCCTTGTCGGCGAGGACCGCCAGGCAGGCGACCACCCGCCGGCCGCCGGCCAGCTCCGGCAACGAGCGTGCCAGCGCCGCGGCGCCGGCGGGATTGTGGGCGGCGTCGAGGTAGGTCGGCGGGCGCTCGGCGATCAGCTCCAGGCGACCCGGCACTGTGATCGTGGCCGCAACCTGCGCCCCCACCTCTGCGTCGAGCTGACCGAGGAAGGCCTCGGCCGCGGCGCAGGCAATCGCGAAGTTGCGGCGCTGGAACTCCCCCGGAGCTCGCATCTCCGCCTCGGGGCCGGGATCAGCCGGCGCCCGCACCAGGCGCGCCCCCCGTTCCCCCGCGGTGCGCTCGGCGAGCTCGGCCACCTCGGGTGAGACCTCGCCCAGCACCAGGGTCGTCTGGTCACGCAGAACCGCCAGCTTCTCCGCCGCGATCTCAGTCTCGGTCTCCCCCAGCCACTCGGTGTGGTCGAGGCCGATCGAGGTGAGGACGGTGACCTGGGAGGGGATCGTGTTGGTCGCGTCGAGGCGGCCGCCGAGCCCGGCCTCGACAACCGCCACCTCGACTCGCGCCCTGGCAAGGGCGACGAAGCTCGCCGCGGTCGCGGCCTCGAACTGGGTCACCGCGTCGCCCTCCTCGAGGCTGCGGTCGACGCCCTCGGCGGCCGCTGCGACCTGCTCGACCGCCTGCTCCCAGGCACCCGCCTCCACCTCCTCGCCTTCGATCAGCGTCCGCTGCGACCAGCGGTCGACATGGGGCGAGACACAGGCGCCGGCGCGCAGCCCGTGGGCTTGCAGCAGGGCCGCGGTCATCCGCGTCACCGAAGACTTGCCGTTGGTGCCGACGACGTGGATCGAGGCGAAACGGTGCTGCGGCAGGCCCAGGGACGTGGTCAGCCTGCGCATCCGGTCGAGGCCCAGTCGCCATCCGACCGGCTCTAGGGAATTCAGATAACGGTCCGGGTCGATCAGCTCAGCTCGGCGAGTTCGGCCCGGTAGCGCTCGAGCTTGCCGCGCTCCTCCTCGACCACCTCGGCCGGGGCCTTGGCGACGAAGCCCTGGTTGCCCAGTTTGCGCTCGCCGCGCTCGACCTCCGACCGCAGCTCCTCGCGCCGCCTCTCCAGCCGCTCGGCGACCGCCGCGGCGTCGAGCTGGTCGGAATCAAGCACCCGCACCGGGCCGATCGAAGCGACCGGCTCGGAGCCGACACCGTCGAACTCGAAGCGCGAGAGGCGCGAGACGAAGGTGGGCGGCTCGACCCCGTCGATTACCGCCGGCAGGGTGGCGCCGACGGGGACCCCGGCGAGGTCGCGCCAGGCGCGCAGCCGCTGGGTGAGGCCGATCCCCCCCTCGACGTCGGCCTCGGCGGCCTCGTCGCGCAGCGAGTCGTCAGCGACCGGGAACGAGTGCACTGCCAGGTGCCCATCGTTTGCCGGGTGGTAGCTCCAGATCTCCTCGGTGACGAAGGGCATCGTCGGGTGCAACAAACCCAGCACCCGCTCCAGCGCGTAGAGCAGCGTCGCCGAGACCTCCTCCTCGCCGTCGTAGAGACGGGGCTTGACGATCTCCAGGTACCAGTCGCAGAGGTCGCGCCAGAAGAACGAGTAAGCCTCCTGCACCGCGTGGGCGAAGTCGTAGGTCTCGAGCTTCTCGGTCACCGAAGCGATCGTCCCCTCCAGCCGCGAGAGGATCCAGCGGTCCTCGACGCAGGTCGGGCGCGGCGCCGGCTCAACCTCGGCGGTGTTGAGGAGGATCAGGCGACTGGCGTTCCAGAGCTTGTTGGCGAGGTCGCGCCCCTGCTGGACCTTGGCGTCGGAAAAGCGGACGTCCTGGGTCGAGGACATCGCCAGCAAGCCGAAGCGCAGCGCGTCGGCGCCGTGGACGTCGATCTCCTCCAGCGGGTCGATCCCGGTCCCCAGGCTCTTCGACATCCGCCGCCCGTCACGGGCCTGAATTACCGAGTGGACGTGGACGTTGCGGAAGGGGATGTCACCGGCGAACTCGAGCCCGGTCATGATCATCCGCGCCACCCAGAGGAAGAGGATCTCCCGCGCCGTGGTCAGGAAGCTGGTCGGGTAGAAGGCGCGCATCTCGGGGGTGTCGTCGGGCCAGCCGAGCGTGGCGAAGGGCCAGAGCGCCGAGCTGAACCAGGTGTCGAGGACGTCTTCCTCCTGGCGCAGCTCGCCGTCGCAGGCGCCGCAGCGCTCCGGCTCGGCCTCGGCGACGATCGTCTCGCCGCAGGCATCGCAGTACCAGACGGGGATCCGGTGGCCCCACCAGAGCTGGCGCGAGACGCACCAAGGGCGGATCTCCCGCATCCAGTCGAGGTAGACCCGCTTCCACTGCGGCGGCGTGATCGCCACCTCGTCGCGTTCGACGACCTCGATCGCCGGCCGCGCCAGCTCGTCCATGCGGCAGAACCACTGCAGCGAGATCAGCGGCTCGATCCGCTCGCCGGAGCGGTGCGAGAAGGGGACCGAGTGGACGTAGGGCTCCTCGGCGCGCAGCCGGCCCTCGGCGCGCAGCGCCTCGACCACAGCCGTCTGCGCCTCGGCGGCAGAAAGACCGGCGAACTCCCCCGCCTCCTCGGTCATCCGCCCGTCGGGGCCGATCACGCCGATCTCCTCGAGCTTGTGCTTGCGGCCGATCTCGAAGTCGTTGGGGTCGTGGCCGGGGGTGATCTTCAGCGCGCCGGTGCCGAACTCGATGTCGACGTGCTCGTCGGCGATGATCGGCAGCCGCCGCCCGACCAGCGGCAGGACGACGTGCTTGCCGACCAGGTCGGCGTAGCGCTCGTCATCGGGATTGACGGCGACAGCGGTGTCAGCCAGCATCGTCTCCGGCCGCACCGTGGCGACGGTCAGCACCCGGTCGGAGTCCTCGACCGGGTAGTCGATCGAGTAGAGGACGTCCTCCACCTCGCGATTCTCGACCTCGAGGTCGGAGATCGCCGAGTGCGAGCCGGGGTCCCAGTTGACCATGTAGTTGTCGCGGTAGATGTAGCCCTTGTCGAAGAGCTGCTTGAAGACGCGGTAGACGGCGCGAACGTAGTCCTCATCGAGGGTGAAGCGCTCACGCTCGTAGTCGCAGGAGGCGCCGAGCCGCTTGTACTGCTCGACGATCCGCGAGCCGTACTCAGCTTTCCACTCCCAGACCCGCTCGACGAACGCCTCGCGGCCGAGGTCGTGACGGCTCTTCCCTTCTTTCTTCAGCTCTTTCTCGACCACCGCCTGGGTGGCGATCCCAGCGTGGTCGGTGCCGAGGATCCAGAGCGAATTCTTCCCCCGCATCCGGTTCATCCGCACCAACGCGTCCTGCATCGACCCGTTCAGCGCATGCCCCATATGCAGCGCCCCAGTCACGTTCGGAGGTGGGATGGCTACAGAGAAGTTCTCCTCCGCCAACCCCTCTGCCGCGGGGTGGAAGTAACCCCCGTCCATCCACTCGGAGAAAATCCGCCCCTCAACCTCAGAAGGGTCGTAACGGGTCGTCTCCTCCAATTTCTTGCGCTGAGCGGCGTCCACGCGGCGAGTCTAGATAAGCGACTGCGGTGAGGGAGGGTGCCGGTGGGGGTGTCCGGGAGCACCTCCGCCGGGAGAAACGCTCAACAGCTGACGCCTCAAGTGCTTGCGGCCCGGCTCCATGCTGAGTACCCGGACACCCCCACCGGCACCCTCCTCGACAGCTTTCATCAGACGCCGATCACCGAGACCGCAGAAGTTCGTCGTATAGCCGCATTTCTGCGGCCTCGGTGATCAGCTGTTCCTCCAACCGCTGTCGCTGGGAGGGACGGGGTACCCCTGATCGGTACTCAGCATGGAGCCGAGCCGGCGGACCTTCACGGCCAGCCAGCAGCGATTCCCTCGGCGGAGGTGCTCCGAGCAGGGGTACCCCGTCCCTCCCTACAGGTGAGCGCTTAAGCGGATTCCTCGGAGAGGTCCGGCTCAGCAGGTCCGATGTCCTGCTGTACGGCCTCGGTGACAAGCGTCGGCCGCCGGCCCTCGCTAATCGTCTCCTTGGTAACCACGCACTTAGTCACGTCGCGCCGCGAGGGCAGCTCGAACTGGACGTCGAGCAGCGTCTCCTCGAGGATCGAGCGCAGGCCGCGGGCACCGGTCTCCCGCTCCAGGGCCTTGTCGGCGATCGCCTCGAGGCTGTCCTCGGCGAAGACCAGCTCGATGTCGTCGAACTCGAAGAAGCGCTGGAACTGACGGGTGAGCGCGTGCTTCGGCTCGGTCAGGATCGTGCAGAGGTCGTCGCGGCTGAGCTGGTGGATCGCGGTGATTACCGGGAGGCGGCCGATGAACTCGGGGATCAGGCCATATTCGACCAGGTCCTCGGGCAGCACCTGCTCGAACCACTCGCCCGTGTCCTTCTTCTGCCGCGAGGAGATTTCGGCGCCGAACCCGATCCCGCGGTCGCCGACCCGCCGCTCGATCACCTTGTCGAGTTCGGCGAAGGAGCCGCCGCAGACGAAGAGGATGTTGGTGGTGTCGATCGTCAGGAACTCCTGGTGGGGGTGCTTGCGCCCGCCCTGCGGCGGCACCGAGGCGGTGGTCCCCTCGAGGATCTTCAGCAGCGCCTGCTGGACGCCTTCGCCGGAGACGTCGCGGGTGATCGACGGGTTGTCGGCTTTGCGCGCGATCTTGTCGATCTCGTCGATGTAGATGATCCCCGTTTCCGCCTTCTTGACGTCGAAGTCGGCGGCTTGGATCAGCTTCAGGAGGATGTTCTCGACGTCCTCGCCGACGTAGCCGGCCTCGGTCAGCGCGGTCGCGTCGGCGATCGCGAAGGGGACGTTGAGGATCCGCGCCAGGGTCTGGGCGAGCAGCGTCTTGCCGCACCCGGTCGGGCCCAGCATCATGATGTTCGACTTCTGCAGCTCGACGTCGGTCTCGTCGGACTGGGCGATCTGGACTCGCTTGTAGTGGTTGTAGACGGCGACGGAGAGCGACCGCTTGGCGGCCTCCTGGCCGACCACGTACTCCTGCAGGACGTCGTGGATTTCCTGCGGCTTCGGCAGGTTCTCCAGCTCGAAGACAGGCGGCGCGGTCAGCTCCTCGTCGATGATCTCGTTGCAGAGGTCGATGCACTCGTCGCAGATGTAGACGCCGGGGCCGGCGATCAGCTTTTTCACCTGGCGCTGCGACTTGCCGCAGAAGCTGCACAGGAGCTGCTCGTTCGAGTCTGAAGGACGTGCCAGCGGAATCCCCTCCTAACGGGACGGTCTCTTGCCTCCGGCGGGTCCCAAAGCTTAGACAGGGACCTGCACCGGTTCGTGGGGTCGTTTACGGCGCCTGGACGCCGGTCCCTGCTCGTGACGGCAGGCTTGCGTCGCGATACCGTGGCCCGATGGCTGCCCAGGTCGAGATCGCACCGATCACCGTCGAGGAGTTCGAGGGGCTGCTGCCGCTGATCGCCTCATACCAGCGCTTCTATGAAGTGGCGGAGATCGACGAGGAGCGCAACCGCTCCTTCTTCCGCCGCTTCCTGGCGCCGAGTGAGGACGGGCTGCTGCTCGGCGCCCGCAGAGGAGGCCGGGTGGTCGGCTACGCCTGCCTCTACTGGCACTTCAGTTCGACCCAGGCAAAGGAGACCGTGCTGATGAACGACCTGTTTGTGGACGATTCGGCCCGTGGCCAGGGCGTCGGCCGGGCACTGATCGAGGCAACCGCCGAAGTGGCCCGCGAGCGCGGAGTCGCTTCGATCGAGTGGTCCACGGCCCCGGACAACCACACCGCCCAGCGCCTCTACGACTCGACCGGAGCCGAGCGCTCGGAGTGGTTCAGCTACGAACTGCGGGTCTGAGCGCGGGTCAAGCAGAGTGGACAATCCTGCCAGGGGTGACCGCACGCATCGCGTGCAGATTGGAGAAATTCTGCAACGCGTTAGCGTCGTTTCCGTGACTTTTTCCCTGGCGCCGGTCGAGCGCGACGATCCACGCGTCCTCGACCTCTACGCGGACTTCGTCCGCGAGGCGGACGGGCCGCTCGTCTACGACCGGGAAGACGCCGGAATCGACCTTGACAAGGAGATCGCCGCCGGTCCTCCAATCGACCTGGTGCCGCCGAGCGGCGTCTTCCTTCTCGCCCTCGCCGACGGCGAGCCGGCCGGCCTCGGCGGCGTCCGCCACCTCGATACCGAGATCGCCGAGGTGAAGAGCATGTACGTGGCGCCATCCTTCCGCGGTACCGGCTTGGGGCGGCAGATCCTCACCCGCCTGGACGAGGTCGCCCTCGAGCACGGCTGCCGGGCGGTCCGCCTCGACACCTCCGACTACCTCACCCCCGCCGTCGCCCTCTACCGCTCCGCCGGCTACCGCGAAATCCCCGCCTACAACGAGAACCCGAAAGCCGATCTCTGGTTCGAACGGACGCTGCGAGACGACTAGCTGTAGCGGTCCCAGCGACGCAGCTCCGCTTCCGGGTCGACCGCGACCCCGCGCTCGTGGATCTCGAAGTGGAGGTGGCAGCCGGTGCCGACCGCGTTCCCGGTTTCGCCGACCGCGCCGATCCGCTCTCCCTCCCAAACCCGCTCACCCCGCCGCACTGCCGCCGGTCGCGCCAGGTGGGCGTAGAGGTAGTTATGCCGCTCCCCTTCGCCGTGGATCAGCAGGAAGTTGCCATAGAGGACGGGATCGAACCCCCGGCGCACGACCCGGCCGTTACGCACCGCCACCAGCTTCGCCCCGCAGGCGGCGGTGATGTCGAAGCCTTCGTGGATGCGGCCGCCGTTGCGCGGCGCCTGGTAGTTGCCGATCGCGCCCCGCACGCCATGCGCGCCCTGCACCGGGAAGACGTGGCCATAAAAGGCGGTGCCGCCATCGCTCCTGATTTGGACGGAAGCCGGTTGGGCGAGGACCGCGAGCGCCACGAAGGCGAGAGCTACGAAGCGCCTCAGTGGTGCTCGATCACGCGGTCGACGATGTTGTACTCCTTCGCCTCCTCCGCGCTCATGAAGTAGTCGCGTTCGGTGTCCTGCGTGACCTTCTCGAACGACTGGCCGGTGTGGTGGGCGATGATCTCGTCGAGGCGGCGGCGGACCTCGATGATCTCTTTGGCGTGGATCTCGATGTCGGTCGCCTGACCCTGGAAACCGGCCGAAACCTGGTGGATGAGGATCTTCGAGTTCGGCAGCGCCATCCGTTTGCCGGCGGCACCCCCGCTCAGCAGCAACGCCCCCATGCTCATCGCGACGCCGACGCAGATCGTCTGCACGTCCGGCTTGATGAACTGCATCGTGTCGTAGATCGCCAGGCCCGCATAAACGGAGCCGCCAGGCGAGTTGACGTAGATGCTGACGTCCTTGTCCGGATCCTCGGACTCCAAATGCAGCAACTGGGCAACGATCAAATTCGCGATGTCCTCAGTCACCGGCGTGCCAAGGAAAATAATCCGCTCCCCCAACAGCCTCGAATAGATGTCAAACGCCCGCTCCCCGCGAGACGTCTGCTCGACCACCATAGGAACCAAAGGACTCATCGCGGCCACTCTATAGAAGCCATCAGGGGTGTCGCAGAGGGGGCGAGGTACCCCCTCCAGACACTCAACATCGAGCCATAGCGAGATGTGTCTGGAGGGGGTACCTCGCCCCCTCGCCCACCACCAGCTAGTCGCTCCCCGGAGTCCAGAGCCCGCCGGCTTTGTCTTTTTTGCCCTCGCCCTCAGGGGCCAGCAGTTTCTCCCGCGCCTCGGCTTTCCCCTGACGCTCGTCGGCCACCTCTTTGGGGATCGGTTTGGCGGCCTCGGCCACCAGCTCGATCGCCTTGCGCGCCTGCAGGTCCTCGCGGATGAGGGAGTCGCGGCCGCTCTGGCGCAGCCGTTCGAGCAGCTTCTCGGGGCTGATGCGCTCGTGCTCGGCGCTGTGCTCGAGCGCCTCGACCATCTCCTCCTCGGAGACCTCGATCCCCTCGGCCTCGGCGATCGCGGTCACGACCGCCTCGCGCTTCAGCTCTTTCTCCGCGTCGGGCTTCGTCTCCTCGATCAGCTCCTCGCGGGTTTTCCCCTGCATCTGAAGGAACTGGTTGGGATCCATGCCGCGGCCGGCGAGCTGGCGTTCCATCCGCTCCCAGCGTTCGGTCGCACGGGCGGTTGCCAGCTCCACCGGAATCTCGACGGTCGCTTCCTCAACCGCGGCATCGATCGCGGCGACCCTGAAGTCTTCCTCGGCGCGACTCCCCAGCGCCGCCGCGACTTTCTCGCGGATGTCGGCGCGCAGCTCCTCCAGCGTGTCGAACTCGGAGGCATCGGAGGCGAAGTCGTCGTCGAGCTCGGGCAGGACTTTCTCCCGCACCTCCTTGACCTTGACTTTGAAGACCGCGTCTTCGCCGGCCAGGTGCTCGGCCTGGTAATCCGCCGGGAAGGTCACCTTCACCTCGCGCTCGTCATCAGCCCCAGCGCCGACCAGTTGCTCCTCGAAGCCCTCGATCAGCTGGCCCGATCCGAGCGCCAGCAGGTAGTCCTCGGCGGTGCCGCCCTGGAAGGCGGAGCCGTCGACGAAGCCCTCGAAGTCGATCAGCAGCGAATCACCCTCGGCGGAGGCGCGCTCGACCTGCTCCAGGCGCGCGAACCCCTCGCGGATCCGCTCGATCTCGGTGTCGACGATTTCGCCGGGCACCTCCTGCTCCTCCTTGCCGACCTCGAGACCTTTGTAGGTGCCGAGCTGGGCCGGCGGCCGCACCCCGACCGCGAACTTGAACTTCAGCGGCTCCCCCTCGTCGCCGGGGGTCGAGAGCATCTCGATGTCGGGTTCGCCGATCGGGCTGACGCCGGCGTCGAGCAGCGCCCGTTCGTACCACTCGGGCAGCGCGTCGCGGATCGCCTCCTGCAGGACCGGCCCGAAACCGAGCCGCTGGATCACCAGCGAGGGCGGCGCCTTGCCGGCGCGGAAGCCGGGCATCCGCATCTCCTTCGCCATCGCGCGGGCGGTGCGGGCGGTCGCTTTGTCGACGTCGGCGGCGGGAACATCGGCCTCGACCTCGACGCGGGAATTCGGAAGCTCTTTAAGGGTGGTCTCCATGGGCGCCTGACCCTAGCGAGAGCGGCGCTGCGCCAGCATCGTCCGCAGCGCCACCGCGAAGTCGAGCGCGAAAGAAAGCCCCCGCCCGACCGGGCCGGTCACCAGCCAGGCACGCAGGCGCTCTCCCCCGTCACCCATTGCCGCCGCCGTCACTCATTCGCGTATTCCAGCAGGGAGGAGTCGACCAGCCACTCAACGGGCGCGTGGTCGTCGGTGTAGACCTCGCCGCCGGTCAGCCGCGGCTCCAGGGCCGCCGCCGCCCGACGCCCTTCTGGGCGCAACGGCGCCGGCAGCGACTCCAGGTTCGCCCGCAGGCGCGCTCCCGAGAATCCGCCCTCACCGGCGATCAGCAGCGTGTTGGTCTTCTCGATCGGCCAGCGTTGCACCCGCGGGAAGGCCGCCGCCATCGTCCGCCCCAGCACCCGCTCGAGCTCATGCGCGCCCTCCGGGTGTCCGACGTTGACGATCGCCAGCCCACCCGGCGCCAACCGCTCGCGCACCAGCTCGAAGAACTCGCGGGTGGCGAGGTAGAAGGGGATGTAGGGCTGGCGGTAGGCATCGACCATGATCGCGTCGTAGCCACCCGATGCCCGCTCCAGCCAGGGCCGGGCGTCCTCGGAGAAGACCTCCATGCGGGGGTTGCGGAGGTCGAGGTAGCGGCGGCCGAGCTCGGTCAGCTCGGGGTCGATCTCGACCGCGTCGACCGCCGTCGCCGGGAAGAAGCGGCCGAAGGCGCGGGCGACGGTGCCGCCGGCGTTGCCGAGGATCGCGATCCGAGCGGGAGGCCGGCTGCTCGCCGCGGCCGGTAGCACCAGGTGGCCGTCCCAGTAGTCGCCGGTCAGGTAGGAGCCCGGCCGGTAGAGCGAGTGGACCGCCTGTCCCTCGTTCAGCTCCAGCACGCGGGTGCCGTCGTCGCGTTCGATCACCCGCGCGTACTGGTGGGTGGTCTCCTCCTCGAACAGGACCCGGCCATCGGCGTCGGCCTTGATCGTCCCCACCGGGACCGCCAGCACTGCCAGCAGGCAGACGGGCACGACCAGCGCCCGCGCCCCCACCCCGGCCGCCGCGACCAGGGCCAGCGCCAGGGCGAAGACGAGGAAGGTCCGCTGCGTCCCCAGTAGGGGGATGAGGACGAGGGCCGAGACCATCATCCCCGACCAGCGAGCCGGCGGTCGAGATCGCGTAGAGCCGCCCGACGACCTCCCCCGAGCTGCCGACCTCGCCGACTGCCAGCCGCACCGCCCACGGCGCCGCCGCCCCGAGCAGCGTCACCGGCACCGCGACCAAGATCAGGACGCCGAACAGCGAGCCGGCGAAGCCGCCGACCGAGACGGTGTCGAAGGCGTCGACCGAGAAGCCGAGGAAGGGACGGGCGGCAAACGGCACCAGCGCGATCAGCACCGCGGCCGCCAGGACCACCAGGCAGAGCGGCCGCAGGTGCGGGTGGCGGTCGGCGTAGCGACCGCCGAACCAGTAGCCGGCGGAGAGGGCGACGAGGACGACCCCGATCGTGTTCGCCCAGACAATGGTCGAGGCGCCGAAGTAGGGCGCCAGTAGGCGCGCCGCGGCGATCTCGACCCCGAGGCTGGAGGCGCCGACGACGAAGACCAGCGCCCCGAGCAGGCGGCGATCAGCCCGCTCGGTCATCGCCGTCACCCCCGCTACCGACGAGCTGCCGTTCCAGCCGCTCCGCCTGGCCGGCGGCGACCGCGCGCTGGGCCCGCGCCTCGTCGAGCTCGACCCCCTGCTCCAGCGCCAGGTCGAGCAGCCGCTGCTTCTCGATCCCTTCGCGGGAGACCTCGAAGAAGACCCAGGCCAAAAGCCCCAGACCGAGGAACGTGCCCTCGATCATCATCAACACCCCGGCGGTGCTCTGGTCGGCCAGCGGGGAGATGTTCCAGTAGGCCTCCCCCGCCGCGTACTTCGGATACAGCACGGTCCCCGACCACATCAGGACGTTGCCGAGAATCGCCCCGGCGAAGCGCACCGCGATCACGTAACCGACCTTCCAAGCGGCGGTGAACCAGGCCGGCTTCGGCAGCGGGCCGAAGATCGGCATCCACATCAGGCAGCCGAAGAAGATGAAGCTGGTGTGCTCGACCAGGTGGAGGAAGGCGCCGCCGTAAGCCGCGTCGTAGAGCGCCGGGATGTGCCAGAAGTAGAAGTTGAGCGCCCAGAGCGGGAAGGCAACCAGCGGGTGGGTGAGGATCCGCAGCCGGTCGAAGATGGGGATCGCGAGGATCGGCTGCAGCAGCGGCCCGGTCAGCCCGAGGACCAGCAGGAGAGTCGCGACGTCGCCCAGCATCAGGTGCTCGACCATGTGCGCGATCACCAGCTCCTCGGCGATGTGGGAGACCGGGGAGACGGTCGCGACGGAGATCGTCAGCAGCCCGCCCGCGAAGCAGAGCTGGCGCCAGAGCGGCAGCGGCCGCCCGCGCTCGGCCAGGGTCAGCGAGCGCTTCGCGTAGAGGATCGCGGCGACCAGCAGCGGCAGCAGCTCGAGCGGGGCGAAAACCGCCTCGACGTGGGCCAGCGAGAGGTGCATCTGTTTTCAGCGTAGCCCGCTGCTAGCTTGGCAACGCCTGTGAGCTCCCAGAACCACCGCTTCCCCCCGATCGGGAGCTACGGCTTCCTCTCCGACTGCCACACCGCTGCCCTGGTCTCCTTCGGCGGCAGCGTCGAGTGGCTCTGCTTCCCGCGCTTCGACTCCCCCAGCGCCTTCGCCTCGCTGCTCGACCGCGGCGCCGGCCACATGTCGCTGCGGCCGAAGGGGCGTGATCGTCCCGATCAGCCGCCGCTACTCGCCGGGGTCACTGGTAATCGAGACCACCTGGGTGACCGACAGCGGCTGGGTCGTGGTCAAAGACGCGCTGACGATCGCCGATTGGGCACCCTCCGGCGAGGAAGATGGCCGGAAAGGGCGCCCGGACACCGGCCACGAGTCCGACCGCTCGCTGCTGCGGACGATCACCTGCATCGACGGTGAAGTCGAGATGGAGATGGAGTGCGCCCCCCGCTTCGGGTACGGGGTCGAGGCGGCGCGCTGGAGCGGCGGCGAGCTCGGCGAAGCGCTCGCCACCGCCGCCGACGGCACCGAGCTGCTGCTGACCAGCGACCTGGAACTGGAGCTGGGCGACGGCCTCGCCCGCGGCACCGTCACCCTGCGCGAAGACGAGACCGCCTTCTGCGCCCTGACCTGGAGCGACGGCGACCTCGGCGGGCCGCGCAGCGCCCCGGAGGCGCTGGAGCGGATCGACTCGACCGAAGAGTTCTGGCGCGAGTGGCTGCGCGACGGCAAGTTCCCCGACCATCCCTGGCGGATCCACCTGCAGCGCTCGGCGCTCGTCCTCAAGGGGCTCACCTACACCCCCACCGGGGCGATCGTCGCCGCCCCCACCACCTCGCTGCCGGAGACGCCGGGCGGCGAACGCAACTGGGATTACCGCTACAGCTGGATCCGCGACTCGACCTTCAGCCTCTGGGCTCTGCACACGCTCGGCTTCGACCAGGAGGCGCGGGACTTCATGCGCTTCATCGTCGAGGTCTGTCACGACAGCCCCGACCTGCAGATCATGTACGGGATCGGGCACGAGCGCGACCTCGGCGAGCAAACGCTCGACCACCTCGAAGGCTATGGCGGGGCGAAGCCGGTGCGGATCGGCAACGGCGCCTACGACCAGCGCCAGAACGACGTCTGGGGCTCGCTCCTCGACTCCGTTTACGTCCACGAAAAGGCGCTGCGCGGGCGCGGCACCCAGACCGACCGGCAGCTGATCCGCTACCAGGTGGAAGCGGCGATCGCCGCCTGGCCGCACCCCGACCAGGGGATCTGGGAGTCGCGCGGCGAGCCGCAGCACTACGTCTCCTCGAAGCTGATGATCTGGGTCGCGGTCGACCGCGGCGCCCGCCTCGCCCGCGGCGCCGGGATCGTCGACCTCGCCGACGAGTGGCAAGCGAAGGCGGATGAGTTCAAGGCCGAGATCCTCGAGCGGGGCGTCCGCGACGGGATCTTCCGCCAGCACTACGAGACCGATGCCCTCGACGCCTCGCTGTTGCTGATCCCGCTCTTCCGCTTCCTCCGGCCCGACGACCCGCGGGTGCGCGACACCGTCAACGCGATCGCGACCGACCTCTCGGAGAACGGCCTCGTCTGCCGCTACAAGGTGGAAGAGACCGACGACGGCCTGCAGGGCAAGGAGGGGACGTTCCTGATCTGCTCTTTCTGGCTCGTCTCGGCGCTCTCGGAGATCGGCGAGAAACGCCGCGCCCGCGACCTCTGCGAACGGCTGCTGGAGGCGGCAGGCTGGCTCGACCTCTTCGCCGAGGAGCTCGACGCCGAGTCGGGCCAGCACCTCGGCAACTTCCCCCAGGCCTTCACCCACCTCGCCCTGATCAACGCCGTCTCCCATGTAATCGCCGACGAGCAGCGCGAGGACGGCGGCTACACGGCGGTCTTCACCGAGATGGGCGGGGTGCGCGAGGACGCCTGAGCGGCTCCCGCCCCCTGATCTGTGTCGTAGACAAAAGATCTACAGACAACAGGTTGCTAACTCTCTATATTTACCGGCGGTCATGGCACCACTCGATCGCCCAAATGAAGAGAACCTGCTGATCGCTCTCCGGCACCCGCTGCGACGCACAATCTTGCGCGCGATGGCGGACGACAAACCGGTCAGCCCGCGGGAGCTCTCGGACGCGCTGCAGCAGCCGCTCAGCAACGTCAGCTACCACGTCCGGGTCCTGGTCAATTGTGAAGCCGTGACGCTCGTGAGAACCAAGCCCACCCGCGGCTCGATCCAGCACTTCTACCGCAGCACGGTGCGGGCGCCGTGGGCGCAGCAGGTTCTCAATTTGGGGGAAACAAATTCAGGGGGCGCCGGGGAGAACCCAGGAGGCGCCAACACTTAGCCAGGGGGAGAACGAAATGAATGCATGCGTAGAGAGTCAGACCACTTTGGCCGAAGACGAGGGAGTCGAGTCAGCGGTGCTGCGCCAGCTGCTCGACCTGCATCCGACCCGGCTGACGCTGGCGGAGCTGGTCCGGGAACTGAGCGGCGACCGCGGCGGGTTCGCCGAGCGGGACGCGGTCGAGCGCGCGGTCCGCGACCTCGGCGCCGTCGGCCTGCTGCACCGAGACACGGAGTTCATCGAGCTGACGCGGGCGGCATTGCGCTTCAGCGATCTGCTCGACCGGTGACGACCCAGCGAAAGCCGGGCCGCAGTCGCGACCGCAGCTCCTCAGCAGCTGCGGTCGCGGCCTTGTTCTCAGTGCCCTCGGCGCTGACCAGGATCACCTCGGTCGCCGCAAAGTTGCCGAGCCGATCCTCGACTGCCTGCACCACGTCCTCGTCCCCGACCCTGGCCTCGGCCTCGATGCCGGCAGCGGCCAGGGCGGCAACGCTGATCACCAGCCGGCGCTGGGCGTCCCGGCGCGCAGCCTCGACGTCCGAGGCCCAGCGATCGAGGAAGCCGATCCGCGCCGGCGCCAGAACCATCACCTGAGCGCTCCGGCCGGCGGCGCCGGAGACCTGCTCGATCGCCTCGGGGTCCTCGAGCGGGTCGGCGAGAACGACGAGCAGGCGCTGTTCGGCGCGATCGCCCGTCGCCGAGCCGATCGCTCCACGCGGCCGCATCTTCACGGCCACGAACACGATTGCGACCGCCGCCAGCGCCCCCATCGCGGCCCCGGTTCCGGGACCACCGAGAAGGAAGGCGGCAACGATCGGGACGGCGATCGCGGCGACAACGAGAGGCCACTTCCATGGGGTCACCCCCAAAGCCTCCCAGGCGCCCGACCGCCGTCCCAAATCACAAGCTCAGCTGCCCTTGACGAGCGCCACCGAAGTGACGCGGCCCTGCACGGTCCCGATCCTCACGATCCACACCTCCCCTCTCCCTTGCTTGCTGCGCCACCCATCCGCGGCGCGACCGCTCTAAAACGGCTGATCAATGTTTACTAGAATTGATTCCAGCAATCAAGGGGAGACCAGCAAACCTCGTCAATAATCGGAAAACGCGGAAGCGTTGTGAAAATCTTGATCGACGAGATGTAAAGTCTTGGTATCGGCCATATCCCTAATAACGACTAAGGAAATGGGCCTTGCCGAAGACGAAGAAAAAGAAAGAGGGCGTCGAACAGATAGTCGCGAAAGCGTTCGCCCACCCTCTGCGAGTGCAAATACTGATCATTCTGAACGAGAAGGTCGCGAGCCCCAACATGCTCGCTCAGCAGCTCGACCAGAGCCTCAACCTCGTCGCCTACCACGTGCGCGTGCTCGAGAAATACGACTGCATCGAGCTCGTTGACACCAAGCAGCGACGCGGCGCCACCGAGCACTTCTACCGCGCCATCCGCCGGCAGTTCCTCAGCGACGACGAATGGTCGCGGATGCCGGAGAGCCTGCGCCCGGGTATGGCCGGGGCAATGTTGAAATCAGTCTTCGAAGACATCGAGGCCGCGTCGAAGAGCGGCACCCTCGATGAGGTCGAGGACATCCATCTCAGCCGCACCCCGATGGTCGTCGACAAGCAGGGCTGGTCGGACGTCTCGACCTTGCTGAAAAGCTCACTCGACCGGCTGCTCGAGATCCAGACGGAATCTTCCGAACGGATCGCCGCCGGCGGGGACGAGGGAATCCTCTCGAAAGTCCACCTCCTGCACTTCAAATCGCCGGGGCCGGGCTCGCTCGAGAAGGAGACCCCCTCCGCCGACGACGCAACTGAGCCGACCGCTTCCTAGAAGCCCCTGAGCCGGCCGCGGCGCCGCCACTCTGCCCGAGCGGCGCCGCCGGCCAGCCCTTTCCACGGTCCCTCCGACACCACAGCCGGGGACGCATGACTGCCTCTCGCTATCGTTGCCACGACGGACGGCGGACACTGCCGTCGCGCTGCACAGCTTCGGACTGACGCTCTCAGGGCAGCGACGTTGCACGTGTACCGCCGCCATCCGAACGATGCTGTGAAAAGCGAGGAGACCAAAGACTTGTCGAGCCCGGGCCCCGGTGAGGGTCTGACCAGCGAGCGCGCCCTCTGGGATCGCTACGTCAAGGAGCGCGACCCGGTGATCCGCGAAGAGCTGGTCCGGCGCTACCTGCCGTTCGCCAAGAACCTGGCGCTGCGCTATCGCGGGGCGAGCGAGTCCTTCGACGATCTCCTGCAGGTGGCAAGCCTCGGTCTCGTCAACGCGATCGACCGCTTCGACCCCGAGCGCGGCGCGCCGTTCACGGCCTTTGCCTCGCCGACGATCCTCGGCGAGCTGAAGCGCCACTTCCGCGACCGGGTCTGGACCGTGCGGGTTCCGCGCGGCCTCCACGACCGCATGGCCGAGGTCGACAAGGCGATCTCCGAGCTGACGGTCGAGCTGCAGCGCTCGCCCTCGGTCCCCGAGATCGCCGGGCGGCTCGAATGCGACCCGACCGACGTCCTCGAGGTACTGGAGGCGAACCACAATCGCCGCCCGCTCTCACTCGACCGCCCTGTCGGCGGCGAGGACTCCGAGGAATCGCCGGCCTCCGAGTGGGTCGGCGACGAAGACGCCGGCTACGAGCTGGTCGAGGACAAACTGGCGCTGGAGGGGGCTCTCCCCCATCTCGACGAGCGCGAGCGCCTGGTCCTCCAACTGCGCTTCGTCGAGGATCTGACCCAGTCCCAGATCGCCGACAAAATCGGCCACTCCCAAATGCACGTCTCGAGAATCCTCCGCCGCACGCTTGAGCGGATTCGGGCGGAGGTCGCCGAGCAAAGCAGCGCCGCTAAAAACGCTGAGTAGAAGCCGGTGATGAGGGGGCGGGGATACCCCTGCTCGGAGCACCTCCGCCGAGAGAACAGACGGCATTTGGGCTGACGCCTCGGACGCAACCGGCTCGGCTCCATGCTGAGTACCGATCAGGGGTATCCCCGCCCCCTCTCCAACACAGATCAGCGGGACGGCTCAGGGTTCAGGATCTCTCGACGGCCCGAGGTTCGGGACCTCTCATTAAGGAGAGCTGCCGCTCCTTGAGCGTCTACCGGAGCTCGATCGTAGAGCGTGCCGGTGGGGGTGTCCCGGGTACTCAGCATGGAGCCGCGCCAAAAGCTTCCGAGGCGTCAGCCCGAATGCGATTCACGCGGCGGAGGTGCTCCCGGGACACCCCCACCGGCACGCTCTATCGCCAGCCGCTACTTCTTCGAGAAGGAGGAGATGCCGACCACTAGGTACTCACCTTCATCACCCTCATCAATCCGCAACTCGTCGGTCAGCGCCTCGAGTGAGCCGCCCACCTCGGGCAGCTCGAAGCTCTCGCGCAGCCGCTCGGCGCCGCCGTGGGTCATCGGGCCGACCTTGAGCTCGATCCCCTCCGGCAACTCGGCGATGGCGAGTGAGACGTGGCCGTCGGTGAAGCCCTGCGGTGCCCGGGCGGAGATCGCGTCGCTGAGCAGCATCGTGTCCGAGAGGCGATCAACGCTGATGTCTTGGCGTGCCGCCAGGGCAGATAGAGCGCGGCTGAGGACCGGGCCGACGATCTCCGGCGGCCCGACCCGGATCCTGGTCTCCTCATCGGCGGTGACAGTGAAGGTGGAACCCGCGGCGGCGTCCTCGCGCGCCTGCAGCGGCAGGTGCATGCGGATTTCGGTGCCTTTGTCGGCCCCGCCCTTGATCTCGAAGCTGCTGGAGAGGGCCGCGATCAGGGTCAACCCGATCCGCAGGCTCGGGCGCTCGACGTCGGGCCGGGGGCGGATCCCGGTGCCGTGGTCGCGGATGATCACGGTGAGCCCTTCGAGGTCGCTCTCGGCCTCGACCTCCAGGGGTCCCGGCTCGCTGCCCGCGTAGGCGTGGACGACGACGTTCATGCAGGCCTCGGTCACGACCGTCTTCAGGTCGGCCAGCGAGGCCTCGTCCATGCCCAGCCGTTCAGCCAGTCCCGCGAGCGCATGGCGGACCACGGCCACATTCTCGGCCCTTGCGGGAAGGGACATTTGCAGCCCCGAGCGATCGTTGGTTGAGCTATTCAAAGTTCCAGCCTGCCCCGGGAACGTAGAGGCCCTCGAAATCAGATCGCGAGCATAACCGGCCGCTTCGCGTCTAAGGCTGCTTACCCCTGCTGCCAGGCGGCAAAACAGGATGCGGACAGTTCGCCGTCCTGCGGTAGCATCGAGCCGTGATTCCAGCCCCGTTCGAGGCAAAGGCCGGCGAGCTCGAGCACGGCGTGCGGACGATCTCCGTCCGTGGCGAGCTCGATCTCAGCACCGCCCCCGACCTGGAGGGCCCGCTCGAGCAGGCGCTCGAGAGCGACGAAGGGTCCGTGCTGATCGACCTCTCCCAGTGCGAGTTCATCGACTCCACCGGGATCGCCCTCATCGTCCGCGCCTGGCAGCGGCTGCAGAATGGCGACAACAGCCGCGCGCTGGTGATCTGCAGTCAGAACGACCAGGTCCGCCGGGTGCTGGAGATCACCGGCCTGGAGCTCTCGATCCCGGTCCACACGACCCGGGACGAGGCGCTGGCGGCGCTCAGCAGCTGAATTTCGTCGTTTTCGGCTGAAGGTTCAGTTGTCACACAGCTGAATGGAGGCAGGTCGTGCGGGGTAGCCGACCGGCATGTCCCCTGCGCCCCGTCGTCCCCGCCTGCCGCGAGAGCTGTTCGAGACCCGCAGCCACGCCTGGCACTCGCTGGGGCTGGGCGATGAGCTCGCGCCCAAGTTCTCCAAGCGCCAGCTCGGCGGCCTGCTGGTGGCACTGCTGGTGATCGCCGGCACCCTCTTCGTCTACTACCAGCGCAAGGAGATCGCCCCCGGCTACGGCCAGTGGATCCGGATCGGGACCGCGATCATCCTCGTCGTCGTCGGCTCGGCCGCCGCCCACTGGCTGGTCCGGGGCCTCTCCCCCCGCCTCTACCGGCGCCTCGACCCGGCCACCGCCGGCACCACCGGTTTCGTCGTCCGCCTGCTGGCGACGGTCGCGGTGGTCGTCCTCGCCCTGCGGATCGCCGGCGTCAACTCCAGCACCCTCGCGCTCGGCGGCGCTTTCACCGCCGTCCTCCTCGGCCTTGCCGCGCAGCAGGCGATGAGCGGGGTCTTCGCCGGCATCGTCCTGCAGAGCACGCGGCCGTTCCGGGTCGGCGAACGGGTGCGGCTGGTCGGCGGCGCTCTGGCCGGCTCGTTAGAGGGCACCGTGACCTCGCTCGGGCTCTTCTACACCACCCTCAGCCAGGGAGCCGATCGGCTCCTGGTGCCCAACAACGTCCTCCTCAGCCTCGTCGTCGTGCCGCTGCGCGAGCCCGACAAGGTCGACGTCCGGGTGCGCTTCCCGGCGCAGGCGAGCCCACAGACGATCGAGGAACGGCTGCTGCGGGCGATCACCGTCCCTACCCGCTACAAACCGAGCGTCTCGCTCGAGGAGCTCGACGGCGACGGCGTCGTCTTCCGCGTCAGCGCCACTCCGCTACGGCACGAGGACGGCTCGCAGCTGGCGGAGGAGGTACTGGAGGCGCTGCGGCGCTCCGAACCCTCGACGGCCGAATCGGCCCGTCCCTAGCTACTAGCCAGGCCGTCGCTCAGCTGCCAGCGAAGAGCAGGATCGCCACGTTGATCACGATCGCCAGCGGCGTCCCGACCAGGGCCAGGGTGCGGAAGAACTTGGCGAAGCCACCCCGGTAGTTGACCGCCTCGAAGAGGGTGATGCCGACCACGTGGGCGAGGTTGGCGAGGGCGATGCCGATCGCGATCAGGACCGCCGTCGCTTCCCAGCCGGTTCCGATCTCGCCATCGGCGGTGACCGCCGCGGCCAGTACCGCGACCACGATCGTGCCGGCGATGCCGGCGACTATCCCGGCGAGGTCCGAGCGGGTCATCCCCGGGACGTAGGCGCCGCCGCCGACTTCCTTGCCGGCGAGCGGGTTTATCGTCCCCTGCCCCGTCTCCTCGACGTCGACCACGTGGTCCGGGTGCTGGTCGTCGCCGGTCTCGACCACGACCACCCGCAGGGGCGGCTCGATCCCTTCCTGCGCCTTCTCCAGCAGGCCCTCCTCGTACCACTTCGACTGGTCTCCGGAGTGCTCGAAGATCAAGACTTCGTCGGCGGGCGCTTTCAGCAGCGCGTCCTGGGCGGCCTGCACCGGGTCGGGGTCGCCGACCTCGCCGCCGCTGACCTCGATGCCGTTGTCGCGCAGCGTCTGCAGAGCCCGCTCGAGGCGCTCCTCCGCTTCGCGTTTCGGCTCGTCGATGTCCCCGAGCGTGTGCCGCAGTGCACTCACCTCGACGGCGGGAATGACGAGGCGCAGTTCGACCCCGTCCTGGTCGGCGTTAGCGAGGATCTGCTCCACCGGCTCGGAGCCGTGGAGGTTGTCGGTGAGGATCGCGATCACTTGGCGGGTCATGGCAGCCTCCTCACTGGTCCTGGTCGATCTCCTGGTCGGCTTCGCCGTAGGTGGCGTCGGAGGGCTCCTCCGCCGGCGGCGCGTCGCTGTCGGGGAAGTGTTTCTGGTCGCCGTGGGAGGCGCGGTCGATCAGCTCCTCCTCGGCAAGCTCGAATCCCTCGGCCTCGCCCTCTCCGGCCTCGGACAAGGGCCGCTGGGCGGGATCGTCATCCGGATAGTCGGGTGCTGGGCCGCCGATCTCGGCGGCTTCCGCCGCGGCGGCGTCGGCCTCTTCGTCGGCAATCGGGTCGCGTCTAGGCTCGGTCTCGTTCATGCCCGGTGGCTACCCCTGGCGCTCAGGCGTGAAACTCATTCGCCTAGGCGCCGGTACCTAGCGGGATCTCGCCGCTCGCGCCGCGGCCGGCGAGCCAGCCCGCGAGGGCGCCGACGAGGACCCCGAGCCCAACCAGGGTGGTAGCGCGCATCCGGTCCCGCCTCAGCTTCGAGGCGGCGCCGTGGGCAGTGTGCTTCGCGGTCGCCTTGACCGCCTTGCGGGCGAGGGTGCTCTTGATCGCTGACATGCCCGCCCACTACCCACCGGGCTCGCCGAATAAGCGAGGACTTTACGGCCGAAATCATCGGCTCCCCCCGGAATTAGGTTGGCCGAGCGCTCCAAATAGGAGAGGTTCACCGCCGTGGCGAGTGACGGCGGACGGGCGCAGCAGGAACTAGTGCGAGCGCTCTCGCACCCGATCCGGATGAAGATCCTCGAGAAGCTGCAGGGCCGGGTCGCCAGCCCCTCCGAACTCTCCCAGGAGCTGAATCAACGGGTGGTCGTGATCGCCTACCACGCCCACACGCTGCTCAAATGCGGCTGCGTGGAACTCGTTCACACCGAGCCCCGCCGCGGCAGCGTCGAGAACTTCTTCGGGATCTCAATCGCCGCCACGGGTGGGTCGAGCTAGCTGGCGCCCGCCACCGCTTTCTGCAGCTCGTCCTTGTCCATCTTCGAGCGGCCTTCGATCCCCAGTTTCTTGGCGTCGTTGTAGAGCTGTTCGCGGGTTCGGCCGCCGGGACCGTGGCCCGACCGTTTGCCGCCGCGGCTGCTGGCCGAGGCGTCCCGAGTCGAGCTGCGCGAGGAGGTTTCTGACTCGCCCGAGCGCGCCTTTTCCTTGTTCACGGCGCGGGCAGCAATCTCCTCGGCACGTTCGGTCGAACGCCCCGCCTTCTTCTCGCTCGCTTTGATGTGTTTGTACTGCCGGTCGCGTTTGCTGCCTTTCTTCACTCCCCGCGGTGGCATCGCGGTCGCCTCCTCTCGCTCTCGTCATTCCCTGAACCCCTTGCACGCCCTCGGCGGCGGTCTCGATCGAGCTCATCGGCGACTCCTCGCCGGTCCCCGGCTGCTGCCAGCCGAGCTCGAAGGTGAGCGGTACCTGGACCTTCTCTTTAGCCAGGCAGCGCGGACAGGAGGTCCACGAAGTTGCCGCCTGGGCCGAGTAGCCGCTGCCGCAGTTGTCGCATCGAAACATGATCGTTCTCCCGTTCTCCGTTACGTCCAAACCCGTTGGTCATTTGGGTACCCAGAGGACAAAGCGAAAAACTTGAAATCACCGGGATGAGGTAGCCGAAAGGAAAAGGAGTGCAAACAGGTAGCTTTGGGCCGGGATGCAAGGGCCGCAGGAACTGGAGCTGTGGCGCTATCTGCAGAGCCAGCGCGAGCTCGCCGCGCGCCTCATCGAGGGCGAATCGCTCGACCAGGTGGCGCTCCGCTTCCTCGAAATCGTCGCCGACCTCCTCCGCTGGGAGGCGGGTGCGCTCTGGGAAGTCGCCGGCCAAGCGGAGCCGCTGCGGCTGGTAACGGGCTGGAGCACGGCCGATCTCGACGCGCGGCCGCTCTGGCAGCGCAGCCGCGAGCTCGACTTCATGAAAGGGACCGGGCTTCCCGGCGATGCCTGGCGCAGCGGCCAGATCGCCCTCGCCCCCGACTACCGCGCCTACCCGACGACGGCGCCGCGCTACGAGGTCTCGGCCGAGCTGGGCCTCGAGGCGGCACTGGCGATCCCGGTCCCGACCGGCGCGCCCGAGGACGTCCTCGCCGTCGCCGAGTTTCACACCACCTCCTTCAACCCGCAGTCGGAGGAGCTGCTGGGCCTGCTCGGCGGTTTCGCCGACCAGCTCGGCACCTTCATCGCCCGGCGCCGGGCGGAGGCGAGGAGCGCCGAAGCCGAGCGCTTCCGCCAGCACCTCGCCGAGGTGGTGCGCGGCACCCAGGACGCGGTGCTGAGCAAGGACCTGGAGGGGGTCGTAACCAGCTGGAATCCGGCCGCGAACCGCCTCTACGGCTACAGCGCCGAGGAGGCGATCGGACGCCACATCTCCTTCCTCGTCCCCCCGGACCACAAGGACGAGGAGAAAGTGATCCTCGAGCGGGTGAAGCGGGGCGAACGGCTGGAGACCTATGAGACCGAGCGGATCCGCGCCGACGGCAGCCGGGTCGCGGTCTCGCTGACGGTCTCGCCGATCCGCAGCCCGATGCGGGGACTGGTCGGTGCCTCGGTGGTTGCCCGCGACATCACCGCCGAGGCCCGCCGCCGCCGCGCCCAGGACTTCCTCGTCGCCGCCAGCCGCCTGCTCGACAGCTCGCTCGACCCGGTCGAGACCGCCCGCACGATCGTCTCCACCGCGGTGCCCGAGCTTGCCGACCTCTGCCTGATCGACTTCCGCCGCGCCGACGGCTGGCTCGGCGACAGCGTCGTCGCCGGCGCCAGCCCGGAGATGGCGGCACGCCTGGAACGGATCCGCCGCGAGCAGCCGCTCGACCCAGGCGGGGAGCACCCGGTGGCGCAGGTGCTGCGGCTGAACCAGCCGATGGTCTGGCGCGACCTGAAGGCTCCGGAGGTGGTCGACAAGGTCTCCCAGAGCAGCGATCACCTGCAACTGATGCAGGACGCCGGCTACAACTCGGCGGCGGTCGTGCCCCTGCTCGCCCGCGGCCGCACCCTCGGCGCCCTTTCCTTCCTCCACGCCCGCCAGGACATGCGCTACGACGCCGGCGACCTCGAATTCCTCTCCGAGCTCGGCGAACGGGCGGCGCTGGCACTCGACAACGCGCGGCTCTACCAGGAGCGCGACCGGGTGGCGAAGAACCTGCAGCGCGGCCTGCGACCGCCGCGGCCGGCGGAGATTCCAGGGCTCGACATCTCCGTCGTCTTCGAGGCAGCCGGCGAGGGGATCGAGGTCGGCGGCGACCTCTACGACGTGTTGCCGAGCGAGGACGGCTGCTGGCTGCTGGTCGGCGACGTCGCCGGCAAGGGCAGCACCGCAGCGGGGGTCTCGGTCGCCGTCCGCCACTCGGTGCGGGGGCTGGTCCGGGAGATCGGCGAGCCCGACGAGGTCCTGCGCCGGGTCAACGAGCTGCTGATCGGCGGCGACAGCCTCAACGACTTCGCCACCGTGATGCTGGTGCGCCTACGTCGCGAGAGTCAGGGATGGCATTTCACCCTTGCCACGGCCGGCCACCCGCCCGCCGTGGTGGCAGGCGAGGGCGGGCCGGCGCTGCTCGGAGGTGGCACCGTCCTCGGCGCCTGGCGAGAGGCAAAGGTCGAGCGCCATGAGCGAGCGCTGGCCGGCAGCGAGACGCTCGCGCTCTGCACCGACGGCTGGCTCGAGGCGGGACCCGTCGCCTCCCATCTGGGGCCAGAGGACTTCGCCGAGATGACGCAGGCGCTCGCCGGCCTCGAGCTCGAGGAGATGACCGAGCGCCTGCGGGCCGACGCGATCGGGCGCAGCGCCGACAGCCTCCGCGACGACCTCGTCGTCCTCGCCGTGCGCCCGACCTGATCAGCGTTTTTTCGCCGTCGCTTTTTTGCGAGCGCCGGCTTTTTTGGCGCCGCTCGATTTTTTCGCGCCGGTCGTTTTTCTCGTCGCCGGCCGCCGTTTCGCCGGGGCTTTTTTCGCCGAAGCTTTTTTCCTTGACGTTTTCGCTTTGCGTTTCGGCGCCGCGCGGCGCTGCGCAGCGGGGACGTCCTCCCGCACGACCGCCCCGGTCAGCTGCTTGATCTGGCCCTGGAGGAAGCTCGCCATCCGTTCCTCCTCGCGGCGGATCACCCGCGCCAGCTTTGCCGTCTCGGAGTCATTGACCTTTGCGGCGAACGTCTCGATCGCGAGGTAGGTGGCGATCTCCTCGTGCTCGTTGAAGTACTCGGACTTGGCGTTCTTCAGCATCTTCTCGGCCTCGCTGTCGCCGCGGACGGCGTGCAACGGGCCCTTCGCCGCGGCGGTGAGCTTGCCGACCGCCGTCTGCAGCCCTTGACCGCCGCCGCCGAGTTTCTTGATTCGGCGCTCGACCTGTTTCGCGTGCGCTTTCGTCTCTTTCAAGTGCTGCTGCAGCCGTTTCTTGTACGGGCCTTTGCCGGCGATCGCGATGTGAGCCTGCAGGGCAGTCTCCAGTTCGCGCTCCTTGCCGTAAGCCTCACTCAGGTACTGGACCAACTTCGCATCACGCTCGTTCAGGTCTGCCATCTCGTTCTTGCGCCTCCTCTTTCTGTTTGTTCGATCCGCTTACCTACCCCTCGCCCCCACACCGAAACTGCGGCTGGGGCCTGAGCGGGCGCGGCGGGCCGCCTCTACCATCGCCCGATGAAGCTCGCGCTCGTCGTCGCGGCCGCGGCCGGACTGCTGCTCCCGGCCCCCTCGCCGCCGCCGGTCAAGTCCTGGCCGATTCCCTACGGGCAGAAGCGCAAGCGGGAGATGGCTGCCTATTCGCAGCGCCACTACGGGGAGCGGACCTGGCGGCTGCGCAATCCCAAGGTGATCGTCGAGCACATGGCCCAGACCAGCACCGCCGCGGCCGTCTACAACACCTTCGCCCCCGACCATCCCGACCCGGAGCTGGGCGAGCTGCCCAACGTCTGCTCGCACTTCGTCGTCTCCGGCGCGGGCAAGATCTTCCGCCTCGTCAACCTCCGCACCCGTTGCCGCCACACCGTCGGCCTCAACTGGACCGCGATCGGGATCGAGCACGTCGGCTACGGCGACGGCGACGTGCTCGGCAACCGCCGCCAGCTGCGCGCCTCGCTGCGGCTCACGCAGTGGCTGCGTTGCCGCTTCGGGATCCGCGTCCACGACGTGATCGGCCACGCCGAGAGCCTCACCTCTCCCTACCACCACGAGCGGGTCCCGAGCCTGCGCAACCAGACCCACGGCGACTGGCGCCACGCCTCGATGCGCGAGTACCGGCTCGAGCTGCGGCGGCTCGGCCCTTGCGCGGGCAAATAGACTGGGGCCGATGAGCGACGAGGCGATCGAGCACGGGTTCCGCGAGGGCGACAAGGTCTGGGTCCAGGACCCCGACGGCAACCGCCACTCCGGCGTCTTCGTCGGCGACAACGAGGCCGCCGGCTGGTTCGGCGGCGGCCCCAGCGCCTACGTCGTCCACCCCGAGGCCCACCAGGCCGAGGTCGTCTCGATCTTCCGCATCACCCCGCGCGACGATTGATCGATCGGCACCTGTCGATTTCCTCGCCGCCTGTTCGTCGTCAGGGGTAAAAGGGCGGAAGCGCCGCCCGCGACGAAGGAGAGCCAGATGCGTTTCATGATGTTCATGTATCCCGAAATCGAGGAGAAGGACTGGGAGCCCTCCGCCGAGGGCGTGGCGGAGATGGGCCGCTACAACGAGGAGCTGCGCAAGGCCGGGCTGCTGCTCTCGCTCGACGGGCTGCGGCCGCCCAGCGACGGCGGCGTGGTCAGCTTCGACGGGAAGGGCAAGGCAACGGTCACCGACGGCCCCTTCGCCGAGGCCAAGGAGGTCGTCGGCGGCTACTGGCTGATCCAGGCCCGCTCCAAGGAGGAGGCGCTGGAGTGGGCCGGCCGCTGCCCCGGCCGGGACTGCCGGATCGAGGTGCGGCGCGTGTTCGAGATGGAGGACTTCCCGCAGGAGGTGCAGGACGCCTACGAGGGCCCCTGAAGAAGCGGCAGCCGAGGCCACGCGCGCGATCGAGGCGGTCTGGCGGATCGAGTCCGCCCGCCTGATCGCGGGCCTGGCGCGGATGGTCCGCGACGTCGGCCTCGCCGAGGACTTGGCGCAGGACGCGCTGGTCGCGGCGATGGAGAAGTGGCCGCAGACGGGCGTCCCGGAGAATCCGGGCGCCTGGCTGATGGCGACGGCGAAGAACCGGGCGATCGACCGGATGCGGCGGGAGACGACGTATACGCGCAAGCGCGAAGAGGTCGCCCACGACACCGGGGTGCTGTTCGCCCTCGAGCGCTCCGAGTTCGACGCCGCGGCCGACGATGAGATCGGCGACGACCTGCTGGCGCTGATCTTCACCTGCTGCCACCCGCTGCTCTCGCGCGAGGCGCGGGTGGCGCTGACCCTGCGACTGCTCGGCGGGCTGACGACGACGGAGATCGCCCGCGCCTTCCTTTCCTCCGAGTCGGCGGTTGCCCAGCGGCTGGTGCGGGCAAAGCGCACCCTGCGCGAGGCCAGGGTGCCGTTCGAGGTGCCGCGGGGGGCAGAGCTCGAAGAGCGGCTGCCCTCGGTCCTGGAAGTGGTCTACCTGGTGTTCAACGAGGGATACGCGGCCAGCGCCGGCGAGGACTGGATCCGCGCCGACCTCTGCGAGGAAGCGCTGCGGCTGGGTCGGATCATCGCCGAGCTCGCGCCGAAGGAGGCGGAGGTCCACGGCCTGGTGGCGCTGATGGAGATCCAGGCCTCCCGCACCGCCGCCCGCCGCGGTCCGGGCGGGGAGCCGGTGCTGCTGCTGGAACAGGACCGCGGCCGCTGGGACCCGCTGCTGATCGTGCGCGGGCGGCGGGCGCTGGAACGGGCCGAAGCGCTGCCGGGGCCGCTGGGCTTCTACGGGCTGCAGGCGGCGATCGCCGCCTGCCACGGCCGCGCGATCCGGGCCGAGGACACCGACTGGGTGAGGATCGCCGCCCTCTACGAGGCCCTCGCCCAGGTCCAGCCCTCGCCGGTAGTCGAGCTGAACCGGGCAGTGGCGGTAGCGATGGCCTTCGGCCCAGACGCAGGTTTGGAGCTACTGAAGGGGATCGAAGACGACCCAGCCCTAGCCAAGTACCACCTCCTCCCCAGCGTCAAAGGCGACCTCCTGGAAAAAGCTGGGCGCCAAGTAGAGGCAGCCTCTGAATTCAAGCGAGCGGCTGAGTTGACGAGCAATAAGCGCGAGCAGGAACTACTGAGACGGCGCGCAGGGGGAGATGGGTGACCCTCGCCAGGCACTCAACATCGAGCCATAAGCGAGATGTGCCTGGCGAGGGTCACCCATCTCCCTCCCCCACCAACCGCCGAATCCCGTCCTTTTCAAGCCGCAGCATCTTCCAGTCATCCAGCCGCCGCGCCCCAAACTTCGCGTAGAAGTCAAGAGCCGGTTCGTTCCACTCCAGCGCCACCCAGTCGAGGCGGACGTGGCCGCGCTGCAGGGCGAGGTTGGCGAGATGCTCCATCACCGCGCGGCCGATGCCGCCGCGGCGGTGCTCGGGGCGCACGTAGACGTCCTCTAGCCAGATCCCCGAGCGGCACTCGAAGGTCGAGAAGGTGGTGAAGAAGATTGCGTAGCCGACCACTTCCCCGTCGGCGGTCTCGAGCAGCAGTGCCTCCGCCGCCTTCTGCTCGAACAGGGAGCGGCGCAGCACCTCGGGGTCCCCGGCCACCTCGCCGGCCATTTTCTCGTAGGCGGCGAGCTCGAGGATCAGGTCGAAGAGGAGCTGCGAGTCGGCTTCGGTCGCCGGCCGGATCTCGATGTCGTTGGCGGACAGGCTCATCTCTCCCCCACCGCCCCCAGCACCGGCTTGAGGTCGAGCACCGGGGTGCCGTCGAGCGCCTCGAGGTCGGCGACCCGCAAGCGCAGACCGTCGACCGCGAGCACCCGCACCCGGTGCAGCCCGATCGGGTTAGGACGGTGCGGCGAGCGGGTGGCGAAGACGCCGGTCTCGGGGCGGGTCGCGTCGTCGCGGGGGTGGACGGCGAGCACGTCGCGGTCGGCGCGGTCGAGCCAGGTCAGGACCAGCAGCTCGTCGCCGACGGCGACCCCTCGCAGCGCCGGCTCGTAGTCCGCGGCGATCTCGACGGTCGCCTCCGGCGCCCCCTCGTCACCCTGCTTGGGCGCGCCGGCGGGGTCGGTCAGCGACGACGAAACACGGCCGACGACCCGCAGCGCTTCCAGTTCCATGCCGGAACCTTCGCAGCTTGGGGCGGGCTGACGCTAAGCCTTGCCTTCGAGTTCGTACTCGCGCAGGAAGCCCTCGAAGAGGCGGCGATGGCCCTGCTCGTCGCGGAGGATCGCGATCACCATGTCCTGGGTGACCGGGTCGACCCCGTCGGTCTCCTCGACGATTCCCGTGTAGTGCTCGATCGCGCCGGTCTCGGCCGCGATCACGCCGCGGATCACGTGGATCACGTCGGTCTGCTCGGCGGCCGGCTGGAGGAAGCTCTGCTCGGCCGCGAAGGCTTCGGATCCGGGGACGACGCCGTAGAGCTCCTTGATCCGCCGCGCAAACTCTTCCGCGTGGCCGAGCTCCTCTTTGATGTCTTCGGCCAGGGACTCGCGGATCTCCTGGGCGCGAACGCCGTCGAGATTGGTCGAGGCGGAGAGGTAGCTCATCACCGTCTCAATCTCCATCCAGTAGGCCTTGGTCAGCAGCTCGACGATGTGGTCGCGGGTCGCTTTGTCGCCGTCGAGAATTCCTTTGCCGATACTGCTCGTCTCCATCGATCCATCTCCCAATTTCTGGTCGTCTGTGGCGGGTGGCTCTTGCATCGCGGCTACCCCGGCGCCGAGGCACGGAAACTCCGGCGGGTGGCGGTCACTGGCTAGGCTGCTCCGCCATGGACACGATCGACGCCCTGCTCGGCAACAACCAGGTCTTCGCCACCGGCCTCGCCGAGCGGCACCTCGACGTCGAACCGCAGCGGCGCCTGGCGATCGTCACCTGCATGGACTCGCGGCTCGACGTCTTCGCCGCCCTCGGCCTCGGGCCGGGAGAGGCGCACGTACTGCGCAACGCCGGCGGGATCATCACCGACGACGTGATCCGCTCGCTGGCGATCTCCCAGCGCCGCCTCGGGACCCGCGAGGTGATGCTGATCCACCACACCGACTGCGGCATGCAGAAGATCACCGACGACGGCTTCCGCATGGAGCTACAGGAGACGACCGGGGTCTCCCCCTCGTTCGCGATCGAGTCCTTCACGGACGTGGAGGCGGACGTGCGGCAGTCGATCCTGCGGGTCCGCCGCAGCCCGTTCCTGCCCCACCGCGATGTGGTTCGCGGCTTCGTCTACGACGTCGACAGCCACCGGCTGCGCGAGGTCGAGGCCAAGGAGTAGATGCCAACCGTCGCGCCCTACGGGTCTTGGTCCTCGCCGATCGACGCGGCGGCGGTGGCACGGGCAGGGCGGCGATTGGCTTTTCCCACCCTTGCCGACGACGGCGCGGTCTGGTGGCTCGAAGGCCGCCCCAGCGAGGGCGGACGGGCGGTGCTGATGCGACGCCCGCCGGGGGGCGAGGCCGAAGCGATGACGCCGGAGGGGACGAACGTGCGCACGCGGGTCCACGAGTACGGCGGCGGCGCCTGGCGCCTGCTCGAGCCGGACCTCGTCGTCTTCGTCGAGTTCGCCGACCAACGCGTCTACCGACAGCGGCTCGGCGAGGCGCCGGTGCCGATCTCGCCCGAGCCACCCAGCCCCGGCGCGCTCCGCTACGCCGACCTGCGCCCCACGCCCGACGGCCGCGCCCTCGTCTGCGTGCGGGAACGCGACGTCGGGGGCGGTGAACCGGCGAACGAGATCGTCTCGCTTCCGCTCGACGGCTCCGGCGATCCGCAGGTCCTGGCGAGCGGCCGCGACTTCTACTCCTTCCCGCGAATCAGCCCCGACGGCGGGTGGCTGGCCTGGACCTGCTGGGACCACCCGAACATGCCCTGGGACGGGACCGAGCTCTGGGTCGCCCCGCTCGCCGACAGCGGCGAGGAGCGGCTCGTGGCCGGCGGCGGCGAGGAGTCGGTCTTCCAACCCGAGTGGGGACCCGATGGCCACCTCCACTTCGCCTCCGACCGCGATGGTTGGTGGAACCTCTACCGGGCGCACGACCCCGGCTCCCAGCTCAGCGGCGAGGAGGGGGCGTTGATCCAGCTGACCGAGGAGCAGGCCGACTTCGCCCACCCGCAGTGGCTGTTCGGCGGCGCCACCTTCGCCTTCCTCGAGAGCGGCGCGATCGCCTGCGTGCGCTGCGAGCGGGGCGAGGAACGCCTGGCCCTGCTCCGGCCCGAGGGCTGGGAACCGGCCGACCTCGGGCTGCCATTCACCAACTTCGGCTTCCCGGCGCTGTCGGTCTGCGGCGAGCGGGTGGCGTTCGCCGCCGCCGGCCCCGAGAGCGAGGCCGCCGTCGTCGTCCACGACGTCTCCAGCGGCGAGACCGAGGTGGTGCGCACCTCCAGCGACGAGCCGGTCGACCCGGCCTACGTATCGCGGCCGCGGCCGATCGAGTTCCCGACCGGGGAGGGCGAGACCGCCTACGGCTTCTACTACCCGCCGGCCAACCCCGAGTTCGAGGCGCCGGCGGGCGAGCTGCCACCGCTGATCGTCGAAAGCCACGGCGGGCCGACCTCCCACGTCACCCCCTCCTTCTCGCGCGAGTTCCTCTACTGGACCAGCCGCGGGATCGGCGTCGTCGACGTCAACTACCGCGGCTCCAGCGGCTACGGCCGCGCCTACCGCAACAAGCTGCGCGGCGAGTGGGGCGTCGTCGACAACGAGGACTGCGTCAACGCCGCCCTGCACCTCGCCGCGCAGGGAGAGGCCGACGGGGAGCGCCTGGCGATCCGCGGCGGCTCGGCCGGCGGCTACGCGACCCTCTGTGCGCTCACCTTCCACGACGACTTCGCGGCCGGAGCCAGCTACTTCGGCGTCGCCGACGCCGAGTCCCTCGCCGGCGACACCCACAAGTTCGAGTCCCGCTACCTCGACCTGCTGATCGGTCCGTATCCCGAGCAGGCCGAGCTCTACCGCGAGCGTTCGCCGATCAACCACGTCGACCAGTTGCAGGTGCCGGTGATCCTCTTCCAGGGCCTGGAGGACAAGGTCGTGCCGCCCAACCAGGCGGAGCAGATGGCGGCGGCGCTGGAGCGCAACGGGGTCCCCCACGCCTACCTGCCGTTCGAGGGCGAGCTGCACGGCTTCCGCAAGGCCGAGACCAACATCCGCTGCCTCGAATCAGAGCTCTACTTCTACGGGCGGATCATGGGCTTCGAGCCGGCCGGCGACCCGGCGCCGGTCGAGATCGTCAGCTGACCACGCACTTCTTGGAGCCGCCTTCGGTTTCGCCTTTTTCCGGGAAGGCGTGGGCGAGCGCCTGGGCGATCAGCTGGGCGCGGGCGGCGTAGCCGGGCGAGGTGAAATGGATGCCGTCTTCGATGAACCACTCGTCTTTGACATCGGAGGCCCAGTCGTAGACGCGCATGTTGGGATAGGAGGCGCAGGCGGCGACCAGTTCCTCGTCCCACTTCTCCATGTTTTCCTTCGAATAGGGATCGCCCTTTTCGACCAGCGATCGGACGTTCACCCAGAGCACCGGTTCGTCGCCGATGATGGTCATCATTTTTTCGATCCGTTCGCGCTCGGTGACGGTTGAGCCGGCGGCGACGTTGGCCGCCTCGTTGGTGCCGAGGGCGAGCACCCAGCAGCCTTTGAAGCCTTCCGCCTTCCAGGCGGCGGCGACTTCCTGGGCGTTGGGATTGCCTTCGAACTGCTCTTCGATCGAGGTCGCCCCCTGCACCTCCATGCGGACTTCTTTGGCCCCGACTTCGGCGTAGCGGGCGGGGATCCGCTGCGCTTCGATCGGCAGGTATTCGGCGTTATCGAGGCCCTCGGAAGTCGAGTCGCCGATATGGATGACGTCTTTGCAGGCGGCTTTGGTCGAGGAGCTGGCCTGCTCTGGGGTCAGCGGTGGCGGTTTCGTCGTGCCCTCGGCCCGCGCCTGCTCGGCCCTGACGTCGTTGCCTTCGGCCGAGGTCGAGTTGAGCCCGGCCATCCCGGCGGCAGCGATCACCAGGACCACGCCCATGCCGATGATCGCCACCCGCATTGGCGGCGCGAAGGTCTCCCAGTTCCAGCCGACCGCGCGGCGGCGGGCGAAGAAGCGGCCGATCGCGCCGTGGCGGATCGGCTCCTCGACGAAGCGCCAGGAGAGAGCCGAGATGCCGAAGATCGCCCCCACCTGGAGCAGGGCGCGGACCAGGTCGTCCCGGTGCTGCACTCCCTGCGGCGTGGTGAGCACGATGATCGGCGTCTGCCAGAGGTAGATCCCGTAGGAGCGAACTCCAACCCAGCGCAGCGGCCGCACCCCCACCCAGGCGCCGAGGCGGCAGGCGGGATGGGTGAGCGGCATCAGGACGAGGACCGTGGCCAGGGAGAGGATCACGAAGCCGCCGCGGTAGAGGAAGGGCGAGAGTTCGCCGTTGCGCCAGATCATCAGGGCGATCACCGCCAGCCCGGCGATGCCAAGCGCGTCGAGGGTGTTGCGGGCCTGGGGGGCGATGCGGCGGCTGAGTTTGCGGCTCGGCCAGACCATCGCCAGCGCCGCCCCGAAGAGCAGGCCGCCGGCGCGGGTGTCGGTGCCGAAGTAGAGGCGCGAGGGGTCGAAGCTGGGTTCGTAGAGGACCGCCATCAGGATCGCCGAGGCGATCGCGCCGACGATCGTCAGCACGGCGAGCCGCGGGCGGACGCCGGAGGCGAGCGGGCGCTCGCGGACGAGCTTGACCCCGGCCAGCAGCAGGAACGGCCAGAGGATGTAGAACTGCTCCTCGACCGAGAGCGACCAGAGGTGGTCGAGCGGGCCTTCGGCTTCGAAGCGGGCGAAGTAGGAGACGTCGGCGAAGATCTGCTGCCAGTTATTGACGTAGAAGAGCGCCGAGACGACGCCCTCGCGGAACTGGTCCGGCTGGGCGGGGCCGAAGACGGTGACCCAGGCGGTGACGATCGCCAGCATCAGGAACAGGGCCGGCAGCAGGCGGCGGGCGCGGGCGAGCCAGAAGGCGCCGAGCTTGATCTTGCCGCGGGCGTTCAGCTGCGCCAGCAGGATGTCGGTGATCAGATAGCCGCTGAGGGTGAAGAAGACGCCGACGCCGAGCATGCCGCCGGGAGCCCAGTCGAGGCCGAGGTGGAAGGCGATGACGGCGAGGACCGCGATCGCGCGCAGCCCGTCCAGCCCAGGCATGTAGCGCTGGTTGCGCTTGACGGGTTCAGGCATCGGTCGCCCGCATGCTACGGATCGGCGCTGATAGCTTTCGCCGCCGTGAGTCCCGTCCGAGCCTCTCGCCACCACCTTGCCGCCGCCTTCTCGGCGGCGCTCGTCGTGGCGCTGGCGCTGGTGGCGCTGGGCGGGGCGAGCTCGGCCTCGGCGGCGACCTGCCCGAGCTTCAAAGTTCTGCACGACGACCGGATCGGGACCTTGGTCCTCCCCGCCGGCAGCTACGAAGTGACGACCGACACGGGGCTCAGCTGCCAGGCCGCTTCCCAGCTCTTCGCCCGCTTCCTCCAGGATTGGGACGGCAACCTCCCGAAACCCTGGCGGGCAGTCGCCGAAGGCAGCGGCAAGGCCTCGTTCACCCGCAGCGGCCTGCCCGGTTTCTCGGTCAGCCGCATCGGCGGTGAAGGTGGCGGCAACAGCGAAATCGGGCAGCTCTGCCCCGACGCCTACACCGTCAACGCCGCCTCCAGCATCGGCCCCCTCTTCTTTGCCAAAGCCCAGTACCTGCTCTACATCCCGGCGCGATCCGGGATTACCTGCCGTCGCGCCGCCGTACTCTTCACCCGCTTCCTCGGCGCCCCTGGCGGCATGCTGCCGGCGCAGTGGCGGATGAAATCCCAGACGGCGACCTTCTTCAAGCCGGCACACCCGCTGCGGTCGGCGTTCAGGGTCGAGACGGCCGACGGGGTCGTCTGAGCAGCACCGCAAGTCCGCTGCGATCGCGGCGGGTTCGTCATCGAGTTGGTTCCAGGTGATGTGGGTGACCGAGTAGCCGGCGACTACGAGGCGCCGATCACGGGCACGGTCTTCGCGGAAGGCGGTTTTGGTGCTGTGGCCATCCCAGCCGTCGAGCTCGACTATCTGGCGTAGATCGGGCCAGTGGCAGTCGACCTGGTAGCGCCTGTCTCCCAAGGGGATCCAGTCGTTGAAGCGGGGTAAGGGGAGGCGGTGCTTGCGCAGGAAGGGGGCGAAGCGCTCCTCTAGGCGCGAGCGCTTGCGGCCTTCGGGCTCTTCTCGCAGGCGCTCCAGCGCCAGGTGAACCTTGCGGGTTCCTCGTCTGCCCGGATAGCGCTCGATCAGGTCCGGGAGCGAGAGGCGGTCGGTGAGTTGGTGGAATTCGGACTCCCGCAGCAGGTTCTCGACAACATCGGCGCTCTCGGTCGCCGCGAGGTCGAGGATCGTGCGGGGGACGGTGGTCACCGGAATCCCCTCCTCGAGGGTGCGCTCGTCGGCTGGTAGGGGCGAGTGATGGCGCCGGATTCCTTGCCAAGAGCGGCTCTTGCGCGGGGTGGTGACATCGATGATCGAGCGCGAGTTGGGTCTGATCATCCACAGGGCGGCGGCAGACCAGTGACTTAGGACCGCGTCGGGTCCGGAAGCGAGTACCGCCGCCGTCCAGCGCCCTTCGCGAGGGATGACGCGATGGCCCACTGCGTAGACGCCTGCATACACCCGGTGGAGCCGGCCAACCTGCACCCTCCAGGCGATCTCCTCGTCCGTCCAGTCCTGTTCCTGCAACTGCGTTCGCCCCACCACCCCGTGTTGTCGGCGGGCAAGCGCGGAAAGAGAGCGGTCGTCTCCGCGAGACCGCAGAATTCCGTGCTGTACACGGGTTTTTGCGGTCTCGGCGGGCGGCACTTCTCTCCAAGGCCCAGGCCTCCAGATTTCGCCCCTCTACTTTGGGGAAGGTTCTCGGTTTCTGCGTCGAATGCAGGGGTACCGAGGATCCATGGCGGGACCAGACGTAAAAACTCTTCCAAAGCCGGGCGAGGTGTGGCTCAGTTGCCCGCCGTTCTTGATGATGGCCCGGATCGTCGCCGTTGAGGTCGATGGCGAGACCCCGGTCGTCAGCTACGAGCTCCACGACGACGACGGTTCGCTCCTGCAGGCAGTCGAGCACGCGACGCTCGACTACGGCTGGTGGCGCAGCTTCCAGCGCCTCGAGCCACGTTTCGGCTGAGCGCTCAGTAAACCTTGCGGTCCCAGCCTGGATCGGTCAGGATGCGCCCATGCACCTGCCCGCGAAGCTCCTGGCGCTGATCGTCGTGCTCGCTTGCGCCGCCGTTCTCGCCGCCCCGGCCGCTGCCGAGCCGACCGCCCAGCTGCCGAACTCCCGCCCCTGTGGGGACATGAAGTGGGCCTACGTCAACGGGATCAAGGTCCGGGGCGTCGGCTGCGCGAAGGCCAAGCAAGTGATCGTCCGCTATGTCCGGCTGATGAACGAGCGCCTCCAGCACGATTGGGAAATCACCGTCCTCGGCTTCACCTGCGACCTCACCGGCAAGGACTACTACGGCGACTCCCATCGCTGCGCGGCCAGTGGCGGCCGCGCGTTCGTCTTCCGGCGCGGCACCTAAGTCGGGTCGCCGAGCGCTGCCAGCGCTTCCTCAGCGCTGTCGAACACGAGGCCATTGGCAGTCAGCCCGGTCATCGATAGCACCCGCAGGACCTGGTCCGAGGGCGCGTAGACGGCGAGCCGGCGGTCAGCCTCCAGCATCCGGGTGTGGGCGCGGAGGATCACCGCGATTCCCGAGGAGTCGATGAAGTCACAGCCGTCGAGGCCGACCAGGACATAGCTGCACTCGGCCACCGCGGCGGCGAGCACCTCGTCGAGCCGACCGGCAACCGCCAGATCCAACTCGCCCTTCACCTGGATGTCCCGGCAACCGGGTTTCAGGTCCTTGGCCGTGATGTCGAAGCGCTGCATCGGCCCAGATCGTAATAGGAATGTCCCGGAACCCCGGGCCGCGGGTACCGCCGCTTCAGGCGAAAGCGTCCTCGTGCCCGAAAACGTGCAGGCGCACCTTGGTCCCGTTCTCCCCGGAGCGAATCTGGACGAGGTCGCAAAGCTGGTTCGCGAGCCACAGCCCACGGCCGCCCTCCTGCAACATCCGGGGACGCAGGCGCCCGACCAGAGGCTCGTCGATCGACCCCCGGTCCTCGACCTCGACCAAGAGGCGATCGCCCTCGCACCAGAGGCGGAGCGTCCCGGTTCCGCCTCCGTGAACAACGCTGTTGGCGGCAAGCTCGCTGGCGGCGGTGACGACGTCGGTGACGCCGCGCGGATCCAGTCCGGCCCGCTTGGCCGCCGATGTCACCCGCCGCCGGACCTCGCCCAATCCAGTCCTCCCGAAGGAGAGAAGGTCGGGCCGCCTTCCCGGCGGTGGGAACTCTCCCGCCAGGCAATCCGGGTCGTCTCTGACTCCTTCCCGCCTATCCGCCGATAAAAACGGTTGGGGACCCCGCGACCCTCTACCCGTTGCCGTCGCCGTTCTTGCGCCCCTGCTTCGCTGCCTCCGCGGCCTCGCGCAGGCTCTCCGCTTCGCGCTCGGTCTCGGTGGCCCGCTCCTTGGCTTCGATGCTCTCTTCGCGGGCCTCGAGCTTCTCCAGCTGCGCAGTCTTCTCGGCTTTGGTATCGGCGCGTTTCGCCTTGGCGGCTGACTTCGCCGCTTTCTCCTTCTTCTTCGACTCGGCCTTTTTCGCTCGGCCCTCGCGTTCGCGCCGGTGCTTCTCCGCTTTCCGCTTCTCCTGCTCGGCTTTGCGCCGAGCCACGGCGGCAACCTCCTCGGCGGCTTTGCCTGCCTTCGCCTGCCGTTCGGCCGCCTCGCGCTTCTCCACCTCCGCTCTCTCGCGCAGCTGAGCGGCGCGTCCGCGCTCCTTCGCGGCGAGCAGCCCCGCTCGGCCCTGCTCCCGCAGCTCCTCGTCGGCGAAAAGGACACCGGTGGCACTGCGGGCACTCGCCTCGGCCCGGTCGAGCAGATTCTTGGCCTGGGAGTCAGTGCCCCCGATGGCACCGAGGGCAACGTCGAAGGGAGCTCGGGCCAGCTTCAACGAGGAATCGAAGATCGCTTTGGGGACGGTCGGCAACGACATCAGCGTGCCTCCTTGGGGTCGATCGCGTCGGCGGCTTCTTCGGCCCGCTCGGCTTTTCGCTCCAGCTCGGCCGCGTCCTGTTTCGCAGCCTGATTCTCCGTGGCAGCCTGTTGGCGTTTCGCCTGGGCGCGTTTCTCGCCGGCCAGCCGTTCGCGCTCGGCGGCGGCCTTCTCCACCTGCGCCCGGTCGGCGGCCTCCTGCTCCTCCGCGGCCCGTTTACGCTCGGCCTGCTCTTCGGCCTCGATCTCGGCGGCCTCTCGTTCCACCTCGTGCCGCTCGGCCTGGGTCTCGGCTCGCTGCGCCTCGATTTCGGCCTCCTGCTCCTTGCGCTCAGCCTCGGTCGCCTGCTCCGCAGCCTCTACCTGAGCCTCCGCCTGGACCTCTTGCAGCTGCCCCTCTCGGTGCAGCCCTTCACGTCCCAGCGCTGCTCCCGCTAACTGCTTCGCCCGCCCGACTACCTTGCCGAGGGGCCCTCCGGCGACCTTCTCCTGCGCGCTCAAGCTTTCTCCTTTGATTTCCTCTTGGCTTCCACGCTTCATCTACCCTCAGCGCCGGCGCGCCGAACCGGACGAAGGTCACACTCAGTAGCGGAGGATCGCCGCGACCCCTTTCGCCTCGGCCAGGGGCGCCGCCGCCTCGCCCCGCACCACGGTCACCCGGGCGCTGCTGGACAGCGCCCCGCGGATCAGCGACTCGGCGTCCCCGTCGATCGCGGCGTCGAAGACGAGGTGGTCGACCCGGCCTTCGGCCAGGGCCCCCTGCGTCTCCTGGGGGCCACCGGCGCCGCGGCTGCCGCCCTTCACCTCGGCCATCGCCCGCTCGACCAGCGCCCGGTCGCGCTCCTCGTCGAGCCGAGCGACGACGTCGGCGACGACCTCCCCCACCTTGCCCTTCGGGGTCGAGATCAGGTCCGCCTCGCTTCCCAGGATCAGCTCCACCTGCGGGAAGCTGAAACCGGCCTCGAAGGGGTCGAAATCGTGGGAGGGGCCGAAGGCGATCGCTTCCGCGAAGCCGTCCGCCGCGACCCGGTTGGCAACCAGCCCGCCGCACTCGCCGAGGAAGCGCTGGCGGTTGTGCTCGAGCCGCTCCTCGAACTGGTCGTGGCCGGAGGCGCTGACGCCATGGCCGCGGGCGGGATTGGCGGCGCTCTGCGATTTGCGCTCGCGCCAGTCGAGGCTGGTGATGGTCAACTCCCAGTCCTCGATCTCCTCCAGCGCCCCTTCGACGCAGCTCAGCAACCGCACCCGCTCCGCCGAGAGCAGGGCGATCGCCCGCGGCGACCCCCGGCCCGAGAGCTCGAGCAGCGGTGCCACCACCGGTGCGGAGCCGAACTCGACGCAGACCTCGGCGGCGGGGGCGATTCCGGCGCCGAACCAGTGCTCGGCCCCCTCCTTCTCCGCCACCTCGACGAAGCCGGCTTCTCCCCGCGGAGGCGGGCGCAGATCGCCGTCTTCGAAGCGCTCGGTCAGCCTCCTCGCCGTCGCCCGCAGCGCCACTCGGCGCTCGTGCTCGGCCTCCTTGTGGGAGTCGAGAATCGCCTCCAGGCCGTTGCGCAGCTCGGTCCGCCAGGCGCCACCACGGTCGGCCGGGTCAAAGCCGAGATACACGGAGAGCACGCCCAGCGGCGGGCGCCATTCGCTCAGCTCACGGGCATGCTTCAAGGTCGGTTGGGTCATCGACTGGCTCCTTGATCGGGTGCGGTTCGGTTACCCGAGAGCCAGTCGTCTGGAACCCCAACCGGGTGTGGTTGAGCTTCGGCCCGCTTTAAGGCGCCAAAGCTCAACCACACCAACTTTTGCCTAGGCGCCGGCGGCGCCTGAGTAACGCAGGGAGCCAGGGGTATCAAGGTCCTCGCCCGTCTCCAGCAGCGTCTTCAGGCCGGAGAGGATCATCGGCCAGCCGCCATAGAGTTCGTTGTTCGCCTCGGCGCCCAGCTGGTCGTGGGTGACCCGCAGGCGGCAGGAGGTGCCAACCGGCTCGATCTCCCAGGTCACCCGCGACTCCCCCTCCCGCTGCACATCCTCACTCCACAGCGCGGTGAAGCTCTGCACCAGGCGCCGCGGCGGGTCGACCTCGAGGTTCTTGCCGCCGGCGATCTCGATCACCCCTGGCACCGCCGACTTGTACTCCGAGCCGGGCGTCCACTCGGAGGCGGTCCCGACCCCGAAGCTGTAGCGCTTGCGCATCTGCTCGCTGGTGATCGCCTCCCAGAGTCGCTCCGGCGTCGTCTTGATGTAGATCTCGAACACGGTCATCGAACCGCGCCCTCCGACCACGGTGTAGGTCTGCTCGTCATTCATTCTCGTCCTCCAGTTCGGTTTTGAGTTCACTGAGCGCCGAGGCCCAGGGCTCCGCGTACTTGCTCACCCAGCGGTCGTGGATGAGCCGGATCGGGACGGGGTTGAGGTAGTGCAGCTTTTCGCGACCGCGGCGGCTCGTCGTCAGCAGGCCCGCCTCCTCCAGCACCTTGAGGTGCTTCATCACGCCGAAGCGCGACATCGGCAGGCCCGCTTCCAGGGCACTCAGCGACTGGCCGTCCCGCTCGAAGAGCTGATCGAGCAGTTGACGGCGGGTGGGATCCGCCAGCGCCTTGAAGACCTCGTCCATGGCCGGAGATAATAGGTGACTAGATAGTCACATGTCAAGAAATGTCTCTATTTCAAGACTGGAACGCGACCTTCGGCGGCAAACTGATCGCCGCCGCCGGTCACATCCACGACCACGGCATCAACATCGAAGTCACCAACAAATCCGCCGGCGAATCGCTGCTCTGCAATTCGGTGGCAGGTTACGGTGGCGCCGGCTACGAAACCCACTCGGACGGCCGTAAACACGTCTCCTCGATGGGCGTCTGCACCGGCCACCCGATCGCGACGATCAAAAAAGGCGACACCATCCGCCTGCACGGGATCTACAACGTGCCGGAAGGCACCACACGATCGAAGACGCGATGGCGATCGCGATCGCCTACATCAACCCGAGCTGAGCGAGCCCGGCTCAGCTGGAAGCAAAGACGGCCCCCGCGGGGGCCGGCTTTTTTCGCCTCGAACGCTAACGCTCGCAGCCGCGAACCGAGTTGAGGCCGGGGCCGGGGAGACAGCGGTCGAAGCCGCGGCCGCCGCGCAGCCGGTCGGATCCGGGGCCACCCTTCAGCACGTCGTTGCCGGCCGAGCCCTTGAGCAGGTCCGGGCCACCGCGGCCGAGCAGGCGGTCGGGGCCAGCGCCGGCGAAGACGCGGTCCGCGGCCGTCCCGGTGCCCACGCGATCGGCACCAGCGCCGGCGCAGACGAGGTCACGCCCGGCAAGACTGGCGACGCGGTCATTACCGCCCAGCGCGGCAATCACATCAGGGCCGGGGGTACCGAACAGCACGTCGTCGCCACTGGTGCCGACGATCGACGCGGTGAATCCACGGCAGCTCACCACGCCGAGCACTCGGGTCGCGGCCGTGGCTCTGTTGTTGCCGTTGACGGGGTCTTTCTGGTCGCCCTTGACCGTCGCGGTGTTGCGGATCGTGCCGGCGCTGCGGGGCACGACGACGATCGTCACCTGCGCCGGGGTACCGCCGTAGTTGACGCCGACCGGGTCCAGCGAGCCGACGGTACAGGTCACCTTTCCGCCCTGAGCGGCGCATGGGCCCGCGGGACCGGAGGCCGAGACGAGGTCTACGCCCTTGGGCAGGTTGTCGGTCACGGTGACGCCGGTCGCCGGCGCGGGCCGAGGTTTTCGACCCCGATCGAATAGGTCAGGCTGGCGCCGGCGCGGACCGGATCCGGGCTGTCGGACTTGGTGATCTTCAGGTTCGCCGCGGGCGGGGCCGCCGAGCCGGCGTTGGCGAAGACGGTGGCGGCAAACAGCAGGGCCGGGACCAATGCCAAGGCCAGCCGGAACCTGCGCTTATGGTCGGCGATCGGTCGTCTCATCTCAGCCTTCCTTTCGGTGGTTCCCATTGCTGCTGAAACGCACCCGGGCGGCCCGCGTCAGGCCAGGCTTCCATACCCTAGGGGGGTATGCTACGGTGGACCCATGAAGGGTTCGGAGGACAACCTCAATGCCGTCGCCTTCGCCGCCACCGTCCACTGCCTCACCGGCTGCGCGATCGGCGAGGTGGCCGGGATGGTCATCGGGACCGCACTCGGGTTCTCCGACCTCGGGACCATCGCGCTGGCGGTCGCCCTCGCCTTCCTCTTCGGCTACACGCTGACCAGCCTGCCCCTGCTGCGGGCGGGAATGGCGCTGGGGGCGGTGATCCCGATCGCCCTCGCCTCCGACACCCTCAGCATCGCCGTGATGGAGATCGTCGACAACGTGATCATGCTCGCCGTGCCCGGGGCGATGGAGGCGGGTCTCGGCAGCCTGCTCTTCTGGGCCAGCCTCGCCTTCGCGCTGCTGATCGCCGGCCTGATCGCGCTGCCGGTCAACCGCTTGCTGATCGCCCGCGGCAAAGGCCACGCCGTCGTCCACCGGACCGGCGTCCACGGCTAAGCGCCGGGAACCTAGATCTCGACCGAGCCCTCGATCACGGTCTCGGCGCGGCCGCCGACCCAGATCGTGCCGTCATCGCCCTCGGAGATCTCGATCCGGCCGGCACGGTCGATTGCCGTGCCCTGGGTCGCCACGTAGGGCGCGGTCAGACGGCCGTTGCCGAGCAGCCACTGGGCGACCGAGGCGTTGAGGCTGCCGGTGACCGGGTCCTCGGCGGCGAGGCCGTTGACCGGCGCCCAGGCCCGCAGCTCGATCGCCGCCTCTGAGCCCGGCGAGTAGAAGCCGACGGCGCCAAGGTCGAAGTCGAGGGCGCCGGGCCGCAGCTCCAGCACCCGCTCGGCGCTCTCGAAGAGGGCGGTGATCCAGCCGGGGCCGTTGTCGACCCACTCGACCGCGAGCATCTCACCGGGGTCGGCGCCGAGCGCTGCTGCGACACGCGCCGTGTCCTCCTCGGAGGCGGGACCCGAGCGCACCAGCGGTGGCGCCGCGAAGGCCAAGCCGCCTGCGTCGCGCCGAATTCGCACCAGCCCCGCGTCGCACTCCTGGACGATCTCGCCGGCGTCGCCCGCCTCTCCCCCGCCCTGCAGCCAGGCGTGACAGGTGCCGAGAGTCGGGTGGCCGGCGAAGGGCAGCTCGAGGACGGGGGTGAAGATCCGCACCCGGTAGCCGGCCTCGGGCCGGGTCGGTGGCAGCACGAAGGTCGTCTCGGCCAGGTTCGTCCAGCGCGCGAAGCGCTGCATCTCCCCCTCGCCCATCCCCTCGGCGTCGAGCACCACCGCCACCGGGTTGCCTGAGCACGGCCCGCTGCCGAAGACGTCGACCTGGCTGAAGCGGCGGGCGGTCATCGGGCGGCGTGCAGCTCCAGGGCGTGAATCTGGTCCTGGCCGTAGGAGCCGGTCTGGACCGGCCCGGCGGCGCTGATCAGGTCGCCGCGACCGGGCAACGGCTGCGGGCGCAGGCCCTTGCGTACGTCGATCGCGGTCAGGCCCGGAAGGGTAATCCCCTGCGGGTCGGCGATCACAAAGTGGGCGTCCCCGTCCCCATCGGGATCCACAGCCTCGACGTAAACGATCCGCCCTTCGGTCGTGCGGCAGGCGGGGTGTCCCGCGGGGCATTGCGAGAGCTCGACCGTCTTCGAGGCACCGTCATCGGCGAGTCCGCGCGAAGCGTCGCTATCCGACGGCGGTCGCGGACTCGATGCTGGCGCGGTTGGCGAAGGCGATCCGTCGGACCCAGATCCGCAGCCAGCGAGCAGGAGCAAGAGAGCAGCCAGCAGCCAAGCACGGCAACGCAACAAGATCAGGCCGCGACGCTCTTGTTCTCGCCAGCGGGTACGAAGTGTTTGAGCTTTACCTCGTCTTCGTTGCACTCGAGCGCAAACGGGATTCCCTCTTCGGCCAACTTCAGAACTTCGGGATAAGTCTCTCCCGCAGCTATCCAGCCTTTGACATCGGGTGACTCGGCCCACCATCCCTCGGGTTCATGGTGGTAGATGACTCGAATGGGTTCCATGCGCATCTCCAGATCAGACTAGCTTCCGGGCCTCTGCTTCGGAAAGACCAACTTCGTCAACGAGGGTCTTGCGAACGCCCGCAGGCGGAATCGTTGCACGGTCATGGAAAGCAAAGGTCATCGGTGGATGACCGGGAGAGCGCATCCGGCGATGTGAACCGGTCTGACGGACCACGCGATAGTTGAGTGGCCGGCGTTCCAGAACCGCCAAGAGAGCCCTGCCTTTCATCGAGGGAAACCGATGGCTCACCCACCCCTAAGGACAGAGAGCGTCGAGTTCTCCCCCCAGAACTACATGCGGTAAACCGGCGCCGCGATGTCCTCGAGCGGGGAGTTGGCGCAGGCGGCGAGGGCTTGGCTAAGGACTTGGCGGGTGTCGCGGGGGTCGATCACGCCGTCGTCCCAGAGGCGGGCGGTGGAGTAGAAGGGGCGGCCCTGCTCCTCGTATAGGTCGTGCAGCAGCTCGGCGGTCTCGGGCTGGCCGACCTCCTTCATCACCGCCGCGGCCATCTCGCCACCCATCACGGAGATACGGGCGTTCGGCCACATGAAGAGGAAGCGGGGCGAGTAGGCGCGGCCGCACATCCCGTAGTTGCCGGCGCCGAAGGAGCCGCCGACGATCACGGTCAGCTTCGGCACCCGCGCGGTCGAGACCGCGGCGACCATCTTCGCCCCGTCCTTGGCGATCCCGCCCTGCTCGTACTTGGAGCCGACCATGAAGCCGTTGACGTTCTGGACGAAGACGAGCGGGATCCGGCGGTGGTCGCAGAGCTGCACGAAGTGGGCGCCCTTCAGCGCGCTCTCGGAGAAGAGGATGCCGTTGTTGGCGACCAGGCCGACCGGATGGCCGTCGATGTGGGCGAAGGCGCAGGCCAGGGTTTTGCCGTAGCGCTCCTTGAACTCGCGCAGCTCGCCGCCGTCGACGACGCGGCGCAGGACCTCGCGGATGTCCCAGGGCGCGCGGGAGCCGATCGGGACGACGTCGAGGATCCCCTCCGGGTCCTCGGCCGGCGGGCGCGGCTCGATCCGGTTCCAGGGGGCGGCCGGGTCCGCCGGCAGGGTGGCGACGATCTCACGCAGGATGGACAAGGCCTCGGCGTCGTCGGCGGCGAGGTGGTCGGCGACGCCGGACTTGCGGGCGTGGACGTCGCCGCCACCGAGCTCCTCCGCGGTCACCTCCTCCCCGGTCGCCGCCTTCACCAGCGGCGGGCCGCCGAGGAAGATCGTCCCCTGGTGGCGGACGATCACGGTCTCGTCGCTCATCGCCGGCACGTAGGCGCCGCCAGCCGTACAGGAGCCCATCACCGCCGAGATCTGCGGGATCTCCCGCGCCGACATCGTCGCCTGGTTGAAGAAGATGCGGCCGAAGTGGTCCCGGTCGGGGAAGACCTCGTCCTGCAGCGGCAGGAAGGCGCCGCCGGAGTCGACCAGGTAGATACAGGGAAGCCGGTTCTGCAGTGCGACCTCCTGGGCGCGGAGGTGCTTCTTGACCGTGATTGGGTAGTAGGTGCCGCCTTTGACGGTGGCGTCGTTGGCGACGATCACGCAGCGGCGGCCGCTGACCGTGCCGACCCCGGTGACGATCCCCGCGCCGGGCGCGGCGCCCTCGTACATCCCGTGCGCGGCCAGCGGCGAGAGCTCGAGGAACGGCGTTCCGGGATCACAGAGCCCCTCGACCCTTTCGCGGGCGGTGAGCTTGCCGCGCCCGCGGTGGCGCTCGACCGATTTCGGCCCGCCGCCGCCGTGGACCCGCGCCAGCTCCGCCTCCAGCTCGGCGATCAGCGCCAGGTGCTTCTCGCGACTGCCATCGACAGCGGTGCTCATGACGAACGCTCCGGGTGCCACTCGACCGGGCCGGCGACGAGGACGTGGGAGCCGAGCGGCCGGCCGAGGACCTCCTGCGCCGCCGCGGCCGCCGCGACCAGTTTGGAAAGGTCGATCCCGGTCTCGATCCCCATCTCGTGCAGCATCGAGACCAGGTCCTCGCTGGCGACGTTGCCGGTGGCGCCGGCCGGGACCGGACAGCCGCCGAGCTCGCCGAAGCTCGACTCGAAGCTCTCGACCCCGACCTCGAGCGCCGCCAGCACGTTGGCCAGCGCCTGGCCGCGGGTGTCGTGGAAGTGGGCGGTGTGTTCGACCTCGGGCAGCTCCTCGCCGGCGCGGCGGAAGAACTCGCCGACCTGGAGCGGGTTCGCCATCCCGGTGGTGTCGGCGAAGCCGATCTCGACCGCGCCGGCGGCCGCCAGCCGCTGGGCGATCTCGAAGACGCTCTCGACCGGGACGTTGCCCTCGTAGGGACAGCCGAAGCTGGTGCTGATCGCGGCCTCGCAGCGCAGCCCCGCCTCGGTCGCGTGGGCGAGCACGTGCTCCACGTTCTCGAGCGATTCCTCGACCGAGCGGTTGACGTTGTGGCGGTTGTGGGTCTCCGAGGCGGAGAGGAAGACGTTGACCTCGTCGATCTTCTCCCGCAGCTCGAGCGCCGCCTCCAGCCCGCGAAGGTTCGGGACCAGGACGCTGACCGAGACCTCATCCGGGATCTCGGCCCGTTCCAGCACCTCGCGCCCGTCGGCCAGCTGCGGGATCACGTCGGCGCGGACGAAGCTGGTCACCTCCAGCCGCCGCACCCCGGTGCGGGCGAGCATCTCGACCAGCCGCACCTTGTCATCGGTGGCGATCGTCTCCGGCTCGTTCTGGAAGCCGTCGCGGGGGCCGACCTCGCGGATGCGGACTGCCTTGGGGATCACAAGCGCACCGCCTAGGCGCCGAGGGCGCGGGCGATCACCATCTGCTGGATCTCGTCGGTCCCCTCGCCGATCGTGAGGATCTTGGCGTCGCGGTAGAAGCGGCAGACCGGGTACTCCTCGATGTAGCCGTAGCCGCCGTGGATCTGCACCGCCTCCTCGCAGCAGCGGACCGCGAGGCGGCCGCTCTTCAGCTTCGCCTGGGCGGCGGTGAGGCTGAAGTTCTCGCCCGCGTCCTTCTCGCGCGCGGCCTTGTAGACCAGCAGGCGAGTTGCCTCGATCTCGGTCGACATGTCGGCGAGCTTGGCCTGGATCGTCTGGAAGCGGGAGATCGACTGGCCGAAGGCCTGGCGCTCCTTGGCGTAGGCGAGCGCCTCGTCAAGCGCCCCCTGGGCGAGGCCGACGCCCATCGCGGCGACGCCGATGCGGCCGATGTCGAGCACCTGGAGGAACTGGCGGAAGCCCATCCCGCGCGGGCCGAGCAGGTTCTCCTCCGGCACCCGGCAGTCGGTGAAGGTGAGCGGGCGGGTGTCGGAAGCGTTCCAGCCCATCTTGCGGTAGGGCTCGCCCTGCTCGTAGCCGGGGGTGCCGTTGGCGACGATCAGGTTGGAGACCTCGTCCTCGCCGCTGCGGGCGGTGATGCAGACCACGCCGGAGATGTCCGTACCGGCGTTGGTGATGAACTGCTTGGCCCCGTTGATCACCCATTCGCCGCCGTCGAGGCGGGCCTTGGTGCGGACGTTTCCGGCGTCGGAGCCGGCCTCGGGCTCGGTCAGGCCGAAGGCTCCGAGCACCTCGCCTGAGGTAAGCCGCGGCATCCACTCCTCTTTCTGGGCCTCTGAGCCAAAGAGATATATGGGTTGCGTGCCGAGCGAGGTGTGGGCGCAGAGGGTGATCGCGACCGAGGAATCAACCCGAGTCAGCTCCTCGACCGCCAGCGCGTAGGCCAGCGAGTCGCCGCCCCCTCCCCCGTACTCCTGCGGGAAGGGGATCCCCATCAGGTTGAGCTCGCCGAGCTTGGCGACGATCTCGTAGGGGAACCGCTTCTCGCGGTCGAGCTCCTCCGCGACCGGCGCCACCTCCTGGGTGGCGAAGTCGCGGACCGTGCGCTGGATCAGGCGATGCTCGTCGCCGAGGTTGAAGTCCATGCTCCAGATAATACCGAATCAACGTTCGGTTTTTCGCTACCGTTGGCGCGATGCCAGTTCCCTCTCCCCCTGCCCGCCCCGCCCTGCGCGCCCGCTACGACGCGCGCCGCCGCGAAGTGGTCGCCACCGCGGCGAAGCTGTTCGCCGAACGGGGGTACGACGGCACCTCGATGAGCGAGCTGACCGAAGCGACGGGCCTAGCCGCAGGCGGGCTCTACCACTACATCGAGGGCAAGGACGACCTCTTGATCGCGATCTGCGACGAGCTGCTGGAACCGCTACTGGTGCAGGCGCGGGAGATCGTCGCGGAGGGAGCGGCGCCGGTCGAGCAGCTGCGTGCGCTGGTCGGAGCCTGGGTCGCCCACGTCGTCGCCCACCGCGACCACATGCTGGTCTTCACCCAAGAGCGCCAGGCGATCGAGGGCGAGCCCCGCTGGCGCCGCGTCCGCTCCCAGCGCAGGGCCTTCGAGAAGATCCTCGACGAAGTCCTGGCCCGCGGCGAGGCCGACGGCTCGATGACCTTCGCCGACCGCCGCCTCTCCCTCCTGGCCCTGCTGGGGATGGTCAACTACACGCCCCAGTGGGTGCGCAAGAACGGCCGCCTGGTGGCAGAGGAGATCGCCGCGGGCTACTGCGCGATGGTCCTGGGTAGAGCCGCTTAGATCTGCTGCGGAGTGCCGATGACCGCCAGCGCGACGGCGATCGCGATCGCCAGCGTCAGCAGGGCGGTCTTCATCGGTGCGGGTGGGGCTGCTTTGAACATGGGACGAAAGCTAGGCACTCACCCGTCGAACACCTGTGCGTACGAGCACAGTTGGACATCACTCACATTTCGCAGGGATTTCACATCCCGCGACGAGCGACAATAGGTCTGTGCCAACCCTGAGGACGATCGGCGTTTACGGCTTCGACCGCGACAGCTTCCTCGCCGCCCTGACAGGCGCCGGGGTCGACCTGCTGCTTGACGTACGCCAGCGCCGCGGCGTGCGCGGCAGCGATTACGCCTGGGCCAATGCCCAGCGCCTGCAGACCGCACTCGAGGAGGCCGGCATCAGCTACTCGCATCTGAAGGAGCTGGCGCCGACGACCGAGATGCGACAGCTGCAGTACGCCGAGGACGAGAAGCGCGGTGAGGGCAAACGCTCCCGCACGATTCTCGCCCCTACGTACGTCGAGAGCTACACGCAGGAGGTGCTCGACCGGGTCGACCTCGCTCCGGTCGTCAGGTGGATCGGCAATTCAGAGCCTGCCCTGCTCTGCGTCGAGCGCGACCCGGAGGCCTGCCACCGCTCGCTCATCGCCGAGCGCCTCGGCCACCAGTTCGGCTTCGAGGTCGAGCACCTGCGTCCGCGGGACGACTAGCTCATCGAGCGCGCGATCACCACGCGCTGGATCTCGTTGGTGCCCTCGTAGATCTGGGTGATCTTGGCGTCCCGCATCATCCGCTCGACCGGGTACTCGTTGACGTAGCCGTAGCCGCCGAGGACCTGGATCGCCTCGACCGTGACCGTCATCGCGTTGTCGGAGGCGAAGAGCTTGGCCATCGAGGTCCACTTGCCGAGGTCCGCCGGGCGCTGGGGCTTGTCGGCCACGGAGCAGGCTTTGTAGAGGAGCTCGCGGGCCGCGGCGGTGCCGGTCTCCATGTCGGCGAGCTTGAACTGGATCGCCTGCAGCTGGTTGATCGGCTTGCCGAAGGCGATCCGCTCTTTGGCGTACTCGTTGGCGTAGTCGGTCGCGCCCTGGGCGATGCCGACCGCCTGGGCGGCGGCGCCGAGGCGGGTGCGCTCGAGGGTGCCGAGGGCGACGCCGAGGCCCTTGCCCTCCTCGCCGATCAGGTTCTCGTGCGGGACACGGACGTCGGTGAAGGTCGGCGAGCCGGTCGGCGACCCCTTGATCCCGAGCTTGTGCTCGAGCTTGCCGGGGTCGAAGCCGTCGCGGTCCTTCTCGACGACGAAGGCGCTGGTGCGGCGGTTCTCGCGGTCGGTGGTGGCGAAGACGACATAGAAGTCGGCAATCGTCGCGTTGGTGATCCATGCCTTCTGGCCGTTGATCACCCACTCGTCGCCGTCGCGGACGGCGCTGGTCCGCATCGCCGCCGGGTCGGAGCCGGCCTCTGGCTCGGAGAGGGCGAAGGCCGGCGACCACTCGCCGCTGGCGCACTTCGGCAGCCACTGCTGTTTCTGCTCCTCGGAGCCGAACAGCTGGATCGGCAGGGTGCCGAGCTCCTGCACCATCAGCATCAGCGCCGAGGAGGCGCAGGCCTTGGCGATCTCCTCGACCGCCATCTGCAGGATCAGCGTCCCGGTGCCGGTGCCCCCGTACTCGGTGGCGAAGGGCAGCCCGAGGACGTCGTGGGAGGCGAGCAGCTCGCGGACGTCCCACGGGTATTCGCTCTTGCGGTCGATGTCACCGGCCCGCGGCGCGATCTTCTCCTGGGCCAGCCGGCGGACCATGTCACGCAGGTCGAGCGCCTCCTGGGAGATCTCGTAGGCGGGGGTGAGTGCTTCGACGCTCATGCGCTTGGTGCTCCTTGGTTAGTGGGTCTCAGAAGACGGGTGACTCGGTGTAGGTCCCGAAGACCTCTTGCATCGCCGCGATCATCTCGCCCTCGGTCGCCTGGGCGCGGGCCGCCTCGATGATCGGGGGCATCAGGTTGCCCTCGCCGGCGGCGGCGCGTTTCAGCTCGGCCAGGGCGGCCTCGGCGGCCGCCCCGTCGCGGGCGGCTTTGGTCGCTGCCAGGCGCTCGACCTGCTTGCCTTCCAGCCCCGGGTCGATCTTCAGGATCGGCGTCGCCTCTTCGTCGTCCTGGACGAAGTCGTTGACGCCGACGACGATCCGCCGCCGTTCGTTCAGCTCCTGCTGGTACTGGAACGAGGACTCGGCGATCTCTCGCTGGGGGAAGTTGCGGCGGATCGCCTCGACCATCCCCCCCAGCTCGTCGATCCGGGCGAAGTAGCCGTAGGCGGCCTCCTCCATCTCGTCGGTCAGCTTCTCGACGAAGTAGGAGCCGCCGAGCGGGTCGGCGGTGTTGGGGACGCCGGTCTCGGTGGCGATGATCTGCTGGGTGCGGAGCGCCACCCGCACTGCCTCCTCGGTCGGCAGCGCCAGCGCCTCGTCGAAGGAGTTGGTGTGCAGCGACTGGGTCCCGCCCATCACCGCCGCCAGCGCCTCCAGCGCGGTGCGGACGATGTTGTTCAGTGGCTGCTGCGCGGTGAGGCTGACCCCGGCGGTCTGGGTGTGGAAGCGGAGCCGCATCGACTCCTCCTTCGTCGCCCCGTAGGTCTCCTTCATCTCCCGCGCCCAGATCCGGCGCGCCGCCCTGTACTTGGCGATCTCCTCGAAGAAGTCGATGTGGGAGTTGAAGAAGAAGGAGAGGCGCGGAGCGAAGTCGTCGACGTCGAGGCCGCGCTCGATCGCCCGCTCGACGTAGGTGAACCCGTCCTTGAGGGTGAAGGCGAGCTCCTGCTGGGCGGTCGATCCGGCCTCGCGGATGTGGTACCCGGAGATCGAGACCGGGTGCCAGCGCGGCATCGTCTCGGTGCACCACTCGATCATGTCGGTGACCAGCCGCATCGCCGGCTCGATCGGGAAGCACCACTCTTTCTGGGCGATGTACTCCTTGAGGATGTCGGTCTGGATCGTGCCGCCAAGCTTCTCGGCCGGGACGCCCTGCTTCTCCCCCACCAGGACGTAGAAGGCGAGCAGGATCGCGGCCGGGGCGTTGATCGTCATCGAGGTGGTGACGCCGCCCAGCGGAATCCCCTCGAAGAGGCGCTCCATGTCGGCCAGGGTGTCGACGGCGACGCCCTCGCGCCCGACCTCGCCGAGGCTGCGGACGTGGTCGGAGTCGTAGCCCATCAGGGTCGGCATGTCGAAGGCGGTCGAGAGCCCGGTCTGGCCGTGATCGAGCAGGTAGTGGAAGCGCTCGTTGGTCTCCTCGACGGTGCCGAAGCCGGCGAACTGGCGCATCGTCCACAGCCGCCCCCGGTACATCGAGGGGTAGGGGCCACGGGTGAACGGGTAGGAGCCGGGCTCGCCGATCCCCTCAGCCGCGTCGGGCCGAGGTCGTCCTCGGTGTAGAGCGGCTCGATCTCCTTGCCGGAGATAGTCGAGAACTCGGCCTCCCGTTCCAGCCGCTTGTCGCCTGAGATTTGGCTCACGAGCCAGAGTCTGACAGGGCTTCAGCCAGCCGCCACGGCGCGCAGCTTCTTCGCCCAGGCTTCTTCGAGGAAATCGCTGAGCTCGTCGTTCAGCCGCTCGGGGCTGAGCCGCCACTCGAGGATCGAGTTCGCTTCGATCAGGCGCGAGTTGGGCAGCTCTTCCAGCAGCATCCCCGAGTCGCTGAAGGGGTGGAGCGGGTCGCGCGGGTGGCCGACGATCAGCGTTTGGTGGTCGACCTTCAGCCGCTCCTCGCGGTGCGGCGCGGTCTCCCCCAGCAACAAGCCCTCGAGCACCGCCTGCGAGGGCCCGGGGCGCTGGCGGATCCAGTCGAGCCCGATGTCCACGAGGTAGTTGGTGCGCGGCACCATCGAGGTGGCGAATGAGAGCCCCTCGAAGACCGGGCGGCCGACTTTCAGGCCCAGCAGCACCGGCGTGAAGAAGCCGGCGACGAAGGAGAGCGCGTTGTCCAGCACGGGCATCTCGATGAACAGGGCCTGCGCCCGCTTCGGGTAGCGGACCGCCAGCTCCAGGGCGATGTTGGCGCCGAGCGAGGTACCGCCGATCACCGCCTTGTCCTCCTCCAGATGGTCAAGCAGCGCCACCAGCTGGCGGGCGAAGAGCGGCATCGAGTAGAGGCGCAGGTCCTCGGGCCGGTCGGAGCGGCCGTGGCCGAGCATGTCGACGGTGACGACGCGGTTGCCGCGCTCGGCCAGCTCCGGCCCGAGCCGGTCGAACATGTGGCGGTTCATCAGGAGGCCGTGGACGAGGACGATCAGCCGCTCGCCCTTGCCGTAGACGTCGTACTCGATCCGGTGACCCTCGTAGCGGAACTCTCCCATCGGCGGCATGGTACGCCCTCGGGGCGCGGTGCTCAGTGGTCGAGCGCGGCCTTGGGGAGGTCGTGGAGGCGCGTCACCGGCGAGGGCAGCAGCCAGAGCACCCCCGCCATCGCCCCGATCGCCGCCACCCACATCGTCGTCTGCAGCCCGATCAGCGCCGCGAGCAGGCCGCCGGCGAGGGCGCCGACCGGGCGCACCCCGTAGTTGACGAGCAGGAAACCGCCCGAGACCCGCGCCCGCAGGCGATCGGGGACGGCGGCGGCGTAGAGGGCGCCGAGGCCGACGTCGAGGACCATCACCCCCATTCCGTTGAAGAACTCGGCGACGGCGACCAGGCCCAGTGCCGCATTCGGGAGGCCGGCGGCCAACGGAATCAGCAGCAGCGGCGCCGGGGTGAGGACGAAGCCGAAGATCAGCGCCGGCCCGAGGCCGATCCGGCGGCTGAGGCGACCGGTGACCACGGTGCCGAGCACGCAGCCGAGGCCGCCGACCGCCAGGGCGAGGCCGAGCCCGCCGGCGCCGATCCCCAGCGTCTGGGTCGCGTAGAGGACGAGTAGCGCGTAGAAGGCGGCGTTGAAGAGGTTGAGGGTGGCTGCGGCAAGTAGGCAGGCGCGGATCAGCGGCTCGCGGGCGATGTAGCGGGCGCCGGCAGCGGCGCCCTCCTCCGGCGGCGCCGGCTCGACCGGGGGCTCTCCGACCTTCGCCCGGCCGACGAAGAAGGCCGAGGCGAGGTAGGAGATGGCGTCGGTGAGGAGGGCGAAAGGGGCGCTGAACCAGTGGACCAGGAGGCCGGCGATGCCGTTGCCGCCGGCAATCGAGACAGCGCGACTACCGTTCAGCAGCGACTGGGCTTCGAGGTAGGAGTCGCGGTTGACGAGGCCGACGAAGACGACGTTGTAGGCGACGTTGAAGATGACGCTGAGGGAGCCGGCGGCGAACGCCACCAGGTAGAGCTGGACCAGGGAGAGGGTTCCGAGCAGCGCCGCGACCGGGATCGTCAGCAGCAGCGCGGCGCGGCCAAGGTCGGCGGCGACGAGCAGGGACTTGCGCTGCCGGCGGCGGTCGGTCCAGGCGCCGAAATGGATCGAGAAGAGCAGGTTGGGGACGAGCGCGGCGGCGGCGAGCACGCCCATCTGGGCCGGGCCGGCGTCGAGCTCCAGCGCGGCCAGCAAGGGAATCGCCAGCAGGGTGATCTCGTCGCCGAAGAGCGAGATCGTCTGCCCGGTCCAGAAGTTCCGGAACGACCGGTTCGATCGCAACAGCGGCGGGATCGGCGGCCGCCGCACGCTAGCCCTTCTGCTCGGGCTCCGCCAGCGGGAAGGCGAAGGCGACCAGGCTGACCGGGCGGCTGCCCTCGACCGGCGGAGCGGAGTCTTCGAACCGCTTCAGAAAGGGCTCCAGCAACTCGTGGATCCGAGCCTCGACACCGCCCAGCTCGGCCGCGGTCATGTGGACCAGGGCGTCGCCGAAGAAGCCCGCCTCGGCCCACTCCGGTGGCTCGCCGGGCTGGCGCTCGAGCCACTCGATCGCCGTCTCGAAGTAACGCTCGATGATCACCCGGGAGAGCATCGCCCCCGCCGCCTGCGCCTCCTCGCTCCCGCTCAGGTCCGACCACTCGGTCGAGATCGCAGTCGCCCGCCAGGGTCGTTCGCGGCCACGGCCGCCGCCCGCTTCCTCGACCAGCCCGTACTTGGCCAGCTGCCGCAGGTGGAACGAGCAACTCGCCGGGCTCTCGCCGATCTGATTCGCCGCCTGGGTCGCGGTCAGGGGGCCGCCGCGCCGCAGCAGCCCGATCAGCTCGATCCGGGTCGGGTGCGCCATCGCCCGCAGCGCCCGCGGGTCGGTGAGGGTGACGGTCCTTCGCTTGGCCTTGGCCATGGTCGAAAGATAGCTTTCGAAAGACTTCTTTTCAAATTTCGGGAGGCGCTCCCCTGAGCAACCTGTCCAGTAACCTTACTGTTACTTTCTATTATCCGTACACATTTGAGTACGCAAACAGTAAGTAACTCTCTATTTCACAGTGTGTGCTTGGCAAGGTCAACCTCACTATTGCTCTTGTGTATCGACCCCTCCGCAGGGTTAGCTAGCCCGCATGGCAAACGGTTCCCCATACATCCGTCACGAGGTGCGCAGCCCCGCCGGTATGGAAGCGCTGCAGCACTACGCGACGGCGGTGGGCAAGCTGAAAGAACGCCCCCTCGACGAGCCCAGCAGCTGGTGGTACCAGGCCGCGATCCACGGCACCTACAACCGCCCGCTCCTGCCGCACTGGCGGCAGTGCGAACACCAGAGCTGGCTCTTCCTGCCCTGGCACCGGATGTACCTGTACTACTTCGAGTGGATCGTGCGCAAGGCCGTGGTGGAAAGCGGCGGCCCCGAGGACTGGGCCATCCCCTACTGGAACTACGGGCTCGGTGACGCAAATGCCGCCCTGCCCGATCCCTTCCGCGACGCGAGCGAAGACAACCCGCTCTACGTGCCCGAGCGGAACCCCTGGATCAACGAAGGCGACCCGCTCGAACCGCGGGCGATCGAAGACGTCCGCGCCTTGGCCCGTCCCAACTACATCGGCGTCGCCGAATTCGGCGGCGGCAAGGGGATCCCCGGCCGGGAACGGTTCTGGGGACAGGCCGGTGTGGTGGAGAACGTCCCTCACAACGCCGTCCACAGCGAAATCGGCGGCTGGATGGGTGATCCCGAAACCGCCGCTCAGGACCCGATCTTCTGGCTCCACCACGCCAACATCGACCGCATCTGGGCGCTCTGGAACGCAGCCGCGGGGCACACCGACCCGCAAGAAGGCGAATGGCTGACGAAGAAGTTCGTATTCGTCGGCGCCGACGGCGACACAGCGTCGAAATCCTGCGCCGAAGTGCGCGACACCGTCGCCGACCTCGGCTACACCTACGACCCGTTGCCCGCCTCTATCGTGGAGGAACTCGTGCCGCCGCCCCCTCCCCCGCCCCCACCGGACGCCCCGCCTCCCCCCTCGGAGCCGAAATTCGTCGGCCTCAGCGAAGAAGCGACCCCGCTGGAAGGAGCGCCGGCCAAGGTCCCGGTGGAAATCGATCCACGGGCGCGCGAGGAGGTGCTCGAATCCGCCAACCCGGAGGACCCGCGCCACCTCTACCTCAACATCGAGGACATCCAGGGCGACTCGAACCCCGGCACCGTCTACGGCATCTACCTCAACCTGCCGGACGACCCCGGCCAGGAGGACTACGACCGCACCTACCTCACCACTCTTTCCTTCTTCGGGATCGAGAAGGCCGCGGCCCCGCCCGGGGACAAGCACCCCCACGGGATGCGGGTCAGCGTCGAGGTGACGCAAGCGATCGAGAAGCTGCGGGACGAGTCCGACTGGGGCAGAGAGCAGCTCGAGGTCAGCTTCCGGCCACTGCGCAAACACGGCGGCGAGTACGAGACGCACGAGCCGGTCCGGGTCGGACGGGTGAGCCTCGCGATCGACTCCTGAGGTCGCCGTGGCCGCCGCCCTGCGCAGGATCGGGGGCCGGCCGACCCTCTGGATGGAGCTGGCGGTCCTCGCCGCCTGGGCTGCCCTGGTGCTCGGCACCGGCCTCGCCCGCGGCGCTGCGGGCGACGGCGGGCCGGACTGGGCGAGCGGGCCGCTCTGGATCTGCAAGCTGGGGATGGACGGGGCGGCGCCCGGCGGTGGCCACGGCGGCCCGGTGGCGACGGCGGGGTTCGGGCGGGCCTCGCTGCTGACCGGGGCACCGACGTGGGCGCTGATGGCGGTGGCGATGATGGTCCCGGCGGCGACCCCGGCCGTCCACCACGTCGCCGGCAAGAGCCTCTACTGGCGCCGGCGCCGGGCGGTGCTCGAGTTCCTCGTCGTCTTCGCCAGCGTCTGGGCGCTGTTCAGCGCGACTGTGCTTGGCGCTTTCACCGCGTGGGCGCCGTTCGGCTCCCCCTACGCCCTGGTCGCGGCGCTGGCGCTGGCGGCGCTCTGGCAGCTGACGCCGCTGAAGCGCAGCGCCCAGCGCGCCTGCCACCGCAGCCGCCCGCTGCCGCCCAGGGGGTGGCGGGCGAGCGCTGGAGTCGCCGATTTCGCCCTCCGCAACGGCGGCGCCTGCCTCGCCTCCTGCTGGGCGATGATGCTGGCCGCGGCAGCGGCGACCGGGCCCGGCCACCTGCTCTGGATGGGCGCGATGACCGGGGTGATGACCGGCGAGAAGCTGGCGGTCACACCGCAGCGCGCGGCGCGCCGGGTGGCGGCGCTGCTGGCGGCCGCCGCGGTCGGGGTGGCGCTGACGATCGTCCTCTAGCCGACGCCCCTCAGACCCGCGGCGTCATTAGCGCCAGCGGCAGCGAGAGACCGGCACTACGGCCCAGGGTGGCGATCCGCCGCCCCGGCTGGACCGCGTCCCGCGCCTCGCCGACCCGGTCGCCGAGGTGGGCAACGGTGGCGTCGAGGTCGGGGGCGAGGAAGGCCAGACCCCAGAAGAAGGCGGGTCGGTCTCCCCCAGCGCGCTCGGTCGCCTCGGCCGGCTCCTGGACCACCTCGAGGATCGCCGGGCCGAGATGGAAGAAGGCCTGCCGCGGAGCGCCGGCCGGGGTCGGCTCCTCGCGGACCCGGCGCAGGTCGAGCCCGGCGGCCTCCAGGGCGACAACGGTGCGGTCGAGATTTGAGGAGATGGCGACGACGTGGTCGAGGCCGGCGATGCCGTTCGGATGCGCGGGCGCCGCCTCCGGCGCCGTTCGATCGGAGCGCGTCGTCACTAATCCGTCGAGCTCGGTCGACTCCAGCCCGCGCAAGGACCAGCCGCTCAGCCCGCGCCCCTTCCCCGGCGCGAACCGGATCCGCACCTCGCCGACGACGCAGGTGTCGCCCTCGACCGCGAACCCGCAGGCGCGCCAAGCGTCAGCCGCGTCCGCCACCGCCAGCTCATCGAGGATCACCGCCACGGCGGGAACCGTAGCGACGGGGGCTCAGCTCGCGGCCTGCTCGCGTTCCAGCGCCGGGACGACCTTCTCGGCGAAGGTCTTGACGAGGTCGGGGTCGAACTGGGTGCCACCGCCGCGGCGCAGCTCCTCGAGCGCGGACTCGCTGCTCATCGGCGCCCGGTAAGGGCGGCCTTCGGTCATCGCGTTGTAGGCGTCGCAGATCAGGATCGCGCGGGAGCCGCGGGGGATGTCGCGACCGGCGAGCTGGTCGGGGTAGCCCTTGCCGTCCCAGCGCTCGTGGGTGGATCGGACCAGGCTCGCCACCGGGCCCAGGGCCGGCGCCGCCTCCAGCACCCGCTCGCCGATCTTCGGGTGCTTGCGCATCAGCGCCCACTCCTCCGCGGTCAGATCGCCGTCCTTGTGGAGGATCTCGTCTGGAATCGCGATCTTGCCGATGTCGTGCAGCTCGGCGGCGCGGACGAGGACGTCGACCTCCTCGGCGTCGAGGTTGAGCTGCCGGCCGAAGACCGAGGCGAGACGGGCGACGCCGTCGAGGTGACGCTCCAGCTCGGGCTCGCGCTCGCGCAGGACGCTCAGCAGGACGCCGCGGGTCTGGCTGCGGGCCGAGTCGGCGCGGCGGCCCTTTTTCGCGTACATGCGGCGGTCGGCGAGGCGCAGCGCGTCGGTCGGGGAGACGACTTCGACCGGGATCAGGACTTTGCCCCAGGAGGCGCTGATCGAGAAGCCGGTGCCGCGTTCGGAGAGCGCCTCCTCCGCCCCCTCGCAGATCGACTCGGCGGAGTGGCCGCGGGTCGCGGCGAGGACGCAGAACTCGTCGCCGCCGAGCCGGTAGGCGCCGCCGAAGGGCTCCATCGACGCCGCGAGCTGCTTGCCGAGCCGGAGCAGCAGGTCATCGCCAGCGGGGTGGCCGAAGGTGTCGTTGTAGGCCTTGAAGCCATCCAGGTCGTACAGGGCCAGGACCGTCGCCTCGGGCGGGCTGGCGGCGGCGACGCGCTCGAGGTCGGCCATCAGGGCGCGGCGGTTGGCGAGCCCGGTGAGGGCATCGGTCAGGGCCTCCTCTTCGCTCGCCACCAGCATCCCTGCGTTCTGGTTGAAGGTGATCAGCAAGCGCGCGAGCACCGCGACTAGGCAGGCGGCCCCGAGGGCGACGGCGGTGGCATCGACCGCGAGGAAGCTGGCGGCGACCAGGAGGGAGATGCCGACGATCGCCATCGCCAGTGGCACGGCGATCCGCCGGCGGCCGCCGGCGGCGACCGTCGCCTCGGCCTCGGTGGCCGGCAGCCAGGAGGCGAGGGCGAGGAGGAGGAAGGCGAGCGGCCAGCCGACGCTGGCCAGGTTCAGGGCCGCGGTCGACTGGCCGCCGACCGAGAGGTAGACGACGTCGCAGGCGCCGAAGAGAAGCAGGGCAGCGGCGATCAGCAGCCAGGTGCGGCTGGTCCGCCACTTGGAGATCGCGAAGGCGCCGCTCAGCAGCCCGAGCAGGACGACGTCCATGCAGGGGTAGGCGAGGCTGACGGCGACGCCGAGCGGGCTGCCGCCGAGCGCATCGACGACCGGCGGGAAGATCAGCGCCGCGGCGAGCGCGCCGACGGCGAGCGCGCCGATCAGGGCGTCGACCCAGGCGAGCGGCTCGAGGTGGGCGACCCGCGCCCGCAGCAGCAGCACCAGGGCGAAGAAGCTGGCCGGGTAGAAGGCGAGGAAGAGGGCGTCGGAAGGCGAGGGAAACGGCGCCGGTTCGGCGTAGTAGAGGACGACCGAGTAGTAGGCCTGGCCCAGCCCCCAGAGCAGCAGGCCGATCCCCAGCGCCAGCCAGGCGCGCCGCTCGGCGGGCAACCGCGCCGCGCGCCAGAGGACGATCGCCGCGGCGCCGAGGACGACGACGTTGTAGACCCAGCGCCCGGCCGCCGCCTGCAGCCCTTCGCCGCCCAGCTCGCCGACTACGACGACGGCGTAGAAGGCGAGCAGCGCGGCCAGCAGGCCGAGCGCGGCTAACGCGACCAGGCGGGAACGGTCAAAATTACTAGACGATCTGTCCACCGGACGTACATCGGCCACTTTTTTCAATCACTTGAGCTTTGGCAACTAGGCGGAACCAGGCCGCGCGAACTCGTCCTTGCGCTTGATCAGCAGCCACTGGGGCTTCTCACCACCGCGCGTCCGCTGCAGGGCGAAGCCGCCCTTGAGCCTCTCGCCGTGGAGGACGAAGACGGCGTGGCCGCGCTCCAGCGCCTCGGGCCAGGGCACGCGCCCACCCTGCTCGTAGGTGCCGCGGTCCCAGATCGTCACTTTTCCCCCGTCGATCTCGCCCTCGAAGTCGTTGTACGCGATCGAGTGGTCCTCAACCTCTATTGCCAGCCGCTTCACCGCCGGGTCCATCGACGGTCCCTTCGGCACTGCCCAGGAGCGCATCGCGCCCTCGACCTCGAGACGCAGGTCGAAGTGATGGGCACTCGCCCAGTGCTCCTGGACGACGAAGGCGCCGGCGCTGACACCGCGCACGGCGAACTGCTCGTGCCCCTCGACCTTCGCCGGCTCGACCTCGACGCCCTCGACCCGGGCGGCCGGCGGTCCCTCCCCGAGGAAGGCGACGAGCTCGTCGACCGCCTGCGCCGGGCCCTCGGCGTGGACCTGGACGGTGCCGTCATCGGCGTTTCGGACCCAGCCGAGCACGCCCAGATCCCGCGCCCGGGAGACGGTGGCGTCGCGGAAGAAAACGCCCTGCACCATGCCGCGCACGACGGCGCGAACACTCTTCGTTTTCTCGCTCACAGCGAGAGAATGGCACTCGCCGCGCCCTCCCCGGTTTAGACGTCGTGCCTAGCAGGTAGGTACAGGTACCTTGACCAGTCGAGGCAGAGGACAGGGGATGAGGGTCCTGATGGCAACCGACACCGTCGGTGACGTCTTCGCGTACACGGCCGAGCTCTCGCGGGCGTTGGAGGCACAGGGCGTCGAGGTCGTGGTCGCGACGATGGGGCCACGTATGCGGCGCCAGCAGCGGGAAATGCTGCCAGCGCGGGTGCACGAAAGCGGCTACCGACTGGAGTGGATGGCGGACTCCTGGGTCGACGTCGCCGCCGCCGGCCGCTGGCTGCAGATCCTCGAAGAAGAGGAGGAACCCGACGTAGTCCACCTCTGCTCCTACGCCCACGGGGCGCTGCCGCTCGCGGCCCCGAAGGTGCTCGTCGCCCACTCGTCCGTGCTCGCCTGGTGGCGGGCGGTGCACGGGTCCGACGCGCCGCCGGAATGGGGTCACTACCGCGAGCAGATGGGCGCGGGACTTGCCGGGGCCGACGCCGTCGTCGCCCCGACCAGGGCGATGCTGGCGGAGCTCGAACGCGACCACCAACTGCGGCCCGGTGTCGCCAGCGTGATCCGCAACGGCTCTTCGGCGCCGACGACCGCGAGCGACGTCGGCAAGAGCGCGCTGGTGCTGGGCGCGGAGTGCAGATGGGACCCGGCCAAGAACCTCGCGACCCTCGACGCCGCCGCCGCCCGCCTCGCCTGGCCGGTGACGATTGCCGGCGACCTCGGCCCGACCGGCAAGGTCCGGTTTGCCGAGAGCGCCGGCGCTCTCAAACCCGCCGCGCTGGCCGAGCTGCGCCGCAGCGCCTCGATCTACGCGGCGCCAACCGCCTACGACCCTTCCGGCTTCGGGATTCTCGCGGCGGCGCGGGATCGCTGCGCGCTGGTGCTGGGCTACATCCCCTCGCTGCGCGAGATCTGGTCCGACGCCGCGATCTTCGTCCAGCCCGACGACGAGCGCGCCCTGCACGAGGTGCTGGAAACGCTGATCAACGATCGCCGCCTCCGCGGCGAACTGGCCGAGCGGGCGCAGCAGCGCGCCGCCGAACTCTCGATTCAGGGGACCGCCCGCGCCTATCGCGACCTCTACGAGCGACTGGTTACCGAGCAGGCAGCGGTGAACCCCTCGGCCTGCGCTCCGCACCTCCAATAAGAACTCACATATTCAGGAATTCTCAACTAGGTTGGTCGCCATGCGCGAGCAAAGAGCGATTGCGGTTGACCTGGCCCAGCTGAAAGACGAGGAGGGCGAGCTGCTGACGACGCTCGCCTGGGGTGACCCGGTGACCGTGGTCGAAGAGGACGAGAAACGCAGCAAGGTCGAGTTCACCGACTTCGACGAAGAGGAGGACGGCAGCATCCTGCCGCGGACCCGGACCGGCTTCATCCGCCGCCACCCGAGCGGTAAATCCTCGGTCGAGGTCTCGCTCCCGGTCGACCAGGTGAAGGTCCTGAAGCTCGATTTCGTCGACGTCCAACAGGGCGACGGAGCGCTCCTGGAGACGCCCGGCGGTAAGACGATCACCCTCGACGGCGGCGACATTCAGCTCTTCGCCCGCTACCTGGCTTCGCGCTTTCCCGGCACCAGCCCCGAGCAGCGCAAGGTGATCGACGCGATGGTGATCAGCCACGGCGACGCCGATCACTTCGCCGGCCTGACCGAGATCCGCAAATCGGAGACGAATGAGACCTCGCTGAAGCGGTTATTCGCCGAACCGCGGCGGGTCTTCCACAACGGGCTGGTCAAGCGGCCGGACAAAGCCGGCAAGGAGAAAGCCTTCGGGGCGACCAAGAAAGCCGGCGAGGCGACGATCATCACCGGCCTCGAGACCGACATCACCACCCTCGACGACGAGCAGCTGAACAAGTACTTCAAACCCTGGAAGAAAGCGCTGCTGGGATGGCGGGAGGACGGCGCCGAGATCGAGTTCCGGCGCCTCGAGAAAGGCGACGACGAGGCCTTCTCCTTCCTCTCCGAGGAGGGCATCGAGGTGCAGGTGCTGGGGCCGATCATGACCGAGATCGACGGAGTCAGGGGACTGCGTTTCCTCGGCAAGCCGCCGGACGGCCCGGAGCTGGGAGGACACGCCCCCGACTCCGAGTTCAAAGGGCTCGATCCCGCCCACACGATCAACGGGCACTCGATCATCCTCCGTCTCGCCTTCGGCAACTGGCGGCTCGTCTTCGCCGGCGATCTCAACAAGCAGGCGGGACAGGACCTGGTGGCGGCGCACGAGGCCGGCGACATCGACCTGCAGGGGGAGATCTTCAAGGTCCCGCACCACGGCTCGGCCGACTACTCGACTCCCTTCATCCAGGCGGTCGAACCGCTGGTCTCGGTCGTCTCCTCCGGCGACGAAAACTCGCGCAAGGAGCACATCCACCCGCGGGCGACGCTGATGAACGCGCTCGGCCGCTGCTCCCGCAACGAAGCCGCGCTCGTCTTCGTCACCGAGCTGGTCGCCTTCTTCGAAACCGTCGGCTGGGTCCGCCCCGACGAGAAAGCCGGGATAGACAAAGAGCCGCCCGAGGACCGCAACAGGAACTTCTTCGCCTTCCGCCGCACCGCCTACGGCCAGGTCCGCGTCCGCACCGACGGCAAGCGCCTCCTCGTCTACACCAACTCCGGCCAGAAGGACATGAAGGAGGACTACGCCTTCATCGCCGAGGAGCCGGGCGAGGCGACCCCGGTGGAAGTCGTCAAAGCGTAGATTTGCGGGGTGAGCTCCCGCCCGGTCGAAACGCTGTCGGGTGACGCGACGCTCGAGCTGCCCGAGTTCGAGGCGCCGCCCGCCGACCCGCTTCCGCTGCTCGAGCGCTGGCTGCGGACGGCCGGCGAGAAGGGCGTGCGGGAGCCGCGGGCGCTGGCGCTGGCGACCGCCGACGGCGAGGGCCGTCCCTCGACGCGGATCCTGCTCGTCAAGCAGCTCACCCCCACCGTCGTCTTCGCCGGCAGCTACGACAGCCGCAAGGGCCGCGACCTGGCCGCCAACCCGCGGGCGGCGGGGACGCTGTACTGGCGCGAGACCCTGCAGCAGATCACGATCGAGGGGCCGGTCGAGAAGCTGAGCGAGGCGGAGTCCGACGCGCTCTTCGCCGAGCGGCCGCCGGCGGGGCAGGCGACGACGGTGGCCTCCAATCAGGGCGAGGCGCTCACCGACGCCGACGAGCTACGTCGTAGGGCCGATGAGCTTGGCGAGGAGCTGCGCCGGCCCCCCAACTGGGGCGGCTTCCGCCTCGATCCCGACCTCGTCGAGTTCTGGCACGGCAGCCCGAGGCGCCTGCACCGCCGCCTGCTCTACATAAAGGGCGAGGGCGGCTGGAGCCACAAGCGCCTGCAGCCCTAGCGTGTCGCCGCTAGAGGTAGCCGAGCGGGTCGGTTGGGGCGCCGTTGATCCGCACCTCGAAGTGGAGGTGGGCGCCGTAGCTGTGGCCGGTGTTGCCGACGTAGCCGATCAGGTCGCCCTGGCTGACGCTCGTGCCGGTTGAGGTCGCGAAGCTCGACTGATGGGCGTAACAGGTGGAGAGCCCGCCGCCGTGGTCGATGCAGGTGTAGTTGCCGTAGCCGCCGCTTTCGTACTCGGACTGCATCAGGATCACGGTGCCGTCGGCCGTGGCGCGGATCGGCGTCCCTTCGGCGGCGGAGATGTCGATTCCCTCGTGCATCCGCCCCCAGCGGTAGCCGAAGCCCGAGGTCAGCGTGCCTTCGATCGGCCAGATGAAGCCCGCCGCGCTGGCACTCGGCAGCGGCCCGGCCGGCAGCGGCAGGCCGCCGGTCGCTTCGGCGATTTCCTGGGCGATCGAGGTCCGCAGATCGGCGGCGACCTCCTCGTGCTGGTCGAGCTCGCCCTGGACGCCGTTCAGCGTCTGGCGGCGCTCGGCCCGCGCCGCGACGAGGGCGCCCTCGCGCGACTCCAGCGTCGAGCGGGTCACTTCCAGCCGCTGCTCCTTGGCGGCGATCTGGTCGCGCGCCTTTTCGATCGTCAGTTTCGCGGTCTTGCGGACGCGGACCAGCTTCTTCGCTTCGTCGCGCAGGCTCCGCACCCGCTCGGCGAGCTTCTCGTCGCTTTCGTTGATCGCGTCGAAGTACTCGGTGCGGGCGACCATGTCGCCATAGTCTTCGGCGCTGAGCACGACCGAGGTGATGTCGGTCGAGCCGTAGGTATAGATCGCGACCAGGCGCTCGCGAAGGTTGACCAGCGCCCGCTTGAGGCGGCCGCGCAGAGTCTCCAGCCGCTCCAGCGCCTCTTTCAGTTCGGCTTCGGCCGTCTGCAGCTCGTCTTCCTTGGCGGCCAGCTCTTCTTCGGCGGCGGCCTCCTGGTTGCGCAGGGCCGAGACCTGGCCTTCGAGGGCGGAGATTTCATCCCCCATCGCGGCGACCTCGGAGGTGAGGACGCCCTTGCGTTCTTCGACCGCGCCGATCCTGTCTTCGACCGCTTCCAGCTTCTCCGAGTTGCTCTTTGCCGGCGCGTTGGCGGCCGCGAAGGCGGCGATCGCGAGCAGGGCAAGCCCGGCCGCGAGAAGCGACAAGAGCCGGCGCCGGCGCGTGTTCAGGGTCGGATTCGCCATAGGTACAAGAGGAAAGCCGGCGTGCGAGCCGGCCTCCCATAAACCGTAGGCGGGTCGATCGACTCGCGCCCGTGGCCGAACCGGGCTGCAACCTCAGTTGCGCAGGTACTCGCAGCGGCGCCCGCGGTCGGCGCCGAGGCCGCCGATGCAGCGGTCCTGCCCGCCCCGCCCGTCGAGCTCGTCGGCGCCGCCGCGGCCGAGCAGGACGTTGTCGCGGGCGGCCCCGATCAGCACGTCGGGGCCGGTCGATCCCTCGATCTTCTCGGTGCCGAGCGCGATGCGGCCGGGCGCGCAGCTCGCCAAGTCGGGGTCGATCACCTCACCGCCGATCCGGGCCCGCACGACGATGCCTTCGTTGCGGACGCGGGCGAAGGAGGCGCTGTCGTTTGCGCCGGGGCCACCGACGAACCGGTCGCCCTCGCACGGTTGCCCGCCGATCAGGAGGTCGTCACCGCTGCCGCCGAGCATCGTTGCCGCGCCGCTGCCGCGGCGGGGGTGGAGGATGTTGACGCCGAAGAGAGCATCATCGCCACCTCCGCCCTGAAGAAGGTCGGGATCGGCGTCGTCGCCGGCGTAGAGCGTGTCCCCGGCCGGACCACCGCGCAACCAGTCGCTGCCGGCACCGCCGTCGACCGTGATCGAGACCCCCGGCCGCAGCGAGCGCTGGATCGCGACGCTGTCGTTGCCGGGGCCGAGAGCGACAAGGATCAGGCTGGCGCTGCCCGCACAGACGACGGCACTGCCGCGGGAGCCGCAGCCGTCGGCGTACCGGGGGTCGCCGAGGCGGATGGGATTGCCCCCCGCTGCGCGGACGACAAAGCGGCCGTTCCGTTCGCTGATGACGATGGCGTCGGTCCCAGCGTCGCCGGCGATCGCGAGGCTGGGGGCACCGGTCAGGCTCTCGTACATCTCCACCCTGGTGCCGACGCCGCTGGCCGACCCACACGACTCAGCGACGGAGAAGGACCCGAAGCACTCGTCGCTACCGGGCCCGCCGAAGGCCTGGTCCCGCTGCAGGCTGCCGAGCAGCCGGTCGTCTCCTGGGCCGCCCTCCAGCCGGTTGGCCGTCACTTCGGAGGTTGCCATCAGGTCGTCGCCGGTGCCGCCGACCACGTCCTCGATGCCCGTCAGCCGCTCCTGCTCCGCACCGCTGACCCTCCCGCTCGCGAGGTCCACCTCGATCGGGCCGCCGGCGCTGCGATAGGAGGCGATGTCGTGAGCGCCGGCGCCGCCGTCGATCCGGTCCCGGCCGATGCCGCCGGCGACGGTGTCGAAGCCGCCGCCTCCCCCGCCGACGTCGTCGTCACCGCGGCCACCCCCGACGTCGTCCCGGCCCGGCCCGCCGCGAACCGCGTCGTTGCCACTGCCGCCGCGGACGATGTCGCGGCCAGCGCCACCGTCGACTTCGTCCGAGCCGCGGCCGCCGTGGACGATGTCGGCGTCCCTCTTGCCGTCGATCGTGTCCTTGCCGCGGCCGCCCTCGATCCGGTCGCGGCCGAAGCCGCCGCAGATCACGTCGTTGCCGCGAGCGCCGAAGATCTTGTTTGGACCACGGCCGGCGACGATCACGTCGGGGCCACGGCTGCCGCGGATGACGCGGTCATCGGAGGAGATCGTCGCCTGCCGGCCCCCGCACAGCGGCTTCAGGGCCTCGAGCGAGGCGGCGGCAAAGGCGAGGCCAAGGCCGCAGAAGGCAGCCAAAGCGACCAGAAGGCGTCGACCATCCACAGCACGCACGCGGTTACCTCCCTTTTGGCCTGCGAAAAACCCTTTCCTGCCCTGCCCTAACGCCTACCCGGCTGGGGTCAATCCGGAACGGCCGTCGCGGTCGCGGTCAGGCGGGCTGCTGGCGCGCCGCCAGCTCGGCGGCGGGATCGGGGTAGGCGAAGGTGCTGAGCCCGAGCCACTCGGGCAGGCTCCGCACCAGGTGCTCCGGGCCGGTGACGCGGACCTTCTTCGAGCGCATCGCCGCTCCCAACTCCTGCTTGCCGACCCAGACCTCGGCCATCGCCCGCGTCTCGGCGTCGACCTGGAGGTCGATCGCGAAGCCGGGGTCGGAGAAGCAGAGGTCGGCGTTCGCCTCCTCCGCGACCAGCCACCAGGCGCGCTTGCCCTCCTCGGCATCGCGGAAACGGAAGAAGACCCCCACCCGCTCCTGCGGCAACCGGTCGAGGCGAACGCTGCGGCGCAGGTCCCACATCAGCAGCGCCGGATCGGCCTCCTCGGCGCTGATCTCACGCTTCAGGTAGTCGCGACTCCAGGTCCCGAGCGAGACGACCAGCGGGCCCAGCGCTTCGCCGGCCGGGGTGAGGCGATACGAGTAGCCCCGCTCCCCCTGCAGCGGCTCCCGCCTCAGCAGGTCCGAGCGCTCCAGCTCGCGCAGCCGCTTGCTGAGCAGCGAGGAGGACATCCGCGGCACCCCGCGCTGGATCTCGTTGAAGCGAGTGCTGCCCATCAGCAGCTCACGCAGGACGAGCAGGGTCCAGCGCTCGGTCAAGACCTCGGCCGCCTGGGCGACCGGGCAGAACTGTCCGTAGCTCTCCGGCATCTGGCTCTGCAGGCAGTGTAGGCGCCTAACTGCAGATCTTGAAGTTGATAGGCCCCGGCGACGGGCGTAGAAAGGGATCATCAACCGATCCAAAGGAGATGTGAAGCAGTGAGCGCCACCACCAACACTGACAGCGGCACCCAGGGCCCCAGCCCGGAGCTGAGGCAGAAACACCGCAAGATGTGGGCCTCCGGCGATTACCCGTCGATGGTCGAGACCTTCCTCACCCCGCTCGGCCCGCGGCTGGTCGAGTTCGCCGGCATCGGCGCCGGCCAGCGCGTCCTCGACGTCGCCGCCGGCACCGGCAACGCCTCGATCCCGGCCGCCCAGACCGGCGCCGAGGTGGTCGCCAGCGACCTCACCCCGGAGCTGTTCGAGGCCGGCCGCGCCCGCGCGGCAGCCGCGGGAGTCGAGCTGGAGTGGGCCGAGGCCGACGCCCAGGGCCTGCCCTTCGAGGACGACAGCTTCGACGCCGTCATCTCCTCGATCGGGGTGATGTTCGCCCCCTTCCACCAGGCCGCCGCCAACGAGCTGGTTCGCGTCGCCAAGCCCGGCGGCACGATCGGCCTGCTGAGCTGGACCCCGGAGGGAATGATCGGCGGGCTGTTCAAAACCATGGGCGGGTTCATGCCCCCTCCCCCGGCCGGCGCCTCACCGCCGCCGCTGTGGGGTGGCGAGGACCACCTGCGCGATCTGTTCGGCGATCGGGTCGAGCTGGAGAAGGTCGAGCGCGACGTGCTCGAGGTGACCGCCTTCCAGCGGCCCGACGACTATGGCGAGCACTTCAAGCAGCGCTACGGGCCGACGATTGCCGCCCGCGCCAACGCCGAGAAAGAGGACCGCACCGATGAGTTCGACCGGGCGCTGAGCGAGTTCTGCGCCGAGCGGAACCTTGGCAGCGACGACGACGCCCGCTTCGAGATGGAGTACCTGCTGACCGTCGGGCGGGTGCGCTGATGAGCCGGCGCAGCAGCTACGACGCAGTCGTGGTCGGCGCTCGCTGCGCCGGCTCGCCGCTGGCGGCGCGGTTGGCGGAGCGGGGCTGGAAGGTCCTGCTCCTCGACCGAGAGCCGCCGCCGGCGAACGTGCTCTCGACCCACTGCCTCTTTCCCAACACGCTGGCGCGGCTGGCGGAGCTGGGGGCGATGGAGCGGATCGAAGCCGAGCACCGGGTGAATCCGATCGATTATGGGATCCGCACCTTCGGGCACGAGGTTTCGGGCTCGTTCACCCCGATCGGGGGCTTCGACCGCGCTGCCACGATCACCCGGCCGGTACTGGACAAGGCGCTGCTCGAGGTCGCGGTCGAGGCAGGCGCGGAGACCCGTTTCGGCGAGAAGGTGACCGGGCTGATCGGCGCCGGGACCCCAGATCATCCAGTGCGCGGTGTGGTGCTGGAGAGCGGCGAGGAAATCGAGGCCCGCTGGGTGCTCGGCGCCGACGGCCGCGCCTCAACCGTCGCGAAACTGCTCGGGCTCGAGAAGCAACGCCCGCTGGCCGGGGAGATGTCCTTCATGTTCGGCTACTGGCGCGGCCTGCCGCCCAGCGACCGCTTCTTCATCGACGTGATCGAGAGCGGGTCGCTGGCCTGGTCGCCGTGCGAGGACGACCTCGGGCTGCTGATCCTCGGCATCGACCCGGAGCTGACCCGCGGCGACGCGACGAAGCGGCAGCTGACCTTCCTCGACGAATTGGGGAAATTCGACGACTGGTTCGACAAGGGCTGGCTGGCCGATGCCGAGCAGGTGGGGCCGATCCACCTCGCCCCCGAGACGATGCTGCGCGGCTTCTTCCGCCGGGCGAACGGGCCGGGCTGGGCATTGGTCGGCGACGCCGGCCACTTCAAGAACCCCTCGACCGCGCAGGGCATCTCCGACGCGATCGAGCAGGCCCTCCACGTTGCCGATGGACTGACCACGAGCGAGAGCCTCGACGGCTACGAAGCCTGGCGCGACAACCGGGCCGAAGAGCACTACGAGTGGTCCTTCGACTTCGCCCGTTTCGCGAAACCGGAGGTGGCCGGCCCGGTCTTCGAGGGCCTGGAGAGCGACCCGGTGGCGGGCCAGAACCTGCGCGACGCCCTGAGCCGCCAGCTGCGCCCGCGCAGCGGCGTGTTCACCGACGAGCGGCTGGGCAAGTGGTTCTCTGCCGTCCCGAGCGCGAGTTAGAGTGCCGCGCCATGCCGATTGAGAGCCGTCACCTCAGCGTCCGTGTCCCCCTGATCGCCGCCCTGGTGCTCCTGGCCCTGGCGTTGTTCGCGCCCCAGGCGCTGGCCTGATACGTCTACACGGGCAACTACAACGACAGCACGATGTCGGTGATCGACACCGCCACGAACCAGGTGGTCGGCTCGCCGATCCCGACGGGGAGCGGCCCTGACTCCATCGCCATCGCCCCCAACGGCCAGACCCTCTACGTGACGAGCGGCGACGGAGTCATAACGGTCGTCAACACGCAGACCAACCAGGTCGTGACCTCGATCACCGGGCTGTCCGGGCTGGAAGTAATCGCCATCTCACCCGATGGCAAGACCGCCTATGTCTCCGCCCCCGGTGACGACACCATCGTCGTGATCGACCTGCAGACGAACCAGGCCGTCGGCTCGATTCCGGTCGGGGAAAACCCAGTAGGCGTCGCCTTTTCGCCCAACGGGACGGTCGCCTACGTGGTCAACGAAGAAGGCGACAACGTCTCGGTGATCGACACCGCCAGCAGGCAGGTCGTCGGCGCGCCGATCCCGGTCGGCGACGAGCCGATCAACGTCGTCGTCTCCTCCGACGGCAAGACCCTCTACGTCAACAACGAATCGGGCAACAGCGTCTCGGTGATCGACACCGCCAGCAGGCAGGTCGTCGGCACGATTCCGGTCGGCGCAGAACCATGGGGGCTTGGTTTGTCCCCCGACGGCACGCGCCTCTACGTCAGCAACTACGGCGACGAAAACGTCTCGGTGGTCGACACCGCCACCCGGCAGGTCGTCGGCACGCCGATCCCGGTCGGCAACCAGCCCTACGAACTCGCCGTCACGCCGGACGGCAAATCGGTCTACGTGGCCAACTACGGCACTGAAGACAGCGTCACCGTGATCAACACGCAGACCAACCAGGCCAACAACATCCCGGTGCCCGGCGGTCCGTGGCAGGTTGCGATCGTGCCGGACCAGTCGCCGATCGCTGCCTTCGCGGCGACTGCGTCGAAGAAGCAGCCGCTGAAGCTCTCCTTCAACGCGGCCGGCTCGGTCGACCCCGACGGCACGATCGCCCAGTTCAACTGGAGCTTCGGCGACGGCCTCAGCGCCCTTAACGGCGGTCCGAACCTGAGCCACACCTACAAGAAAGCCGGCACCTACGCGGCGAGCCTGACGCTCGTCGACAACGAGGGCTGCTCCGGCTTCGTCTTCACCGGCCGCACCGCCTACTGCAACGGCCCCGGCCCTCTCGTTCAGTCGCTGAAAGCCAAAGCGCCGAACAACTTCAAGTTCGGCAAGCTGACGCGGAACGCCAAAAAGGGAACGGCGAAGCTGAAGATCAAGCTGCCTTCCCCGGGCAAACTGACCGTCTCTGGCAAGAAGGTGAAGCAGGTCAAGCGCGGCACCAAGCAGGCCGCCACCGTCACCCTCAACATCCGCCCGAAGCCGAAGGCGAAGAAACAGCTCGCCAAAGCGGGTAGCGCCAAAGTGCGGATCAAGGTCAAGTTCACGCCCACCGGCGGCAAGGCCCGCACCAAGGGCAAGACCGTGAAGTTGATCGAGAAGTAGGGACGCTCTCGCTAGACGATTAATCGTTTATTCATTTAGACGATTAATCGTCTAAGCTGGGGCCATGATTTTCCAGGCCCCAGGACTGAATGAGCACCTGAGCAGGCAGCTCGGCGAACTGAACACCCTGCGGGCCAAGCTCGGCGCAGATGTGACGACGCGTAGTCGCTGGATTGGCTCCCTGCGGCGCCAGGTACGCGCTTCGGCGATCGAGAGCTCGACCTCGATCGAGGGCTTCAGCGTCTCCCCCGAGGAAGCACTGGCACTGACCAGCCGCCGGCAGATTCCCGACCAGGCCGATGATGACCAGCTCGCGGTCGCCTGCTACGCCCAGGCGATGGACCACGTGGGGACCCTGGCGGTCGATCCGTCGTTCCGCTGGCTCGACCGCGTCATCCTCGGTCTCCACTTCGAGGCCTGTCACTTCCAGCGCGACAAGGACCCGGGCCTGTGGCGAACCGGGCCGATCGGTGTCACCGGGGCGGACGGCTCGCTCGAGTACCGGGGCCCCGACGCCGAAGAAGTGGTCCCCTTGATGGACGAGGTTCTCGCCTGGCTATCGGAAGACGAACCGGAGACGGACGTCGTCGTCAAGGCGGCGATGGCGCACCTGAACGTGACCTCGGTCCACCCCTTCCGCGACGGGAATGGGCGGATCGCGAGGATCGTGCAGTCACTGGTCCTCGCCCGCGGCGGGCTCGGCGCCCCCGAATTCTTCTCGATCGAGGAATACCTCGGCGAGCACACGAGCGACTACTACGCCGCCCTCCGCGAAACCCAGGGCGGCAGCTACCAGCCGGAGCGGGACGCGACGGGCTGGATCACCTTCTGCCTCGAAGCCCACATCGCCCAGGCGAAGCGGCGGCTGACCCAGGTCGAACAGGCCGCCGCTCGCTGGCAGCACCTCGAAGAGCTCGTCGCCCAGCGCGGCTGGCCCGACCGGATCGTGATCGCCCTCGAGCAGAGCCTGCTCGGCGGCACCGACCGCAGCAGGTACGCCAAAGAGGCCGACGTCTCCCCCGCCACCGCCAGCGCCGACTTTCGCCGCCTGCTCGACGCGGGCCTGGTCGACCAGCGGGGTCGCGGGCGGAGCAGCGCCTACGTGGCGAGCGACGAGGTCCGCGCCGCGATCAACCAGCGGCCCGCCGCGGCGTGAACCCCCGCAGCCGCAGCGAGTTGGTCACCACGAAGATGCTGGAGAGGGCCATTGCGGCGCCGGCGATCAGGGGGTTGAGGAAGCCGGCGGCGGCCAGGGGCAGGGCGGCGACGTTGTAGGCGAAGGCCCAGAAGAGGTTGCCCTTGATCGTCGCCAGGGTGCGGCGGGAGAGGCGGATCGCGTCGGCGATCGCTCGGGGGTCGCCGGAGACCAGGGTGATGTCCGAGGCCTCGATCGCAACGTCGGTGCCGGTGCCAATCGCCAGGCCGAGGTCGGCCTGGGCCAGCGCCGGGGCGTCGTTGACGCCATCGCCGACCATCGCCACGATGCGGCCCTCGCTCTGCAGGCGCTCGACCACCACGGCCTTCTCGTCCGGCAGCACTTCGGCGATCACCTCATCGATCCCGACCTCGGCGGCCACCGCCTTCGCCGTCGCCTCGTTGTCGCCGGTCAGCAGCACCGGTCGCAGCCCGAGCTGACGCAGCTCCGCGATTGCCCCCCGGCTCGAGGGCTTGACGGTGTCGGCGACGACGATCAGGCCGCGGGTCTCGCCGTCCCAGCCGACCGCGATCGCCGTCTGCCCCAGCGCTTCGGCCTCGCGGCGGGCCGTCTCCAGCTCCGACGGCAGGTCATCGTTTCCACCCTTTTCCCCCCTAGAACGAGGAAAAGGGTGGAAACGATGGTGAGAGATCGCCCGGTCGGTGAGGAAGGAGGCGCGGCCGATGACTACCGCGCGCCCGCCGACCAAGCCCTCGACGCCGAGGCCTGGCTCGCTGGCGAACTCGCCGACCGCCGGCAGCAGCACGAACTCCTCCTTGGCCCGAGCCGCGATCGCCGCCGCGATCGGGTGCTCGGAGGCGTCCTCGACCGCGCCGGCCAGGCGCAGCACCGCGGCCTCGTCCTCTCCCGGCGCCGGGTGGACGGCGGCGACCGCCATCTCGCCGCTGGTCACCGTCCCGGTCTTGTCGAGGACGACGGTGTCGATCCGCCGCGTCGACTCCAGCACCTCCGGTCCCTTGATCAGCAGCCCCAGCTGGGCGCCGCGGCCGGTCCCGACCAGCAGCGCCGTCGGCGTCGCCAGGCCCAGGGCGCAGGGGCAGGCGATGATTAGGACCGCGACCGCGGCGGTGAAGGCGAAGCTCGCCCCGGCCCCGTTGCCGAGCCAGAAGCCGAGGGTGCCTACGGCAAGCGCGATCACCACGGGTACGAAGACGCCGCTGATGCTGTCGGCAAGACGCTGGACCGGGGCCTTGCCCGATTGCGCCTCAGTCACGAGACGGGCGATCTGCGCCAGTGCCGTGTCCTCGCCGATCCGGGTCGCCCGCACGACCAACCGGCCGCCGGCGTTGACCGTGGCGCCGATGATCTCGTCGCCGGACCCGACCTCGACCGCCACTGCCTCGCCGGTGACCAGCGACTGGTCGACCGCCGAGGAACCGCTCTCGACGACGCCGTCGGTCGCGACCTTTTCCCCTGGCCGGACGACGAAGCGGTCACCGGCCGCGAGCTGCTCGACCGGGACGCGGCGCTCGTTGCCGTCGGCGTCGAGCAGGGCGACCTCCTTGGCGCCGAGGTCGAGCAGCGCCTCCAGCGCCGCCCCAGCCCGCCGCTTCGCCCGCGCCTCGAAGTAACGCCCGGCGAGGATGAAGGTGGTGACGACGGCGGCGACCTCGAGGTAGATCTCGTCGGCGCCGGCGCCCCGCTCGGTGATCAGTTCGAAGGGCATCGTCATCCCCGGCATCCCGGCGTCGCCGAAGAAGAGCGCGTAGAGCGACCAGCCGAGCGCGGCGAGGGTGCCGAGCGAGATCAGCGTGTCCATCGTCGCCGCCCCGTGCCTGAGGTTCTGCCAGGCGGCCTGGTGGAACGGCCAGCCCGCCCAGAGCACGACCGGGGTCGCCAGCTGCAGCGAGAGCCACTGCCAGTTGTCGAACTGCAGCGGCTCGATCATCGCCATCGCCAGCACCGGCAGCGAGAGGGCGGCGGCGAAGATCGTGCGACGGCGCAGGTCCGCGGTCGGGTCCGGTTCGCCGGTTGCCTCGTCCCGCTCGCCCGCCGGTGCCGGCAGCGCCGCGGCGTAGCCGACCTCCTCCACCGCGCCGACAAGTTGCTCCGGCGCCACCTGGGCGGGATCGAAGCTGACGCTGGCCCGCTCGGTGGCGAAGTTGACCGTCGCGTCGACCCCCTCGAGCCGGTTGAGGCTCTTCTCGACCCGGCCCGCGCACGAAGAGCAGGTCATGCCCTCGATCGGCAGCTCCAGCCGCTCCTCGCGCGGGTCCTCGACGGCCTGGCTCATCGCGGCACCGCAACCGTGTATTCGACCGTTTGCACCACGCCCTCGTGCCTGAACTGCAGGTAGAGGCGGTAACGGCCGGTGGTCGGGAAGGTCGCCTCGAAGACGATTTCGTCCGCGGCCCCCTCGGTCTCCTCCGGGTGAACGTGGAGGAAGGCGAGGTCGCCTTCGCGCAGTGCGACCAGATGGCCCCTGGCGCCGAGGTAGGGCTGGAGGTCGTCGACCGGGCGGCCGTTCTCGCTGACGGTGAAGGCGAGCGAGGCCGGCGCCCCGGCGACCGGATCACCTCTCCGCAGTCGCACCTCGTAGGCGCCGGTCCGGTCGACCGGCCGCGGCGCCGGGAAGGGCCGCGCCTCGAACTCGTCGCCGGAGACGAAGAGGTCGCCGGCGAGGGTCCGCTGCTCGCCGCCGGCCGAGAAGTCGGCGAAGGCCCGGTAGACGCCGGCCGCGTCGAACCGGACCGGGACGCTCCAGGTCCCAGCGGCATCCATCTCCGGGTGCAGGTGGCGGAACTCGGTGCCGTCGCGGCGGACGACGATCAGGTGCATGCGGCGCTCGTGCAGCTCATCGAACTCGGTCACCGGTTCGCCGCCGGGGGCGTCGATCGTGAAGCGCAGCTCGCGCGGCTTCCCTCCCTCCAGTTGGGTCGGAGCGAAGCGGACGACGTAGCCGTCCTCGGCGACGCCGAGGCCAGCCGGCCGGTGTCCACCTTCCTCGCTCACGTGCCCGCCGTGAGAATTAGCCTCCTCGGTCCCGACCGGCTCGACGACCGAGCCAAGCGCCGCGGCGACGCCGAAGACGACGGCGAGCGCAGCGAGAAAGAGGGCGATCCGCAGATAGGGCCGGGGGGTATTCACACAGCAACCGTACCAGATACCCGGAGGGGGTATACTGGTCGCGGCGTTCGTCCTTTGGTGGGCATATGCCCGACAAAGGACGAACGCTACCCACCCTCTGTGTCAGAAAGGAAACAAGATGGCGGAAACCCAGGCCGATCCCGGCTACGTTGACAACAAAGAGCAGGTGAAGAACCGCCTGCGCCGGATCGCCGGCCAGATCGGCGGCATCGAGCGGATGGTCGACGAGGAGCGCTACTGCATCGACATCCTCACCCAGATCTCCGCCGCCCAAGCGGCGATCGACAACGTCGCCCTCGCCCTGCTCGACGAACACACCCGCCACTGCGTGGTCGGCGCCGAGACGCCCGAGGCCCGCAAGGAGAAGACCGACGAGATGATGGCGGCGGTCGGTCGCCTGCTGAAGAGCCGCTGAGCTTCTGCGAGGCTCCCGGCGATGAGTGAGAAGCCAAGCCGGCGGTTCGCAGCCGCCGCGCAGCGGTTCAACCTCAATCCCAGGCTGGTTGGGTTCGCGCGGCAGGCGCGCGAGCGCACGCTTGGCGACGACGACCACATCGACCACCTCGTCACCGCCCGCGGCCGGCCCTCCGACCGCGCCGCCCGGCAGCTGGTCGCGCTGCGGGGCGAGCGGCCCGGCTTCGCCGGCGAGCTCGGGCTGACCGCGCTGCAGGCCTGGCAGCGCCTGGCCGAGTCCCAGGACCGCGGCCGCGGCAAGGTCGACGTGGCGATCCTCTTCACCGACCTGGTCGGCTTCTCCAGCTGGGCGCTGGAGGCCGGTGACCGGGCAGCGCTGCGGCTGCTGCGGGAGGTGAGCGAGGCGATCGAGCCGCCCGTCCTCGAGCGCCAGGGCGAGGTGGTGAAGCGGCTCGGCGACGGCCTGATGGCCGCCTTCTGGGACGCTCCCTGTGCGGTCGAGGCCGCCTTCGCCGCCGGCGAGCGGGTGGCGCCGATCGAGGTGGCGGGCTATCGGCCGGTGCTGCGCACCGGCATCCACCTCGGCCGCCCGCGCAAGCTCGGCGGTGACTACTTCGGCGTCGACGTCAACGTCGCCGCCCGCCTCGCCGACGCCGCCAAGCCAGGCGAGATCCTCGTCTCCGACCGAACTCTGGAGACCCTCGGCCCCGGCGCCCCGGTGGCGAAGAAGCGCCGCTTCAGCGCCAAGGGCGCACCGCCGGGGATGGCCGCCTACGCCCTCAGCCGGGCCTGACCAAGTTCACGGTCACCTCTGCCCAGAGATCGAATCGATGACATCGAGCAGCTCGGGGTGGTTGTCGAGGACGAACTCGGCTTCCGGGCCGGGGTCGGCGTCGCCCTCGTCGTTCATCCCCTTGTAGCGGACGGTCCGCATCCCCAGCGCGGCGGCTCCGGCGACGTCGGTGCGGCGCAGGTCGCCGACGTGGAGCGCCGCGGCCGGCTCCGCGTCCAGCGCGCTTAGCGCCGCTTCGAAGATCCGCGGCGAGGGCTTGTAGTGGCCGACCTCGTCGGAGAAGGCCCAGCCGGAGAAGTAGCCCAGCAGCCCCTCCCCCGCCAGCAGCTCGCGCAGCAGCTCGCCGCCGCTGAAGCCGACGTCGCAGACGATCCCCAGCCGCACCCCCCGCTCGCCGAGTGCCTCCAGGCAGGCGCCGATGTCCGGCGCCAGCTCCAGCTCCACTTCTCGCCCCGCCCCGAGAAAGGCCTCGGCGACCATCTCCCGCGCAGCCCCCTCGACCCCGAGGGCGCGGACCAGGGTCTCGGCGGCCTCGCGCGGGGGCAGGTGCCGGCCCGCCGCCCAGGACCGTTCCCAGTGCAGGCCAACCTCCTCCAGGCTCGCGACCAACAGCTCCGCCTCGACCCGGACATCGCCCGACTCACACGCCCGCGCCACCGCCCGCTGCCGGGCCTCGCTCATCGCCCCGGTCGGCACGCGGGCGATCGTGTTCCAGAAGTCGAAGGTGACAGCCGCGATCATCGAACCCCGATTCTCACAAGTCGTGAGCCGGGAAAGTCGGCGTGCCCTCAGGGCTTCCGCTTACAGCGACTCCGCTTCCTTTCGAAGATGTCTTCGAGGGCGAGGATGTACGAGGCGGGAACGTCGAGCCCCGTGGCAAGGCTTTGGATGGTCTTGTGAGTAGGGTTGCCGCGACCCTGCTCGATTTCGGAGATGTGGGTGACGTGAAGTCCGCTTCTCTCGGAAACCTCGTCCTGGGTCAGGTTCGCGCACTTGCGGACGAACCTGCTCGCTTCCCCAAGGCCAGGGTTGGGAATTTCTAAAGGTGAACTCAAGGTTACCCAGAGCGAATCGCTTCCGGGTTCGAAAAGCCATAGAGCGAACTCCAAGTCGGGGGGGCGATTGACAGAAAGCTGCTCTGTGCGAACTCAACCGCTCTCGCAAGCCGGATTTTCCGAGACTTCGATTCCGATTGGCGAGCAAGAAACCATTTGGTCGAGCCCCTCCGACGCCTGACTTGTCAGGACAAAACCGAAGTGCGCCCGGGGTGCTGGTGGTGAAGGTCAGCGGCACGAGGCTGAGGGTGGCCAGGGTGATCACCGTGGCGAAGTCGGTGTCGCGCGCGAGCGTCGCGGTCTCGCCCTCCGCAGTGATCATCGGGGTGACGATCAGCCCCGCCTCGATCACCGTCACCGCCGTGACCAGCGACCCGAAGGGCTCCCCACCGCTCGGCGAGTTAAAGCTCGGCGGGAACCAGCCGCAGAATCGGCATCGTGCGCCCGCTGCGGGCGGCGCGCTCCCGAAAGCCGGCAAAGGGCGGGTAGAAGCGGACTGCCAGCGCCCACAGGCGCGCCAGCTCGGCCTCCCCGGCGACCGCCTCGGCCCGGAAGGGGTGCCCGCCGAAGCGCACCTCGGGGTCGGCAACCGCGTTCTCGAACCAGAACGGGTCGCTTGGCATCCCGCCCTTGGTGGGGATGACGATGACCCGGTCGCCGTCGTGGAAATAGATGGCGACGCGGCAGTGCGGGCGGCCGTTGCGCTGGTCGCGGGTCTCGATCAAGCCGACGGGAAACGGTCGCGACATCGTCAGGCGGCCGGTCAGAAGCATCAGGCGAGGGACGAGACGCCAGGCGATCAGGCGCCACGGGAGCGAGCGCTCGAAAGCTGAGACGGCGCCGATGCCCATCAGCCGCGTGAACGGGCGGCGGGCACCGCGGGGCGGGTGCGGCTCGACGTGGGGCAGGTTGCGGTCGACGGGCATCGTGGGGCTCCCGCGGAACGCTAGCCGCTGGACCTCAGCGGGGGCGCAGAGGGTCAGCGTCCCCGGCCTCGGCTTCGACTGCTTCGGCGCCGCCAAAGCGCTGGAGGCGAGCACAAGCACAGCGGTGAGAAGGACCGCCATTACCGCAATTGAACGCCCCCGGCCAGATTCATCGAGGCAACCTAGGTGGCCCGGCGGACAACCCGCCGAGCCGCTCGAGGGCGAAACCAGAAAGGATGTGCGAATGCGGGGCCAAGGGAAACGAAAAGAGCGCGAGGACTTCGGCTGGGTGATCTCCTTCGGCTGCAAGACGACCGGCACCCTCCGCCGGCTCAAAGTCGACACCGACCCCTCCTCCGACACCAGCCCGATCGAGGTCCCCTGCCCCTGCGGCGAAACCCACCGCGTCACCGTCTCCCCCTACCGCCGCCGCCGCGCCGCCGACGAGCCCTTTGACCTAGAGGTCAAGTCGCTCGACGAGCTGCGCTCCCAGTCCTAGATCCGCTCCCGCTCCCGGACCCGCTCGGCCGCCCGCCGCTTGGACCCGCGCGGGACGAAGCGTGAGATCCCGGCGCGGTGAGCGGCCACCCAGCGGTAACCGGCGTTCGTCAAACGCGAGAAGCGCCCGAGGACCGCAGCGGGGAGGCGCCCACCCGGCAGCAGCCCGAGCAGGGACGGCAGCGCCGCGCCGGCCGACACCCGCCTACCGTCCGGGGAGACGAGGTGCCAGGACGCCATGCGCTCGGCGGGATCGAGGTCGGCGAGGAGATCGCCGGCCTCCGGGCGCTGCAGCGCGACCGGCCGCAGCCGTCCCTCCCGGTCCCAGCGCAACAGCCAGGCCAGGAGCCACTTGCACAGGCCGCAGTCGCCGTCGTAGAGGACGAGCCAGAACCGGTTGTCTTCGAGATCGGGAGGCCTCATAGTGGAAAGCAGCCTGATGAACGATCGCCCAGACCGCAGTCAAGGGGACCCGGCGGACGACCGCCGTCCCTCCGACGGGATTCAGATACCCATTCGGCGCCGCGAGATGATGGCGCTCTCGGCAGGGGCGCTGGCGAGCGTTGCCCTCTATGGCTGCGGTGCCGGAGAGGACGACCCGACCAGATCCGTGGCCGACGGGGCCAGGTCTACGCCCGACTGCGTGCTGACGCCCGAGCAGGACGAAGGCCCCTTCTACATCGACCTGGCGCAGGTCCGCCAGGACATCGCCGAGGATCGTCCGGGCGTGCCGCTGGCGCTCGCGATGACCGTCGTCGACTCGAACACTTGCGAGCCGATCCGCAACGCCGCCGTCGACATCTGGCACTGCGACGCGCTCGGCCTCTACTCGGGCGAGCCATCGGAGGGCAGCCAGGGCGGGACCTTCCTGCGAGGGATCCAGCTGACCGACAAGAAGGGCCAAGCCGAGTTCGCCACCATCTACCCAGGCCAATACCCAGGACGAACGACCCACATCCACCTCAAGGTCCACATCGGCGGCCGACAGAGCAACGACACGTACTCCGGCGGCCACGTCTCCCACACCGGCCAACTGTTCACCACCGACCAGCAAGACGCGGAGGTCTTCGCCCTAGCCCCCTACAACCGCAACCCGGCCGAGATCACCCCGCGCGACTCCGACGCGATCTATCGGGACCACGGAGGCTCCAGCGCGGTCCTCACCCTGGCCCTCGCCGGCAGCAGCCTCGCCCAAGGCGGCGTTGCAGCGAGGGTGACGCTGGGCGTGGATCTGTAAGCCCAGCGAGGAGCGACGCTAGCCGGGTCCACGAACAGAAGTTCAGGGATCAGGAGAACTCGATCACGCTGCGGATCCCGTCCTGAGCCTCCATCAGCTCGAAGGCGCGGTTGACGTCGTCCAGCCCGAGCCGGTGCGAGACGAACGGCTCGAGGTCGATTTCCCCGGCCAGGTAGCGGTCGACGAGGGCCGGAACCTGGTCGCGACCCTTGACCCCTCCGAAAGAGGAGCCGGCGATGCGGCGGCCGGTGATCAGCAGGCGCGGGACGACGTCGAGGGTCTCCCCCCTGCCGGCGACTCCGGCGACGGTGCAGAGCCCCCAGCCCATCCGCGCCGCCTCGACGGCTTCGCGCATCACCGCGACGTTGCCGGTCGCCTCGAAGGTGTAGTCGGCGCCGAAGCCGCCGGTCAGCTCGAGGATCCGCTCGACCGTCCCCTCCCCGCCTTCGAGCAGGTCGGTCGCGCCCTGGCCGCGCGCCAACTCCAGCCGCTGCGGCGAGAGGTCGACGCAGATGATGCGCTCGGCCCCCTGCAGGCGACAGCCAGCGACCGCCCCGAGCCCGACCATGCCGGCGCCGAACACGGCGCAACTGCTGCCGGGGCGCACAGCGGCGGTGTTGATCGCGGCGCCGAGCCCGGTCGAAAGCCCGCAGGCGAAGAGACAGGCGTGCTCGAACGGGGCCTCCGGGCTCACCTTCGCCAGCGCGATCTCCGGCATCACCGTGTACTCGGCGAAGGTCGAGCAGCCCATGAAGTGACGGATCCCCTCTCCGTCGCGGGAGATCCGCGTCGTACCGTCGGGCAGGTGCCCCATGTTCTGCTCCTCGCGGATCGCCAGACAGAGGTTGGCGCGCGGGTCGACGCAGTGGACGCACTCGCGGCACTGGGGCGAGAAGAGAGTGACCACATGGTCGCCCACCGCCAGCGAGCCGACATCCGGCCCGACCGCCTCGACGACCCCGGCACCCTCGTGGCCGAGCACGGCCGGCGCATAGCCGGACGGGTCGGCGCCGGAAGCGGTGTAGAGATCGGTGTGACAGACACCGCAAGCGTGCAGCCGGACCAGCACCTCCCCACCCCGCGGCTCCGCCAGCTCAACCTCCTGCACCGCGAGAGGTTCGCCGAACTCCTCCAGCACCGCCGCGCGCATCTTCATCGAGCCAGAGTACTCCTGCCCTCCGCTCACACCTCGACCAGCGACCCCATGATCACCGTGCGCTCGCGTGGCAGGGCGAAGTAGTCGGTGGCGTCGGCGCTGACGTGACTGCTGGCGAGGAACAGGCGCTTGCGCCAGCGGGTCATCCCAGGGGCGTCGCCGGCTCGCAGCTCGATCGTCGAGAGGAAGTAGGAGGCCTCCTCGGCGTCGACCGGGAGCGCCAGGGAGCCTTCGGCGGCCTGACGAAGCGCGGCCGGAACGTCGGGCTGCTCCATGTAGCCGAAGCGGGCGGTGAGGTGGCTGATCCCGTCGTCGCTGTAGCCGAGGTCGTCGACCGCGAAGCGCTCGTCCGCGGCGACGCTGGGAACCGGCCGCGTCTCGATCGAGAGGATCACGACCTGCTCGTGCAGGATCTGGTTGTGCTCGACGTTGGCGCGCATCGCCAGCGGCGTCGTCGCCTTGCTGCGGTTGAGGAAGACGGCGGTCCCGGGAGCGCGCCGCAGCGGCGGCTGGCGCCGGTGGAGCTCGTCGACGAAGGTCCGCAGGCAGCCTTCCTGGCGCTCACGCCGCGCTGACACCAGTTGCCGCCCCCGCCGCCAGGTCGTCAGCACCGTGAACAACAACACTCCTACCAGGAGGGAGAACCACGCACCGTGGACGAACTTGGTCAGGTTGGCGGCGAGGAAGAGTAGGTCGACGGCGAGGAAGGCGGCCGCCCCGGTAACCACCAGCCAAAGCGGCTTCCCCCAGCGGTGGCGGGCGATGTAGAAGAACAGCAGGGTGGTGATCGTGATCGTCCCGGTCACCGCCATGCCATAGGCGAAGGCGAGCGCCCCTGAGGTGCGGAAGGCGAAGACCAGCGCCAGGACGGCCGCCATCAGCAGCCAGTTGATCCAGGGCACGTAGATCTGCCCCATCGTCTTCGCCGAGGTGTAGATGACCCGCAGGCGCGGCAGGTAACCGAGCTGCACCGCCTGGTGGGCAACCGAGAAGGCGCCGGTAATGACCGCCTGCGAGGCGATCACCGTGGCCACGGTCGCGAAGAAGACCATCGGCACCCGGCCCCACTCCGGGACCAGCAGGAAGAAGGTGCCGCTGGCGTTGCCGCCCGGATGGTCCAGGAGGAGCGCGCCCTGTCCCATGTAGTTGAGGATCAGCGCCGGGAAGACCAGCAGCAGCCAGGCGGCGGTGATCGGCAACCGGCCGAAATGACCCATGTCGGCATAGAGGGCCTCGGCCCCGGTGATCACAAGCACCACCGCGGCGAGCGCGAAGAACGCGGTGCCGAAGTTCCCGATCAGGAACTCGAGCGCGTAGGCGGGCGAGAGCGCGGCGAGGATCTCCGGGTGCGCGGCGATGCCCGATATCCCGCAGGCGGCGAGAACCAAGAACCAGAGGACCATCACCGGGCCGAAGAGGCGGCCGACCGCCGCCGTCCCGTAGCGCTGGGAGGCGAAGAGGACGACGACGATCGCCGCCGTCAGCGGCACGACCAGGCTGCCCAGCGAGGGCTCGACCACCTTCAGCCCTTCGACCGCGGAGAGCACCGAGATCGCCGGGGTGATCATGCTGTCGCCGAAGAAGAGCGCGGCGCCGAAGACGCCGAGCCCCGCGAGGACGACCTTGGTCCGCCGCCCGCCCGGCAGCCCCTCGCGCTGGATCAGCGTGATCAGGGCCATGATGCCGCCCTCGCCCTCGTTGTCGGCCCGCATCACCAACAGCACGTACTTGAGCGTGACGACGATAGTCACCGCCCAGAAGATCAGCGAGATGACGCCGTAGACGCTGGCGCGCGTCTCCGCCACGGGGTGCGGATCGGCGGGGTTGAAGACCGTCTGCACCGCGTACAGGGGGCTGGTGCCGATGTCGCCGAAGACGACGCCGACGGCGCCGAGCGCCAGAGCCGCCTGCGCCTTGGTGCGACCGGGCGCGCGACGCCCCGGCGAGCGCCTGCTCAGCAGGCCATCGAGGCCGGGGCGCTCCTTGACGGTGGGGACGGACACGCCCCGATCATGCGCCCGCGCCCGTCAAGCCCGCGTGAAGAAGACCGGCCCGCGTATACAGATTTCGTGAAGATCCCGGCTCAGACCGCGAAGCGGTAGCCGACGCCGGGGTCGGTGCGGATGACGAGGTGCTCGCCCGGAAGCTCGATCTTGCGGCGCAGGTTGGCGACGTGGGCGCGAAGCACCTGCAGATCGTCTTCGTACTCGACCCCCCACACCTCGACCAGCAGCGCGCGGTGGGTCATCAGCCGGCCCCGGTTGCGGACGAGGACGCGGAGCAGCTCGAACTCGGTCGGCGTCAGGTGGACGTCGGTGCCGTCGCGGCGCACGCGGCGGGCGGCGAGGTCGATCTCCAGGCCCTCGACCGTGATCGCCGGCTCCTCCGTCTCCGGCCGGGCGCGCCGCAGCGCCGCTTCCAGCCGCGCCACCAGCTCCCGCGGGCCGAACGGCTTGGTCACGTAGTCGTCGGCGCCGGCGGCCAGCGCCTCCACCTTCTTGTCCTCGTCGCCGATCGCCGAGAGGACGACGATCGGCATCTCGCTCCACTCGCGGATCCTCCGCGTCACCTCAACCCCGTCGAGGTCGGGGAGCATCAGGTCGAGGACGGCCGCCTGCGGCGGGCGCACCGCGACCAGGTCGAGCGCCTCCTCGCCGCTGCTCGCCGGCACCGCCTCGAAGCCCGCGTCGCGGAGGATCACCCGCAGCGCCCGGACGATCTGCGGCTCGTCGTCGCAGACGAGGATGCGGCGCCGGTCGTTCATCCCGCCTCCTCGAGCGGAAACGAAACGACGAAAGTGCTGCCCTGGCCGGGCACGCTCTCGACCGTCAGCTCGCCGCCGTTGGCCTCGACGAAGCCCCGCGCGATCGAGAGGCCGAGGCCGGAGCCCGCACCGCCTCCGCGCCGGTAGAAGGGTTCGAAGATCCGCTCCCGCTCGGGCTCCGGGATCCCCGGACCCTGGTCGACGACCCGCACGACCAGGCGGCCGCCGACCTCGCGCGAGCGCACCAGGACCGGCTGTCCGTCGCCGTGGCGGACCGCGTTGGCGAGGAGGTTGGCGAAGGCGCGCTCGAGCTGGGCCGCATCCGCGGTCAGCGCCGGGATCTCCGCGTCGATCCCCAGCCTGACGACGGCGGCGTCACCGCCGAGCGACTCCCGCGCCGCCTCCAGCACCCCCGCCAGGTCGACCGGCTCCAGCCGCGGCGGCGCCAAGCCGGACTCCAAGCGCGAGACGTCAAGCAGATTCTCGACCAGCCGAGAGAGCCTCTCCCCTTCCGCAACCACCCCGATGCTCAGCTCGTGCCGCTCCTCCTCGGTCAACGTGGGCGAGTCCAGTGCCGTGCCCGCGGCGATGATCGAAGTAAGGGGCGTCCGCAAATCATGCGAGACCGAACGCAGCAGCGCCGTCTTCAGCTCGTCGCTGCGCCGCAAAGCGCCGGCCTCGATCGCCTCCCCCTCCATCCGATCCCGCTCAGCGGTCAACTCCCGCAACCGAGCCAGCACCCGCTCCCCCTCCTCCCGCCGCCGCTCCGCCTCAGCGGCCCGAGCACGAGCGACCCCGGCCAAGGAGCCACTGGCAAGGGCAACGATCACAAACACGACCAAAGCCACCGCATCCCGATCAGCCCCGATCCCAAACTCCCCAGTAGGAGGCAGATGGAACCAATTGAAAGCCAAGGCGCTCCCAACAGCCGCCACCAACCCAAGCCGCCACCCCCACCAAGTCGAAATCAATAGGACCCCAGGGATATAGACGACCCCAAGCGACACAACAGGAGCCACCGACTTCAACGGCCAGACCACCAGCGTCGCCCCAGCAACAACCCCAACCGCCGCCACCCACCCCCAACCAGCAGCCGGGGGCTCGGCACCTATTTCCAACCGCGGGCGAATGGACACCGCGTCAGCGTAATCCGCCCACCGATTCCTCCCCGCCCAGGTTCGAACGCCATTGCCTATCTTCCAAGGCGTGGAGTTGGGCAAGCAACACGTGGAAGCAGTGGAAGGCCATCGCGGCCTAACGCCGGAGCCGCTCATCGCACCCGAGCCGCCGACGGCTGAGGATCTGGACAAGGAGCGTCAGCGGTCACGACTCAAGAAGCTCGGTGCGCTTCTGATTCCGCTCATCCTCGTGGCCAGCAAGGCCAAGTTCCTCTTTCTGGCCCTGATCAAGGTCAAGGCGGTGACGACCCTCGGAACGATGTTCATCTCGATCGTCGCCTACGCCCTGGCTTTCGGCTGGCCTTTTGCGGTCGGCTTCGTCCTGCTGCTCTTCGTCCACGAGATGGGACACGTCATCCAGCTGCGCCGCGAGGGAGTCGAGGCCTCGGCCCCGATCTTCATCCCCTTCGTCGGCGCCTTGATCGCGGTCGAGTCCCTGGGCAAGGACGCCGCAGCAGAGGCCCGCGTCGGGCTGGCCGGCCCGATCCTCGGCACCGCCGCGACTCTGGTTCCGCTCGCCATCTGGCTGGCGACCGGCAGCGACCTCTGGCGAGCCCTCGCCTACATCGGTTTCTTCATCAACCTGATCAATCTGATGCCGGTACTACCGCTCGACGGCGGACGGGCGCTTGCAGTCCTCGGCCCCATGGTCTGGGCTGCCGGGATCCTCATAGCCGTCGCCGCCACCGCCCTTTTCCTCGGCCTGTTCATGCTCGTGTTCGTCCTCCTACTCGGCGGGCCCGAGCTCTACCACCGCTTCAAGAACCGCCACTCGGAGGAGAGCCGCGCTTTCCACTCGGTGCCGACGGAGACCAAGATCGCCGTCGCCGCCATCTATCTGAGCCTCCCCGCCCTGCTCATCTACGGCGTCGCCGAGACCTACGTTCCTCGGACGCTCTAGGCGCGGACCAGAAAGTGGACCGCGTCGGCCAACGCCTCGTGTCCAGGGTGCTGCGCGCAGAGCTCGAGCAACGAGTCCACCAAGGTCTCATAGCCCGCAGGGGTGCGGGAGAAGCGCGAGGAAAGGGCGATCACGATTCCGGCGTGCCGGCGGCCGTCGGAGCTCCACTCGCCGTAGAGGCGCATGAAGTCGGCGACGTTCTCGCTGACGAGCGCCCGTCCCTCGCGAGCAGCGATCACCAACAGCTCTTCGTCGGCAAGCCCGCGCAACGGGCTGCGCTCGTCGACCCCCTCGGCGTCCGCGCCCCGCTCGCGCAGCGCCCGCGCCAGGCGGGCAGGGTACATCTCGTCCAGCAGCAGCTTCACACGCCGAGCAGCGGCGTCTCAGTCGCCGGCAAGTGAGTCGTAGTGGGCGGTTTCGCTCTCGTGCAGCTCGATCCTGGCGTCGATCTCCTCCGGAAACTCGGCCGCGTACCGCAGCGCCACCCCAACCCGGTCGGGGGTAAGCGAGAGATCCTCAGCGATCCGCTCGGCAGCTTCCCCCTCGCCGAGCTGGCGTTTCAACCAACAGATCTCCCAGACGTCGGGACCGCCAGAGAGACCGGCCCGCCGTCCCGCCGGTCCCGAGCGAAAGACGATCCCGGGATGAGTCTCAGCCCGGTCCCCCTCCTCTGCATAGCGGCGCAAGACATCGGAGAGCCGCTCCCCCCGCGCCTCGGCCCGAGCGCGGATACGCGTCGCCGTCTCCCGATTCATGCGCACCGATACGTTGGCCGTCTCAGTCATCTGTTGACAACGTAGCACAACGTCTGCAAACCGCTCAGAGGGTGGCTGACGGGATTCGAACCCGCGACCGCCGCGACCACAACGCGGAGCTCTACCAGCTGAGCTACAGCCACCTCGCTGGCTCTCAATTTAGCGGGCCGGTCGCTGGATAGGCGGTCGATGGTTAGGTGCGGGAGCGGATTACTACGCGGGCGCCGTGGCGGGGGATCATCGTCACGTTGCGGTGGAGGGCTCGCTCGGGCTCGGGGTCGGCCGCCGTGAGGTCCAGGCGGCGGGCCATCGTTTCGAGGACTACGCGCTGCTCGGCCATTGCCAGGGCCGCGCCCAGGCAACGGCGGATGCCACCGCCGAAGGGGAGCCACTCGTAGGTCCCCGGCTTGCGGTCGAGCCAGCGCTCGGGCTGGAAGGCGAAGGGATCCGGGTAGAGGTCCTCCCGGTGATGGAGCAGGAGGATGCTGATCAGGACCGGGGTCTCCGCCGGCACCGCGTACTCGCCCAGCTGCCAGGGCAGCTTGACCCGCCGCCCGACGATCGGCACCACCGGGCGCGAGCGCATCGTCTCGGTGATCGTCGCCTCGACCGCCTCCTCCGCCCCATCGCCCGAGCGGACCGCCGCGACCAGGCGCTCGTGGGCGTCCGGGGTGCGGACCAGGCGCTCCCAGGCCCAGGCGAGCGAGTTGGCGGTCGTCTCGTGGCCGGCCAGCACCAGGGTCAGCAGCTCGTCGCGAATTTCGGCGTCGGTCAGCGCCTCGCCGTCCTCGCCGCGCGCCTGCAGCAACAGCGAGAGGATGTCGTGGCGCTCGCTCAGGTCCTCCCCCCGCCGCGTCGCGATCACCGCATCCATGCGGCGATCAAGCAAGGCTCGCCCGAGGCGGGTGATGCCAACCGGCTCCTCGCGGCGGACGTTCATCAGCTCGGCGACCTGGGAGATCGGCTTGGTCGAGAGCCAAACCAGGTTCTTGATCGTCGAGCGCAGTCGCCCCTCGCTGCTCCGCGGCGCCGGCTGACCGTCGATCCCGAAGATGCCGGCCATGATCACGTCGAGCGTGATCGCCTGCATGCGCGGGGCCAAAGCGAAGGGCCGGCCCAGCGGCCAGCTGTCGATCTCCCGCTCGGCCGCCTCGGCAATCGCAGCCGTGTAGTGCTCGATCGCCTCGCCGTGGAACGGCGGCAGCAGCAGTTTGCGCTGGCGCATGTGGCGCTCGCCGAGCGAGGTCAGGACCGAGTCCGGCCCGACGATCGGCCTGAGCGGCGACTCGGCGGCCATCGACGGCGCCTGCTCGGGCTTGGCGGTGAAGAGGGAGCGCACGTCGTCGGGGAGGTTGGTGATCACCAGCGGCACCGGCTCGGGCGTGCGAATGGCGAAGACGTCCCCGAGCCGCCGCCGGGCGCCGAAGACGAACTCGATCTGGCGCTGGTTGAAGCGCAGCAACTGCGGAATCGGCGCAAGCTGGACGAGCGGTGGAGCCGGCAGCCCGGCCGCGGCCTCCGGGTCGATGGGACCGCTGCTGCGAGTCGCGGTCTCCTGAAGCGTCGCGGTCTCCACAACTGCCACCGGCTCGCCTTAGGCGACGGCCGCCACGCCGTCGCTCTGCTCGTCCGTGGCGGTCTTCACGGCCGGCCCGCGGGAGAAGTCCATCTCCTCGTCGATCGGCCCGTGGTTGAAGAGGCGGATGTCCCGCGCATAGTTCTGGTGCAGGCGCCATGGGTGGGTCTCGCTCTGCATCGGCAGCTGGTCGAGGGAGCGGAGGACGTAGCCGGATTTGAGGTCGATGAACGGTTCGCGGGAGAGGGCGGGACCCGGATCGCGGGGCGTCGCCACTCGGTAGCCGTTGGCGTCCATGTAATTGAGCAGGCGGCACATGTACTGGGAGACCAGGTCGCACTTGAGAGTGAAGGAGGCGTTGGTGTATCCGAGCGCGATCGCCAGGTTGGGCACCCCGCCGAACATCGCGCCTTTGTGGCCAACCAGATCCTTGAACTCCTTGCGCTCGCCGTCAACGCTGATCTCGATCCCGCCGAACACCAGCAGGTTGAGCCCGGTCGCGGTGACGATGACGTCCGCCTCCAGCTCGCGCCCGGAAGTCAGCTTCAGACCCTTCTCGGTGAAGGTCTCGATCTGGTCGGTCACCACATCCGCCTTGCCGGAGCGCAGCGCCCCGAAGAGATCGCCGCCGGGGACGAGGCAGACCCGCTCGTCCCAGGGGTTGTACTTCGGTTCGAAGTCGCGGTCGACGTCGTAACCGGCCGGCAGTTGGCGCTCCACCCCGCGCCGGATCAGCTTGCGGGTGAAGCCCGGCGCCCGGCGCGAGAGCTGGTAGAAGCCCATCTGCAGGAGGACGTTCTTCCAGCGGACGATCCCATAGGCGGCCTTGGCGGGCAGAACCCGGCGCAGCACATTGGCGATCGGGTCCCGGCTGGGCGGAGTGACGACATACCCCGGCGAGCGCTGCAGCATGGTGATGTGCTCGGTCTCGGGCGCCATCGCCGGGATCAGCGTCACCGCGGTCGCGCCGCTGCCGATTACCACCACCCGCTTGCCGCGGTAGTCGAGGTCCTCGGGCCAGTGCTGGGGATGGACGATCTCGCCCCCGAAGCGCTCGCGGCCTTCGAACTCGGGCGTGTAGCCCTCGTCGTAGCGGTAGTAGCCGGTGCAGCCGTAGAAGAAGTCGCAAGTCAGCTCGACGATCTCGCCCTCGTGCTCGGCGCGCACCGTCCACAGCGCTTCCTCACTCGACCACTCGGCGGCGACGACCTTGTGGCCGAAGCGAATCCTGTCCTCGACCCCATGCTCACGGGCGGTCTCGCGGATGTAGTTGCGGATCTTGTCGCCGGGGGCGATCGAGTCTTCGTCGGTCCACGGCTTGAACGAGTAGCCGAGGGTGAACATGTCCGAGTCGGAGCGGATGCCGGGATAGCGGAAGAGGTCCCAGGTGCCGCCGATCGCCTCGCGGGACTCGAGGATCGCGTAGCTCTTGCCCGGGCAGTTCGTCTGCAGGTGGACGCCGGCGCCGACACCGGAGAGCCCGGCGCCGATGATGAGGACGTTGACGTGCTCGCGATCGTTGGCCATAGGATCTCCTAACGGTTGAGGCGAGCGAGCAGGTCGCTCGTCATCGAGGTCTGTTTGAAGAGGCCGCGCTTGGCGCCGGCCCGCATCTGGCGCTGGATGCCGCGCTCGACCAGGCCTTTGGGGAGCAGGCCGAGCATGCGGTAGGACATCGCCCCGCGGCGGGTGGTGGCGAGGTCGCGGACGGGCCGGCCGTAGATGGCGCGGACGATGGTGCCGACGGCGGCGCCGATCGGCTCCGGCGGCACCATCCCCTCGAGCCCCATGCCGGCGTTCTGGCTGGCGTCGTGGATCGGGGTGCGAATGTAGCCGGGATAGACGGTCGTGACTGTGATCTCGTCGCCGACCTCGGAGCGCAGCTGCTCCGAATAACCGACGACGCCGCGCTTGCTGGCGCCGTAGGCGGTGGCGAAGGGGACGGCAACGTGGGCGAGCCCAGAGGAGATGTTGACGACGCGGCCGCGCGATTCGCGCAGCGCCGGCAGGGCCGAGGCGGTCGCCCGCCAGGTGCCGAGAAGGTTGACGTCGAGGACCCGCAGCGCGTCGGGGCCCGGTGGCAGGACGGCGCTCTGCGGCAAGCCGATGCCCGCGCAGTTGACGAGCGCGTCAGCCCCGCCGCCGAGCTGCTTGACCGCATCGGCCATCGCCCGGTCGACCGATTTCTGGTCGGTGACGTCGCAGGCGATCACCTCATCCCCGCCGTTGACGATGTCGAGATCGAGACCGACGACCTCCGCCCCGCGCTCGCGCAGCGTCTTGGCGGTCGCCGCACCGATGCCGCTGGCGGCACCGGTGATGATCACGCGCTTGGTCTCGCTCATGACGGGAACTGTATCAACAGTGTGTTGAGTGCGTCAACAACTTGTCGATTCTCTCGACGCGGTGTATCGTGGAGGCAGATGGCCGCCGTCCCACAAGCCAAGACTTCCCCTGCATCCGGCGCGAAAGGCCGCGGCCGCCGCACCACCCGCGCCAGCGGCGACGACCGCGAGCGGGCGATCCTGGAGACGGCCGAGCAACTGCTGGAAGAGCGCCCGCTGAGCGAGATCTCGGTCGACGACCTCGCCAAGGGCGCCGGAATCTCCCGCCCCACCTTCTACTTCTACTTCCCCTCCAAGGACGCGGTGGTGCTGTCGATCATCGACCGGCTCGTCGCCGAGGCGGGCGAGGGCCGGGAGGAGATCCTCGCCACCCTGGCCGCGTCAGGACCGCAGGCCGGGCTGCGGAAATCTCTGGAGAACCTCTACGCCGCCTTCCGCTCACGCCCCGGCGTCGTCCGGGCCGGATCGGACCTGCGCGCCACCAACCAGGAAGCCCGCGACCTCTGGGCGCAGGTGATGGAGGGCTGGGTCGCCGACGTCACCGCAGTGATCGAGTTCGAGCGCTCGCGCGGCGCCGCTCCCGGCGGCCAGCCGGCCCGCGAGATGGCGATCGCCCTGGTGCAGATGAACGAGCGGGCGCAGTACGCAACCCTGCTCGGCGAGGAGCCCTCACTCGAGGGCGACCGCGTCCTCGACGTCCTCATCGACATCTGGCTGCGAGCGATCTACGGCACCGCCGAGCCCGGCTAACCGCAGGCGCCGCTGATCAACCGGCGAGCGCCGGCGCGATCTCCCGCCCCATCAACGCCACCGCATCGAGGTCGCGGTGCAGCAGGTGCTGGCCCATGATCCGCGTCAGCCCCGCCGCCTCCAGCTCGCGCAGCTGCTCGATCGCCTCCTCCGCCGTGCCGAGGATCGTGCTCTCGCGCAGCTCGGAGATGAACGCCTCGCCGTCGCCGTCGCCGCCTTTCCATTCCGAGAGGCGCCCGGCGCGCTCGAGCAGTTCGGCGCGGTCGGCGCCGACCAGCCAGCCGGTCATCATCGAGAGCGGCAAGGTCGCCGGGTCGCGCCGCTCCTTCTCGCAGGCCTCGTCGAGCCGCCGGCGCATATCGGCGATCTCCTCCGCGGTCGCCATCACCGTGTTGTACTCATCGGCGTAGCGAGCGCCGAAGCGAAGGCTGCGCGGCCCGCCTTTGGCGCCGAGGATCAGCGGCAGCGGCTGCTGCACCGGCTTTGGCCGCGCGTCGAGCTCCCTGACCGAGAAGTGCTCACCGGAGAAGCTGAACGGCCCCTCACCCCAGTGCCCGCGGACGATCTGCATCTGCTCCTCGAGTGCCTCCATCCGCGGGCCGACCGGCGGCAGGTCGAACCCGTACAGCTCGTGCTCGCGGTCCCACCAGCCGGCGCCGATCCCGACTTCGACCCGGCCGCCGGAGACGTGGTCGGCGGTCACCGCCAGCTTCGCCAGCACCGAGGGATGGCGGAAGGTCGCCGGCGAAACCATCGTTCCCAGCCGCAGCTTCTCGGTGACGGCGCCGAGGGCGTTGATCGTCCCCCATGCGTCGAGCGAGCCGCGCTCGCGGCGATCGTCGACCGAGAGGTAGTGGTCGGACCGGAACATCGTCCCCACCCCGTGCTCCTCGCAGGCCCCGGCCAGCGCCCGCCAGTCGTCCCAGGTCACGTCCTCCTGGCCCTCGATCATCAGGCAGACCTCCATCGCGCCCCTTTACCCGTTGGCGACGATTTCAGCGAAGGCCTCGAAGCCCGGTGCCGTGCGCGCAATCAGCTCGGCCTCCAGCTCGGCGGCGCGCTCCGGCAGGGCGTGCTCGCCCGCGTCTCCCAGCGCCGCCCCGGCCTCGAGGTTCATCGCCGGAACCTCGAGCCAGGCCTCGACCAGGGCGAAGTCGGCCTCGGGATGGAAAAGGACGCCCCAGGCGCTGCCGGCGCGGAAGGCCTGGCAGGCGGTGCGCTCCGAAGAGGCGAGATGCTTGGCGCCGTCGGGCAGGTCGAAGACGTCGCCGTGCCAGTGGAGGACTTCGCTGCGCGGGGCGAGTCCGCCGAGCAGCGGGTCCTCGGGGGCGACGATTTCGACCGGGGCGAAGCCGATCTCCGGCGCCCCGCCGGTCCTCACCTCCGCCCCCAGCGCCCGCGCCAGCAGCTGGGCGCCGAGGCAGATGCCGAGCACCGGCATCCCCCGCTCCACTGCCTCGGCCAGCCACTCGCGCTCGGCGGTTAGAGCCGGGAAGCGCTCGACTTCGTCGACGTTCATTGGCCCACCCATGACGACTGCGCCCGCGACCTCCTCGTGCGCGGGCAAGGAATGACCCGCGAGCGGTTTGACCGTCCGCACCCGAAGGTCGTGGCAGGCGTCGAGGATCCGGTGCGGCCCCTCCCAGGGCACATGCTGGATCGCCAGCAGGGTCGGACGCTCGTCCAGGGTCATCGGAGCGTCAGGCTAGCCTCAACGGCGTGAGGAGCGCGAAGGCAAGGACCAAGGCAACGGCAATTGGAGCCGACGCCCGCGGCGCCCTTGCAATCGGCGCCCTCGCCGTGGGCGCAGCCGCAATCGGCGGGTTCGCGATCGGCCGCCTCAGCATCGGCCGCCTGGCGATCGGCAAGGCGACGATCCGCCGCCTCTCGGTCAAGCAACTCGAGATCGAGGAGCTGGAAATCGGAAGGCTGACCGTGCGCGAAAAAGAGGTACCCTGAATGTCGTTTCCACCCTTTTCCTCGCTACAACGAGGAAAACTCTGGAAACGATGTGGCGCCGGTGGGCTGGCATTCTCCCTCGCGTTCCTCTTTTGGATACTCGCCCCCTCCGCCTCCGCCGTCGGCCCCTACCCCGCGCTCGGGCCCTGCCAGGTATTCCCCGACCCGCCGGCCTCGCTCTCGCCGCGCGCCCCGTCGCTCGCCACCGAGGCCGCCTGGAACCAGGACATCTCCAAGGCGTCGCGCGACCCGCGCTCGGGGGCATACATCGCCTACATCAACGCCCACGGCGGCGACAGCCTCCACCCCGACTTCGGCTCCCCGCGCGCCTACGGCTTCCCCTACGTGGTCGTGGGCGCCGGCCAGCCCAAGCTCCCCGTCCACTACACCGCCTACGGCGACGAGAGCGACTCCGGCCCGTTCCCGGTGCCCGCCCGCGCCCCGGTCGAGGGCGGCAACGGCAGCGACGGCGACCGCCATGTGCTCGTCGTCGACCGCTCGGCCTGCAAGCTCTACGAGCTCTATCGCGCCTTCCCGGTGGCCCAGCCCCGCCCCCACTGGAACGCCGACTCGGGCACCGCGTGGGACCTGCGCTCCGCCGCCCGCCGGCCCGAGGGCTGGACCTCGGCCGACGCCGCCGGGCTGCCGGTCTTCCCCGGCTTGGTCCGCTACGACGAGGCGGCCAGCGGCAACATCGACCACGCGATCCGCGTCACCTTCGAGAGCACCCAGGACGCCTGGGTCCACCCCGCCTCCCACTGCGCCGGCGACACCGCCAGCGCCGCCGCGCCGCCGATGGGCCTGCGCCTGCGCCTCGAGGCCGGCTACGGCCTCGGCCAATTCAGCGGCCCGGCGAAGGCGATCGCCGAGGCGATGAAGCGCTACGGCCTGATCGTCGCCGACAACGGCTCCAGCTGGTACTTCTCGGGCACGAGCGACCGCCGCTGGGATGACGAGAACCTCAACCAGCTGAAGCGGATCCCCGGCAGCGCCTTCGAAATCGTGAAAAGCGCCGCCCGCATCCATCGCTGCTGATTCCCGCAAATTGGAATGGGTACTTGACCCAATACCAGTCACGGATTCATCCAAGGGAACAGCCGAGGAGAGAGGAACCATGGCTCAGACGAAAACGAAAGCCAAAGCGAAACCGAAAGCCCAACCGAAAAAACGGTCGACGGCGAAACAGGCGAATTCGACTGCGAAACGCGCGAAATCGAAATCCGCGTCGAAACCGAAAGCCGCCAAAGCGAAATCGCAGTCCAGATCAACCGCGAAATCGAACGGGTCGGCCGGTAAAAGCTCGAACGCCGATGCCGTGCGCCACGTGGTCGATGGGGCCGGAGGCAAGGCGAAAAGCGCCGGCAAAACGGTCGGCAAAGCCGCCAGCAAGGCGAAAATCCCGCTCGTCGCGGGGGGAGCGGCGCTCGCCGGAGCAGCCGGCGGTCTCGCTCTCGCCAGCTCGAAACACGCTCGTAAGAGCGGCATCGGCAAGGCGATCGCGCGGCGGCCGAAGGTCAAGCTCAAGTCCGGCGACCTCGCCAAGGCGGCGAAGGAGGTCGGCAAGGTCAGCACCCAGGTCGGTGAGCTGGCCAGCGAGCTGCAGCGCAACCGCGAGGAGGCGAACGGGCAGCACCGCTCGCCGGTTGAGGTCGTCCTTCAGGGACTGACGTCGCGGCGCTGACGACGCCGCCAGGGAACGCCACCGGTCACGAACCGCCAGGCCTTGTTGAACAAGTAGATGATCGCGAAGGAGATCGCCAGCCCGATCGCGCCGAGGACGAGGAGGAAGAGAACGAAGGCGAAGATTGCCAGCGGGACCAGGAGGAGTTTCACGCCTGCGTAGTCTTGCAACGAGATGGAGCACGCGGTGGCGGTCCTGCAGGTGGTCATGGCGCTGGCCGGGGTTGGCGGTGGCAACCATGCCGTCACCGCGGTCGGCGAGGGGTTGGCCCTGGTCGAAGCCCGGCGAGAGATCGAATCGCGGCCCCCCGCCCCGAAGCCCGCCGGCCGCGCGCGCGAGATGCCGAGCGCGGCGGAAATCGCCGCCGACCCGTCGCTGCTGCCACCGGCCTCCGCCGGCAGCAACGGCACCCACGTCCCGCACAAGTCCTCGCTCAGCCGCGGCGAGATCTTCGCCCATCGGCGCGGCGGCGATCCGGGGGCGACGGCGATCCTGCTGACCGGCGTCGCCCTGGCACCGCCGATGGCGCCGGAACCGGTGCAGGGGGCGATCAACGCCGCCAACACGATCGTCGGCCGCCCCTACGTCTGGGGCGGTGGCCACGCCTCCTTCTACGACGACTCCTATGACTGCTCGGGCGCCGTCAGCTTCGCCCTCTTCGGCGGCGGCCTGATCCCGCGCCCGCTCACCTCCGGCGACCTGATGCGCTGGGGGGCACCCGGTCGCGGCAAGTGGATCACCGTCTACGCCAACCCGAGCCACACCTTCGTCGAGATCGCCGGCCTGCGCTTCGACACGGTCGGGGCCGAACAGGGTAGCGGTCCGCGCTGGCACCTGGCGACCGTATCCACCGACGGATTCGTCGCCCGCCACCCGCCTGGATACTAGGCACAAAGAGGGCCGGTCCCCCATCCGAGGACCGGCCCGCAGTCATTGATTAAGCGCCCTTCCCGATTGACTCGAGGGGCACCACTCGCTCGGTGCGGAGATCCATCCGTGTTCACCTCCCTCCCCGGCTGTGAGCATGTGCGCTGAAGACCGGAGTATTGGTGAGGATGGTTCCACCATTGAAGTGGATTCCAGCATTCTGCGAGGAAATCTGAACACGATGTCCATCAAGCAGTTACGATCAAGTCCTTGCCAGTAATCAGCCCTCGATAAGGAAGACGGATGTCGACGAAAACGCAGCGCCGCAAAGCAACCGAAAACCGGATCAAGGCCATGAGTCACCCGCTGCGGGCGTCGATCCTTCGCACCCTGGTCGAGCGGACCGCGAGCCCTGCGGAAATGGCCCGCGAGCTCGACGAGGAGCTATCGAACGTCAGCTACCACACCAAACAGCTGGTCGAGTTCGAATGCGCTGAGCTGGTCAGCACGCGGCCGGTGCGCGGCGCCCTCGAGCACTTCTACAGCGCGACCGAGCGTCACCTGATCGACACCGAGGAGTGGGAAGAGCTCGACCCGGTCATCGCCGAGGACCTGGTCTGCGAATTCATGCAGAAGATCATCGACGACTTCGTCTCCTCCGCCCGTGCCGGGATCATCGGCTCCGATCAGAACTTCCACCTCACCAGAACTCCATTGGTGCTCGACGAGGAGGGAATGCAGGAAGCGCTGGAGATCCATGAACGGGCACGGCTGGAAATTCTCGAGCTGGAGGCCCGTAGCGCGGCACGGATGGTCGAGTCTGGCGAAGAGGGCGCCAACGTTTCGACCAGCCAGGGCTGCTTCAAGATGCCCGAACGAAAGCGCCGCTAGCGCTACCCAGCAGGCAGCGGGAAGCGCATCCGGACCTCGGTCCCCTCGCCTTCCTGGACGATCTTCATCTCCGCGCAGAGCCGGGCGATGATCGCGAGCCCGAGCCCGAGGCCGTCGGCGGATTCTCTGCCGAACGCTTCCCCGCGGTCGCGGACGATCACCTCGAGCCAATCGCCTCGCTGAGTCCCTGAAAGCTCGACCACCCCGTCAGCGCCAGTCGCATCTGCGTACTTGACGGCGTTGGTGACCGCCTCGGAAACCGCCAGCGCAACGTCGCCGACGACTTGCCGGGCAAGTCCGTGCTCGGTCGCGAACCGGGACGCGCGGTGGCGCAGGACCGGCACCGCCGCCGGCTCGGCCGGCATCACCAGCTGCAACCGTCGCTCTTCCTGCGACCCCTCTTCGACCAGGCCTTGCACAGCGACAATCTTCCTGAAGCGGCCGGACCCCCGTCGGCTACTTGAAGCGGAAGCTGGTCAGGTCCTGGTTGAAGGTCGGGTTGTAGATGACCTGGTCGAGGTCGATCGCCGAGGAGACGAAGGTCGGGAAGGTGCTGGTCCCGTAGGGAGCCCACGGGGCCAGTTCCATGAATTCCTTGTCGAGTTCGGCGTATTCGCCTTCCACCTGAGAGTCGAGCGGCTTTTCGGCCAGTTCGTCGATTTTCTTGCTCAGCCGCGGCACGGCGATCCGGGCCAGGTTCGAGGTGTTGGTCGGGAAGATGCTTTCTTCGGAGAGCATCGGCTGGAAGAAGTCGTTGGGGTGCGGGTAGTCCTGGAACCAGCTGGCCCAGCCGGTGTCGAGGTCCTGGGTCGAGGCGTTGCCGATCACCGAGAAGTAGTTGTCGGCGTTCAGCACCTGCAGCTTGGCGTCGAAGCCGATTTCTTTCAGCACCTCGGCGTAATAGGCACCGGCTTCTTCCTGAGTGGGTTCGTCGTCGGTCCAGACGGTGATCTCGCGGTCGGCCGGATTGGCTTCGGAGATCATCTCCTCCGCCTTCTCGACGTCATAGGGGTAGAGCTCGTATTTCTCGTAGCCCGGCATCCCCGGCGGCAGGATCTGCTGGGTGGCAACCAGGGTGCCGGCGTAGATCCGTTCCAGCGCCTCCGGGTTGACCGCGTGGTTGACGGCCTGGCGGACCTTGACGTCGTCGAACGGCGCCTCGGTCGTGTTCATCCAGAAGAAGTAGGTGCTCTCGGTCGGCTCCTCGCGGAACTGGGTGCCTTCGTACTTTTCTTTCACCTGCGCGTAGAGGTCCGGCGGCGGCATGTTCTCCATCCACTCGAAGCGGCCGGCTTCGACGTCGTCGACCTGGGTAGCAGGGTTGCGCCCCACCGTGACCTCGATCCGGTCGACGTAGCCGCCGGGCAGGTCCGGCATCGCCTCGCCGTTCGCTTTCGCCCAGTAGGGGTTGCGGGCATACGACCAACCCTTGCCAGGATTGGAGGAAGTGATCTCGTAGGGGCCGGTGGCCGGCGGCGGGTCGGCCGAGAGATCTTCGTCGGGCGTGCCAGCGGGCAGCGGCGCCACGAAGGGCAGCGCCAGCTCCTGCACGAAGGTTCCGCGCGGTTGGGTGAGTTTGATGGTGATCTCACCGGTCTTGTCGTCGGTGACGATCCCGGGGATCCCGCCCTGTTTGGTCTTGGCGAACTCTTCGGCGCCGACGATGTCGGTGTAGAAGGGCGAGCCGCTGGAGTTGAGGCGGAAGACGCGTTCGACCGCATTGGCGAAGTCGGAAGCTTTGACCGGCGTGCCGTCCGAGTAACGCAACCCGTCCCGCAACCGCAAGCTGTAGGTCTTCTCGTCGGCGCTGATCTTCGGCAGCGAGCGAGCGAGGCCGGGGATCACTTCGCTACCGGCCTTACCGTCGGCGTGGTTGTAGGTGAGCAGCGGAACGTAGGTGTTGTAGATCGCCGTCCAGCCTTCCTCCGAGTGGGAGAGGGCGGGATCCAGGTAGTCGGGGAACGAGCCAAAGGTCGCCCGCAGCACCCCGCCTTCCTTGCCATCGGACCCCGAGCCGCAGGCAGCAAGACTCAGCGCCGCAGCAGTGGCAAGCAACAGGGCAAGAACCCTATGCCGAGATCGCGCTGCATTTGATCGGATGGCACGCACCTCGCCCCCTTCGGCAGATCAGACCGAGTACTTGAGCCCAGCAGGATCGAACCCGCTGGAGTTAGGGACCAATTTCGGGGCCAAGTATTCGACCCGAACGGGTCTTGGTTTTCAGCGCAACAGCCGAACTTTTACCCTGAGCCCGGAGACCTTGGCCAGCTGCTGATCCCCGGTCACGATCAGATCTACACCGGGATCCATCTCCGCAGTAGCGAGGATCAAGGCGTCCGGCATTCGCAGCGACTTGAAGCGAGACCGGAGGTCGGCCGCCTTGTCGGCGACGGCAACGTCCACGGGTAAGACCGCGGAAAGAAGCACACCGAAGAACCCCGCCACGTCGTCCTCGTTGTGGTGCCCGAGGCGAGCCCCGGTTAGAACCTCGGCGTAGGTGACCACCGATGCCAGCAACCGCTGCCCGCGAACGAGCTCTCGCACTGCCGCGTCCGCAGCGCCGTGGAGAGCATCCTGTCGATCGAGAAAGCCGACTACGACGCCGGAGTCGAGAACTACCGCCACTCCCCGCGCAGCCCTTCCACGCGCTCCCGCAAATCGCCACCGGTCGCAAGGCATCCGGAATAGCGATCAAGCAACTCGTCGATCCGCGTCAGGATCACCCGGCCGGCGCCCCCCGCCTCAACCTTGAGCGTATCCCCCGGGGCGAAACCCGCGCTGCGAAATGCCCCAGCTGGGATCGTCACCTGATGCTTGCTGGAAACCCTGGTCTGATCCTTTACCTTTTGCGCCATAAGTAAAGGATATCATTGCAGCGCCCCCGGCTGGATTCGAACCAGCGACCGTCGGATTAGAAGTTCAGCCGGAAGGTGTCTGAGGGGGCGAATCTGGCCCGACAGAGCCAATCACGTCCAAGGAGTTCGATTGAGTTCGCTGGAGTTGGGGACCAAATTCGGGACCAACTACTACGCCCGAGGATGGTGTTTTGGCTTCCCATCGCCCCGCAGGACGTCGCCGTTCGGCCCTGCCAGCACCAGCCCCGGCGCGCTGGGGCTGGTGGGAAGCGCCAAGAGCAGCAGGGCGCCGGTCCCGCTCGCGAAGCGGCTGGTCAGTCCGATCACCGGTAACGGGTCAGCAGCAGCGCCGGTTCCGGTGGCATGTCCACCCTGCCTTCGACACCGCCTCCGACGACGACGCGCCCGCTCCCCTGCGTCACGGCGGCACCGGCCATGCTGCCGCCCTCGTGGAAGAGCTGCGCGGCCCCGCCGTCGCCAAAGCTGCGGTCGAGCCTGCCGCCCGTGGTGTAGCGAAGGACGGTGAAGACCGAGAATTCCCTCCGTCGATTGTCGGCCCGTATCTGCAGCCCCGGGACGACGATCCGGCGGCCCTGCAGGACGATATCCGTCGGCACGAAGTAACCGGCCGTTCGGGGCGAGACCCTCTGCCACGCGAAGCCGCGCTTGCCGAAGGAGCGGTCCAGCTTCCCGCTGGGACGCAGGCGAGCCAGCAGGATCGTCGCCCCGCCAGTGTGGAATCCCTCTCCGCCGAGGAGGATCCGGCCGTCGGGCTGCGCCGCGAGGAGCGCCGGACCGCAGCAAAGGACGAAGTGGGTGCCGCCCAGCAGCACCGTGCCGTCACCGCCACCGAAGCCGCGGTCGATTCTCCCAGCCGCGGTCAGTCTCATCAGCACGACCCGTCCCTGGAAGTAACCGGCGACGAGAACCTTGCGATTGGGCAGCACCTCGACCGAGGTCAGCGCCGTGTACAGGTCGCGTCCTCGCGCGGGGAAGACAAGCCTCCCCCGCCGGCCGAAGCCGCGGTCGACGCTGCCGTCCGGACGGTAGGCGATCACCATCCCCGCGGGCCTGCCGCCGCCGTTTTCGTTCTGGGCGCCGACGGCGACGATCCGGCCGCCGGGCTGGATCGCCACGTCGTGGAGGACGCCGCCGCCCCTGAAGGGTTCGAGCGGATTGGCGACTTCCGGGCCGGGCTTCGGCGCCACCACGCCGCCACGACCGAAGCTCGGATCGCGAGAGCCGTCGGCCCGGAACCTAACCAGCAGGGGAGCGGTGCCGCCGCTGCCGTTGACCTGGTAGCCGGCGGCAACGATCTCGCCGTCGGGCTCGACGGTCAACTGCTGGGCTTGGGTGCGGAGCCCCTCCCAGGCGAAACCGGGACGGCGGATTTGCAGGCGTTCGGTAAAGCCGCCCAGGCCGAAGGACGCGTCAAGCGCGCCGGACTCCCCCAGCCGAGCCACGGCGAAGTACCTCGATCCTTCGATCCCGCCAACCGCCGCCGCAAGCCTTCCTCCGTCCAGCAGGGCCAAGCCCGTGACGCCCACCGTCCTGCCCTGGGTTTCCGCAGACGGCGGCACCTGCGCCACGCCGCCGCTGCCGAAAGAGGGGTCGGTGCGATCGGCCGCGGTCGCGACCGCGGCCCCGACCACCCCCACCGCCAGCAGGGCAAGCCAGAGGAGGAAGGTGGTCTTGCGCTTGCTGGTCATCGCCCTATGTCAACCCCTCTCGCGGTCGTCAGTCTCGCCCGGCCCTAGAACGGCGGCAGCGGGCCGCTGCGGAAGTCGGTCAGCCGGATGATGTTCCCGGAGGCCTCGATTCCGGTGTACCCGGAGGCGAAGGTCGTATCCGCCGCCGTGAGGACCTGCAGGAATTCGCCCCCGTTCTTCACCCAGGCCGAGACCGTCCCTCCTTTGTCGACGAGCGCGAACTGGCTTTTCACCGGCATCGAATAGCCCGTTTTCGACGCCAGCAGGGTTTTAGTGCCGCTCTGCCAGCGCGACAGCGTCACGGAATAGATGTTGCTGGCCGTTTCCGTGAACCGCAGCTCGTATCCCGAGCGGGTGCTCGCCGGCGTCGGCATGTCGAGCCAAAGCGAGAAGTAGCGTTCGGCGATCGTGGCGTTGCTCGTGAGCGTCGCCGCCACCGCGGTGCCGGAGCCGGTGTCGGTGAACGAGTTCGGCTGCCAGAACGCGCCGTTGATCGTCGAGAAGGCGTCATACGGGCCCCAGCCACCCGAGACCCAACCGGTGGGGTAGCCGTAGGCGCTGCTGGCCCACTGCAGGGCTGCCCAGTTGCCCCCTCCCGTCAGCGGGGTCTGGTTAGTGGCGAAGGAGTCGTTCAGTTTCAGCGCCGAAAGCGCGGCGCTCATGTTCGCCACCGCCGGCACCGGCACCCCCGCCCTGAAGTTCGAGAGGCGGAGGATGTTGCCCGCTCCCTCCACCCCGGCGTTGCCGCCGGCGTAGGCCGAGTCGGTGGCGGTCAGGACCTGGCCGAAACCGGAGCCGGTATCGGTCCAGGCCGAGACCGTGCTGCCCTGGTCGACGATCGCGACCGAGCTTCCCACCGGCAGGCCGTAGGCGGATTTCGAGGCGAGTACCGTCTGCACGCCTTTCACCCACTTGGAGAGGGTGACCGTGTAGGAGTTCGAGCTGACTTCGGTGAACCGGAGCTCATAACCATCCCGCGTCGCCGCCGTCGGCGCGTTCATGTCGAGCCAGAGCGAGAAGTAGCGTTCGGCGATCGTGGGAGCACCGCTAAGCGTTGCCACCGCGGCCACGCCCTCGCCGGTGTCGGTCAGGCTCGGGTTGTAGTAGGCGCCCGCGGGCGAGGGGAACGCTTCGACCGGCCGCCAGCCGCTAAGCGAGTCTTCCCCCTTCGGCGGCGGCCCGACGGCCCAGCCAAGGGCCGACCATTTGGAGGCGAAGTCGGCCAGCGACGACGACGATCCGTTGAACGGGTGGGTGACCGGCATCGCCCCCAGCTGCGGTCCCGTGATCGGCAGGCCTTTGGTTTTGAAGGTGAGGTCGTTGCCGTTGGCGGTGCCGCCCCCGTTCGTCGCAACCACGCGGAAGTGGTAGGTCGTGTTCGGTTCGAGACCCACCACCGACTCGCTCACGGACACGAACCCGGTCGTGGAGCCGGCGGATTTCGGGGAGAGCGGCACTTTGCTGCCGTAGGACGTCGTTTTTCCGTATTCGAACTGGTAGGTGGTCGGGTCGCCCTGGGGCAACAAGAGCCCTTTGAGGACGGCCGAGGTCGTTTCGACGTTGGTCGCGGCTTGGGTAAAGGCCCCAGGCGGACTCAGCGTTTTGAAGGTCCGGCTTTCCCCCTCGACGTCGCCGAACATGTTCCAGGCGACGATCCGGTAGTAGTAGGTCGTCCCCGGCTGCAGGCCGCTCAGCGCCTCGCTGACGGCGACCGGGTCGACGCCCGCCCCTGCCGATTTCGCCGTGAGCGGGATCGTGGTCCCGTAGGCGCTGGTCGTCCCGTATTCGAACTGGTAGCTGGTCGCCGACCCTTCCGGATCGACCAGCGCGTTGATCGTCGCCGTGGTGCCTTTCACGTTCGTCGCCGGCTCGGTGCTCGCGTCCGGCGGCATTTCCGTGCACTCGTCACCCAGCCCGTCGCTGTTGGAGTCGGCCTGCTCGGGGTTGAACGCGAAGGGGCAGTTGTCCTCGGCGTCGGTCACGGCGTCGCCGTCGCTGTCGGGCGGGTTGCAAGCGTCGCCGATCCCGTCCAGGTCGACGTCCGCCTGGTCGGAGTTGGAGACGGTCGGACAGTTGTCGGCTCCGTCGGTGACGCCGTCGCCGTCGTTGTCGGCCGTTTCCGGCGGCGGTGCCAGCAGCAGCGCCGGTTCTTCGGCTTCGCTTTCGCTCAGCTGCGCGAAGGCGTCGCCATCGGAGAGGACGCCTTCGAAGGCGACGACCTCGTCCACCGTTCCGGCGAGGAGCTGGACCAGCCCCGGCCCGGCCCCCACCAGGGATTGCGTCGGCTGTTTTTCAGGATGCACCGGCGAACCGTAGCCGAGCCTGTAGGGGAATCCATCGACGTTGATGGTGATCGTTTCCCCCTCGAGGGTGCCGATCACCTGGTGCCATTTTTCGTCTTTGATCGGGTCCGCAGATCTCACCCGCGGGGCGCCCTGGTCGAGCCCGGTTGCGAAGACGAGCCTGCCGGAGGAGTCGCGGAAGAGGAACACGCCTTCCCCGCTCCCGAACCCGGAGAACAGGTATTCGACCTGGCCCGGAGCGCGGGCGAATTTGACCAGCATCGCCACCGAGTAGGTGCCGTCTTCGCTTTCGGCCGGGAGGGCGGCCCCGTTGAGGTCGACGTAGTCGTCGACCCCGTCGAGTTTCACCGCGAATCCATCTTCCCCGGCGAGGCCGTCGGCCACGCCGAGGGTCGGGCCGGGGCCATTGACCGACGGCCCCACGCCCACGGCTTTGTAGGTCCCGTTCGACCCTTCCATGCCGTTTTCGGCGCTCGTGCCGGAGCTCTCGTCGAGGGCGTAGTAGCTCATCGGATCCGGCTGGTCGGGGGCTGAGCCGACGTCGCCCACCGCCGGCGGTTCGCTCCCGGTCAGCGCGAACATGGAGACTCGCCCTTTGGCGCTGGGCTGGCCCTGTTTTTTCCCGACTTTGCTGATCCGCGGGCAGTCTTTTTTCGTGACGGCGCGTTTGGCGCGATCGACCGGATCGGCGATCGCCTTGTCGCCTTTCTGGCCACCGCAGTCGATTTTCTCGTCGAGGGTGTCGTCGTTGGCGTTGAGTTTGTCCTTCTTGCCCAGGCCGAAGAGCGAGTCGGAGCCGCCGCGGCCGATGATCAGGTTGGCCTCGTTGGTGCCGTAGAGGACGTCGCGCTGCTCGGACCCCTCCGCGTCGTTGAAGCCGTGCAGGGTCTGCCCGCATTTGTTGGTGTTGCCTTTGTTGATTTTCCCGAGTTCCTCGTCTTCGAGGTCGACGAAGACGCCGGATTCCTTCAGGGGCGCGAACTGCGCGTTGTCGGCGCCGGGGTCGTCGTTGTTCTGGGCGTCGCCCCAGAGCTGGTCCCCTCCGCAGATGTGGGAGGAGACAACGAGGTCGCTGCCGGCGCCGCCGACGACCGTGTCGTCCCCGACCCCCTGGAAGAGAGCGTCGTCTCCGTTGGCGCCGTGGAGGACGTCGTTGCCCGCGTGCCCAGAGGCACCGTCGATCATCAGCTCGTCCATCCCCAAACCCATCAGGCGGTCCGCACCCTGGGCGCCGTGGAGGATGATCGTGCCGGGCTTCTGCGGCGTCTCCGCTGCCATGTCGATGCGATCGTTGTTTTTGCCGCCGTAGACGACGACCGCCCCCAGCCGGGCTGCCACCGGGCAGGTGACGGTCGAGCTGTCTTTGGCGAAGTGGCACTCTCCAAGTGGGGTGACGTTCGCTTTCGCGGGATTCTTGACCACGAACCTGACCGCGTTGTTGGTCGCTTTGACCCTGACTTGGTCGACTGCGGTGCCGCCGACCATGTAGACGGAGGTCTCCAGCAGGCCGGTGGCCGGCTCCTGAGTGCCGATCTGGACCTCCAGCGAATCCCCCCGTGGGGTGATCGAGCTGGGATTGTCGTTGACGGAGTCGCGCTGCGGGTCCGGGCCGGGGGTGACCTGGATGGCACCGACGCCTCTCACCAGGTCGGCGCCCCGGCCAGGGTCGATCTGGGTCGCCCCGGCGCTGCCTTCGATCCAGTCGGAGAAGGGCGAGCCGACGATTCGCTCGAAGTCGCCTTTCGTCGCGCCGACCAGCCGGTCGATACCGCCCCCGTGGCCCGCCTGGCCGTTGTAAGCACGCGCCGGCTGATCGCCTAAGTCGATGTAGACCCCCGATTCGTCGAAGTCGGGGAAATTGCCGATGTTCTGTTTTTTCCCTCTTTCTTCGGCTACTTCCCTCTGTTTCCCGTTGTCGATGAAGCCCGGTGCGACCGCGTCGGCGTAACTGACGATGTCGGTCCCCCCCACTCCACCGAAGAGTTCGTCTTCGCCCTGGCCGCCGCGGTGCAGGTCGTTGCCGGGACCGCCCCGCACGTTGTCCGCCCCGTGGCTGCCGTCGAGGACGTCGTTTTCCTGTTCGCCGAAGATCTGGTCATCGCCGACGCCGCCGTAGAGGTTGTCCGCACCCTGTTCCCCGCGGATCAAGTCGTTGTTGCGGCCGCCGCGGATCAGGTCGGCGTCGGGGCCGCCCCGGATGGTCTCCAGCGACGGCCCGCCGATGATCGTGTCGCAGCCGCCGCGGCCCATGATCGTCCTCACCCCCGGGCGCGAGATGATCAGGTCCGACTGGTTCGTTCCCCTCACTCCGGTGGCGCCTTTGTGCACTGTGACCACGTTGAGGTTCCCCGAGCCGCAGGCGGCGCTGGTGGTCGCGGTCCCTTCGCGGTCGACGAGGGTGCCGGCTTTTTCGGTGCTTTCGCTCCAGGCGACGGGAGCCGAGAGATTGCCGACGCCGTCCTGCGCCCTGACCTCGAAGTTATGGCTGCCGATCACGTTCTGGTGGGGCAGCTGCGCCGTGCGGACCATCTCCGCCGGACAGAGGCCCTGTTTGCACCGCGCTTCCAGCGTTTCCACGAGCTGGCCGTCGGCATAGATCAGCAGCGACTGCACTCCGGAGCGGGCGGTTGCGCTCGAAGAGGGATCTCCGTCTTCGGCCTCGAGGTGCAGAGTCAGGCCCGGCACGGTCGGTTCACGGACCGGTCCGCTCGCCGCGGGCGGCGGCGGTGCGGTGGTGTCGACCACGAAGGTGCGGCTGGCCGGCGTCGGGTCGACCACCGCTGCGTTGTTCACCGCCCTCACCTCGAAGACGTGCCGCCCCTCGGCCAGCGCCGGATAGGTGATTTCTCCCGACGGGCAGGGGAGGAAGGCGGCGCCGTCGAGCCGGCACTGGAAGGTCGCGGGTTCGTCGGCCGTGTATTTGAAGGTGACGCTCGTCTGCGCGGTCGCTCCTTCGGGGCCGGCGGTGATAGTCGTCTGCGGGCCGCCGGTGCTGACGGTGAACGCCCGTGCCGCCGGCGTCAGGTCGGCGTTGCCGGCCGGGTCGACGGCGCGCACCTCGAAGGTGTGCGGACCGTCGCCGAGAGCAGTGGTGGGCGTGTGCGCAGCGCCCGGTCCCGAGCACGGGGCGAAAGCCTGAGCGTCGAAGCGGCACTGGAAGCTCGACCCCCCCTCGCTGGAGGAGAACGTGAAGGTCGGTTTGGGCTCGTCGGTGGTGCCCGACGGCCCCGAGTCGATCGTCGTCTGCGGCGCGACGGTGTCGACGGTGAATTCCCTCAGGTCGAGGGCCTGGTTGCCGGCTTCGTCGCTGGCGCGGACGCGGAAGGTGTAGGGGCCGTCCGAGAGCGGCAGCAGGGGCGTGTGCGAGGTCGAGGTGGTGCAGGCGCCGTAGCTCGGTTCATCGCCTTCGGTGGCTTCGGCGTCGATCGCGCACGCCAGCGAGGAGGCGCCGGAGCTCGTGAACGTGAAGATCGGTTTCGGATTGTTCGTCGCTCCCGAGGGTCCGCTCTGGATGCTCACCGTGGGCGGGGTGGCGTCGACCGAGAAGCTGCGGCTGGCGGGCGAAGGATCGGGGTTTCCCGCCCGGTCGACGGCGCGCACCGTGAACGTGTGCGCTCCTTCGCTCAGTGCGTTTTCCGCCTCGAAGGCGCCGTTGCCGCAGGGCGCGAAGGCGGCGCTGTCGAGCTTGCATTCGAAGCGGGCGTCGGGGTCGTCGGAGCTGTAGCCGAAGGCCGGCGTGCCGTCGTTGGTGGCGCCTTCGGGGCCGTAGTCAATCGTCGTGTTCGGCGGCGTCGCATCGACGGTGAAGGTCCGGCTGGCCGGCGTCGGGTCCACGTGGCCGGCACCGCTGGTTGCTTTGACGCTGAAGGTGTGGGAGCCGTCGGTCAGCGGCGGCGTGGTGTACCCGGTGCCGGGACAGCTGACGTAGGCACCGCCGTCGACCGAGCACTGGAAGGTTGAACCGGTGAGCGTCGAGTGGTACGTGAAGGAGGGCGTCGAGTCGTTCGTCAGCCCATTGGGGCCGGAGTCGATGATCGTGTCCGGCTGTTCGACCGAGAAGGTGGTGGAGGCGGATTTCGTGTACCCGACCTGGTCGGTGGCGACGACTTCCAGCGTGTGTTGCCCGAGCGAGAGACCGCTGTGGCTCTGGGTGTAGGTGAAGGCCACCGTCGCCGGGCAGCCTGAGGTCGAGCAGCTGCTCGATTTCGTCTGTTTCAGCTGCCCGTCGAGATAGACCTTCACTTCTTTGACGCCGGAGCGGGGTTCGGTGGAGCTGCCGTCTTTCGCTTCGATGTCGAGTTTGTAGCTGGCCGCCTGCTGTTCGCCTTTGAGCGTGAGCGTCGGCGCCGTGCCGTCGATCATCACGGTGCGTTCGAGCGCCCAGCGCTTGTCGGTCGGGTCGATCGCCTGGACCCCGAGGTTGACTTTCCCTTCCGCGCCGACGCTTTCGGTCGTGAAGTTGACTTTGCCGGCCCGTTCGGTTCCGCAGCGGTTCTCGTAGGTCCCCGCGCACCAGGCCTGATCCCAGTTCCATTCTTTGGCGCCGGCGTACATCCGCACCCTCTGGACCCCGAGACCTTCGTCGTAGGCTTTGAGGTCGACGACGCGGTTGGTGCCGTCTTTTTTCAGCCAGCCGCTGGGAGAGGAGACGACCGAGAGCCACGGGTACTGGTAGTCGTCGAGCCAGATCCCGACGCCGCCGATCATCAGGTCGCGCCAGCAGGGAATGTAGGTGCCGTTGTTGGTGCTCATCCCGATGATCAGGGCTTCGCCCCAGGATTCGAGATTGGACCAGCCCTGTTCGTTGGCGTTGTTCCAGAGCAGGCGGTTCCAGCCCCCGGCTTCGGTCCACATGCCGGTGTAGTCGTAGGGCTCGTAGTACGGATTCGGCGCCGAGCACTGGCGGTTGTTGCGCCAGAAGGGGTTGATCGTCGCGTTGGCCAGGTAGCTCCCGCCGTTAGGCGCCGAGTAGATGTACTGGCCCCACTGGTTGGCGCCGAGGCTGCCCGGCGCCGTGGCGATGAAGAGCCCTTTCCCCTCATAGCCGGGAAAGCCCGTGTCTTCGGTCCCGTGGTTGACCCACCAGGCGCCGGCGCTCTGCTGCCACCTGAACGCCCCAAGGCCGGTGAGGTTCTGCCCCTGGTACCACCAGCCCCAGTTCTGGTACATGGTCGGGTCGACGAGGATCGGGTAGGCGAAGTCTTCCTGGCGGTGCGCGACGTTCAGGATCAGGGAGTTGCCTTCGACCTGCATCTCGACCGGAACGGCCGTTCCCTGCGCGTCCCGAGCCCACGGGGCGGGGATGACGACCGACGGCTCGCCCGCCTCGTCCACGACCTCCGCCGAACCGCCCGGGCCGGCGCGCAGCTCGGCGCCGTCGGGCATCTCGATGTCGAAGCGAATGCTCTCCGGGCTGTCCGCGGACCGCAGCACGTCGAACAGCTCGACGCCGGTGGATTTCGGGGAGACCAGCAGGTCGGTGTCGGGGGCGACTTCGCCGAAGAAGAGGTTCTTGTCACCCATCAGGCGCCCGGCGCTGGCAGCGGCATCGGCCTGCGAAATCCCGACTTCGGCTTCGGAGAGCTCGACGCCCTCCTCCGCGGAGTCGCCGATCGCCACCTCGACCAGCGGGTTCTCGGCCTCCCAGCCGCCTTCCACCGGTACGAGGCTGAGGTCGACCTTGCTCAGCTCCCCCTCCTCGTCCTCGGCCCGCACGGGAACGTTCGCTTCCAGCAGCTGGGTCTCCCCCGCCTTCGTCACCGTGGCCGCGTCCACTTCGCGGACCTCGTCGAGCCGGGCATCACTCAGATAACGGGCCGGGTCCTGGTTCAGCTCCTCCAGGATGTCGCCGAAGGTGGAGAGCAGCAGCCCTTCCGCCTGAGCCGGGCTGAGATCGCCGTAGGCCAGCGCCGACTCTTCGCGCTCCTGAACCGCGGCCGGGCTGGCCAGCTCCTGCTCCCGCTGCTCCTGAGCTTTGAGCTCAGCCGCGTGGGCCTCTTTCAGCGCACTGGTGATCGAGCTCTCGTCGGGGAGCGGCGGCAGCGAAGGCGGAGCCTCTTCGGCCACGGGCTCCTCAGCGGCCGGAAAAGCCACCCCCGGCACCGCGAGCGCCGCGGCGAAGAACAAGGCGAAGATGGCGAGCCAGACCCGCGAAGACACCGCGATACCCATGATTGACCCCCTGATAAAAAAACGAACGAGTGCGAGAAGGTCTATTACCTAAATCAGAATTCAGCAATACCAGTTTTTGAACTAAACAGTTTTTGTGTAGGTATGGGATCCAGCGGGTATAGGATTTGGTTCAGCGCCCCCGGCTGGATTCGAACCAGCTACCGTCGGATTTAGAAGTTCAGCCGGAAGGTGTCCAGCAGGCCGAATCTGGCCTAATAGAGCCGATCACGTCCAAAAAGTTCGGCTGAGTTCGCTGGAGTTGGGGACCAATTTCGGGACCAAGTTTTCAGGGGCCGAAATCGGTGCGTGGCCGGCGGCCCTGCGGGCACGGGGTATCTCAGGTTGAGCGGCTATGCACTGCACCAGACCTCGAAGCCGCCGAAGGCGATCTCCTTGACGTAAAGGTCGACGCATGAGAGCAATTCAAGGTGGCGAGGCAAGGCGGCGGCGGCGCTGAATCCTGGCTGGGCAATCGTCACCTGGAGTTTTGCTCGCCGGTATTGAGCCCAGTCCTGCAGCTCCACCAATACCTCGTTGCTCCCGACAAGCAATCCATTGCGTCCCTTCGCCTGCCGGTTGCCCTCACGACGAATAAGGTTCTTGATCATCTCTTTGATGTGGTGTCTGTGGTGAGCACTCCGCTGTGCCTGGCCACAGACTTCATACAGGTCATCCAGTCGTGCGCCGATCTGCGTGTCCGACGAGTACTTGCAGTGGACGAGCTGGACGATGAGGTCTTCGTCTTGACGCGCGAGAGCGACCAGGTCCGCCACCTCACCCGTTTCGTCGTCGTTGATCACCACGTCCCACTCTCGAAGCCCGATGAGATGCTCTGCGCTTCTAGCCTGCACGGTACCTGGGTCACGACCGGCACCCATTGACTCGCGCCTGATGTCGATCCCTGACCAGTCGATCTCAACGAGCTGCTCCGCGGCAAGTGGCGGTCGATCGCGGACGATCTCGAGCAGCAGTTCCGGTGCCTCAATCGTGACCTCATCCTCAAACCAGATCGTGCAGCCAGCCTGATTGAGGTATTGGCTTAGAAGCTGAGAATCGCCCCCGTCGCCCACGATCCGGCCCTCTGGCCCTAGCGGTCGATGGACAAGTTGTTCGTCTTCGACCACTGCCTCGTAGTCAAAGGCGGAATCGCCGGCGCGGACCTGGTAGCGGATCGGGCCATCGCTAGATCGATCAAGGAGGACCAATTCCGCATCCATCAAGTCCACTGAGGCCTCGCCGCCAACAAGCCGGACGGCCTCACCCATGCCGACGTATGCCGACCAAGTCCACCCAATGTCCAGTGGCACCAGAGACGGACGCTCGGTTAATGAGCGCGGCCGTACAAAGTTCCGGAAAAGCGCGTCGAGATTTATTGAGTCGTCTTGAAGCTTCGGTCCCAATGAGCGCGCCCACCGAACCCACTCGTGAATCGATCGCGCAGCGCGCTGGCTCCAGATTCGCCCCTTACGCGCTGCCCCCATCGTTGCGTGTTCGCCCTGCACGAATCCATTGACGAAAATGTTGGTCTTGACTCTCGTTTGCTGCTCGGCGACCGAGAATCCCTCAAGGACGTCAGGTCCGACATGCATCGAGAAACGTCGGCCCCGATGACGGACGCTCAGAACGCCAATATTGGTCGGGGTCGGCCGATCAATATCCCCGAGGGCTCGATACGGGGTTTCATTACGCAGACGCTCCACGCCTTCACCGCAAACGGTTTCCGCAAGGTCTTCATGAAGACTGCCGAGGTCGGAGCTGTTGATGTACAGCAGAGCGCGCTCTTTATCCCAGTGCAACAGGTGCAGGTGGTTTGCTAGATCCTCGACTGAACGAAGATCGGCCCAGCGAACTCCCGCGCGCCGCTCGACAATAATCCAGGCCACCCGCTCTTCCTCATTGACCGTAGGTCCCGCCAGCACGTCCTCTGGGTTGAACAGCTCCGCTAGGGCGTGCGGGTTCCACGCCTCGCAGGTCGTGTCATAAACGACGGTGCTCATCTTGGGACGAAGCGAACTAACCGAGAGCTCATCGTCGCCGGGACCGCTAAAGCCGGCGTCAAATTCATTCAAGTCTCGAACAGCGTCGACGGCCGTCTCGGACAGAACCTGAAGAACCTCGTCCCATTGCATTCGCTCGGCATACAGCGCCCTCAAGCGCGGGTCATAGCCAGGATCGGGACGTGCGACTACTGCCGTAGCCGCGCCGAGCCGTGGGTCGGATCGAGCAAAACGTCCGATGAACTGAAGGGCTGCCCCAAGGCTCCGCTGCGGATTATGGAGGGCTGCGATCTTAAGCTCGGGAAAGTCAAAGCCCTCTCCAAACATGTCGACACAAACCATCACTCGACTTTGACGATTGCGAAGGGCGGCGAGACGACGATCCCGTTCCGGCACGCTCAGTTTGCTGTGTAGCGCGACCGGCTCGAACTCACTGCCTATATCTTCGTACAGCGGGAGGACAAGCTCGACGGCGCGCTCGATCGTGTTAGTCCTAGCCATGATCAGATGGTCAAGTCCTTGCTCGCGATCGGCGCGCAGCTGATCCAGTGCAACCTCGGCCACTACCCGATCGGGATCCGCCAGCTCGACTATCGATCTGTATCGGATCGACTGGAAGTAGCCGAGGCGCTGGGCAAGGCCAAGTGGAAACGAGTAGATAAGGCGTCCGCCGAGGCTACGGTCATCTCCGCGATAGGGAGTAGCCGTAAATTGCACTACCGGCCCTCCGCCGAAAGAATCACGAACACGCGACCAGGTATTGGCCGTAACGTGATGAGCCTCGTCAATGAAAAGATGCGAGAAGCGCTTGACCAAGGAATCAAGCGCTCCTCTCTCTTTTGGCAAGGCATTCGGGGTCGTGACGACCACGTTGCAGGCATCGATGAACCTGCGCATTGCGTCTGAACTTTGAAAGCGATGGGAAAGCCGCCCTACGACTGGTCGCGGAGCGTCAGCGTCGAGGACGCCGTTGTCAATCAGGACGCCCCAAGTCTCGAACTTCTCGGCTATTTGGGTCCGCAGATTGTCGGTGGGTACGACGATGAGAAGGCGTTTCAAGCGCTCACTGGCAAACAAGGCGATCATCGTCTCGGTCTTTCCAGTGCCGGTTGGGAGCACGACAGTCGCCGGATCTCTCGCTTCAGTCGACCAATGCGCCAGCACCGCGTGCACCGCTCCAGCCTGGGGTATTCGCAAGCCCGAGCGGTTTTCGCTCTTGTCCTCAACGACCAGATGAAACTTTCCTAAAAGCTGATCAGTTACGGCCTCCGGTTCGGCGGGCTTGTCGTCAACGACCCATCGCAGCTGGTCTGCCGTCAGGGTGGCAATCGTCACGCTTGACGAGGCTGCCGTTAGCTCTAGGTGATTGGATGGCGGACGCTGCATACCGGGCCTCCGCACCGGCATGGTGGTTCCGTCGGCGAGTTGCGCCACCCAACCGTCGTCCTCACTGCGTATGACGGCAGTCTGGGGCTCAGCAATCAACTGACGAGCGGTGTTGTCGCTCACCACGATTCGCTGCGACCACAGCGCCGGTAACTGGAGCGTAGTTTCGTCCATCGCATTGGCCGCAGGCGGCGCCTGAGCGAGCGGCGAGCAGCTTGAGACCAAGGCTAGTAATCGCCTCGGTCTGATTTAGGAACGGACTAGTCGTCCCGTCGGCTAACGCCGTTGCGATCAAGCGTCCCGCAGTGGGACGGCCGGCAGGTACTAGCGCGTTCGGCCTTCGACCCGCTTACTAAGCGCCACCAAGGAAACGCCAAGCGCCTCAGCGATAGCCAGCACCGTGGCCCAGGTTGGGTTGCCGAGGCCGCGTTCGATCTTCGACAGGTGTGCCACGCCGATTCCTGCCGCCTCAGCGAGAGCTTGCTGCTTCAACTGTTTCTCGTCCCGCAGTCCCTTGATCGCAGCCCCAAGGGCGGCTTGCGGGTTTCTGGGCCGACTCATGGACGGGACGCTCTCACAATCATCGGCTAAGTTGCGAACTTGCATTTTATTGCTTGCACTCTGAATCTCGTCCCGCTACTGTCTCCCGTTGCATACAAAAGCGCCCCCGCGCTGCGTGAACAGCCGGGGGCATGGCACAGGAGGGATTAGCTCCCATGCACGACAAGCCTATTGACGCTGGCCGTGATCGCGCCGCGACCACCGCCGCAGAAGACACCCGCAACCAGGCGGCGGTCCTGAGACACGTTCTCGACCTGCACCCGGAGACCCTGACGTTCGATGAGCTGATGCGCGAGATGGTCGGTGTCTCGCCTGAGTCCTCAGAGGAAGACGGGATCAGGCGGGCCGTCCGCGACTTGGCGGCAGTCGGCCTGCTCCACCTCGAAGGCAGGCGCGTCATCCCGACGCGGGCCGCGCTCGTCTTCCACAACCTCCACGAAGCCTGAACCGATGGACGGCAGACGAGTGGACAGGGCAGCCGCCGAGCGGCTGGGACGAAACGTGTTCAAGGCTCGCCGCCGCGCCGCGTTCTCGCAGGAAGAACTCGGCGCGCTGGCCTGCCTGCACCGAACCGAGATCGGGTTTGTCGAGAGCGGGCGGCGTCTCCCTCGCGGGGACACCCTCATAAAACTCGCGTCGGCGCTCGGCGTCGATGCAGCCGAGCTGCTTGAGGGCGTGGAATGGATCGTCCCCGCCCCGACCCGGCCGGGGAGCTTCGCGGTCGCTCCCCTTCGGCCCGAGGGGGGCGCGATCCATGCCGGCTAACAGCAAGCCGACCGGCCGGGAGGAGGCGCTGATGTTCCTCCTCCAACACCCGCTGCGAAAGCAGCTGCTTCGCCTCTGCGTCGAAGCGGAGGAAATGCGAAGCCCCAAGCAACTCACGGTCCCGGTCAACCGGGACATCTCGATAGTCGGCTACCACGTTCGCGTCCTCGCCGAGCATGGGGCGGTGGAGCTTGTCGCCGAACAGCCCCGGCGCGGCTCGGTCGAGCATTTCTATGAGGCAACCGACCTCGTTGACGAGGTGCCTTGGGGAAGGGCGGTGCTCGGGCTATGAACGTCAAGACCACGAGCCTCCGCCTAGCTGCCGAGTTGGCAGACGAACTCGCCGCCGTTGCGCGAGCGGATGGAATGACTATCTCCGACGCGGTCCGCGAGGCGGTCGGTAAGCACATTGCCGAGCGCCGAGCCGATCCCAACTTTCAGGAGCGCTTAAAGGAGCGGATGGAAGAAACCCGCGCGGTGATGGAGCGGCTCGCGGCGGGAGGCTCCTGATGGCCCGAAACGATCCAATCTCGGGAACGTCGATCAGCGTTCGCGTTCCCGAGGACGTTGCTGCGGAAGTCGCCTTGATCGCCCGCATCGAAGGGGTGAACGTCTCGGAAGTGATCCGCGCCGGGGTCTACCGGCACCTCTCGGCCTTGCGCACCGATCCGGCGTTTCAGCAACGGCTCCGCAAACGCTTGGACGAAGATCGCGAAATCTTGGAGCGCTACGCGCCAGAGGAGGGCTGAGAAGGTGACCTCGCGCTCGGCGTAGGGACAACTGAACCGTTGTACGCAGGGGGCCAGTTTCGGGGTTCGCCGCCCTGTTGTTAGTGATGGCCCCTCAATCCTCACCTTGGCCCCGCAACCCGTTTCCAGGGAGGCAGCGAAGCGGCTCCAACCGAAAAAAGTCTGTCCACTTTGGCGGCTCGCCGCCCTGTTCCTATAGATGGCTAGCAACCCGCAATCCCGGCTTCGCCCCTCCGAACCGCAGGTTAAGAAGGGGGGACCACTTTCGCGGCTCGCTCCCCTGTTGTGTGTGGGAGCAGATTCTTCACAACCGCTTTTTCTTCGCCTTTCCCCTTCGCGCAAGCGCATCTGTGCAACCGCGCAGTTGCGGAAAGGGGGGTCCACTTTCGGGGTTCGTGACTCCGTTAAGTATGGAACCCGGATCACCACTGATCGGCTTGCGCCTCTCGCTTCGGCTGAGGCCGCGCCTATCCCTTCCCCTGTCGCTTCGCTGGCTGTCTCGGCAGAAGCGACTCTATCCCGCATCCCAGCGGCGTTTGCGAGGTCGGCGCTTTGCCGACATTCCTACGCCACTTCCAATTCAAAACATGACCAAGGAGGTCCTATCCATGTTCTCGAGCTACTCATTCTTCGCGTCCCTTGCACTCGACGCCATCGCTAACACCTCCGCGCTGGCTCGGCAACGCTTCTCCACCACCTCGGCGACCGTAATCGCCTCGGCGCTGGCAGCCTCACAGTCGATCCCCGGCTCGGCGCTGCTCTCGCAGCACCTCGCCGTCAATCGCTCGCTGACCTGGAGGTCAGCATGAACTGGCAGGCAGGCTCGCGCCTGCGGATGCCGGAAGCGACGGTCGAGATCATCTCCTCGCTCGGCGAGCATCGCATCCTCTCGACCGCCCAGGTTCGGGCGATCCACTACCCGGATCGCAGCCCGCGCCGCACCCAACAGGCGCTTGCCTATCTGGAGCGGGCGGGCCTGGTCGCCCACGTCGATACTCGCCGCACCCCGCGCCGGGTTTGGTTCCTGACCGACGCTGGCGCTGACGCGGTGATCACCGCCGGCGAAATCAGGGAGCGGCCGAAAGTCCTCACCCCGAAGCAAGCGGCGGGGCCGCTGACCGCCCACACCCTCGGCGTCAACGAGGTCGGGATCAGCTTCCTGCAGGCGGCACGGGAGAGGGGCGACGAATTCCTGCCGCTTTCCTGGCGGCATGAGGTCGCCCATCCCCTCAACCGCGGCCGCGGTCGCGCGCGCCGCTCGTTGATCGCCGATGCGGTCTTCACCTACGTCCGCCCCGAGGATCGGCAGATCGCGATCTATCAGCGCTTCGTTGAGGTGGATCGCGCCACGCTCTCGGCCGAAAGGCTGGTCGCCGAGCTCGCGCGCTACGGGCAGCTTTACCGGGCGCGGGAGAAAGGCAGCGGCGATCCGCTGTGGAGCTATTACTACTACAGCTTCCCAGCTGTGATCTGTGCCTTGACCGGCGGATCGCGGGAGGCGCTCCGTCGGCGACTCGACGTCGCGCTCTGGCTGCTCGGAAAGCATCCCGCACTCGACCGCGCCTATGACCTGTCGATCTACTTCTGCTTCCTTGACGACCTCAAGGATCGCGGCCCCTTCGCGCCGATCTTCTACGCGGTCGGCGAGCCGCAAGAGGCGGTGAACTGGATCGGCGAGGGCGGGGAGAGCAAGCAATGAGCAGCGCTGCCAATCGGCTCCAGCAATCCGAACCGCTGCTCACGACCGACGAAGCCGCGCGGCTCCTTCGTGTCCCGCGCTCCACCCTTTACGAGCTGGTCCGCTCGCGAGGGCTGCCCCACGTTCGCATTGGCGAGCGTGGCTTGCGGTTCACCCGCTCCGACCTGGACGACTGGATCGCGGAGAACACCTTTGGCACGCGCCGGAACCGATAGACCCGGCTCAGACTGCCGCCGTCGGCGAGGCGTCCGGCTCCTCGAGGCGGAACGCCTCCGAGACTCGGTTGGCGGCGTCGCCACGGTCGACGAAGGCGAGGTAGCGCCGCGTCGTCGCCAGGTCGGCGTGGCCCATCCACTCCATGACCTCGCGCGAGTCGGCGTGGCGAATGACCGTGCTGCCGAAGGTGTGGCGCAGGTTGTGGAACCGGAAGTCCTCGCGGAGGTCCGCCACTCGCAGGGCGGCGCGGTAGCGGTCCTTCAACGACTTGTAGCCGAGGTGCTGGCCCCGGTCGGTGCAGAAGACGAGATCGGCGTCGGCGGTGAAGTGCTTGCGCTGGCCGAGCCGCGCCAGCCGCTCGGCCACCTCCTCCGCCATCGGTACGGCCCGCTCGGTCCCGCCCTTCGGCGTCGTCGTCTCCCCCTGGGTCCAGTTCTCGCGGACGTGGATCGTCCGGCGCGTGAAATCTACGTCGCGCCAGCGCAGCGCCAGCAGCTCCCCCATCCGCAGACCGGCGAAGGCGGCGGTATGGAACAGCGCCGCGTCCTGTTCGTCCTCGGCCGCACGCACCAGCGCCATCACCTCCTCCGGCCGCAGCACGTCGATCGTCGCCGCCTTGCGCACTCGCGGCCTCTCCACCAGCTCGACCGGGTTGCGCGGCAGGCCGTAGACCTTCATCGCCCGCTTGAAGATCGAGCCGAGGCAAACGAGGTACTTCTGCCGCGTCCGGTTGGAGCCGGGGTAGCCGCTGATCCAAGTCTCGATATCGCGCTCGGTGATCGTCTCGATCTTGCGGTCCCCGAACTGCCGGTCGAGGACCGCCGCGAGCGCCGTGTAGTCGCGCAGCGTCGATGCCTTGCAGTCGCGGACGTTCTCGCAGTAGACCAGCCACTCGGCGCTGGCCTCGCGGAACGTCTTGCCGGTCTGCACCAGCCCCGGCAGCGTCCCCGCCCGAGCCTGCCGCAGGATCGCGTCGAGCTGCGCCTGCGCCGTCGTTTTCGTGAAGTAGCCCTCGGGCGGCGCGGTCTTCTCCGTCCAGTTCAGGCCGAGCCGTTTTTTCTGCTGTCGCCCGTCCGGAAGCCTGAACTTCGCGTACCAGACCACCCCGCGCTTGCCTTTGCGCTTGAAGACGTGCCCCGAAATCGGCCGTTGCTCAGGCTGGACCATGCCCCGATTCTAGCCGATCTCGGGACCAATTGGGGACCAATTTCGCCATTTCGTATCAAATGGCTCTTGCCGATTCCGCTTGTCAAGCGGATTTTCTAGCGCCCCCGGCTGGATTCGAACCAGCGACCGTCGGATTAGAAGTCCGGTGCTCTGTCCACTGAGCTACGGGGGCGGGGGGCCAAGGTTAGGCGTTGCAAGGGCGGCTGGCGTAGGATCGCCGCATGCCCAAGGTTGCTGTCGGGGGGACTGAGCTTCACTACGAGCGTGCCGGCACCGGCGAGCCGCTGTTGCTGATCCAGGGGATGAGCGGGACGCACGTCTCCTGGGGCGCGCCGTTCAAAGGGGCGCTGGAGGAGGGCTTCGACGTCGTCGCCTTCGACAACCGCGGCATCGGGCTCTCCGAGCGAATCTCCGAGCCGTTCACGATCGCCGAACTCGCCGAAGACACTGTGGCGCTACTGGACGAGCTGGGGATCGAGAGCGCCCACGTGCTCGGGATCTCAATGGGCGGGATGATCGCCCAGGAGCTCGCCCTCGCCCACCCCGGCCGCCTGCGTTCGCTGACCCTCGGCTGCACCTATTGCGGCGGCCCCGGCTCGCAGCTGATGCCGCAGGAGAACGCGGAAAAGCTGCTCGCCGCCTTCGCCTCCGGCGACCGCGAGCAGGCGATCCGCGCCGGCTACGAAGTCAACCTCTCCCCCGCCTTCCGCGCCGACGAGAGCAGTTTCGCCGCCTTCCACGAGATGGCAACGAGCGTGCCGGCCGCGAAACAGGTGATCGAACTGCAGCTGCAGGCGATCCTCGGCCACGACACCAGCGGCCGCCTCGGCGAGATCGCCACCCCGACGCTGATCGTCCACGGCACCCTCGACGGGGTCCTCCCCTACGCCAACGGCGAGCAGATCGCCACCCTGATGCCCACCGCCCGCTTCGAGACGCTCGCGGACGTCGGTCACATGTTCTGGTGGGAGCAGCCGCAGCGCTCCGCCGAGCTGGTCCGCGAGCACGCGCTCGCCGCCGATCGCGCCTGAATCGAACCGACGATTGACCCCCTCAGAAGGGGCAAATCGCAGCCTCGATTCGGAGGCCTATTCGATCGGTTCTTCGCCCGGGACTTCGGGGCGCTTTTCCGGCTTGCAAGCCGATGGGTCGAGCTTGCCAGTGACCTTGAAGACGTAATCGGGCTGCGGCGAGGCGAGCTTGTCGTTGACGACCAGCTTCACCGCCGGGTCGCCCTTCACCCAGCCGTACACCGGGAACTGGTACGGGTTCGGGATCCCGGCGTTGTAGGGGCCGGTGTCCTGGGTGAACTGACTCATCACCAGGTAGTCGTATTCGCCCTCGTTGACCAGGCTGCGCAGCTGCGCGCAGCTGGTCGGCAGCCGGTTGGCCCCGTGCGGCCCTTTGACGCCGATGTACTCGACATGGTTGCTGACGTCGTTGCCGTAGAACCCGTACTGGCCGAAGATGATCTGGCTCGAACCGATGATCCCGATCCGCTGGTCGTGCAGCTTCTGGGTGAACTCGTAGGCTTCCTTCGGCCCGCCTTCGCCGAGGAACGGATCCGGGTTGACGTAGTGCTGATCGGCGTACTGGACCTGCTGGGCGCGGCCGAGGACGACCGCCAACAGCACCAGGACCGCGGCGCCCGCCGCCACCGCCGCTCGGCTGACGCTGGCGCGCGAGCGCGCCAGCGAGAGCACCGCCGGCGCCCAGACGAGGCAGAGGGTGAGGAACACGGCGCCAACCAGGTAGCTGGTGAACCAGCGCGGCGTGGTCAGGGCCGTGATCACGAAGACGCCGGTCAAGAAGAGCAGCGTCTGCCAGGCGCGCTGGTCCGGCGCCCGTAAGGGCCGCGCCAAGGGCAGCAGCGCCATCGCCAGGATCAGCCCCGGCGCCAGGTAGCGAGTGTTGGTGAAGAACCCCGTCGGCGAGCCCTCCTGCCCGGCCGCGGTCAGCGGCGTGAAGACGTAGACGACCGCGGTCAGCAGCGAGGCGACAGCGATCACGCGGAGGATCTTGTTGCGCGATTTCCAGGCGATGTAACACGCGGCCGACACGGCCACGATCAGGACCAGCGGCCAGAGCGGCCCGAAAGCGTTGTCGAGCTCGGGGAAGAACCAGCGGCGGTAGATGGTCGGTTCGGTGATGTAGTCGATGACCGCGAAGCGCGGCCGCGGGTCGAGCGGCATCTGGTCTGGCTTGGGCAGGTTGAGCGGCCCAAACTTGGTGATCGGGATCGGGTTGCCGCCCGTCTTGATCGCCGCCCGCAGGTACCAGTAGCCGCCGACGATCAACATCGGCAACCCCATCACCCAGGCGGTGGTCCAGCGCCGGCCCCGGCCGCTGAAGAGGATGACGCCGATCGTGATCGCCGCGACTGGAACCAGGAAGGTGGTCTTGACCGAGGCGGCGAGGCCGGCCGCGATCCCGGCCATCACCAGCGGCCCCTTGTCGAGCAGCGGGGCGTCGCGCTCGGGAATGTCCGCCACCGCCCCCGACGACGGCGCTCTTCGCTGGTGGCCGTTGATCAGGAAAGCGGCGAAGGCGAGCAGGAAGGCAAGGCCCATGATGTCGTTGCGCGCCTCGCCGGGCTGGGTTTCGATCATCACCCCGGCGTCGAGGATGATTGCGGCGGCGACCAGCGTCGCCGGGCCGACCTTGTAGGGGCGGCCGATGCACCAGGCGGCGAGCAGACCGATCGGCAGCCAGATCAGGTTCTGGAGCGGCGCCAGCCAGTCGCTCTTGAAGAGCACGATCGTCGCCGCGTTGACCAGCTCGGTACTGGCCGGGTAAAACCAGGCGGCCAGCCGCAGCGGGTCGGTGAAGTGGAGCGGGACGGTCGAGTGTTCCTGGGCGATGAACGCCGAGAAGGGCATGTGGTACCAGGTGGTGTCGCCGCCGAACATCCCGAAGTCGAGGCTCGACTGGGTCGGGAAGGTCCACTCGGCGACGGTCCAGGAGGCGACGGCGAGGGCGATCACCAGGGCGATCGTCTCGACCCGCGGCGCCGCCACTTCCTGCCCCTGGCCGCCCGCTTTCGAGCGGCCGAGCCAAGCGGCTCCAAGGCCGACGCCGACGCAGAGGACGACGATCCAGCCGAAGTAGAGGAGGCTGAGCGAGCCGAGGATCTCGAGGCAGACGACCAGCATCGCGATCGCCAGGGTGGCGTCGGCGAGCCGGGCCAGGGCGCCGGTGAATTCCGGCACGATCCAGCGCCGCAGCCAGTAGCCGCCAAGGCCGAGCGCCGCGACGATCCCGATCAGGGCAGCGCAGCCGGCTATGTAGGAGCCGAAGGAGGGTGCCACGAAGGCGGAGATGCTATTCGGAGCGCCCCCCGGGCACCGCCGCGGCTACCTACGCGGCGGCGGGGATGCTGCAGGTGACGCCGGTGCCTTTGAGACCGCAGTAGCCGTTCGGCACCTTGTGCAGGTACTGCTGGTGGTAGTCCTCGGCAAAGTAGAAGCGCCCGGCAGGCTCGATCTCGGTCGTCACCGGCTCCTTGCCGGCGGCGCGTAATGCCTGGTCGTAAGCGTCCCGCGCCTTCTCCGCCGTCGCTTTCTGGGCATCGCTGGCGAAGTAGATCCCCGAGCGGTACTGGGTGCCGACGTCGTTGCCCTGGCGCATCCCCTGGGTCGGGTCGTGCTCCTCGAAGAAGACCTTGAGCAGGTCGGCATAGGAGACCTTCTGCGGATCGAAGGCGACCAGGACCGCCTCGGCGTGACCGGTCTTCGCCGTGCAGACCTCCTCGTAAGTCGGGTTCGGGGTGGTCCCGTTCTGATAGCCGACCGCCGTCGTGTAGACGCCGTCGAGGTTCCAGAACAGCCGCTCCGCGCCCCAGAAGCAACCGAGCGCGAAGTAGGCGACCTCGATCCCCTCCGGGAACGGCGGCTGCAGCGGCGTGCCGAGCACCGCGTGGGTCGCCGACACGTCAAAGGGCCGCTCGCTGCGGCCCGGCAGCGCCTCCTCCGGGGAGATCAGCTTCGTCTTCTCCGGGTTCATCATCGTCATCAGCTTTCCGAGTCTGTTCATCGTTTAGTCCTCCTACGAAGAAGGTAGCGTCTGGGCATGGCCTGCTTGGTGGTTTTGCTCGCGTTCATCTCGCCGCGCCTGGCGCTGTTCGGGATCTTCCTCTTCTCCGACCTGCTCAGCCGGGCCTTCGACAGCTGGTTCGTCCCCCTGCTCGGCTTCTTCCTGCTGCCCTGGACGACGCTGGCCTACGCCGTCATGTGGTCGTCCAGCACCAACGAGGTGAGCGGCTTCGAGTGGTTCATCGTCGTCCTCGCCTTCCTCATCGACCTCGGCTCCTGGGCGAACCGGGGCCAGGCGCGGCGCGACTGACGCGATCTACCGCTCGACCGGGTAAGCGATCCGGATCTGGCGCTTGGAGAGGACGAGGAAGGGAACGCTGGAGACCTTGCCGTCGACGAGCGCGGTGACCTGGACGTTGGTCAGCGGGACAAATTCAAACTCTCCCCTGTTGAGAGAGTCGGAGAAGCGGCTCTGGTAGCCGGCCGGCGGCAACGTCAGGTCGCCCTCTATCAGTTGGCGGTCGGTTTCGAAGACCGCGCGCTCGACCCGCCGCCGATCGCGGCCCTCGTCGGGCTGCTGCCCCTGATTTCCGAATAGCTCGTCCATTCGCGGTATTTCCTCATTCTCGGCTTCTCGGGGGGAGAACTTGACGCTCCGGTTCCTTGCAGGGGTATGCCCATTTCAGTCACCACCCAATTCCGTCCGCATATGACCACTAAAGTGGCCATATGGCCAAATCAATGACCGCCACCGCTGCCAAGGCCGGCTTTCTGCGCCTCCTCGACGAGGCAGCCGCCGGCGAAGAGATCGAGATCACCCGGTACGGACGTCCGGTGGCGCGCCTGGTGCCGCCACGTGGAGCCCGTTCCTTGAAGGGCTTGTTTCACGGGCGCGCAAGAACGGCGGTCGACGAGGAGGAGCTGATCTCCACCGACGAGATGTGGGACGACTTCAGATGAGTGCCGTCCTCTTGGACACCCACGTCGTCCACTGGTGGTCAACGGAGCCTGATCGCATTAGCCGAGCTGGGAATCGAGCGCTCGAGACCGCCGACGAACTGCTTGTCGCCGCTATCTCCTGGTACGAGCTCGCCTGGTTGGCAGAACGCCAGCGCATCGTCATCGATGTCCCGATTCGCTCTTGGCTGGAAGGCCTCAGCGCGCAAATGCGAACCATCGGGATTACTCCCGCGATCGCCGACAGCGCCGTCGCCCTACCGGCCTCGTTTCCAGGCAATCCCGCTGATCGCTTGATCTACGCGACCGCAATCGAGCACGGCGTGAAGCTGGTGACCAAAGACGAAGCCATCGCGGAACATGACCGGCCGCGCTCGCTGGTCGTCTGGTAGCTCGCTTACTGCGCCTGCTCCGCGGCGCGCTCTCGCGCCCGCGCCTTCTCCTCCAGCGTCATCGCCCCCGGGTGGCCGTCGCCGGGCCAGGGTGAGAGGACGTAGAGCAGGCGGGCGTCAGTGCGGGCGACGATCGTCCGCCTCTCCCCCGGTGCGAACTCGAAGAGGTGACCGGCGCCAGCGGTGGCGAAGTCGGCGCCGTCCTCGGTCGTGACGTCGACGTCGCCGTCGATCACGATCAGCCGCGCCCGCTCGTGCACCTCGTGCTCCCGCAGCTCCTCGCCCTCGGGCAGGTTCAGCACGATCGTCCGCGCGTCGTCCGCCGAAGCGAGGATCCGCGGTTGATGCGGCGCTACCTCGACCGTCCTCAGGTCCCAACTCTCCATCTGTGTTCTCCTTCCGGTAACGATTGAGAATCCCATACCCGCAGGCGCGAGGGATCATCCGCGTGTTTCCCAAAAGCGTAGAATTGCAGGGAAATGGGAGACATGTGAAAAAGCCTGCCGCCGTCCTCGCCCTCGCCGCCTCCATCGCCTGCCTAGCCGCCTGCGGAGGCGACGAGAGCTCGACTCCGCCGACCCGCTCCCCGGCTCCAAGCGACGGTGCCACGACGGCCGAAACAGCGGAAACGGCCGGCCTCTCCTCCCCCGGCACCATCTCTCCGCGCAGCGCCGAATTCGAGAGCGAGGACCCCGGCGCCAAACTCCACCTCGCCGAATTCGGGGGCGAGGCGACCGGCGACGATCGCAAGGCCGTCAGCACCCTCGTCGTCGCCTACCTACAGGCGCTGGGGCGGGAGGACTGGGCGAAGGCCTGTACGTACCTGCTCGCCGAAGCGAAGGCCCAGGCCCAGCAGTTCGCGGCCCAGACCGCTCCAGGTACGGGCGCGGGCTGCGGCGAAACGCTCCCAGTGTTCGCGAAGGGCCCCGGCGGCTGGGACAGCGCGCGGCCGGTCTACGCCTCCGAAGGGATCGCCAGCCTGCGGATCAAAGTCGGCGGGCGCGCCGGGGACGGCGCCGGCTTCGCCCTCTTCCACGGCAGCGATGGCGCCGAGTACTGGATGGCGGTAAAAAGCAGTGGCGGTGGGTGGAAGGTGCTATCCGCCGCGCCCATCCCGGTGGGCTAGGGGACCCACACCCCGCCCCCTCGCCGCAGCAAGGGGGCGGAGCATGGGCCTGGGGTGAGTCGGGTTTCGGCTAGAGGCCGAAGACCCCGGCCGGGTTCCACGAGGCCGAGCCGGACCAGCTGGTGCCGCCAGCCGGTCGCTGCAGCGTCCCGGAGAGGGGGCTGCTCGAGATGGCGCTCGTGTTGTTGGGGGTGGCCGTCAGTGAGCCGGTGAACCGTTCGGTCCATTCCGACAGTTTGCCTTTGTATTTCAGGGTGAGATCGACGCTGCCGACTTTGATCGTCGACCCTTCGTTGGTGAAGGACCACGGCGAGGTCGAGGTCACGGTGACGGTCGGCCCCGTTTTGCTGCCGCTGACACTGCAGGCGGAGGGCCAGGACATGGCGAGCTGACCGGTGCCGCCGGACTGCAGCACAGTCGTGGCGGTGTACGGGCAGCTGATGGTGCCGAGACCGTCGGTCCAGGTCAGATTCCCGCTGAGGGCAACGTCATCCTGGACGTCGATCCCGTATTCGCCGGCAGGGGAGACGTTCAGGGTGCTCCCGCTGAGACTTGCATTGCCGCGGAAGGTTTCTTTCGGGAAATACACCATTGGGCTGCCCGAGAGGGAGAAGCTGCTGATTTCTCCGCTTTTGTTCGGGGTCGCGGTGAAGGTACCGAGCACGAATACTTCGCCGAAGCACCATGGGCCGGCTTCGGTTTTATAGATGATCCCGATCGAGCCGGTTTGCACCGTCCGGTCTTTGGTCGCAGTGATTTCCGTCGGTGCGGTGGTGGTGACGGAGTACACTTTGCAGAATTGCATCCAGCCAGTCCCTTTGCAGTTGGCACCGTCCAGCTGGAATTCCGACAGGGTCCCGCTGGTACCGGGGTTGGCGGTCATTTTCCCGCTCGCTGGGCAGCTGTACCCTCCCCATGCGGAGGTGCCGGGCAAGGTCCAAGCGAAGGTGCCGCTGAGGTTGAGCGTTCCCGATTCGCCGCTGAGCGCTTTCCCCCCTTTGAACCATTGATACGTTTCGTTCAGGGGTTTCCCTTCGCGTTTCCATTCGGCGGCCGAGGCGGCGGACGCGAACATCGCCGCCATCACCACCACCACCAGAGCAACTGGCAGAAGCTTGAAGCTCCTCACATGAACCTCCCTAGTTCGTTTACAAATTTCGAGCGGGTGGGCTCGAAAATGAGAGCCGCATCAGTGCGTCTCGCCGCGAGTCTCTCCCGTCCGGCCGCGGCCTATCCTTGTCAATGTGTTCAAACAGATTGACCGGTGGAAAGCTGCCACAAATCGAGAGCGGTCTGAGCCTCCGCCGCATTCGCGTCGACCGACTGGCCGATCCGTTCCTCGATCGAGCGCAGGCGGCTGTTCACCGTTTGGCGGCTGACCCCGAGAGCGGCAGCGGTCGCCGCCACCTGGCGGCGCGACTTGTAATAGGCACGGAGGGTTTCGAGGAAGGCGGCGCCTCCGTCCTTCTCCGCTTCAAGCGGCGCCACGTAGATGCTCAACAGCGACGATGTGAGGGTCTCGTCGCGCAGTGCGGCAGCCAGCAGCGGGACTTCAGCGTAGCGGGTAACCCGCCGCGCGCCGCGGAGGCCGATGGGCAGTGCGGCGAGAGCCTGACGGTGCGTCAGGCGCCACCCGGAAAGCCCGTGCGCATTCTCTCCCATGACCAGCGTCCCCTCGCCGGCCAACTTCGAAGCCGCGCGCCGGGCGGCGGCCTCGGCGTCAATCTCGTCGGGTGACCCGAGCCAGGCCCAGACCTTGCCATCGCCCGGACAGACAGACAGAAGGCGGCAGTCGAGCCTGGCCGCGAGCCCCCGAATCACCGCCGAGGCCCCGAGACCGACACCGATGATCCCGAGGTGCCACCGGCCCGAGATCTCGTAGCGAAAATCCGCCGCGTCGACCAGCTCGCCCGCGAGCAGCTTCTTCACATGGTCGGCTCGGCGCTGCTCGGATCCGGCGAAGCGGCTGCCCGCTTCGCGCGCGTACTCCTCGCTGACGGCACTCAGGAGCTCGTCGAAGAGCAGCGCCTGCCTACGCAGTATTCGCCTCAGCTCGGGCCTCGCCAAACGGGGCTCCACCTCGGCCTGCTCGGCGATGATGAAGTCGCCGAGCAGGGAGTAGCCGGCGAAATAGCGGCGCAGGACGGTCGCCAGGTCGACTCCGTTGCGGGCCGCGATGCCCGCCTGGTCCCGCAACACGGCGGGCATGGGAGGTACGTGCCCTTCGCCGCACTCGACGGTAGCCACCCCGAACTCGATCGCGGCAGCCAACGCCGCGCGCAGGCCCTCCACATAGCTGGGGTCGGTGACCTCCGCCGGATCGGAGATAGCGTAAACCCGGCTGATGATCGCCTCTTCGATCTCCCCTCGGCGCTCGCGCAGTGCTGTCGCCAACGCCGCGGGCGGGCTCGGAGCCCGCCCTCCCGCGGTTTGAGCGGCCACCATCCGACTCCTCCCTGCGACTACATCACCGGTAAGCCATGAAGTAGAACGGATGCTTCTGCCGGCTTCCGGCAACGTAGATCTGCACCTCTACCTGGGGATATGGACAGGAGACGGTCCCACCGAACTTGACGAATGCGGCTACTTGCGAGGCGAGCGCGAATTCCGGCGTAACTTGCGCCCCCGTGGGCACGAACCCAGGGACATTGATGCAATAGATGCCGGGTTCGGCCCCCTGTTTCACGTCGGCGACGCCAATCCCCCTCGAAGCAGCTGGAAACAGAGTTCCTTCGGCATCGATCTTGGCGAAAGCCGCGGGGTTGGCTGACGTCGCGAACGAGGACTGTTCGGCCTCCTTCGCGGAGGGGACCTGCGAGAGGGTCCGCTCGTCGACCTTGTCGCCGGTGACCGAGCCGTCGGCAATCTTGTCGCTGCCGATTACTCCGGTCGGGAGCTTCCCAGCCGTAATCGCCCCGTCGGCGATCTTCGCGGTGGTCACGGCCCCTCCGGCGATCTTGCCCTGCTTCACCGCGAGGGAGGCGATCTTCGGAGCGGTGACGGCGTTCTTCCGGATCTTGTCAGCGGTCACCGCGCCTGGACGCAGCTGCTTGGCGCCAACAGACTTGGGGGCCAGCTTCTCGGCAGCGTAGGCCGAGCCCATGCCGAGGGCCGCGATCAGCGCCAGGGTGGCGACGACGTTCGCGTAGGTGAGATTGGAACGGATCGCTTTCATCGGCTTCCTTTCATCGTCCCGCCACCGTGCAGGTGCGGCTCAAGGTCGAGGTCAGATTCAAAGAGCCGAACCGGAATGAGGTTCGAGCGAGCGAGAAGGGCGCCCGCTTGAATCCGCGTGGGGCTGGGCACCCGGCGCTGAGCACCCGGCGCTGGAGCTCGAGGGCGATCCCGGTGACATATCCCCATTCCCCCGTCACATCGGGAAGCGAAGCGGCGAGAGAGGTGCCGAAGGTGCCCTTGGACCTCGTAATCGAGAACGGCAATACGTAGGAAGTGGGAACAGGCTTCGTCCCATAGATATGGGCAAGGATCGCCGGCTTTCCCCTCAGCTTGCCGTTGAAGGCGAGAACCCTCCCGCGGGAGGGAAACGGCGACTGCTCGGGGATCCTCACGTCGGCCGAGAAACTGCCTTCGCCGATCAGTGAGGACCCGCATGCGGCAAGCGCCTGCTGGGTGGTGGAGGGGCTGATGTGGCCGAGCCGGCAGAGCGGGATGCCCCGGGTGCTGAGGCTGCCGAAGCGGTTGATCTCGATCTCGATCTCGGTCAGCTTCGGTATCACGTCACGATCGACGGCCGAGATCGCGCCCGAGACGGAGACCGCGATCGGCGCCGAGCCGTGGCGCGGCAGCTTGGTCGGGTTCATCGACCCCGAAACCGAGACCCGCACCCCATCCTTCTGACTGACCTCGGCGATGGCTAGCGAACCCGAGGCGAAGACCACCGCGACCACGATCGCGGCGGCCCCTCTCGCAAGCGACCGGCTCATCGGCGACTGGTTTTCTTCTGCTTTCGGGCCGACGCCTTGCAGGAGTTCTTCAGCACCGGCCGCACGGTGGCGGTGCGGCCGTTCTGAGCGCCGAGCACCGCGGTCACCCGCGTCTTCCTGCTGCTACAGAGGTCCCTGCTGTTGTCGAGAAGACCCTTCTTGCCGCCCTGCATGGTCAGCACGAAGGAAGTGACGGGCTGATCAGGCACGAAGTCGAACGTGGTGCGGATGCCGCCGTTGACCGAGTCGATCCGGCCGGCGAGCTCGACCTCGATCGGCTGCGAGTCCGGGCCCCTGAGCGCCACCACCAGATCCGGCAGCGGGTTGTTGGAGCTGCGCAGGTAGACCGGGCCGGTGAGAGGCTGGTCGAGGAGCGGCGTGGTCGCCTTTGCCTCGCCGTAGATGGACCGGGCCGGACAGGCGTCGGCGGCGAACTGCACCCTGGTGCAGATCGTCCTGATGTGAGCCTGGTCGAGGAACTCGGAACGCGGAAGGGCGACCGAGACGGAGCCGATGTTGGCGTCGCCGGGCCGGGCCTGCACTTCGGCCCTGAGTTTCGGGTTTGCGCCGCGTTTGGTTCCACCGAAGAGGCGGAACGAGAGCTTCGGCTTGAAGCCGAGCTTGTCGCACCCTCCGACCTGGAAACGATTGGAGACGTTGGCGACGCCGCCGCCGGTTCCGGTCACCGCCGCGTCAATCGAGAACGGCTGGCAGTTGGTGGGCGCGGCGGTGAATCCCGGCCTGTCGAGGGCAACGCGGACGTCCCTCACGTTGAGCGCGATTCCGTGCACGACCGTCGGAATCGGGTCCGAGACCGCTTTCACCTGCGCGGTCACCGGATCGACGTAGAGCGGGGTCCTGACGAGGACGTTGCCGAAGTCGAACGGGCCGGCGACAGCTGGGGTGACGATCGCCAGCGAGATCGGAGCGCCTTTGTAGGGACCGGCGAGATAGGCCTTGCCGGTCTTCACGTAGAAGGGCAGCGGGCCCGCGCCCGATCCCGCTTCCACGGTACCCACCTGGCTGTTCGCGGGGCAGGAGGGATTGGAGATCTCCGTTGCCCCGGCTCCTTCGGCCGGCGAGATGTTGGCAAGGGCGCTCTCCGGGCAGGTGGCGATGCCCTTCAGGTAGGCAGTCAGGCCCGGCGGGTTGGTGACCGTGAGGCCGGTGAAGCGCTGCGTGCCGTCATCGCGGGACAGCGACAGGACCAGCGGGCTTTTCGCGCCGGCGGTGGGATCGGTCAGCCCGGCCTTCAGCTTCGGCGCCAGATCCCCCGGAGGGCAAGGCCCACCGTTCGGCCCGCTGGTGACCTGATAAGTCGAATCCTGGGTGACGATCTCGTCCGGGGTCGGGTTGGCGGGGTTGACCGCCGACCAGGGCGAGAATTCGCTGCGGATCGCGTAGGTGCCGCATTTGGGCGGATTGATCAACGGTGCCCGCGGCGCCGAGGCGAAATGCATCTCGAGCCGCGAGAACGGAGCTTCGACGTTTTCGGTGAAGCTGCTGACCAGCTGCCCGGTCTCCGGATCGGGCTCCAGCTTGCCGGCGACCTTGACCGTCACTCCGTCGCGTGCGGAGCTGAAGACCAGGTAGATCCCGATCGCCGCGTTGAATGGGTTGTCGTTCTGCTTGGCGAGGTAGATGTGACCGGTCAGGGTTTTGCGGATGATCGGCGTGTCGATCTCGATCGTGCCGATCTGGGAGGAGTCGGGGCATTTCGCCTCGGCGTTGGTCTTCAGCTGGACCTGCGCCAAGGTGCATGAATCAAGGCCATCCGCGGCAGCCGGATTGATCGTCATCCCCTCGGGGAAGGTGACGATCGCGTTATTCAGGTTCGCCTGGGCGATCCCCGTCGGCGAGAGTAAGCCGTCGGTCGGCATGGTGATTTCCACGTCCAGACCGGTCGGACTGTCGGCCCGCTGACTGGTCGGCTCCAGGGTCGATTTCGGTTCGAATTTCACCTGGTCGCAGCCGGTGATCGGAGCACCGGTGAAGTCGTAGGTTTTGACGTCCTGGGGTTTCTGCCAGGAAGTGATGCGCAGGTTGGAAACCGGCGGCGGGCCGGTGCACCGAGACGGATTGGTGATCAGAGGGATTGGGTAGGCGCCGGGCTCGTTGGCTTCGTAGCAGCGGCCGAATTTGATCTTGCCTTTGAGGACAAGTTGAGCGCCGAAGTCGCATAGGTCGACGGTTGCCCCGTACAGAGCGGGGTTGGTAAGGACGGGCGCCGTCCTGAAGCTGATCGCGTACCCTTCGTCGGCGCGCAGCTCCGGAACGAAGGTATACGGCGCAGACGAATTGGGGGCAAATCCAAACTGCGCTGGCTGGCCGAATTCGGGTTCCAGCGAATAGATCGGAACGTCCAGAAACTCACTGCTTTCCGGGAGACCGTCCGGGTAGACGTTTTTCTCGTCGGGTTCGAGGTTGACAAAGACGTCGATCCCTCCAACCGCACTTCCTGGCGGACAGAGGGCGAGGATCACCTCTTCGACCGACTGACACAGTTCGGGAGTCGCAAGTGCGTTGCCCTGGAACCCTCGCGGTGCGTCGATGATGGTGTCCTTGACGTTGCCATTGGGAACGATCGTGCCGATAACGGTCCGCTTCACGTTGAAGCCGAAGGTGCTGAAGCCTCGATAGGGATGCCCGCCGGCGGTGGTATGCGGTTCCCCGGCTTCGTCGAAGACGGTTGCGACAAAGCTGTCGCCGAGCAGTCCGAACGGGAAGCCGGGCCCCGGTTCGAAGGTATAGGTGGCTTCGAAGACGGCCGGCGCCGCGGCGCCGCCGCCCGAGAGGGTCGCGACCGCCGTACCGGGGTCTGGGGCGTCCCCGCCAAGGTGGGCGATCACCGTGAGTGGCGGGTATGCGGCTTTGGACGCCAGCGGATCGGATCGGGTGCAGATCGCCTTTCCATTGGTTTCGCCGGACGGAAGCTGCGTCGAGCACGTCCAGCCAGTGCCGCTCGCTTTGAAGACGAGCGTTTCCGAGCCGCTTGGCAGCTCGACCTCGAGGGTCACTGGACCGCTCGTCGGCGTGGTGCCGTTGTTTTTCGCCACGGCCTGGTACTCCATCCGTTCGTCCGTCCGCGGCAAGGTCGTCGGCGTGTTCGTCAGGTCCAGTTTCCACGCAACCGCCCCGAATGCGGAGGAAGCGGACAGGGCCAGGACGGAGACCGAAAGCGCCACCACCCAGAGGCCGACCCTCCGCTTGCTCATCTGCAGCCCGTTCACTTGCGACCTCCCTGCTTCTGGCCCGCTTGTCGCTGACCGTGCTTGGCGTGTTTACGGTGTTTGGGGGGACGTTTCACGCAGACACCCTTGCGGCGGACGGTGCCTTTTCGGCAGGGTTGTTTCACGCAGACACCCTTGCGGCGGACGGTGCCTTTCCGGCAGGGTTGCGACTGCGGCAGATTGCCCGCCGTGGTCCCCTCGCTCGCCGCTCCAAGATCGCCCGGACGGGCGCTGGGTGGTCCCTGGCATGCTTCTCCCTCGCAGGGGACCAGGGGCGGTGGGTTTAGGAAGCCGCCATCCATCCGCAGCAGGTAAACGTCCTGCGCCCCGTCGCGATCAACGGCCAGGAGCTTGGAGAACGGGTCGAAGGCAATCTGCCTGCCGTCCATGCTCACGGTCACTTCATTGGTTCGAACAGGTATCGCATAGACAACACCATCCCTCCAGAAGTAGGCAGTCTCGGCGCCATCGTCGTCGACCGGAGCTAGAGCCTCGTCGGTACGGAAGACAACGGTTCGGCCGTCCTCGCTCACCCTCCGGTTGACAGAGAGCGCCTGGGGGCCGATTTCGGGGTTGCCAAGGATGGGGCCGACGTCGAATTTGCCTCCGTCCGAACCACCAGGAGCGGCCTGGCTGATCAAGGCCAGCGCACCGGTATGGGCGTCGTACCGATATATGTCGGTAGAGCCTCCGTCCGCATCGGCCGGCAGGATCGAGGCAGCGGTACGGAAGACAAGGATATGTCCATCGCCTCCCTGGGATTGATCCTCAGGATCGATGCCCAACACGGGCACCGCCGCAGCTTCATTGCCTCCCGGCCCTCTCTGCCAGGTCGCATTGTCACTATCTACGAGAGTTGCGACGAAGGTCGTTCGGCCCTCGGGGTGTGCGGCATCAGGCTCGTAGACGTAGAGGTTTGGCTCGTCCAATTGAGCCGCCTGCCCGACGCGATTGGGAACTGCAGTGAGCTGGTCTTCGGAGACGAAATAAGCACGCGACCCGTCTCCGGCAAAGTCGGACACCCCGAGCACGTTGGCGCCAGCCCCTGGCGTGGCGTCGCCGGCATCTCCCGCCGAAACCTGAGTCAGCCGTTCGCCGTCAGGAGCCGATAGATCGAGGAGATAGAGATCCCTTTCGGCATCAAGATCTGAATCTGCGAGCTGGCGAGTGGTTAGGAAGTAGATCAAGTCACCTTCCTGCGAGGCTCCCTGAAAGTCGTCGTTTCCATCAGCGCCCGAGCAGGGCGGAGAGATGCGATCGCACTCCGAGGCCGTCAACTCCTCGATTTCAACGCCGGCTGGAGTACGAGTCCGCTGAAAGATGCGATAACCACGGGATTTGTCACAGGGAGCCGCGTCTGCCTGGTCCGGCCGGGCAGAGAAGAAGACCCGCGAGGCGTCAGGGGAGACGGTGCCGCGCTTGTTGCCGGTGGCCGATTCGCTCACCGCACTGCCGATCAGAGCTCCACAAGCACCCCCGTAGACGACGCCCGCGCTGTCCCGCTGCATAAGTTCGATGCTTGGGGTGCCGCTGTTGCCGAGATAGGCCTCGTACTGATTTCCGGGACTACTCAGCGGGTCGCCCTCAAGGTAGGCGGCACTGGGTTCGGGACCCTCCAGCAGGAAGTCCGGCCTGACGGCAAAGAAGAAGTGTGAGGCGTCCGAAGATGAGCCATGGCAGTGGCTCGCGTTGAGGGAAAATCTGTCAATCCCTTGGTTACGCGGCCGCAGCAGCGGACTGATCGGTTGGAAGTTGCCGTCGATGTCGCCCGCGAAGGCGGTCGTGATCGCCAGCTTGGACTCGGTATCGGTCGATGCCCAGGTCGCCCAATGCGAGAGATCGACGCTATAAGTGCAGGGGGCTCCGACCCCGAGGTTGCCAACCACGTACTGAGGGGGCGAGGCGGTCGGGCTGGTGACCCAGCCGCTGGAAGTCCGGGTGGCGACATAAGGATCCAGGAACGTGCCCTGCTTCGGCGTATCCGCCAGGGCCGCCACCGACTGGAACTTCACCCGTTCTCCGTTCGCGGAAAACCCCGGTCCGCGGGCAAACTGGTTGAACTTTTTTTGCGGGCTGACCATCTCCAGCCCCATGCACTCCGGGTAGTCGACCGGCCCTTCCGGCAGGGTCTCGGACACCTGCTCGGCGCGAATCGCGGCGTTGGGGCAGCCGCCGTTGTCGATCACGGTGGTAAACAGCTGGTCGGGGCCCTCAGTCCTGCCAAAGCCGTTGGTGGCGACGACCCGGAAATGGTAGGTACCGCGTTCGGTCAAACCAGTGAGCTCGGCGCTCACATCACTTGCGCTCGATCCCGAACCCGCTGAAAGCTCCCCTTCGGCAGGAAACCGGCTTCCGTAGGAGGCGTCAGGACCCCATTCGAAGTGATAGCTCGTAGCGCTTTCCTTGGGGTTGACGAGCGCTCTCAGAGTCGCGGTCGTCTCGCCGACCGGCGATGCCTCCTGTTCGAAGACCAGCGGCGGTCCGAGGGTGGAGAAGGTTTCGTTCTCGCTATAGAAGGTCCCCGCGGCGTTCGTCGCGGCAATCCGGAAGTTGTAATTCACGCCGGCGACCAAGCCACTCACGGCAGCGGTCAGGGCGTGGACGTTGCTGTCCACCGGGATGGCGGCGGCGGCGGGGCTGCAGGGAACGCTCTGGCCATATTTCGTGGTGGTTCCAAATTCGAACTGGCAGTCCGAGAGCGGCAGTCCATCCGGATCGATCGTGCCGTTCAGAGTCGCCGAGCTGTCGGCAAGAGACGAGGCGGGTTTCGCGTGAAGGACGTAGGGCGTGACGAAGGTCTTGCTGGCGCTGCGCGAGGTTCCCGTGGCGCCTTTCACCGCGATCCTGAAGAAGTAGGTCCTGCCCTGGGGCAGGACGTCGCCAACGGTGGCGCTGATCGGGTGGGGGCTCGAGTCCGCCGGGATCGAGCCGTTGCAGGGGACCGACTTGCCATACGCTTTGGTCAGCCCGTATTCGAACCTGCACTCGGTTATCGTCGACCCTTCGGGGTTGACCGTGCCGTTGAAGGTGGCGTGGGAACCGGTCAGCCCGCTGGCATCGTCGAGGGTGAAAGCCACCACCGGACCGAACGGGCCAAAGACCCGGATCGTTTCGCGGTCAAGGGGAATCGCGGGAGACGGAGGGTCCGGCAGATCTTCCAGACTGCCAAGGAAAATCGAATCCGTGAACTGGTCGATCGCAATCGACCTAATGGTTACTTCCGGGATGCCGTCCCCAAAGTTATAGAGAAATTTGCCGGTCGAGTCATAGGCTTTGGCTCCGGCTTCGGTAACCACATAGACATTGTGGTTCGAGGTGTCCACAGCGATGTCTACGCCGCCGGGGGCAAAGTCGATCGGGGTGGCATACCCACCGGCAGCAGGGATCTTGAAGGTTCTGCTTACCCCTTCGTCGGTCCCAAAGACATATAGGTCCCCGTTCGAATCGAATGCCATCTCTTCGCCGACGAAGCCGGCTCCGTCGGCAACGGGGGCAAGGTTGATCGTCGTGCCCTCGGGGAAACCAGCCGGGGTGTATTTCCTCAGCAGCCTGGCTCCGCGATCGTAGACCCAAAGAGCTCCGGTGCTGTCGACGGTTCCACCTCGGACCTCGAACCCCGGCGCCACCGGATACCCGGGCAAGGCTTCGCCGCTGCTGTCGAACCCCGGAATAGACCCGCTCAGAAACGTATAGATGTTCCCGCTCGCGCCGGGAGTGCCGCCATCCACCGCAAGCGGGGTGTAGAACATGCCCGGAACCGTCAGCGGGAAGTTGCCCCCGAGCGGGTCGTAGACGCCTTCGATCGACGCATCGAAGCCATAGATCCTGTTGGTCACATGGCCAGTGCTGGCGTAGAGCCTCTTGTTCACCTGGTCGAATGCGAGCTCACCCAGGGCATTCGCTTTTCCTCCCCCAATGTAATTGGGAATGAACTTGCTGTCTTGAGTGCCATCGGGACCAAATTCCGCGTATTGCACGCGAGCTTCAAGCGCGGAGGCGGGAGCGGCCAGACACAGCGATGCGAGCAATGCAACGGCAGCGCCAACGATGCCAGCTACTAGAGACCGACCGGTCGTCTTCGAAGTGTGTGCCATTGCCTTCACGCTCTCTCCTTGCAGGTGATTGTGCATCGCGTTGTGCGGTCCGCCTCAGCCTCGCCCGGATGGACGTCCAGTTGCCATCCGGGCGAGGTTCCGGCCTTCATCTCTTTCTCTATTCCCCCGTTACCGCAAAGGTGCCGGTTGCGCGAGCGCCTTTGCTAAGAACGATCATCGGTAGGTACGCCCCGGTGGTCGAAGCACCCGGTTTAGTACCCCCCTCATTGACGGGGTCGAGGGGGACAGTGCTCTGAACGAAACTCCCTTCCGGATCGGGAAAGGCTGCCGAGCGGTTGGCCACATAAACGCAGAGGTGACCTTTTTTAGCCTGCGGATCGGCAGCACTTCCTGGGCAGTTTTCTATTTCTTCTGCGCTCGCCCCGGTGGGATAGCCCTGATCCAGATAGTGAACCTGTGGATCCGGCAATTTTTCAGCAAGTGGGATCGCGAAGGAGATCATCACCCGCAAGGGGTTGTTGAGGGATTCGATTTTCTCTGCGAATTCCCGATTTTCTTCCGCTTCGGTTGGTTCGGCGGCTTCACTCACGAAGGGAACCTGACTGGCGAGCATGGGCCCAAAGCCCCAAGTCCCGGTCTCGGTCGCTCCGGAGGGAAGCGTGCCCCCAAGGGTCCATGGAGACCCTTCGTCCCCTTTTTCTCCTTTTTCGCCCTCTTCGCCAGCTTCACCTTCGGCGCCGTTGCAGGCAAAGGTGGTGGTGGCACCGGCTTTGAATTCGGAGCCGCCGTCCGCGCAGTTGGCGTTGCCCGGGTTCAGTTTGGCGGCGGTGACGCTCGAGCCGGCGGTGCCGGAGGTGCCGTCTTTACCGTTGGCGCCATTGGCACCGTCTTTGCCGTTGGCGCCGGCCGGGCCCTGGGGTCCCGCTGGGCCGGTCGCGCCGGGCGCGCCTTTGGCCCCTTTCGGACCTTTCGGACCGCGCGGTCCCTTCTTGGTGGCCGAGGCGCTGGCCATTTCCTTGTCCGCCTTCTTGGCGGCGTAGGCGCCGCCAACAGAGGCGACGACCAAGGCGACGATCGCCACGACCAAGCCGGCCGAGCCGAGGTGCATACGCAGACGTTCGAGCATCGTTTAGCTCTCCTCCTTGAGTCCGGCGAGCTGTCTCGGCCGGGTTTGATTGCTGAGCCGGGCAGGCAGGATCGCCATCGGGACGGCGAGCGCCTCGGCGCTCCCGACCCAGTCAGAACACGGTGCTGCTGCATCCCAGTTCACGGCGATAGATCTCTCTCTTGTCCCTTGGGCCCGAAGGCCCTGAGCCCCTGCGGCGGCTCTCCCTGTATTTCCCTGAATGAGACGTCTATGAAGACGAGTCTCTGTGTTTCTCAAGCAGAGTAAGACACAGATATTTGTCAATGTCAAGTCCCGGCGACCCTCCCCTCCAGGGGCGGTTGAGGCCGAAACGAGGCGAGCGCCAGCCCGTTCGCCGATTTCACGAACGTTCGCGTCTCGCTGAGGATCGGGGCGATCGGATTGATTAGCGCCAGAAGCGGGATTGAAGACGGCGCAGCCTCACAATTGCATCACTTTGCCGACGCTCCCTTGATGTCGACCAAGAATCAATGCCCAAGAGAACCGGGGGTGGCAGTGCCGCCTTGGCGACGCTCACCACGACTGACGAGGTCGAAGAAAACGTCGTTACGCCCACGTCTAGCTCGCCTGGGGAGAAGATGGATCGCGTGCCGATGAGTGGCGGCAATGGCACGAAAACCGGCTTCGTGAACAGGGTCCCAGCGGATATCGAAGATCTCCCGCACGCGGTCTGGAAGCATTCCTTTGATTGCGAGATTGTTGAGGCGAAGCGCCGGACGCATCAGCGGCGGAACCGGGTGCTCGAAGGCGACGAGTGGGGCCATCTCCAAAGCGTGGGGAGTGGCATGGAGATCCGACGATGCCAAACGCTCGCCCATCCAGACGCTGAACTCCCTGTGGCTGGTCGGCATTCCCTCGCGAGCAAGCCCAAACAGCTCCCCAAAGAGCATGTAATCCTGCCAGAGCCGCTCCAGGTCCTCGTCCGACAGTCGGCGGATGAACGTTTCGTAGACAGTGCGTGCTGAATCGGCGATTACCGCCAGTGTCCAAAGCATCAACTCTGGGTCGAAGGCCGAATATCGAGTGCCCGCCTCATACTTGCCGGCCGAGTCGGGCAATTTTCCCTCGACCCGGCGGTGGAGTTGGTGCACCGACTCGACGGCCGCGTCCGCCTCAGCGCGAGTGCCGAGCAAGACAGTCTCATGAATCCTGGCGGTTCGAGCAAGGCGCTGAAAAGGCCAGTTGCTTGACTTCGTGCTGTGCATCGTCCCCGTGTAGGTAAGGGGGTCGAGTGCGCCGATCAGCAGGGCGCGCTGCCCGTAGAGAATTCCCACTGCACGCTCTCCATGGATACGGCGCGCGACCGAGGTCTCTGGAAAGTACGAGCTCGACTTGGCAGTTGGCATCTCGTGTCTCAGTGTTCAGGCAAGCGCCGTGTAGACGTTTGGGTATCGGGGCTCCCAAGCCAAATCTCGCTTCGCTCTCTCGTTGGCGACCGGAAGGCGGGTGTGATTGAGGACACAGGCCATGTATGGGGCTACAGGCCTGAGCAGCCAGAGTGGGATGGATCGAGGCGCTGGTCCGCCGACCGAGGCCGATAGCGCAGTTGCGTACTCACGTACTTCAGTCGGTCGATCGTCGACCAGGTTGTAGATCTGGCCACCCCTGCCGCAGCTGAGCGCCGCTTCGGTTCCACGCACCGCATCGCTCAACTCGAGGAACGGGAGCAAAGCGTGCCCGCCGCCTGGGAGCACAGGCAGCCCACGGCGCAGTGCCATTGCCATCGTGGCCGTCATGGGTACGCCACTGCCGTGAAGGCCTCCGTAGCGCAAGACGATTTCATCCAGACCCTCGGCTCTCACGACCGCCTTCTCCATGCGGCGCAGCCCAGCGAGGATCTGCGCTTGACCAGCGATAACAGCTCCGCCTTTCAGCTCAGCGCTCTCGGTCAGCGCCTCGGGGCCATACTGGCCGTAGCCATAGGCGAAGACAAAGGACTCCGCGACCAGGCGCCGTACCCCGGCCTGCCTTGCCGCCCCGACCAAGTTGGGCACACCCTCTGCCCAAAGGCGCAGGTTGGGATGCACCTGCGAGGCACGCAGCGGACCATTCTTCGGCAGAGTCACAAGCAGCGAGACCACTGCTTCTGGCTCTACCGAGGCAACTGCGTCGGTCAGTCCGTGGTGGTTGAAGACATCTGCGACGACGGCGCGTGCTCCGCTCCGCTCGATGTCGGCAACCTTTGATCGTGAGCGCGTTAGACCGCTCACCTCATGGCCCGCGTCTCGCAATCCACTTAGCAACGGCCGGCCGAGCACACTGGTCGCACCAGCGACAAGCACTTTCATGATTTCCCGAGTTCCCGGCGAGCGGCGGCCACTGCCAGCCCCCCCAAAAGTAGGGAGCCTCCGACGGTCGCGACGAAATCGAAGTAGCCGATCCAACTTGGGTCGGCGTTTCCGATATCGATCGTGTGGCTGACCGCGTGGAAGCCCCACTGAACCGCGTTTGCCGCGAATGCCGGCACGCGCCAGGAAGGCTGTCGCACCGCAACCAGCAAAAGAATCGCGAGTGCGATCTGGAAGCTCGCGGTGTCGTGGATGTAATGGTCGTTGCGGACGCCGTAGGGGCCAATCAGCTCGAAGAAGACTCCCGGGGCAAAGGCCATGAGAATGCCCAGGAAGAGCGAGGGGAGACCGAAGAGGAGAAGGCCCGCAACGATGGGATCGAAGCCTTTTGTCGTTAGTTCTCTATTCATCGCCGCTCATCGGAGGTCAACCGAATTGCTATTCGGTAGATAGTGTACAATACCGAACGGAGATTCTGTTATGTCTGACGCTTCTGTACAGCGGTCCAAAAATCGGCGTCGATTGCCGCCTTCGGTACGTCGTGAGTTGATTCAACATGCAGCGACCAGGGTCTTTGCCAAGTGCGGCTACGATGCCGCCACCATGCAGGACATCGCGCGCGAGGCAGGGGTGGTCGCCTCAGTGCTTTACGACCACTATCCGTCGAAGCGGGAACTCTACGTCGGCCTGATCGAAGAACACGGGCAAAAGCTGGTGGAGCGAACCGTCCGAACATCCGGGAACGTGAGTCCGCAGGCAGAGCTAAAACGCCAGATCAACGACTTCTTTCACATCATAGAGACAGACCCGTTCGTCTGGAGGATGCTGTTCCGCGACGCGCCTGCAGACCCAACGACCGCCGCCGCGCATGAGCGAGTGCAGGAAAAGGCAACCGAAGCGATTGCGGGGGCACTGGAGACCGCCTTGGGCAGGTCGCAAACGGTTGGTGGCTCCCCAGCTCCGCCACGGGCAGTCATGGTCGCGGAGATGGTCAAGTCCAGCCTCATCGGCCTCGCGGCCTGGTGGTGGGAGCACCGCGAGACCAACCGGAAGGACCTGGTCCTAGCTGCTACGGCGCTGCTGTGGAATGGCCTCTCTCGCATCGATCAGTCAACCTGAGATGAGGCAACTGGATGCGGCTGCACCTCTTGTATTCGTCTATGCATGGTTGGGTGCGATCGTCTCGATCTGGGCTCGTTGGCCGTATCAATTCACCTGTTCGGACTGACAGTGCTTCTCGCTAGGAAGAGGGACCGCCGGGGTGCCATTGCCAATGCCGCGATGATCCCGACCTGCCTGGCGATGGCGATTGGCTCACTCGGAGAGTCCATCGCCCCGGCATCGCCCGATGTCCCGTGCGCGATTCAGCTTTTCGGCGGCGCAGTCGGCGCCGTCGTTTTTGCCTCTCTCGCGGTAGCGGCACTCAAAGCGCTCGCCGAGCGGTAGGACTTGGTCCAAGTCTAAGCAGGTCGCTTTGCGAAGAATCATCGGGGCGCCCGGATTCGAACCGGGGACCTCCGCCACCCAAAGGCGGCGCGCTACCAGGCTGCGCCACGCCCCGACTTAGGCAAGTGTAGGTTCTGGAGCGATGGCTGAGGTGCTTCCTTTCAAGGCTCTGCACTACGACCTGGGGAAGGTCGGCTCGCTCGACGCTGTTGCCGCGCCCCCTTATGACGTGATCGACGCGGCGCAGCGGCGGGCGCTGCTGGAGCGCTCCCCCCACAATGCGGTCGCGATCGACCTGCCGAAACCGTTCGACCCCGCCGACCCGGACAGCGACCCGAGCGGCGATCCGTATGCCGAGGCGGCGGCGCGGATCGAGAGCTGGAAGTCCGAGGGCGCGCTGGTCCAGGACGACGAGTCCTCGCTCTGGGCGCTGACCCAGGATTACGCCGCCCCCGACGGGACCAGCTACAGCCGCAACGGGATCCTGGCCCGTGTGCGGGTCGAGGACTTCGAGAGCGGCACCGTCCGCCCCCACGAGCGCACCCACCCCGGCCCGCTGCTCGACCGGCTGGAGCTGACCCGGGCCAGCGGCTACAACCTCTCCCCCATCTTCTCGCTCTCGACCGAGGACGCCTGGCCGCTAGTGGCGCCGTCCCTGCCGGACGAACCCTGGGGCGAGGCGACCGACGAAAGCGGCACCGTCAACCGGCTCTGGAAGGTCGAGGACCCGACGGTCCACGCCGCCGTGACCGAGTGCCTCGCCGCAGCGCAGTTGCTGATCGCTGACGGCCACCACCGTTACGAGACCGCGCGCGCCTTCCGCGACGAGATCGGCGGCGAGGGACCGCACAACTACACGCTGATGTCGCTGACCGGGCTCGACGATCCCGGCCTCACCGTCTTCCCCACCCACCGCCTCCTCTCCGGCTTCGCAGACGACCCTGAGCGCCAGGGGAAACTCGGCAACGGCCTGCGCGAGTTGTTCGAGGTCACCGAGGTAGACCGCGAGGAGATCGACCCCGGCGGCGAGGACGGCGTCGGCGTCTTCGGCCTCTACGACGCTTTCCACAAACGCGCCTTCCGCCTCCGGCTCAAGGACCCCGGCGAGATCGACCGCCGGCTCGAGGGCAAACCCGAGGCCTACCGCCGGCTCGACTCGGCGATCCTCGAGACCCTCGTGCTCAAGGGCTTGGCCGGGATGAGCGACCACGACATCGACGAGCGCCAGGGTCTCGAATACGCGAAGAGCGTCGACGACGCGTTGGGGATGGTCGACGAGGGCGAGTACGACGTCGCCTTCATCCAGCGCCCGGTCCCCGTCGAGCAGGTCAAGGAAATCGCCAACACCGACACGATGATGCCGCCGAAGTCGACCTACTTCTACCCCAAGGTGATGACCGGATTCGTCTTCAACCCGGTGCGCTGACCGTGGTCAAGATCTACACCAAGAAGGGCGACGACGGGACCACCTCGCTCTGGTACGGCGGCCGCGTCCCCAAGCACCACGGCCGCACCGACGCCTATGGCACCCTCGACGAGGCCTGCTCGCAGCTCGGCGTTGCCCGCGCTCTCTGCGGCCCGGAGGAGGCCGAGCTCGCCGCCGACATCCTCCGCCTCCAGGACGACATCTTCGTCGCCGGCGCCGAGCTGGCGACGGCGCCGGAGGCAGCCGGACGGCTCGAAGACGGCGTCAGCCGCAGCACCGAGGCGATGGTCACCGAGCTGGAGCAGATGATCGACCGCTACATGGCGCAGGTCGAGCTGCCGCCGAAGTTCGTCATCCCCGGCGGTAACCAGCTCTCCGCCCAGCTCGACGTCGCCCGGACGACGATCCGCCGCGCCGAGCGACGGATCTCCGAACTGAACGAAGCAGGGCGAGATCGAGAGCGAGACCGTGATCCACTTCGTCAACCGCGCCTCCGACGCCATCTACGCGATGGCCCGCTACGCCGACGTCGACGACCCCGCCCTGTTCGAGGGCCGCGGCAAGGGCTGAGCGTGCGGATCGTCGCCCGCCGGGTCGAGGGCTACGCCCACGAGGTCGAGCTCGACGGCAGCCACGACCTGCGTCGTCGACGAGCCGGCCGACCAGGGCGGCACCGACACCGGGCCGCGGCCGACCGAGCTGCTCGGCGCCAGCCTCGCCGGCTGCATCGCGATCACGGTCGAGATGTATGCAGAGCGCAAAGGCTGGGACGTCGGGCCGGTCGAGGTGGATGTCGAGGTGGGTTACGAGGGCACCGTGCCGAACGACTTCCAGGTCGGCGCTGAAGCTGCCGGCCCAGCTGGACTCCGAGCAGCGGCGACGCCTGCTCGTGATCGCCACCAAATGCCCGGTCCACAAGGTGCTTGCCGGCAAAGGGCACGTCACCGTCGCCGAGCGGCTGGAGGCGGTCTGATGGACCTCGGGCTGAACGGTCGCGCCTGCGTCGTCACCGGCGCCAGCCGCGGCATCGGCCGCGCAGACCGCGCTGCAGCTCTGCGCCGAGGGGGCAAACGTGCTGCTGGTCGCGCGGGGCGAGGAGCGGCTGGCGGCAGTGACCGAAGAGGCCATCCGCACCGCAGAGGCCGCCGGCGGCGGGGCGGCCTATCTCTCGCTCGACGTCACCGCCGAGGACGCCGGCGAGCGCATGCTGGCCGCGACCGAGGAGCGCTTCGGCGCCCTCGACGTGCTCGTCAACAACGCCGGCGCCGCCCAGTGGCGCGACCTCGACGACGTCCCCGACGAGGACTGGCGCGCCCAGTACGAGCTCAACGTGATGGCGCCGCTGCGGGCGATGCGAACGCCGATCCCGCCGATGGCCGAGCGCGGCTGGGGACGGGTGGTCAACGTCTGCTCGACCGCCGGCAAGCGCCCCTCGGCGGCGATGGCCGAGTACTCGGTCGCCAAGGCAGCCGAGCTCTCGCTCTCCCGCCTGTTCGCCGACCGCTACGCGAAGACCGGCGTCCTCGTCAACGCGATCTGCCCCCGGCCCGGTCGAATCCGAGATGTGGATGGAGCCGGGCGGCCTGCTCGACCAGTCGCATGCAGATCTCCGGGCGCCGAGAGCCGCGAGGAGGCCCTCGCCGAAGCCGGATCCAAGCGCCCGATCGGCCGCCTCGCCGAGGCCGAGGAGATCGCCGCGGCGATCGTCTTCCTCTGCTCCGAGCGCGCCTCCTACGTCGCCGGCGCCGCCTGGTCGGTGGACGGCGGCACCGTCCAGGTCATCATTTGATCGGCAGCACCGTCGACGCAGCCGTGCTGCTGCCGCTCTACGGCTGGCCCGACGACGAACCGGGCCTGATCTTCACCGAGCGCCGGGCCGACCTGCGCCGCCATGCCGGCGAGATCTCCTTCCCCGGCGGGCGCCACGACGACGCCGACGCCGACCTGCAGACCACCGCGCTGCGCGAGGCCGAGGAGGAGATCGGCCTCGATCCCGCCGCAGGTGAAAATCGGGCGAGAGCCTGCCGGCGACCAGGACCTTCGTCACCAACTACGTCGTCCACCCCTTCGTCGGCCACATCCCCCACCCGCGGGAGCTGTCCCTGCAGCCGAACCCGAGCGAGGTCGAGACCGTGCTCACCTTCTCCCTCGAGCGTGCTGCGCGAGGGCTACGAGATGCGCCGCCTGATCCGGCGCGGCGTCCCCATCCACACCCCGACCTACGAGGTCGAAGGGCAGCTGATCTGGGGAGCCACCGCGCGGATCCTCAGCGACTTACTGGACCGCCTCGACTAGTTCGAGGCTTTGCCCGGCTGGGGAACTATCCGGATGTAGGGCTTCGGCTCCTCCCAGCCATCCGGGTAGATCTCTTTCGCTTCGTCGTTGGAGACCGAGCCGGCGATGATCACGTCGTCGCCCTGCTTCCACTGGGCCGGCGTCGCGACTTTGTGGTTGGCGGTCAGCTGCAGCGAGTCGATCACCCGCAGGACCTCGTCGAAGTTGCGCCCGGTCGTCATCGGGTAGACGAGGATGAGTTTGATTTTCTTGTCGGGGCCGATGACGAAGACGTTGCGAACCGTCTGGTTGTCGGCCGGAGTGCGGTCGCCGGGGTCGCCGGAGACGTCGGCCGACAGCATCCCGTAGGCCTTTGAGATCTCGAAGTCGGCGTCGCTGATCATCGGGTAGCTCGGGGCGAGCGCCCTGGGTCTCCTCGATGTCGTCGGCCCAGTCCTCGTGCTTGTCGATCGGGTCGACCGAGAGGCCGATGATTTTCACGCCCCGCTTCTCGAACTCCGGCTCGATCCGCGCCATGTAGCCGAGCTCGGTGGTGCAGACCGGCGTGAAGTCCTTCGGGTGGGAGAACAGCACCGCCCACGAGTCGTCGATCCAGTCGTGGAACTTGATCCGGCCCTGGGTCGTGTCGGCCTCGAAGTCCGGTGCTACGTCACCCAGTTGCAGAGCCATTTTTGCCGCTCCTCTCGCGTTTTCCGGCTATTACCTAAATTCTTATCGGAGTTTAGCTATTTATGTTCGTCGGCCAAGCAGGGCCCAAACTTCCCCCGCGAGACCGTCTGCGTCACCGCTATGGGGTGACTGAGACGGTTTCGGCGGGATCCGCACCGGGATCCGCCAGGTGCGACTGGCGTTGCGGACGATCTCGGCGCCCGCCTCGGTTCCCTCATAAAGGACGCCGCGAACCGGGGTTTCGACCAGGTGTTCCAGGAGCCGCTCCAGCCGCGGACCGTGAATCGCCGCCAACTCCTCCTCGCTGCCGGTCGCGCCACCGAGCAGCAGCACCAGCACGGCGACGTCGCTGACCAGCTCGAGGATCGTCCCCGGCCGGTCGGGGTCGGCAAGCGCCGGCTCGATTCCCGCCGCCTCGATCGCCGCCAGCCCCTCCTCGCGGCGGCTGGTCCCGCGCACCGCCCAGCCCTCGGCCAGAAGCCTCTCCCCCAGCTGCCGGCCGCGGCAACCGCAGCCGACGATCAGCGCCCGCGCCACCTAGCCGGCCTCGAACGGCCCCTGGCCGCGCAGCCGCAGCTGCTCGTCTTCGGCGACGCTCCGCTGCAGCTCCTCCTCGGTCATCTCCGGGACGCCGCGCCGCCGCCGGATCTCGTTCTGCGCCTCCATCATCTGGCGGATGTCGTCGATCTCGTTTTCGGCCTCGACCTCGGGCGAGCGGGTCGGCACCCAGTCGACCAGGCCGGCGGAGCTGCCGGGGTAGTAGTGCCCGACGATCAACAGCACGCCGACGAGAAAAGCCAGAATTCCCAGAGTCCCCAGAATGAAAATCACCCGACAAGGATACGGTTCGCCCCGATGCCCGACGCATACGTAGTCGAAGCCCTGCGCACCCCGATGGGGGCCTACCGCGGCGCCCTCTCCGGGGTCCGCCCCGATGACCTGGCCGCGCACGCGATCGGCGCCGTGGTCGAGCGCAGCGGCGTCGACCCCGAGAGGATCACCGACGTCTACTTCGGCGCCGCCAACCAGGCCGGCGAGGACAACCGCGACGTCGCCCGGATGGCGGCGCTGCTGGCCGGCCTGCCGCAGAGCGTGCCCGGCGCCACCGTCAACCGCCTCTGCGCCTCGGGGCTGGAGGCGGTGAACAGCGCCGCGCGGGCGGTCAAGGCCGGTGAGGGAGACTTCTACCTGGCCGGCGGCGTCGAGTCGATGAGCCGCGCCCCCTGGGTGGTCGAGAAGCCCGAGCGCGGTCTCCCTCGCGGCCCGCAGACGATGCACGACACCACCCTCGGCTGGCGGATGATCAACTCGCGGATGGCGGAGCTCGGGGTCTCGACCGAAGTCGATGGGCGAGACCGGCGAGAACGTCGCCGAGCGCTACGGCATCAGCCGCGAAGACCAGGACGCCTTCGCCCTGCGCAGCCACCAGCGCGCCGTGGCCGCCGCCGAGGCCGGCTGGCTGGCCGAGGAGATAGCGCCAATCGAGGCCCGGAAGGGCCGCGAGACGATCCTGGTCGAGGCCGACGAGGGTCCCCGCCCCGACGCCTCCCTGGAGCAGCTGGCGAAGCTGCGGCCGGTTTTCCGCGAGGGCGGGACGGTGACCGCCGGCAACGCCTCGACCCTCAACGACGGCGCCGCCTGCCTGCTGATCGCGTCCGAGAAGGGCGCCGAGGAGATCGGCGCCGAGCCGCTGGCCCGCGTCGTCACCACCGGCGTCGCCGGCGTCGACCCTGCCTACATGGGGATCGGCCCGGTGCAGGCGGTCCCCCGCGTGCTCGCCAACGCCGGCCTCGAGATCGCTCAGATCGACCTCGTCGAGCTGAACGAGGCCTTCGCCTCACAGGTCCTCGCCAGCGCCCGCCAGCTCGGCATCGAGGAGGAGCGGCTGAACGTCAACGGCGGCGCGATCGCCCTCGGCCACCCGCTCGGCTGCTCGGGCGCCCGCCTCGCCGGCACCCTCGTCCGCGAGCTGCGGCGGCGGGGAGGCAAGTTCGGAGTTGCGACCCTCTGCGTCGGCGTAGGCCAGGGCCTGGCGACGGTCTTCGAAGCAGTCTGACCGCTCGATTTCACTAGGGTGGTGGCGTGAGGCGAGCGCTCACCCCGGCAATCCTGTTTCTGGCGCTGCTGATGCCCGCCACCGCGGCGGCCGAATCGCGCGCCCAGGCCTCGATCATCGGCGGCCACGGCGCCACGATCGCCGAATTCCCCTCGCTCGCCTACATCCAGGCGCAACAGGGGAAAAGCGGCTTCGCCTGCACCGGCACCGTCGTTTCGCCGCGAGTGATCCTCACCGCCGCCCACTGCGTCGAGGACATCGAACGCGGAACCTTCACGCCCCCCAACCAGTACGCGGTGGCGACCGGCACCACCAGCCCGAGCCAATCGCTGCGCGAGAACGTCTTCAAAGTTGTCGAGAACCACGTCTTCCCCGGCTTCGACCCCGGCGGCCTGCGCGGGGACGCCGCCATCCTCGTCCTCGACCGGCCGACCGCCGCCCCACCGATCGCGATGGCCGGCCCGGCCGACGTCCCGCTGTACGCGGGCGGCGCCGCGATCCAGCTCGCCGGCTGGGGGATAACCAGCCCCGAAGCGGCGAAAGGGCCCGAAAGCCTGCGGGCGACGACGATGGTCGTCCAGCCACCTTCCTTCTGCGAGCGGAAGACGCGCCGCTACTACTCGCCCTTCTCCAGCTCCGCCCAGTTCTGCGCCCTCGACGCGCCGGCGAAGAAGAGCGGCGGCTGCTTCGGCGACAGCGGCGGCCCCGCGATCGGGCAGCGGGCGGATGGGGTCCCGGTCGAGCTGGGGATCATCAGCACCGGCGGCCCCTTCTGCAACACCAAGTTCCCCAACGTGCTGACCCGCGTCGACACCGTCTCGCCCTGGGCCTCGGAATGGATCGCCGCGATCGAAACCGGCGCTCCGCGGCCGGTGGTCGACCCCAGCACCCCTCTCCCGCAGATGACCAAGTCCAGCGCCGAGCTCTTCGCCGTCTACACCCTGCAGGTCAAGTTCGGGCGGGCCTTCGAGCGCGCCGCGGAAGTCTTCGGCAGCTGCCGCCGCGCCGGCCGCAGCCGCTACCGCTGTGAAATCGCCTTCCGCTCCGGCCGCAACCTCTACGCGGGCATCGTCTCCCCCAGCTACATCCGGCGCCAGGACGCGACCGCCTGGGAGAGCAGCTTCAAGATCGAATGGGCGGCGCTGAAGTGCCTGCGCGCGAATCCCAATCGCTGCAAGATCCACGTCCGCCGCGGCTGACAACCAGGTAGCCTCGGCCGCTGTGAGCGAGGGCTTCGAAGAGCTGGCCAGCGTCAACGGGTCGATCGGTCTAACCGCCGAGGCGACGGTCAGCCTCAAGGACGACGGCCTCTATCGCGGCGACGGCGCCTTTGAGGTGATCCGGCTCTACGGCGGCAAGCCCTTCGCGCTGGTCGACCACCTCGACCGCCTGGTCCGCTCCGCCGCCGCGATCGAGCTCGAGTTCGACCGCGGCGCCCTGGAAGCGGAGATCGAGGCCCTGCTCGGGCAGGCCGGCCCGGTCGAAGGCCAGATGCGCCTGATCGTCACCCGCGGTGGCCGCCGGGTCGCCGCCACCGAGCCGATCCCTTCCCACGGCGAGACGCTCAGCCTCGCCACCGTCACCTACTCGCCGACGGTGATCCTCAACGGCGTCAAGTCGCTCTCCTACGCCGCCAACATGCAGGCGACCCGGATCGCCAAGGGGCAGGGAGCTGACGAGGCGGTACTGATCACGCCCGAGGGGACGGTGCTGGAGCCGCCGACCTCTTCCGTCTTCTGGGTCTCCGCCGAGGGCGAGCTGCGGACGCCGGCGCTGACCGACGGCGTGCTCGAGTCGATCACCCGCGATCGCCTCGTCAAGGCGCTCGACGTCAGCGAGGACAGCTGGCACGTCGACGACCTCCGCGCCGCTACCGAGGCCTTCCTCGCCTCGACCACGCGCGAGATCCAGGCCGTCTCATCCGTCGATGGGGTCGTCTTCCCGGCGGCCCCGGGGCCGCGAACGCAGGAGGCGCAGGCAGCCTTCGCCGAGACTCTGGGCAAAGAGCTGCGGGAGCTCTGAGGTGGACTTCACCTACAGCGACGAGCAGAAGCTGATCCGCGAAACGGCGCGCGAGTTCGCCGAGCGGGAGATCCTGCCGAAGGCCCGCGACAACGACCGTGAGTGCCGCTTCGACCGCGAGCTGGCGCGCAAGCTGGGCGAGGTCGGCTTCCTCGGCGCGCCGATCGCCGAAGAGTACGGTGGCCGCGGCCTCGACTACATCGGCTATGGCCTGATCGCCGAGGAGATCGGCCGCGCCGACTCCTCCGCCCGCACCGTCGTCTCGGTCCAGACCTCGCTGGTCGGTGGTTCGATCGAGAAGTGGGGCTCCGAGGAGCAGAAGCAGAAGTGGCTGCCGCGGCTCTGCTCGGGTGAGGCGCTCGGCTGCTTCGGCCTGACCGAGCCCGACACCGGCTCCGACGCCGCCAACCTCCGCACCCGCGCGACGAAGACCGAGGGCGGCTGGTCGATCAGTGGCCAGAAGATGTGGATCAGTCTCGGCAACTACTCCGAGGTGGCGCTGATCTTCGCCCAGACCGACCCCGAGAAGAAGCACCGCGGCCTCGCCTGCTTCCTCGTCCCCTGCGACAGCGAGGGCTTCACCGCGCAGGAGATCCACGGCAAGCTCGGCCTGCGCGCCTCCGACACCGCCGAGATCTCGCTCGACGCGGTCGAGGTCGGCGACGACGCGATGCTCGGCGAGGTCGGCGACGGCTTCAAGGTGGCGATGAGCGCTCTGGAGAACGGCCGCTACAGCGTCGCCGCCGGCTGCGTCGGCATCTGCGAAGGCTGCGTCCAGTCCTCGGTCGAGTACTCCAAGGAGCGCAAGCAGTTCGGCGTCCCCCTCGCCCGCTTCCAGCTGGTGCAGGAGATGATCGCCGACATGATCCTCAAGCGCGACGCGAGCCGGATGCTGGTCCTGCGCGCCGGTCTCCTCAAGGACGAAGGAAAGCCCAACCTGGAGGAGACCTCGGTGGCGAAGCTGTACGCGACCGAGTCCGCGGTCGAGTGCGCCAACCTGGCGATCCAGGTCCACGGCGGCTCCGGCTACGTCGACGACTACCCGGTCGAGCGCTACCTGCGCGACGCCCGCGTCACCACCCTCTACGAGGGGACCTCCCAGATCCAGAAGCTGATCATCGGCCGCCAGGCGACGGGGATCAGCGCGATGCTCCCCTTCGAGGAGAGCTGACCTTGGCCGAGCAGGTCGAGGTCGCGGTCGACGATCGCCACGTCGCCCTCCTGCGGCTGAACCGGCCCGAGGCGCGCAACGCCCTCTCGCAGGAGATGCGGGATCAGATCGCCGCCAGTCTCGAGCGGCTCGACGCCGACCCGGACGTGCGCTGCATCGTGATCGCCGGCTGCGACGATTACTTCGCCGCCGGCGCCGACATCCGGGTGATGGCGGAGCGGCCAGTCGGCGCCCCGCCCGATCCGGAGGGGATGAAGTTCTGGATTCGGTTGGCGGCGATCGAGACGCCGACGATCGCCGCCGTCTCCGGCTACGCCTTCGGCGGCGGCTGCGAGCTGGCGCTGGCCTGCGACATGATCGTCTGCGATGAGAAGGCCCGCTTCGGCCAGCCCGAGATCACCCTCGGGATCATCCCCGGCGGCGGCGGCACCCAGCGCCTGGCCCGGGCGATCGGCAAGCAGCGGGCGATGGAGTACGTCCTCACCGGCCGCCGCTGGGACGCGAAGACGGCCGAGAGCTGGGGGCTGGTCAACAAGGTCGCCGGCAAGCGCGCCTGGCTGACCGAGGCAATCGAGCTCGCCCGCATCGTCGCCGAGCGGCCACCGCTGGCGGCGCGGCTGGCGAAACAGGCGGTCCTTGCGGCGCAGGAGACCAGCCTCGGCGAGGGTCTCGTGGCCGAGCGCGGGCTGTTCGACCAGGCGATGGCCAGCGAGGACCGCTTCGAGGGCATGAACGCCTTCCTCGAGAAACGCGAGCCGCGCTTCCAGGGGCGATGACGGCCTCGCGCATCGGCGTCGTCGGCGCCGGCACGATGGGCGCAGGCATTGCCCAGCTGGCCGCGCTTGCCGGCTACGAGACCGTCCTCGAGGACCCCGACCCCGAGGCCCTGGAAATTGCCGCGATCAGGATCGGCGACGACCTGGCCAAGGGCAAATCGCGCGGGCGCTGGAGCGGCGACGAAGCCGAAGCGGCGCTGACCCGGATCGGCTACGTATCGGCTCCGGCGGACCTGACCGGCTGTGATCTCGTGATCGAGGCGGCGCCGGAGAGCGTCGAACTGAAGCGCGGGCTCTTCACCGAGCTCGCGGACGCGCTCGGCCCCGAGCCGGTCTTCGCCACCAACACCTCCTCGCTGCGCGTCTCCGAGATCGCCGCCGGCGTGCCCCACCCCGAGCGCCTGGTCGGCATGCACTTCTTCAACCCGCCGGCGCTGATGCAGCTGGTCGAGGTGATCGCCGCCGAGCGCTCCTCCGAGGAGGCAATGGCGGCGGCGACGGAGGTCGCGGAGCGGATGGGTCGCACCCCGATCCGGGCCAAGGACAGCCCCGGTTTCGTCGCCAACCGGCTCGCCCGCCCGTTCACCCTGGAGTCGCTGCGAATGCTCGGCGATTGCGTCGCCGACGCGGCCACGATCGACCGCATCGTCCGCCTCGGCGGCGGCTTCCGCATGGGTCCCTTCGAGCTGCTCGACCTGATCGGCCTCGACGTCAACCTCGAGATCGCCCGCTCCTTCTTCCGCCAGGGCGGCGAACCGGAGCGCTGGCGACCGAGCCCGATCCAGGAAGAGCTCGTCGCCGAAGGCCGCTTCGGCCGCAAGAGCGGCCACGGCTACCACCGCTACGGCGAGGGTCACGAGCGCGAGATCGACCCGGAGCTCGGGATCCTCGCCCCCACCCTCGACCCGGAGAAACTGCAGCGGGTCGATCCGCTCGCCGAGACGGTCCTGAGCCGGCTCTTCGCCCAGATCGCCAACGAGACGGCCTTCGCCCTGGAAGAGGAGATCGCCACCCCCGAGGACATGGAGACGGCGATGCGGCTCGGCTTCAACTGGCCGCGGGGACCGCTCGGGATCACCAAGCTGATCGGCCCGCACCGCGCGGTCGAGCTGCTCGACCGGCTCGAGTCCGAGCGCGGCGAGGCCTACCGGGCGGCGCCACTTCTACAGGCACAGGCAAAGGAGGAGACCACATGAGCCCCGAGCACAAGCCGGCAACCGAGTTCACCTCCCGCCGCAATCGCGAGGCCGCCGCCTCGCTGCCGCCCGAACGCGAGGATGACCTCGCCGACGCCTCCCGAGGCCTCGTCGCCGCCTTCGAGCCGGCGGTGGTCACGGATGCGAACGGCCGCGTCGTCTGGGACATGGACTCCTACGCCTTCCTCCAGGGGGACTGCCCCGAGACCGCCCATCCCAGCCTCTGGCGCCAGAGCCGCCTCAACCGGCTGGCGGGACTGTTCGAGATCGCGCCCGGCTTCTACCAGCTGCGCGGATTCGATCTCTCGAACATGCACGTGGTCGAGGGCGACGAAGGCATCATCGTCATCGACCCGCTGATCTCGGCCGAGACCGCCGCCGCGGCGCTGGCCTTCTATCGCGAGCACCGCGGCGAGCGGCCGGTGACCGGGCTGCTCTACACCCACAGCCACATCGACCACTTCGGCGGCGCCAAGGGCATCGTCTCCGAAGCGGAGATCGCCGAGCGCCAGATCCCCGTCCTCGCCCCGGTCGGCTTCCTCCACCACGCGGTCGCCGAGAACGTCTACGCCGGCACCGCGATGGCGCGGCGCGCCGGCTACATGTACGGGGCGCAGCTCGACCGCGGCCCGGACGGGCAGATCGGCTCCGGTCTCGGCCAGACCACCTCGCTGGGGACGCTGACCTTGATCCCGCCCAATCTCGAGGTGACCGAGACCGGCCAGGAAGAGACCGTCGACGGCGTACGGATGGTCTTCCAGCTCACCCCCGGGACCGAGGCCCCGGCGGAGATGAACTTCCACTTCCCCGAGCAGCGGGTGCTCTGCATCGCCGAGAACGCGACCCACACGATGCACAACACCCTCACCCTGCGCGGCGCCCTGGTCCGCGACCCGCATATCTGGGCGGCGTATTTGGACGAGTCGATCGAGCTGTTCGGCGCCGACTCAAACGCGCTGTTCGCCGGCCACCACTGGCCGCGCTGGGGCAGCGAGCGGATCGTCGACTACCTGCGCAAGCAGCGCGACCTCTACGCCTACATCCACGACCAGACCCTGCGGCTGCTCAACCGCGGTCTCACCGGCCGCGAGATCGCCGAGGAGCTCGAGCTGCCGCCCGAGCTGGCCGAGGAGTGGCACTGCCGCGGTTACTACGGCTCTCTCAGCCACAACGTGAAGGCGGTCTACCAGCGCCACATGGGCTGGTTCGACGGCAACCCGGCGCACCTCTGGGAGCACACCCCGGTCGAGTCGGCGCGCCGCTACGTCGAGTTCATGGGCGGGTCCGAGCGGGTGCTGAAGCAGGCTCGCGCCTCGTTTGAAGCCGGCGACTACCGCTGGGTCGCCGAGGTGGTCAACCACGTCGTCTTCGCCGAGCCGGAGAACCGGGAGGCGCGGGAGCTACAGGCCGACGCCCTCGAGCAGCTCGGCTACGGCGCCGAGAACGCGACCTGGCGGAACTTCTACCTGGCCGGGGCCGGAGAGCTGCGCGAGGGGGTTGCGGGAACGCCGACCAGCACCCGCGCCCCCGACATCCTCGCCCGGCTCTCGATCGACCAGATCCTCGACGGGATGAAGGTCCGCCTCGACGGCCCCGCCGCCTGGGGCAAACGGATGACGATCGCCTGGCAGGTGACCGATCCCGACGAGCGGCACCTGCTGACTCTGGAAAACAGCGTTCTCCACCACCGCCTGGACCCCGGCGCCTCCAAAGCGGAGGCGACGCTGGTGATCGAGCGCGCCGCCCTCAACGAGATGCTCGGGGGCGACGCCGACCTCGCCGAGCTTGCCACCAGCGGGCGCCTGCGGGTCGAGGGCGACGGGGTGAAGATCGGCGAGCTGCTGGGGCTGCTCGAGGAGCCCGATCCCAGCTTCGCGATCGTCACGCCGGAGGCGTAAAAGCGACCCTCAGTGGTCGCTGCCGGGGCGGATCATCGTCTCGTCGACGTAGCACCAGCTCCAGTCTTCGCCGGGCTCAGCTGAGCGGATGATCGGGTGACCGGTGTCCTGGTAGTGCGCGGTCGCGTGCTTGCCGATCGAGTTGTCGCAGCAGCCGATGTGGCCGCAGGTCTGACACATCCGCAGGTGGACCCAGGTCATCCCCATCGCCAGGCACTCCGCGCAACCCTCGACCTCGTCCGGGAGGTTCAGATAAGTGACCGAGTCGAGATGGGAACAGGCGGTGCTCACGCGAGCAAGATATAGCTCGTCCGTTAAAGAAAAGATTTCCAGTTCAAGAACTGGTGAGCTAAGAGCCGGTGGCGATCTCGGCCGGCTCGCCGCCGGGGAACCAGTGCGCCTCGACCGGCGGGGCGGCGTCGCGCAGGTAGCGCTCGGCGTCGAGCGCGCCCATGCAGCCGGTTCCGGCGGCGGTAACGGCCTGGCGGTAGGTGTGGTCGACGACGTCGCCGACAGCGAAGACCCCCGTCAGGTTGGTCCGGGTCGAGCCCGGCTCGGTGACGATGTAGCCGTCCTCGTCGGTCTCGACCTGGCCCTGGACGACCTCCGAGCGGGGGACGTGGCCGATCGCGACGAAGGCGCCGTCGGTCTCGAGCTCCTCCTCGGCGCCGGTCTCGGCGTTGCGGAGGCGGACCTTCGCGAGCTTGCCGCTCTCGCCGACGACGAACTCCTCCGGCACGAACGGGGTCTTCAAGTTGATGTTCTCCTTGTCCCGCGCCCGCTCGAACATGATCTTCGAGGCGCGGAACTCGTCGCGGCGGTTGACGATCGTCAGCTCTGAGGCGAACTTGGAGATGAAGATCGAGTCCTCCATCGCCGAGTCGCCGCCGCCGACCACGATCACCTTCTGGTCTTTGAAGAAGGCACCGTCGCAGACGCCGCAGGTGGAGACACCGCGGCCGCCGAGCTCGATCTCGCCGGGCACGCCGAGCCGTTTCGGCTCCGCCCCCATCGCCAGGATCACCGTCTTCGCCCGGTGCTCCTCGTCGCCGAGGAAGACTTTCTGGACGCCGCCGTCGGAGAGCTCGACCCGGTCGACGTCGTCGGTGACGAAGCGGGTCCCGAAGCGCTCCGCCTGGGCGCGGAACTGAGCCATCATCTCCGGCCCCATGATCCCCTCCGGATAACCGGGGTAGTTCTCGACGTCGGTCGTGTTCTGCAGCTGGCCGCCCCACTGGAAACCCTCGAAGACGAGCGGCTCCAGGTTGGCCCGCGCGGTGTAGAGCGCCGCCGTGTAGCCGGCCGGCCCCCCACCGATGATGATCACGTCCTCGACCTTCTTGTTCTCAGTCATTTCGCCGCCTGAAGTCTAATACTTTACTTTTTATAGTAGCTCTCGCCGCGGTCGAAGGCAACCTCCGCGAGCTCGTCCACCGGCGAGTGGCTCTCGCCGCCGCGGTCGATCGGCTCGCCCTCCTCTTCCCAGCGGTGAACCGTGTGGCGGAGCTGGAAGAACGCGAAGATCCCGGGTGGGATCGGCATCCAGAAGGCGACCAGGCGGAAGACCAGGACCGCGGGGAAGACGGTCTCCTCGGGGATCCCGAAGAGGACGAAGGCGCCGATCATGCCGGCGTCGACCGCCCCGACCCCGGCCGGCGCCAGCGGGAAGAGGTTGGCGACCATGCCGAGGAAGAAGCCCTGGACGACCACAGCCAGCGGCACTTGGACGCCGAAGGCGTGGAACGAGGCCCACAGCACGCCGATGCTGGCCGCCCAGAAGCCGGCGGCGCCGAGCACCGCCAGGCCGCCGCGGCGGGGATGGGCGAAGAGGCCGAGGGCGAAGCGGAACCCTTCGCCCAGGGTGGCGGGGATCTTGCCGGCGGTCCGCAGCCAGTTGCGCGAGCGCTCGCTGTGGGCGAAGCGGGCGAGGCGGTGCTCGGAGTCGGGCGGGATCAGCGCGACCAGGACGCCGAGGATGATCAGCAGCCCGGCGACGCCGGCGGGAATGATCGTCAGCTCGACCGAGCTCTTGCCGTTGAGGACCCCGGTCCGCAGCAGCACCCCGAAGACGATCAGGGCGATGGGATAGAAGGCGTAGTGGAGGGTGACGAAGGCGACCATCCGCCGCGCCACGTCGCGACGCGGCATTCCCGCCTTGCGCAGCGCCCAGTAGGTGACGGCGATGCCGCCGGCGCCGCCGGCCGAGAAGAGCAGGGTCCCGGCGACCCCGGCCATGTTGATCTCGTAGGTCTCTTTCCAGGTCAGGCGCAGCGCGTCGCCGCCGACCACCGCCTTGAACAGGGCGATGTAGGTCGCGTAGGCGAGGACGTTGAAACCAATCGCGACGCCGATCCAGAGCGGGTCGGCCTCGTCGAGCTTGTCGAGCGCGTTGCCGAGCCCGACCACCTTCGGGAAGAGGAAGTAGATCGCGCCGAGCAGGATGAAGACGACGACGACGGTCTGGACCAACCGCCTGGTCGTGAATATCGGCATTTCGGCGAAGCGGTTACTCCCGTTCCCGTTCGCCGGGTCTTCCGGAGACACATCCAGCAAATTACCCGCTGGCGATCCTCTCCAGACGTTGGAGTACCCCGTTCACCCCGTTGACCAGGGGTTCGGCCAGCGGCTCGCCCTTCCTCACCGCCGCGACCAGGGCGGCGCCGGCGATCAGGTCGGTGACGTAGTGCTCGCCGAGGTAGACGAGGGCGAAGCCGAGGGTGCCGGCGTAGCCCCAGCCGATCGTGCCCTCGACCTTGCCCGCTTCGGAGAGCGAGAGGGCCGCGGCCAGCGAGGTTGCGAAGTGCAGCGAGGGCATCGCCGCCCAGGGATTGCCCCCAAGCGCGTCGTAGAGCCGCTCCCAGGCCCGCCCCCAGGTCGGTTCCCCGACCTCGACCATGATCCGCCGCACCTCTTCGCCGGTCAGTCCCTGCTCGGAGGACCACCACGGCGGCGCCGTCGGGACCGCGAAGTAGACGGCACAGCCGAGGTCGAAGACCGCCGCCATCTGCCGGGCGGATCGGGGAAAGCTCTCGTTACGGCGGACGAGGATCAGGGCCAGGGCCAGGTAGGGCTCGATGAACCAGAGCCAGTGGGTCCAGGTGAGGACGCGGTTGACGATGCCGACCTGCGGCAGGCGCCCGAGGGCGCGCTGGAGGCGGACGTTGGGAAGCCGGCCGCCGCCGATCGCCCGGTCGACCTGGATCGGATAGCGCGTCTTGAGCCGCTGGCGCAGCCGCTCGGGGTTGTCGAAGGGCAGCTCGTGGGCGACGGTGAAGGCCCACATCTGCAGCGCGTAGAGGGCGACGTCGCGGCGCTTCGAGCGCGGCTGCAGGACCGCCAGCCCCAGCGGGCCGGCGGCGACGGCGGCGACGGTCACCGGGGCCGGTATCCGCAGGCGCTTGCGCAGGAAGGGCACCGCGACCGCGGCGCCGATCGCCGCGACCCCGCCAGTTCGCACCGCGAGGCGGAGCGCATTCGATGGCCGGGAGCGCCTCCTCATAGGGTGGGCGAGTATAGGTCGGCGGGCGGGAGCCGGCCAGAAACCGCGGCGCCGCCCCGCGTGAATAGAATGGCCGCGCTTTGGCGCCCCATTCCCCTGGCACTGATCAGATCGAGACCCTGCTTTGGATCGGCATCGTCGCCGCCACGATCCTCGTGGTCGCGGTCACCGTCGCGCTCCTCTACGTCGTGCGGCGCTTCCGCTCTGAGCGCGGAGTCGAGCCGCGCCAGCTGCTCTCCGGCCGCCGCCTGCAGTTCCGGGTCGGCGCCGTCCTCACCATCTTTGCCGCCCTGCTCTTCGTCGTCGGCGTCATCTTCACCGACAACGCGCGGGAAAAGCCCACGACGGGCGACGCCGGCCTAGCCTCGCTGAAATCGGAACCGCTGAAGATCAAGGCGACCGGCCAGCAGTGGATTTGGCGCTACGACTACCCGAACGGCGCCTTCTCCCACTACAAGCTGGTGGTCCCGGCCGACACCGCGGTCGAACTCGAACTGCTCTCCACCGACGTCGTCCACACCTGGAACGTCGCCGAACTGGCGCGCAAGGCCGACGCCGTCCCCGGCAAGACCAACCGCGTCTTCTTCACGACTGACGAGGTCGGCGCCTCCTTCCAGGGCGACTCCGCGACCCTCTCCGGCCAGGCCTACGCCTCAATGCGGACCGAGGTCGAGGTCGTCTCGCCCGAGGATTACGAAGCCTTCGCCGAAACGCAGAAAGAAGACATCGAGGCCGCCCAGGACCGGGTCGTCGGCCTGATCGAAAACGGAGAAACCCCATGAGCCCCAGCCAGCGCCCCGAGCTCGCCGCCGGCGGCTTCCCCGCCAGTCGCCCGCGCTGGCAGCAGCTGGCGACCTCCGCCGACCACAAGGACGTCGGCCGGATCCTCATCACCGGCGCCCTCGGCTTCCTCTTCATCGCCCTGATCGAGCTGGTCCTGATGCGGATCCAGCTGCTGGTGCCGGAGAACACCTTCCTCGACCCCGTCACCTTCAACCGCATGCTCTCGCTCTACGGGGCGACCGCGATCTTCTTCTTCGCCCTGCCGCTGGCGATCGGGCTCTTCTACTACGTCGCGCCGCTGCAGATCGGCGCCCGCGGCACGGCGCTGCCGCGCCTGGGCCAGGTCGGCGCCGCCCTCTGGGTCGCAGGCGCCGTCATTCTCTACGCCGGCTTCACCTTCACCCCCACCGAGGCCGGCATCAACCCGCTGCCGCCTTTGAGCGAGAAGGCCTTCCTCTCCAATAACGGCGTCGACGCCTGGGCGGCCGCAACCGGCCTGGCGACGCTCGGTTTCCTCTTCCTCTCGATCAACCTCGTCGCCACCCTGCGGACGATGCGGGCACCGGGGCTGGCCTGGCGCCGCCTGCCGGTCTTCGCCTGGGCGGCCGCCGTCTCCTCCTGGCTGATGATCGTGATCGGCCCGGTCCTACTGGCGGCGCTGACGATGCTGATGATCGACCGCAACTACGACGGCATCTTCTTCGCCGACGGGGCCGGCGGCGCGCCGCTCCTCTGGCAGCACCTGAGCTGGATCTTCTTCACCGGCAGCTACATGCTGATCCTGATCTTCGCCTTCGGCGCGATCGCCGAAATCGTCACCGCCTTCGCCCGCAAACCGCTCTTCAACCGCACCGTGGTGATGGCCGCGCTGGCCGCGATCGCGGTGATCGGGACCCTCGCTTGGCTGCAGAACATGCTGACCGCGCCGATCGGGATCGGCTGGATGTACTTCGGGATGCTGATGGCGCTGGCGCTGATCGTCCCCTTCGGCCTCGTCATCTTCAACTTGATCGCGACCCTCGCCGGCGGCAGCCTGCGGATGCGGGCGCCGCTGCTGTTCGCGATCGGCGCGATCTTCGCGATCTCCCTCGGCCTCGCCTCCGAGCTCTGTCACTCGCTGGTCGCCGCCGCCTGGAACCTGAAGAACACCACCGACTCCACCGCCTCGACCCACTTCGCGCTGATTGGCGGCTCCGTCTTCGGCGGCTTCGCCGCGCTCCACTACTGGTTCCCGAAGATGACCGGGCGGACGATGGGCGAGAGCCTCGCCCGGATCTCCTTCTGGGCGATCCTCGCCGGCCTCCTGCTCGGCTTCGTGCCACTCGCCTTCGCCGGCACCGAGCAGGGCCAGGTTATCGACGCCTACAAGTACTTCGACAGCACCGGCGTCAACGCGTACAACCTGATCGCCTCGATCGGCGTCCTCGTCCTCTTCGCCGGCATCCTGCTGACGATCGTCAACGCGATCTCCAGCCGCGAGGGCGGCGCCGAGGCGGGCCATGACCCCTGGGGCGGCGAGACCCTCGAGTGGTTCGCGCTCTCGCCCCCGGAGCCGCACAACTTCGACGTCCTTCCGGACGTCCGCAGCCCCCGGCCCCTGCGCGACATCCGCGTGGCGATCGGCAATCGCACCCGCCGCAGCGAGCAGGCGGCGGCGCGCGATTCCCAGCCGGTAGCCTGAGCGCCATGCAATCCGGCGCCGGCGCGCAAACCGCGCCCGACCCGACGACGGCCCCCCGCTCCCTCCTCCCCACCGTCGTCCGCGACTACCTGACGCTGACCAAGCCGAAGGTGCAGTCGCTGCTGCTCTTCACCACGGTGACGACGATGTACGTGGCGGGCGACCCGTCGCTGAGCCTGATCCTCCTCACCTGCCTCGGCGGCGCCCTCTCCGCCGGCGGTGCCGGGGCGATCAACCACGCCATCGACCGCGACATCGACCGCACGATGGCCCGCACCGCCAGCCGCCCAGTCGCAGCGGGCCGCATCTCCGCCCGCGCGGCGATCGTCTTCGGCCTCATCCTCGCGACCGCCTCCTTCCTACTGCTCTCGCTGACCGTCAACCCACTGGCAGCGACGCTCTCGCTCTCGGGCTTCGTCGGCTACGTCGGCGTCTACACCCTCTGGTTGAAGCGCCGGACGCCGCAGAACATCGTCATCGGCGGCGCCGCCGGGGCCGTGCCCCCGCTGGTCGCCTGGGCGGCCGTCACGGGCGAGCTGAGCGGCATGGCCTTCTACATGTTCGCGATCGTCTTCTTCTGGACCCCACCGCACTTCTGGGCGCTCTCGCTGCTGATGAAGGACGAGTACGCGAAGGCCGGCATCCCGATGCTCCCGGTAGTCCGCGGCGAGGACGAGACCCGCCGCCAGATCCTCCTCTACACCATCCTCCTCTACGCAGTGACCCAGCTCCCCTTCTGCGCCGGCGGCCTCGGCATCGCCTACGTCATCCCCTCGATCCTCCTAGGCGGCGCCTTCATCGCCTTCGCAGTCAAGCTCCTCAGGACTGCAGACCGGCGGTGGGCCCTGCGCACCTACCTCTTCTCCCTGGCCTACCTGGCCCTGCTCTTCCTCTCAATGGCCATCGCGGCCAACGTCTAGCCGCAGCACGCCAGCTTCCACGCACCCCTGCTGAGTTCCGAGCTTCCGGCGTTTCAAAGCTGGTGTTGGATGGACCCCCATCACCCCCTCTCGCAAAGGCTTCAGGGACACGGCCTCGCAGAACGCAGCCCGCCCAGCTGCGCGACGGGCTTTGCGAGAGGGGGTGATGGGGGTCCCTACCACCAACCTGCCCTTCCTCACCGCCTGATAGAAATCCGCATCATGGATCGTGAATCCGCACGCAGGCAGATGAGCGCAGGGCTCCTGGCCGGGGGCATAGCCGCCGGGATTTTTGCCCTCTCGTTCGTAGCCGCCTTCCTCTACATCGCCGCGTAACCCATGGCCGAGCACCGACAAGTGGCCGAGCCGGGCGAGACCATCTACGCGCCACAGCCCTCCTGGGCTCCCATTTTCTTCGCCATCGGCGCCATCGGCGTCGTCTGTGGCACCTTCGCCTCCGGCTTCATCTTCCAGCCCCTCATCTGGGGCATCCTCGGCGCGATCTTCCTGCTCGCCGCCTTCCGCAGCATCGTCCGCGGCTCGATCCGCGACTTCTACCGCCTCCCGCGCCGCCAGGAGACCCGTGGCGCAGCGCTGCCGGTGGAAACGATCAGCAGCCCCCCGCGCTGAGCCTCAGCCCGGCAACGGCATTTCAGAGGTAGCTCCGTCGCTGGTCCAGCAGCGGACGATGTCTCGCATCGAGAGGACGCCGACCGGCTCACCGCCGTCGAAGACGACCAGGTGGCGGACGTTGCGGCGTGACATCTCGGCGGCGGCTCGCTCCAGGCTCCATTCGGGCGCAGCGGTAAGGACTCCCTCGCTCATATGGTCGGCGACCCGCTCGAGGGCGGGGTCCTGGCCGCGGGCGACGGAGACCAGCAGATCGCGCTCGGTAACCATCGATGGGGTGGGTGACTCAGCATCGATCACCAGCGCCGCTCCGGTCCCCTTCTCGACCATCTTCGCGGCCGCCTCGCGCAGCGTGTGGGAGGGGCCCACGGTCAGCGTGATCTCCGACATCCCGTCCCTCACCTGCATCTGCGACCTCCGATCGGTCCTGGTTTCAAGCTAGTGCGGATTGGATCAAGAATAGTCCACCCAGGCAACCGAACGGCGCGCTTCCCGGTAGCCGCGACATATAGACTCCCGCCCGCATCACGCCCCATGGATCGCCTCTCGAAACTCATCGCCCCGCTGCTCGCTCTCGTAGCCCTCGCCGCCGTCATGGTGGCGGTCTCAGGCTGCGGAACGACCGATGCGGACCCGGAGCGCGGTCGCACGCTGTTCATCCAGAAATGCGGCACCTGCCACGCGATGGCGCAAGCGGGAACGACCGCGCTGGTCGGGCCGAACCTCGACCGCGCCTTCGCGGCGGCGCGCGAAGAAGGCAACGATTCGGACACGGTCGAGGGCGTGGTCAAAGCGCAGGTCCAGTACCCACGCCCGAGCAACGGCAATCCCTCCATCTCGATGCCCGCCGACATCGTCACCGGCCAGGATCTCGACGACGTCGCCGCCTACGTCGGCGAATGGGCCGGCGTCCCCGGCGCCGCACCCCCGAAGGTGGCCGGTGGGCCCGGCGCCCAGGTCTTCGCCAACAACGGCTGCGGCGGTTGCCATACCTTCGCGGCCGCCGAAGCCGGTGGCGTCACCGGGCCCAACCTCGACGAAGTGCTCGGGGGCGACACCCAGGCCCACGTCGAAGAGATGATCAAAGACCCGAACGCGGAAATCGCGAAAGGCTACCCGCCCGACGTGATGCCGCAGAACTACGAGCAGATCCTCTCTTCGAAAGAAATCGAAGACCTCGTCAAATACCTGCTCGAAGAAAACGCGGGCAGCTCCAAAGGTTGAGCTGAAGGCGGCCAGGTGGCCGCTGCGATGATGGTCGGCAGATGCGGGAACGCTTGAAAAGCCGCCTCGAGATCTCCCCCTCGCGTTATGCCCAGGTGACCGCCGTTGCCCTGGCGGCGCTGTCGCTGATCGTCCTCACCGGCGCCGCGGTGCGCCTGACGGGGTCCGGTCTCGGTTGCCCCGATTGGCCCAAATGCTACGGCGGCACCACGCCCCCGCTCGAATTCCACGCGGTGATCGAGTACGGGAACCGGATCCTCACCGGGTTCGTCGGCCTCGCGGTGATCGCCGCCAGCGGCCTCGCCTTCTTCCGCATGCCTTACCGCTGGCACCTCGCCCTCTTCGGGGCGCTGCTGCCGCTCGGCGTCATCGGCCAGGCGATCCTCGGGGCGCTGGTGGTCAAGTACCACCTGGCGCCGGGACTGGTGATGAGCCACTTCATCCTCTCGATGATGCTCCTCGACGCGGCCTTCGCGCTGGCCTGGTGCTCCCGCTACGAGCCCTGGGAGCGGCGGCGCTCGAAGGATCGGCTAAGCGTCTGGGCGGTGCGAGCCCTGATCCCACTCGGGCAGCTGACGATCCTCGCCGGCACGATCGCCACCGCCTCCGGCCCCCACGCCGGCGACCACGAAGGCGAGCTGGTCCACCGCTTCGATTTCGAGGGCACCGGAACCCTGGAGTGGGTCGTCCAGCGCCACGCGGCGATCGCGGCGATCTACGGAGTCGCGGCAATTGCCGTCTGGTTCCTCCTGCGCCGCCCTGGGGCCGACAGCCGGGCACTGAGGCCGCTGACCCTGGTAATCGGCCTCCTCGCCCTACAGGGGGCGATCGGAGGCATCCAGTGGGCTCTGGAGCTACCGGCCGGCATCGTCTGGGTCCACATCGCGATCGCCACCGGCAACTGGCTGGCGATGCTGTGGACGGTCGCCGCGGCGGGGCGCCTCGAGCCCAGGTCGGCCCCCTCTCTCCCGCCTTCGGGCGAGGGCGGGAGAGAGACCCCGGCCGCCGCCGGCTCCTCGCTCTAGAGCTTGGTTCCCTTCTGGCTCTCGATCGCTGCCCTGAGCCTCGTGCAGGCCGCGCTCGTGGCTGCGCCACGCGCACCCTCCCTCGCCATCCTGGGGCGACTGCGCAGCCGCTGGTGGGCTCTGGTGCTGCCGCTCTCGATTGTCGTGGTCGTCTCGGCAATCGCCCTGGAATCCGCCAGCGCCCGTTTCCTCACCTACCTGGCGCTGGTCGCAGTGCCACCGCTGGCGGCAGCCGCGCTCGGCTGGCTGATGCGCGGCGGCCGACCGCCGCTGGCCCTTGGGGTCATTCCCCTCTTCGCGGTCGCCTGGGCAGCCGAGGGCACGCTCAGCGGCGAGAGCACCGCCCTGGCCCTTTCCGCCCTTGCCTGCGTCAGCCTTGGCTGGCTCGTCGCCTGCGTCGTGCCGCCGCGCTGGCTGAAGCTGGGGATTTATCTGATGGCGGCGGTCGACGCCTACCTGATCGCCTCGAACCTGCTGCAGGAGCCAAACGCGCTCCTCAACGCCGCCGCCCCGGCCGCCGACCTCCCCCGCCTCCAGTTCGCCTCCTTCGGCTCCGCGGTGATGGGCTTCGGCGACCTCTTCATCGCCGCCGTGCTCGGCGCCCTGTTGGCCTCAGATCGCCGGGTGCAGCTGCAGGGCGCCGCCCTCGCGGTCGTGATCTGCCCAGCGTTCGACCTGCTCTTCTTCTTCATCGACCAGAGCCCGGCCACGGTTCCGATCGCGCTGACGCTGGCGGCACTGGAGCTAAGTCGGCGCCTTACATCTGGGCGATGATCAGGCTCGCGAGACCGACGAACCCGGTAATCATCACCCCGGCGATCCCAAGGACGCCGTGGAACATGTTCTTCTGAATGCCTTCGAAGCGCAGGTTCATTTCTTTCTGAAGCGATTCGAAGCGATCGTCCATCCTTGCGAAGCGATCGACTACCTTGTCAAAGCGAGCATCGACTTCCTCAAACCGCTTATCGACCTGCTCGAAGCCCTCTTTCATCTCCCGCCGCACCACAGAGATACGTCCGTCGACTTGAGCGAATTTCTCATCGACGCGGTCGAAGCGTTCGTCCATCTGCTTCCCAAACTCGTCGAGGCGCTCGTCGGTCCAGCTCTCCCTGACCATGGTCTGCATACTGCCAGCCTACAGGGATAAATGCAACATTTTGTCTACGAAGGTAAATTCTTAGAGCCAGCTTCGCGCCATTTCTGTGCCGCCCACCGATATCCGTAGACACAGCCGACAATCACGAGCACCAGCCCCAGCAGCGACCCCACCAGCGGCCGCGTCAGCAGCGTCACGGCAACCACCAAGGCACCAACCGCCCCGACGATCACGACCCATTTGAAAACCGCCGCCTCGTTCAGTCTCATGGCGCCGGCTTGTGGCGACTCGGTTAGAGGATGTAGACCGTCACGTAGACGACGATCCACATGATGTCGACGAAGTGCCAGTAGATCCCCGGCACCTCGACACCCAGGTGGTCCTTTGCGGCGGGACCGAAGTGGCCGCGGAAGGCGCGGATCGTCGCGAACGAGAGCAGCATCAGGCCGACGAAGACGTGGGCTCCGTGGAGGCCGGTGAGGCTGTAGAAGATCGAGCCGAACGAGAGGTCACGGGCGCTGAAGCCGAGGTGCACGTACTCGTTGACCTGGATGAAGAGGAAGGTCGCTCCCAAGAGCCAGGTCACGACCAGGCCCAGCTTGAGGCCGGCGCGGTTGCCACGGCGGATCGACTCCAGCGCGTAGTGGATCGTGAAGCTCGAGGAGACCAGAATCGCCGTGTTCATCCCCGCTACCTCGACCGGTAATTCATAAGGGTCGGGCGGCCAGCTTGCCGGGTCGACGACGACGCGGAGGAAGAAGTAGGAGGCGAAGAACGCTCCGAAGAGCATCACCTCGGAGACGATGAAGAGGAGGATGCCCAGCGTCTGGCGATCGATGCGCGAGCTCTCGTTTGCCTCCGGGGGACCGTGGTGGTGGTCGGCGTGGCCGGCGGTTACGGTGGCGCTCTCCATCAGCCTTCCTCCCCCTCGGCGACGGCGGCGGCGACCGTGGTCGCGTTCCGGCCGACCTCGATGTGCTCGACGGACTTCTCGGTGATCTCCCGCACCCGGCCGATCAGGTCGTCCTCGAGCCACTGCGAGCGCTCGCCCGCGAAGGTGGAGATGAGGATGTCGTCGATCCGGTAGTGCTCGATCGCGTTTTTGACCGCGTAGAAGGGGTCGGGGCTCATCGGCTGCCCGGTGGCGTCGATGTCGGCGCGGTAGAGCTCGGCCAGCGTCGAGGCGAGGTCCTTGACGACCTGCGACTCGCTGACGTCCTCCCCCCGCGGGCAGATGATGGTGAAGCGGTGTGGGCGGATGCTGGCGCGATCCTTCAGCCGGGCCACCAGGTCGGGGGAGGCGACGGTCTTGGTCGCCACCACCAGCGTGTGGTTGAGGTCCCAGCGGATCGCGTCGTCTTCGATCCGGACCGGAATGTGGGTCAGCTTCACCTCGGGTTCGATCCGCTCCCGAACCGACTCGACCAGGTCGCGCCGCATGAAGCCAAAACGCTGCTCGGGGAGACAGGAGAGGAGGACCTCGCCGGGGCGATGCGCCCGTACGGCGTCGTCGACCGCGAGCGCGGACTCGGGGTCCATCACCTCGCCCACCGACCCGATCCCGAACTCGCCGAGCAGAGCCATCGTCACCTCGACCCGGGCTCTAGCCGCCTCGCGGATCTCGCCGGTGTCGATCAGCTGACCGACGGAAGGCTGGTTCTGCGGCGCGGCGACGACCACGCCGGACACCTGGTCATGGCGCTCGCGCACCGCCTGCAGCAGCTTGCGGCCACCGGCCACCTCGTTGAGGAAGACGAGCAGCGGCTTGCGCTCGTCGTTGAGCTCGGCTGCCATCAGGTGGTTCCCACCGTGCTCTTCTCACCGGCGGGCACCTCGGCGCCCTCGGTTCCTTCGCCGGCCATGATCGCGTGTTTCGCGCCGGGGATCCCGAACTCGTAGGGACCGCCGACAACTCGCGGGATCTCGTCGAAGTTGTAGATCGGCGGCGGCGAGGTGACCTGCCACTCGATCGAGTTGGCACGCCATGGGTTGGAGCCGGCCTTCGGGCCGTAGCGCCAGCTGACGACCATGTTGTAGACGAAGACCAGCTGCACCGCGCCCAGCATGAAGGCGAAGACGCTGATCATCAGGTTCCAGTTGCCGAACTGTTCGGCGTAGTCGGCTACGCGTCGCGGCATCCCGTCCATGCCGACCCAGTGCATCGGGATGAAGGTTCCCCAGGTGCCGACCAGGGTGCCCCAGAAGTGCACGCGGCCGAGTTTCTCGTCGTACATCCGGCCCGTCATCTTCGGGAACCAGTGGTAGACGCCGGCGAAGATCGTGAAGACCGAGCCGCCGAAGAGGACGAAGTGGATGTGGGCGACGATGAAGTAGGTGTCGGAGACGTGGATGTCGATCGGGACCATGCCGAGCATGACCCCGCTGATACCGCCGATCGTGAAGGTGACGATGAAGGCGAGCGCGAACAGCATCGCCGTCGAATAGGTGTGGATCTTCCCGAAGTAGAGCGTGCCCAGCCAGGAGAAGATCTTGATTCCGGTCGGGACCGCGATCAGCAGGGTGGTGATCATCATCGGCACCCGCAGCCAGGAGAACATCCCGGCGACGAACATGTGATGGGCCCAGACCGAGTAGCTGAGGACGACGATCCCGATCAGCGCCAGGGCCATCAACCGGTAGCCGAAGATCGGCTTTCGCGCATGGGTCGATATGACCTCGGAGACGATCCCGAAGCCGGGCAACATCATGATGTAGACGGCCGGGTGGGAGTAGAACCAGAAGATGTGCTGGTAGCTGATCACGTCGCCACCGGCACTGAAGTCGAAGAAGTTGGTGTGCAGGGCGCGGTCGAAGAGGACCATGAACTGGACGCCGGCGATGAACGGGGTCGCAGCGACGACCAGCAGCGAGGTCGAGAGGTTGGCCCAGACCAGCAGCGGCATCCGCCAGAAGGTCATTCCGGGCGCACGCATAGTGATGATCGTGACCAGGAAGTTGAGCGCCGTCGCGATCGAGGAGGCGCCCGCGAACTGGACGCCGAGGTTGAAGAACGACTGGCCTAACGGCGCCCCGGTCGAGAGCGGCGCGTAACCGGTCCAGCCGGCGTCGAATGCGCCGCCGGGGGCGAGGAAGCTGGCGATGAAGAGGATCCCGGCCAGCGGCAGCATCCAGAAGCTGAGCGCGTTGAGGCGGGGGAAGGCCATGTCCGGCGCACCGATCATCAGCGGCAGGACGTAGTTGGCGAGCCCGGCGAAGACCGGGATCACGAAGACGAAGATCATCAGCACCGCGTGCGTCGAGAAGAGGCTGTTGTAGGTCGCCGCTTCGACGATCTGGGTGCCCGGCTGGGCGAGCTCGGCCCGGATCAGCATCGCCATCAGGCCACCGAGGAAGAAGAAGATGAAGGTGGTGACGACGTACTGGACGCCGATCACCTTGTGGTCGGTGTTGAAGCGGAAGTAGTCCTTCCAGCTCTTGGCGCCGTGCTGGGAGTGGTCCTCGGGGATCGTCGGCAAGCCGGCGGCCCAGCGCAGCCAGTAGTCGAAGCAGCCAAAGCCGGCGAGGAAGCCGAGCGGGGCGAGAATCGCGGGCACGATCACGTGCGGGTAGCCGGTCTGTTCGGTCTGGTAGAGCGGCAGGCCGGAGATGTCCCGCAGGATGAGGACGAGGCCGAAGCCGAAGGCGCCGAAGGCGATTGCCCCGAGCAGCCCCCGCCACCAACCCGGTTTCTTGATCGCGTCAACCATCGAGTCTCTCCATTATGCCCCGCCGGCACCCAGGGCCGGTGGTTCGGACGTGGTGGTCTGTTCGACCACTTCCAGCAGCGGTTTCGGCGTTGGCTGGTCGAGGCCTGCGACCCACTCTTCGAACTCGGGCCTCGGCTCGACGACCACTTTTGCCCGCATCGTCGAGTGGCCGAAGCCGCAGAGCTCGGTGCAGACCAGTTGGTACGTGCCCTCCTTGTCAGGCGTGACCGTCGCCGTGGTCGTGATCCCAGGCACGTTGTCTTTCTTGATCCGCCACTCGGGTACCCAGAAGGAGTGGATCACGTCCAGAGCGTGCATTTTGAAGACGATCTGCTCGTCGACCGGCACGTGCAGCTCACCTTCGCTGAAGGCGTAATCCTTGCCCGGATAGGCGAAGCTCCAGGCGAACTGCTGCGAGAAGACCGAGACGGTCAGGTGCTTGTCTTTGGTCTCTTCGATTTCGTTGAGGACCTTCCAGCTGTAGCCGCCGGCGAAGAGGACGATGATCGTCGGGATCAGGGTCCAGGCGATCTCGAGCCGGGTGTTGCCGTGGATCGGCTCGCCGTCGGATTCGTCTCCCGGCTTGGCTTTGAATTTCCAAAGCGCGTAGAAGAGCATCACCATCACCAGCGAGAAGACGAAGGCCGAGAGCACGATCATCACGTTGAGCAGGTGATCGATCTTCGGCGCAGCCGTGGAGGCCCCCTGGCCGTTCCAGTTGATCGGGACCATCACCGCCGAGATGACCACCGTCAAGGCGATCGTCACCAGCAGCATCTTCACTATGGGCAGGCGGCCGTACATTGGGGCGGCGGGCATTCTATTGAAGCGGCGGCGGGAGGCTTTGCGGGTCCAGGTGACGCTTGGCACTAGCCATTACCTAGGCGCCTGGGCGGGGCAGGTCGGCGAGTTCTCCGGCCGCGGCGGCGAGCACGCCGCGGGCCACACCCTCCCAGCTCCAGAGCCGGGAGACGGTCTCGACCAAGGTCCCCCGTGCCAGCTCCCGCTCGGCCTCCGGTAGCGACAGCCAGGCGTTGAGGCGAGCGGCGATCGCCTCCACCGCCCCCGGCTCGACCGGGAACGAAGTCAGCGCCCCGACCTCCCCTGGTAGCGAGGACTGGAGCTGCCGCGAGACCTCCAACATCCCTGAGTGGCCCGCCGAGACCGGCAGCGTGCCGCAGGCGGCGGCCTCGACAGCGACCATGCCGAAGGCCTCGGGGAAGGTGCTGGGCATGACCATCGCCTCGGCCCGCGGGAAGAAGGAGGCGACCTCGCGGTGCTCGAGCCGGCCGACGAACTCGACCGAGCCCGCCGCCCCCCGTGCCATCTCCGCGTAGCCGGCGGGAGGATCGGCGAGGAAGGCGGAGAGGATCGGCAGCGGTCGCTCCTCCCCACCCTCCAGCGCCCAGCCGCGCCGGGCGACCTCGCGGGCGGCGTCGAGGTCGCCGAGGTCGAGCGCCTCGAGCAGCCGTCGCAGCCCATCCTCGTAGGCGCCGAAACCGGCCACCTCGAGGCGGGCGCCGGGATGGGCCGAGCGGACCAGCGGCCAGGCGACCAGCAGGAGGTCGACCCCCTTGGAGACGATCAGCTTGCCGACAAAGGCGACCAGCTCCTCATGCGGGCCGCGCGGCCGGAACTCCTCCACGTCCACCCCCGGCGGTCCCAGGCGGGTCTTCTCGCGCAGGCCGGCCACATCCGGGAGCGCCGCCCAGAGCGACTCGGCGGTGTGGGCAGAGCCGATCAGCACCCCGCGGGCCGCCTCCATGCCCTCGCGGGCGTAGGGCAGGAACCGCGGGTGAGGTTTGACCGTGTACTCCAGGGCCGAGCCGTGGATCTTCGCCGCGAAGGGAGCGACGCCGGCGCGGGCGAGGATCGCCGGGCCCATCACCAGGTGGTTGGCCAGCGCGGCGTCGATCCCGCCGACCGCAGCAGCCACCTCGCGCACGGCGGCGACGTTGGCCTCGATGTAGCGGTCGAGCTCGGCCTCGCTCAGCTCCGGGAAGGTCTTGACCTCGAATCCCTCATAGGGGTCCCGGACGTAGACCGGCAGCAGGCCGCCGATGTCGGGGTTGTGGATCTGCACCCCCTCCAACTGGACCTCGCGATCCTGGCAGAGCAGGTGCACCTCGTGACCGAGCTTGGCCAGCGCCCGCGCCAGATTGGCGTTGTAGATGTTGCTGCCGGTGCCGCGCAACATGTAGCCGTGGAAGAGAAGGACACGCATCAGGGCCGCCCAAGGTATTAGTCTGCGCGGCGATGAACGCGAAGCAGCTCTTCCGCATGCGCTCTAGGGCCTCCGGTCGCGAGGCCCTCGCCCACGCCGAGCCGGGCTCCGTCTACGTCGATCGCGAGACCGGCGAGGAGATGCATCCGGTGGCGCAGGTCCTGCCGCTCGCCCCCTCCGCGTCATCCCTCCCCCGCTCCCCGGAGAACCTCCGGGCCTGCCGCCGCTGCGACCAGCTGATCGGGCTGGACGTCAGCGACTGCCCGTACTGCGGTCTGCGCCAAGAAGCTCTTTAGCTGGGCGAGACGGGGGCCGGTGGGGGGTCCCTCGGAGCACCTCCGCCGGGAGGAAAGCTTTTTCGCTGACGCCTCGGGCGTTGGCGGCCCGGCTCCATGCTGAGTACCGAGGGACCCCCCACCGGCCCCCGTCCCACGGAACCTGAATAAAGGGCTCCATGATCATGACCCTGGAGGCCTGCAGTTGTAGCGCCCTCTGCTCTTCAGATGCCGTGTTCTGGAGCCAGTGCGAGGCTTCGCGGGGCGGGTATGGATACCCCTTCGAACGTATCAGCGGGAGGAGGGCCGCCAGCCATCGAGGCGTCAGCTATCGGGGATCCTCCCGACGAGGTGCAGTGAGAAGGGGTATCTATACCCGCCCCCACCACAAAGGCTCCGAACTACGGTTTTTTGACCAGCGTCGCCGTGTAGAGCAGGCGGGCGCCGGAGTAGTAACAGCCGTAGGTCTTGATTTTGCCCACGCCCTGCTGGGGATGCCCGCCCTGGATGTCTTCCCTGTCGATGCAGTGCTCGGGGAGGCGGCTGCCGCGCCAGGTGTTCTCTTCGTCGGCGACGTTGATGGCGAACATCGGCGCCCAGGTGGGGATCGTCAGGGCGACGATCTGCCCTTTGAGGACGGTCAAGGGATGGTCTAGGGCGAAGACCGGGGTGCTGCCGAAGTAGGGGTTGAGGATCTCGACCGGGCTCTGGCGCACCAGTTTGTATTTCGGCGGTTTCGATTCCTCGACCGGCCGCAAGACGCCGATCCGGGCCTGGGACGGAGCGCCGAAGAAGTCGTCGAAGAAGCCCGCCTCATCGGTGGTCGTTTTCGTCTCCATCGTGGAGGGCTTGGCCAGGGTGATCGACCAGGCGACGATTTTGCCTTCGAACGGCGCTTCGAAGGGACGGGCGATGCCATCGGCGATCGATTGGAAGCCAGTGATGTGGCCCTCGACCAGACATTCGCTTTCCGGGACGTTGTTGACGATTTTGCCCGGGCAGGAGGGCGCCGGCGTTTCCGGGGTCTGACCAAGGACGACGACGCGCAGCGGCGCCGAGTCGGCCGCCCCCGGCGCGACGACAGCGACCAGGCCCGCCAGCAGGCAGGCGGCGGCGAGGAGCGCCCAGGCGCGCCGGAAGGTGGATTTCGTCTCTGCGTGAAGCATCGATTCAGCCAACACAGGGAGCGTTCCCCAGTTGCGGGGCTAATCCTGCCGTCCGCGCCGCCGGGATGCGGCGCTGCCGGGCAACTTGCAGGATCCCGGCCAGGCGCCGGTGAGTCTCCCAGGTAGGGTTCGCGGCGCTCGATGGAGGCCACGAACAGCCAAGACGACTTCATTTCGGCCGGTCTTGCCGCCTATGGCATCGAGGCCGACGAGATCGAGCTGGCGGTCATCGGCGCCGCCCACCAGCTGTTTTGGCCGCCGATCCTCGAGCTGATCGCGCTCGACACCACCGAGGTCCCCAACGAGCCGAACCCCGACCTCTCGCAGGCGCCGCCGCGATGAGCGCGGCACTCGACCTCTCGCTGCGCGAGCAGGCGGCGGCGATCGCCGTCGGCGAGGTGGACGCGGGGGGGCTGCTGGAGGCGACGCTGGCGCGGATAGAGGAGCGGAACCCGGCCCTGAACGCGGTGGTCGAGACTTTCCCGGAGCGCTCGCGCGAGATGCTCGCCACCGCCCCCACCGGACCGCTGCACGGGGTCCCGGTCGTGATCAAGGACGAGTGGCCGCTGCCCTGGCGGGCGCAGCGGTTCGGCGCCGCCGAGATGCTGGCCGAGACCGCCCCCGGCGAGTCCGGCCCCTACCGCGCCCTGCGCGACGCCGGCGCGGTGATCGTCGGGGTCGGCAACATGCACGAGCTCGGCGCCAGCAGCACCGGCAACGTCTCCGTCTACGGGCCCGCCCGCAACCCCTGGCAGACCGACCGCTGCCCGGGAGGTTCCTCCAGCGGCCCCGCTGCCGCGGTCGCAGGCGGCCTGGTCGCCGGCGCGGTCGGCGCCGACGGAGTCGGCTCGATCCGCTACCCGGCCGCCTATTGCGGGCTGACCGGCCTGAAGCCGACCTTCGGCCGCGCGGCGATGGACGGGCACCACATGGCCGGCGTCTCGACCACGATCGTCTCCGGCGCCCTCTGTGCCGACGCCGCCGACTGCCGCCTGCTCGACTCCGCTCTCTTCGGTGAGGAGCTACGGGCGAGCGATGCGCAGGGGCTGCGGATCGGCGTCATCGCCGGCGAGGTCAGCGACGACGTTGACCCCGCCGTGCGCGAGGCCTGCGAGGGGGCGATCGAGGATCTGCGCCGCGAGACCGGCGGCGAGGTGCGCGAGATCGAGCTGCCAGAACTGGCGGCGGCGACCCTGGCAACCGTCCTGATCGCCAACAGCGAGAGCCTCGGAGGAGTGACGCCGGAGCGCCTCAACAACCTCGACCCCGAGCTGAGCCCGATCGCTCGCGGCCTGCTCAAGTACCGGGTGCTGCTGCCGGCGATCGCGACGATCAAGGCTCACCGGGTGCGAACTATGGCCCGCCACACCCTCGCCACCGTCTTCGGCGAAGTCGACGTGCTCGCCTGCCCGACGGTGCCGGCGGTGGCGCCGCCGCTGGAGGCGCCGATGGTCGAGCTGCCCTCCGGCACCCTCACCGCCGACGAAGCCAACGTTCGCGGCGGCGCCCTCGCCAACCTCACCGGCATCCCCGCGATCAGCCTTCCGGTCGGCTCGGCCGAAGGCCTGCCGGTGGCGCTGCAGCTGCAGGCCGCCTGGGGCCAGGACGAGATGCTGCTCGACGCCGCCGAGGCGCTGGAGCGAGCCAACGGCCGCCGCTGGGTTGAGGCGATCCCGCCGCCCGCGCGGGGCGCCGAGCCGCTGGAGGCCTGAGCCGTGCCGGCGATCGTCGTCGAGGGACTGGAGCGCGCCTTCGGCGAGGTCCTCGCCGTGCAGGGGATCGACCTGCAGGTCGAGGAGGGTGAGATCTACGGCTTCCTCGGTCCCAACGGCGCCGGCAAGACGACGACGGTGCGGATGCTGACCACCCTGCTGCTGCCGACCGGCGGCCGCGCCAGCGTCGCCGGCCACGACGTGGTCGCCGAGGCGCGCCAGGTTCGCGGCACGATCGGCGTCGCCCTGCAGGAAGCGGCGCTCGATCCGTTGATGACCGGCCGCGAGCTGATCCGCCTACAGGCGACCCTGCAGGGTCTGCCGCCGAGCAGCGGGCGCGAGCGGGCCGACGCCCTGCTGGACCGGGTCGGGCTGACCGCCGCCGCCGACCGTCGGGTCGGCACCTACTCGGGCGGGATGCAGCGCCGGCTCGACCTGGCAGCGGCGCTCGTCCACGAACCGCGGGTCCTCTTCCTCGACGAGCCGACCACCGGCCTCGACCCGGTGAGCCGGAAAACGATCTGGGAGGAGGTGCGGGAACTGAACGAAGAGGGGACCACCGTCTTCCTCACCACCCAGTACCTGGAGGAGGCCGACCAGCTGGCCGACAACGTCGGGATCATCGACAGCGGCCGGATCGTCGCCGAGGGCACGCCGGAGGCGTTGAAGGGCGAGGTGGGCAACCCGCACGTCGAGCTGCTGGTCGGCGAGGGCGCGGTAGCTGAGGCCGAGCGCGTCTGCGCCGGACTCGGCAAATTGCTGCCGCCGAAGGACGGCAAGCGGGTCCTGCTCGAGGTCGCCCACGGCGCCGCCGATGTCCCCCGCGTCGTCCGCGCCCTCGACGAGGCCGGGATCGCGGTCGAATCTCTGGAGCTGGTTCGCCCCACCCTCGACGACGTCTTCGTCGCCAAGACCGGCTACCACCTTGAAGAGGAGGAGGCCGAGAGCGGCGACGAGGAGCCGGTCAGCGCGTGAGCGACCTGGCGGCGACGGCGCGGGTGGTGCGGGCGCTGGGGGCGCGCTCGATCCGCCAGACCTTCCGCCGGCCGCAGCTGATCTCGCCGATCGTCGTCTTCCCCACCCTGCTGCTGGCGGTCCAGACCGGCGGCGCCAGCGCCGGGGTCGAACTGCCCGGCTTCCCGCCGGTTCAGAGCTTCCTCCAGTTCATGCTGGCCGGGGCGATGATGCAGTCGATGATGCTGGCCGGCAACAGCGGCGGCATCGCCTTCGCGGTCGACATCGAGATGGGCTTCACCGACCGCCTCTTCGCGGCTCCGATCCCCCGCTTCGCGATCGTCCTCGGGCGGCTGGCGGGGACGGCGGCGCTGGGGCTCTTCGCCGCGATCTGGTTCTTCGTGATCGGCATCACCTTCGGCGCCGAGATCGAGGGCGGCGTTCCGGGAGCGCTGCTGGCGACGGCGCTGGTCACCGCCTCGGCCTTGGCGGTCGGCGGGATTGGCGCGGCAATCGCCCTGCGCAGCGGCAGCGCCAGCGTCGTCCAGGGCCTGTTCCCGTTGGTCCTCGTCGTCCTCTTCCTCTCCTCGGCCTTCTTCCCGCAGGAACTGATGATCGAGCCGGCGAAGACGATCGCCGAGTACAACCCGCTCAGCTTCATCGTCGAAGGGGTGCGGGAGCCGATCATCTCCGGCATCGACGTGACCGCCACCCTGGAGGCAATAGCGGCCATCCTCGGCATCGTCGTCCTCGGTCTCGTCCTCAGCGCCAGGGCACTCCGGCACCGGCTGCGGGTGGGCTGATGGAAGCGACCGCAAAAGCGCCGGCTCCGCCGGCATGGCGCGCGAACCTGGCGACGATCGCCGCCCTGATCACGCGGGCGAAGAACGAGCTGATCCGCGTCCCCGGCGCCGCCATCCCCGGCGTTCTCGCGCCGACGATCTTCTTCCTCGGACTCAACGGCGTCTTCGGTGCCCTGACCCAGCTGCAGGGCTTCGAAACCGGCTCGTACGAGAGCTTCATCGTCCCGATCAGCATGCTGCAGGGGGCCGGCTTCACCGGCGCCGCCGCAGGAGTGAACCTGGCGCGCGACTATGAGCAGGGCTGGGTCGACCGCCTGCTCGTCTCCCCCGCCCCCCGCTGGGTCCTGCTGGCCGGCAACGTGCTGGCTGCCAGCCTCCGCTCGCTGGTGCCGGCGACCTTCGTCCTCGCCATCGCCTTCGTCCTCGGCGCCCAGTGGCCGGGTCTCGACGGTCTGGTCGTCTGTTATCTGATGGTCGCCGCGACCGCCGCCGTCGCCGCCTGCTGGGGCTCGATGCTGGCCCTCCGCTACAAGAGCCAGTCGGCGGCGCCGCTGATGCAGGCGGGGATGATGGCCCTGGTCCTGCTGACCCCCGCCTACGCGCCGCTGGCCCTGCTGTCGCCCTGGCTGAAGAAGGTCGCCGAAATCAACCCACTGACCGAGGTTGTGGAAGCGGCGCGACAGGGCTTCATCGGGACCGTGACCTGGGCCGACACGTGGCCGGGCCTGCTGGCACTGGCGGGCCTGCTCGCGGTGCTCGGGGCGCTGGCGCTGCGCGAAATGCGGCGCACCAATGTCTGAGCGAGATCGGGTCCTGGCCGAGACCGAGCGGGTGCTGCGCCAGAACTGGGTCGTCGGCGAGCGTGGGGCGACTCCCTTCAGCTACACCGAGCCGAGCCCCGGGCGCTACCCCTGGCAGTGGTACTGGGACTCCTGCTTCGCGGCGATCGTCTGGCGGCGGTTCGAGCCGGCCCGCGCCCGCGCCGAGCTGGAGAGCCTGCTCGCGGCGCAGCGGCCGGACGGGTTCGTCGGCCACACGATCTTCTGGCGCAGCCGCGTCTCCCTGCTGCGGCTGCTCTTCTACAACGTCGCCAACCGCAGCGCCGAGCAGACGGAGTCGATCCAGCCACCGCTGCTGGCCTGGGCCTGGCGAATCGCCGTCGGCGACCCAAGCGAGGAGCCGCGGATCGGGCGGCAGATGGACTGGCTCGCCCGCAACCGCGACCTCGAGGGCGACGGGCTGCTGTGGATCGTCCAGCCCGATGAGTCGGGGCTCGACGCCTCGCCCAAGTTCGAAGAGGTCTGGGGCCGGCGAGCGGTCGGGCGGATCAGATTCCCGCTGCTGGTCCACCGCAACCGCCGCCACGGCTGGGACGCGCAGCGGATCCGCGACGCCGGTGGACCTGTCCTCTGCGAACCCCTGGTCAACACCTTCTGGTCGCTCTCGCTGCAGGCGCTCGGCAGACCGTCGGCGACCCCAGCGCTCGTCGACCGGCTCTGGGACGAGCGGCGCGGCCTCTTCCTCGATGAGGCGCAGCCCGGCGGGTTGCGCCCCCAGACGCTGACCTGGGCCTCGCTGGCACCACTCGCCCTGCCCGACCTACCGGAGGCGATCGGCCGCCGCCTGGTCGAGGAGCACCTGCTGAACGAGGGCGAGTTCCTCACCCCGGTCGCGCCGCCCTCGGTCGCGGTCGGCGAGCGCGGGTACGAACCCGATGGCGGCCACGGGCCGATCCGGCGCTACTGGCGCGGGCCGACCTGGGTCAACTCCGCCTGGATGGTCTGGATCGGGCTGCGGCGTCTCGGCTACGAGGCCAAGGCGGAGCGACTGGCAAGCGGCGTGATCGGCGCCGCCGCCCGCGAAGGACTGCGCGAGTACTACGACCCGCGGGACGGCAGCGGCATGGGAGCCAAGGACTTCGCCTGGTCAGCGCTGGTGGCCGAGCTGGCGGACCCGCCGCCGGGCGCCTATTTGTAGCGGTAGGTAATGCGGCCGCGATCCAAATCGTAGGGCGAGAGCTCGATCTTGACGCGGTCGCCCGGGAGGATGCGGATGTAATGGCGGCGCATCTTGCCGGAGATGTGGCCGAGGACCTCGTGATCGTTGTCCAGTTTGACCCGGAACATCGTGTTGGGGAGAGCCTCGGTGATCTCCCCCTCCATTTCGATCTTTTCCTCTTTGGCCATGCGGTGGGGAGCGTATCTAACGGCGCAGGTGCTGCAGTGCCCCCTCGCGGTCGGTCACTTCCCCTGCATATTGCGCGGCCTCGAGCTCGGCAAGCGCGGAGCCCAGCTCCGGTCCCGGCTCGATCCCTAGCTCGGCAGCGATCTCGTCCCCGCGCAGGAGCGGCGCCGGCGGCCCCTCGCGGCGCCAGTCGAGGCCGGCGGCGACCATCTCGCGGGCGAGCTGGAGGTGGGCGGCGACCATCTCCGGGCTGGCGATCGGCCCGACCCCGCGGGCGGAGAGGCGGTCGGCGACGGTCAGCAGGGTGACGTCGACCGTGACCGGATCGGTCGCCCGCAGGTAGGCGTGGACGCGGCGTGGCGGCAGCGGCATCTCGGCGATCAGGAAGCCGAGCCGGAGGTGGTGGCGCGCCATCGCCTGCAGGTGCTGGGCCAGCTTCCGGCTCGCGCGAAGGCGGCCGCAGATCGAACCGATGATCTCGGCACCGACCTCGTCGTGGCCCTTGAAGCCGACGAAGCCGTTGAATTCGGCCTTCGTCGCCGGCTTGCCGATGTCGTGGAAGAGGGCGCCGAAGCGCAGCGCCGTGCGGCGGCTGATCTCATCGGCGAGCGGCTCATCCAGCAGCTCCTCGACCTCGGCAGCTCGGTCGCCGGCGAAGCGCTCGAGGCCGGCCTCGACTTCGAGCGTGTGCTCGAGCACGGCCAGCGTGTGGTCGTAGACGTCGAGGTGGTGGTTCGGCCCCTGCTCGACCCCCCGCAGCAGATCCAGCTCCGGCAGCACCGCCGCGGTCACCTCCAGCTCGGCGAGCAGGGCGAGGGCGCGCAGCGGGTCGGGACCGCCCAGCAGCTGGCGCAGCTCGGCGAGTTGACGCTCGCCGGCGGGGTCGGCCGCCTTGGCGGCTGCGCCGCGGGCCAGATCCACCGTCGCAGGCTCGATCTCCAGCTCCAGCTCAGCGGCCAACCGCGGTGCCCGCAGCAGCCGCAGCGGATCGGCCGCGAAGCTCTGCTCGGATACCGCCCGCAAGCGCTTCTCGGCGAGGTCGGCCAGGCCCGCAAAGGGGTCGATCGGCTCTTCGCCACCTAGGGGGACCGCGACCGCGCCGATCGTGAAGTCGCGCTCACCGAGGTCGGCCTCGATGCTGCCCCCGCGCAGCGCGGTGACGTCGATCTGCCAGCCCGCTTCGCGGGCGACCACGCGCCAGGTGCCGAACTCGGCCGAGAGCTCGAAGGCGTGCTCGCCGAGCTCCCCCCCGATCGCGCGGGCGGTCGCCCCCGGGTCTCCCCCGACGGCGAGGTCGAGGTCGTCGACATCCCGCCCCAGCGCCGCGTCCCGCACCGCGCCGCCGACGATCCAGACGTCGTCAGCCTCCGGCAACGCCCGCCGCGCCGCCGCAACGACCGGGGCCGCCGCGAGGTTCCCCAGGGCGCTCATCCGACGCGGCGTGGCACCCGCGGTGAGATCGCGCAGGTGACCTCGTAGTTGATCGTCTCGAGGCGACGGGCGACCTCCTCCGCGAGGATCTCCTCCCCGTCCTGGCGGCCGATGAGGACGGCCTCGGCGCCGGGCTCGACCTCGGTCTCAGGGCCGAGGTCGATCGTGAGGTTGTCCATCGAGACGGTCCCGGCCAGGGGATACCGCCTCCCGGCGACGAGGACGTCGGCGTTATTGGTGAGGGCGCGGCGGACCCCGTCGCCGTAGCCGAGCGGGATCACCCCCACCCAGGTATCAACCGGGGCCGTCCACTTGCGGCCATAGCCGGCGCTGGCACCGGCGGGGAAGCGCTTGACGTCGGCGACGTAGGAGCGAAGCGATAGGGCCGGGCGCAGGTCATGGTCTGCCGGGTCGCTCTGGAACGGATCGAGGCCGTAGATCGCGACGCCACAACGGGCCATTTCGTAGTGGGAGCGGGGGTCGCGGAGAACGGCGGCGCTGTTGGCGGCGTGGGCGATGACTCCGGGGTGCTCGGCCTTGACCGCCGCGGCCACCTCGTCGAAGCGGTCGAGCTGCTCGTCGAAGTAGGTGGAATCCGGTTCATCGGCGGTCGCCAGATGGGTCCAGATACCGACCAGTTGCAGGCTCGGGTCCTCGGCGCAGGCCCTGGCCAGGGCCACGACCTCGGCCGGATCTCGGTTGCCGAGCCGGCCCATGCCGCTGTCGTACTTGACATGGACCTTGGCCCGATGGCCGTGCGCCCGGGATCGGTCTGCGACGAGGGATCGGAAGTCCTCGCGCCAGACGGCCAGCTCCGAGCCAGCCGAGATCACGGCGTCCACCTCCTCGGCGGTCAGCGCTCCCATCGTCAGCAGCGGGACATGCTGGAAGCGGCGACCGATCTGCTCCGCCTCGCCGGCGGTGGCTACCGCCAGCCGGGTCGCGCCACCCTCCAGGGCGGCCCCGGCGACCCCGTCGGCGCCGTGGCCGTAGCCGTCGGCCTTGACCACCGCGCAGAGCTCCGCCTCTCCGAGCTCCGACTTCAGCCGCGCGCAGTTGGCACGCACAGCCTCAGCGTCAATCCGGGCGACCGCCCGCTCCATGACTACTCCGGGTCGGCGACCAGGGCGGCGAGCGCGTCGGCCCTGGTGACCATGCCGGCCAGATGCCCGTCGGCGTCGACCACCGGCAGATGGTTGTGGTGCTTGTCGGCGATTTTCTTCGCCACCCGATCGACGTTCTCGTAGTCGTGGCAGACGAACGGGTCGGCGGTCATCAGCTCCGACACCTTCGTCGCGAAAGCTTTCTCCAGCCGCTCGTCGAAGCCCTTCATCGAGCCGACGAAGACGATCCCACCCATGATGTTGAGGTAGTGAGGCAGGTGCAGGTCCGACTCCTCTTCGCTGATCACAAGGTCGGACTCGCTGACGATGCCGACGACCTTGTTCTCGTCGTCGACGACGGGGATCGCCCCGAGGTCGGACTTGGCGAGGAGGTCGATCGCGGTACGCGCCTCGTCGTCGGGACGTACGCTCGGCACGTCGTTGCCCATGATCTCTCCTGCGGTCTTCATGGCCGCGAGGTTATTCGACCGGCCCGTCGGGACGTATCGCCAGGGGAATCGAGGCGATCACGTCGCTGGCGATCACCGACTCCACGCTCCCCACCCGGTCTGCGGCATCGCAGCCGGCGCGTGCGTGGGCGACGACGGCCGCGCAGGCGGCGGCAAACGGCTCGAGCCCGCGGGCGAGCAGCGCCGCGATCATCCCCGAGAGGACGTCGCCACTGCCGGCGGTGGCGAGCGCCGGCGCCGGGAGAGCGTTGACGGCGACGCGGGAGCCATCGGTGACGATCGTGTCGTCACCCTTGAGGACGACGACCGCCCCCGCCTGCACAGCCGCTTCACGGGCGGATGCGAGCCGATGCGCGCCGATCTCGTCCGAGTCCCTCTCCAGCAGCCGGCCGAGCTCGCCGGCGTGCGGGGTGAGGACCGTCGGCGCCGGGCACAAGGCGACCTCGCCGAGCCGGCCGGCGAAAGCGTTGAGCCCGTCGGCGTCAAGCACCAGCGGCGTCTCGACCTTGGCAAGGACCGCGCGCGCGAGCTCGAAGGAGCCAGGGTCCCTGCCCAGGCCGGGACCGACGACCCCGGCGGCCGCGGGCTCGAAAGCGCGCAGAACCGCCTTCTCCGAAGCGGGAACGAGACGGCCGTCGCCGCCGGGACAGGCGACCGACATCACCTCGGGCTGGGCGAGCTCGAAGACCATCTCCAGGTCGGCGGGCACAGCCACGGTCGCGTAGCCGGCGCCGGCCCTGATCGCGGCCAGGGCCGACATCCGCACCGCCCCGGTGAGCCCGCGCGAGCCACCGGCGATCGCCACCTGCCCGGAGCTGAACTTGGTCGAGCGGGGACCGCGGCGCGGCGCCAGGGCAAGGACGGCGGGGTCGATCTCACCCCCGCCCGCCTCGCCCGGCGCTCCGGCCGGAATGCCAATCGGCACCACCCGCAACTCGCCCGTGTTCCACTTGCCGGGCGCAATCCGCTGCCCGAGCTTGGCGACGTGAAAGCTGACCGTAATGTCGGCCTCAACCGCCCCCCCGGCGACCTCGCCGGTCGAGGCGTCGACGCCAGAGGCGATGTCGCAGGCAACAACCGGGGCCCCGCAACGGTTGATCGCCTCGATCGCCGGGCCAGCAGGCTCCCGCGGCGCCCCTTCGAACCCGGTGCCAAAGATCGCATCGACCACCGCCCCAGAGCCGGCCAACCGCTCCACCGCGTCCCCCTCCAGCAACTCCCCGCCAAAACGCTCGTAGTTGGCAGCCGCATCCCCCCGCAACTCCTCACCGGGCCACAGCAGCAACGCCTCCACCGCAAACCCCATCTCCCGCAGCAACCGAGCGGCAACGAACCCATCGCCGCCGTTGTTTCCCTTCCCGCAAACAACCCGAATCGGCCCCTCAGGCGCCAGCCCAGCAACCGCCTCAGCCACAGCCCGACCAGCAGCCTCCATCAACTCCAGCGAAGGAACCCCAACCTCCTCAACAGCCCACCGATCAACCCCCCGCATCCCCTCGGCGTCATAGAGCGGCTTCAGCCAGGACTCCACGCGCCCAGACTACGGGCTCCCAGCGGTAGTGGGTGCCGGTATCCCTCTCCGGAATTGACTCCCCACCGCTTCGCTCCGGGGAGAACCTCCTACGACAGCCTTCCGTAAGACGCCGATCACCGAGACCGCGGCAGTGCCCCGTATAGGTGTTCTCTCGCGGCCTCGGTGAGACAGCTGTTCCTCCGAACGCTGTCGCCAGGAGGGGCGGGGTACCCCTGACCGGTACTCAGCATGGAGCCGAGCCGAAAGCCCCAGGGCGCCAGCCGATAGCGATCCTCTCGGCGGAGGTGCTCCGGGCAGGGGTGCCTCGCCCCTCCCTACCGCAGAGCGTCGGAGCCGAAGCTACTTCAGCCCGACGATCAGCTTCGCCGTAGCCAGATCGTCAGACGCTTCGGACCCCAGCGCCAGATATTCGATCTTCTGCAGGTAGGGCTTCGCTTCTTCGAAGCCCTCTTCGCCCGACGGCACCAGCGCGGTCGCCAGGTTGAGCGCCGAGGGGCCGTTGACGAAGGCGGCGATCGGGGTGCTGCCGAGAGCGCTGGTGGCGTCCTTGTAGGCGGCGCTGTCAGCGAGGGACTTGCTCGCTTCCTGGAAGGCCGAACCAACCGAGGCGAGCCCGTAGCCGACCGCAATGCGGTTGCCCTTGGCGACGACGACCACCGGCTGGTCGCCGAGTTCCGGGCTGCGGATCGAGAACCCGCTCGCTTCGCCGTTAACCGCGGTAACGCCGGAGATGCCGGCTTTGCGGAGGAAGAGGCCGATGTTGGAGACGGTGTTCTTGGCTTCGCTTTCCTCCTCGGTTTCGAGGACGAGGGCACCGGCCAGGGACTTTTCGCTGTTGCCGGTGACATAGAGGCCGACGTCGCCGATCGAGCCGGCGATCGCTTCGAGATCGATCCCCGCTTCCTTCAGGGTCTTCTTCAGCTGGTTCGGCGGCACCGACCCGGGGATGCCTTCCTTGTCGATCCGGTCGATGCCTTCGTTGAAGCGCTTGCCGAATTCGGCCGAGGCGAAGGCGCCGACCGCGGTACCGGGCAGGGTGCCGAGCAGCTCCGAAGCGTCGCCCGAGGGCGGATTCTCGCCGCTGATGTTGGTGCTGAGGTCGATCTCGACCCGGTTGGAGCCGGGCACGACGCTGGCGACCGCGGTGGCTTCGTCGGGTTCGATCCCGAGGGTGTCGAGGAAGATCTGCGTGTCGGAGTCGATCTCCCCGCCCGCTTCTTCGACCAGGCCGCCGATGTCGACGTAGACGTCGGCGGCGCTCTCGTCGGGGAGGTTGGCGGTGGCGTCGCCGTAAGCCTCTTCGGCAGCAAGGTTCTCGCCGTTCGAAGCGTCGACCATTTCCTTGAAGATCGCTTCGTCTTCGGCGAAGACGACGAGCCCGTCGAAGACGCCGATCGTGGTGCCGTCGTCGGCTTCGACCTTGAAGTCGACTCCCTCGTAGGAGCCGTCCTCCGGCGCTTCGCCCTCTGACTCGAGCTGTTCGTTGACGAAGCTCCTGGCGGTCTCTTCGTCGCTGGTCTGGATCGCGGCGCCGTAGCCTTCGAAGTCTTCCTCTTCGTATTCCTGAAGGAAGATTCCGGCTCGGTCGCCGAGCCAGGGCTCGACTTCTTTTTCGAAGTCGAGGTCTTCACCGTCGTCGTCGGCCGAGCTCTCGAGCTCTTCGGCGATCAGTGCGCCGAGGTCGTCGATGCCGGCGATCTTCTGCGCCAGCGCCTCGATGTTGGCCTTCGTTTCGCCTTCCGGCCGCACCGTGACGTCGATGAAGACCGGCGCGGCCGGCGGCGCCACGCTGGCGGGATCGGTGCCGCTGCTGCTCTCGTCGCTACCGCCACCGCATCCGGCGACGATGATGGCGGCGAGAGCCGCGAGAAGTGCAGGGAGGACGGGACGGAGCTTCACAGAGCGCGGCATCCTAGCGCCCCCTATGGACGATTTCACTCGACCGTGACGGTCTTGGCCAGATTGCGGGGCTGGTCGACGTTGAGGCCGCGGGCGCGGGCGATGTCGTAGGCAAGCAGCTGCAACGGCAGGATCGCGACGATCGGCTGCAGGATCCAGTCGGTGGCGGCGACCTCGATCGTCTCGTCGGCCACCTCGGCGACCCGCACGTCGCCGGCGGTCGCGATCGCGATCGTCTGGGCGCCGCGAGCCCGCACCTCCTCGACGTTGGAGAGGACCTTCTCAAGGATCGGGCTCTCGGTGGCGACGCTGACCACCGGGGTCGACTCGTCCAGCAGCGCGATCGGGCCGTGCTTCATCTCCCCCGCCGCATAGGCGTCGGTCGGGATGTAGCTGATCTCCTTCAGCTTCAGCGCCCCCTCGAGGCAGACCGGCAGGCCGATGTGGCGGCCGAGGTAGAGGAAGAAGTCCTGGTCCGAATGGCGGTCTGCGACCTCCTTGGCCGGACCTTCGGTCGCCGCCAGGGTTTCCTCCATCTTCGACGGCAGCGCCTTCATCTCGGCCACCAGCTCGGTCAGCCGCTCTACCGGCAGCGTCCCGCGCAGCTCGGCGATCCGCAGCCCCAGCAGGTACATCGCCGCCACCTGGGCGACGAAGGTCTTGGTCGCGGCGACGCTGACCTCCATCCCGGCCCGGATGTAGAGGACGGCGTCGGCGTCGCGGGTCGCCTGGCTGCCCATGATGTTGGTGATTGCCAGCACCGTGGCGCCGGCGTCGCGAGCCAGCCGCATCGCCGCCAGGGTGTCGGCGGTCTCGCCCGACTGCGTCATCCCGATGACCAGGTCTTCGGGCCGACGACGGGGTTGCGGTAGCGGTACTCGGAGGCGACGTCCATCTCGACCGGGACCCGCGCCCACTCCTCGATCGCGTAACGGCCAACGAGGCCGGCGTGGTAGGAGGTGCCGCAGGCGACGATCACGATCCGCCGCACGCCGCGCAGGAACTCGTCGGAGATCTCGACGTCGGAGAGGTCGACCCCGTCGGTGCCGGGTAGGCGGTCGGTGATCGTCTCCGCCACCGCGTCAGCCTGTTCGTGGATCTCCTTCAGCATGAAGGTCTCGTAGCCGCCCTTCTCGGCGGCGTCGGCGTCCCAGGTCACCTCTTCGGCGGCGCGCTCGATCGGATTGCCGTCGGTGCCGGTGATGCGGACCTCACCGGCTTCGATTTCAACGATCTCGCCGTTTTCGATCGGCATCGCGGTGCGGGTGTCGGCGAGGAAGGCGGGGATCGCCGAAGCGAGGAAGGTCTCCCCCTCGCCGACGCCGGCGACCAGCGGGCACTCCTTGCGGGCACCGAGCAGGCGCTTGGGCTCGTCGGCGTGCATGGCGACGAAGGCGTAGTGGCCGCGCAGCTCGGCGTAGGCGGCGCGCACAGCGGCGGCGAGGTCGCCGTCGTAGTGGCTGGCGATCAGGTGGGCGACCACCTCCGCGTCGGTCTCGGAGGTGAACACCTGGCCTTCGTCCTGGAGCCGGCGGCGCAGCTCGCTGTGGTTCTCGACGATCCCGTTGAGGACGATGTGGACCTGGCCGGAGCTGTCGTCGTGAGGGTGGGCGTTCTCCTCGGTGACGCGGCCGTGGGTCGCCCAGCGGGTGTGGGCGATCCCGGTCGCCGAGGGCGGCAGGGGGCCGGCGCCGTTGTCGGCGCGGGCCTCGACGGCGGCCCGCAGGTTGGCGAGGTTGCCGACCGCGTGCACGCTCTCGACCTCGCCGTCGGCGAGGACGGAGAGCCCGGCCGAGTCATAGCCGCGGTATTCGAGCTTTTCCAGTCCCGAGAGGAGCAACTCCTCGCAGGGCCGGCCGCCCACGTATCCGACGATGCCGCACATGAAGGCGAGTAAGGGTAGAGGGCGGAGGGCTCGGGCCGCTCAGCCGAGCTCTTGGCGCACGAGGTCCACCAGCCGCTGACAGACGGCCTCGGCTTCCTCGGCGCTCGGCGCCTCGGCCATCACCCGCACCAGGGGCTCGGTCCCCGAGGGCCGCAGCAAGACCCGCCCGCGGTCGCCGAGTGCCTCTTCCTCGCGCTCGACCGCCTCCCAGACGGCGGTGGCCCCCTGGATCGCCTCGCGGTCGGCGACCTTGACGTTGACCAAGACCTGGGGCAGCTTCCGCATCGGCGCCGCGTCCGCGAGCCGGGCCTCGCCCAGCTCCCGCATCGTCATCAGCGCCGCCGCGATCCCGTCGCCGGTGGATACGAAGTCGGAGGCGATGATGTGACCGGACTGCTCGCCGCCCAGCGCCCAGCCGCGGCGCTGCATCTCGTCGATCACGTAGCGGTCGCCGACCTGGGTGACGACAACCTCGACCCCCGCCCCCTTCATCGCCTGGTGGAAGCCGAAGTTGCTCATCACGGTGACGACGACGCCCCCGCGCAGCTCGTCCCGCTCCGCCATCCCTAGCGCCGCCAGGGCGATCAGCTCATCGCCGTCGTGGACCCGGCCGGAGCCGTCGACGGCGAGGACCCGGTCGCCGTCGCCGTCGAAGGCGAAGCCGATTTCGGCCTCGGAGGCGGCGACCCGCTCGGCCAACGCCTCGACGTGGGTGGATCCGCAGCCGGCGTTGATGTTGCGGCCGTCGGGCTCGACCGCAATCGCCTCGACCTCGGCGCCGAGGCGCTCGAAGATCGCCGGCGCGGCGCGGTAGGTGGCGCCGTTGGCGCAATCGAGGAGGACCTTGCGGCCGGAGAGGTCGAGCGGGAAGGCCGCCTGCAACTCGCGCAGGTAGTCGTCGAGGCCGCCGTTCAGCTCACGTACGTGGCCGGGGTGCGCAGCCGCAGGCGTCTCGTCGATCCGCGCCTCGATCGCCGCCTCGACGTCGTCGGCAAGCTTGACGCCGCGGCCATCGAAGAACTTGATCCCGTTGTCGTGGAAGGGGTTGTGGGAGGCGGAGACGACGGCGGCGAGGTCGAGGCCGAGGCGCTTGACGAGGATCGCGGCGGCCGGCGTCGGCAGCACCCCGCCGAGCAGCGCATCGCCGCCGGCGGCGGCGATCCCGGCAGCCAGGGCGGCCTCCAGCATCGGCCCCGACTCGCGCGTGTCGCGGACGATCAGGACCTGCGGGCGCTCCGCCTCGAGCGTCGCCGTCGTCGCCCGGCCGAGGGCGGTTGCCAGCTCGGCGCTGAGGAAGGTGCCAGCCTCTCCTCGGACCCCGTCGGTTCCGAAGAGCTTGCGCGCGGTGTTCACCCCGCTCCCGTCAGCGCTTGCTGAACTGAGGCCGCTTACGAGCCTTCTTCAACCCGGCCTTGCGGCGCTCCTTGACGCGCGCGTCGCGGGTGAGGAAGCCTCGGCGCTTGAGGTCGCCTCGGAGCTCGGAATCGATCTCGGTCAGCGCCCGGGCGACGCCGTGGCGAATCGCGCCGGCCTGGCCGCTGATGCCGCCGCCGTGAACGCGGACGCGGACGTCGACGTTGCCCTCGTAACCAGAGACGGTCAGCGGCTGCTTGACCATCGTCTGGTGCAGGGGCCGGGGGAAGAACTCCTCGATGCTGCGCTTGTTGATCTCGATCTTGCCGCTGCCCGGCAGCAAGGTGACGCGGGCAATCGCGCTCTTGCGTTTGCCGGTGGAGAGGAAGCGGGAGCCTTTCTCCATTTTCGCCGGAGCGCGGCTGACAGCGGCATCGGTCTCCTCGGTCGCGGCCAGCTCGGCTTCGCGCCGGGCTTTCTCCTCTTCCTCGGCTTCCAAACGCGCTTTCTCCTCAGCGCTGAGCTCCGGTTTGTCAGGCTCGACCAGGATCGGCTCCAGGTCGGCACCAGGAATGACGTCCTTCTTCTTCTCCTCAGCCTTCGGCTTCTCGACCTCGGCCTCGGGAGCAGCCTCCTCGGCAACGGGCTCCTCAACCGGGGCCTCCTCGGAAGGCTGCTCATCTCCAGCCTCCTCGGACGGCACCTCCTCAGCTACGGCCTCCTCGGACGGCACCTCCTCGGGTGCCTCCTCGGACGGCTGCTCCTCAGACGCCCCTGCCGCGGGTGGCGACGATGCGGGATCCTCGCCAGTTGGCGAGGAGGTCGTATCGGAGACAGGACCCGCGGCCTGAGGGTCCTGACCCTCGCCGTCAGCCTGAGGCTCCTGCCCCTCGCCGTTCTCGTCCTGCTCCGGAGTTTTCTGCTCGTCGTCGATCAATTCAGTTCGTCTCCATCGTTTTCGGCTGCTGCGCCGCGTGCGGGTGATCCGGCCCGGCGTACACCTTCAGCTTGGTCAGCTGCTGGCGGGCGAGGCGGTTGCGCGGCAGCATCCCCTTGACGGCCTTGCGAATAACTTCCTCCGGCTTGCGGTCGAGCATCTCGCCGAGCGTCCGGGACTTGATCCCGCCGGGGTAGCCGCTGTGGCGGTAGTAGGTCTTCTGCGCGAGCTTGTCGCCGGTGACGTGGATCTTCTCCGCGTTGACGACGACGACGAAGTCGCCGGTGTCGACGTGGGGCGTGTACTCGGGCTTGCGCTTACCGCGCAGCGTGTCGGCGATCTGGGTCGCCAAACGGCCCAGGGTCTTGCCCTCGGCATCGACGACATACCAGTCGCGCTGGCGGTTGGCTGGAGTGGCTACAAAGGTCTTCATCGCGCAAAAACCGCGCGGATTCACCGACGCGGCCGGGGGATGATAGCCGCATAGGCCTGTATGCTGCCGCCCGAGCAATGCCGAATCCCGTGCGGCCACCGTTCGGGAGCGGAGGAACCGAAGAGACCTTTGCAGGTCTCAGGGGCGAATCGGACGAATCCCGTCCGTAGCGCGACTCTTTCAGCGCGAGCCCGTCAGCTAACTCCGCAGGCGATCGAAAGAGAGGGCTAGCGGTTTGAGCAGCAAGGGGTTCGTCCGTCTTGGACCGGCCATTCAGATAGGCGTAGCGGCAGCAATGGTGCTGCTGGCCTGCTTCGCGAGCGTCGCCGCCGCGGCGGGCACCGGCGGCGCCGGTACGCCGGGCGCCGCCCCCACCGCGAAGGGCAGTCCCTCCGGGACGCCGTCCAGCGCGCCGAGCGCCGGCACCCTCACCCTCCTCGCCGCCCAGACCACCCCGCGCAAGTCCTTCTACTTCGGTTACCGATACCCCAGCCTCAGCTACACGATCGGTAGCAGCCAGCCCCTCAACGACCTGCGGATCGACGTCGTCGACTCGGCTGGCGCGATCGTCAAGACCTTCTACCGCGAGGACGTCGCCGCCGACGCCGAAAGCAATGTTCGCTGGGACGGCACCACCAACGAAGGCCGGCCCGCCCGCAACGGCCGCTACAGCTTCCGGATCGGCCCCCAGACCCCGACCGCGCCAGCCGCCCGCAAGGCTTCGGCCTCGACCACCCTCAGCCTCGCCTTCGCCTTCTACGGCTACGCCTTTCCGATTCTCGGCAACCACGATTACGGGATGAGCGCCGGCCGCTTCGGCGCCGGCCGCAGCGGCCACACTCACCAGGGCCAGGACGTGATGGCTGACTGCGGCACGCCACTGGTCGCCGCCCGCGGCGGCATCGTCCAGTTCTCCGGCTACCAGAGCGCCGCCGGCAACTACGTCGTCATCGACGGCCGCGGCACCGGCTACGACTTCATGTACGCCCACCTCGCCGAACCCTCGCCGCTGAGCACCGGCGACACGGTCCGCACCGGCCAGCCGATCGGGATCGTCGGCACCACCGGCTCCTCCACCGCCTGCCACCTGCACTTCGAGATCTGGGGCCCGCCCGGCTGGTATGAGGGCGGCTCCCCCTTCGACCCACTTTCCTATCTGGAGAAGTGGGACGCGTATTCCTGAGGTTGTTTCGCCCTAAACGAGAATGATTCTCGTTTTCATGTAGGGTCTCTGCCCGTGACCTGGGCCGAACGCGCATCGACCCGCCTCAACGAGGCTGGTTTTCGCAGCGGCGCGGCGCGGCGGCAGGTGATCGAGCTGCTCGAGGGCGAGCACTGCGCGGTCACCGCCCTGGAAATCGACCAGCGCCTCCACTCCGTCGGCCGGGCGAGCGTCTACCGCACCCTGGAGCAGCTGGAGCAGCTCGACCTGGTCCACCGGGTCGACGTCGGCGGCGAGGGCGTCGCCTACGAGCGCAACGACCCCACCGAGCACCACCACCACATCGTCTGCGTCCGCTGCGGCCGCCTGCTCCCCTTCGAAGACGGCCGCCTCGAGCGGGCGATCCACGCCGCCGGCGAGGAGGCCGCGTTCGAGATCCTCTCCCACGACGTCCTCCTGCGCGGGGTCTGCCCGGACTGTCAGGGGAAGGGCTGAGATGTCGATCGCGATCCCGCTCGCCGGACTGACCGTCATCGCCACCTTGCTCGGCGGTCAGATCGGATTGCGCTTCTCCGACCGGCTACAGACGCTGCTGGCGCTGACCGGAGGCATCGTCGTCGCCATCGCCCTCTTCGACGTCCTCCCCGAGGGCATCGAGGGGGTCGGCGACGTCGACCAGGCCACCGCCCTGGTCGCGGCCGGCTTCCTCGCCTTCTTCCTCGCCGAGCGTCTGCTCGTTCTGCACGACCGCACCGACGCGGTCGAGACCCTCTCCAGCGAACGGGTCGGGATCCTCGGCGCCGCCGGCCTCTCCGCCCACAGCTTCCTCGACGGCCTCGCGATCGGGTTCGCCTTCGGCGTCGACTCCGCCACCGGGTTCCTCGTCTTCACCGCCGTGATCGCCCACGACTTCGCCGACGGTCTGAACACCGTCAGCTACGTGCTGCGCCGCTCCGGCAACCGCCGCACCGCCGTCAAATGGCTGACGATCGACGCCCTGGCGCCGCTGTTGGGAGCGATCATCGGCTCCCAGGTGGCGATCTCCGATCAGACCCTGGGCTACGTGCTCTGCGTCTACTGCGGGATCTTCCTCTACATCGGGGCCACCGACCTCCTCCCCGAGGCCCACGCGCAGGGCTCCTGGGCTCGGGTCGCGCTCACCGCGGCGGGATTCGCCGCGATCTTCGCGGTCACCCAGATCGCCCACGTCTGAGAATCCCTCGGAAAACGTTGCTTCTTCATAAACGGCGTGTTCTGGATTGAGCCAGCCGAATGGTTTATACGTATTGAGTGAGTGACGAACGATCGCGTACCCCAAAGCCAAGGAGCCATCATGAAGGAGCCATTCCCCGACGCCATCGACCAACGCCTGGTTCGATCGCTCGCTCATCCCCTGCGAATCCAGATCCTCGAGCTCCTCACCGATCACGTGGCGAGCCCCAACGGCCTCGCCAACCAGCTCGACGCCGGCTTGAGCGACGTCGCCTACCACACCCGTGCGCTCGATCGCTACGGAGCTCTGGAGCTCGTCGACACGGCCCAGCGGCGCGGCGCCACCGAGCACTTCTACAAGGCGAATCCCGGGGCGTTCGTCGGTGGTCCCCACTGGCGCAAAGTCCCCCGCGCGGTCCGCAGCGGAGTCTCGGCGGCGACCTTGCAGACCTTCCTCGACAAGGCGATAGCCGCCCTCGAAGCGGGCACCCTCGACGGCCGCGACGACACCGTCTTCCGCTGGATGCCGCTGCATCTCGACGAGGAGGGGTTCGAGGAGGTCGTCGCGATCCTCGAAGAGGCGACCAAACTGATGCTCGCAGCGCACGTGCGCAGCCAGGATCGACTCAACGAGAACTGCCCCGAGGACACCGTCTCGACTGTCGTGGGGATGGCAGCATTCGAGACCGCGGGGTCGTTGGACGCGGCGTAGCCGGCCGGAGAGGGTCCCGGTGGGGGTGGCCCGGGAGCACCTCCGCCGCGTGAATCGCTTTGCGCTGACGCCTCAGACGCTTTCGGCGCGGCTCCATGCTGAGTACCCGGGACACCCCCACCGGGACCCTCCGACGGACAGCGCTCCGGCAGACGCCCCAGGGTTCCGCAGCTCTCCCCAAAGATCGGCAGCGCTCTAAAGGAAAGCTGCCGTGAACTCAGCCGTCCCTGTGCAGCTGTCGCAAGGAGGGACGAGGTGCCCCTTTCCGGTACTCAGCATGGAGCCGAGCCACAGGCCTTCGCGGCCAGCCGGTGGGCGATCCTCTCGGCGGAGGTGCTCCGGGAAGGGGTACCTCGTCCCTCCCTACCGGAAGAGCCCCACTACTCCCACTCGATAGTCGCCGGAGGCTTAGAAGAAATGTCGAGAGCCACCCGATTGACATCCCGAATCTCGTTGATTATGCGGTTCGAGACCCGCTCCAAAAGGTCGTAGGGGAGCCGGGCCCAGTCGGCGGTCATCGCGTCGTCGGAGGTGACGGCGCGGATCACGATCGGGTAGGCGTAGGTGCGGCCGTCGCCCTGGACGCCGACCGAGCGGACCACCGGCAGCACGCAGAACGACTGCCAGAGCTGGCGATAGAGCTCCGCCGCGCGGATCTCCTCCTGCAGGATCGCGTCGGCGGCGCGGAGGATGTCGAGGCGCTCTTTGTTGACCTCGCCGCCGACGATGCGGATTCCGAGACCCGGCCCGGGGAACGGCTGCCGCCAGACCATTCGCTCCGGCAGGCCCAGCTCCGCCCCGACTGCGCGCACCTCGTCCTTGAACAGCATCCGCAGCGGCTCGACCAGCTCGAACTCGAGGTCGTCGGGCAGGCCGCCGACGTTGTGGTGGGACTTGATCGTCGCCGCGTGGTCGGAGCCGCCGGACTCGATCACGTCCGAGTAGAGGGTGCCCTGGACCAAGTAGTCGACGTCCTTGAGTTTCGCCGCCTCCTCCTCGAAGACGCGGATGAACTCGGCACCGATGATCTTGCGCTTCTCCTCGGGGTCGTCCTTGCCGGCAAGCTTGGCGAGGAAGCGCTCTTCGGCGTCGACGTGGACCAGCGGGATCCCGAACTGGCCGAAGGCCTCGACCACCTGCTCGGCCTCATTCATCCGCATCAGGCCGTGGTCGACGAAGACGCAGGTGAGACGGTCGCCGACCGCCTTGTGGACGAGCAGCGCCGCGACGGAGGAGTCGACGCCGCCGGAGAGGCCGCAGATGACCTTGCCCTCCCCGACCTGGGCCTGGATCTTCTCCACCTGTTCGGCGATCACCGACTGCGGCGACCACTGCTCGGTGCAGCCAGCGACGTCGCGCAGGAAGCGGGTGAGGATCTCGGTCCCGTAGGGCGTGTGGACGACCTCGGGGTGGAACTGGATCCCGTAGAGGCCGCGGTCGGGCAGCTCCAGCGCCGCCACCGGCGAGCTCGGGCTCGAGGCCAAGGCGGTGAACCCCTCCGGCGCCTCGAAGACGGCGTCGCGGTGGCTCATCCAGCAGCTCTGCTCCTCCGGCAACCCGCCGAGGAGCCTGCCGCCGCCATCGCGAAGAACGAGGTCGGTGCGGCCGAACTCACCCGTCTCGGCCGACTCCACCCGGCCGCCGAGGGCGAGGACCATCGCCTGCATCCCGTAACAAATGCCCAGCATCGGAATCTCGAGGTCGAGCAGCTGGGTCGGGAAAGCCGGCGCCCCAGGCTCGTAGACCGAAGCCGGGCCACCGGACAAAATCAGCCCTTTCGGCTTCCGCTCCCGGATCCGCTCTACCGAGACATCCGCGGGGAGCATCTCAGCAAAGACCCCACATTCCCGGATCCGACGGGCAATCAACTGCGAGTACTGCCCGCCAAAGTCGAGGACGAGCACCTCCTCGATGGCGTTCCCTCCGGCGGGTGGCGACGATATCGAGGACTCTCCCGATAGGGAGAGCCCGATATCGGAGACAGGACCCGCCGGCCGGGACGCTCCCGTCCTACTAGTCATCCGAAACGGCAACCCCAGTCGAAACAGCGGCCCGCCCGTTGGACCCCATGCCCACTGATTGCTCGTTCTGGAGCTTCTTGCCCTCGCTCATCAGCGCCGGCGCGACCATCACCTCGGCCCGCTGGAAGCTGCGGATGTCCTCGTAGCCGCAGGTGGCCATCGAGGTTTTCAGCGCCCCCATCAGGTTGAAGGTGCCGTCGTTCTCCTTGGCCGGGCCGAGGAGGATCTCCTCCAGCGTCCCGTCCTGCTTGGTGGTGACGCGGGTGCCGCGCGGCAATGAGGGGTGGAAGGTCGCCATCCCCCAATGGAAACCGCGGCCGGGAGCCTCCTTGGCCCGCGCCAGCGGCGAGCCGATCATCACCGAGTCGGCGCCGGTGGCGATCGCCTTGGAGACGTCGCCGCCGGTCCGCATGCCGCCGTCGGCGATCACGTTCACGTATTCGCCCGTCTCCAGCATGTGCTGGGCGCGGGCGGCGGCGACGTCGGCGATCGCGGTCGCCTGCGGGACGCCGATCCCGAGCACGCCGCGGGTGGTGCAGGCGGCGCCGGGGCCGACCCCGACGAGGACGCCCACCGCCCCGGTCCGCATCAGGTGCAGCCCGGTCGAATAGGAAGCGCAGCCGCCGACCACGGTCGGCACCGGCACCTCGGAGATGAACTCCTTCAGGTTGAGCGGCTCGACCGTGGTCGAGACGTGTTCGGCCGAGATCACCGTGCCCTGGATGACGAGGATGTCGAGGCCGGCCTCGATCGCCACCTCGTAGTACTCGCGGACTTTCTGCGGCGTCAGCGAGCCACAGACGACGGCGCCGCGGGCCTTGATCTCCTCGATCCGCTTGGCGATCAGCTCGGCCTTGACCGGCTCGGTGTAGATCTCCTGCATCAGCCGGGTCGCTTCGTGCTTGGGCGCGGCGGCGATCGCCTCCAGCCTCTCCTCGGCGTCCTCGAAGCGGGACCAGATCCCCTCCAGGTTGAGCACTCCGAGGCCACCCAGCTCGTTGACCAGCACGGCGGTGTCCGGACTGACGACCCCGTCCATCGCCGAGGCGACCAGGGGCAGCTCGAAGCGGTAGGGACCGAGGGTCCAGCTGATGTCGATGTCGTCGGGGTCGCGCGTCCGGCGGGAAGGAACGATCGCGATGTCGTCGAATCCGTAAGCGCGGCGGCCCTTCTTGCCGCGGCCGATTTCGATTTCCAAGTTAGTCCTCCAGGGGCAGGCGTTGAATAAGCCAGCCTACACTTCGGCGGGGACCTCCAAGTCGTGGACGGAGACCTCGCCCAGCAGGCGCTCGACCTGGTTGCGGTCGACGGTGCCGGCGCCGAAGTGCTGAGTCGACTCCGCCCCGCAGGCGACCCCGTAGGCGAGGCACTCCTCGGCCGTGCGGCCCTCGTAGCGAGCGGCGACGTAGCCGGCGAGAAAGGCGTCCCCCGAGCCGACCGTGGAGACCGGCTCCAGCGGCTCGGTGTGGATCTCCAGCAATCGCCGCGAGGCCCCCTCGCCGACCGTGGCGACGCAGCCGTCGGGGCGGGTGATCGCCGCCTCGCTCGCCCCCAACCGCACCAGCTCCAGGAGGCCCTGTTCGAGGTCGCCATTGTCGGCGAACTCCTGCCCGACCAGCTCCTCGGCCTCGCGCTCGTTGGGGGTCACCATCGAGGCGCCGGCGCGAATCCCGGCCAGCATCGCCTCCCCCTCGGCGTCGAGCACGACGGGCACGCCGCGACGGGAGAGATCGTCGACCAGGCGCGCGTAGAGGTCGTCCCCCGCCCCCGGCGGCACCGAGCCGGCGAGGACGCAGATCTTTGCCCCGCTGGCGAGGTAACCGATCCGGTCGAAGAGTCGCTGCACCTCCTCCGGGCTGACCGCCGGCCCGCGCTCGTTGATCTCGGTCTGTTCCCCGGAGGTGGGGTCGATCACGGCGAGGTTGTTGCGGGTCTCCGACGCGATCCGGGTGAAGTCAGTCAGTACCGACTCTTCATGCAGCCCTTCCAGGACCCGCGTCCCGGTCGGCCCGCCGACGAAGCCGGTGGCGATCACCGGTCGCCCGAGCAGGCTGAGGGCGCGGGCGACGTTGATGCCCTTGCCGCCGGCGACGGTGCGGCTCTCGACGGAGCGATGGCGGCGGCCGAGGCGGAAATTCGGGACCGCGACGGTGCGGTCTATGGCCGCGTTCAAGGTCACCGTGAGGATCACTGGTCCTTCACCCCGTTCAGCTCCTGAAGTCGTTTCCGCGGGTGCGCCGGCGCAACAACAGCAGCACCGCGACCATGAGTATCACGAACATCGCGATTCCGATAGGGATTGAGTTGTCCGCGACGGTGGCGCGGACGCGGTCGAAGAAGCTGGCCTCCGGGATCGAACGGCTGGCGCGCAGCGGCACCGCCCCGGCCCGGCGCCCCTCGACGAAGACGATCGCGGTGCCAAGCCTGGCACCGCGCTCGACCGGCCCCTCGACCTCCTGCGGCGCTTGCACCCGCAGATCGATCCGCTCGCCGCGCCGGACCCCGACCTGGAGCGAGCGTTCGGCCCGCAGCGGCAGCTTCCCGCCGGAGAAGCGGATCTCGGGTTCGGCGAAGTCCTGACCTCGCCGGATCGGGAGCCGTTGGCGGTACTGCGAAAACCCATATTCGAGCAGCGTCAGGTTGTCGGAGAAACGGGTTTCTTCGGTCGGAGCGCCGATCGCCACCGAGACCAGGCTCACCCCCTTCTTCTCACCGGAGCCGACCAGGACGTAGCCGGCGTCGAAGGTGTGGCCGGTCTTCACCCCGGTCGCCCAGGGCGCCATGTAGAGCAAGTCGTTGAGGGTGTCGATCCGCCGCGGCGGCCGCAGGCTGCGCAGCAGCGCCGTCTCCGAGTCGGCGATCTTGGCGAAGGCGGGGTCGCTCAACAGTCCCCTGGTCAACGTCGCGAGGTCGGCCGCGGTCGAGTAATTGCCGGCCTCGTCGAGGCCGATCGGGTTGGCGTAATGCGTGTCGGCGAGGCCGAGGGCGGCGGCGTAGCGGTTCATCTGCCGCACGAAGCGCTCTTCCGAGCCCGCCGCGGCGACCGCCAGGGTGTGGGCTGCGTCGTTACCGCTGACCAGGATCAGGCCGTAGAGGAGATCGCGGACGCTGACCCGCTCCCCCGTCCGCAGCCCCATCAGGGACTCGCCGTAAATCGGCGAGTAGGGCGCGGCGCGGACGACCTCGTCCAGCGGCAGCTCCTTCATCGCCACGTAGGCGGTCATCAGCTTGGTGGTGCTGGCGATCGGCAGGTGGAGCTTTGCCGCGTGGGAGGCAAGAACGTCTCCGGCGCGGGCGTCGACGACGATCCACGATTTCGCTTCGATCTCCTCCGGCCCCGCCTGGGCAGCCGTCGCGCTGGGGACGAGCCAGAGCGCCAGCGCGGCCAGCAGCGCTACCAGGGCCCCGCCTCGGGGGCCGGCGCCGTGGCGCCCCTTCCTCATCGCAGTTTCAGCGTCTGCCCGGCGATCAGGATCTGCGGATCGACTTCGGGATTGAGCGCCAGGATCTCGGCCACGGGGACCCCGGTCTTGTGGGCGATCGCGGTCAGGGTGTCGCCCGATTCCACGGTGTAGGTCTTGGCTTTGGTCCGCTGCTTCTTTTCCTTCTGGGTCTGAGGCTGGGTGCGCTGATTGGGCTCGGAGTCCTCGCCGCTCATCGCCGCGGAGACGACCACGACGACGACCAGCACCGCGACCATCAGGGCGAGGGCGGCGACGAGGCGGGTGGCAGCGCTGGTGCGTTTTTCCATTGGATGGGGCGGGGCGGATCGGTTGGGGCGGGCTGATCGTAGTCGCGTTGGGGCTCGTCAGGCGGTCGATATATCCCAAACCGCTTGCCGCAGACGCTCGGCCGCGGCGGCGGGGTCCGGGTCGGCGGCAATCCCGCGCGAGGCGGCGACCAGCCCGGCGGCGCGGCCGGCCGCGAAGGCGGCCCCCAGCAGCTCGGGACGGCCACCCTGGGCGCCGACCCCGGGAATCAGGAAGATCGCCCGCGGCATCAGCTCACGCATGCGGCCGAAGTGGACTGGCTCGGTGGCGCCGACGACGGCCCCCATCCCGCTCAGGGACCCCTCTCCCGGCAGCCGGCCGGAGAGCTCGTCGACGAAGCCGGCGAGGCGCTCGTGCAGCGGCAGCTCCGGCGCCGGCAGGTCCTGCAGATCGGCGGCACCGGGATTACTGGTGCGGACGAGGGCGAAGATCCCGGCCCCGGTCTCCGCCGCGGCCGCGACCAGCGGCTCGAGAGCGTCGCGGCCAAGCAAGGGGTTGGCGGTGAAGGCATCGGCGCCGAGACCCTGCACGGGCCCCCAGGGGGTCGGCGTCTCGCCGACCAGGGCCTGGGCGTAGGCGGCGGCGGTGACCGGGACGTCACCGCGCTTGCCGTCGGCGACGACCAGCAGACCGGCCTCGCGGGCCGCGGCGCAGACCTCTTCCAGGGCCCGCCATCCGGGGGCGCCGAGGCGCTCGAAGCAGGCGAGCTGCGGCTTGACCGCAACGCAAGCTGGGCCGGCCCGGTCGATCAGGGCGCGGCAGTGGCCGGCGACCGCGGTGGCCGCCAGCTCCGCGGCCGGCGCTTCCGGGTCGCCGGGCTTCGCCCCCTCCCCAGCCAGATTGGCCGGGTCGGGGTCGAGGCCGAGGCAGATCTGGCTGCGGCGCTCATCTACGAGCGCCGTCAGCCGATCGGCAAAGGGACTCAGCGAATCAGCCGCCCTTGACTTTGGTCTTCAGGGCCGAGCCAGCGGAGAAGCGGGGAACTTTGCCGCCCGGAATGGTGATCCTTTCGCCGGTGCGCGGGTTGACACCCTGGCGCGGGCCACGCTCGGCGACGTGGAATTTGCCGAAACCGGTGAACGCAACCTCCTCGCCCTTGCTCAGGGCACCGGTGATCGCATCGAGAACGGCGTCGAGGGCGTCGCTGGCGGCTTTTTTGCTGCCCAGCCGGTCGTCGCCTGAAAGTTGATCCAGAAACTCAGCCTTGGTCACGTCGGAAATCCTCCTCGGGGGTTTGAAGACGGCCGCAATCTAACAGCGGCTTCGGCGTAAGAACTCGCAGCCTGGAGCCAAATGTCACGAACCGCTGATCGCCATCTCGGCAATCAGCAGCGGCGGCGTGCTGACCGAGCCGCCAAAAGGAACCCAGCGGGGCTCCGCTCCGGCAGCGCTGACGGCGCCGAGCATCGCCACCAACTCGCCGGCGATCGTGAACTCGCGCACCGGCTCGGACAGCTGCCCGTTGCGGATCGTGCGGCCCGAGGCGCCAACCGAGAAAACGCCGGTGACGGGGTTGACGCCCGAGTGCAGCCCGGCGACGTCGGTCACGTAGATCCCCTCCCCGGCCTCGGCCAGCAACTGCTCGAGCGAGTGCGAGCCGGGGGCGACCATCAAGTTCGAAGCCGAGACCGAGGGCAGCGAGCGGTAGCCCTGGCGCGCGGCCGAGCCGGTCGAGGTGGTCCCCTCGCGGTTGGCGGTGTAGGTGTCGTAGAGGTAGGTCCGCAGGCGGCCGTCCTCGATCAGGGCGGTGCGCCGGCGCGGTACCCCCTCACCATCGAAGGGCGCCGAGTCCGGTCCCTCGGGGTCGCGGCCGTCGTCGTGGAGGACGAAAGCGCCGCTCGCGACCTCCTCCCCGAGGCGACCGGCGAAGGGCGAGCGGCCGCGCTGCACCGCTTTGGCGCTCAAGCCGCCGCCGATCAGGCCGGCGAAGCTGGCGGCGACGGTCTCGTCGAGGACCACCGGGCAGGAGCGCGACGGCGGCTTGCCGGCGCCGATCATCGCCAGCGCCCGCTGCGCTCCTTCGGCGCCGACCGCCTCCGGGTCGAGACCGCGCGGGCCGCGGGCAAGGCCGAAGCCAAGGCCGGTCTCCCGCGCTCCCTCGCCTTCGGCCAGCGCCTGCAGATAGGCGTAGCAAGTGGAGGACTGGTACTCGCCGGCGACCCCGGCCGAGGAGGCGATCGCGACCCGCTCGTCGGCGTCGGCGTAGACGGCGACCTCGACCCCGACCAGGCGCGGGTCGGAGGCGAGCGCGGTGCGCTCGACGGTCAGCGCCAGCTCAGCCACGCGGCCGGTCTCCCACTCGGCGGCCGAGGGATCGCTGAGGCCCGGCAGCGCCTCGACCTCGGCGGGCGCCGCGGGCGCCGCGAACTCGTCCTCGTCGGCGACCTCGGCCGCTTCCGCGGCGCGGGCGGCGATTGCCACCACGCCAGCGTCGGAGAGGTCGGTGCCGTAGGCGTAGCCGACCCGGCGGCCGACCCAGGCCCGCACGCCGACGCCGGTCTGGGTTGCCGCGGTGAGGCTCTCGACCTCGCCGCCGTGGACCCGCACCTCGCGGCCGGACTCGCGCGAGACGTAGGCCTCGGCGTCGCTGGCGCCGGCACCGGTGGCCGCCTCGACCGCGCGGCGGGCAACGGTGCTCAGCTCAGTCATCAAACGCTCCCGCTTCCATCAAGCCCTCGGCTCCGCCTCACCGCTCGGTCCCCCCGACCGTCATCGCCCGCACCCGGACGTGACCCTGGCCGGTCCCGACCGGGACTTTCTGCCCGCCCTTGCCGCAGATCCCGGTCTTCATGAAGAAGTCGTCGCCGACCGCGTCGATCGCCGCCAGGGCGTCGAGGCAGTTGCCGATCAGAGTGGCGCCGCGGCAGGGGCTGGTCACCCTGCCACCCTCGATCAGGTACCCCTCGGAAACGCCGAAGACGAAGTCGCCGGTCGCCGGGTCGACCTGGCCGCCGCCGAAGGAGACCGCGTAGAAGCCGCGCTCGACCTCGGCGATCATCTCCTCCGGGGTGGCCTCGCCGGGGGCGATGTAGGTGTTGGTCATGCGCGGGATCGGCAGGTGGCGGAAGCTCTCGCGGCGGCCGTTGCCAGTTGAGGTGACCCCGGCCCGGTCGGCGGTGAGGCGGTCGTAGAGGTAGGAGGTGAGGCGGCCGCCCTCGATCACCTGGGTCATCTGGGTCGGCTGCCCCTCGTCGTCGATCGCGTCGCTGCCCCACTCGCCCGGCAGGCGACCGTCGTCATAGGCATTGAGGAGCGGCTCCGCCACCTGCTCGCCGAGCTTGCCGGCGTAGACGCTGGCGCCCTTCTGGATGTGGTCGGCCTCGAGGCCGTGGCCGGTCATCTCGTGGAAGAGGACGCCACCGAAGCCGCCGCCGACGACGACCGGCATCGAACCGGACGGGGCCGGGACGGCATCGAGCAGGGTCAGCGCCTTGGCCACCGCCTGCTCGGCGATCTGGCCGGGGTCGTCTTCGAGCAGCTCGAAGCCGCGATGGGCACCGAGGGTCTCTGCTCCAGTCTCGACCGCGTCCTCGCGGCGAGCGACCGCCTGGGCGCCGATCCGGACCCGGGTGCGGTCGTCCCCGCTGAATAGCCCGCCGGAGTTGGCGACGGCGACCTCGCGGCGGGCCTCGGCGTAGGAGGCGGTGAACTGGGAAACCTCGGCTCCCTTGGCGCGCGCCCGCTCATCCAGCTCGCGCAGCATCTCGGCCTTGCGCTGTGCCGGAACGTCTTCGGGCCGGTGCTCGATCGGCAGCGGCGTCACCTGCCGCGCCTCTAGCGGCCGCGGCTCCGTGCGCTCGGCGCTGAGGGCCGCGGCGGCTTCGTCGGCGGCGCGTTCGATCTCGGCCGGCTCCAGCCCGTCGACGTGGGCGAAGTAGGTGGTGTTGCCGTCGACGACGCGGACCCCGGCCCCCTCCTCGGCGCCGGACTGGACCGACTCGATCCGTTGCTCGTCGATCGCCAGCGTCTGGCCGCGGCGCCGTTCGGCGAAGACCTCGGCGAAGCGGCCGCCGTTGGCGAGAGCGCGGGCGAGGACGCGCTCGGCGACCCCTTGGTCGATCAACCCGCTCATCCCCTCTGCTTCTTTCCAGCGACCTCGATCAGGCGGCCAGCGGCGACGAACAGCTCGGCGCCGTTGCGCGAATCCTCGGCGTGGTCGGCGCTGCGGCCGTGCGGGTAGTAGAGGCGGGCGAAAGGCCGGCGGGAGACCCGGCGGCGGCGCATGAAGGCGGCGGCTTCGTCGGCATAGACCGAGACGCGGTCGAGCAGGATCCGGTGCGGCTTAGGAGGGGTCATTTGGCCAGCTCCCGCAGCATCGAGCGCATGTCGAAGAGCACCAGGGAAGCGAGGGCGAAGCGGTCGGTGACCGCGACCGCGGCGAGGCCGGCGTTGCGGATCGCGAAGACCTCGCCCTGCTCGGTGGCGATGTGGACCTGCTCCACCGGCGTCCCCTCAGCGTCATCAGCGGCGGCGAACAGAACAGCGGCGTCCTCGCCCCAGCGCTCCGGCTCCTCACCGGTCGCGGCCAGCACCTCACCCGCCGGGCCGAGGATCGCGGCGCCCCGCAGGTCCGGCGACATCTCGCCCAGGAACTCCAAAGCGGCGGCCGCGGACTCCCGGTCGGGGGCGGCGGCTTGGGCAGCGTCCATCACTTACGTGAAAATACCGACCGTGTCCCTCCCCCGAGCCTCCTGGATCATCACCGTCGTCATCTGCGCGGTCGCCGCGGTCCTCTTCGCCTTCAGCGGCTACACCGGCTACGCGGTCACCCTCGTCGCCGTGGGACTGGCAGCCAGCGTCAACCTGCTGCCGCCCGCCTGACCAGCCAGCGACGAGCATCTGCGCCACGGCTGTACAACGTATGTACAATCGGAAGAGTCAATGGCTTCCAGAGCCGGGGAGACCCGAGACCTTCGCTGGAATCTTCGAGTTGAGGACTCGGAGGATGCGCTTGTCCGCGCCGCGAGCGAGGCAACGGAGACCAGCTACAGCAACTTCATCAGGAGCGCAGCGGTCTCCGAAGCACAGCGTGTGCTCGCCGAACGGTCCCAGTTTCCCCTCGCCCCGGCCCAGTGGGAGCAGTTCACGCAGCTCCTCGAGCAACCCCCCCAGATCCCAGACGGTCTCCGCCGTCTCTATTCGAAACCAAGCGTCTTCGAGTAAGTCCACCAGCACGCGATGAAGTATTCGCGGCCGGAGCCGCTGCGGGGGAAGCACGACTCAGAGGGCTTCGCCTCCGGCGAGGAGTCATTGGACAGCTGGCTGCAGCGCTGGGCGCGGCATGCCGAGGCCGCCGGCTCGGCGCGCACCTTCGTCACCACCGATGGAAGGCGGGTGGTCGGCTACTACTCCCTTGCGATCGGCCATGTTCAGGCAGAGGATGCAACCGAGCGCCTTCTCAAAGGTCAACCCGCCGAGCAACCGGTGCCCGTTCTCGTATTGGCTCGCCTGGCCGTAGATGGAGAGCATCAGGGGAAAGGTCTCGGCAGATCCCTTCTCCAAGATGCGCTGCTGCGTTGCGACGTCGTCTCGGAGTCAGTGGGCGTTCGCGCGATCGTCGCCCACGCCCACCCCGAGGCGGCCGGCTTCTACGACCACTTCGGGTTCGAAGAATCGCCAACCGATCCCCTCCATCGAATCCTGCTGCTTAAAGACTTACGGCGATTCCTGGCGACCGTCGCGGCGGATTACCCCGAGCGATAGGGGCCGCTTTCGCCTTCGCGGTAGGAGGTCTCCGGCTCGACGTGAATCAGGACCTCGGCCTGGGGAATCTCCGCCTCGATCGAGCCCCGCATCTCGTGGGCGAGCTCGTGAGCGCGCTCGAGGCTGGTGCCGGAGCGGTACTGGACGTGGAAGTCGATGTGGCGGCGGTTGCCGGCGCGGCGGCCGCGGAGCTTGTGGTACCCCGCCACCTCGGGGGTGCGGGCGGTGGCGATCGCGGCCTCTATCCGGTCCATCTCCGAGTCCGGCAGCACCTCGTCGACGAGGACGCCCGAGGAGCGGCGGATGATCTTGATCCCGGCCCAGACGATCGCCCCGGCGACGAGGAGGGCGGTGATCGAGTCGAAGGCGTCGACGCCGGTGATCTCGACCAGGGCGAGGCCGACGAGGACCCCGGCCGAAGTCATCGCGTCGGTGCGCAGGTGGGCGGCGTCGCCCTCTAGGGCAGGCGATTCGTGGATCCGGGCCTGGCGGTAGAGGTTCGCCGAGACGGCCAGGTTGGCGACGACGGAGAAGCCCATCACGGCGATGCCGATCCCGAGCGATTCGACCGAGGAGCCGGCGACCAGGCGGTGGGTCGCCTCGTAGACGATCACCGCGGCGCCGACCAGAATCAGGATCCCCTCGATGTTGGCGGCCAGGTTCTCGACCTTCTCGTGCCCGTAGGGGTGCTCCTCGTCGGCCGGCTCATCGGCTTTGCGAACCGAGATGAAGGCGATAACCGAAGCGACGAGGTCGATCAGCGAGTGGATCGCCTCGGTGAGGATCGCAATCGAGCCGGTGATCGCACCGGCGGCCAGCTTCAGCGCGATCAGGACCGAATTGGAGGCGATCGAGAGCGCTGCGGCGCCGCTTTTGGTGCGGATCATGGTGCCGTCTCCGCCTCCAGGCCGAGGTGCCGGGCCAGCATCCGCACCGCCTTGCCGCGGTGGCTGATCGCGTTCTTCTCCTCGGGGCTGAGCTCGGAGAAGGTGCGGTCGTCGCCGGGGCCGGTCTCGTCGGGGGCGAAGGCGGGGTCGTAGCCGAAGCCGCCATCGCCGCGGCCCGCGCGCAGCAGCGTCCCCTCGCAGCGGGCCTCGAAGACGTACTCGTGCCCACCCTCGTCGATCAGGGCGATCGCGCAGACGTAGGCGGCGCGGCGATCGCCCCCGGCGGCGTCGACCTCACGCAGCAGCTTCTCCAGGTTGGCCTCGTCGCTGGCGCCTTCGCCGGCAAAACGAGCCGAGTAGATGCCGGGGGCGCCGCCGAGGTCGGCGGCCTCGATCCCGGAGTCGTCGGCGATCGTCACCTCGCCGGTGGCGGTGCGGGCGGCGCGGGCCTTGATCAGCGCGTTGGCCTCGAAGCTGTCGCCAGTCTCCGGCGGCATCTCCACCTCAGCCGGCAGCGATCGCAAGTCGACGCCGGGCAGCAGCTCGGCCATCTCCCGCACCTTGTGCTCGTTCCGGGTCGCGAGGATCATGCGACCCGCTCCTGCACCTCCCGCAGGCGGCCGATCCCCAGCTCGGCAAGCCCGAGCAGCTCGTCGAGCGAGGTTCGCGAGAGCGGCGTCCGCTCGGCCGTCGCCTGCACCTCGACCAGGCCGCCGTCGCCGGTCATCACCACGTTGGCGTCGACTTCGGCGTTGGAGTCCTCGCCGTAGTCGAGGTCGCAGAGGGCGCGGCCGTTGACCATGCCGACGCTGACCGCCGCGACGCTGCCGGTCAGCGGCAGCGCATCCAGCGCTTTCTTGTCGACCAGCTTCTGGAAGGCCTGGCGCAGGGCGACGTAGCCGCCGGTAATCGCCGCGCATCGGGTGCCGCCGTCGGCTTCGAGCACATCGCAGTCGACATAAACGCTGCGTTCGCCCATCGCCTTGAAGTCGACCACGACCCGCAGCGAGCGCCCGATCAGGCGCTGGATCTCGACCCCGCGCCCGTCCTGCTTGCCCTTCGAGATGTCGCGCTGCTTGCGGTCCCCGGTCGAGGCGGGCAGCATCGCGTACTCGGCGGTGACCCAGCCTTTGCCCTTGCCCATCATCCAGCGCGGCACCTGCTCCTGGACCGAGGCGGTGCAGATAACCCGCGTGCGGCCGATCGAGATCAGCGCCGACCCGGCGGCGCTTTCGACGAACCCGGGATCGATGGTCACCGGCCGGATGTCGGCCGGCGCCCGGTCGTAGCTACGCGAAGCTGGCATCGCGCGAGTTTCTCACGCGAGGGCAAGCGGAAGGCGAGTGGCGCTTTTGTCCTCCCATGGGGACAAAAGCGCCACAGCCCTATTTGAAGGCGACTTTGTCGACTGCCTCCTTGATCTTGTTGACGATTACGTCGGCGAGCTCGGTGCCCTGCTTACCTTGAAATCCCTTCATCCCAGCGACCATCCCGACCATCAGCAGGGCGACGAGCAGGATCAGGCCGACGTACTCGACCGTCCCCTGCCCCGTCTCCCCCGCCAGCCGCTGTATTTCCCTCACGCGACGCGAGACCGCGGTGTGCAGATATCCCATCAGCGCGTAGAACATTGACTGCCTCCTTTGTCGTTGGAGGCGAGATGCTGGGCCGGGCCGGCGCGCGGAACAAGACGCAAAAGCGCCGGAATCGGCGCCTTTCTGCAAATTCTTCGTGCCTTGCCGGCGAACCCGGATTTACCTCACGCGGTCTGAATCTCCCCCAGCTCCAGCGCCTTCACGACCGCCTCGGTCCGCGTCCGCGCCTCCAGCTTGGCCATCGCGTTGCGGACGTGGGTGCGGACCGTCTCCGGCGAGAGAACCAGCCGCTGGGCGATTTCCTCGCCGGTCAGGCCACGGGCGAGCAGGGCGAGGATCTCCGCCTCGCGGCTGCTCAGCGCCTTCGCCGGGGCCCATCCTCCCCTGCCTTCGGCGAGAAGCTGGGGTCGAAGTAGCGGCCGCCGCGCCAGACCTTTCGCAGCGCCTCGACCAGGGCCGTGAGCCCGGCCGGCTTCGCGACCAGACCGCGGGCGCCGCTCCTGAATGCCGCCTCCAGCACGTTGGGTTCGGTGAGGCCGGTGTAGATGACGAACTTGGTCCCGTTCGCCCTGCCGTTGAGGCGCCGGATCAGCTCGGTCCCCCGCTCGTCGGGCAGGTTGACCCCGACCAACGCCACGTCGGGGTGACGATCGGCGACCACCTCCTCAGCGCGGGCAGCCGTCGTCGCGCAGCCGAGCACCGAGAACCCGCGCCGCTCGAGCAGCACCGCGAGGCCTTCGCGCAGAGCTTCGTGCTGCTCGACCAGAACCAGGGATGGGCTGCCGCTCGCCTCCTCCATTTCTCCTCCTGCTCGGGTGCCGCCGGCGAACGGTCAAATACCCGCCCCTGCATTGAGGGAAAACTCAGGCTTAACGGAAGGCCTGGATGCCGGTGACGGCGCCGCCGATCACCAGCGCGTGGACGTCGGCGGTCCCCTCATAAGTGACCACGGACTCGAGGTTGTTCATGTGGCGGATGACCGGATACTCGAGGGTCACCCCGTTCGCGCCGAGCACCTGGCGGGCGCTCCGCGCCACCTCCAGCGCTCCGTTGACGTTGCCGAGCTTGCCGAGGCTGACGTGCTCGGGCCGCAGCGTCCCGGCGTCCTTCATCCGCCCCAGGTGGATCGCGACGAGGGTCGCCCGGTTCACCTCCAGCACCATCTCCGCCAGCTTCTGCTGCTGGATCTGGAAGGAGGCGATCGGGCGGTCGAACTGAACCCGCTCGGTCGCGTACTCGAGCGCCGCTTCGTAACAGGCGCGGCCGGCGCCGGCGGCTCCCCAGACGATCCCGTAGCGGGCCTCGTTGAGGCAGGAGAGCGGCCCTTTCAGCGAGCTGACCTCGGGCAGGACCGCGTCGGCGGGCAGCCGCACGTCGTCGAGCAGCAGCTCCGAGGTGACCGAGGCCCGTAGCGAGAGCTTCTTGTGGATGTCCTGGGTGGTGAAGCCCTTGGTCCCCTTGGGGACGAGGAAGCCGCGCACGCCCTCGTCGGTATGCGCCCAGACCACCGCCACCTCGGAGACCGAGCCGTTGGTGATCCACATCTTCTGGCCGTGCAGGATCCAGTCGGAGCCGTCGCGGCGGGCGCGGGTCCGCATCGAGCCGGGGTCCGAGCCGGCGTCGGGCTCGGTCAGCCCGAAGCAGCCGAGTGCCTCGCCTGAAGCCATGCGAGGCAACCACGCTTGTTTTTGCTCCTCCGAGCCCCAGCGCCAGATCGCGTACATCGCCAGCGAGCCCTGGACCGAGACGAGGCTGCGGATGCCGCTGTCGCCGGCCTCCAGCTCCATGCAGGCGAGGCCGTAGGCGGTGCCGCTGGCGCCTGCGCAGCCGTAGCCCTCCAGGTGCATCCCCAGCACCCCGAGCTTGCCCAGTTCCGGCGCCAGCTCGGTCACGGGGGCGCTCGCCGCCTCGAACCAGTCCCCCACGTTCGGCACCACCTTGTCGCGGACGAAGGCGCGGACGGTGTCGCGGATGTCGCGCTCCTCGCCGGAGAGCAGCGAGTCGAGGGCGAGGTAGTCCTGGGGGCGGATCGGCGGCGGGGCGGCGGTGGTCGATGACATGGGCGTCCTTGGCGTCGGTTGCGGGGCCCTAGGATCGTGACCTAATGGCCGACTCGGCGCTAGGGCGACTGCGGATCCTCGACTTCTCGCGGGTCCTCGCCGGGCCGCTGGCGACGATGACCCTGGCCGACCTCGGCGCCGAGGTGACCAAGGTCGAGCGCCCCGGCACCGGCGACGACACCCGCTCCTGGGGCCCGCCCCACGACGCCGAGGGCGAGGCGACCTACTTCCAGGCGGTCAACCGCAACAAGACCAGCGTCGTCCTCGACCTCGCCAACCCCGGCGACCTCGCCGAGGCGCGGCGGCTGGCGCTGGCAAGCGACGTCGTCGTCGAGAACTTCCGGCCAGGGGTGATGGCGAAGCTCGGCCTCGACTACGAGGCGCTCGCCGCCGAGAGCCCCGGCCTCGTCTACTGCTCGATCACCGGCTTCGGCGGTTCCGGCGAGGGCGCCGATCTACCGGGATACGACCTCCTCGTCCAGGCGCTGGGCGGGCTGATGAGCGTCACCGGCGAGCCTGACGGCGAGCCGCTGAAGGTCGGCGTCGCCCTCGTCGACGTGATCGCCGGGCTCTACGCCGCGGTCGGGATCCTCGCCGCGCTCGAGCATCGGCGCGAGAGCGGCGAAGGGCAGCTGGTCGAGGTCGACCTGCTCTCGGCCCTGCTCGCCGGCCTCGTCAACCAGAGCTCGGCCTTCACCGTCGCCGGCGCCGTGCCGGGGCGGATGGGCAACCGCCATCCCAGCATCGCCCCGTATGAACTGCTGCGCTGCAGCGAGGGTGAGCTCGTCCTCGCGGTCGGAAACGACCGCCAGTTCGGCGAGCTCTGCGCGGCGCTCGGCGCGCCGGGGCTGGCCGCCGACCAGCGCTTCGCGACCAACCCCGCCCGTGTCGAAAACCGCGACGAGCTGCGGCCGCTGCTGGAGGCGGCGCTGGCCGCCCGCCCGGCAACCGAGTGGGTCGAGCTGCTGCGGGCGCGCCGCGTCCCCGCCGGGGTCGTCAACGACGTCGGCGCCGCCTTCGCCTTCGCCGAGCGGATCGGGCTCGACCCGATCGTCGAGATCCCCCGCGAGGACGGCGCCGCGGTCCGCCTCCCCCGCAGCCCGATCAGGCTCTCGAAGACCCCCGCCAGCTATCGGCTGCCCCCGCCGCGGCTACCCTGACGCCGGTGCGGGTCCTCGTCGTCACCAACTTCATGCCCGACGCCGCGGCTCCCCAGCGCGGCCAGTGGGTGCGGGACCAGGTCGACGAGGTGCGCCGGCGCGGGATCGACGTCGACCTCTTCGTCTTCCCCCGCGGACGTAGCGAGTACCTGCCGGCGACCCGCCGCCTGCGGGCGCTGCTGCGCAAGGAGCGCTTCGACCTCGTCCATGCCCACTACGGCCTCGCCGGCTGGGTGGCGAAGCTGGCCGGGGCCGGCCCGCTGATCGTCACCTTCCACGGCACCGACGTCCGCCACCACCTCGTCGGCCACCTCTCGCGCCGCCTCGCCTGGCGGGTCGACCTCGTCGCCGGCGTCTCGCGGGCGCTGTTCGAGGCCGAGGACGGGCGGCCCGGCCTGCCGGCGGTCCCCGGCTCGGCCGTCCTCCCCTGCGGCCCCGACCTGCGGCGCTTCGAGCCGCGCGCGCGGGCCGAGGCGCGGCGAGAGCTCGGGCTCGACCCCGACGGCAGCTATCTCTTCTTCCCCGCCAACCCGGAACGACCGGAGAAGCGCCACGACCGCGCCGCCGAGGTCGCGGCCGCCTGCGGCGCCGGCCTCCTCACCGGCGGCTCGATCGAGCCGGAGCGGATGCCGCTCTGGCTCAACGCCGCCAACGCGGTGCTCGTCACCTCCGACTACGAGGGCTTTGGGATGGCCGCGGTCGAGGCGCTGGCCTGCGGGGTGCCGGTCCTCTCGACCCCGGTCGGGATCGCGCCCTACGCCCTGCGCGGAATTGACGGCTGCCTCTGCACGCCCTTCGACGCCGAGGCTTGGGCGGCGGTCGCGCAACGGCATCTTGGAGCCTCCGAGCCACGGGTGGCCGGCTCCTCGCGGGCGGCAACGCTGTCGGCGGCAGCGATGGCGGAGCGGGCGATCACCGCGTACCACGCGGTGCTCGCCGACGCTGATGCCGGAGCGGTAATAGATTGAGTCGCGATGAGCGCTGAGCCCAGCGGCGGCAAGGAAGAAGGCATGGAGCAGCAGATCCGCGAGGCGGAGCGGCGGCTGGAGGAGGCGGCGACGCTGGCGGCCGAGGCCGAGAAGCGGGCCGAAGAGGAGATCAGGGCGCTGGAAGCCGACCTCGAGCGCGAGCGCACCGAGAAGGAGAAGGCGCTGGCAGCGGCCGAGGAGCGACTGGGCGAGATCGAGGCCCAGGTCGAGGCTGCGGAGCGCCGGGTCGAGGCGGCCGAGCGGCGCGCAGACATCGCCGAGGAGACCATCGCCGACGAGCTGGCGCGAACCCGCGACGCCGCCGCCGGCTGGCTGCAGGGTCAGCTCGACACCCTGCGCCGAGAGGCTGAGAGGCGATAGCCGTAGCCGCGGAGTACGACGTCGCCGTGGTCGGCGGCGGCGCCGCCGGACTTTGGAGTGCCCTGCGTGCGGCCGAGCTCGGCGCACGCGTCTGTCTCGTCTCCCGTACCCCGCTCTCGCAGAGCGCCAGCTACTGGGCTCAGGGCGGCCTGGCGGCGGCGCTGGAACCCGAGGACTCCCCCGACCTGCACGCCGCCGACACGATCGCCGCCGGCCGCGGCCTCTGCCGGACCGAGGCGGTGCGGGTGCTGGTCGAGGAGGCGCCGGCGATGGTGCGCGACCTCGTCGCCCGCGGCGTCGTCTTCGACGTCGACCACGAGGGCCGGCTCGCGCTCGGGCTCGAGGGCGGCCACGCCCACCGGCGCATCGTCCACGCCGGCGGCAGCCAGACGGGATACGAGCTGACCTCGAAGCTGGCGGCGATGGTCGCCACCCAGGAGCGGATCGAAGTGATGGAGCGGGCCTCGGCGCTGGCGCTGTGGAGCGACGGGGAGCGCTGCCACGGGGTGGTCACGGACACCGGGCCGGTGGCTGCCGCGGCGACGATCCTCGCCACCGGCGGCGCCGCGGCACTGTGGCGGCGGACGACCAATCCGCGGGGAGCGATCGGGGCGGGACCGGTCCTCGCCTCCATGGCCGGAGCCGACCTCACCGACCTCGAGTTCTGCCAGTTCCACCCGACCGCGCTGGCGCTGCCGGGCACTCCCCACGACGGGATCCTGATCACCGAGGCGGTTCGCGGCGAGGGGGCGAAGCTGCTCGGCGCCGACGGCGAGCGGTTCACCGACGAGCTCGCCCCGCGCGACGCGGTGACGGCGGCGATCCTCGAGCAGATGCGGGCCTATGGCACCGCCGCGGTAGAGCTCGACCTGCGTGAGATCGACCCCGCTCGCTTCCCCAACGTCTTCGCCTCGCTCGCCAAAGCCGGGCTCGACCCGCACAGCCAGCCGGTTCCCGTCTCCCCCGCCGCCCACTACATGATGGGCGGGATCGTGGTGGACGTCGACGGCCGCTCTTCCCTGCCCGGCCTCTACGCCGTCGGCGAGTGCTCCTGCACGGGCCTGCACGGGGCCAACCGGCTCGCCTCCAACTCGCTCAGCGAGTGCTTCGTCTTCGGCAACCGCGCCGCGGCGGCGGCGATCGGCGAAGAGCGAGCGACGGCGACACCCGAGCCGCCCGAGTGGCGCTTTAACCCCCCCGGCGACGAGACCCGCGACGCGGTCTGGCGCTACGCCGGGCCGATGCGCAACCCCGACGACCTCGCCCGCTTGATCCGCAACCCCTACCCGCTGGCGCGGGCGATCGCCGCCAGCGCCCTCGCCCGGCGCGAGTCCCGCGGCGGCCATCTGCGGCGCGACAGCCCGCAGACCGACCCGGCGCTCGACGGCGTCCACGTCATCGTCGCCCCCGGTGGCAGCGTCCGCGAGGAGAAGTGGCACTGATCCGCGTCCGTTAGCGTCGCCCCATGCTCTTGGGAGTCGACGTCGGCGGAACCTTCACCGACGCCGTCCTGCTCGACGGCGGCGCCGTCCACACCGCCAAGGTGCCGACCACGCCGCACGAGGAGTCAGCCGGGGTGATGCGGGCGGTGGAGGCGGTGCTCGACCGGGCCGGGGCGAGTGCCGGAGAGGTCGAGGTCTTCGCCCACGGGATGACGGTCGGCACCAACGCGCTGCTGGAGGAGCGAGGCGCGCGGACCGCGCTGATCGCCACCCAGGGCTTCGCCGACCTGCTGGAGATCGGGCGCCAGGACCGGCCCCAGCTCTACCGCCTCTGCGCGCCCAAGCCGGTGCCCCTGGTCGAGCCGGAGCTGCGCTTCGAGGCGGCGGAGCGGATCGGCCCCGAGGGAGTCGTGGAGCCGCTCGGCGGGGGCGAGCCGGAACGGCTTGCGGCGGCGATCGAGGCGAGCGGAGCGGAATCGGTCGCCGTCTGCTTGCTCTTCTCCTATCTCGACCCGGCCCACGAGCAGCAAATCGCCGCCCACCTGCGCGAGCAACTGCCCGGCGTCCACGTCTCCGCCTCCCATGAGGTCCTGCCCCGCTTCCGTGAGTACGAGCGCTGCTCGACGACGGTGATCGACGCCTACCTCAGCCCACTGCTCGGGCGCTACCTCGGCCAGCTCAGCGAGGCGAGCTCGGACGCCGGCCTGCCGCAGCCGCTGGTGATGCGCTCCTCCGGCGGCGTCGCCCCGGCCGAGGAGGCGGCGCGGGCGGGCGCCTGGAGCGTCCTCTCCGGGCCGGCCGGAGGCGCGGTCGGCGCCGGACTGCTGGCCCAGCTCAGCGGCGACGGCGACGCCCTCGGCTTCGACATGGGCGGGACCTCCTGCGACGTCTGCGTCGTCGAGGACGGCGCCGTCCGCCGCACCGATGCGCGCGAGATCGGCGGCCGGCCGATCCAGCTACCGATGGTCGACGTCCACACCGTCGGCGCCGGCGGCGGCTCGATCGGCTGGCGCGACAGCGGCGGCGCCCTCCGCGCCGGACCGCAGTCGGCCGGCGCCGATCCCGGACCGGCTTGCTACGGCCGCGGTGGCAGCGAACCGACGGTCACCGACGCCAACCTCCTGCTCGGCCACCTCGCCGGCGACTCGCGCTTGGCGGGCGGCGTCGAGCTCGACGCCGAGGCAGCGGAGCAGGCGGTCGCCACGCTTGGGCGCTCGCTCGACCTCTGCACCCTCGAGGCCGCGAGCGGCATCCTCCGTGTCGCCAACCAGGAGATGGTGCGAGCGCTGCGCGTGGTCACCGTCGAGCGCGGCGTCGACCCGCGCGGGTTCGCGCTGCTTCCCTTCGGCGGCGCCGGGCCGATGCACGCGGCCGCGATCGCCGAAGAGCTGGGAATCGAGACGATCCTCTGCCCACGCGCCGGTGGTGTCCTCTCGGCCCTTGGGCTCTGCGCCTCCGAGCGCCGCCGCGACACCGCGCGGACGGTGATGCTGAGCGGCGCAAAGTTGACCGCCGAGCGGATCGCGGCCGAGGTGGGGGCGATGGTCGCCGAGACCGGCGCCGGTCTCGGCGAGGAGGCCGAGCCCCAGCTCACCTACAAGCTGCGCTACGCCGGCCAGGCCTTCGAGCTGCCGGTACCGGGCCCGGTCGACCCCGATCCCTCCGATCTGATCGAGAGATTCGAGCGCGCGCACGAGGAGCGCTACGGCCACCGCGACCCCGAGGGAGAGGTGGTGCTCGTCGACATCGACTTGGCGCTGGTGATTCCCGGACCGGCGCCGAAACCGGTGGCAGCGGAGGAAGGCGCGGTCGAGCGCGGCTCCCGGCGCGTCAACTTCGGCGGCGAGTGGATAGAGACGCCGGTCCTGCGGGGCGAGCCCGCCGCCGGCACCGAGGCCGAGGGCCCGATCGTCTTCGAGCTGCCGGAGGCGACCTTCGTCGTCCCGCCGCGGTGGCGCACCCGGGTTGACCAGCACGGAACCATCGTCGCGAGGATCCGATGACCTCGCTCGACCCGATAGCGCTCCAGGTCCTCGTCGGCGGCCTGCGCGCGGCCTGCGACGAGATGGGCGCGACCTTGATCCGCTCCGCCTACTCGGCCAACATCAAGGAGCGGCACGACTGCTCGACCGCGCTCTTTGACGCCGCCGGCGAGCTGGTGATGCAGGCCGAGCACATCCCCGTCCACCTCGGCTCGATGCCCGACGCGGTCGCCGCCGTCCTCGGCGAGGAGCAGCGGCCGGGCCGAAGCTGGGTCCTCAACGACCCCTACCGCGGCGGCACCCACCTGCCGGACATCACCCTCGTCTCCCCCGTCTTCGCCGGCGAGGAACTGCTCGGGTTCACCGCCAGCCGCGCCCACCATGCCGACGTCGGCGGCCCGACGCCCGGCTCGATGCCGGCCTTCTCCCGCACCCTCGGGGAAGAGGGGGTAGTGATCCCGCCGACCGTCGCCAACCCCGAGACGCTGGCGCGCCTCGCCGCCCAGATGCGCGCCCCGGACCAGCGCCTGGCCGACCTCCGCGCCCAGGAGGCCGCCAACCGGATCGGGGCGACGCGCCTGCTGGAGCTGCACGAGCGGCTCGGCGACGAGGAGCTGCGGGCCGGGATGACCGAGATCCTCGCCTACAGCGAGCGCCGCACCCGCGCCGCCCTCGCCGAGCTCCCCGACGGCAGCTACCGGGCCGAGGACGTGCTCGAGGGCGACTGGAACGGCGAGCAGCGCGACCTGTGCCTGAGGGTCGAGGCGACGATCGCCGGCGACTCGCTCCGCCTTGACTTCAGCGGCAGCGAGGAGCAGGTCGACGGCAACCTCAACTGCCCCCTCTCGGTGACCAAGTCGGCGGCCTTCTTCGCCGTCCGCGTCCTCACCGACCCCGATGCCCCGCCCTCAGCCGGCGCCCACCGGCCGGTCGAGGTGGTCGCATCGCCCGGCTCGCTTCTCAACGCCCGCCACCCGGCCGCGGTCGCCGCCGGCAACGTCGAGACCTCCAGCCGGGTCGCCGACCTCGTCCTCGCCGCCCTCTCCCAGGCCCGGCCGGGACCCGCCCAGGGCCAGGGGACGATGAACAACCTGACCCTGGCCAACGACGACTTCACCTACTACGAGACCCTCGGCGGCGGCCAGGGCGCCTGCCCAGACGCCGACGGCCCCAGCGCCGTCCACGTGGCGATGTCGAACACCCTCAACACCCCGGTCGAGGCGCTGGAGACCGAGTTCCCGCTCCGCGTCCGCGAGCTCTCCCTGCGCGCGGGCAGCGGCGGCGCGGGCACCCACCGCGGCGGCGAGGGCATCGTCCGCGAGATCGAAGCCCTGGCGCCGATGCGCTTCACCCTGATCACCGAGCGCCGCCGCCATCGCCCACGAGGCCACGGCGGCGCCGAGGACGGAGCGGGCGGGGTCAACCTGCTGAACGGCTCTCCGCTGCCCTCCAAGGCGGCCGGAGATCTGGGTCCTGGAGACCGTTTGCGGCTCGAAACTCCGGGTGGCGGCGGGTGGACGTAAGTCACATTTCGCAAATTTCCCGGTTTTTTAGTTGAGATTTCGCAGCACTCCTCTAGAATGCGCGCCTCCGGGCGGGCCTAAAGCTGCCTTGGCAGGCTCTGTCGCAGCTGCCTTGCCCCTTTCGAACTACTTACGAACTTCTTCGCTGGACTACTTCAATGCCGATCGCTCTCAAGGAATGGGCTGTAACGGTCCGCGCTCTCGCGGAGGGCGAGCAGCTGCTTACCCTGCGTAAGGGCGGCATCCGCGAGGAGAACAAGCACTTCGAGCTCGAGCACGAGCGGTTCTTCCTCTACCCGACCTTCGACCACCAGCGGAACAACCTGGTCCGCGAATCCCATCACCCGGAGCTGCGCCGCGCGCTCGAGGAGGGTGTCTGGCCCGACGAGGAGCCGCCGCCGAAAGCGCTGCTCCAGGACGGCGGCATCCCCCAGCCCGACCGCGTCCGCCTGCGCGCCTGGGCCGAGGTCGTCGACCACGTCACGATCAACGACCGCCGCAGCCTCGACGCTCTTTCGCCGTACTACATCTGGACCCCCGACTACGCCGAAAAGCGGCTCGCCTGGAAGCGGCGTCATCCCCTCCACGTGCTGCTGCTGCGGGTCCACCGGATCCCGCGCCCGGTCACCGTCCGCGTCCGCGACGAGTACCACGGCTGCCGCTCCTGGGTCGAGATCGACCGCGAACTGCCCTTCGAGGGCACGCCGGTGATGGCCGACGAAGAGTTCGACCGGGCCCAAGAAGAGATCCGCGAGCGCTGCGGCGCCGGCGAACCGGCCCTGGTCTAAGGCCGCCTTACCAAGCAGATCAAGGACGCAGGGAGCGAAATGTGCTCTGCACATGAGCGACCGAGGACGCCGATATGCGCCGGTAAGGTGGCCTTAGATGTCCTGGGTTGAGACCGAGTCGCTCTCGTTTACCGCCCGGCACGACTCCGACGACTCCGCCTTCGCGGAGAGGACGTTGGACCGGCTCGAGGAGTTGCGGCTGCGGCTCGAAGACCGCTTCGAGACAGTGCCGGAGGAGGTGACGATCGTCGTCCACACCAACCCGCTGTGGCTTACGGCCGCCCACCCTTTCCTCCCCGCCGCCCGCTGGTCGGCGGCCCCCGCCGGCCGCCGCTACCTCGCCGGCTGGCCGATGTCGACCGAGCTGCACGTCCTCAACGACCCCCACATGGAACGCCGCGCCGCCGGCGACGACTCCTACGAGGCTCTGCGCGGCACCGCCGAGCGGCTCTACGCGCAGATGGTGATCGCCGCCAACAACACCGCCCTCCCACCCTCCTGGACCCCGCGCCGCTTCGCCCGCTACCTGCGCTGGGCCTGGCTGGTCGAAGGCGGTGCCCAGTACTTCTCCCGCCAGGTCGGCCTCTACCGGGCGGCGACGATCCGCCGCCTGCGCGAGAGCGCCCGCCCCACCTTCCCGCCATCACGCCGCGACGCGGTGATCCTCGGCGGCACGATCTTCGACCTGCTGGAGAATGAGCGCGGCCCCGAGGCCTGCGAGCGCCTGGTCGCCAAACTGCTGCCCCAGGGCCCCGACGTGCAGCTCGAAGACGCCTTCGACGCCCGCTTCCGCGAAATCGAGGATGCCTGGCGCGACTACCTGCGCGAGATGGTCCGCGGACCCGTCGCCGTCTAGATAAGCCCGGCCTCGCGCAGCAGCGCGTAGGCGCCGAAGAATCCCACCATCGCCAGGAACGACCAGAAGTAGGCCCGCGCGTAGCCACCGATCAGCCCATAGTTTCGGGGCTTGCGTCCGCCTTCGGCGTCTTCGAGGTATTCGGCATTGACGGGTTCGGGCAGGGGCCCTTCGGCCACCGTCGCCTCGATCAGCACCCGCGCCCGCTCGGCTCGCTCGGCGTGAACCATCACCCGGCGCGCGCCGCCCCCGGGGTTCATCAGCCCATAACCCAGCTGCGGCCCGCTCGGGGTCACCTGCTGCTGCAGGCTCGGGATCCCATGCTCCTCGAGCAAGGCCCGGAGCATCTCCGCCTGGAACTCGTCGCCCACGAACGCAACCTCGACCAGATCCCCCATCGAATTTCTCCTAGGCCAGCTGGTCCAGCAGCCAGAGGAGGAGGAAGCCGCCGAGGACGGCGACGGCGATCCAGAAGGCCAGTCGCGCCGGTGAGGTGACGTCGGTTTCGCCCCGCGCCAGCCGCCGTTCCTCCTCCAGCTCGGTGACCTCGTCGGCCTCGCTGTCGACCATCACGTCGGCGAGTACCTCGCGCGCCCGCTTGGCCTGGGCCGCGGCGACCAGCACGTCATGCGGGCCGCTGGCGAAGAACTCCGGTGCGTCGAAGCCCATGGTGCGCTTCAGCACGCTCGGGATGCCGGCCTCGCCCAGCAACCCCTGCAGCATCTCGGCCTCCACCTGGTTGCGTCCGAAGCCGACCTTGACGAGCCTGCCGCCGCCCCCGCCGCCTCCGCCGCCGCCCTCGTCACCACCACCGTCCCCGCCGCCGCCGTGGGCGCCGCGCCGGTGCCCGCTCGGGCTCTTATGCGACGTCGAGCTCGACATGGGTGATCGTCTTGTCTCGCAACAGGAAGCCCTTCACAACCGGGGCCTCTTCATCTTCCAGCGAAACGATGAAGTAGATCGGTTCAGGCCAGGCCTCAGCTTCGTTGACATCCGTCTGCGACGGATACGCCTCGCTCCTGGTGTGCGAGTGGTAGATGCCGACAGCCTCCTCGCCGGCCTCGCGCATTTCGTTGTCGACCCGGAGCTGCTCCTGCGAGTCGAGGTGGTAGCGGAGCGGGCTTTCGAAGTCGTTGCGGATCGGATAGACGGTCGTCGCCTCGCCGTCTCGCCCACCCACGAGGCCGCAGCACTCGTTCGGCAGGTCCTCGCGCGCGTGCGCAACCATCTCGTCGATCAGGGCCTGTGAGATCTTCATCAGCTCGAGAGCGTAGGGACGAGCTACCACCAGACGGTGGAGTCGAGGTTCTCGATCTCCTCGATCGGCTTCGTATACACACCCGAGGAGAGGTACTTCCAGCCGTCGTCCGGGATCAGGAAGACGACGTTGCCGAACTCGAGCTCGCTGCCGATGCGGTGGGCGATCGCGGCGATCGCGCCGCCGGAGACGCCGGAGAAGACGCCCTCCTCCTCGAGCAGTTTCTTGGTCCAGACGATCGCGTCGCGGTTGGAGACCATGATCTTGCGGTCGAACATGGAGATGTCGATGATCGGCGGGATGAAGCCGTCGTCGAGCGAGCGCAGGCCCTGGACCAGCTCGCCCTGCATCGGCTCGGCGGCGACGATCAGCGTCTCTGGGTTCGCCTCCTTGAGGCGGCGGCCGTTGCCCATCAGGGTGCCGCCGGTGCCGAGGCCGCCGACGAAGGCGGCCACCTCGCCCAGCTCTTCGAGGATCTCGACCGCGGTGCCGTTGTAGTGCGCCAGCGGATTCGCCTCGTTGCCGTACTGGTAGGGCATGTAGAAGCCGGGGTCCTGCGACATCTCCAGCGCCACCTCGACGGCGCCGTTGGAGCCCTTCGCTCCCTCGGAATAGACGATCTCCGCCCCGTACATGCGCAACAGCTGGGTCCGCTCCTCGGTGACGTTGTCGGGCATCACCACCTTCAGCGGGTAGCCCTTGCGGCTGCAGATCATCGCCAGGGCAATGCCGGTGTTGCCTGAGGTCGGTTCGAGGATGGTGTGGCCGGGCTCGATCGCGCCCTCGGCCTCGGCCGCCTCGATCATCGACTTGGCGACCCGGTCCTTGACCGAGCCGGTCGGGTTGTGGCCCTCGAGCTTCGCGTAGATGCGAACGTCCGGCTTCGGCGAGAGCCGCGGCAGCTCGACCAGCGGCGTATTGCCGATCGACTCGACGATATTGCCGAAGCGGCCACCGCAGGGTTTGTTCAGAAGTTGCTCGTCCGCCATCTCGCCACCCGTTACTTCAGAAAGTGTAGCGAGGGTCTCGTATGACGGCGGGCGGTTTGAAAACCCTGCCCATTGGAGAGATAAGGCCCAAGAGGTATACCTATTTGCGTCTGTCCAAATTTCGAACGGAGGAATCGATGAGATCGACCCGGCTGACCGCACTGCTTGCGGTCTTCCTTCTGGCAATCGCCTCGCTGGCCGTGGCGGGCTGCGGCAGCAGCGATGACGACACCACCAGCGGTGGGAGCGGTGGTGGAGGCAGCGAGCCGCTGACCGTCGGCTCCGATATCCCCTATCCCCCGTTCGAGCAGGGGAAACCCGGCAAATACACCGGCTTCGACATCGAATTGATGGAAGCGATCGGGGAAAAGATCGGGCGCCAAGCTGAGTTCCAGGACACCTCGTTCGAAACGATCTTCCGCGACGTCGCGCAGGGCAAGTTCGAGGCGGTGATCTCGGCCGCGACGATCACCGAGGAACGTGAGAAGGCCGTCGACTTCTCCAACCCCTACTACCTGTCCGAACAGGCGGTGCTGGTCAAAGAAGGCAGCGACATCAAATCCCTCGAAGACGCCGACGGCAAGACCGTCGCCGCCCAGCAGGGCACGACCGGACTGGAACTCGCCAAAGAACAACTTGGCGACAGTGAAATCCGGCCCTACCCCGAAGGCCCCGACGCGGTCAACGCGGTCAAAGCCGGGACGGTGGAAGCGGTGATCATCGACGCGCCGGTGGCGCAGAACGCGGTCGAAAAATCTGGCGGTGTCGAAATCGCCGAAAAAGTCCCGACCGAAGAAGAGTATGGAATCGCCGTCGCCCAGGGCGAAACCGACCTCCTCGACGAAATCAACCAAGGTCTCGAAGAAGTGATGGACGACGGGACCTACAAAACTATCTACGAAAAGTGGTTCAAACTCGAACCGCCGGAGGAGATCTTCTCGGCGACGCACGAAACGGAATAGCCGAGTCACCTGAGTTGAGAGGATTGGGGGGCGCCAGAGCGGCGCCCCCTTCGTCTTCTGAAGGGCATTTCAGGGTCACCAGGAGAGACCGATGAGCGAATTCTTCCGTCAGTACTTCGACTTCACGGTCATGTTCGACCACTTCGACGAAGTGCTCGACGGCTTCCTCAAAAACCTCATGGTCTTCGTCGTCGCCGCAGTGCTGGCGCTGATCTGGGGGCTGATCCTCGCCCTGATCCGCCAGCTGCCGGGGAAGAAATTCACGCCGCTCCGCGGAGTGACGATCGCCTATATCGACGTCTTCCGCGCGATCCCGATCCTGATCGTGATCCTGCTGATCTCCGGCAGCCTGCCCTTCCTCGAGTTCCTGCCGAAATCGATCCGCATTCCCCAGTGGTTCGGCCAGCCCGACCCCTACTGGTACGGGGTGATGGCGCTGACCCTGGTCTACGGCGCCTACATGGCCGAGGTCTACCGGGCCGGGATCGAAGCGGTTCCCGGCGGGCAGGTCGAGGCGGCGCGTTCGCTGGGGATGAGCCACGGCCAGGCGATGCGCCACGTCGTCGTCCCGCAGGCGGTGACGAAGATCCCGGCGCCAATGCTGAACGAACTGATCTCGCTACTGAAGGACACGACCCTGGTCGGCGTCATCGCCCTCGGCGAGTCGGTCCTGATCGGTCGCGAAATCCAGTCCGAAACCTTCAACAGCTCCGCCTACATCCTGGCCGGAGTGATGTTCCTCGTCATCACCCTGCCGATGGCGCGGCTAGTCGACTACCTGATCAAGCGCAACCGCGGCAAGATCACCCGCGGCTCCCACATCGAGGTCGCCTGATGGCCGAGCCGATGGTCAGGCTGCAGGGGATCTGCAAGCGCTTCGGCGACCTCGAGGTGCTGAAAGGCGTCGACATCGACATCGCCAAAGGCGAGGTCGTCTGCATCCTCGGCCCCAGCGGCTCCGGTAAGAGCACCCTGTTGCGCTGCGTCAACCTGCTCGAGCCGCCCGAGCAGGGGGAGATCTACATCGAGGGCCGGGACATCTGCAAGGGCCCGGTTCGGGGACCGGCGAGCAGAGTTGGGAGCTCAACTTCGTCCGCCAGCGGGTCGGGATCGTCTTCCAGCAGTTCAACCTCTTCCCTCACAAGACGGCGCTGGAGAACGTCACCCTCGCCCAGGAAACGGTGCTGGGCCGCTCGCGCGCGGAGGCGCGAACGAAAGCGACCGAGCTGCTCGAGCGGGTCGGCCTCGGCGACAAGCTGAATCAGTACCCGGAAACCCTCTCCGGCGGTCAGCAGCAGCGGGTGGCGATCGCCCGGGCGCTGGCGATGGACCCCCACGTGATGCTCTTCGACGAGGTCACCAGCGCCCTCGACCCCGAGCTGGTGAAGGAAGTCCTCGACACGATGCGGGAGCTGGCCGCGGAAGGGATGACGATGATCGTCGTCACCCACGAGCTCGGCTTCGCCCGCGAGGTCGCCGACCGCGTCGTCTTCATGGACGGCGGCGTGATCGTCGAGCAGGGCCCGCCCGCCGAGGTGCTGGAGAGCCCGCGCGAGGAGCGGACCCAGAAGTTCCTCGGCCTGGTCCTAGACCACTGAAGCGCTAGGAAGCGCCGCCGGCCATCGCCGGCAGGATGACGACCGAGTCGCCGTCTTTGACCGCGGTCTCGAGTCCCTGCAGGACCCGGACGTCCTCGTCGTTGAGGTAGACGTTGACGTAGCGGTTGAGCTCGCCGTCCTCGCCGAAGAGCTGGGCCTCGGTGTCGGGGAACTCGCCGGTCAGCGAGCGCAGCACCTCGCCGACGTTGGTGCCGCCGGCCTCGACCTCGGGCTGGCCGCCCGTTTTCGAGCGCAGAACCGGTGGGATGCGAACGGTCGCCATGAGGCTGTGATCCTAACTCAGGAGGCCAGCGTCTGGCGATCGCCGCCAGCGCCACTGCAGAAGGCGTCGTAATCCGGGAACTGGCCCATTTCCGACTCCGGGATCTCCTCGGCGTTCTCGCCGCAGATCGGGCACTCGGGGTCGCGGCGGACTTTGAGCTCGGTGAAGCTGGTGCCGAGCGCCTCGTAGAGGAGCAGGCGACCGATCAGCGGATTGCCCTTGCCGAGCACCAGCTTGATCACCTCGTTGGCCTGCAGGGTGCCCATCGTCCCAGCCATCACCCCGAGCACCCCGTTGGCGGAGCAGCTCGGCGCCAGCTCGGCCGGCGGCGGCGTCGGGTAGAGGCAACGGTAGCAGGGCCCCTCGTAGGGGACGAAGGTCGAGATCTGCCCGTCGAAGCCGAGGATCGAGGCGGAGACGACAGGCTTGCGCAGCCGCACCGAGGCGTCGTTCAGCAGGTAGCGGGTGGGGAAGTTGTCGGCGCCGTCGACGACGATGTCGTAGTCCGCGATCACGTCGAGGATGTTGCTCGCGTCGAGGCGACCGTTGTGCTCGACGACCTTGACGTCGGGGTTCAGCCCTTCGATGAAGACGCGGGCTGAGGCGGTCTTCGCCATCCCGATCCGTTCGGTGTTGTGGATCACCTGGCGCTGCAGGTTGGAGGCGTCGACCACGTCGTCGTCGACGAGGCCGATGGTCCCGACGCCGGCGGCGGCGAGGTAGAGCGCGGTCGGGGCGCCGAGCCCGCCGGCGCCGAGCAGCAGCACCTTCGCGTTCAGCAGCTTCACCTGGCCGTCGACCCCGACCTCCGGGAGGAGCGTGTGGCGCGAGTAGCGCTCGCGCTGCTCTGCAGTCATGCCGTGGGCGGCGACGACCGGCAGCCCCTGCTCCTGCCACTGCAGGATGCCGCCGCTCATCGAGGCGACGTTCTCGTAGCCCAGCCTCTGCAGCTGCGCGGCGGCGATCGCCGAGCGGTTGCCGGAGCGGCAGTAGAGGATCGTCCGCGCCGACTTGTCGGGCGCGGCGGTGGCGATCTCGTCACTCAGCAGCCCAGGCGGCACCAGCTTCCCGTTCTCCAGGTGGGCCTCCTGATACTCGTGCGGCTCGCGCGTATCGATCAGGACGACATTGCCGCCGTTGATCTCCTCGGCAGCCTCGAAAGGTTCGATCTCCTCAATCGTCTTAACGCGCGTGATGTCGGTCGCCATGAAATAAATCCCCTAATCCGGATCAGCTTTTACTTCAAAAAGTATAGCGAGTGTTCGTCGACGATCAATAGGACTCGGGGGGAGGGGAAGCCTCCTCCAACTCTTCCTCCTGGCTTACGATCTCCCATGCCTCTTCTACGGCCTTCTTGAACGAAATACGCTCTGCTTCGGTGCGCTTGTGGCCGATCGTGTGGCCGTGATATCCGTGAATCGGGTCGAGGTCGCGTGACCAGTACTCCTGTCCATCCATCAGCAGGTAATAGGCATATTCCGCGCGATGCAGGCCATTCACATCATCGATGTGAATCGACTCACTGACAGCCATCGAGGCTCGCACGGTCATGTGAAGGCTAAGGATGATTCGGCCGCGCTTTTCTTCCGACCCGTCCTCTACGAGATACCTGGGGGGAGACGCGTCGGCGAGAGATAGCCTCCGCCATTCCTCGCGCCGCTCGGCGAAGTACTCAGGGATCGTGCGAGCCATGCAGGAAGGGTAGTGAAACCCCCTCCACGAACTGACTATTTCAAGCGCAAAGCGTGCCGTCGTGAACCCCACAGATGGGGTCCACGCCCTTCATGCGACACGTATCTAGATAAAGACCCGCCCAAAGATGCCTGACGAAGCCTGGAACGCCTTGTATGGACGAATCGTCGCTTGCATGACGGCGAAAGAAGCCCTCGGACGTGAAGCCATACCGATCTTCAAGCTTCTTCAGGGCACGCGAAAGAGACTGCTCGTCGTAGTGCTTCATCACGATCACCTTCCCTTTCGTCTCTTGTAGCTTTTTCTTTAGCCTCATAGAGGAGTCGGACAGAACTTTTGTTCCCCGTCGAGACGTGGTGCCCTTCAATCTACGGGGTTTCTTGAGCGGTGCCTAGCTCCGCTCAGCCCCAGTTGCGCATTAGCTTCCTCAAACTGACCCACTACCTTGGGCAGCCTCTCCCCAGCAAAAAGCGACCCCGGGTGAAGGGACCCGAGGCCGCTTTTCTTCTTCCCGAGAAGCTGCTCGCTTTTCTTACGCGAGGGTGGGGCGCATCTGGCGCAGGCGGCGGACCCGCTCCTCGATTGGGGGGTGGGTCGAGAAGAGGCCGGCGATGCCCTTGCCCGAGAAGGGCTTGACGATGTAGAGGGGCTCGGCCGCCTGGTTGACCTGCATCGGGATCGCTTCGGCGCCCTGCTCCAGCCGCAGCAGCGCGCTCGCCAGCGACTCCGGGTTGCCGCAGATCTCGGCCCCACCGGCGTCGGCCGCGTACTCGCGCTGGCGCGAGATCGAGAGCTGGATGATGCTCGCCGCGATCGGGGCCAGCAGCACCATCGCCAGGCTGGCGACGAGGCTGAGCGGGGAGTTGTCGTCGTTGCCGAACCACATGAACATGTAGGCGAGGTAGGTGATCGCCGCGCCGATCGCGGAGGCGACCGACTGGATCAGGATGTCGCGGTTGCGCACGTGGGCAAGCTCGTGGGCGAGGACGCCGCGCAGCTCGTCCTCAGAGAGCAGTTTGGTGATCCCGCGGGTGACCGCGACAGCGGAGTGCTTTGGATTGCGACCGGTGGCAAAGGCGTTGGGCTGGTCCTGGGGGATCATGTAGAGACGCGGCATCGGCAGGCCGGCACGCGTCGTCAGTTCCCGCATGATCTGGTAGAGCCGCGGCGCCTCCGACTCCTCGATCGGCTGGGCGCGGCTCATTTTCAGCGCCAGTTTGTCGCTGAAGAAGTAGGAGCCGAGGTTGATCAGCAAGGCGATCCCGAGGAAGAGACCGGCGGTGCTGGGCCCGCCGATGAGGGCGCCGATCAGGACGAGCAATCCCGATAGCGAGGCCAGCAGGATCGTGGTCCGCAGGGTTGCGCCCCAGGTGGATTGCTTGGTGGTGGTCATCGGGTCTTCGCTCCTAGAGTCGGATTGGGTAGCCAAGTATGCGACGGGAGCGCCGAATCTCCTATAGGTGGAATCCCCCTACCGGGGCGGGGCTGACCCCTAGATACGTCGTCGTGAGATCAATTACTCAGCGCGGAAGCAGAGTTCTTCGCCGGGCGCCGCCGGCGGGTGCATCGCGCAGACCGGGGGCAGGAGGAGGATCGTTGCGCCAGGAGCGCCGGCGATCCGCACCCGGTGCGAACCGTGGCCGAGATAGGTCTCGACGGGGGCCCGGATCAGCCCGCTCTCGTGCGGCCCGATCCATAGCTCGTAATTTCCGACCAGGACCCTGATCGCGGCCGCGCCGGCGTGCTGCGGCCCGATCCCGGTGTCGTTGACGAAGAGGAGCCGTTCGCCCGGCTTCACTCGCACGCAATTGCCGGTGTCGGAAAATATGTGAACCGCCGTCGTCTGGTTCCTGCCAAACGTCCCGCAGGGCCTCGCAGGCAGATGCTGCTCACCGGGCTCGACCCGCGCCGATCCGAGCCGATGCCCGACGAACGTACGCCGCGCCGGTGATCGCGGCGGCGCCGTTTCGTGCTCGGGCTTGCCCTTCGCTTCAAGCAGCGCGTTGCGCCCGCAGTCTTCGAACATCAGCAGCTGGCTGCGGATCGAGGCAACGTTTTCCTTCATCGCCCGCAGGATCTGGTGCTCGTTTCGCCCGGCGGGGACCGGTTCGGTTTCGCCTTCCCGGTCGGAGCTCGTCTTCCGCCGGTGCGCCAACGCTTCGAATTCCCGCCCGGTTCCGGCTATTCCCGCTTCCAACCCGGTCAGCGCTCCATCGGCCTCGGACAGGTCGCAGGTCGGCAGCCCCAGCGTCCGCACCTGGTCGGTCGTGCCGCCCGAGCCGCCACCGCAGCCGCCCAGCGCCAGAACCGCCGCGACCAGCGCGATCCCACCGGAACCGATTCGCAACCCAGGGCGCATCGGGAACCCGTACCCAATCTCCCAGAATGTCCTCCTAAGCTTCAGCCATGACCTTGCTGGTGATCGGGCTCTGCCTGGTGGTCGTGGCGTTGATCGTTTCCCTGACGCGGGAACGGCGGCGGCTGCAACCGCTCGAGGACCTGGTCGAGGCGATGGAGAAGGTCGACCTCTCCAGCCCCCGCCCCCTCCTCCCCGCTTCGATCGACGGCGTCGGCGAGACCGAGGAGGTGGCGCGGATCGAGCTCGCCTTCCTGCGGATGATGCGGCGGCTGGAAGCTGAGCGGCGGCGAGCGGGCTCGGCGGCCCTGCACGCGCAAGAGGAGGAGCGAGCGCGGGTGGCGCGCGACCTCCACGACGAGGTCAACCAGTCCCTGACCGGGCTGCTGCTGCGGCTGGAGGCAGCGCGCGAGGCGGCGCCTCCGGAGCTCGAGGGCGAACTGGCCGAGACCAAAGCGCTGGCGAACCAGGCGATGAGGGAGCTCCTCTCCCTCGCCCGCCAGTTGCGCCCGACCGCCCTCGACGACCTCGGGTTGGCGGCGGCGATCGGCGGTCAGGTCGAGCAGCTCGGGCGCGGCGAGATCGAGGCGCGGCTCGAGGTCGAAGGCGACTTCTCCGACCTCGGCGACGACCAACAGCTGGTCGTCTACCGGGTCGCCCAGGAGGCGCTCAACAACACCGCCCGCCATAGCGAGGCGACGAGGGTCGAGGCGCGGCTGCGGCGGGTCGAGGGCGGCGACGTCGTCCTCGAGGTCACCGACGACGGCCGCGGCTTCGCCTTCGACGAGTCCGAGCGCGGCCTCGGCATCGGCGGCATGCGCGAGCGCGCCCTGCTGGTCGGGGCTGAGTTGACGATCGAGTCCCGCCCCGACCACGGCACCACGGTTCGCCTCGACGTGCCGGGAGAATCGGCGCCATGAGGGTCCTGATCGCAGACGACCACGGCATCGTCCGCTCCGGGCTCCGGCTGCTGCTGGAGCGCCAGCCGGACATCGAGGTGGTGGCCGAGGCCGGCGACGGGGCCGAGGCGCGCGAGCTGACGGTGCGGGAGCGGCCCGACCTGGCGATCCTCGACGTGAAGATGCCGAAGCTGACCGGACTGCAGGCGACGCGGGAGATAAAGCAGCAAGCACCTGAGGTTTCGGTCCTGATCCTCTCCATGCACGATGACGAGCGCTACCTGTTCGAGGCCCTGAAGGCGGGCGCCTCCGGCTACGTGCTGAAGGCCCAGGCGGACACCGACCTGCTGGCCGCGATCCGGGCAGTCGAGCGCGGCGAGCCATTCCTCACCCCCGAGGCGCAGCGGACGCTGATCAAGGACGTGCTCGAGCGCGGGTCCAGCGGCGAAGAGGAGTTGACGCCGCGCGAGGAGGAGATCGTCAAGCTCGTCGCCGAGGCGCACACGACCAAGGAGATCGCCGAGCTCCTCCACCTCTCCGAGAAGACGGTCGAGAACCACCGCGCCAACGCGATGCGCAAGCTGGGGATGAGAGACCGGGTCGAGCTGGTCCGTTACGCGATCCGCCGCGGCTTGATCGAGCCCTGACGGCATGGACGGGCATAACCGACCTCTTCAGTAGGATTTGAAGCGATGCTGTTCTCGACCAAAGCTGAGTACGGAGTTCGCCTGATGGTCGAGCTGGGCCGCCAGCCCGGCTCGCAGCCCGTCAGCCTCGGCTCCGTCGCCGAAGCGGAGAACCTGCCGCTCTCCTATCTGGAGCACCTGGTGGCGAAACTGCGCAAGGCCGGCTTGGTCACCTCCACCCGCGGAGCCCACGGCGGCTACCGCCTGGCGAAGCCGGCGGCGGAGATCCAGATGGACGCGGTGGTCGAGGCGCTGGAAGGGCAGATCGCCCCGATGGAGTGCTTTCACGACTCGCCGGAAGGCAAAGTCCTCTGCTCGCACGAGTTGGACGGCGACCATGCCTGTTCGACCAAGCTGCTGTGGATGCGGGTGCAGGGCGGCGTCACCAAGGCGCTCGCCGGCACCACCCTGGCGGAGCTGGTCGAGTTCTCGGAGCACAGCGCCCCGAAGCGGGTAGCCGCGCTCGGCAGCGCCGCGTAAGCATCACGACAACTTCGAATAACCCCAGAAACGGAGCGAAATTGGCTGAGCTGGAGATACGGAACCTGCACGTGGAGGTCGAGGACAAGAAGATCCTCAAAGGCCTCGACCTCGATGTCGAGAAGGGCAAGGTGCACGCCCTGATGGGCCCGAACGGCTCCGGCAAGTCGACGCTCGCCAACGTGATCATGGGCCACCCTGCACTCGAGGTGACCGAGGGCACGATCACCTTCAAGGGCGAGGACATCACCGAGGCCGCCCCCGAGGACCGCTCGCAGGCCGGCCTCTTCATGGCCTTCCAGTACCCGGTCGCGATCCCCGGCGTCTCGGTCAGCAAGTACCTGCGGATGATCATCAACGCCCAGCGCGAGACCCGCGGCGAAGCGCAGATCAAGATCAAAGACTTCGCCCGAGTTGCCCAGGAGGCGATGGAGCTGGCGAACATCCCCAAAGACTTCTCCAGCCGCTATCTCAACGACGGCTTCTCCGGCGGCGAGAAGAAGCGGATGGAGCTGCTGCAGCTGGCGCTGCTGCGACCGGAGATCGCGGTCCTCGACGAGACCGACTCAGGCCTCGACATCGACGCGCTGCGCACCGTCGCCGAGGGCGTCAACAAGTTCGCCGGCCCCGACATGGGCGTCCTGATCATCACCCACTACCAGCGCATCCTCCACATGGTCAAACCGGATGCGGTCCACGTCATGTACCAGGGCCGGATCGTCAAAGAAGGCGGCCCGGAGCTGGTCAGCGTCCTGGAGGAGAAGGGCTACGGCTGGATCGCAGAGGAGGTCGAGGCAGGCGCAGCCGCCTGACCTCGAAGCGATGGAGCCGGTGAGCGCCAAGAGCCCCGCGGCGGCGGCGCCGTTCTCCGTCGCGAAGGTCCGCGCCGCCTTCCCGGCGCTCGAGCGCGAGGTCAACGGCCAGCCGGTCGCCTACCTCGACAGCGGCGCCAGCAGCCAGCGGGTGGCGTCCTCGATCCAGTCGGTCGACCGCTACGAGCGGCGCCACCACTCCAACGTCCATCGCGGCTCCCACACCCTCTCGGCCGAGGCGACCGAAGCCTACGAGGGGGCGCGGGCCACGGTCGCCGACCACATCGGCGCCGCCGACCGGCGCGAGGTCGTCTTCGTCCGCAACGCGACCGAGGCGATCAACCTCGCCGCGCGCGCCTGGGGCGACGCCAACGTCGGCGCCGGCGACCGCCTGCTGCTGACCGAGATGGAGCACCACTCCAACATCGTCCCCTGGCAGCAGCTCGCCGAGCGGGCCGGGGCCGAGGTCGACTGGGCGCCGATCGACGACGAGGGCAACCTCGACATGGAGACCTTCGACGCCCTGCTCGAGCGGGGGCCGAAGCTGGTCGCCGTCACCCACGTCTCCAACGTCCTCGGGACCGAGAACCCGATTGCCGAGATCTCCCGCCTCGCCCACGCGGCCGGCGCCAAGGTGCTGGTCGACGGCGCCCAGTCGGCGCCGAAGATGCCGCTCGACATGGCCGAGCTCGGTGTCGACTTCTACGCGATCACCGGCCACAAGCTCTACGGCCCGACCGGGATCGGCGCGCTCTGGACCAAGCTCGACCTGCTGCGGGAGATGCCGCCCTTCCTCGGCGGCGGCTCGATGATCCGCAAGGTGACCAGGGAGGGCACGACCTACGCCGACGTGCCGGCGCGCTTCGAGGCGGGGACGCCGGCGATCGCCCAGGCGATCGGCATGGCCTCGGCCTTCCGCTGGCTCGACATGGTCGGGATGGAGGCGGTGCGCGAGCACGAGGAACAGATCGCCGACTACGCCTTGGAGCGGGTCGCCGAGGTGCCGGGCCTGCAGGTCTTCGGCCCGCCACGCGGCGAAGGCCGCCTCGGCCCGGTCTCCTTCGAGATCGAAGGCATCCACGCCCACGACATCTCCGAGATCCTCGACCGCCACGGCGTCGCCGTCCGCGCCGGCCACCACTGCGCCCAGCCGCTGATGAACAAGCTCGGGATCGCCGCCACCGCCCGCGCCAGCTTCGGCGTCTACACGACGACCGAGGAGATCGACCGCCTGGTCGACGGCCTCGAAGACGCGCGTAAGGTGTTCGGTCTCTGATGGACGAGCTCTACCGCGACCAGATCCTCGAGCACTACAAGCGGCCGCATAACTTCGGCGCGCTCGACAGTCCCGACCTCGAGTTCGAGGACACCAACCCGTTCTGCGGCGACGAGCAGCACGTGATGATCAAGCTCGACTCCGACGAACGGGTCGCCGAGGTCACCTTCGAGGGCAAAGGCTGCGCGATCTCCACCGCCGCCACCTCGCTGCTGACCGACGAGCTGGTCGGCAAGAGCCGCCAGGAGCTACTGCAATTGCCGAAAGAGTTCGTCCTCGAGCTGCTCGGGATCGACATCTCCGCGACGCGGATGAAGTGCGCGATGCTCGGCCTCAAGATCGTCAAGAGCGCCTCCCTCGGCGAGCCCGCCGAATGGGAGGACGAGGGCGAGACCGGCGACCCGTCAGAAGCGGTCGCCGACCTCGGCCAGCTCTAGCTACGCGGTCTCGTTCAGGCGGATCACCGAGAAGACCGCGCCCCAGGGGTCGTGGACGACGGCAATCCGGCCGACCTCGACGTCCATCGGGCCCATGACGTTGTCGCCACCGCCCGCCTTCACCTGCTCGATCGCCGCCTCGGTGTCCTCGACGGTGAAGTAGGTGTTCCAGTGCGGCGGCACCTCGGCGGGGAACTGGTCGCCCATGTGCAGCATCCCGGCGACCCGGTTCCCGTCGACGGAGCAGATGGTGTACCCGGACGCGTTCTCGCTTTCCCGGTCTTCGAACTCCCAGCCGAAGATGCGGCCGTAGAACTCTTTCGCCGCCGTGGCATCACGGGTGTTGAGCTCGTTCCAGGAGAACGACCCGGGCTCGTTGACCAGCTCGGCACCGGCGAAGTCGGCCGGCTCCCAGATCCCGAAGAAGGCACCCTCGGGGTCGGTGAACACGGCGAGCCGGCCGTAGGAGGCCACCGCCATCGGCTCGGCGATCATCGTGCCGCCGTTTTCCTGGACCGCGCGGCCGATCGCGTCGGCGTCGTCTACCGAGACATAGGTGCTCCACGCCGGCGGCTGGCCCTCCTGCATCAGCGGCATCGCCCCGGCGACGTCCTTGCCGTTCAATTTGGCCCGTCGATAACCGCCCATTTCGGCCGAGTTCGGCAGCTCGGGAATCTCCCAGCCGAGCAACGGCCCATAGAAGCTCTCGGCGGCATCCAGATCCGGCGTCGCCAGGTCTACCCAGCAGGGCGTCCCAGGTGCGTAACTGCTCCTCTCGCTCATCCTCAGAATCCTTTCGTCGGTGGGGTTCTGTAGATAAGACCAGAGCGGCGGCCCGAAGTCATCGCCCCGATGTGAATTGCCCACCCGGCCGCCCCGCTAAAATCCGACCGTAGAAGTAGGATTAAGTCTCGATCCGCACTAGGCCGCATTCGCGGCGACTGGAGCACCTCCTCTTGACCGACACCGCTGGAACCAAGATCCCCGTCTGCCCGGCAGCCGAGCTGTCGCCCGGCACGATGCGCTTGGTCGAGCACGACGGCACCAAGATCGGTGTTTTCAACTGCGACGGCACGCTCTACGCGATCGAGGATCGCTGCTCGCACGACAACGGGCCGCTGGCCGAGGGAGAGTTCGACGCCGCCAGTTGCACGGTCGAGTGCCCCCGCCACGGCTCCCTCTTCGACCTCACCACCGGCAGGCCGAAGACTCTCCCCGCTTTCCAGCCGGTCCAGACGTTCCCGGTAGCGGTCGAGGACGACACCATCACTTTGGAGGTCAACTGACATGGCAACGCCTGAGGTTCTCGCCGAGAAACGCGAGCTGGCCGGCATCAACGCCGACTACAAAGAGAAGTTCGGCTTCCACGACTCGGAGTCCGGCTACGCCTACAAAGCCCCCAAGGGCCTGACCCGCGAGGTCGTCGAAACCATCTCCGACTTCAAGGAAGAGCCCGCCTGGATGCGGGACTTCCGGCTGAAGGCGCTGGAGCACTTCGAACAGCGCCCGACCCCCCAGTGGGGCGGCGACCTCGACCAGATCGACTTCGACGACATCCACTACTTCGTCCGCGCCTCGGAGAAGAACAGCCGCGACTGGAGCGAGGTCCCCGACGACATCAAAAACACCTTCGACCGCCTCGGGATCCCCGAGGCCGAGCGTAAATTCCTCTCCGGGGTCGGCGCCCAGTACGAGTCCGAGGTCGTCTACCACCAGGTCAACGAGAAGCTCGAGGCCCAGGGCGTGATCTTCACCGACATGGACACCGCCCTGCGCGAGCACGAGGACCTGGTGCGTGAGCACTGGGCGACGATCATCCCGCCCAACGACAACAAACTGGCGGCGCTGAACTCCGCGGTCTGGTCCGGCGGCTCCTTCGTCTACGTGCCGGCCGGGGTAAAGGTCGAGATGCCGCTGCAGGCCTACTTCCGGATCAACACCGAGAACATGGGCCAGTTCGAGCGGACGCTGATCATCTGCGAGGAGGGTGCCGACGTCCACTACATCGAGGGCTGCACGGCGCCGGTCTACTCCAGCGACTCGCTGCACTCGGCCGTGGTCGAGATCGTCGCCAAGAAGAGCTCGCGGGTCCGCTACACGACCGTCCAGAACTGGTCGCAGAACGTCTTCAACCTCGTTACCAAGCGCGCGGTCGCGCACGAGAAGGCGACGATGGAGTGGGTCGACTGCAACCTCGGCTCGAAACTGACGATGAAGTACCCGTCGATCTACCTGATGGGCCCCGAAGCCCACGGCGAGATCCTCTCGATCGCCTTCGCCGGCGAGGGCCAGCACCAGGACGCCGGCGGCAAGATCATCCACGCGGCGCCGCGGACCTCGTCCTCGATCTTCTCCAAGTCGATCTCCAAAGACGGTGGCCGGGCGACCTACCGCGGCCTGCTCGAAGTCGCCGACGGGGCGAGCGAATCGCGCTCCAAGGTGGTCTGCGACGCGCTGCTGCTCGACGAGGACTCGCGCTCGGACACCTATCCGACGATCCGCATCGACGAGAACGACGCCGACATCGGCCACGAGGCGACCGTCTCGAAAATCGGCGACGAGCAGCTCTTCTACCTGCAGAGCCGCGGGCTCGACGAGGAGGAGGCCTCGAAGATGATCGTCAACGGGTTCATCGAGCCGGTGACCAAGGAGCTGCCGATGGAGTACGCGGTCGAGCTGAATCGCCTCATCGAGCTGCAGATGGAGGGCTCCATTGGCTGAGGTCGCGACCCAACCGGCCTGGCTCGACGAGAGGCGCCGACGCGGCGCCTCTCTCACGCAGGAGCTCCCCCTCCCCGACCAGAAGGCGAAGGGGTGGGAATTCACCGACCTCTCCGGCCTCGACCTGGCGGCCTACGAGGGGACCGGCGCGGCGCCGACGATCTCCGGCGCCGAGGGCGCGACCGTGATGCCGCTGAGCGAGGCGCTCGGCAGCCACGACGGGCTGCTGCACGAGCGGCTCGGCTCGCTGGTCCCGGTCGAGGACCCGTTCGTCGCCCGCAACGAGGCGGCCTGGAGCGACGGCGTCCTCGTCCACGTGCCCAAGGGCGTGCGGCTGAGCGAGCCGATCCAGATCGAGCTGCCGGTCGAGGCGAGCGGCGCCGCGATCAACTGGCGGACGCTGATCGTGCTCGAGGAGGGCGCCGAAGCTGAGGTCTGGGAGCACTGGTCCTCGCCGAGCGACGACGTCGACGCGGTGCTCAACACGGTGGTCGAGCTGGCCGTCGGCCAGGCCGCGACCCTGCGCTACGTCAACACCCAAGATATTTCCGAGAAGGCCTGGATCTTCGCCACCCAGCGCGCCGAGGTCGAGCGCGACGGCCGCCTCGACTGGGCCGCCCTCGGCTTCGGCTCGGCCCGCGGCAAGGTGCGGATGGAGACCAAGCTCGCCGGCCCCGGCTCCGAGGCCCGCGTCACCGGCGGCTACGCCGGCGGCCCCGGCCAGCACCTCGACTTCGACACGCTGCAGGAGCACGCGGCGCCGAACACCAACTCCGACCTCGCCTTCCGCGGCGTCCTCGCCGCCGGTTCGACCGCCGTCTGGCGCGGGATGATCAAGGTCGACCCCGGCGCCCAGCAGACCGACGCCTTCCAGGAGAGCCGCAACCTGCTGCTCTCGCCCGAGGCCCACGCCGACGCGATCCCCGGCCTGGAGATCCTCGCCGACGACGTCCGCTGCACCCACGCCGCGGCGATCGCCCAGGTCGACAAGGAGCAGCTCTTCTACCTCACCTCCCGCGGCCTCGATGACGAGGCCGCCAAGGCGCTGATCATCGAAGGCTTCCTCGAGTCCCTGGTCGAACGCCTCGCCGAGGGCCAGGTCCGCGACAGCATCTCCGAGGCGCTGGAGACGCGCCTGGCCGAGATTCTTTAGGCGCCCGGCTCCCCACCGTCCCGCTCCGCCCGCCGCGTCAGGATCGCGCTGCGGGCGATTGCGCCGACCACGACGACCACCGGCAGGGCGTAGAAGACCCAGATGGCGTAGTGGCCGGCGTGGGCTAGGGGCAGCACTCCCCTCCCCTACCCGTTGGCGACCGAGAGGAGGTAGAGGCCGAAGCAGGTGAAGGCGACCATCACCGCCAGCATCCAGTACTGCGAGGCGGTGGCGTTGCGGTAGTCGGGCCAGTAGACGAGGGCACGGTCGTGGGCGAGCATCAGCCCGATCACGTGGCCGGTGATCAGCGCCGCGACCTGGACGTACCAGATGGTGTTGGCGGTGAGGATCGTGTAATCGACCCCCGAGCCGGCGGTGCCGAAGAGGTCGGTGGTGCCGGTGCCGAGCGGGTCGGAGAGCAGGTAGGTGAACTGCGCCTGCTCCTGGAAGACGAAGAAGCTGAAGTAGTGGGCGACGAGGTAGGCGAGCGCGATCGGGATCAGGGTGTGGGCGAAACCGACCCGCAGTTTGGCGAAGGACGGCGCTCCCGGAACGGTCCGCATCCCACGCACGCCGAGCAGGTAGATGAGGCCGACGGCGCCGAAGCAGAGCAGCATGAAGATCGTCCCGGAGAGCCGCAGCGAGGCGATCGGGCCGAGGCCCCAGTCGACGAAGCGTTCATAAAGCCATTCGATCCCGTCTTTGAACGCTCCCTCCTGGCCGCCGTCGTAGCTGGTGGTGGAGATCGAGGCGATGACGACGGCGGCCGAGCCGGGGATCGTCGCCCAGGTGGTCGCGGCGGAGAACGGCCACCGCCGCTCGAGCTGCCCGTCGCGGGTGCCGAAGATCCCGAGCCGGCCGAACATCCCGAAGTAGACCGAGAAGACCTCGCCCCGCTCGCACCACTCCTCGACCCCGAAGACGGCCATCATCGCCAGCGCGTAGACGCTGTAGACGAGGGTCGCGGTGGCGACGGTCTCGGGGTCGAAGCCGACGCCGCCCTTGCCGTAGACGACCTCGAGCCAGACCACGGCGAGGAGGCCGATCGCCGCCGGCCAGCGGCCCAGCCGCTCCGGGTAGGAGGCGTGGGCGGCGCGCTGGCCGGCGATCGCCTGGAAGCCGGCGCCGGCGGCGCGGCCGATCGCCCGCCACGGGTTGAAGGGCCGGAATAGGTCGCCGAAGATCGCCGAGAAGAAGGGGAAGCCGAGCCAGCAGGTGACGAAGAGGAAGGTGAGGGTGAAGTTGCGGTCGGGGGCGACGGTGCCCTCGAGGCCGGCGTAGATCGCGAAGCCGAGGAGGAAGACGCCGATCGCGCCGCAGAGGACCTGCATCGGCGCCCCGAGGAGGAGGCGGGAGACCCCCGCCCCGAGCGGCCGCTCGTGCAGCTGCTCGAAGCGGGGGGTGCGCCAGCCCGCCGCCAGCGCGAAGAAGGACACGACCAGGACGATCGAGGCCCCCCAGGCGAAGAGCCAGGCAGGAACCGGCAGGTCCTGCCTGGATGCCAGGGCGTGCGCCAGCGGCAGGAAACTCACGGGTTGATCCGCAGCTCGGCGATCTGCACGCCGAGCTCCTCCAGCTCTGCCTCGTAGATGCCTTCGAGTTCGGCCGGGAAGTCGAATTCGACCACCCCGCCGGCCGGCACGTCCTGGGAGATGTCGTAGCCGTGGACGTGGATCTCTTCCGCCGCGTCAGAGGCGACCCGGAAGCGGACGTCTTCGCCGACGCTGAATTCGAGCGTCTGGATGCCGCCGACCGGTTCCCCGTTGCGGACGGAGATCGTCGGGACTTCACCGCCGCCGCCGGAGGTCTGCCCCGATTCGGCCGCAGCGGCGCCTTCCAGTTCGGCGCAGGCGATCTTGTCGCTGGGGGAGGGCTCCTCCTCGTGGCCATCCCCTTCCTTCGAGTGGTCGACCCCTTCGTGGACGAACACGGTGCTCACCGCTTCGGAGTCGTCCGTCCCGTACGAGGCCATCTCACGGTGCGACCCGGCGAGGTGAATCACGACCGAGCCGGCTTCGCCGGGCGGGACCTCGCTTTTGCTCGTCGCCTCGGCTTCGGCTTCGCCGGAAGCGTCAGAGGTGAACTCAAGGTGGATCTCGTTCGGTGGCTCCTCCGAGCCGCCCTTTTCGAACTGGAAGTGCGGCCCGCCGGGGTCGGCCTGGTCGCAGCCGCCGGTGTGGAGGTGGGCCATGTACTCGGTCTTCGGCTTCAAGCCGCTGACGCTGAGGGAGACGACCGTGCCCCCCTTTTCCGGGCGCTCGATATCTGCTTCTCCCGAGACTCCGGAGTATCCAGCGGGGGCGCCGGCGACCGAGGAGAGGTCACCGCTCACGATTTCGACGGTTTCGCCGGTCGTACCGCTTCCGCTGCCGCAGGCGGCAAGGGCGGTCGCAGCGACCAGCACCAGCAGGGTGATGACCAGCTTTCTTGCATCCATCATCTTCAAGTCCTCTCTTCGCTTCTTGCAGGGCACGGGTGCGCGCCCACGCCATCTGCGGCGGGGCGGCGCTAGGCCGTGGCCGGCGGGGCGCGGCCGGAGAGCGAGAGGGCGAGGAGCATCCCGCCGCCGCGCGCGAAGAACGGTGGCCGTTGGGCAGCCCGGCGGTGGCCGGCGACCCCAAGCCGGGGGCGCGTCCCGGCGGCGATCCACTCGGAGAGGCGGACGATCGCCGCGCAACCGGGGTAGCGCCCGAAGAGCAACGCCAACAGCAACGCCAGCAGTGGCACTGCCGGAAGCAGGAAGGCGCCGAGCTCGGTCACGCCAGCCAGGATAACGTCCGCTTTCAGTGCGCCCCGGACGCGAGAACATCGCCGCCCCCGACCTGCCGGAGGGCCTGGCCTGGGTCGGAACCGAACCGGAGTCGATGCCGGCGCTGACCGCCGGGGGGCCGGCGCTGGTCCACTTCGTCGAATACGCGCAGTTGAACAGCGTCCGCACCCTCCCCTACCTCGCCGAGTGGCAGCGCCGCTACCGTGAGGCCGGGCTGAGTGTGATCGGCGTGCAGGCGCCGCGCTTCCCCTTCGCCGCCGAGCCGGAGAACGTGAGGGCCGGGCTGGCCGGGCTTGACCTCGGATTCCCGGTGGCGATCGACGCCGAACACGACCTCTGGGCCGCGTACGGCTGCGAGGGCTGGCCCAGCCTCTTCCTCTGGAGCCTCGGCGGGGCGCTCTCGTGGGCCCACTTCGGCGAGGGCGAATACCGGGCAACCGAGGAAGCGATCCAGGCCGAGCTGCGGGAGATGGACGCTCTACAGGACCTGCCCGAGCCGATGGCGCCGCTGCGGGCCAGCGACGCCCCCGGCGCCCACGTCATCCCTCCCACCCCCGAGCACTTCCCAGGCGGCTCCTGGGAGCGGCCCTGGGTGGCGGGCACCGACGGCGAGGACCTGGCGCTCGACTACCAGGCGGGCGGCGCCTTCGCCACGGTCGAGGGCGACGGGGAGATCGAGGTCGAGATCGACGGCGAGTGGACGACCCTCCCCACCGGCCCGCCCGGCCTCCGCACCTTGGCCGAGCACCCCAGCCACGAGGCCCACAGCCTGATACTCCGCCCGGCCCTGGGTATAAGGGTCTGGTCGATCAGCTTCGCCGCCGGCGTTCCCTGAGGCGGCCCAAAGAACCGCGGCCCTGCCGCAGGAGGAGGAACCATGATCACCAAGACCGACTTCATCGGCGTCCCGTCCACCGACGCCGAGCGCTCCCGCGCCTTCTACGTCGAGACCCTCGGCCTGCGGCCGGACGAGAACAGCCGCTTCGAGTGCTGGGCCGGCGACACCTGCTTCGGGATCTGGGAACCGGCCAAACAGGGGATGGAGTTCGCTCCGGCGAAAAACGCCCACCCGGCGCTGCACGTCGACGACGTCGAGGCCGCCCGCAAGGAGCTGGAGGCCAAGGGCGTCGTGTTCGCGGGCGAGACCTTCGACACCGGCGTCTGCCACATGGCGCTCTTCACCGATCCTGACGGCAACGACCTGATGTTGCACAACCGCTACGCGCCGTACAACGGCTGAAGGAGGTAGGAGATGAAGAACGGGAGACGCGGCGGCTACCTGGCTGCCGCTATTGCGGTTGTGGCACTGGCGGCGCTCGCGGTGGCGGGCAGCGTGTTCGCGAAGCCTGAGAGGGTCGTCTTCGGCAACATCGAAGTCGAATTCGACGGCGGCTTCTCACCGAAGGCGCTCTCGAAAACGAAACCGACCCCGATCAGCTTCTTCCTCTGGGGGAAGCTCCGCACCCTGGACGGCACCCATCCCCCCGCCGTCAGGGAACTCGAGCTCGAAACCGACAAGCACGGCTCGATCAACGTCAAGGGCGTGCCGACCTGCAAATCCGGTCAGCTGCAGTCGACGACGACCGCGACGGCCCGGAAAGTCTGCGGCCCGGCGATCGTCGGCGAAGGGACGACCGAAGCCGAGGTCGAGTTCCCCGAACAACCACCGATCGACGTCAAGAGCGAGCTGCTCGCCTTCAACGGCGGCTTCAAGGGCGGCGTCACCACCCTCTACATCCACGCCTTCCTCAACGCTCCGGTCACGGCCGCGATCGTCGCCACGGTGAAGATCAAGAAGATCAGCAAAGGCCGTTACGGCCTCGAATCGATCGCCAAGATCCCGAAGATCGCCGGCGGCTCCGGCTCCGGGACCTATTTCAAACTCAAATTCGACAAGGGCATCCTCTTCGCAACCTGCCCCGACGGGCACCTGAACGCACGCGGCAACGCCAAGTTCGAAGACGGCACCCAGATCTCCGCCGGGGTCGTCCGGCCCTGCACCTCGAAAGGCTGACGCGCTCCAGGCTCGGTGAGCGGCGCGGGCTCAGGCCCGCGCCGCGACCTCGTCGCGGATCTCCTTCGGGAGCATGAAGCGGACGTCCTCGTGGACGGTCCGCAGCTCGGAGACGTCGTCGGCCCCGCGGTCGCGGAAGAAGGAGACGAGGCTCTCGACCAGCTCCTCGGGGGCCGAAGCGCCCGAGGTGATGCCGACCGTCTCGACTCCCTCCAGCCACTCCTCCTGGACCTGGGAGTGGTTGTCGATCAGGTGCGAGGCGGCGCCATGTTCGCGCGCGACCTCGACCAGGCGGTTGGAGTTGGACGAGTTGGTCGAGCCGATCACCAGGACCAGGTCACACTCGCGGGCCAGCTGCTTGACGGCGATCTGGCGGTTGGTGGTCGCGTAACAGATGTCGTCTGACTTGCTGCTGACGATGCCGGGGAACTTGGCCCGCAGGGCGGCGATCACCTCGGCGGTCTCGTCGACCGAGAGCGTGGTCTGGGTGATGAAGGCGACTTTGCCGGGGTCGGGGACCCCGAGCGTCTCGACTTCGTCGGCGGTTTCGATCAGGACGATGCTGTCCGGCGCCTCGCCCCTCGTCCCTTCGACCTCCTCGTGGCCCTCGTGGCCGATCATGATGATCGTGTAGCCCTGGGCGGCGAAGCGGCGGGCGGAGACGTGGACCTTGGTCACCAGCGGGCAGGTCGCGTCGATCGTCCGCAGCCGGCGGGCGGCGGCGTTCTCATGGACGCTGGGGGCGACACCGTGGGCGGAGAAGACGACCATCGCGCCCTCCGGAACCTCGTTCTCTTCCTCGACGAAGATCGCGCCGCGCTTGGCCAGTTCCTCGACCACGTGCTTGTTGTGGACGATCTCCTTGCGCACGTAGACGGGCGCGCCGTGGAGCTCGAGCGCGCGCTCGACCGTCTGCACGGCGCGGTCGACGCCGGCGCAGTAGCCGCGCGGAGCGGCGAGCAGCACCCGTTTGGGCGCGGTGGCGGTGGCAGGCATTCCTTCAGGGTACAAGGCTTGGAGACCCGCAAACTCGGGCATAAGTAGCCTTGCTCAATGGCAACTTCCGGACGTCACCTCGATCGCCTCACTGCCGTCGACGCCTCGTTCCTGACCAACGAGCACTCGAACAGCCACATGCACGTGGGCGCGATCCTCATCTTCGAGGGGCCGCCGCCGAAGTACACCGACCTGGTCGAGCACGTTCGCAGCCGCCTGCCGCTGGTGCCGCGCTTCCGCCAGAGGCTGGTGGTGCCGCCGCTGGAGGCCGGCCGGCCGCTCTGGGCCGACGACGTCAACTTCAACCTGACCTACCACATCCGCCACACCGCGCTGCCGGATCCGGGCGGCGAGGCGCAGCTGAAACAGCTCGCGGGGCGGGTCTTCTCCCAGCAGCTCGACCGCTCGAAGCCGCTCTGGGAGCTGTGGCTGGCGCAGAATTTGGAGCGCGACCGTTTCGCGATCCTGACCAAGACCCACCACGCGATGGTCGACGGCGTCTCCGGGGTCGACATCGGCACCGTCCTCTTCGACCTGGAGCGCGAGGCGAAGCCGCTGCAGCTCGAGGACAACTGGGTGCCGCAGCCGGAGCCGGGGACGACCGAGCTCGTGGCGCGGGGGGTCTCCGATCTGGTCGCCGCCCCGGTCAAACTCGCCGAGCGCGCGGTCGACGCGGTGCGCAACCCGGAGACGACGGCGCGCAAGCTGGTCGAGGGATTGGAGGGCGTCGGCGAGATCGTCACCGCCTTCGCCGACCCCGCCCCGGACGTGCCGCTGAACGAGGAGATCGGCCCTCACCGGCGCTACGTCTGGGCCCGCTCGGAGCTGGCAACCTTCAAGGAGATCAAGGACGCCCTCGGCGGCACCGTCAACGACGTCGTCCTCGCGGTGGTGACGGGAGCGCTGCGCAGGTGGTTGCACGGCCGCGGTGTCCGCACCGAGGGGCTGGAGCTGCGGGCGCTGGTGCCGGTCTCGATCCGCGGCGAGGACGAGCGCGGCAACCTCGGCAACCGGATCGCGCTGATGCGCGGGCCGCTGCCGGTCTACATCGAGGACCCGGTGCGGCGGCTGCGCACGATCAGCGACGCGATGGCGGGGCTGAAGCGCTCCAAACAGGCGCTGGGCGCGGAAGTCATCTCCCGCTTCAACGACTTCGCACCGCCGACCCTGCTCGCCCAGGCCTCGCGGATCAACTTCTCCACCCGCCTCTTCAACCTGATCACCACCAACGTCCCCGGCCCGCAGATGCCGCTCTACGTCCTCGGCAAGGAACTGGAGGAGGTCTTCCCGGTCGCCTTCCTGCCGCAGAACCACTGCCTGGCGGTGGCGATCATGAGCTACAACGGCAAGGTCGGGTTCGGGCTGCTCGCCGACTACGACTGCATGGAGGACATCGATGTCGTCAGCGACGGGCTGGGCGAATCGCTGGCCGAGCTCGAGGCGGCGGCCGGCAAGAAGGTCAAAGCGGCCTAGCTGTCGCTTTTGTCTCGCATAGCGAGAGGAAGGCGACACTCCCTCCTCCGTAGGCTTCGTACATGCCGTTCCTGATCATCCTCTTCATCGTCGTCCCGATCCTGGAGCTCTACGTGATCATCCAGGTGGGGCAGATGATCGGCGTGGTGCCGACCCTGCTCCTGCTGCTTGCCGACGCGATCCTCGGCTCGCTGCTGCTCAAACACCAGGGCCGGGGCGCCTGGCGGCGGTTCAACGAGGCGCTGGGCGCGCGGCGCTTCCCAGGCCAGGAGGTCGCCGACGGGGTGCTGATCGTGATCGGCGGCACCCTGCTGCTCTCGCCGGGCTTCATCACCGACATCTTCGGCATCTTCCTGCTGATCCCGCCAACCAGGGCGATCGCCCGCCGGCTGCTGAAACGGCTCACGATCGGGCGCTTCATGGTGGTCGGGATGCCGGGCGGCGGCGCCGGGCCTTTCGGATCATCGCCCGGCGGCGGCCCCCGCCCCGAACGCGACTACGACTTCGAGGGGACGGCTGAAGAGGTGCCGCCGCAGGGCAACGGTTGCGACCCGCGCCTGCCCGGCAACGACCGGGGCTGAGGTGGCCGGAGAGGAGCGGCAGACGAAGCGGCTCCTCCTCCGCCGGCCGACCCGCGACGACCGCGCCCTCTACCACTCCCACTTCACTCAGCCGGAGGTAGAGCGCTGGCTGCGGCCCTCTCCCCTGCCCCCGTTCAACGCGGGTGCGCTCGACGAACTGGTCGAGGGGGACTGCACCCACTGGCACGACCACGGCTACGGCCCCTGGGTCCTGATCGAGCGGGAGAGCGGCCGCTTCGCCGGCCGCGGCGGCCTCCACTGGACCGTGGTCGAAGAGACCGCCATGGTCGAGCTCGCCTGGAGCGTGGAGCCGGCCCTGCACAACCGCGGTTACGCGACCGAGATGGCGATGGCCGCGATCGAGTGCGCCCGCGAGATGCGAATCGAGGAGCTTGTGGCGCTGGTGTTACCGGCCAACGTCCCCTCCCGGCGCGTCGCCGAGAAGGTCAGCTGCGAGCGCAACGGCGAGGTCGAGCACGCGGGGCTACCGCATCTGTTGTTTCGGCTAACCGTCCCTAAACCGGCTTCGCCGTGAACCTGGCGAGTCAGAGTCGCGTCCACCGGGCTCCAGGGCCGGACCCCTCGGGCTTGATCTGTCCAGAATCACGAAGCTCGGTTAAGACGAGTCGGATCGTCGCAAGGCTGATCCCGGGTAGCGCCCGCTCAACATCGCGGCGCCGAAAACGCGCGGGAGCCTCGTTGAGAATGTAGTCGCGAACCCTTTCCTGCTTGTTGCCAGACCGCTCCCCGGCCGCGGCGACCTGTTTCTCGAAGTCGTCATAGGCAGAAGCGAGCACGCGCGCCAGGTAGGTGATCCAGGGCCAGACGTCGTGCTCACCCTCGTGCCAGCCGCGCTGGGAGTCATAGAGGGTCTGGTAGTAGGTGTTCTTTGACTCGAAAATCCGTTGCTCGAGGCTGACGTAGCGTGCGACTCGGTAGCCCTGAGCGAGTAGCTCGTAGGTGGTGATCAGTCGAGCGAGGCGTCCGTTGCCATCCGCGACCGGGTGAATCGCGAGGAAGTCCAGGACCAGGGCACCGATCAGGACAAGGGGATGGGTCCGTTCCTCGGTTTTCGCCTCCTCGTAGCGGACGAGCAGCTCGCCCAACATGAACTCGGTCTCCCCGGGCGGGGTCGGCTCGAAGACGACCTCTTTGCGGCCGGTCTCATAGGAGACGATCAGGTTCTGATCGCTCTTCAGGTGCCCACCGTTGCCGTCGGTGTGCTCGAAAAGCAATCGGTGCAGGTGCAGCACGAAAGGGACGCTCAGCGCCTCATGTCCCTCCAGCCTGATCAGCATGTCGATCGCATCTCGGTAGCCGGCGAACTCACGCTCGTTGCGGTTGCGGTAGCGGTGGGAGCCCTCAGCGATTCGCTCGGCGCGAGCGCTGTCGACCACAACACCCTCGATTGCGTTTGACGCAGTGATCGAAGCGATCCGGGCGTGCTCGGAAAGTTGACTCAAGAGCTCCGGGCGCTGGTCCTCAAAGAGCCTCTCCTGGCCCCTGCCGGTGTCGATTCGAGCCAGGACAGCCCCGAGCGGGCGAGGCTGGGATCCAAAAGTCTTGTCGAGGTCGACGAAGCTCCGCATGGCGCTAATCCTCTCATAATCGCGATAATTGAGAGGATAATTAGCGCGATTATTGAATTATTAGCGCTATTCACCCGCCTACACAGCCTGCAAAGGCGGCGCAAGAACGCCGCCGATAGCGGTCGTCCAGCTGCCTAGAACCCCAGGGCGAACTTCGCCTCCTCGGTCATCATCTCGGGAGACCAGGCGGGGTCGAAGACCATCTTCGGGTGGACACCGGTTACGCCGGGCATGTCGCCGACGAACTCCTTCATCTGTTCGGAGACCTGGGGGCCGATCGGGCAGGCGGGGGTGGTGAGGGTGAAGGTGACGTAGACGTCGGTGCCCTCGATGTTGACGTCGTAGACGAGGCCGAGGGAGACGAAGTCGAGGCCGAGCTCGGGGTCGATGACCTCCTCGAGCACCTCGTAGACGTCCTCCTCGGTGAGGGTTTCGTCGCTGGTCGCGTCGGTCGGTGCTGGGTTATCGCTCATTGGTGAATGGTAGCCGGGGCATCAGCGCGGCTCCGGCGGCGGGCCATCCCCGGCAGGCGCCAGCTCCAACTGGAACCAGCCGACGTCGCGCCAGGCGCCTTCCTTCCAGCCGATTTCGCGGTTGATCCCGGTCCGCTCGAAACCGAGCGCTTCGTGCAGGCCGAGGCTGGCCTCATTGGGCAGAGTGATGCCGGCGCAGGCCATGCGGAAGCCGCGCTCGCGCAGGCGGTCGAAGAGCGCCTGGTAAAGGGCGCGGCCGATTCCCTGGCCGCGAGCGGCCTCGGCGACGTAGACGGAGACGCTCGCGCTCCAGCGGTAGGCCGGGCGCTCGTTGAAGGCGGTCGCGTAGGCGTAGCCGACCACCTCTCCCCCGTGCTCGGCGACGAGCCAGGCGTGGCTGGAGCCGTAGCGCTCGATCCGCGCCGCCAGCTCCTCCTCGCCCGGCGCCCGTTCCTCGAAGGAGACGGCGCTGCCCTCGACGTGCGGCGCGTAGATCGCGGCGCAGGCGGCGGCGTCGCGGGCGGGGTCGGCGTCTCGGATTGCATCGGACATGAGACGGCAATCTAAATAGGCTGCCGGGCAATGAGCCACGGGGGTCCAATCGTGCGGCGGTCGATCGGGATCGTCTTCTCCGACGGGGGGCTGCTCGCCCTCACCTCGACCCTGCCCGCGGGCGGTCGTGAGCACGGCGACGAGGAGGTCGCCGCTGTCCTCTGCGATCCCGACGGCGCTCCGCTCACCTTCGAGGAGGCGCTGCTCTCGACCGAGTACGGCGAGGACGGCGTGCAGCGGCGGGCGACGCTGGAGCTCTGGCCGGACACTGACGAGATGCGGCCGCTGCGCGGCGCCGGCACCTTGATCAACGCGGTCGCCGTCCGCCGCCAGGGGATCGACTCCCAGATCGCCTTCTTCCGCTGGTCGGTCGAGGGCCGCGAGGGACTCGGGACCTACGAGGTCTCGCGCAACGTCGATGGCTGAGATCAAGGCCATCATCTCCGACTTCGGCGGCGTCCTGACGACCCCACTGTTCGCCGCTTTCGCTGCATTTCAGGACGAGGTCGGGATCTCCCCGGAGAACCTCGGCAAGGCGATGCGGGTGGGGCTGGCCGAGGGCGAGGACCTTCCCCTGTACCGGCTCGAGCGGGGCGAGATCAGCGAGGACGAGTTCATCGAGCGGCTCGAGGACGGGCTGGATTCGATCCTCGGCCACCGCCCCCACCTGCACCACTTCCGGCAGAAGTTTTGGGGCGCGCTGCATCCCAACGAGGAGATGATCGCGCTGATGCACGAGCTGAAAGCCGGCGGCCTGAAGATGGCGATGCTGACCAACAACGTGCGCGAGTGGGAGCCGCTCTGGCGGGCGATGCTGCCCGTCGACGAGATCTTCGAGGAGATCGTCGACTCCGCCTTCGTCGGCTGTCGCAAGCCGGAAGCGCGGATCTACGAGCTGACCCTGCAGCGGATCGGGATGCCGGCGGAGGCGTGCCTGTTCATCGACGACCTTGAACCGAACATCGAGGGCGCCGAGGCGGCCGGGATGAAGGCGGTCCACTTCCGCGACAACGAGCAGGCGATCGGCGAGATCCGCGCCGCGCTCGCCGGCTAGGCGCGCTCGCGCTCGATCGCGGCGCCGTTGCCGTTTGGCGCTTCGCGCCAGCGGCGGGCGAAAGGCAGGCGCCAGTTGTGGGGCGCAATCAGGGCCCCGACCTCCGTCGGGCCCCAGGATCCCTGCGAGTAGGGCTTGACCGGCGGCGGGTCCTCCAACAGCGGTTCCGAGACTTCCCAGAGTCGCTCGATCCCCGGCGCGGTGGTGAACAGGGTGCGGTCGCCGATCATCGCGTCGCGGATCAGCCGCTCGTAGGCCTCGACGGTCTCGCCGCCGTAGTCGGTTTCCTCCAGCGAGAACTGCATGCTGGCCTTGTCGAGCACCATCCCCATCCCCGGCCGCTTGCCGTAGAAGGAGAGCGAGACGCGGGAGGACTCGTCGAGGTCGAAGGTGAGGTGGTCGGGTCCGTAGCGGCCGACGCGCGAGTGCTCGGGGAACATCGCGTGCGGCGGCTCACGGAAGGCGATCGAGATGATCCGGGCGCTTTCCCCCATCCGCTTGCCGGTGCGCAGGTAGAAGGGGACGCCGTTCCAGCGCCAGTTGTTCAGTTCGCAGCGCAGAGCGACGAAGGTCTCGGTGCTGGAGTCCGGGGCAACGCCCTCTTCTTCGCGATAGCCCTCGTACTGGCCGCGCACCACCAGGGCGGGGTCGAGCGTCTGCAGGCTGCGAAAGACCTTGTTCTTCTCGTCGGTGATTGGGTCCGGCTCCAGCGCCGTCGGCGGCTCCATCGCGACGAAGGCGAGAATCTGGAACAGGTGGGTGACGACCATGTCGCGGAAGGCCCCCGTCTTCTCGTAAAAGGCTGCGCGGGAGCCGACGCCGACCGTCTCCGGCACGTCGATCTGGATGTGGTCGATGTGGCTGCGGTTCCAGATCGGCTCGAAGAGCCCGTTGGCGAAGCGCAAGGCGAGGATGTTCTGCGCCGCCTCTTTGCCGAGGAAGTGGTCGATGCGGAAGACCTGGTCCTCACCGAGGACTTCGTGGACCATGTGGTTGAGCTCGAGGGCGCTGGCGAGGTCGGTCCCAAACGGCTTCTCCATGATCACCCGCGAGCGCTCCGAGAGGCCGCAGGACTTCAGCATCTTGATCACGTCGGGGGCGGCAGTCGGCGGCACGCTGAGGTAGTGGAGCAGCCGCATCTCCGGCCCCAGCGACTCTTCGGCCTTGTCGACCGCCGCCTTCAGCCCCTCCGGGGCCTGAGAGTGCGGCACATAGGAGAGCCGGCAGGAGAACTCATGCCACTCCTCGCCGCCAAAGGCGTGGCGAGCGTGCTCACGACAGGCCTCTTCGGCGATCGCCCTGAACCGAGCATCGTTGATCTCCTCCATCGAGACCCCAATCACCCGGAACTCCGGCATCAGCCCCGCTTGGAACAGCCGCAGCAACCCAGGCAGCAGCTTCCGCCGCGCTAGGTCGCCAGTAGCGCCGAAGATGACTATCGCCTGCGGGGGAACGTCCACTAAAGCGAGAGTAGCCCTGACGGAAGGCGGTTAAACAGATACACCGCGTCGGTGGTCGCACTGTGGCCGTGCCGGACCGCAACTCGTAGGCACTGCGTCCGAGCATCAGGCACGGACCGCGCATCCGACTTTGACCACACCAGAGCGGGGTCAATGTCGGATGCGCGCTTACACCGGCCGGCGGCCAAGGTCAGTTCGGCGGCTCCTCGTTGATCCGAAGGTGAATCGGCTTGCCGGACAGCGCCTCGAGGCTCATCTCTTTGCGCAGGTCATCTCGAAGCAACTGCAATAGAGGGTCGGGGTCAGCTCGGCTCTTGGTGGTCATTTCCGTCGCCAGCTCCGTAGCCAATTCCACCTGCTGTCGGGAACCCAAGAGCTGAATATCCGCCACCGCCTTCTCGAAAGCGCGGGCGTCCGAAGATCCTCGATAAAGACTACGCTCGGGGCTGTCCGCCATCGTCCGATAGGCGCTCAGCAGATATTCAATCCGCAGCTCTCGACGGCGGTTGGCCAGATCCCGCCGAGACGTAAGCAGATGAGTCAGGACTGAAGCCAAACCCGCCGAGCCCAACGCGATTGCAGCCGTATCTAGAGCCGACATGCGGTGATCGTATGCCTCGGTCTAGCTAATCCGCCGAGCGGAGTTGGTTAAAAGGCACGCCTCGCCGATACGATCAAGGGGCTTATCAGGCGTTTGTGGGCTGATTACCCACTCGCAACTAAACCCGCAAAGCCGGGTCTTTTCTTGCCTGGCAGGACTCGAAGACCGGCTAGTTGTCGCTACCCGCCCGGTCCCAGACGTAGAGCTCTAGCGCCTCGGTGGCGAGCTCCATCAGTCGGGGTGGGCCGAGGAGGCCTAGGACCAGCTCCAGGGCGTCCTCCTCGGTGACGCCGGAGTCGACTGCCTCCTCGCCGCGGAAGCCGGCGGCTAGCTTGAGGGCCTCGCGGCGGTTCTCGCCGAGGGCGCTGAAGGAGGCCATCAGGAAGTCGCGGTTGGGGACCGGCTGGCCAGCCTCTAGGGAGCCGTGCCAGGCGGCGAGCATCGAGAGGTCGTGCTCGTCGAGCTCGGCGATCGCCTTTGCGTAGTGGACTTCGAGCTCGGACTCGGGGATCTCGTCGACCCAGGCGCGAACCGCCTCGCCGAGCAGCTGGCGGCGCGCCTCGCGCCCGATCGAGTCGGAGATGGCGCGGATGGCGTCGGCGGGGTCTACGAAGCAGAGGGACATCGGCTGGGGAAAAGGTAGAGGCGGCCTAAGACGCCAAAAGATGCCCGCTAATCCCCCAGTTTGCGGGGTGGCGCAGGGTGCCCGCCAGGCGGCGCCGGAGGCGTGCGTAGGCTCGGACGAGTGCCTCTGAAGCTGATTCACGGACCGCCCAACTCGGGCCGCGCCGGGCTGGTCCGGCGCGAGTTCGCCGCCACCCGCGAGCGCGACCCGATCCTGGTCGTGCCGACCGTCGACGACGTCTTCTGGTTCGAGCGCGAGCTCTGCGGCGACGGCGCCCTGCTCGGCGGCGCGGCGATGACCTTCGGGGCGCTGTTCCGCACCGTCTCCACCGCCGCCGGGGCGCCGCCGGGGGCCGAGCTCTCCCCGCCGCAGCGGCTGCGCTCGATCGCAGTCGCCATCTCCGCGCGCCGGGACCGGCTCGGGCCGCTGCGCCGCTCCGCCGCCCGCCCCCGGTTCGCCGGCGCCCTCGAGCGGCTGATCGACGAGCTGCAGGCGGCCGGGGTCGAGCCGGAGGAGGTCGAGGCGAGCGCCGCGACCCTCGAAGGCTCCGCTTACCTCAGCGACCTCGCCACCCTCTACAGCGGCTACGAGGAGGTGCGGCGGCGGACCGGGCGCAGCGACGCCCACGGCATCGCCCGCGAGGCGATCGCCCAGCTGCGCCGCGACGGCTCTTTCTGGGGCGACCGCCCGGTCCTCCTCTACGGCTTCGACGACCTGACCGAGAACCAGTTCCAGCTCCTCGCCGCCCTCACCGGGCTGACCGAGGTAACCGTCGCGCTCCCTTACGAGGAGGGCAACGCGGCCTTGCAGGCGCGGGGGCGACTACTGGGACGGTTGCGCGAGCTGAAGCCGGCGGAGGAGGTGTCGACCGAGGCCGACCCCGCCAACACCGAGAGCCCGCTCCTCTTCCACCTCCAGCGTTCCTTCGGCACCCTGCGGGCGGAGCGGATGGCGCCGGACGCCAGCCTGGCGCTGCTGCGCTCGGCCGGGACCAGGGCCGAGGCCGAGGCGATCGCCGCCCGCGTCTCCCGCCTCGTCCAGGGCGGCGCCGACCCGGCCGAGATCGCGGTCGCGCTGCGCGATCCCTCCCGGCGCGGCGCCGAGATCCAGGCGGCGCTGGAGGCGAACGGGATCGCGACCGCGCTGGAGGCGGAGCTGCCGGTGGCGCGGACCAGCGTCGGCGGCACCCTGATCGCGCTCCTGGAGACCGTGTTCGGCGACGGTCGCGCCGCTGACTTCCTCCGCTACCTGCGCGGGGCCTCCGGTTTCTCCCTCGGACGGATCGACTGGTTCGAGCGACGGGTGCGGCGCGGCAGGGTGCGAGATGCAGAGACCGCGCTGCTCCTCTGGCAGGGCGAGGAGGACGACCCGCCGCGCGACCTGCTGCGCTTGCGGGCCGCCGCCGAGCGCTCGCCGGCCGAGCTGGCGGCGGAGGTCGCGGCGCTGGCGGCGACGATGGCGGCGCGGCCGCTACGGGACGAGGAGGATGGGCCATCGCTGCAACCCGGCGACGGGGTCGAGCTGCGCGCCGCGGCGGCGATCTCCGGCGCCCTCGCCGATCTCGCCGAGCAGGGCGACCTCGCTCCCCGGCCGGATGAGCTGGCGCGAGTGGTGGAGGAGCTCGACTTCCGCGTCTGGTCGGGGCCGGTCGAGGGCCGGGTCCGGATCGCCAGCCCCTACCGCCTGCGCGCCGCCCGCTTCGACCACGTCGTCGTCGGCTCGCTGCAGGACGGCGAGTTCCCGCGCCGCGACCGCGGCGGCGACCCCTTCCTCTCCGAGGCACAGCGGAGCACCCTCGGGCTCGACCCGCGGCGCGACACTGAAGCCGAGGAGCGCTACCTGTTCCACGCCTGCCTCGCCCTCCCCCGCCGCAGCCTCGTCCTCTCCTACCGCGACAGCGACGAGGACGGCGCCGCCACCGCCCGCTCGCCGCTGATCGACGACCTGCGGGCGCTGCTGGCGCCGGCCCCCGACGGCACCTCTCCCGACCCGGTCGAGGCGGCGATCACGGTGACGCGCGACTTGGCCCAGGTGGTGGCGCCGCTGGCCGAGGCGGCCTCCGAAGACGAGCTGGCGCGGGCGCTCGCCGCCCACGGTCCGGGTGCCGACGCGCCGGCACTGCTGGCCGAGGTCGGAATCGGAGGCAAACTGGGGGCGAGGATCGAAGCGCGGATCGGCGACGCGCGACGGGCCGAGGCCACATCCCGCGCCCCGGGGCCGCTGACCAACCCAGCGGCGCTCGAATCGCTGACGGCCGTCGCCGCCTACGGCGGCACCACGCTGGAGGAGTTCGACGTCTGCTCCTACCGCTGGTTCGCCGGCCACGAGCTCGACCCGCAACTGCTCGATCCCGTCCCCGACCCACTCGTCCAGGGTGGGCTGATGCACGAGGCGCTCGACCGCCTCTTCAGCGAGCGGCCCGGCGGCGATCCCCTCCCCCGGCCGGACACTCTCGCCGTCTGGACCGGGCGCGGCCGCCAGCTACTGACCGAGATCATCGCCGAGCGTGAACTCGGCGACCACCCAGCCGAGCGGGCGATGGCGCGCCGGGTCGAACGCCTGCTGGAGCGCTTCCTCGCCGAGGAGGCCGAGCGCGACACCGGCGGCTTCGAGCCCTGGCTGCTGGAGGCGCGCTTCGGCGAGCATCCCGACGCCGAGCGGCCGGTGCTCGACCTCGGCGGCTGGGGGCTGCACGGAGCGGTCGACCGGGTCGACCGCTCCGGCGACGGGCGCGCCGTCGTCATCGACTACAAGCTCGCCTCCCAGGTCACCCCGCTGGAGAAGTTCGAGGAGCGGGCGAAGCTGCAGCTGCCGCTCTACCTGCTGGCGGTCGCCGAGCACTGGGGCGGGGAGCCGGTCGGCGCGCTCTACCACCCGCTGCGCGGCACCTCCTCGCGCCGCCCGCGCGGGGTCGTCTCCGACGCATCCGCCGGAGAGCTGTCCAGCTACGGGCTCTATCCCAAGGACGTGGTCGAGCCGGAGGCGCTGGAGGAGCTGCTGGAGGAGTCTCGCCGCCGGGGTGGGGAGATCGTCGCCCGGATGCGAACCGGTGACATCCGCCGCGATCCGGGGCCGCGCGCCGGGCTGCGCGGCCACGACGTCTGCCCCGCCTGGTGCACCTTCGCCCAGATCTGCCGCCGCGACCGGGCGCCGCGCTGGGAGCAGGAAGAGGAGGGCGAGGAGCGATGAGCGCCGAGGAGACGACGGTGGTGCCGGCACGCGAGCCGACCTCCGAGCAGGCCGCGGCGATCGCCGTCCGCGGCCGCGACGTGCTGCTCGAGGCCGGCGCCGGGACCGGCAAGACGGGGGTGATGGTCGAGCGCTACTGCCGCCTCATCTGCGACTCCGGCCTCCCCCCCGAATCGATCCTCGCCTTCACCTTCACCGACAAGGCCGCGGCCGAGCTGCGGCAGCGGATCCGGGCGGAGCTGGCCCGGCGGGCCGAGCGTGGCTCCGAGCGCGCGGCAGCGGCGCTGGCCGGGATCGGCAGCGCCTGGGTGACGACGATCCACGGCTTCTGCAACCGCGTCCTCGCCGCCCACCCGGTCGCCGCCGGGGTCGATCCCAACTTCCGGGTGCTGGACGCGCCGGAGGCGGCCCGCGCCGCCCGCGAGGCCTTCGACGACGCGGTGGTCGAGTTCCTCGCCGAGGGCGACCCGGCCCGCGAGGAGACCGTCGCCGCCTACGACCTCGAAGGGCTGCGGGCGATGATCGCCGCCGTCCACGACGAGCTGCGCAGCCGCGGCATCGCCGACCCGCGGTTGCCCGAGCCGCCGACGCCGGACCCGGAGGAGGCGTTGCGGCCCGTCGTCGCCGCAGCGGAGGAGTGCCTGGCCGAGCTCGACGGGAGCAACGGGAAACGCGCCGAGCAGGAACGCGAGCTGCCCGAGCGGGCGCTGGCGCTGCTGCGGGCGCCGGGGGCAGAGCCCAGCCTCGAGGAGCTGCTGGCCCTCGCCACGAAAAGCAAGGCGAAGACACTCGCTCCCTACAAGGAGGCCGTCGATGCGGCGGTCGCGCGCATCGCCGAGGCGGGCGAGGGCGGCGTCGTCTACGGCCATCTGGCACGGCTGCTGGAGCTGTTCTCCGCCCGCTTCGAGGCGGCGAAGGAACGGCGGGCCGGGATCGACTTCGAGGACCTGCAGATCCTCGCCGCCCGCCTGCTGGAGCGGGCCGAGATCGGCGAGCACTACCGCTCGCGCTTTCGCCAGATCCTCGTCGACGAGTTCCAGGACACCAACCGCCTGCAGCTGCGGCTGATCGAGGCGCTGCACGGGCCGAAGACGGAGCTGGTCGTCGTCGGCGACGAGCTGCAGTCGATTTACGGCTTCCGCCACGCCGACCTCGAGGTCTTCCGCCGCCGGCGCGAGGAGATCGACCGCCGCGCCGACGCCGAGCTGATGCGGCTGAGCGGCAACTTTCGCTCGCGGCCGGAGCTGGTCGGCGCGGTGAACCTCTTCGGCGAGGCGCTGCTTGGCGATGCCTACACGCCGCTGCGGGTGGGCGAGCGCTCGCTTCACACGCGAGAGGTGGCTGGTTCGAAACCAGCCGAGCCCGCCGTCGAGGTGCTGCTGACCGCCCGCGACGAGTGGGACGCCGAGGAGATCGAGCTGGAGCCGGCGATCGACGGCTCGACCCCGCTCAACTGCCTGGCCGAGGCGCGATTCGTCGCCGAGCGCCTGCGCGAGCTGGCCGATGCCGAGGTGCCGCGGGGCGAGATGGTGGTGCTGCTGCGCGCCTTCACCCACCTCGACGCCTACGAGGACTCGCTCGAACGCGCCGGCCTGCGGCCCTACGTGGTCGGCGGCCGCGGCTACTGGTCCCAGCAGCAGGTCGCCGACGTCTGCGCCCTGCTGGCGGTGATCGCCAACCCGCTCGACGACCACGCCCTCTTCGGCGCCCTCGCCTCACCCGCTTGCGCGGTCGCCCCCGACACCCTCTGGCTGCTGCGCAAAGCGGCGGGCAAGCGGCGCCACGTCTGGCCCGCGGTCGAACAGGCGGCCGGCGCTGGCGAGGCCGAGCTGACCGAACCGGAGCGGCTGGAGGGGATCCCGGCGGACGAGCGTGAGCTACTGACGCGCTTCGTCGCCACCGTCGCCTCGCTGCGCGAGCGGGCGCCGCGACTCTCGCTGCCGGCCCTGGTCGAGGCGGTGGTGACCGAGACCGGGTACGACCTGGCGGTGCTGACGCGGCCGGCGGGCGAGGCCCGCTTCGCCAACGTCCGCAAGATGGCGCGGCTGGCGGCCGAGTTCGAGCAACGCGAGGGGCGCGACCTGCGCGGCTTGCTCGACTTCCTCGCCGCGCGAGCGGAGGGCGACGCCGAGGCCCAGGCCGCCACCGCCGCCGAGGGCCACGACGGGGTCCGGATCATGACCGTCCACAACGCCAAGGGACTGGAGTTCGGCGTCGTCGTCGTCCCCGACCTCGCGCGCCGGCTGCTCAACGGCAACCGCTCGCCGCTGCTGGCGATCGGGCGGGAGGAGCCGCCGCGGGTGGGCCTGCGCCTGGTCCGCCTCGGCAGCCCGAAGATCGACCTCTACGACTACGGAGCGCTCTGCGAGGAGTCCCAAGAGCGCGAAGCCGAAGAGGAGCTGCGGCTCTTCCACGTCGCCGCCACCCGCGCCCGCGAGCACCTGATCCTCAGTGGGGTCGTCAACCCGAAAGAGGGGCGCGAGACCAAGGGCAGGGCGGTGGTCGAGCGGCTGGTCGAGGCATTGGGTGTGCCGCGCGACGCCGACGCGACGGTGCCGGTGGCGCCGCCGGAGCCGCGGCCGGGACTGGAGGCCGAGTTCGAGGCTTCGGAGATCCAGGTGCGGGTCAACCTGCCCTCGCCCGAGCGCGCCGCCGAGCTGCGGGCGCTGCGCCGCGAGGGCGCTGGTGCGCGGGGGCTCGGCGCGGGACCGCCGCCGCTGGTCGAGCGCAGGCCGCCGATCGTCCCCAGCCGCCCCCTCTCCTACACCGCGATCTCCGCCTACGGGGAATGCGCGTACCGCTTTTACATGGAGCGGGTCTTGGGTCTGGCGCGGAGCGAGTCGCGGGCGGCAGGCGAGGGTGAGCCCTCTGCTCGCGAAGAACGGACGGCTCGGGGGGCCGCTGTGCACGCCTTGCTCGAGTGGAGTCAGGCGAACGGCTGGGCCGAGCCGAGCGAGGGGCTGGCGATTCGGCATGCCGAGGCCGCTGGGGTGGGGATGGGGTCCCCCTCTCCGGACACATCTCGCCAATGGCTCGATGTTGAGTGTCCTGAGAGGGGGTCCCCATCCCCACGGCTCGCGCAGGAGTTACTCGGCCCCGTACGACAATGGCTCGCCTCTCCCTTGCGCCGGCAGATCACGACAGAAGCGAGCCGGGTGCGAGCGGAGGTGCCTTTGCTGCTCGGGATCGGTGGCACCGTGCTGCGGGGGTCGATTGACCTATTGGTTGAGAGAGACGGGGCGCCGCCGCTGGTCATTGACTACAAGACCGATCGGCTTGGCGGCGCCGATCCCGCCGAGCGGGCTGCCCACTATGGGGTTCAGCGCTCGATCTATGCGCTGGCCGTTGCGGAGGCGCTTGGCGCTTCCGAGGTCGAGGTCGCCTACGTCTTCCTCGAGCGGCCTGAGGAGCCCGCCGTCTCCCTCCTCACCAATGAGGAGATGACGATTGCCCGCGCCGAGCTGGAAACGACCATCGCCCGGATCGGCCGCGGCGAGTTTTCGGTTGCCCCGCCGGAGGAGCGCGACTGGGGCCTCTGCCGGGGCTGCCCGGCGCTAAGGGGTCTCTGCTCCGGACCCGGTGCTGTCGAGCCTGGTGGCGAGGGCGTCGAGATTTAGCTCCTTCAGCCCCTCGCCGACCTCGTCGAGCTCGCCGGCGCAGTAGCCGACCAGCTCCTTGCCCTCCTTGCAGAGGTCGAGCGTCTCGCGCAGGCCGGCCTGGCCGGAGTCGAGCCGGTCGATGATCTCCTCCAGCCGCTCGACCGCGGCCTCGTAGGAGTCAGGCTTCGTCGTCAGATTCTGGTTTTGCTCGGACTCGTCCATCGCTGAAGCGAAGGCTAATGCTCTCCGCGGCGCTCGCCTCGGCGGCGCTAGTCAGCGGCTCTCCGGCCGGGTCCTCGACCAGGGCATATCCCCGCTCCAACGTCCGCTCCGGTTCGTGCGCCCGCAGCGCCACTGCGGCCCGGTGCAGGGCCTCGCGCCGGCGCTCCATGTCGGCGTCGAGCGCCCGCCGCCGCGCCCGCTCCAGGACGACCGTCCCGATCCGCCGCTGGAAAGAGGAGCGATCGGCGAGACCGCGTTCGGCGGCGGCGCGGATCTCGCGGATCTTCTGGTTGAGCGAGCTGCGCTCTCGCTGCAGCGCCCGCGCCGGTCCCCGCGCCAGGGCGCCGAGATGCCGGGAGCGGGTCTCGATCGCCCCCTCCCCCGCTCGCCGCAGCGCCACCGCGCAGCGCTCTAGGCTTCCCCGCGCCGCCAGGCAGTCGAGCGGCACCGCCGCTTCGGCCGCGTGGGTCGGAGTCGAGCAGGCGACCGCGGCGACGTCGTCGATCAGGGTGCTGTCGCGCTCGTGGCCGACGGCGCTGACGACTGGCACCCGCAGCATCGCCACCGTGCGGCAGAGCGTCTCGTCGCAGAAGGCCCAGAGGTCGGCGAGGCTGCCACCGCCGCGGGTGACGACGATCGCCTCGACCTCCGGCCGAGCCGCCAGGTCCTGCAGCGCCAGCCCGATTGCCGGCGCCGCGTGGCGGTCCTGAACCGGGGCGAAGGCCCAGACAACCGAGCCGCCCCAGCCGCGCCGCTCGAGACCGGCGCAGAGATCGCGGCGCGCCGCCCCCCGCTCCGCCGTGACCACCCCGATCGCCTTCGGCAAGAGGGGTCGCGCCAGCTGCTTCTGCAACTCGAACAGGCCCTCGGCGCGCAGCTGCTTGCGCAGCGCCTCGAGGCGGGCGATCAGGTCGCCTTCCCCGGCCAGCCGCACGTGCGTGGCCCGGAAGGAGAAGCTCGGCGAGGCCTGGCCGCCGCCGGGGTAGTAGTCCGGCCCGCCGCTGATCACCACTTCGGCCCCGTCGCGCAGGGCGCCGTCGCCCAGCCCCGCCTTCTCGAGGTCGTTGAGCCAGATCGCGCAGGGAATCGCCCCCTCGCCGTCGCGCAACTCGAAATATGCCTGGACCTTGCTGCGACCGACCCCGGTCACCTCGCCGATCAGTTGCACCCGCGCCCGCTTGCGCATCTCCTCCTGGAGCTTGCGCGCGTAGCGGCCGACGGCGAAAGGGCCGGGAAGCTGCGGCCCGGCGCTGGCTGGACTCAGCTGGCTTTCTTCCACACCTTGGCCCAAGACTTCAGCTCGCTGAGCACAGGGTCCAATTCCTGCCCGATCACGGTCAGCGAGTAGGTGACCCGCACCGGCGTCCCAGCTTCAACCTGACGCTCGACCAAGCCTTCTTCCTCCAGCTCCCGCAGCCGCTGCGAGAGCAACCGATCCGAAAGCCCAGGAACCGCCTTCCCAAGCTCCCCATACCGCATCGGCCGCTCGGTCAAAGCGCAAACAATCGCCCCCGTCCACCGCTTCCCGATCAGCTCGATAGCGCAGTGAAAGTGCGGACAAATCGCACCAGAAGCCTCCCCTTGGCCCTGAGTCGAAGCAACCTGCTCCATAGCGACCGAGCTTACAGAACGTAAGTGACGGGCTCAGGAGGGGGTCGGGTGGTCCCTCTCCAGACACTCAACATCGAGCCATAAGCGAGATGTGTCTGGAGAGGGACCACCCGACCCCCACCCCCGCCTACGCCGTACAGGGCCCGGTGTCCACGCCCTCTGGGTCAACCCGACCCAACGCCTCCTGAACCTGCTCTGCCGGAATGGCAAAGCCGCCGCGGGTTCCTGCAGTGGTTGCTGCGAAGACCGTCCCCACCACCCGGCCGCGCGGATCGACTAGTGGCCCGCCCGAGTTGCCGCTGCGCACGTCGCCGCTGAGGGCGACGATGGTCCGTTCGATCGGCCCGTTGCCGTAGGAGTCCTCGCTGATAGTCACCCGCGTCTCGCCGATCCGCGCCGGCGAGAGCGCGTAGGGGCCGTTTTCGGGAAAGCCGAGGACGGCGGCGTCCTCCCCGACCTTGCGCTGGGAGCTGACCGGCAGGGTCGGCAGCGCCGCCCCCACCTGCAAGAGCGCCAGGTCGCGGCGCGGCTGATAGTAGATCGGAGTGGCGTCGATCTCGGTCCCATCCTGGGTGGTGACGGTGGTGTCGTCGGAACCGGCGATCACATGGGCGTTGGTGACGACAACCCCAGGTTCCACCGCCCAGCCCGATCCCTCGATCCCCAGCCCGCAGGCGGTGCTGAGCACGCGGACGACCGAGTTGTTGGCCGCGAGCAGCTCGGGGTCGGAGGCGATCTTCGCGTCCGGGGCCGCGACCGGGGCGGCGGGGCCGAACACGGTCGGCGAGGGATCGACCCGGTCGAGCGCGTTCAACAGCGGCCCCGAGGGCGGCAGCACGCCGTTGAGGCTGCGGAGGATCACCGACTGCTGGATGTCGGCGCGCAGCTGGGCGGTCGAGGGCGCGTGGAGGAGGACGGCGCCGAAGATCCAGGCGAGGCCAAGGGCGACGGCGGCGATCAGCGCCGCCCCACCGGCGCCGTCGGCGGCATGCAGGTACGGGCGACGGACGAGCTTTTCCCGCAGCCCGAGGGCGAAGCTCTCCACCGTCACCGCCATCAGCGCCCCGACCAGCAGCGCCCCGAGCGCGGCGAAGAGCGGCGCGTAGGGAGATTGCGAGCCCTCGCTCAGCAGCAGCGGCGCGATCCGGCTGCCGGCGAAGGCCCCGGCACCGAACCCGGCGAGGGTGAGCGCGCCGACGATCAACCCCTGCCGGTAACCCCAAAGGGCGAGGGCGATGGTGAAGGCGAGGATCGCCCAGTCCAGCACGGTCACCCTATAAATAGAAGCATGCCGGGGAATCCCTCCTTGACCTCCATTACCTTTCGCCGGTGAGTTCTTTCCCCTCTGAGGCGGAGCGCCGCCGCCGTCTCCTCACCCGCGCCGTCCCCCTGGCGGCAATCGCCCTGCTCGCGTTCATCTTCGGCGTCGTCAAGGGCTCGCCGGGTTCGCCCGAGAAGGACGCCGCCAACCGCTTCGTCGCGGCCTGGGAAGCACGCGACTTCAAAGGCATGTATGGGGAGCTCAACGACGACTCGCGGGCGCAGGTCGCCCGCGAGGCCTTCGAAGCCGCCTACCGCGAAGCCGAACTGGTGGCGACGGCGCGGACGATCGAGGCCGGCTCGGCCGGCGACGCGGTCGAGGCCGACGCCGGCAAGGTCGTCCCGGTCGAGATGGCAATCGGGACGGTCGCCTTCGGCGCCGTCGAAGCCGAGGTCGAGCTGCCCTACGCCGACGGCGGCATCGCCTGGGACCCGAGCCTCGCCTTCCCCGGCCTGAAAGCTGGCGAGGAGCTCGCCGCCGACGTCGAACTCGCCGAACGGGCGCCGATCCTCGCCCGCGACGGCACGGCGCTGGCCGAAGGGCCGGCCCAGGAAAGGGAACACCCGATCGGTACCGCCGCGATCGACGTCACCGGCGAAATCGGCGAAGCCTCCGACGAAGAAGAACTCGCCCGCCTCGCCCGCCACGGCTTCCCACCGGAAACGCCGGTCGGGATCAGCGGCCTCGAGCGCGCTTTCAACGACCGTCTCGCCGGCAAGCCCGGCGGCTCACTGATCGCGGTCGCCGCCGACGGCACCTCGGTCCGCACCCTGGCGAAGGCGAAACCGAAGCCGGGGGCGCCGGTGAAGACGACGATCGATTCCGACCTGCAGGAGTCGGCGGTGGCGGCACTGGCCGGCCGCGCCGGCGGAGTCGCCGTCCTTGACGCCCGCAAGGGCGACGTGCGAGCGCTCGCCGGGCAGGCCTTCTCGGCCCCCCAGCCCCCCGGCTCCACCTTCAAGATCGTCACCACGGTCGCCGCCCTGGAAGCGGGCGAGGTCAGCCTCGACGACGAATTCGAAATCTCCGACGGCATCACCGTCGGCGGCCGTTTCCTCAACAACGCCAACGGCGAGTTCTGCGGCGGCACCTTCGCGGAATCGTTCGCCGAGTCCTGCAACGCGGTCTTCGCCCCGCTCGGCCCCGCGGTCGGCAACGACAAGCTGGTCGAAACCGCGGAACAGTTCGGCTTCAACTCGCCGCTGACGCTCTACGACCAGCGAATCGTCGAAGAAGTCGACCCCGAAGAATCGACGATCCCGACCGAGATCGGCGAAGAAATCGACCTCGGCGTCTCGGCGATCGGCCAGGGCAAAGTGCTGGCGACGCCGCTGGAGATGGCCAGCGTGGCGCAGACGGTCGCCAACGGCGGCGTCCGCGAGCCGACCTCGATCGTCCTCAACAAGCAGCTGCGTCCCGACGCCGACCCGGTGCGGGTGATGTCCGAGAAGACGGCGGAGGAACTGACCGACCTGATGATCGGCGTCGTCGTCGAGGGGACCGGCACCGCCGGCGCGATCACGGAGGCCCAGGTCGCGGGCAAGACCGGCACCGCCGAGCTGGGGCCGAAGCCGGGAGAAGAGGGCAAAGACAACCCGGTCCAGATCAAGGACGCCTGGTTCACCGCCTTCGCCCCGGCGGAGAAGCCGCGCCTGGCGGTCGGGGTGATGCTGATCGAAGCGGAAGCTTCAGGCGGCGAAGTCGCCGCGCCGATCGCCTCGGAAGTCCTCTCGACCGGCCTCTAGAGGTCGAGCGTCACTTTGCCGCCCTCTTCGCCATCCGGACCGGGGATGTGAAGGGTGAGCGGCCGGTTCTCCGAGGCGGATTCCGGCAGCAGGAAGAGCGCCAGCGAACCCTCGATCGCGCCGAGCTGGGCGGCGGTGTCGAGTTTCGGAACCTGTTCCTGGGATTCGACTTCGCCGCCGAGCTCGAGGGCGAAGATGCTCTCGCTCTCCAGCACCTCGAACTCGTTCTCGTCGACGTCGGTGATCGTCAGCGTCGAGGGCAGCTGCTGCGGCTCGTCGCTTTCGTTCTGGACCTCGAAGAAGACCCCGAAGTAGCTTTCCCCTTTAGGCGGTTCCGGCTGGCCGACCAGGTAGGCCTCGTCCTCGTTGTCGTCAGGGTTGAGGTAGCGGGAGAAAAGGGCGTTGTAGTGCAGCTCGCCGAGCTCCATCGGGACGCCCTCCTCCACGTGCTTGGAGTCGCTCTCGTAGCCGCAGGCGGAGACCCCGGCGACGAGCGCGAGCAGCGCCAGGAGCGCGAGCAGCGACAGCAGTGGGCGGCGGTGCTGGGACATCGGCAGCGCGGAGTCTATATGGGCTTAGGGGATGCCCGTCGCGAACCGGTTGCCGCCGGCGATGGCGACCCGCTCGGCCGGCTGCTGGTCGGACTCGAGCCGGTCGCGCAGGCGGCGCAGCGCCTCGCGCCAGCCGCGGGCCTGCCAGTGCGAGCCGGCGCTGAGCAGCTCGAGGCCGCGGTCCAAGGCGCCTGGCTCGGTCCAGTGGCTGACCCGCACCGCGGTCAGGCCGCCGGACGCCTCGGTCAGCTCCCAGACGGTGTGGTTGGCGATCCGGTTGGCGCGGCCGCCCCGCCCCTCCTCGACGATCTGGAAGGGCTCGTCGGTAGCGACGATCGTGGTGTCCATCCAGACCGAGCGCAGCGGCCCCTTGGCGCGGAACCGCGCCCCCGCGCCGATCCCGGCCGGATCGATCCGCAGGAGGTGGAAGCCGGCGAGGAAGTGGTCGGTGAAGGAGGGCCGGATCGAGAGGTCGACGATCGCAGCGAAGGCCTCCTCGCGGGGAACGTCGATCTCGATTTCGGTGCTGATCGGGCCCATCGGGGCGCCGATTCTAGATGCCGCGCCTCCGGCGTGACCGCAATAGGGATTTTGAGTGACAGGGGTCCGGGGCGGGAGTAGTGTGAGAGATCCAGTCGGGAAGGAGTTGTTTTCCATTTTCGAGAGCGCCGCCACCAGCCCGGCGGGCGAGGCATTCGCCGCCGGTTCCATGCCCGGCGAGGGCACCTATTTCTGCCTCGTCTGCGGCACTCAGCTTTCCCTGCGCGAGACCGACGAGCTGCCGGAGTGCGCCTATTGCGGCACCACCCGCTACCGCCGCGACTCGATCTTCTCCTCGCTGCAGGCGCACGGCTCACCGACCGCGGAATACGCCCTCAGCGCCGAGCACCAGTCGCCTGGCTGGCTGGCCGAGGCCAAAGAGGGGTTGCCGCAGCCGGGTTACCACCTGGCGATGCGCGAGCGCGAGGAGGTCGTCACCTTCCCCCTGGGAGAGGGCTGGATCCGAGTTGGCCGCTGCGAGACGGCGGAGGTCTGCCTCGACGACCCGAGCGTCTCCCGCCGCCACGCGATGCTCGCAACCGACGGCGGCCGACAACCGCGGGTGCTCGACGACCGCAGCCTCAACGGGATCCTGGTCAACGGACGCAAAGTCGACTTCGCCGAGCTCGAGCCGGGCGACGAGCTGACGATCGGCCGCTACCGGCTGTACCTGCTGCAGACCTGATCGCGAGTCCGCGAAAACCCGTACAGAACAAGGGTTTCTGCGGACTCGCCGCTGCGTCCCGCCCATTTTCCCGCCCCTGCCGTTCCTAGGATTCGGCTCGGTGACCGCTGCCCCGATCCCGGACGACCCCAGCCGCCCCCTGGGCGGGGAGGAGTCGATCTCAGCCTCCGCCGAGCGCGCCCGGGCGGAGCTGCACTCGGAGATCGAACGCGTCCGCCGAGGAGTGGAGCAGATGCTCGACGAACAGGACGCGCCCCTAAACGACGACCTCCGCTCCGAGCTGGAGACGATGCAGGAGGACCTGCGCCGCGAACTCGACACCGCCCAAGAGGACATCCGCCGCTACGTCAAAACCCGCATCAAGAAATCCCAAAAGCGCACCGACCGCCGGGTCGGCCGCCTGGAGGACCGCACCTCCACCCTCGAGCAGCGCCTAGACGACCTAGCCGCCGAGCGCCGCCTAGCCGAATACCGCATCCACTCCGACACCGAGCAGATGCTCGACGGCCTCCTCGGTGAGGTGCGGGGGATTGCTGACCGGCTGGAGGGGAGTCCCTAGGGACAAAGTTCAGCGCTCAGAGAGTTGAGCCAACTCCAGGGGGTACATCACGCGTTATGCGACCCCGCAGGCGAAGCACCTTCAAAGACCTTCATGGTGTCTGCATGGACCTCGCGGAGCCTCTCGGGGAGAGCCAAAAGGCTCCTCTTGCCACGCTGGTCTAGTGACCTGAGTCATTAGTTCGCAGGCATAGCTCCCTGCCCGTCGAAGTCGTCGCCATCGCAAGCGACGATGGGAGGCGGTTATGCCCGTACGTGCGGAAGTCGTTCTCAGCAGCGAGGAGCGAGAGGTGCTCGAGCGGTGGGCCCGCAGGCCCACCAGCGCCCAGGCCCTGGCGCTGCGCTGCCGCATCGTCCTGGCGGCGTCTGACGGAGAGCGCAGCATCGACATCGCCGAGCGCCTCGGCTGCACCCGCTCGACGGTGGGCAGGTGGCGAGGGCGCTTTGCCGAGCGAGGCCTAGACGGCCTGCATGACGAGCCCAGGCCGGGCAAGCCGCGGCAGATCAGCGACGAAGACGTGGAGCGGGTGGTCGTCAAGACGCTGGAGGAGCAGCCGAAGAACGCCACGCATTGGTCGACGCGCTCGATGGCCCAGGCAACCGGCATGAGCCAGAGCGCGATCAGCCGCATCTGGCGGGCGTTCGGGCTAAAGCCCCATCGCACCGAGCACTTCAAGCTCTCCCCCGACCCGCAGTTCGTCGACAAGGTCAGAGACATCGTCGGGCTCTACCTCAACCCGCCCGAGGCGGCGGTCGTGCTCTGCGTCGACGAGAAGTCCCAGATCCAGGCGCTCGATCGCACCTCGCCGATCCTGCCCCTGATGCCCGGCGTGCCCGAGCGCCATACCCACGACTACGTCCGCAACGGCACCACCAACCTCTACGCTGCCTTGGACGTCGCCTCCGGGAAGGTGATCTCCGAGATGACGCCCCGCCACCGGACCGAGGAGTTCCGCCGCTTCTTGAACCTGATCGAGCGCTCGGTTCCAGAAGGCCTCGAGGTCCACGTCGTGCTCGACAACTCCTCGACCCACAAGACACCGTCGATCCAGCGCTGGCTCAAACGGCACCCCCGCTTCACCCTGCATTTCACGCCCACCTACAGCTCCTGGCTGAACCTGGTCGAGCGCTGGTTCGCAGAGCTGACCACGAAGTGGCTCAAGCGCAGCGCCCATCGCTCAGTCCGTGACCTGGTCGCCTCGATCCGCACCTGGATCGCCACCTGGAACGATGAACCCAGACCCTACGTCTGGCACAAGAACGCCGACGAGATCCTCGACAGCCTCGCCGCCTACTGCCAGCGGATCAACGACTCAGGTCACTAGCCGTAAGGCTCCAGCCTCAGATCACTCAGTGCTGATGCTCGGGTCGGCCTGGACCTTCAACGGGACGATCATCAGGAAGTTGCTGGTGGCGTCAGCCGCCAGGTCGAGGATGCGGTCGGCCTCCTCGTTCTGGTCGGTGGCGCGGAGCTCCTTGGCGTAGCCGCCCAGCAGGTCGTCGATGTCGATCAAGGCCTCGGCGTCTAGATCTTTGAGTTCGACTTTGGCGCCGCGGCCGAGGCGGTGCTCGATCGCCGCTCGGTCGATGTCGAAGGCGTTCTGGCGGACGTAGACGCGGCCTCCGGTCATCCCGGCGCAGGCCCAGGGACCAATGTCGCCGAGGACTGCGGCGCGGCCGCTCGTCATGTACTCGAAGGCGAAGCCCTTGATGTTGGCGCGGTTGGCGAGGGAGCCGCGGCTGTCGTCGATCGGGCCCTCGGGCTCGCCGGCGATGACCACGTCTGCCCCGGAGAGGCGGATGCAGAAGCGCGAGTCGGCGCTCCCCTGGACGTAGAGCTTGCCGCGCTGGGCCCCGTAAGCGAAGGACTTGCCGACCGAGCCGTTGAGGCGCTGGCCGCGCGCTCCCTTGCCCTTGAGGATCGAGATCCTCCCGCCCAGCATCGTCTTGCCGACGCCATCCTGGGCGCCTCCCTCGATGCGGATGTTGACTCCGTAGGAGTTGAAGGCGCCGAGGCCCTGGCCGGCGACCGAGCCGCCGTTGAACTCGAGGCTGGCGAGGGCGTCGCCTTCCTCCCCCTCGGGGCCGCCGTCGAAGATCCGCCAGCGCGCCAGCGCTCCCGCTAGCTCGGTCCCGAGCACGCGGTCGTTGGCGTCGGTCGCGCGCGGGAACTGACTCCGAACGGTGCCGCCGCCGCAGACTTCCGGCGCCAGCGCGGCGATCTGGCTCGAGGCCTCCTTCGCCTCCATCCGGATCGGCCGGGCCATGACGAGGCCGGCTTCGGCCCGCACCTCGGACTGCTCCTCGACCGGCAGGTCGAGGGGTTCGAGGTCGAGGAACTCCTCCAGCGGCGTAATCAGCGGCGCCAGGTCGAGCGTGTCCTTGGCCGCCACCTGCTCCAGCAGGTCGTAGCGGCCGACCAAGTCCTGGGCGCGGTCGTAGCCGAGCGAGGCGACCACCTGCTTGACCTCCTCGCCCATCGAGGAGAAGAAGCGGGCGCAGCTCTCGGCGGCGGTATCGACCTCTTGCGGAGTGAACTTCTTCAGCCCGTGGGCCGCCGCTTCCTCCGGGGTCTCGATCTGAGTCGCGATGCCGACGTGGCAGGTGTCGAGCTGGCAGCCGCGGCAGATCGTGCAGCCGAGGCTGACCATCGCCAGGGTGCCGAAGCCGACCCGGTTGGCGCCCAGGCAGTGCAATTTGACGATGTCGTGGCCGGTCCGGTAGCCGCCGTCGGCCCAGATCTCGACCCGGTTGCGCAGCCCGGCCTCCATCAGCGCCCGGTGCACGGCGCGGGTGCCGATGTCGCTCGGCAGGCCGACGTGGCGCAGCGCGTGCTGGCGCGCCGCGCCGGTCCCGCCCTCGAAGCCCGAGAGGGTGATGATGTCGGCGCCGGCCTTGGCGATCCCGAGGCCGATCGTGCCGATGTTCGGCACCACCGGCACCTTTACCGAGACCCGCACGTCGGGGTTGACGGTCTTCAGCTCGTCGATCAGCTCGGCCAGGTCCTCGATCGAGTAGAGGTCGTGGTTGTTGGAGGGCGAGATCAGGTCGGTGCCGGGCGCGGCGTTACGCGCAGCGGCGACCTTCTCGGAGACCTTCTTGCCAGGCAGGTGGCCGCCCTCGCCGGGCTTGGCGCCCTGGCCGATCTTGATCTCGGCCACGTAAGAGCTGTTCAGCATCTCCGCCGAGACGCCGAAGCGCCCGGAGGCGACCTGCTGGCCGCGCCATTTCCGGTACTTCCCGTACATGTCACGGATCTCGCCACCCTCGCCGTTGATGCAGAGGACGTTGATCGCCTTCGCCGCGTCGGCGTAGGCGCGGAAGGCCGGCTCGGACTGCGAGCCGAAGCTCATCGAGGAGATCACGATCGGGTAGTCGTGGTGGCCGACGCCGGCGTCGACGGTGCTCGGGTCGACCGCCGGGCGGTCGCCCTTCAGCGCCATCACGTGGCGCATCGAGATCGGGCTCTGCTTCTCCAGGTCGCGGACCTTCTCCGAGTATTCCTCGTAGGTCCCGGACCCGTTCGCGGTCGCAATCGCCGCCTTGTAGACCTTGGGATAGAAGCGGAAGGTCTTGGCCGGTTTCGCCGCCGCGTCGTCGCCGCTGAGCGCGTGGGCGCGGGCGTTGGTGCTCTCGTCGAGCTCGGCGAACCCGGTCCCCGCCTTCTCGGAGGCGGCGTAGTGCTCGGTCTGGAAGATCTCCGCGAGCTCCGGTTTGATCCCGATCGAGCTGAACTGGCGCGCGTAGCCGCGCACCTCGTGGATCCCGATCGTCGAGATCACTTTCTCGATCCCTTTGCGCAGCGCCGCGCAGAGGTTGGAGACGTCGGACTCGTAGTCCTCGACGCAGATCACCTCGACCATCGTGTACGGGCAGACGCCGTTGGCGCCGAGCCCGAGGGCCAGCATCACGTCGTGGACGTTGCGAATCGCCGCCGAGCGCAGGACCAAGCTGCAGCGCCGCCGCAGGTTGGTTTCGCCCTTCTCGACCTTGAACTGCTTCAGCGCCTGGTCGATCGCCGAGACCGCCAGGTGGGGGTCGAGGTAGCGTCGCTCGGCGTCGTAGACGGTGCGGTCGGTAAGGATCAGCAGCTCGCAGCCGTTGCGGACCTTCTTCACGGCCTCCTGCTTGACGCGGTCGATCGCGCCGCGGGTCGTCTCCGACTCGAGCAGGGAGATGTCCACGGCGTCGTTGCGGCCGGCGAACTCCTCCCAGAGGTCCTCGAGCAGGTAGGTGTCGTGCTCGCGGGCGATCTGCCGGTAGGCCTTGTCCGCCAGCGGTGCCAGCCCGTGGTGACCGCCGAGGATCACCGGGAACCCGGTTTCGACCGTGCCGGTGTCCTCGCCGGCGTTCTCCAGCGAGGGCCGGCGGCCGAACAGGGCCCGGGTCGAGAAGTGCTCCATCTCGCGTTCGCGGTCGATCGCCGGGTTGGTGACGACGGCGACCGTCTCCTTGAAGTAGTCGGCGAGATTCTGGCGCTCGGGCGAGAGCGCCGCCAGCGGCCCGTCGTAGCCGAGCGAGCCGACCGGCTCGGCCCCGTTGGAGGCCATCTGCTGGACCAGTTTGACGTCGTCACGCTGCCAGCCGAAGCCGGCGAGGACGCGGTCGGCGACCTTGACCGGCTCCTCGGGGCCAGCGTCGGAGTAGCCGGGGACGTCGGTGCCCTCGAGCGGGCCGCCGGTCTCCAGCGCACGGTCGTAGCCGGCGACCGCGTCGGCTCCGTTCCGGGCCAGCCAGCGGTCGCGGACGATCCGCAGCATCTCGTCGTGCGGGTGCAGGGTCGATTGGCGGGCGGCGCGATCGATCAGCACCAGCGCCTTCTCGCCGGGGGCGAGCGGCTTCGGCTCCGAGCACATCCGTTCGACCGAGACGACACCGGGCTCGGAGCTGAAGACGTAGTCGTCCTCGGTCTCGACCTGCCAGAGCGGGCGCAGCCCCATCGCGTCGGCGGAGAAGACGCACTCGTCGGTCTGCCGCGCGATCAGCGCCACCGGGCCCTGGGCGAACGGCCCCATCGTCTGGTGCAGATACAGGTAGAAGGCGTGCAGGTCCGCCGGCAGGCCGCGGATCTCCTCGACGATCGGCGGCACCACCATCTCCATCGCCTCGGCGAGGCTGAAGCCCTCGCGGCTGACCAGGGTGTCGATCGTGCGGTTGAGGTCCTGCGAGTCGGAAGAGTCCGGCTGGATCGGGACCGCCAGCATCTTCGCCTCCTGGCGCAGCTGCTGGATCGTGTTGATCTCGCCGTTGTGGCCGAGGACCGAGAACGGCTGCACCCGTTTGAACGAGGGCCAGGTGTTGGTCGAGTAGCGGTTGTGGCCGAAGCAGCCGATCGTCTCGAAGCGCGGGTCGCGCAGATCCGGGTAGTACTCGCCGAGCACCTTCGGCGCGCCCATCACCTTGTAGACGCAGGTGGCGGCGGAGAAGGAGGGGACGTGGACGCCGAGCTCTTTCTCCAGCGTGATCATCAGCTCGAAGAGGACCGCGTCGCGGGACTTCGCGTCCGGGACCAGGCCGGCGAGCTGCCAGAAGATCGGCTCCTCCTCGCGAGCGGTCGGGCCGAGGGCGGGCGAGTCGACCACGCCGACGCGCTCGGCGAGGACCCGGAAGCCGCCTTCGGCCAGCAGCTCGCGGGCGTCGTGCTTGATCTTCTCTTGGTCCTGGGAGCGCTCGATGAAGACGTGGGCGACGGCGAAGGCGTCGTCGGTCGCCAGCGAGGGATCGTGGCCGCCGGTGCGGACCTCCTCGGCCCAGATCTTGCGCGGGATGTCCAGCAGCAGGCCGCAGCCGTCCCCCTCGCCGTCGACGTTGCCGGCGCGGTGGAGCATCTTCTGCAGGGCGGGGATCGCCAGCTCGATCGGCTCGTGGCTCGGCGTCGCGTCCTTGCGGACCGAGGCGTAGATGGCACAAGCGTCTTTGTCCTCGACGCTGGGCGGCGAAACTAGGGGCCGGTAGGGGCGCTCTGGCGAGTAGCGCTCGACGCGAGCGCCGCGATCGGACTGGGACTTCAAGTTGTACCTCCCGGGTTCCACGCCTTCTTCGAGCGGGCGCGCGACGGGTTGACGGGTTTCCGGATTATAGGGGCCGGGGTCAAGCCCGGCCAGGGGGCGGGATCAGGCCCAGGACATCGGCTCGTAGCCGCCCTCGGGCTGGACCCCGATCAGCATCGCGACCACGGTCTCCTCAGAGCGGTTGATCATCGTGCGGTCGGCGGCGGGCTCGATCGAGGCGAAGGTGCCGGCGGGCGCCGGGTGGTCCTCCCCGTCGAGCCGCAGCACCGCCTCGCCCTCGAGGATCACGTAGAGCTCGACCTGGCCGCTGCCGGACTCGTCGTGCTCGGGAATCTGGCCTCCGGGCGCGATCTCGACCAGGTTGTAGCCGAAAGCGGCGGTGCCGAGCGCCTTGCGCGCCAGCAGCCAGGTGCACTCGCCCGACCCCTCCATCCGCTCGAACTCGTCGCGGTGCTTGATTGAGTGATTGCTCGCCATTAGGTTCGACCCTAACCCCGATGACCGACCCGAGCAAGGACTCCCCCGAGGCGCTGCGCGAGACCATCGACCGCTACAACGCGGCCTGGAACGAGCACGACCTAGCGCACGCGATCATGGCGATGCACCGCAGTGCTCAAATAGGAGGGATTGGCGGCACTCCCGTGCGCGACTGGCGAGCGCCGGACCAAGCGGGGCAAGGACGCAGGGAGGCCGAATAGCGCGCTATTTGGCCGACCGAGGACGCCGCACCGCGCAGCGTCCGCCGCCGCCAGGTGCGTGCGGGAGTGCCGCCGAGCCCTCCTTAACGGTTCCAGCTTGGTTCGAACGCTTCCCTGACCAGCGTCTTCGGCTTGCCGCCGCCGTAGGGGACGGTCTGCACCTTGTGGTTCTTCAGGCCCGGGTCGAAGCCGCCGTTGAAGCCGAGCACGAGGCTGCCGTCGGCGGAGAGGGCGGTGCCGGCGAAGCCGGTCTCCCCCGTGCCGGCGACCGGCCGCTGAGCCCCGGTTTTCGGGTTGACGACGACCGCGTAGCTGGTGTCCTGGCCCTGGAACTCGGTCAGCAAGCGCTTGCCGTCAGCCGACCAGTCGGTCGGGAAGAGGCCCTGGAGCAGCGGCGGCACCTTGGTGTGGGTCAATCGCTTGACCCCCTTGCCCTGCGGGTTCATCAGGAAGAGCTCGTTCTTCGGACCGTACTTCCGCTTCTTGGCTTCGACGGTCTTGACGAAGACGATTTGTTGTGGGCCCCAGAGCGGATCGGAGGAACGGTGGTCCTTGGTCAACCGCACCGGTTCGGGCGCCCGCACGTTGACCACGCCCGGAATCGGGACCGGGAAGCGGAAGACGTCACTCCGCGGCGGGTACTTTTCGCTCGCGGAGAGCGAGTAGGCAACTTCGGCCCCGTCCGGTGAGAAGCTGAAGCCGCTGAAGTAGCCAGTGGCGACGACGCTCTGCAGGCCGCTGGCGACGTCGATCAGCACCAGCTTGCGCTTGCCGAGTTCGGGCCCGCGCAGCGCCGCGATCGTTTTCGAGTCGGGCGACCAGGCGACGTAGAACGCTTCGCGCAGGTTGGTCATCAAAGTCCTGCCGGGACCGCCGGTCGCCAGCGCCAGCTTCAGTTCCTGCGCCCCTTTTGGCCCTTCGTGCAGGTAGGCGACCGAAAGGCCGTCGGGGGCGACGCGCGGGTTGTGACCGGTCTCGACCTTGCGGGCGCCGCTGCCGTCGTCGTTGGCGACGAAGACCGTCGTCTTGAACGGGTTCTTGACGTAGCTCAGCGTCGCGCTCGCGCCCGCGGGCAGAGCCAGCAACGCGGCGATGACGACGGCGGGCAGGAGCAGCTTCGGCTTCGCGAGGGTCGGCATCGGGCGATGCTATCCCGGAGCGACGGACGCGCCCGAAACCACTGCGAGTCGCTCAGCAGCCGCCCAGCGAGGGTTCGTAGGCGAACTCGGTCAGCACCCGCATTGTCCCGCTGACCGCGGGGACCAGGCCGACCTTGTGGTTCGCGACCGGGCCGCGGGGGCCCTTGGAGCCGAGGACGAAGTTCCCGTCGCAGGAGAAGGAAGTACCGATGAAGTGCGCCTTTCGGTGTCGGAGGCGCCCCAGCGCACCGGTCTGGGTGTAGACGATGACCCCGAACTGGTCCTTTCCGCGCAACGTGTAGTTAGCGAGCAGGCGATTGCTCTCGGGCGACCAGGCGACGGGGTAATAGCCGCTCCGCGATCCCTCGGGCCTGGTGCGAGTGAGGCGCTTCACGTCCCCACCGTCGGACCCCATGGTGTAGATCTCGAGCTTGCGCTTCTCCCCCACTTCTTTCGCGAACGCGATGCGGTTGCGCGGACCCCACAGCGGCAGCTGCGAGCGGTGGTCATAGGTGAGGCGCTTGGACCCATGGCCCCCGACCGCGAAGCGGTAGATGTCGCTGCGTCCCTTGCGAGAACGGGAGTAGACCAATTGATCCCCGTTGGGCGAGAAGCTGACGTGACCGAAGGAGCCGCGGGCTATGACGTGCTGGCCGCCGCTGGGAACGTCGATCAGAACCAGTCGCTCGCGGCCGTTCGCCGGGGCCCGCACCGCGGCGATCCGCGTCGATTCCGGGGACCAGGCCAGCGAGGAGATCCTCGATGCCTCGATCAACAGGTCCAATGCGCTCCCATATGAGTGGGCGACTTTCAGCCGCTCCCTGTTGCCCCTCTTGTTCAGGTAGGCGACGAAGTTCCCATCGGGCGAAACCTCGGGGTTTACCCCGCGGCCGATATATACCTCGTCCAAACCGTCGTCGCCCGCGGTGAAGACCGTCGGCGCCTGCGGGTAGTGGCCGTACTTCACGTAGGCGATCGTCGCGCTTGCCGCAGCCGGTAACACGAGCAAGGCGGCGAGAACGGCGAGGAAAAGGGGCAGCTTCGACTTCGCTAGGAGCGACATTCCGCGCGATCCTATCCAAAGATTGTGCGGTACTGCGAGAAACTGCCCAGTACTTCGATCCGGGCTAAGCGGGTCCGACGATCGCCGCTGCCACCAACCCACCGCTGACGCCGAGGAAGCTGACCACCGCCAGCGCCCGGTACCAGAGGTGTTTCTCGATCTCCGGGTCGAAGGCGAGGGGGACGAAGAGGAAGGGGTTGACGAAGGTGCCGAAGACGAGCGCGACGGCAACGGCGGTCGGCAGGTCCGGCACCGCCAGCCCGACCCCGATCAGGATCAGGCCCATCATCACGTAGTCGAGGTGGACCTGGCGGATCCGCTGCGGGGCGACGACGCCGATCCGCCGCAGCCACTCGGGCCGCTCGGCGCGCATCACCATCGCCCAGCCCAGCAACCCGCCCAGCGCCAGCTCGATCAGCCCGATCCGCACCACCCAGTCCATCGCGCTCAGAGCTCCGGGACGTCAGCGCCGAGGGGGCTGAAGGGGAGGCGCTTGACCTCGGCCCAGCCGGCGCAGCGCCCCTCGAGGCCGGCGGCGACGTTGCCGGCGTCCTGCCAGGTCGTCCAGACCAGAACCGTCGGGCCGGCGCCGGAGATCGTCGCCCCCAGCGCCCCCAGCTCGCGGGCCGAGTCGACGATCTCCATCGAGCGCGGATAGAGGTCGCGGCGGCGCGGCTGGTGGATGCGGTCATCGAGCCCGCGGGCGATCAGATCGAGGTCGGCACCGCGCAGCCCCAGCACCAGCATCGCCGCGGCGGAGACGTTGGCGACGGCGTCGCCGAGCGGCACTTCGGCCGGGATCGCCTCCCGCGCCCGCTTGGTCGAGACCTCCTCGGGCGGGATCACGACGATTCCCTCCAAGCCCTCGGGCGGGTCGAAGCGGGCGGCGGTCGGCGCCCCGTCAGCGCCGGCGCCGCAAACCACGAACCCGCCGTGGATCGCCGCGGCGACATTGTCGGGGTGGCCCTCGATCTCGGTCGCCCGCGCCAGCATCTCCTCCTTGGTCAGCGCCAGCTCGTAGAGATGGTCGGCGGCGTAGAGGCCGGCGACAATCGCCGCCGCGCTCGACCCCAGCCCTCGCGCCAGCGGGATCTCGCTGCGCAGCCGGAAGGCGATCCCATCCGCCGGGCGCAGGCTCTCGAAGGCCTGCACGATCAGGTTCTCGCGCCCGGTCGGCACATCGAGCCCGCCGGGATCGAACGAGTACTCGCCGGCCTCCTCCACCTCCACCTCCAGGTGCATCGCCATCGCCGCCGCCATCGCGTCGTAACCGGGGCCGAGGTTGGCCGAGGAGGCAGGGACACGAACGAGTCGGTGGCGCACGGTCATGCGATCAATCGAAGACGGCGCGCTCCACCGCGCTGAGGTCGTTCTCGCAGTTGATCACCTGCGGGGCTTTCGAGAGCGCGGTGTCGGGGTCCTTGAGGCCGTGGCCGGTGAGGACGCAGACGACGGTCTCGGGCTTGGCGGTGCCCTCGACCACCGGCAGGCCGTGGGCGAGGAGGCCGGCGACCGAGGCGGCGCTGGCGGGCTCGCAGAAGACGCCTTCGTTGTCGGCGAGCCAGCGGTAGGCGTTCAAGATCTGCTCGTCGGAGACGGCGGCGACGCGGCCGCGGCTGGCGGTGAAGGCGGCCATCGCCTCCTCCCAGCGGGCCGGGTTGCCGATCCGGATCGCCGAGGCGACGGTCTCGGGGTTCTCGACCGGCTCGCCGCGGACCAGCGGCGCCGCCCCTTCGGCCTGGAAGCCGTAGAGGATCGGCGCGGCGTCGACCTCCTGGAAGCCGCGCCAGTAGGCGGTGACGTTGCCGGCATTGCCGACCGGGATCGCCAGCGCTCCGGGCGCCTCCCCCAAGTCCTCGACCACCTCGAAGGCGGCCGTCTTCTGGCCTTCGATCCGGTGCGGGTTGACCGAGTTGACGAGCTCGATCGGGTACTTCTGGGAGAGCTGGCGGACGATCCGCAGGGCGTCGTCGAAGTTCCCCTGCAGGGCGACAACACGGGCGCCGTGCATCAGCGCCTGGGCGAGCTTGCCGATCGCGATCTTCCCCTCAGGGACGATCACCGCCCCCCGCAGCCCGGCGCGAGCGGCATAGGCGGCGCAGCTGGCGGCGGTGTTGCCGGTCGAGGCGCAGATGATCGCCTCCGCCCCGCGCCCCTTGGCCCGCGAAACGGCGACCGTCATCCCCCGGTCCTTGAACGAGCCGGTTGGGTTCAGGCCCTCGAACTTGAAGTAGACACGGGCTTCGATCCGCTCCGAGAGTCGCGGCGCCTCGATCAGCGGCGTCGCGCCCTCGTTCAGGGTCACCACCGGGTCGCCCGGCTCCAGCGAGAGCCGGTCGCGATAGCGATCGATCAGGCCAGCTGCCATCAGCTCGTCTCCCAGACCATCAACACGCCCCAGGTCACGCCGAGTACTCCTCCTCGATGACGCGGATCGAGCGCGGCGGCGAGCGCAGCTCGTCGAGCATCGCCAGCTCATCGACCGCGGCCGCGAAGCGGGACTCCAGGCACTCGTGGATAACCATCACCAGCCGCGCCTCGTCGCCGATCCCGCGCTGGACCACGCTCTTGACCGAGATCCCGTGGTCGCCGAGGACGGTCGCGACCTGCGCCAGAACGCCGGGCTCGTCGGCCACCTCGAGGTGCAGGTAGAAGGAGGAGGTGACGTCCTCGACGAGCGGCAGTTCGACCCGGGTCTCGTGCACGGGCGCGTCACCGGCGAGGATCGAGACGACGTCGCCGAGCACCGCCGAGGCGGTCTGCACGCCGCCGGCGCCGGGGCCCGACATCGTCACCTCGCTGATCGCCGGCGCCTCGACCATCACCGCGTTGAAGGCGCCTTCGATCGGCGCCAGCGGATGCCCTGGGTAAAGGAAGCAGGGAAAGACGCGGACGCTGATCCCGCCGTCGCGCCGCTCGGCGACCCCGAGCAGCTTTAGCGACAGCCCCAGCTCCTTGGCGTAGGCGAGGTCGTCGGGCTGGATCGCCTCGATCCCCTCATAGGAGACCTCCGAGAGCGTCACCGAAGTGTGGAAGGCGAGGCGGGCGAGGATCGCCATCTTCGCCGCCGCGTCGGCACCGTCGACGTCGTCCGAGGGATCGGCCTCCGCGTAGCCGAGCTCCTGCGCCCGCGCCAGCACCTCGTCGTATCCGGCGCCGGTGGCGGCCATCTCGCTGAGGATGAAGTTGGTGGTGCCGTTGACGATGCCGAAGACCTTGGCGATCTCGGTGACGCCGAAGCTCTCCTGGATCGTGCGGACGATCGGGATCACGGCCGCCACCGCCGCCTCGAAGCGCAGCTGCACGCCGGCCTCGCGGGCGACGGCGAAGAGCTCGTCGCCGTGCTGGGCCAGCAACTGCTTGTTGGCGGTGACGACCGGTTTGCCGGCCCGCAGCGCCGCCAGCACGTGCTCGCGCGCCGGCTCGGTCCCCCCCATCAACTCGACGACCAGGTCCGAGCCGGCGAGGATCTCCTCGAAGTCGCCCTCGCTGCGGGTCAGAACGCCGGCGATCTCCGGCCGGCGCCCGGTCGCGGCCTCGACCGCGCCGGCCCGCTCCGCCAGCAGCTCGGCGAAGGCGCCACCGACCGTGCCGCGTCCCAGCAGCCCGATGCGCACGGGTTTGGAGCCCTCGGCGGCCACGCCGGTCAGACGTCCCTCGCCGTCAGGTCCTCGTAGGTCTCGCGCCGGACCACGACCCGCGCCTCGCCGTCGCGGCAGAAGATGACCGGCGGCCGCGGCACGCCGTTGTAGTTGTTGGCCATCGCGTAGCCGTAGGCGCCGGTAGCAGGGGTGACGAGGACGTCGCCGACCGCCGGCTCGGCCAGCATCGCGTCGCGGACGATCACGTCGCCGGACTCGCAGTGCATGCCGGCGATCGTCACCAGCGTGTCGGGCGTCGCCGCGGCGCGGTCGGCGACCAGCGCTTCGTAGCGCGAGCCGTAGAGCATCGGCCGCAGGTTGTCGGACATGCCGCCGTCGACCGCGACGTAGGTGCGAACGCCGGGAATCTCCTTCACGGTCCCGACCCGGTAGGCGGTGACGCCGGCGTTGGCGACCAGCGAGCGGCCCGGCTCGACCAGGATCCGCACGCCGGAGCCGAAGACCTCTTCGACGCCACGGACCTTGACGCCGACGTAGGAGTCGATCGAGGGCGGCTCGTCCTCGGCGGTGTAGGCGACGCCGAGACCACCGCCGACGTTGACCACCTGGCACCAATCGCCGGCCAGCCCGCCGAGCGCCCGGATCGCCAGCGTGTAGGGCTCGAGCTCGAAGATCTGGGAGCCGATGTGGGCGTGGAGGCCGACCAGCTCCAGCTTCTCGGAGCCGAGCACGCGCTCGATCGCCCGCGCCGCTAGCCCGTCCTCGAGCCCGAAGCCGAACTTGGAGTCGAGCTGGCCGGTGGTGATGTAGTCGTGGGTCGAAGGCTTGATCCCCGGAGTGACCCGGATCAGCACCCGCTGCGGTTCGTCGAGCAGCCGCTCGCAGCGCTCGATCTCGTCGAAGGAGTCGAGGATCAGGTGCCGGACGCCGGATCGGGCCGCGAAGAGGATCTCCTCGTCGCTCTTGTTGTTGCCGTGCATATGGATCCGGTCGGGGTCGAAGCCGGCCTCCAGCGCCATGTGCAGCTCGCCGCCGGAGGCGACGTCGACCGCCAGGCCCTCTGCGGCCAGGAGCCGGTAAGCGGCGGTGCAGGGCAGGGACTTGCTGGCGAAGAGGACTTCGAAGTCGGCGCCGCGGCGCTCGAACGCCTCGCGGTAGGCGCGGGCGCGGGCGCGAATGTCATCCTCGGCGTAGACGTAGGCAGGGGTGCCATGTTCGGCGGCCAGCTCGACCAGGTCGCAGCCAGCGACCTCCAAGTGGCCCTGCTCGTTGACCCGGCTCCCCTGCGGATACACCGCCGAGCTCGCGATCGGATCGCTCGCTACCGAGCCCGCCTGTCCGCTCTCCGCCATAGGACGGGCATTTTGACGATTAGACGACCCGCGGGCGGAACGCTCGGCTATTTGCCGCCCAGGCCGCCGAGAACGCCTTCGACGGTCTTGGCGGTTTCGTCGACGACTTTGCCGACGACCGATTCGGGACCCACAACCCCGTTGACGCTTTCTTCGGTCACCTGGGTGACCCCGGTGGCGCCCAGCGCTCCGCCGGTCACAGTCTGATCGACCTGGTTGACCGTTTCGTTGACGGTGCTGGTGACGTTGGCCGAGGGCGAGGAGGTGGTCGTGCCGCCGCCGCCGCTTTCCGAGCCGCCCCCGCCACCACCCGAGCCGCCGGAGCCACCGCCGCTCGACGCGGTGCCGGAGCCACCACCGCCCGCGCCGGTCGTCGCCGCAGGGGACGAACCGCCGCCGCCCGCGCCGCCGCTGCCGGCGCCGGTCGTATCGCCGCCGGCGCTGCCCGTTACCTGCTGACCGCTACCCCCGACGCCCTGGGCGCCTGAGCCGGCGGCCCGGCGCCCGCCGGCCCGTCGCCTTTTGCCGCGCCCGCCCCGGCGCCGGCATTCGCCGCGCTGGGAGCGGAAACCGCTCCAGCGACCGACGTTCCCGCGGCGGCCGGCTTCGCGGTCGAAATCGAAGCCTCATCGCTGCCGTCGACCAAGCCCAGCCCGGGCAGGTCCTCGAAGACGAGAGCGGAGACGAGTAGGACGAAGGCGACGACGGCAGCGGCGATCAGCCCCGCGCCCGACATCGCCCCCACCATGTAGTTCTTTGCCTGCCTGACCATTTGACTCGCCTTCCCCAAACTAGGCCCGGCAACACCCGGAGGCAAGAAGAACTACTAAAATTAAGTAGACGAGTGCTTGAGTCCGTGCCTAAGCGGGCGGAGCGCTCTCGACGCGCAGCAGCTCCTGGCTGGCCTCCTCCTCCATCTGCAGCGTCGTGTGTTCGATCCCGTAGCCCTCGCGCAGGGTCAGCTCGAGCCGGCGGCGAATCAGGTCGCGGTCGGCCCCCTGGGCGACGACGACATGGGCGGCGATCGCACCGAAGCCGGCGGTAACGGTCCAGACGTGGAGGTCGTGGACCGAGCGCACTCCCTCCTCCTGGCAGATCGCCTCGCCGAGCCCGTCGACGTCGACGCCGGCCGGCGCCGCCTCCATGAGGACGTCGAACGGCTCCTTGATCAGGCGCCAAGAGGAGGCGAGGATCAGCACCGCGATCAGCAGGCCGACGATCGGGTCGACGACGGGTGAGCCGCCGAGCAGGACGACGGCGCCGGCGATGATGACGCCGACCGAGCCGAGCGCGTCGGCGACGGAGTGGCGCAGCACGCCCTCGAGGTTGATGTCCTCGCGCTGGCCGCGGGCGAGGACGATGGTGGCGGCGATGTTGCCGGCGAGGCCGAAGACGCCGAGCGCGAGGACCCCCCAGCCGTCGATCTCGGGCGGGTCGCCGAAGCGGCCGATGGCGGCGACCGCGATCGCGACGCTGACCACGACCAGCAGCAGCCCGTTGACCAGCGCCGCGAGCACCTCCGAGCGCTGGTAGCCGAAGGTGCGGCGACCGGCCGCCGGCAGAGACGCCAGCCGCACCGCGATCAGGGCGAGGACGATCGAGCCGGCGTCAGAGAGGACGTGGCCGGCGTCGGCCAGCAGCGCCAGGGAGCCGGTGAGGATGCCGCCGATCGCCTCGGCCACCAGCAGGCCGAGGTTGATCGCCAGCGCCCACTTCATCCGCCGCCGGCTGTCGGCGCGGCGAGCGTCGAGCGCGTGGGCGTGGCTATGTCCGTGCGGACCGTGCACGGTTCCGAGGATAAGCCCGGATCAGGCCGCTACCGGCTCCTTCTTCGCCGCCTCGGCCGCCACTTCGGCGGCGTAGCCGAGCCGCTCGGCGTATTCGCGGGCCTGCATCCGGGAGATGACCATCCGCTGAATCTCCGCCGTGCCCTCGAACAGCTGGTAGATCTTGGCGTCGCGGAACCACTTCTCCAGCGGGCACTCGGTGCTCTGCGCGTAGGGGCCGACGAGGTCCATCAGCGTCGTCGTCGCCCACATCGTCACGTCGCCCGCCTTCAGCTTCGACATCGAGCCCTGGCCACCGGTCATCGGCACCCCGTTGCGACCCATCCAGGCGGCCCGCTGGACCAGCAGCCGCGCCGATTCGATCTCGGTCGCGACGTCGGCCAGGGTCTGCTGGATGCGCTGCGCCTGCAGCATCGGCACGCCTTCGTAGGACTGGCCGTCGAGGTACTCGAGGGTCCACTCATAGGCCGCCTGGGCGATGCCGAGGGCAGAGGCGCCGACCAGCGGCCGGGTGATCTCAAAGGTCGCCAGGGCGTCGGCGCCGCGGGACTTCTTGCCTTCGCGGCCACGCTGCAGCTTCTTCTCCAGCTTCTCTTCGCCGCCGAGCAGGCAGTCGCCTGGGATGCGGCAGTCCTCGAGCACGACCTCGGCCGTGTGCGAAGCGCGGATCCCGAGCTTCGACTCCTTTTTGCCCTGGGAGAGACCCGGGCTGTCCTTGGGCACGATGAAGGAGGCCTGACCACGGGTGCCGAGCGCCGGGTCGACGGTGGCGACGACGACGTGGACGTCGGCGATGCCGCCGTTGGTGATGAAGACCTTGGTCCCGTTGAGGATCCACTCGTCGCCATCGCGCTTGGCGGTCGTCTTCAGGCTCTTGACGTCGGAGCCGGCCTGCGGCTCGGTCACCGCGTAGGCGCCGAGTTTGATCTCGTCCGCGGTTCCGAAGCAATCGGGGACCCACCGCATGATCTGCTCGGGAGTGCCGGAGGAGGCGATGCCCGCCGCGGCGAGGCCGGAGCCGGAGATCGCCAGCGCGGTGCCGGCGCAGCCCCAGTGGAACTCTTCGGCGGAGATCACCTGGAACTGGCCCTCGGGATCGGCGGCGGAGCGCTGAATCGACTCGAGCGTGCCGAAGCCCTGTTTCCGTGCCTCTTTGATGACCTCCCAGGGGATGCTCTCCTCTTCGTCGTGCTTGCGCGCCGCCGGGCGGATCACCTCGCGGGCGAACTTCCGGGCCTGGGCCTTGTACTCCTGCTGTTCCTCGTTCAGTGCGAAATCCATCTCTCCCTCTCTCCGCCGCCTACCGATTGACTGGTCAGTCAGCCAGTCCGGGACTTTACTCCTCCGCGGACCGGACGCTCGATACGTTCCCCGAGTGATCCCGAAGCGACCGATCAACGCCGACGTCCCCGAACCGCAGGAGCCAGCCCCGGAGACCCAGGCCAAAGAGAAGCCCGAGAAGCCTGGCGCCCCGAAGGCGCTATTTGTCCTCGTCGCCCTCGCGGTCATCTTCATCGTCGCGGCGATCGCCTGGGGCGGCGGCGGAGAGGACTCGAAGACGCCGGCCCCCACCCCCACCCCGACCGGCGGCGAGTCCCGGCCGGAGACCACCTCCTCCCAGAGCGCCGAAGCCCTGGGCTACCCCGGCTTCGCGACCAACAACACGACCCGGATCGGCGGCTCAGACCCGGCCGCCAACGCCGCCGCCGCCGCGCTCGCGGCCTTCCCCTCCACCACCGCCGAGCAGCGCCCCGCTGCCGTGACCGTGGTCGGCGCCGAAGACTGGGCCGGCGCGATCGCAGCCGCGGTGCTGATGGCCGAACCGGTGCGGGCGCCGATCCTCTTCTCCGGCGCCGAAGACATCCCTGAGGTGACCGGTGAAGCGCTGGCCGCCCTCGATCCGCAGGGCAGCGCCGCCACCGGCGAGGCGTCCCTCTTCGCGATCGGCACCGTCGCCTACCCGGGCGTGGCGGCGCCGATCGACTCCGGTGACCCGGCGACCACCGCGGCCCAGATCGCCACCCTGCGCGACCGCCTCGCCGGCAAGCCGCCCCGCCACATCGTCGTCGCCTCCAGCTCCCAGCCAGACTTCGCGATGCCCGCCGCCGCCTGGGCCGCCCGCTCCGGCGACCCGATCCTCTACTCCGACGAGGAGGAGCTGCCGGCGACGACCGTCGCAGCCCTGAAGAAGCACCCGCAGGTGCCGGTCTACGTGCTCGGCCCCGCGACGGCAATCTCATCCAAGGTGGTCCGCGAAATCGACCAGATCTCGAAACAGGTCAAACGGGTCTCCGGCGAGGATCCGGTCGCCAACGCCCTCGCCCTCGCCCGCTACCGCGACGGCAGCTTCGGCTGGAACATCAACGACCCCGGCCACGGCTTCGTCCTCACCCGCAGCGACTCGCCCGCCGACGCCGCCGCCGCGGCGCCGCTCTCGGGCTCGGGCACCTGGGGCCGCTGCTGCTCACCGACGACGCCGCGGCGCTCCCGGCCGAGCTCCGCAACTTCCTCCTCGACGTGAAGCCCGGCTACACCACCGATCCCACCCGCGCTTTCTACAACCATGTTTGGGTGATCGGCGATGGGGATGCGATCAGCGTCGAGCAGCAGGCGGAAGTGAGCGAACTGGCCGAGCTTGCGAAGATCGGCGGCGGAGAATGAGCGAAGCGGAGAACCCAGAACTGCTCGGAGGGGCGAAGGAGATCACGCCGGAGGACATCCGCGCCCTCGCCGGACCGGTCACCCCGCACTTCGCCCTGCAGGTGCGCAACCGCATCCGCCGCCTGGTCGAGGGCCTGCCCGCCGACCACCCGGCGCGCCGCGAAGGCGAGCGCCAGATCGCCCGGCTCGAAGAGCTGTCCAAGCACAGCGGCGAGCCGCGCTCGACCCTCGGGATCTCGCATTGAAGTACCTCGCCCCCGGCGTCTGGCGGCTGAAGGAGGCGCCCCGGCCGCTGATCAACGTCTACCTCGCCGAGGACGTGCTGATCGACGCCGGCCGGCGCTGGGACAAGCGCCGGATCTTCGCCGAGCTCGAGGGGCGCGAGATCTCGATGCTTGCCCTGACCCACGTCCACCCCGACCACCAGGGCTGCGCGAAAGCGGTCTGCGAGGCCCGCGGGATACCGCTCGCCTGTCACGAGGGCGACCTTGACGCCATGGAGGGCCGCCGCCCAGTCGCGGCGACCAGCAATCCCGGAGCCAAGTTCTTCGCCCGGATGTGGGAAGGCCCGCCGCATAAGGTCGACCGCGTGCTCCGCGAGGGAGACGAGGTCGCCGGCTTCCGCGTCGTCCACGCCCCCGGCCACGCGCCGGGCGAGGTCATCTTCTTCCGCGAGCACGACCGGGTCGCGATCTGCGGCGACGTGATCCGCAACTGCACCTACGTGACGACGCGGACCAAGCTGGCCGAGCCGCCCGACGAACTCACCCCCGACCCGGCCGAGAACCGGCGCTCGATCCGCAAGCTGGCCGAGCTCGAGCCCTCACTGATCCTCCCCGGCCACGGCCCCGCCGTGACCGGCATCGCGGCCTTCGAGCGCTTCGCGGCCGCCCTTCTCGGGTAGAGCCACCGCACCGACTCGCCTCCCGGCGGGTTACTTGGTTTCGGGTACTCGGCAACTGACTGGAAAGGGAGTCCAGATATGAGCAAGCTGAAGAAGGCGCGCCCCTCGCCGGCGATGGTGGTGGCGCTGATCGCCCTCGTCGCCGCCCTGGCGGGAACCGCCTACGCGGCGCAGACGATCAACGGCGGCGCGATCAAAAAGCAGACGATCGGCGGCGGCAAGCTGAAGAAGGACACGCTGACGGGGTTCCAGATCAACAACAACAAGCTCGGCACGGTGCCCTCCGCGCAGATCGCAACGCACACCTTCTGGGCGGTGGTCAACAACCCGGCCAGCCCGGGCAACGCGGTGCTGGCGCGGGCCAGCGGACCCGACATCGCCGCGATCGAGGGCGGCGGGGCGGTCACCGTCACCTTCCCGTTCAACGTCTCCGGCTGCGCCAACGTCGCCGCGCGCAACAACGCCGGCACCTCGGTGCCCAACCCTGGCTACGCCCAGACCAACACCTCGGCCGCCAACCCGAACGCGATCGAGGTCCGGACCAAAGGCAAAGACGGCACCCCGGAGGACGCCGACTTCCACCTGATCGTGATCTGCCCCTAGGATTGGCGCATGGCTGAGCAAGGCGTCGACCGGCCGGAGCACGCGCGTGAGCTCGCGATCCAGCGCCTGAAGATGAAGCAGGACTTCAAGGGCATCGCCGCCGGCGGTGCCTTTGCAGTCCTGGTCTGCATCGTCATCTGGGCGCTCGGCGACGGCGGCTACTTCTGGCCGATCTGGGTGATCCTCGGGGTCGGCATCGCCACCGTCGCCCAGGCCTGGAAGGCCTACGGCCCAAGCAACCGGATCACCGAGGCCGACGTCCAGCGGGAGATGGAGCGGGGCTAGATCGCGAGACCGCGACAGTGCACCTATACGGGGCACTCACGCGGACTCGGTGATTCGGACTCGGCGCTCAAGCCTCCGGGCCGAAGGCGTCGATGATCCGGTTCTGGAACTCGCTCAGCTCCTCCGGGGAGATGAAGTAGGTCGGCGGGGTGAGGAAGAGGCCGTCGGCGCGCTCCGCCGTCGCCTCGACCCGGGCGCGGACCTTGTCGAGCGGCCCGGCGGCGCAGTAGGTCTCGACCATCTCGTCGCTGATCGCCGCCGGCACCGCGGCGAGGTCGCCGCGGCGGAAGGCCGCGCCGGCCTCGGCCGCGTTGCCGGCGAAGCCGTGCAGGTCCCAGAGCGGCATGTAGGTCTTGACCGTCGCGTAGAAGGAGATCGTGCGGCGGGCCATCTCGATCGCCCGCCCCTCGTCGTCGTCGATCGCGCAGCAAACGGTCGGCAGGTAGTCGAAGTCCTTGCGCTCGCGACCGGAGCGCTTCAGCCCGGTTTCGAAGGCGTCGACGACGACCTCGTCGATCCAGCGCAGGCTCTGGATCGGGTGGCCGATCAGGCCGTCGGCGACGTCCCCGGCCATCCGCGCCATACCCGCCTGCACGGCCGCGGTGTAGATCGGCACCGCCTCGCGAGGGGCCGGGTGGGGCCGGATCCAGCCCTTGATGTCGATGTCGTAGTACTTGCCCTCGTAGCGGATCGGCTCGCCAGCGCCAGCCTGGCGCATGATCAACCGGGTCGCCTCGATTGCCTCGCGCAGGTGCGGCGCCGGTTTGCCGTAGTCGGCGTTGTGCCAGGTCTCGTTCAGCCGTTTGACTCCGGCCCCCATCCCCAGCCGGAAACGGCCGCCGGACATCTCGTCGATGTCGAGGGCGCTGATCGCGTTGATGAAGGGGCTGCGGGTGAAGGCCCAGACGATGCCCGTGGCAACGTCGATCCTGGTCGTCTTCGCCGCCAGGTAGCTGGCCTGGGTGACGGCGCTGCGGAACAGCTCCGGCGCCCAGACGCACTCGACCCCGGCGGCCTCGGCGCGCAGCGTCTCCGCCTCGAGGTCGGCGACCGAGGTGCCGATCGCGGCGACGGAGATGCGGTCGAGCGCGCCCACGTCAGCGTCTGCTCAGGCGCTCGCCGGAGCGGTCTCGGCGGCGAGGACGGCGTCGGCGACCCGCTCGCGGTGCCACTTGGCGTCACCGAGGCTCGCCGCGTTGGCGCGGCCGCGCTTGAGGAAGAAGTGGAGGTCGTGCTCCCAGGTGAAACCGATCCCGCCGTGGACCTGGATCGCCGCGTCGGGCACCCGCCAGCCGGCGTCCGAGGCGTAGGCCTTGGCCATACTGGCGGCGAGGGGCAGCGACTCCGGCTCGGCGTCGGCGGCCCAGGCGGCGCCGTAGACGGCCGAACGCGAGTTCTCGGTCTCCAGCAGCATCTGCGCGCAGCGGTGGGAGACGGCCTGGTAGGCGCCGATCGGCCGGCCGAACTGCTGGCGGTCTTTGGCGTAGGAGACCGACATCTCCAGCGCCCGCTGGGCGAGCCCGGTCGACTCGGCGGCAATGGCCACGCAGGCCCGGTGGAAGACGGGGTGGAAATCCTCGGCAGCGCCCGGCAGAGTGTTCTCGGGTGCAACCTTGACCCCGTCCAGTCGCACAGAGGAGAGGCGACGGGTGAGGTCGATCGACTCCTCCGGCTTCACGGTGACGCCGTCGGCCCCGCGCTCGACGATGTGGCGGCGCCCGTCGGCGGTGGCGATGAGGAAGAAGTCGGCGCTTGCGGCGTCCATGACCAAGGTCTTTTCCCCGTTGAGGACGAGGCCATCGCCTGCTTCCTCGGCCTCGAGCGCGAACCGGAGCGGCTCGGCCGAGGTGCCAGCATCGAGCAGGGCCGGGGCGCCGCGCAGCTCGCCGGCGGCCAGCGGCCGCAGCCAGCGCTTGCGCTGCTCGTCGGAGCCGGCGAAGCTGAGCGCCAAGCCGGCGATCGTGTTGGAGAGCAGCGGCGAAGGAGCCAGCGAGTAGCCCATCTCCTCGAAGAGAACCGCCAGGTCGACGACTCCGAGGCCCTGACCGCCCCACTCCTCCGGCAGCGCCAGCCCGGCCCAGCCGAGCTCGGCCATCTCCTGCCATCCGCTCCCGTCGAAGCCGTCGTCGCTCCCGGCGATCTCGCGGATCCGCTCCGATTTGAAGCGCGAGGCGAGGAAGCCATTGGCCGTCGACTTGATCGCCTGCTGCTCGTCGGTGAGGTCGAAGTACATGGTTAGATCAAATCGCTCCCGCTGCCATAACGCCTAGCGCAGCCTCGGCAGGCCCAGGACCCGCTCGGCGATGATGTTTTTCAAGATGTCCGTCGTCCCGCCCTCGATCGAGTTGGCGCGGGAGCGGAGGAAGCCGTACTGCCAGGCGCCGCCGGCGACCGCGTGCTCGGAGCCGCGCCCGAGCACCGAGTAGGCACCCTCGATCTCCAGCGCCAGCTCAGTCAGGTCCTGGTTGAGATCGGCCCACTGCCACTTGCCGAGCGAGCCCTCCGGGCCCGGAATGCCCGATTGCATCGTCTTGGTCAGGCCGCGGTAGGCGTTCAGCCGCATCGTCTCCACCTCGATGAGGAGCTGGGCGATCCGCTGGCGGAAGTAGGGGTCGTCGGCCGCGGTAGCGCCGTTGGCCGGCGTCTCCTGGGCCAGCTTCGCGAGGCGGCCGAGGCTGTTCTGGATCTGCGAGATCGCGCCGAAGGCGAGCCCGGCGCGCTCGTTCATCAGGGTCGTGATCGCCACCGCCCAGCCGTTGCCGACGCCGCCGACGACGTTGGCGTCGGGGACCCGCGCCTCCTCGAAGAAGACCTCGTTGAACTCGCCCTCGCCGGTTATCTGGACCAGCGGCCGGGTCTGCACCGCGTCCTGCTCCATGTCCATCAGGAAGTAGGTGAGACCCTGGTGCTTGGGCGCGTCGGGGTCGGTGCGAGCGACGAGCATGCACCACTTCGCGTACTGGGCGAAGGTCGTCCAGACCTTCTGCCCGGTGACCACCCATTCGTCGCCGTCCTTGACCGCCCGCGTCTTCAGCGATGCGAGGTCGGAGCCGGACTCCGGCTCGGAGAAGCCCTGGCACCAGATCTCCTCGCCGGTGAGGATCGGCTCCAGGTATCGCGCCTTCTGCTCGTCGGTGCCGTGGGCGATGACGACCGGCCCGCCCATCGCCAGCCCCAGCACGTTCGCCGGGCTCGGCGCTTCCTGGCGCGAGGCCTCGGCGGCGAAGATCGCCTGCTCGATCATCGTCGCGCCGCGGCCGCCGTACTCCTTCGGCCAGGAGATCCCGGCCCAACCGGCCCCGTGCAGCTGCAGCTGCCACTCGCGGCGGAAGGCCATCACCTCGTCGAGCCCGGCCTCGGGCTCAGGCCCAGGATGGTTCTCCTGCAACCAGGTCCGAACCTCGTCGCGGAACTCCTCCTCCGATGGCGACAGCGTCAGGTCCATCGGGGGCCAGCATACGGAACCCGCTGGGGGGCGGGCCTACCGTCTCACCGTGCCGGGCACTCCTTCATCCCGTACTTCAAGGAGAGCTTGTAGGCCTCGCCGAAGTGTTCGGCTCCCTGTTTGTAGCCGGCTCCCTGCGTATAAGTCAGCGGTTCGGTCTTCGCTTCCGCAATCGCTTCTTCGGTGAGCTTCAGGATCTTTTCGATTTTCGCCTCATCGCCGGCCGGGGCGCCGAGGGCGCGGATGTCCTCGACCTCTTTTTCGACGGTCGGAACCAGCAGGCTGGAGATCAGTTTCAATTCCACCTGCCGCATCTCCGGAGTGCCAGCGACCTTTTCGATTTCCGGCACGCTGCCTTCGATGATCGCTTCGCGGGTATTTCTGCAGATCGCGTCTGCCTGCCGGATGAACTCTGCCTTCGTCAGCGTCACGGTCTCGTCGGCGGTCTCATCGCCGTCGCCGCATCCCGCAATCAAAGTCGCACCTAGAACTGCCAACGCCACAAGCGCCACCGCGCCACTGATCCGCCCCGCCAACATTCTTTCTCCTCCGATTAGTTTGACTACTTGGAGAATCTATAAGTAATTGCGCTTGAAAAGTCAATGATTAGTGACCTGCCAATGCGGACCGGCGGCCAAACTGAGTGCAGCCGCCGGCCTCCCCTCATTCTTCGCCGCAGGCATTGAAGCCGTAGTCGGTGGCGAGCTGGTTGGCGTCGCCGGAGAGGGACGAGTCAGGGCTGACCACAGAGCCAAGGCCCGTAGCCGGAGGTGGTTTCGTAGCTCGCGTCCCAGAGGTCGTCCGGGAGTTTCTCCTTCGCGAAAGGCCGCGGTTCGGCAAGGGCCGCCGGAGTCTTTTCGCTTCTTTCCAGGCCGTCTTCGAAGGCCTTGATCATCGCCCGCACCTCCTTCTCGTCGCCCTCCGGCGCGGGCAGGGACTTGAAGTAGGCGATTTTGTCTTCGACGTATTCGAAGACGATCTCGTTCAGCACTTCCTGTTCCCAGGGCTCGCCGCCGCCGAAGAGCAGCAGGTGCTTGTCAGCGTACGCTTTCATGTCCACTTCCTCAGCCTTGTATTCCTTGTCGCAGAAGGCTTCGGTGAGCTTGACGAACTGCTTTTTCGTCAGCGTCCTCTCTTCGGTTTCCGAGCCCCCGCCACAGCCGGCGAGCAGCAACGGGATTCCGGCGATGAGCAGCGCGAGTACTAAGAGGATCCTGCGCATTGCGGGCGCAGTATAGGCCGCCCGTTACCGCCAGATCAAGCTAGACCCGCTGGATCAAGGTGCCGGTCCCGAGACCGCCGCCACAGCACATCGTCACCAGCCCCATCTCCTTGTCGGAGCGCTCCATCTCGTGCAGGAGGGTGGTGATCAGCCGGGCGCCGGTCGAGCCGAGCGGGTGGCCGAGGGCGATCGCGCCGCCGTTGACGTTGACCCGGTCCATGTCGGGATCGAGCTCGCGCCGCCAGGCGCCGAGGACCGAGGCGAAGGCCTCGTTGATCTCGACCAGGTCGATGTCGTCCATCTTCATCCCGTTGCGCTCGAGCAGCTTTTCGGTCGCCGGGATCGGGCCGGTCAGCATGATCACCGGGTCGACGCCGACCGTGGTCTGGTCGAAGATCCGCGCCCGCGGCTTCAGGCCCAGCGCGTCGGCCTTTTCGCGGCTCATCAGCAGCACCGCGGCGGCGCCGTCGGAGATCTGCGAGGAGTTGCCGGCGGTGATCTTGCCGTCCTCCTTGAAGGCGGGCTTCAGCGCCGAGAGGCTCTCGATCGTCGTCTCGCGCAGACCCTGATCGGTGACGTAGGTGTCGCCGTTGACCTGCATCGGGATGATCTCCCGCTCGAAGCGGCCCTCGTCGGTCGCCTGCTTGGCGAGCTGCTGGGAGCGGACGCCGAGCTCGTCTAGCTCGGCGCGGGGGATCTCCCATTTGTCAGCGATCATCTCCGCCGAGAGCCCCTGCGGGATCAGGTCGTAGCGCTCCATCAGCTCCGGCGAGAAGGCCATCCCATGCTCCTGCATCACCGAGAAGGAGTCGGCGAAGGAGATGTGGCCCATGTGCTCGACCCCGCCGCCGATCGCGACGTCGTGGACGCCGGAGGCGACCAGCGCCGCGGCGAAGTTGACGGCCTGCTGGGCGGAGCCGCACTGGCGGTCGACGGTGGTCGCCGGGACCTCCTGCGGCAAGCCGGCCTCGAGCCAGGCGTTGCGGCCGATGTTGAGGCCCTGCTCGCCGAACTGCTGGACGCAACCGGCAATCACGTCGCCGACCTCGTTCGGGTCGATCCCGGCCCGCTCGATCAGCTCGCCGTAGGTGCGGGCCAGCAGGTTCGAGGCATGCAGGTCCTTGTAGTAGCCCTTCTCCGGGTGACCGCGGCCGATCGGGGTCCGCGCCGCCTCGACGATGACGACCTCGCGGCCGCCGAACTTGCCTTTGCCGTTGTCCATCGCCAGCCTCCGTTCGTCTGAAGATCTCGGGGCGCGCGTCGCGCGGCCTCTCCATTCAGGGTAGCCGATTGACTGGTCAGTCAGCCAGGGTTGGCGGCGCTTTCCAGCCCGCACGTCACCGGGGAACTGCGGCGTGATAGGAACCCGGCCAATGAGCGCTAATCAGGGGTACACGAGTCCGGGGATCGCGGGCAGCGGGGCAATCGCCACCGGCCTTGCCGCGGTCTCGACCACGACGGCCGACACGATTCTGCTCGCCCGCAGCGAGGCTTCCGCCTGGCGCGCGGAGGAGAAAGTGGTCGCCGCCTGCGCCAAGATCGAGGGTGGTGAGCCCTCGCGGCTGCGGGTGACCACCGACCCCAAGGACCTCGCTGACTGCGACGTCATTGTCGAGGCGATCGTCGAGGAGGTGGCACCGAAGGGCGAGCTCCTGAGCACGATCGCCGCCGCCTGCCCCAACGCCGACCTGGCGACCACGACCTCGTCGCTGAGCATCGCCGCGATCGCCGAGGCCGCCGGAGTCGACAAGCTCTTCGCCCTGCACGTCTTCAACCCGGTGCCGCGGATGAAGCTGATCGAGGTCTGCTTCCCCGACGGTGCCGCCGACGCTCGCGAGAAGGCGCTGGCCTGGTGCGCAGCGCTCGGCAAGACCGCGGTCGAGGTTCCCGACCAGGCCGGCTTCGTCGTCAACCGCCTGCTCTTCCCCTTCCTCTTCGAAGCCGTCCGCCTGATCGAGCGGACCGGCATGGAGGCCGGCGAGGTCGACACCTGCATGAAGCTCGGCGCCGGCCACCCGATGGGCCCCTCGCCCTGCTCGACTTCGTCGGTCTCGATGTCTCCAAAGCGATCGGCGACGCGCTATACGCCGAGAACGGCGAGGCGGCCAGCCAACCCCCAGGTCTGATGGTCGAGATGGTCGGCAAGGGCAAGCTAGGCCGCAAGTCCGGCGCAGGTTTCTACAGCTACGACTGAGTAGCCGGTAGGGAGGGTCACGGTGGGGGTGCCCCGGAGCACTTCCGCCGAGAGATGCGTCTTACGGCTGGCGCCTCAAGGGCTTGCGGCTCGGCTCCATGCTGAGTACCGGGACACCCCCACCGTGACCCTCTTCGACAGCATTGAGATAGACCCGCCAGGGTGCGGTAGCTCTTCAGATAGCTGGCACACCCTGGTCCTCAGCAGTGATTCGGAAGCTGTTGCGAGGAGGGACGAGGTACCCCTGGTCGGTACTCAGCATGGAGCCGAGCCGAAAGCCGTCACGGCCAGCCGCCAGCGATCCCCTCGGCGGAGGTGCTCCGGCCAGGGGTACCTCGTCCCTCCCTACCGGCAAAGCCTTCGTCCTAAGCCGCCTTGCTCTTCCCAGAGATGTCCCAGATCACGTCGGCCTCGGATATCCCCTGCCTACGAGCGACGGTCTCTATCTCGCCCCAAGGTAGCTCGGCCTCCGGGAGGTCGTCCCAGCGGGCCAGGTCGAGGGCCTCGATCGACCCTTTGAGCGCGGGCCCGAGTTGTTCCTCGGAGCGCAGCAACGCCCTCAGCACCTCGAGCTGCTTGTCGGTCAGGCGTACAACCCACATGCGGTACCTCCAAGATTCGAGCGGAAGCGGGTTGCCCGATGAAGTTAGGCAGCCGAGCGGACGGAATCGCCGTTGCCGCCGCTGATCCGGACCGCCTCGATGCGGTTCTCCCGCACCGCCTCGACCCTGATCGTGTAGCCGTTGGTGGCGATCGAGTCGCCGCGCTTCGGCAGCCGGCCGAGCTCACCGAAGACGTAGCCGCCGACCGAGTTGTACGTTTCGGTGTCGACGGGCAGCTCGATGCCGGCGTCGGCCAGATCGCCGAGCGAGACGTGCCCGCGGACGAACCAGTCGCCGTTGCTGAGCCTGCGAACGGCGGCGGCGCGGGGGTCGGTCTCGTCCTCGATCTCCCCCACCACCTCCTCGAGGATGTCCTCGACGGTGACGATCCCGACCGTGCGGCCGTACTCGTCGACGACCACCGAGAGCGAGGTCCGCTGCACCTGCAGGTCGTGAAGGAGGTCGTCGAGCGGGCGCGTCTCCGGCACGATCAGGGCGTCGCGGATGACGGTCTCCAGCGAAGCCTCCGGGCCCTCGCTCATGTAGAGCCGGGCGAGGCTGTTGTTGTGGACGACGCCCTTGACCCGGTCGGGATTGTCGTCTTCGATCACGACCAGCCGCGTGTGACCCGAGGTGACGCAGCGGCGCAGCGCTGCCTCGACGGTGTCCGCGGTGTCGACCGTGATGACGGCGGGAATCGGGGTCATCACCTCCCGGGCCTCCTGCTCGTGGAGGTGGAAGACGCCGCCGAGCATTCCCGCCTCGCCGGGATCGAGGCGGCCGCGCTGGGCGCCGCGCGAGATCAGCAGGCGCAACTCCTCGGGCGAGGTCTCCTCGCTGCTGTCGACGTCGACGCGGAAGACCCGCTGGACGAGGAAGTTGGCGGGAACGTTGGTGGCGACGATCAGCGGGTGGAGGATCCGGCGGAAGAAGCGGAGCGGGCCGGCGACCCGAAGGAGCACGCCCTCGGCCCGGCTGATGGCCAGCATCTTCGGCGCCTGCTCGCCGAGGATGACGTGGAGGAAGGTGACGATCGTGAAGGCGATCGCGATCGAGATCCCGACCGCCACGGCGTGGGAGAAGAGACCGCCGAGGATCGGCTCCAGCAGCTCGGCCAGAGCGGGCTCGCCGAGGAAGCCGATGCCCAGCGAGGCGAGCGTGATCCCGACCTGGGAGGTGGCCACGTACTGGTCGACGTGGTCGATCTGGTCAAGCGCCAGCGATGCCCGCCGGACGCCTTCGTCGCGCATCTGCTCGAGCCTGGCGCGGCGGGAGCGGACGATCGCGAACTCGGCCGCGACGAAGAAGCCGTTGACCACGATCAACAGCAACAGGAAGACGAGCAGCAGGACGCTCATCAGCTATGCGGCCCGATACTTCGGGCTGGGACGTCCTCGGCCATTCGGCATCGTGAATATAGCTACCCGACCCGGCGGCGAGGCACTGCCCCTTCGGTCGAGTTGAGATATTGAGCGAACGATGAGAGTCGCAACGCTCAGCGAGATGCTCGAAGAGATCGTGCGGCTGGGCGAGGCGACGGCGATGGAGGATCACGCCCACGAGATGCGCGGCGAGCTCGAGGGCCGGCTGGCGACGGTCCGCGCGGCGGTCGCCGGCACCGGCTCCCCCCGCGTGATCGCCCTGCAGCGCCTCGACCCGGTTCGCGTCGGTGGCTTCTGGATCCCGGAGATGGTCTCGATCGCCGGCGGCGAGGACGTCGCCGGCGACCCCGGGCTCAACCCACCCTCGGTCGGCTGGGGGGAGCTGGGCAGCCTCGGCGCCGACGTCGTATTGGTGCTGCCCGAGGTCGAGACGGAGAGCGCGCAGGCGCAGGCGATGGAGCACTGGGAGCAGATCGCGGGCCTCGGGGCCACCCGGCTCTACGCGGTCGACGGCAGGGTCTTCGCCGAGCCCGGGCCGCGCCTGGTCGACGGCGTCGAGCTGCTCGGCCACGTCCTCCACCCCGACTTGGTGGATCCGCCGGGCAACATCGGCTTCGCGACACTGCGACCGCCGGTGTCACGGTCGGCGGCGGGCGAAGGCCGACCCCCCTTTAACGCCGGCTAGGCGACGGCGAGCGCGCCGAGGAAGGCGACGACGCCGATCGCGATCATCGCCGCGAACTCGAGCGGCCGGTGGTTGCGGCCGAACATCCCTTTCTCGCCGGCGACGATCGCGAACGCGCAGAGGACGCCGCCAATCAAACCGCCGACGTGACCGCCGACGCTGATGTTGGGGCCGATGAAGCTCCAGACCAGGTTGAAGACGATGAGGAATCCGATCTCACCGGCGAGGGCGTCCATCCCCCGGCCACGGGCAATGACGAAGACGGCGCCGGCCAGCCCGAAGACCGCACCGGAAGCGCCGACCGTCAGCGCGTTCGGCTCCAGCACCAGCGCGCCGCAGCTTCCGGCGAGCAGGGAAGCGAAATAGAGCACGAGGAAGCGCGGGGTCCCGAGTGCCGGCTCCAGCAGCCGGCCGAGGACCAGCAGCAGGAACATGTTGAAGCCGATGTGGATGATGCTGACGTGGAGGAAGCCGCTGGTGACGAGGCGGTACCACTCGCCTTCGGCCACGGAGGGACCGAAGAGGGCGAAGTCGGTGAAGAACTTGCTGGCGCTGCCGGCCGACAGCCCGCCCGACCCGCTGGCGAGCTCGACCAAGAAGACGACGACGTTGATCGCGATCAGGGCGAAGGTGGCCGGAGTGGCCTGGGCGCCAGGCGTGCCGGTCGGGTTGCGGACAACCTTGGTCCGCTGGCCGGCGCACTCGGGGCAGCGCATGCCGACCGGGGTCGGGGTCATGCAGTCGGGACAGATCGGACGACCGCACGAGGAACAGGAGACACCGGTCTCGCGGTCGGGGTGGCGGTAACAAGTCTCGGCCATCGGGCAAAGCAGCCTACAATCGCGGCCGATGGAGGCTCCCAGTCCCGCCCGTCTCTACGCCGCCGTCACCGGTGCCTTCCTCGTCATCCTCGGCATCCTCGGCTTCTTCTACGGCGCCTCCTTCGGCGATCTCGACCAATACGAGGAGGCGTTCGGGTCGCTACAGGTGAACGGCTGGCTCAATCTCTTCTACCTCGCCACCGGCGCGATCGGTGTTCTCCTGGCGGGCGCCTCCTCGCGCGGCTACGCACTCGCAGTCGGGTTCATCTACACGGCGCTGGCGATCATCGGCTGGGGCAGCCTCGGGCTGAACCTCGCCGTCGGGGTGCTCGGCCTCGCCGCCGCGGCCGGGACGAAGAAGCCCGGGCGGAAGCCCCGGCGCCTAAAGCCGCGAGCGAAGCCCGTTCGTGAGCGCGCTTAGCCCGCTCTTGCTCTGACTGCGGCTGCGACGGCGCAGCTCCAGCAGGACCAGGGCGCCGGTCGCCGCCCCGCCGGCCCCGACCGCCACCACTGGCCGCACCCAGTTGCGCGGGTCGCGCAGCGCCCGCAGCTCGCTCTCCGACAGCTCCTCGGCCCAGTCGGAGAGCTCCTCGGCCGCGGCCTGGGTGACGGCGGAGAGGGTGTCCTCAACCCGGGCTGAGAGCCGCTCCGGCGGATCGATCGGCCGCAGGACGTCGCCCAGCAACTGCTCGACGTCCCAGGTCGACCCACTCAGGGTCTCACGCGGCTCGGTCATCGGCCATCTCCTCCTGCAGCTGTTTGATCGCGCGGTGGATCAGCACCTTGGTCGCCCCGTCCGAGCGCCCCATCGCCCGCGCGATCTCGCGGTTGTCCATGCCCAGGGCGAAGCGCATGATCAGCGCCTCGCGGCGGTCGTCGGGCAGGTGCTGAAGGTGCGCCATCACCTGCCGCAGCTCCTCCCTGCCCTCGGCGATCGCCTCGGTGTCGTGGCGGGCGGCGATCGGGTCGGCGTTTTCCAGCGGCGTCTGTGGCCGCCGCGAGCGGTCGCGGTAGTAGTTCGAGGCGAGGTTGTGGGCGATGCGGATCACCCACGGCCGCAGCGGCCGCCCGTCGGACTCGCGCCGGGCGCGGTCGAAGTGACGGTAGGCCTGCAGGAACGCCTGCTCGGTCAGGTCCTCGGCGTCGTGGTGATTCCCAACCCGGTAGTAGGCGTAGGAATAGACGTCGCGCAGGTGCGCGCGATAGAAGTCCTCGAAGGCGCGGTCGAGCTCCGCCTTGGCCGCCGGAGCCAGCTCGGCCGGCTCGACGTTCTGCTCGGAGCCGCTCACCGCTCAAGCCTACCCCCGCGCCCATCTCAGGCCGCCTGCTTCTCGCGCTCGACCTCTCGCAGGCTCGCCATCCACTGCTCGGCACTGAGGTCGCCGCGGATCAGGGCGGCAAGGGCCGTGAGCGCGTCGGCCTCGACTCCGGAGGAGACGACAGCGTCGGCCAGAAGAGGAACGGTGTCGAGACCCTCGGAGGCCTGGCCGATCTTGCCGGGGATCTCGGCGGCTGGGGTGCCGGTGCCGAGCAGCTCGCCGGCGCGGCGGTTGCGACCGGAGGGGGCCATCATCGTCGCCGTCAGGTCGCCGACCCCGGCGAGGCCGGCGAAGGTCTCCTGCTCGGCCCCAAGCGCGACGGCGTGCTCAATGCACTCGCGCCAGATCGCGGCAACGGCGATCCCGGCCGCATTGAGGCCATGCGGCTCTGCCGCCGCGGCGGCGAGGGCGGCGGCGTTCTTCGCGGCGCCCGCCATCTCGACCCCGGTGACGTCGCGCGAGCGCTCGCAGACGAGCCCGGCGCGGTCGAAGACCTCGCCGACCTGGACCCGCAACTCCTCGTCGGCGGAGCCGAGCACCAGCGCCGCCGAGCCGGAGACCGCCTCGCGGGCGTGGGCTGGCCCGCCGAGACAGGCGATCCCGCGCGCCCGCACCCGTTCGCTGACGTAGTCGGAGGGCAACTGCCCCTGCGGCGCGATCAGGCCCTTGGTCAGCATCAGGACGGCGCTGCGGGAGCTGATCCGGTCGGCGATCGCCCCCACCGCCTGTGGCAGCTGCGCCGAAGGGATCGCGAGGCAGATCAGGTCAAGGCCGGCGAGCTCGATCGCCGATGCGGGACGGACGTCGATCGACTCCGGCAGCGGCACCCCCGGCAGGTAGCGCCGGTTCTCGCCGTCGTCGATCAGCTCTTCGACCCGCTCCTGCGTCCGCGCCCCGAGCTGGACCTCGAGGCCGCCGCGGGCGAGCAGGACCGCGACCGCAGTTCCCCAGCTGCCGGCGCCGATCACCGCGGCGCGACGCATCGGCGGCAGCCCGCCGAGGTCTTCCCACTGCAAAAGGACGTTGGGCCAGATCCGCGCCGTCACCGTTTCCGCCAGCGCCGGCGAGGGCTCCTCGGCGCGGGGGAAGGTCATCGGCGGGCCGAGCCGGACCGCGACCTTGCTGGGGCGGATGCGCCAGCCGCGGCGGACGTGTTCGCTGCCGAGCACCGCGGTCGGGATCACCACCGCGCCGGTCTGCAACGCCAGCCGGCCGACGCCCCGCTTCGGGGTCGAGAGGGTGCCGCGGCGAATCCGGGTGCCCTCGGGAAAGACGCAGACGGCGCCCCCGCGTTCGGCGACCATCCGCGCGGTCAGCATCGATTCCTCGTCCGACTCGCCACGGCGAACCGGGAAGGCGCCGAGGCGGGAGAGCATCCAGCCCTGCCAGCGCCGCTCGAAGAGCTCGACCTTGGCCATGTAGTTCATCGGCCGCCGCCAGGGCAAACAGCCGCCGATCGCAAAGGGGTCGAGGAAGCTGCGGTGGTTGGCGGCGACGATCATCCCGCCCTTGACCCGCCCGTACTCACGCCCGCGCCGGTCGAGCCGGAAGTAGACGAGGAAAAACGGCAGCAGAAAGACCCGCGCAAGGTGGTACAGCGACCAGTTGACGCTGTGCTTACGCGTATAGGCGTGGTAGGCGGCCAGACGCTCTGGGGTCACGCAGAGCGCTACACAAGCGCGCGAGTCCGGTTACAAACCCCGCGCCACCCGCGCGACCTTTCCCGCCAGGCTCAGCCCATGCCCGCCGAGTCCGCGAGAAGCCGTACAGAGCCAGGGTTATCGCGGACTCGCGGAGATGACCGCTCGCTAGGGGCGCTTGCACGGGGTCAGTACGGAGTGGTGGGACGATCAGGCCCAACTCCCGCACCAGGATCGATGTCACCGTCCCGCACCGGAGCCGCTCCTCGGACCTGATCCGCAGGCACCTCTCCGAGGTACCCGCCGACGAGCGCACGATCGAGGAAGGGATCCCGGTCACCACCGTGCCCCGCACGATCCTCGACCTCGCCGCGACCGAGAACACCGATGTCGTCGAGAACCTCCTGCGGGAGTCCGAATTCCTCCAGCTCTCCGATCGCCTCTCGCTCCCGGCCCTGATCGAGCGCTATCCGGGCAGACGAGGCATTCGCAAGGTTCACCTGGCGCTCGAGCGCCTGCGAGAAGAGCCGGAGGGCCGCAAGCGCACCGCGCTAGAGGAGCGCTTCGCCCCCTTCCTGCGCCTGCACCACCTTCCCCTACCCCGCTTCAACGACTGGATCCTCCTGGGGGCCAAGCGCTACCAGGTCGATTGCCACTGGCCGAACCTGCGCCAGATAGTCGAGCTAGACGGCTGGGACGGCCACTCGACCAGAACCGCCTTCCGCGAAGACCGCGCTCGCGACCGGCGCCTCCTTGCCGCCGGCTATCGGGTTGCTCACATCACCTGGAACCAGCTGGACGACGAACCCGAGGCGATTGCCGCCGACCTTCGCGTCCTCCTGAACAAACACCAAGGCCAGTAGGACCGATCCACATCACCCTCCTACCTGCTGAGTAGAGGGTGATGTGGATCGGTCTCACCAGGCCTTACGCACTAACTCGGCCAGGTCCTCACGCACAAGGGGAGGGCCTGGAACCCGCACCAGCTCAGGGCGCTCGAGCATCGCCTCGATCGACTCGTCCAGCTTCGACTCGTCGCCACCGAGCTCGCCGAGGGGCCGCGGCTGACCCAGTTCCTCCACGCGCTTTTGCAGCCCACCCCGCTCCGTCCCCAGCGCCACCGCCAAGCGCTCGTACGGCTCCGGTGCCCGCTCGGCGAGGAGGGCGGCAGCGTGGGGCAGGATCGCGGCGTTGGTCTCGGCGTGCGGGGTGCCGCAGACCCGGACAAGCGTCTGGCAGATGAGGTGATGGAGGGCGAAGCCGGCCGAGTCGATCGCGTAGCCGCAGAGCAACGAACCCAGCGCGAGGGCGCCGCGGTCTCGCTCCCCCCGCCCTTCATCAAGCGCGCCCGCGATCAGCTCCGCACCTCGCAGCGCAACCATCTCCGAGACCGGGTTCGACCCCGGCACGTACAGCGTGTCGGCTCCGTGCGCCAAGGCGTTCATCGCGCTCGCACGCAGCTCGGGCTCGTCCTGGCCCGTCATCGCCTCCGGATCACCGATCACCAGCGAGGGTCGCACCAGCCCCCGCGCCCGACCCTCCGCCCCCACCGGCAGCCGGTGGATCGCCGTCATCGGCGCCCCCGAGAGCGTCGTCGGAATCGCCACGACCTCCCTCCCACTCACGGCCGCCAACGCCTTCGCCACATCAATCACCCGTCCCCCTCCCAGCGCCACGAGCGGACGTGCTCGCCCCTCCTGCCCGGCATCAGAAGGAGGGGCGAGCACGTCCAGCAACTCAGCGGCGACAGCCGGAACCTGCCCCGGCGCAACGAGATGGACCCCAGCTGCCGCCCTGGCCAGATCCTCCGCCTCCACCAGCGCCCGCTCCGTACTCAGCAGCTCGAACTCCTCCACCCCGTGCTCACGCAGGACCTCCACCGCACCGGCCACTCCACCCCGCCGAAAGACAACCGTCCGCCCGGCGTCCCGCCAGACGAAGTCCCCGCTCAAGTCAACCCTGGGCTTTGACCCGCGGGTTGACCACCGGCCGCAGGTTTGGTTCGACCTCGTCGCGGAGGTGCTCGTAGTCAGGCGGCAGCGAGAGCTTCTCGCCTAGATGCTCGACCGGCTCGTCGACGGTGAAGCCCGGCCCCAGGGTCGCGATCTCGAACAGCACCCCGCTCGGCTCACGGAAGTAGATCGAGCGGAAGTAGAAGCGGTCGATCTCCGGGGTCGGCTGGGCGCCGCCCTCGATCGCCTTCTCGCGCCACTGCATGTGCTCCTCCGGGGTCGAAGCCCAAGCGACGTGATGGACACTCCCCGCTCCTTGCAGCCCGCGCTCGGACGGAGCCTCGTCGTATATGTAGAGGCCGCCGCGCTGCTCGCCGCGGGCCTCCCAGGCATCGCCGTTCTGCTCGAACTCGAGCGCCTCCAGCAGCCCCTCGCTGGCCTGGGGCGCGGCGGCGTAGGCACGCACCGCATGGAAGCCCTGCAATGCCACCTCCGCCGGAACCTCCGGGTGGTCGGCGATCAGCGGCTGATCGGGAACGTCGGCGACCAGCAACTCGTGGTCGAGCCCCTCGGGGTCGGAGAAGACGAGGCTGTCGCCGTCGCGCTCGGACTCGGTGCCGTTGGCGCGCAGCCGCTCGGCCCAGAAATCGAGTGCCTCGCTCGAGGCGACGCGCCAGACGATCCGGTGCACCATCCCCTCGCCCGCCCTTCCAGGGGCCGCGCCCGGATACTCGAAGAAGGTCAGATCGGAACCCGCATCCCCCGCCTCGTCGGCGAAAAAGAGGTGGTAGACGGTCGGGTTGTCCTGGTTGACGGTTTTCTTGACCAGCCGCAAACCCATCACGCCGGCGTAGAAGTCGACGTTGCGCTGGGCGTTCTCGGTGATCGCGGTGATGTGGTGAATGCCCTCTAGCTTCATGGTTCACGTATACCATCCGGCAATGAGCCGCGGCCGCCGTCGCCTCGTCAGAGGCCTAGTGATCTTCGGTTCGCTGCTCGCGTTCCTCAGCGTCTTCGCGATCTGGACCGAGCGCCAGGCGCTCAACACCGACGACTGGGTCGAGACCAGCGGCCGGCTGCTGGAGAACGAGACGATCCGCGCGGCGCTCAGCGACTACCTGGTCGACCAGCTCTACGAAAACGTCGACGTGCAGGAGGAACTGAAGGAAATCCTTCCCGGCGACACCAAGGACCTCGCCGGCCCGGCGGCCGGCGGTTTGCGCCAGGTGGCGGGCCAGGGAGCCGAAAAGGCGCTGGAAACCTCAACCGCGCAGCAGCTCTGGGAAGAGGCGAACCGGACCACCCACGAACAGCTCCTGGCGGTTCTCGAAAACAAGAAAGAAGCGGTCGAGACCGACGAAGGGAACGTCAAGCTCAATCTCGGCAGTCTCCTCACCAACCTCGCCGAGCAGGTCGGGATCGGCGAAGACCTGGCCGAGAAACTTCCCGCGGACGCCGCCCAGATCGAGATCATCAAGTCGGATGAGCTGAAGACGGCGCAGGACATCGCGGTCGCGATCAAGGGCCTGGCGCTGGTGCTCTCGCTCCTCACCTTCATCACCTTCGGCGCGGCGATCTACCTCTCCCGCGACGGGCGCTGGGTAACGGTGCTGCTCAGCGGTGCCGGCCTGATCGCGGCGGGGTTCGCGGTGATCGTCGTCCGCCAGATCGCCGGCGGCATCGTCATCGATCAACTGGTGACGGCCGACAGCGCAAGACCGGCGGGCGAAGCGGCCTGGGACATCGGCACCTCGCTGATGACCAGCATCGCGACCACGGTGATCGTCGTCGGCATCCTCTTCCTGGTCGCCGGTTGGCTCGCCTCGCCGACCAACGGCGCCCGCGCCGTCCGCCGCGTCCTGGCGCCGGTGCTGCGGCTCCACGTCGGCTACGTCTACGGGGCGCTGGTGATCGTCGTCGGCTTCTACTTCCTGACCGGGCCGACGCAGGGGCTGCGCTCCTTCCTCACCACCCTGATCGTCGCCGGGATGGCCGCCTTCGGCATCCACGAGCTGCGCAAGCAGACCGAGGAGGAGTTTCCCGAGGCGACCTACGACGACGTCTTCGGCGGCACCCGCGACAAAGTCGTCGGCGCGGTCAAAGACGCGAACATCGGCGAACGGGTCGGCGAGCAGGCCTCGAAGCTGCGCCTGCCGGAGGTCCGCCGCCCCGACAAGGAGTCGGACGAGGCGGCCGAAGCGCCGACCGCGACGATGCCGGCCAGCGCCGAGGACACCCGTCTAGAGCGGCTGGAGCGGCTCGGGTCGCTGCGCGATAAAGGCATCCTCACCGATGAGGAGTTCGCCGCCGAGAAGGCGCGGCTTCTCGGCGGCGACTCTCCCCCGGGCTAGCTACTCGCCCAGGTTGACGCGAACTCGCGAGCCCGGCGCCAGCACTTTGCCCGGACGTGGGGTCTGCTTGAGGACCTTGCCGACCTTTTTCGCCGGGGCCTGGACCTTCTTCACGTGGCCGAGCTTGCAGCCAGCGCGACGCAGCAGCGTCTTCGCCTTTTTCAGGTTCTTGCCTTTGACCGCCGGCACCACGCAGGCGCGGTAGGCGTAGTCGTCGTAGCGGGTGTTGGCGTTGTTGCCCGCCAGCGTCGTGATCGACACGTCGACCGTGCCCGGACGCAGGACGCTCGGGGTCGTCGCCGTGATCTCGGTGTCGGAGACGACGCTGAAGCTCGCGGCAGGCGTCGAGCCGAATTTCACCGCCGAGGCGTTGCTGAGGTTCTTGCCAGTGATGGTCAGCAGGGTGCCGCCGGTGACCGAGCCGTAGGACGGCGTGATCGAGGCGACTTCCGGCACCGGCAGGATTTCAGCGCTGAGCTCGACCTCTTTGCCGCTGAAGGTTTCGCTCGGCGCCACGACCGAGCCGTCGAACGGCGTCGGGAAGATCGAGGCGTAGCTGGCGCCGGACGTCTCGGCGACGCCGATTTTGTCCGTCGCGCTGGTTGGATCGATCCCGACCAAGTCGCCGGCCTTGATCTTCAGGTTGGTCGAGAAGGTCTGCAGCCCCTCGTTGGTTGGAGTGGCGGGCAGGCTGGTGCCGGCTGCTTCATAGGCGCCTTTGCCGTTCGGGTGCAGGACCCGGAGGTAGAAGGGCCCACCGCTCGCGCCCTGGATCCGCCAGCGAATCACCGCTCCATCGACCGGCGAGGCGAGGTTCGCCCCTGCCTGGGGCAGGCCGGTGTTGAAGAGGGTCTGCACCCGGGTGAACTCGGTCGGCGTGAATTTTTCCGGCAGGACGCTGCCGATACTGATCACCGCTGCCTGTGCCGAGGCCGCCATCAGCGCAAAACCGCTCGCCACACAGGCCACCACGATCGTCAGGCGCCGCGATCGGCTCCTGCTGCTACGTCGAACAACTCTCCCCTGCTGTTGCCGCATCATGTTCCCTTCCTTGGTTGGTTCAGCTTGTGGCGTTGGACGCCGATGCGCTAAACGGAAAGGGTGGGGAAAGTTGCGGGATGGAGAGAGGAACCGTCGTGTCTGGCTCTTCCCCGAGAAGGAAAAGCCCGCCGCCGGAATCGAACCGGCAACCTCCTCATTACAAATGAGGCGCTCTCCCAGGTTGAGCTAGGCGGGCGGGGTGGCAATGATGTCCGTAATGGACGTGACGTTCAGATTCTTGGAGCCCGACGAGGGTACCGTGCTGACGGGCGCAATCGAAGCTGCTTATGGTCAGAGTTATGACGTGCGGTGGGTCTACGACCCCGCCGAGGTGGAGAGCCGGATCGGGTCCGGCACCTACGTCTCCTGCATCGCGGAAAGCCCCGCAGGTGACCTTCTTTGCCACATCGGGATGAGCCTGGGAGCGGCGGGCGACGCGGTCGGCCACTCGGGGCAGGCGGTGACCCTGCCGGCGGCGCGGGGACAGCACCTCTTCACCCGCACCAAGCGCCACCTGATGGAGTGGGCGCGGGGTCGCGGATTGGCCGGCATGTACAGCGAGGCGACCGCCGCCCACCCCTACTCCCAGAAGGCCAACATCGAGCTCGGCGCGCACGAGACCGGCTTCCTGCTCGGCTGGATCCCGGCCTCGGTCGCCAACGACGCCGCGAGCGATCGCCGCGGCCGCCAGTCGGCGGCGCTGCTGTACCTGAAGCTGAACGACGGACACGAGCGCAAGGTCTACGCGCCGGAGCGCCACCGGGAGATCGTCGCCCAGACGATCGAGCTCTGCCAGCTACAGGGGGCGCTTGCCGAGCCCCCCGCCGACTGCGAGCTGGCCGAGAGGACCGAGCTGCACGTCGAAGTCGACGGCGACCACAACCTCGCCCTGCTAACCGTCCACGTGCCCGGTGCCGACCTCGAGCAGGTGATCGCCGCCGAGCGCCATCATCTCTTCCACCGCAACTGCCTCGACGCCGTCTACATCGACCTGCCGCTCGAGCAGCCGGCCACCGCCCTGGTCGCCGACCACCTCGAGCGTCTCGGCGTCTCCTACGCCGGCGTCTTCCCCAACCCCCGCACCGACGCCGACGTGCTCCGCATGCAGTCGCTGCACCGGGTCCGAGTCAAGGCCGACGACGTTGCCGTCGCCTCGGACCACGGGCGCGAACTGCTCGACTACGTGCTGTCTGACCTGCCCTGACCGGCGCATCTCGGCGTCCTCGCTCAGTCACGTGCAGAGCACGCTCCTTCTCTCGTCCTTGACCTGCTTGGTCAGGACAACTCAGACGGCCACCTCTCTCGACGCCAGGTGGGTGCCTACCTTGCGCTTGACCCGCTGCAGGGCGTTGTCGACGGTCTTGGTGTCGCACTCCAGGCGCTCGGCGATCACCTCGTAGGAGTGGCCATCGAGGTAGAGCGAGAGCACCCGGCTCTCGAGATCGGAGAGAACGCCGGAAACACCCGAGAGGCAGGAGACGAGGCTCTCCAGCTCTTCGGTCGCGATCACCTGGTTGACCGGATCGTGGACGCTGGGCCCGGGCAGGATCTCGTCCAGGGTCGTTTCCGAGTCGCCGGCCGCGGCCGGGGTCTGACTGAAGGAGACGTACTGGTTGAGCGGCGTGTGCTTGTTGCGCGTCGCGGTCTTCACCGCGGTGATGATCTGGCGGGTGATGCAGAGCTCGGCGAAGTTGCGGAAGCTCGACTCGCGGTCGGTCCGGTAGTCGCGGATCGCCTTGTAGAGGCCGAGCAGGCCCTCCTGAATCAGATCGTCCGAGTCGCCCCCGAGGAGGAAGTAGGACGAGGCCTTTAAGCGGACGAAGCCGCGATACCGCTTGACGATCGCGTCGTAAGCGTCGGTGCGACCCTCCTTGGCGAGGGCAACTAGGTAGTGATCATCAAGTTCAACTTGAGGGTTAGGGTTGGGGGTGCGACCGCTCGCCTGAACGACCGGCGTCGGCATTTGCTGCGTAGGCGACGATAGTGCCACAGATCCTTCTCCTTGCTGAAGGCCGTGGCGCCACTTACCTCCCCAGAGGCGCCCTATTCACCAGGGGTCACCTCAACCTGAGGTTCACCCTTATTGCGCCGCTAGTTTACGTGTGTGCGGAGTTCTGTCAACCCCAAATTGCGATTTTTTGCAAACGGGGTTGCAATTACAGGTGGTGGGAGGGTGGGGACGGGTGCCCTCCTCCAGGCACATCTCGCTTATGGCTCGATGTTGAGTGCCTGGTGGAGGGCACCCGTCCCCACCGCCGATCCCCTCGGTTGAGCGGCGTTTGCTGGGTCCTTAGCTGGACCGCTGACGGACCGACTCGAATAGCAGGGCCGTGGCTGCTGCTGAGACGTTTAGGGAGTCGACCTGGCCGAGCTGAGGTAGGGCGATTAGGCCGTCGCAGGCTGCTGCGACTCTTGGGCGTAGGCCTTTGCCCTCTCCTCCTAGGACCAGGATCGTGGGGCCGGTTAGGTCGGTTTGCCATGGGGTTTGCTTAGCCTCGGCGTCGGCGCCCCAGATCCAGAAGCCGGCTTGCTTTGCCTCGGCCAGCCAGTCGGCGAGGTTGCGGACGTGGGCCACCTGGAGGTGCTCGACCGCGCCCGCCGAGGCCTTGCAGACGACGGGGGTGACCGCGGCCGAGCGACGCTCGGGGATCACTACCCCGGCGGCGCCGGCGAACTCGGCCGAACGGCTGACGGCGCCGAGGTTGCGCGGGTCCTGGACCTGGTCGAGCGCGACCAGCAGCGCCCCCTCCTGGCGCAGCATTCCCACCGGGTCGCCGTAGGGGTACGGATCGACCTCGGCGACGACGCCTTGGTGGTCGGGCGAGCCGCAGAGCCGCTCCAGCTCCTGCGCTGAGGTCTCCGGCGCCCGCCAGACCCGGTGAATCAGCCGTCTCCCCCGCTCCGCCTCGGCGACCGGGTTACGGCCGTAGATGAACTGATTCGCCATCAGGACCTGGGGACGAGGCTGGGGCCGTCGGCGGAATCCCGCACGGTCCACCCCATCTCCGCCAGTTCATCCCGCAGAGCGTCAGCGCGCTCGAAGTCCTTAGCCGCGCGGGCCTCCTCGCGCTCCTGCATCAGCTTCGCAGCTCGATCGTCGGCCTCAGCACCCTCATCCGGCTGGGTAAGGGTGCTGAGGCCGACGATCTCGAGCATCGCAGCGACTTCACCAGCAGCAGCGCTCGCATCCACCTCGCCACGATTTGCTGCCCCCACCAAGTCGAATACGACGGCGAGCGCTCTCGGCGTATTGAAATCGTCTGCCAGGGCAGCTTTGAACGCCTCCGGGGCTTGGCTACCTGCTGCGACCGGATGCTCTCTGAAGAAGTTCCGCAACCGCTCGACCCGCGCAACCGCTTCCTCCATCTGCTCGGGCCCGAACGCCAAGGGCTGGCGGTAGTGCCCGGAGATCAGGTAGGCCACCACCGCCTCGCGTCCGTACGTGTCGAGCGCTTTGGATAGCTGAAAGATGTTCCCGTCCGATTTCGACATCTTCGCCGCGTCGGTCTCGATCATCCCGTTGTGCATCCAGACCCGGGCGAAGGGCCGGCCGGCCGCCTCGGACTGGGCGATCTCGTTCTCGTGGTGGGGGAAGACGAGGTCGGAGCCGCCGCCATGGATCGCGAAGGTCGCACCCAGCTCCCGCTCGGCCATCACCGAGCACTCGATGTGCCAGGCGGGCCGCCCCAGTCCCCAGGGGGAATCCCAGCTGGTGTCCTCGTCGGGCTTGTGCGCCTTCCAGAGGGCGAAGTCGAGCCGGTCCTCCTTGAGGCCGGCCGATCCGGCATCCTCGCCCTGGTCCATGTCCTCGGGCCGGCGGTTGGAGAGCTTGCCGTACTGGTCGAAGCTGCGGACCCGGAAGTAGACGTCGCCGCCGGACTCGTAGGCGTGGCCGCCCTCGACCAGCTCGGCGATCAGGGCGACGATGCCCGCGACGGTTTCGCTGGCGAGCGGCTCGGAGTCGGGGCGACCGAGGCCGAGGCGGTCGGTGTCGGCGAAGTAGGCGGCGGTCATCTCGGCCGCGAACTCGGCCGACTCCTTCCCTGCCTTTCCCGCCGCGACGTAGATCTTGTTGTTGATGTCGGTGACGTTGACGACCAGCTTCGGCCGGTAGCCCTCGGAGCGGAGGAAGCGGGCGAAGAGCGAGAAGACGACAAAGGGCCGGGCGTTGCCGATGTGGATGCGGCTGTAGACGGTCGGGCCGCAGGCGTAGATCCCGACCTCCTCCGAATCGAGACTGCGCGGCTCCCCCGTCAGGGTGTCTTTGATCCTCACCTCCCGCATCGCGGAGGCGAGGTTAGATCACTTTCTGGCTAGAAGGTGCGATATCCCGCCGTCGAGGCTTTGGACTCGCCGCCGCGAAGCCAGCTCGGGGCGATCTCCTCCGCCTTTGCCTGGGCCTCGCGCCGCGCCTTGCTGACGCTGGCCTTGATCTCGTCCTCGGTCGCCTCGCGGACCCGCTCCTCGCGCCGCTGCGCTTGGACCCGGATCCGGTCCGACTCCATCCGCACCTGCTCCTCGGCGCGGGCGCGGGCGGCCTCCTCGGCCTGGCGCTCGACTTTCTCGAGCAGCTGCCGGACGCTTTCCCCGGCTTCGCGGCGGACCTCCTCGGTCCCCTCCATCACCCGGCGCTCGATCTCGGTCTCGAGCCGGACCGCGGCCTCGTGCGACTCGGCCGCCGCCGCCTCGGCTTCGGCGGCGCGTTGCTCGGCGGCGGCGATGCGTTTGTCCGCCTCCGCCTGGATCTGCTGTCGGGAGTCCTCCAGCTTCACATTGAAGTCTTCCTCGGCCACCCGTTCGGCGTCGGCCGCAGCGCTCTCGGCGGCAGCCTTGGCCACCGAAGCGTCCCGCTCGGCTGCCTCGCGGGCCTTCGAAGTCTGGGCGACGATCTCTTCGCGCTCGAGCTGGGAGCGCTGCTGCAGCCCCTCGAAGGCGGCCTCCGCCCGGTCGCGCGCCGCCTCAGCGGTGCCGGCGCGAGACTCCGCCTCAGATTTGGCCTTGCGCTCGGCGGCGATCCGCTCGCGCGCCTCGGCGCTGACCTTACGCAGGGTCAGCATCGCGCCCTCTTTGACCTTGTCCTTGACCGCGTCGGCGCGCTGTTCGGCCGCCGCCACCCGCTGCTCGCTGACCTTGACCCACTCGAGCGCCTGGTCAGCGACGCCGCGCACAGCACGCGTCGCCTCACCCACCTGCTGCAAGTGCCTAGCCGGCTCGCTCATACCTCCGCAAACTACTACCCACGCCGGAAGCCAACCCCCCAACTCAAAACCGAAGTGCCCGCAATTTACGACGACCCGAGTCGGATCAAGGGAGGGGTGGGTGTGCCCTCACCAGACACTCAACATCGAGCCATAAGCGAGATGTGTCTGGAGAGGGCACACCCACCCCTCCCCACCGCCCGCCCCCTAAGCGGACGTCTCGGACTCGCGAGCCCGCAGGTCCTTCTTCAGCACCTTGCCGGTCGCGTTGCGCGGCAGCTCGTCGAGGAACTCGATCTCACGCGGGCTCTTGTATGAAGCGAGGTTCGCCTTGACGTGGGCGGTCAGGTCCTGGGCCGAGACCTCGGTCTCCGCCTCGATGACGACGAACGCCTTCAGGCGCTGGCCGAACTCCGCGTCCTCGACCCCGATCACGGCGACCTCGACGACCGCGTCGTGATCGGCCAGGAGATCCTCGACCTCGCGGGGGAAGACGTTCTCGCCGCCGGAGACGATCATCTCGTCGTCGCGGCCGTCGATGAAGAGGCGACCGGCGGAGTCGAAGTGGCCGACGTCGCCGCTCGAGTAAAGGCCATCGATGATCTCCTTACCGCCACCGCCGGTGTAGCCCTCGAAGGCCATCTCGTTGCCGACGAAGATACGGCCGACCTCGCCCTCCGAGACCTCCTTGCCGGTCTCGTCGTAGAGGCAGATCTTGGTCCCGCGGGGCGGCTTACCGGCGGTGCCGGGCGCAGCGCGCAGGTCCTCCGGGGTGGCGACGGTCGCGTAGGCCACCTCGGTTGAGCCGTAGAGGTTGTAGACGTTGTCGCCGAAGCGGTCCATCCACTCGATCGCCAGCTCGCCGGGCAGCGCCGAGCCCGAGAGCGAGGTGATCTTCAAGGCGGGAAGGCTGTACTTGCCGAGCGTCTCGTCGGGCAGCGTGAGGATCCGCTGGACCATCACCGGCACCGCGGCGAGGACGTCCGCGCGGCTCTGTTCGGCCGCCTCCAGGGCGCCCTCGGGGTCGAAGCGCCGCCGCAGCACCATCGTCGAGGCGGTCGGCAGGCTCATCACGAAGTGGAAGAAGCCCCAGGAGTGGAACAGAGGGGCGGCGATCATCATCGTCATCCCGCGCCGGAAAGGAATCTTGTCGATCAGCGCAGCGATCGCCAATAGCCCATCCGGGCTCGAACGCTGGGCGCCCTTGGGGGTGCCGGTGGTGCCCGAGGTGAGGATCACGAATTTGGGCTTGTCCGGCGGCGGCTTGTGGTTGGACTCGTCGCCCGCCTCGATCAGCCCGTCGAGGGTCGGGGCGTCGGTCTCGCCGTCGCACCAGGCGACCACGCGGTCGACCGAGTCGTCGACCCCGGAGAGCAGGTCGCCGAACTCCTCGTCGTAGACCAGCGCCTTCGGGCCCTCGCGACGGGTCACCTCGGCCAGCTGCGGGCCGGCGAACATCGTGTTCAGGTAGAGCGCGCTGGCGCCGAGCTTGGCGGCGGCTAGCGTCGCCTCGACGAAGCCGCGGTGGTTGCGGCACATGATCCCGACGCCGTCACCGGGGCCGATACCCATCGCAGCGAAGGAGTGGGCGAGGGCGTTGGAGCGCCGGTGCAGCCGCTCCCAGGTGAGGGCGCCGCGTTCATCGACGATCGCCAGCTCGTGCGGGTGGTGGATCGCGGCGGTGGTCACGCCGGTCGCGGGCGAGGCGCCCCAGCGGAGGAAGGTGCTGCCGATCCTGGCCGCCTTGTCGGGGCGCATGGGCGCCACGATCCCGGCCTCGTGCAGAACCTTGACCTCGAAGATCGAGTCCGAGATCGAAGCGCGGATACCGGCCGCAGTCAGCTTGGAGTTCGCCATCGCGCCGGGAAGACTATTCGCTCTCGACGCTGGCGACGGCGATGCAGGCGATCCCCTCGCCGCGGCCGATGAAGCCCATGCCCTCGTTGCTGGTTGCCTTGACGCAGACCCGGGCCGAGGTGGCGTCGGCGAGTGTCCGCTCCATCTCCGCCTTGTAGGGGCCGAGGCGGGGCTGCTCGCAGATCAGGGTCGCGTCGATGTTGACGATCGGGCCGGCGATCGTGCCCACCACGGTGCGCAGGAGGTCGATCGAGTCGGCGTCCTTCCAAGTCGGGTCGTCGTCGGGGAACATCGAGCCGATGTCGCCGCCGCCGCTGGCGCCGAGCAGGGCGTCGATCACCGCGTGGGTGAGGACGTCGGCGTCGGAGTGGCCGTCGAGGCCTAACTCGTGGTCGATCTCCACCCCGCCGAGGACGAGGCGCCGGCCGGGCGCGAAGCGGTGGCTGTCGTAACCGAGCCCAACCATGGTCAGGGGACGCGGCTGCCGAGTGGAGCGAGGCTCCGTTGGCGCTGCTCGAAGACGCATATCTCCGAGATACCCAGCTCGTCGAGAAACTCGACCGCGCGGCCGTATTCGAACCCGACCTTCTCCGGCAGGTGGGCGTCGGAGGAGAGCGCGAAGCTGGCTCCCGCCTCGACGCACATCTCGGCGAACCCGCGGGACGGGTAGAGCTCGCCAACCGGCTTGCGCAGCCCGGCGGTCGAGATCTCGACCGCGATTCCGCTCTCGGCGATCGCTTCCACCGCCGGCTCGTAGAAGCCGCGCAGGTCGCGATCGGGGAGCGGCCGGGAGCGGCCCCAGACCTTGACCAGGTCCGGGTGGGCGAGGACGTCGAAGAGGCCGGAGCGGGCGCAGGCGGCGAGCGCCTCGAAGTAGCGGCGCCAGATCTCGTCGGCGTCGCCGTCGCCCCCCCAGACGTCGAAGCCGTCGTGATCGACGGCGGCATCGCCGTCGCCGACGAAGTGGACGGAGCCGACGACGTAGTCGAAGTCGCGCGCCTCGAGCAGGGAGGCGGTCCGCTCCTCCGCCCCAGGCACGTAGTCGCACTCGATGCCCAGCCGCAACGGCGTGCCGCGGACGAACTCGCAGTAGGCGTCGATGTCGTCGACCGCGTTCTCGACCCAGAGCGGGTGGGTCCAGAGGTCGAGCGCCTGGCGGAAGCGGTAGACGTGCTCGGAGACGCCCAGCTCCTCGATCCCGGCCGCCTCTGCGGCGGCGAGGTAGCGGTCGACGTTCTCGGCGGTGAAGTAGCGCTCGAAGGTGGTCCCGTCCTCGTCCGGGCGCAGGTGCAAGTGGTAGTCGGTCAGCATGCGAGGCCGAGCATAAACTTCGCGCCGAATGGGCGTCTACGAGCTGCTGCGGGACTGAAGTACAAGCTCGGCGACGCGCAGGTCGAGCGGCGTCGTCACCTTCAGGTTCTCCGCCTCGACCGGGTGGATGAGGACGGTGCCCCCGTTCCACTCGACCAGCATCGCCTCGTCCGTTGCCTCCTCGGGCCGCTCGGCCGCGACCAGCGCCGCGCGCAGCGCCTCGGTGCGGAACACCTGCGGCGTTTGCGCCCCCCAGAGCTGCGATCGATCCTCGGTTCCCTCAATCACGAGGCTGCGATTTGCCTCCTCTGGGGGGGTCAATTGCAGGTTCGTTTTTCTTGCTCGCTTAACCGTGTCGGTTATGGGGGCTGCGGCGATCACACCGGCCGCCCCGGGGCTCGCGTCGAGGTCGGCGACCAGGGCTTCGACCAGCTCCGGGGTCAGCAACGGCCGCGCCGCGTCGTGGATCGCGACGTACTCGCTCCTCACTGCCTCCAGGGCGTTGGCAACCGACTGCGCCCTGGTGGCGCCGCCGGGGACCACGGTGAGGTCGTGACCGCCGAGGTCGCCGACGTGCCCGGGCGGGGCAGCGACGACGATCGAGCGCACCGAGTCGGACGCCCGGAAGGCGTCGATCGACCACTCGACCATCGGCCTCCCCGCAACGGGCACGAAGGCCTTCGGGCCGCCGGCTCCGAGTCGCTCCCCGGAGCCGGCTGCCGCGATGACGGCGGTTACCGCCGGACGAGATCCTCTAAGCGGACGCCATGGCGGCGTAGCGTTCCTCCAGTAGTCCGTCGAGGTACTCTTCCGCGCCTTCCTCGTCTTTGTCGAGCGCGTACATGAACTCCGAGGCGAGGATCTTCTTCGCCCGCGTGTACATCTGCTTCTCGCCGGTCGAGAGACCCTTTTCCATCTCCCGGATGGCGAGGTTGCGGACGACCTCGGCCAGCTCGAACACGTCGCCGGTCTTGATCTTCTCGCGGTTGTACTTGAAGCGCCGGTTCCAGTTCTTCGGCATCTCCGAGACCTCGTCGGTGAGGACGTTTGTGACCTTCTTGATTTCTTCCTCGTCGATAATCCGCCGCAAGCCCGCCACGCCGGCGTTTTCGCAGGGGACCATCACCGTCAGCTCGTTGTGGAGGATCTTGATCGTGAGGTATTCACGCTCCTCCCCCATCAGCTCGCGAGTCTCTTTTGCCATCACCAGTCCTGCGCCGTGGTGCGGGTAGACGACCTTGTCGCCCACCTCGAAGTCGCAGACGTATTCCACGTCCTCGAAGACAGCCTCCATAGTGGCCTCGTCTAGCTCGGAAATCGGTGACTCCTTTCGTTGTTCGACGGCAGGGGCGCCGTCAGCTCTGCAAGTACCGGTCGACCAGATCGGCCTCCTGGAGCCGTCGCAAGCCCTGGCGGATGTCCTTGGCCCTGGCGGGCCCGACTCCGTCGACGGCGGCGAGCTCTTCGTCCGAGGCCGCAAGGACCTCGTCGAGCCCACCCAGCTCCTGGGTGATCTTCTGGACGACAAGTTTGGGGATGCGCGGGACCCGGCCCAACACCCGGTATCCACGCGGCGTGACCGGGAAGTCCAAGGTGTTGACCTTGCGGTCGTAGCCGAGCAGCTCGGCGAGGCGACCGAAGTCGAGCACGTCCTGGTGGGGCATCCGGCCGAGCGCCTGGATGACCGCGGTCAGGTTCCCCTCGGAGTCTTCGACGCTGTAGTCGCGGATCAGCGCGGTCTTGTCAGCGGCGACGCCGACCATCGTCTCCTCCAGCTGCATCTCGATCAGCCGGCCCTCGGTGCCGAGCTCGACGATGTAGCGCTCGACCTCGACCGCCATCCGCGTCACCAGCTCGGCGCGCTGGAGGGCGGAGAGGGCGTCGTGGAGGACGACGCCGCCGTCGAACTCGAGCTGCGTCAACCGGGCCGAGACCTGGTCGAGGCGCTGGCGGTACTTCTCGAGGGTCGCCAGGCCCTGGTTCGCTTTGGCGAGTACGGCGGGAATGTCCTGGAGGATGTACTTGGTCCCCTCGACGTAGAGGGAGACGACATCGCGGCGCTGGGAGATCGCGATCACCAGCGCCGTGGTCTGTTTGGAGACGCGCTCGGCGGTGCGGTGGCGGGTGCCGGTCTCCGAGCTGAGGATCGTCGGGTCCGGCATCAGCTGGACGTTGGCCCAGGCGATCGTCGTCGCCTCGCCGTTGAGGACGATCGCGCCGTCCATCTTTGCCACCTGGTAGAGCATCGCCGGCGTGTAATCGACGTCGAGCTTGATCCCGCCCGAGAGCAGATGGGAGATGTCTTCGAGGTCGCCGACGACCAGCAGACCGCCGGTCCGGGAGTGGACGATGTTGTCGATCCCCTCCCTCAGCGCACCGCCTGGGGCAACCACGTCCAGAGCTCTTAGGAGTCGGGGATCTTGGCGTTCAGACAACTCTTGAAGCTCATCCCCAGACAGATCAGGCATCACTTAGGAGGATGGCAAATTCGGCTCTGGAATGCGGTCTGCCAATTCCCGAGTGGACAGGTCAGGATAGGTTTTGTCAAGCGGAGTTAAAGATGGAACCGCTTGTGGTGCATATGGTGGCGGGTCTCGCCCTGCGGCGGTCCCTCCGGGTCACGCACGAAGGCCCAGGTGAGCGCGGCGCCAACAGCGCAGAGCGCGGCCGCGACCCAGGTCGAGTCGGCGACGGCAGCGGCGAACGAGTGGCCGTCGCCAAGCAGGGCGTGGAACACGGCGCCGGTGGCAGCAAGGGCGACGGCTCCGGCGAGGACCCTGTCCATCGCCAGCACCCCGGAAGCGATCCCCACCTTCTCCCCCGGCATCGCCGCCATCGCTGCGGTCGACATCGGCGCGTAGACGAGCCCGAGCGCGATCCCGAACAGCAGGTAGCCGGCGAGCAGCAGACCGTAGGGGCTGTCGGCCTCGATCCGGGTGAGGACGAGCAGGCCGACGGTGCCGCAGATCATCCCGGCCGTCATCAGCCGGCGGGCGCCGAAGCGCCCGATCAACCGGCCGGAGAAGGGGGAGACGAAGACCATCGGCGCGGTCACCGGCAGGATCATCAGCCCGCTGAGAACGGGCGAATGGTCGCGGACGTCCTGCAGGTACTGGGGCTGGAAGAACATCACCGCCCAGTAGGCGCCGACCAGGGCGAAGGCGGCGGCGCTGGCGCCGAAGTAGGGCCGGTTACGGAAGAGGGCGAATTCGACGATCGGCTCGCGGACGCGGTGCTCGATCGCCCAGAAGGCGAGGAGCGCGAGCAGACCGACCCCCGCCAGGGCCAGCACGGCGCCGCCGGGCCAGGCCTGCGACTGAATCAGGGCGAGGACCACGGCGGTGAAACCGACGCTGAGCAGGGCGAGGCCGGTCCAGTCGATGCGCGAACCGGCGCCGGGGTCGGTCGACTCGGGGGCGGCGGCGAGCGTGATCGCGATCCCGAGCGCGGCGACCGGCAAGTTCATCCAGAAGATCACCCGCCAGTCGAGTTCGATCAGCAGGCCGCCGGCCAGCGGCCCAATCGCCAGCGCGATCGCCGAGACCGCAGCCCAGATCCCCAGCGCCCGCGGCTGCTCCTCGGAGGGGAAGACGTTGCAGACCAGCGCCAGCGAGAGCGAAAGCATGGGTGCCGCCCCGGCCCCCTGCAGGATGCGGCCGAGGATCAGCGCGTCCTGGTCACCGGCGGCGCCGGAGACGACCGAACCGACAGCAAAGAGCACCATCCCAGCGAGGAAGACCCGCTTGCGCCCGAACATGTCCCCGAGACGGCCAGCAGTGACAACCAGAACCGCGATCGTCAGCAGGTAGCCGTTCATAATCCACTGCAGCCCCTCGGCGCTGGCATCCACGTCGTGCCGGATCTCGGGCAGCGCCAGCGCGACCACGGTCGAGTCCAGCATCAAGATGAAGAGCCCGGCGCAGGCTCCGGCAAGGGTCCACCACTTGCGATCCACGGCGCGACGGTATCGGCGTATGCGGCGGAGGGGATCGGGTGGGGGTCCCTGGGAGCACCTCCGCCGCGAGAATCGCTAATAGCTGCGCCTCAAGGCTCGCGGCGCGGCTCCATGCTGAGTACCCAGGGACCCCCACCCGATCCCCTCGAAATCGCAGCATCGATTCGCCGAGACCGCGACAGGCGTCGAATAGCGACGCTTCTCGCGGCCTCGTCGTCAGCTGGGTCAACCGGAAGCTGTCGTAGGAGCGTGCCGGTGGGGGTGTCCCGGGTACTCAGCATGGAGCCGGGCCACAAGCTTCCGAGGCGTCAGCCCAATATCGATCCTCCCGGCGGAGGTGCTCCCGGGACACCCCCACCGGCACGCTCCCCCCATCAGCTAGTGAGTCGAGACCAGGTCCTTCGCGGGGTCGATGCCCCAGCGGTTGCCGACAGCTGCCAGGCCGTCATTGAGCTGCCAGCGGTCCGGGCGCTCTTCGCCTTCGTGTTCGAGGCTCGCGCCCTTGAGGTTCATCGAGCCAGTGTTGTCGCCGATCGCACGGATCTCCTTGACGTCGTCCTCCGTGAGACGTTGCTCGGGAAGGTTGGCTAGTTCGACTCGCTTGGCCTCGATCGGGCAGGCCTCCTCGCCGATCTCCTGGATCAGGGTCGGGGCTACCGACTCGACGGCCGGGTGGGCGAGGTTCCACTGGCAGGCGAGATGCATTGGGGTCAGCTTGACTCGTTCGGCGATTGGCATCAGCTTCTCGAGCTTGGCGACACCGGCCTCGATCCATCCCGCCGGGCGGAACTTGCGGTGGTCGCGCTCGGCCAGCTGGGTGTCGGGGCGTAGGTCGCCCCAGAAAAGGCCGCCGTAGTCGACGACTCGGGTGAGGACCTTTACCTCGTGGCGCTCGGCGGCGTCGAGGCAGAGCTCGCCGGGCCAGGGCTCGAGCGGGTTGAGGATGACCATCGCCCAGTCGATCCGGTCGCCGAAGCGCTCGAGGCAGTCGATGATGTCGAGGGTGAAGCCGTTGGCCGGTCCCGGCGCGACTCCGATCCGCGCCGTCAGGCCCGCCTCGCGCAACGCCACCATCCCGTCCCAGACCACCTCGCTGGAGTAGCCGATGCGGTCGGGGTTGTGGAGCAGCAGCAGGTCGAAGGAGTCGGCGCCGATCCGCTCCAGGCTCGCCTCGGTCGCCATTCGCAGATAGCTGCCGTACTGGTCGGGCTTGCGCAGCCGCGGGTCGGTGAAGCGCGGGAACCCTTTCGGTCCTTCGCGCTCGCCCTCGTAGAAGTCGTGGCCGACGGCGCCGGCCAGGCTGTACTCGTCGCGCGGCACGCCGGCCAGCGAGCGTGCCAGCACCCGGTCTGCCTCGCCCTGGCCGTAGGCATCCGCGGTGAGGACGGTGTCGATGCCGCCGCCCGGCCGCAGCAGGGAGACCAGCCGCTCCTCCTCGATCGCCTCGCCGAAGTGGAGGAAGCGCCCCCCGCCCCAGGTGCCGATCGCCGTACGACCAGGCTCTCTCATCGGCTGGCCCCGGCTAGTTCTGGCTGCCGTCGCCAGACGGCTCGGAGCCCGCGTCCTCGGGACCGCTCTCGCCGTCGTCCTGCTTGGCGCCGACGCCGACCTTCTCGCGCTGCGGCTTTTCGACCGCTTTCGCCTTCGGCTTCTTCGGGGCGATGATCTCCAGGCTGAGCGGTTTGTCGTCCTCGTCCCCGGCGGCGTCGCGGCTGACCATCACGGTCGAACCGGGAACCATCTCGCCCTGACGCAGGACTTCGTCGGCCAGCGGGTCCTCGACGTAGCGCTGGATCGCCCGGCGCAGCGGACGCGCCCCCATCGAGGGGTCCCAGCCTTTCTCGACCAGCAGTTCCTTGGCCTCGTCGGTCAGCTCCAGCTGCAGTTCGTGCTCGGCGACCTGGACGCGGACACGGGCGATCATCAGGTCGATGATCTCTCTGACCTCGTCCTTGGCGAGCTTGTGGAAGACGATTACCTCGTCGATCCGGTTGAGGAACTCCGGCCGGAAGACTTTCTTCAGGTCGCTCATGATCCGGTTCTTCATGTCGCCGTAGGACATGCCGGTCTCGTCGGCGACGGTGAACCCGATCGAGGTGTTCTTGGAGATCTCCGAGGCGCCGATGTTCGAGGTCATGATCACGATCGCGTTGCGGAAGTCCACGGTCCGGCCCTGGGCGTCGGTGAGGCGCCCGTCCTCGAGGATCTGCAGAAGGATGTTGAAGACGTCCGGGTGGGCCTTCTCGATCTCGTCGAGCAGCAGCACCGAGTACGGCTTGCGGCGCACGGCCTCGGTCAGCTGGCCACCCTCGTCGTAGCCGATGTAGCCAGGAGGAGAGCCGACCAGACGACTGACGGCGTGCTTCTCCATGTACTCGGACATGTCGATCCGGATCATCGCCTCCTCGTCGCCGAAGAGGAAGTCGGCGAGGGTGCGGGCGAGCTCGGTCTTGCCGACCCCGGAGGGGCCGAGGAAGATGAACGAGCCGGCCGGGCGCTTCGGGTCCTTGATCCCGGCGCGGGAGCGGCGGATCGCCTTCGAGACGGCGGTGATCGCGACCTCCTGGCCGATCACCCGCTTGTGGAGTTCCTCCTCCATGCGGATCAGCTTCTTGGTCTCGGCCTCGGTCAGTTTGAAGACGGGGATCCCGGTCCACATCGAGACGATGTCGGCGATCTCCTCTTCGCCGACCTCGGGACGCTCGCCGTTCTCCCCCTCCGCCCACTCGTCTTCGAGCTGGCGCTTGCGGGTGGTGAGCTGGCGCTCGGTGTCGCGCAGGTTGGCGGCCTTTTCGAACTCCTGGGCCTCGATCGCGGTCTCCTTTTCGCGCCGCGTCTTCTCGATTTCGTCCTCGAGCTCGCGGTAAACCGGCGGCGTGCTCATCGACTTGATGCGCATCCGCGAGCCGGCCTCGTCGATCAGGTCGATCGCCTTGTCGGGCAGGAAGCGGTCGGAGATGTAGCGGTCGGCGAGCTCGGCGGCGGCTTCCAGCGCGTCGTCGCGGATCGTCACCCGGTGGTGCTGTTCGTAGCGCTCGCGCAGCCCCTCGAGGATCTTGACCGTGTCCTCGGGTGAGGGCTGGTCGACCCGGATCTGGGCGAAGCGGCGCTCCAGCGCCGAGTCCCGCTCGAGGTACTTGCGGTACTCGTCGAGGGTGGTGGCGCCGATCGTCTGCAGCTCGCCGCGGGCCAGGGCCGGCTTCAAGATCGAGGCGGCGTCGATCGCGCCCTCGGCGGCGCCGGCGCCGACCAGGTTGTGGAGCTCGTCGATGAAAAGGATGATGTCGCCGCGCTGGGTGATCTCTTTCATCACCTTCTTGAGGCGCTCCTCGAACTCGCCGCGGTACTTGGAGCCGGCGACCAGGGCGGCCAGGTCGAGGGTGTAGATCTGCTTGTTCTTCAGCAGCTCCGGCACCTCGCCTTTGTTGATCCGCGCGGCGAGGCCCTCGACGACGGCGGTCTTGCCGACGCCGGGCTCGCCCAGCAGCACCGGGTTGTTCTTGGTCCGGCGGGAGAGGATCTGCATGATCCGCTCGATCTCGGTCTCGCGACCGATCACCGGGTCGAGCTTGCCCTCCTCGGCGAGGCGGGTGAGGTTGCGCCCGAACTGGTCGAGCAGTTTCGAAGACTTTTTGCCCTCGCCGGAACCGCCGCTGCCACTGCCCTGACGACGGCCGCCGGGACCGGAGAGCATGCGGATGACCTCGTTGCGGATCTTGTCCGAGTCGGCGTCGAAGTCGAGCAGGATGCGAGCGGCGACGCCCTCGTTCTCACGCACGAGGCCGAGCAGGATGTGCTCGGTGCCGATGTAGTTGTGGCCGAGCGAGAGTGCCTCGCGCAGGGCCAACTCCAGCACCTTCTTGGCGCGCGGCGTGAACGGGATCTGGCCGGAGGTGACCTCCTCGCCTGACCCGACGATGCGGACCACCTGCGAGCGGACGCGTTCCACCGTGATGTCGAGGGACTCGAGGACGCGGGCGGCAAGACCCTCCTCCTCGCGCAGCAGCCCGAGCAGGATGTGCTCGGTGCCGATGTAGTTGTGCTTGAGCGTCCGGGCCTCCTCCTGCGCTAGGACGACGACCTGGCGAGCCCTCTCAGTGAATCGCTCGAACAATGCAGACCTCTTCCTGGTTCAAAGACCGGGACACCCCGGTTTGTACCGCTGAACACCCGGGTCCCCTATCGGGGGGCGCTCATCTATCCCGTAACTCTACCGGGGACGAAGGTCCGGCTTCTGAGCGCTTGAACACGCTAAGAGCGATATTTCATGAGGGTTCCGGCACGAATTCTTGAGTCTTACGTGCGCATCGCCGGGAACAGCAGCACTTCGCGCAGGGTTTGGGCGCCGGTGAGCATCATCACCAGGCGGTCGATGCCGAGGCCGACGCCGCCGGTCGGCGGCATTCCCTGTTCGAGCGCTTCGACGAATGCCTCGTCGAATGGCTGCGCCTCCTCGTCGCCGCGGGCGACCTCCTCCGCCTGCTGCTCGAAGCGGCGCCGCTGCTCATCGGGATCGTTGAGCTCGGTGAAAGAGTTGGCGATCTCGACCCCGCCGGCGAACGCCTCCCAGCGCTCGACCATCCCCTGCTCGGAGCGGTGCGCCTTGGCGAAGGGCGAGAGCTCGACCGGGTAGTCGAAGATGAAGGTTGGCTGGATCAGGCCCGGCTCGACCTCCTTGGAGAGCAGGCCGTCGACCAGCTTGCCCCAACCCTCCTTCGGGTCGGGCTCGGTGCCGATCGCCTTGGCCAGCGCCTCGCGAGTCGGGTGCTCGGCGATGTCGATCCCGGCCCGCTCGAGGATCGCCTCGCGCAGGGTGATCCGGCGCCAGGGCGGAGCCCAGTCGATCTCGATGTCGCCGCGCTTGACCTTGGTGGTGCCGAGGACCCGCTCGGCGACCTCAGCGACCAGCATCTCCAGGTCGTGCGCCGTCTTCTCGTAGTCGGCGTAGGCCTCGTACCACTCGAGCATCGTGAACTCGGGGTTGTGCTTGTGGGAGACCCCCTCGTTGCGGAAGTCCTTGCCGAGCTCGTAAACCCGGTCGATGCCGCCGACGACGAGCCGCTTGAGGTAGAGCTCGGTCGCGATCCGCAGGTAGAAGTCGCGGTCCAGCGCGTTGTGATGGGTGGTGAACGGCCGCGCCAGGGCGCCGCCGTAGAGCGGCTGCAGGACCGGGGTCTCGACCTCGATGAAGCCGTGCTCGTCGAACCAGCGGCGGATCTCGGAGATCGCGCGAGCGCGGGTCTGAAAAATGCGGCGGCTCTCCTCGTTGGCGATCAGGTCGAGCTCACGGCGGCGGAAGCGGGTCTCGGTGTCCTCGAGGCCGTGGAACTTGTCGGGCGGCGGTCGCAGGCTCTTCGCCAGCAGGCGCCAGTGGTCGATCGCCAGCGAGAGCTCGCCGCCCCGGCGGGTCGCCATTGCCGTCCCCTCGGCGCCGACGATGTCGCCGAGGTCGAGGTCGACCAGCAGCTCGTAGGCCTCGTCGCCGAGCACGTCTTTGCGGGCGTGCAGCTGGATCTGGTCGCTGCCGTCGCGGAGATCCAGGAAGCAGGCCTTGCCGTGACCGCGGCGGGCGACGATCCGCCCGGCGACGCGGTGGCGGGAGTCGGTCTCGGCGCCGGCCTGCAGCCCCTCGTGGGCGGCGCGCACCTCGGCGATGTCCTCGCGACCGGAGAACTCGTGCGGGAAGGGCTCGATCCCCGCCTCGCGGATCCGCTCCAGCTTCTCGCGGCGATCGCGAAGGACGTCGGAAAGCTCTAGTTCTTCAGTCACGTTCTGAGAGTGTCAGGAAGCAAGCAGGTCGGGGGAAGAGGCCGCAGACCCGAGCGAGCGTACTTCAGTACGTGAGCGAAGGGGCGAGGACCGATGACCCCGAGATGCGCCGCTTACTGGCGCTCTCAGGCCTTCTCGATCTTGGTGATTTTAAGTTTTTTCTTCGGCCCGCGCGGGACCTCGACGGTGACCACGTCGTTGCGCTTGTGGCCGATCAGGGCTTTGCCGATCGGCGACTCGTTCGAGAGCTTGTGCTCGAGCGGGTTCGCCTCGGTCGAGCCGACGATCTGGAATTTCTGCGAGTCGCCCGACTTCTGATCTTTGACGTGGACGATCGAGCCGAAGCCGACCTCGTCGGTACTGAGTGACTTCTCGTCGATCACCTGGGCGCGGCGCAGCTTCTCTTCCAGCTGCGCGATCCGCCCCTCGAGAAGGGCCTGTTCGTTCTTGGCGTCGTCGTATTCGGCGTTCTCGGAGATGTCGCCGAATTCGCGCGCCTCCTTGATCCGGGCCGCGACCTCGCGCCGTTTGGTCGTCGAGAGGAACTCGATCTCCTCTTTGAGTTTCTCCAGCCCCTCCGGGGTGATGACGGCCTGACGCACTTTGAACGACCTCGCTTTGGTTTGGAAAAGGGAGCCTTCCCGGCCTCCCAGACCTAAAAAAACGCCCTGATGCGCCCAATCGCAGCGGCACACCCAGGCAGGAAGCGCGCGATTATAGCGAGGGTGGCTAGCGGGCCAATAAGGGCTCTGGACGCCTTGTTCAGGCGGTGGGGGTAGGGGTGGCGAGACCGGCTACCAACTCCCGCGCCCGCGGCAGATCAGCGCTGCGCTGCAACTCGTCGGCGACCTCCTTTGACGCCTCCAGGCGCTCCACGTACCAGGGGTGGAATTTGCGCAGGTAGCGCGCCGCCCGCTCGGCTCCCAAGTGCTCCTCGGCGCGGTCGATCACCCACAGCCACTCGGCGACGATCTCGGCGCGGCCCGGCGGCTCCGCCCGGCGGCCGGTCAGTTCTTCGAAGACCCAAGGGTTGCCGAACGAGCCGCGGGCGATCATCACCGCGTCGGCACCCGACTCCTCGTAGGCGCGGCGGGCGGCCTCGGCGCTGGCGAGACCGCCGGAGACGATCACCGGCACCTCCACCCTCTCGACCAGCTCGCGGGTGAGCGCGTAGTCGGGCTTGCCCGCATGACCCTTGGTCGCGGCCCGCGGGTGGAAGGCGATCGCCGCCACCCCCGCCTCCTTGGCCAGCCGGATCGCCAGCTCGAAGCCCGAGCGGTCACCGGCCTCGATCCCCGAGCGCAGCTTCACCGTCACCGGCAGGCCACTGCCCTCGGCGGCGCCGCGAGCGAGCGCCAGGGCCAGGTCCGGGTCGCGCAGCAGCTGGGCGCCGGCCCCGGTCTTGCGCACCTTCGGCACCGGGCAGCCCATGTTGATGTCGATCAGGTCGGCCCCGGCCTTGGCGGCGATCTCGGCTCCGGAGCGCATCACCTCGGCGTCGTGCCCGAAGAGCTGGATCGAGACCGGGTGCTCGTCGGGGTGGATCCGCATCAGGTCGCGCAGGGTGCGCTCGTTTCGGTAGTGGAGGGCGAAGCTGGAGACCATCTCCGAGACGGCGAGCCCGGCGCCGTGGCGTTTGGCCTGCAGGCGGACGAACCAGTTGCCGATCCCGGCCAGCGGCGCCAGCAGGACCCGGTTGGCGATCGGCACGCCGCCGATCTCGAATGGGTCGGTCAGGGCCGGGCGAGCTGCTCCACTGTCAGCGGTTGCGCTCATGGATCAAGCGCAGGCCCTTCAGGGTCAGCAGGTCGTCGACCTCGTCGATCGTCTCGGTGAAGGGAACGACGGTCGCGGCGTAGCCGCCGGTGGCGAGCAGCCGCGGGTTCGGCAGTTCCTCTTCGATGCGGCGGACGATGCCGTCGATCAGCCCGGCGAAGCCGAAGATGAAGCCGGAGTGGATCGCGGCGCGGGTCGAGCGGCCGATCGCCTCCTTCGGCTCTTCCAGGTCGATCCGGGTGATGCGGGCGGCGCGCTCGATCAGGGCGCTGAGAGAGGGCGCGAGGCCGGGGCCGATGGCGCCACCGAGGTACTCGCCGTCGGCGGAGACGCAGTCGATGTTGATCCCGGTGCCGAAGTCGACCGAGACGCAGGCCTCGCCGAAGCGCTCGTAGGCGGCGATCGCGTTGACGAGGCGGTCGGCGCCGACCTCCAGCGGGTTCTCGATCCGGATCGGCATCCCGGTCTTGACCCCGGGGCCGATAGCGAGGCAGTCGGCTTCGAGGTAGCGGGCGGACAGCTCTTCGAACTGGCTACCCAGCGGCGGCACCACGGAGGACACGCAGACCGCGTCGACGTCCGCGAAGGCGCAGCCGCTGAGCGAGAAGAGGCCGTCGATCCGCTCGGCCAGCTCGTCGCCGGTCGCCCCGGAGCGGGTCTGGAAGCGCCAGTGCTCGACCAGGCTCTCGCCCTCGAAGGCGCCCAGGTGGGTCTGAGTGTTGCCGACGTCGACCGCGAGGAGCATCGAGGGATTATCGCGGGCCGCGACTGGCCAGGTAGCCAGTTCGGGTCCTTTGTGCATAGGATCGCCCGGATGAGCACGCGCCTCTACGTGATTCCGGCCTCCCACCCGAGCATCGCCGTGCAGCTGATGCTCGAGCACAAGGGAATCGAGTACAAGCGAACCGATCTGCTGCCGGTGATCTCCAAGGTGGCGCTGCGCGCGGTCGGCTTCCCCGGCATCACCGTGCCAGCGCTGAAGCTCGACGGCGACAAGGTCCAGGGCTCGCGGCAGATCGCCCGGGAGCTGGAGCGGGTACGGCCCGAGCCGGCGCTGTTCCCCGCCGACCCGGCGCAGCGCGCCGCGGTCGAGGAGGCGGAGCGCTTCGGCGACGAAGAGCTGCAGCACCCGATCCGCCAGATCCTCTGGTGGGGGATCAAGAAGAACCGCGAGCCGCTGCGCGGCTACTCGGAGGGAGCGAAGATCGGGATGCCGATCGGGATGGCGATGAAGACCGCGGCGCCGATCGTGGCCCTCTCGGCCCGCTTCAACGAAGCCAGCGACGAGAACGCGCGCCAGGCCTTGGCGGCACTGCCTGCGATGCTCGACCAGGTCGACGCCTGGGTCGAGAGCGGCGTGCTGGGTGGCGAGCGGCCGACCGCCGCCGACTTCCAGATCGCGCCGAGCATCGGCCTGGCGATGACGCTTGACGACCTGCGCCCGGCGATCACCGGGCGCCCCGCGGCAAAGCTGGCGCAGCGCTTCGTCCCGAATTACCCGGGGCAGATGCCGCCGGTGCTGCCGGCCGAGTGGCTGGTGCCGCTGCGCGGCAGCTGAGTCTGCCTCAGCCCCGAGGGGCGGCGCGGCGGATGAACTTGAAGCGGCTGTAACGGAGGGCGTCGGCTTCGAACGGGCCGAACACCAGGCGGGCTCCGGCGACGACCAGGATCAGGCTGAAGACGATCAGGGCGAGCCACGGCAGGCCGCCGGAAGACGGGGCTACCTCTGCGGTCGTGCTGGAAGCCGACTCTGCCGCCGAGGAAGTCGAGACGCCCTTGACGCCTCCCGACGCCGTCAGCAAGGCATCGGCCTTGTCGAGGGCGACTGGGGCATCGGCGTGGGCCGGGGGCTCGGGGGCCGGCTTCGGCGTGCTGGCTTCCGGCTCGGGCGCAGGCGCGCTGACGGGTTCTTCGGCGGCCGGCTCGACGGTCGTTTCCGTTTCGTAGGAGTCGCTGGAGGGGGCTGGGGCCGGGGGCGGTGCGCTCGGCACCGGCGGTTCGCTCGGCGGAGCGGATGGCTTCGGGGCCGATCCACCCGAACTCCCGCCACTGCCCAGCGAGCTTCCCTGCTGGGCCCCCGCGGACCCGCTGCCGGAGCCTTCGGAGGCGCCGCCCTGCGGGACCCAGCCAGTCGACGGCGGGGGGCTTTCGGTCGTGGGTTCGCCGGCCGGTTCGCCGGTTTCCGCCGACGCGGCCGGCGGCACGATGAAGACCAGGACCGCCGCAACGGCGAGCAGCGACAGGCTGCGCCATCGACGGCCTCGCAACTTCGTCATCTCTCGTCTCGGCCCGTGATCGATCGCATGGGTGGACGGATATTCTAGTTCGGTATGGCCAATGACTGCGGAGAACGCTTGCCGAGAGCGAAAAGGAGTTGAAAACCTGGCTTGCAGGCTCAGCCGCCCTGGCAGCGACGGCGCTCGGCCTCATCCTCTCCGTCGCCGCCCCTGCCGCCCCACCGAGCTTCACCCTGGAAGCCACCGACGCGGTGATCGGGAAAGCCATCCACGCATCCGCGGAGCTCTCCGAAAGCCCCGGCGCAACCGGGGAAATCACCTTCGAGGTCTTCGGATCCAGCGATCCCACCTGCGCCGGAACCGCTCTTGACCAGAGCACCGTCACGGTCGACGGCGAAGGCGAATACGAATCCGAAGACTTCGAGCCCACCGCCGCCGGCAGCTATTACTGGAGCGCCCGCTACTCGGGCGACGGTGAAAACGACCCCGCCGAAGCGATCTGCGCCGCCACCTCCACCGTCTCCAAAGCGAGCCCTGGGCTGACCGGCAACGCCAGCTCGGGAACGGTCGGCAGCGCGATCCACGACGAGGTGACGCTGACCGGCGGCTCATCCCCCGGTGGGGAAGTGAGCTTCGCGGTCTACGCGCCGGGTGACGCGACCTGCGCAACGCCGCTGGCGACGACCAGCGCGCCGATCGAAAGCGGCAAAGCAACCTCCGATGACTTCGTCCCCCAGCAGGCCGGAGAATTCCGCTGGACCGCCGGCTACCCGGGCGACGCCAACAACGAAGCGGTGAATCTCGGCTGCAACGCCTCCAACCAGACCTCCACCGTGGCCCAGGCCTCTCCCGACCTGGCGGGAACGGCGACCTCCACCGTGGTGGTCGGCGGCACGATCACCGACCAGGCGACTCTCAGCGGCGGCTTCCAGCCGGACGGGGAGATCGTCTTCCGCGCCTACGGACCGGGCGACTCGAGCTGTGACGGCACGCCTGCCTACGAAGCAGCCGTGGATGTCAGCGGCAACGGGGCCTACTCGCCGGCGGGCTTCGCCCCGGGGCCTGGGGTGTACCGGTGGACGGTGGACTACGAGGGCGACGGCAACAACCAGACGGCGGGCCTGGGGTGCAACGCCGGCGGGCAGAGCTCAACTGTCGCCAAGGCCGCTCCCGGGCTGACCGGCGGCGCCAGCTCCGGAACGGTAGGCACCGCGATCCACGACGAGGTGACTTTGACGGGAGGCTTCACCCCCGGCGGCGAAGTGACCTTCTCCGTCTACGAAGCGGACGACACGGATTGCGAGACCCCGCTGGACTCGAGCACCGCCACCGTCACCGATGGCAAAGCCAGCTCCGACGACTTCACTCCCCAACAGGCCGGTGCGTTCCGCTGGTCGGCCAGCTACGGAGGAGACGCCGACAACGAACCGCTCACCCTCGACTGCGAAGCGGCGGGGCAGACCTCGACGGTGACCAAGGCCTCTCCCGGCCTGGCGGGAACGGCGACCTCCACCGTGGTGGTCGGCGGCACGATCACCGACCAAGCGACTCTCAGCGGCGGCTTCCAGCCGGGCGGGGAAATCGTCTTCCGCGCCTACGGGCCGGGCGACTCGAGTTGTGGCGGCACGCCTACCTACGAAGCAGCCGTGGAGGTGAGCGACGACGGCGCCTACTCGGCGGGCTTCGCCCCGGGGCCGGGGCTCTACCGGTGGACCGTCGAATACACGGGCGACGGGAACAACCAGACGGCGAGCCTGGGGTGCAATGCAAGCGGGCAGAGCTCTGCGGTCGGCACGATCGACGTGACGCTGACCGACAGCGCCAGCGGGGGCACGGTCGGCAACCCTGTCACCGCCACCGCGACCATCCAGGAAGGAGCGACCCCCGGCGGGCAAGTCATCTTCAAAGCATTCCCGCCCGGCGACGCCAACTGCTCTGGTGCGGCCGCGTTCAGCTCGACCGCCGGCGTCTCGGGCAACGGCACCTATCGCTCGGCGGCCCTCACCCCCACTCGCGTCGGCAGCTTCCGCTGGACCGTCGCCTACTCGGGCGACGCCAATCACGCCCCGGCCGCCGTCGGCTGCGGGAAAGCGACCTCGGCGATCGCCCAGGCGAAGCCCTCGCTCGCCGGTGCGGTTCCGCAGCAGATCCCGGTCGGCACCCCGTTCCGCGACGCGGTCACCCTGCAAGGGGGCTTTGCCCCCAACGGCACGGTCACCTTCCGCATCTACGGCCCGATCGCGGGGGGATGCGCCGGACCGGCGTACGTCAACACCGTCGCCGTGACCGGGAACGGCGCGGTCAACTCCGACCCCTTCGTCGCCCTGCGCCCCGGTCGCTACAGCTTCGCGGCCAGCTACTCCGGTGACCCCGAGAACCAGGCGGCAGCGGAACCATGCGACTCGCCCACCCAGGTGGTCCAGGTGGTGAAGAGCGCGCCGAAGGTGAAGCCGCGCGCGATCCTGGCCGGCAGGCAGATCTCGATCCGCGCCCGCCTCTCCGGCGGCGTCCTCCCCTCCGGCGCGATCACTTTCCGCCTCTACGGCCCGGGCGACACGCGCTGCCACCGCAAGCCGAAATTCAGCGGCGGCATCACGGTCAAGTCGAACGGCACCTTCTCCCTGGCGCGGTACCTCGCGACCAAGCCGGGCCTCTACCGCCTCCGGGTCGGCTACTCGGGGGACAAGCGGAATCGCCCCTTCATGGGCGCCTGCAGCGGCGCCCAGCCGATTCGGATCAAGTAGTCGCCGAACTTCACTGGCGCACCGCCCGCTCGACCCGCTGCCCCTCGGGTAGCGCCGCCAGCGCATCGCCGAGGCGGGTGCCGTCCGGCAGCGTCAGACCCGGGTCGAGCTCGAGCAGCGGGACGAGGACGAAGCGGCGGGTGGTGACCTCGCGATGGGGCAGGGTGAGGCGGTCGGTGTCGAGCTCGAGGTCGCCAAGCAGGAGCAGGTCGACGTCGAGCGGCCGGGGACTGTGGCGGGGGGCATCGAAGGAGCGGCCGCGCTCGGCCTCGACCCGCTTGCAGGCGTCGAGCAACCCCTCGGGCTCGAAGTTGGTGCGGATGCGAACCGCGGCGTTGAGGAAGTCCGGCTGGCCGAGGATCTCCCCCACCGGCTCGGTCACGTAGGCGGAGGAGACGGCCTCGACCTCGATGCCCTCCGCTTCCAGCAGCTCGACCGCCGCCCGCAGGTGGGCGGCGGGGTCGCCGACGTTGGAACCGAGGCCGAGGTAGCCGATCCGCTGCTCGGCCACGCGGTTAGCTCTCGCCTTCTTCCTCGCTGAGGGCCCGCTCCTGGGTGACCTCGACCGCCACCTCCTGGATCGCCAGCGGCAGCGGCGGCTCCGGCTTGGCGGCGCGGACGCGGACTGACTCGCAGCCATAGCGCTCCATCAGCCGCTCTCCCACCACCTGCGCCAGCCGCTCCAGCGTCTTGTAGCTGCGCTCGGTGGCGGCGAGGGCGACGATGTCGCAGACCTGGGCGTAGTCGACCGTGTCGTCGAGGCGGTCGGTCAGCACTGCGTCGCAGTCGGGGACGTCGAAGGAGATGTCGAACTCGAGCCGCTGCCCCACCTCCTGCTCGGCCTCGGAAACGCCGTGGTGGGTGTAGATGGAGAGCCCGCGCAGCTCGATTTCGGCGCTCGACTCGATCCCGTTTCCGTGACTCTCCATGGGCTGAACCTACCCGAGGATCGCCGTTGCCACCGCCAGCGCCTGGCGCACCTCGGCGACGTCGTGGACGCGCAGCACCTCGGCGCCCTCGGCGGCGGCGAGGACGGAGGAGGCGATCGTCCCGCCCAGCCGCTCACCGGCGGCGGAGCCGTCGACCTTGCCGATGAAGCTCTTGCGCGAGGTGCCGATCACCAGCGGCCGGCCCAGCTCGCGCAGCTCACCGAGGCGGCGCAGCAGCTCCATGTTGTGGGCGGCGGTCTTGCCGAAGCCCATGCCGGGGTCGAGCCAGACCCGCTCCTCGGCTACGCCGGCGGCGACCGCGGCCCCGAGGCGCTCGGCGAGGACGTTCTTCACCTCGGCGACGACGTCGTCGTAGCGCGGGTCGTCCTGCATCGTCCGCGGGTCGCCGCGCATGTGCATGAGAACGACGGTGGCTCCGCGCTCGGCGCAGAGGGCGGCCATCTCCGGATCTCCGCGCAGGGCGGTGACGTCGTTGACGATCTCGGCGCCGGCGTCGAGCGCCGCCGCGGCCACCGGGGCCTTCGAAGTGTCGACGGAGACCCGGCAGTCTGCGGCGGCTAATCCCTGGATCACAGGGATAACTCGCCGCAGCTCCTCGTCCTCCGGCACGGCCTCGGCGCCTGGCCGGGTCGATTCGCCGCCGACGTCGAGGATCTGCGCCCCCGCTGCGGCCAGCTCCCGTCCGTGCGCGATCGCGGCCGCCGGGTCGAGGTAGAGCCCGCCGTCGGAGAACGAGTCGGGGGTGACGTTGACCACCCCCATGAGTTTCGTCATGGCGAACTCCGCTAGGAAGCGTCGCCGCCGGCGAAGCCGGGACGGGGGTGCGGATTTGGGCGGGCGCCCTCGCGCGCGGCCTTTTCCGGCTCTGGCTCCGGCTCGGCCGGAGTCGAGGGCGGCTCCTCCTCGTCGGCAAAGACCTCGTCGGCCGGCTTGCCCGCGAGCAGGGCGACGAACTCATCGGCGTCGATCGTCTCCCGCTCCAGCAGCAGCTTCGAGACCCGCTCGAGGTCGTCGCGCCGCTCACCCAGCAGGGCCTTCGCGGTCTGGTGGGCGCTCTCGACGATGCGCCGGATCTCGTCGTCGATCTCGCGGGCGATCTCGTCCGAATAGTCGGGCTCGGAGCTGAACTCGCGGCCGAGGAAGGGCTGGCCGCGATCGTGGCCGAAGACACGGGGGCCGAGGCGCTCGGACATCCCGAAGCGCATCACCATCTGCTTCGCCGTCTCGGTCACCTTTTCGAGGTCGTTGGAGGCGCCGGTGGTGATCTCGCTGAAGACGATCTCCTCGGCGGCGCGACCACCCAGGGTCATCGCCATCGTGTCGGTCAGCTCGGCGCGGGTGGTGAGGAACTTGTCCTCGGTCGGCAGGCTGATCGTGTAGCCGAGCGCTTGGCCGCGGCTGATGATCGAGATCTTGTGGACGGGGTCGGTGTTCTCGAGCAACTGGCCGACGATCGCGTGGCCGACCTCGTGGTAGGCGGTGATGAGCCGCTCCTTCTCGCTCATCACCCGGGTCTTCTTCTCGGGACCGGCGATCACTCGCATGATCCCCTCCTCGAGCTCCTTCATCGTGATCTCACGACTGCCGGAGCGGGCGGTCAGCAGCGCCGCCTCGTTGATCAGGTTGGCGAGGTCGGCACCCGTGAAGCCGGGGGTCTGGCCGGCCAGCGTGTCGAGCTCGATCTCGCGCCCCAGCGGCTTGCCGCGGGTGTGGACCTCGAGGATCTTCTTGCGGCCCTTGCGGTCGGGGCGGTCGACGACGACTTGGCGGTCGAAGCGGCCGGGCCGCAGCAGCGCCGGGTCGAGGATGTCGGGCCGGTTGGTGGCGGCGATCAAGATGATGTTGTCCTTCATCTCGAAGCCGTCCATCTCGACCAGCAGCTGGTTCAGGGTCTGCTCGCGCTCGTCGTGACCGCCGCCCATGCCGGCGCCGCGGTGGCGGCCGACGGCGTCGATCTCGTCCATGAAGATGATGCAGGGCGAATTCTGTTTCGCCTGCTCGAAGAGGTCGCGGACGCGGCTGGCGCCGACGCCGACGAACATCTCGACGAAGTCGGAGCCGGAGATCGAGAAGAAGGGGACGCCCGCCTCGCCGGCGACGGCGCGAGCGAGCAGGGTCTTGCCGGTGCCGGGCGGTCCATATAGAAGGACGCCCTTCGGGATCCGGGCGCCGAGCGCCTGGAACTTCTTCGGGTTCTCGAGGAATTCTTTGATCTCCTCGAGCTCCTGCACCGCCTCGTCAACGCCGGCGACGTCGCGGAAGGTGATTTTCGGCGCGTCCACCGACATCCGTTTGGCTTTCGATTTGCCGAAGTTCATCACCCGCGAACCGCCGCCCTGCATCTGGTTCATAAGGAAGATCCAGAAGGCAAAGAAGAGGACGAAGGGCAAAATCAGGGTCAGCAGCGAGAGCAAGCCTGAGCTGCCGGAGCCATGGACGTCGGTCTTGACGTCATATTTGCCCAGCAGGTCGACCAAACCCTCTTCGCCGTCAGGCGGGTAGCCGGTGGAGAAGTTCTCCCCGTTGGTCCGCTTGACGTCGATCGTGTTGTCCTTCGGATTGACGTCGACCTCGTCGATTTTTCCTTCGACGATCAACCCCGATTTGGCATTGACCATTTCGTTGTAAGCAGGCGACGGGGTGTCGTTGCCATTGCTGATCCATTTCTGGGCGACGAACGCCAGAATGACCACCAAAAGGATCGGAAACGCTGCGCTTTTGAAAAACCGCCTCAAGAGAAGAAATCAGCGTACCAGGGCGGATTTTCCGGTCTACTCGGCAAGTGCGGCGACGAAATCCAGGTTTCGGTACTTCTGCGCGTGATCGAGCCCATACCCGATCGCGAACTGGTTAGGGATCTCGAAGCCGATGTAGCGCGGCGGCTTCAGGCCGGAGCGCAGGCGGTCGGGCTTGGTCAGGAGTGCGCAGGCCTGCAGCGAGGCCGGTTCGCGAGCGTTGAGGTTGCGCATCAGGTAGTTCAGGGTGAGGCCCGAATCGACGATGTCCTCGACGATCAGCACGTCGCGGTCTTCGATCGGCGCATCGAGATCCTTGAGGATGCGGACGACACCGGAGGAGTCGGTCAGGGAGCCGTAGCTGGAGACGGCCATGAAATCGATCTCGCAGGGAATGTCGAGGTGGCGCATCAAGTCGGCGAGGAAGAGGACGGCGCCCTTCAGCACCCCGACCAGGATCAGCTCGCGGCCGGCGTAGTCGCGGCTGATCTCCGCCCCCAGCTCGGCGATGCGGCGCTGCAGGTCGTCTCTGGCGACGAGAATCTCGCCGATCGCGGGGTCCGACACGCGCCGCAGTCTAGATATATGGGAGCTAGGGACGCTCGGCGCGGAGGACGCCGCCCTCGAGGACGGCGCGGACGCCACCGCCGAGATCGAGCGTCGAGCCGCCGCGGCTAAGCCCCGCCACCTGCTCGGCGAAGCGAGCGGCGCCGGCGACCGGGCGGGCGGCCGCCTCGTCGGCGAGCCTCTGCAGAACTAGGCGGCGCAGGGCCGGATGCAGCTCGGCGAAGCGCTCCTGGGTGATGGCCCCGGCGGGAGCCCCTTCTCCACCGGCCAACTCTAGGTCGACCAGCGAGTCGAGCAGCTCCGCCTCGGAGCGCAGGAGGGCCGCCGTGCGCAGCACGTTCTCCTTGGCTGCCGGGTGGATCTTCTCCAGGGCGGGGACGAGCTCGCGGCGCACGAGGTTGCGCTTGTAGCCGGACTCCTCGTTGGTGACATCGTCGCGCCAAGCCAGACCGCGCTCTTCGCAGTAAGCGGTGATCTCCTCGCGGGTCGTCCCCAGCAGCGGCCGCGCCAGCCGCCCGTCGCGAGGGCGCATCCCGAGCAGTGCCCGCCGGCTGGGCGATGAGGCGAGCCGGTAGAGGATCGTCTCCACCTGATCGTCAGCGGTGTGGCCGGTGACGATCGTCGCCTCGCTTCGCTCCGCCAAGCGTGCCGCTGCCGCGTAGCGCTCGTCCCGCGCCCAGGCCTGGAGGTTGCCGGCGCCGCCGGGGCACTGGGGATGCTCGACCGCGAGCTCCACCCCCAGCCGTTGGCAGAGCTCGATGCAATGCCGCTCGTCCTCGCCGGCCTCCTCCCGCAGCCCGTAGTTGACGTGCAGAGCCGAGACCGCTTCCGACCCCTGCGCCCGCACCGCGAGATCGAGCATGCAGACCGAGTCCCGGCCACCGGAGAGCATCGCCAGCACCGGTCCTGGGCCGGCGAGCAAACCCCCGGTGCCGACCCGCTCCAGCAGCTCGTCGCCGATCCCCGCCTCCCCGGTCATGCGGGACGAACGACGTAGAGCTCGGTCGGGGTCGGGAAACCCTTGAGGCTGACCTCTCCGATCGGCTCGAAGCTGAGTGCACCGCTGCTAACGCTCGCCTCGCAGACCGCGTCGGTGACCAGCACCTCGCCGGCCAGCGCCCGGTTGACGACCCGGTGGACGAGGTTGACCTGGCTGCCGAAGTAGTCGCCGTCGCGATAGACGGCGTCGCCGTAGTGGATTCCGACCCGCGGCTGTGGGCGCTGGGGAAAGCGAGAGAGGAAACCGACCGCCCACTCGGTCAGCGAGGAGGGGTCGGGTGAGACGACCATCACCTCGTCGCCGATCGTCTTCACGATCGTCGCCTCCCGCGGCAGCGTCGCTTCGACGTTGGCGACGAAGTTCTCGACCACGTCTAGGGCCTCGATGTCCCCCTCCTCCTCGGTGTAGCGGGTGAAGCCGGTGAGGTCGATGAAGCAGAGGGTGACGTTGACGTGGCCGAGCTCGATTTCGGCGGTGTCCATCGCCGAGTCCGCCTCCATGTGGCCGACCACGTCCTGCTCGACGAAGAAGCGCAGGTAGCGCTGGTGCAGGTACTCGGTCAGCGGCGCCGCCAGGGGCAGGATGTCGGCGGCCAGCTCCCCCATCTCCTCGGCCATTTCCAGCTCCGGCACCGCGTCGCGGATCAGCGGCTCGTGGACGTAGAGGTGGAAGAGCCGCACCTCGGCGTCGGCGATCCGCCGCATCGACTGCGCGTAGACGCGGACCAGCTGCAGGAAGGCGACGAGCGGGAAGCCGGCGGCAAGGACTCGGGCGCAATGGCGCAGCGCCGCCAGGTCCTCCTGACTCAGCTCGCGTTGGCCCTTCGGCGTGCCGAGGATGACCAGGATTCGCTCGACCAGTTCCGGTTCCAGCCCCGTCTCCGCGGCGGCCTGCTCGATCGTCACCCCCTCCTCGGAGCCGGTGAAGAGCTCCTCGGTGAAACCAAAGGCAAGCCGGCCCTCGCGCCCCGCCTCCTTCAGATCCTCGAGCGAGTAACCACGCTCCCGCATCCGCGACACCACCCGAGCCTGCGCCGCAGCAGCCACCGTCCAGCGCCCTTTCCGAACCGGCACGATCTTCTCTTCAGCCCACCGTTTCAGGGTCGAAGCAGGCACGCCAGACCTTCGTGCCGCCTCACTAAGGGAGATTCGCTGGTCCGCCATGCGCCGAGGCTAACCACCTCCCCAGAAGGCTGCCGGACCACCCCGCCACAAGCTGTCGTAGGGAGGGTGGGTACCCCTCTCACGGAGGCTCAGGGCCAAGGCTTGTAGTGCGCAGCCCGCCCCAGCTGCGCGACGGTCTCCGGGAGAGGGGTACCCACCCTCCCCAACTGCTGAGCAAAGAAACGGGGCGACCCGAAGGCCGCCCCGTTGGCTCTTGTTCCTGGGGGGAATGTCGGAAACCCGGCAGGGGTTAGGTGGGGATCTCCGACTCCTCGTGCAGCTGGAGGACGGACTGGCCGTCCTCGCCGGTGCGGATGCGAATCGCTTCCTCCACCGGCAGCACGAAGATCTTGCCGTCGCCGACCTCACCCGTACGGGCGTGCTTGAGGATCGTCTCGACGACCACGTCTTTGTCTTTGTCCTCGATCACAACCTCCAGCTTGATTTTCGGCCGGACGTTGACGGTGAGGGTCGAGCCGCGATAACGCTCGACTATTCCCTTCTGGCGGCCCGAGCCCTTGGCCTCGATGATCGACAGGGACGGGAATCCCTTGTCGAGCAACTCGGCCCGGATCGGCTCGAACGCCTCGTGGCGAATGAACGCCTCTATCTTCTTCATGCGCTCAGCCCTCCTAACGGGTCTCGGTAGCGGTCATCTGGGCGGGTGCGGGCACCGGCGCGGCGGCTCCCGCCGGGGACGCCGTCCCCGGCAGGCCCGTCGAGTACTCCGGCTGCGGGATGAACGCCTCCGGGTACCCGTACATGCCGTGCGAGCTGATGTCGAGCCCGGCGTCCTCCTCCTCGGCTGGGACCCGGAGGCCGATCGTCGACTTGATCACCTTGAAGGTGGCGAACGAGATCGCGAAGACGACCACGAAGGTGAACACCACCGCCAGGGCCTGTACACCCAGCTGGCCGAAGGCGGAGCTGAGCGAAGCGTCTCCGAAAATGCCGTACCAGATGCCCGGCCCGGCGCCTTCGACGATCAGCCGCGGCGAGGCGAAGATGCCCACCGCGAGGGTGCCCCAGATTCCGGCCAAGCCGTGAGCCGAGAGGGCGCCGACCGGGTCGTCGAGGAGCTTGTCGATCGCGAGCACCGCGTAGACCACGATCAGGCCGGCGATGAAGCCGATGATCGGGGCCGCCCAGTACTCGACGAAACCGGACGGGGCGGTGATGCCGACCAGGCCGGCGATCGCACCGTTGCCGGCCATGCCGACGTCCAGCGTCTTGCTCTTCAGGTAGACCGCGAGGGAAGCGCCGATCACGCCGGCGGCCGCCGCGAGCTGGGTGTTCAACATGACCTCGCCGAAGAAGGAGGCCGACGTTTCGAAGGTCGAACCGCCGTTGAACCCGAACCAGCCGATCCAGAGGATGATCACGCCGAGGCCGACCAGCGGCATCGAGTGACCTGGGATCGCCCGGGGCTTGCCGTTCGCGTCGTACTTGCCGATCCGCGGGCCGAGCAGCAGCAGCGCCGCCAGCGCCCCGACCGCACCGGTGAGGTGGACCACCGAGGAGCCGGCGAAGTCCATCACCGGCTTGCCGCCGATGTCTGAGAGGAAACCGCCGCCCCAGACGGCGTGGGCGACAAGCGGGTAGACCACGGCACCGAAGACCAGCGCGTAGATCACGTAGGCGCCGAACTTGATCCGCTCCAGGGTCGTACCCCAGACGATCGCCAGGGAGACGGCGCAGAAGGCGAGCCCGAAGAGCATCAGCATCGCGCTTTCCCCGGTCACCGCTTCTCCGGCGACCACCTGGTCGAAGTGGAAGAAGAAGCCGCTGCCGCCGAAGAGATTGCTGCCGGGCAGACCTTCTGAACCGTCGCCGCCTTCGGCTATCCCGTAACCGATCGCCCACCAGGCGATCGTCACGATCGCGAAGTTGACGAGGATCTTGGCGACCCCGGTCCCGACGTTCTTCTGCCGCGAGAAGCCGATCTCCAGGAACATGAAACCGGCTTGCATCAGGAACACCAGGACGCAGGCGATGCCTACCCAGACCATATTCAGCTCGGACGTCTTTTCGGCGAGGGTCGCCGCAGTTTCCTCCAGGTTTGCAGCCGAGGCCACCCCCGGCAAGACGAGCGAGGCAACCGCGGCCATCAGACCGGCGATCAAGAGCCTCTTTTTCATCGAATTCCTCCTTGCCCACCGGGGATCACGCCCCCGCCGGTCGCGTTTGGATTGCTCGCTCCCAAGCTATGGAGCGGGTTCCAAGGGGTCTTTGGACGGCTGGAGCAAATTCAGCGCCCCCCCTTTCTCCCCGATGTCGGCGCCGTGCCTGGACAGGGGCTAGGGTCGGCGGCGAGATGCCGGCGCGCCTGCGACCAACCGCCCCGATCGCCTCCGACGCGATCCTCGTCGGCGATCCAGGCCGGGCGCTGATGCTCGCCCAGGTATTGCTGGAGCAGCCGAAGATGAGCAACCACGCGCGCGGGCTGTGGGGCTACAGCGGCGTCACCCCCGCCGGCGCGGAGCTGACGATTCAGTCAACCGGGATGGGAGGGCCGAGCGCCTCGATAGTCCTCGCCGACCTGGCCGAGTTGGGCGTGCGGCGGGCGATCCGGGTCGGGACCTGCCGTTCCCTGGCCACCCTCGAGTTGGGTGAGATGCTGGTCGTCTCGGAGGCGCGGACGCCAGCGGGCGGCACGTCCCGCCCCGATCGGGAGCTGAGCGATGGCCTCACTCGTTTGCTCCCCGACGCGCGCGCCGGCGTCGCGATCAGCCTCGACACCCTCCACGACCCCGAGCGCGACCGTCCGAGCGTCCTCGCCGAGGCCGTCGACATGCAGACCACGGCGCTGCTTGGCGCGGCTGCCGAGCTCGGGGTCGCCGCCGCCGCGCTCCTGATCGTCTCCGAGAAGAGCGATTCGGGACAGCTCCGTGACGAGGATCTGGAGGAGGCGGCGAAACAAGCCGGATCCGCCGCTACTGACCTACTCTCAACCTCGACTTGAGGGTTAGTCTTTGCTTTTCTTCGACGGTTTTTTGGCGTTTTCGCGTCGCATCGCGCCGAGTTCGCGACTGAGGTCGTCGATCGCCTCCTCGACGTCCTCCAAGCGCTGAGAAAAGGAGCGCAGTCGCCGCTCGAGGCGTTCGACGTCGGTCGCCGAGGGCAGGTTGAGGGCACTCATTGCCGCCTGCTGGGCCTCGATCGCCTTCTCCCGCGCGCCGAGCGCGGCGGTGAAAGCATCGTGCAGGGTCGGGTTGTCGACCAGCGCTTGCGCCAGCTCCCCCAATGCCTGCTCAGCCCGGGCCCGCAGCCCGTCCTGCTCGTAGTCCTCGACCGTCAAGGTCACAGCAGCTTAACGAGCCCATCCGCCTCGGCTGAAAATCTCCCGTTACTACGATGTTTCAGACGTTGATTAAGCCCATGTTGGGAGCGCCCACTCGCGTTGCGGACGCTCGTACTAGTGGGTAGCTTCCAGATACTGCCCAGGGAGGGGTTTCCTAGCATGGGCAGGGACGCCTAGGGATGAGAACCAAGTTCGCACTAATCCTCGCTTGCGCCAGCTTCCTGGCGGTGACCGCATTGGGCACCGCCTTCGCGGGGGCAGAGCCCCTCTCCGAAAGCTCGGCGGTCGACCCCTCGGCGGCTACGACCACCACCGCGATCCCCTCGCTGCAGGCACCCGCCTGCGCCAACGGAGTCGACGACGACGGCGACGGACTGGTTGACGAAGACGACCCGGACTGCGAAGAGCCCGAGGACACGAACGAGGCGCCGACGCCGTCGGCGCCCGCCGCGCCGAGCGAATCGGCACCGGTCCCGAGTCCCGCGCCCTCCCCCTCTCCCGCCCCCGAAAAGCAACCCGGCGGCGTCAAGCAGGGAAGCGGGATCGACGGCGGCGGCGGCAAAGGCGGCGCCACCCGCAACGATCAGCTCGGCGACGCCAGCGGCGGCGGAGGCAGCGCCGGCGCGGTCACCGCTCCCGGCGCCAACGGTGGCGGCGACCAGCCGCTGCCCGAGGGTTCCGACGGCGGCTCGCAGTACTCCGACGGCGGCTCCCCGACCGCGGCCAACCCGACGACGACGATCGCCCCCTTCGGGCCGGCGCCGATCGGGGTCCCCAACTTCGTCATCGACTCCTTCGAAATCCCGCCCTTCCTGCTGCCGATCTACCAGGCCTGCGGCACCGAATACGGGATCCCCTGGGAGGTGCTCGCCTCGATCAACAAAATCGAGACCGGGTTCGGCACCAACCTCAACATCTCCAGCGCCGGCGCCCTCGGCTGGATGCAGTTCCTCCCCTCGAGCTGGGAGGCGTTCGGTGTCGACGCCAACGGCGACGGCCGCAAAGACCCCTACAACCCGGTCGACGCGATCTGCGCCGCAGCCAATTACCTGGAGCTCGCCGGCGCCCACGACGACCTTTACCAGGCAATCTTCGCCTACAACCACGCCGACTGGTACGTGCAGGAGGTTCTGCTCTACGCCCGCGCCTACGGCCGCCTGCCCTCCGACCTGGTCGGGTCGCTGACCGGGCTGACCGAGGGCGCTCACTTCCCGATCGCCGCCGACGCCCGCTACGCCGACGACATCGCCGCCCGCGAGGCACTGGAGAAGGGCGAGAGCCCCGAATACGGCAACGCCGCCGAAGTCATCTCCTCCTCCCCCACCCCCCGCGGGATCAACATCTTCAGCAAGGAGGGGGCGCCAATCGTCGCCGTCAACGACGGGGTGATCCGCAAGCTCGGGCGCTCCGAGACCCTCGGCAACTTCGTCGTCCTCGAAGACACCTACGGCAACCGCTACACCTACGCCGAACTGGGCAGCCTGGTCCGCCACCACCGCCTGGTGGTGATGCCGACCGGCAAGGAGAAGCGGGTCCCGGTCGAAAGCGAGAACCTGCGGCCACGGCTGCGGGCCTTCCCGGAGCGAACCGGGACCGGGCGCGAGACCGCGAGTGACGCGGTCGAAGCCGCCGTCGCCGCCAGCTCCGACGGATCCCTCAAGGTCGGCTCGAAGGTAATCGCCGGCACCGTCCTCGCCCGGGTCGGCGAGGGCACCGACGGCGTCGACTCCCACATCAACTTCTCGATTCGCCCGGCTGGCAAAGGCGCGCCGCGAATCGACCCGAAGCCGATCCTCGACGGCTGGAAGCTGCTCGAGGCGACGGCGATCTACCGGGCCCAGGGCAAGAGCCCCTTCGCCAAGCTGAGCGGCGCCGGCGTGCTGCTGCTCTCGAAGGAGGCGCTGCAGAAGCGCGTCCTCTCCAACAAGAGCCTCGAAATCTACGAATGCGGCCGCGAAGACATCGCCGGCGGGCGCATCGACCGCCGCATCCTGGCGATGCTCGAGTACCTCACGGTCAAGGGCTACGACCTGACCGTCACCTCTCTGCAATGCGGCCACGGCCTCCTCACCACCTCGGGCAACGTCTCCGAGCACACGACCGGCACCGCCGTCGACATTCCGGTGATCAACGGGGCTCCGGTGACCGGCAACCAGGGTCCGGGATCGGTGACCGACGACCTGATCCACGCCGTCCTGCAGCTGCAAGGGACGATGCACCCGCACCAGGTGATCTCGCTCGAGGACCTGCCCGGCCCGACCAGTTTCGCGATGGGCGACCACTACGACCACGTCCACGTCGGCTACCACCCGCTCGAAGGCGGCCCCGAAGCCAAGTTCGCGGCCCTGCTGAAACCGAACCAGTGGCAGCGACTGATCGACCGTCTCGGTGAGATCGAAAACCCGGACGTGCCGGTCAACCCCTCCAAATACGCGCTGCCGGATAAAAGCAACGGCGGCCTCTCCGCCGGCACCGGCGACTAGCGCCGCAAATCCCCCGCCGAGCGGGGAGAATCAGCCCCCTGACCAAGCTATTCGGATTCGTCCAGTTCGACTTCGCCGGGGCGCTGCCGCTCGCCGACGGCCGCTACCTGGCGCGCGCCAACGGACCCGAGGGTGAGGAGAGTGTCCTCGTGCTGCAAACGTTCGCCGCACCATCTGCCGCGACCCGGCGCCGTCGTCGGCCGCGGCGGGTCGCTGCCGACGACGATCCGGAGACCCTGACCCTGACCCGGGTCACCGCGATCCGCGCCTTCGCCCCGATCGCCGAGGAGAGCGAGGCGGCGCGCTGGCTGGATGAGGCCTGCGAGGCCGAGGACACGGTCGACGTCCTCGTCGACGAAGGGCTGGCGCTGCTGAACCGCGCCCTGCACGCCCAAGCAGTCGCCGCCGCCGCGCCGCGAGCGAACAGCGAGCTCGCGGCCGAGGCAGCGGAGAGGATCCTGCTCGGCTACGGCAGCGGCGAGGAGGTCGCGGCCAGCCGCTTCAGCGACGCCCGCGCGGTCGACGCCGGCCCCCGAGCCTCACGCCGACGCCGCCGCGACGAGGAGCTGCGACCGCAGGAACGGGTGGCAGCCCTGCTCGGCGGCCGCGAGCAGCTGGACGCCTGCGAGACGCTGCTGCTGCGCGCTCGCGCCGACCTGGACGCCGGCCGCGACCGCGAGGCGGCCCTGCAACTGCGGGTCGGCCTCGAGGCCCTGCTGGTGGAGCTGAATGGGGCGCTTGGCGATCCGGGGCACGACGAGGACATGGCGACACTCGGGGAACGTAAAGGCGAGGTTGGAGACACGGCCAATGCCGCGCTCCAAGGAGAACTCGATGGCGAGCATCGGACGCTGGTCGAGCAATTGCTGAAGACCTGCGAGCGAATCCTCCGGCGGCGGCGCGTGCTGCGCGGCTGAACAACAGAGTGCGGCGCGACCGCCCGAAGGGCGCCGCGCCGCACCACCCTAGGCATACCGATCAGTAGGGCTATTCACCCAGATACAGCGCTTCGGGAGTCGTACTGCCATTCGCTGTCAGCTGGGTCGGCCCAGAGCCGCAGAGAGGACTGCCGTTATGGAAGGGAATTTTGGCTTCCAAATGCATGCTTCCGGGGTTGCCTCCTGTGGCGAGCCCGAGTTGGGTGCCGTTGGTCACATACCTGCAGGTGACGCCGAAACGTGTCGCTTCGACTGTCGCGCCGGTCGATTCGATCGTGCCGTTGTGACCGCTGGTCCAATGCGCGATGATTTTGCCAACCGCCACGGTTGTCACATGCCAGTTGTTTGTGCAAGGCGTCAGCGTAACTTTGGTGGCACTGCCTTCAGCTGTCACACCCACGCCGTGGCTTTCGATTATCCCTTCGATAGCCACGTTGCATTCGATTTTGGCAATTGGATTGTGCAGGACCCCGTGTCCTTCGCTCACTCCTGCAAGCGTGCCTGTGTAGGACGTGCCTGTAGGGGATGTGACCGTCGAGGCCGCGGCGCTGCCGGCAATCGCGAGCAGGGCGGCCGTCGCGAGGGCTGCGAGACCGAAAATCTTCAGCTTCTTCATTTTTTCTCCTCACGGGCGCGTTAGCACCCAGTTCTGTGTACAACCCCTGTCCTACCTCTCACGGAGGTACTAGTCAAGAACAGCTGAGTACACAGAGGAGCTGGTTGGTTCCGGTATCGCAACTCTGACGGGCTAGTTTTCGAAGTCCTCGGCCTCGGCAACCTCCCGGATTTCGATCTCCCCCGGTTCGTGGTGAGGGTTGGGGCACCGCTTCATCCACTCCACCGCTTCGTCGAAGGAGGCCACCTGCAGCAGCCAGAAGCCGGCGATCAGCTCCTTCGTCTCGGCGAACGGGCCGTCGGTGACCGTCCGCTCGCCGTCACCGCCGAAGCTGACCCTGGCGCCCTTCGAGGAGGCGCGCAGTCCCTCCCCGGTGATCATCAATCCTGCCTCGGTCAATTCTTCGTTGAACTTGCCCATCGCGGTGAGCAGCTCCTCGCTCGGCATCTGGCCGGCCTCGGAGTCTTCGCTCGCCTTGACAATCGCCATCACTCTCATCGTGGGTCCTTTCGCTTCGTGTTCTGCGGGAGCTCGAAAGCCGATTCTCCCGCCTTCTACCCCTACGACGATCGAGAGGAGCCAAAATCGACATCCGCCGGATCTCTGACGATCCGTGTCGCGGCGCAGCCGCCTTATGGCGGCCACGCTACGACGTTGTAGGCCAACCGAACGCTTGGACTAGTTGTCAACGAACAACGTGGTGGGAGCGGTTCCATTAAGGCTCCCTGTTAACGCGGTCGCCCCTGAGCCACAGAGAGGACTGCCACTGTGGAAGGGAATGCTCGCGCTGAGGTCAATTGTCGCCGGGCCGCCGCCTGTAAGCGTCCCGATTGTGGTGTTGGAGGTCGCGTAGCGACAGCTAATGCCGAACCGTGTGGCTTCGATTGTCTCGCCACTCGAAAAGACATCGCCGTTGTAGCCGCCGGAATTTTCAACGCTCGTTTGACCAGATGCGACCGTTGTGACATGCCAACTATTTGTGCAGTTGAAATATCTTTTTTCTGTGAGTTCGGTCCTGACGAAAAAGCCATGGAAATTTATGTGACCATGCATTGTGAGTTTGCATTCAATTTTGGCTACGGGATTGTCCAGAACTACATGGCCCTCTGATTCAAAATGTGTTGTTGCTGTAAAGGTCGTCCCTGTCGGGGATGTGAATTGGTCCGCCGATGCGGTTCCGGCGAATGCCATGGATGCGATGGCAAAAACGGCGAGTCGACCTATGATCTTCCAATGTTTCATTGTCTTTCCTTTCGGCCGCGCCGTTTTTGGAGGGCGCGTCTTCCCGCCCGATATATACGTCCCCCGTTCTACCTTCAGAGGGCAGGATGATCAAGAACATCTAAGTATCTAGAGAAAGCCGGCTCTGACAGAGCAGCTAGAACGCGAGGTGACTCTCCACAACCGCGTCGAGAAGCGATTCCGCGATGTGGTGCGCTTCGTCGAGCGCTATCCCCTCGATCGAGGGGACACCGATCACGGTCAGGCCGGCTGCCCTTGCGGCAGCCACCCCGGTTGGTGAGTCCTCGAGGGCGACGACGCTTGGCCCGGGCTCCACGCCCAGCCGCCGGCAGGCCTCTATGTAGGGATCGGGCGCTGGCTTTGGCGCCGCCACTTCGTGGGCGCTGAGGATGACGTCGAAGTGGGTCTCGAAGCCGACGATCTCGATCGAGCGCCGGACGAAGCGCAGCGGCGAGTTGGAGACCAGGCCGATCGGGGTGCCGCGCTCGCGCAGGCGCTCGAGCAGCTCGCGGGCCCCGATCATCGCCTCCACCCCATGCTCGAGCTCGGCGACGACCAGCACGTTCAGCTCCTCGATCAGCTCCTCGGCTCGGCCGGGCTCACCCAACCGTTGCTCGAGGATGCCGCCGGCAATCTCCGCGGAGGTGCCGACCAGCTGGCGCTTGTCGGCGGGGGTGAACTCCAGCCCACGCCGCTCGAAGAGGTCTTCCTCGGCCCTGGTCCAGACCGACTCGGTGTCCAGCAGGAGACCGTCGTTGTCGAAGACGACCGCGTCGGGGAGCTCGGCGGGCATCAGCCGAGCGCCGCCAGCAGCGCCGACAGCTCCTCGTCGACCTCGCCATCCAGCTTCAGATCGGCGTCGCGGTCGTAGGGCGTCTCGCCCTTGGTGACTAGCGCCAGCCGCCCCCCGCCCTCCAGGGTCAGCTGAGGCAGGCCCGCCACCGGGTGGACCGCCAGCGAGGAACCGACGCAGAGCATCAGGTCGGCACCCTCGGCCAGCTCAGTCGCCCTTTCGATCGCCTCCAGCGGCAACATCTCGCCGAAGAGGACGACATCGGGCTTGACCGGACCTCCGCAGGATGCGCAGATCGCCACCCCGCGCTCGTCGAAGAGACCTTCCACTTCCTCAAGGCCGAAGGCGGTCTCACACGCCATGCATGACGAGGTCTCGATCGAGCCGTGCACCTCGATCACGTTTTCAGACCCCGCCGCTCGGTGCAGGCGGTCGATGTTCTGCGTGATCACACCGTCGATCGAGCCGCGCCGCTCGAGCTCGGCCAATACCTCGTGCGCCCGGTTCGGTTCTTTATCGCCCAGCGACTGAAACCGCGGCCGGTAATAGGACCAGAAGCGCTCGGGGTCGCCCTCGAAGACGTCGATGTGGGCGACCTCCATCGGGTCGACGTTCGCCCACAGCCCCGTCTCCGGGGTGCGGAAGTCGGGGATCCCAGACGGCACCGAGACGCCGGCGCCGGTGAGAGCGACGGCGCGGCGCGACTGGCCGAGCAGCTCGGCCAGTCGCTCAACCTCGCGGGTCGTTACCTGCCCCTCCACTTGGGGGTGCGCTTGCCGAGGAAGGCGGAGATGCCCTCCTTCGCGTCCGCGCTGCCGAAGGCGGCGGCGAAGCCCTGCTTCTCGGCCTCGATCCCCTCGTCGAGGTCGCCCTTGGCGGAGACAGCCTTGACCTGTTCGACCGCAAGCGGCGCCTGGGCTGCCAGCTTGCGGCCCCACATCAGCGCCGTCTCGAACAGCTCGTGGTCGGGGACCAGGCGGTTGATCAAGCCCAGCTCCAGCGCCTCCTCGGAGAGGATCGCGTCGCCGACCAGGTTAAGCTCCAGGGCCTTGCTCTGGCCGACCAGACGGGGCAGGCGCTGGGTGCCGCCGAAGCCGGGGATGATCCCCAGCTTCACCTCGGGCTGGCCGAAGACCGCGGCCTCGGCGCCGAGGCGGAAGTCGCAGGCCATCGCCAGCTCGCAGCCGCCGCCGAAGGCGATCGAGTTGACCGCAGCGATGGTGACAACCCGGGCCTGGCCGAAGTCGCGGAAGAGCGCGTGGGCGCGGTTGATCAGGTCCGCCCCGCTCGCTTTGTCGAGGGTGGTGAACGCCTTGATGTCGGCGCCTGCCGAGAAGACGACCGGGACCGAGGAGGCGATCACCATCGCGCCGATCTCATCGCTGCCCTTGACCCGGTTCCAGACCGTCTCCAGGTCCCCGACCACCTGCGGCGAGATCGAGTTCATCGGCAGGTTGGCGAGCCAGGCGATCGCGACGTCTCCGCGGGTCTCCAGCTTCACCGTCTCGGTCTGCTCGCCCTCGTCGGCCTGGGGGTAGGGATAGAAGCCCTGCCCGGTGGAAAGCCCGTGGCGGCCCTGCGCGACCAGCCGCTTGAGGATCGTCGGCGGCGCGAAGCGGTCGCCGTGGCGCTCCTCCAGGCCCTCCATCGTCTCCAGGACCTTGTCGAGGCCCTCGACGTCGGCTTTCCAGAACGGCGGCAGCAGCCCTTTGCGCGGGTCGAGCCCGGCCCCGGTCATCATCCCGAGGTCGATGTCGCGGACCGAGCAGACGCCTTCCTCGACCAGCAGGCAGGCCTCGATCAGCGCCCGGCAGCTGAACATCGCCACCAGCTCATCGCCGTCGGGAGCGGCCTCGCCGGGGATGTTCTGCTCACCCTCCTTGAAGAAGCCCTCGCCGCCGGTCTTGAGGCCGAGCTTGCCGTCGGCGACCAGCCCCTGCAGGCCCTTGTGGACGTAGAAGCTCTCGCCGTAGGAGTCGTTGAGGTGTTCGGCGACGTGCAGCACGGTGTCGAGACCGAGCAGGTCGGTGAGGAAGAACGGCCCCATCGGCGCCAGCTTCGCCCCCGCGATCGCCTCGTCGATCGCCTTGATCGAGAGCCCCTTGTCCTCCTGGGCGCGCCAGATCTCCCCCATCGTCGCCATCAGGACTTTGTTGACGACGAAGCCGGGAACCTCGCCGCAGACGATCGGCTGCTTCTTGATCGCCTGGGCGAAGTTGTAGGCGGCGGTCGCGGTCTCCTGCGAGGAGTCCTCGCCGACGATCACCTCGACCAGCGGCATGATCGAGGCCGGGTAGAAGAAGTGGAAGCCGACGACCTTGTCGGGCCGCAGCGTCGCCTCGCCGATCTCGGTGATCGAGAGCGAGGAGGTATTGGAGGAAAGGATCGCGTGGCCCGGGGTGACGGCGTCGAGCTCGCGGAAGACCGCCTGCTTGATCGCCATCTTCTCCGGCACCGCCTCGATCACGAAGTCGACGTCGCCGAACTCCTCATATGAGGTGGTGCCAATCACGTTGGCCATCACCTCGGCGAGCCGGGCGTCGGCCTGCTCCTGGGTCAGCTTTTCCTTCTTGACCAGGCGGGCGAGCTGCCCCTTGGTGACGCCGCGGGCTTTGTCGAGGGCCGCATCGACGAACTTCTGGTCGATGTCCTTGACGACGACCGGGATGTCGGCGGCGGCGATCGCCTGCGCGATCTCGCCGCCCATGGTGCCGCCGCCGACGACGGCGGCCTTGGAGACGAACATAGGCTGAGATTTCCTCCGGTTTTCGGCTTGATCGTGCGGCGCGGGCCGCGGGAACCGCAGGCTATACAGATGCCCGCGGCTCCCGCACCTCGGCTATCGGGACGCCTGCATGTCCCGCACCTCGGTCTGCGGCTCCTCGTCTTCGCCTTCCTCCGGCTTAAAGCGCTGGTAGGCGAAGGCGCCGGCCAGCAGCAGGAGACCGAGGGCGACGAACGACAGTGACCGGGCCAGCTCTTCCAGCTCGGAGAGGTCGTAGGTCCAGACCTTGGCAATCGCGACCGTCAGCAGCGCCAGGCCACCGAGGCGGGCTTTCGGCGAGTGCCGCACCATGCCCCAGGCGACCACGCCGAAGCCGGTTGCCGCCCAGAAGGCGGAGAGCCAGGCCTGGCCGATCTCGCGAGCTTCGCCGCTGTCGTCGGCGCCGATCACGTCGATGATCGCCACCGAGCCGAGGTAGACGAACCCGGTGGCACTGACGAAGCCCAGCACCGTGGCGGTCTTCGGCTCGATCTCGCGACCCCAGTACCAGCAGGCGAGCGCCGCGCCGGCGCAGGAGGCGATCGCGACCAGCGAGCTACCGAGGTCGTCGACCCCCTCGGCGATCGCCATCGGCGGTGCCTCGACGAGGAGCGTGTGGCCCGCCGCCAGGATCAGGAAGCCGTACGCCAGCATCAGCAGGCGCTCCGCGTTCGACAGCGTCGGCGTCGGCGAGGCGTCCACCCGCGTCGCCATGTAGGAGAGCGCGGCTGCCATCGCTGCCCAGGCGGCAACCACCGTGGGGCCGTCAAAAGCGTGGGCCAGCCCGAAGCTCGCGAGGCCGATCCCGCCCCCGATCAGGAGCGAGCCGATTTCGCGGTGCAGACCGAAGCGAACGGTTGCGCCCCCGAGCAGCAGGTGAGCGGCGGCGAAGCCGAAGATCCAGGCGTCCAGCCCGATCTGGTCGTCGACCCGGTTGAGGACGTAGTAGCCCATGCCGACGATCAGCGTGCTGCTGGCGAACAGCAGCAGCCAGGAGGACACGGGAAGCGCTTCTTCCTTGCGGTTGCGCAGCTCATAGCCGAAGGCGGCAGCCGCGTAGAGCACCCAGAACCCGACCAGAACAGCGATCACGAGCAGGGTGGTCTCCTCGGTCTTGTTCGTCCAGACCCAGGCGATCAGCTGCGGGGCCGAGACCGCGAAGACGCCGAGCGATAGCCAGTTCCAGCGCTGCCAGAGGAGGACGCCGACACCGGCGGCGAGGGCCATGGCGACGAAGGCGATCGAGCCGCCGTCGGTCACGGTGCCGGTGAGCAAAGGCGCCGCGAGAGCGCCAAGGATGCCGACGCTGCCGACCAGCATCGAGGACCAGCGCACTGCGATCGCCACCCCGATAACCCCGATCAGCGCCGCTGCCTCGAGTCCTAAGACCGGCGAGATCAGGTCGTAGGTCTGGGTGGCGACGACGGTCGTTGCATACAGGCCCGGAATCGCGATGGCCACCGCCACGCGGGCGGCCTCGAGGTGCCCCTTCCTTTCGTGCAGCCAAACACCGGCGAAGAGCAGAGCCAGAGAGCCGAACGCGGCCATCAGGGTGCGGATCTCCTCCGTGAACCAGCTGCTGTCGACGGCGCTGCGCAGCAGGAAGACGAGTCCGAGCAGGGTGGCGAGGGCGCCGATCCAGGCCATCACACGACCGCCGAACAGGCGCTCGAACTCGATTCTCGACATCGGGTTGTAGGACGGGGGCGGCGGAGGCCCCTCCCCATCGTCTTGCGGTGAATTCAGTCGTTCGCTGTACATCAGTCTCCCCTTCTGTTGATTGCTTGTTGACCGACGGTTGATAACCGTAGCAATCTTGTCAACCATCGGTCAACAAGCCGTTACACTTAGGGGACATGAGTGAGCCCGCTTACCGCCGGATGGATGTCGACGAGCGCCGCCAGCAGCTGCTGGAGCGAGGCGCCGAGCTGTTCACGGCTCACTCCTACGACGAGCTCTCGATGAGCAAGATCGCCACCGAGGTGGGGATCTCGAAGGCGCTGCTCTACCACTACTTCCCCAGCAAACAGGCCTATTTCGAGGAGACGCTCAGCGCCTGGGCCGAGCAGTTGCGGGAGCGGACCGAAACCGACCCCGAGCTGCCCCCCGTGGAGCAGCTGACGCGCAGCCTCGACGCCTTCATCTCCCTGGTCGAGGAGAACGCGGGGGCTTACCGCAACCTGATTCGCAGCGCCGCCGGCGTCGCCGAGATTCGCGACCTGATCGAAGCGGTGCGGCGGGCGACGGCGCAGCGGATCCTCGACGGGCTCTACCCGGACGGGGCGCCGCCGAAGGCACGCACCGCGGTCAGCGGCTGGCTCTGGTTCATGGACGGCGCCTGCCTGAACTGGATCGACCACCGCGACATCGAGCGCGAAGAGCTGCGCAACCTGCTGCTCGGGGTCCTGATGGGCGCGCTGATCGCCACCGGCACTCCGCCGGACCTCCCTCAAGTCCCCTGACGAGCCTGCCGATACAGCTCCTTCATGCGAAGGCTGGGGACGCTGTTCACGATGCTCGTCTGCGCGCTGCTGCTCGGTAGCGCGCTCGCCGGATCGGCCTCGGCTGCCGTGCCGCAGGCGGAGCTGCTCCGCGACGGCCGCGCCGTCGCCCCGCCCTCTGCCCCACCGGCGGTGAAGGCGATGATCGAAGCCGCCAACCGGATCCGCCACCGGCCCTACGTGTGGGGCGGTGGCCATCGCAACTGGAACTCGCGCGGCTATGACTGCTCGGGTTCGGTCAGCTACGTGATGCACGCCGCCGGCCTGCTCGAATCGCCGCTCGACTCAACCGGCTTCATGCGCTGGGGAGGCGGTGGCGCCGGCAGCTGGGTCCGCATCTACGCCAACAAGGAGCACGTCTTCGCGGTGATCGCCGGCCTGCGCTGGGACACCTCTTACAGCGAAGACGGCGACCGCAGCGGCCCCGGCTGGAGCGAACAGATGCGCCCCACCGGTGGCTTCCGGATGCGCCACCCGCTCGGCATCTTCAGCACCACGCCGCTGGGATAGCCGCCGCCGGCTGTCCTCTAGGCTCGCGCTATGCGCGACCGGCTGCTGGATTTCGAGCTCGCAATCGACGAGCGGGCAAACGAGGAGGTGGTCGAGTTCGAATGGGGGCGGGCCTTTCTCTCCCCCTCCCTGCCCCTGGCCTGGGATGCCAACTGGGCGCTGGTCGAGCGGGCGGGGATGACCGCGGCGGAGGTCGCTGCTGCTGCCGACGAGAGCCTGGCGGGGTTCGCGCACCGCGCCATCGCGATCCGGGACGAAGCCGAGGGAGCTCGCCTGGCCGGCGAAATCGGCGGAATCCCCGGCTGGGAGACCGAGACGAACCTCTACATGACCTGGCGCGAGACCGAGATCTTCCCTGGCGACGGGGTCCGCGAGTGCGTCCTGGGCGACTGCGAGGGGCTGCGCCGGGAGCTGATCCGCGGCGAGTTCCCGCCGGAGATGGCCGACCTCGACGAGACCGCCGAGCAGCTGCTGGAGATGAACCGCCGCGCCGGCGCCGCGGCCGGCGACCGCTGGTTCGTGGCACCTGCCCAGCAGCCGGCCGCCGCCTGTTGCCTGCTGTCTGGGGCGGGGATCGGGCAGGTCGAGGACGTCGGCACCCTTGCCGCGGCCCGCGGCAAGGGCTTAGGGAAGGCGGTGGTCTCGGCTGCGCTGGCGGCCTCGCGCGAGGCCGGCCACGAGGTCACCTTCATCGTCGCCGACACCGACGACTGGCCGCGGCTGATGTACGAGAAGCTGGGCTTCGAACCCTGCGGCCTCCTCCACGTCTTCAGGCGACCGCCGACAGCGGGGACAAGCGCCTGAGGCAAAGCTTTATACGGCGGTACAAAGCGAGATCCAAGAGCCCCTATTAGGCTCCGTGGTGCTCTTTTTCCGAGGGACCAAGACTTTCAACCAATCGCGCCGGGAGACCCGAGCGCGCGCCGAGGGGGAGAACCCGAACAGATGACCCGCATTCGCCAGCAGAACGTGACCGCCGCGCAGTGGAGCTCCAACGGAGGGGCCCTCGGAGCGCAGGACCTGACCCTCCCGGAGAACAACCCCTTCGGGCAGAACGTCTTCTCCGTCTCCGTGCAGCGCGAAAGGCTGCCGGAGGACGTCTTCGAGAAGCTGCAGAAGACGCTTGCCGGCGGGGGCGGGCTCGACCCCAGCCTCGCCGACGCCGTCGCCGAGGCGATGAAGGAATGGGCGCTGGAGAACGGCGCCACCCACTACACCCACATGTTCCAGCCGCTGACCGGCTCGACCGCGGAGAAGCACGACTCCTTCTTCGAGCCCTCGGGCGACGGCAGCACGATCGCCGACTTCTCCGGCAAGGAGCTGATCCAGGGCGAGCCCGACGCCTCCTCCTTCCCCACCGGCGGCGTCCGCGCCACCTTCGAGGCCCGCGGCTACACCGCCTGGGACCCGACCAGCCCCGCTTTCATCCTCGAGAACCCGAACGGGACCCTGCTCTGCATCCCGACCGCGTTCGCCTCCTGGACCGGCGAGGCGCTCGACGCGAAGATCCCGCTGCTGCGCTCGATGGACGCGCTCAGCAGCTCGGCGATCAAGGCGCTGCGCCTGCTCGGCGACGAGAAGGCCCAGCGCGTCTACACCACGGTCGGCGCCGAGCAGGAGTACTTCCTGATCGACGAGCAGTACTTCTTCGAGCGCCCCGACCTGATCGCCACCGGCCGCACCCTGTTCGGCGCCAAGCCGCCGAAGGGCCACGAGCTCGACGACCACTACTTCGGCTCGATCCCGGAGCGGGTGCTGGCCTTCATGATGGAGTCCGAACTGGAGATGCGGAAGCTCGGCATCCCGGTCAAGACCCGCCACAACGAGGTCGCGCCGGCCCAGTACGAGATCGCGCCGATCTTCGAGAACTCGAACGTCGGCTCCGACCACCAGCAGCTGCTGATGCAGACGCTGGAGAACGTCGCCCGCCGCTACGGCCTCGTCTGCCTCCTGCACGAGAAGCCCTTCGCCGGCGTCAACGGCTCCGGCAAGCACAACAACTGGTCCATGGGGACCGACGCCGGGGCCAACCTGCTGAACCCAGGCGATACTCCTGCCGACAACATCCACTTCCTGTTCTTCTGCACCGCGGTGATCCAGGCGGTCAACAAGCACCAGGGCCTGCTGCGGGCCTCGGTCGCCAACATCGGCCAGGACCACCGCCTCGGCGCCAACGAGGCGCCGCCGGCGATCATCTCGGTCTTCCTCGGCGCCGAGCTGGACAAAGTCTTCGAGGCGATCGCCTCCGGAGAGGGCGACCCCAACACGCCGGCCTCGTTCCTCGACCTCGGGACCCAGGTGCTGCCGCCGCTGCCGATGGACGGCGGCGACCGCAACCGGACCTCGCCGTTCGCCTTCACCGGCAACAAATTCGAGTTCCGGGCGCTGGGGTCGAGCATGTCGCTCGCCTTCCCGAACACGGTCCTGAACACGATCGCCGCCGAGGCGATCGATGAGCTCGCCGGCAAGCTGGAGGAGAAGCTGAACGGCGGCACGGCGATGCCGGCAGCGGTGATCGAGCTCGTCAAAGAGTCCTACCTGGCCACCAAGCGGGTCTGCTTCAGTGGCGACAACTACTCCGAGGAGTGGCACGCCGAGGCCGAGCAGCGGGGCCTGAAGAACCTGAAGACGACCCCGGATGCACTGCCCGAGGTTCTCGCCGACGACACCGTCGCCGCCTTCGAGAAGTACCACGTGCTCTCGAAGCGGGAGCTGGAGTCGCGCTACGAGGTCTGGGTCGAGCAGTACGCGATCCGCGCCAACATCGAGGCGGAGGAGACCTTCTCGATCGGCCAGACGCTGCTCCTGCCGGCCGGGCTGCGTCAGCTGGCCCTGATCACCGCGGCCGGGGTCTCCGCGCTGGAGGGCGAGGTCCGCGAGCTGGTCGACGAGCTGGTCGCAGCGCTGGGTGACCTGAAAGAGGCGAACGCCTACCCCGACGACCTCGAGGGTCTCGACTGGGCGGTCTACGCCCGCGACAGTCAGCTGGCGGCGATGGACAAAGTCCGCGAGGCAGCCGACAAGCTCGAGCGGGTGGTGGCTGATGACCTTTGGCCGCTGCCTAAGTACGAGGAGATGCTCTTCATCAAGTAGCTGTTGGAGGGTGGAAGGGGGTGACCCCCTCCAGACACATCTCGCTTATGGCTCGATGTTGAGTGTCTGGAGGGGGTCACCCCCTTCCACCTGAAGCCTCTTGCTCTCGGGAGAGGATTCGCATTTTCAGTCCGCCCTTTGGGGAGAGGGTTGGCATTTGGCGGATCGTTACCGTTCGGCCGGGTAGCGCCTCTACGCGCAGATGCTGGAGGAGCTTGGTTGCCACCAGCTTCACCTCGGTCTGGCCGAAACGCTTGCCGATGCAGATCCGCGAACCGCCGCCGAAGGGGACGTAGGCGCCGCGCGGCAGCGCCGCCTTGCGCTCGCGGGTGAAGCGCTCGGGGATGAAGGCCTCGGGCTGGGGGAAGACCTCGGGCAGCCGGTGGCTGGCCCATGAGCAGTAGTTGACGTAGGCGCCTTTCGGCACCGTGTGGCCGCCGAACTCGAACTCGCGCACCGCCCGCCGTGGCCCGACCCAGGCCGGCGGGTAGAGGCGCAGGACCTCGTCTAGAACCATGTCCAGGTAGGGCATCTCCTTTTCGAGCTGGAGCGCGCTCGGAGTTTCCCCACCCAGCACCTCATCCTGCTCTTCGTGCAAACGCCGGGTTACCTCCGGATGGCGGGCGAGCTCGTGGAGCATGAAGGTCAGGGTTGAGGTCGAGGTGTCGTGGCCGGCGAACATCAGGGTCATCACCTGGTCGCGGATCTCGCGGTCGGTGAATTCCTCGCCGCCGGCGCCGCGGGCGCCGGCCAGGAGACTGAGGATGTCGCGGCGACCCGGATCCGGGTGGGCACGGCAGCGGACGATCTCGCCGAAGACGATCTCGTCGAGGACCTCGCGCGAGCGGTTCATCTTGCGCCAGGGCGAGCCGGGGCCGCGCAGCAGCCGCAGGGCGAAGTCGATCCCGTAGAAGCCGAGCGCGCGCTCGAAATGCTCGGCCGCGGCCGCTCCCTTGCCCGCCTCGTCAGGGTCGAGACCGAGTAGAGCTCGCATCGCGATCCGCATTGCCAGGTTGCGCATCCACTCATAGACGTCGACGACCTCGCCGACCGGCAGCGCGGCGATCGCCTCGTCGGTCTCGATCGTCATCGCCTCGGTCGCGGACGCGACCTGCTCGCGGTGGAAGGCGGGCATCATGATCGCCCGGGCGCGGTCGTGGTAGTCCTCGTCGATGGTGAGGAGGCCGTCGCCGAGCAGCGGAATCAGGTCGCCGAAGCTCGACTCGCGCCAGTGGAAGTTCTCCGGGTGGCCGACGGTGACGTAGTGGTTTGCCTCGGGACCGAGCAGGAAGACGACCCGGGAGTGCAGCAGGCGCATGGTGAAGATCGGCCCGAAGTCTTCGTAGGCGCCGAGCAGCAGCGGCAGCGGATCGTGGGCGATCTTGTGAGTCCGGACCCAGCTGAAGTCGGTCGGCCCCGGCGGAAACTTTCCCCTCCCCCGCCACTCGTCGGCGAGATCGGCGGCAACCCGGCGGACCGGGTTGCCGGACATCTCCGGCGGCCGCTGGACTGGCCCCGTGGTGTCGACCGATGCCATGCCCGGCATCGTAACTGGCTGCCTGGCCAGTTTCTCCGAGCCCTCAGGCGGCGCTGGCCGCGAGCTGGCCGCAGGCGGCGTCGATGTCGCGGCCGCGGGTGAGGCGAACGGTGGCGGCGACGCGGTGCTCGGCGAGGATCGCGCGGAAACGCTCGATCCGCTCCGGCGAAGAACCGTCGTAGGCGCCGGTCGGGTTGTAAGGGATGAGGTTGACCTTGTAGCCGCGCGGGTCGAGTAGCTTGGCCAGTTCGCGGGCGTGCTCGGGGTGGTCGTTGACCCCGTCCAGCATCACGTACTCGATGAAGACCTTGCGGCGGCGGGCGGCGCGGTAGCGCTCGCAGGCGGCGAGCACCTCGGCGATCGGGTAGCGCTCGTTGACCGGCATGATCTGCGAGCGCAGCCCGTCGTTGGGCGCGTGCAGGGAGAGGGCGAGACTGACCGGCATCTCGCACTCGGCGAGCCGGTCGATCCCCGGCACCCAGCCGACGGTCGAGATCGCGGTGCGGCGGTGGGTGACGCCGAGGTCCGGCAGTCGTTCGCAGGCGGCGAGGACGTTGTCGGCGTTCATCGTCGGCTCTCCCATGCCCATGAAGACGACGTGGTCGATGTCTTCGGTGCGGCGGAAGTGGAGCGCCTGGTCGAGGATCTCGTCGACTCCGAGATTGCGGCCGAACTTCATCTGGCCGGTGGCGCAGAAGGTGCAGGTCAGCGGGCAACCCGACTGCGAGGAGAGACAGACGGAGCGGCGGCCATCCCGGTAGCGCATCAGCACCGCCTCGATCGGGCGGCCGTCGGCGGTGTGGAAGAGGGTCTTGACGGTGCCGTCATCCGATTTCGCCTCGGTGGCGACGGCCAGGGCCGAGAGCGGCACCTCGGCCTCCAGCCGCTCGCGCAGCGCCGCCGGCAGGTTCGTCATCTCCTCGTAGGAGCGCACCCCACGCGCCACCCACTCCCACACCTGCGCAGCTCGATAGGAAGGCTCCCCAGCCTCCTCCAACTTCGCCGTCAGCAGCTCCCGGTCCATCGGCCGAGTGTAGGGATGGGGGTCGGGAGACCCTCGGAGGAGCCTCCCCTTGGTTGCGACGGAGGGGGTCTCCCGACCCCGCACTCGCTACAGACCCGGAGCCGAAGTGGGCGAAGAGGCGATAGAAAAAAGCACGAGCGTTCGTTTCAACAGCCCGGGCGACCCGGGAAATGCTTTCGGAGGAGGAGAGATGGGCGTGTACGCGGTGAAGAAGATCGACGATATGGAGGCTGTCTACCTCGGCGCCTTCAAGCGGGCACGGGCTGAGCTGGGGGTCGAGTCATTCGGCCTGGCGGTGATCGACCTGCCGCCGGACTTCGAGAACTACCCCGAGCACGATCACGCCGGCGACGGCCAGGAGGAGGTCTACATGGCGATCCGCGGCGGTGGCGAGATCGAGATCGCGGGCGAGCGCTTCCCGCTCGACCCCGACCACATGGCCCGCGTCGCCTCCGGGACGATGCGCAAGGTCTGGCCCGGTGCTGAGGGGATGCGGATGGTGATCGTCGGCGGCGTGCCCGGCGGCGCCTACGAGCCGCCCCCGGTCAGCAAGCTGGGAGAACCGGATCCGATGGCGACCTAGATCGCCCCGGTTAGGGTAGGAGCCCGATGCGCCGCGTCCTGACCCTCGCCGTCCTTCTCGCCGTCGCGGCGCTGGCCTTGCCCGCCGCCGCGACGGCGGCGCAAACCTCCGACCACGCAGAGGACGCGATCGTCGTCGTCTCCGGCGACGTCACCGTCCCCCGCGGGGAAACGGTCGAGGGCGTCTTCATCGCCAGCGGCGACCTGCGCCTGGCGGGGCGGGTCGACGGCGACGTCGTCCTCTTTTCCGGGGACGCGACGGTCAGCGGCAGGATCGACGGCGACCTGGTCACCTTCGGCGGCCAGGCCCGCCTGCTGCCACGGGCTTACGTCAGCGGCGACGTCCGCTATGGGGACGAGCGACCGATCGTCGCCGGCGCCGCGATCGTCCGCGGCGACGTGATCGAGGAGGACTGGGACGACTCGGTCGCCCTCCTGCCCTTCGTCGGTGCCCTCGCGCTCTGGCTCGGGTTCGGGGTCTCGATGGCGGTCCTCGGGCTGCTTTTGCTCCTGATCGCCCCCCGCGCCGCCGACGCCCTCTCCGCCCGCTCGCGCGAACGGGTCGGGCCGGTGATCGCGATCGGCATCGCGATCGGCATCTGCCTGCCGCTGGCGGCGGCGATCGCTCTCGTCACCCTGGTCGGCATCCCGCTGGCCTTCGTCCTCGGGCTGGCACTGCTGCCGCTGGCGGCGGTCGCCTACGTCGCCGCTGCCTACGCGCTCGGCCGCCGCGTCGTCGCCGAGCCCCGCGGCCGCTTCTGGGCCTTCCTCGCCGGGCTGGCGATCCTGCGCCTCGCCGCCATCGTCCCCTTCCTCGGCTTCCTCGTCGGCCTTGCCGCGGTGGTCTTCGGCCTCGGCCTGATCGGCGCCGCTATCGGCGCCGCTCGGGAGCCGGAGGCAGAGCCGGCTCGAACCCCGGGCAGCTGAGGACCGGCAGCCGCGGATAGCGCGGGTAGGCCGGTTCGGTTCGCGAGCGCTCGCAGAGCGAGAAGACCGAGCCACGGGTGTTCGGCACCAGCCGCTGGTGGCGGCAACGGTCGCAGAGGCCGGCATCTGGGCCCGGAGGCGCCATCGTCCGAACCTAGACGATTGCCGCGGCCGGAAACTGCGAGTTCCGGGCCGGCGAGTCCCGCCCCCTCAGGGCCTTAGCCTTTGTGCGTGACCCGAGCAGCCACCCTTTTCGACTCCGACGCCGCTTCCTACAGCGGGACCGTCGAGGTGATCGGGGTCATCTACAAGGACGAGGATGACGGCTACGCCGTGCTCGAGGTCCAAGAGACGGAGTCGGGGGAAGGATTCGCCCTGGTCGGCCCCGTCGGCCACCTCGACGCCGGCGACCGGGCCGAAGTCAGCGGCGAGTGGCAGACCCACAACCGCTACGGCCGCCAGCTGCGCGCCCAGGGCGCCCTGCCGCTCGACCCGACCGACCGCGAGGGGCAGGTCGCCTACCTGACCTCCCTCCGTCACATCGGCCAGAAGCGGGCCGAGCGGCTGCTCGACGAGCACGGCGAGGAGGTGCTGCAAGCGATCGCCGCCAACCCGGAAGCGGTCTTCGGCTCTTTGCGCGGGGTAAGCGCCGACCAGGCCGCCGCCGCGACCCAGTCCTGGTACGCGAGCAGGGCGATCCGCGACCTGCACGTGCAGCTGGCACCACACGGCCTTGCCCACCTCGCCGCCCCGATCCACGCCCGCTACGGCGAGAACTCGATGGCGATCCTGCACGAGGACCCCTACCGCCTGACCGAGGTGCCGGGGGTCGGCTTCGTCCGCGCCGACAAGATCGCCCTCGCCGCCGACGTGCCGCCCGAGTCCGACCGCCGCGCCCAGGCCGCCGCGCTCTACGCGCTGATTGAGGCCGAGCAGCAGGGCAACAGCTACCTCCCGGCCGACGAGCTCGGCCGGCGCACCGCGCGGCTGATTGGCCTCGCGCCCGACCCGGAGGTACTGGTCGCGGCGCCCGGCCTGGTCGAGGACGAAGGCCGGATCTACCGCGAGGGCACCCGCGCCAGCGAGCTGGCGGTCGCGGCGACGCTGGCTGCGCGCGCCGCCGCCCCTCCCCACCTCGACCACGAGCCGGCCGAGGAGGCGCGCGGCAAACTCACCGATGAGCAGTGGGCGGCGGTGCGGGCGGCGTTCGCGGCGCGGGTCTCGGTCCTCACCGGCGGCCCCGGCGTTGGCAAGACCGAAGCGACCCGCGAGATCGTCGCCGAGGCGGAAGCCGCGAACGCGACGATCGCCCTCTGCGCCCCGACCGGGCGAGCGGCGCGACGCCTGGAAGAGACGACCGGCCACGAGGCGAAGACGATCCACCGGATGCTGGAGTGGATGCCGGGACGCGAGCCCGCATTCAGGCCCGGCCGGCCGCTGCCGGTCGACCTGGTGATCGTCGATGAGTCCTCGATGCTGAACCTGCGCCTGGCCGAGGTGCTGCTCGGGGGGCTGGCCGAGTCAACCCACGTCGTCTTCGTCGGCGACGCGGACCAGCTGCCGCCGATCGGCGCCGGCAAGCCGTTCGAGGACCTGATCACCGCCGAGGCAGCGCCGGTCGTCCGCCTCACCCAGATCTTCCGCCAGGCGGCACGCTCGATGATCACCACGGCCGCCCACGAGATCAACCACGGCCGCCCGCCCCACCTCGAGCCTGGCCCCGAGCAGGACCATGACTTCTTCTTCATCGAGCGGGGGACGCCGGAGCGGGCGCTGGAGACGGTGGTCGAGGTGGTCGCCGAGCGGGCCCCGGCGAAATTCGCCGTCGACCCGATCCGCGAGGTCCAGGTGCTGGCGCCGATGTACCGGGGCCCGGTCGGGATCGACGCCCTCAACGAGCGCCTCCAGGCCGAGCTCAACCCCGACGGCAAGCGCGCGCTAAGCGACCGCTTCCGGATCGGCGACCGCCTGATCCAGACCCGCAACTCGCACGAGCTGGGGCTGATGAACGGCTCGATCGTCTTCCTCCGCGCCGACGACCCCGAGGACGAGCAGATCGTCGTCGACACCGACGACGGCGGCAGCCTGGTAATCCCCTACGGCGAAACCGGGACGCTGCGCCTCGCCTACGCGATCTCGGTCCACAAGGCACAGGGCTGTGAGGTGCCGGTGGTGGTCGGCGTCTGCCAGCGCTCGCACTCGCGGATGCTCACCCGCCCGCTCCTCTACACCGCCATCACCCGCGCCCGCAACAGCTGCGTCCTGGTCGGCGACCTGGCTTCGCTCGCCTCCGCGGTGAGCCGCGACGACAGCGGCGGACGGCACTCCGGCCTCGCCGAGCGCCTGCGCGGCTGACCGCCATCTAGCCTGGGCCGGTGGAGAGGAGCCGCCTGCCCTGGGCCGAGATCGGGATCACCCTCGCCGGCATCGCCGTGCTGGCGGCGATCGTCGTCGCCGTCGACCCGCTTCGGGACGCTGCCGCCGCCGCGATCCAGGGCGATCACGAGGAGGTGCGCGAGCAGATCGACCGCCTCGGGGTCGGCGGTCCGCTGCTGATCCTGACCCTGGCCCTGCTCCACAGCGTCGTCTTCTACCCGGCCGAGATCGTCGACGCGGCGGCCGGGTACGCCTATGGCTTCTGGGCGGCGATGGCCCTGGTGATGACCGGCTGGCTGCTCAACGGCCTGGTCTGCTGGGCGATCGGCCACCGGATCGCGCGGCCGCTGCTCGACCGCTGGTTCGGCGAAGAGCGCTTCGAGCGGGCCGAGCGGGCGATCGAGCGCGGCGGGCCGACCCTGCTGATCGCGATGCGGCTGATCCCGATCCTCCCCTTCAGCATCGTCTCCTACGCGGCGGGGGCGGCGCGGGTCCCGCTCTGGCGCTTCATCTGGACCACGATGATCGGCTACCTGCCGATCACCGCGATCTCGGTCTACTTCGGCACCCGGCTCGAAGGGCTCTCGCTGACCGACCCGCTGGTTATCGGGAGTGGGCTGGCGCTACTGGCTCTGCTCGGAGCCGGCCACTGGGTGATGCGGCGCCAGGCTCGCGGCTCGTCCGCCTGAGCGGTCGCCTCAGCGCACGCGCCTCAGCCGGCGGCGAGAACCCGGAAGCGGAACACGGCCGGCGTCGGGTCGACCAGCCCGGTGGTACCGCGCGCCTTGACCTTGAGCAGGTGGCGGCCGACCCGGAAGCGCCGCGCGAGCTTGGCGGGGCAGGGCTTGAAGCCAGCCTTGTCGACCTTGCAGAGGAAGGTGGCATCGACCTGGTCGGAGCGGAAGCGGAAGACCAGCCTCACGCCGCCGCCGCGGGTGGTGACGGTGGCGCGCGGGAGCTTGGCGAAGGAAGTGGAGGGAACGCGCGCTTCGAGCTGTGGCTCCGGCTGCGGCGGAGTGGGAGGAGTCGGTGGGTTGACTGGCGGGACCGGCGGGTTTTCGAGGCCCCAGTCGCCGGGCGCGACGAAGACCGGGCCGGAGGCATCGGGCGGCTCGCAAGTCGCGGGACTCGGGAGGGCAGATTCTTCGTCGGCCGCTTCCACCGCCCCCAGGGCTTCGATCATGCCCGCCCCCACCGCGCAGGGGCCGAATTCGCCCACCGGCACGGCGTTTCCCGCCAGCGCCAGCCGCAGGAATTCGGGACCCTGCAGCGGCGCCGCCTCCTGCATCAGGGCGACGATCCCCGCCGCGTGAGGGGCGGCGGCGGAGGTGCCGCAGAAGCGCCAGACGCCGGGTTCGGTTTTCGGCTGGCGGGCGAAGAAGGTCGTGCGACCGCAATCGGTGGCGGTGACGTCGGGCTTGGAGACGACTTCCGGCGTCAGCAGCGCCGGCGCCGGAGCTTCCGCTTCGACCGGGCCGAAGTAATGGGTGGCAGGCCCGCGCGAGGAGTATTCCTCGGGCTCTTTGGGTTCATTGCCCTCGTCGTAGGAGACGGCAGCGACGGCGATCGCGCTCGCCGCGGCGGCGTGCCCGTAGATGGAAGGGCCGACCACGTCGCCGCCGCCGGATTTGGGGTACTCGGTGCCGGTGACTCCGCCGCCGTTCTGCAGGAAGACGAACTTGAGCCGGGGGTCGGCCGTCCCGGAAAAGCGGTTGACGACCAGCTGCACGACCCGTTCGTTGCTGCTGCTGGGATTGGTCCACTGGAGGATCTCGACCGGTTTTTGCGTCTCGCCGACGTTGTCTTCAATGGAAGGGGTCAGCAGTTCGCCTTCAGCGTTGAGGAGGAAGGCGTCGAGGTCGGTCTCGACCCCGAACCATGGCTCCGCCCACTGCAGGTCGACGGTTAGCGTTTCTTCCGGTTCGACCCGGATTCCAAAGGTGCGGTCGGTCGTCGTTTCGCTCGGGTCGAAGTCGAGGCAGTGCTGGGCATTGAACGGAGCCAGGGCACGCAGCTCGGATGGGCAGTCACCGGAGTCGCGGTACGCCGGCGCTTCCCAAGAGGCGATTTCGTTGCCTTCGTCGTCGAAGAGGTTGTCGTTGCCAGCCGAAGATAGGTAGGTGACGCCGTCTTCGTAGACGGTATTGACCGCGGCGGCCACCGGCCCGTTCTGGAAGAACGGCTCTTCGAAGTAGCCGACGTCATCTACGACTACGTCGGAGCCGGCCGCGGCCAGGTCTTCGATCCCTTCGGCGAAGTCGAGTTCACCGTTGAAGGCGCTGTGGAAGGCGAGGTCGGCGTCGGGTGCGATGTCGTGGACGATCTGCAGCATCGCCCGGCCCTCGTCGAACGATTCTTCTTGCTCGAAGAATTCGTAGGACTGGAGCTCGTCGACCAGGGTTTTCTGGGTGGCGCAGGGGCTTCCCGGGCCCGGCAGGTCGCCGGTTTCTTCGTCGTCCTCCTCGGTGGAGGCGATCGGGCCGCCGGGCACGGACTCAGTCGCCTGGTCGAAGGAGTCGGAGAGGACCCCGATCCTCATCCCTTCGCCGTCGACGCCGAATTCTTCTCGCGCCGCGACGACGTTCAGCTGAGCCACCCCCTCGGAGATCACCGAGCCGCCGTCGCATTCGGCGCGGAGGACCGGGGCGCGGACCTGGGTCACGGCGAGAACGCCGGGCGCCCGAGCGATCGCCCGCAGGTCGGCTGGCGAGACGGCCGCGGTGGCGGTCCGGTAGCGGTGGCTGTTGGCGATGATCCGGGCCCCTCGCCACGGAGTGCCGGCAACGCGCCGGCCCCCGGCTGGTGGCGGAGGTAGACGAGCACGCGGCTACCGCGTCGGATCAGGCTCCCCGGCCCACTCGGCGCGACGCCGAGAACCAGAGCCTGCTTCGCCGGGGGCAGCGAGCGGACCTCTGGCTTGGCGAGAGCCGCGAGCGCGGGCGAGAGCGGGCCCTGCTCCTTCGCCGGCACCGCAGCCGTCGCCGCGCCGGAAAGAGAAAGAAGCGCGAGCACCACCGTCGCAGCCGCAGCCAAAGCAGCGCGGCAGGTTCCTCGAGCCACAAGCATCGTTCTGAAGTTATCGGCCGTTCGTCCGTGAAGCTGAACGGCCTCTCACCGCCGCGCGATCCTGCTACGGTCCCACCATTAGGGCCGGTAGATACCGGCGAAAGTTGTGCGTAGCGCTCGCAGTCGTTGCTTCATCGCATCCTCCGCGTTCGCAGCACATGAAGTGGAGGCAATGCATGCCGACTGGAACTGTCAAGTGGTTCAGCGACGACAAGGGCTACGGGTTCATTACGCCCGACGACGGCTCGAAGGACGTCTTCGTCCATCACAGCGCGATCATGGGCGAGGGCTTTCGTTCCCTCACCGAGGGCGCGAAAGTGAGCTACGAGTCCGAGGAAGGCCCCAAAGGTCCGGCCGCGGCGAGCGTTCAGCAGCAGTAGCTTCTCCGAACGCTTAAGCAGTCCCGAAGCCCGCCGTCAGGCGGGCTTCGTTTTGCCTGGAGCATGTGTCCCCTACCCTCTCCCTCCCCATGAGCACGACCCGAGACGACCTCAGGAACATCGCGATCATCGCCCACGTCGACCACGGCAAGACGACGCTGGTCGACGCGATGCTGTGGCAGACCGGCACCTTCCGCAAGGGCCAGGACGTCGCCGAGCGGGTGATGGACTCGATGGACCTCGAGCGCGAGAAGGGGATCACGATCCTCGCCAAGAACACCGCCGTCAACCGCGACGGCGTCAAGTTCAACATCGTCGACACCCCCGGCCACGCCGACTTCGGCGGCGAGGTGGAGCGGGCGCTGACGATGGTCGACGGGGTGCTGCTGCTGGTCGACGCCTCCGAGGGACCACTGCCGCAGACCCGCTTCGTGCTGCGCAAGGCGCTGGAATCGAAGCTGCCGGTGATCCTCGTCGTCAACAAGGTCGACCGGCCGGATGCGCGCATCGCCGAGGTCATCGAGGAGGTCTACGAGCTCTTCATCGACCTCGATGCGGATTCCGGCCAGATCGACTTTCCGATCGTCTACACCAACGCCAAAGCCGGCTGGGCCGAGCTGGAGGAGGGGGTCGAGGGCGAGGACCTCTCCCCCCTGCTCGACCTGATGCTGGAGAAGATTCCGGCCCCCGAATACGACGCGGAGGCGCCGCTGCAGGCGCACGTGACCAACCTCGACGCCTCGCCCTACGTCGGGCGACTGGCGATCTGCCGCGTCCGCCAGGGGAAGATCCGCTCCGGGCAGCAGCTCGCCTGGTGCCGGGCCGACGGCAGCGTCCAGCGGGCGGCGGTCTCCGAGCTCTATGTCACCCAGGGTCTGGAGCGGGTGCCCGCTGAGGAAGCGGGCCCCGGCGAAATCATCGCCGTCGCCGGGATCGAAGAGGTGACGATCGGCGAGACGCTCGCCGATCCGGAGGACCCGCGGCCGCTGCCGGTAATCACCGTCGACGAGCCCTCGCTCTCGGTCGTGATCGGGATCAACACTTCGCCCCTGGCCGGCACGCAGGGTGGCGACAAGCTGACCGCCCGCCAGATCCGCTCGCGCCTGGACGCCGAGCTGATCGGCAACGTCTCACTGCGGGTCAACGACACCGAGCGGCCGGACGCCTGGGAGGTCCAGGGACGCGGAGAGCTGCAGCTGGTCGTGCTGCTGGAGATCATGCGGCGCGAGGGCTACGAGCTGACCGCCGGCCAGCCGCAGGTGGTGACCAGGGAGATCGACGGCAAGACCCACGAGCCGGTTGAGCGACTGGCAATCGACGTTCCCGAGGAGCACGTCGGCGATGTCACCCAGATGCTCGCCGGCCGCAAGGGGCGGCTCGAGCAGATGGTCAACCACTCGACCGGGTGGGTGCGGATGGAGTACCTCGTCCCGGCTCGAGGCCTGATCGGGTTCCGCACCGAGTTCCTCACCGCGACCCGCGGCAGCGGCCTCCTGCACCACGTCTTCGATCGCTGGGAGCCCTGGGCGGGCGAGTTGCGGACGCGGCAGACCGGATCCCTGGTCGCTGATCGGCGTGGCCAGTCCGCGGGCTACTCACTGATGAGCCTCCAGGACAGGGGCAGGCTCTTCGTCGGATCAGGCGAGGAAGTTTACGAAGGGATGATCGTCGGCGAGAACGCGCGCTCCGACGACCTCGACGTCAACCCGACCAAGGCCAAACAGCAGACCAACATGCGCGCCGCCAGTGCCGATGTGCTGGTCCGGCTTGCACCGGCGACCCGGCTCTCGCTGGAAGGCTCGCTCGAGTTCGTCCGCGAGGACGAGTGCGTCGAAATCGCCCCCGACGCGGTTCGCCTGCGCAAGGTCGAGCTCGACAAAAACAAGCGCCTGAAGGCGTCAAAGAAACGCGACACGACGCCCGCGCGCTAGCTGTCCTGGTGAGGGACGGGTACCCCTCCCTCATGCGATTGCCCACCGGGAATCTCCATGCAACGGTTCGCAGTGTTGAACACAGCGGAGTGTGCTCAATCTCGGCTGCGGCATCGAGTCGACTCGTTTGAACCCAGCCTCTCGAGGACCAGGGTGATCCCCTGAGCGAACCGGATACTCATGAGCGGTGCAAATGACGGGAGCTCTCTCTATCTCTCCCCCTACCCAGCCAGTTTGTCGTGCTTCGATGGCGCTCCAAGCACGAAAAAAGCCGCCGGCCCGAAGGCCGGCGGCTTTGCGAAACGGCGCTGCGCTGGTAGCTAGACCGTGGCGGCTGCCTGGTCGGACTGGCTCTGCTCGGAGGCCTGGGCCTTGGCTTCCGGGGCGGGCGCGTCGTCGACCGGGCGCGGCAGCAGCACTTCTTTGGCGATGACCAGGCGCTGGATCTGACTGGTCCCCTCGTAGAGCTGCATGATCTTCGCGTCGCGCATCAGTTTCTCCACCGGGTACTCCTTGATGAAGCCGTAGCCACCGTAGACCTGGACGGCGTCGGTGGTGACCTCCATCGCCGAGTCGGCGGCGAAGCGCTTGGCCATCGAGGAGATCTTGCTGTTGCGGACCCCCTGGTCGAGCAGGAAGGCGGAGTTCCAGACCAGCAAACGGCCGGCCTCGACCTTGGTCGCCATGTCGGCGATCATGAACTGGATCGCCTGGTGCATCGCGATCGGGACGCCGAACTGGACCCTTTCTTTCGAGTAGTCCGTGGCGTACTCGAGGGCAGCGCGGGCGATGCCGACCGCCATCGCCGAGACGCCGGGACGGGTCCGGTCGAGGGTCATCATCGCCAGTTTGAAGCCCTTGTTCTCTTCGCCCAGCAGGTTCTCGGCCGGGATCTCGACTTCGTCGAAGGAGATGGTCGCGGTGTTGGAAGCCCGCTGACCCATCTTGTCCTCCTTCTTGTCAACGGAGACCCCAGGGAGGTCGGCGTCGACGACGAAGGCGCTGATGCCGCGGTGCCCGGCCTCAGGGTCGGTCTTGGCGAAGACGGTGAAGTAGTCGGCGTAGGTGCCGTTGGTGATGAAGCACTTGGAGCCGCTGATGACGTACTTGTCGCCCTTCTTCACGGCCTTGGTCTTCATCCCGCTGACGTCGGAGCCGGCGTCCGGCTCGGTGAGGCCGAAGGAGCAGAGCTTGGGAGCTTCGGTCAGCATCCCCAGGTACTTCTTCTTCGTCTCCTCGGAGCCGCCGAGGGTGATCGGGGCAGAGGCGAGGCCGTTGGCCGCCAGCGAGGTGCCGATGCCAGAACAGCCCCAGCCGAACTCCTCCTCGATCAGGCAGCCCGAGAGGTAGTCGAGGCCGGGACCGCCGTAGGCCTCGGGGATGTGGGTGTTCATCAACCCGACCTCCCAGGCTTTCTCGATCACGTCCTGGGGCCAGGTGCCGTCCACGTCGTACTCCCATGCGACGTTGCGCATGTCTTTCTCGGCGAAGCTGTGAGCCAGCTCGCGCAGGTCCTTCTGCTCGTCGGTAAGGGTGAAGTCGACCACCGGTCGGTGCTCCTTTTCTTCGCGTTTCTCTGAAGTCTGCGGGGCGCCGCCGGGAGGCTGACGTTCCACCGATTGACTGATCAGTCAATCGGCCAACAAGGTTAGCGGACAATTAGGTCCCGGAACCGGTGCGTCCCGGCGCTTTACCCTTGCCCAATGGATTTGGCGCTGGCATTGACGGCCACCCAGAAAGGGGCTGTGCTGCTGGCGATCTCCGGGATCGCGGCCCCGGTCGCGGGCTACCTCTTCCATCGCTCGGCATCCGCGTGGAGCTCGTTCGGCAAGGGACCGTTCGCGATCAACTCCGAGGTGCTGCCCTCCCCCCGCGGCGCGCCGGCGCCCCTCGACCCCGCCATGCAGGCAGCCGAGGTGCGGCAGATGCTGGAGGCGAAATCGGCGCGGCGCCAGCAACGGGGCGAGCCGGCGCTGGACGTCGAGGCCGAGGCCGAGCGCCTGCTCGCAGCCGACGAGGAAAAGCCGCGCGGCGAGGAGGCCATCGACGCCGAGCTGCGGGCCGAGGTCCGGCAGCTGGTCGTCGCCCGCAACGAACGCCGGATGCGCGAAGGGCGAGGGCCGCTCGACGTCGAGGCCGAGACGGAAAGGCAGCTCGCAGATCTCATAGGATCGGGTTGATGCCGCCTCAGGAGAACCCCTACGAGGTCGAGGAGATGCTCAACCAGCCGGGGACCTACTTCAATCCCCAGACCGAGGTCGTCGTGATCGTCGACGACTCGGCCGCTCCCGACCAGGAGGTCTTCAACAACCTGGAGGGAATCGAAGGCGCCAACTGGGTCCGGGTCTCCGACGACGTTCCGGTCGACGAAGACGGGCGCGACCGCGCCCTGGAGACGTTCGAGTCCAGCAACCAGGGCGGCTCGCTCGTCGCCGGCGCGAGCGACGACGACTTCGAAGAAGACGAGGAAGGTCCCGAGCCGGATCCGGAGCCCGAGGAGTAGCGATGCTCGGCGAGGGAGACAAGGCCCCCAGCTTCACGCTGCCCGATCAGAACGGCGACAAGGTGAAGCTGTCCGAATTGAAGGGGCAGACGATCGTTCTCTACTTCTACCCCAAGGCAGATACCTCGGGCTGCACGGTCCAGGCCTGCGGCGTTCGCGACCGCGGCGCCGACTACAGGGCCGCCGGCGCACGCGTGATCGGGGTCTCGCCAGACGAAGTCAAAGACGTCGACAAGTTCGCCGGCAAATACGACCTCGACTTCACCCTCCTCGCCGACGCCGACCACGCAGTCGCCGAGAAATACGGCACCTGGGTCGAGAAGTCGATGTACGGCAACAAGTACATGGGCGTGCAGCGGGCGACCTTCATCATCGACCCGAAGGGCAAGATCGCCAGGGTCTTCCCCAAAGTTCAGCCGAAAAAGCACGACGACCTGGTGCTGAAAGCGCTCCAGGAACTCGTCAGCGCCTGATCAGGCGCTGATCGCGACCGCGAAGATAAAGCTCACGTAGAGCACGAACCAGCCGATCACGGCCGGCAGCTTGAACCGTCCCGAGATGTGGAGGCTCTCGTAGGCGAGCAGGCCGCCGGCGACGCCGAGGCCGATCGAGAGGAGGGCGGTCCAGGTCAGGTCCCAGTCGGTGAAGATCATCCCGATCCCGACCGGGATCATCGACTGGAAGACCATCGCCCCGGTGATGTTGCCGAGAGCGAGGGCGTCCTTGCCCTCCCGCACCCAGAAGAAGCTGTTGACCTTCTCCGGGAGCTCGGTCGCCAGCGGCGCCAGGATCAGCGCCAGCACCAGGGCCTCGACGCCGATGTCCTCGGCGATGTGGAGCAACTCCTCGACAAAGAGATGAGCGCCGCCGACCATCGCCCCCAGCCCGACCACGAGCTGAATGACGCAGAGGGCCAGGGCCGGGTCTTCGCGCCGCTCGGCGCGGCGCTCGAAGATCAGCGGGTTGAGCGACTCTTCCGACTGGACCTCGCCGCCCTCGCGCAGGGTCAGGGCGACGTAGAGGAAGTAGGCGAGGATGAAGACGATCCCGACCCCGATGCGGACAGCATCCGGCGGCCCCCAGGCCAAGAGGCCGCCCAGAGAGAAGAGGACGAGGAAGAAGAGCAGGTCGCGCTCGAGCGTCGGCTTGTGGGCACGCAGCTCGACACCCTGCTCACGTTTGTCGCGGTAGAGGTAGGCGAAGAGGCCGACCAGCCCCATCGCCAGGGTGCCGAGCAGGAACGGCGCCCCGACGATCGCCCCGATCGCCACGTCTTCGGACCCCTCCGAAACGCTGAGCAGGGCGACGATCGCGATCAGCGTCTCCGGCATCGCCGTCCCCACCGCGGCGAGGATGCTGCCCACCGCCCCCTCGCCGAGGTTCAGCTTGTGGCCGATCCACTCGACCGCATTGGTGAACATCAGCGCCCCGGCGAGGACGACGGCGAAGCTGAAGAGGAGTAGGAGGGCTTCCATCAGGCGAAGTAGAAGGCTAGGCCGAAGAGGAAATAAAGGGCGAGCAACTGGACGCCCTCGAACCAGTTCGACTCACCGTCGCTCGTCACCTGCTGGGCGACCAGGATCGCGATCAGGATCGCCGCCAGCTCGAACCCGTTGAAGACCAGGGCGAGCGGGAAGGGGCCGAGGAAGAAGGATGCGAGGACCAGCACCGGCGCGACGAAGAGGGCGATCTGGGCGCTCGATCCGATCGCGATGTTGACCGCGAGGTCCATCTTGTCTTTGGCCGCGACCAGCACCGCCACCCAGTGCTCGGCCGCGTTGCCGACAATCGCGACCACGATCACCCCGACGAAGAACTCGGAGAGGCCGATCGTCTCGGAGGCCTCGCTGATCGAGCCGACCAGGACCTCCGACATCAGCCCGACCAGCACCCCGGCGACCGCCAGCGCGATCATCGAGGTGCGGACCGACCAGCCCCAGGTGTCCTCCTCCTCGTACTCGGGGTTGAAGAGCGAGCGGTGCGTCTTCATCGAGAAGATGAGACCACCCACGTAGGTGGCGATGAGGACGATCGCCACCGCCAGCGAAAGGTGCTCGACGGTGCCGTCGTAGTTGATCGACTCCGCTGCCGGCGAGGGCAGTCCCTGCCCCTCGACCAGCTCGAAGATCGCCGGCATCACCATGGCGGCGCCGGCCAGCATCAGCATCGTCGTCTGTACACCGGCGCTGGTCCGGTTGAAGGTCTGCTTGTCGCGGCGGAGCCCGCCGACCAGCATCGACGCCCCCAGCACCAGCAGCATGTTGCCGAGAATCGAGCCGACCAGCGAGGCCTTGACCACCTCCTGCAGCCCCTGGCCAAGCGCGAAGAGAGCGATGATCAGCTCCGGCGCGTTGCCGAAGGTGACGTTGAGGAAGCCGCCGATCCCGGGGCCGGAGCGGGCCGCGAGCTCCTCGGTGGCCCGCCCCATCAGCGCCGCCGTCGGGATGATCCCCAGCGCCGAGGCGGCGAAGACCACGGTCGCTGGCGCGTGGGCGAGCTCAAGCGCGACCGCGACCGGGATCAACGGCGTCAGCAGGTAGGGCCAGCCGTGCGCCGTCCTCAGGAAGGACGCGTTCAGCCGTGGGGCGCTTGGGTTCACAAAGTTGGGACGAGCCCGCGCGCTACTGGCGCAGGCTCGCGCATTTCTGCAGGTTGGTCGCCGTCTTCGCCGCTTCCCGCAGGCATTCCGTGTACGCGTCGCCATTGGAGTCGCCGCCTGACGAAGCGCCGCCGGTGATGCCTTCCAGCAGGCCGCCGAGACCGCCGCTTTGCCCTGCTTCGAGCAGTTCGAGCGGGTTGACGCCGAGTTCCTGGAACAAATCTTCAATCGGTTTCGCGTCGGAAGGCGAGGAGAAGCTCTGCTCCTCGTTGACGCCGCTGAGGGTCAGTTCCAGCTCCAGCTCGACCTTTTCGTCGGCCGCCTCCGGCGGGGCGATGGTCAGTTCGGCGTCAACCTTGCGGACGATGTCGTCGTCACCCACATAGAGGTCGACGTGGGCTTTTTCGATCGCCTCGGAGAGTTCGCCCTTGGCCTCTTCCAGTTCGCCGATCGGCAGCGGACCCGCCGCTTCCAGCTGCGAGCTGCAGGCGGGGTCTTCGGTCAGCGCGATCAGCGCGTCGACCGCCCCGTCGACGCTGAGGTCGCCGCTGACTTTGGTCGTCGCGGTCCCGTCGACGTCGGCGCTGCCGTCGTTTTTGAGATCGTCGGCGAACTGGCTGAACTTGATCCCTTCCGCCGCCTCCTGACAGGCGGTGATGTCCTGTTCCCCGCCCTGCTGCTGGGAGCGTTCGAAGGCCGACTCGAGGAAGCCGAAGGTGGTCGGATCGACTTCGTAGGAGGTGCCTTTGTAATCGACGAAAGCGCGATCCGTGAGCAGGGTCAGGCCGCCGTCGAAGTCGATGTCTTCGCCGTCGGCCGAGCCGTTGACTTCCGCGGTCATCTCCAGCTGGGGAAGTTCTTCGGTGCTACCCGCTTCGAAGGGACCGGAGAGGTTGACGTCGACTTCCCCGCCCTCGTCGCCCGTGGCGTCGATGTGCAGCGCGAGGTCGAGCTCGCCGCTCTTCACCCCTTCGAGGCTGGCGCTTTCGATGACCTTCTGCGGGTCTTCCCCGCTCTTGCTGCTGCTGTCGTCGTCGCTGCCACCGCAGGCGGCAAAGACGGTCGTCAGGGCAGCCAGGGTCGCGATCAGCGCAAAGATTCGGAAACGACTCAACAGAACGGGCTCCTCGTGATCGGGGTACAGGGCGGGGGCGGGAGTTTACGGGCGCGGCGGCGGATCCTGTCCCCAGCGCCGCATTCCGCCTTCGATTACCTCGTTGACGAGGCGCACCACCTCTACCCGCGCGAAGCGCTTTGACTCGGCCGGGACCACGCGCCAGGGGGCGTGCGGCTTGTCGGTGCGCTCCAGCATCTCCTCCACCGCCGCTTCGTACTGCGGTCGCTTCTCGCGATTGCGCCAATCCTCGTCGGTCAGCTTCCACGTCTTCAGCGGGTCGCTTTCCCGCGCTTCGAAGCGCTTCAGCTGCTCCGCGGCGGAGATGTGCAGCCAGAACTTGACGACGATCGCCCCCTCTTCGGCGAGGCCGCGCTCGAAAGCCTCGATCTCCTCGTAAGCCCGCCGCCACTGCTCTTCGTCGGCGAAGCCCTCGACCCGCTCGACCAGCACCCGGCCATACCAGGAGCGATCGAAGACGGTCATCCCGCCCCACCCCGGCAGGGCCGGCCAGAAGCGGCCGAGGAAGTGATGGCGCACCTCGTCCTCGGATGGCGCTGCGAACTGGGAGACGCGCACGTGGCGTGGGTCCAGCGGCGCCGCCAGGCGCTTGATCGCTCCCCCCTTGCCGGAGGCGTCCCAGCCCTCGAAGACGACGACCAGCGGCGGGCCGAGCTCGCGGCCACCGATCAGCCCACCGAGGGTTAGCCGCAGCTGCGCCAGCCGTTTGCCTTCCCGCTTCAGGCCCTCCGCTTCCTCCTCGCGGCTGAGGCTGAGCGTCAGGTCGGCTTCATCGAGTCGTCCCATGGTCTCCATTCATACCCGGCGTTCGGCTATTCAGCGGAGTCGCCGCGCGATTCATCGATCGGGGGCGGGCGCTCGTCGGTGGTGATGTTGGCGGCCAGGGGGAAGAGCAGGGCGCCGAGGAAGATCAGGATCACCCCGGCGGCGACGAGCCAGCGGGCGCGGGTGAGGTGGCCGAGGATGCCGACCACGAACCCCGCCAGCATCAGCGTGATGTAGGGCGTCGGGCTTTGAGGAAACAGCGCGGCGAGCGGCGGGGCGAGGTCGAGCACTGAGCGGGATTATCATCGGCGGCCATGGTCGAAGGCTCTGTCGCAGACGTAAAGCAGTCGCTGGCCGACGTCGGCTACCTCGCCGACGAGCCGGCGGCGCTCGTTTCCTACCTCGCCCAGCAGCTGGGCAAGCCGGTCCTGGTCGAGGGCCCGGCGGGGGTCGGCAAGACCGAGCTGGCCAAGGCGCTGTCCCGCTCCACCGGCCGCGAGCTGGTGCGGCTGCAGTGCTACGAGGGCCTCGACGAGGCGAAGGCGATGTACGAGTGGAACTACCGCAAGCAGCTGCTGCGGATCCAGGCCGGCGGCGAGGCTGGCTGGGGCGACGTCCAGGACGACATCTTCAGCGCCGACTTCCTGCTCGAGCGGCCGCTGATGCAGGCAATCGCCAGCCCCGAGCCGGTGGTGCTGCTGATCGACGAGATCGACAAGACCGACCAGGAGTTCGAGGCGATGCTGCTCGAGCTGCTCTCCGACTTCCAGATCACGGTCCCCGAGCTGGGCCAGGTATCGGCGACGACGATGCCGATCGTCGTCCTCACCTCCAATGACTCGCGCGAGCTGACCGAGGCGCTGAAGCGCCGCTGCCTCTACCTCTGGCTCGACTACCCCGAGCTCGAGCGGGAGATGGAAATCGTCCGCCTGCACACGCCGGAGCTCTCCGAGACGCTGGCGCGCAAGCTGGTCGAGGTGATCCGCATGGTCCGCTCGCTCGACCTGAAGAAGCCGCCCTCGATCGCCGAGTCGATCGACTGGGCACGCAGCCTGCTGCTGATGGGCGCCGAGGACATCGACCGCGAGACCTTCACCCAGTCGATGTCGATCATCGTCAAGCACCGCACCGACATCGACTTGGTCGCCGAGCGCGTCGGGGTGAAACTTGCCGACCCCCTACGGACCGAAGGCTGACGCCGGGCCGCCCGGGATGGCGGCGAAGCTGCTCGGCTTCTGCGAGGAGCTGCGCGGCGCGGGGGTCGCGGTCGGGACCTCGGAGCTGCTCGACGCCTTCGCCGCCCTCGGCCTGGTCGACTGGACCTCGCGCGCCGACTTCCGCGAGGCGCTGGCGACGACGATCGCCAAGTCCCAGGACGACCGCCGCGTCTTCGAGCTGATCTTCGACCGCTACTTCTTCCGCACCGCCGAGGCCGAGGCGGTGCAACGCGGCATTACCGAGCACGCCGAGGGCGGCCCGCCGGCCGGCGACGGCGAGCGCTTCGACATGGACGAGCTGAGCGAGGCGATCCGCGAGGCGATCGCGGCCGGCGACGAGGACGCGATGCGGGACCTGGCGCGGCTGGCGATCGCCGCCTTCGGCAACGCCGAGGGCTCGGGCGTGGTCGGCGTCGACGTGCAGCGGATCCGCCGCACCCTCGGCCTCACCGCCGGCCAGCAACCGCCGAGTGCGGCCGACGGCAGCGAGCGGCCGCCGATCGACCGCGACCAGCTGACCGGGTTCGAGCGCCACCTGCGGCGCGAGCTGGAGCGCGACCTGATCGAGCGGACCGAGACCCTGCCCCCCTCCCGGCCCCTCGCCGAGCTCGACCGGACGCTGCCGACCAGCCCGACCCAGGACCTGGCTGCCGTCCACCGCGCCGTCTCGCAGATGAAGCGGCGGCTGGCGACCCTCGGCCACGAGCAGCGCGGCCGGAAAAAGGGCGGCCACGTCGACGTGCGGCGGACGATGCGCGCCTCGCTGGAGACCGGCGGCGTGCCGCTGCGGCTGCGCTACCGGCCGAAGCGGCCACGGCGGCCGGAGATCTACGTCCTCTGCGACGTCTCCACCTCGGTCACCTCGGCCAGCGTCTTCTTCCTCTCGGTCCTCCACGCCCTCCACGACTCCTTCCGCAAGCTGCGCAGCTTCGTCTTCATCGAGCGGATCTCCGAGGTGACCGAGGTCTTCGAGGGGGAGCGCGACTTCGCCGTCATCGCCCAGAAGATCTCCAGCGAGGGCGGGGTCGCCGACGTCTCCGGCTACACCGACTACGGCCGCGTCTGGCTCGAGTTCCTGACCGAGATCTCCGAAGACCTCGACCCGCGCTCGACCGTGATCGTGCTCGGCGACGCCCGCACCAACGGCCGCGAGCCCCACGCTGAGGTCTTCGCCCAGATCGCCGAGAAGGCGGGGCGCCTGTTCTGGCTCAACCCCGAGCCGAAGCTCTACTGGAACTACGGCGACTCGGTGATGGCCGCCTACGAGCGCCACTGCGACGGCGCCTTCGAGTGCTGGACCACCAAACACTTGGAGAACTTCGTCAACATCGTCGCCGGCGCCGCCCCGGCAGCCGAATGAGGGCGCTCTTCCTCCGCCACGGCGAGTCGGTCCACAACGCTCAGCGCAGCGGCGAGCCGGCGGCCCACTCCGGCCAGGACCGGCTGACCGAGAAGGGGATCGAGCAGGCGCACGCGGCCGGCGCCGGCCTCCGCGATCTCGGCGTGACACGGCTGCTGAGCAGCCCGCTGCGGCGGGCGCGGGAAACGGCGCGGGCGGTCGGGGATGCCCTCGGGCTCGATCCGGAGGAGATCGATTACACCGGCGAGTTGACCTCGGGCGAGACCTTCGAGCAGGCAGTCGCCCGCGTGCGGCGGCTGAAGGCGGAGCTCGAGGCCGGCGAGGACGGCGCCCTGCCGCTGCTCGTCACCCACGGCATCTTCACCCGCTTCTTCCTCCTCGACTCGGTCCTCGGCGAGCGCTTCGAGGCGCCGATGGCGGCCGGCCTCTGGAACCTCGGCTCGCACAACTGCGGCCTCTCGGTCTTCGCCCACGGCGAGAGCCGCGACCCGCTGGGGGCGCCGATCGCTGGCTGGACCTGCCTTACCTGGATGGAGCGGCCGTGGAATCGGCCGTAACGATCCGTACCGGGTCGTCGGGCGAGACCTGCCACTGCTCGTTGACGATCGCCCCTTCGGGCGGAAGCACCGGACCGTCCAGCAGCGGGTCTTCGGTCTCCCGCATCCAGGCTTCGAGTCGCCCGCGCAGATCCCCCAGCACCTCGCCCCGGGCCGGATCGCCGACCAGGTTCCGGCCCTCCTGCGGGTCGAGCACCAGGTCGTAGAGCTGCTCCTCGGGCACTTCCCGCTCGCCCCAGCCCGCCGCGACCAGAAGGTCCTTGCTGTCGCTGTCGTCGCAGTTAGCCAGCACCGGATGCGGGTATTCGTCAAACCTCCTTATGTACTTCCAACGGTCGGTCCGAATGGCCCGGTGGGGCTGGTAGGCAGCGTGGTAAGTCGTCTCGGCGAAAATCGCCTCGTGGAGGCTCTCGACCTCCCCCCGCACCAGCGGCATCAGCGAGCTGCCCTGCAGCCACTCGGGGTGCTCGGCTCCGGAGAGGTCGCAGAGGGTCGGGTAGACGTCGAGGTGGCTGACCGGAGCATCGACGACCTTGCCGGCGCCGAAGCCGGGCCCGCGGACGATCATCATCACCCCGATTCCGCCATCGGACAGGGTCGCCTTGGCACCGGGGAAGGCGACGCCGTGGTCGGTGGTGCAGATGACGACGGTGTTCTCGACCAGGCCGAAGTCGTGCAGCGCGTGGAGGACGGCGCCGATCCCCTGGTCAAGCGAGCGGGCGCTGGCCTTGAACTCGGCCATGTCGCGGCGCGTCACCACGGTGTCCGGCAGGTTCGCCGGGGGCAGCGAGTAGAGCGTGTCGCGGACCGAGGTCGGGGCGGAGAAATCCCGGTGGGTCTCGAAGAAGCCGACCGACATGAACCACGGTTCGGCCGGTGCCTCGCCCAGGGTCTTGATCGTCAGCGGCGCCACGAACTGGGCGTTGTTCTGGCCGACCGGGACGACCTCGTCGTATCCGATCGCCCCTGGGTCGAGGGAGATGTGCTGCTCGCCGATCAGGATCGAGCGGTAGCCGACCTCGCGCAGGGTGTGGACCCAGTGCTGGCTGTAGTCGTTCAGCTTCCAGCCGCGGTGGGCGAGGCCGAACATGCCGTTGCTGTGGCAGTAGAGGCCGGTCAGCAAGCTGGCGCGGCTGCCGGAGCAGGTCGGCGCCGCGCAGAACGCCTGGCGGAACAGCACCCCCTGGTCGGCCAGCATCTGGATGTTCGGGGTCGGGACCTGAAACCCGTAGGGCTGGACGTAGCGGCCGGTGTCGTGCGAGTGGATGTAAAGGATGTTGGGTCGAGACACGAGCATTCAGGTTACCGATGCGCCCTTGTTTATTTGTTTGTTGATAGGGATAGTTAGGAAACTGTGTCTGACCAAGCGTCACCCGATCGCTCCTATCTCGTCTGCGCCACCCCCCGCAGCGGCAGCACCCTCGTCTGCCACGCCCTCGAGGAAACCGGCGTCGCCGGCCGGCCCGAGGAGTACTTCGAGGCGCTGCGCCACAGCGGTCGCCCCCGTCGCCCGGAGGAATACTTCGTCGGCGTCGAAGATCCCTCGATCCGCGACCACCTCGGCGAGCGCAGCGTCGGCTCCGACCCACAGCCCCGCTCCCCCCTCTGGAGCCGCGCCGCCTACGACCGCTACCTGGAGTGGACCTTCGAGGCCGGCACCACTCCCAACGGGATCTTCGGGGCGAAGCTGATGTGGGGCTACTTCGGCGAGTTCGTCAGCCTCCTGCGCAACATCCCGCGGTGTCGCGACGTGCCCTTGGCCGAGCTGATGCCGACCGTCTTCCCCGACCTCACCTTCGTCCGCGTCGTCCGCGCCAACAAGGTCCGCCAGGCGGTCTCGCTGTGGAAGGCGGTGCAGACCGCGACCTGGCGCGAGGACCAGGCCAGCGCCAAGGCCACCTCGGTCGAGGACGACGGCTCTCCTCCATACCGCAGCTTCATCGAGGAGCACCGGCCGCAGCTGCGCTTCCACTACCGCGCGATCGACCACCTGCTGGAAGGGCTGATGATCGAAGAGGCCTCCTGGGACGCCTTCTTCGAGCACATCGGGGTCAAGCCGATCCTCGTCCTCTACGAGAACTTCGCCGCCGACTACGAGACCAGCACCCTCAACCTGCTCGAGCGCCTCGACCTCTCACCGCCGGACGGTTTCGAGTTCGAGCCGCGGATGAAGCGCCAGTCCGATCGCATCAACGACGACTGGACCAAGCGCTACAGCGAGCTGCGGCTGGGCCGGGACTTCGACCTTGACCCGGTTCCGGTTGAGGAGAAGGCGCGCACGTAGCCGTAAGGGATGTCGGTGGGGGTCCCTGGGAGCACCTCCGCCGAGAGGATCGCCTAACGGCTGTCGCCTCGACGTCTCTGGCTCGGCTCCATGCTGAGTACCCAGAGACCCCCACCGACATCCCTTCAGCGAGCGAGTTCCAGCAGACGCTTAGGGTTCGGAGCCCCTCTTTTGAAAGAGCTGTGTGTCCTCGGCCGTCCCGGTGATGCGACTAACGCGCGACCCAGGCGTCTGGGTCGGCGGCCAATTCGCGCACGGCCTCCGGCAGCTCGCCGGAGACGAGGTCGGCGAGGGTTACCTCCTCGAGCACGTGGCGAAGGCTGGCCCGGACCGCGATCCAGACCTCCTGCAGGTGTTCGGAGTGGCCGCGATACTCGATCGCCTCCGGGGGGGTCGACTGCACATGGGCGATCGGACCCTCGACGGCGCGGACGATCTCGGCGACCGTCACCTCGTCGGCCGGGCGCGCCAGCCAGTAGCCGCCCTTGGCGCCGCGGCGGGCGCGGACGATGCCGTGGTGCTTGAGCTCGAGGAGGATGTGCTCGAGGAACTGCAGCGGGATGTCCTGGGCGTCGGCCAGGCGCTCGCCCTTGACGGGCGCGTCCTCGGCCTGGGCGGCGGCAAGCTCGGCAGCGGCCCGCACCGCGTAGTCGGCCTTCGCGGAAACTCGCATACGTCTAGTAAATCAATCAGCCGATCACGTCAGGCGCGAGATCGTCGGAGCGGTCGCGCGCTTGCTGTTCCGTCGCTTCCCGTTTGACCCGGCGCTCGTTCCACCAGCGCGGGAACCAGATCAGCAACAGAAGGCCAATCCCGGCGACCGCGGCGGCGATCGGCCAGACCAGCGGGTCGCCCTTCTGCACGGTGACGATGCCGGAGGCGATGAGGACGATGCCGAGCGCCGTGCGCAGGAACCCGGTCGGCGCGCGGGCGGCGAAATGGGAGCCGACGATCACCCCGGGGATGCTGCCGAGGAGGATGTTGCCGGCGAGGACGAAGTCGACGTTGCCGCCGACCCAGTGGGCGATGCCCGCCGCCCAGAGCAGGATCGCGGCGTGGAAAACGTCGGTGCCGACGACTTTGACCGGGATCAGCCGGTAGACCGAGATCAGCAGGATCGCGATCACCGTGCCCGAGCCGGCCGAGGTGATCCCGATCACGAAGCCGGTGGTGACGCCGATCGCCACCGCGGCGATCTTGTGGCGGCGCTGCAGGACGAAGTCCTCGCGCTCTTCGATCAGGTTGCTGAGGATCAGCGCCCGCGCCAGGGTGATGATCCCCACCATCAACAGGGTGCCGCCGAGCAGGGCGTAGACGATCGAGTCGAGCTTCTCTTCGCCGACTTTGCTCTGCAGGACCGAGATCGCCCAGACCCCGGTGACCGCGGCCGGGACGCTGCCAGCGGCGAGCCAGTAGGCGAGCTTGATGTTGACCGTGCCCATTTTCAGGTGGCGCCAGCCGCCCACCGTCTTGGTCACCGCCGCGTAAAAGATGTCGGTGCCGATTGCCGTCACCGGCTTGACCCCGAAGAGGAAGATCAGCAGCGGGGTCATCAGGGTGCCGCCACCCATGCCGGTCATGCCGACCATCGCTCCGATGCCGAAGCCAAAAAGGACTATTGCCGGGTCCATGCTTGCCTGAGTTCCGCATTTCGACTTTCCTGACCTCCTTGGTCAGAAGTGCGGAGTGCGGCAGGATACCAGGGGATGAGGCTCGAAATCGGCGGGGCGTCGCATGCCTACGGCGACCTGCAGACGCTCGACTCGCTCGAACTGAAAGTTGAGGCGAATGGCGTGATCGGGCTCGTCGGCCCTTCCGGCTGCGGCAAGTCGACGCTACTGGAGCTGATCTGCGGTCTGCAGGAGCAGCGCGCCGGAACGATCTCGGTTGGCGGAGCGACCGAGGCGCGCGAGCGGCTCGCCCGCTGCGCCTTCATGCCCCAGCGCGACCTGCTCCTGCCCTGGTACTCGGCGATCGACAACGCCGCCCTGGCGCTGCGCAACCAGGGGATGGGACGGCGCCAGGCGCGCGGCGCCGCCGGGGCTCTCTTCGAGCGCTTCGGCCTCGCCGGCTTCGAAGCGGCGCGGCCGGCCGAGCTCTCCGGCGGGATGCGGCAGCGGGTCGCCTTCCTCCGCACCCTGGTCGCCGGCAAGCCGGTGCTGGCCCTGGACGAGCCCTTCGCCTCGCTGGATGCGATCACCCGCGGCGAGATGCAGGAGTGGCTGGCGAGCGCCCTGCGCGCCGATCCCCGCACCGTCGTCCTCGTCACCCACGACGTCGAGGAGGCGCTCTATCTCTGCGACCGGGTCGCGGTGCTCTCCGCTCGCCCGGCCCGCATCGTCGCCGAGCTCAGCCCCCCGGCGCCCCGCGCCGAGGATCGCGACGGCGCCGTCACCGACCCGGCCTTCGTCGCCGCCCGCGAGGAGGCGCTGCGGGCGCTCCGCGAAGGATCGGCATGAGGCGCTGGCTGCTCCCGGCCCTGCTGCTTGCCGCACTGCTCGGGCTCTGGCAGCTCGCCTGCACGACCGGGTGGATCGCCGACGCCCTCAGCCTCGAGAGCTACCTCGTTCCCTCGCCGGCGGAAATAGCCAGCGCGCTCTGGGAGAACCGCGAGCTGCTTGCCGAAAACGCCTGGGTGACGCTGCGCGAGATGCTGCTCGGCATCCTCGCCGCGTTCGTGGTCGGGGTCGGCTTCGCGGTCCTCATGCACCAATCACGGCTGCTTCGCGACGCCGCCTATCCCCTGGTCGTCGCCTCGCAGACGATCCCGATCGTCGTCATCGCGCCGATCCTGATCGTCTGGTTCGGCTACGGGATCACGCCCAAGATCGTGATCGTCGCCCTGATCTGCTTCTTCCCGATCACCGTCAACGCGCTCGACGGTCTGCGCTCGGTCGACCCCGAGGCGGTGAAGATGATGCGCAGTCTCAACGCCTCTCCCCGGCAGCGGTTCTGGCGAGTGGAAGCGCCGGCTGCCCTCCCCAATCTCTTCACCGGGCTCAAGATCGCGGTGGTCGTGGCGCCGATCGCCGCCGTCTTCGCCGAGTGGGCCGGCTCCAGCTCCGGGCTTGGCCACCTGATCCAGTCCGACACGGCCTACTACCAAGTCGCCCGCCAGTTCGCGACGGTCGCAGTCCTCTCGGCTCTGGCCCTGGCGATGATCGGTCTCATCGCCCTCGCGGAGCGTCGCGTCGTCACTTGGCGATAGAACTTCTCCGATGACGCGCCTCCGGATTCCCGCGCTCGCGCTCGCCGTCCTCGCCATCGCCCTCCTGCTCGCCGCCTGCGGCGAGAAGTCCGAGGAAGGCGGCGACGAGCGGGAGAGCCTCAACCTGACGCTCGACTTCTACCCCAACCCCGACCACGCGGGCATCTACATGGCGCAAAAGCTCGGCTACTTCGAGGAAGCCGGGCTCGACGTCAGCATCGACACCCCCTCCGACCCGGCCGCGCCGATGAAGCTGGTCGCCGCAGGTCGCTCGGACCTCGCCATCTCCTACGAGCCCGAGGTGGCGCTGGCGCGCGAGCAGGGTCTCGACGTGGTCGCGGTCGCCGCCCTCGTCAACCGGCCGCTGACCTCGATGATCTGGCTGCAGAAATCCGGGATCAAAGGCGTCGCCGACCTCGAGGGCAAGACGATCGCCACCGCCGGGATCCCCTACCAGGACGAGTTCCTGCGGACGATCCTCGCCCGGGTCGGCCTCACCCCCGACGACGTCAAAGCGGTCAACGTCGGCTTCGGCCTCCTCCCCGCCCTGGTCGGCGGCTCGGCCCAAGCGATGCTCGGCGGCTTCCTCAACGTCGAGGGCGTCGACCTGCGCGAACGCGGGAAAGGGCCTGTCGTCACTCCCGTCGACCAACTGGGCGTCCCCACCTACGACGAGCTGGTCCTGGTGGCGCGCCGGCAGACCCTGGAAGAGAGCCCGGAAAAGTTCCGCCTCTTCCTCGCCGCCCTGGAGCGCGGCACCGAGGCCGCGGTAGAACAAGCGGGTGCCGCGACCACGGCGATCACCGAAGCCAACCCGGACCTGGAACCGAAACTCGCCGCCGCCGAGGTGAAAGCGACGCTGCCGCTGCTGGGCGCCCGCACCGAGGGCCAGCCCTACGGCTACATGGACCCGCAGGAGTGGGCGGCCTTCGCCGGCTGGATGCGGGACAACGGCCTGATCGATTCGCTGCCGGAGACGAGCGAACTGCTCGACAACGGCTACCTGCCTTCAGGCGAAATCCCCGAATAGCCGAGCGTCCCTTCGGCGATCAGCCGGCTGACCTCGCGCTCGGGCATCGCCGGGTGGAAGAGGTGGCCCTGGGCGTAATCGCAGCCGAGCCGGCGCAGCTCGGACAGCTGCACCTCGCTCTCCACGCCCTCGGCGATCACCTCCAGGGACAGCGCCCGGGCCATACCGATGATCGCCTCGACGATCGCCGTCGGCTCCTGCTCGACCCCAAGCGCGTCGACGAACGAGCGGTCGATCTTCAGCGCGTGGAAGGGGAAGCGGTTGAGGTAGGCGAGCGACGAGTAGCCGGTGCCGAAGTCGTCGAGGACGAGCCGCACCCCGAGCTCGTTCAGCGCCTCCAGCGAGGAGATCGCGGTCGCCGACTCGTCGACGAGGACGCTCTCGGTGATCTCGAGGCGCAGGTGCTGGGGGTCGAGGCCGGTACGGGCGATGATCTCCTCGACCGTCGCCGGCAGGTCGCGGTGGGCGACCTGGCGAGCCGAGAGGTTGACCGCGACGTCGAAGGGACGCGAGTCGGGCCGCAGCTGGTGCCACTCCAGCGCCTGGCGGCAGGCGCGCTCCTGCACCCAGCGGCCGATCGGCTCGATCAGGCCGCTGTCCTCGGCGATCGAGACGAACTCCGAGGGGTCGAGCGTGCCCCGCTCCGGGTGGCGCCAGCGGACCAGCGCCTCGAGCCCGGTGATCTCACCGGAGCGCAGGTTGACGACGGGCTGGTAGTGGAGCGCCAGCTCGTCGCGGTCGAGGGCGTCACGCAGCTCCCGTTCGGTCTCCAGGCGGCGCATCGCCCCTGCCCGCATCTCGGCATCGAAGAGGACACAGCGAGCGCGGCCGCCCTCCTTGGCGCGGTACATCGCCGCATCGGCGTCGCGGATCAGCAGCTCGGCGTTGACGGTGCGCTCCTCGCCGGCGGCGACGGCAACGCCGATGCTGGCGCTGACGAAGTGGTCGACCCCGTCGATCGAGAACGGCAGGGTGAAGGCAGCGGCGACGCGGTCGGCGATCGCCAGCGCCTCACCTTCGTCGGCGAGACGGTCGATCAGGATCCCGAACTCGTCGCCGCCGAAGCGGGCGACGACGTCCCCCGGCCGCAGGTGGGCGCGCAGGCGCGGCGCCACCGCCCGCAGCAGGGCGTCGCCGGCGTGGTGGCCGAGGCTGTCGTTGATCAGCTTGAAGTGGTCGAGATCAAGGAAGAGGATCCCGACCGGCGAGCCCGAAATCGACGCTTTGCTGAGCGCGTCCCCGAGCGCGTCGACGAAGCTGAGCCGGTTGGGCAGGCCGGTGAGGGAGTCGTGGAGGACGCGGTAGCGCAGCGCCTGGTCGGCGGCGTGGCGCTCGATCGCGTCGGCGAGCACGTTGGCGGCGGCCTGCACGAAGGGCACGTCCTTGGCGGTGAAGCGGTGGGGTTCGGTGGCGTGGACGTCGAGGACGCCGAAGGGGCGGTTCTTGCCGTCGATCACCACCGCGAGGCTGCTGGCGGCGCCGAAGACGCGCAGCACCGGCGGCATCGTGTGGCGGGACTCGCTCCCCCAGTCGGCGACGATCGCGTGGGTGCCGGAGTCCAGCGCGGCGCCGGCGTGGGAGTCGCGCGAGGCCGAGACCCGGCGCCCCCCTCCCCGGATCGACTCGTCGAGTCCGGCGCGGAGGTTGAGACGACGGCCGTCCCGCCCCATCTCCCAGATGCAGGCGCTGTGGACGCCGTCGACTTTGGCGATCAGCTCCGTCGCGGCCTCCATCAGGTCCTGCGGGTCGCTGTCCTGCATCGCCCGCTCGCCGAGCCGGGCAACCACGGCCTGCTGGGAGAGGGCGCGCTGCAGCTCCAGCTCGGTTTCCTTGCGGGCGCTGACGTCATAGAGGACGCCGTGCCAAACGGGCACCCCGTCCTCGCCGGCTTCCAGGACCGCCTCGTCGTGCATCCAGACGATCTCGCCGTCGCGCCTGCACATCCGGTATTCGGTCGGCGGCGTGTCGCGCTTGCCGAGGTTGTCCTCGGTCTCCGAAGCGAGGGCGCGCTCGCGGTCCTCGGGGTGCAGCCGGCTGGCCCAGAGGCCGGGGTCGCGGACGAAGTCCTCCGCCCTATAGCCGAGGATCTCCTCGACCTGGGGGCTGACGTAGCGCCAGCGGCCGCGCTCGCCGAGCTCGGCCGTGTAGACGATCACCGGCAGCTGCTCGACCAGCCGCTGGAAGTCCTGCCCGCCCGCTGCGAGCTGGTCGAGGAACAACTTCACCTCGTGCTCGGGCCAGTTCCTGTCGGCAGGGTCGCGCATCCTCCTCGCTTATCGGCCCTCAGGCACGAGGCTTGAGCACGGGGGCCGAGGGCTCAGGCTGCGAGCCGCATCGGCGGGCCCTGGGAGACCATCCGGTGGAGCCCGGCGAGGGTGAGAGTCCCGACCAGCCCCCGGTAGGGCTCATACGGGGCATAGAACTCTTCGACCTCGGGGATGGTCGCCCGGCGACCTTCGCCGCGCAGGCGGCCGACCAGCTTGATGTAGGCGAGGTCGCCGGCGGGCAGCGAGTCGAGTTCGTTGCGGCCGAAGAGGCCGAGGCACTGGACGGTCCAGGGGCCGATCTGGGGCATCGCCAGCAGCCGCCCGTCGCTGCTGGGATCTTCGATCCGGCAGCGCCCGGCGGCGACGTCGCGGGCCAACCGCCGCAGCGCCAGCGCCCGTTTTCCGACCAGGTCCATCTCCTCGAGCTCGGCCGGCGCCCTGCCGGCGATGGCCGCGGGACCGGGCACGTCGCGCAGCGCCTCCCTCCCCTCCCCAAGCCGTGAGCCCCAGCGGCCGGCGATGCGGCGCTCGATCAGCGCCGCCCGCCGGGCCTCGATCAGCTGGCCGACCACCGCCGCCACCAGCGCCTCCCAGGGCCACGGGCGACCCTTGGGGCGAAAGCCAGGCAGGCGCCGGATCAGCGGCCCGACCAGCGGGTCGCGGCGAAACTGACGCTGGAAGCCGGAGAGGTCGACGTCGACCCAGAGGGCGTGCCGCATCCGCTCGATTGCCAGCTCGAGCTGATCGCGGGAGGCGGGGCCGGGACAGGGCGGCAGCGCGATCGGCGGCCGCGCGACCCGCTCCGGCTCGACTGCCTCGGCCCGGAAGCGAACCCGGTCGCGCGCCGGCTGCCAGGCGCGGACGAGGACCGGGCTGCCGTCGACGTGGAGGAGCCTGGTGGCGACGCCGCCACTCACGCGCAGGGTGCGGTCAGAGCTACCGCGGGGGAGCCGGTACGGAGAAGGCGGCCTGACTTCTGCTTCAGCGACCGAGCAGGTGGACATCGACCAGGAAGGAGCGGCTGGCGACGACGTTCTGGCGCTCGCGGCGACGGCCGCCGAGGCGACGGGGTGAGCGAGTCTTCGCCGCCGCCCCGGTGACGGCCCTGACGGCGGCGACGGTGGCGGCGCCGGCAAGGACCCCGCCTGCGGTGGCAAGGACGGCGGTCCGCACCTCCGGCCGCAGGACCGGCAGCGAGGAGCCCGCGGACTCTTCGTAGTCGACGGGCAGGGGGCGGACCTGAGCGGTCACGTCCTCGGGGTTGACGTTTTCTTCGGCGATGACCTCGCCATCCAGGTGCAGATCGTCCACCGTCGCGACTCTAGCGCGGGGCCAGGTCGGGCTCCGAGGTCCTAGAGGGAACGCTCGTAAAGACGGTACTTCTTGACGATCTTGCCGCCCATACCTTCCATCGCCCGGTTCATCGGCTTGTTCGTCTCCAGGATCCAGCCCATCTCGCCCCAATGGATCTTGTCCGGCTGCGCCGCCAGCTTGATGTGCTCGAGGTAGAGTCCGGCGGCGACGCCGGTGTGGCGATAGTCGTGCTTGACGCCGAGGGCGAAGACCCGCAGGCGGTCGATCTTGCGCCGGCCGAGCAGGAACTTCGCCCAGCCGAACGGCAGCAATCGCCCGTTGAGGCCAGCCAAAACCCGGTTGATGTCGGGCAGGGTCAGCGCCGCACCGATCACCTCGCCGTCCTTTTCGGCCATGAAGGTCCACTCCTCGTCGAGCACCTGCTTCAGGTTCTTCGCCTGGAACTCGACCTCGGCGTCGGTGATCGGCACGAAGCCCCAGTTCTCGCCCCAGGCCTCGTTGTAGACGTCCATGAAGCGGCGCACCTCGGCGGCCATCTCGCGCTTGCGCATGTTGCGGATCGTGATCCCTTCGTCGCTCAGCGCTTTCTCCGCCGCCGCGTGGATCGAGGGGTCGACCCTCTCCCCCTCTTTCAGCTGCCCCATCCGCAGCTCCCACATCAGCACGTCCATCGCCTTTGCGAAGCCCTCGGCCTCGATCAGGCGCTGGTAGTAGGGCGGGTGCCAGGGCTCGAGGATCATCGGCCGGCGCTCGAAGCCCTCGACCAGGATCCCGATCTCGTCGTTGGTGGTGAAGTCCATCGGCCCGAGGATGCGCTCCCGGCCTTTGCCGGCAGCCCACTCGGTCGCGGCGTCGAACAGGGCCCGCGCGACCTCGGGGTCCTCCGCCGTCTCGAAGAAGCCGAACATCGCGTCCTTGCCGCCCTGGAACTCGTCCCAGCGGCTGTCGGCGTGGGCGGTGATGCGACCGACCGGCTCGCCGTCGCGTTCAGCGACGAAGTACTCGGCCTCCCCGTGCTCGAACCAGGGATTCTTCTTGCGATCGAGGAACTGCATCCGCTCGAAGATCAGCGGCGCCACCCACTGCTCGCTGTCGCGATGGAGGCCGAACGGGACCTTGACGAAGCGCTTCAGCTCGCGCCGCGTCCGAACCGGCCGTATCGAGACACTTCCCATGGGGGCCGCAACCTACACTCTGGGGCGATGAGCGAGACCGCGAAGGCTCCGGTCGACGTCTTCGAGAAGGCGCGCAGCCACGACCGCCTCGAGCAGCTCGAAGCCGCCAAGGAGCACGACCTCCTCCCCTACTTCCGCCTGCTCACCTCGCAGGCCGGCCCCGTGGTCGAGATGGAGGGCCGGGAGACGATCATGCTCGGCTCCAACAACTACCTGGGGCTGACCGGCGACGAGCGGGTCAAGGACGCCGCGCGCGAGGCGCTGGAGACCTACGGCACCGGCGTCACCGGCTCCCGCCTGCTGAACGGTACGACTCCCCTGCACCTCGACCTCGAGCGCGAGCTGGCGGAGTGGATGCGGACCGAGGACGCGATCGTCTACACCACCGGCTACCAGTCGAACGTCGGCTGCATCGGCACCATCCTCGGCCCCGGCGACACGGTTATCTGCGACTCCGGCGACCACGCCTCGATCCTCGACGGCTGCCGCCTCTCCGGCGCCAAGCTGCGGCCCTTCCGCCACAACCGCATGGACAAGCTGGAGAAGATGCTGCAGCGGGCCGCGGAGGACGGCGGTGGCGTCCTCGTCATCGTCGACGGCGTCTTCTCGATGGAGGGCGACGTCTGCGACCTGCCGCGGATCGTCGAGCTCTGCCAGGCCTACGGGGCGCGGCTGATGGTCGACGAGGCGCATGGGGCCGGCGTCCTCGGCGCCCGCGGCGCCGGTGCCTCCGAGCTGTTCGGCCTCGAGGACCAGGTCGACCTGCGGATGGGGACCTTCTCCAAGAGCCTCGCCTCCTGCGGCGGCTTCATCGCCGGCCCCGCCGACGTGATCGAGTACCTGAGGATCTCGTCCCGCTCCTTCGTCTTCAGCGCCTCCGCGGTCCCGGCCGCGGTGGGAGCAGCCTTGGGGGCGCTGCGGGTGATCCGCGCCGATGGCCCCGAGCTCTTCCGCCGCCTGCTCGCCAACGCCGAGTACCTGCGCGAGGGACTGCGGCACCTCGGTCTCGAGGTGATCGAGCCGGGCACCCTGCCCGACGGGACCGTCGCCACCACCCCGGTGGTGCCGGTGATGGTCGGCGACGACTGGCAGGCCGTCCTCCTCTGGAAGGCGCTGTTCGACGCCGGCGTCTACACCAACGTCGCCATCCATCCAGCGGTCCCGCCCGGCGGGGCGCTGCTGCGGACGAGCCTGATGGCGACCCACGAGCGCGAGCACCTCGACGGCGCCCTCGGCACCATCGCCCGAGTAGTCGAAGATTTCCCGGACCTCCCGCGCACCTAAATCTTTGGGTAACGCATTCTTGACATCCCCCGGTGGGGGGAGTTTCAGGCTTGGGCGGAATCGGACATGCACGGTCAGGCGCCGAAATTGTTGCTCTTAGCGAATGGGTCGGACGCCATTCCGGTCATTCCGGGTTGACGCCCGGTACCTCGAAGACGTAGCTTGGCCTCCTCGCCGAAACGTCCCTGGCGGGAAGTTCGGGAAGAAGAAAGTTTTGTCCGGTTGGACTCGCCCGGCAGTGGTTCCGGCCGGACACCCAGATACCCCAGTTAACCGATTCCTTGAAGGGAGGAGTCCCAGTGGAAGCTGCCTCATTGGCACCCGCAAAGACCATCGCCTCAACCGAGGCCCCGCAACATATGAGGGCGCTGGAACGAGCCAACATGGTGCGCCTGGCCCGCGCGGAGCTGAAGCGTGCGATCGCACGTGGCGATGTGGATGCCGCGGAGGTGGTTCGGGACTGCCCTTGGGAGACCGAGAGCATGACCATCGCCGAGCTCCTCACCAGCCAGCGGCGTTGGGGCCGGACCCGCGCCCGCAAGTTCCTGATGCCGCTCTCGCTCAACGAGAACAAGCAATTGGGCACCCTCACCTCGCGGCAACGACGTTTGCTTGCCGCCGAGCTCTCCACTCGCTCCACCGGGCGGGAGGCGCTGGCCGTATAGGCGCGGCGGGTCCCATCTCGGGGGAGGGAGACGCCTGCGCTGGATGCTCGGCATCTCCCTCCCCCGAGCCACCCGCGCGAGATGCGCCGGACCGGGACGGTTAGCCCCGGAAGCCGCCGGCTCGGAAGCTGAGGCCCCCGGATGCTTTTTGGAAGGCTCGGCGGGCTAGGTAGAAGACGATCGCAAAGACGACCGCGCCGCCCGCCAGTGCCACGGCGAGGATTTGGTCGGCGACGTAGAAGACCAGGGCGGTGACGAGGACGAACGCGAAGCCGGCGAGCATCGTGGTGTGGGAGCGGTAGCCGGCGAAGTGCTCGCGGATCGCGACCTCCAGCCCACCGAGCCCCGCCAGCGCCACGCCCAGGCCGATCGCGGTTGGATGACCGCCGATCACGCCGATCGCCAGGGAGACGATCCCGGCCAGGATCACCAGCTCGGCCAGCGGCGCCGAACCCCAGGGGGCGGGCGGCCTCTCGTCAGGTGCGGTGACCCGCTTGGCGGGCCGGGACTTCGTGCTCAACGGCCGTAAGCCGCCCGGCTAAGGGACATCCGGAGGAGACCTTGACCCGCCACCAGCCCATCAGCATCCCGAGCGGCCCCAGCCGCGGTTTCGAGTGCCAGTGCCCGCAGCCGGGGAGCCCCATGTCTTCCCTGGAGACCCGGACCCACTTGAAGTCCTGCGGCCGGGCCAGCATCCGCTCGACCAGCTCGCTGAATTCCTCCTCGACCCGCGCCCGCTCGACGAGGGCCGACCGCGCCTCTGAGACGCGGTCGGCAAGGCGATCGCGGATCACCTCGAGCTCGCCCAGGTCGAGGACGCGGGGCGCGGCGGCGATGGGCTCGATCCGGTGCGGAACCTCGGTGTGGCCGAACGCCTCGCCGAAGAGCCCGGCGAGCTCGGCCTCGAGCCGGGCGATCTGGCGGCGCAGCTGGAGGCGTGCCTCGCGCTCGTCGACCGCGACGCCAGGTCCGTGAAGCTCATGGGTGAGTAGACGAGGCATCCCCAAAAGTGTAGTCACGCCGCCTCCAGGGTCATAGCGGCCATCCACAGCGCCTCCTCGACCGCGATCTGCGGCACCCCCTTGACCTGGACCGCAGCGATGGCGATCCGGCGGGTGCCCTTCTCGACCCCGAGCCCCGCGGCCGCTTGGCCGAAGAGCAGCCCGACCGGCCGGGCGTCGTCGGCGATCGTCAGCGTCCCCTTCGCCATCTCGACCGCCTCGCCCGCCAGCGACTCTCCCGGCGCCGTGTCGCGGATGCAGAGCTTGCCCTCGACCCGATCGGCGTCGAAGGCGCGCAGCGCCACCCCGGTCTCGACGATCGCGACGTTGAGCGCGTCGACCGGCAGGCCGTTACTGCGGAAGCCGCCGTCGTGGAGCCGGTCGAAGGTGAGCTGCTCGACGGGGGTGCGGGTGCGGTCGGGGTCGAGCCCGATCTGGCGGAAGAAGACGCGGTAGGCCCACGGGATCGGCCGTTCCCGGAGGCGGACCGCCTGCGAGCCGTAGGTGCGGTCGGAGAGGTCGCGCAACCGCTGCCGCACCGGCTCCGGGCTTCGCCCCGTCTTCGCGTCGACCTCCACCCAGGCGATCCCCAGGCCGGGGAACTCGGAGGCGATGTGAGGGGCGACCCAGCCCTGTTGCGGGGCCGGGACCCAGCCCATGCGCTCGCTGGCGGCCCCGGCCTGCACCTCAGCCCCGTTCCGCCGCGGCGGTCGCCGCCAGCAGCCGCTCGACGCGGTCGCTCAACTGGGAGACGGTCAGCTCGCCTATCCCGGCGCTCTCCAGCGTTCCGCCGGGATAGACGTAGGCGAAGGTGGGACAGAGGCCGACGCCGTAGAGGCCGGCGACGGCGCCGTCGCGGTCGTAGCCCACAGGCATCGTCCAGCCGCGCTGCCGGATCAGGTCGCGCAAGGCCTCGCGGTCATCGCGGATGTCCAGGGAGAGGAAACCCACCCGGTCACGGTATCGCCGGTAGACCCGCTCGACCAGGTCCTGCTGCTGGACACAGTCGTCGTCGCCTTTGCTGAACCAGAACGAGATCACCAGCGGCCGGTCGAAGAAGTCGCAGACGCGGATCGATTCCGGGAGGTCGACGCGGCAGGCGGGAGTCCGCTGCGATTCCTCCGGACAGGGGATCGCCGAGGTCTCGCAATCGTCCTGGGCGACGTTGGCGTCGCCTTCCAGGTCGCCGGCCCCGTCGGGAACGGCGAACTCCGGCAGCGGCCAGCGGGCCGGCAGCCGATCGAGCCCGAGCGTTCCCCCTCCCCCGCCGCCCCCGATCGTGTTGACCGCAGCGACGACGATCACCGCCAGGAAGAGGAGGCCGACGACGATCGAGTAGCGGTCCCTCATCGGCGCTCCAGCAGCAACAGCGTCGCCGGGAGGACGAGAAGAACCCCGACCAGGGCGGCGCCGAGGTCGATGACGGTGACGAAACCGAAGTCGCGCAGCATGCGGACGTCGCTGGCGACGAGGACGGCGAAACCGGCGATCGCGGTCGCCCCCGAGGCGAGGACGGCGGCACCGGTGCGCGAGTAGGCCTGCTGCAGCGCCCCTTCGACGTCAGCTCCAGCGCCGCGCTCCTCATGGAAGCGACCGACCAGCAGCACCCCGAACTCGGTCGCAATCGCAATCGTCAGCGCCCCCAGCGCGGCGGACATCGGGTTGAGGGGGATGCCGGTGATCCAGAGCAGCAAGGACGCCCAACCGGTGGCCAGCACGGTCGGCACCAGCGGCACGAGGGCGCGGCGCCATGAGCGGTAGATCAGGAGCAGCGCCAGGCCGACGAGAGCAATCCCCGCCAGGGTCAGCCAGTAACGGCTGCTGGAGAGGTCGCCGGCCGATTCCGCGGCGATCACGGATAGCCCCGCCAGCTGGACCTCGACCTCGGCGGGCGGATCCCCGATCGCATCCCGCACCCTCTCGACCAGGTTCTGCTGGTCCTCCAGGGACTGGGCCCTGATCCCGAATGAGATCAACGCCTCCTGGCCGACTTCCCCCGACTCCGGGTCGATCGGCGCAACCTGCCGCAATGCGTATGGCGATAGCGCGGCCAGGGTCGCATCGATCCTTTGCGCCGTCGGCGTTTCTCCACCGCGGACCAGGAAATCCGACAGCGCCGGGCCTGGGCAGATCTCGGCGTCGTTGCAGCTCGGGTTTTCGCCGCCGAACCCGTTCTCTTCGAGCACCCGCTTCTTGAAGCCGGCCATCCACTCGATGACTTCGGGGTCGGTCAGATCCGGCGCGCCGATGCTGACGTCCAGCTCCCCGGACACCCCGGTCGTGTCCTGCAACTCGTTCAGCCCTTCAACCGCCTTGATGTTCTGCGGCGCGAGCTCACGGATGTCCGACACGGTCTCGACCCGAGTGCCGGCCGCCCAGCCCATGACGGCCAGTCCGATTCCCACTGCGATTACGGCGACCGGATAGGTGCGAGCAAGGGACAGGAGGTACTCCGGTGGGCGGGTCCTGTCGCGGGAGGGGGATGCCTGCGCTGGATGCTCGGCATCCCCCTCCCGCGCCACCCGCCCGAGGGACGCCAGCATTGCCGGTCCTATGGTCATCGCCAGGCCGAAAGCGATGGCGACACCGACAATGAGAACCCAGCCAAACCCGCGAACCATGGGGATCGGCGACAGCTGCAGTGCGAGGAAGCCGGCAATAGTCGCAAGGCATGCCGCGCCGATGGTCGGTCCGCTGCGAGTCGCAGCCTCCTCCACGGATCCGGCCTCGTTGAACCGAGCTTGATACTGGATCGCGTAGTCGACGGCGAGGCCGATCAGGATCGGGAGCGCTGCGATCGAGGCCATGGTCAGCGAGCCACCGACGAGGGCCAGCAGGCCGAAGGTGATCGCGGCGGCCATCAAGGCGATGCCGAGCGGCAGCAGCCGCCAGCGCGAGCGGAAGACGAGCAGCAGGACCAGGGCCATCACCACGACCGCGACGGCGAAGAGCAGGAGCAGGGCGTCCTTCAGCGCTCGCGAGACGCCGTCGATCACTACGGGGGCGCCGGAGACGACGTAGCTGCCGCTTTCCAGCTCGAAGCAGGGGGCCGGCGTCCCTTCTTCCTCGCAGGCACCGCGCGGCGTCGTGTCCTCGACCGCGGCTTCGATCAAGCCGATGGCGCGATGGCGTTCGCTTTCGCTGAGGTCGGGGCGCAAACGGATGACGATCTGGGCGGACCTGGCGTTGGGAAAGAGATAGGCCAATCGCGCCTTCGGCGTACCCCGCGGGCGAGCGAAGTCGAAGATGACCGTGGCGACGAAGTCTTCGTTGGTGATGCTCGGGACGCTGGTGATTCCGTATTTGGTCGCCACCGCCAGCAGGTATTCGCGGAAGCGGTCGGCGGGGACGTTTTCGGCCAGCCGCCGCAGCTGGTTGTCGATCTGCACGACGGACTCGTTGAGGAACGTCGCCGGGCCGGTGAGGAACTCGACCGCGCCCATCTCGGCCAGTTCGGCGCAGGGACCTGGGATCGGCTCAGCCCCCTTCGGCACCTTGCCCGAGAGGCAGCCCTCCAGCCGCAGCAGCCGGAAGAGGTTGTCGCCGAGGACGAGCTTCGGCAGTTCGCCCTTGACGAGGACGACGACCGGTTCTTCGCCGAAGTCCTCGCGAACCTGCTGCGTCGCCTCGGCGGTGGGCGAAGAGGGATCGGCCAGGGTGCCGACGCCGGCGTCGGTCGGCAGCCGGGTGGCGCCGGCCGCAGCAGCGATCGCCAGCACCAGACTGACGGCGATCAAAGGGCGGGCGTGGCTGGCCCCCCAGGCCGCGACGCGCCCGAACCGGGTTCCGGCGCTCAAGCCCAGATGGGTGGTTGCGCGACCAGGCGCGCCTGGGGGCGCGACTGGCCAAGCAGATCAAGGACGCAGGGCACAGCCTTTGCCGGTGGCAAAGGCAAGCCCGAGGACGCAGAGCTGCGCAGTGCCAGGCGCGTCATCCAGGTGTGCATGGTCGCGGGACCACCCATTTCTAGTCCATCGAGAGCGGCCCGGTGACGTCCGCGTTGAGGAACTGATTGACGAACGGGTTACTGGAGTCGAACAGTTCCTCTTTCGGCGCCGACTCGACGATCTTGCCGCTCCAGAGCACCGCGATGAAGTCGGCGATCCGGCGCGCGGTCCCGAGGTCATGGCTGATCACCAGGTAGCAGCCGCCGTTCTCGGCGTGGACCTCGCGGATCAACTCGCAGAGCAGCGCCGTGCGGACCGGGTCGAGGCCGGAGTCGGGCTCGTCGAACATCACGATCGCCGGGTCGAGAACCAGCGCCCGGGCGAAGCCGGCGCGCTTGCGCATGCCGCCGGAGAGCTCGTTCGGCATCTTGTAAGTGGCCTCGGTCAGGCCCACCTCTTTCAGCCGCCGGTTGACGATCTCGCCGATCTCCTCCTCGCTTTTGTCGGTGTGCTGCCGCAGCGGGAAGGCGACGTTGTCGTAGATGTTCATCGAGCCGAAGAGCGCTCCGTCCTGGAACAGCAGGCCGAACTTTTTCCGCACCTCGAAGAGTTCGTCGTCGGTCATGTTCGGGATCGACTCCCCATGCACCAGCACGTCGCCGGAGTCCGGATAGAGAAGGCCGACGATGTGCTTGATCAGCACGCTCTTGCCGGTTCCCGAGGGGCCGAGCACCATCGAGACCTGGTCCTCGGGCAAGCCGAGGTTGAGCCCGTTGAGGATGCGGGCGCGGCCGAACTGCTTGACCAGGTCGATGATCTCGATCGCGTCCTCGCCGCCGTGGTCACGCTTGACCCCGGTGTGGAATTTGTAGGGATTGTGGTCGCGCGGGTTGACGCCGGGGATGACGAAGTCACGCCCCATCACCGCGCCGTCCTCGCTCACGTAGGGGCCTTCGGCCGGGGCCGTCTCCTCCTTGCGAACGTCGTCCTCGACCGGCTGGTCCTCGCTACGGATGTCGTCGTTGACGGACAAGTCAGCCTCCTATTGGCGCACGTGGATTGGCTCCCCAGAACACCAGGGTCCCGAGCATCCCGATGATGTGGACTAGGACGATGTTGAGGACCATCGACTTCGCGGTCGCGGTCCCCACCCCGACGGGCCCGCCCGCGGCGGTGTACCCGTAATAACAGCCGACCAGCACGATCGCGGTCGCCATCACCATGCCCTTGATCAAGCTGAAGATCAGGTCTGGTGGGTTCTGGAACATCCAGAAGATCAGCAGGTAGCCGCCGGACGAGACGTCGCCGATCTGCTCTACGACGGCGAGGTAGCTGGCCAGGTACATGATCCCGATCCCGACCAGGTACATGAACGGGAAGGCGATCCAGGCGGCGAGCAGGCGGGTAGCGCAGAGGAAGGTCACGGGCGGTACGCCCATCACCTCGAGCGCATCGATCTCATCGGAGATCCGCATCGCTCCGAGCTCGGCGACGATCCCGGTCCCGACCTTGGCCGCGAGCATGTAGCCGAAGGCGTAGGGCATGATCTCGCGCAGGTCGCACCAAGCGGAGAAGACGCCGGCGTAGGCGGGCGCGCCCTGGGCGCGCAGCAGGTAGGCGCCCTCGATCCCGCACTGCAGGCCGAGGGTGAAGACCAGCCCCCAGATGATCAGGGCCGAGCCGAGGACCAGGATGCCAGCCTGGCGCAAGCTCTCGCCGAAGAAGCGGAGGACGCGGCCCGAGTAGACGAGCCCGGCTACGCGGGAGCCGAAGCGGGCGATCTCCCCGGCCGAGTCGAGCCAACCACGCGGAACATCGAGCCAGGCGTTCATCGGATCGTCTGCAGCTCCGGGTTGGTCGCGAGCAGGGTCTGGGTGAAGACGTAGTTGAAGGCGAAGACGCCCATGAAGGAGATGACGACGGCCTCGTTGACGGCACGGCCGACGCCGGCGGCGCCGCCGGAGGCGGTCATCCCTTTGTAGGAGCAGACGACCGCGATCAGCGCTCCGAACAGGGTGCACTTGATCACCGAGCCCCAGAGGTCGGTGATCGAGGCGTTGGAGAAGAGGGTCGCGAAGAAGCCGCCGAGCGGCTGGTTGTAGAGGATCTCGGTGAGGATGCCGCCGCTGATCCCGAAGACCAGGGCGTAGATGTCGAGCAGGCCGGTGATCAGCATCAGCGAGAGGAAGCGCGGCACGACCAGGTTCTTGATCGGGTCGACGCCGAGCACCTGTAGGGCGTCGAGCTCCTCGCGGATCTTGCGGGCTCCCAAATCGGCGGTGATCGCGGTGCCGGCGACGCCGGCGACGACGACGGCGGTCACAAACGGTGCGAACTCGCGGATCGAGGCGAGGACGAAGAAGCCGCCGAGCCGGTCCAGAGCGCCGAACAGCGAGAGGAAGTTGGCCGCCTGCAGCCCGGGCGCCCCGAAGCCGAAGGCGACCGTCGAGACGAGCAGCGGGAACCAGCAGAGCTGCAGGGCGAAGAGGAACTGGCCGATGAACTCCTCGCCGTAGGGATATGGAGGCTTGACCGCGGAAACGATCGTACGCGCGGTGAGGATCATCATCTCCCCCACCTGCTCGAACAGCGACTTGGCGGGCAGGAATGCCCTGTTGACCGCGGATCCGACCATTTGCTCCTCCGTCCGGGCGCACCGCAAGCGCGCGGCACTCCACCCAGTGGGCGGGAGTCTAGGGGATGGGGGGACCCCGACCATTAGCCCCGTATTGAGATCCGGCTAACCCCCGCCGGTGCCGGAAATGCCTGCGAAAGCGGCCAAACGCCGTGCTATGTTCGGGCCGCTTTGCGGGGGACCGGAAGACATTCCCGGAACGCCCGCCTCCAGGCCATCGCGACCGGGTTTGCCGCGCTGGCGGTGGCGGCGCTGCTCGGTGCCTGCGGTGGGGGTTCCTCGAGCGAGTCCGACGAACCGGAAGGGACCTTCCACGTCAAGGTGACGGAAGCGGAGTTCCCGGCCCGGCAGGTTCTCGGTCAGACCTCGCTGCTCGAACTCGGGATCCGCAACACCGGCGATCAAACCGTGCCGGCCCTCAACGTCAGCTTCACGATCGCCGGCAAGGCGGGTGAAAACTCGCCGCTGCCGTTCGGCGTCAACGACCCGCAGCCCGAACTCGCCCAGGGGGAACGCCCGGTCTGGGTGCTGGCCGCGACCTACCCGCGCCTGCAGGGCTCCTCCGACCCCGGCGGCGCCTCGACTTCGAGCCGCAAGACCTTCGCCTTCGGGCCCCTAAAGTCCGGCGAGACGACGAAAGCCGTCTGGAAGCTGAGCGCGGTCCGCGCCGGCAAATTCGACCTCCTCTACGACATCGCCGCCGGGCTCGGTGGTGCCGCGAAGGCGGTGACCGCCGGTGGGGTCGCCCCGGGAGGCTCCTTCGCCACCGAGATCACCACTGAGCTGCCGGAAACGGAAGTCACCGACAGCGGCGAAATCGTTGAGATCAAGAAAGGCAAGTAGGACTTCAGCGGCGACGGCTGCGCTGGCGGTCACGCTGGCTTTGGCCCTGCCGGCCTGCGGCTCGGCCAGCGACCAGGACAGCGCTCCGCGCGAGGTGGCCTCCAGCAGTGCGAGCAAGGGCGTCGCCCTGAAACAGATCGGCTCCTTCGAGAGCCCGGTCGAGGTAACCGGCGCCCCCGGCTTCCCCAAGCTCCTCTTCGTCGTCGAGCAGGAAGGGCGGGTCCAGGTTCTGACCGCGGGCAAGCGAGGCGCGCAGACTTTTCTCGACATCCGCGGCCTGGTCGGCTACGGCGGCGAGCAGGGGTTGCTCTCGCTCGCCTTCGCGCCGGACTACGCGCAGAGCAAGCGCTTCTACGTCTATTACACGGACAACAGGGGCACGATCCGGGTCGACGAGTTCCGCCGCCGCAGCGCGACGCGGGCGGCCTTCGGCTCGCGGCGGCAGGTGATCTCGATCCCCCACCCCGTCAACACCAACCACAACGGCGGCGACCTGCAGTTCCTCGGCGACCTCCTCTTCTTCGGGACGGGGGACGGCGGCTCGGGCGGCGACCCGCCCAACAACGCCCAGAACGAGGACGTGCTGCTGGGGAAGCTGCTGCGGATCGACCCGCGGGCTAGTGGCGGGCGGCCCTACTCGGTCCCCTCCAGCAACCCGTTCGTCGGCAGGGCCGGACGGGATGAGATCTACAGCTACGGCCTGCGAAATCCCTTCCGCTTCTCCTTCGACACGACCCACGGCGAGCCGCGGATCGCGATCGGCGACGTCGGCCAGAACCAGTTCGAGGAGGTCGACTACACGACGGTCGCCAAGGCCAAGGGGGCGAACTTCGGCTGGGACGCCTTCGAGGGGTTCTCCAAGTACGAAGACGAGAGCAGCGGCACTTCCGATCCCGGCGGCACGATCAAGCCGATCTTCGCCTACGACCACAGCCGCGGCAACAGCTGCTCGATCATCGGCGGCTACGTCGTCCGCGACCCGCGCCTACGCGGCCTGCGCGGCCGCTACATCTACGCCGACCTCTGCGAGGGGCAGCTGCGCTCGCTCGTCCCCCACCTGAAGCGGGCGAGCGGCGATCGCAAGCTGGGCCTCCAGGTCTCCAGCCCGACCGGATTCGGCGAGGACCAGCAGCGCCGGCTCTACATCACTTCGCTCGAAGGTCCCGTGTACCGGCTCGTCCCCCGCTGACGCGCGGAAGATTTAACTTTCCGCGCGCATCTTGTTGCATCTTTTTGTCTACACTTGCTTTCATGCCCACCATGGTGAGAGAAGCCTGGACCGACGAGCGCCTCGACGAAGGGTTCCGCGAAGTGCGGGTCGAGATAGGCGGACTACGCGCGGAAATCGGCCAGGTACGGGAAGGGCTGGGTGAACTGCGAGCCGAGATCAAGGGCCTGGAGAAGAAGTTCGACGCCAAATTCGAAGCGATCGACGCCAAGTTCGAAGCAATCGACGCCAAGTTCGAAGCGATCGACGCGAAGTTCGAGGCGAAGTTCGATGGCCTGGACGCAAGGCTCGAGGCCATGAATCGGACGATGCAGATCGGCTTCGGGCTGATCGGGGCGGTGCTCGCCGGCATTTTGGGTCTTATCGCCGCCCAGCTCTGAATCGCCGCTAGAGTTGGCTGACCAGCCAAACGGGCGAAGGGAGCACTGGTGGAGAGCGGAACGGTTGCGAAGAGCACCGAGAGCAACGGAGCGGCAGCAACTGCAGCCGACACGATCGAGGTCCATAACCCGGCCACGGGGATGCTGATCAAGAGCATTCCGGTCGATTCGCCCGAGGTCGTCGCCGCCAAGGTGGCGCGGGTCCGCGCCAACCAGCCCGAGTGGGAGGCGATGGGAATCGAGGGGCGCTACCACTGGCTCGGCAAGCTGCGCGACTGGCTACTCGACAACGAAGAGCGAGTGCTGGACACGATGCAGGCGGAGACCGGCAAGGTCCGCGCCGACGCCACCAACGAGCCCGCCTACCTCGCTGACCTGATCAATTTCTACGGCGCCAAGGCGGCCGACTACATCGGTGAGGAGAGCATCCGGCCCCATACCCCGCTGCTCGCCGCGAAGAAGCTGCGGGTTCAGTACCGGCCCCACCAGGTCGTCGGCATCATCAGCCCCTGGAACTTCCCCCTGATCCTTTCCCTCGGCGACGCGATCCCGGCCCTGCAGGCCGGCGCCGCGGTCGTCGTCAAGCCCTCCGAGTTCACCCCGCTCGGCCTCGCCGAGGTCATCGAGGCGTGGAAGCAGGAGATCGGTGGCCCCGACGTCTTCGACTGCGTCCAGGGCATCGGTCCGACCGGCGGCGCTCTCGTCGACGAGGTCGACTTCATCCAGTTCACCGGCTCCGACCGCACCGGCCGCAAGGTGATGGCGCGGGCGGCGGAGACGCTGACTCCCGTCAGCCTCGAGCTCGGCGGCAAGGACCCGATGATCGTCCTTGCCGACGCCGACCTCGACCGCGCCGCCAACGCCGCGGCCTGGGGCGGAATGATGAACTCCGGCCAGATCTGCATGTCGGTCGAGCGGATCTACGTCGAGGAACCCGCCTACGACGAGTTCCTCGCCAAGCTCACCGCCGAGGTCGGAAAGCTGCGCCAAGGGTCCGACACCGCCGCCGACCCGAAGGACGTCGGCGCGATGACCTCGCCAAACCAGACGGCGATCGTCGAGGACCACGTCTCCGACGCCCTTGCCTCGGGTGCAAAGGCGCTAACCGGGGGAAAGCGCGTACCCGGTCCCGGCGACTATTTCGAGCCGACGGTGCTGGTCGACGTCGACCATTCGATGAAGGTGATGCGGGACGAGACCTTCGGCCCAGTCGTGGGCGTAATGAAGGTGCGCGATACCGAGGAGGCGATCCGGCTGGCAAACGACAGCCCCTACGGGCTCTCGGGCTCGGTCTTCGGCGAGCGTGATCACGCCGAGCAGGTGGCGCGGCGGGTCGAGTGCGGGGCGATCAACGTCAACGACGTCCTCGTCAACTACTTCGCCACCGATGTGCCGATGGGCGGCTGGAAGCAGTCGGGGATCGGTTACCGGCACGGCGAACCTGGGATCAAGAAGTTCTGCCGCAGCGAGTCGCTGGTGATTACCCGGTTCGGGGGTAAGCGTGAGCCGACTTGGTACCCGTACAGCAAGGGGCGCCGTCGCATCCTCAAGCCGATCTCCCGGCTCTTCAGCGCCCGGGATTGGCGTAGGCGGCTGGGGCTGAAGAAGCGCTAAGCCGGCCGGTAGAGGGTGCCGGTATCCCTCTCCGGAATTGACCTCCCCTCCGCTTTCGCTCCGGGGAGAACCTAGTGCGCGCTCCGCGCGCAGAGACAGATTGCATGTCGCCGAACATTCCTCCGAGGGATACCGGCACCCTCTCTCGACAGCTTGCTGGGGTACGCAATTCCCCGGAAGCGGCCATCAGTCAGCGCCCCGGTACCTTTGTAGGTCATGGCTGAGCGTGACTACATAGCTGCGACCAGGGAGCGGGTTGTTGTCTTTGACGGCGGCATGGGCGCGACCCTGGAGATGTTTGACCTGACGCAGGAGGATTACGGGGGTCTTCAGGGCAAGTGCCATGAGGCGCTGGTGCTCAATCGGCCCGATGTGATCGAGGGGGTCCATTCTTCGATGCTGGAGGCCGGGGCCGAGGTGGTTGAGACCGACTCCTTTCAGGGCTCACGCCTGAAGCTGGAGGAGTGGGGGCTCGGCGAGCACACGCTTGAGATCAACGTTAAGGCGGCGGAAATCGCTCGCCGCGCGGCCGGTGAGGAGCGCTTCGTCGCCGGATCGATCGGGCCGACCGGCTTCCTCCCTGCCTCGACCGATCCGACCTTGGGCGACATCTCCTTCGGCCGTCTGGTCGAGGTCTTCGCCGAGCAGGCCCGCGGCCTGGTCGAAGGCGGCGCCGACCTGATCATGATCGAGACCGCGCAGGACATCCTCGAGGTCAAGGCGGCGATCTTCGGCGCCCGCGAGGCCTTCGCCGCCACCGGCCGCGCGCTGCCGATCCAGTGCAGCGTCTCGCTGCTGCCCAACGGCGGCAAGATGCTGCTCGGCACCGACATTCGCTCGGTCCTGACCACCCTGACCGCGCTCGACGTCGACGTGATCGGCCTCAACTGCTCGACCGGCCCGGAGGACATGCGGGACGCGATCCGCTTCCTCGGCGAGAACTGCCCGCTGCCGGTCCACTGCATCCCCAACGCCGGCCTGCCGCTGCAGGGCCCCGACGGCGAGACGATCTTCCCCGAAAAGCCCGAGCCGCTGGCCGCGACCCTCGGCGAGTTCGTCGAGCGCTACGGCGTCGGCATCGTCGGCGGCTGCTGCGGGACGACGCCGGAGCACATCGCCGCGATCGCCACGCAGGTCAAGGGGCGGGTCCCCGGCGAGCGACCCACGCCGGGGCCGATCGAGGTCTCCTCGATGATGACCTCGACTGCGCTAGTCCAGGAGCCGCGCCCGACCCTGGTCGGCGAGCGGGTCAACTCCCAGGGCTCGAAAAAGGCGAAGGAGCTGCTGCTCGCCGACGACTACGACGGCCTCGTCCAGGTCGCCGAAGACCAGGTCGAAGGCGGCGCCCACGTGCTCGACCTCTGCGTGGCGCTGACCGAGCGCTCCGATGAGGATGAGCAGATGAGCGCCGTCGCCAAGCGGGTCTCCCTGACTCAGCCGACGCCGATCCAGGTCGACTCGACCGAGCCGGAGGTGCTGAAGGCGGCGCTGGAGACGATCCCCGGGCGGGCGATCGTCAATTCGATCAACCTCGAGGCCGGACGCGAGAAGGCCGACAAGGTGATCCCGCTGGCCAAGGCGCACGGGGCGGCGCTGATCGCGCTGACGATCGACGAGGTCGGAATGGCGAAGACGGCCGAGCGAAAGGTCGAGATCGCCGAACGGCTGCGCGACATCGCCTGCCAGGAGCACGGCCTTGAACCGGAGGCGCTGATCTTCGACGCCCTCACCTTCACCCTCACCACCGGCGACGACGAGTGGAAGCCCTCGGCGGTAGAGACGATCGAGGGGATCCGCCGGATCAAGGCGGAGATCCCCGGCGTCAAGACCTCGCTCGGCGTCTCCAACGTCTCCTTCGGCATCTCGCCGCGCCCGCGGGCGATCCTCAACTCGGTCTTCCTCCACCACTGCGTCGAGGCCGGCCTCGACTTGGCGATGGTCAACCCCAACCACATCACTCCCTACGGTGAGATCTCCGAGGAGGAGCGGGAGCTGACCAACGACCTCGTCTTCAACCGCAGCGAGGACGCGCTGGAGAAGTTCATCGCCCACTTCGAGTCCAAGGGCGAGGAGGCCGAGGCCGAGGTCGCCGACCCGACCGCGGGGATGGAGCCCGAGGAGGCCCTGCACTGGCACATCCTGCGCCGCAAGAAGGATGGGGTCGAGGACCAGATCGAGCGCTCGGTCGAGAAGATCGGCGCCGTCCCCACCCTCAACGAGGTGCTGCTGCCGGCGATGAAGGAGGTTGGCGACAAATTCGGCGCCGGCGAACTGATCCTGCCCTTCGTCCTGCAGTCGGCCGAAGTGATGAAGCGTGCGGTGGCGCAGTTGGAGAACCACCTGGACCGGATCGACGGCCACACCAAGGGGAAAGTCGTGATCGCGACCGTCTTCGGCGACGTCCACGACATCGGCAAGTCGCTCGTCAACACGATCCTCACCAATAACGGCTACACGGTGATCGACCTCGGCAAGCAGGTCCCGGTCGACACGATCATCGAGGCCGCGGTCGAGAACGAGGCCGACGCGATCGGCCTCTCGGCCCTGCTGGTCTCGACCTCGAAGCAGATGCCGACCTGCATCGCCGAGTTGCACCAGCGCGGCCTCGAGTTCCCGGTGCTGATCGGCGGCGCCGCGATCAACCGCGACTTCGGCCGCCGCACGCTCTATCCGAAGGGCAAAGAGTCCGATGAGGTCTACGAGCCCGGCGTCTTCTACTGCAAGGACGCCTTCCAGGGACTGGACACGATGGATGCGCTGGTCGACGCCGACGCGAAGGCCGCTCTCGTCGAGCGGATCAGGGCCGAGGCCAAGCAGCTGCGCGAGAAGCCAGTCGTGGTCGATAATTCACCCCCCACCACCGACGACAGTGTCCGCTCCGGCGCCCGCACCGACGTGCCGATCCCGGCGCCCCCATATTGGGGGGCCCGTGACGTCGCCGTCGACTTCGACGAGGTCTTCCCCTATCTCGACCGCCACGTCCTCTTCAAGCTGCACTGGGGTGGGCGCGGGGTCAAGGGCGAGGCCTGGCGCGAGCTGGTCGAGGGCACCTCTGAGGAGGAGGGATTCGCGCCTCGACTGGAGCGGATGTGGCGCGAGCAGAACTACCTTCACCCCAAAGCCAGGCTCGGCTACTTCCCCTGCAACGCCGACGGCAACGAGCTCGTCGTCTTCGACCCCGCAGATCCCGAGCGGGAGCTGGAGCGGCTGGTCTTCCCGCGCCAGCCGAAGCACGACCGGATCTGCCTCGCCGACTTCTACCGCCCGCTCGACTCCGGTGAGCGCGACGTGGTCGCCCTCCAGGGCGTCACCGTCGGCCCCGAGGTGACCGAGCTGATCGAACGGCTGGAGAGCGATGGGGAGTTCGCCGAACAGCTCTACGTCCATGGACTCGGCGTGCAGTCGGCCGAGGGACTGGCCGAGTGGCTGCATGCGCGGGTCCGCCGCCAGCTCGAGATCGAGCTCGACCAGGGCCGGCGCTACTCCTGGGGCTACCCCGCCTGCCCGGACCAGTCCGAGCACGAGAAAGTCTGGCGCCTCCTCGGCCTCGAATCGATCGGGATGACGCTCTCCGGCGGCTACGCGGTGATGCCCGAGCAGTCGACGGTCGCGATCGTCGCCCACCACCCGCAGGCGGTCTACTTCGGGATGAAGTCCGGCTTCATCCCCGAGGAGAAGAAGCCGGACGAGCTGATCGCCGGTACCGCCCGCGGCGGCGGGCTGCCGCCGGAGTCCGACCCGGACTCCGGCGACGAGGGCGAGAGGGCCGAGGCCCCCGCCCCCGAGCTCAGCCGCTGAACCTGCCCGGCACCCTCGCGGGATGCAGGGCGGGGCGCTGCCAGTTGCGGCCTTCGTAGGCCTCCTCGAAGCCGGCCCGCAGCAGGTTTCGGCAGACCGCCGACCAGGAGGCGAGGTCGCATTCGCCAACCTCGGCGAAAACCGTGTGGCATCCGGCCCGGTGCGCGTCGCGCAGGCGGCGATGCAGCAACGCCGCGTTGCAGCCATGCCCACGCGCGTGCGCGAGGGTGCTCCCGGCACCCAACTGAGCGACTCCGTCGACGATCAGCATCGATCCCGTGGCCACCGGCACCTCATCGGGGCCGAGGGCGGCGGTGTAGCAATGCCAGCCGTTCTGCTGCGGGAGCGAGAAGAACAGCGTTCCCGCAACCAACGGTATCTCCAGTGCTTCGGCGGAAATCGTGCTCAGCCCTTCCCCATCGGCTTCGTCCTCTCCCAACCGGTAGATGACTATCCCAGGATCGACTTGGAAGTCCGGTGGCGAGCCGTCGCGGACCAGTTTCACCCAGCCCCCGCCCTGCTCGTAACCGCGGCCGCCGAGCCAGTCTTCGGCCGCATCCGCGCCCGGCCTGCCGCCGGCGACCGGGATCCGGTAGTCGACTTCGCGGGCCCGCATCCATTCGACCGCGGCGGCCAGATGACCGTCGTCGATCGCGCCGGGCTCCGCCGCCCCCTGGATCTGCTGCAACAGAGGCACCTCCGGCAGGTCGCCGAAGGCGGTTGCCTGCACCGGGCCGAACCTCTGGACCTCAACCCCTGATTCGGAAATTGCTTCCGGAACCACCGAATCCCACATATCGCGCCGAAAGCGCTGCGCGACTTTCTCGAGCACTGCTGAGTCGTATCTCACGGCTCCCTTTCCCCCAGTTCGCGTGAGTGCGTTGGCCGATTGGTCGACTCTATGCACATTACTGGGGACGGGTCAAGGAACCTTGTCGATCTGGCTATGAAGAAGTGCGCCATGGAAGGCGGGCCGGCTGCCGCGGATGGAAATAGCGCCGGCCACGCGCCCTCGCATGACCAGAGTGCCGGCCTGGGATCGGTGGCGGCCTCCAGTTCTGATCCTAAAAGAAAACGCTAAGTTTTTTTAAGCAATCAGCCGCAAAACGGCGCTGTTTGGGCGTATCTGGCTCCCTCAGCGGCGGTTCTTGTTCCTTTGAGCCTTCTTTGGTTTCTGTTTCTTGCAGCCGGTCTGAATAACGGGACGGAAGTTCCGCGCCATCCCATTTTGCCCGCGCATCTTCACGACTGCCCGTTCCTTGCGCAGGCAGAGGTTGCGGGAGGTCACGAGGAGGCTCTTTTTGCCGCCCAACATTCGCAGGGTGAACTTGCTCACCGGCGCATCCGGAACCACGTCGAAGGTATTCCTCAACCCCAGGTTCTTGGAGTCCGTGCGGCCCACCAGCTCGACCTCGACCGGCTGGTTGTCCGGTCCCCGCAGGGCGGCAACCAGGTCAGGCAGCACGTTGTCCGAGGAGCGCAGGTACACCGGACCCACCAGCGGCTGGTCGAGCAGCGGCGTCACCGCTTCCGCATATCCGTAGATCGACCGGGGCGGGCAGCTGTCCGCCGCAAACTGGACCCGCGTGCAAACGGTCCCGATGTGCTCCTGCGCGAGGAATATGGACTGCGGGAACCGCACCGACGCCCCGGCGATGTTCGCGTCGCCCGGCCGCGCCGTCAGGGTCGCGGTCAGCTGCTGGTACTTATCACGCTTGGTGCCGCCCTTCAGCCGCAGCTTCAGGTCCGGTTTGAACCCGAGGTTGCCGCAATTGCCCACCTGGAAGCGATTGGAGGCGAAGGCGCTGCCGCCTTTCTCTCCCCGCACCTGGGCGCCGAGTGACATCAGTTCACAGTTGGTCGGCGCCAGCATGAAGGCCGGCCGATCAATGCTGATGCGGATGTCCCTGACGTTCAGCGGGATGCCATGCAGAGCCGTTGGGATCGGGTCCGATTTGACCGTTATCTGAGCGGTCTTCGGGTTGACGTAGGCGCCGTTGCGGATCACCACGTTGCCAAGGTCGAATGGCCCCGCCACCGCCGGCGCGACCACAGCGATGCTGAGCGGGGCTCCCTTGTAGGGGCCTGCCAAATATGCCTTGGCGGTGTTGACGTAGAAGGGGTTGGAGCCACCTCCGACGCCGACCGTGACCGAGCCGAGCTGGCTCGCCGCGGGGCAGGATGGGTTGTCAAGCTCGGCCGCGCCGGTGCCTTCCGCGGTCGGGATCGACGCCAGAACCGCGTCCGGACAGGAGGGGATGCCCCTGAGGTAGGCGGTCAAGCCCGGGGGCAGAGTCAGATCGAGTGCGCTGAAGCGCTCGGTGCCCTCGTCGCGGGAAAGCCCCATCTGGAAGGAGCTGGTCGAGCCGGCGATCGGATTCGTCAGGCCGGCGACGAACTTCGGGCGCAGCTGGGGCGAGTTCGGGCAGGCACCGCCCCCGGCTCCCGAGCTGACCTCGAAGGGCGACGTGGACAGGACAGCTTTATTCGGATTCGCCCAAGGCGAAAGAGCAGCATCGATGCCGTATTTGCCACAGACCGGCGGATTGATCAGCGATGCCCGGTTCCCCGAGTTGAAGTGCAGCTTCAGGCTCGAGAACGGAACCTGGGGGTTCTGGGCGAAGGTGGAGACGATCTGGCCGTTCGGTTCGATCTTCACTTCGCCGGGGATCTTGACCAGGATTCCGCGCTCCTTCGACTCCACCACCAGGTAGAGGCCAAGCAACGTGCCGAACGGATTGTCACCCTGCTTAGCGAGGTAGACGCTCCCCTGCAGGGGCTCCTCCAGCAACGGCGTGACGATCTCAGCCGAGCCGATCTTGCTCGAGTCCGGGCACTCGACCGGGTCGTCGCTGGGAACGCCGTCCACCATTCCCAGCTGCTCCTGAGTGCAGGCCCCCAGCCCATCCGCCGCGGCCGTATTGACCGACATCCCCGGCGGCAGCTTCACGACCGCCTTCTTCAGATCCGACTGGGATACCCCTTCCGGTTCTTCCAGCCCATCGGTCGGGATTTCGATCGAGACGTCAAGCCCCGTGGGCGATTCCGCCCGGCTCGAAGTCGGCTCGAAGCCGGCAGTAGGCGTGAACGGAACCTGGTCGCACTCGGTGACAAGCGGGGAGACCGCCTCGGCACTCTGGACGTTGCCGGGTTCCTGCCAAGTGTTTACGTGGAGGGTGGTTACCGGTCCGGTCTGCGAGCACTCGGTCGGGTTCCTCAACAATGGCTTCGCTGGAGCGCCAGGGTCGTCCGCATTCAGACACTCCACCGGATCGACACCCACTTTGGTGGCGCCGTATCCACAGAGCAGCACGTAAAAATCCATGAACTTGATCGCGGAGGTGATGCCGGTGGAGTCGATACTCAGGGCGTAGTCGCCGTCGGGCCGCAAACGCGGCGTCAGGACGTAGACAGTTTTCAAGAACGGTTCCGAGAAAGCAAACTGCGCCGGCGTTCCCGTTTCAGGCTCCATCGCATACAGCGCCTTCGGCACGAATTGGTAGCTGTTGCCAGCGTTTCCTTCAGCGCGGCCGAAGCCGGTTGCCTGGAAGGCTACTTCTCCCACCATGGTGGCGTCCGGGCATTTCTCTTCAACCAACAACACCGTGGTCTCGCAGAGTTCGGGGAGCGCCTCGGGATTGCCTATGAAGCCGGCTGGGATGTCGGCCTTGACATCCTTGACATCGCCGAAGGGCTCCCGGTTGGCATAGAAGAAGGGTTCCACCGGAGCGAGCACCCGACGGCGATCGAGTGAGATTTCCGCAGTAGCGGAAAACGGGTGGCGGCCAGCACGGGTCTCGTCGGCTCCGCTCTCGTCTTTGACGCTGGTGCTGAAGGCAGAGATGCCGAAGGACAGGGCAGGCCCGAAGACGAACAAATCGGTTGCGCTTGACGGCGTCGACCCGCCACCGGAGACCCGGGCGGTCGCCGAGGCGCTGTCCGGCGCGTCCGCACCGAGCGCGGCGGCCACGTAGATCGCCGGATAGGAGGCTCCCGGGGCGAGCACATCGGTGCGCGTGCAGATCGCTTTCGCCGGCAAGCTACCCGCGGCGGCCTGAGAAGCACAGGTCCAACCTTCCGGAGCGTTATCGGTCTCGGTCTGAGCCCCCACTTTGTTTGCCGGGTTATCGGGGGCGTAGGTCTTGTAAACGTAGGTTTCGGTTCCGCTGGGAAGGTCGAGTTCCGCCGTGACCAAGCCGCCGTCGGTAGGGCTTGAACCGGTGTTCGTCACCGCTAGCCGGTAGTCGATGCGCTCGTCGCTGCGACCCACCGTCGTCTGGTCCTTCACCAACTCCACTTCGAGTCCCGGCGCGGCCACAGCCGAGGAAACGACGCAAGCAAGCATCATCGTGGCCATCGTCATCGCCATCGCGATACGCCCAACGAAGGTGCGCTCGTTTCGGTCCCCGGCACTCATTTCGAATCCCCCTGGTCGTCGAGCTTTCGCTGGTCGCTTTGCCCGCGTTTCACCTGTTTGCCATGACGCTTGCCGCTGCGCTTACGGTGCTTCCCCTTCTTCTTTTTCTTCGGCGGCGGCGCCGGGACGACGTTGCCGCTTCCGGCAAAGGAACTGCTGGATGGGCTCAGCCCGGCGGGAGCTTGGCTCGGCTGCCCCTGACAGGCTTCCCCCTGACACGGCGGAAATTGCACTTGCTCCAAGAAGCCGCCGTCGACACGTGCGACGTAGACATCGCTCGCGGTATCCCCGTCTTGGGGCAACAACCGCTCGAAGGAGAGAAAGGCAACGGTCGAACCGTCGTGAGACAGTGCCTGGCCATCGACATCTCCCTCCGTGCCGGGAATAGCGAATAGCGATCCGTGTCGCCACATGAATCCTTGCTGGGCCCCGCTACTGGTGCCGGGCACCAAACCCTCGGCAGTCCGGAACACGGCAGTCTGGCCGCTCTCGCTCACCCAGCGCCCCACCTCTGCATAGTCCGTTCCCACTTTGGCCCCGGGATTCAGGAGCTGCAGATCGGCGACACCGAACGGCTCGCTGTCAGGTCCCCCCGGCTTACAGGAGATGCAGTCAAGGGGCACGGGGAGGGCATCCGCGTCATAGCGGTAAACGTCCAGGTGGCCATCATCGGCGTCGTTGGACGTCAGGGAAGCACCGGTCTGGAAGAAGAGAACGCGGCCGCTGCCGCCAACCTCCTCGCCTGCATCGTTCTGCCCCGTGATCGGCACGGGATAGGCCCGATTTTTGTTGCTGCCAGACCCACCCCATAGCTGTCCGCTGTCGCCGCTGACAAGGGGGCCGATGAAAGCCACCTCACCGCTGTCGGAGTCGAAGACATAGAGGTTGGGCTCGCCAGCATCCGCAAGATCTCCTTCGGGGTTCCGATGATCGGTAAGTACACCGGTAGCGACGAAGTAGACGTGAGAGCCGTCGCCCGAGATGCCGACGGTGCCGTTGAAGACACCTGCTTCTTTGCCAGTTTTGTGCAGGCCGACGATGTCTTCCCCGGCTGAGACCAACACCAGTCGCTCGCCTTCCGGCCTGGTGGCGTCGTAGAGGTACAGATCACAGCCGATAACGGCGACCGTCTTGCTGCATTCGGCCGAGGTTCCGTCCAGGTCCGCATCAGTCAACTGCCGGTTGGTGACGAAGTACACCTTGGTCCCATCGAGAGAGGCGCCTTGGAAGAAGTCGCTGCCGTTGACTTCTCCTTCGGTCCTACAGGGCGGCGATACCCGGCCGCACTCATTCGGCACGAGCTCGGCTATCTGCGGCCCGGAAGGCTGCTCCACCCGACTCATGATCCGCATCTTGTTGGAGGCGAGGCAGGGGCCAGAGATCGGCCCACCCGGGGTGGAGTTGGTCGACTGAGCTGGGCGAGTGGAAAAATAGACACGCGCCCCATTGGCGGAAACAGCACCCTGTTCGCGGGCATTCGTGACGGTGGCCGCGCCTTCGACCCCGCCGACATGGGCGCCGCAGTTACCACCCCAGATCTTGCCACCGCCATCGCGGGTCAGCAGTTCCAATTCACCCGGCTGCCCGCCCGAGGTGACCTGGGCGATGTAGGCGTTCGGATCGGCGGCCGTGCCAAATGGGCTCGGATCGCCCGGCAGGTAGCTCGCCGACAGATCGCCCATGTTGAAGTAGAACCGAGAGAGGTTCCTCGAGACGGTCTGCAAACGAGCATTTTCGACATTGGACCGATTATGTTGCTCTTCGTCAGTGGGAACGAGAAGCGGAGAGAACGGATCGAACAAGCCCCCGATTCCTCCATAGAACACCTGGCCTATCCCCTCTGCGAAATCACCGTTTTCTTGCGAGCTGCCGAGAACGAACCAGCGCGAAAGATCAGAGGAGAAACTGCGAGCCAAAAGCACGGCTTGGCTCCAGCCACGGTTGAGCGAGGGGGGCGGTGCGGTGGACTCCGTCGACCACCCGATGTCGCCACGGCTGGCGACATAGCCTTCGCCGCCAACGGTTCCCAGCGCAGGCAGACTGGGGGGATCCTCCAGCGCGGCCGAGGAATGGAAACGCACTCTGTCACCGTCAGCGGAGACCTGAGGAAGAGTGGCGCGCTGACCGAACTTCCGTGACGGGGACACCATCTCCAAGGCCATGCAATCGGGCAACCCAGCGACAACGCTTCCTTGCTGGGCGCGTATAGCCTCATTGGAGCAGGAGGTCGTTTGGGTCCGGAACACTCGGTCTGGGGCTTTCGTCGTACCAGCCTCGCTGGAAGCGACGATTCGGTAGTGATAGGTGGTACCCGCCTGCAGACCCGAAAGGCTCAGGCTGGTTTTGACGGGATCGGTGCCAGAGCCAATGAACGGGTCGAACTCGACCGGGACGCGACTCCCGTAGTCCGTCGTTATCCCATACTCGAGGTGGTAGGTAGTGTCGAAACCGCCTGGATTGATCGCGGCTGAGACCTTGGCGCTGGTGGCTCCGACCTCAGTTACCTCCATTTCGGTGATCTGCGGCGCGCCGAGCGTCTGGAAGGTGCGGTCCTGGCCCACGATCGAGCCGGCCGAATTGACCACTTTCAGACGGAAGTGGTAGGTGGTGGATTGCGCCAGGCCGGAGAGCGCCGCGGTTACCGCGTGATCGCTCGAATCATTGGGGATTGACGAAGGGCCGGGACTACACGGCGCCGTCGATCCATACGAGGTAGAGAATCCATATTCGAATTCGCATTCGCCGAGTGCCAGGCCCTCCAAGCGCACGGTGCCGTGGAGGGTCGCAGAGGTATCTGAGATTTCCGTCGCCGGATTGGTGAGGAAGGTGGTAGCGGTGGTGAACGTCGCGTCGCCCGTCTGCACCGTCAGATTTGCCGAGTTCTTGACTACGAACCTGTAGTGATAGGTGGTGCCATTTGCCAGGAGACCATTGATCACGCCGCTCATCCCATGGATGTTGGAGTCCGCTGGAGGCAAAGCCTCCTCGCATGGCACAGAATTGCCGTAGGCGCTGTCTTTTCCGTACTCGAATTTGCATTCAGTGACAGTCGAGCCTCGGGGATTAACCTCGGCGTGGACCGTCGCTTTGGATCCAGTGAGGTTCGTAACTGGACCGAGCGTCAGTTCCGGCGGTTCCTGTAGCGGCCCATAGACTTCGATGGAGGAGCTGCCTGCGCGGCTGACATATAGATTGCCGGTCCGACTGGTCCGGTCGACCGCAATCCCTTCAACGGCGCTCGGTATCAACGTAGTAGGCGACAACGCAACCGCACAGGCGCCAGAAGCATCGTACTCAACGACTTCGGAGCCTTTGCCGGCATAGACATGCCCGCCATCCGGATCGGCCGTCACGACTTTTAGGCCGGTTCCGACCAGGCATTGCGACAGGCCAGTTTCCGCGTCGATCTTGAACAGTTCCATCCCCGAGAATTTTTTGGCGAAAAGGAATCCAGCGCTTGATCCGGCACCCATTGCGAGGGAGCAGGGCTGGGCAATGGGTGAAAGGGTTGCCGCCAGGTCGCTATTCAGTGGAGGGTTGCCCGCGGGGGTGAATTTGTAGATTTTGCTGAAGTCGCCGACATAGACGTTGCCAGACGCATCAGTGGTTACCCCGCAGGGTTCCGCGAATGGCGTGACCCCAGCCTGCGTCAGCTGGCCGAGGTACCTTCCGTCAGCGCCAAAGATGTCGACGAGTTTCCCGCCCTGCGCGTTTGACTGAGTCACATAGATGTTGCCGGCGGTACCCCCCGCCGAGCCCGAAGGCGCGATTGCCAGCTGGACTTCCCCTGCCCCGCCGAACACCAGCCGGTTCTGCGGCGTTTCATCGCAGGAGGAGAGTTCCGGCTCGGTTTCGCATTCAGCCCGCGTTATCCCTCCCGGCCCCCGCCTGCCATCGATTACGTGGGTGCCAAGGGCCGCGAATGCATCCGGAGTGCCGTCCGGCTTAAACCGCTGCACCGATGCGTTCACGCCCCGGGGGGTCGAGGGAGTTTCCGTTTCGACTACGCAGGTAGCCCCCGCAGACAGCCCACTTCCATCGCAACTCACCTGAGGCACGTCAGCCGTACCCAGGGTGTTCCGAAACTCGATCAGCCGTTTTATCGGGGAGGTTGCGCCGGTTTCGCTCACAGCGACGTTGCCGGTGCCGACACTTGACAGCTTCTGCAGCGCTTCCTGGAGGTTGGCGATCGTGATCGAAAAGGCCAAATCGGCATTGAGATTGACCGCGCCGCTGTTGCCGTTGTTTTCGGTGGCCTGGGAGAGGTTCAGCGAGGTGGGCGAGTTGCAGTTCGTCGGCACACAGGAGACGATCGTCGTGTTCGGTTTGATGCAGCTACCGGGCGAGGAGTTGATCAGCTCGCCTTTCGCCACTGCGCCCGTGCTCGTGGTAACCGAGGTGAGGCTCGTCGAAGTTCCGTTGCAGGTCACCGTCCCGTTTCCGGTCCAGCCGGTGGCCTGCCCATTGAAGGTCAGCTTGTAGCTGCCGCCGAGCTGTTCGCTGCCTTCCGTAATGACGACTCTCTGTTTCTCGTTCCGTCCAGCATCGACCACCAGGAGATCCCCGCCAGTCGTTCCACTCGATTGGTCGATCGCCAGCGCGGTTGGCATGGTGAAGCTTGGCTGAGCACCGCTGCCGAAGGCTTCCAAGAATGGATGACTGGGAGCCGCGCTTGCCGTCGTCGTAAGAGCGCCGATGGCTAGACAAATACCTATGAAGCCAACCCCTACGACCAGGCGCATCTGTCGAAGACGGCTTCGCTCCGGCCACATGGTGGCATCCCCGCTCATCAATCCCCCTTAAGCCGGCACCCCCGCCGGCAGACATATTTTCGGCTGAATCCGAGCTGCACCCTAGATACCTCTGTCTTTCCTTGTCAAGTCGGCGCCAGTGCTCTTTCGGTACGTCTATGTAAAAATCAGGTTGCGACTGCATGGGCGGGGCCGCGAACGGCCCCGCCCATTCCTAGAGTCCTAGGATTTCCCTATGCGCAGCTGTAACCGGTCGTGCTCGCTTCGAGCGTGCCGGACACGGTCGCCGGAACGCCGTTGGCCGTAACTCCTTCGCCGGCCAGGCTGACGGTGTCAAGGGAACCACCTTCGCCCGTGGCAACAACGTTTCCGAGCAGTGTGGTGTTAGCAGGTCCAGCAGGTGTGTACACGTTCGTCAGATGCACACCTGTGATCGTCACAGAGCCGTCTGCGTTGCAGTGAGCCGTCCACGGCAGTGTCACCGGAGTGCCGTGACAGGTAAAGCTTGCCAGCTGCCCTGTACCTGTGCATTCTGTGATCGTTACTTCGGTCACATGTGCTGTCGAGCCTGGTGTCAGTTCAATCACGGTGTCGAGAATGGCGTGAGCCCCGGCGGCGCCACCACCAACCGAGAAGCCAGCCGGCCCGCTGAGTTCGATGGTTTCCGCTTCTTTGAGCGGGCCTTCCGAGTTATTCCATTCAGCTGCCGACGCAGATGCCGGGACCGCGAAGGCCACGAGCGCTGCGACAGCGGCCGCCAGCAGAGTCAACTTCTTAATCATTGTATTCTCCCTTGTGTGCGCTCCATCCGGGTGCGGTCTCTAACGACACCCAGATGGAGACATTCCGGGGTCTCGGCTCGTTTGCCGGGGCCCCAACTATTTGCGGAGAGATGAATACTGAAGTGGCTATTGCTTGGTCAAGGCTCTCATCGCAAAAGAGGACCATCGACGAAATTCAGTGTTTTCGGCGCACAATTTGTCCTGCAAATCGCGAGCGACCAAATATCGCGCCCGTGGGGTCGCGTGGGTGATCAGTCAATAAACACGGCGTAGCGCATAGCGTTGATCACATCGGCGGCGAACTGGGGGTCGGCTCCGCCGATGCGGAGGATCTCGAAACGCCCGTCGAGCATCGCGTTCAGCCAATCCTCCGCGGTGCCTACCGCCCAGGTGCGCGGTTTGGTCACCAGGCCGACCGACCAGGACGTGGATCCATCGACCTGTAACTGGATGTTGACCCCGGCCAGCGGCTGGCCTTCGTCGATCTCGGTTGCCTCGGTCTGCATGGCCAACGTGCAAGCGCCGCGGCGATCTTCCGGCAGGGTCGCCACGTGCAGCGCGAGCAGGAAGGCTGCCTCCGCCTCCACAGCGGTGATCGGGGGATTGTCGGCCATGTGACGCCGTTCGTAGCGAGTCGCCATGACCACGGGGGTGATCGCCCGACGCAGCCATGTCGTCGGGACATAGGGGACTCCACGAGCCTCCTTCGGTAGAGCGTCTATCTGCCCGGTGGTCCGCATCCAACCCATCCGGCGTTCGAGGGCTGGGTAATTGATCTCCGGAATCTGCTCGCTGAGCTCGGTGAGCGTCGAAGGGCGACTGGCCAATGCCCGCATCAGGCTCGAGCTCCACCCTCCGGCCAACGCCTTCACCGCCACCGCAGCGTGCTCCTCCTCGAGCTCGATCGGTCTCGCGGGACACTCCCCCAGCCACCCCTCCAACACGTCAGCAACGATGAGAAGGTCCCTCCCAGCAGGCCCCAGCGCGGTCGCGACAGCGTTGCTCTGCCCCTCCGCCGCCTGCTTCACCAAGCCTCCGCACTCCTGCAGGTTCTTGATCGCCCCGCGAACGCTGGCCTCGGCCGACCAGCCAACGAGCTCCTGCAACTCGGTGAGGCGCAGCGGCCCTTCCGCGTGGGCGCGGAGGACTCTGACGTTAAGCGGGTTTTCGAACAGACCGAGGACGCGGGCACCCGCGCGCGTGTCGCTTATCAGCGTTGCCGAAGGGATACTCCGGCATTCTGCTAGAAAACTAAGATGTTTCTATTAATTTGAGAACTTTTTATCAAACGCGCGCACGATTACGCTGGTCGCTCTGAGCCCTCGGCTTCGGCTCGAGACGCACGGGGGCGGTGGAAATCGCCTGCATCCGCAGGTCGCTCCAGGTCAGTCCCTCGCGGACCAGCGCCGGCAGACCGAGCGCGACGGCGGTCGCGATCTCGACCGCTTGCAGGATCACGCCATAGGCAAGCGCATCCGCGGTGCTGATCCCGAAGCCGGTGTGGAGCACGCTGATCACCGCCAGCTGGAAGACGCCGATGTTGGAGGGCGTCGCAGGCACAACCGCGGTGACGTTGACCGCGAAGAGCACCGCTGCCGCCGCACCGATCCCAGCCTTGCCGTCCAGGCCGAGCGCGTAGAGGAGCGCCCAGCAGGAAGCGAGCTGGATCGCCCAGGCGCTCAGCTGCGCGGCGGCGGCGGCCGTGCCCTGCCGGGGATCGCGGAAGACCGCAAGCCCGGCCCGCACCTGGATCAGCGCTCCGTGGATCGCCGCGCCGAGGCGCGCCAGCCGGCCGTTGCCGCCGCGCCGCATCAGCAGCGGAGCCGCGAGGACAACGACCAGGATCACCAGCGGCACCAGGCTGAAAGCGAAGATCTGCTTCGTCCCCGAATGGAATAGCGGCGTGGTCGAGACGATGATCACCCCGAGCAGGAACAGGGCGACGAGGTTGAGCATCGTCTGCGAGACCAAGGTGCCGAGCAGCACCGGGAAGGTTTCGCGCATGCGGCCGGTGCGGCGTGCCAGAGCCAGGGCGCGCGCCGGCTCTCCCAGGCGCGCCGGCAGCGTTGCCGACATCAGCACCCCGATCATCGTCGCCGAGGTGACGTCGCGCCGGCGAACGGGGCGGTTGGGCAGGGCCGCGCGCGCGATCCAGTACCAGGAGGCGGCGCGGAAGAAGAGTGAGCTCGCCATCAGGACGCAGGCGATCAGCACCCAGGTCAGGTTCGAGCGGACGATGCTTTCGACGACGTTGTCGATGCCGATCTTTTGAGCAGCAAGCAGGGTGAGCCCGACGCCAAGGATCCCGGCCGCGGCGAGCCCGAGCCGGCGGGCGACGGCGCGTCCCTTGTTGCCCTCTCGAGCGAGTGGCGGGTCGAGTGAGGGCAGCCGCTCGGCGGGCCGCTTCGGTTGCCCGTCGGCGGGCCGCAGGCCAGCCCAGTGCGCGGCCCGCTCGCCTGCGGTCGCCGGCTTTGGCGCCTCGATCGCCCGCTCGTAGACGGCGGTGACCTGATCGGCCACCCGCGGCCAGGCGTAGCGCTGGGCGCTGCGCCGTGCGGCTTCCCCCATTGCCTGTAGCCGCTCCGGCTCATAGTGGATCCGCTGCAGCTCCTCCGCCAGGCGCTGGGGATCTCCGGGCGGAACGAGCAGGCCGTCGACGCCGTCGCTGACGACGTCGCTGTAGCCGGCGATCGCCGAGGCGACCACCGGGGTTCCCGCCGCGAAGGCCTCGGTCAGGACCATCCCGAAGCTCTCGCCGGAGAGAGAGGGCGCGCAGAGCAGATCGGCGCGGTGAAGCTCGACCCAGAGGTCCTCGCGCGAGACGCGGCCGCGGATGTCGACCCATTGCAGGAGCTCGGGATCGGCGATGTAGCGGAGGACCTCCTCGCGATCGGCGCCGATCACGGTCAGGCGGCAGGGGACGTGCTCGACCAGCGCGTTGAAGGCAGTGAGGAGGATCGGCAGACCCTTGCGCTCCTCCGAGCGGCCGACGAAGAGGATCCGTAACTCCGAGCCGGCCGGCTTCGGCTCGTCCGGCGCGGCATCGACGTCGACGCCGTTGGGGACGATCGTGTACTCGCCGCCGAACCAGCGGCGACCGGTCCAGGCGGCCGCCTCGGAGACCGCGATCCGCGCGGAGAGCCGGTTGAGCACCCGGCGAGCGCCGAGCCCGTTGGCGATGTAGTTCGGCACCGGCTTGGTCGAGTAGGTGTGGAAGGTGCCGACGACGGGATCGTGGGCGGCGAGGGTCGCGTTCCAACCGACCAGCGGAACCACCGGCTCATGAACGTGGACCACGTCGAATTCCTCGCTGCGGACGAGGCGGCGCGGGGCGACCACGCCGCCGGCCGGGAACGGCGCCAGGTTGGAGACGGAGCCGTTGGCGCCGAACCCCATCGTGCGGCCCAGCGGGAGCAGGTATTCGGGCAGCTGCAGCCTTTCGGCCGGCGCTCGGTGCAGGGCTCGGCTGAGCCTCCCGGGCGGGTCGACAGGGGCGAGGACGCGCACATCGTGGCCTCGGTCGAGGAACTCCTCGGCGAGAGCCTCAACGTGCCGGTTCACGCCCCCCTGGTAGGACCAGGAATATGGCGAGACGAGACCTATGCGCACGGACGACTAAGGGTAGGGCATGGCGCGGCACCCACGGACGGCGGGCCGAAGCGGCGCCGAGCCTCAGATCTGGGTGGCGATCAGCCCAAGCATGCCGACGACGAGCGTCCCGATCAAACCGCCCCCAACCTGCAGCATGGTGCGCTGAAGAGCGCCAAATTCTCCCCGCAGCTCACGGACATCCCGGCGGAGTTCTTTCATTTCCTCCGCTATCCCACCCACGCGACCGTTCAGGTCATCCAAGCGGGAATCGGTCCAGGTTGATCGCATCGCCTCCATGCCTCCAGCGTAGACGGGAAATTCATACGTGTGGCGCGCGAAATTGTAACTTTTCGTCTGACTCCATGCTTCTTGCGGACTTCCCGAGACTCTCCGACCAGGCAAAGCCGGTGAAGACGAGCAGGTAGGCCGCGCCGATCTCGAGCAGGAGCGCGCCGGAGTCGTTGGCGAGCGTGCCGATCGCGGTGGCGGCAAGAGCGCCGAGCAGGCCGGCACGCAACGCGGGGGCACCGGCGAGCCATGCTTGCAGTAGATCCCGCTTCAGGTAGGCCGCCAGCGCGAGGCCCATAACCACCGGCAGGAACACGAGCAGCACCGGCCGGGCGAAGCTGCGGACCGAGAGCTGCAGGCGCCGCTGGGCGACGTCCGCGAGGTCGCCGAACCCCCCGGAGTCGAGGACCGAGCGGGTGAGGTGGGCGTTCGCCCCGCTGATCAGGTCGACGAGCGCCAGCAACGCGAGGACGGCAAGCGGCGCGGCGATCGCCGCCAGCATCACTGGCCACCTGCCGCGACCGGCGATCGCCACCGCCGCGACCGCGGCGCCGACCGGGAAGACGATCGCAGCGCCGACGTCGGCACCGAAGCGGCCAGCGGCGAAGACGAAGGCGGCAAGCAAGCCGAGGACGAGAAAGGTGGCCGCCGCCGAGCGTCTGGACGCACCCACCGCGAAGCCCGTCAAGCCAGCACCGGTCCCGGCGACGACCAGCACTGCGAGCAGCGCCTCCAGCTCGTTGCCGATCCCGTAGAACCGGACCCCCAGGCCCGGGTTCGGGCCCAGCAGCGAGAGCGAGGTCAGGGGCGAGCCGGCGACGACGTCGGCCGCGTAGGCGACCACCGTCACGGCCGAGGCGATCGCGAGGGCTCGGTACCCAGGCAACAGCACCAGAGTCAGCGCCGCCAGCGCGGGCGCTCCGAACCCGACCAGGAGGGCTTCGGCCACCTCCCCTGGTTCCAGCGCCGCCCCGAGCAGGAGCAGCAACGGCAGATAGACGACACTCAGCGCCAGCACGCGGACGGCTCCTCGCGCCAGAGCCGCGCCACCGGCCAGGGCAACGCCAAGGGTCAGCAGCAACCAGGCGACGATCGGCAGCCCGACCACCGGGCCGCGCCGCGAAGAGATCACGTCCATGCGCGCCCCGAGAGCATCGATCGCAGCCACGTCGACCGTCCCCTCCGCGCGGATCGGCTGTCCCGACATCTCCGCGGGGACCCCGATGCCCAAGTACCGAAGAATGGTCGGCGCCACGTCCGTGGAGAGGACGTACCCGTCCATGCGGGTGCTATCGGAGGTGAGGTTCCCGTCGAAGCCGCGGCCCGCGATTCCGATCGGCAATGGAGCGTCCGACCCTCCCGTCGGCCGCGCTATCGCGATCGCAAGCCCCCGCGGCGGCAGCGACAGCCGCGAAGCTGAGGATCGCCGGGCCTCAAGCTGGGACTCAAGCTGGGACTCAAAGCCTGCTTCCCTCAGCGCCGAGGCGAGGAGACCGGGGGCGATGTCCGCTGGTGCCGATTCGGCCCGTTCGACAACCCCCCGCCACCACTTCGCGTCACTCCCCTGCTTTACCGGCAGTGGCCGGTCGTAAAGCGAATCGAAGACACGATTGCCTTGACCGATATCCAAGTAGGTCTGCTCGGCGGGGACGGTCCCCAGGCCGGCGCTCATCACCCCCGGGGAGAAGCCGGCCGCGGCCAGATCGGCGACGGTGGTGTCGCTTGGCAACCAGGCCAGCACAACCCGCTGGCCGGGCGCGGCAACCGCGGCGGATGACCAGATCAGGCCCAGCGCCAGCAGCGCTATCGTGGCCCCGATGGCCGATCGCACCTTCGCCAAATTCAGCTTCTTCAAGATCGATCCAGCCTGGCGTCGTCGGGACCCGGAGTCGCGCGCGGCCGACAAGCAGGAATTCATCGCCGCCTGCGAGGACTTTGCCGTCGACCGCTCGCTGCGCGCCTACTCAACCATAGGAACGCGGGGAGACGTCGACTTGGTCCTCCTCACCCAGAGCCCGAACCTCGACGACATCCACACCTTCCACGTCGTCCTCGGCCAAAGCGGCCTGGCGAAATGGACGACCACCCCCCACTCCTTTCTCTCGATGACCAAACGCTCGCCCTACTCCGCGGAGGACGCGCGACCGGAGATCTGCACCTCCGAGCGCAAGTACCTCTTCCTCTATCCCATGGTCAAGCAGCGCCGCTGGTATGGCCTGCCCCCGGAGGAGCGCGGCCGGATCATGAAAAGCCACATCGAGGTCGGCCGTCGCTACCCCGAGATCACGATCAACACCACCTACTCCTACGGGATCGACGACCAGGAGTTCGTCGTTTGCTTCGAGGGCGACGACCCCGGCGAATTCCTCGACCTCGTCAACGAGCTGCGGCCGACCGAGTCGAGCGAGTACACCGAGCGGGAGACGCCGATCTTCACCTGCCTCGCGATGTCTGTCCGCAAGGCGCTCGACGCCCTCGACGGCACCCCGAGCGCCGTCGGCACCGGCGCCCCGGCGCTCGGCTGACGCGCCGACTTCCCTATTCTTTCGCGCTCCCTATGAGCAAGATCGGAACCGAAGACACCCCCCTCCGCGTCGCCATCGTCGGCGCCGGCCCCTCCGGCTTCTACGCCGCCGAGCACATCCTCAAAGACGGCGACCTGCACGCCCAGGTCGACCTCTTCGATCGTCTCCCGACCCCGTTCGGGCTGGTCCGCGGCGGCGTCGCCCCCGACCATCCGAAGATCAAGTCGGTGACCCGCGTCTACGAAAAAACGGCGGCGCGCGACGGCTTCCGCTTCTTCGGCAACGTCAAGATCGGCCCGGACATCGAGGTCGAGGAGCTGGAAAGGCTCTACCACGCGATCGTCTTCACGGTCGGCTGTGAGACCGACCGCCAGCTCGGCATCCCCGGTGAAGACCTGCCCGGCAGCCACGCCGCCACCGCCTTCGTCGGCTGGTACAACGCCCACCCCGATTACGCCGACCGCGAGTTCGACCTCTCCTGCGAGCGCGCCGTCGTGATCGGCAACGGCAACGTGGCGATGGACGTCGCCCGGATGCTGGCCCTGACCGACCACGAGCTGCGCCAAACCGACACCGCCGACCACGCGATCGAGGTGCTCGACCGCAAGCAGGTCCGCGAGATCGTCGTCCTCGGCCGCCGCGGTCCCGTCCAGGCCGCCTTCACCAATCCCGAGATCAAGGAGCTCGGCGAGATGGAGGATGCCGACGTCATCGTCGATCCCCAGGAGGTCGAGGTCGACGCCGCCAGCCAGGCCTACGTCGAATCGGATGAGGCGGACAAGACGACCAGGGTCAACTTCGAGACGCTGAAGGAGTTCTCGCAGCGCCAACCGGAGGGCAAGCACCAGCGCATCGTCCTCCGCTTCCTCGCCTCGCCGGTCGAGATCAGGGGCGACGGCAAGGTCGAGTCGATCGTCGTCGGCCGCAACGAGCTGGTCTCCGAAGGCGGCAGCCTGCGCGCCAAGGACACCGGCGAGCGGGAAGAGATCGAGTGCGGCCTGATCCTGCGCTCGGTCGGCTACACCGGCATCCCGATCGACGGCGTCCCCTTCGACGAGAGCCGCGGCCTGATCCTCAACGAGGGCGGCCGCATCCTCGACTCCCACGACGCCGGGCACAAGGTCGGCCATTACACCGCCGGCTGGATCAAGCGCGGACCCTCGGGCGTGATCGGGACCAACAAGAAAGACGCGCTGGAGACCGTCGGGCATCTCCTCGCCGACGTCGAGTCCGAGACGCTGATGAGCCCGGAGAACCCCGACCCGGTCGCCGTCGAGGACCTGCTGCGCGAGAAGGGCATCCGCTACGTCAGCTTCGAGGACTGGCAGGCGATCAACGAGGCCGAGGTCGGCCGCGGCGAGCCCCATGGCCGCCCACGGGTCAAGTTCGTCCGGGTCGACGAGATGCTCGAGACCCTCGGCGAGCGCCTCCCCGGCTGATCAGTGGCCGCCGACCTGGAAGAGCTACAGGGGATGATCGAGGCAGCCCTGCCGGGCGCCGCGGTCGAGGTAGTCGATGAAACCGGCACCGGCGATCACCTGCGGGCAACGGTCAGCGCCCCCCAGTTCGAGGGCCTCTCGCGAATCGACCAGCACCGCCTGGTCAAGGCCGCGGTCAAGGAGCGCTTCGACGACGGCACGATCCACGCGCTGTCGGTGAAAACCAGCGTTCCAGGCTGAGCGCACCTGGTAAGACAAAAAGTTACACTTCTGTGCGCCACACGTAGGAATTTTCCGTCTACGCTGGAGCACATGGAGTCAATGCGATCTACCTGGACCGATTCACGTCTCGACGAATTCAAGGAGCAGGTCAACGCAAACCTCAGTGACCTGGGACAACGCGTCGACCGCCAGAGCGACAGGATCGACAGCCTTCAGCACACGATCTTGATCGTCGGTGGCGGTCTGTTCGCCGCCTTCGTGGCGGTTCTCGCCGCGATCATCGGGCTGATCGCCGCCCAGATCTAGCCGACGCTCGTCCCTCCCTACAATGCCCCCATGGCCGACCCAGAGTTGAAGTCCAAAATCGAAGAGTTGATCGCCGCGAACCAGGTCCTGCTGTTCATGAAAGGGACCCCCGACATGCCGCGTTGCGGCTTCTCGATGCGGGTCGTGCAGGTGCTCGACCAGGTCGACGTCGACTACGGCGCGATCGACGTCCTCCCCGCGCTGCAGCCGCTGCGCGAAGTGACCGCCGAGATTGCCGACTGGCAGACCTTCCCGCAGCTCTACGTCAACGGCGAGCTGCTCGGCGGCTGCGACATCATCGAGGAGATGTTCGAGTCCGGCGAACTGGCCGAGGCCCTCGGCGTCGAGCAGCCGGCCGAGGCACAAGTCACTCCGACCGCGCCTCCGGCGCAGTCACCCCCGCTGCAGATCGAATAAAGCGCTCCTCAGCCGTCTAGACCAAGCAGTTCAAGGACGCAGGGAGCGAAACGAGGGGAGCGCACTTCAGTGCGTGACCCGAAGTTGAGTGACCGAGGACGCAGAAATGCGCCGGTCTAGACGGCTGAGGCGGCTGCGTCCTCTTTGACCTGGAACGAGGACCCACAACCGCAGGCCGCAACCACGTTCGGGTTGTTGACCTGGAAGCCGGCGCCCTGGAGGCCTTCGACGTAGTCGACCTCGGAGCCGAAGACGAACTGCATGCTGACTTTGTCGACGATGACGGCGACGCCGTCGACCTCGAAGACGTTGTCGTCGTCCTTGGCCTTGTCGAAGGCGAGCGCGTACTGGAAGCCCGAGCAACCGCCGCCGCGAACCGCGACCCGGAGCGCCTGCTCGGCGCCGTCGGGCTGCGAGCCGAGCAACTCGCCGATCTTCTCGGCGGCCGTGTCGGTCAGGGTGATCGCTGCTTGGGGCGTATCCGTCACTTCACAAAGTGTAGCGGGAAGGGCCGGCGTTCCCATTGGTCTCCGTGTCTAGAATCGGACTGTGAGCTCGCCAGCCGAGACCGCGGTCGTCTGCGACACGACCGCCTACCTCCCCACCGACCTGGTTGCGTCGAGGGGGATCAAGACGATCAGCCTCTACGTCGCCGTCGACGGCGAGCAGGAGAAGGAGTCGGAGATCTCCGACTTCGACGCATTCTACGAGCGGCTGCGCGCGTCGGAAAGCGGTGCGACCACCTCCCAGCCCTCGATCGGCGACTTTCTCGAGGTCTACGAACCGCTGCTGGCGGAAGGGCGCGAAGTCGTCTCGATCCATATCTCCGCAGGGATCTCGGGCACCTTCGAGGCCGCCGGCCAGGCGCGTGAGCGGCTGATCGAGGAAGACAATGGGGGCGAGCGCCTGCACCTGATGGACTCCCGCACCGCCGCAGGCGGGATGGGCCTGTGCGCGCTGGGCGCCGCCTCGGCCGCCGCCGCGGGCGCCGACGCCGCCGGCACGATCGCCCAGGCCGAAGAGACCCGCAACAACCTGAAGATGTGGTTCGCGATCGACACCCTCGAGTACCTGCGCCGAGGCGGCCGCATCGGCGGCGCCCGCGCTTGGATCGGCGGTGCGCTGAAGATCAAGCCGATCCTCACCCTCGAGGAGGAGATCACCCCCGTCGAGCGGGTCCGCACCCGTGCCCGCTCGCTCGAGCGGCTGCGTGGCTACGCCCGCCAGCGCCATGAATCCGGGGCCTACGGCTGGGTCGTCCAGTACATCCAGGACAAAGAGACCGCCGATGGCCTGATCGAAGACTGCTACGAGATCTTCAACTGCGAGCCCGCCTTCATCTCCGAGGTCGGGCCCGTTCTCGGAGCCCACGTCGGCCCCGGCCTGCTCGGCGTCGGCTCGGTGCGCACCGAGCTGATTTCCTGAGCCGCGGCTAGCTGCGCTTGCGGCGGCGCATCATCGCCCGCACGCCGATCGCAAACCCGACCGCGGCGGCGCCGAGGATCAACTGCTGTTTGTGCTCCTCGGCCTGGCGACGCCAGTCGGTGAGCGCGTTGACGCGCACCCGCAGGGCTTCGACCGAGCCGCCGAGCTGACCGCGCTTGAGCTCGATGTCGCGGCGGATCTCCGCAGGGGAGCGTCCCGGGGTGCCGGTGGTCACGAGACCTCCTTTTGCAGCATCTCCTTGGTCAGCTTCGCCTCTTCGATCGCCTGCTCGGGCACCGGCGGCGCCCCGGCCTTGAGAGCTTTGGAGGCGATCCAACCGGCGAGGGCCGCGACCAGCAGGAAGAGCGCTGCCTCGACGAAGTACCCGGGCCACGCCTTGCCGTCGAAGAGCTCTTCGGCAAGCAGCCAGGCGACCCCGTGCATGATCAGGATCAGGGCGAGAAAGGCGAAGACGCCAGCGGCGATGCCGACGGCGGAGCCGCGGAGGATCTTGCCGACTTTCTCAGAGACCTCGGCCTTCGCCAGCTCGATCTCCTCGCGGACCAGGGTCGAGGCGTTTTCGGAAACGTCGACGACGAGGTCGGCCAGCGAGCGGTCGTCCGGTGGTGGCGGGGTGCCCGGGGGCGGCATTGGCGGGGGGTTCTGGGGTGGCTCTGCCATTTGCTTAGTCCGGCGGGTCTTCGTTATAGATGCGGCGGTAGAGGAGACTCGCGATCCGCGCTGCGGCGATGCTCGCGAGCGCGCCGGTGGCGGCCAGGAGGCCGCTCCAGACGAGGCGCTTGACCAGCTCGTTATCCACTAACTCAGACCTTTCCCCATGGGAAATCGGCAGTAAACCATGTCAGCGCGGCTCCAAGCCGTCGCATATCGTGGTGACAAGTAGATCACGCGCCTGGTCGAAGTCGGTTTCAGAAGCGGGAATGGTGCCGAAGATCCACCCCGAGAGCAGCTGCTCGATCGCTCCGTAGAAGGACATCGAGGCGAACATCGGCGCCACGTCGCCGCGGAAGTCGCCGCTCGCCTGTCCGTCGGCGACGATCTTCGCGATCGACTCGTAGGCGCGGCGGATTTCCTCCAGATGGGTGCGGCCGAAGGAGTTGGCGGCGCGGGTCACCTCGACGATGATCACCTTCATCAGCTCGGGATCGTGGCGATAGGACTCGAAGATGAAGGTCGCCACCGCCCCCAGCTTCTGGCGCGGGCTGGCCGCCGTTTTGTCCGCTTCCTCGATCGCCGCCAGCAGCAACGACCAGCGCTCGATGAAGAGTTCGTTCAGGACCTCGTCCTTGGAGCTGAAGTAGTGGTAAACGAGCCCGTAGGCGACCCCCGCCTCGTCGGCGATGTCGGAGACCCGAGTGGCGTGGAACCCCTGGCGGGCGAAGACGCGGATCGCGGCGTCGAGGATCAGTCGCCGCTTGTCGGCGGGGGGTGCCTGCGCCATCAATTGCTGCCCTCGGTCGGTTGCGGCCAGAGGTAGGCGTTCGGCTGGCGGTTGGCGAGCGAGGGCAGCGACTCCCGCACCCGGCCCAACGCCGCGAAGTCGAGGTCGGCGGCGACGAAGCACTCGCCGTCGGGGGCGGTGGCGAGCACCACGCCCCAGGGGTCGACGATCAGCGAGCGACCGAAGGAGCTGTAGTGGGGCGGCGCCTCCCCCCACTGGTTCGGCGCCAGGACGAAGAGCTGGTTCTCGATCGCCCTCGCCCGCAGCAGCACTTCCCAGTGGTCGCGGCCGGTGGCCAGGGTGAAGGCCGAAGGGACGGCGATCAGCCGGGCGCCGCGCAGAGCGAGGATCCGGAACAGCTCCGGGAAGCGGAGGTCGTAACAGATCGTCATGCCCACGTTGAGCTCACCGGCCTGGGCGACAACGGTTTCCTCTCCCGGCCGCTCGAACTCGGACTCGCGGTAGGAGACACCGCCGGCGTCGACGTCGAACATGTGGATCTTGCGGTAGATGGCGAGGTCCTCGCCGTCCGGGTCGATCAGGACGGAGGTGTTCGAAGCCTTCTCCCCCGCGCCCCCCTGCTCGGAGATGCTTCCAGCCAGCAGGTGGATGCCGAGCTCGCGCGCCCAGCCGCGGGCGCCGGCAAGGCTTGGCCCGTCGAGCGACTCGGCCCCTGCCGCCAGTTCCGCGCCCCCGGCCAGCAGGTTCCACTTCTCCGGCAGGGCGACAAATTCGGCGCCGTCGGCGGCGGCTGCGCGCACCAAGCGCTCGGCGGCGGCAAGATTCCGCGCCTTGTCTCCGTTCGAGTTGAGTTGCACCGCCGCTACACGCACCGCCCGACCTCCGTTGATTGACCAGTCAATCGACGCCCTCAGTATAGGAGCGCGGGTGGCTGCTGGAACTAGAGCTTGAGCGCGTGGGCGACCACCCAGTCGAAGACCGAGGTGGGGATGAACGGTTTGATCCGCGCCTGCACCTTGGCGTCGAGGCCGACCAGGTAGCGAGCGCGGGGACGGCTCGACTCGAGCGCGTGGGTGATCGCCTTGGCGACCTTCTCCGGGGGGATCCCGCGTTCGGCAGTGTCGTCGATCACCTTGCGGAACTTCTCGATCGCGGCGCCGTAGAGCTGGTTCGTCTGCGGAGACTTCGCTTCGATCTCCGTCGCCTTGTCCTGACCGCGCCCCCAGATCGGGGTATCGATCGATCCCGGCTCGATGATCGAGACCCGCAGCCCCCAGGGCCGCAGCTCCTGGCGGAAGACGTCGCCGATCGCCTCGGTGCCGTACTTGGCGGCGTGGTAGGCACCGGCGAACGGGAAGGCGACGCGGCCGCCGATCGAGCTGACGAAGATGACGCGGCCTTCGGCGCGGCGGATCTGCGGCAGCAGCGCCTGAGTCATCGCCACGTAGCCGACGAGGTTGACCTCGAGCTGGTGGCGGAAATCCTCCAGCGGGATCGTCTCCAACGGTCCCGGGATCGCGACCCCGGCGTTGTTGACGAGGCCGTCCAGACCACCCTCGCTCTCGGCCTCGACCTGCGCGGCCACGGCGGCAATCTGCTCGGGCTCGGTGACGTCGAGGGTGACGGGAACGAGGCGTGGTGAAGCCCCCGCGCGCAGGCTGGCGGCGTCGGCCTCCCTGCGGACGCCGGCGAAGACCCGCCAGCCGGAGGCGTCGAGACGCAGGGCGGTGGCGCGGCCGATTCCGGTCGACGCCCCGGTGACGAGTACGGATCGCACAGAGATGAGGCTACCGGGGGCGTAACCTCTCCCCCTCGTGAACGAACCCGTCAAGGACGATGCCGAGCGCAAGCAGGTGACGGTCCTGTTCGCCGATGTCAGCGGCTCGATGGACCTCGCCGAGCAGGAGGACCCCGAGGAGTGGCGCGAGATCATGCAGCGCTTCTTCTCGATGCTGGCCGAGACGGTGACCCGTTTCGAGGGGACCGTCGACAAGTTCACCGGCGACGGGATCATGGCGATCTTCGGCGCCCCGGTCGCTCATGAGGATCACGCCAGACGGGCCTGCTACGCGGCCCTGCAGATGCTCGACGACGTCGCCGAGTACGCGGCCGAGCTGCGCCGCGCCAAGGGGCTCAACTTCTCGACCCGGATCGGGATCAACTCCGGCGAGGTCGTCGCCGGGGCGATCGGCGGCGGCGACTCCTCCTACACCGCGATCGGCCACACCGTCGGCCTGGCGCAGCGAATGGAGGCACTGGCCGAGCCCGGAAGGGCCTACCTGACCGAGAGCACCGCCGAGCTCGCCCAGGGGTACCTCGACCTCGGCGACCTCGGCGAGTTCGAGATCAAGGGCGCGAGCCGGCCGGTGCAGGTGTTCGAGCTGGCCGGAGTCGGGCAGGCCCGCTCGCGCCTCGACCTGGCCCGGGTGCGCGGCTTCTCCGCGTTCGTCGGGCGTGAGGCAGAGCTGGAGCGGCTCGACTCGGCCCTGAGCCGGGCCCGCGATGGCGAGGCGACGGCGGTCGGGGTCATAGCCGAAGCGGGGATCGGCAAGAGCAGGCTCTGCCACGAGTTCGCGCAGCGCTGCCGGACCGAGGGCCTGGAGGTCTTCGAGGCGCAGGCGCAGGCGCACGGCAAGTCGATCCCCTTCATGCCGATCCTGCAGATGCTGCGCTCCTTCTACGGGATCGGCGACCAGGACCCCGAGCAGCTGGCGCGGGAGAAGATCGCCGGTCGCTCGCTGCTGCTCGATCCCGGTTTCGCCGACGACCTGCCGCTGGTCTTCGACTTCCTCGGCGTCCCCGACCCCGAGCGGCCGGTGCCGAAGATGAACCCCGAGGGCCGGGGGCGAGCTCTCGGAGACTTCCTCTGCCGGTTGGTCAGCAACCCCGCTCGGCGCAAGACGCTGGTCCTGATCGTCGAGGACCTGCACTGGATCGACGAGGGCAGCCAGATGATGCTGCACGGCCTGGTCGAGGGCATGGGCGGGACTCCGACGCTGGTGCTCGTCAACTACCGGCCCGAGCACACCCCCGCCTGGAGCGAATCGCCGGTCTACGAGACGATCGATCTGCAGCCGCTCGACCGCGACGACACCGCCCAGTTGCTGTGCGACATCATCGGCTGCGACCCCTCGCTGGACGGGATCGACGAGCCGATCCACGAGCGCACCGGCGGCAACCCGTTCTTCATCGAGGAGATCGTCCGCGAGTTGGATGAGTCCGGTTACCTGGAGGGGGAGCGTGGCACCTACCGTTTGGCGCGGCCGATCGAGGATGCCGGCGTTCCGGTCACGGTGCAGGCCGTTCTCGCCGCGCGCATAGACCGTCTCGACGCCGAAGCCAAGCACCTCCTGCAGGTCGCCTCGGTGGTCGGCAAGGAGGTGAGCGGGGAGGCCTTGCGGCTTACCGCGGAGCTTGGGGAAGACGAGCTGGAACCCACCCAGCAGGCGTTGATCGACGCCGGCTTCCTCTTCGAAGCCGAGATGTACCCGCAGCGACGCTTCGCCTTCCGCCACCCGCTCACCCGCGAGGTCGCCTACGGCACCCAGCTGGCCAGCCAGCGGGAAGCGACCCATGCGTCGGCGGCCCGGGCGATGATCGAGCTGATCCCGCCCGAGCGCCACGACGAGCGGGCGGCGCAGATCGCCGACCACCTGAAGCAGGGCGGAGAGACTCTCGAATCCGCGCGCTGGTCCGCCCGGGCCGCCCACTGGGCCGGCCACAGCCGCCCCCGCGACGCGATGCGCCTCTGGCACGAGACGATGGAGCTGTCCGGCCAACTGGAGGTGAACGAGGAGAGCGACGCGCTCGGGATCGCTTCCCGCCTGGCCCAGATCCAGTTCGCCTGGCGGGTCGGCATGGACCTGGAGGAGCAGGCCCAGCTGCTGGACGAAGCCGAGGTGATCGCCGATCGACGCGGCGACCTCCACTCGATCGTGCTGCTGAAGATGTCCGCCTCAGGGCGCCCGGGACTGCAGCTCCACACCGACGAGTGGCTGGAGCAGGTCGAGGAGATGAACCGACTCGCGGACCAGGCCGGGGACCCCCACCTGCAGGTCGCGATCCGAGCCGCCGGCGCCTACGCGTACCTGATCGCCGCCGACTTCGCCGGCTTCGACCGCACCCTTGACGAGCTGATCGAGATCGCCGACGGAGACCTCTCCGTCGGGGCCGGGATCATCCTCAACACCCCGCTCGCCTGGGCCGAGATGGGCAAAGGCATGGTCCTGCGCGAGCAGGGCGATATCGACGGCGCGGACCCGTACTTCGAGCGCGCGCTGGAGATCTCCGCGGCCGCGGAGGACCCGGAGACCGCGAGCTGGGTGCGCAGCAACCAGGCCGGCCTGCTGGCGATTCGCGGCGACGTCGAGGCGGCGCTCTCGATCGCGCGGCGCAACTGCGAGCTGACCGAGCGGATCGGCGACGTCTTCTCCCGCAGCCTGGCGATCGCCAACCTCGCCTGGGCGCAACTGGCGGCCGAGGAATACCAGGACGCCCTGGACTCGATCGAGGAGGCCGACCGGATCTACCGCGAAGCGATGAAGATCGGCGGCGAGATGGAGGGTTGGCGTTCGCAGCTGCGCGCCAAAGCGCTGATCGGCGTCGGCCGCACCGAAGAGGCCGTCACCGAGGCGGAATGGGCGGTGCGGGTCTCGCGCGAACGCGGGCTGCTCTGGTCGCTGCCGATCGCACTGCTGGCGCTCGGCCGAGCCCGGCACGCCGCCGGCCAGGACGGTGTGGAGACGGCGCTCGACGAAGCACTCGAGGTCGCCGAGGGGACCAACGCCGTCACCTGCGTGCTCGAGATCGAAGCCGAGCGCGATGCGCTCGCTTCTACGGCCAGCTAGCCCTCCTAACTGCGGCGCTCGAGCTCGGCGACCATCAGCTTGGTGTGCAGGGCCGCGATCAGGTCCTTCAGCGGCTGGGCGCCGGCTTCCAGCATCTCCACCACCCGCTCCGGCGGCACCTCGCCGGCGAGCCGTTCCATCACCACGTCGACCTCCTGGCGGACCAGCTCTTCGATCGCGGCTTTGTAGCGGAGGGTGTCGTAGACGGTGAAGCCGATCTGCTCGTCGTAGCCGCCGGCACGAAAGCGGCTGATCGCCTCGATGATCGTCACGTCCGAGGGCGAGTAGCCGCGGCTGTTGGGGGTCAGCACCTCGAGCTCGGCAAGGCGGTCGAGGACCTCCTTCGGCACCCCGTAACGTTTGCGGACCTCGGCGGCGCTGGTCCGGGAGCGCTCGTCGGCCAGGGCCCGATCGAGGATCTGGTCGCCCAGCTCGAGCATCGCTTCGGCCCGGTCGGGGCTGTCGTCGAGCACGTTCTTGATCGCCTTCAGTGGCAGGTAGCGCTCCTCCTGCAGGCGCTTGATCAGTTTGATCCGGTCGACGAACTCGGGCGGGTAGTAGGCCATGTTGCGGCTGGTCTTGACCGGTTCCGGCAGCAGGCCCTCGCGCAGGTAGTGCTTGATCGTCGGCGCCGGGACGCCGGAGGCCTCGGCCAGCTCCCGCATCCGCAGGAGGCCGTTGTTCTGTTGGGTATCGGGGGTGCCGGTGGTGCTCACGCGCGGAACTCCTGCTGGGCCTCGGCGGCGAGTCCGGCGGCGGCGCCGGACTCTTTCATCGCCGCGATCTCCCCGGCCGAGTAACCGGCCTCGGCCAGCACCTCGTCGGTGTGCTCGCCGAAAGCCGGCGCCGGGCGGCCGGTGTCGGCGGGGGTGCGGCTCAGCTTCACCGGGTTGCCGAGCTGGCGGACCGTGCCGAGCTCTGGCTGCTCGAGCTCGACGACCATCTCGCGCGCCCGCACCAGCTCCGAGTCGAGCGCCTCGTCGAGGTCGAGGACCGGCTCGATGCAGCAGTCGTGCTCGTCGTTGAAGGCGAGCCACTCGTCGCGGCTGCGGGAGCGGAAGACGGCGGCGACCTTGGCCCAGGCCTCGGAGCCAGGCGCCTCGAACTGCTTCTCGACCAGGTCGGGGCGATCGACGCCGTTGCAGAAGGCGGCCCAGAACTTCGGCTCCAGCGCCCCGCAGGTGACCCATCCGTCAGACGCTTCGTAGGGCAGGTAACAGACCAGCCCGCCGGCCAGCTGCTGCTCGCCGCGCCGCGGCACCTCCTCGTCGCAGAAGTAGCGGCCGGCGACCATCGCCAGCCAGGAGAGGGCTCCGTCGGCCATCGAGATGTCGACCATCTGCCCCTCGCCGGAGCGGCGGCGCTCGTGCAGCGCCGCCATCACCCCGAAGGCAGCCATCAGCCCGCCGCCGCCGAGATCGGCGATCTGCCCGGCCGACTGCACCGGTGGGCCGCCCTTGGGGCCGGTCAGCCCCAGCAGCCCGACCAGGCCGAGGTAGTTCATGTCGTGGCCGGCGCGCTGCGCGTAGGGGCCGTCCTGGCCGTAGCCGGTGATCGCGCAGAAGACGATCGCGGGATTGGCCTCGCGCATCCGCTCGTAACCGACCCCGAGACGCTCGAGGACGCCGGGGCGGAAGCCGTCGAGGACCACGTCGTAGCCGGCGACCAGCCGCAGCAGCGCCTCCTTCCCCGCCTCGTTCTTGAGGTCGAGGCGGACCGAGCGCTTGCCGCGGTTGAGCGAGAGGTAAAGCGAGGAGCGGGTGCCGAGCGCCTGCTGCTCGTCGCTGCCGTAGTAGGGCGGCGCCCAGCGGATGTAGTCGCCCATGCCGGTGTCCTCGACCTTCAGCACCTCGGCGCCGAGGTCGGCGAGCAGCAGCGAGCAGAAGCCCCCCGGCAGCAGGCGGGTCAGATCGAGGACCTTGACGTCGCTAAGCGGTAGAGCGCTCACGCTTCGGGACCCCCAGGAGCTCGCGTGCCTCGGCGACGCTGGCGGGACGGCGGCCGATGTCTTCCGCCATCTGCCGCGCCTTGCCGATCAGGTCGCCGTTGGAGCGGCACATCTCGCCGTTCGGCAGGTAGAGGTTGTCCTCGACCCCGGCGCGGACGTTGCCGCCGAGGACCAGCGAGGAGGCGAGCAGTTTCCACTGGTCGCGGGAGATGCCGATCACCTGCCACTGGTTCGGCCCCTCGGCCCGCCTGGGACCTGATCCGACATCAAAGTGACGTTGCGCGGGGTCGGGCGGATGCCGCCGGTCACCCCCATCACCAGCGAGACCTGCAGCGGCGTGCGGTCGAGCAGGCCCATGTCGATCAACGGGTCGAGGTTGGCGACGTGGCCGGAGTCGAAGCACTCGTGCTCGGGCTTGATCCCCAACGCCTTCATCTCGGTCAGGAACTCGACGATCGTGTCGAAGCTGTTCTCGAAGACCGCCTTGAAGACGAAGTCCTTGCGCCGTTTGGAGTACTTCGCGTAGTTCATCGAGCTCATGTTCAGCGCGGCGACGTCGGGCTTGCAGGCGCGGAGGTACTCCAGCCGCTTCTCGATCGGAATCCCGATCGCTCCGGTCGAGTAGTTGACGATCACGTCGCCGACCTCGGCCAGGATCGCCTCGGTGATCGCCTGGAAGTCCTCGATCTCATACGAGGGCGTGCCGTCGGGAGTACGGGCGTGGATGTGTATCTGCGAGGCGCCCTCGTCGACCGCGCGCCGCGCCTCGGCCGCGTACTCCTCCGGCGTGTAGGGGATTGCGGGGCACTGGTCGCGGTTGGCGATCACGCCGCTGATCGAGCAGCTGATGACCACCGGATCGTCGAAAGAGCTCATCTCGTCCTCCTCAGACCGGCATTACGCCGTGTCGTTTCTTCGGCTTCTGGACGTGCTTGTTGCGGGCCATCCGCAGCGCCTTGACGATCGTCGGCCGGGTCTCGCGCGGGTCGATGACGTCGTCGATCACCGCGTTGCCGGCGGCGATGTAGGGGTCGATCTGCGCGCGCACCGCGTTCAGCATCGCCTCGCGGGTCGCCTCCGGGTCGTCGGACGCCTCGATCGCCGAGCGGCCGATGATTTCGACCGCGCCCTCAGCACCCATCACCGAGATCTCGGCCCCGGGCCAGGCGACGATCAGGTCCGGCTCATACGCCTTGCCGCACATCACGTAGTAGCCGGCGCCGTAGGCCTTGCGGACCACCACGGTCACCTTCGGCACCGTGGCACGGCTGACCGCGTAGAGCATCTTGGCCCCGTGGCGGATGATCCCGGCGTGCTCGACCTTCGAGCCGACCATGAAGCCGGGCACGTCCTGGAGGAAGACCAGGGGGATGTTGAAGGCGTCGCAGAGGTTGATGAAGCGGGCGGCCTTGTCAGCGGAATCGTTGTCGAGGATGCCCGCGAGCTGCTTGGGCTGGTTGGCGACAATCCCGACAGGCTGGCCGCCGAAACGAGCGAAGCAGGTGATCAGGGTCTTGGCGAACTTCGGCTTCAGGTCGAACCACTCGCCGTCGTCGACGATCTCGCGGATCACGTCGTACATGTCGTAGGGCTGGCGGGAGGAGTCGGGGACGATCTCCATCAGCTTCTCCGACATGCGGTCGTCGAGGTCATCCGTCTCCAGGACCGGCGGCTTCTGCTCGCAGTCAGAGGGGAAGTAAGAGAGGTACTTCTTGATCGCCTCGATGCACTCGGCGTCGTCCTTCACCTCGAGGTCCCCCACTCCGGATTTGCGGCAGTGGACCTTGGCGCCGCCGAGGTCCTCCATCGAGATCTCCTCGCCGGTCACGGCTTTGACCAGGTGCGGGCCGGCAAGCGCCATCGCGCCCTGGCCGGAGACCATCGGCACGAAGTCGGCGAGGGCCGGGATGTAGGCGGTGCCGGCCGCGCAGGGGCCCATCATCGCCGCGACCATCGGGATCACGCCCGACATTTCCACCTCCTCGCGGAAGAGGAAGCCGGAGCCGGCGAAGAGCGAGCCGGTCGCCTCCTGGATGCGGGCGCCGGCCGAATCGAGCAGCCAGACGAACGGCATCCGCTTGGAGAGCGCCATCTCGCGCAGGCGGGTGACCTTGAGCTCCCCGGTCATCCCCATCGAACCGGCCATTACGGTGAAGTCGTAGGCGGCGATGCAGGTGGGGCGGCCGTCGACGTCTCCCCAGCCGGTGATGACGCCGTCGGCGGGAGCCTCAACCCCGTCCATCGCCCGCTGGGCGAAGTGGGGGCGGCCGTGGATCCCCATCTCGACGAAGGTGCCCTCGTCGACCAGCAGGTCGAGCCGCTCGCGCGCGGTCAGCTTGCCGCGGTCGTGCTGCTTGGCGATCTTCTCCTCGCCGCCGCCGAGCCTCGCCTTATCGCGGCGCTCGTGCATCTGCTCGTTCAACTCCGCCAGCGTCGCGGTGCCAGGAAGGAGGTGCTTCGAATCTTGCTCGGTGCCGGCCACTAACGCCCTTTCCACTGCGGGTCGCGCTTTTCGAAGAAGGCGGTGACGCCCTCGACGATGTCCTCGGTGCTGAAGGTGAGGGAGAGCTGCGAGCGGAGGAACTCGAGCGCGTCGTCGATCGCCATGTCCTGCTGGCGGTACATCGCGTCGTGGCCGAGCCGCATCAGCACCGGGCTCTTGGAGGCCAGCTTCTTGGCCCACTCGCCGACGGCAGCGTCGAACTCGCCGACCGGGACCACCTTGTTGGCGAGCCCGTACTCGACCGCCTGCTCCGCCGTGAGCCGCTCGCCCAGCAGCATCATCTCGTTGACCTTCTTGCGCGGGACGTTGCGGTAGATGATCGACATGATCATGTAGGGGAAGGCGCCGACGTTGATCTCCGGCGTGCCGAACGTCGCCCCCTCTTTGGCGATCACCAGGTCGCAGGAGAGGGCGAGGCCCATCCCCCCCGCAAGCACGTGGCCGTTGGCGGCGCAGAGCGAGGGCTTGCCCAGTCGCGGCATCAGCCGGAAGAACTCGAGGAAGAGGTCGGAGGCGAAGTGTTTGGCGACCAGCGGCGCATCGGCGGCGAACCCGCCGAGGTCGGCGCCGGCGCAGAAGACCTTGTCGCCGGAGCCGGTGAGGACGACAGCGCGCACCGCATCCGAGGCTTTGGCCAGCTTCATCGCCTCCACCAGCTCGCTCAGCATCTGGCCGGAGAGCATGTTGCGCTTCTCGGGGTCGTTGAGGGTCACCGTGGCGACGCCGTCCGCCACCTCGTAGGCGACCTTCTCGCCGTTCCACTGATGATCTCCCTGGGTCATCCGCCGAGGACCATAGCAGTGCTGGAAGTGGGAAGTGCTACTGTCCACTTCGCATTTAAAGGGAACGAACTAGAGGAGAGAGACCAGTGGCGACCGCAACCAACGGCTCCAGCGTCATCAAGCCCGACCACGCAGCTGGGCGCAAGCACTTCATCTTCAGCCAGGAGCACGAAGACCTGCGCGAGTCGATGGAGTCGTGGGTGAAAAAGGAGCTGTGGCCGCACCGCAACGAGTGGGAGGACACCTACTGGCCGACCGAGAAGATGAAGCGGGCGGGCGAGCTCGGCTTCCTCGGCCTCTGCTTCCCGGAGGAGTACGGCGGCCAGGGTGGCGACTACTTCTACTCACTGGTCCGCGCCGAGTGCATGAGCTATTCCGGCTCCGGCGGCACCAACATGGGCTTCGCGGTCCAGACCGACATGGTCCTCCCCCCGATCCACCTGCTCGGCACCGAGGAGCAGAAGAAGAAGTACCTTGAGCCGGGCCTCAAGGGCGAGAAGGTCGGCGCCCTCGGGATCACCGAGCCGGGCGCCGGCTCCGACGTCGCCGGGATCCGCACCACCGCGATCCGCGACGGCGACGAATACGTCATCAACGGCTCCAAGACCTTCATCACCAACGGCCCGCGGGCGGACTTCATCGTCCTCGTCTGCAAGACCGACCCGGAGGAGCGCCACGCCGGCATCACCCTCTTCGTCATCGACCTCAAGGACGAGAACGGCGAGAAGGTCCCCGGCTTCACCGTCTCCGCCGAGCTGGAGAAGATGGGGATGCACGCCTCCGACACCGGCGAACTCGCCTTCGACGACGTTCGCGTCCCGGCTGACGCCGTGCTGGGCGAGGTCGGCAAGGGCTTCTACCACATCGCCTGGGAGCTCCAAGGCGAGCGGCTGGTCGCCGCCGCCGGGTCCCATGCGGGTTGCGAACGGATGATCGAGAAGACCCTCGAGTACGCCAAGGACCGCGAAGCCTTCGGCCGTCCGATCGGCAAGTTCCAGGCGATCCGCCACAAGTTCGCCGAGATGGCGACCAAGACCGAGGCGGCGAAGCAGTTCACCTACGCGACCGCCTGGCGCTTCGGCAACGGCGAGTACCCGGTGCGGGAGATCACCATGGCCAAGCTCTTCTCCTCGCGGATCGCCTGCGAGGTCGCCGACGAGTGCATCCAGATCCTCGGCGGCTACGGCTACATGAAGGAGTACGAGATCGAGCGCGCCTACCGCGACGTCCGCCTCAACCGGATCGGTGCCGGCACCGACGAGGTGATGCTCGACGTGATCGGAAAGAGCTACGGGCTGTAGGTCAGCGAGTCGCGAGGACGGGAGCCTCCGGTGTCGCACTCCGATCACGTTCGTTCGTACTACGAGGCGCTGAACACGGGCGACGCCGGGGCTGTCTCCTCGCATTTCACCGAGGACGCGGTCCACTACTACACGCGGCTCGGCCCGCACGAGGGCGCGAAGTCGATCGGAGACCTCGCCGCGCTGGGGGTCTCGACGATCGACGCCCAGTGGTATGTAGAGGGCCTGATCGAGGCGGACGACCAGGTGGTGATCGAGTGGACGATGACCTGGCGCGACCCGCAGAGCGGCGATAAGCGCCTCGACCGCGGCACCGAGTGGTTTCGCTTCCGCGAGGGCAAGATCGCCGAGGTGCGCGCCTACCACCACGGCGGCAAGAAGAACCCACAGGGAGACCTGCTCGGCTTCGACCACGAGGGGCGCGGCTACCGGATGCTCGCCGACTGGGAAGCGCCCGCGAGCAAGGAGGAAGCGGCATGACCGTCGTCAAGGACAGCGGCGCCCGCGCCACCCTCCCCCCCTTCACCGACGAGCACGAGGAGCTGCGCGAAACCGTCTCCCGCTTCGTCGCCAAAGAGATCGCTCCCAATGTCGACGAGTGGGAGGCGGCGCGGGAATTCCCCCGTGAGCTCTATTCGCGCTGTGCCGAGCTCGGCTTCCTCGGCCTCAAGTTCCCCGAGGAGCTGGGCGGCCAGGGCGGCACCCACCTGCACGACGCGGTCTGGGTCGAGGAGCTGGCCCGCTCCGGCGGCTCCGGCGGCGTCGCCGCCGGACTCAACGCCCACGCCTCGATCGCGATGCCGCCGATCTTCAACTTCGGCACCGAGGCGCAGAAACAGCGCTACCTGGTGCCGGGGATCGCCGGCGAGAAGATCGGCGCCCTCGGCATCACCGAGCCGGGTGCCGGCTCCGACGTCGCCTCGCTGACGACCACTGCCAAGCACCAGGGCGACTCCTACATCGTCAACGGCGCCAAGACCTTCATCACCAACGGCGTCCGCGCCGACTTCCTCGTCTGCGCCTGCAAGACCAGCGAGGAGGGCGGCCACGGCGGCATTTCCTTCCTCGTGCTCGAGCGGGAGATGCCCGGCTACGAGGTCAGCCGCAAGCTGGAGAAGATGGGATGGCACTCCTCCGACACCGGCGAAATCTCTTTCTCGGAGGTCGAGGTGCCGATCGAGAACCTGCTGGGCGAGAAGAACGGCGGCTTCAAACTGATCATGGCCAACTTCGCCTGGGAGCGGCTGCTGATGGCGATCGGAGCGGTTGGGGCAATGCAACGCCTGATCGAGATCACCGTCGCCTATGCCCTCGAGCGCGAAGCCTTCGGCCGGCCGATCGGCAAGTTCCAGGCGATCCGCCACCAGGTCGCCGAGATGGCGACCCAGGCCGAGGCCAGCCGCGCACTCACCTACAACGCCCTTCGCCTCTTCCACAGCGGCCAGGACTGCATCCAGGAGGTCTCGATGGCGAAGCTGGTGACCCAGCGCGCCGTCCTCGAGATCGCCGACCAGACCCTTCAGATCCACGGTGGCTACGGATACATGCGCGAGTACGGAATCGAGCGCGCAGTCCGCGACGCCCGTCTCGGCCCAATCGGCGGCGGCACCGACGAGATCATGAAAGAGATCGTCGGCAAGACGATGGGGTTGTAGAGTCCAGGGTAGATCTTCTCGTACCTTTATAGAGCCTCCGAGCGGCCGGACCCCAGGGTTGACTCCGCTCAAAAATGCGCCCGCAAACTATTGGCGATCTGCGTTTTGCAGGGAATTCGCGGTCTCGGGCTCCCAACCAGTCCTCCACCCAATGGCCGCTTTGCGCGGTGGCCCTTGATGCTCAGGGCCTATGCGGGAAAAATACAAGCCAAAGGCTGGGCTCCGCGCCGAGATGTCTATTGATGTCCGCGAAATGGGCCAAGCGGACGTAGAGGGAGAACACCTGGATGCCCAAGCGCCAGGCTTGGAACCGAAAACACCCAACCCGCACGGGTGGCCAAGCGCTGGCCTTACTCGCGGCGCCGCTCAACGTGGAGATCCTCAAGGCGTTGCGGGACGGGCCGCGGAACCTGCTCGACCTGCGCCAAGCAGTGGGTTCGCCGCCGCAGAGCACGATGCGCGTCTATACGAGCACACTCGCGGAAATCGGCATTCTGGAGAGGCGGCGGCGAAACGAATTTCCGAGCACGACGGAGTACAGCAGCACACCGGCCGGCCGGGGGCTTCTCGGTGTGGCAGGCGTCTTGGAGGCATGGCTGCAGACAGCCCCCGATGAGCCGCTGACGGCTGGCAGCGTCGCCGCAAAGAGCGCGACCAAAGCGCTGTCCGGCGGGTGGTCGGCCAACATCGTGCGGGCGGTGGCCGCCCGATCGCTGACCTTGACTGAATTGAACATCCTGATCCCAAAGATCAGCTACCCGTCGCTCGAGCGCAGACTGGGCGCGATGCGACTTTGCAAACTGATCGAGCCCAAGCCTGGCAACGGTCGAGGGGTTCCGTACGAAGCCACCGAATGGCTGCGTCGAGCGGTGCTCCCGCTCACCGCGGCAGTTGCCTGGGAGCAAAGGTTCCTCCGGGAGCCGGAGGCCAAGGTTGCCAGCAACGATGCCGAGGCCGCCTTCCTGCTCGCCATCCCCCTGATCAGACTGGAACCGGACCTGACGGGAAGGTGCCGGCTTTCGGTGGAGATCCGCGGTGGCGCCGAGCCCGTTTTCGCCGGCGTCCTGATCGGCGTCGAGGAGGGAACGGTCGTCTCCTGCACCGCACGCCTCGCGGGGGCCGTAGATGCCTCGGCTTCGGGCACTCCAGGTGCTTGGATTCGTCAGGTTGCGAGAGTCTCCGAACCCAATCTCGAGATGAGCGGCGATTTCGCGCTTTCGAGGGCGATCGTCGGTGCTCTTCAGGCGCTTCCACAGGCAGCGGTGCGCAGTTTGGCCCCTGAGCAGAACGAATCCCGCGCAGAACAAGCGACCTGACATTTGCAGGGAAAAGGGCTCCTGCCCGCCGCTGTCCCCCAGTCAGGCCTTTAAGTACTCTCACGTACTTGACTGGGAACGCCAAATCCTTTCATATGAGTACCGAGGTACTTCATTTTTCTCCTTGAAGACACTCACTGAAGGGGGGCGCTCCCTGCTTTCAACGGCGCCCCCCTTCTAATCAAGTAGCTAGCGCTTAGGCCCAGCGTCGCACTCGTGCGACTTGCCCCAGCCGGGGCCGCCGTCGCAGTAGTCATTGCCGGGGCCACCGTAGAGCTGGTCGGGCTGGGCCCCGCCGTAGAGCTGGTCGTCGCCCTCTTCGCCATGGCAGCCATCCTGACCGGGACCCATGACGCAGACGTCGTTCCCGGGGCCGCCCCAGCAGCCGTCGCTGCCCGTTCCGTGGCGGCAGTAGTCGTCGCCTGGGCCGCCGACGCAGTCGCTGTTGCGAGGGCCGGTGATGCAGGTGTCGTTGTTGGCGCCGCCGATGCAGCGGTTGCGGCGAGATCCGCCCGGATAGCAGGTGTCCCGCTCGGCGTTGCCGATGAACTTGTCGGACCCGTCGCCGAGGTAGATGGTCAGCGGCACCGGCAGGCGGTCGACGACCTGGACGAAGTCGCCGGAGGGGCCCATCTGGATCTCGATCGAGTCGGCGTCACGGGTCGAGCAGACAGCGACCCGGTGGCCACGGGTGAATTGGCAGCCAGGCTGGTCGTGCCGCGCCATCCGGCCTTCGACGATGATCTTGCTGCCCTTGGTGCTGAAGGTCAGCGTCGACCCCGAGTCGGCGCCATAAATGACGATCTTGCCGGCTGGCGTGGCTACGGTCGGCACCGCCAACAGGGCGAGCGCCGCGAGCACGACAACCACCAGCTTGCGGCCAGGGGTCAAAAGCATCCGGGGCATACTAAACATGTGCATCGGCTAACAAACTGGAAACCTGAAGCCAACAGGCGTTTGGCCTGCAAAATGGACTGAAAACCTGATCCAATTATTGGCCCTCGGCGGTGAAGGTGAGCGTCCCCATGAATTCGCCCGGCTTGAAGTCGTCTTTGCCCGCGGCGAATGCCTGGTTGAAGGTGGTGGCGGTACTGGCCACCAGCGTGAGGGGAGCGCCTGCGAGAGAGATCGTGCGGAGACCCGGATCGGAGGCGACGACCCCGCCGCCGAGCGAGAGAATCGGGATCTGGCCGAGTTTTCCGGGAAAGGCCGGCGTCGGCTGCACGTTCACCTCCGCCAAGGTGGCGCGGAGACCGACGTCGAACCAGAGTTCGTACCAAAACACCTGCCCGGCGCCCAGCTGGAGGAATTCGATCTCCCCTCCGGTTCGCAGGGTTCCGGCCGAGGCGTCAGGGACCAGCGCTCCCTCGGCGATGATCGGCAGCGTGAAGGTCGCCCCGAATCGTTCGGCCGGGGCAATTGGGTTGAGGGAGACGAAGTGCTGGTCCAGCTTGGCGAGGAAGGAGGCGTCGAAGACGAGGGATGCTCTGCCAGAGGGGAGGATGGAGGCGAGCAGCGGCTGGGCTTCCGTCACGAGCGTGCCGATCGGCTGACCGGCGACGAACTGCTGTCGCGGGCGGAGCTTCTTGTTGAACCGGGTGGCCACCTTCTCGGTTAGCTCCAGCTTCCTGGCGCTGAAGGCGGCGCCAAATCCGCGGCGCCTCGACTCGGTGGCCGTCGACGTCGCCACCTTCAGCTGGGTGCCCCCCACCCGTGCCACAAGCGGGGCATGGGTCGACTTCACGACCAGCTTGCGGACCTGCACGCGGCGGCGGGAACCGCGGAAGACGATAGTGCCCCCTTGCTCTACCTCACCCCGGCCGACGGTGGGATCGAGGTGGCCGCCGCTGACCGGCAAGACCAGCGTTCGACCGCGCTTCGCCGCTCCCGCTTTGGCCGTGACGGACACGCCCGCGCGCTCGAGGAAGGTGGCGAAGCGCTTGTCGAGGACGATCCGGGTGACGCCTCCCCCGATCGGGTCGTAGGCAGCCTCTGCCGCGAGCGGGAAGACCAGCGCCAGCACCAGTGCCAAGCTCACCCCGGCGCGCCTCACTCCTTCACCCCGCAAGCCTTGTCGACCCTGGCGGCGATCCGGTGCTGACCGAAGAAGAAGGTGGCCTTGGCGAGTGGGAAGCTGACCCGGTTCGCGCCCGCTGGAGCGGGACAGGCCGCGTTGAAGTAGCTGAGCTGCCGGCCCCTGAACCGGTACCTCCGTTTGAGGGTGAGCTTGATCCGGTCGAGGTAGCCCCAGCTGCCTAGGGCCTCGGGCAACGACGCCGCCAGCTCGGTTCCATAGGGGCCGTCGCTGACCCGGCGGATCGCGAAGTTGATGAGGAAGGAGCTGTTGAAGGGATGAGCGGTGTAGATCTGGGCCAGCAGGGTCGGGCGGCCGTGGCTGCGGCCGTTGAAGATGAGCAGCCGGCCCTTGGTCGGGTAGGGCTCTTGGCCCGGAAGGATGATGTGGGCCCAGAACTGGCCCGAGCCGATCAGGGCCTCGCCACAGGTGGCAAGGGCCCGCGCCGTGGTCGCCGGCTGCACCTGCCGGGGATGGCAGACCGGCAGCCCCCGCGACTGCAGCAGCCCGTGCCGGTTGACCTGGATCTCGAGACGCTCGAGCTGCGGCGGGATGCCCCCGTCGGCGGCGGCAAGATGCCCGGCGACGAAGATCGCGATCGGGGCCGGCTCGTCGCGCGGCAGCTTGTACGGCATCACCTGGCTCAACACGGTGATCCGTACCCCCGCAGTCTGGATGACGACGGCCGAGGCCACACCGGTGGCGGCGAGGGAGGCAAGGAGAAGCGCCCCGAGCCTTTTCCCTCTCGCCCGCACCGATCAGGCGAAGCGCCCGCTACCGAGCCTGGCGCCGCGCCTGTTTCCGCGCCTTGCCGCACTTGGCCTTGAGTGGCGCCCCGAAGTTGCGGACGGCGCCATTGTGGCCCTTCATCTTCACCGTCGCCTCATGCTTCCCGCGGCAGATGTTGGTGCTGTTCTCCAACAAGCTCTTCCTGCCGCCGCCCATGTTCAACACCACTTTGGTGATCGGGGCGTCGGGGACGAAGTCGAAGGTGGTGCGGATCCCGCCGTTGAGAGAGTCGATCCGCCCCACAGCATGGACGTCGATGAGGCCGTGCAGGGCCAGCACCAGGTCGGGGAGCGGGTTTTCCGACGAGCGCAGGAAGACCGGGCCTTCCAGCGGCTGGTCCAGCAGCGGCGTCCAGGCGCGGGCGCGGCCATAAATTGCTCCCTGCGGACACGCAGTGCCATTGCCCGCCCCGGCCCTGAACTGCACGCGCGTACAGACCGTGCGAATGTGGCTCTGGTCGAGGAACTCGGACTGCGGCAGCGCGACCGAGATCCGAGCCGCATTCGCATCGCCCAGGCGCGGGCGCATCACGGCCCGCAGGGCGGGGTTGCCGCCGCGCCTGGTCTTGCCGCGCAGACTCAACTGCAGCCTAGGTTTAAACCCAAGGCTCGCACAGTCGGCAGCCTGGAAACGCGAAGTGACGGTCACCGGCACGTTGTCCGCATCCGAGCTGAAGTCGAGACCCGAGCCGAGGACGGTGGAGGCGGTCGACGTGGGTTCGCAGCTGGTCGGGTTGAGCACGAATTCGGGGCGGTCGACGTAGACGCGAATGTCACGGGCGTGGACCTGGATCCCTTGGATAATGTGGGGGATCGGGTCCGAGCCGGTGGCGTCGACGAAGACTTCCGCCGTTTCCGGATTGGTCCGCAGCGCCTGACGCACCACCACCGTGCCGAGGTCGAACGGCCCGACCTTGGCTGCGGTGATCGCGACGACCGAGAGTGGTGAGCCGTTGTAGGGCCCGGCCATGTAGACCTTGCCGGGCACATACGTGAGGAGCGAGCCGACGCCGGCACCCACCAGGGTACGCCCGACCTGCGAGGCCGCGGGACAGGACGGTGAGGCGAGCTCTTCCGCCCCCCCGGTCGAGCCGGTGCGGGCCTTGGCAGCGGCAATCGCGGCGTCAGAGCAGAAGGGGATCCCGGCCAGTTTGCCGGTCACTCCCGGCGGCAGCTTGATCGAGAAGTTGGTGAACTCCTGTTCCCCATCGTTCCTGGTCAGACGCACGTTGAAGGGCGAGTAGCGCCCGGCCGCGTTGTTGATCGTGCCCGCCAGGAGACCCGGGTGGAAGGGTTTGATGCCTCCGCTAGGACAGGGCCCCCGTCGACCCCGCGATCGACAGTGAAGTCCGAGGTGCGGGTGACGATCTCATTCGGGGCGGGATTGTCAGGGTCCCGAGCCGACCAAGGCGTGAAGCGGGCCACGATGGTGAAGGGCTGGTCACCGGGTTTCGAGGGATCTCCGTCGCAGGTCGGCGGCGTCACCAGCGGCGCTCGGCCGCCGGGGCGGAACTGCAGGTCAAAGGTGCTGAATGGCACCTGTGGCAGATCGTCGAAGGTGGTGGTCAACTGGCCGGTGACCGGGTCGGGATTGACCCTGCCGGCCTGCTTGACCAGGATTCCCCGCTCAGGGACTTTCGCCACCATGTATAAGGAGAGCAAGGAGCCGAACGGGTTGTCATACGGGTTTGCGACGTACAGGGAACCCTTGACTTCCTCCTCGATCAACGGCGTGGCGATCTGCACAGTGCCGATCTTCGATGCATCCGGGCAGCCTTCTCCCGGCCTCGAGCTGGCCGTCTCGCGAGCGTACTCGGCGGGGCTGCAGCCGGCCAGGCCTTCGCCCTGGGACGGGTTGACGGTCATTCCCTGGGGCAGGTCGACTTCAACCTTCTTGGCCTGGCCTTCGGCAATGGCGTCTTTGTTGAAAAGCCCCGAGTTCGGCATCGCCAGCGAGAAGCTGAGACCACTAGGGTTCTCCGCCAACTTGCTCGTAGGCGCTCCTTTGATTTCAGGATCGAATGGAATGCGATTGCAACCCAGAAGCGGATCCGAGACGAAGGAAGCGCTGTCGATGGTGGATCCGAGCGGCGCGTTCCACGGTTCGAGCGTGAGACCGAAGTCCAGTGGGTTGGCACACTGCACCGGCATGCGCAGGAAGGCCGATTCGGACAGGGCGGTCGGGCGAGCACACGGCTCGTCCGAGAAGCTGAAGTAGTACAAGCAGGTCCATCCTCGCGCCTCATCGTGCCGGGGGTCCCCGGGAGCTCCCCAAAGGGTGGTCGAGGCGGATAGAAATTGGGGGACCTGGCTGATATTCCGGACATTTGCGGTAATCCGGTAGTTGTTCTCAGGATCAACTGCGGTGTTGATCACGACCGGCACCCCGAAGGCCATGAAGCCGAGCCGAGCCGGTTCACCCTGCGACGGGGGGAGATTGAACACCGGCACCGCCAAGCGGGTCAACCCGAAGTTGCTGGGTTCGACAATCGTCACGGCCGAAACGCCTACCGCGCTCGCGTCGGGGCATTCGTTGATGAGATCCTGGGTAGCACTGAGGAACGTGCTCATGTCGCACTGCGGCATCACGGTGGCGTTGCCGATAAGACCGGCGGGCAGGGGGAACTTCAAGTTGCGTGGCATTGCTGGTTGTTTGACCCCGAGCGAGCGCTTGGGCGGTTCAAGCGTCGGGAGCGTCGGATACACGCTTCCGGCGTTGAGCTGCAAGGTGGTGGTGAACTGAAATGGATGGCCACCCGCCTGCCCGACGGAATCGCCGCCCTCCTCTTCGGAGACGGCGGAGAACTGTTCGATGCCAAAGGGAACGGGGGCGTCGCTCACGTTGATGCTTCGCATGGCGATCTCAGGCGGAGCGTTCCCACCTGAGACGATGACTTCCCCCGGAGCTCCGGCCGCAGGCGGGCTGCCCGTAAGACTGACAAGACTTTCAATTTCGATCGATTCGAAGGAAGGCAGTTCCCCCTCAAAGGTGCAGGCGACTTCGTCTGGCGCTTCCACCGCGCATTCGACGGGACCGTAGGTGTCTACCGCACCGGCTACGGCTTCCACGCCCTGAGCGACCACGCCTTCCGGCATCTGCTCGACGATTCGCACCGGACTCCCGGATCCGTCCACGGGTGCGTCACCGAGGTTGGTCAGAGTGAGGACGAGTCTGCCGCTGCCGCCCTCCGAGAGGACTTTGGTTTCCGCCGTGCCGAAGTGTGGTTCTTCTTTGTCTTTGTTCAGGAACTGAACCGGTGGCACGTTTCGGCCAGGCACAGTGACGATGAACGGCGCAACGCCAACGGGTCCGCCGCTGACTTCAACATCAGCGGTGCCGTAGGCGGTCTCAAGAATGCCTTCAAGTTGCGATGCGTTTGAAGTCGCCGGGAGGCTGTAGAAAACGGCGCAGCCGAATTCACCGAGAAACGTTTCGCTGCCGAGACAGCCCACGGTTTCACCGTTGACTTCGATTTTCTGAACGGTGCCTTCGCCGAATTCGCTGCTCTCCATCGTGGAGATGATTTCCTGCACATTGTCCGTCGGTTCCCACAGATTCGTCGGACGGGAGCCGGTCAACACCTGCCACCAGGGCGAGTCGGCCGAGGCGCTGGCGGTCGGCAGTGCGGCAAAAGCCATCACAGCGGCTGCCAGGAAAGCAACGGGCGGGAAGATCCTCTTCATCGGGCGGTTCTCCTTCATCGGGCGGAGGGCGGTGTGGCGGTTTGGGCTGGCGGGCCTCATCGGGCTGCCCTCCTGTCCGAGCGCTTACAGCGCTTTGCCTGCTGGCTAAGTGCCTTCGCGCGCTGGGTCAGGCGCCGTGCCTCGCGCTGAGCGCCACGGGCCGCCGCTGGGCTTTTCGCTGCGGCAGCCTCGCTGCGAGCGCGACGGGCCTGACGCGACACCTTGTCGGCCCGCTTAGAGAGCGCGGCGCAGTCGGCGCTCGAGTCCTCGTTGCCAGGCCCGTGAAAAGTGGCGCTCCCTGGAGTCGGGTCGCTGGGCGCCACAACGGCCGGCTGGCAGGCTTCGCCGAGACACTCGCGGGGAAGGTCAAGCGTGGCGGTGATTCCGCCCACGCGGGCGTCGTAGGCGTCGAGCTCCTGGTCTTTGTCGAGGACGGAGAGCTTCGCCGTGGTGAGGAAGAAAGCGTCGTCACCGGACGCACTGGCGTCGAGGAAGACTGCTACTTCTTCGGCGGTCCCCGAGGAGATCAGCGAAACGCAGCCACCCGCCGAGCGGACGATGGAGGCACCTCCCGAGGAGGCGGTGCAATCGCCCACGCCGGTGGGCTCGTACTGATAGACGTCCCACTCGCCGTTGGAGTCAGCCGGGACCAACGAGTCGAAGGCGTTGAAGAAAACGCGGCCGGCTTCGGAGACGCTACGGGGACGGGTTAGCGTGGGACCGTCGTTCAAGCCGAGTGAAAAAGCCTCTGGAATCATGGCGGTGGCGACTTTTGACCAGACTCCCATCGGGTCGACCAGCGACCCTGGAACTCGGCCCCGTGGGCTACCGCCCGACGGATTGCAGGAAATGCAGTCCAGACGGTCAGCGGCAGCGTCATAGCGAAAGATCTGAGAAAGCGGCTCGCCCGTCACCGCATCGCCGTTGTCGTAGCCGGTAAGGCTGCGCTGCGAGGAGAAGATCAGGTGGCTATTGCCTGGCGAGGCAGCGGCACTCATGCGGACCGCTCCGACGAACGAGGAACCAACAGTCGCGCCCCAGGTCAGGCTGTCCTCTTCCGCAAGCGTCGCGAGAAAGCGAATACCTTCCCCCTGTTCCCAGAGATAGAGGTTAGGCTGCCCGGAGACGGCGCTGTCGCCAAGGGTGTTGGGGTCGTCGGCGAGAACACCCTCCGCCACGAAGTAGGTCGAACTGCCATCCCCGCTGATTGCCAAAGCGACGCCTTGGATATTTGCGCTTTCACCAGCTTCCGTCGGGACGCTGACGTTGGTGAGCGTCGAACAGCCCGAGGCGACGCTCCCGGCCGGAAGCTCACAGCGGTAGAGATCAGCCCCGCTCGGGCTGGAGTCGGCGGTCATCGCGCGCGTGTCGGTGAAGAAGACGACGGTGCCATCCGCGCTTGCGCCCTGGAAGGTCGGCCGTGCGATGCCGCTCCCGCTACCCCCCGAAACCACGTCGATCCGGGCGCTTTCATCCGCCTCGAGATCTCGCACGTAGAGTCCCGTGAGATCGTTGGAGGTTCCATAGGCTCCCGTACTCCAGAAGACTCGAGAGTTTTCGGACATCGCACCGCGCACTGACCCGGGGGCCGAGCCGAGTAGGCCCACAACTCCTTCGCCGCTTGGCAGCACGCTGACCGGCTCGACCTGCCCGTCGAACCACTCATAGAGATTGGCGCCGGCCTCCGGACCTTCCACCAACGGCACACCCGAGCGCAGACCGACGTGCCTGAAGTCGGGGCTGGCGCCGACAATGCTGACTTGGCCGCCGAACTGAGTGCCGGGAGGTACGGGCGCCGCGCCAGTAACGAGCGGGGTATAGATCCCCGGTTCACTGTTATCCCGCAGGTAGGGCGTGCCTTCGGTCGCTTCCGGCGATAGTGGCAGTTCGGTGCCCGGTTCGACCAGCGCTTCCGACAGGTCAGAGCTGAAGAGCCTGTATTCACCCCCGCCGCCGACCGAGGGGGGAGCGGCTTCGTCGTTTGGAGAAGAGATGTCCTTCGAGCGCCAGGAGCCATCCCCTTGACGCTGGCCGAGGATCGATGCGGTTTCGCGAGAGCCCTGCGGATCCGCTTCAATCGAGGGGAAGCTCTGATAGGCGAGACGACTGCCGTCCAGGCTCGCCTGAATCGGACCCGGCCGGAGCCCCAGCCGTGCCCCCAGCTTGTCGGCAGGTGAAACCATCTCCCATGCCCTCCCATCGGGGAGCCGGAAGCCGATGCCGGTGACCTGGGTCGTGAAGGTACGATCCGGCCCCAATTCTGGTCCAAAGGAGTTTTCCGCTAGGACACGATAATGATAAGTGGTACCCGGGATCAGGCCGATGAGTTTCTGACTTATCTGAACCGGCCGATGCCCGGCCGGGATTTTTCCACCCCCGACCGGAACGCTCGTACAGACGCTTACGGAGCAGTCCTCGAGGCCGTACTCAAAGTGATGGGCCGTCTCGGCCGTGTTGGGATTGATCGTTGCGCGGAGGGTTGCCGAAGCTGCGGTGACATCAGTGGCAGAGGTGGAAACGATGGTCGGCGGACCCGGTTCAACATCTTCACCGAAGACAGAGACCTTCGAGACTCCGCCATCTTCGTTGGTTCCCATGTAGACCTGGAACACATTGCCTCCTCCGACAACGGCGACGCCTTGGCTGATGCCAGACGACTCACCTTCTTCGCCGGGCTGCCCTATGTATCGGAGGAGAGTGCCGGAGTTGTCGTATATCGCGATCCAGCTATTGGTGACGGTCGTCTCCAAGATGTAGAACTCGCCATTGGCCGGATCCACGCCGACCCCATACGGAAAGGGCGACCCAGACGGGACCACTTTCGGTTTTGCCGTATAGGTGGTGGGCGGACCAATAGGAAATTCACTCGGAGCATAGCGATGAGTGCCCAGGTTTAGAAATTCACCAGACCCATCGTTGACGACATAGACGGTCCCTTCAGGTCCCACGGCGAGGTTCCCAGATCCGACTGCGATGCTGAAGCTCGTGATCGGCGCACCGGAGGGGGAGAACACAAACACGGTCCCACTGTAAGTGCCGGCGTAGATATTGCCGCTCGAGTCGACCGCTACCCCCGCCACTTCGCCCGCGATCGGGAGTTCGCTCGTTCCCACGCCTGGTCCTTCGGTGAATTGAGCCGGTTCGCCATCCTCCTGGAAAGCTCTTACAGAAGTTTTTTCGGTGACATAGACAACATGACTCGTCGAGTCCAGAGCGATCTGTGATCTATTGCTTTTGCTTTCTGGGGCGAGGCCTCCGATTTTATTCCCAAAGATATATGGGGCGGTACCGCCCCATATCAGAGACGTTCCATCGGCTTCGAATCGATACAGCGCCCCAGCTGCACTATCCAGTACGTACACCACTTTGGTTTGCTGGTCGACCGCAACAGAATTGACCTTTTCGAAGTCAGTTAGTTCCGATCCATCGGCCCGAAGTAGTAGAGATGTTCAGTCACCGCGGGTGCACCCAACGCCACTGACGCTGAACTGCCGAGCGCCAGCAGCAAAAAGCTCAGCAGAACAGCCGTCGTCGTCAGAGCCCTTTTGGTCCTCGCCGCGAAGCCTGCGTCGTCCCCCACCATCACTCTCCCTCTCCCGTGTAGATCTCCTAGTTGCCGCACAGGCTGGCCATCTACGGCAGCATACGCTTGAGATTGACTCGTACCTGAACTTCTCTTCCTTTGTCAACCCTGGGAACAGAGGAGAGCGCCGTTAAAGTCCATTTCTACCTGCATTTCGCAGAACAGCAGCACCCCGCGCGCGTACTCTCACGCCGAGGCCCAGGTCTATAAAAGGGGCCGCCGTTAAGCGTCCCCTTTTTGATTCATCCTCTACGGACCTCAGGCTGCTATGTGCATTCCAATTTCCGTGGTTTTTCCGTGAAGGTAATAGTCGCATGGGTGTCCATGGCGGCTGTCGATCCACCGCTGTTCAGATCGTAGGAAACGCCTGTATAGAAGCGGTGCTCCTGGTGACCGTGCTGGATTCCTGCAGCCCGGTTGAAATCGACTGTCGCCGTATCACTTGAGCCATCACATGCCGGCGAAGTGAGTGTGCCGATGACTCCGTTGCCTTCCACTGTGAAGTTCACACCAGCGCAGGCGAAGTGGGCAAATGCCGCTGAGGGCGGCGGTGTAACCAGAACGCCATTGCCGCCACCATCGATTGTGATGAGATCGACTCCCAGTGGTGTGGTTTTAATTGTCCCCGTGGTTCCGCCGGCCGGATTGGTCGACGTGCAATTGACTTTGAACCCTAGGACCACGGTGGAACAGCCGTGGAACGTGAGGTTCATCGTTCCAACTGTGGTGGTGATAAACGTGCCGTTTCCAGTCGTTGTCGTACACGTGACTGTTTTACCATCTGTCGTGCTCAGGTTTCCTTCACCCCCATGGATACTGAAGGTGGTCACTTTGTCGATGTGGTTCGGCGTTGCCGACGCCACGGCGGGCAGCGCAAACATAGCCGCGCTGACCGCCGCAAGGGCGAGCAGCATGATCTTCTTGCTCATGTCTACCTTTCGTATTTTACGGGACCGGACCATCGGACTGGTTGCCGGTCCCTGCTTCCGCGGCTATCAGTAACGAGCCGGCTCCGATTTGGTCAAGGAGTACTGTTTGATGGCGCGGTCTTGCAAAAGGTGCAGAGTGCTTTTTAGCTGCAAATTGGATGTAGATAATTATTCGCACTCGTAAAACTGCGCTCGGGTAAATAGCTTGGCGTCACCTCAATAGATCGCTGCGCAGGTTCGCAGGCCGTAACTCCTAGCCTGTCTCTGGAACTTGAAGACTTCTTGGGCCCCGTCCCCGCAGTACCTTCACCCGAAATCCTCTGGCCGGCCTTCGCGAGGTTCTCGACCATCTGATCGATCTTTGCCTCATCCCCCGCAGGGGCCGGGAGTGCTTCAAGCGCTTGGACCTGTTCCTGGATCGCCGGGGCAATGACTTCCTTGAAGCCATCATCGAGCTGGTCCTGCGCGGAACTGCCGGGGTCTTTCTTTTGCCAAGCAGCGGCCGCAGCTTTCCTTTTTTCGGTGATCTCTTCACAGGCTCCCTCGGCCTGCTTAATGAATTGGGACTTGCTGAGTGCTTCGACCGCTTCTCCGTCGCTGGAGCTTCCGCAGCCGAAGCCAAGTAGGGCAACGGCGACTATTCCGATGGCGGCAATGAGCAGCTTGGACATATTTTTCCTCCACTTCGCTTGACTAAACGAAAAGAAGCTGCCCGAGCAGTCAGGGAAAGTCAATGACGTGAGTCCTCCGCGCGCGCGAGGATTTGGCGGAGTGCCCCTAGACGTGCGCTGCAGCTAGTTCGGCGGCAATCTGCCGGGCACAGGAACGCATCGAGTCGCGGCGGTCACGGTACTTCTTTGGGGCGCCTTCGGCCATAGCTCGCTCCATGAAGCCCCTTCGGTTCAGCCGGGATGCAGTCTCCGAAGACAGTCCGCGGCTCTCGCGGCGCAGCGTTGCGGCTTCGGCGATCTCGGCGGTCGACTTGAGTTCTAAGAGTAGGCGACGAGAATTGTCATCGTCACCGATTCTGGCATTTATTGGACGCCTGTCACTGTTAATTCGCCAAATAGATGCCGCGGGTCTGGTGGCCGGACCGGCTTGTACTCGGGTCCAGGCTTAAAGTTGGAGGCGATGAAACAGCGCGTCATCCTGATCACCCTCGGCGTCACCGACCTGCAGCGGTCGCGGCGTTTCTATGAAGCGCTCGGCTGGCAGACCGGCGCCAAGCCCTAAGACGACGTCGTCTTCTTCCAGGCCGGCGACATGGTCGTCGATCTCTGGGACCGGGCGCGGCTGGGGCGGGACCACGCTCGCCCTCAACCTCGGCTCCCCCACCGAGGTCGACGCCATGATCGACGAAGCCCGCGCCGCCGCCACGATCGGGCGCGAGCCGGCCGAGACCTTCTGGGCGGCTACAGCGGTCTCTTCCTCGACCCCGACGGCCACCCCTGGGAGGTCGCCCACAACCCGCACTGGACGCTGACCGAGGACGGCGGCGTCCGCCTCGGATGACGACCGACTGGCCAGTCAACCAGGAGCGGCCGATCCCGATAGCCTCCCCAGCCGACTTTTCATCGAGCGAAGGAGAGACGGAGTAATGGGACTTCTGGACGGGAAAGCGGCGATCGTTACCGGGTCGGCCCGCGGAATTGGGCGCGCCACGGCGGAAATGTTCGTCAGTGAGGGCGCCAAGGTGCTGATCAACGACCTCGACGCCGACGTCGCCGAGCAGACGGCGAGCGAGATCAATGGCGAGACCGCGGTCTTCGCCGGCGACCTGACCAAGGAGGGCGCCGCCGACGAGCTGGTCAAGACCGCCAACGAGGCCTTCGGCGCGGTCGACATCTGCGTCAACAACGCGGGCTATACCTGGGACGGCGTCGCCCACAAGATGAGCGACGAGCAGTTCCAGGCGATGCTGGACATCCACACGATCGTGCCCTTCCGGGTCGCCCGGGCGCTGGCCCCGGCCTGGCGCGAGGCGGCCAAGGCCGAGCGCAACGAGGGCAAAGAGGTTTTCCGCAAGATCGTCAACGTCTCCTCGACCTCGGGGATGATGGGCAACGCCGGCCAGGTCAACTACTCGGCCGCGAAGATGGGCGTCGTCGGCCTGACCAAGACCCTGGCAAAGGAGTGGGGCCAGTTCAAGATCAACGTCAACGCGGTCGCTTTCGGCTTCGTCGAAACCCGCCTCACCGCCGCCAAAGAGGCCGGCGAAGAGATGACCTCTCCGACTGGCGAGAAGATCGAGCTGGGCATCCCCGAGCAGATGCGGGCGATGGCCTCGGCGATCATCCCGCTCGGCCGCCCGGCGACCCCGGAGGAGGCCTCCGGCCCGGTGCTGTTCCTCAGCTCACCGCTGGCCAACTACATGCACGGCCAGGTCCTCAACGTGACCGGCGGCATGTTCGGCGGGATGTACACCTGAGATGAGCTCGCAAGCGGCAGGGAGCAGGCGGACGCCCCATTACCTCGACGTAGCGGACAAGATCTGGCCTGCTACCCGCCGCTTCATGGGCGCCCACACGTTCCTCTATAAGCACACGGGTGGGCGCATCGGTCACACGATCCCCGGCGTGCCGGGCAAGATGCTCCTGCTCGACCACGTCGGGGCCAAGAGCGGGACGAAGCGGACCTCGCCGCTGCTCTACGTGCGCGACGGCGAAGACCTGGTCATCGTCGCCTCCAAAGGCGGCTTCCCCAAGAATCCCGCCTGGTTCCACAACCTGATGGCCAATCCCGACACCGCCGTCCAGGTCAAGGGAGAGACGATCCCGGTCCACGCCCGGGTGGCGAAACCGGAGGAGCGGGACCGTCTCTGGGCGATGGCCGTCAAGGCATACCACGGTTACGAGGACTACGCGATCCGCAGCAAAGGCCGCGAAATCCCGCTGGTCGTGCTCGAGCCGCGCTAGAGGTTGGCGTTTTTTCCTCCCTATGGGGTGGAAAAAACGCCACTCGTCACTTCGGCCGGCGTTCCTCGGAGACCGGGTCGCCGGACTCGGTGGCGATCGCCTCCGGCGGCCAGGGGCCGGCCCAGTTGTCGCGGGCGCCGTCGATCGTGATCGTCGTCCCCGAGAAGAAGTCACCGGCGGGCGAGGCGAGGTAGGCGACGAGCCAGGCCATCTCCTCGGGCCGGCCGGCGCGGCCGATCGGGATCGAGCGCTCGAGGTTGTCGACGACCACCTGCGGATACTTCGTCAGCAGCGTCTCGGTCGCGAACTGGCCGGCGGCGAGGGCGCAGGTCTTGATCCCGAACCGCGCCCACTCGACCGCGAGCGTCCGCATCATGTTCTCGACCGCGGCGCGGGCGGCGCCGGAGTGGACCATCCCCGGCATCCCGTTGTGGGGGGAGAGGGTGACGCTGAGGACCTTGCCTCCGCCCTGCGGGATGAAGGCCTTGGTCGCGGCGGCGTGGGTCATCAGCCAGGTCCCCATCACGTTGAGGTCGATCACCGTCTGGAACCCTTTTGGGCTGATCGCCTCGGCCGGGCTGAGGAACTGACCGCCGGCGTTGTTGACGAGGACGTCGAGGCGGCCGTGGCGCTCCAGCAGGCCGTCGAAGAAGCGTCCCACCGGCTCCTCCTCGCGGATGTCGAGCGTCTTGAACTCGAAGCTCCCCGGCAACGCAGCGGCCAGCTCGGCCGTCTCCGCCAGCGGCTCCTCGCGGCGCCCACAGGCGACGACGGTGGCGCCCAGCCGCGCCAGCTCCAGGGCGGTCTCGCGCCCGAGGCCGCTGCCGGCGCCGGAGACGACGCAAACCTGTCCCTTGAGCAGACCGTCCCGGAAGACCTGCGAATGCGAGCGTTCAGCCATCGGCGGCGAAGCCTATAGGCGAGCAGAACTGCGTAAATGTGCCGGTTGATGGGCATCTCCGTCGAACCCACCCCCCTGCACGAGCCGCTTGCCGGCGGCACCCGCGGCGCCACCGTCACGGTCGAGCCGCTGATCGCCGGCCACGTCGACTTCGCCCGCGAGATGATGGTCAGCCCCGGCGGCCGCTTCATCACCGCCAAGCTCGCGAAGGCGCTGTTCCTGGGGTCGAAGGAGAACGTGGTCCCGGTGCCGGCCTTCCTGATCCGCCACCCCAGCGCTGGAGCGATCCTCGTCGACACCGGCCTCCATCCCTCGATCGCCACCGGTCCGAGCGAGAACTTCGGCTCCCTCAGCGCCCGCATCGGCAAACCCACCCTCGAGGCCGGCGAAGACGTGCCCTCGCAACTGCGGAAACGCGGGCTGGGGCCCGGCGAGGTCCCGATCGTGGTGATGACCCACATGCACCTCGATCACACCTCGGGCGTAGCCGAGTTCCCGGACTCGGCCTTCGTCGTCAGCGAGACCGAGTGGCAGGCCGCCAGCGGGGGCGTGAACGCGCTGCTGAACGGCTACCGCCGCGCCCACTTCGACTACGCCTTCGATTACCGCACTGTCTCCTTCGACCGAGCCGGGATCGACTCCTACGCCAGCTTCGGCCGCGCTTTCGACCTCTTCGGCGACGGCTCGATCCACCTCGCCTTCACGCCTGGCCACAGCCCCGGTCACATGTCGGTGGTCTGCCGGCTGAAGGAGCGCGACTTCGTGATCGGCGGCGACGCGATGTACATGCGCGGGCAGCTCGACGGCGACCTGGCGATGCCGCCGCGCCCCTACGACGCCCACAACCTGCGCCGCTCGCTGCAGGAGCTGCGTCTGTTCCGCACCCAGTTCCCCGACGCGGTGATCACGCCAGGTCACGATCCGGAGTTCTTTGCCGCTCTCGAGCAACGCTACGAGTAGCTAGCGCCTCCCGGCCAGCCCCTCGTGCATCTCCCGCACCCGGGCGAAGACTTCGGTCGCGACCGCGAGCTGACGCTCTTTGCCGGGCGAGTCCTCGACCGGAAAGCTGAGCGGCTTGCCGAACTCGACGGTGACCTTCGGGAAACGGAACCGTTTCCACTGACGGGCGCGCTCGGATCCGTGGATCGCGACCGGGACGATCGGCGCCCCCGTTTCCAGGGCGATGCGGCCGATCCCCGGTTTCGGCTCGCCCATCTCCCCTGAGCGGGAGCGGCCGCCCTCGGCGTAGACGAGGAGCATTTCGCCCTGGTCGACGAGGATCCGGGCAGTCTCGATCGCTTCTTCGTCGTGGTGGCCGCGGCGGATCGGGAAGACGCCGCCGTGCCTGTAGACGTAGGTGAGGACCGGCGGGCCGAAGAGCTGCGATTTGGCCATGAAGCGGATCTTCCGCCGCAGGTAGACGCCGATGAAGAAGTGGTCCATCTGGCTGAAGTGATTGGGGGCGAGGACCAGCGGCCCGTCCTTGGGCACGTTCTCGACCCCGATCTGCCGCACCCGCCACAGCAGCAGCGTCGGCAGGGTGAGGACGATGCGGACGAAGGTGTAGGTCCATCCGACTCCTCTGCGGGCCGCCCGGTGGAACGGCTGGAAGTACTCGGCGGGACGCGGGTCTTTGTAGACCTGCGGCTTCATCTCGCCCATTCGCGCGACCTCTCCAGGGCTCGGCTCCAGTCGGCCAGCAGCTCCTCGCGCTGCGCCGCCTCCATCGCGGGCTCGTACCGGTCGGCCTCGCGCCACATCTCCCCCACCTGCGCCAGCGACCAGGCCCCGGTCGCGATCCCGGCCAGATAGGCGGCCCCGAGGGCGGTCGTCTCGGCGATCTCCGGCACGGAGACAGGTACACCGAGGACGTCCGCTTGGAACTGCATCAGCCAGCGATTGACGACGGCGCCTCCGTCGGCCCGCAGCAGCTCCAGCCGCCCGCCGCTCGCCGCCTCCTGGGCCCGGACCGCGTCGACCGTCTCGTAGGCGATCGCCTCCAGCGCCGCCCGGGCCAGGTGGGCGCGGCCGCTGCCACGGGTGAGGCCGACGATCGTGCCGCGCGCGTAGGGGTCCCAGTAGGGCGAGCCGAGGCCGGTCAGAGCGGGGACGAAGTAGACGCCATCGTTGCCCTCGAGCGAGGCGGCGAGCGCCTCGGTCTCCCCCGCCTCATCGATGACCCCGAGGCCGTCGCGCAGCCACTGCACGGCGGCCCCGGTGACGAAGATCGAGGCCTCGAGCGCGTAGGTGACCTCGTCGCCAAGACCCCAGGCCACGGTGGCCAGCAGCCCGTCGGGAGCGACCGGCGGCTCGGAACCGGCGTTGAGGAGGACGAAGCTGCCGGTGCCGTAGGTGTTCTTCGCCATCCCGGAGCGGTGGCAAGCCTGACCGAAGAGCGCCGCCTGCTGATCGCCGGCCACGCCCGCGACCGGCACCTCGCCGCCGAACTCGGTGGTGGTGCCGAAGACGCAGCTGGACGGGCGCGGCTGCGGCAGCCGCGCCGGGTCGACGCCGAGCAGGTCGCAGAGCTCGGGGTCCCAGCCGAGCTTGCGAATGTCGAACAGCATCGTCCGCGAGGCGTTGGTGTAGTCGGTGACGTGCTCACCGGTGAGCTTGAAGATGAGCCAGGAGTCGATCGTGCCGAAGACCGCCCGCTCCGCCCCCGCGGCGTTTCGCAGCAGCCACTCGATCTTGGTCCCGGAGAAGTAAGGGTCGATCGTCAGCCCGGTGCGCTCGCGCACCAGCGGCTCGTGGCCAGCAGCCCGTAACTCATCGCAGCGGCCGGCGGTGCGGCGGTCCTGCCAGACCAGGGCGCGGTGGATCGGCTCGCCGCTGTCGGGGTCCCAGGCGACGACGGTCTCCCGCTGGTTGGTGATCCCGATCGCGTCCAGCTCCGCCCCCTCGATCCCGGCGGCGGCGATCGCCTCGGCCGCGACCCCCCGCGTCACCTCCCAGATCTCGTTCGCGTCGTGCTCGACCCAGCCGGGCTGGGGAAAGTGCTGCCGGAACTCGGAGTAGGCGCGGCCGGCAACGTCCCCCTCGGCGTCGAAGACGAGGCAGGTGGTGCCGGTCGTCCCCTGGTCGATGGCGAGGATCAACGGCCGCAGCTCATTTGCGAACGGTGCAGGTGCGGATCAAGGTCGAGGCGAGCTTGCGGTCATCGGAGAAGGTCATGCCCACGCGGACAAAGGGAAAGATGCCGATGGTGGCGCCCTGCGGCGCCCCGCATGAAGCGCTGAGATAGCTGCGCTCGCGCCCACGGTAGACGTAATCACGGTGCAGGTTGAGGACGATCCGTTTCAGGTAGCCGTTTCGGTTCAGCTCCGCGGGAAGGGCGGCTGAGAGAAGCGTCCCGAAGGTGCCCTGGGTCTTGCGAATGCGAAAGACGAAGGTGCGGCTGTTCGGAAACGGGTTCGCGCCGTAGACGTGGGCGAGGATCGCGCGCTGGCCGTCGACCTTGGCGTTGAAGGCCAACACCTTGCCGCTCAGCGGAAATGCGTCCTGTTCGGGAAAGGCGACGCCCGCGAGGTAACGCCCTTCGCCGACCAGCGCCGGGCCGCAGGCCTCCAGCGCCTGCGCCGAGCTCGCCGCATCGACGCTGGAGCGCTCGCAGACCGGCAGCCCCTTGGTTTCGATCCGGCCGCCGCGGTTGATCGCAATCGAGATGAAGCGCAGGGCCGGCGGCTGCTCGCCGGAAAGGGTCCGGACCGTGCCGTCGACCCGAACTGAGATCGGCGCGTTCGCCTGCCGCGGCAGCTTGGTCGGCGCGATCCCTCCCTCGAACTTGACGAAGAGGTTGCCGCGCTCGACCAGCTCGGCGTTGGCCAAGGAGACCGCGAAAAGAAAGATCGCAGCAATAGCGACCGCCCCGATCCGCTTTGCCTGGCCCGTCATCTTGAAGGACTCTAGTGAGGGGCAGTTCACTCAACTGTCCTTGACTATTGGGTTGTAGAGCTGTAATAGAGAGCGATGGCTTTCCCCAAGATCCTTTCCCTGCTTGCCGTCGCTGCCGCGATCGGCCTTTCCGCATCGGTTGGAGTGGCTTCTGCCGCGACCCTCACATCCCCCGCCGGCACGACCTACGGCGGGAAAGTCCACGCCACCAGCGAGGGGCACGTCACGATCCACAACCCGATCGCCAAAATCGAATGCAGCTCGACACTGGAAGGCGAAGTCAAAGGCCAGGGCGCCGGCGAACCGATCGGCATCCCGCTCACCTCAATGACCTTCACCGGCTGCACAAACAGCTATCACGTGACAGTGATCTCGCCCGGCTCGCTCTCGGTTCACGCAATCGCCGGCAGCAAGAACGGCACAGTCACATGGAGCGGGGCGACAATCGACACGACACGCTTCGGCGTCAACTGCCGCTACAAAACCGAAAACACCCATGTCGGCACTCTGACAGGCAGCAAAGCCACCGGCGCCACAGCGACAATCGACCTCAGCGGCGGGATTCCCTTCCACAGCGGCAGCGGCCTCTGCGGATCGAGTGCCACCTCCCTCACAGGGAGTCTCAGCGTCGCGACGCCTGACTACCTGGACGTGGACGACACCCTAGGCGACACCCCAACATCCCCCGCCGGCACCACCTACGAAGGCAAACTTCACGCCACCAGCGAGGGGCACGTCACGATCCACAACCCGATCGCCAAAATCGAATGCAGCTCGACACTGGAAGGCGAAGTCAAAGGCCAGGGCGCCGGCGAACCGATCGGCATCCCGCTCACCTCAATGACCTTCACCGGCTGCACAAACAGCTATCACGTGACAGTGATCTCGCCCGGCTCGCTCTCGGTTCACGCAATCGCCGGCAGCAAGAACGGCACAGTCACATGGAGCGGGGCGACAATCGACACGACACGCTTCGGCGTCAACTGCCGCTACAAAACCGAAAACACCCATGTCGGCACTCTGACAGGCAGCAAAGCCACCGGCGCCACAGCGACAATCGACCTCAGCGGCGGGATTCCCTTCCACAGCGGCAGCGGCCTCTGCGGATCGAGTGCCACCTCCCTCACAGGGAGTCTCAGCGTCGCGACGCCTGACTACCTGGACGTGGACGCTGAGCTTTAGCGCGTGAGAAAAAAACGCGCGTGAAATCGCGGAGTTGGCGGGCGCGGTGGACAAACCCCGCAAGGTCGCGACCCGTAGCCCGGTGCTCGAGGTCCAACTCGTATTCACCTAAGCGGTAGCCGGCGCGCACCGCGTCGACGGTCATCCCGATCTCCATCCCGTAGCCCTTGGCGAAGGGGAGGGTCGCGCGGAGGACCTCGACCTTCATCGCCCGCTGGCCAGAGATCGGCGCTTTGGTCTCGGCGCCGCAGAGACGGTGGATCGCCCAGTGGGCGAAGCCCAGGGCCAACCCGAAGCCGCCGCCGACCCGGCGGCTGAAGGCCGCCACGGCGAGGTCGCACTCTCCTTCGCGCACCGCCTCGACCAGCGGCGCCAGGCGCGCCGCCGTCTCTCCCAGATCCCCGTCGCAGAGCAGCACCAGGGCGGGCGGCTCCGCCACGCTCAGCGCCGCCTCGGCCGCCGCCGTGACGTTGGCACCCTTGCCGTGCGGCCGGCCGCGGCTGACCACCTCGGCCCCCGCCGCCATCGCCGCCTCGGCGGTCCCGTCTTCTGAAGCGTCATCGGCAACCCAGACCCGCGCCTCCGGGAAAGCCCCCCGCAGAGCCGCCACCGTGGCGCCGATCCGGTCGGCCTCGTTGCGCGCCGCGACGATCGCCGCCAGCCCGCCCTCTTCACCTGATGCCCAATCGGGTCCCATGGTCGGGCTATTGTCCCCGCCCATGGCAGACATCGAGGCGCACATCACCGGCAACGTCTGGAAAATCGAGGTCAAGGTCGGCGACGAGATATCCGACGGCGACACCGTCGTCATCCTCGAGTCGATGAAGATGGAGATCCCGGTCGAGGCCGAAGACGACGGCGTCGTCAAGGAGATTCGCTGCGAGGAGGGCCAGTCCGTCTCGGAAGGCGACGTCCTCGTGGTCCTGGAGTAGAGCCGTGGACGCGCGACTCGCGGGCGGGAAGCTCCTCCTCGACCGGCCAGCGGAGGCGGTCACCCGGCTGATGATCGCCAACCCCGAGCGGCGCAACGCCCTCGACCACGAGATCCTCGACGCGATCGCCGAGGTCTTGCCGCAGCTGGACCACGGAATCAAGAGCCGCTGCGTCGTCATCACCGGCGCGCCGCCGCTCTTCTCAGCCGGCTACGACATCGCCGGCATCCCCGAGGAGACCTTCGAGCGCGACGCCGAGGCCCTCGTCGCCCATCCCTTCCACGCGGCGATGGAGGCGATCTCCCACCACACCTGGCCGGTCCTCGCCGCGCTCAACGGCCACTGTCTCGGCGGCGGCCTGGAGCTGGCGATCACCTGCGATCTGCGGATCTGCGCCCGCGGCGCCAAGCTGGGGATGCCGCCGGCCAAACTGGGCTTGATCTACGGCCACACCGGACTGCGCAGGTTCCTCGACACGATCGGGCTCGCCGCCACCAAGGAGCTTTTCCTCACCGGCCGCAACCTCGACGCCGAGCGGGCGGAGCGGATCGGCCTCGTCACCGAAGTCGTCGACGACGGCGAGGTGGAGGAAGTCGCCGTCACCCTGGCGGCGGCGATCGCCGCCAACGCGCCGCTCTCGATGCGCGGCAACAAACGCGCGATCGACCTCCTCAACGACAACCCGGAACTGACCGATCGGCAGGAGGCCGGGCTGGTCGCCCTGCGAGAATCGTGCTTCGCCTCGGCCGACTTCCGCGAGGGGATCCGCGCCTTCGCCGAGAAGCGCCGCCCGCAGTGGACCGGGCGGTGAGCGCCAAGGCGCGCAAAGCGCTCGCCGCCTCCGACCCGACGATGGCGGCCTTAATCGAGCGGATCGGGAAGATCGACATCGCCACTCGGCTCAAACGGCGCAGCGAGGAGCGACCGAACGACGCCTACGGGGCGCTGCTGCGGGCGATCGTCGGCCAGCAGCTCTCGACCAAAGCCGCGCGCACTATCTACCTGCGGGTGATCGACCTCTTCGGCGGCTCCACCCCCTCGCCGGAGCAGCTGCTGGAAGCCCGCGAAGAGGACCTGCGCGGCGCCGGCCTCTCCGGCCGCAAGACCGAATACATCCGCGACCTCGCCTCCCACGTGCTCAGCGGCGAGCTGGAGCTCGAGCGGCTCGACCAGCTCAGCGATGAGGAAGTGATCGAGGAGATCGTCGCCGTCCGCGGCCTCGGCCAATGGACCGCGGAGATGTTCCTGCTCTTCCACCTCGAACGGCCCGACGTCCTCTCCGGCGGCGACCTGGGGATCCGCAAAGCGATCCAGATCGAGTACAGCCTGGAGGAGATGCCGACGCCGGCGAAGGTGCTGGAGATCGGCGAGCCCTGGCGCCCCCACCGCAGCCTCGCCTCGCTCTACCTCTGGGAGTCGCTCGCGGCGGTGCCCTCGTGAGGCGCCGCTTCTGGCTCGGCATCGCCGCCGTCAGCCTGGTCGCGCTCGGCTCGGTCCTCGCCGCGATCCTGGTCTACGGCGACGACCGCGGGGACCTCGAGCGGATGGAGCGCGAGGAGGCGGGCCGGGCCGCGCACCAGATGGAAGCGGTGGCCGGGCTCTCAGTCGACCAGCTGACCAGCGCCGCCGCCTTCTTCAAGGCCGAGGACGACCTCAGCCGCCACGAGTTCGAGGTCTATGGGCGCTCGTTGATCAGCCAGGGCGCGCTGGCCGGAACCGTCTTCATTCCCCGCGTCCCGGCCTCGAAGCGCGATCGTTACGAGCGCACCCACGACATCACGATCCTCGAACAGGCCGGCCCCCTCCAGTTCCGCCGATCGAAGTCGCGACCGGTCTACTTTCCGATCACCTACGTCGCCGAGAAGAAAGAACAGCGGCGTCGGGCGCTTGGATACGACCTGGGACAGGACCCGGAACGGTTGCGCTACCTGGACCGCGCCAGGGATACCGGCGCCGCGGTCTCCAGCTCGGTCATACCCCTGCTGATCGGCGGTCGCGGCATCAACGTCTTCCAGGCCGTCTACCGGGACGGGGAGCCGGCCGAGACGGTCGCGCAGCGGCGACGCGCCCTCGCCGGCTTCGCCGCCGGCAGCTTCCACATCGAGGACCTCGCCGGGGCGGCGGCCGACGCGGTCTCACCCGAGGTAGGACTTCAGTTGCAGGCGGCTGGCGAGGCGGTCTTCGGTGCTAGCGGAGACCTCAGCGACGGCGCCTCGGTTCCGCTCAGAATCGCCGACCAGACCTGGACGCTCACCGTCGAGGACCCGGACGGCCCCGGCCTCGGCCTGCCGATCGCTCTGGCGGTGCTGGGGATCTCGCTGGCGGCGCTGCTGGGGGCGCTGATCCTCTCCTGGAACCGGCGCGAACAGATGCGTGAGCTGGAGCGCCAGGCCAGCGAGGACGCGCTGACCGGGCTCGACAACCGACGGCGCTTCGAGACGGACCTGGGGAAGGCGATGGCGCGCAGCCAGCGCGATCGCACGACCGGGGCGCTGCTGATCATCGACATCGACGACTTCAAGCGGGTCAACGATTCGCGGGGGCACCCGGCGGGGGACCGGCTGATCCAAGAGGTAGCCGGCGTGCTGCGGCGGCGGACGCGGCGGAGCGACACGCTGGCGCGGCTGGGCGGCGACGAGTTCGCGGTGATCCTGTCGCGCTGCAGCCGCGAGGAGGCGCGGATCGCCGCCGAAGCGATCGCCCGCGAGGTGCGCGAGCACCGCTCGGCTGAAGAGGCGGAGCCGGTCACGGTCAGCGTCGGGGTCGCGATTTTCGGAGACGATCCGCGGACCAGCGCCGCGACCGTCTTCTCCGAAGCCGACACGGCGATGTACGCGGCCAAGGACGAGGGGCGCGACGGCGTCCGCGTCTTCGACCCGGTCGCGGTGCGCGAAGACGTCGCCGACCGCTAGCGGGGCAGCTCGGCGCGCAGGTCGAGTACGCGCTGCGCCGCGGCCTCGAACTCGGTGCGGTCGAACCCGCCGGAGCGCAGCTTCACGACCAGCGCCTCCCACGCCCGCTGCGCTGGCCCGAGACGGGCGAAGAGAAGCAGGTCGGCGCCGGCGCGGGCGCCGGCAATCGCAACCTTGGCGGTGCCGCCGAAGTCCTCCACCGCCGGAGTTTCCAGCGCGTCGGTGATCGAGACGCCCTCGAAGCCGAGCCGGTTGCGCAGCTCGCCGGTGGCGATCGCGCGGGTGAAAGCGGCGGGCCGGCCGGAGAAGGCCGGGTAGATCGCCGTGCTCAGCATCACCAGCTTGCCGCCGGCCGCGGTGAACTCCGCGTAGGGCTTCTCGTCGACCGCGCGCAGCTCCGCCTTCGAGAGGTCGATCCGTTCGACCGAGAAGTCGGTGTTTTCGGTCGCCGCGCCGAAGCCGGGAAAGTGCTTGCCGGTTGCCGCCACGCCGCCGGCCTGGAGGGCCTCGGCGAAGGGGATCGCGGTCGCTTCGACCTGAGCGGCCGTCGAGCCGAAGCTCCTTTCGGTCTCGGCGATGACACCGCCGGGCCGCCCGACGTCCAGCACCGGGGCGAGGTCGATGTTGACGCCCACCTCGCGCAGGTTGGCGGCGGTGGCGCGGCCCTGGCGGGCGCTGAACGCAGCGCCACGGGCGCCCATCTCGTGGGCGGAGGCGGTGGGGGCGCCGCCGAGGCGCTTCACCAGGCCGCCCTCCTGGTCGACCGTGACCAGCAGCGGGTCGCGCAGCTTCGGCGGCCGTTTGATTGCCTGCAGCTGGGCGATCAGGCGCTTGCCGGCAGCGCGGCTGGGGAAGTTTTCGGCGAAGAGGACGACGCCCGCCACCTGGCCATCGCTGACCGCCTGACGCAGCGCCGGCGAGATCGAGGTTCCCGGCAGGCCGACGACGATCCGCTCACCGGCCAGCTGCTTCGCCGGCAGCGTGCTGGCGACCATGGGCTCCGGTCCCGCCCCGTCGCCGAGACTGGCGCCGAAGGTCGCGCCGAAGGCGAAAGCCCCCAGCGCCAGACAGGCGAGCAGGCCCAGTGCCACCCGCCGCCGCCTCTGCATCGCCTGCGCCATTAGGCCGATGCTAGGCGTCCGGCCCGATTCTTAGATTTGCCGCGTGTCCTCCCTGATCACCGTCGACGAGGCCCGCGCCTACGGCGGCCTCACCGACCACGCCGAGATCGAAGCACTTGTCGAACGCGCCTGGGAGGTGCGGGTCGAGAACTTCGGCGACTCGACCGACATGTGCTCGCTGGTCAACGCCAAGTCCGGCGGCTGCGCCGAGGACTGCGGCTTCTGCGCCCAGTCGCGCTACGCCGAGGCGGACACGCCGATGCACGCGATGATGGAGCCGGAGCAGATCCTCGAGCACGCGAAAGCGGCCGAGGCAGCCGGCGCCCACCGCTTCTGCATGGTCACCCAAGGCCAGGGCCTCTCCAAGCGCGACTTCCAGAAAATTCTCGAGGGGACCCGCTTGGTCGCCGAGCAGACCAACCTCAAGCGCTGCGCCTCGATCGGCCACATGTCGGCCGAGCGGGCGAAGGCGCTGAAAGAGGCCGGGGTCCAGCGCGTCCACCACAATGTTGAGTCGGCGCGCTCCTACTACCCGGAGGTCTCGACCACGGTCCGCTACGAGGGCCGGCTGCGGACGATCCAGGCGGTCAAGGAGGCGGAACTGGAGACCTGCGTCGGCGGCATCCTCAACCTCGGCGAGACCGAGGAGCAGCGGGTTGAGATGGCTTTCGAGCTCTCCGAGATCAACCCCACCTCGATCCCGATCAACCTCCTGATCCCCAAGGACGGGACCAAGTTCGGCGACCGCGAGGTGATGGACCCCTGGGAGGTCGTGAAGTGGATCGCGATCTTCCGCCTGATCATCCCCGGCGCCCTCTTCCGCCTCTGCGGCGGCCGGGTCGAGAACCTCGGCGAGCTCCACGGCCTCGCCGTCAAGGCCGGCCTCAACGGGGTGATGATGGGGAACTTCCTGACCACGCTCGGGGCCGAGCCGGCCGACGACCGGGAGATGTTCGAAGAGCTCGGCCTCAACGTCGCCCGCCAGCCCGACAACGGCGCCAACCCGCGCCCGGACAACCGCTCCGGCTGGCTCGAGGGCGACTCGCCGGAGACGCCGATCGACGAGCTGATCGACAGCCAGGAGGAGGCAAACTTCTGGGACCCCTCGACCCAGCTGCGGGTCGTGAAGAAGGCGAAGAAGCCGCCTTCCTACCCACGGGCGGCGTGACCGGCGTCTCCGAGCGGCTCGCGGAGCTCCGCGACCGGGGGCTCTACCGCCGGCTCCGCCTGATCGAAGGACCGCAGGGCCCGACCGTCACCCTCGACGGCCAGCAGGTCCTCCTCCTCTGCTCGAACAACTACCTCGGACTCGCCGACCGCGCCGAGGTCCGGGAGGCGGCCGCCGAGGCGGCGCTGCACTGGGGCGCCGGCTCGGGCGCCTCGCGACTCATCTCCGGCAACATGGAGCCGCACCGCCGCCTCGAGGAGCGCCTCGCCGCCTTCAAGGGCTACGAGGCCGCGCTGCTGTTCGGCTCCGGCTATCTCGCCAATACCGGCGTCATCGCCGCCCTCGCCGGGCGCGGCGAGGTCGTCTTCTCCGACGAGCTCAACCACGCCAGCATCGTCGACGGCTGCCGCCTCTCGCGAGCCGAGACCTTCGTCTATCGCCACGGCGACCCCGAGCACCTCGCCTGGGGACTACGGCGGGCCGGCGAGCGCGCCGCGCTGATCGTCACCGACGGCGTCTTCTCGATGGACGGCGACATCGCCCCCCTCCCCCAGCTACTGGAGCTGGCGCAGCGCCACGGAGCGCGGCTGATAGTCGACGAGGCCCACGCGACCGGCGCCGTCGGCCCCGGCGGCCGCGGCTCGGTCTCCGCCGCCGGCCTCAGCGGCGAGGTCGACGTCGTGGTCGGGACCCTGGGCAAGGCGCTCGGCTCCTACGGCGCCTACGTCTGCGCCGGCAAGGAGATCGTCGACTTGCTGATCAACACGGCCCGGCCGTTCATCTTCTCGACCGCACCCCCGCCGCCTGCAATCGGCGCCGCGCTGGCGGCGCTAGCGATCCTCGAGACCGAGCCGGAGCTGGTCGACCGGCTGCAGGCCAACGCCGCCCTCCTGCGCCGCTCGCTCTCGGCCGAGGGCCTCGAGGTCGGCGACTCGACCACCCAGGTGGTGCCGGTCCAGGTCGGCGAGGCGGAGGCGACGATGGAGCTCTGCGAGCTGGCCCTGGAGAAGGGCGTCTTCGCCCAGGGAATCCGGCCGCCGACGGTGCCCGAGGGCTCCTGCCGCCTTCGTCTCACCGCGATGGCGACCCACCGCCGGGAGGACCTGGTCGCCGCCGCCCACATGGTCGGCGTCGCCGCTCGCGAGACGGGGCTCGCCCGGGCCCAGCCGCTGGCCGCCTGAGGAGCCGATGGCCTCAGGCGTCTTCGTCACCGGCACCGGCACCGAGGTCGGCAAGACCGTGGTCGCGGCGACGATCGCCCAGACTCTCGCCCGCAAAGACAAGCGGGTGGCGGTCTTCAAGCCCGCGGTCACCGGCCTCGACGAAGGGGTCGAAGCCGATCACGCCCTACTGCGCCGCGCCTCGGGGTCGACGCAGAGCGACGAGGAGATCGCGCCCTACCGCTACGGGCCGCCAGCCTCGCCGCACCTCGCAGCGGCGCTGGCCGGCGAGGAGATCGATCCGGAGCGGCTGCGACAGGCGGCGGCAACAGCAGCCAAGAGCGCCGACGCGATCGTCTGCGAGGGAGTCGGCGGCTTGCTCGTCCCCCTCTCCCCCTCCTATCTCGTCCGCGACCTGGCCGCCGACCTCGGCTACCCGCTGGTCGTCGTAGCCGGTCCCGGCCTGGGGACGATCAACCACACCCTGCTGACGATCGAGGCCGCCCGCGCCGCCGGGCTCGAAGTGGCCGCCGTGGTGCTCAACCCCTGGCCCGAGCAACCAACCGATATCGAGCGCTCCAACCACGAGACGATCGCCGACCTCGCAGGTGCCACGGTCCTCACCCTCCCTCGGATCGATCTAGCCGATCCGAGGAGCTGGCCGGCGCTGACGATCTAGACGATCACGTCGAGGCTGCCGGGACTGAGCTCGACGGTGAAGCCGGCGGCCTCGACAATTGCGGCGGCACCCTCAGGGTCGCCGGGCGCCTTCTTCGCCTCCAGCAGCACCCGCGCCACGTCCCCCCGCACCGCCTTCGCCATGTGCGAGACCGCCTTGCGCTGACCGCCCTCCTCCGTGAAGGCGCGCACCGCCAGCAGAGTCGCCCGCTTCGGCTTCCAGGCCGCCGCGTATGCACCAGAGCGCATGTCAACGACCAGCTCCCCCTCTTCATCAGGAAGCGCCGCAGCCAACGCCGGGCGCCAGAAGGCATTAGGCGCCCCGATCCCCTCCAGCCGAGTCTTCGGCGGGAACTTGTAATAGGGAATGCAATCGTCAGGTCGCACCACGCCCCAAAGGGCACTGGCAATCAACACCTTCCGCCGGGCCTTCGCCTTCAGCTTCGGCAAATCGAGCCGGCCAAAAAGCACGCCGGTGTAGACCTCGGCCGCCGGCGCCGCCGGCGCATCCCGCAGCGACGGGTCAAATGCCTCGATCAGCACCTCCCGCTTCTCCCCCAGCTCCGCGGCAAAGACGAGAGCCTCAAGATCGACCGGCTCACCCTCCTCAGGGCGCGCCTTACCTTCAGACGGAGGCAGCAAAACCAGCATCGGGGCGGCAGCCTATTTCGGAGCGCGCTCGCGGAGGGTGTCGGTGGGGGATCCCTGGGTACTCAGCATGGAGCCGAGCCAGCGGCGCTCGAGGCGTCAGCCAAATCCGGATCCTCTCGGCGGAGGTGCTCCCAGGGATCCCCCACCGACACCCTCTAGCTCAGGCGGGCTGCGCAGCCTCCCGCGCCTCCTCGCCAGCAAGAGCCTCCCCCCCAGGACTAGCCTCAGCCACCGCGGCCTCAGGGCTCACCGAGCCTGACCCCCGCGACTTGGCCCGGATAGCCGTAGCCCCAATGATCGCGCCCGCGAGGGCGACGAACCCGGAAACGGTCATCGCATGGCTGAGCGCATAAACGAAGGCTTCGTTGCCAGCCGCCACAACCTCTTTGGCCTGTGCCGGGTCCAGCCCAGGGACGTTCGGCACCCCGCCGCCGCCAAGCTGATCGGAGATCGACGCCTGCTGCGCCGCCGTGATCCCGGTCCCGCCCAGCAGCGACCCCAGCTTCGAGCTGACCAGGGTCTGGAAGATCGCGCCGGTCACGGCGATGCCGAGGCTGCCGCCGACCATGCGGAACATCGAAAGTACCCCGGAGGCGATCCCGGCTTTCTGCACCGGCACCGCGTTCATCGCCGCGCTGGTCATCGGCGACATCGTCAGCGCGATCCCGATCCCGAGCAGCATGAATCCGGGCAGCAGGTCGATGTAGGTCGAGTCGACCGCGATGCGGCTGAAGCTGAACAGGGACGCGGCGACGATCAGCAGCCCACCGGCGATCAGCCAGCGCGGCCCGTAGCGGTCGGAGAGCCGTCCCGCGACCGGCGCCACGCCGACGATCATCAGGGTCGAAGGCAGGAACCGCACCCCCGCCTCCAGCGGCGAGTAACGGAGGATGTCCTGCATGTATAGGGCGAGGAAGAAGAAGACGCCCATCATCGCGAAGGTGATGATCAGGGCCACCACCACGGAGGCGAGGAAGTTGCGGTCGCTGAGCAGGTCGAACTGGACCATCGGCGCCTTGACCCGGTTCTCGACGAAGACGAAGGCGGGCAGTGCCGCCGCCGCCGCGACCAGCAGGCCGATCACCTGGGGCGAGCCCCAGCCCCAGGCGTTGCCCTCGACCAGGGCGAGAACCAGCGCGGTCAGCCCGACGGTCAGCACGGCGACGCCGGCGTAGTCGACCTCGCGGCCGACCGAGGTGTCGCGCGACTCGCGCACCGCGAACAGGGTCGCCGCCACCGCTCCCACCGCGACCGGGATGTTGATGTAAAAGATCGCCCGCCAGCTGACGTGCTCGGTGAGGAAGCCGCCCAGCACCGGCCCAACGGCCAGCGCCAAGGCCGAGACGCCGGCCCAGGTTCCCATCGCCTTGCCGCGCTCGTGGGCGGGGAAGGCGTCGGTGATGATCGACAGCGTCCCCGGCATCATCAGCGCCGCGCCGACGCCCTGGACGATGCGGCTGACCACCAGCGAGGTCTGGTCGGGAGCAAAACCGGCGGTCGCCGAGGAGAGAGCGAAGATGACGACCCCGATCAGGAACATCAGCCGCCGGCCGAAGATGTCGCCGAGCCGCCCGCCGGTCGCTAGCAGCACCGCGAAGGAGAGCGTGTAGCCGTTGATCGTCCACTCCAGGCCGCTGATCGAGGCCCCCAGGTCCTGTTGAATAGAGGGCAGGGCGACGTTCACAACCGTGTTGTCGAGCATGATCATGAATAGCGCGAAGCACATCGCTCCGAGCGTCCACCACTTGCGGTTGTCGTCGGTGATCAGGTGGCGGTAGCGGGTCAAGAGCGCTCACTTCCCTTCAGCTGCTGGTAGGTCTGAGCGAGGTCCTCGCGGTCGAGGAGCGCCTCCACGGCGGCGTCGAGCTTGCGTCGCTGCGCCGCGCTCAGGGTGGTTACGAAGGTCTCGATTCCGGTCATGCGGACAGTGACCAGGGTGGCGACCAGGTCCTTGCCCTTGGCGGTGATCTGCACCCGGCGCACGCGGCGATCGTCCGGGTCCTCGACCCGAGTCGCCAGCTTCGCCTTCACCAGCGCGTCGACCGCGCGGCTCATCGAGGGGACCGAGACGCCGAAGCGCTCAGCTAGGTCCGAGACCTGCCACGGCTGTGGTTGGTCCCCCAGCCCGCCCAGCTCCAGCAGCGCCTTGCACTGGGTTATCGACAGCCCCGACTCCTCGATCACCCGCAGCTGGTTGCCGCGGTCGTAGAGGAAGACGTGGTGCAGGAGGGCCGCCACGCGGGCGGCGGTGTCGTGCTCAGCCGGGCTCACCTCACGGCGGGCTTCGGCGGTCGCTTTCACGTCAGTCGCATGCATGGCGACAATACTTGCACAAGCGCAACCTTTTCAGAAGAGCAAAAGTTGTTTGTGTGATACATATCCGAAAGCGGCTGCCGCCGCCTGCGGGACTAACGTCCTCCCCATGCCGCTGGACTACGCGCAGCTCGATCGGGATCACGTCTGGCACCCCTTCACCCAGCAGCAGGGCTGGAGCGAGGAAGAGCCGCTGGTGATCGAGCGCGGCGAGGGCTCCTACCTCTACGACGTCGACGGGAAGCGCTACCTCGACGGCACCGCCGCCCTCTGGTGCAACGTCCACGGCCACCGCCACCCGGTGATCGACGCCGCGGTCCGCAAGCAGCTCGACCGCGTCGCCCACACGACGATGCTCGGCCTCTCGCATCCGGGGGCGACCGAGCTGGCCGCCCGCCTGGTCGAGATCGCGCCGGGGGACCTCTCCCGCGTCTTCTACTCCGACTCCGGCTCGACCGCGGCCGAGATCGCCCTGAAGATCGCCTTCCAGTACCAGCAGCAGCGCGGCGGCGCCGACGCCCAGCGGACCACCTTCGTGCGCCTGCGCGAGGCCTACCACGGCGACACGATCGGCTCCGTCTCGATCGGCGGCATCGACCTCTTCCACTCGACCTACCGGCCGCTTTTGTTCGAGACCCACGTGGCCGAGCCCGACGACGCCGCTGACCTCGAGCGGGTGCTGGATGCGCACGGCGAGAAAGTGGCGGCGGTGGTGGTCGAGCCGCTGGTCCAGGGCGCGGCGGGGATCCTCGTCCAGCCCCCCGGTTACCTGCGCGCCGCCCGCGAGCTCTGCGACCGCCACGGCGTGCTGCTGATCTGCGACGAGGTCGCGACCGGGTTCGGCCGCACCGGGACGATGTTCGCCTGCGAACAGGAAGGCGTGGCGCCCGACCTGATGTGCCTGGCGAAGGGGATCACCGGCGGCTACCTGCCGCTGGCCGCAACCCTGACCACCGAGGAGATCTACGAGGGCTTCCTCGGCAGCTACGAGGAGTTCAGGACCTTCTTCCACGGCCACACCTACACCGGCAACCCGCTGGCCTGCGCGGCGGCCCTCGCCAACCTCGACGTCTTCGAGCGGGAGCGGACGCTGGAGCGCCTGCAGCCGAAGATCGCCTTGCTCGAAGAGCTGCTGGCCGAGGTCGCAGCGATGCCGGAGGTGGCCGAAGTGCGCCAGAAGGGCGTGATGATCGGCGTCGACCTCGGCGACCACGACGCGGCGCTGCGGATGGGGCACCGGGTGACGGTCGAGGCGCGCAACCGCGGCGCCTTCATCCGCCCGCTAGGCAACACGATCGTGCTGATGCCGCCGCTCTCGATTTCCGAAGAGGAGCTGCGCGAGCTGGTCGCGATCGCAAGCGACTCGATCCACGCTGCGGTTGCCGAGTCGATACTTCCCGTGTGACGGATCCGGAGGTCCCCCGTAGTACGGGCATGGAGCAAACGCTCGTCGCCGAAGTCAAGGACGCGCCGCGAGCCGGCGATCTCGCCTTCGACCGCCTCTACCGCTCCAGCCGCGATGACGTCTACGCCTACGTCGCCAGCCTGCTGCGCGACGCGCCGGCGGCCGAGGAAGTCACCGCCGCCGCCTTCGAGCGCGCCTACCGCAAGCGCCACCGTTTCGACCCCAAGCGGGGCGAGCCGCGGGCCTGGCTGTTCGGCATCGCCCGCAACGCCGCCCTCGACGAGCTGCGCCGCCGCGGCCGCCAGGCGGAGCTGACGGCCGAGCCGGAGGATCTTCACGCTGCCCGCCCTGAGGAGGACGCAGAGCACAGCGAGCGCCGTTTGACGGTCTCGGCGGCGCTGGAGCGGCTCGAGCCGCATGAGCGTGAGCTGATCGCACTCAAGTTCTTCGCCGATCTGGAAAACCGCGAGATCGCCGGGGTGCTCGGGATCGGAGAGTCGAACGCCGGCACCAAGCTGCACCGGGCAATGACCAAGTTGAGGGAGGCCTGCGATGGAGACGCCTAGGGATAGGGACGATCAGCTGGCCGCCGAGCTGCGGGCGCTGCGACCGACCCCACGGCCGGAGTTCGCCGCCGAGCTCGACGAGCGCGCCGCCGCGGGCTTCCCGCGTCGTTCGCGGTTGTCGCGGTTCACCTTGCCACAACCGCGACGTCTACTTCTGCCTGCTGGTGGCGTTGCTCTCGCAGCGATAGCGGTCGCGACGGCCGTGGTCGCGGTTGATGATCAGCGAGCGACCAACCCACCGATGGCAAGAAGCGAGGCAAGCGACGCGAGGCCCGATCTCGGCGGAAAGTACTTCGACGGCGGCGGGAAGCAGGCTCAGGGCAGAGCATCCGCGCATGGGCAGTCGAACACTGGAATCCAGTTCGAAGCAGATATCCCCACTGCGTCCACGGCGAACTCAACGAGCAACCAGGCGGAAGCGATGGGCAGCGCCCCTCCCCTTGGCAACCGCGCCGTCGAACGCTCCGCCACGCTCGTCCTCGGCGCCGCGCCTGCCGACGTCGCCGACGACTCAGCCGAGGTCTTCGAAGTCGTCCGCGCCCACGATGGGATCGTGATGAGCTCTTCCACCCGTGAGGGCGAGCCGGGCCGGGCCGGGGCGCGCTTCGAGCTGCTGATCCCGAGCGCCAAGCTTGGCGACGCGCTCGGTGAGCTCTCGGGCGTAGACAAGGTCCTTTCCCGTCATGAGGCGACCGCCGACATCACCGCCCCCACCGTCAACGTCACCGAGCTGCTGCGGGACTCGAAGGCGCGGATCGACAGCCTCCTCGGCCAGCTCGAGGGCGCCGAAACCGAATCCGAGCGCGAAGCCGTCGAAGCCGAGTTGGACCAGGAGCGGCGCCACCGCGCCGCCCTCCGCGCCCAGCTCCAGCACCTGCAGCAGCGAGCCGACCTCTCCCGCGTCCTGGTCCGGATCGAGACCGGCGGCAAGGAGGAATCCGGCACCGGCGGCGGCACCTGGGGAGTCGACGACGCCCTCGGCGACGCCGGCCAGATCCTCGCCGTCGCCGCCGCGGTCACCGTCGTCGGCCTCGCGATCCTCGGCCCGATCGCCCTCATCGCCCTGCTCGCCTGGCTCACCCACCGCGCCTGGGTCCGCCGCGAGCGCCGCCGCGTCCTCAGCTGAGAGTTACGCTCCTCCGATGGAGGAGAGGCGACGGGGACCGGCCGAGCTGCCCAACTTCGGGGAGCCGTCGACCCCGCGACTGGCGGCCTCGGTCGTCCTCCTGCGGCGGGGTGGCAAGCACGCCCAACGGGCGCTCGAGGTGCTGATGCTGCGGCGCAGCGAGGAGGCCAAGTTCATGCCCGGCGTCTGGGTCTTCCCCGGCGGCTCGGTCGACGAATGCGACGGCGCCGACGAAGCCGGCCTGCGCGCGTGCGCCCTGCGCGAGCTGGCCGAGGAGGCCGGCATCGAACTCTCCGCCGAGGAGGAGCTCGTCCCCTTCACCCGCTGGATCACCCCGGAGCTGATCGCGACCCGCTTCGACGCCTGGTTCTTCCTCGCTCTCGCCCCCGCCCACACGCCGCCCCAGGCGGACGGGGTAGAGACCACTGAGGCCCGCTGGTTCGAGCCGGCGGCTGCGCTGGCGGCGCATACCGCGGGTGAGATCGTCCTCTCCTTCCCCACCCAGAGGCAGCTCGGTTGGCTGGCCGAGTTTGGCACCTCCGACGAGGCGCTCGCCGCCTACCGCCAGCGCACCGTCGAGCCGATCCTGCCGAAGGTGGTCGAGGACGGCGCCGAACCGCGCGTCGTCCTTCCGGGCGAGCCCGGCTACCCCTCATAAGCAACAGGGTCTAAGTTGCCGGCGCGTCGGGAAACGGCGCAAGGCCCGCGTGCCAGGGGCCGGGCGGGTAGGTGTGGATGCCGCTCTCGTCCATCTCCCCCTGCAGCCGCTTGAACAGCTGGCCGGCGTTCCCCAGCGCCGCCTTCAGTTCTTCGGGGCTGCGCTCGCGCAGCCGCCAGAGGAACCAGAGCTGGCGGTCGTTGATGCCGAAATCGATCTCGCCGCTCATCGTCGTCACCCAGCCGAGGAAGCCGGGACCGAACAGCTCCCGCAGGGCGACCGGGTCGTACTCGCTCGGCACCGTCGTCAGGTAGCGCTTGTTGAAGTCGATCGACTCGAACTCGACCTTGCGCTGGAAACGCTGGGTGACGACCTCGTGCCCCTCGATCGACTCGACGTTGAAGGCCGGCACCACACGGGCCAGGTCGGGCATGTGGGCCTTGGCGAGGACCGCCGTCGGCACCACCGCCTTGCTGAAGAAACCGCCGACCTCCTTTTCGTCGGCGTCGCAGGAGGAGCCCCAAAAGCCCTCGCTGAGCTGCCCGGTCAGCCGGTTGACGCCGCCGACGCAAAGCGCCACCGGCCCGTCTTTGGGGTTGATCCCGCCCACGGGCTCGTAGGTGAGCCCGTTGCGCTCGCCATAGCCCTGCACGATCCCGGCCCATTCCCCCGCATCCTGCTTGGCAGCCATTGCCGCGATCCTACGGCGTTAGGATTGCTTCAACCCGGTCCCACCCCACAGGAGCCTCCATGACCATCGTCATCATCGTCGTCGTCGCGATCCTCATCATCGCGGTCCTCTACTTCATCTCGAAGCGCAACTCGATCATCGCCGCGCGCAACCGGGTGGACGAGTCCTGGAGCGGGATCGACGTGCAGCTGAAACGGCGCCACGACCTCGTCCCCAACCTGGTCGAGACGGTCAAAGGCTACGCCGAGCACGAGAGCCAGACCTTCGAGAAAACCACCCAGGCGCGGGCCGCGGCAATGCAGGCGCAGGGGGTAGAGGAAACCGCCAAAGCCGAGCAGCAGCTGACCCAGGCGCTGGCCGACGTGAAAGCCGTCGCCGAGAACTACCCGACCCTGCGGGCGACCGAGAACTTCCAGCAGCTGAGCCGCAACCTCTCCGAGCTCGAGGACGAGATCCAGGCCTCGCGCCGGATCTACAACTCCAACGTCCAGTCCTACAACACGGACATCGAACAGTTCCCGGGCTCGATCATCGCCAACCAGGGAGGCTTCACCGCCCGTGAGTTCTTCGAGATCGAGGACGCCGCCGAGCGCAACGCTCCGCAGGTCAGCTTCGGCAAATAGGCGCAGACAGGCGCGTCTCTAACATTCAGATATGACCACCGAGACCAAAGACGCGACTCTCTGGATCTGCGACAGCTGCGGGTTCATCTACGACCCGGCGATCGGCGATCCGGACGGCGGCATCCCGGCGGGAACCGCGTTCGAGGACATCCCCAAAGACTGGTTCTGCCCGGTCTGCGGCGCCCGCACCAGCGACTTCCGGCCGCTCGAGCCCGGCGAGGCCTGAGGCCCCAGTAGGCTTGACTGGCTGATGAGCCAGTACGACTACGACTGGGTGGTGGTCGGCTCCGGGTTCGGGGGGTCGGTGTCCGCCCTGCGCCTGGCCGAAAAGGGCTACAAGGTCGCCGTCGTCGAGTGCGGCAAGCGCTTCGAGGACAAGGACTTCCCGAAGTCGACCTGGGACATCCGCCGCTACTTCTGGGCACCGCGGATCGGCCTGCGCGGCATCTTCCGCCTCTCGACCTTCAAGGACGTCTCGGTGGTGAGCGGCTCCGGCGTCGGCGGCGGCAGTCTCGGCTACGCCAACACGCTCTACGTCCCCCCCGCGAAGTTCTTCCAGGACCCGCAGTGGGGCGACCTCGCCGACTGGGAGTCCGAGCTGGCGCCCCACTACGCCGAGGCGCAGCGGATGCTCGGCGTCAACCAGGTGCAGATCGATGACGCCGCCGACGACCTCCTGCGCGAGTACGGCGAGTCGATCGGCGTTGGCGACAGCTACCAGAAGACCCCCGTCGGGATCTACTTCGGCGAGCCCGGCAAAACCGTCTCCGACCCCTTCTTCGGCGGCGAGGGCCCGGACCGCACCGGCTGCAACTTCTGCGGCCGCTGCATGGTCGGCTGCCCCCACGGCGCCAAGAACACCCTGGTCAAGAACTACCTCTGGCTGGCCGAACAGCGCGGGGTCGAGGTGATCCCGGACCGCACCGTGACCGAGATCCGGCCGATCGGCCCCGCCGACGGCAGCGAGGGCTACACGATCGCCAGCGAGCGCTCGGGGGTCCTCCCCGGCCGCGGTAAGCGCACCCTCCGCGCCCGCGGCGTGATCGTCGCCGCCGGCGCCCTCGGGACCAACAAGCTGCTGCAGCGCTGCCGCCTCGGCGGCGCCCTGCCCCGCATCTCCTCCCGCCTCGGCGAGCTGGTGCGGACCAACAGCGAGATGATCCTCGCGGTCACCGTCCCCGAGGACTACCCGGAAGACCTGACCAAGCGGGTGGCGATCAGCGGCAGCATCTATCCCGACGCCAATACCCACATCGAGACCGTCAGCTACGGCAAGGCGGGCGACTCGATGAGCCTGCTCTACACGCTGCTGGTCGGCGACGGCACCCGCGTCACCCGGCCGCTGAAGCTCCTGGCGCAGATCGTCCGCCACCCGGGCCGCTTCGCCAAGGTGCTGTGGCCGAAGGGCTGGTCGCGGCGGACGATCATCCTCCTGGTGATGCAGACGCTCGACAACGCGATCGCCCTGCGCCCGACGCTGAAACGCTCAGGCAACGTCTGGCTGCAAACCGAACAGGACCCGGAGAAACCGAACCCGACCTTCATCCCGGTCGCCAACGAGGCAGCCGAGTGGCTGGCCGAGCGCACCGGCGGCATCGCCCAGAGCTCGATGACCGAGGCGCTGCTGAACGTGCCGACCACCGCCCACATCCTCGGCGGGGCGGTGATCGGGCACGGACCCGAGGACGGCGTCGTCGACGCCCGCCAGCGGGTCTTCGGCTACGAGAACCTGCTCGTCTGCGACGGCTCGGCGGTGCCGGCGAACGTCGGCGTCAACCCCAGCCTGACGATCACTGCACTCGCCGAGCACGCCATGAGCGAGATCCCCGCAGCCTCAGAGCAGCGGTCCTACGAGGCGAACCTCTCCGCGACGTAGTCCCAGTTGACGACGTTCCAGAAGGCGTCGAGGTATTCCGGGCGCTTGTTCTGGTACTTCAGGTAGTAGGCGTGCTCCCAGACGTCGGCGCCGAGCAACGGCGTGGTGCCATCGGAGATCGGCGAGTCCTGATTCGGGGTCGAGACCACGGCGAGGCCGGATGAGTCCTTGACCAGCCAGGCCCAACCGGAGCCGAAGCGGGCGATGCCGGCGTTTTTGAACTCCTCCTTGAAGGAGTCGAAGGAGCCGAAGGTCTCGCCGATCGCGGCGCCGAGGTCGCCACCCGGCTCACCGCCGCCGTCGGGGCCCATCATCTGCCAGAAGAGCGTGTGGTTGTAGTGACCGCCGGCGTTGTTGCGGACTGCGGCCTGCTTGTCGCCCGGCAGCGCCGAGAGGTTGCGGAGCACGTCCTCGACGTCATGGTCGGCCCACTCGGTGCCCTCGAGGGCGGCGTTGGCTTTGTCGACGTACGCCTGGTGGTGTTTGTCGTGGTGGATGCGCATCGTTTCCTCGTCGATGTGAGGCTCGAGCGCGTCGTATGCGTACGGCAGGTCGGGTACGGAGAAAGCCATCGAAACTGCTCCTTTGCTCGGTTTGGAAGTCCGAGCGGAGCCTACTTACCTGCTTATTCCGGCGCGGCTTCTTCGACCGGGGCGAGGTTGTCGGGACCCGCCTCGGGGACCGCGTCAGGGTCACCGCCGGTCCATTCGTTGAACCGGTACCAGGACGGCTTGGCCTCCCGTTTGGCGGTCAGCAGCCCGGCCGAGCTGCAGAAGACGCAGCTGCCGCCTTCGTCGCTCCAGGTAAACCACCAAGCGCCGCGGATCCGCCAGCGGATCCGGTTGGCGGAGATGATCGAGAGGGCCTTGTCCAGCTCCCTCGCCTGCCCATTGAGGCCGCGCTGCCAGCGGGTCGGGCCGCTGGCCGATCCCCAGCCCAGCTCGGTGATGTAGAGCGTCGACTCCTCGTCGTGGTTATTGCGCATGATCCGGCGCAGGTTGCGCAGCTGCCCGGCCATCGCCCGCGCGTCGGCGACGTAGGGGTGCAGCGCGACCCCGTCGAAAAATGGCTTCACCCGCCCCGCCTTGTACATGCGGGCGAGGAAGTCGCCGGAGGCGACGTTGGGCGGAATCTGCAGCGGCCGGCCGAAGAGACCGCCGACGATCACCTTCGCGCTCGGCTGCTCGCGGTGGATTTCCCGGCCGGCGATCCGGATCAGCGTCGCGAACCGTTTCGGTTCGGGATCGCTGGCGAAGCTGACGATGTTCTGCTCGTTCCAGATCTCGAACCGCCGCATCGGCGTGTAGGGCAGGTTTTCTTCTTCCCGCCAGAAGGACCCGTAGACGCCGTAGCGCTCGACGACCGCACGAACGAACGAGCCCCAGGCCCGCCGCTGCCAGGCATTGGCGACCGGCAGGTCTATCCCCTCGGCGGCCACCCAGCCCGGCGAGTTGACGATGAAAGGGAAGATCTCCATGCCTTCCCTGGCGGCCAACCGGACCTCGTGGTCGATGTATCCCCACTGCCGTTCGCTGAAGGCGGGATTCTCGGGCTCGACGGCGGCCCATACCAGCGGCTGGCGAACGCTCTTGATCCCAGCTTCCGCCATCAGCTCGTAGTCCTTCGCCGTGCCGGAAGTCTGCGGCGAGATCCCGACGAAGCCCGGCGGCAGATACGCCTGAGCGGCCGCCGGCGCAGCCGCCAACAGCACGAGAACGAGAGCCGGGATCAGTCTCCGCACCATGGTCATCGCTAGGAACCGCATTCCCGCCCAAAGTAGCGGCGCCGGCCTCCCCGCGCCCTCCCCCCTGCGTCTGAGACAATCGACCCTCTCGGGGCGTGGCGCAGCCTGGTAGCGCGCACCGTTCGGGTCGGTGAGGTCCCCGGTTCAAATCCGGGCGCCCCGATATTTGTAGCACACATCGTGCTACGCTCAGATTGTGAGCCGATCCCTTCACGTTCGACTGGACGACAGCTCAGCTGCAGCCCTAAGAGTCGTGCGAGGCAGCGGAACGAGTGATTCCGAGGCTGTCCGCACTGCCCTCCGAGAGGCCGCGGCCAGGCGTCGAGCACGCTCGTCTATCGCCGAGGAGGTAAAGCTTTTGGCGATTGACGAGGCAGATCGGGCAGAGATGCGAGTCATTCGCGAGCAGATGGCTGATCTCGCGCCGAGTTCGCTCGACTAACGTGGTCCGGGGAGAGGTCTTTCGACTACCTTCGCTGCGTGGTGCCCGCGGGCGTGAGCAAGGGGGCGCTCGTTACGCAGTGGTGGTTCAGGCTGATGAGTTCATGGCCCTGAGCACGACGCTCGTTTCACCCACCTCTACCGGTGCTCGGCCGGCTACCTTCCGACCGACGATCGAGCTTGACGGCAACGAGACCCGAGTCCTCGTCGAGCAGAGCACCGTCGTAGACCCCCAGCGCCTCGGGCGCTCCGCCGGCCGCCTAGACGCCGATGAGCTTCGGGCCGTAGACGACGCACTTGCCTTGGTCTTGGGCCTCTTAATCGTCTAATGATTGACAGGCCTCAAGGCTTGTCGATCCCGAAGATGACCACGTCCTGTCCTTTGACGGTCGACTCTCGGAGCCGCCGCATGCCAAGTCGTTCCGCAACGCGAATCGACGCTGTGTTGTCAGGCTGAATAACTGAGATCAACTCCTTGGCGTCGAGAACGCTCCAAGCCCAATCGATAGCCGCCTGACCGGCCTCGGTTGCATATCCGTCCCCCCACGCCTGTCTGACGAGCCTCCAACCAACCTCGAGGCCTGGCCAACCCGGGGGATTCCAAAAGCCAGCCTGACCCAACCAGGCACCGTCCTCCTTGCGCTCCACCGTCCATTGACCATAGCCCCGTAGCGCCCAATGCCCGACCTGCATCGCGACTTCTCGCCAGCTTTGGCCTGCGTCGAGCACCTTTCCGCTTCCGATGTAATGCATCGCCAGCGGGTCGGCGCACATCTCGGCGTGGGCTTTCAGATCTTGCCGACTCCAGTTCCGCAAGAGAAGCCGTGTCGTCTCGATTGTCGGAGGGATCCTTGGTGACACAAGCGCATCCTATGGCGACATTCGTGATGCGTCCGTGATGCATCGCCATCGCCAAACGGTTCCTGGAGCCAAATTGATCCGATCGCCCCGATGAGCTTGCACCTTCTGACCGATGGTTCGGTGAAGCTGATCTCCACCGGTCTGCTCCCGCCGGAGATTCGCCGCCTCTTCGGGTTCTCGTGGGACCCCGGGCGGGAGGCGCTTCTGCGCTCGGCCCTTCTGCAGCTTCGAGTCGGCGCCCGCTTCTGGCCAGATGCCGTCCGGCTGCACCCGGCGGCGCGGATGGCCGCCGGTGAGCGCTACGGCACCCTGGCCGCGTAGCGCCTTGGGCATATCCTCACCCCGTGCCGAACCGGAAGTCTCGCCCCCGCCCCCAACTCCCCATCGACCTGCCGGGAGGGGAAGCCGGCCCCTTCAGAAAGATCGGGGTCCGGCTGGCGATCGCGTTGGCGCTGATCTTCCTGGTCGCGTTCATCACCTACCTCGGGCGCGATGGCTACGTCGACCCGGAGGACGAAACGATCAGCCTGCTCGATGCCTTCTACTACTCGACGGTCTCGATCACGACGACGGGCTACGGCGACGTACGGCCCGTCACCGATGAGGCGCGGCTGGTGACCACGGTCCTGGTGACCCCGGCCCGCGTTCTCTTCCTGATACTGCTGGTCGGGACCACCTTGGAGATACTTGCGGAGCGGAGCCGGGCCGCCTACCGGATCGCCCGCTGGAGGAGACACTTGAAAGACCACACGATCATCTGCGGTTACGGAGTCAAGGGCCGGGCGGCGGCGCAAACGCTGATGGACAAAGGCACCAGCCCCGACCAGATCGTGGTGATCGAGCCGAAAGAGGAGGAGCGCACGCGGGCGACCGCGGACGGGTTGGCGGCGGTGGACGGCAGCGCCGCCCGGCAGGAGGTGCTGCTCGAGGCGGGGCTGCACGATGCCTCGGCCCTGATCGTCGCCGTCGACCGCGACGACGCCGCAGTCCTCATCACCCTGACCGCCCGCGAGCTCAACCCCGCCCTGTGCATCGTCGCTGCGGTTCGCGAGGAGGAGAACGTCCACCTCCTCCACCAGAGCGGCGCCAACTCGGTGATCACCTCATCCGGCGCCGCCGGCCGCCTGCTCGGCCTCTCGACCCACACGCCCCAGATAACCGAGGTGATGGAGGACCTGATGACGGTCGGGGAAGGCCTCGACATCAAAGAGCGGGAGATCGGCCCCGAGGAGGCCGGTCCGGCTCCGATCGGCCCCGAGGAAGCAATCATGCTCGCGGTCGTCCGCGACGGCGAGGTGATCCGCTTCGGCGATCCGCGCATCCGCGAGCTCCAGAGCGGCGACCGGCTGGTCGAGCTCTTCAGCCACCCGGTCTGAGCCAGACGTTGCCGCCTCGGGCGGTCGTTAGTGTCTCCCCATGCCTCCCGCCCCCGCCTTCGAGGTCCACGAGGCGAACTTGCACGGGCATCGCGCCGTCTACCGGACCGTCGGCAGCGGCCCGACCGTGGTCCTGATCCACGGGATGATCAACTCCTCCCGGCACTGGGAGACAGTGGCGCAGCGGTTGGCCGGCTCCTATCGGGTGATCGCGCCCGACCTGATCGGCCACGGGGAAGCCGCGACTCCGCGGGGCGACTACTCGCTGGGCGCGCACGCGGCGGCGATCCGGGACCTGCTGACGACGATCGGGGTCGAGCGGGCGACGATCGTCGGGCACTCGCTCGGCGGCGGCGTCGCGATGCAGTTCTTCTACCAATTCCCCCAGCGCACCGAGCGCCTGGCGCTGATCTCCAGCGGCGGCCTCGGAGACGACGTCAGCCCGCTGCTGCGGGGGGCGGCCCTGCCCGGCTCGGCGGCGCTGCTGCGGATGGCGACCCGGCCCCGCCTGGTCGGCACCCTGGCCGCCGCCGGGGCCAAGCTGCGTCAGCGCGGCGTCTCCACCGGCGTTTACCTGCAGGCGGTCGCCCGCGCGCTGGGGCCGCTGCAGGACCCCGGCTCCCGCCGCGCCTTCTTGCAGACCCTGCGCGCCGTGATCGACGTCCAGGGTCAGAAAGTCAGCGCCCGCGACCGCCTCTACCTGCTCGGCGAGATGCCGACGCTGATCGTCTGGGGCGAGCGCGACCGCACGATCCCCCTCTCCCACGGGCTGGAGGCGGCGGGCTCGATCCCCAACTGCCGCTTCGAGACCCTGCCCAAGGCCGCCCACTTCCCCAACCTCGAAGACCCGGAGGGGTTGGCCGGGATTCTCGGCGACTTCCTCGCCACCACCGCACCAGCGCACATCGTCGACTCCGAGTGGCGAGACGTGATCGCGCAGCGGGCGCGCCTACGCCGCGTCGCCTAGCCGGCTTTCGACACAGCCCGCTGTGTCGAATCTGGGTTGCGCTATTCGACTTCGGCGATCGCCGCTTCGACTTCGCCCAGCGACGGACCCTCCTGCAGGGTCACGGTGCCGCTGGGGCCGGAGACGACCATCCCCTGGCCGGTGCGGATCTTCAGGTTCCTCCCCAGTTCCTCCTGGCCTTTCAGCCGCTCGTCGATCGGGCCGCCGGGAGCGCCGCCGTCTTCGAGGTCCCGGTCCCATTCCCGGAGTTCGAGTTCCTCCACCGCGCCGGCGACCGAGGCCAGGTACTCCTGGTCGACCCCGAAGCGCTCGGCTTCGTCCTGGTTGCGGAAGAAGAGGTAGATGTACTGCCAGCCGTAGTTCTGGTTGGCGGCCGCCTCGGCGCCGTAGAAGCCAAGCTGCTCGGGGTTGATGCTGTTCGAGTAATGGCGGTAGAGCAGCTTCACGTCGCCGGGACGGGCGTAGCGTTCGGCCAACTCCGGGATCGTCGAGAGGAAGTCGTCGCGGCAGTTCTCGCACTGCAAATCGTTGAAGACCTGGATCGTCACCGGCGCGTTGTCGGAGCCGAACCGGTCCCCTTCCTGCGGGACTCCCCCGAACAACCGCTGCGCGTCGGAGATGCCCGCGACGTGGACGACCGGGTCCCCCGGCTCCTGCGTCGACAGCTCGACGATCGTGTAGCCGATCGCAATCAGGCCGATCGCCAGTAGCGCGACGACCCAGAGCCTGCCCCGCCTGGGCAGCGGCCTGGAAACGGCTTCAGAGGACATTCGCCGCCCATTATCGCGACCTGAGGCCATTGACGATCCCCCGTGCTGCGGAGATTCGGGATTGACGACCTCCGGCGGCAGCGGTACACATGGGGATACAGATTTTCAACGACCAGGAGGTCCCCGATGGCCCATCACCTGACGCCTGCCGAGCTCGCCGACCAGCTGCACATGGAGCGACAGGAGGTGATCGGGAAATGCGTCCAGATGGGGGTCCCGATCTTCCATGGCCGGATCGACAGGTCGTTGTTCGAAACCTCCCTGCGCAGCCTTGACCCTGCCAGGCGCGGACAAGCCGCGCCCCGGACGCAACACTGAACTAGACTCCCCCGGCAGATGTCGGGGAGAGGTACCAATTCGAAGACGGTCGCCGACCTGCTGCCGAGGGCAGCGGAGCTCTACGGCTCCAACGTCGCCGTTCAGTACAAGGAGGGCGACCAGTGGGTGAGCAAGACCTTCGCTGAGGTCCGCGAGATCGTCCTGCCGCTGGCGCTGGGTCTGGTCGAGCTCGGGATTCAGAAGGGCGACCGCGTCTCGATCCTTGGCAACACCCGCCCCGAGTGGACCTACTTCGACTTCGCGGCGCTCTCGATCGGCGCCACGGTGGTGCCGATCTACCAGACCAACTCGCCCGAGGAGTGCCGCTACGTCCTCGAGAACTCCGACTCCAAGGTGGTCGTCGTCGAGGACGCCGAACAGCTGGAGAAGGTGCGCCAGGTCCGCGACCAGCTGCCGCTGCTGGAGCAGATCGTTTTGATGACCGGCGGCGCCGAGGACGCCCTCTCGACGGAGGAACTCGCCGCCAAAAGCAGCAACGACGCGAGCCGCTGGGAGCAGCTCTACAGCGCGGTCACCCCGGAGGACATCTGCACCTTCATCTACACCTCCGGCACGACCGGGCCGCCGAAGGGCTGCATCATCAGCCACGGCAACTACCGGGCGATGCTGGACATGGTCAAGGAGACCAGCGTCATCGAGGAGGGGGACCTCACCTACCTCTACCTCCCCCTCGCCCACTCCTTCGCCCTGCTGATCCAGCTCGGCAGCTACGACCTCGGCACGGCGATCGCCTACTGGGAGCGGGATCCGCTGAAGATCCTCCCCAACCTGGCCGAACTGAAACCGTCCTACTTCCCCTCGGTGCCGCGGATCTTCGAGAAGATCTACACCGCCGCTACCAGCGCGATGGAGAAAGAGGGTGGCCTCAAAAAGGCGATCTTCAACTGGGCGATCAACGTCGGCGCGAAGATGCGCGAGGTCGAACGCTCGGGCCGCAAGCCCGGCTTCCTCCTCCAGCGCCAGTACGCCTTCGCTGACAAGAAAGTGCTGTCGAAAATCCGCGGCCTGTTCGGCGGCAACATCCGGCTCGCCGTCTCCGGCGCCGCCCCGATCAACCCCGAGATCCTCCGCTTCTTCGACGCCGCCGGCGTCCTCGTACTCGAGGGCTGGGGGATGACCGAGACCTCGACTGCGGCGACGATCTCCTCGCCCGAGGACTTCAAGGTCGGGACGATCGGCAAACCGTTCCCCGGCTGCGAGGTGAAAATCGCCGACGACGGCGAGATCCTCGTCAAGGGTCCCAACGTCTTCCAGGGCTACCACAAGAACCCGGAGGCGACCGCGGAGACGATCGTCAACGGCTGGCTCCACACCGGCGACATCGGCGAGGTCGACCCCGATGGCTTCATCAAGATCACCGGCCGCAAAAAGGACATCATCATCACCGCGGGCGGCAAGAACATCACCCCGGCCAACCTCGAGGCGGAAATCAAGCAGCACCCGCTCGTCTCCCAGTGCGTCGTCGTCGGCGACCGCCGCCCCTACCTGGTGGCGCTGGCCACCCTCGAACCCGAAGAGGCGGTCAAATACGCCCAGGAGAACGACCTGCCCGAGGACCTCACCCAGCTGGCGGCCAACTCCGACATCAAGGCCTCGATCGAAGCCCACGTCGAGAAGATCAACCAGAACTTCGCCCGCGTTGAGCAGGTCAAGAAGATCGCCATCCTCCCCGAGGACCTCTCCCAGGAGAACGGCGAGCTCACCCCCACGCTCAAGGTGAAGCGCGCAGTCGTCGCCCAGAAGCACGAGGGCGCGATCGAGCAGCTCTACGCGGCGTAGCCCCGTCTAGCCCTTGGTCGGCAGAGGGACCGGGGTGCCCCTGCTGGGAGCACCTCCGCCGGGAGAATTGCTTGGCTGACCGCGATGGTTTCTGGCTCGGCTCCATGCTGAGTACCCAGCAGGGGCACCCCGGTCCCTCTGATGCAGTTCGATTCGCCGAAGCTAACGCCTGGCTTCGAAGGAGGTGGCGAGCTAGGAGGCCTGGCCGGACTGGCGCAGCAGAACCGAGGTCGTTTGCTCCAGCACTCGGCGCCAGGCGGAGGACTGCTCTGGCTCTTCTTCTGAGGCTTTCTCGACGACGCGGCGGACTCGGCTCTCGGAGATTTCGAGGCCGTGTTTCTCGGCCAGCTCCTTGTAGCGGCCGTAGTCCTGGGCGAGCGTGGCGGTGACGGATTCGAAGCCGTGGCGGGCGATTTTCAGGCGGCGCGAGTAGTCCATGATCGGCGTCCCGAACATCAGCTCGTCGTTGGGCTGGGGCTCGAGCAGGATGATGTCGACGCCCGGGTATTTCTCCTGCCACTGCTCGACCGCCTGGTGCAGCCGCTGGTGGGCGATCAGGCGGAAGGTCTGGTTGGCGATCGCCGGCAGGCCCATGTCGGAGACGCGGCGCACCCGGCGGCCGAACACGGTCGGGATCGTCTTTTCGAAGTCGTTGACGTAGGGGACGAGCGGGTTGACGACGACGATGAACTTGGCGCCCTTCTCGACCGCGATGTCGACGTTGGTGGTCGAGCGGATGCCGCCGTCGACGAACTGGCGCCCCTTCAGGTCGACCGGCTTGTAGACGACCGGCAGGCAGGTGGAGCACTCGACCGCTTTCGAGATCGGCACGTCGGACCAGCCCTCTTCGCCGAAGACGATCCGCTCGCAGGTATCGAGGTCGGTGGCGGTCAGGTACAGCTCGGGGTCGATGAGGCGGAAGTCGTTGACCCGGCCGTCTGTGCCGAGAACTTCCTCGACGTAGTCGGAGAGGCCGGAGCCGGAGTAGAGCCCGGTCGGCAGCGCCTCGGCGAGGCCGACGCCGATGTCCATCGCCGAGAAATCACCGATCCGGACCAGGGAACGGAGCAACTCGAGCGTGCGCAGCGGCAGCGCCGCTCCCTTGGCGAGGAACCCGAGGTAGTTGGGTTTGAGGACCTTGTTGAGGTCGAGGTCTTCGAGACCCATGTCGTCATCGGAGTTGATGACCTGCATCATTTCCTCGGGGGTGACCCCGTTGGCCAGCATCGAGGCGACGAAGGAGCCGGCGCTGGTGCCGACGTAGACGTCGAAGTTATTGACCGTGCTGTTCACCGCCAGCAGGTCGAGGGCGCGCAGGGCACCGATCTCGTAGACACCGCCGGTAAAACCGCCCCCACCGAGGACGAGCGCCGTCTTCGACGGCTTTTTGCGCCGCTGGCGCCGCCGGGGTTTGGACTCGATGTCTACAACCTTGCCCACGATCCATGCAGTATTCCAGGGACAGAGGTCGGGTCCGGCCGCTACCTTCCCCCTCGCCGGTGTTTGAACTGACCAGTCACCCGATGCGAAAAGGACGATGAGGCGCAAGACGATCACCCTCTTGGCCGCTGCGGCGGCCGTTTTCCTGCTCTTTGCGAGTGCTGCCCAGGCGAGCCCGAGCTGCGACCAGATGCGCGCCTGGCTGCACCAGGGAGGTGGCTCGGCCAGCGGTTTGCTCGTCGTCGACGCGGAAACCGAGCAGGTGCTCTGCGCCAGCGCCCCAGGGCGCTCCCGACCGCTCGCCTCGAACATGAAGCTCTTCACCACCGCCGCGGCCCTCTCCAAGCTCGGGCCCGAATACCGGATCTCGACCAAGGTCTTCCGCGACGGGCCGGTCGACGCCAAGGGCGTCCTCCACGGCAGCCTCTACCTGCAGGGCGGCGGCGACCCCGCCCTCGGCACGCCGGCCTTCTACAACGCCTACTTCGGTGGCCTCGGCACCAACGTCTTCGCCCTCGCCCCCCAGATCAAGGCAGCGGGGATCAAATCGATCACCGGCCGGCTCTACGCCGACGACACGATCTTCGACCGCCGTCGCGGCGTCGCCGACTCCGGCTACGCGACCAGCCCCTACATCGGCCCCCTCTCCGGGCTCGCCTTCAACTCGGGCTTCGCGGGCGCAACCAGCACCAGCGGTTTTTCGTCCGACCCGGCCAAGCTGGCGGTGACGAAGCTGGCCCGCTCGCTGGGCGGCGTCGTGCCGCCGCAGACCGCCCTGCGCCCGACCCCGCCGAACGCCGAGCGGGTCGCCCTAGTCCGCTCCCCTACCCTCGACCGGCTGGTCAACCTGACCGACGTCTACTCCAACAACTACTTCGCCGAGATGCTGATCAAGCTGCTCGGGGCACATTTCGGCGGCGCCGGCACGACCGCGGCGGGCGCAGGCGTAATCGAGGCCTTCGCCGCCACCCACGGCTCCGCCGTCAGCGCCGTCGACGGCTCCGGCCTGACCCGCTCCAACCGCTCCAGCCCGCGCGAGGTCATCGACCTGCTGCTCGGCATGCAGGAGGACCCGGCGGGCGAGGAGTTCATCCAGGACCTCGCCCTGACCGGACAGGAGGGCACGGTCGCCAGCCGCACCGAGGGCACCGCCGCCTACGGGCGCTGCCGGACCAAGACGGGAACGATCAGCGGCGTCAGCAACCTCTCCGGCTACTGCTTCAACCGCAGCGGCCGGGTGATGGCCTTCTCGATCCTGATGGCGGGCGTCGGCAACCTCAGCCTCGCCCACCTGAACCAGGACCGGATCGCCGCCGCGGTCGCCGGTTACTAGGCGGGCCTGCCGACAAGCTCGCGGAGCGCCGCCTCGTCGAGGATCTCGGTCTCGAATTTTTCCGCTTTGGCGAGCTTGGAGCCAGGGTTGTCGCCGGCGACGACGTAGTCGGTTTTTTTCGAGACCGAGCTGGTCACCTTGCCGCCGGCGGCCTTCACCATCGCCGCCGCCTCCTCGCGGGTCAGCTCCGGCAGGGTCCCGGTGAGGACGACGGTCTTGCCCGCCAGCGGCCCGTCCTCCCGACGCCGTTCCGATGCATCCGCCTCCAGCCGCAGACCCTTCTCGCGCAGCTTCTCGACCAGCGCCCAGGTGGCGTCGTCGCCGAGTGACTCAGCGATCTGCACCGCCATGATCGGCCCCACGCCCTCGACTTCCTCGATCGCCTCTGGATCGGCCTCATGCAGGGCGTCGATCGCGCCGAAGTGGTCGGCCAGCGCCTCGGCGGTGACGTAGCCGACGCCGGGTAGGCCGAGTGCGTAGAGGACGCGTTTGAAGGGGCGCTGGCGCGAGGCGTCGATCGAGAGGACGAGACTTCGGGCGGATTTCTCTTTGAAGTTCTTCTTCCCGACCTTGCGCCCGACCAGATCCTCCTCGCGCAGGTCATAGATGTCGGCGACGTCTTCGATCATTCCCTGGCCGAGGAAGTTCAGCGCCAGCTCTTCACCCAGACCCTCGATGTCCATCGCGCCCTTGCTGACGAAATGCTTGACGTGCTGGGAGGCCTGCCCCGGACATCCGGAGCGATTGGGACAGATCGTGAATACCGAGTCCTCAGGCTTGACCGTAAGCGTGTCGCAGGCCGGGCAGCGAGCCGGCGGCTTCTCCCTGCGGGCGGCCTTGTGCTTGCGGGGGAGCTTCGGCGAGACGACCTGGGGAATCACGTCGCCGGCACGCATGATCACCACCTCGTCGCCCTTGCGCACGTCCTTGCGGGCAAGGTCCTCCTCGTTGTGGAGGGTGGCGGTGGTGACGGTGACGCCACCGACGTGGACCGGCTCCAGCATCGCGAAGGGGACCAGGTGGCCGGTGCGGCCGACGTTCCAGACGACTTCCTTCAGCTTCGTCATCGCCGTCGTCGGCGGGAACTTCCAGGCGATCGCCCATCGCGGCTCGCGCCCGACGACGCCAAGCTCACGCCAGAGCGCCTTCTCGTCGACCTTGACGACGACGCCGTCGATCTCGTAGTCGAGTTCCTCGCGCCGCTGCTCCCACCAGTGGCAGCGCTTGACGACTCCCTCGACGCCCTCGTGGTGCTCGGTGTCGGGGTTGACCTTGAAGCCGCGATCGCGCAGCCACTCGACCTCGTCCATGTGGGTGGCGAGGTCGAGCCCTTTGACCGCGCCGATCCCGTACATCCAGGTCGAGAGCGGCCGTTCCGCGGCCAGGGAGGGATCGAGCTGGCGGATCGAGCCGGCGGCGGAGTTGCGGGGGTTGGCGAAGGTCGGTTCGCCGGCCTCGGCGCGGCGCTCGTTCAGTGCTTTGAAGGCGGCGATCGGCAGGTAGATCTCCCCCCGGACTTCGATCAGCGGCGGCGCGCCATCGATCCGCAGCGGCACCGAGCCGATCGTTCGCAGGTTCTGGGTCACGTCCTCGCCGACGCGGCCGTCGCCGCGGGTGGCGCCGCGGACCAGCATCCCGTCCTCGTAGGTGAGGGTGACGGCGAGGCCATCGATCTTCGGCTCGGTCGTGTAGCTGAACTGCGAGGCGGTGATGTCGAGGCGCTTGAGGTAGTTGGCGATCCGGTTCTCCCAGCCCCGCAGCTCCTCCTCGTTGCGGGAGTTGCCCAGCGAGAGCATCTGCTCCAGGTGCTCGACCGGCTCGAAGCGGTCGAGTGGCGGCGCCCCCACCCGCTGAGTCGGCGAGTCGGGCGTGCGCAGCTCCGGGTTCTCCTCCTCCAGCCCCCGCAGCTCGTTCAGCAGCTCGTCGTAGGCGTCGTCGCCGATCTCGGGGTCGTCGAGGACGTAATAGAGGCGGTTGTGGTGGGAGAGGAGATCCTTCAGCTCCTCCGCGCGCTGCTCGGGGGTCCCGCTCACGCCGTCGGTGCGCTCGCGGCCAGCATCTCCTCGAAGCCCCAGCCCTGCAACCGCTCGAGCCCGCCGTGGTCGGTGAGGTCGAAGTGGATCGGGGTGACCGAGATGCGCCCCTCGGCCACCGCGTTGAGGTCGGTGCCCTCGATCTCCTCGTAGCCCGGCTGCCAGCCGTAGATCTCGTAGTGGCGGCGGCCATCGCTCTCCTTGACCAGCTTCAGCTCGTCGTTGTAAATCCGCTTGCCGAGCTTGGTCACCTCGATCCCGGCCGGCTCGCGGTTGGGGCAGTTGACGTTGATCAGGGTCGCCTCCGGCACCGGCTCGGTTCTAAGGCTGGAGACAAGCTGGGCGGTGAAGGCGGCGGCAACCGTGAAGTCGAACTTGCCGCTGACGTAGCCGAGCCCGCCGGCGGAAGACTGCTGCGAGAGAGCAACGGCCGGGATCCCGAGCACAATCCCCTCCAGAGCCGCCGCGACGGTCCCCGAGTAGGTGATGTCGTCGCCGAGGTTGGCGCCATGGTTGATCCCGGAGACGATCAGGTCCGGGCGGCCGCCAACCAGGCCCAGCTCGGCGAAGCGGACGCAGTCGACCGGGGTGCCGTCGGTCGCGTAGCCGACCCGGCCGTCTTCGAAGGTCACCTCCTCGACGCTGAGCGGCGAGCGGGTGGTGATGCTGCGCGCGGTGGCGCTGCGGTTCGAGTCAGGCGCGATGACGTCGACCTCGACGCCGTCAAGCTCGACCAGCGCCCGCCGGGCAGCCTGCAGCCCCGGCGCGGAGATGCCGTCGTCGTTGGTGAGAAGGATGCGCACTAGTCCGATTCTAGGTGGGCCTCGTGACGACCCGGTCCCCGGTGGTCGGAGATACTGCCGCCGTGCCCAGCGTCCGGCTCGAGATCGAATACGACGGCTCCGCCTTCCGCGGCTGGGCGCGCCAACCGGGCCTACGCACGGTGCAGGGAGAGCTGGAGACGGCGCTGGCGACGGTCCTGCGCGAGCCAGTCGAGCTGACCGTCGCGGGCCGTACCGACACCGGCGTACACGCGACCGGGCAAGTCGCGAGCTTCGCCCTCGCGGCAGAGCCGCCCGCCGACCTGATGCGCCGCCTGAACGGCGTCGGCCCGAACGACGTCGCCGTCACCGCCGCCGCGGTAGTCGCCGACGGCTTCGACGCCCGCCGCAACGCCAAAGCACGCAGCTACCGTTACCGACTGCTGGCACGCTCGGCCCCAAACCCCTTCGAGCGCGGCAAGTCCCTCTGGTGGCCGCACCGTATCGACCGCGAGGCCCTCGACGCCTGCGCCACCGCCCTGCCGGGGACCCACGACTTCACCGCCTTCACCCCAACCCAAACCGACCACATCCGCTTCGAACGCAACATCCACGCCGCCTCATGGGATCAAGAAGGGGACATCCTCAGCTTCCGCATAACCGCCGACGCCTTCATGCGAAACATGGTCCGAGTCCTAGTCGGCACCCAGCTCGAAGTCGCCTCTGGGAGGAGAACGGTCGAGAACTTCGTCTCCCTTCTAGGGGGAGCACCTCGAACCGAGGCCGGCGATACCGCCCCACCCCACGGCCTGTATCTGGAGTCAGTCAGCTACGAGTGAAGGGTGGGTCGGGAGGCCGTCCCCAGGCACTCAACATCGAGCCATAGCGAGATGTGCCTGGGGACGGCCTCCCGACCCACCCCCACCACCCGCTAAACCAACTCGAGGTAAACCATCTCGGTCGAGTCAGATTTCCTCGGACCGAGCTTGACGATGCGGGTGTACCCGCCGGGCCGCGTCGCATACCGGGGCGCCACCTCGTCGAACAGCTTATGAACGATGAACTTGTCGTTATGCAGCGTCGCTAGCGCCTGCCGGCGGGCGTGCAGATCCCCCCGCTTGGCGAGGGTGATCAGCTTCTCCACCTCGGGCTTGACCGCCTTGGCCTTGGCCTGGCTAGTCTGGATCCGCTCGTGCTCGATCAGCTGCTTCGAGAGGTTCGAGAGCAGCGACTCGCGATGCGAGGAGTCGCGGCTGAGCTTGTTGCGCTTCTTTTTATGCCGCACCCGATCCTCCGCTCCGCTCTCAATAGTCCCGTTAGTCCGCCTGGAGGTCCAGGCCGCGGGAGTGCAGGGTCTCGATTACTTCCTCGATCGACTTCTGACCGAAGTTCGGGATCGCGTTCAGTTCCGCGCGCGACTTGCGAACCAGGTCGCCGACGGTCTGCACCCCTGCCCGCTTCAGGCAGTTGTACGAGCGAACGCCCAGTTCGAGCTCCTCGATCAGGATCTCGTCGAGGCCGTTGGCGGCGGCACCGCCGTCGCCACCCGGCGAGGAAAAGGTGTCGCTGGGGATGGCCGCAGCCGGTTCACGCGCAGTCAGCTCCTCGACGCGGTCGGCGTCGGTGAAGATCGCCAGACTCTTGATCAGGATCTCGGAGGCCTCGCGCAGCGCCGCACCGGGCTCGATCGAGCCGTCGGTCTCTAGGTCGAGGGTCAGTTTGTCGAAGTCCGTCCGCTGGCCGACGCGGGCGGCGGCGACCGAGTAGGAAGCGCGCCGGATCGGCGAGAAGATCGAGTCGATCGGAATCACGCCGATCGGCTGCTCGTCGGACTTGTTCTCTTCAGCCGGCGAGTAACCGCGGCCGCGGCCGATCGTCAGGTAGACCTCGAGTTTGGTTTTTTTCTCGAGCGTCGCGATCGGCGCCTCGGGGTTGAGGATCTCGACGCCGGAGGGCAGGTCGATGTCCTTCGCCTTCACCTCACCGGGGCCGGTGGCAACCAGCGGCGCCTCGACCTCGTCGGCATCGGTGTGCATGCGGACGACGAGATCCTTGAGGTTGAGGATGATGTCGGTGACGTCCTCTTTGACACCGGGGACGGTCGAGAACTCGTGCGCGACTCCCTCGATGCGGACGCTGGTGATGGCGGCGCCGCCAAGTGAGGAGAGCAAAACGCGACGAAGGCTGTTGCCAAACGTGTAGCCGAAGCCCTTATCGAGCGGCTCGATCGTGAACGTGCCGCGGCGGTCATCGACTTTCTCGGAGGTGATGCGGGGGACCTGGAAATCGGTGGTCATGAGTTCCTTGCTCTGAGGTGTTTCAGGAGTCGTTCCGGACTACTTGGAGTACAGCTCGACGATCAGCTGCTCCTGGACCGGCGCCGAGATCTCGGAGCGCTCGGGGTAGCGCAGGACCTTGGCGGTGAGGGCATCGTGATCGGCCTGCAACCACGCCGGAACGGTCGAAACCAGTTCCGTCGCCCGCCGGATCGTGTCGGTGGCGTTCGATCCGGCCTTGATCGAGATGATGTCTTCGGGTCGTATCTGGTACGAGGGGATGTTCACCCGGCGGCCGTTGATCTGCCAGTGGCCGTGGGTGATCAGCTGTCGCGCCTGGCGCCGCGAAGCGGCGAAGCCGAGGCGGACGAGGACGTTGTCGAAGCGCGACTCGAGCAGGCGCAGCAGGTTCTCGCCGGTCACGCCCTCCTGGCGCGAGGCCTTCTCGTAGTAAGCGCGGAACTGTTTCTCGAGCACCTGGTAGTAGCGGCGGGTCTTCTGCTTCTCGCGCAGCTGGACCCGGTACTCGGACTGACGCATCCGGCCGCGACCATGGTCGCCGGGCGGGTAGGAACGGCGCTCGACGCCGCACTTGTCGGTGAAGCAGCGCTCGCCCTTGAGGAAGAGTTTCTGGCCCTCGCGCCGGCACTGCTTGCACTGCGGGGAAGTATCGCGAGCCACTAGACCCGCCTCCGCTTCTTCGGCCGGCAGCCGTTGTGGGCCTGCGGGGAGACGTCCTTGACGGTGGTCACGTCGAGCCCGGCCGCCTGCAGCGAGCGGATCGCGGTCTCACGACCCGAGCCGGCGCCCTTGGCGAACACTTCGACCCGCTCCAGCCCGTGTTCCATGCCCTTTTTGGCGGCCGCGTCGGCGGTCACCTGAGCGGCGAACGGGGTCGACTTGCGCGAGCCTTTGAACCCGGCCGAACCGGCCGACTCCCAGGCGATCACGTTGCCGTCGGTGTCGGTGAGAGTGACGATCGTGTTGTTGAAAGAAGTCTTGATGTGCGCCTGCCCGTAGGTGACGTTCTTTTTGACGCGGCGCCGCGAGCGCCCTTTCGAGGGTTTTTTCTCAGCCATGCTCTCTCCGCCTAGACCTTGCGCTTACCGGCAACGCTGAGGCGCCGCGGGCCCTTGCGGCCGCGCGCATTGGTCTTGGTCCTCTGACCGCGGACCGGCAGGCCACGCCGGTGGCGCAGGCCGCGGTAGGAGGCGATCTCCATCAGTCGTTTGACGTTCTGCGAGCGCTCGCGCCGGAGGTCTCCCTCGACCTCGCGGTTCTCGACCGCCTCGCGAAGTTTGATTACCTCGTCCTCGGTCAGGTCCTTGACCTGGGTCTCGGGGTCGACCTTGGCCTCTTTGAGGATCTGTTGCGCCGTCGAACGACCGATTCCGAAGATGTAGGTGAGCCCGATTTCAACCCGTTTGTTGACCGGAACGTTGATGCCCGCGATACGTGCCATGCCTAGCCCTGCCTCTGCTTATGGCGCGGGTTTTGACAGATCACGAGGACCGCGCCATTTCGGCGGATCACCTTGCACTTCTCGCACATCGGCTTGACGGAAGCTCGAACCTTCATTGCTCCGGTTTCGTATCGACAACAGGATCCCCACGCGCCCCATGAATCGGACACAGGGACTACCAAATCGGCCACAAGGCCGACGAGGAAAGATAGCAGGGGCGTCCCTTTGGGGCCGCCCGGTCAGGCGCCCTCGACGAGCGCGATCAGAAAGCCGTCGTAGCCCTTGACACCAACCGTCTGAATCGTGGTCGCGCTGACCCGCGGGTCGCCCCGCAGCTCCGCGTGCAGGCGACGCTGGGCCACGGTCGCCTCGTCTGGGTCAGAGGCGTTGGCCAGGGTCCCGTCCCGGACCACGTTGTCGGCGATGATCAGGCCGCCAGCGCGGGTGCGGTCGAGGGCCCAGCTGAAGTAGTTCGGCGTGTTGGCCTTGTCGGCGTCGATGAAGACGAGGTCAAAAGGTCCGGCGCCCTCCTCCTCCAGCGCCGGCAGTGCCTCCAGGGCGGGGCCGACCCGGATCTCGACCCGGTCCCCCACCCCGGCCCGCTCGATGCTCTGCCGCGCCACCTCGGCGTACTCCGGCCTCGCCTCCAGCGTGATCAAGCGCCCGTCCCCCGTCAGCGCCCGCGCCATCAGAATCGCGCTATAGCCGCCGAGCGTGCCGAACTCGAGGATCCGCTTCGCACCGACCAGCCGGACCAGCAGCTGCAGCAGCTTCCCCTGCGGCGGCGAGACCTGGATCGAAGGAAGCCCGGCCGCCTTGGCGGCATCAACAGCATCGAGTAGCGCCGGATCCTCATCGAGGATCGTCTCACCGATAAACCGATCGACTGCCGCGAAAAGCTCCTGGCTCATAGTTCTGATCCAGAGGGAGGCAGGCGATCCAGTAAGCGCAACAGGGCTTCCCGATGCGCGCGACCTTCCGACTGAACTTCCGCAAATCCCCGTTCCATGTCCGCGCCAACGGCGCGCATGATCGCCACATACTCATTGGTCATCGTTGCGATCAACCGGAGAAATCCATCGCTCTCATGTTGGCGTTTCTCCTCGGCAGTCATCAGACGTCCTTTGAGCTCCTCCCAGTCCCGGCGCCGGGAGTCCTCAGCTTCTTTACAGCACAGTTCGAGCCGCTCGATTCGTTCGCGGATCTCACGACGACCCTCTTCGATTCGCCGCTCGAAGTCTTCCCTGCCTCGCTCCAACTCCATATCCAGATCCTCCCAGGACATGACGCACGAGACTACACCTCAGACAAAAGCTTCTGCAAATTCTTTCAGTCGTCTTCGTGCCAGGGCGTAAGAATCCTCGGCCCGTCGGCGGTGACCGCGACCGTGAACTCGAAGTGGGCGGCCAGTGAGTCGTCTTCCGAGTAGACCGCCCAGCCGTCGTCGCCCATCCGCACCAGCGGCCCACCGGCGTTGACCATCGGCTCGATCGCCAGCACCATCCCCGCCTCCAGCTCCGGCCCCTTGCCGGGTTCGCCGAAGTTGGGAACCTGCGGCTCCTCGTGCATGTCGCGGCCGATCCCGTGGCCGACCAGGGTGCGGATCACCGAGAGCCCCTCGATCTCGACCGAGCGCTGGATCGCGGCGGAGACGTCGCCGAGGTGATTGCCGGGACGCATCTGCTCAACCCCCGCGAACAGAGACGCTTTGGTGACATCGAGCAGCTTCTGCGCCTCTGGGCTGACCGATCCGATCGGCAGCGTCATCGCCGCGTCGGATACCCAGCCGTCCTTGACCACGCCGACGTCGATCGAGATCACGTCACCGCGTTTCAGCTCGTAACCGTCGGGGATCCCGTGGACGACCATCGTGTTCGGCGACGCGCAGATGGAGCCGGGGAAGCCCCGATAGCCCTTGAAGGCGGGCTCGGCACCCTGCGATCGGATGAACTTCTCCGCCGCCGCGTCGAGTTCCCCGGTCGTGATCCCCGGCCGCGCCTTCGCCTCCAGCATCTTCAGGCAGCGGACGAGGATCTCCCCCGAGGCCGCCATCTGATCCACCTGCTCCGGCGTCTTCTTGATGATCATCCGGTACACGCTAGTGATCGCCGCAAAAGGCCCCCGCCAGCACCGCTAGACGGTCTCGTCCTGCTCCATACGCAGGGTCGCCAGGGTGCGGCGGATCTGCTCCGCCACCTCATCCGCCGCTGCCTCGCCCTCGACTCGGCGCAGGACGCTGCGGCGGTCGTAGTAGGAGACGAGCGGCTCGGTCTTCTCGTGGTAGGTCTCGAGCCGCTTGCGGATCACCTCCGGCTTGTCGTCGTCGCGGACGATCAGCGGCGAGCCGTCGATGTCGCAGACTCCCTCCTCCTTCGGCGGTTCGAACTCGACGTGGAAGACGTGCCCGTTCGCCTCGCAGGTGCGCCTGCCGCCAAGGCGGCGCACGACCTCGTCGTCGGAGACGTCGATCAGGAGGACGGCGGTAACCCCCCGGCCGAGCTCGCCCAGCTTCGCGTCGAGCGCCTCCGCCTGAGGCGTCGTCCGCGGGAAGCCATCGAGGATGAAGCCGTCGAGCGCCTCGCTGGAGTCGATCCGCTCGGCGATCACGCCGACGATCACCTCGTCGGGCACGAGGTCGCCGCGGTCCATGTACTCCTTCGCCGTGCGGCCGAGCTCGGTCTCGTCCCGCACCGCGGCGCGGAGGATATCCCCGGTCGCGTAGTAGGGCAGGCGCAGATCTTCGTTGAGGCGCTCCCCCTGGGTGCCCTTGCCGGACCCCGGGGGGCCGAGCAGCACGAGATTCAGCTCCGGCATCCGCGGGAGCCTATTTGAGGAAGCCCTCGTAATTGCGCATCATCAGCTGCGCCTCCAGCTGCTTGACCGTGTCCAGCGCGACGCCGACCACGATCAGGATGGAGGTGCCGCCGAAGTAGAAGTTCGCCGCGGTCTGGCTGATCAGGATCGTCGGCAGCGCCGCCACCGCCCCCAGGTACAGCGCTCCAGGGAAGGTAAGGCGGGAAAGGATTCGGTCCAGGTACTCCGCCGTCGGACGGCCTGGGCGCACGCCGGGGATGAAGCCGCCGTATTTCTTCAGGTTGTCGGCCTGGTCCACCGGGTTGAAGGTGACCGCCGTATAGAAGTAGGTGAAGATGATGATGAAGAAGACCTCGCCGACCACGTAGGCCCAGGTATTTGGTCCGAAGAAAGCTGCGAAGTCGAGCGCGGCGGGGGTGTTGATCAGCTGCCCGATCGTCGGCGGGAAGGCCATGATCGAGGCGGCGAAGATGACCGGGATGACGCCGGCCATGTTGACCCGCAGTGGCAGGTAGGTCGATCCGCCCGAGGTCATTTTCCGGCCCACGACTCGTTTCGCGTACTGGACGGGGATCCGGCGCTGGCCCTCCTGGACGAAGACGATCGCGACGATCACCGCGAGGGCGATGAAGGGCATCATCACGACGAAGACCTGATCGGGGGTGTTCCACCACTTCGAGAGGCCGGGCACGAGTTCGGAGACGATCGAGGCGAAGATCATCAGCGAGATGCCGTTGCCGATCCCGCGCTGGGTGATCAGCTCGCCCATCCACATCAGCAAGGTGCAGCCGGCGGTCAGACACATCACAATCAGGAAGAGCTTGGGGACGGTCAGCTCACCGACCACGCTGGTGTTGGCTTCGTTGCCGATCGAACGGAAGAGGAAGACGTAGCCGATCGACTGGCCGAAGGCGAGGGCGACCGTCAGGTACCGCGTGTACTGGGTGATTTTCTGCTGTCCGACCTCGCCCTCTTTCTGCAACCGCTCGAGCGAGGGGACGACCACCGTCAGCAGCTGGAGGATGATCGAGGCGGTGATGTAGGGCATGATCCCCAGCGCGAAGAGGCTGAGGCGGGAGAGCCCGCCGCCGGAGAAGAGGTTGAGGAAGCCGAGGACGCCGGAGCCGCCGAAGCTGTCCTGGATTTCGTTGACCGCGTCGATGTCGACTCCCGGAGCGGGGATGTAGGCACCGAGGCGGTACAGCGCCAGGATCGCTGCCGTGAACGCAAGCTTCTTGCGAATGTCGGCAACGCTGAACGCGTTGAGAATAGTTCTGAGCATTACGGCTCCAGAGTGTGACAGGAACCGCCGGCCGCCTCGATCTTCTCCTTGGCGGCCGCGCTGAAGGCGTGCGCGTGGACCTCGAGCTTCTTCTTGATCTCACCGCGGGCGAGGATCTTGACGGGATCCTTCCGCGTGGCCAGACGCTTCTCCTTGAGGCTCTCAGGCGTGACTTTGGCGTCACTGTCGAAGCGCTCCTCGAGGTCGGAGAGGTTGACCGGCTGGGTCTTGGTGCGGAAGTTCTCGAACGGCATCGACTGCTTTTTGTGCGGGCCGCGAAGCTTTCGCATCCGCATGTGGATCGGGTTCTGCCCGCCCTCGTAGCCGGCCTTGCGCTTGCGCCCGGAACGCGAGCCGGCGCCCTTGTGGCCACGACCCGAGGTCTTGCCCAACCCACTGCCCTCGCCACGGCCGATCCGCTTGCGCGGCCTTTTCGAGCCGGGCTTCGGCTTCAGGTTGTGGAGGCCGATCTCATCGGCGCGCGAAGTGTCTTTCTCGGCTTTTTTCTCGGTTTTCTCAGCCATTGTCGACCTCGACCAGGTGGGAGACGACCCGCAGCTGACCCTGCAGCTGCTCGGAATCCTTCAGCTCAGCGGACTTCCCGATCCGCCCCAGCTTCAGCGCCTTGAGAGTCGCTTTCTGGTTGGGATTGGTCTTAGCCGCCGAACGGGTCTGCCGAACCTTCACCGTGCTCACGAAGACTCACCCTCTGCAGCTTTCTCCTCGGCGGCCTCGTCAGCCGGCTTCTCAGCCACCTCGGCCGGGACCTCAGCATCTGCCGCCGGCGCGTCTGCAGCGGCCTGCGAGTCCTCGTCCGAAATCGTGTCCGCAGCCCCGTTCGACCCATTCTTGCTCAACCCCAAGACCTCAGTCACGGTCAACCCGCGCAGCTCGGCAACCTCCTCGGGCCGGCGCAGACGGATCAGACCGTCCATCGTCGCCTTGACGAGGTTGATCGGATTCTGGGTCCCGATGCTCTTGGTCAGCACGTCGCGGACGCCGCCCAGCTCGAGCACGGCGCGGACGCCGCCGCCGGCGATCACGCCGGTACCGGGGCTGGCCGGGCGCAGGACGACGTGGCCGGCGCCGAAGCGGCCGATGATGCGGTGGGTGATCGTGTTCCCGTATTTAGGCACGCGAATCAAGTTCTTGCGGGCGTCCTCGACGCCCTTCTGGATCGCCAGCGGGACCTCGCGGGCCTTGCCGTAGCCGATCCCGACCACGCCCTCCTCGTCGCCGACGGCGACCAGCGCGGTGAAGGAGAAGCGACGGCCGCCCTTGACCACCTTGGCCACGCGGTTGATCTCGATTACCCGCTCCTGCAGGTCGAGCCCGCGCGGGCTTACCGTCTCGACGTTCTTAGTGTCCATTCCCTTCATGGCAGCGGCCAACCGTAGCGAAACGGCTTAGAAGGCCAGTCCCCCCTCTCGCGCGCCCTCGGCCAGCGCCTTGACGCGGCCGTGGTACTGGTAGCCGCCGCGGTCGAAGACGCAGGTCTCGACTCCGGCACCCTTGGCGCGCTCGGCAAGCAGTTCGCCGGCCTTTTTCGCCTGATCGGAGGCGGTGAGCTTGCGCAGATCCGGCTCGATCCAGTTGACGGCGGCGACGGTGTGACCCTTGGTGTCGTCGATGAGCTGGGCAAAGACGCCCTTGTTCGAGCGGTAGACGGACAGCCGCGGCCGCTCTGCCGTGCCGTTGACGCGGGCGCGGACCCGGCGGCGCCGTTTGAGCCGGCGCTGACGGTTAGTGAGAACAGTCATGCGCGCTTACCGACCTTTCGCAGGACCTGCTCGTCCTTGTAGCGGATGCCCTTGCCCTTGTAGGGCTCCGGCGGGCGGCGCTTGCGGATGTCCGCCGCGACCTGACCGACGAGCTGCTTGTCGATGCCTTTGACGATGATCTCGGTCGGCTGCGGCACTTCGAAGTCGATCCCCTCCGGAGCGTCGATCGCAACCGGGTGTGAGAAGCCCAGCGCCAACTCGAGTTTCTTGCCTTTCAGCGCTGCGCGGTAACCAACGCCCTGGATCTCCAGGCGCTTCTCGAAGCCGTCGGTAACCCCCTCGACCATGTTTGCGATCAGGCTGCGGGTGAGGCCGTGCAGGGCCCGGTGCTCGCCGCGGTCGGTGGGCCGGGCGACGGTGACGACGCCGTCCTCCTGCTCGACGGTCATGTCAGACGAAAGGGTCTGCTGCAGCTCCCCCTTCGGACCCTTGACGGCGATGTTGCCAGGGGCAATCTCCACCGATACGGCGTCGGGAACGGGGACGGGCTTTCTTCCGATTCGGCTCATTCAGATCCACTCACCAGACGTAGGCGACAACCTCGCCGCCAACACCCTTTGCCCGCGCTTCGTGGCCGGTCATCACCCCGACCGAGGTGCTGACGATCGCGGTCCCGGTGCCACCGTAGACGCGGGGGACGCTCTTATGGTCGACGTAGCGGCGCCGGCCCGGGCGCGAGACCCTTTCGATCCCGATGATCACCGGCTGGCGCTCCTCGGTGTACTTGAGCTCCACGTTGATCGCCTCGCCGACGGCAGCAGGCTTGCGGCTGAAGTCCTTGATGTAGCCCTGCTCCTTGAGGATCCGGGACATCTCCAGCTTGAGACCGTTGAGGGGAATCTCCACCTCGTCGTGGCCAGCGCGGATCGCGTTGCGGATCCGGGTCAGGTAGTCGGCGATTGGGTCGGTGTGCATGCTTTTGTCCTACCAGCTCGACTTGGTCATTCCGGGGATGTACCCCTCGTGGGCGGCCTCCCGCAGGCAGATCCGGCAGAGGCCGAATTTGCGGTAATAGGCACGCGGGCGGCCGCAGCGACGGCAGCGGTTGTAGCTGCGGGATTTGAACTTCGGATCCCGCGCCTGCTTCACCTTCATCGAAGTCTTAGCCATTGTCTGAACTCTCCTCGGCCGTCTCGCCGGCCTCGTTGTCGTCTCCGCCCTCGGCGGCGCCCTCGTCCTCGGCTTCCGGCTTGGCGTAGGCCTCGGGGTTCTCCTCTTTCAGCTGCTCGAGGGCCGCCTGCTCGACTTCGGCTTTCTGGCGGGCCTCCTCTTTGCGCTGCTCCTCTTCGGCCTCTTTTTCCTTCGCTTCGCGATCGGCCTGACCGGGGCGTCCCTCCTGGGCGAAGGGCATCCCCAGCCCGAGCAGCAGCTCGAACGCCTCGAGGTCAGTTTTAGCGGAAGTCGTGATCGTCACGTCTAGACCCCGGACGACATCGATCGAGTCGTAGTCGATTTCGGGGAAGATCAGCTGCTCCTTGACGCCCATCGAGTAGTTGCCGCGGCCGTCGAATGAGCGCGGGTTGAGCCCGCGGAAGTCGCGGATCCGCGGCACCGCGATCGAGACCAGACGGTCGAGGAACTCCCACATCCGCGCCCGCCGCAGCGTCACCGAGACGCCGACGGGCATCCCCTCGCGCAGCTTGAAGGAGGCGACCGACTTGCGGGCGCGGCGCACGTTCGGGTGCTGGCCGGCGATTATCGCCAGCTGTTCCTGGGCGTTTTCAAAAGAGCGCTTGTCCTGTTTCTCGGTACCGAGCCCCATGTTGAGCGTGATCTTCTCCAGGCGCGGCGCCTGCATCGGCGTCGAGTAGCCGAATTTCTGCGTCAGTGCCGGCAGGATCTCCTGCTCGTAGCGCTCGCGGAGGCGCGGCGGCGGTGCCGCCTGCGAAGTGGATGCCACGGTCGCCTCCATCAGCCCATCTCGTTCCCGGTCCGCTTCGCGTAGCGGACGCGCTTGCCGCCTTTGTCGACGCGGACGCCGACACGGGTCGGTTTGTTGTCTTTGGGGTCGAGCAGCATCACGTTGGAGACGTTGATCGGCCCCTCCTTCTCGACGATCCCCCCGGCCTGCGGGTTTTTCAGGTCGGTCTGGGAGCGCGGACGTTCGTGGCGCTTGATCATGTTCAAGCCCTCGACGTAGACGCGGCGCTTTTTGGGGTCAGTGCGGACGACGCGGCCGTGCTTGCCCGCGTCCTTGCCGCTGATCAAGACGACCTGGTCGTCGGTGCGGATGCGCATCGCCTTCGCCATCAGAGGACCTCCGGCGCCAGCGAGATGATTTTCATGAAGTTGCGGTCGCGAAGTTCGCGGGCGACGGGGCCGAAGATGCGGGTCCCGCGTGGGTTGTTGCTGGCCGGGTCGATCAGCACCGCCGCGTTCTCGTCGAAGGAGATGTAGGTGCCGTCGGGACGGCTGAGCGGCTTGCGGGTGCGGACGACGACCGCCTGCACGACCTCGCCCTTGCGGACGCCGCCCTGCGGGCTGGCCGATTTGACGGTGGCGGTGATGACATCACCGACGCTGGCGTAGCGGCGGTGCGATCCACCCTTGACGCGGATGCAGAGGATCTCCCGCGCGCCCGAGTTGTCGGCCACCTTGAGCCTGGACTCCTGCTGGATCATCCCGCTACCTCGCCTTCTCCACCACGTCGACCAGGCGCCAGCGCTTGGTCTTGGAGAGCGGCCGGGTCTCGATCACGCGGACCACGTCGCCCTCGCCAGCCTCGTTGCGCTCGTCGTGCGCGTGCAACTTGGTCGAGCTGCGGACGATCTTCTCGTAAGTGCGGTGACGGCGGGCGATGTCGATGCGAACCGTGATCGACTTGTCGCCCTTGCTGGAGACAACGATCCCCTGGCGCACCTTCGCCGCGTTCGACTCGTGCTCGGCTGGCGGCGTGCCGGTGCCAGAGGCGTGGGAAGCCTTGGCCGCGGCGCGCTGTTTGCGCCGCAGGGTTGCCTTGCGCTCGCGCGCCTTGGCCCGCTCCGCCTTGCGGCCCTCCTCGTCGAGAGCCGGGCCGGCTTTGTGCGGCCGGCGCGAGCGCTGCAGCCGGCGCCGCTCCTTCCAGGGCAGATCGTCCTCAGGATTGGGCTCCGAAGTCTCTTCAGCGGCAGGGGCATCTCCCCCGTCCTCGACGGGCGCCTCCTCGGCAGCAGGAGCCTCCTCCGTGGCCTCAGCCGCGGGGGCCTCCTCGACCGTCTCCTCAGCCTGGGGCTCCTCAGTCGTCTCTTCTTTTTTCTGCTCGTCGTCGCTCATATCTTTCGCGTCTCTTTCTCAACGTCAATTCCGCGCTGGCGCGCCACGGTCAGCAGTCGCGCGATGTCCTTCTTCGCCTGCCCAAGACGGGAAGTGTTCTCGAGCTCGCCGGTGGCCTGCCGGAAGCGCAGGGCGAACGCCTCCTGCTTGGCGTCGATCAGCTTCGCCACCAGCTCGTCGTCTTTGAGGTTATGGACCTCGGCGGCTTTCATCAGTCGCCCGCCCCCTCGCGCATGACGAATTTGGTTTTGACCGGGAGCTTGTGACCGGCGAGGCGCAGCGCTTCCCGCGCCAGCTCCTCGGGGACTCCCGCCAGCTCGAACATCACCTTGCCGGGCTTGACCACGGCGACCCAGCCCTCGGGGTTGCCCTTGCCGGAGCCCATCCGGGTCTCGGCCGGCTTTTTGGTGGTCGGCTTGTCGGGGAAGACGTTGATCCAGACCTTGCCGCCACGTTTGATCTTGCGGGTCATCGCGACACGGGCGGCCTCGATCTGGCGGTTGGTGATCCAGCCGCGCTCCAGGGCCTTGATCCCGTACTCGCCGAAGGCCACGGTGCTGCCGCCCTTGGTGTTGCCGCGCATGCGGCCGCGGAACTGTTTGCGGTGCTTGACCCGTTTCGGCATCAACATCAGCGACCACCTCCACGCTGTCCGCCGCGACCGCCGCCGCCGCCGGGCCCACGCCCACCGCCGCCACCGCGACCACCGCGATCTCCACCCGGGCCACGACCGCCACGGTCGCCACCGGGGCCGCGTCCGCGTCCACCGCCACCGCGGTCGTCGCGACGACCGCCGCCACGACCACTGTCAGGGGGCGCAGCGTCGCCGGAGACAAGGTCGGAACGGAAGCCCTCGGGCATCACTTCGCCCTTGTTGATCCAGCATTTGACGCCGATCCGGCCGGTGGTGGTGCGGGCCTCGAAGAAGCCGTAGTCGATGTCGGCGCGCAGCGTGTGCAGCGGCACGCGGCCGTCGGAATACTGTTCGGTCCGCGCCATCTCAGCGCCACCGAGGCGACCCGAGACCTGGACCTTCACGCCCTTGGCGCCGGAGCGCATCGCCGAGGTGAGGGCGCGTTTCATCGCCCGCCGGAAGGCAACCCGGTTCTGCAGCTGCTCGGCGATCGACTGGGCGACCAGTTTGGCGTCGAGCTCGGGGCGCTTCACCTCGCGGATGTTCACTTTCACCGGGCTGCCGGTGAGCTTGTGCAGCTCCTTGCGGAGGGCATCGACTTCACTGCCGGACTTGCCGATGACGATGCCCGGACGAGCGGTGTGGATGTCGACCGCGACCTCGCCGCGGCGCTCGATGGTGATGCTCGAGAGCCCCGCGTGAGAAAGCTTGTTTTCGATGTGGTCCCGGATCTGCAGGTCTTCCTGGAGGACGTCAGCGAAGTTTTTGTCCTCGTACCAGTTCGACTTCCAGTCGTGGATGTAGCCGACGCGGAAACCCTCGGGGTGGATCTTCTGTCCCATGCTTAGTCCTCCACCGGGGTTAGAGCCACACGAATGTGGCTGGTTCGCTTGTTGATCGGAGTCGCCCGGCCCATCGCCCGGGGGCGGAAGCGGCGCAGGGTCGGCCCCTCGTCGACGGTGATCGAGGAAACGCGCATCTCGTCACCGATGAGGTCGTGGTTGTTTTCCGCGTTGGCGGCGGCCGAGTCGATCAGCTTGTGAATTGGCTGCGCGGCGCCACGCGGCGAGAACTGCAGCAACGCCCGCGCCTTCTCGATGTGCATGCCGCGCACCTGGTCGGCGATCAGCCGCGCCTTGCGCGGGGCGATCCGCACGTAGCGGGCGCTGGCCTTGACGACCGGCGGCGCCACCGGCGCTTTCGGAGCAGCTTTTTTCGCCGGCTCTTTTTTTGCAGAAGATTTTTTGGCGGGCTCTTTTTTCGCTTTCGCCGCTTTTTTGCCGTCGGCTTTTTTCCCTTTGCCTTTGGCTTTCGAGTCTTGTTTGCCAGCGGGTTTTTTTGCCTCGGCCTTTTTGGCAGGGGCTTTTTTGGCTTTGGCCTCTTTTTTCGGCGGAGCCTCTTTTTTCGCAGCGGGTTTCGCTGCTTTTTTGCCTTTGCTGTCTTTTTTCTTGTCTGGGTTCTCGTCGGCCATCGCTATTCCTTACCGCCGTGGGAACGGAAGGTCCGGGTAGGAGCGAACTCGCCGAGCTTGTGCCCGACCATCGACTCGGAGATGAAGACCGGGACGTGTTTTTTGCCGTCGTGGACGGCGATCGTGTGCCCGACCATCTCGGGGAAGACCGTCGAAGTCCGCGACCAAGTTTTCACCATCTGTTTTTTGCCGGCCTCGTTCATCGCGGTGATCCGCCCCATCAGGCGCTCTTCGACCCACGGGCCCTTTTTCGTCGAACGTCCCATCTCTAACGGCCCTTCTTCTTGCCGCGGCGGCGGCCGCGGACGATGTAGCGGTCGGACTGCTTGCCCTTCTTGCGGGTGCGGTAGCCGAGCGTCGGTTTGCCCCACGGGGTGACCGGGTGGCCACCGGGGGTGTGGTGCGCCTCGCCGCCGCCGTGCGGGTGGTCGACGGGGTTCATCGCGACGCCACGGGTCTGCGGTCGCTTGCCCTTGTGACGGCTGCGGCCGGCCTTGCCCACGGTGAGGTTCTGGTGCTCCGCGTTGGAGAGGGTGCCGACGGTCGCGCGGCAGTTGGCGCGGACCAGTCGCATCTCCGACGAAGGCAGGCGCAGGGTCACCATCTCCCCCTCCTTCGCCACCAGCTGGATCGCGGTGCCGGCGGCGCGGCCGAGCTTGCCGCCCTGGCCGGGGATCATCTCGACGTTGTGGACGATGGTGCCGGTCGGCATCTGGCCGAGCTCCATCGCGTGGCCGGGTTTGATGTCGGCCTCAGGACCGGATTTGACGATGTCGCCGACCGTCAGCTGCGACGGGGCGAGGATGTAGTCCTTGTGGCCATCGGCGTAGTGCACGAGGGCGATGTAGCAGGTGCGGTTGGGGTCGTACTCGATCGAGGCGACCTTCGCCGGCACCCCGTCCTTCAGCCGCTTGAAGTCGATCTTGCGGTAGCGCCGCTTGGCACCGCCGCCGCGATGGCGGGAGGTGACGCGACCGTTGACGTTGCGGCCGCCGGACTTTTTCAAGCCCTCGGTCAGCTTCCGCTCCGGCTCGGAGGCGGTCACCTGCTCGCGCAGCGGGTAGGTCGCGAAGCGGCGGCCCGGGCTGGTCGGTTTGGTTTTGCGGTTCGGCATCTTCAGATCTCCTAGGCGGTCTCGGCGCCCTCGAACAACTCGATTCGCTCGCCCGGGGCAAGCTGGACGATCGCCTTCTTCCAGGCGCGGCTACGGCCTTTGGTCAAGCCACGGCGCTTCGGCTTCGAGCGCACCTTCGCGGTCCGGACCCCGGCCACATTGACCCCGAAGACCTCTTCGACCGCCTGGGCGATCTGCGTCTTGTGGGCGCGGTCGTCAACCCGGAAGGTGTACTTGCCTTCGGCGATCAGCGCGTAGCTCTTCTCCGAGATCACCGGGCGGATGAGGATCGTGCGCGCGTCCATCAGCCGAGCCTCTCCTTCAGCGTCTCGAGAGCGGTTTCGGAGATCGCGATGGCGGCGGCGCCGATCACGTCGGCGACCCCGGCCGCGCCCACCTCGAGCACGTGGGTGCGGGGCAGGTTGCGAAAGCTCTTCATCGCCCCGATCTCCTCGGCGGTGACGAGGAGAAGGAGCGGGTTCTTGGCGCCCCATTTGGCCAGCGCCTGCGCTGCGGCCTTGGTCGAAGGCGTATCGAAATCGGAGGCATCGAGAACCGCGACCGACCCGCGCTCGGCATGGACCGAGAGGGCGGAGCGCATCGCCCGGCGACGGGCTTTGCGATTGACCTTGACCGTGTACTTGCGCGGCTTCGGGCCAAAGGCGACACCGCCGCCGAAGCGGTTGGGGACGCCGAGCGAGCCGACGCGGGCGCGGCCGGTCCCCTTCTGGCGCCAGGCCTTGGCGGTGGTGAAGGAAACCTCACCGCGGGTCAGGGTCGAAGCGGTGCCACGGCGGCGCGCGGCGAGATCGGCGCGAGCGGCCTCGTGCACCAGCGACTGATGGAAGGGCTCGGTGAAAAGGTCTTTCGGAAGGTCGGCTTTGCTGCTTTTGCCGAGCACGGTCGCTTTAGCCATCGGTCCTCACCTCGACGATCCCGTTGCGGGAGCCGGGCACGGAGCCCTTGATCAGGAGCAGGTTGCGCTCGGCGTCGACGTCGGCGATCTCCAAACCCTTCTGGGTGACGCGCTTGTTTCCCATCTGACCCGGCATCCGCATGCCTTTGAAAACGCGGGCGGGGAAGGTGCTGGCACCGATCGAGCCCGGGGCGCGAACGTTGTGGGAGCCGTGGCTGACCGGCCCGCGGCTGAAGTTGTGGCGCTTGATCCCGCCCTGGAAGCCCTTGCCGATCGAGATCCCGGCGACCTTGACCTTCTGCCCGGCCTCGAAGCCCTCGACGGTGACGTCGTCACCGACCTTGGGACCCTCCTCGGCACCGAGGTCCTCGTCGCGGAACTCGACCAGGTGGCGCATCGGCGGCGCCGAGGCCTTCTTCAGGTGGCCTTCCTCAGCCTTGCTCAGCTTGCCCTGCTTGACCTCGCCAAAGGCCAGCTGCACGGCCTGGTAGCCATCGCGGTCGGAGTCGCGGACCGCCGTGATCTTGCAGGGGCCGGCCTCGATCACGGTCACGGGGATGACGCTGCCGTCCTCACGGAAGACCTGGGTCATGCCGAGCTTCTTGCCGAGGATCGCCGCCATCGAAGCCTCTAGAGCTTGATCTCGATGTCGACGCCGGCCGGCAGCGAGTCCAGGCGCTGCAGCGAGTCGACGGTTTTCGGCGACGGCTGGAGGATGTCGATCAGCCGCTTGTGAGTGCGGATCTCGAAGTGCTCGCGCGAGTCCTTGTCCTTGAACGGCGAGCGGATCACGCAGTAGACGTTTTTCTCGGTCGGCAGCGGCACCGGACCGGAGACGGTGGCGCCGGTGCGCTCGGCGGTCTCGACGATCTCGCGGGCAGCCCGATCTATGGCGTCGTGGTCGTACGCCTTCAGCCGGATTCGAATTTTCTGTGCCGCAATAGTTGCCACTTCGCTGCCGTTTCTCTCTCTTTTTCTCGTCGCTTTACCGCGCAAAGGGGGCGGGGCCCCATTTGGTGGGGCGCCGCCCCGGTCGTATGTCCTTGCAGTTTTCTCCCCGCCCGAGAGCGGGGGTCGGGGCGGGTGGAGGCCCGCCCCTGGGCGCTACTCGATGACCTCGGCGACAACCCCGGAGCCGACGGTGCGGCCACCCTCGCGGATGGCGAACCGCAGGCCCGGATCCATCGCGATCGGCTGGATCAGCTCGATCGTCATCTCGACGTTGTCGCCCGGCATCACCATCTCGGTCCCCTCGGGAAGGTTGGCGATCCCGGTCACGTCGGTGGTCCGGAAGTAGAACTGAGGCCGGTAGCCGGAGAAGAACGGAGTGTGGCGACCACCCTCCTCCTTCTTCAGGCAGTAAACCTCGGCTTTGAACTTGGTGTGCGGCGTGATCGAACCCGGCTTGCAGAGCACCTGGCCGCGCTCGATCTCCTCACGCTTGGTGCCGCGCAGGAGGGCGCCGATGTTGTCGCCCGCCTGACCCTCGTCGAGGATCTTGCGGAACATCTCGACCCCGGTCACCGTGGTTTTGGTCGTGTCCGTGATGCCCACGATCTCGACCTCGTCGCCGGTGTTGACGATCCCCTGCTCAACGCGGCCGGTGGCGACGGTGCCGCGGCCGGTGATCGAGAAGATGTCCTCGATCGGCATCAGGAAGGGCTTGTCGAGCTCGCGGACCGGCTCCGGGATGTAGGAGTCGAGGGCGGCGGCCAGCTCGAAGACGGCCTTCTGGGCCTCCTCGTCGCCTTCCAGCGCCTTCAGCGCCGAGCCTTTGATGATCGGCGTCTCGTCACCCGGGAAGTCGTACTCGTCGAGGAGTTCCTTGACCTCCTCCTCGACCAGCTCGACCAGTTCGTCGTCGTCGACCTGGTCGATCTTGTTGAGGAAGACGACCACGTGCGGGACGTTGACCTGACGGGCGAGCAGGATGTGCTCGCGGGTCTGGGGCATGACGCCGTCGGCGGCGGAAACGACCAGGATCGCCCCGTCCATCTGGGCGGCGCCGGTGATCATGTTCTTGACGTAGTCGGCGTGACCCGGGCAGTCGACGTGGGCGTAATGCCGGTTGTCGGTCTCGTACTCGACGTGGGAGGTCGCGATCGTGATGCCGCGCTCTTTCTCCTCCGGAGCGTTGTCGATCTCGGCGAAGCTCTGCGCCTCGGCCCCACCCACGGTCGAGAGCGTCTGCGTGATCGCGGCCGTCAGCGTCGTCTTGCCGTGGTCGATGTGACCGATGGTGCCGACGTTCACATGCGGCTTATCGCGTTCGAATTTCTCCTTGGACATCTCTCTCCGTTTCGCCTTTCGAAATCGTGTTCTGTCTGGTCTAAGTGCTTGAGTCTCGTGGGCGGAATTTCCGCAGACGCTTTTACCTGCCCGCGGGCAACCTGGGAAATATAGCCAGGTTCAGTGCCCGTCCGCGGTTGGGCTCATGAAGCTGCACCAACCGGGTCTCCTGAGCGGTGCGCAACGATCTCCTCAGCGATGTTCGAGGGGACCTCTTCGTAGCGCTCGAACTGCATCGTGTAGGTCGCTCGGCCCTGGCTCATCGACCGCAATTCGGTCGCGTAGCCGAACATCTCACCGAGCGGGACGTAAGCCTGTACCGCGAGCGCGTTGCCGCGCTGGTCCTGGCCCTGGACTTTGCCGCGGCGACGGGAGAGGTCGCCGATCACATCGCCGAGGAAGTCCTCGGGCGTGACCACCTCGACCGCCATCACGGGCTCGAGCAGGACCGGGTTCGCCTTGCGGGCGCCGTCCTGGACCGCCATCGAACCGGCGATTTTGAAAGCCATCTCCGAAGAGTCGACGTCGTGGTAGGAACCGTCGACCAGTTCGACTTTGACGTCGACCATCGGGTAGCCGGCCTTGACGCCGTTCTCCAGCGCCTCGCGCATCCCCTGCTCGGCCGGGCCGATGAATTCGCCCGGTATGACGCCGCCCTTGATCTTGTTCTCGAACTGGAATCCCTCACCGGGCGCCGGCTCGAGGTTGATGACGACGTGGCCGAACTGGCCGCGACCGCCGGTCTGGCGCACGAACCGCGCCACGACCTTCTCGACCCGCTTGCGGATCGTCTCGCGGTAGGCGACCTGGGGCTTGCCGACGTTGGCCTCGACTTTGAACTCGCGCAGCATCCGGTCGACGATCACCTCGAGGTGGAGCTCGCCCATCCCGTGGATCAGGGTCTGGCCGGTTTCCTCGTCGGATTCGATCTTGAAGGTCGGGTCCTCCTCGCCGAGCCGGGCCAGGGCGTTGCCCATCTTCTCCTGGTCGGCTTTGGTTTTCGGCTCGATCGCGACCGCGATCACGGTCTCGGGGAATTCGATGCTCTCCAGCGCGATCGGCGCATCGGGGGCGGCAAGGGTGTCGCCGGTGCCGGTTTCCTTGAGGCCGACGCCGGCGCAGATGTCGCCAGCGTAGGTCTCGTCGATCTCCTCGCGGCTGTTGGCGTGCATCATCAGCAGCCGGCCGATCCGCTCGGTCTTGCCGGTTTTCACGTTCAGCACCCGGCCGCCTTTCTCGAGCTTGCCCGAGTAGACGCGGAAATAGGTGAGCTTGCCGACGTAGGGGTCGGACATGACCTTGAAGGCGAGGGCCGAGAAGGGAGCGCTGTCGCTGGCTTCGCGCTCGGCCTCAATGTCCTCCGGCTGGCCCTTGCCAGCGGGGACGACGCCGGTGACCGGCGGCACCTCGAGCGGCGAGGGCAGCAGTTCGACGATCGCGTCGAGCAGCGGTTGCACGCCCTTGTTCTTGAAGGAGGTGCCGCAGAGGACGGGGGTCAGCTTGGTCGAGAGGGTCGCCTTGCGCAACGAGTCGATCAGCTTGTCCTGGGGAATCTCTTCCTCGGCGAGGAAGGCTTCCATCAGCTCTTCGTCGTAGTCGGCGCAGGCTTCGATCAGCGCGGTCCGGTACTCGTCGGCCTGATCCCGGAGGTCCTCTGGGATCTCGATTTCCTCGTAGGCGGCGCCGAGCTCGTCGGTCCAGACAAGGCCCTTCATCTTGACCAAATCGACGACGCCTTTGAAGTTGTCCTCGGCGCCGATCGGCAGCTGGATCGGCAACGGGTTGGCGCCGAGCCGGTCGGTCATCGTCTCCACCGAGTTGAAGAAGTCGGCGCCGGTGCGGTCCATCTTGTTGATGTAGGCGAAGCGCGGGACGCCGTACTTGTCGGCCTGGCGCCAGACCGTCTCCGACTGCGGCTCGACCCCGGCGACGGCGTCGAAGACGGCGATCGCGCCGTCGAGCACGCGGAGGCTGCGCTCGACCTCGACGGTGAAGTCGACGTGGCCGGGCGTGTCGATGATGTTGACCCGATGGTCCTTCCACTCACAGGCGGTCGCCGCGGAGGTGATGGTGATCCCGCGCTCCTGCTCCTGTTCCATCCAGTCCATGACCGCAGCACCCTCGTGGACCTCGCCCATTTTGTGGGTGCGGCCGGTGTAGTAGAGGATGCGCTCCGTCGTCGTCGTCTTACCGGCGTCGATGTGCGCCATGATCCCGATGTTCCGGGTCTTCTCGAGTGGAAAGCTGCGTGCCATGGTTCCTAGTTCAAGTAGTGGTGATAAGCCGCAAAAAAAGGCCCCCAAGGGCCCGGCCAAGCGTCCTGCGAAGAAAAAGCGAAAACTGCCTGAGCGACGGGCGATGATAGCAGCGGCGCGCCGGCGCATCAGCGCCCTGCCGGAGCGGCTCCACAAGCGGTCCCGCCAGCTCGACCGGATCGGCAATCGGGGGTTGGAGCGTGCCTACCCGACGGCGCGGATGGCGCAGCGCCAGGGCGGGAAGGTCGGCCGGCGGGCATGGAACTGGCTGCGGCCGCTGCTGGGACTCTTCTTCGGAGTGGTCGCCGCGCTGGAGCGCTGGGTCCGCCGGGGCTGCGCACTGCTCGTGAAAGCGGCAACCGCCGCCAGCGGGGTGATCACCCCCGGCCGCGCCGCGGCGGTGGTCCTGATCGCGGCCGGGGCCTGCCTCGTCGCTTCCCAGTTCATCGACTACCGCGCGGTGGAGATCGGTCAGCCTGGCTACGCCGGCCTGGGCGACGTGGCGGCGGTTCCCACCGTCGAAGCACGGACCGCGGGCGAGGCCCACGCTTACCTGCTGGTGCCGGTCGGTGTCTTGGCCGCGGCGCTCGGGGGCCTGGCGCTACGCCGGGAAGCGAAGCGGCTGGGCCTCCTCGTCGCCGCGCTCGGCCTCCTCTCGCTGGCCGTGATCCTCCTCGTCGATCTGCCCAGCGGGCTCGACGAGGGAGCCCAGACCTCTCGCTTCGCCGGCGCCTCCGCCGTGCTCGAGGACGGCTTCTGGGCCGAGCTTGCCGCAGCCGGGGGGATGGTTTTGGCCGGACTCCTCTACTATGCGCGGCCGTGCCGAATACGAATCAACTTGTCAGGAAGGGCCGCAAGCGCCCGAAGAAGAAGACCGCGACGCCGGGACTCAAGTCGGGCCAGGGTCGCAAGAAGCGCGTAGCGGCCCCGCAGAAGCGCGGCGTCTGCACGCGTGTCGCCACGGTCACGCCGAAGAAGCCGAACTCGGCTCTGCGGAAGATCGCCCGTGTGCGCTTGACCAACGGCATGGAGGTCACCACCTACATCCCCGGCGAGGGGCACAACCTGCAGGAGCACTCCGTGGTCCTGATCAGGGGTGGTCGCGTCAAGGATCTGCCAGGCGTCCGTTACAAGGTCGTCCGCGGCACGCTCGACGCGGCCGGGGTCTCCGACCGCAAGCAGGCCCGCTCCCGCTACGGCGTCAAAGCTTCGTAATGCCCCGCCGCTCCGCCGCACAGATTCGGCCGATCGAGCCGGACGCACAGCACCGGAACCGCCTCGTCCAGCAGCTGATCAACAAGGTCATGTCCGACGGCAAGAAGGGCCTGGCCGAGCGGATCGTCTACGACAGCCTCGCGATCGTCGGCGAGCGATCCGGCGAGGACCCGGTCGAGACGCTGGAGGCAGCGATCAAACAGCTGACCCCGGTGCTCGAGGTCCGCTCCCGCCGCGTCGGTGGAGCTACCTACCAGGTCCCGGTCGAGGTTCCCGCCCGCCGTGCCCGCACCCTCGCCGTCCGCTGGCTGGTCCAGTTCGCCCGCGCGCGTCGCGAGTACTCGATGGCAGAGCGCCTCGCAGCCGAGATCCTCGACGCCAACCAGCAGCAGGGCAGCGCCTGGAAGCGGAAGGACGACATCTACCGCATGGCGCAGGCCAACAAAGCTTTCGCCCACTACCGCTGGTAGAGGGACGGGGGATGCCCCTCGCCCGGACAAACGGCGGCCTAATTAGGCCGCCGTTTTGAGTATCCGCCCGTTCGAGGGGCATCCCCCGTCCCTCGAAAGGCCACTTCTTGCAGTAGATATCGACGGCGTGATCTCCCTCTTCGGCTTCGAGGAGCGGCCGGCTCATACGCAGCTGCAACTGGTTGACGGGGTGCCGCATTGCATCTCGCTGATCTGCGGCGAGCGCCTGCTGCGGCTCTCGGAGAGCTTCGAGCTGGTCTGGGCGAGTGGCTGGGAGGACAAAGCGAACTTCTACCTGCCCCAGCTGCTGGGGCTGCCGGAGCTTCCCCACATCTCCTTCGACGTCGCCGCCCGCAACGGCGGGGCGCACTGGAAGCTGACGGGGATGGAGACCTACGCCGGCGAGCAGCCGGTCGCCTGGATCGACGACAACTTCGACGCCAGCTGCTACGAGTGGGCGGAGCGGCGCTTGGCACCCACCCTGCTGGTCCCGACCGAGCCCCATCTCGGGCTCGAGGAGGGTCACGTCGAGGCCCTGAACGCCTGGGCAAGCTCTCTACACTGAGTGTGGATGACGGGGTTCTGGCCGATCTTCTTCCTGCTTGTGGTGCTCAAGATTCCGGTCTTCGCATCGCTCTGGCTCGTCTGGTGGGCTGCCAAGCAGCACGACCTACCGGAGGAGGCGACCGATGAGAGCGGCGGCGGCTTCAAGCGTCGCCCGCGGCCGAGGTTACCTCGCGGTCCGCGGCGTGGCGGGCCCCACGGGGGTGGCGCGGCGCTGCCGGTGCCGGACTGCCCGCCCGGCGGGCGAACCCGGGTCGTCAAGCCGGCTCCGCAACCCGCTTTCGCTCGCGCCGGATCTCACGCAGATAAGGATGGAAGTCGACCTCGACGGTATGACGCTTAGAGGCAACGAAGCGTTTCGCCTGTCTCCGTTCCTCGCGCGAGATCTCCCGCTTCATCTCCCCCGGCGGCGGTAGCGTCGCCCGGCCGGCAAGCAGATCGGCGACCCATTCGCACTGGGCCTCCGCCAACGGCATGATCGGGCCCAGGGGCTGGATGAAGCCGATGAAGAAGAGGCCGGGACGCTCGACCGAGACCACCCGCCGGTAGAGCGGGAGCCGGTTCTCGGGCGCGGCGAGCACCTTGGGGTCGAAAAAGGGGAAGGTCATCTTGTATCCCGTGCAGTAGACGACGAGGTCGATCTCCTCCTCGCTGCCGTCGACGAAGCGGACCGTGCGACCGCCTGCATAGCGGTCGATGTTGGGCTTCGCGGTGATGTCGCCGTGGCCGAGGCGGGGCAGCAGCTCCGAGGAGACGGTCGGGTGGGCCTCGAAGAGCTTGTGGTCGGGCTTCGGCAGGCCGTAGGCGGTGGGGTCGGCGGCGGAGGCGACGCCGAGGGCCCGCATCGCGAAGAAGCGCTGCACCGCCAGCGGCGTCATCGACGTGATCGGGTTCGCGAGCTCGTCGATCGGCTTGCCGTTGATGTACTTGGGGATCACGTAGGCGCCGCGGCGGGTAGCGAGAAAGGTGGCGTCGGCGATCCGCGAGGACTCGACGGCGATATCGGTGGCCGAATTGCCAAGGCCGAGGACGAGGACGCGCTTGCCGGGGAGCACATCCGGCTCGCGGTAGTGGTGGGCGTGCATCTGCTCCCCCTCGAACTCGTCGGACCCGGGGAAGGCGGGTTCGGGCCAGCGCGGGTCCCAGTGGTGGCCGTTGGCGACGAGGACGGCCCGGTATCGGCCGGTCGTCTCTGCCCCGCTCTCGGTCCGCGTCGTCACCGCCCAGGCGCCGTCGGCGGGCTCGACCTTGACCACCTCGGTACGAAAGGCGATCTTCTCCCGGAGGCCAAAATGATCGGCGAATTCGTCGAAGTAGGCGGCCATCTGGAAGTGGTCTGGGTAGTCGGGGAAATGATCCGGCATCGGCAGCGTCTTGAAGGCCATCACCCGCCGCGAGGTGTTGATGTGCAGCGAGCGGTAGGCGGACGACATCCCGTTGTCGTTTTCGAAGCGCCAGTTGCCGCCGATGTACGAGCCCTTCTCGAAGAGATCGAAGGCGATTCTCTGAGCATCCAGTACTTGGGCGGCGACGATGCCGGAGCCGCCGGCGCCGATGATGCAGACCTTCTCGGCAGAGTCCATCGCCGCAATCTATCTGACTGGCTGAGTGGCCAGTTCAGGGGTGAGGAGGTTCACCCCTGGGGTCCGTAGTTGGAAACGGCATTCGGTTCGAAGCTGGAGCCATCGGGATTTGAAACCAACGAAAGGAGCCCCCGATGACCAGCAAGACCAATTCATTCCGTCCCTCGCCCGCCCTCGTGATCAGCTGCCTGGCGCTGTTCCTGGCCCTGACCGGCAGCGCTTTCGCCGTCGGCATCGCCAAAAACAGCGTTCGCTCGGCCCAGATCGTTGACGGGACCGTGCGCACCATCGACCTGCGCGACAACGCCGTCAACGCACCGAAGATCGCTCCGGACGCGGTCGGCAGCGAAGAGATCGCCGAAAACGCCGTCGAATCGGCCGAGGTGGCGCAGGACACGCTCACCAACCAGGACCTGGGCGCTGCCTCGGTCACCTCCTCCGAGGTCGCCGACCAGTCGCTGGCGGCAAGTGACCTGGGACCTGACTCGGTCGCCTCGAGCGAGCTAGGAGCAGTAACCGTCCGCACCAACGCGGCTAAAGTGGCCAAAGACGCGCACGGCAGCGTCAGCGTCAACTGCGCCGCGGGAGAGCAGGTTCTCGGCGGCGGTGGCCAGCCGGGTCATTTCGGCACCGAGATGACCAGCAGCCGCCCCTCCGGCAACGGCTGGCTCTACCAGGCGAAGAACACCACCGGCGGCGAGGAGACGATCACCGCTTTCGCCCTCTGCCTCGCCGGCTAGCGCCGACCATCAACACCTCCCATCCAAGAACGCCGAAGGCCGGGTTGGTGGACCCGGCCTTCGGCGTCAAGGAGAAATGAAGCACCTCAAGAGAAACTTTTTCTTGGGGTGCTTCTTCTCTACCCAGTTCTGTGGGTCAGTACACCTTCGTACTGACCCACGACTTCGCTATTTGGACTCCTCGGAGGTCGACTCGATCTCCTGCGCGAGCTCCTCGAGCTCCTCCGCGAACGAAGTGCCGAAGCCCTCGACCGGAGCCTCGACCCCGTCGACGCCGAGTTCGGCGGCGAGCTCCTCGTCCTCGAGCAGGTCGTCGCCAGGTGGCTCGATCGGTTCGGCCGGCTCGATCGCGACCGTCCGGTAGTGCTTGAGGCCGGTCGCGGCCGGGATCAGCTTGCCGATGATCACGTTCTCCTTCAGGCCCACAAGCCTGTCCCGTTTGCCCTCGAGAGCGGCATCGGTGAGCACCTTGGTCGTCTCCTGGAAGGAGGCCGCCGAGAGGAAGGACTCGGTCGCCAGCGAGGCCTTGGTGATCCCGAGGATGACCTCCTCGCCTTTGGCCGGCGTCCCGCCCTCTTCCTTGACTTTCTTGTTGAGCCGTTTGAGGTTGCCGCGATCCTCGAGTTGCCCCGGCAGGAGACTGGTCGAGCCCTTCGATTCGATTCGCACCTTCTTCAGCATCTGGCGGGCGATCAGCTCGATGTGCTTGTCGTTGATGTCGACGCCCTGGGCGCGGTAGACCTTCTGCACCTCTTCGACGAGGTAGACCTCAACCGCGGTGCGCCCGCGAATTGCCAGCAGGTCAGCCGGGTAAAGCGAGCCTTCGTTCAGCTGCTGGCCGACCTCGACCCGCTCGCCGTCGGCGACGTGCAGGCGGGTCCGCAGCGGGAAGCTGTAGGAGTGCTCCTCGCCGCTCGACTCGGTGACGATCACTTTCAGCGCTTTGTCGGTTTCTTCGATCCCGACTTTGCCGGCGGCCTCGGCCATCTGCGCCAGACCCTTCGGTTTGCGCGCCTCGAAGAGCTCGACGATCCGCGGCAGACCCTGGGTGATGTCCTGGCCGGCGACACCTCCGGTGTGGAAGGTACGCATGGTCAGCTGGGTCCCGGGCTCGCCGATCGACTGAGCGGCAATGATCCCGACCGCGTCGCCGATGTCCACCGTCGACCCGGTCGCCGGTGCGATCCCGTAACAGGAGCGGCACACGCCGGACTCCGCCTCGCACTTGAGGGCCGAGCGGATGGGGATCTTGACCTCTTCGTCGCCGAAAGCCTCGGCGATCTCCTCGACGTCGGCGTGGGTGATCTCCTGGTTGCGCTTGAGCAGGTCGCGACCGCGTTTGGTTTCGAGCTTTTTAGCCGCGAGGCGCCCCATCAGGTTGTCGTTGAGCGACCCGTCGTCCTTGCGCAAGACCATCTCGATGTGGTCTTTGGTTTTGCAGTCCTCCTCGCGCACGATCACGTCCTGGGCGACGTCGACAAGGCGACGGGTGAGGTAACCGGAGTCGGCCGTCCTCAGCGCCGTGTCGGCGAGGCCCTTTCGGGCGCCGTGGGTGGAGATGAAGTACTCGAGGACCGAGAGACCCTCCATGAAGTTGGCCTTGATCGGCCGCTCGATGATCTCCCCTTTCGGGTTGGCCATCAGACCGCGCATCCCGGCCAGCTGGCGGATCTGTTTGAACGATCCGCGCGCTCCCGAGTTGGCCATCATGAAGATCGGGTTCAGCTCGTCGAGGTTGTCCTCCATCGCCTGTGCGACCTCGTCGGTGGCCCGGTTCCAGTGAGCCGTCACTGCCTCGTGACGCTCCTCGGCGGTGATGTAGCCCTCGTCGTACTGCTGCTGGATCGCAGCCGTCTCCTTCTCGTAGCGATCGAGGATCACCGGCTTCTCCGGCGGCGAGACGACGTTGTTCTTCGAGACCGTGATCCCGGCCTGGCTGGCGTAGTGGAAGCCCAGGTCCTTGAAGGCATCGAGCACCTGCGAGACCGCGGGCGCGCCATAGGCCTCGACCAGGTCGGAGACCATCTGGTTGATGTCCTTCTTCTTCAGCGAGCGATTGACGAACTCGTACTGCTCAGGGTCGAATTCGTCCTGCAATGCGTCGGCAAGCGCACCTTCGATCGATTCGTTGAAGATGATCCGCCCGACCGTGGTCAGGAAGTGCTCGTGCCCGGCGCGGCGGAACTCCGCTTTGTCGTGCAGTTTGCAGCCGCCGTTCTCGTAGACTAGCTCGGCCTCCTGCGCGGAGCGGAACACCTTCACGTTCGGCCCGGCGCCGTTGCCGCCCTTGCCGGCCTTCAACTCCTCGTCGATCTTCGCCAGCTCATCCGCTTCCGGGCCGTAGGTCAGGTAGTAGATGCCGAGCACCATGTCCTGGGTCGGGGTCGCCAGCGGCGCCCCGTGGGCCGGGGAGAGGATGTTGTTGGCCGACAGCATGAGGATCCGCGCCTCGGCCTGAGCCTCGGCTGAAAGCGGCACGTGGACCGCCATCTGGTCGCCGTCGAAGTCGGCGTTGAAGGCGTGGCAGACCAAGGGGTGAACCTGGATCGCCTTGCCCTCGACCAGAACCGGTTCGAAAGCCTGGATGCCAAGACGGTGCAGGGTCGGCGCCCGGTTGAGCAGGACCGGGTGCTGATGGATGACTTCCTCCAGCACGTCCCAGACCTCCGGGATCATCGACTCGACCATCTTCTTCGCGGCCTTGATGTTCTGCACCGCTTTGCGCTCGACCAGCTGGGCCATGATGAATGGCTTGAACAGCTCGAGCGCCATCAGCTTCGGCAGGCCGCACTGGTGCAGCCGCAGGCTCGGGCCGGAGACGATCACCGAGCGGCCGGAGTAGTCGACGCGCTTGCCGAGCAGGTTCTGGCGGAAGCGACCCTGCTTCCCCTTCAGCATGTCGGAGAGCGACTTCAGCGGACGGTTGCCGGGGCCCGTGACCGGGCGCCCGCGGCGGCCGTTGTCGAACAGCGCGTCGACGGCCTCCTGCAGCATCCGCTTCTCGTTGTTGACGATGATCTCGGGGGCGCCGAGATCGAGCAGCCTTTTCAGCCGGTTGTTGCGGTTGATCACCCGGCGGTAGAGGTCGTTGAGGTCGGAGGTCGCGAAGCGGCCACCGTCCAGCTGGACCATCGGGCGCAGCTCCGGCGGAATCACCGGCACCGCGTCGAGGACCATCCAGGCAGGCTGATTGTCCGAGTTGAGGAAGGCGGAGGCGACTTTCAGCCGCTTCACCGCGCGAGCCTGTTTCTGGCCTTTGGAGCTGTTGATGATCAGCTCCAATTCCTCGCAGTCGGCCGCGAGATCGACCTGTTCGAGCAGGTCGCGCACCGCTTCGGCACCCATGCCGCCGCGGAAGTACTCGCCCCAGCCGAACGGGGAGCCGAACCGGTCCTTGAGCTCCCGGAAGACCGTCTCGTCGTTGATGACGTCCTTCGGCTTCATCTCCGTGAAGATCTTCCAGACCTCTTGCATCCGCTCCGCGGCCTCTTCGAGGTAGGCCTCGGTGTCGGAGATCTCGGCGTCGAACTGTTTGCGCAGTTCTTTGATCATTTTCGCCCGGTCGTCGTCTTTGAGCTTCCGCAGCTGCGCCGCGGTCAGTTTCAGCGAGTCGGCCCAGATGTGGTCTTCGTCGTCGAACTTGTCCTGGGCGCCGTTCTCCAGATAGGCGATCCGGCGCTCCAGCGACTCGGCCAGCTCCTGCGTCCGTTTTTGTTTTTCGGACTCGTAGGAGTCGACGACTTTTTTGACCTCTTTCTCGAGTTTCCCGACATCTTTGTCACGGGCCTCCTCGTCGACCCAGGTGACCATCGAGGCGGCGAAGTAGAGAACCTTCTCCAGCTCTTTCGGAGCCATGTCGATCAGGTAGCCGATCCGGCTCGGGACGCCCTTGAAGAACCAGATGTGGGAGACCGGCGAGGCCAGGTCGACGTGCCCCATCCGCTCGCGGCGGACCTTGGAGCGGGTCACCTCGACGCCGCAGCGCTCGCAGACGATTCCCTTGTAGCGGACGCGCTTGTACTTGCCGCAGTAGCACTCCCAGTCCTTGGTCGGACCGAAGATGCGCTCGCAGAAGAGCCCGTCTTTCTCCGGCTTCAGGGTCCGGTAGTTGATCGTCTCGGGCTTCGTGACCTCGCCCCAACTCCAGGAGCGGATTTTCTTCGAAGACGCGAGCCCGATCTCAATCGCGTCGAAATTGTTGATGTCGATCATCAGTCCTCCACCTCGGCCGGCGTGGCCTCCTCGGCTTTGCCAGCACCATCACCATCAGTTCCGCCCTCGCCCTCGGCGACCACCTGCTCCTCTTGCTCGTCTGCCGCTCCATTGCTGGAGTCGGCGCGAACGCCGGTCAGGTCCATGCCCAGCTCCTCGGCGGCTTTCAGCAGGTCGTCTTCCTCGTCGGAGATCTCGACGTCCGAGCCCTCCGACACCACATTGGCGTCGAGCGAAAGGCTCTGGATCTCCTTCAAAAGCACTTTGAAGGACTCCGGTATCGAGGGCTCGGGGATGTTCTCACCCTTGACGATCGCCTCGTAGGCCTTGACGCGTCCGACCGTGTCGTCGGACTTGACCGTGAGCATCTCCTGCAGGGTGTAGGCGGCGCCATAAGCCTCCAGCGCCCAGACCTCCATCTCGCCGAAGCGCTGACCGCCGAACTGCGCCTTGCCGCCCAGCGGCTGCTGGGTGACGAGCGAGTAGGGGCCGGTCGAACGAGCGTGGATCTTGTCGTCGACAAGGTGCAGGAGCTTGAGGATGTACATGTAGCCGACCGTGACCTTGCCCTCGTAGGGCTCGCCGGTGCGGCCGTTGTACAGCTGCGCCGTGCCTGAGGCACGGGCACCCGGGCGGGCGCTCTTGTCGACCCCGAGGTCGATCCCCCGCTCCGCGTTCTCGTCCTGCCAGTTGACGAGGGCGTCGTCGACGTCCTCCACCGAGGCGCCGTCGAAGACCTGCGTGGCCACATAGACGCGACCATCGCCCTCGTCGGAGTGGGCCTGCTTGTAGGCCTCGGAGCCGTCGTCGTACCAGCCGTTCGCCGCGACCCAACCGAGGTGGGTCTCGAGGATCTGGCCGATGTTCATCCGGCTCGGCACGCCGAGCGGGTTGAGGATGACGTCGACGGGGGTCCCGTCGGCCAGGTGAGGCATGTCCTCCTCGGGCACGATCTTCGAGATCACACCCTTGTTCCCGTGACGGCCGGCGAGCTTGTCGCCCTCGGCGATCTTGCGCTTGATCGCGACGAAGACGCGGACCAGGTCGTTGACGCCGGGAGCCAGATCGTCGCCCGCATCACGGCTGAAGGTGAGGACGTCGATGACGACCCCGCCCGCGCCGTGCGGGACTTTCAGCGAGGTGTCGCGGACCTCGCGCGCCTTCTCCTTGAAGATCGCGCGGATCAGCTTCTCCTCGGCCGTCAGCTCGGTCTCGCCCTTCGGCGTGACCTTGCCGACCAGCAGATCGCCGGCGTCGACCTCAGCACCGACCCGGACGATCCCGCGCTCGTCCAGATTGCGCAGGCTCTCCTCGGAGCGGTTGGGGATGTCGCGGGTGATCTCCTCGTCGCCGAGCTTGGTCGTGCGGGCGTCGATCTCGTACTCCTCGATGTGGATCGAGGTGAGTTCGTCTTCCTTGACCAGGCGCTCGGAGAGGATGATCGCGTCCTCGAAGTTGTAGCCCTCCCAGGACATGAAGGCGACCAGGCAGTTCTTGCCCAGGGCGATCTCGCCACCACCGGTGGAGGAGCCATCGGCGAGCACGTCGCCCTCCTTCACCTTCTGGCCGGTCTTGACGATCGGCCGCTGGTGGATGATCGTGCCCTGGTTCGAGCGCGTGAACTTGAGTAGCGGGTACTCGTCTTTCGTCGAACCGCTGCTGACGACGATGCGCTGGGCGTCGACATGGGTGACTTCGCCGTCGCTTTTGGCGAGGACGACGTCGCCGCTGTCCACGGCGGCGCGACGCTCCATACCGGTGCCGATCAGCGGCGGATCCGGTTTCAGCAGCGGCACCGCCTGGCGCTGCATGTTCGAGCCCATCAGCGCGCGGTTGGCGTCGTCGTGCTCGAGGAACGGAATCAGCGAGGTCGCCACCGACCAGATCTGGGACGGCGAGACGTCCATCAGGTCGACTTCCTTGGGGGCAGCCGTCGCGTACTCCTGATCGCCGGCCCGGACCAGTACCTGCGGACCCTTCAGCTTGCCCGTTTTCGGGTCGAACTCGGAGTTCGCCTGGGCGATCACCTTGTCCTCGTCCTGGGTCGCGTCGTAGTGGACGATCTCTTTGCTGACGACACCGTCTTCGACCACCCGGTAGGGGGTCGTGACGAAGCCGTGCTCGGAGATCTGCGCGTATGAGGCGAGCGAGCCGATCAGGCCGATGTTCGGTCCCTCCGGGGTCTCGATCGGGCACATCCGGCCGTAATGGGTCGGGTGCACGTCGCGAACCTCGATCGGGGCACGCTCACGGGTCAGACCGCCGGCACCGAGAGCGGAGAGACGCCGCCTGTGGGTCAGCCCATCGAGGCTGTTCGTCTGGCTCATGAACTGCGACAGCTGCGAGGAGCCGAAGAACTCCTTCATCGCCGCCACGACCGGGCGGATGTTGATGATCGTCTGCGGGGTGATCGCGTCGGAGTCCTCGGTGGTGAGGCGCTCGCGGACCACGCGCTCCATCCGGTAGAGGCCGATCCGGAAGGCCTCCTGGATCAGCTCGCCGACGGTACGGAGGCGGCGGTTGCCGAAGTGCTCGTACTCGTCGAGGTGCTCGTAGACGGGCTCGCGGGGGTAGGTGATCGCCTCCGCTGCATAGTCTTTGATCGGGTTCTCCTCGTCGATCTCCTCCGGGATGCCGAGCAGTTTCGGCAGCGAGGTGAGCTCCTTGACGAGGGCGATGATGTCGTCATGGGTGAGGACCCGGGTCTCGAGGTCGATGTCGAGATCGAGACGGGCGTTGAGCTTGTAGCGGCCGACCCGGGTGAGGTCGTAGCGCTTGGGGTCGAAGAAGAGCTGCTCGAGCAGACCGCGGGCAGCGTCAACCGATGGCGGCTCGCCCGGGCGCTGCTTTTTGAACAGCTCGATCAGGGCGCCCTCTTCGGTCTTGGTCGCTTCGGTGTCCGCCTCGATCGTGTGGCGGATGTAGACCGAGTTGTCGAACATGTCGAGGAGCTGCTGGTCCTCGACGTAACCCATTGCCCGCAGCAGGACGGTGACCGGCAGTTTTCGCTTGCGGTCGATGCGGACGAAGACTTTGCCTTTTTTGTCGACTTCGAGCTCCAGCCAGGAGCCACGGGCCGGCATCAGGTTGGCGATGAAGACCTGCTTTTCCGGGTCCTTCGGCGCCATCACGTAGGCGCCCGGCGAGCGGACCAGCTGGGTGACGACGACGCGCTCGGTGCCGTTGATGATGAAGGTGCCGCGCTCGGTCATCCACGGGAAGTCGCCCATGAAGACGGCCTGCTCGCGGATCTCGCCGGTCTCCTTGTTCTGGAAAGCGACGGTCGCGGTCAGCGGCCGCGAGTAGGTCATGTCCTTCTCGCGACACTCTTCGATCGTGTGCGGCGGCTCCTCGAATTTGAAATCGCCGAAGACGATCTGGAGGTTCCCCGTGTAGTCCTCGATCGGGGATATGTCGTTGATCGTCTCCCTCAGCCCACCGCTTTTCGGATCCGTCAGTTCCTCGAAGGAACGTCGCTGGATGTCGATCAGGTGTGGAACCTCAAGAGGGTTGTCTAGGCGGGAAAAGCTCCTACGGGTTACGGGGGCAGCGTTAGAACGTGCCAAAGTCGGCGACTCCTCGGACGGTCAGAGGGACGTGGATACTGCGCAGATATGGGCAGGGAACCTCAAAAAGCGCGCGACCGCGGAAAATAACACACGGCCGCGGCCGGCTACGAACTTGGCTCCCTGAGCGGGATCCGCGGGCGCGGTACGAACTCTTACGAGAGTTCGACCGTCGCGCCCGCCTCCTCCAGCTCAGCTTTGAGTTTGTCGGCCTCGTCGCGCTCGACACCCTCTTTGATCGCTTTCGGAGCCTCGTCGACGAGGGCCTTGGCCTCTTTCAGGCCGAGACCGGTAGCCGAGCGAACGACCTTGATGACCGGCACTTTCTGGCCACCGACCTCTTTGAGGATGACGTCGACGGTCGAGGACTCTTCGGCGCCGCCCTCGTCGCCGCCACCGCCACCAGCGGCAGCCGGCGCTGCGGCCGCAACGGCCGTCGCGGAGACGCCGAACTCCTCCTCGAGCGCTTTGATCCGCTCGGAGAGCTCGAGCACCGAGATGCCTTTCAGCTCCTCGATCCAGTCCTCGGTTGAAGTTTTGGTTGCCATCAGTCGCTACCCCTCTTCCTCGTTTGAATCTTCATCTGAAGTCGTGTCATCGGAAACCTCCGCCGCCGGAGCCTCCTCAGCCTCGGGCTTGACCTCCTCGGCGGGAGCCTCCTCCGTCGCCGCCGGGGCCTCGCCGCTGACGAGACCTTTCTCGGCAATCTGGCCCAGCTGCAGCGCCAAGCCCTGGATCATCGAACCGAGGCCGCGGACCAGACCCGTGATCGGGCTGGCGACGACGCCGGCAAGCTGGCCGTTGAGCACTTCCCGGCCAGGCAGCTTGGCGATCGATTGGAAGGCGACTTCGTCGAGCGAAGTCGCGTCCATGAAGCCGCCCTTGTAGGTGAGCACGTCGTGCTCTTTGTTGAAAGTCGTGATCGCCTTCGCGGCCTGGGCGGTGTCGCCGCGGACGAAGGTGAGGGCGGTCGGGCCCTGCAGCAGCTCGGCGAGCCGTTCCTCGCCAGCCTGGTCGGCGGCGATTTTCGTCAACCGGTTCTTGACGATACGGAAGCTGGCGTCGGCTTCGCGCAGTTTCGAGCGCAGTTCGGCTGCTTGGGGAACGCTGATACCGCGGTAGTCGACGGCGAAAATCGCCTCGGACGCCTCAATCTCGGAGGCGATCTCTTTTATGGCTGCGGACTTTTCTTCGCGGTTCATCGTCTTACCTGCATCGGGCTTATGGGCACTGCCCCGCCGATGGTCTGGGGTTAGCGGCGACGCAGTCTAGGCGGTCGCCGGCTCCTCTGCGGTCTCCCCCGCTCCAACGGCCGCGGTCTCGCGGTCGGCGGATTTGGCGGAGTCGACGCGGATGCCGGGACCCATCGACGTCGCCAGAGTGGCGGAGACGATGTATTTGCCCTTGGACGAGGAAGGTTTGGCGCGGACGATCTCGTCCATCACGGCTTCGTAGTTATCGAGAATTTCGCCCTGGTCGAAGCTGGCCTTGCCGATCGCCATGTGGACGATCGCCTGGCGGTCGGTGCGGTATTCGACTTTGCCCGACTTCGAGTCGGCGACGGCCTTCTCGACGTCGTCGGTGACGGTGCCGACCTTCGGGTTCGGCATCTTGCCCTGGGGCCGAGGACGCGGCCCAGCTGGCCGACGCCTTTCATCATCTCCGGGGTCGAGATCGCGACGTCGAAGTCGGTCCAGCCCTCCTGGACTTTGTCGACCAGGTCCTGGCCGCCGACGAAGTCCGCTCCGGCGGACTCGGCGTCGCGCGCCTGCTGCCCCTGGGCGAAGACGGCAACGGTGACGTCCTTGCCGAGCCCGTGGGGCAGGGCCAGGGTGCCTCGCAGCTGCTCGTCGGCGTGACGGACGTTGACGCCGAGCAAGACGTGCAGCTCAACCGTCTCGTCGAACTTGGTGCTCGCCGTCTCCTTCAACAGTGCGACCGCCTCGGCCGGCGGGTAGGCACGGTCGCGCTCGACCTTGTCGTACTGCTGGCGGTATCGCTTGCCGTGGGCCATTCGAAGTCTCCTAGGCGACGTCGACGCCCATCGAGCGGGCGGTGCCGGCGATGATCTTCTTCGCGGCGTCGATGTCGTTGGCGTTGAGGTCGGGCATCTTCCGTTCGGCGATCTCCTGAATCTGGGCGTCGGAGATCGTCCCGACCTTGTTGACGTGCGGCTCGCCCGAGCCCTTCGGGATTTTGATCGCTTCCTTGATCAGGATCGCGGCCGGCGGAGTCTTGGTGATGAAGGTGAAGGAGCGATCCTCGTAGACGGTGATTTCCACCGGGATGATCGTCCCTCCCTCGCCCTGGGTCTGGGCGTTGAAGGCTTTGCAGAAGTCCATGATGTTGACGCCGTGCTGGCCCAGCGCGGGACCGACCGGCGGCGCCGGGTTGGCGTTGCCGGCCTGGATCTGCAGCTTGATGACGGTGAGGACTTTCTTGGCCATGAGGGTTGGGGAGGGTAGCGCTCTTTACGAGCTAGATCTTCTTGACCTGGTCGTAGCCGACCTCGACCGGCGTCTCACGGCCGAAGATCGAGACCAGCACCTTGAGTTTGGCGGCGTCCTCGTTGATCTCGGCGATCTCGCCGGAGAAGTCGGAGAGCGGGCCGGAGATGACTTTGACCGATTCGCCGATCGCGAACTGGGCCTGGGTGCGCGGCCGCTCGGCGGTCTCGCGGTGAAGCAGGCGATCGACCTCCGGTTTCGAGAGGGGCACCGGCTTGTTGCGCTCGGCGCCGACGAAGCCGGTCACCCCGGGGGTGTTTTTGACCAGGTTCCAAGCGTCGTCGGTCATCTCCATGTTGACCAGCACATAGCCGGGCATCGTCCGTTTCTCGGTCTGGATTTTCTGCCCGTCCTTCATCTCCGAGACCTGCTCGGTGGGGACGACGACCTGCCGCACGTTGCGGTTCTGACTCATCGTCTGCACTCGGTGCTCGAGATTGTGCTTGACCTTGTTCTCGTGCCCGGAGTAGGTGTTGATCACGTACCAGCGATACATCTGTAGGAAGCCTTTGTTCGGGATCCCGGCTAAAGGATCTGCTTGATGAGCCAGCTGAAGGCCGCGTCGAGGGCGCCGAGGTAGGCGGCTGCGACGGCGACGAAGAGGATGGTGACCGCCGTGGCCTGAACCAGCGTCTCGCGGTCGGGCCACTGGACTTTCTTCAGCTCTTGCCAGCAGGATATGAGGAAGCCGATAAATCCGGAGCGCTGGCGTTCGGCCTTGGCCTGTTTCTGCTTCTTCTCCAGCTCCTGGCTCTCGCGGCGCTTCTGGTCCTCGCGCTTGCGCTTCTCCGCTTCCTTCTCCGCCTTCGCTTCGGCGCGGCGATCGCCGCGGGAGGGCTTCGGGTCCTCGGGGAGCCGCAGTGCCTCCTCCGAGGCGCCGGCGGCCATGCCGCGCTCACGCGCCTCGACCAGCGCCTCGTCGCCCGAGATCGGGACCTGCGTGTCGTGCTGAGCCTCGGCCGGGCTTTGGTGCCCGCCGGAGCGTTTCTGTTCCTCAGCTTCCCGAGCCCGGCGCTCGGCCTTGCGCTGTGCGCGGGTCTTTGCCATTGGGGGCTACCGGGTCTCCTTATGGGAGGTGTGGTGCCCGCACCAGCGGCAGTACTTGCGCATCTCGATGCGATCCGGCGAATTCCGCCGGGACTTGTTGGTCTGGTAGTTGCGGCGCTTGCAGTCTTCGCAAGCCAACGTCACCGCGATGCGGACATCTCCGCGAGCCATCTTCTCCCTCGTTCCGTGCCTGAGGACTAGTCGTTACAGAAGAAAAACCCCGGGCCGGAGCGCGAGGCTGCGGCAAGGATAGCGCTCAACGTCGGCCAAGGACCGGCCGATACCGGTCATCTCAGACGTTATTCACACCTCTTACTTAATTCTTTGTAAAGTCGTTTTCTATGCAATCTCGTCTCTGCGACCGTGACCAGTTCGTCGAAGAGGTGGAAGAACGCCTGCTTGATCCCCTGCAGCGCAGTCAGCACGGAGCGTTGCTGCTGCTCGACATCGACTCCTTCCACCTCGTCAACGACTCGCTCGGGCACGAGGCCGGCGACCGCCTACTGGAAACCGTGGGCGCGACCCTGAGCGACGAATCGCGGGCCGACGACCTGCCGGCGCGGATCTGCGCCGATGAATTCGCGCTGCTTCTGCAGCGGACCACGCCGGCCCAGGCGCTGGCGACGGCGGAGCGGCTGATCGCGCTGGTCCGCGAACGCGGGCAGCCGGCGGTCGGGGCCAGCGTCGGCATCGCCTCCTTCGGCGGCACCGGCGAGGAAGTGACCGCCGAAGGACTGATGATCGCCGCCGACATCGCTCTCTGCGAAGCAAAGGAACAGGGCGGCGGCCGGGCGGTCGACGCCGCCAGCGGGCCGAACCTGAAGCTGACCTGGGCCGACCGGATCCGGGAAGCGCTCGAGCGCGAACGGATCGTCGTCTACGCGCAACCGATCTTCGATCTGCGCAATCAGTGCGTCGCCCGCGAGGAGCTGCTGGTGCGGATGCTCGACGCCGACGACGACGTCATCCCCCCTTCCTCGTTCCTGCCGACGGCCGAGCGCCTGGGACTGATCACCGAGATCGATCGGCTGGTCCTCGGCAAGGCAATCGAGCTGGCCGGCCGCTCGCGCCCGATCGCGGTCAACGTCAGCGGCGCCTCGCTTTGCGACCCGCGGCTGATCGAGGACGTGCGGCGGGCGATCGACGGCGGCCTCAACCCGGGCTGGCTCGACTTCGAGATCACCGAGACGGCGGCGATCTCGAACATGGCCAACGCCCGCACCTTCGCCGAGACGGTGACCGGGATGGGGTGCGGCCTCGGCCTCGACGACTTCGGCACCGGGTTCAGCTCGTTCAGCTACCTGAAGGAACTGCCGATCCAGCACCTCAAGATCGACATCGAGTTCATCCGCGAACTGCCGAGGTCACCCACCGACCAACGCCTGGTCCAAGCACTCGTCCAGTTCGCCAAAGCCTTCGGCCAGGAGACGGTCGCCGAGGGGGTCGAGGACTCCGAGACGCTGGCCCTGGTCCGCGCCTACGACGTCGACTACGCCCAGGGCTTCCACATCGGCGAACCAGCGCTGGTCGAGGGCGAAGTGGCCGCCTCCGCCTGAGGCGGGGGCGGGTCGAATTCACACGCCATCTCTTTCTTGAAGGTCCTGAACCCTGTGCGTCTGCCGGAGTTCGGTGGTCTGGAGGGTGACGGTGGGGGTCCCTGGGTACTCAGCATGGAGCCGAGCCGGAGGCATTCACGGTCAGCCACCAAACGATCCCCTCGGCGGAAGTGCTCCCAGGGACCCCCACCGTCACCCTCCCTAAGCCAGCTACCAGTAGTTAGAGCCCGAGGGTTTTGGCGATGATCGTGCGCTGGATCTCGGAGGTCCCGCCGTAGATCGTCGAGACCAGTGAGCTGCGGACGAGACGCTCCATGTCGTACTCGGAGGAGTAGCCGTATCCGCCCATCATCTGCATCCCCTCGAGGGTCGTCCGCTTGGCGACCTCGGTGACGAAGAGCTTCACCATCGAGGCCTGCTGGGGCAGCATCCGGTCCGGGTCCTCGTCGACGAGAGTCGCTACCCAGTGGGTCATCAGGCGGGCTGCCTGCAGGTCGGTGGCGAGGTCGGAGATCCGGTGCTGGAGCGCCTGGAAGGAACCGATCGGGCGGTCGAACTGGCGCCGCTCCTTGACGTAGACGAGCAGATCGTCGAAAGCGCGCTGGGCGATCCCGAGCATCGTCGCGGCGAGGATCAGGCGCTCGACGTTGAGCCCCGCCATCAGTTGGGTCCAGCCCTGGTCGACCTCGCCGAGGACCATGTCCTCGGACGCGGCGCAGTCGGTGAAGTAGAGGTGGTTGGTCTCGCGGCCGCCCATCGTCTCGATCGGGACGCACTCCATCCCCTCGACGTCGCTCGGGACCCAGATCATCGTCATCCCCTCGTGCTTGCTGCCGCTGCGATCGGTGCGGCAGACGACAAGGACGTGGTCGGAGATGTGGGCGTTGGAGCAGAAGACCTTCTGGCCGTTGATGACGAAGCCGCCGTCGACCCGCTCGGCCTTGCAGCTGAGGGCGCCGACGTCAGAGCCCGCCTCGGGCTCGGTCATCGCGATCGCCTCGACCGACCCCGAAGCGATCCCGCCGAGAATCTTCTCCTTCTGGGCCTCGGTACCGAAGCGCTGGGTGGCGCCGGCGACGATCAGGGTCGTCGCGTAGCCGCCGATCGGGGCCAGGCCCCGGGTCGTCTCCTCCATGAACAGACAGGCATCCAACATCGTCCCGCCCGAGCCGCCGTACTCCTCGGGGATCGTCACCCCGAGCCAGCCGACCTCGGCCATCTGCTTATAGAGGTCGAAGTTGTGGTGGTCGCGATAGCCGTCGGTGAGGCGCTCACGCTGGTCGGAGGTGCCGCACTCGCGATCGCAGAAGTCCCGAATGGCGTCGACGAAGTCGTTCTGCTCGTCGGTCAGAGCAAAGTCCACGGCGCCAGCCTACAGACGCCGGCTGAGGTTTGGCCGTGTAGCCAGAGAAGCCCGGAACGAGACTCGAACTCGTGACCCCTTCCTTACCATGAAGGGGCTGTTTGATTCGCTAAGCCGCCCTGGTTCGCTTACGCCTCAGCTCCATGACTTCTGCGGAATCCGGATTCGGGCTTAGCCCATCTGATTCCGAAACGCGCTGCCAAGAGCGCTGCCAACTATGGCTGTGGCTCCGGTCGTTTTTGGCCTCGCTGATCGGCGTTGCCAGTCCCCAGGCAGTTGCGGCATTCGCGCCACTCCCCTTGCTGCTTTGGAGCAGTGGCCGGTGCCCACCAGCGCCACCCGATCCCATTACAGGTTGGGCAGTCGAGTGGCGCGTCTTCCGTTCCGTTGCTCACAGCCTGAAGTCTATTCCCGCCCCTCGAACCGGCCGAGCTAAACCCTCGCCCTTCGCCTTGAGAGATCCGCAACATTGTTGACTTGCGAAGGGCGGGTGTGTCGCTTCGGGTTCGGTCCTGCTCCGCCGTCCGCGCTACCGAGAGACGAGAGGGTGCCGCCCATCCGAGCCTCCATCTTTTCCCGCCGCTTGCCCGAGCGCTCGACGCTCTGAATCTCCGTCACGTAGACGCGCCTGGTGACGGTCGAATCCTTGTGCCCCAGCAGCCAGCTCACTTCCTCGGCTGAATCGCCCGCGTGGATCGCTTCGCTGGCGGCGGTGTGCCGGAAGGAGTGGAAGCCCGGCACGTCGCCCCGCTCGATCTGCTGACTGTCACCCTTCGCGAGTGTCAACAGGTAGTAGTCAATTGCCTTCCCATCCCCGCCGTCGGGGCTACTACATGGGAGGGGTCGGAAAACCTTTAACTACCTACAACGGGAATAGGTTTTCTGCCGTCGCACGAGCGTCGAGGTAAAGGTTTCTCCAAGCAGCCTCCGTTTGTCGATCACAGGGATGAGGACGGCAGGGCCGATCCCCCTCGCACTGCCCTGGGAAGACCGGCCCTGATCCAAGACCGCCTCTACGCGGACTTGTAGATCATGTGGTTCACCTGAACGGGCGCAACTTTCATCGCCTTCATCTCCTCACCCCCCTCCCCATGCGTCAGCCCGGCGACGGCTTCGCCAGGAGGAGGGGCGATGCTAAAGACGCTTCAACGCATCGTCAGATTTGTGAGCCAAGTCAGTTCTGTGAGTACGTGGGCGTACCTGAGCCGCCCTCTAAGGGCCTATGCTGCGAAACCTGTTGAGTAGCCGGGTTTTGTCCAGCAAGGAGGAGCGGAGTGGCAGCTAACACGGCCGAGGGTCATAGAGGCAGGCGCAAGAAGGAGAAGAAGCCGAAGCGGATTGAGGAAGCCGTCCAGTACGCCCTCTCCCATGTGATCCGCATTGAGATTCTCACGCTGCTGAACGAAGGGAGCTACACGGCGGGGGAAGTCGCAGAGGTGACCGAGATCGACCTCAGCAACGTCTCCAACCACATCAAGCGGATGCTGGAAGACGGCTCGATTGAAGTCGCCAAAGTCGAAGAACGGAGAGCGACCAACGTCTACTGGTACCGGGCGGTCGAGATTCCCGAGTACTCGCAGGAGGAAGCCGAAGCACTGACGGAGCAGGAGCGGCAGCACATCGCCGGGTGGATCGTCCAGTCAGGGTCAGCCGAGATTGTCGCCGCGCTGTGGAAGGGCAACCTCGCCGATCCTCGAACGATCCTGGCCTGGGACTGGTACCACGTAGACGCGGAGGGCCGGGAGGAACTGGAACAGGCGAACGCCGCCCACCTGGAACTGGTGCGCGAGATCGAGTGCCGAGCGATGAACCGAGCCGCCGAGTCGAAGGAAGAGACGACCCCGATCCTCGTAAACCTCTCCGCCTTCGAGCGGGCGCGGAAGCCTCGCCGACCTCGCTCGCGCACTGACCGCGCTCACGAAAACGTGAGCCGAGTCAGTAAGGGAATTGACTGCACAAATTCTGATTGAGAAAGTCGCCTCTCACCGCAAACCGTTCACCACCACGGACGGAATGCATCTCATGACTGGGCCGGGGGCGGGGTTCCGCGATGCAGCCCGCCTCCGGTTTCCAACCAATGACGACTTCCTCCCACAGACCACCCCACCGCCCCCGCCGCCACGGTGACCGGCACGCCTCCCTCGCGCACGGCCGAGGCCGCGAAGGGCAGGACGAGCGGGGGCGACGGCGGATCGCAGGGGCAGCCGTCGCTCCCGTTCGACCACAGGAGGGCTAGACCGATGGCGCTCCACGGACGAGACCGTAACCGCATCGAGGCCGACCAGACACAGGCGCTCAGCCACCCGGTCAGGCTCGGCATCCTCGGTCTGTTCACAAAGGACCGGGATCGCTCCCTCACCGCCGATGACCTGCTCGCCGACCTCTTGGCCGAAGACCCCAAGACCTACAAGAAATTCAACGCGGGACAGATCCTCTACCACCGCGCCCGCTTGCAGGACGCGGACTTACTCCCGTCAGCATGACGAGGCAGCAGCGACGCCGGCACCCTCGCGACGACGAGGAGGCCGCCGCGTTCAAAGGACTGGGCCAGGTCATCACCGTGATCCGCGAGCGGCGGGGCTTGAGCAGGGAGGAGCTTGCCGACAAGGCCGAAATGACGATCCCCGAACTGCGGAAGATCGAACAGGGCGAACTGGATGAGTGGTGGGGCGGCATCCGCATGATCGCCAAGGCATTCGGGATGCCCGTCCCGGCGCTGATGAAGATTTCGCGCCGGGTAGAGGCGCGACTGACGATGACGACGAGTAGTCAATGCCGCCGCGCGGGGGCGAACTGGTCAGCGCATGTCCTCGCCATACCAGCCCTCGCGTTTCGCCCGCGCGATCGTTTCTTCCCTGACTCGCCGATCCCGACGCAAGAAGAACGGCGAGCCGAGCAGGCCGACCAATGCAATCAGCGCTGGGACGCCGGTCGCCTTCCAGATTTGATTCCAGTCCACGCCGGTAAGCAGGCCGCCGAGCTTCGCGCCGACGAGCAGAATTACGCCGCCGAGCACGGTGCCGATTGCTTGCACCGACACGTCTCGAAAGTAGTCCACGGCCAGCGAATTCGCCATCAACGGCGCTGACCCTGCCCCGACCGGTTGAGCTGACCGCGGAACCAATCCGCTTCGCGAAGGGAGCCGAGGAACGGCTAGATCGCTTTGATTACCAGCTCGCCGTCGGCCTCCCAATCGGGAGCGACCTGATCGAGCGCAGCGGTGAAGGTTTCCGCGTCGGTGTCAGCCGCCAGCGCAGCGGCCCAACCATCTTGAGACCGCCTGCCCCGACTTCGGCTCGGTGCAGAGCCTGGCCACCGTTTCAGCGGCAGGCAATCGCGCCTCGACGGTGGGGACTGCCTCGCGGACGAATTCGATTTCGATGGTCACCCGGCCAGGGTAGGACCCGAAGCGCCGGAATCTGCAAGCGAGGTAGTCAATTCACTTTCGAGCCCATATGGCTCTGGAGAATCGTGGGACAGAAACCGACGTTCCCGACCCGCTCAGTCAACCCCCTCCCCCGCCTCGATCGAGCTCGCCGCACCTGCAATCGAGGTGGTCAATTCAGCCGTCGAGAGAGACGGTACGTCGGTCCACAAGAATTCGCGCCAAAGCCGAGATCACGATCAAGGCGGCTGAAGCGATTCCGACGAAAAAGGCATAGATGACCGTTATCGCGGCCTCGTGGTAGACGGGAGGGTTCTGAGACCCGAACGGCACGGCGAAAGCAACTACCGCGATGACGAGCAGCGACCATAGGGGCTGACCAGTTCCCCATCCCAGCAACAGAGAGGCGATGGCCCAGAGTCCTAGCGCCACCATTTCTAGCTTTTCGTTCTCCGTGTGCGCATCAAACAGAACGACCGCAAATGCAGCGGCAGCCAGGTAGGCCAAAACAAAGACGATGCGCATCTTGCTGGGGACAACCCTGGAGAGCCGCGATCGTTACGCGCTCAGTCGATCCGAGATCGTCAATTCCGGCATCGATATAGACGGCGACACACCGCGTCGAGCCCTCTAAGAGACCCCGGAAGGAGAAATCAATAGGGGGGTCCAAAGAGCCAACGCTGCCCCCACGCTGCCCATTTGCCCCTATTGACTATTTCGCTTTCGCCCCTACAACGCAAATACCGCTCCGTAGAGCGGTTTGCGGAGAGCCCGGAACGAGACTCGAACTCGTGACCCCTTCCTTACCATGGAAGTGCTCTACCAACTGAGCTATCCGGGCGCGGGCGATCACGAGATCACCTTTGCGCAATCGATGTTAGAGCCTCTGCCGCTGTCCCGGCCGAAAGGAATCGCTGCCTATGCGCCCTGGGCGACAGTCGCTGCTTCCTCTCGCCCGATGTAAGGCGTGAGGACAAGCTCGGCGAGTTCCGGCAGCAGCTCCTCGAGCCGCTCACCTTCCTCCGCCTCTACCGCCCGGGCGATGAGGGCAGCCATCCCGGCCAGAAGCGCATTCTGGACCTCACGGCTCGGCGCTTTGAGGCCCTTCGGCAGACCGCGATCAAGCTCCGCCAATGCCGGCAAGATCGCCGAGCGCAGGCGCTCGGCGATCTTGCCGCCGGTACGTTGCGGCTCGATCAGGGTGAACCTGGCCAGGTCGGGGTTGGCGGCCAGTGCCCGCAGGACTGCGGCCAGGGACGCACGCACGCGCCTGGGCCAGCTCTCCTCGGTACCCGCCGCCTCGACCCCTACCTTGAACAGGTGATCGACGATGGTGTCGTAGGTCGCGAGGTAGCAGTCCTCCTTGGAGTCGAAATAGCTGTAGAAGGTACGGCGCGAGACTCCTGCCGCGGCGGCGATCCCCGTGATGGTGGCCGCGTGGTACCCACGCTCGGCCACGGTGGCGATCATGCCGGCGGTCAACCGGTCGCGCTGATTCTGGACGACGAAGGACCGCGGCAGCCCGTGACGACCGGGGGGCAGGCGAGCTAGCTCTGGGCTCTGAGCATCCGATTGGATTCCCTGCTCGGGCACCATCCCGACGATAGCGGGATCTGTGACCAGCTCGCCAATTTAGTCGCTGGCGTTACCGCTCTGCCGGGCGACGCTCCGGGACCGCGGGAAGCCTCAGCTCCTCCATGGCCTCATCGCCGTCGACAAAGGGGCGGACCGCTATGTACATGAGTTCTGGAACGAGGTCGACCACGTCGGACAGGTCCCCTCCCTCGACGAGGCGGCGTATGAGCATCTCCGAGATGGCCCCCACGATCGCCGCCGCGAACGTGGGCGAGACATGGCGATCCCGGTCGAGCTGTTTGCGGCCCCGGTCGAAGTAGACGGCCAGCGTCCGCATCAGGTGCTCCCGCTGAAGCTGCGCAGCCTCTCCGGCACCGAGCACCTCGAGGATGCAGAAGCGGGCCTCCCGGGGATGGTCGCGGAGCCAGCGAGCACCGGCGTAGGCGCCGGCGCGCAGACCATCGCGCCAGTTCTCCTCTAGCTCACAGGCGGAGTTGGCGACGGCCAGGAACATCCCAGCCTCCTCGCGGTAGATCTGAACGAGGGCGTCTTCCTTGCTGCCGAATATCCGCTCGAACTCGTCCACGCCGGCCTCGGCGCGATTGCAGATGACGGCCACCGTCGTGGAGCGATAGCCGCGTTCGCAGACGACGTCGAGCGTTGCTTCGCGCAGGTGCGCCCTGAGGTCGGCGTCGCGCTCCGCCGGGGTTGGCGCCCCGGCCCTAGCCATGGCGGCCCTCGGCGGCTAGAGGGCGGCGCGGGCGATTCGACGTGCCTCGGCTTCGCCGAGATACGGCCCGATCAGAATGGCTGCCAGCTCTGGCAGAAGCTCCTGGACCCCCTTCACGCGGCCGCTGACGAGACGCTCGCGGAGCAGCCAGGCGGACCCGGCGACGCTCGCCTCCTCCAGGTTCGCCGGGAGCTTGTTCCCATCGGGGGAAAAGACCCTCCCCTCTCGCAATGGCGGAATCAGCGAATCGAGTGTTCCCTCGTAGCGCCGCAGGGCCTCCGGACCGACGGTAGGCGCCTCGACGAGAACGATGCGGGCCGCCAGCGGCTCGGCCTCCACCTCGTGCAGGATCGATGCAAGCGTGGCACAGGCTCGCTGTGGCCACTCCCCCTCTGACGGGGAGCCGGATATCCGCCCACGACCGGCCGACACAACCCGGTCGAAACACCGCAGGAAGCAGTCCTCTTTGCCGTCGAAGAGCCCGTAGAAGCTGCCGACGCTCGTCTTCGCGGCGGCAACGATGTGATCGATGGTCGTCTGCTGGAACCCACGCTTGGCGAAGACGCCGATTGCGGCGACGAGTATCCGCTCGCGCTGATGTTCCTCGACCGTGGAGCGCGAGAGACGCTCGCGCCCGACGGGTTGTTTGGCTAGGGGTCCCGGCAGCGTCACCGAGGACAGAGGATACAGATTGGTCCGAGAAGTCTCTGTAAAGGAGTGTGTCGTTCCCACAACCGTGCATCCCGTGACTGGGCATTGCGGAAATCGATGACATCGTTCCTGAACAAATTGATAGCGTCTTTGAAGCGTTGTTGCGAGTACAGGGTGATGGCGCCGTGCGGGGACACACTTGACGGAGACCAGGGACGAGAGCCAGCAGCGGGAAGATCCTGATGCCCAGAACCGGCGAATCCTCGAGCTGGCATCGCTGGAAGCAAGCGGGGCATCGGGATACCGGAACCTGACGGTAGAGAGGATCCTCGAGCGGGCTGGACTCGACGCCGAGTCGTTCTACGGTCACTTCGCCGACCCCTTCGAGTGCTACCAAAGCGGCTACATCACAACCGTCAACGAGCTCGTCACAGATCTTTTTGCTGCCGTCGAGCAGCAAACGACCTGGGCAGGTGGCATGAGAAGCGGCCTGAGCGCGCTGGCGAAGTTCCTCGAAACCGAGCCTCTTCTGGCAGGGGGCATCTTCCTCGAGGTCTACGTGGCCGGCGGGGCTGCCGCGGCCAAGCACGATGAAGTTTTCGAGCGCCTCTCCCGTGCGGTTGACACCGCACGCCGCGAGAATGCGTCTCGCCAATCTCCACCCCCGATTGCTGCCAAGTTCATCCTAAACATGATCGAGGCAGCCGTCACGAAATGGCTGCAGACAGACGAGCCCCCGCCATTCGCCAAGGAGATACCCGACCTCCTCTACATCGCGGTGACTTTCTACTTCGGCCGGGAGGAGGCGGAGCGCCAGGGAAGATGACGTGCATGCCTGGCATCGCCGATCGGGGCAATCAGCGCCGCCCCCACGGCATCGCCACCGCCAGCTTCCAGCAACCCTCGACCTGGCGCATGACCATGGTCGGGGTAAGCGTCCTTGTGAAGGGCTCTCCATTCGAGCCCGCCGAGGTGACGACCCAGCGCTCGGTGCCGAGAGCGACTTCGCCGGCGAGCACGACCGAGCTCTCCTGCACCTCGATCCGGGAGCCGCTGGCGATCAGTTGGCGGAGGATCGGACGGATCTCCTCGCGGCCTCGGATCACGGTCGAGTCGGGAGTAAGCAGGCAGGCGTCCTTGGCGAAGCAGGAGGCCGCGGCGTCGAGATCGCCGCGGCTGATCGAGTCGGCGAAGGCGCGGGTGCTCTCGCCGGGATTGCCGGCGCGCCCTACCACGGCCGGTTTCATTGCCCTAGAAGAATTCCGAGGGGTTTATGCGGCAGTAACGGAATTCGTAATCGAGGACCAGGTTGTTCGTCTTGTTGGCGTTGCTCTTGAGGCGGATGATCATTTTCAGCGCGCCGTTTTTTTCGCCCTTCGCCAGCTTCCTGCCCGTCGCTTCGAGCAGTTCCACCTCGGTCTTGATGCCGTTCAGCCACTTGGTCAGCCGGGCGGCGTCTTCGGCGGGCTTCTGAACTCCGAGGAGCTGGGTGCGGGATCGCTTCAGGGCCTTGGCAGCGGCGAAGAGCTGCCCGGAAGCTTTCTTCAACTTGCCCGTCTGCACGTTCTGGCGCGCTCCGTCGAGGACCCTTTCGTTCGCTTCCCGGTTGGTCTTGCAGATCGGTTCGGCCGCTTCCTTGAAGCTCTCGGGCGTCGCTTCGGCCGCGAACGCGGGCACCACCATCGTCAGCGCGACGGTAACCGCGGACAGCATCATCAGTTTCTTCCTCGACATCGGTGCCTCCCTTTTCCTACGGCGCTCGTTCCCCGCCCAGCACACGTGTTTCGTGGTTCTTACCAACCCAGCATCCCATCATAGGCCTTGGGTCACCACGTTTCCGCCCGTTTCCGTACATCCCGGTCGCGGCGATTTCCCAGTTTGGACAACCCTGTAGGTTCCCCGAAGATGCGCTTTCGGCTCCCCATTCTCCTCACTCTCGCGGCCTTCGTCTTGGTTCTCTCCGCCGGCTGCGGCGGCTCCGATGAGGAGTCCTCCCGCCCCGCCCCCTCGGCCACGGAGTTCCCCTCGGCGAAGGGGAAGACGATCGCGGACCTCCTGCACGACCCGGGCGCCAAAAAGACCAACCTGGTGATCGCTCCCGCCGCCAAAGTCTTCGACGTCGGCGAGAATCGCTTCCCGTTCGGCGTCTTCACCCGCGGCCAGGAACAGGTGAATGACGCCGACGTCGCTCTCTATGTCGCCAGGAACGGTAAGGCGCCGGTCGAGGGACCGCTGCCCGCACAGGTCACCTCGCTGGAGACGAAGCCCGCCTACCGCTCGCGCGGTGAGGGACCCGGCGAGGCGACCACCGCCTACGTGGTCCCGAAGGTCGACTTCGATCGCAAAGGCCCCTGGCTGGCGATCGCGATGCTGAAGGGAGAGGACGGGCTCGAAGTGTCGCGGGTGCCGAGCCCGGTCGTCGGCGACTTCCCGCAGGTGCCGCAGGTCGGCGAGAAGGCGCCGGTCATCCACACGCCGACCGCGGCCGAGGTGGGCGGAGACCTGGCGAAGATCGACACCCGCGTCCCCCCCGACCAGATGCACGCCGTCGACTTCGCCGACGCGGCCGGGAAGAAGCCGATCGTGCTCATCTTCGCGACGCCGGCCCTCTGCCAGAGCCGCGTCTGCGGGCCGGTCGTCGACGTCACCCAGCAGGTCGCCGACGCCTACGGCGACAGGGCGGACTTCATCCACATGGAGGTCTACAAGGACAACGACCCCGGCAAGGGCGTGCGGCCGCAGCTGAGTGCCTACGGACTGCCGACCGAGCCCTGGACCTTCCTCGTCGACCGCGACGGAGTGATCCGCGACCGGATCGAGGGCGCCTTCGGCGTCTCCGAACTGGAAGAGGCGATGGGGACGATCGTCCCCGGCTGAGTCGACGGTTTCTACGACCGGCGCTTGGAGGAGCCGCGCTTGCGGCGTCGCTTCGGGGCCGGTTCCCCGGCGTCGCGAAGGGTGCGTTCGCCGGCCTTCTCGGTCGACTCCCCCATCGTGATCTGGAACATCGCCAGCAGAGCGTCGGAGGCGAGCGGGCGCATCCCGTCGAGCGCCTCGCGCACCTTCGGCCAGTCGTCGTCGGGCCGGCCGGCCTTGTCGAAGGGCTCCCAGACCTCGCGCACGAATAGCTCGACGAAAGTGCGGGCGATGGCTTCCGAGCGGTCCCGCAGCTCCTCCGCGGTGGCCACCGCGGCCTGAGGGGAGACGCCGAGCTCGATCAGGGCCGTGCCGGCGCGCTGCAGGCGGGGGCTGATCACCTCGAACTTGCCGTCGGGGAGCTCGCGGACGACCCCGAGCGATTCCACGCGGGCGAGCAGCTTCGGGGCGAAGGTCTCGACCCCCCAGGCGGCCGCCAGCTCGTCGGCGTCGAAGATTTCCGGCGTCTCGTCCTCGAAGGGGGCGCGGACGGCGCGGGCGAAGTCGACCATCTCGCGGGAGGAGCCTTCACTGCTCTCCAGCACCCGCCGGATCGCCTCGAGGTTGAGGCCCTCGGCCTGCATTTCGCGGGTCAGCTCGATCCGCGCGACGTGGTCCTGGTTGTAGTAGCCGGTGCGGCCGTGGACCTCGGGCGGCGGCAGCAGACCGCGCGTCTGGTGGGCGCGGATGTTGCGGATCGTCATCCCGGTCCGCCGCGCCAGCTCCCCGATCGTCATCTTGCCGTCGGGCCCGTTCCGCCCCTTCCGGCTGCTCATCGGCCCATGGTAAGCGGGAATCGCTGGCCGTTCATCTTCTTGGCGGCGTCCGAGCAGAGAAATGCGACCGCCCCGGCGATGTCCTCCGCCGGGGTGAAGGTGGGGAAGTCCTCGTCCGGGTTCTCCTCCCGCATCCGCGGGGTGAGGATCGCGTCGACGACGATGATGTTGGCGGTCGGGCCGCCAGGCTCGAAGCCGTCGGCGAAGGCGAGGGTCCAGGCCTCGGCGGCGGCCTTGGCGGACGCGTAGGCAGCGTTGGAGTTGGTCGGCGCCTGCGCCTGCTTGGCGGAGACGAGGACGAAGCGGCCGTGCGGGCTGGCGGCGATCTGGTCGTGGAAGGCGCGGGTCGTGTGCTGGACGGTGCGGATCAGGAGGTCGTGCAGGAACTCCCAGTCGGCAAGCGGGGCCTCGTGCAGGGGCTCTCCCCCGCGCCAGCCGCCGACCAGGTGGATGACGCCGTCGACGCGGCCGAAGCGCTCGACCAGCGCCGCGCACCAGGCGCGGGCCGCGTCTTCGTCGAGGAGGTCGACCGTGCGGCCGTCCCAGCGCTCCGGTGGGAGGTCGAGGTCGGCGGCGAGCGAGTCGAGCGTCTCCTGGTTGCGGTCGGTGCCGGCGACGGTCGCCCCGGCCTCGGCTAGATGTTGGGCGACCAGCGGGCCGAGCCCCCCGCCCACCCCGGCGATCGCGATTACCCGGTCGTCAAGCATGCGGGGATCTTTTCAGGCGAGCACTGCGGGCGAGGTCCATGCAATGTTCTGTCCGATCTCTTTGAGACAATTCATTTCATGGACTTACGGCAGCTCAACCCGAGAAGGCAAGGGGACATCGGCGAGGGCATTGCGGCCGCCTGGCTGATGCAGCACGGGTATGGCGTTTGGATCCCCTTTGGCCATAGTCCTGACTGCGACCTCCTCGGCGAAAAAGACGGCAAGCTCATTCGGGTGCAAGTCAAGACGTCGACCCAGCATAGGAACGACAGGTGGATGGTCGCGGTCTGCACGCGCGGCGGCAACCGAAGCTGGAACGGAGTGATCAAGCGACTGCAAGAGTCGAGTTTCGACTACCTGTTCGTGGTCGTCGGCGACTGGCGCTGCTGGTTCATCCCATCGCGAGAAGTAGACGGACGTAGCGGGATCACCTTGGGCGGTCCCAAATACTCCGAGTTCGAGGTGAGAGCCCCATTACCGTGGGCCAGCGCAGAGGATCCTGAGGTTGCAGCCAGATAGATGGGGGAGACAGGATTCGAACCTGTGTAGGCATAGCCAACGCGTTTACAGCGCGTCTCCTTTAACCACTCGGACACTCCCCCGAATTAGGAGGGAGAAAGTCTAGCCCGACGACGCTTCGAGCCTTGCCTTCATCTGCTCGTTGAAGGTGGTCAGGGCTGAGAAGGGACGCATGAAGACGGTTAGCTCGCGGACGCGGCCCTCGTCGTCTAGCTCGAGAAAGTCGATGCCCTCCAGCTCGCGGTCGCCGACGGTGGCCTTGAACCGGAGGACGACGGTGCTTCCTTCGGCGAGCTCGGCGGTGTAGGAGAAGTTCTCCAGCGTCGCCGTCACGTGGGTGAGGACGGCGATGACCGTGTCGCGGCCTTCGAAGCCGCGAAAGAGAACCGGGCTGTGGAGGACGACGTCCTCGCGCAGGGTCTCCGTCAGCAGGTCGAGGTCCTTGTTCTCGGCGGCGGTGCGGAACGGGTGGGGATCGGCCATGCGCCCACTGTAGCTCGACTCGGTGAACCCGACCGGTGAAATACTCATGCTGTGCCAAGCGATCGCTTCTGGTCCCGGTTCTCCAACTCCCTCGGAGCGAAAGGGCTGCGGATGGTCGGCAAGCTCAACGCGCCGGTCTACCGCCTCACCCGTGGGCGCGTCGGCGGCAAACTGGGGAAGGCCCCGATCCTGCTGCTGACCACCACCGGCCGCAAGTCGGGGCAGCCGCGTACGGCGCCGGTCCTATACCTCGCCGACGGCGATCGCTTCGTCGTCATCAACACCAACGCCGGCAATGACAAGACGCCGGCCTGGTCGCTCAACCTGCGGGCAAACCCGGAAGCCGAGGTCGAGGTCGGGAGCAAGAAGGTCGCGGTGCGGGCTCGGCTGGCCGGGGGCGAGGAGCGAGCCGACCTCTGGCGCCGTCACAGCGAGCAGTACTCCGGCTGGGACTACTACGAGTCGAAGTTAGACCGCGAGGTCGGCGTCTTCGTACTCGAGCCGCGCTGAGACGACGTCGGGCTGCGTCCTCGGTCGCTTATGTGCAGAGCACACGGCGCTCCCTGCGTCCTTGCCGGACGTCGTCTCAGGAAGCTTCCCGGAGCATCTGCGCCTCGGGGAGGCGCTTCAGCTTCTTCAGCGTGTTGTTCTCGATCTGGCGGATCCGCTCGCGGGTGACGCCGAAGGTGCGTCCGACTTCCTCCAGGGTCAGCGGTTCGGTGCCGGAGAGGCCGTAGCGAAGTTCGATCACCTGGCGCTCGCGGTCGGGCAGCGCTTCCAGCGCCTTCTTCACGCCCTCCTTCTGCATGTGCTCGCTCGCTTCCTCGAAGGGCTCGAGGACGGCGTCGTCGGCGACGAAGTCGCCCAGCTCGGATTCGTCCTCGTCGCCGACCGGTTTCTCCAGCGAGACCGGCAGCTGGGCGACGCGGAGGATGTCACGGACGTCGGAGACGGGCCAGCGCAGCTCTTCGGCGATCTCGGCCGGCTCCGGCTCGCGGCCCAGTTTCTGGACCAGCTGCCGTTCGACGTGGGCGACCCGGTTCAGCTTCTCGACCATGTGGACGGGGATGCGGATCGTCCGCGCCTTATCGGCGATCGCCCGCGTCACCGCCTGCCGGATCCACCAGGTGGCGTAGGTGGAGAACTTGTAGCCGCGGCGGTAGTCGAACTTCTCGACCGCGCGGATCAAGCCGAGCGAGCCCTCCTGGATCAGGTCGAGGAAGCTCAGCCCGCGGCCCAGGTAGCCTTTCGCGATCGAGACGACCAGGCGCAGGTTGGCCTCGACCATCTGCCGCTTGGCCAGCATGTCGCCGCGCTCGATCCGTTTCGCCAGTTCGACCTCCTGTTGCGCGGTAAGTAGATCGACCTTGCCGATCGCCCGCAGGTAGAGCCGCAGCGAGTCGAGGCTGGGCTCGACGGTCAGGTCCAGCTCTTCTTTCTTCGCGGCGCCCGCGGTCTCGCCGCTGCGCTGCGCTTTGTAAGCGCTGACGCCGTCCTCGGCGATGACGTCGACTCCGTGCTCGACCAGGTGGGCGTGGAGCTGGGAGACCTGCTCCTTGGTGATCTCCACCTCCTCGAGTGTGGTCGAGATCTGCTCGAAGGTCAGATAGCCGCGCTCGCGACCGAGCGTGATCAGCCCTTGAAGCTCCTCGAGCTCCCCGAGCGGGCTTGCCTCCTCATCGCGCTCGATGACCTCAGCCGCGGAATCCAACGGTTCGATAGTCACTGCTCCGTCGTGCTCCCTCTCCCCAATTCCCATGCGGCCGGCCCTGACGCTCCGACCGCGGCGGATTATAGGGAGAAAAAACAGACCAACGTCAAAGCAGTCCAGTCGCTTACTATTCGTTAGCCGATGGCCAGCCAGCCGACCGCCACCCCAGCCGCCCCGGACGTCCAAGCTTCGCTGCCCGCCACCCAGGTCAGCCTCTCCCGCGTCGGGGTGACCGGAGTCGAGAAGGTGATCCGGGTCAAGACCGACGGGATCGAGAATCTCTTCTACGCCGGCTTCGAGTGCTTCGTCGACCTCAACCCGCAGCAGGCCGGCGTCCACATGTCCCGCTTCGAGGAGATCGTCGGCGAGGCGATCGACGAGGTCGTGCTCGGCGAGGCGTTCAAGGCCGAGGTGCTCGCCGCCCACGTCGCGCAGAAGGTGCGCGAGCGGCAGGGGGGCGAGCGGGCCGAGGTCTCGATCACCGCCCGCTACCCGGAGACGGTGCAGACCCCGGAGACCGGCAAGAGCACCCAGGAGATCTACGTCCTCTACGGCACCGCCGTCGCCTCGGCCAGCGGCACCCGCACCCTGACCGGGGTCGAGGCCCAGGGAATGACCGCCTGCCCCTGCGCCCAGGAGATGGTCGCCGGGCTCGCCCGCGAGCGCCTCGCCGGCGACGGCTTCGGCGCCGAGGAGATCGAGCGGATCGTCGGCCTGGTCCCGATCGCCACCCACAACCAGCGCGGCGTCGGCACCCTCCACGTCGGCTGCCCCGAGGGCGGACCGGCCTGGATCGAGGCGCCGGAGCTGCTGCGGATCGTCGAGAGCTCGATGAGCTCGGAGATCTACGAGCTGATGAAGCGCTCAGACGAGATGGCGGTCGTCGTCAAGGCCCACGAGAACCCGCGCTTCGTCGAGGACTGTGTGCGCGAGATGGTGCGCCAGGTGGTCGAGGGCTATCCCGACCTGCCCGAGCAGACCTTCGTCATGGCCCGCCAGGAGAACCTGGAGACGATCCACCGCCACAACGTCGTCGCCGAGCGTTACGGAACGCTGGGCGACCTGCGGGCCGAGCTACACAGCGGCGAGCACGGAGCGCATCACCTGACGATGCGCGAGTGGCTCGAGGCTCCTGCCAGCTAGCGCTTGTGGAGTGGAGGGGGCGGGGTACCCCTGCTCGGAGCACCTCCGCCGAGAGGTCGCTGAAAGCTGGCGCCTCGAGAGCTGTCGGCTCGGCTCCATGCTGAGTACCGAGCAGGGGTACCCCGCCCCCTCCCACGACACGCACTTCCGGGACGGCCCAGGGCACGGCAGCTTGAATGAAAGCTTCTGAACCCTGAGCGTCTAACAGAGCTCGCTCGCGGAGCGAGCCGGTGGGGGTCCCTGGGTACTCAGCATGGAGCCGAGCCGCAGGCATTTGCGGTCAGCCGTCAGCGATCCTCTCGGCGGAGGTGCTCCCAGGGACCCCCACCGGCACGCTCCATCCGCTGCTCCTCTATCCGCTTCCTCAAACCGAAGAAGTAGTCGAAGCCGCTGATCACGGTGGCTGCTAGAGCGATGTAGACGAGGATGTCGACCCAGAGGGGGGCTGGGTTGGTGGCGATCAGGGCGATGATCGCGGCTATCTGGAGGACCGTCTTCAGCTTGCCCAGCCAGCTGGCGGCGATGATGATGCCGCGCTCGGCGGCGATCGTGCGGAGGATGGTGACGGCGATCTCACGGGCGATGATCACCATCGCCACCCAGGCCGCGAGGCGGTCGAGGGAGACGAGGGAGACGAGGGCGCCGATGATCAGCAGCTTGTCGGCGAGCGGGTCCATCAGCTTGCCGAAGGTCGTCACCGCGTCGCGGGAGCGGGCGAAGTAGCCGTCGAGCCCGTCGGTCAGCGCCGCCAGGGCGAAGACGCCGGCGGCCAGGGCGTCGCCGTTCGGCGTCTCCCCCAGCAGGGCGACGACGACCACCGGCACCGCGAGGATGCGCAGCAGGGTGAGGGCGTTAGGCAGGTTTAGCGGGAACACGGGCTTCGGCGTCCTTCTTCGCGAAGTATTCCTCGCCCTCGATACTGACGTGGGGAATGATCCGGTCCATCCAGCGCGGCAGCCACCAGGCGCGCTTGCCGAGCAGCACCATCACCGCCGGCACCAGCAGGCAGCGGACCAGGGTCGAGTCGATCGCGATCGCGACCGCTAACCCGACGCCGAACTCCTTCACCACCGGGTCGCCGTTGAGGACGAAGCTGGTGAAGACGCAGACCATGATCGCCGCCGCCGAGGTGATCACCCGGCCGGTGTTGGCCAGCCCTTCGACCACCGCCCGTTTCGCGTCGCCGGTCTCCTCGAAGTGTTCCTTCATCTGGGTCAGGAGGAAGACCTCGTAGTCCATGGAGAGCCCGAAGAGAATCGCGAACATCAGCAGCGGCACGAAGCTGACGATCGGGATCGCGTGGTCGAGACCGATCAGCGAGGAGCCCCAGCCGAGCTGGAATACCGCGGTGACGATTCCGTAGGCCGCGGCGACCGAGATCAGGTTCATCGCCGCCGCCTTGATCGGCACCAGCAGCGAGCGGAAGGCGACGAGTAGGACGAAGAAGCTGAGGGCGACGACGATCGCGATCATCAGCGGCAGCTTGCCGGCGATCTGGGAGGCGAGGTCGATGTAGCCGGCGGTCTGACCGCCGACGTAGGAGCTGGCTTCGGTTCCTTCCAGGGCCTGGGGGATCGTCGTTTCGCGCAGGTCTTCGACCAGGTTGACGGTCTTGTCCGCCCACGGCTCGGACTCGGAGAGCACGGTGAAGACCGCGACCGTGTTCTGTTTGTCCAGCGTCGGTTCGCCGACCGCTTCGACGTCGGCCGCGGCTTTGACTTCTTTCTGCAAGGCCGGCAGCACCTGTTTCGCTTCCGCTGGCGAGGTGAATTCGGAGGCGACCAACAGCGGCCCGTTGACCCCGGCGCCGAAGCCCTTGTTGAGTCCGTCGTAGGCCTGGCGCGAGGTGGTGTCCTCGGGCAGGGCGCTGATGTCGTTCTGGCCGAGGTCCAGCTGGAGGACCGGCAACGCCAGGACGACGAGGATCAGCATCGAGACTGCGGTCGCGGCGCCCGGCCGGGCCGAGACCCGTTCCGCCCAGCGCCGCCAACCGTGCGGCTCCTTGTCGTCCGGATGGGTCTTGCCGAGCTTCACCTTCAGCGAGTTGATGCGGGGCCGAGGGCGCCGAGCATCGCCGGCAGCAAGGTGGTCGCGGCGGCGACCGCGACCACCACCGCGACCGCCGCCGTAAAACCGAGCGTGGAGACCAGCGGGATCCCGGCGAAGGCGAGCGAGCAGAGGGCGATGACGACGGTGAAGCCGGCGAAGACGACTGCGCCGCCGGCGGTCGCGGTCGCCCGCGCGATCGACTCGCGCATCTCCATCCCTTCGCCGAGCTGCAATTTGTGCCGGGTGACGATGAAGAGGGCGTAGTCGATGCCGACCCCGAGGCCGATCATCGTCGCCAGGGTCGAGGCGACCCCCGGCACCTCGAGCGTGTGCTCGAGCAGGCGGATGATCGAGAGCGCGCAGGCGAGACCGAGCACCGCGGAGACGATCGGCAGCATCATCGCCGTCGCGGTGCCGAAGGCGAAGAGGAGGATGATCACCGCCGCCGCGAGGCCGATCGCATCGCTGGTCTCGGTGTCCGGTTTGGAGAGCTGCTGGCCGACGTAGCTGCCGACCGCCGTCTCCAGACCGGCCGCCCGCGCTGGCTCGGCGGCGTTGAGGATGCGCTGCGCCTGTTCTTCGTCGATTTCGCCCGGCCCGACGTTGAGGACGACGGGGATGTATCCGATCGAGCCGTCTTCGCTGAGGAAGGGGGCGCCCCGCGGGCTGAGGGGGCTGACCGCCGAGTTGACCTCGCCGAGCTCGTTCAGGCGTTCGACCGTTTCTTCGATCCCGGCCGCGTACTTGGCCTGCGAGAGCTTCCCCTGCGGGGCTTCGAGTACCAGCGGGTTGCTGCCGTAGGCCTGTTCGGGCAGGTTGTCTTCCAGCAGTTCCGTCGCCGTCGTCGAATCGGTGCCCGGCAGGGTCAGATTTTCGCTGGTCTTGCTGCCGGCGGCGCTGCTGATCGCCAGCAGGGCGATCGCGAGGACGACCCAGACGGCGATCACCGGGTAGTGATGGCGCGCGCAGAAGCGCCCGATCGCGTAGAGGGGGGCCGTCACCCGCCCATCATCTCCTCTGGAGCGGAGGTTTCGCCGGCCTCGAATGCCTCGGGCACGGTTTCCAGCGGCCCGGCGCCGAGCGCGCGGCGGATCAGGACCAGCCTCTGCGCCTGGTTCGCGGCCATCGCCGCGATCAACGGCCGCGGCCAGCCGATCGTCAGCACGCCGACGGCCTTGAGCTCGGCGTCGATCGTCGCGCTTTCGAGCTCATAGAGAAAGGCGAGGGCATCGCGCCGGGTCTCCATCTCGCCGGCCTCGATCGTTTCCGCGGGTGGATCGGCTTCGCCGTCGAGCCCGCGCAAGGTCTTCGTGGTCGCGTCCACGTGTTCCTGTTCCTGGGCGCGGAACTGACGGGCGAGCGCCAGGTCGGCACCGCGCAGCGCTGGCAGCGCCTCGCCGTAGGCCTCGACCGCAGCCAGCTGGCGGCCGAGGATCTCGTTCAGCACCGCCACGTCGGCCTCCTTGTCGACCGTGGTGTCGCCCTCGCCACCGCAGGCAAGGAGGCCGGTGGCAAGCCCGGCGACAACTGCGATGAGGACGAAGGCACGGCGCAATCCACGGCCGCGCATGATTCGGTTCGGTGGCATGACGACGGGGGCAAGCCTATGAGCTCAACCGACAGTCGCGCACTGGCGGCGCTGGCCGAGGAGATCTACAGCTGTCGCCTCTGCCCGCGGCTGGTCGAGTGGCGCGAGGCGCAGGCGGCCGATCCGCCCCGCCGCTACCGCGGCCAGGACTACTGGGCCCGGCCGGTTTCCGGCTTCGGCGATCCGGGAGCACGGGTCGGGATCGTCGGCCTCGCCCCAGCCGCCCACGGCGCCAACCGCACCGGCCGGATGTTCACCGGCGACCGCTCCGGCGACTGGCTCTACGCCGCCCTGCACCGGGCCGGCTTCGCCAACCAGCCGCACTCGGAGTGGCGCGAAGACGGCCTCGAGCTGCGCGACGCCTACGTCACCGCCACCGTCCGCTGCGCCCCTCCCGCCAACAAGCCGACCCCGGAGGAGCGCGACACCTGCCTCCCCTACCTGCAGCGGGAGCTGGAGCTGCTGACCCGCTGCGAGGTGCTCATCGCCCTCGGCTCCTTCGGTTGGGACGGGGCCCTGCGCGCGGCGCGGGCGCTCAACGTCGAAGTGCCGCGGCCGCGGCCGAAGTTCGGACACGGGGCCGAAGCCCAGATCGGCCGCTGGCGGCTGCTCGGCTGCTACCACCCGAGCCAGCAGAACACCTTCACCGGCAGGCTCACGGTGGAGATGACCGACGCCGTGCTCGAGCGAGCTCGAACTCTGCTCGACTGAGAAACCGGCCCTCCAATGGGAACTCTTCTACCGGTGGCGCGGTCATCACTGGGCCGAGAGCTACTAGGGGAGGGACTTTTGCGTAGGCCACGGATCAAGCGAACGACCGAAGAGATCGAGACTCCGGAGGGCGACGTCTATCTGCTGCGGCCAAGCGCCGACAACGACATCAGGATCGAGAAGCCCGATCCCGGCGAACGCCGGCTGCTCGCCGCGCTCGACGGCGAGCGCACGCTGGAGGAGCTGCGCGATGAGTTCGGCGCCAAGCAGGTCGACGACGCGATCGGCCAGCTGCGGGCGATGGAGGTGGTCGAGGACGCCGGCGACGACGAGCTGATCCCGGCTCCCGAACTGGAACGGTTCGATCGCCAGCTGCGCTACTTCAGCGACGTCGGCAATGGCGAGATCACGCCGTCGCAGTGCCAGGAACGGCTGCGGGAGGCGAAGGTCGCCGTACTCGGCGTCGGCGGGCTCGGCGGCTGGGCCGCTTGGGCGCTCGCCTGCACCGGCGTCGGTGAGATGTGGCTGATCGACGGCGACCGGGTCGAGATAACCAACCTCAACCGGCAGATCCTCTACACCGAGGCCGACATCGGCGAGCTCAAGGTCGAGCGTGCGGCGGCGCGTCTGAGCGAGTTCTACTCCGGGATGACGATCACGACCGAGGCGCGGAGGCTGGAGAGCGAGGCCGACATCGCCGAGTTCATCGCCGGCTCCGACGTCGTCATCGACGCCGCCGACTGGCCGGCCCACGACATCGAGCGCTGGTGCAACGCCGCCTGCTTCAAGGCCGGCATCCCCTACATCACGATGAGCCACTTCCCGCCGATCGCCCGGGTCGGACCGCTCTACGTGCCCGGTAAGACCGGCTGCTTCATCTGCCAGGAGATCTCCTACCGGCGCGACTATCCGCTGTTCGACATCGCAGTCGAGCAGCGGCGGGCGAAACCGAGCCCGGCGGCGACCCTCGGCCCGGCCTGCGGGCTGATCGGCGGCCAGGTCGGGATGGAGGTCCTGCACCTGCTGACCGGGCTGGCGCGGCCCGCGACCCAGGGCGTCGCCCATATCTACGACCTGCGGACGATGGAGCCGAAACTCGAGCCGGTGGTCCCGGAGCCGGAATGCCCGGTCTGCAGCGAGATGCCCCACGAGGAGCTCCCGGCCGCAGCGGAGAAGGAGGCGGCGGGCGAGTAGGTTTCCGCGGGTGCGGCGCCTCGTCCCACTTCTCCTGGTCGCCATGTTGGCGCTGCTGGCCGGCTGCGGCGACTCCGCGGAGGAGACGACGACCACCGCCCCGGCCAAGAGCCCGGAGCAGCGGGTCCGAACCGCCTGGCTCGCCAACCCCGACTGCCAACCGCCCGAGGGCGCCTCGCGCTGGGGGTGCACCGCCGGCTCCTACCGCTGCCAGGGAGTCGTCACCGGTCGCGGCTGGTCGATCTCCTGCTCGAAGCCGGGCGAGTCGATCGCCTTCAGGATCCGGCCGAGCTGACCCCGCGCCCCACCAGGCGCGAGGCCGGGTCGATGAAGAGCACCAGCCACAGCCAGGGCGCGAGGTTCGGTGCAACCAGCGCAACCGGGATGGAGAGCACGAAGATGCCGGCGATGTAGCCGCTGCGAATCTGGTTTTCGCGGTGGGTGCGGTCGTCGATTTTGGTCAGCCCGCGACGGCGGGCATCGACGCCCATCAGCAGCCCGAGCAGGACGACGACCGCGAGGTTGACCGAGTAGACGACAACCGCCGTCGTCTGCCCGCCGTACTCGCCCAGCACCTCGCTGCTGAAAGGGATGAGGACGATCCAGCCGAGGTAGAGCAGATTAAGCCCGATCATCCGCCCGTCGAAGGCCTGGACTTCGGCGAAGAAGCGATGGTGGACGAGCCAGAAGCGGCCGATCACGGCGAAGCTGATCCCGTAGGCGAGGAACATTTCCCGCTGGTCCCAGAGGGCGTTGTCGATCTGTCCCTCGGTCAGCCCCTTGTCGATCCCCAGGTTGAGGACCAGCAGCGTGATCGCGATCGAGAAGACGCCGTCGCTGAAGGCGACGATACGGCCGAACTCGACCTCGTTCTCCTCCCGCCGCTTCGGCTTGTTCTCCTGCGCCATCCGCGGATCATCTCCCCCCGGCGCGACGGAACCGAGATCCGATCCCTCCTAGAATGCTCCGAACGCGCCGGCGTAGCTCAGTTGGTAGAGCACATCATTCGTAATGATGGGGTCCCCGGTTCAAATCCGGGCGTCGGCTTGAAGCTCTGGTTGAGCTCCGTTCGAAGCGGCTCGGAGGGGGAAGGCCACCACCCCGACGATGACCCGTCGCGTCTTGCGGAGGCCGATCCCACTCCCCCGCTGGTGGCCACCCTGCACGGCAACCGCGATGCGATCTTCGAATTCCTGCTGCGCCTCGCAAATCTCTTGCCAGGCCGAGGTGTCGACCTCGAGCGGGAATAGCCCGTAGCCTTCCGCGCCCGGTTCGGGGGAATGGGCGAGCTGCTCCCAGACCCTCGTGTTGAGGCCGTAGATCTTTTCCAGCGCCCCCCGCCGAGCGATCGTGTCGACGAGCTCGACCACCCCGCACTCCTTCGCGAGAACCTGGTTGAGGTGATACGAGACCATGCCGAGTTCCGCGTCGAAGCGTTTGGCGAGCGTGCTCGCGCTTGCCGGCCCCTCGCTCAGTTCCTGCAGGATGCGCCTCCGCACAGGGTGGTTCAGCGCGCGCAGCACCCGGTCGACCAACTCCGCGTGTCCGTTGCTCTCTGGCACCGGGAACGCGGTCACGACCGCGGCGTTTGGATCCCCTACCATTGGGCTTGGGAACGGGACAAGTGAAGTTTGTAAGCAGCTGCTTCCATATAGGGACTGATTGCGTACCGTAGGCAAGCAGCCGGGATCCTACGAAGGCAGACTTCTCCACCATTCTCGTAACTTTTCGCACAATCTTATTGTGACCCAACTTGCTACACCCGGAAAGTCGATCACCTTCGGGCTGAATCCGAAATTGGCCGCGGCACTGGCCGACCCTTTGCGCGCACGCATACTCGTCGAACTGGAGAGCCGCGAGCTCAGCCCCTCCCAGTTCACACGGGAGGCCGGGGACGACATCAACCGGGTTTCTCGGTGCTTCCGTCAGCTGGAGCGCTGTGGCTATGCCGAGGTCGTCGAGGAACGCCCCGGCAGGCGCCGGGGGAGGTCGATCGAGCACGTCTACAGCCAAACGCCGCTCATACATTTCCAGAGCTGGACCTGGCCCGAAGACCCCCGGATCAAAAGGATCCTTTCCTCTTTTTCCGAGTTCGAAGCGTATTTCGCCCGGATCGTCGAGGCCGTCGAAGCCGAGACCTTCGACCAGGAGGTCGGCCGGCACCTGTCCTGGGACATACGCGCGCTCGACGAGACCGCTCGGTCCCAGGTCGCGCAGCGGCTCGACCGCGTGTGCCACTGGCTGCCCAATCTCGAATTGGAGACCGCTCGGCGAGGGCTGAACACCACCAGGGAGGTGATCCCGGCAACCGTCGGACTGTTCGCGGTTGCCTCTCCCCAATCCCCAGTGGAGGTCCTGCGCAGACAGAGGGGGTCGAAAATCACAGGAGGGGACGAATCCTCCTTCACCCTCAGCCCCGAAGTGGCGAACGTGATGGCGAATAGCTGGCGCTCGCAGATTCTCCTCGAGCTCCTTGCCAGGCCGATGAGTCCTTCGCAATTCATCCAGAGGGTGGGCGGAGACACCTCCTACGTCGCGCGATGCTTCCGGGAACTGGCTGATTGGGGACTGATCGAGCTGGTCGAGACGCGAACCGGCGGACGCCGACGCGGGGGAATCGAGCGCGTTTATCGACACGCTCAGGGCTTCTACTGCGACATGCCGGCGTGGCAGACGTTGCCCCGGCTTCTACGCGTTGAAATCTCGAGCCTTGCGGTAGCGGGATATATCGATCGACTCGACGAAGCGCTCGACGCGAGCGATCCCGTTCCCAACCTTTTTTGGAGGCCGGCGGTATTCGACCGTGCAGCTTGGTACCAAATGAACAGCGAGCTCGACTCGGTCCTCGACTGGATCCCCCGGCTCGAGCGGGAATCGGTTGAGCGAGTCGGTTCCGATCGCGAAGGCCTGTTGCCGACCGCCATCGGCATGGCCTGCTTCCGCTCTCCTCCTTGCTGAGCCCGGCGCCTACTTCTTCTTCTGGCGCCGTTCGAGGACTTCGCCGAAGGCTTTTTCGATTTCGGTGGTGAGGGTGAGGCGGAAGGTGGCGTTGAGGGCGTCGAAGGCGAGTGGGCGGAGGCGGCCGATCGCGGCGATCAGCTCGTCCCAGCCCTCCTCCGGGCGGCCGGCTTCGTCGAAGGGCTTCCAGAGTTCGTCGACGAAGAGATTGACGAAGGTGCGGGCCGAGGACTGGGCGTTGCGCTCGAGCTTCTCGATCACGGCGAGGGCGGCGGGCAGGTCGATTCCCATCCCGGTGACTTCCTCGGCGGCGCGGATCAGGGCCGGGCTGGGCGCTTCGTAGCGGTCTTCCCCGAGCGCGACGAGGAGGCCGAGCTTCTGGGCTTTCTCCAGCAGGCGGTCGTCGTCGATTCCGAACTTCTCGATCAGCTCGGTCCGGTCGTAGACCTCCGGCGCCTCGGTCGCGAAAGGAGCGGTGACCGCCTGGCGCAGGCCGACGAAGCGGTCGGCGTCGGCGCCGTGCTCGCCGATCAGGCGGGAGATCGCGCTGAGCTTGAAGCCCTCGGACTGCATCTCCTGGATCAGGCGCAGGCGGGCGAGGTGATCGGGGCCGTAGTAGCCGACCCGGGCGCGCACCTCGGGCGGCGGCAGGAGACCGCGGGACTGGTGGTTGCGGATGTTCCGAACCGACATCCCGGTCTCGTAGGCGAGCTGCTCGACGGTCAGATTCGCCTCGGTTGCAGCGGAATCTGCCGCTGGGGTGGCTTTCTCCGCCATGTGACGATTGTACCTCTTGAATGTAACCTCGTTTGAGGTAACGTTTATCAGGGAACAAGCTTCTGGCAATCCACAAGGACCCTCTTAAGGACTCCAAATGAACCTCTCCTTCGAACTTCTCGCAGCAGCCGCAGCGCCTCCCGCCGCCGGCGCCGAGATCGCTCAGATCGTGATTGCCACGGTCGCGGCGACGATAGTTACCTGCGGCCTCCTCTACCTCGGCTTCGGCCACCGCAGCGGCCGGGTCAAGATCCTGCAGCGACTCGCCGACCACAGCGAACGGACCACCGGCATGCCCGGCTGGGTCGCCTTCCCCTCGGCGGTCGCCACGGTCTCGCTGCTGACCGCGGTGTTCGGGATGTACTGGGACATCTCCCTGCACATCGACAACGGCCGCGACGCCGGGCCGCTGGCCAACCCCGCGCACTACTTCATCCTCCTTGGCCTCTTCGGCGTCTTCAGCGCCGGCTTCTTCGCGATGGTGCTGCCGCGCGAGAAGCCGAGCACAGTGGCGGTCCGCCTCGGCAACGACTGGTGGGCGCCGCTCGGCGGCGTCCTGATCTGCGCCTGCGGCGCCTTCTCGCTGATCGGTTTCCCACTCGACGACGTCTGGCACCGGCTCTTCGGCCAGGACGTGACGCTTTGGGGACCGACCCACCTGATGCTGATCGGCGGCGCGGCGATGACCCTGGTCGGGATCGCGGTCCTCTCGGTCGAGGGGATGCGGGCGACCGCCGCAGACGACGGGACTCCGGCCGCGGAACCAGCTCACACCAAGATGCTGCGCGCCGTCGCCCTCACCGGCGGCCTGATGCTCGGCCTCTCCACCTTCCAGGCCGAGTTCGACTTCGGTGTCCCCCAGTTCCAGCTGATCTTCCAGCCGCTGATGCTGATGGTCGCGGCCGGCGTCGGCCTGGTCCTCGCCCGCCTCTACGCCGGCCCCGGAGCGGCACTCGGCGCGGCCGGCTTCTTCATCCTCCTGCGCGGCGGCCTGGCGCTCCTGGTCGGACCCGTACTCGGCCAGACGATGCCCCACTTCCCGCTCTACATCGCCGAGGCGGTGGTGGTCGAGGCGGTCGCCCTCTTCGTCTCGACCCGCCGGCCGCTGCGGTTCGGGCTCGTCGCCGGGGCCGGGATCGGCACCGTCGGCCTCGCGGCCGAGTGGGCCTGGTCCCTCCTCTGGATGCCGCTCCCCTGGCCGGAGGGCGCCTTCCCCGAAGCGGCGATCGCCGGGTTTGCCGGCGCCGTCGCCGGGGCCACGATCGGCGCCTGGATCGGCAGCCACCTCTCCCCCGTCCCGCTCGAACGGTCGCTGCTGCTGCGCCGCGCCGCGGTCTGCAGCGCCGCGGTGCTGGCGGCGCTGGTCGCCTACGGCCTCTACACGCCCACCCAGGAGGGCGTCAGCGCCCAGGTCGCGCTGCGAGACGTCGGCGGCGCGAGCGGCCGCGAGGTCGAAGCCACGGTGCGGATGAGCCCGCCGGACGCTGCCGCCGACGCTGAGTGGTTCGACGTCACCGCTTGGCAGGGCGGCGGCCTCGTCGTCGCGCCGCTGGAGCGAACCGGGCCCGGCCTCTACAAGACGAGCGAGCCGATCCCCGTGCACGGCAACTGGAAGGCGATGATCCGCCTCCACGACGACAGCTCGCTGACGGCGCTGCCGATCTTCCTGCCCCGCGACGAGGCGATCCCGGTTGGCGAAGTGCCGGCGACGGCCCAGTTCACCCGCTCCTTCGAAGATGAGCATCAGCTGTTGCAGCGCGAGTCGAAAGGCGGTCCTGCGGCGCTGGTGGCAATTGCCTACTCGACCGTGATCGCGATCGCCCTCTCGCTGCTCGCCCTGCTCGCCTGGGGGCTGCACCGGCTGACGGCCGGGCCGGCGGCGCCCCGTCGCCGACGGGAGCAGCGGTTCCACTGGGTCTTCGGCTTCCAGCAGGGAGGCGACAGATGATCCTGCCGCTCGCCCACCACAGTCTCGTCGTCGCCCTGCCGGTATTCGCGCCGGCGCTGGTGGTGATCGCCGTCCTCGCGATCCACCACCTGCGCGAGCGGCGGCATTGGGACGAGGAGACCGGGGCTTAGCCGTCGAGCAGGGCCTGGATCGCCTCGGCGTAGGGGCCGTGCAGGGTGGCGCGGGGCGGCGGAATCGTTACTCCGTAGGCCTCTGCCATTGCCCGGGCGAGCACTCGCTTGAAGGTCGGGCCATGCCAGGCGTGGGCTTCGGCGGCGCGGCCGACGTGGAGGTGGACGAGCTCGTGCAGGAGGGTCTCGAGGACGTCACCTGGCCGGATCCCCGGGTAGGCGGTGACGGAGAGCCGGTACTGGCTCGGGACCGCGAAGCCAAGCCGGTTCGGGCGGCGGCGGGCGCGCCGGACCTTCAGCTCCGGGCGCCGTTCCGCCAGCGGGCCGCCGGCAAATGCCGGCAACGCCCGAAGCCGCCCCATCTCCTCGTCGAGCTGGATCCCGGCAACCGCGAAGTAGGAGCGCGGACGCGGTCGCGGAGGGGCCGAGGGCGGCCGGCGCCTCAGCTTTGGCACCGCGGGCACCAGTAGGTGGTTCGGTTGGCGTCGCCCTGGCCGCGCGAGGAGATCGGGCCGCGACAGGAGGGGCAGGCTCCCTGGCGGCGTTTGTAGACGCGGAAGCGATGGCGGTCGCCGCTCTCGACGGCGGCCAGCATCTGCTCGCGGGCAGCAGTCAGGACCGCGAGCAGCTCCTCGCCGGAGACTTCGCCGACGGGCTGCCAGGGATCGATCTTGGCGGCGAAGCAGGCCTCGCTCTTGAAAATGTTGCCGATGCCGGCCACCAGGTGCTGGTCGAGCAAGGCGTCGCCGAGACCCCGGCTCGGGTCGGCGCGCATCGCGGCGACCACTGCATCCGGATCGAAGTCCTCAGCGAGGATGTCCGGCCCCAGGCGCGCCAGCTGCGGGTCACGCCGCAGGCGGCCGGTAGTCATCACCCTCAGGGTCGGGCCGCCGAACTGGACCGCGTCCCAGCCGCCGCCGGTGAGGAGCGCCCAGGCGGAGGAGCGGGGGCGGCGCCAGCGGGAGCCGGGCCGGTAGAAGTGCCAGCCACCGCTCATCCCCAGGTGGCTGTGCAGCGAGAGCTCGCCGAAGCCGAGCATCAGGTGCTTGCCGTGCGCCTCGACCGTCTCCAGAGTGCGGCCGTCGAGCCGTTCGATCGCGGCCGCCTTGCCGCGCGGCGTCGGCGCCGACGCCGCGACCGACTCGCCCAGCAGCGTCACCTCGAAGCGGCGCGCCAGCCGCAGGATCGTGTCGCCCTCTGCCACTCCCCCATGATGCAGATTCGCCCAGGTGGGTAGGTTGGGGCCATGCGGCGGCAAGCCAGGATGGACCCGAAAGCGCGGCAGCTGGCACTGGCGATCGGCGCCACCCGGATGGCGATCGGCGCCAGCATTCTCTTCGCCACCCGACCGGCATTGCAAAGGATGGGCTTCGGCGCGACCGACGCCTCCGGCGAAGCGCTGGCGAAACTCGGCGGCGGCCGTGACCTCGCCTTGGCGGCGATGACCCTGGCTGCCCGCGACGACCGTCAGGCCCTACGAACCGTGATCCTGGTTTCGGGTGCCTGCGACGCCGCCGACGCGGTCTCCCTCGGGATCTCCGCCCGCCATCCGCAGACCCGTCAGGCGGGGATTGGCGGCATCCTGGCAGGCAGCGGCGCGGCCACCGCCTGCCTCTGGATCTGGCGCCGGCTCTCCTAGGAGGGGTTGGTGGAACCCGCGTGTGCGGCTGGCGAGTGCCGGACCGAGCGGGGGTAGGACGCAGGGAGGCCGAATGGCAGCGCCATTTGGCCGACTGAGGACGACGCCCCGCGAAGTGTCCGGCGCCGCCAGGCGTGCGCGGGGGTTTCGCCAACCCCTCCTAAGCGACGACGGCCGGCTCGCCGGCTTTGAACTCGTGCGACTCGATAACCCGGTCGATCAGGCCGTACTCGACCGCCTGGTCGGGCTGGAAGAATTTGTCGCGTTCCATGTCGGTGTGGATCTGCTCCTCCGACTGCCCGGTGTGCTTGACGTAGATCTGGTCGAGTCGCTCGCGCAGGGCGAGGATCTCTCTGGCGTGGATCTCGATGTCGCTGGACTGGCCTTCGAAGCCGCCGCTCGGCTGGTGGATGAGGATGCGGCTGTTGGGCAGCGCCATCCGTTTGCCGGCGGCACCACCGGTGAGGATCAGCGACCCGGCCGACATCGCGATCCCGTAACAGATCGTCTGCACGTCGGGCTTGACGAACTGCATCGTGTCGTAGATCGCCAGGCCCGCGTAGGCGGAGCCGCCGGGGGAGTTGATGTAGAGGCTGACGTCCTTGTCGGGGTCCTCGGCCTCGAGGTGCAGCAGCTGGGCGATGATCAGGTTGGCGAGATCCTCGGTGACCGGTTCGCCGAGGAAGACGATCCGCTGCGCAAGCAGGCGGCTGTAGATGTCGAAGGAACGCTCGCCGCGAGCGGTTTGCTCGACGACCATCGGTACCAGTGGCATTGGGCCTCCATTCCGGGATCGGTTGCCTACACCGTAGTGAGCGGGGACTGCGGACGCCCGCGCGACGGTCAGATGCCGGCGCGCGGACGCCGCAGGTGAAGGCACGGCTCGGGGAAAGCCGCGCCTCCGAGTTGGGAAGGGCCACCCTAGAGGAGGGCGTCTACAAACTCAAGGTATGAGTTTCCAAAGGCTCGGCGCTAGCCGGAGTCGGGGTTGTACTTATAGCCCACACCCCGCACGGTCAGCACCAGCTCCGGCTTCTGGGGGTCGCGCTCGACCTTCTGGCGCAGGTTGGAGATGTGGACGTCGCAGGCCCGCTCGTCACCGTCGAACTCGGTCTGCCACAGCTCCTCCATGATCTGCGCGCGGGAGAAGACCTCGCCCGGGCGGGCGACCAGCAGCCGCAGCAGCTGGAACTCGGAGCGGGTCAGGTTGACCGGCACGCCGCGGACGGTGGCGACGTGGCGGACGAGGTCGATCGAGACCGGGCCGGACTCGATCTTCACCGCCTGGGAGAGCGGCGCCCGGTCGAGTTCGCGGCGGCGCAGTTGCGCCCGCACCCGGCCCAGCAGCTCGCGCACGGAGAACGGCTTGGTGACGTAGTCGTCGGCGCCGACCTCGAGCCCGACGACCTTGTCGACCTCGGCGTCTTTGGCGGTGAGGACGATGATCGGGACGGCGCTGCGCGAGCGCACGTCGCGGCAGATGTCGAGCCCGCTCGGCCCCGGCATCATGATGTCGAGGATCAGCAGGTCGTAGGGCACACCGTTGCCGAGCAGGGCCGAGGCCTCGTCGCCATCGGCGGCGGGAGTGACTTCGAAGCCCTCCTGCGCCAGCGCGTAACCGACCGAGTCGCGAACCGACGGCTCGTCGTCCGCGATCAGGATTCGCCCGCTGCTCATGCGACCGGGGTCGGGCTCGGTTTCGCGACCGGGAGGCGGACCCAGAAGGTGCTTCCCTCCCCCTCGACCGACTCGGCGCCGATGCGGCCGCCCATCACGTCGACCATCCGCCGCGCGATCGCCAAGCCGAGGCCGAAGCCCTCCTGCTTGCGCGACTCGCTGCGGCGGTAGAACCGCTCGAAAACGCGCTCCAGCTCGGCCGCCGGAATCCCGGTGCCGGTGTCGATGACCTCCAAAATGACTTCCCCCTCGCTGTCGTGGCGGCCGCGAACCGTAACGGTGCCGGGCGGTGGCGTGTTCTTGAAGGCGTTGGTCAGCAAGCCGATCATCACCTGCCGCAGCAGGGTCGGGTCGCCGGTGGCGGCAAGCTCGGACTCGACGTCGACGACGAGATCGACGTGCGGCGGCGCCTCGCAGGCGGCGGCGACATCGCGGATCGCCAGCGGCACGTCGACCATTTCGCTCTCCGGGGCACCGCGGGACTCGACCCGCGCCAGGGTCAGCAGCGACTGCGTCAGGCGGTTCATCCGCTCGGCGTCCTCGCCCAGCCGTTTGAGGAAGTGCTCACGTGCCTCGGGGTCGTTCTTGGCGCCGTCCTGCAGCACCTCGATCGCGCCGGAGATCCCGGCCAGTGGGTTGCGCAGCTCGTGGGCGGCGTTGGAGACGAAGTCGGCTTCGGCCAGCTCGCGCCGCAGCTCATCGGTGCGGTCGCGGAGGACGGCGAGGACGGCGCGCTCGTCGGGCAGGGCGCGGGCGGTCATCGCGTAGGCGCGGTCGCCCATCCGCAGCGCCGGGTGCGAGGAGAAGCCGACCTCGGCGGCGCGGTGCAGCAGCGGCAGGACGAGTTCGGGCGGCTGGCCGGCGGAGTCGAGCAGGCGGTAGGCGGCGCTGTTGGAGAAGCGGACCGGGCCTTCGTCGTCGACGACCATCACCGCATCGGTGAGGCCGTCGAAGATCGCGGTCAGCTTGTTGCGGTCGGCGGTCAGCACGCCGAAGCTCTCCTTCAGCGAGGCGCGCATCGAGTCGAGCGCCCGCGCCAGGTCGCCGATCTCATCCGGTCCCGCGGTCCGCAGCGGCGCGTCGAAGGAGCCGCCCGCCATTTCGCCGGCGGCACGGGCGAGGCGGACGACGCGGTGGGAGATCGCCACCGCGATCAGGAAGCCGGCGAGGACGCCGATCGCGACCGCGGCGACCAGCGCCTGCTCGTTGTCGCCGAAGGTGTAGACGGCGGCGGCGGTGATCAGGCTGACGGCGGCGAAGGCACCGGTGAGCCAGAGCCGCATGCCGACGCGCAGCGGGCCGGGGGAGGTCCCGGCTGGATTCTCATCGGATCGGCGCATGAAGATTTACTAACACAATCCTCTTCTCGCCGTGGCAAACGGGCCTGTCCGTGCCCGCATGGGAGAATCGAGTTGTGCGGACTCTCGTCTTCATTCCCGCCTGGAACGAGGAGGCCTCGGTCGCCACGGTGATCGCCGACGTGCGCGACTCGATCCCGGGCGCCGACATCCTCGTCGTCGACGACGGCTCCGGCGACGCCACCGCCGAGCGGGCGCGCGAGGCCGGCGCGCTGGTCGCCTCGCTGCCGTTCAACCAGGGCCTGGGAGCGGCGCTGCAGACCGGCTACCTATACGCGCTGCGCAACGGTTACGACGCCTGCGCGCACCTCGACGCCGACGGCCAGCACCCTGCCGAGGAGGTCGCCCGCCTGCTGGCAGAGGTGACCGGCGACCGCGCCGACCTGGTGATCGGCTCCCGCTACCACTCCGGCGTCGTCTCGGAGAATGGCGACTACGTGGCCAGCTTCTCGCGGCAGATCGGGATCAGCGTCTTCCGCTTCTTCCTCACCCTCGCCACCCGCCAGCGCTTCACCGACACGACCAGCGGCATGCGGGCCGCCAACCGCCGGGTGATGGCGCTCTTCAGCCAGCACTACTCGCCCGACTTCGCCGAGATCGAGTCGCTGCAGCTGGCGGTGCGCCAGGGGCTGCGGGTCGAGGAGCTGCCGGTGCGGATGCTCGAGCGGGCGGGCGGCACCTCCTTCCTGACGCCGGTGCGCTCAGCCTTCTTCATCTTCAAGGGCTTGGTCGTTCTCCTCGTCGGCCAGTTCCGTCCCCGCCAGGCGGAGGTGGAGCGATGAAGGCGCTGGTGCTGGCGGCGGCGGGCGACGGCGGCCAGGTCCACCTCACCTCGCAGACGCGGATCGTCGCCGCGGTGATCGCCCTCTTCTTCATGCTGCTGATCCTCGACCTGATCCGCCGCGACCGGCTGCAGGAGCGCTACAGCGTGATCTGGTTCGTCGCCGGCATGGGGATGCTGGCCGGCGCCGCCTTCCCCGGCCTGCTGGAGCTGGTCGCCGACCTGATGGGAGTCCGCGACACCAACGTCGCCCTCTTCTCGATCGTCCTCCTGCTGCTGCTCGGGCTGGCGCTCAACTTCAGCGTGATCATGTCTCGCCAGGCGGCGCAGATCACCCGATTGGCTCAGGAGCGGGCGATCGAACAAGCCAAGCAGTCTGCTGAGACGCGCAACGGCAGCGGCTCAACCGGCGAGCAGAGTCTCCAGGCGGAAAAAGAGCGCTTCGAGGGCTAACTCCTCGCTGACGTTCAGCTCGAGGCCGCGCCGGGTCTCCTGAACCAGCTCGGCGCCGCGGCGGGCCTGCGCCGGGTCCAGGCCTTGGGCCTGAGCCCGCAGACGGTCGAGCCGGTCGCGGTTGTAAACGACTTCCTCGGCGCCGGCAGCGACCGCGGCCAGGTCGCGCAACCAGACGGCGCAGAGTTCGAAGCCGAGCTCGAGGATCTCGGTGCGGCGGCGGCGGCCGGCCCGTTTGGCGCCGTCGCTGATCTCTTTCGCGCTGCGTTTGACCCCCGCCTTCGAATCCTCTTCGAGCGCCTCGCGCGCCGCCTCTTCGGAGTCCTCGCCGGCCTTCTTGGCGTCGTCGAGCAGCGCTTTCCACGGAGCGCCCGCGGTCTCCCCGGCGAGGGCGGCGGCGACGCAGCGCTCCGCCTCCGCCCGCAGCTCCCGGCCCCGCTCGCTAAGCAGCAGCCGCGCCCGCTCGAGATCGCCGGCGGCGAGCCGGGCAGCAGCAGCGACCCCATCGGGACCGGCGTCAGGACTCTCGCCCGCCAGCGCCTCCTCCAGCACCTCGGCCGGCAGTGGCGCGAACTCGATCGTCTGGCAGCGTGAGGCGACGGTCTCCAGCAGTCCTTCCCCCCCGGAGCTGAGCAGGATCAGATGGACGAACTCGGGCGGCTCCTCGAGCGTCTTCAGCAGGGCGTTCTGGCTCTCGTCCCGCATCGCCTCCGCCGCCTCGACGACGAAGACGCGCTTGCCGCCTTCGAAGGGCCGGTAGGCGGCGGCGCGGATCACCCGCTCGCGCACCTCCTCGACCATGTGCTGGGCGCCGGTCGGGGCGAGCCAGACGAGGTCGGGGTGCGGCGAAGGGTCGAGCAGCGCCCGCCGCCGTGCGTCCTCCGGGTCGGCGGAGGCGGCGGCGATCACCTCCGCGGCGAAGGCGCGCGCTGCCGCCCGCTTGCCCGAGCCGCGCGGCCCGCTGAAGAGGTAGGCGTGCGAGGGCTCGCCCGCCAGGGCGGCCTTCAGCGTGCCCCGCGCCCGCGCCTGGTGCTCAGTGGCCGCGGCCAGCGCTTCCGACTTTGACCCCACCGGGGTGTGGTCAATCTCGGCTGCGCTCACGCACTGCCTCCAGCACCCGCCCGTGGACCGCCTCGACGCTGCCGGTCGCGTCGATGACGACGACCCGGTCGCTGGCGATCACCGCGATCTCGTCGTAGGCCTCGGCGACCGCCTGCTGCAGCTCCAGCCCCTCCCGCTCGAAGCGGTCCTCGCCGGCGGCGCGGCCGAGGCCGGTCTCGGGGTCGATCCGCAGCAGCAGGGTCAGGTCCGGCCAGAGCCCGTCGGTTGCCGTCTCGCAGAGGCCGATCACCTCGCCGACCCCGAGGCCGCGGGCGGCCCCCTGGTAGGCGATGCTCGAATCGGAGAAGCGGTCGGCGACCACGACCTGGCCCTGCTCCAGCGCCGGCCGGATCACCCGCTCGGTCACCTCGGCCCGCGCCGCGAGGAAGAGCATCAGCTCGGCCAGCGGCTCCAGCTCGACGCTCGGATCGGCCAGCAGCTCACGGATCCGCTCCGCCGCCCCGGTCCCACCGGGCTCGCGAATCGCCACCGTCCCCTCGCCCAGCGCCTCGACCAGCAGTCGCGCCTGGGTGCTCTTGCCCGATCCGTCGACTCCCTCGAGGGAGATGAACAACGCCGGCGCCCTCAGCTTTTCGCGCCAGCTTTGGCGCGTTTACGCCCGCGCGTCGCAGTGTCCGCTTTCGACGCTTTGACTTTCGATTTTGATTTTTTGGGAGCCGCGTCCTCGTCGCCTTTCGGCGGCGCCTTTTTCTCCATCGCCGCTTTTGCGGCTTTCGCGGCTTCGCGCTCGGCCCGGCGTTTCTTCATCTCCTGCATCGACTCGCAGTCGTCGTTGAGGCAGAGGTTCCAGGGCCGGCCGCGGAAGGGCTGGACTTTGAGGCGCGGGGTGCGATCGCAGATCGAGCAGCGCTCCTCGAGCCGGAAGACGTCGCCGCGCTGGGGCAGCGGGAAGGTCTGGTCGCACGACTCGGGGTCGTCGAGGACCCAGCCGCTGCAGCCGACGAACCGTTTGCCCGATTTTTTCGCCCGGATGATCCGCAGCATGTTCGGCGAGCCGTCCTCCTTGGTGCGGCCGGCTTCTTCGCAGACCCTGCAGGGACCGAGAATGCGGTCTTCGTCCATCCCCTTCCAGATCACTTTCGCCAGGTCTTCGCGGCTCTCGTCGATTTCGCTCCAGGTCTTGTGCAGCAGCTCGCGGCTCTCGCCGACGACCGTGCCCTTGGTCATCTCGCCGGCGGCGATCCGGTCCATCTCCGCCTCCAGCTGGGCGGTCATCTCCGGCGTCGCCATCGCGGGGACGTAGTTCTTGAAGCCCTCGAACAGGGCAATCCCCGTCTCGGTCGGGACCGGCGGGTTGGCGTAGACGTAGCCGCGGTCGAAAAGCTTCTGGATGATGTCGGCGCGGGTCGCTTTGGTGCCGAGACCCCGCTCCTCCATCATCTCGATCAGTTTCGCCTGCGAGATGCGCGAGGGCGGCTGGGTCTCCTTGTCGACGATCCAGGGCTCGCCCTCCAGCTGCAGGGTCTGGCCCTCCTCCAGTTTCGGGATCTCCTCGTCGGCCGAGCGGGCGTAGGTGTAGATCGCCGCGTAGCCGGAGTCGACGACGACCGAGCCGCGGACGAAGTAAGTCTGGTCGCCGGCTTCGATGTCGGCGCGGGTCGACTCGGTGATCATCGGCGGGCTGAAGGTGGCGAGGAAGCGGCGGACGACGAGTTCGTAGACCCGTTTCTTCGGCCCCTCGAGCGCGCCCGGGTGAACTGCCTGGGTCGGGTAGATCGGCGGGTGGTCGGTGGTCTCTTTTTTGCCGCGGGTTGCCTGCAACGGGCTGTCGAGCAGGCCGGCAGCAGCGGAGAACTCTTTGATCCGGACCAGCGAGGAGACCAGCTCGTGGACCGGCAGCGAGGACGGGTAGACCGTGTTGTCGGTGCGCGGGTAGGAGATGAACCCGTCCATATATAGGTCCTCGGCGATCCGCATCGCGCTGGCGGGGGTGATGCCGAGGCGGCTGGAGGCGTCGGTGCTGAAGGCGGTGGTGTTGTAGGGCGTCGGCGGCTTGCGGGTGTTCTTACGCGCCGTCACCGACTTCACCGTGCCGGGGTCGGAGGTGCCGGCGAGCGCCGCGTCGGCCTCCGCTTTCTCCCAGAATTTGTCGACCGTGTGGTGGGTCTCGAAGCTGCCCTCGGGGTGCTGGAACTTGGCGAACAGTTCCCAGAACGGTTTCGCGACGTGGGCGCGGCGTTCCATCTCACGCTCGACGATCAGGCCCAGGGTCGGGCTCTGCACGCGGCCGACGGAGAGGAAGTTGGAGCCGAAGCGGCGGCTGGCGAGGGAGACCGCGCGGGTCAGGGTCGCGCCCCAGAGCAGATCGATGTCCTGGCGGGCGGCGCCGGCGTTGGCGAGCGGGTAGGAGAGCTCGTCGAGCTCGTTGAAGGCGCGGTCGATCTCCTCTTTGGTCAGCGCCGAGTAGCGGGCGCGCTGGATCCGCAGGCTGCCGTCGGCGGTCCCCTCACGGCTGCCGAGAGCGGGGTTGGAATCGAGCATCTCCTCCAGCGCCTCGAGCCCGATCAGCTCGCCCTCGCGGTCGAAGTCGGTGGCGATCACCAGCTCGTCGGCCTCTTTCGCCAGTTTTTTGATCGCTTTGACGACGTTTTTGTCGGTCGGCTGCTTGATCAGCTCGGCGTCGATCAGGTCATGCAGGTCGGTCTTCTGCCAGTTCGAGTAGCCCTCGGGGAAGGCCGGGCCGAGCACGTGGCCCTTGAGGCCGACCGTCATGTGGTCGTCGCCTTCGGCGTCCGTCCAGGTGTAGAACGGGACTTTGAAGGTTTTGTCCTCGCTGTTGGAGCCCTTGCTGAGGGCCTCGGCGATCTTCTTGGCGCTGTTGTTCTTCTCGGTGACGATCAGTCGCATGGGGCGGCGAGGGTAGCAGGGGTCTGCGGCTGCCCTGGGATCTCGCCTGAGTAGGATCGTCCACCAGATGCGCTCTCTCGTTACCGGCGGCGCCGGGTTCATCGGCTCGAATTTGGTCGACGCCCTGCTTTCGCGCGGCGACGAGGTGACGGTCGTCGACGACCTCTCGACCGGCCGCCGCTCGAACCTCGAGCCGGCTCTGGCCGCGGGTGCGGAGCTGGTCGAGCTGGACATCCGCGACGGCGAGGGGCTGATGCGGCTCACTGCGGAGAAGCGGTTCCAACGGGCCTTCCATCTCGCCGCCCAGATCGACGTCCGCAAGTCCCTTGCCGACCCTTTCTTCGACGCCGCGATCAACGTCGGCGGCACCGCCAACGTGCTCGACGCCGCCCGCGCCAGCGAGTGCGGGCGGGTCGTCTTCGTCTCCACCGGCGGCGCCATCTACGGCGAGGGCGAGGGACAACAACTGCCGCTCTCTGAGGACGCGCCGATCGCCCCACTCGCTGCCTACGGCCAGAGCAAGTTCGCGGCCGAGGGCTACCTCGCCCTCTACGAGCGCCTCTACGGGCTCTCGGGGATCTCGCTGCGGCTCGGCAACGTCTACGGCCCGCGCCAGGACCCGCTCGGCGAGGCCGGGGTGATCGCGATCTTCTGCGGGGTGCTGCGCGAGGGCGGCCAGCCGACCGTCTTCGGCGACGGCAGCCAGACCCGGGACTACATATATGTGGGCGACGTGGTCGCTGCGGCGCTGGCCGCCGCCGAGTCCGAGGTGACCGGCCCGGTCAACATCGGCACCGGCCGCGAGACGTCGGTCCTGGACCTGGTCGAGGCCCTGCGGACGCTCGGCGGCCGCGAGGACTTCGAGGCCAAATTGGCGCCGGAGCGGCCCGGCGAGGTGCAGCGGATCACCCTCGACGCCAGCCGCGCAGAACGCGAGCTCGGCTGGCGGCCGAAGACGGACCTCAACGAGGGCCTGCGCCTCACCCTCGACTCCCTGTGAACGCAGGTCACTAACCTTCATCTCGATGCCCGCCCAGGCCTATGCCGGCAAGGAGTGCGTCTGCCAGTTCCGCAAAGGGATCTGCGATCAGTCGTGCGTGCGCGACATGCTGGAGACGCCCTTCTACATCGCCTGCCTGAAACTGAAAGGGCGGCGCTGCCTGGTCGTCGGCGGCGGCGACATCGGGCTCGAGAAGGCCGAGGGGCTGCTCGCCTGCGACGCCGACGTCACCCTGATCGCCCCGGTCGCCCACCCCGAGCTGGAGAGCCTCGCGGCCGAGGGCTCGATCGAGTGGGAGAAGCGCACTTACGCCGGAGCCGAGGACCTCGAGGGCGTCTTCATGGTGATCGCCTGCACCGACGACACCGATGTCAACATCGCCGTCTTCGACGACGCCGAGCGACGGGCGATGCTGGTCAACATCGTCGACGTGCCACCCCTGTGCAACTTCATCCTGCCGGCGATCGTCCGCACCGGGCCGCTGGCGATCGCGATCTCCACCGCCGGCGCCTCGCCGGCCCTGGCGAAGCGGATGAAGCGCGAAGTCTCCGAGCTCTTCGGCGAGGAGTTCGCGCGCCTGGCGGTGATCCTCAACGACGCCCGCGGCTGGGCGAAGGGGACGCTGCCGACCTACCAGGACCGCAAGGAGTTCTTCGAGGGGATCGTCAACGGCGACCCCGATCCGATCGTGCTCCTGCGCGACGGCGAGGAGACGACGCTCTTGACGCTGATCGAGTCCGCCAAAGAGCGGGCCGCGGCGGCCACGGCCGCCTGACGGCGGCCACGCCTTCGGCAGCGTCTACTCGATCCCGCAGGCAGAGCTGCGGATCCGCTCCAGCGTCCCCCGCAGCTCTTCGGCCTGCTCGACCGTGAGGTTGGCGCTGAAGGCGACGGCGAGCTCGCTGCGCACCACCGGGCGCATTTCTTCCAGCAGCTCGGCGCCCGCCGGCAGCAGGGTCGCGTAGCTGACCCGGCGATCGGTCTCGCAGAAGGTCCGCTCCAGCAGGCCGGCCTTGATCAGCCGGTCGACCAGCTTGGTCAGGCCGCCGCGGGTGATCACCAGCGCCTCGGCCAGGTCCCCCATCTTCATCCGCTGCTCCGGGGTGCGGTCGAGCGTGGCCAGCACCTCGAACCAGGGCAGCGGCGGCAGCTCGGCAGCGGTCAGGGCCTCCTGCAGGCGCCCGGTGACGGCGGCGTGGGTCTGCGCGATCGCGATCCACGCCTCGCGGTGGGGATCGAAGTCCGCCCCCTGCTCGGCTACCGCGGTTGCCTGCTCGCCCATGCGTACATCTTTCCACAGAATTGTTGATCTGACAATAGTTGACATGTAAATCTTCTCTGCTACGATTGTTTCTAGCTCAACTATTTGCAGATCAACCATCTTCAGGAGGAACACGACATGAGCACCGAGACGATCAAGCAGCAGGAGATTCCAGCCGGCACCTGGGCGGTGGACCCGGTCCACTCCTCGATCGGCTTTGTCGTCACCCACAACGGCGTCACCACCTTCCGCAGCGGCTTCGAGCGCTACGACGCCCGCCTCAGCGGCGGCGACAGCCCGCGCCTGGAGGGCACGGTCGAGGTCGACAGCGTCGCGATCGACGAGGAGATGCTGAAGGGCCACCTCCTCTCCCCCGAGTTCTTCGACGTCCAGCGCTTCCCGCAGCTGCGCTTCGCCTCGACCGAGCTCAGCGCCGGCGAGGACGGGGCGCTGCGGATCCTCGGCGAGCTGGAGATCCACGGCGAGAAGCGTGAGGTCGAGGCCAGCGGACGCTTCGCTCATCTCGGTGGCGACCTCGCCGGCTCCGAGCGCGTCGGCCTCTCGATCGAGGCGACCGTCGACCGGCGCAACTTCGGCCTCGATTGGCAGGCCCAGCTGCCGAGCGGCGGCGACGTCCTCGACTACGCGGTGACGATCTCGGTCGAGCTCGAGCTCGTCGCCGAGGAGGCATAGCCATGCGAGTCCTCGGCATCTCAGGCAGCCTGCGCCGGGACTCCTACAACCACGCCCTCTTGCGGGAGGCCGCCGAGCGGCTTCCCGCCGGGGCGGAGATGGTCGAGTTCGAGCACCTGCGGGAGATCCCGCCCTACGACGCCGACCTCGAGACGCTGGAGGCACCGGCCGCGGTGGCGGAGCTGCGCCGGGCGATGCGCGAGGCCGACGCCGTGATCGTCGCCACCCCCGAGTACAACCACTCGATCCCCGGCGTCCTGAAGAACGCCCTCGACTGGGCCTCCCGGCCCGCCGGGCAGAGCGCCCTGACGGGCAAGCCGGCAGCGGTCGTCGGCGCCTCGACCGGGATGTTCGGCGCCGTCTGGGCCCAGGCCGAGACCCGCAAAGTCCTCGGCGCCCTCGGCGGCCGCGTCGTCGAGGCCGAACTGCCGGTCGCCCGCGCCGCGGACCTGTACCGCGACGGTCATTTGGAGCTCTCCCCCGAGCAGTCCCATCAGCTGGAGGAGATCCTCGCCGGCCTGGTCTCCGAAGCGGAGCAGCTGGCCCAGCTGGTCCCAGCGGCGGCCTGATCGAACCCGTCTAAGCGTTCGGCAGGGCGAAGAAGGCGACTGCGGAGAAGTGGGCGATCGCGGCGGCGATCACGAGGAGGTGGAAGATCTCGTGGTAGCCGAAGACCGCCGGGCTGGGGTTCGGGCGTTGGACCGCGTAGACGACGGCGCCGGCGGTGTAGAGGAGGCCGCCGACGGCAACCAACAGGGCCCCTCCGATCCCCATCGCCGACCACAGCTCGGGGAAGGTGGCGACTGCGACCCAGCCGAGCGAGAGGTAGATCAGGGCCGAGGCCCATTTCGGATGGTCGATCCAGATCATCTCGACGATCGCGCCGGCGATCGCACCGATCCAGACCACGGCGAGGATCGCCATCGCCAGGGTGCCGTCCAGGACGAGGAGCGCAAACGGCGTGTAGGTGCCGGCGATGAGGAAGAAGATCATCGAGTGATCCAGCCGCCGCATCCACTGGCGCACCTGGGGCCGGGACCAGTTGACGCGGTGATAGAGGGCGCTGGTGCCGAACAGGGCCGAGAGGCTGATCGCGTAGATCGCCACCGCCAGCGTCGCCTTCGGCGTCTCGGCGAGGATGATCAGCGCCACCCCGAAGCCGAGCGAGAGGAAGAAGGCCCACTCGTGCGAGACGCCGCGCAACTTGGGCTTGACCGAGGCGATCGCCTCGGCAGTTGCCTCCTTGGCGGCGGTGGCGCGCTCCCCGACCGCCTCCCTGGCGGCACTGGCGCGTTCGCCCATCCGCTCGGCGCTCCTGCGTAGCTCCTCTGCCATAGGGAGAGGCTACCCGGAACTTAGTGCCGATATTGGGGACTTGGCACAATTGAGAGAAGAAGCCGGCGGCTTCGGATCTCCTTATTTGCGTCTATTGAGACTTTTTCCGTCCTGCCGGTTAGCGATCCTGCGGAGTTACCCCTGAAAGTCGCTGCGAGAGGAGAAGTTCGATGTCCAAGACCGCCATTTCCAGTCCCAAGAACGGTCTGCGGGGTCTCTCGATCGAACGCCGATTTTCGACGCCTGGAGTGCATCCTTTCGACCAGATCGAGTGGGAGCTCCGCGATGCGGTGATCGGCAATCCCGAGAGCCCGGCCTTCGAGCAGCGCGGGGTCGAGTTCCCGACGACCTGGTCGCAGAACGCGACCAACATCGTCGCCCAGAAGTACTTCCGCGGCCAGATCGGCAGCCCCGAGAGGGAGAACTCGGTGAAACAGATGATCGGCCGCGTCGCCGGCACGATCGCCGGCTGGGGGCGCGAGGGCGGCTACTTCGCTTCCGAGGAGGACGCCGACGCCTTCGAGATGGAGCTGACCGCGATCCTGCTCAACCAGAAAGCGGCCTTCAACTCGCCGGTCTGGTTCAACGTCGGCTTCGAGGAGACGCCTCAGTGCTCGGCCTGTTTCATCCTCAGCGTCGAAGACAACATGGAGTCGATCCTCGACTGGAACACCAAAGAGGGCAAGATCTTCCGCGGCGGCTCCGGCTCTGGCATCAACCTCTCCAACATCCGCGGCTCGATGGAGCCGCTGAAGAAGGGCGGCACCGCCAGCGGCCCGGTCAGCTTCATGCGCGGCGCCGACGCCTGGGCCGGGACGATCAAGTCCGGCGGCAAGACCCGGCGGGCGGCGAAGATGGTCGTCCTCAACGTCGACCATCCCGACATCGTCGACTTCGTCGAGTGCAAGGCGAAGGAGGAGGAGAAGGCAGCGGCCCTGCGCGACGCCGGCTTCGACATGTCGATCGACGGTGACGGCTTCCACTCGATCCAGTACCAGAACGCCAACAACTCGGTGCGGGTCACCGACGAGTTCATGGAGGCCGTCGAGCGGGACGAGGAGTGGAAGCTGCTCGCCCGCACCACCGAGGAGCCAGTCGACAGCATCGACGCGCGTGAGCTGATGAACAAGATCGCCGACGCTGCCTGGCGCTGCGCGGACCCCGGCGTCCAGTACGACACGATCATCAACCGCTGGCACACCTGCCCGGAGTCGGGCCGGATCAACGCCTCCAACCCCTGCAGCGAGTACATGCACGTCGACGACTCGGCCTGCAACCTCGCATCGCTCAACTTGATGAAGTTCCGCCGCGAGGACGGCAGCTTCGACACGGCCGAATTCGAGCACGCGGTCGACGTCGTCTTCCTCGCCCAGGAGATCGTCGTCGGCTTCTCCAGCTACCCGACCGAGGGGATCACCGAGAACGCCAGGCGCTTCCGCCAGCTCGGGCTCGGCTACGCCAACCTCGGCGCCCTGCTGATGTCCGACGGCCTCCCCTACGACTCCGACGCGGGCCGCAACGTCGCCGCCGCGATCACGGCGCTGATGACCGGTCGTGCCTACCGCCAGTCGGCGCTGATCGCCGCCGGGGCGACCGGGCCGTACGACGAGTACGAGAAGAACCGCGAGCCGCACATCGGCGTCATGCGGATGCACCGCGACGCCTCCTACGAGGTCGACGGGACGGGGATCAAGGGCGAGTTGCTCGAGGCCTCGCAGCGGGCCTGGGACGAAGCGGTCGAGCTCGGCGAGGAGCACGGCTACCGCAACGCGCAGGCGACGGTGCTGGCCCCGACCGGGACGATCAGCTTCCTGATGGACTGCGACACGACCGGGATCGAGCCCGACTTCTCGCTGGTCAAGTTCAAGGAGCTGGTCGGTGGTGGGCAGATGACGATTGCCAACCGCTCGGTGCCGCTGGCGCTGCGGACGCTCGGCTACTCGGAGGCGGAGGTCGACCAGATCGCCGCCCACATCACCGAGACGAACACGATCGTCGGCGCGCCCGGCCTGAAGGACGAGCATCTGCCGGTCTTCGACGTCGCGGTCGGCGAGCGGGCGATCTCGCACACCGGCCACATCGACATGATGGCGGCGACCCAGCCGTTCATCTCCGGGGCGATCTCGAAGACCGTCAACCTGCCGCAAACGGCGACGGTCGAGGACATCGCCGACGCTTACACCCGCGGCTGGAAGGGCGGCCTCAAGGCGCTGGCGATCTACCGCGACGGCTCGAAGACGGCGCAGGCGCTGCGCACCGACGCCCAGGATGAGGAGGATGCCGAGGTAGAGGTGGAGATGGCGCAGCCGGTGCGCAAGAAGATGCCGCGCGAGCGTGAATCGATCACCCACAAGTTCTCGATCGGCGGCCACGAGGGCTACATCACCGCCGGCAAATACGAGGACGGCACGGTCGGCGAGATCTTCCTCACCGACATCGGCAAGGAGGGCTCGACGATGCGCGGGCTGCTCAACGCCTTCGCCACCGCGATCTCCCTCGGCCTCCAGTACGGGGTGCCGCTTGAGACCTTCGTCCAGAAGTTCAGCTACATGCGCTTCGAGCCGGAGGGGATGACCCGCAACCCGGAGATCCCCTTCGCCAAATCGATGCCTGACTACATCATGCGCTGGCTGGCGAGCCGCTTCATCGAGGACACCGAACAGCTCGAGGAACTGGGGATCATGACCCAGGAGGTCCGCAACAAGAAGGAAGCGGAGACCGCTCAGCTGGGCCTCGGCGTCCCGACCGACACCGCCGGCCCCGCCATCGGCAGCGGCCACTCCAACGGTGGCAACGGCAACGGCGAGGCCGCGGCAAAGCCAAGCGCCCCGGTGCCGGCCGCCTCAGCGATGACCGAAACCCCCCCGGTCCGCCCAGCGAAGATGCAGGGCCTCGAGCTAGGCCCAGCCTGCGAGCAGTGCGGAGGCATGATGCAGCGGACGGGGTCTTGCTACACGTGCTCCAGCTGCGGCAACAACACCGGCTGCGGCTGAGTCGCCATAGCCGGCGCGGATCCGGCACCCGTGACAAACCGCCGTGGAGACCACTGTCGATTTGTCACGGGCACCGGCCCGCTTGGCTCTGACGACTCAGGGCCATCACCGTCTCACTCATCTGAGTGTCGGCCCCCTTCCTGACGTCGTAGAACCAAGCTTCCCAGCGCCGGTTATACGACGTCAGGAGAGGATGACCTCGGCGTCGTGGCGAGGGGTCTCGGTTATCGCGCGGCGGTAGGGGCGCTCGGAGGCTGGGTTGGCCGGTAGGACCTCGCGGCGGCGGACCAGCTCGCGGAGGACGACCGCCATCTCGAACTGGGCGAAGGCGGCGCCGAGACAGCGGCGGACCCCGCCGCCGAAGGGGATCCAGGTGTAGGTCCCGGGCGGGTTGTCGAGGAAGCGCTCGGGGATGAAGCGGTCCGGGTCGGGATAGATGTTGGGGTCGCGGTGGATCAGGTGGATGCAGGGGGTGACGCCGGCCCCGGCAGGCAAATCGTAGCCGCCGAGCTCGACCGCCTCGGTCAACTTGCGGACGACGAGCACGATCACCGGGCGCAGGCGCAGGGTCTCCTGAATCGTCGCCGTCAGATAGGCGTCTTCGCCGTCGATGACCTCCGCCCGCAGCCGCTCCAGCTTCTCCGGGTGGCGGGTCAGCCGCTCCATCGCCCAGGAGAGGGCGGTGGCGGTGGTCTCGTGGCCGGCGACCAGCAGGGTCAGCAGCTCGTCGCGGATCTCGGCATCGCTCATCGGGCTGCCGTCCTCGTGGCGGGCGAGCAGCATCAGGGAGAGGATGTCGTCGCGCTCGGCCAGGTCCTCGGCCGCGCGGCGGTCGGCGATCTCCCGCGCGATCAGCGCATCGACCCGTTCAATCCGGCGGCGGAAGGCGGGGATGTGCTTGATCCGGTCGGGACCGACCATCAGCACCGGCAGCAGCGCCGCCGGGTTCGTCGTCAGGTCGAGGAAGTTGCGCAGCGCCTCGCGCAGCGGCTCCATCCGCTCCCGCTCGTGGACGCCGAAGACGGTCTCGATGATGATCTCGAGCGTGATCGCCTGCATCCGAGGGCGCAGCTTGTAGGGGACGCCGGTCGGCCAGCTCTCGATCTCGCGGGCGGCGATCTCGGTCATCTTCTCGCCGTAGGCCTGCATCCGCTCGCCGTGGAACGGCGGCAGCAGCAGCCGGCGCTGGCCGATGTGCTCCTTCTCGTCGAGGACGAGGACCGAATTGTCGCCGAGGATCGGGCGCAGGATCTGGTTGCCCTCGCCGGCGTGGAAGATCTTCGGGTCGCCGGTGAAGACCTGCTTGACCAGCTCCGGGTCGGCCAGCATCACCCAGTCGCCTTCGTAGGCGATCTTCAGCGAGAACATCGGCCCGAAACGGGCGCGGCTCTGCTCGAGGAACCACTGGGCCTGGCGCGACCAGATCGCCGTCTGCAGCGCCCGCCCCATCCGCGGGCCGGGGGGCAAGCCTTTGATCGGGGCCGGGCCGTGCCCGTTGATCGCTACCCGATCCTTCGCCGCCGCCTCCATTGGTTTGAGCCTACTCGCACAAATACAGCCGCATGTGTGATGTTCGTACGGCTATAGCCTGACCCGGTGGCCACCCTCCCCCGCCTTCCTCCCGCGGCCGAGCACCGCCTGCTGAGGGCCGTCTGCGGATTGCCACCGGGACTGCTGCCGCCTCTTCGGCGGCTGGAGGCGGAGACCGTCGCCGAGCGACCGCGGATCGCGATGGCGCGAATCGAGTCGCCCGAGATCCCCGGCCGGCCGGCGCGCAGGCCGCCCACCTCTACGTGCCAGATGGCGCCACCGAGCCGGGACCGCTGCTCGTCTACTTCCACGGCGGTGGCTGGGTGATCGGCGATCTCGAGACCCACGACGCTCCCTGCCGCTTCCTCGCCGCCCAACAGCGGCGTGCGGGTGCTGGCGATCGACTACCGGCTCGCCCCCGAGCATCCCTTCCCGGCAGCCGCCGAAGACGCCCACGCGACCTACGCATGGGCGAGCGCCAACGCGGAGCAGCTCGGCGCCGACCCGGCCCGCATCGCCGTCGGCGGTGATAGCGCCGGGGCCAACCTCGCCGCCGTCGCCGCATTGCTCGCCCGCGACGCGGGGCTGCCGCCGCCCGCGATGCAACTGCTGATCTACCCCATCACCGTCGCCGGCGAGGAGTTGCCCTCGCGCCACACCTTCGGCGACGGCTTCCTGCTGACCCGGCCGGACATGGACTTCTTCGAGGACCGCTACTTACCGGCGGGGGCCGAGCGCAGCGACCCGCGGGTCTCGATCCTCCGCGCCGCCGACCTCAGCGGCCTGCCCCCCGCCTACCTGGCGATCGCCGGCTTCGACCCGCTGCGGGACGAGGGCGTGGCCTTCGCCAAGCGCCTGGAGGAGGCTGGCGTGCCAGTCTCCCTGCGCCTCCATCCCAGCCTCGTCCACACCTTCGTCAACCTGACCGCGACGTGCCCCTCGGCCCGCCAGGCGATGCTTGAAGCGGTTGGGGCTCTGCGGATGGGATTAGCCGCCTGAGCGGCTACTCGTACTGCAACGACTCGAGCACATCCAGCCTTGAGGCCCTGCGCGCGGGGACGATCGCCGCCAGGACTCCGGCCAGAGCCGCCAGGATCAGCAGGATCACCAATGAGCCGACCGGATAGGAGAGCGTGAAGCCTTCGTCTTTCAGCGGCTGGGCGATCAGCGCCGCGAAGATCAGCCCCAGGACCATCCCGAGGATGCCGCCGATCAGGGCAGTGATCACCGCCTCGTAGCGGATCATCGTCCGCACCTGGCGCCGCGACATCCCGATCGCCCGCAGCATCCCCAACTCGCGGGTGCGTTCATGGATCGAGAGCGCCAGGGTGTTGGCGATCCCGAACAGCGAGATCACGACCGCGAAGGCAAGCAGGGCGTAAACCAGCATCACCAGCTGGTTGATCTGTTCTTCGCGGCTTTCCTTCAGTTCCTGTTGGTCGAGGACTTCCGCGACGGGGAATTTCGCTTCGACACCTTTGGTGAGGAGCGCCTGCACCTGGTCGGCATTGGCCCCGTCTTCGATCTTGACGAAGTCGGTCAGGTCCTGGGTCTGGTCGAAGTCGCGCGCCATCACCCGCTGGGTGACGAGGACGCTGCCGAGGACGCCGAGCTTGGAGTCGAACTCCCCGACCACGCGGAAGGCCGGCGCGGCCCCGGTCTGGGTCAGGAGCCGGAAGCTGTCGCCGACCTCGAGGCCTTCGGAGCTGGCGAAGTCGTCGGAGACGACCGCCTCGCCGTCGCTGAGGTTGCGCAGCACGCTCGGCCCGCCCTGCTTCCATTCGATGTTCACCGTGTCGCCGATGTCGGGCGAGGGCGCGTTGACCCGCGTCGTCGGCCCCGCCTGGCGGCCCTCGATCACCCGTGCTTCCGCACCGCGGATCGTCGCCACAAGCGCGACTCCGGGCACCCCTTCGGCAGCTTTCGCGGTGCCATTGGGGATCGGCGAGAAGCCGTCGGTGTTCTGGACGATCAGTCCGCCGGCGAAGTTTTCGTCGACCACCTGGGCGACGGTGCTCTTCAAGCCGGCGGCGAAGACGGTGACGAAGGCGACCAGGGCGACGCCGATCATCAGCGCCGCCGCGGTAACCGCGGTGCGGCTGGGATTGCGCTGGGCGTTCTCCCGCGCGAGGCGGCCGGTGAGTCGCCGCAACCGCTCCAGCGGCCAGCCGGCGACCACGGCCAGCGGCGGGACGAGGCGCGGGCTGAACAGAGAGACGGCGAAGACGATCGCCACCGCCCCGCCCCCCATCAGGCCGGCGCGAGCCCCGGCGCTGCCGCTGCCGAAGAGACCGAGCAGGACCATCGCCAGGCCGGCCACGCCGAGCAGGACGGAGAGCGCCAGGTAGACGAGGCGGCGCTTGCGGGTCGCTACCGGCCGGAAGGAGTGCAGGGCGGCGATCGGCGGCACCCTGGTCGAGCGCAGCGCCGGCACCAGCGAGGAAACAAGGGTGACGAGGACGCCGATGACCAAGGCGACGATCACCGTCCGCGACTCCAGAACCAAGCTCGTCGTCGGCAGGTCGATCCCGAAGGCGACGAAGAGGGCGTTGATCGCCTTGGCGATCAGGAAGCCGCCGAGGATCCCCAGCAGCGCCCCCAACAGCCCGATCGCCACCGACTCGACCATCACCGTGGTGAGGATCTGCCTTCGCGAGGCGCCGAGCGTGCGCAGCATCCCGAATTCGCTGATCCGCTGGGCGACGGTGATCGAGAAGGTGTTGAAGATGAGGAAAGAGCCGACGAAGACGGCGATGAAGCCGAAGACGAGGAGGAAGGTGCGGAGGAACCCGAGGTCTTCCTGGATTTCTTCGGTGCCACGGTCGGCGCTTTCCTGCCCGGTCTCGACCTTGATGCCGGCCGGCATCTTCTCCGCGATCCGCCGTTTCAGGGTCGCTTCGGCAACGCCCTCGTCGGCGGCGACCGAGATCTGGTCGAAGCGGCCCCGCTTGTGGGTGAGGCGCTGAGCCACCGGCAGCGTCACCTGGGCGATACTGGCGCCGCCGAAGGAGGCGTTGCCGAGTTGGGTGAAGCCCACAAGGCGGAAGCTTTCGAGTTTGCCCTGTCCGATCAGCTTGATCGTTTCGCCGAGCTCGAGGCCGGCGTCTTCAGCCGCCGCCTTGTCGATCGAGGCTTCCTTCGGCCCACGGGGAACGTGACCCTCGACGTAAGTGGTCGAGCGAAGTCCCTTCGGGAGAACCGAGGAGATGAACTTGGGCGCGAATTTGTTGCCGATCTTCTCGTTCTCCGCATCGAAGAAGGCACCGAAGCTGAAGATCGCTCCCGCGGCTTCGCGCACGCCGGGGGTCCGTTCCACTTTCGGCAGCAGCGAAGCGCTGATCGTCGGCGTTTCCCCGTTTTCCTGTTCGACCGGATTTTCGGCGGTGACGACGACGCTGGTCCCCTTCAGCGACTCTTCGAAGATTTCGTCGAAGGCGGCGAAGATCGTGTCGGTGAGGACGAAGGAGCCGGCGACGAAGGCGACGCCGAGGAAAACGGCGAAGCTCGTCAGCAGGGCCCGGAATTTGCGAGCCCAGAGGCTCTTGAGACCGAGGCTAGTCAAGCCGCTTCTGCAGCTCGATCACATCGGAGGCCGAGCCGGGGGCAGCGTCGCTGACGATCCGGCCGTCCTTGAGCGTGATCAGCCGGTCGGCGTGGGCGGCGGCGACCGGGTCGTGGGTGACCATCACCACCGTCTGGCCGAAGTCGTCGACCGCGTGGCGCAGCAGTTGCAGGACGTCGGCGCTCGCTTTCGAGTCGAGGTTGCCGGTCGGCTCGTCGGCGAAGACGACCGCCGGCTTGCTGACCAGCGCCCTGGCGACGGCGACGCGCTGCTGCTGGCCGCCGGAGAGCTCGGCCGGCCGGTGGGTGCGCCGGTCCTCGAGGCCGACCGTCCGGATCAGCTGGTCGACCCAGGCCTGATCGGGCTTGCGGCCGGCGATCGAAAGCGGCAGGACCAGGTTCTCCTCGGCGGTGAGGACCGGCAGCAGGTTGAAGAACTGGAAGACGAAGCCGAGCTTGTCGCGGCGCAGCTCGGTCAGCTCGCCGTCGTCGAGGCCGGTGATGTCGACTCCGTCGAGTTCGACCGTGCCCGAGGTCGGCTTGTCGAGGCCGGCGAGGATGTGCATCAGGGTCGACTTGCCGGAACCCGAGGGGCCCATGATCGCGGTGAAGCGGTCGCGCTCGAAGCCGGTGCTGACGCCGGCGAGGGCATCGACGGCGGTGTCGCCCTCGCCGTAGCGGCGGCAGAGGTCGGTCGCGACCACGACCTGTCCGTTCGCACTCACTGAGGCCCACGGTATCGATATAGCCTGCGCGAGTGCCCCTCGCCGATCGCTTCGACGGACTCCTGATCGACCTCGACGGGGTGGTCTGGATCGGTCGCGAGCCGGTGCCCGGCTCACCCGAGACCCTGAGGGTCCTGCTGGAGACGGAAAAGCGCCTGGTCTTCGTCACCAACAACCCGGGCAAGCACCCCGCCGCCTACGCCGAGCGGCTGGGCGAGCTGGGGGTCGAGGTCGGCGCCGAGCAGATGGTCACCGCGGGGATGGTTGTTGCGCGGCTGGCGGGCGAGGCGACGGGAAGCGGCGGCAGCGCGTTCGTGATCGGCGCCGCGGCGCTGAAGGAGATGGTGGCGGCGACGGGCGCCAGGGTGCTCGAAGGCGACGAGGGCAGCGAGGCCGACGCGGTGGTCGTCTCCGGCCACCGCGGCTTCGACTACGGCGAGCTGCTGACCGCGAAGCGCGCGCTCGACCGCGGCGCCGCCCTCTTCGCCACCAGCCACGACCCGACGATGCCGTTCCCGGGCGGCGAGGTGCCTGGGACCGGCGCGGTGCTGGCGGCGGTCGAGACGGCGTCGGGGCGGCGGGCGGAGATCGCCGGCAAGCCGGAGCGGCACCTGTTCGAGATGGCGCGCGAGGCGCTCGGGGAGTGCGAGAGCGTGGCGATGGTCGGCGACCGGCTCAGCTCCGACATCTCCGGCGGCACCCGCGCAGGGCTGGAGACGATCCTCGTCCTCAGCGGCACCACCACGCGCGAGGAGGCTGCTGCCGCCCGCCCGGCGCCCGACTTCGTGCTCGAGAACCTCAGCGGCCTGCTGGCGTGAGCGCGACCGAGCCGGCAAGCGGGCGGGCCGAACAGCGGCCAGGGGCGAGCTTCGCCGGGGTCTTCGCCGTCACCTTCTGCGGTCTCGTCGGGGTCGGCTCGGTGCTGCCGGTCCTGCCCCGCTACATCCACGGCCCGCTCGACTCCGGCGACGTCGCGGTTGGGGTCGTGATCGGCGCCTACGCGATCACCGGGCTTTTGCTGCGGCCGGTCGCCGGGCGCTTCGCCGACACCCGCGGCCGCAAGCCAACGGTGCTCGCCGGGGCGCTGCTGGTGGCGCTCAGCGGTTTCCTCTACCTGCCGAGCCTCGGAATCGCCGGCCTGATCGTCGCCCGCCTCATCCTTGGTGCCGGCGAGGGCGCCGTCTACACCGCCGGCTCGGCCTGGATCGTCGACCTGGCGCCGGAGGAACGCCGGGGCCGTGTGCTCGGGCTCTACGGGCTCGCGGTGTGGGGCGGGCTCAGCGTCGGCCCGCTGCTGGGTGAGGTGCTGCTCGACGCCGGCGGCTACGACCTGGTCTGGATCGTCGCCGGGGCGCTGCCGGTGCTCGGCGCCCTGATCGCGCTCGCCGCCCGCGACCCCTTCGTCCCCCTCGCCCACGCCGAGCCGCACCCGCTGATCGCGCCGGAGGCGGTCGGCCCCGGCTTCGCGGTCGGCCTCGCCTCCTTCGGCTACGCGGCGGTCGCGACCTTCATCGTCCTTCACCTGGAAGCGCGCGGGGTCGGAAACGGCGCCACCGTCTTCGCCGCCTTCGCGGCGATGATCGTCCTCACCCGGATCGTCTTCGGCGACCTCCCCGACCGCATGGGCGCGGCGCCGGTGGCGATCGCGGCGACGATCGGCGAGGCGCTAGGGCTGATCCTGATCGCCGTCGCCCACAGCCTCCCCGTCGCCCTCGTCGGCGGCATCGCGATGGGCGGCGCCTTCGCCCTGCTCAACCCCTCGCTGATGCTGATCGCGCTCGGCCGCGTCTCCCAGCAGGCGCGCGGAGCGGCGATGGGGACCTACACCGCCTTCTTCGACGCCGGGGTCGGGCTCGGCGCGCCGATCGCGGGCCTCGTCGCCGCCCTGACCGACTACGAGGGAGCGTTCATCTTCGCCGCCGTCGTCTGCCTCGCCTCGGCCCTACTGATCCTCGTCCGGCTCCACCCGGCGCGGGCGACGCCCTTCCCAGGGGATTAGCGCTCGCTGATCAGCAGCGTCTGCAGGGCGCGGCCTACGCGGCCGTCGCCGTCGAAGAGCGTCGACTCGGCGGTGCCGACGCCGTGGTGGCGCGGCAGGGTCATCGCGTCGACGCCGACCCACTCCCCCTTCGGCATCCGCTCGAGGTGAACGGTGAGGTCGACGTTGATGAAGAGATAGCGGCGAAAGTCGAGGGCGGCGCTGATCCCATTGCCGACGTCGGCGGCGACGAGGGTGCGCTGCAGCGGCGTCGGCTCCTCGCCAGCCAGCAGCGGCTGGCGCATCCGCAGCCAGGCGGTCGCCGGGCCCGGCTCGAGGAAGCCGCCGGCGACGAAACGGACCTCCATCGCCGAGTGGTAGCCGTGCTCCTGCTCGGTGGGGAAGAAGTCGGAGGCGGTCCCCTCCTCCGGGGGCGCGGGCGGCTGGCTGGGGAGGAGTGCCTCGGCAGGCAGCTCGAGCTTGGCGGTTCGGATCCGCCACCCGCGAGCCCGCATCAGCACCTCCCCCTCGGGGTCGGAGAGCTCCGCCTCGACCATCTGCACCCGCCGGCCAGGGCGGGCCACGCGGGCCTCGACCCGCAGCGGCGCGATCGGTATCGAGCGCAGGATCTCGAAGGTGACGCGGCCGACCTGGAACGCCTCGGTCTCGGGCAGCTGCTCGATCGCGTAGCCGAGCAGGGCCGAGGGCGGGCCGGCGTGCTGGGCGCCGGGGTCCCAGGGGCCGCGGGTCAGCTCGGTCGCGGCGAAGAGGTCGCCGTCGCGCTCGTAGAAGGCGTCGAACACGCCGCGATCCTACGTCCCTAACAGGGGGCGCCGAACTCCTGGGTCCAGACGTGGGCGCCGCTGTAGCCGTCGAGCTCGCCGACCTGGAGGCCGATTCCAATGTCCTCGTAGGGACCGAGGATGTTGCGGCGGTGGCCGCTGGAGTTCATCCACATGCGGAAGATCGAGCTCGCGGTCGCGTAGCGGCCGCCGCCGTAGGCGATGTTCTCCCCCTCGCGGCAGCCGCTGTAGCCGGACCGCTCGATCCAGTAGGTGAACTCGCGGCCGCAGGCTTCGTGGCTGAATTCGTCGCAGCGGAGGATGTCGGCCGACTTGCGGTCGGCAGCGCGGGCCAGCGAGGCCGGCGCCGCCAGCGGGTCGAGGCCACGCTGCGCGCGTGCCCGGTTGACGAGGCAGAGCATCGCCCGCTCTTGGACCGAGGCGGGGGCGCCCGCGTCGCCCTGACCCGCGCATCCGGCGCGCGAAGCCGACGAGGCGGCCGCGCCCGCGCTGCCGCCGACGAAGGCAACGATGCCAGCGGCGCCAAAGGCCAGGCCCGCGATCAGGATCCGGCGTTTCCAGCTCACGGGCCCGCTTTACCCGAGGCGTACTCTTTTCATAGAGAGAAAGGAGACAAATTGGCAACGAAAGTTCAGAAGAGCGAGCAGGAGTGGCGCGACCAGCTCACCCCGGAGCAGTACGAGGTGACCCGCAAGGCGGGCACCGAGCGGGCCTTCACCGGCCCCTACGTCGATGAGAAGGCGACGGGGATGTACCGCTGCGTCTGTTGCGGCACCGAGCTCTTCTCCTCCGACACCAAGTTCGACTCGGGCACCGGCTGGCCCAGCTTCACCGAGCCGGCCAACCTCGAGCACGTCGAGCTGCGGCCTGACAACAGCCTCTTCATGCGCCGCACCGAGGTCGTCTGCAAACACTGCGACGCCCACCTCGGGCACGTCTTCGACGACGGCCCCGCCGACAATGGCGGCCAGCGGTACTGCATCAACGGCTGCGCGCTGACGCTGGAGAAGAAGGAGTAGCTCCTAGAGGGAGCCGCCGCCCGCGCCCAGGTAGCTGAAGCGCACAGCCAGCGCCACCGCCTCGGTGCGGGTGTCGACCTCGAGCTTGGCGATCGCGTTGCGGACGTGGGTGTGGACCGTCGCCGGGCTCAGCTGCAAGCGGTCGGCGATTTCTTTCACCCGCAGCCCCTCGGCCAGCAGCTCGAGGATCTGCCGCTCGCGCGGCGAGAGCTCGAGCAGTTTCTCGACCTCGGAGGGCTTGCCGCCGGCGAAGTCGCCGCCGAGGAAGGTCCCTCCCCCGGTCACCGCCTTGACCGCTTTGGCGATGTCCTCGGCCGGCGCCGACTTCAGAACGTAGCCGGATGCTCCCGCCCGCAGCGCCAACGCCAGCAGGTCGGGCTGGGCGTGGGCGGTGAAGATGATCACCTTGGTCCGCGGCCGAACTTTGAGGACCTCCTTGGTCGCCTCGATGCCGTCGCGCTTGGGCATCTCGACGTCGATGATGAGGACGTCGGGTTCCAGCTGTTTGACCGCGTCGACCACATCGCGGCCGTTGCTCGCCTCGCCGACGATCTCGACAATGCTGGAATTGGCCATGCGTGACTTGATCGCCTCGCGGACGATCTCGTGGTCATCGCAGAGCACCACTCGTTTGGCCTCGCGGACGCTCGTATTCATGCGGCGCCGATTCTTTCAGGCGATCCGTATGGATGCAAAGTTTTGGGTAGCGTGAAACTCCCGTCGCTTTCCTGCCGGTTCTCGATCAGGGCGATAATCGTGCGGCCGACGGCGCATGCGGTGCCGTTGAGCGTGTGCACCGGACGCGGCGACTCGCCCTCCGCCGGGCGGTAGCGGGCGCCGAGCCGGCGCGCCTGGTAATCGGTCGTGTTCGAGCAGGAGGTGAGCTCGCGATAGCGCTCCTGGCTCGGGATCCAGGCCTCGCAGTCGTACTTCTTCGCCGCCGGGTCGCCGAGATCGCCGACGGCGACGTTGACGACCCGGTAGGGAATCTCCAGCTCGGTCAGGATCCGCTCCTCGATCGCCAGCAGGCGCTCGTGCTCGTCCCCCGAGGCCTCCGGTTCAACGAACGAGAACATCTCGACCTTGTCGAACTGGTGGACGCGGAAGATGCCACGGGTGTCGCGACCGGCGGCGCCGGCCTCGCGGCGGAAGCAGGTCGAGAAGGCGCAATAGCGGAGCGGCAGCGCGTCGGCGTCGAGGATCTGGTCGGCGTGGAGGCCGGCAAGCGCGACCTCGGAGGTGCCGGTGAGGAAGAGCTCGTCCTTGGAGATCTCGTAGATCTGGTCGCGGTCGCCGGGGAGGAATCCGGTGCCCGCGAGCGCCTCTTCGCGGACCAGGACCGGCGGCACCACCGGCTCGTGTCCCTCGGCGCGCGCCAGCTCGATCACAAAGCGAACCAGCGCCAGCTCGAGCAGGACCAGGTCGCCTTTCAGGTAGGCGAAGCGCGAGCCAGAGAGTTTGGCGGCGGTCTCCATCTCGATCAGGTCGAGGTCGGTTCCGATCTCGAGGTGATCGCGCGGCTCGAAGTCGAAGTCAGGGCGCTCGCCGACCTCGCGGATCACCACCGCGTCATCCTCGGTCATCCCTTCCGGCGCGTCGGGGTCGGGGATGTTGGGAAGCGTGAGCGCCAGCTTCTCGAGGTTGGCCTCGATCTCTGAAAGCTCACTCTGCAGGCCCTTGATCCGATTGGACAGCTCGCGCAACTCGGCGAGCGTGTCGGAGTCGGGCTTCTTTCCCTTGGTCGCCCTGCTCGCCTCGTTCTGGGCCGCCCTCCCCTCCTCTATCTCGGGCAGCAGCTCGCGGCGGCGGGCGTCGAGCGCCAGCAGCTCGTCGACTTTCTCGGCCGCGCCCCGCCGCGCCAACGCCCCTTTGATCCGCTCGGGATCGGAGCGGATGGCCTTCAGGTCCAGCATGAGAGCGCCGTGCCTAAGGAGCTTCGGTTTCGCCGGGGCGCGGCGGCTCTTCGGCTTCGGAGCCCGCGTACTTGGCGACGAATTTGGCGACCTCTTTGGCCTCTTCACCGACGACGATGTTGGCGGGCATGATCGCTCCCGAGAAGCCGCCGTTCTGGATCGCGAAGAGGGCGTCGTCGTAGGTCTCGGTGCGCTGGTCGAGGTTCGGGCCCTGGGTCCGCTCGCCGCGGTTGCCGCTGCCCTGGGTGCCGGCGGCGCTGAGCGTGTGGCAGCCCGAGCAGTGGGTCGCGAAGAGAACCGCCCCGTTGTAGTTGGGGTCCTGGTCGGAGACCGAGATCCCCTCCTCGCCGATGCCGCAGGCCGAAAGCCCGAGGGCGGCGGCCACGACCATTCCGATGATCAGCACTGGGCGCATGCGGCGGGCATCATATTGTCTGGAGCCGATCCAGCCTTTCTGACGATGCCCGCGCCCGACCCAGACGCCTTTCGAGCCGCCCTGGCCGGGCTTCCGACCGGGGTCACGATCGTCAGCGCCGGTGGCCCCGAGGGACCGGCCGGAGCCACCGCCAACGCGGTCTCCTCGCTCTCCATAGAGCCGATGCTGATGCTCGCCTGCCTCGACCGCGGCTCCCGCACCCTGCTCGCGGTGCAGGCGGCGGACAGCTTCGGGATCAGCGTCCTCCACGCCGGCCAGGAGCCGATCGCCCGCGCCTTCGCCACCAAGGCGCCGGTGGCGGAGAAGTGGGCCGGAGTGGCCTGGAGCGAGCGCGACGGCATTCCCGCCATCGACGGCGCGCTGATCTGGATCGCCTGCGACCTGCGCGACGTGATCTCCGCCGGCGACCACGTGATCGTCACCGGCGAAGTGCGGGCGCTGGAGGCCAAGGCGGGCGACCCGCTCGTCTTCCACGGCGGCGAGTACCGGCCGCTGGACTGAGTTACACAAGAAATCCAGATGGAAATTAGGACCCCTATAGGGTGGTCAATTGACATCTCGATGAACGACTGGACCTTTTGCCAGAAGGCGTTGGTGACTCTCGCGGGCCTGCAGTTGCTCTGGGCGCTGGCGGGGTTCATCGCCGAGCCGAGCTTCCAGATCGGCGCCGACGCGCCGACCGAGAAGGTCCTCTGGGTCGACTTCAACGGCATCCACGCCCTCTCCGGCCTACTCCTCTTCGGCCCCGCCTTTTACTTCGCTCGCCGTCCCGACTGGGCGCTCTATTACACGCTCTACATAGTCATCGCCCTCTACGCCACCGGCATCTGGGCACTCTTCGACGAACAGCCCGGCTGGGTCTTCACCTTCCCCAACAACGCCAACGACGGGGTCTTCCACCTCGCCACCGGCACCCTGTTCCTCGCCGTCGCGGCGATTCAGATCGGTCAAGACCGGCGGCAGCCCAGCAGCGCCGCTTAGAGCCCGCTGGTTCCGGCGGATCGGAGGCCGAGGAAGAAGATCACTCCGCAGCTGACGGCCATGATTCCCATCTCGCGGCGGACGATCGCCAGGGCCAGGTCTTCTTGTTCGTCGGGGGTGAGGGTCTCGGGGTCTAGGTCGCCTACCTCGCGGTGGGCGGCGTCGGCGCGGGCTCCCTCGGCGATGAAGGAGACGACCAGGGGAAGGATCCCGTAGAGGTAGTGGAGGCCGTCGTCCTGTTCGTGGCCGGTGACGAGGAGGAGGGCGCCGATCAGGGCCTGGAGGAAGACCGAGGCCTGTGCCGCCCGCAGCAGATACCAGAAGGGGATCGAGGCCTGTTTGCGGTACCAGGCGATGCCGCCTACGAGGCCGGCGGCGGCGTTGAGGGCGATCAGCAGGACGCCGACCGCGATGTGTAGGCCGAGCACGGCTAGTGGCCTCCCGGAAACCCGCGTGTGCGGCTGGCGAGTGCCGGACCGAGCGGGGGTAGGACGCAGGGAGGCCGAATGGCAGCGCCATTTGGCCGACTGAGGACGACGCCCCGCGAAGTGTGTCCGGCGCCGCCAGACGTGCGCGGGGGTTTCCGGGAGGCCACTATATCCGCCTAAAGGGGTCGGGATTCGGCTTGTTGATGCGGAAAGCCACTATGTAGCAAGTTGTCACAATGTCGGTGTATAACAGCGGTCCCGGCTTCTTCTCGTCTCCGTGCTCAAGACCTACCTCCCGATCCTCGTCTTCGCCTTCCTCGGCCTCACGGTCGGCGGCATCTTCGCGATGCTCAACCACCTGCTTGGCCCGAAGAAGCCGGCGCGGCCGACCGCGGCCAGCCGCCGCCAGGGCGAGCCGTACGAGTCCGGGATCCCGGTCGAGCCGGCCAAGGGGCTGCGCTTCGGCGTCAGCTTCTACCTGGTCGCGATGCTCTTCATCCTCTTCGACATCGAGGTCGTCTTCCTCTATCCGATCGGGGTGATCCTCAACGACGCCGACAGCATCCTCGTCCTCGGCGAGCTGATCACTTTCGTCGTCCTCCTGCTGGTCGCCTTCGTCTACGTCTGGCGCAAGGGGGCCCTGGATTGGAGGTAGAGCGCCGCTCCCTGCGCGAGAAGCAAGTGGACGCCCGCGCGATGCTGCGCGGTGACCTCGAGGGCGAGGACCTCGAGCGCTACGTCGAAGAACGGGTCGTCACCACCACCTTCGAGAAGGTCCAGAACTGGGCGCGGGCGAACTCGATCTTCCCGCTCACCTTCGGCCTCGCCTGCTGCGCGATCGAGGCGCCGATCTCGATCGTCACCGCCCGCTACGACCTCGCCCGCTTCGGCGCCGAGGCGCTGCGCGCGTCGCCGCGCCAGGCCGATCTGATCATCCTCTCGGGCCGGGTCAGCATCAAAATGGCGCCGGTCGTCCGCCGCCTCTACGACCAGATGCTGGAGCCGAAGTGGGTGATGGCGATGGGCGCCTGCTCCTCCTCGGCGGGGATGTTCGCCAACTACGCCGTCGTCCAGGGCGCCGATAAGTTCATGCCGGTCGACATCTACGTGCCCGGCTGCCCGCCGCGGCCGGAGGCGGTGCTCTACGGCTTCACCAAGCTGCAGCGGAAGATCATGGGCAGCCCCGACCAGAGCTGGCGCCAGCGCTACGACGCCCACGGCACCGAGGAGTGGGCGCGCGGCGGCCCCCGCAGCGAACCCAGCCCGGAGGCGGCGCGGGCCTACGAAGAGGCCCGGCACTCGGTCGAGGCGCTGCGCGACGCCGGGGAGCCCTCCCTTGCCTGACGCCCCCGGACTGGAGCTGATCCGGGGGGAAATCGAGCGCGACTGCCCCGGCGCCGTGCTGGCGACCTCCTTCGACCGCCACCAGGCGGCGCTGATCGTCGATCCCGAGCAGGTGCTCGCGGTGCTGCGCTGGCTGAGCGAGCAGCCCGGCCAGCGCTACGACTTCCTCTCCAGCCTGCACGCCGCCGACTACCTGCCGGCGGAACCGCGGTTCGGCGTCCACTACGAGCTGATCAACCGCGACCGCGTCGAGCGGATCCGGGTGAAAGCGATGCTGGGCGACCCGAGCAACGAGGAGCTGCCGCAGATCGATTCCTGCGTCGAGCTCTTCCCCACCGCCGACGCCCAGGAGCGCGAGGTCTATGACTTCTTCGGCATCGTCTTCCGCGGCCACCCGAACCTGACCCGGATCCTGATGCCCGACGACTACGTCGGCTGGCCGCAGCGGCGCGACTTCCCGATCGGCGGCGAGCCGGTCACCTTCACCTACTCGGAGCAGCGCTATGACTGAGGCGACGGTGGATCGCGACCGCGAGATCATGACCGTCAACGTCGGGCCGCACCACCCGGCGACCCACGGGGTGCTCCGCCTGATCGTCGACCTCGAAGGCGAGGTCGTGCGCGAGGTGACGCCGGTGATCGGCTACGTCCACACCGGGATCGAAAAGTCCTGCGAGGACAAGAGCTACTGGAAGGTCATCCCCTTCGTCGAGCGGATGGACTACGTCTCCTACTTCTTCCAGATGGAGGCCTACTGCGGCGCCGTCGAGCGGCTGATCGACCTCGAGATCCCGCCCCGCGCCAAATATCTGCGGACCCTCTTCCTCGAGCTCAACCGGATCCACTCGCACCTGGTCTGGCTCGGCACCACGGCGCTAGACCTCGGCGCGATCTCGATGCTCTGGTACTGCTTCCGCGAGCGCGACAAGATCCTCGACCTCTTCGAGATGGCCTGCGGGCAGCGGATGCACACGCGCTACTTCCAGGTCGGCGGCGTGATCGAGGACATCCCCGTCGGCTTCGAGGGGAAGTGCCGCGCCTTCGCCGAGGAAATGCCGATCCGGGTCGGCCAGTACCAGGACCTGCTCGACCGCAACGAGGTCTTCCTGCAGCGGACCAAAGGGACCGGGATCGTCTCCCGCGAGCGACTGCTGGAGCTGGGCGTGACCGGGCCGCTGCTGCGCGCCGCCGGCGAGCCCTGGGACCTGCGCAAAGCCTTCGACTACCTCGCCTACCCGGAGCTGGACTTCAAGATCCCGGTCGGGACGGTCGGCGACAACTACGACCGCTACCGGGTGCGGGTGGCGGAGATGGTCGAGAGCGCGCGGATCGTCGAGCAGTGCCTCGACGCCCTGCCCGAGGGCCCGCACATCGCCGACGACCGCAAGTACGTGCTGCCGCCGCGCTCGGAGCTCTCGACCTCGATGGAGTCCCTGATCCACCACTTCAAGCTCGTCACCGAGGGCTACCGGGTGCCGCCCGGAGAGGTCTATTACTCGATCGAGCACCCGCGCGGGGAGCTCGGCTGCTTCGTCCTCGCCGACGGCTCGGCGAAGCCGGCCCGGGTCCACTTCCGCGACCCTTCCTTCGTCGGCCTGCAGGCCTTTCGCGACATGGCGGTCGGCGGCTACGTCTCCGACATGATCGCCAGCCTCGGGATGCTTGACCCGATCCTGGGAGGGGTGGACCGATGAGCCCGGTCGACGGTCCCGGCATCAGCAATCCGAACCTGCCGGTCGACGCGGCGGTGCGCGACGGCCGCGTCCCCGGTCGCGCCGAGGAGGAGATCCCGGAGCTGCACGAAGTCGCCTGCCCGGCGGAGCTGCAGGAGCAGATCGAGACCCTGATGGGCCGCTACCCCGACCGCAAATCGGCCTCGATCCCGGCCCTGTGGGCGGTGCAGGAGCTCTACGGCTGGTGCACCCCGGAGGGGATCCGCCAGGCCGCCGCGGTGATGCGGGTGACGCCGGCCTACCTGGAGTCGGTGGCGAGCTTCTACGACCTCCTGCACACCGAACCGGTGGGGACGCACCGGATCGAGGTCTGCACCAACATCAGCTGCTGGATGCGCGGCGCCGACCGCCTGCTCGACGCCTTCGTCGAGGCCGCCGGCGACGACGACGCCAACTTCTTCGTCACCGGTTTCGAGTGCCTCGGCGCCTGCGACATCGCCCCGATGGCCTCGATCGACCAGCGCTACTACGGGCCGCTGGAGGCGGCCGAGGCGGGGGTCGCGATCGACCAGCTCAAGGCCGGCGAAGAGGTGCTGCCGGCGAAGGCGCTGGCCGAGCGCGGACTGGCGGGGGACGCCTGATGGCGCACCAGCTGGAGAAGCGGGTCCTGCTCGAGCACGCCGAGGACCCGGCCCTGCGCACGCTGGAGGGCTACAAGCGGCTGGCCGGCGGCTACGCGACGCAGGAGCGCGCCTACCGCGAGCTGGAGCAGGACGAGGTCCTCCAGGAGCTCGAAGACTCGGGCCTGCGCGGTCGCGGCGGCGCCGGCTTCTCGATGGGCAAAAAGGCCTCCTTCCTGCCCCGCGGCGATATGGCCAAGTACCTCTGCTGCAACGCCGACGAGTCCGAGCCCGGCGCCTTCAAGGACCGGGAGCTGATGCAGCGCAACCCGCACCAGCTGATCGAGGGGATCGCGATCGCCGCCCTCGCCGCCGACGCCGGCCACGCCTTCATCTTCATCCGCGGCGAGTACGACGAACAGGCCGACATCCTCGACGCCGCGGTCGCCGAAGCGTATGAGGCGGGCTACCTGGGGACGAACATCCTCGGGTGTCATAGAGACCTGGAGCTGGTCGTCCACCGCGGCGCCGGCGCCTACATCTGCGGCGAGGAGACCGCCCTGCTCGACGCGCTGGAGGGCAAGCGCGGCAACCCGCGGCTGAAGCCGCCGTTCCCGGCGGTCCAGGGCCTCTACGGCGGGCCGACCCTGATCAACAACGTCGAGACCCTCTCCAACGTCCCCCACATCGTCCGCAACGGCGCCGAGTGGTTCAAGGGCTTCGGCACCGAGCAGTCGCCGGGGACCAAGGTCGTTTCGATCTCCGGCGGGGTACGCAGGCCCGGCAACTACGAGGTCGAGCTGGGGATCCCCACCCGCGAGCTGATCTATGACCTCGCCGGCGGCCCCGAGGAGGGCCACGAGATCAAGGCCTTCTTCCCCGGCGGTTCTTCCTCCCCGGTGCTGACCGCCGAGGAGGGGCTCGATCTCCCCTACAGCTTCGAGGCGATGGCCGAGGCGGGCTCAATGCTCGGCTCGGGTTCGATCATCGTCGCCGACGACCGGGTCTCGATCCCGCACCTGGCGCTGCGCACGGCGCGCTTCTACCACCACGAGTCCTGCGGCAAGTGCGTCCCCTGCCGCGAGGGCACCAACTGGACCGTGAAGATGCTGGAACGGATGGTGCGGGGCGAGGCGACGCCGATCGACCTCGACATCGTCAGCTCGGTCCAGCAGAACATCATCGGCCACTGCCTCTGCGTGCTCGGCGACTCGATGGCTATGCCGGTCGGGGCGATGGTCCGCAAGTTCCGCGAGGAGTTCGAGGAAGTGATGGCCGATCCCGACCTGGTCCTCGATCCGCACCTCGTCGCCCAGACCGTGGGAGCGCAGCCGTGAGCCCCGCCGGTCGCGAGGTGACGATCACGATCGACGGGCGCGAGGTCGCCGCGGTCGAGGGCGAGATGCTGCACGACGCCGCCCGCAAGGGCGACGTCGAGATCCCCTTCTTCTGTTACGAACCGAAACTCGGCGAGCCGGTCGGCGCCTGCCGCATGTGCCTGGTCGAGATCGAGGGGATCCCGAAGCTGCAGACCTCCTGCTCGACCCCGGTGCGCGAGGGGATGGTCGTCCACACCCGCACCGAGCAGGTCAAAGAAGCCCAGAGCGCCGTGGTCGAGTTCCTGCTGGTCAACCACCCGCTCGACTGCCCGGTCTGCGACAAAGGCGGCGAATGCCCGCTGCAGGACATCTCCTACGGCTGGGGGCCGGGAAAAGCCGGGTGATCGACGAAAAGCGCCACTTCGAGAAGCCGATCGAACTCTCGCCGCTGGTCGCGATCGACCGCGAGCGCTGCATCCTCTGCTACCGCTGCGTCCGCTTCAGCCAGGAGGTCGCCGAGGACGCCCAGCTGCAGCTGATCGATCGCGGCGACCGCACCTTCGTCGGCACCTTCGACGAGCGGCCCTACGTCGCCCCCTTCCACGGCAACATCACCGACATCTGCCCGGTTGGGGCGTTGACCAGCTACACCTACCGCTTCCGCGCCCGGCCCTGGGACATCGAGCACGCCGGCTCGGTCTGCACGCTCTGCCCGAGCCAGTGCAACGTCAGCTTCACCGTCCGCGACGAGAAGGTGAAACGGGTCGTCACCCGCGACAACGCCGAGGTCGACGACGGCTGGATCTGCGACCGCGGCCGCTACGGGTTCGAGATGTTCGACGCGCCGGAGCGGATCACCGGGCCGCGCCTGAAGGGCGGCACCGAGGCGAGCTGGGAACAGGCGCTGCGGGTCGCGGCCGAGGGGCTGCGCGCCGCAGCCGATATTGACCACACCCCAGTGGGGTCAAACTCGGCTGCGCCGAGCCGGGTGGCCGCGATCGTCGGCGACGCCTCCAACGAGGAGGGCTTCCTGGTCCAGCGAATCGTTCGCGAGGCGCTCGGTTCCCCGCACCTCGACTCGCGCCCCTCGCGCGGGCCGCGGGCGGCGACGCTGCGGCGTCTGAGCGAGCCGAATGTCTCCGCCCGCGTGCGTGACATCGACGAGGCCGACGCGATCCTCGTCCTCGGAACCGACCCGCTGCACAGCAGCCCGATCCTCGACCTGCGGGTGCGCAAGGCGATCCGCCGCAACGGCGCCAAGCTGGTCGTCGCGACCGAGCGGCCCACGGCGCTCGACGGCGGCGCCGAGGCAATCGCCCGCTACGCCCCAGGCCAGGCCGCCCACTTCGTCAGTCAGCTGGCAAGCGCAATCAGCGGCACTGAGAACGTCGCCAGCCCGGTAGCCGAGACCCTGCGAGAGGCCGAGAAGGTCGTAGTCATCTGGGGTGAGCGAGTAGCCCGAGAGAACGGAGCCGCCCAAGCCCTCCTCGAGGTAGCAGCCGCCACCAAGATGGCGAGCACCGAAGGCGCCGGCCTCCTGGAAATCCCAGACACCACCAACGCCCGCGGCCTCCGCGAGGCGGGCGTCCTCCCCGACGCCGGCCCTGGTCTCAGCGAGACCACTGAGGGCAGGTCCACCGAGGAGATCCGCGAGGCCCTGATCTCCGGCGAGCTGACGGGCCTGATCCTCTTCGGAGCCGACCCCCTCCGCGATTTCCCAGACACCCCAGCTTGGGAAGAGGCACTCACGGCAGCCGATTTCGTAGTGACCTTCTCGATGCACGAGAACGCCACCACGGCCAAGTCCGACGTAGTCCTCCCTCTAGAGACCCACGCCGAGAAAGACGGCACGGTCACGCACCCAGATGGCCGCCTCCAACGCGTCCGCCCGTCAGCTTCGCGTCCCGAGGGAGTCCTCCCGAACATAATCGTCCTCTCAGAGCTCGCCTCGAAGTTGGACCTGGACACCGGCATCGCCTCGCAGCCCACCGCCTTCCAGGCCCTGACCCAGGCAGTCAGCTTCTACAACGGCATCGAGGAGTCCGACATCGGAGGCCGAGGCATCCGCTGGCAGGACACCCCAGCCGCCGCCAATCAGCCCGAGCCAACCAGGGCATCCGACCCTGACTCGCCGGACACTCAGCGCGAGGCGCCAATCACCACCTCGGAGGCCGCAAACGACTCACGCCGAGTCGCGTCCGCCGAGTCAGGGTCGGATGCCCCCCTGGCCCTAGGTACTTACCGCGACCTATGGGCCGGTCCAATAACCGAGTTGAACCCACCTCTGAAGTTCCTGGCTCCGCAGCAGCGCGTCGAGATCTCCTTGGCCGACGCCGACCGCCTGCACCTCAGCACCGGCGACGCAGTCCGGGTCAGCCAGAACGGTTCTTCAGTCGATGCCCAGGTCCAGATCAAGGAGCGGGTCCCGGCCGGCGTCGTCTTCATGGCCGAGGGCATCGCCGACGGCAACGCCAACGCGCTGCTCAACGGCGGCCCGGTCCAAGTGAAGATCGAGAAGGTCGGCGCCTAAATGCTGGTCCTCGCCGACACCACCCTCGCCGAAGCGACCTGGATCATGGTCGCCAAGTCAATCGTCATCTTCGCCGTCATCTTCGGCGTCCTGCCGATCCTGACGGTGGTCGAGCGCAAGCTGATCGGCCGCTTCCAGCACCGCTACGGGCCGAACCGCGTCGGCCCCTACGGCCTGCTGCAGCCGCTTGCCGACGTCGGCAAGCTCGTCTCCAAGGAGACCTTCCGCCCGGAGAACGCGACCCGGACCCTGTTCATCCTCGGGCCGCTGCTGCCGGTTCTGGCCGGGGTGCTCTCGCTGGCGATCATCCCCTGGGGCGACGTCCAGGACGGGGTCGGCTTGTACGGAATCGATGTCCCGATCGGGATCCTCTACTTCTTCGCCGTCGGCTCGATCGCCTTCTACGGCCTGCTGCTCGGCGGCTGGTCTTCGGGCTCGAAATACAGCCTCCTGGGAGCGATGCGCTCGGCCGCGCAGCTGATCTCCTACGAGGTCAGCATGGGGCTGGCGCTGCTCGGCGTGGTGATGATGAGCGGCTCGCTCTCGCTGGTCTCGATCGTCCACTCGCAGGGGGAGATGTGGTTCATCGTCCCCCAGATCGTCGGCTTCCTGATCTTCATGCTGGCCGGCTTCGCCGAGACCAACCGCACCCCGTTCGACATGCCCGAGGCCGACGCCGAGCTGGTCCAGGGCTTCATGACCGAGTACGGCGGCATGCGCTTCGGCTCCTTCCTGCTGGTCGAATACATGGAGATCCTGGTCGTCTCCGGGATCGCCGCGGCGATGTTCCTCGGCGGCTGGATGGGTCCCGGCCCCAGCTTCCTCGACCCGGTCTGGATGCTGACGAAGATGCTCGGCCTCGTCCTCGTCTTCATCTGGGTGCGGGCGACCCTGCCCCGTCTTCGATATGACCAGCTGATGACCCTCGGCTGGAAGGTGCTGCTGCCGCTCGCCACCCTCAACGTCCTCGTCACCGCGATCCTGGTGGTGGTCCTGTGAGCGCTGAGAAGAACGGCAACGGCTTCGACCCGAAGTCGGCCCCCTATCTCGACTCGATCGAGGTGGTCGAGGTGCAGCGCGGTCCCGAGCCCGGCGGGGTCGGCGGCGCCTACCGCGCCTTCGGCGAGACCCTGCGCGGACTGAAGACGACGATGGCGCGGCTGATCGAGGGTCCGATGACGATCGAGTACCCGGAGGAGAAGACGCCGGTCTACCCGCGCTTCCGCGGCCGCCACAAACTGCACAAGTTCGAGGACACCGGGCTGGAGAAATGCGTCGGCTGCTCGCTCTGCGCCGCCGCCTGCCCGGCCGACTGCATCCGCGTCGTCGCGGCGGAGAACATCCCCGGCGAGCGGGTCTCGGCCGGCGAGCGCTTCGCCGCCGTCTACGAGATCAACCTCAGCCGCTGCATCTTCTGCGGCTACTGCGAGATCGCCTGCCCCTTCGACGCGATCACGATGGGCCACGACTACGAGATGGCCGACTACGACCGCCGCGACCTGATCTTCACCAAGGAGATGCTGCTCGCCGAGCCGGTCGAGCGGACGCCGCTGAAAAGCGAGGGGGAATAGTGGAAGAGGTTCTCTTCTTCGCCTCGGCTCTCGGGGCGCTCGGCGGTGCGATCGGCGTGATCGCGATGCGCAACCCGTTCTACTCGGTGCTGGCGCTGATCGTCCACCTCTTCAGCCTGGCGGCGCTGTTCCTGCTGCTCACCTCGGCCTTCGTCGCCGCCGCCCAGGTGGTCGTCTACGCCGGCGCGGTGATGGTCCTCTACGTCTTCGTCGTCGCCTACGTCGGCGAAGGCGGGGAGTCGGCCTGGGAGCCGATCCCCGGCCAGCGCTTCCTGGCGCCGCTGCTCGGCATCGCCCTCTTCATCGAGCTCTCGATCGCCGTCCTCAGCTCCTCCCTCCTCGCCCTCGGCGAAGAGGGTGCCGACGTCAAGCCCGGTTTCGGCGACCCGGCCGCGATCGGCCGCCTCTTGCTTGAAAAGTTCCTGCTGCCGTTCGAGGCTTCGTCGATCCTGCTGCTGCTCGCCGCCGTCGGGGCGATCGTCCTCGCCGCTCGGCGCCAGGAGGAGGGGGCGTGAACATCGAGTGGTACATCGTCCTCTCCGCCCTGCTCTTCGCCACCGGCGCGACCGGCATCCTGATCCGCCGCTCGCCGATGGTGATCCTGCTCTGCCTGGAGCTGATGCTGAACGCCGGCAACCTCGCCCTGGTCGCCTTCAGCCGCATGGTCGGCAACGGCGAGGGTCAGGTCTTCGCGGTGATCGTGATGGTGATCGCCGCCTGTGAGGTCGTCGTCGGGCTCGGCCTGATCGTCGCCATCTTCCGCCGCCGCCTGCCGCTCAACGTCGACGACCTGCGGGAGCTGCGCGGATGAGCGCCACCGCCTGGGCCTGGCTGGTCCTGCTCTTCCCGCTGCTCGGCTCGATCACGATCGCGCTCGGCTTCAAGGCGCTGCCCTGGCGGGTGGCCGGGATCATCGGCACGGTCGCGATCGGCCTCGCCTTCGCCTGCGGCATCGCGGCGCTGATCAGCCTGCTCGGCGAAGACCCCGAGGCCCGCCACCACGCCTCCTCGCTCTGGGACTACGCCAGCGTCGCCGGGCTCGACATCAAGCTCGGGATCTACGTCGACCCGCTCTCGATCTTCATGGTCCTGATCGTCAGCGGCGTCTCGACCCTGATCCACCTCTACTCCTACGGCTACATGCAGTCCGACGAGGGCTTCCACCGCTTCTTCAGCTATCTCAACTTCTTCGTCTTCTCGATGCTGCTGCTGGTCCTCGCCGGCAACTTCGTCCTCCTGATCGTCGGCTGGGCCTTCGTCGGCTTCGCCTCCTACGCGCTGATCAGCTTCTGGTACCGGCGCGAGACCGCGACTCGAGCGGGGATGAAGGCATTCGTGATCAACGTCGTCGGCGACATCGGCCTCGTGCTTGCCGCCTTCCTCATCTTCCGCGAACTCGGCAGCTTCGACTACGCGACGGTCTTCGAGCGGGCGCCGGAGGCCTTCACCACCAACGAGTGGTCGATCACCGCGATCTGCCTGCTGCTGCTCGTCGGCGCCTTCGCCAAGTCCGCCCAGCTGCCGTTCCACACCTGGCTGCCAGACGCGATGGAGGGCCCGACCCCGGTCTCCTCGCTGATCCACGCGGCGACGATGGTCACCGCCGGCGTCTACCTGATCGCCCGCACCCACGTTCTCTTCGAACTCGCCCCGACCGCCGCCGACGTCGCCGCCTTCACCGGCCTGGCGACGCTGCTGGTCGCGGCGACGATGGCGCTGGTGATGACCGACCTGAAGCGGGCGATCGCCTACTCGACGATGAGCCAGATCGGCTACATGATCATGGGCGTCTCGATCGGCGCCTACAGCGCCGGGATGTTCCACCTGATGACCCACGCCTTCTTCAAGGCGCTGCTGTTCATGGCCGCCGGCTCGATCATCGCCGCGATGGCGAACGAGCAGAACATCGACAAGATGGGCGGCTTCGGCAAGGCGATGCGGTTCACCTCGATCACCTTCGTCTGCGGCGCCCTCGCCCTCGCCGCCTTCCCCGGCACCTCGGGCTTCTTCTCCAAGGACGAGATCCTCGCCTTCGCCGAGGCCCGCGGCGGCATGTACCTGATCTTCACCGTGCTCGGCTACGTCGGTGCCCTGATGACCGCGATCTACGCCTTCCGGCTCGTCTTCCGGGTCCTGCCCGGCACTCCCTGCCCGGAGGCGGGGGAGCTGATCGACACCGGCCACATCCACCACCCGCACGGCGCCCCGGTGAACCCGGCCACCGGCGCCGAGGAGGACACCGACGTCGGCTTCCCCGGCGCCGAGCACCACATCGCCGAGGGGTCGCTGCCGATGCGGATAGCGATGGGCGTCCTGGCAGTGCTGGCGCTGGTCGGCGGGCTGGTCCAGATTCCCGGCGTCGACGACGTTGTCGGCAAGTTCCTCGAGCCAGTCTGGGAGGGCTCGCCGCTTGCCGCCATCCATCCTTCGCTCGAGCAGGACTACATCGGCCTCGGGATCGGCGGCCTCATCGCCCTGGGCGGGATCGGGATCGCCTACTTCCTCTACGTCGCCCGGCCCGAGGTGCCGGGGCGCCTGGAACAGCGACTTCGCCCATTGCACACCCTGTTCGCCAACAAGTGGTACTTCGACGAGGCGATCGACCTGCTGGTGGTCCGCCCGGCGCTGGCGATCGGCCGTTTCGCCAACCGCGTCTTCGAGCGGGTCGTCGTCGACGGCCTGGTCAGCGGCACCGAGGGGACGGTGCGCGGCGCCGGCGGCGTCGTCCGCGCGGTCCAGAACGGGTTCGTCCGTAGCTACGCGCTGCTCCTGATCGCCGGCTTCGCCGGGTTGGCCCTCTACTTCCTGCTGAGCAGCTCATGAGCAGCTCCCTGCTCTGGACCCCGCTCGCCTTCGGCCTCGTCGGCCTCTTCCTGCCGCGCCGGGCCGTCGGCTGGTGGGCGGTGCTGGGGACGGTCGTCACCCTCGGCCTCGCGATCGCGATCGCCGCCGGCTTCGACTCCGGCAGTTCCGCCCTGCAATACGCGGTCGACGAGCCCTGGATCTCCGGGCTCGGGGTCGACTACAGCCTCGGCGTCGACGGCCTCAACCTCTTCCTGCTGCTGCTGACCGCGGTGCTCTGGGTCGGCGGCACCGCCTTCGCTGCCTTCCGCGAGCAGGAGAGCCCGAAGAACTTCTACTTCCTGATGCTGGTCGCCGAGACTGCGACCCTGGGCGCCTTCCTGGCTCAGGACCTGCTGCTCTTCGTCCTCTTCTTCGACCTGATGCTGGTCCCGTTCTACTTCCTCTTCGGCGCCTGGGGCCACGACCGCTCAGGCGAGGGCGGGCTGACCGCCTCGGCGGCGACCCTGAAGATGATCGTCTACACCCTGATCGGCTCGCTGCTGATGCTGGTCGCGGCGATTGCGACCGCGGTGCTCGCCGCCGACGGCGGCCACCTCACCTTCTCGATCGCCGAGCTCGCCGAGCGGCCACTCAGCCTCGGCAGCCAGCAGTGGATCTTCTGGTTCTTCGCCGCCGCCTTCCTGGTCAAGATGCCCGCCTTCCTCCTCCACGGCTGGATGCCCGACGCCTACCGGGCCGCACCGCTGCCGGTCCTGGTCGTCTTCTCCGGCGTCCTCGCCAAGGTCGGCGCCTACGGCTTCCTGCGGGTGGTGCTGCCGCTCTTCCCCGACGCCACGGTCGAATTCCAGGAGGTGATCCTGGTCATCGCCCTGGCCTCGATCCTCTACGGCTCGGTGATGGCCTTCACTCAGACCAACGTGCGGCTGATCGCCGGCTACTCCTCCGTCGCCCAGCTCGGCTTCATCACCGCCGGGATCTTCGCCCTGCGCGCCGACGGCGCTGACGGGGCGGTCCTGCAGATGGTCAACCACGGCCTCGTCGTCGCCCCGCTCTTCGTCATCGTCGCCCTCCTGGTCGAGCGGACGGGCAGCGAGGACATCCGCGAGCTGGGCGGGATGGCGCTGCGGGCGCCGGTGCTGGCGGCGCTCTTCCTGATCGTCGCCCTGGCGACCCTGGCGATGCCGGGATCGGCCAACTTCATCGGCGAGTTCTACATCCTCAACGGCCTCTTCCAGGAGAAGATCGTCTTCGCCTTCATCGCCATCACCGGCGTCGCGATGTCGGCCTACTACGCGCTGCGCCTCTACCAGCAGACGATGCACAACCGCCAGCCCGACGGCCTGCTCTCGCGGGAGATCGGCGTCCGCGACGGCCTCGTCCTGGTGCCGCTGGTGCTCTGCATAATCGGCCTCGCCCTCTACCCGCAGCTGATCCTCGAGCGCACCGCCCCGACGGTCGCGCAGACCGTCGCCAAGGTCAGCGGCGAAGCGCCGGCGGCGCAGCTGGCTGCGCAGGTGTCGAAGATGTCCAGGAAAGAAAAGAGCGAAGTCGAGAGCGGAAATCTGGAGCTCATCCCTTGAACTTCAACGAGCCCAGCATCGACTACGCCGGCATCTCGCCGCTGATCGCGCTCACCGTCGGCCTCTGCGTCGTCCTCCTCAGCGCCGTCTCCAAGCCCTTCCGCCGCAGCGCACCGCTGCTGACGATGGTCACCCTCAGCGTCACCGCCGGGCTCCTGATCTGGCACTGGGACGACCCGAAGACGCTGATCACCGGCGCCCTGCGGCTCGACGACCTGGCGATCTCGATCTCGCTGATCTCCATCCTCACCGCGGCCTATTGCGTCGTCCTCTCGATCCGCGAGAAGGCAACCGAGGAAGCCGGCTCGGGCGAGTACCACGCGCTCCTGCTCGGCTCGGTGCTGGGCATGGTGATGCTGGCCCAGGCGACCAACCTGATCACCTTCTTCGTCGCCCTGGAGATGCTCTCGATCCCGCTCTACATCCTCTGCGCCACCAACCTGCGGCGAGAGGGCTCGCTCGAGTCGGGGCTGAAGTACCTGATCGTCGGCTCGGTCGGCTCGGCGACCCTGCTCTACGGGATGGCCTTCCTCTACGGCGGCAGCGGTTCGACCTCGTTCGCCGGAATCGCCGACGGGATCGCCCAGAACAGCCGCCTCGACGGCGACCCGCTGATCCTGATCGGGATCGCGATGGCGGCGGTCGGCCTCGCCTTCAAGACCTCGATCGCCCCCTTCCACCAGTGGACGCCCGACGTCTACCAGGGCGCGCCGACCCCGATCACCGGCTTTATGGCGGTGGCGACCAAGGCCGCCGCCTTCGCCGTCTTCCTCCGTTTCTTCGACGTCGCCCTCGGCTCCCAGCTCGACTCCTGGCAGCCGGCGCTCGCCGCTCTGGCGGCGATCTCGATCGTCGTCGGCAACGTCGGCGCCCTCGGCCAGGACTCGCTGAAGCGGCTGCTCGGCTACTCGGGCGTCGCCCAGGCCGGCTACATGCTCGGCGGGGTCGTCGTCCTCTCCAGCTCGGGGACGAGCGCGCTGGTCTTCTACCTTGCCGCCTACGCCTTCATGAACCTCGCCGCATTCGCGGTGATCGTCGCCCGCGAGCGGGAAACGATCTTCGGCGACGACATCCGCGCCGTGCGAGGGCTCGGCGCGGAGCGGCCGCTGCTGGCCTGGCCGCTGACGATCTCGATGCTGGCCCTGGCCGGGCTGCCGGCGACGGCGGGCTTCATCGGCAAGCTCTATCTGATCGAGGCCCTGGTCGAGGGCGACTACACCTGGCTCGCGGTGATGATCGCGGTCGGGACGATGATCTCCCTCGCCTACTACCTGCGGGTGGTGGCGGCGATGTGGATGAGCCCGGAGGAGGAGAGGGCGCCGGGCGCGACCCCGGCGATCGCCGGCGCGTCGCCCGAAGCCGATCCGGTGGATCCCGAAGCCGGCCGGCGCTGGTACCTGGTCGGGCCGGCCATCTTCGCCGCGGCGGCCACCGTCTTCTTCGGCGTCATCCCGCAGCCGCTGGTCGAGTTCGCCAGTCACGCGGGCGCGGCCCTCTTCGGGTAGAAACGCCCGATCGGAGTCCTCCTCACCACCGCGGCGATCGTCGTGGCCGTCGCCGTTGGCGTCTGGTCGGAGGGTCGCTGGCCGCAGGGCGCCGCCGGGGCGTCGCGCAGCGCCCTGACCCTGCTGCTCTACGTGCTGCTGCCGCCGGTGATCTTCTTCAACACCGCGGCAGCCGAGATCGACGTCAGCCACGGCGTCGGGCTGGTACTGGGAATCGTCGCCTCGACGCTGGGTGCGCTGTTCGCCTGGTCGATCGCGACCCGCTACCTCCGCCTCGCCCGGCCCCAGGTCGGGGCGGTGGTCTGCACCGTGCTCAGCGTCAACACCGGTTACCTCGGCTACCCGCTGGCGGTGGCCCTGCTGGGGCGGGAGGAACTCTCGACCGCGGTCCTCTACGACGTTCTTGTCACCGGCCCCTGCCTGCTGCTCGGCGCCTTCGCCGTCGGCGCCGCCTTCGGGACCAAGGCCGGGGAAACGCCGCAGCAGCGCGTTGTCGCCTTTTTCACCCGCAACCCGCCCCTCTACGCGGCGATCGCCGGTCTGCTGGCGCCGGATGCGCTGGCGCCCGACGTCCTCGTCGACCTCTCCCAGATCCTGATCGTCGCCATCCTCCCGATCGGCTTCTTCGCCGTCGGCGCCACCCTGGCCGAGAACGCCGAACACGGCGAGCTGCCGATGCCGCCGCCAATGACCCGCCCGGTGGCGCTGGTGATCGTCACCCGCCTCGCGATCGTCCCCGGCCTGCTGATGCTGCTGGCGATGCCCCTAATCGACCTGCCCCCCGCCTACCGCCTCCTCTCAGCCATGCCCTCCGGCCTCAACTCCCTGGTCATAGCCCACGCCTACGGCCTCGACATGGAGATAACCGCCGAGGCCGTGACCTGGTCGACGGCGATCGTGGTGCTTGCGGCGCTTGGGTCGTTGCTGCTCTAGAAGTTTTAGATCTGGGTTGCGATCGTCCCGATCAGCGCCGCGACCGAAGCCAGGAACGCCGCCCCGAACGCAAAGCCGATTTGCATCAACGCCCGCTGTAGGGAGTCGAAACGCCCGTTGAGCGCCCTCATCTCCGCGTCGAGCCGCGAGAATCCCTGATCCATTTTCTTGCTGAGGTCGTCAAGCCGCTCGTCGGTCCAGGCTTCTCTCACGCTCATGAGGCTAACGTAGCAGACAAGATGTTACATCTCTGATCCATCTCTGTAAATTCTGTGGGGTGCTTCATCACGTCGGAATCGAGGTCCCGCCCGCCGATATCGAGGCCGCTGCCGGCTTCTTCGAGCTGATCGGGTTCGTGCGGGTCGATCCACCCGAGACCCTGCGCAAGTACACGTGGCTCGAGCGCGAGGGCACCCAGGTCCACCTGATGCCGGAGGGCGAGCCGACCGTCCCCTCACCGGGCCACCTCGCCGTCGTCGCCTCCGACTTCAACGCCACCGTCGCCCGCCTCCGCGAGCACGGCTTCGCGGTCGAACCCAAAGGCGAACACTGGGGCCAGCCGCGGGCGCTGGCGATCGCGCCCGGCGGTCACCGGGTCGAGCTGATGGCCGCCCCGCCCGCTCCCCAAACCTAGACCGGCCGACCGGATCGCCGCTCGCCGGTCTTGGCCGCGAAGAGGTCGGCGTCGGCCACGCTCAGCAGCTCGTCGACGCTGCGCCCGTCGGCGGGGAACATCGCGAAGCCGGTCGCCGCTGAGAGCGGGCGCAGCTCGTCGCTGCCGAAGCCGCGCTGGGCGATGCGGCCGCGCAACCGCTTACCGACTTCGCCCGCCTCCTCGGCGTTGACCTCGGGGACGATCACCGCGAACTCGTCGCCGCCCTGGCGGAAGACCGAATCTTCGGCCCGCACCTCCTTGCGCAGCGAGCCGCCGATCTCGGCCAGCAGGCGGTCGCCCTCGAGGTGGCCGAAGCGCTCGTTCACCTGCTTGAAGCCGTCGAGGTCGAGGAGGACCAGCGCAAACTCGCGGCCGTGCCGGGTGTGACGGGCGATTTCCGCCGCCAGCTGCTCGTGCAGGGCACGGTAGTTGCCGACCCCGGTCAGCTCGTCGCGCCGGGCCTGCGCCCACAGCGCTTCGTGGCTCGAGCGCAGGCGCCGCACCAGGAGCACGATCCCGACCCCGACCGCCGCCAGGCAGGCTGCCTCGGCGATCGCGAGGATCGTCTCCTGGGTCCGCGAGTAGTCGCCGAAGAGGAGCGGGGCGAGCAGCCCGAGTGCGATCGCGAACAGCGCCGCCAGCAGGTAGGCGGCGCCGAGCGGGAGGAGCCGTTGTCCATCGGAACCGATGCCAAGAGGTTACGTAGCCGCGCCGGCCTCGTCTTCCACGCTGACTACGATGCCCCGGTGCGCTACCCGGTCGAAGACTTCACCGCCGAGGAGCGAGCTCTGCTCGCCCCCCATTTCACCAACCTCGACCGCCCGGTTTTCGCCCTCGTCAACCTGCCCGAGACCGTCAAGGGAGCGCTTTTTGCCCGCTATTCGCGGTATTCCGGGACGGTACGACGGCTCTACCTGGAGGAGTTCGCCGCCGACGCGCCGGCCGGCGGCCGCCCCTTCGACGAAGACGAGGGAGCCCGCGCCGCGGGGCTCTACGAGCGCGTCTTCGCCGGCTACGGCGATGACTCGATCGCCCAGCTCGGCGGCGCCCACGTCGCCTGCGAGTGGGTCTCCAACATCCTCACCAAGGTGCTGCAGCGCGGCCGCCTCGCCGCCTACCTCGAGCAGTCGACCCGCTACATCCCCTACGACAAGCCGCTGCCCGGCGGCGGCTACCGCTTCTACCGCGACGACGAGCTCGGTCCCGAGTTCGCCGCGGCGATGGACGAGATCTTCGCGATCTACTCGCGCTCGCTGACCGAGGTCGAGGAGTGGGCGGCGGCGCGCTGGCCGCGCGACGACGACGAACCGGAGGGACCCTGGCGGCGCTCGATCCGGGCAAAGGCACTCGATCTGCTGCGCGGGCTGCTGCCGGCGGCGACCCTCAGCCACGTCGGCATCTACGCCACGGGGCAGGCCTACGAGCAGCTGATCATGCGGCTGCTCGGCTCGCCGCTGCCGGAGGCGCGCGACTACGGTGGGATGATCCTCGCCGAGCTGAAGCAGGTGATGCCGAGCTTCGTCTCCCGCGTCGACCGCCCCGAGCGGGGGGGCGAGTGGATCTCCTACCTGGAGCGGCGGCGCGAGCAGACCGAGAGCTGGGTCGCCCGGCTCGGCCTCGACCGCCGCGGCGAGGGCGAGGACGCCCCCTCGGTCGAGCTGCTCCACGTCGACGGCTCAGAAGAGGACCTGCTCGCCTCCTCCCTGTTCGAGTCGGCGAGCGCGCCGGAGACCGAGGTCCTCTCTCGCATCGACGTCCTCGACCGTGAGGAGCGGGCCGAGCTGCTGGCTGCCCTGGTCGGCGACCGCGCCAACCGCCGCTACCGGCCCGGGCGCGGCTTCGAGGCCCTGCGTTACCGCTTCGAGATCGTCTCCGACTACGGCGCCTTCCGCGACCTGCAGCGCCACCGAATGCTGACCTGCCAGTGGCAGCGCCTAACGCCTGACCTCGGCGCCGGGATCCCGGAGGAGGTACGCGAAGCCGGGGTCGGTGGCGAGTTCGAGCGGGCGCTGGAGATCTCGCGTGCCGAGCACGAGCGCCTGGTCGGCGCGGGCCGCGCCGAGGCGGCTCCCTACGCGCTCAGCCTCGCCTACCGGATCCGCTACACGCTCGACCTAAATGCCCGCGAGGCGATGCACCTGATCGAGCTGCGCTCGGGCCGCGAGGGCCACCCCACCTATCGGGCCGTGGCGCAGGCGATGCACGAGCGGATCGCCGCAGTGCACCCCGGCGTGGCCGCCGCCATGACCCACGTCGACACCTCGGTCGAGCCGCGGCTGGAGCGGATCATGAGTGAGATCCGCACCCACCGCAAGCAGGTCGGCGCCGGCCACTCCGAGTAGCGACCGGCCTCAGTTCTCGAGGCCCCCAGCGACTTCCTCGAGCAGGTCGAGGGCGTCCTGCAGACCGTCCTCCATGCCGGAGGCGACGATCATCTCCCGCACCTGCGGGCTGGGGCACTCGGTCAGCATCGTCACCACGGTGCGATCGCCCTGCTCGGCGAAGGTGACGGTGTTGATCGTCGCGTTCGCCTCCAGCTCCTCCGGCGGCAGCGGCGCCCCCTCGTAGACCTCGGTGGTGACCAGGCGCTCCTCCGGGACGACCTCCCGGTACTCGCCGTGGAAGGCGACCTCCTGGCCGCCGTCGGTCTCCATTACGTAGCGCCAGCGGCCGCCGACCCGCAGGTCGGCCTCCATCGTCACCGCCGACCCCCGCTTCGCGGTCCACCAGCGGGCGACCAGCTCCGGCGTCGTCCACGCCCGGTAGACCAGGTGCCGGGGAGCGTCGAACTCCCTGGTGACCAGAATTTTGTCGTCACCCGGCAGTGTCAATTTGGCTTTGCGCTCATCCGTCATTGCCATCTCCTTCTTCCTCCTTCATCTCCGCCAGGACGTCGTCCAGACGCTCGAACCGCTCCTCCCAGAGGCGCTGGTAGGGGCTGACCCACTCGAAGATCGGCCGCAGCGCCTCCGGGTCGAGGCGGTAGAGCCGTCGGCGACCCTGGTCTCTCGACCGCACCGCTCCCACCTCGCGCAGCACCCGCAGGTGCTTGGAGACCTGCGGCTGCCCCATCCCGGTCACCTCGACCAGGTCGTTGACCGGCCGCTCACCGGACGCGAGGAGATCGAGGATCTCCCGGCGGCGTGGCTCGGCGACGGCGTTGAAGGCATCGGCGGTGGTCGGCATCCGACTCATGCCGCCATTATATACCTATATCGGAATATGTCTAGTGGGCGTTACTCGCGCTGCTTGCGCTTGCGTTTCGGACCCTCGCCGCCCTCGCCCTCGCCGTCGGACCCGAGATCGGGCTCGGGCTCTTCCCAGCCGTCCTCCGGCTCGAGTTCCGCCGCGGCTTTCTCGCCGGGGGTCGGCCAGGGAATCGCTTCCCCCGCCTCCCAGGCCGGCGGACGGCCGCGGGGCAGCCGGTCGAGGAGGAGGACGCCGAAGTAGAGGAACCAGATCAGCACGAACGGCAGCAGACCGAACAGCGCGGCGACACCGAGCGCCATCCCCAGGGAGCCCCAGAAGCGGGTCAGCAGACCAGTCCGCATCGCCCAGAGGCAGGAGTAGAAGAGGGCGATGACGAAGCCGAGGCCGCCGGCGATCCCGAGGCCGGTGGCGAACGGGGTGAAGTCCGCTTCGGTCTGCGCGTTGGATGCTTCGTCGTCTTCGCGCTTGGTCGTTTCGCAGGCGCGCAGCGGGCTTTCGCCTTTGGCCGGCTCGTATTCGTCGGCCAGGAAGTCACTGTCCTCGTCCTGACGCTCGTCGACGCAGTCTTCTTTTGCTTCCTTCTGCGTCAGCGTCGACTTCGCTTCGCCGCCGACGAATTCGTCGGCGGCTTCCTGCTGGGCGACGAGCTGGAAGCCGGAGGAGAGCCCGAGGAAGAGCGGCGCGATCACGACCAGCCCGATCAGCTGCGTGCGAACCCGCTCGCTGCGAGCGCGGGCGGCGCGGAAGAGGTAGACGAGCGGGAAGGCGAGCAGCGCGAAGGCAACCGCCCGCATCAGGGCCGAAAGCGTGGCCGAGCCGCTGTGGGCGTCGACCGAGCGGAGGACCTCCGCGTCACCGGTGCCGCTGACGTTGCTGACGAACAGCGAGGCGAGAATCAATGCCACCGCCGCAAACGTCGCCATCGCCACCGGAACCGCCCAGCGGGACTCCCATTCCAGAGCTGCCTCTCGCCTCACTTCATCCCCTCTCGTGGAAATAGAACTGGGGCAGGGCCCTTCGATCACGTCCTGGGTCATCTTCTGTGCCACTTCGAGGTTGCCGCTGCGCACAGCGATGTCGTCGAGAGTGGCGATGCCCACCAGCTCCTCACCCTGAACAACAGGGAGGCGGCGCACACGGTGTTGGACCATCAGCGCCGCCGCCTCGTCAAGCCCCATCTCGGGTTCGCCGCAGATCAGCGGCCGCGAGGCGTGCCCGAGCGCCGGCGAGGCCGGGTCGGCCCCCTCGGCGAAGACGCGCAGGGTCAGGTCGCGGTCGGTCAGCAACGCCACCGGGCTGCCGGCGGAGTCGACGATGACGACCGAGCCGACGCGGTGGTCGCGCATCAGCCGGGCGACCTCGAGGGCGCTCGCGTCCGCGTCAGCGGTGACGACGCCGGAGGTCATGATCTCGCTGAGGCGCACACGCGTACGCTACCCGAGCATGAGCCAGGTCGAGCCCACCCACGTCGTCCCACTCGAGGCCGGCGCCGGTCCCGACAACCCGCCCTGCCCCGCCTGCGGCGAGCCGCTCTTCGGCTGGATCGGCGACAAGCCCGGCCTGGCGGGACCCGTCCGCCGCTGCGAGAGCTGCGGCCTGGGGGTGGCCGGCGACCCGGCCGGAGCCGAGGAGGCGTTGCGTGAGCTCGACCGCCTGCGCGACGGGGACACGATCCGGATCGAGAATCGCGCCAGCTTCGCCTGCTCGCTCGGCAGCGCCGGCTGGTCGGGGCTGCAACCGGAAGCTCGGCACCTGTTCACGGTGGAGTCGGTGCGCCGGCTCGTCGCCCGCCGCGACCAGGTGGTGAAGTCGCGTCGCTGGGTCCCCGGCGCGGGGCTGGCGGCCACCTGGCAGACCTTGCTCAACAGCGTCACCTTCGGGCGCAACGTCGCCCTCGGCGCCCTGCGGGGCATGCCCGCGGTGCCGGCGCCGGAGCCCTGGCAGCGGCGGATCGACGCCCTCGCCAGCGTCGTCCTCGCGATCCCGGCCCTGCTGGTCGCGATCCCGGTCGAGCTGGCCGGTGGCCTCAGCGGCCGCGGCGCGGTGATCTCGATCCGGGTCGAGTTGTTCTAAGCGCCTAGCTGAGACCTTCGCGCGCCTCGCGCACGAGAGTCACAGCCTCCGGGAACAGCACCCGGATCGCGTCGCGGACCTGCATCGCCTGCTCGTCGGCAGTGCCGGTCAGATCGAGGCGGTTGATCGAGGCGACGGTCATCTCCACCGCCAGCTTGATCGCGTTGTCGGCCCAGGCGACCCGCTGCGAGGACTGCATCTGCTCCGACAGCTCCTCCATGCGAGCGCGGAACTCCTCGGGGTCGCCAAACAGGTTGAAACCCTCCATCGACCCTCATGTAAGCAGAACCGCCACACCGCCGAGGGGGAATCGTCGGTTTCCGCGCGCCACACGCGCGCCCGGCCGGCCTAGCGTCGCCGTCATGGAGAGAGGCGGGGATCGAGAGCGCGGCTCGGCGACGGTGGAGCAGACGGCGCTGGCCGCCCTCGTCGCCCTCCTCCTGGTCGCCGGGATCGCGGCGGTCGCGGCCGGTGGCGAGGTCGAGGCCGGCCGCCGGCTCGCCGGGGCGATCGCGAAGAAGATCGGCTGCGCGCCTCGCCTGCCCGACGGCTGCCGCCATCACCCGTTTGTGCCCGCGTACGGCTGGCCCCTGGCGCGGCTGGCGCGGGCGCTCGCGCCGGCGCCAATCGCGCTGCCGGGGCCGTCGGGCCTGCCGCTGGCACCGGTCGACTTCCGCCGCTGCCGCCGCCAGAGCTGCGCCGTCGCCGCCGGTCCGCACCTGACCGCCTCCGGGCGCCGCACCACCGCCTTCACCGAGCTGGTGGACCGGCGCTTGAGCGAGGGCTGGGTCGAAGTCATCTACTGGCTCTACCGCCCTACCCTGGGCTGGGAACGGCTCGCCCGCCGCGCCACCGCCGCCGACGTCGAAGGGGCCGCCGGCACCGAAGTCCTTGCCGGGGACGACCCGGCGCTGGTCCCGCTGGAGACCCTGCCGGGCCGCAACCACTACGAGTTCCCTCCTGGCGAGCAGCCGCCGTGGCAGTGGCGCATCGCCGGCCGCTACCCGGGTTGGTCGAGCTAACCGCCTAGGGACTCGCCGTCTGGGCGGCCTTCTCGCTCTCGGCTTCCTGCTCGTCCTGCGCCTGGCGGATCAATCCCCGCCAGTCGGTCGTCCTGAACACCAGCAGCATCGCGAGGAAGCCGAGCACCACCGACCAGGCTGCCATCGCGATCTGGGTGCCGACCGAGAAGGAGAGGACCGCGGTCCGGGTAGGCCCCTCCAGCGTCGCCACCAGCAGCGCCTGTTGAGCACCGGCGCCGCCAGGCGTGAAGGGGACGACGTTGGCGATCGCCTGGCAGCTCATCACCAGCATCACGCTGCCGATCGAGCCGCCGATCCCGAACGCCTCGAGGAAGAACCAGAAGGCGGCGAAGCGGAACAGCCAGCCGATGCCCTGCCAGGCGAAGACCTCGCGCAGGTAGCGCCGCGGCTCGGCGAGGATGACCAGGCCCTGCCGTACCCGCGCCCAGAAGCGGCGCACGTGGTGGGCGAGGTAGTAGATGCCGATCGCGATCGCCAGCAGGGTGACGCCGACGGCGATGAAGAAGTAGGTCGGGTTTTCGGCCCATAAGGAGATCTCGAAAGCGGGCAGCTTCGGGATCTGCGGCAGCGGCGGCAGCAGTCCCTGGGTGATCGCGTAGAGGAGGACGAGGATCCCGACCGAGGTGTCGAAGACGGTCTGCACCAGGAACGAGGAGGTAACGGCCGGGTAGGAGGAGTCGGGGATCTGACGTTTGACGAGGAAGACTTTGGTCACATCGCCAGCGTGGGCGGGGATGATCGCGTTGATCCCCGCCCCCGCCAAATAGGCGCCGACGATGTTGGGATAGGGGATCCGCTTGTCCGGATAGGCCGCCTGCAGCACGTTGCGCCAGGCCCAGGCACGAGCCAGCTGCATCGCCAGCAGGCAGAGGAGGGCAATCCCGAACGCCGTCCACTCGATTTCCGAGAGATGACGGAAGAACTCGGCGGCGCGGCTGAAGAACGCCTCGAAGTTGCCTTGCAGATCAGCGAAGACCATCGCAGCTAGACTAGCCACGCTCGTGCCGGATACCGACACGCACACCTTGCCTGCCGCCGCCGCCCATGACCCCGCCGACGTGGCGATGTGCGACCGTGCCCGCGAGCGCTACGCGGGCGATCGCAAGAGCCGCCTGCGACGCCGGCGCAAACGCCACGCGCAGCTGCCGAACCTGATCATCATCGGCGGGCTCAAGTGCGGGACGACGAGCATCCACCACTACCTCGGCCTGCATCCGGAAGTGCAGATGTCGAAGCCGAAGGAGCTCAACTTCTTCGTCGAGGAGCTGAACTGGGACCTCGGCCTCGACTGGTACGCGAGCCGCTTCGACGACCGCTTCAAGGTCCGCGGGGAGTCCTCGCCCCACTACACGAACCTGCCCCGCTTCGAGGGGGTCGCCGAGCGGATCAAGCAACACACCCCGGACGCGCGCCTGCTCTACATGGTCCGCGACCCGATCAAGCGGATCCTCTCCCACTGGGTCCACGCCACCGGCGCCGGCTACGAGACCGGTGACCTGGTCGAGGTCCTCTCCCGACCCGACACCTCCTACATGAACCGCTCCAAGTACTGGCTGCAGCTGCAGCCCTACATCGAGCGCTTCCACCGCGACCAGATCGCGATCATCACCCAGGAGGAGCTGCAGACCGAACGCGACGAGACGATGCGGAAGGCGTTCGCCTTCGCCGGCGTCGACCAGAGCTTCAGCTCGGAGCAGTTCGACCGCGAGTGGGAGAAGTCGAGCGCCAAGGAGGGCGACAAATACCAGCTGATGGAGAAGCTCGTGAAACTTCCCGGGCTGCGCTCCTTCGACCGCAACTTCGACCGCCTGCCGGAGTCGATGCGCTGGATCGTCGAGAAGGTCGTCCACGACCCGGACAAGCCGCCAGCGCCGAAGCCGAAGCTTCCCGACGATCTCTTCGAAACGGTTCGCGGACGCTTCACCGAGGACGTCGCCGAGCTGCAGAAGTTCGCCGGCCGCGAGTTCGCCGGCTGGCACGACTACTCCTGATCAGCGGCGGGTAGCCTCGATCGATGAGGCGGCTGCTGCCAGACCCGGGTCCGACCACGGTCTCCGAACAGCTGGAGACCTACCGGCCGTGGGAGCAGGCCCCTGAGGAGCGGCCCTTTGTGGCGATGAACTTCGCCAGCACTCTCGACGGCAGGGCGACGATCGACGGGGTCTCGGGCCGATCGGCTCCGAGACCGACACCGCGATACTGGCCGGCCTGCGCAAGCGCTTCGACGCGGTGATGATCGGCGCCGGGACGATGCGTGCAGAGCGCTACGCCAACCTCGGCAAACGGCTAGTCGTAGTGGAGAGCAAAGAGGGGGAACGGGCCGACCTCGCGGACCTGCTCGCTGGGCTGCGGAAGGAGGGCGTGCGAGCGGTGATGTGCGAGGGCGGGCCGACCCTGCACGGTTCACTGCAGGTCGAGGGCCTGGTCGACGAGCTGTTCCTGACGATCGCGCCGAAGCTGGGCGGCGACGAGGGGCCGCGGATCGTCGAGGGTCCACCACTGGACGTGATCGGGCTGGAGCTGGTCTGGCTGCTGGAGGAGCAGGGCGAGCTCTTCGCCCGCTACCGCCGGTCCTGAGCCGGCCTATCGATTAGCTTTCCCCTCCCAAAGAGGACGAGGAGAGGAACCCGATGGACTTCACCCCCAGCCCCGAGGTCGCGAGCCTGCGCGAGCGCGTGCTCGACTTCATGGACGCCGAGGTCTACCCGCAGGAGCGGGAGATCATGGAAGCGCTCGACGCCGAGGTCGGGCCGGGGGTCCCCTACCCCACCAACCTGGTCGCGGTCCGTGAGAAGGCTAAGACCGAGGGGCTCTGGAACCTGTTCATGCCCGACGAGCGGTTCGGGCCGGGGCTGAAGAATTGGGAGTACGGCCTGCTCTGCGAGGAGATGGGACGCAGCCCGATGGCGGCGCCGATGGCCTTCAACTGCTCGGCCCCGGACACCGGCAACATGGAGATCCTCGCCGAGCACGGCTCACATCAGCAAAAGGAAGAATGGCTGGAGCCTCTTCTGGAAGGACGAATTCGGTCTTGCTTCTCGATGACCGAGCCCGAGGTCTCCGGTTCGGACCCGACCCTGCTGCAGGCGCGGGCCGAGCTCGACGGCGACGAGTGGGTGATCGAGGGCCACAAGTGGTTCACCTCCGGCGCCGTCGGCGCCGAGCTGGCGATCGCGATGGTCGTCACCGACCCCGACGCCCCTCCCTACGCGCGCGCCTCGATGATCTGCGTCCCCACCGACAACCCCGGCTTCAACCTGGTGCGGCCGATCTCGGTGATGGGCCACGACGGCGGCCCCGGTCACTGCGAGATCCGCTACGAAGGCTGCCGGGTGCCAAAGGGGAACCTGCTGGGCGAGCGAGGCGCCGGTTTCGCCGTCGCCCAGGACCGGCTCGGCCCCGGCCGCATCCATCACTGCATGCGGGCGATCGGGACCGCCGAGCGGGCCCACGAGATGATGTGCCGCCGCGCCAACGAACGCACCGCCTTCGGCGGCCCGCTGGGCGAGAAGCAGTTCGTCCAGGAGGCGATCGCCGCCTCGCGGATGGAGATCGACCAAGCCCGCCTGCTGACCCTCTACGCCGCCTGGAAGATGGACACCGAGGGCAAGCGCGCCGCCCGCCAGGCGATCTCGGCGATCAAGATCGTCGCCGCCAACATGGTCATGGACGTCCTCGACCGGGCGATCCAGATCCACGGCTCACTCGGGATGACCGACGACACGCCGCTGGCGATCATGTGGCGCTTCAGCCGCATGCTGCGCCTCGCCGACGGCCCCGACGAGGTCCACAAGATGGTCCTCGCCCGCCGCGAGCTGAACCGCTGGGCCAAGCGCGCCGAGGCCGAGGCTGAAGGCAACCTCGAGCCCCGGCACGCTGCCCGGATGGTCTGAGGCAAACAAAAAGGGCCGGGCAAAAGCCCGGCCCTTGGTGGATCGCCGGAGCGGTCCTTGCTAGCTGATGATCTGCGCGTTCAGCCAGTACCAGCAGTTGCCGGTGTTTTTCTCAGAGGCAAGCGCCACGTAAGCCGTGAAGCTCTGGCCGTTGGCGGCGGTTGCGCTGACGCCGACGTCGCTGGCGGAGTCATACCCGAACTCGCCGCTGCTGGACGCCCAGTTGTAGCCGTTGAGCTGCCGCTCTTCCTCGGGAGTACCGGGGCCCAAGTTGGTGGCCCCGTCTTCCCAGCTCGTGAAGACCGTGTTGTCGGTCGACGAGCTGATCAGCGCGCGAGCGGTAATCAGGCTTTCGTTCTGTTGCGGAACTTCGCACTTGACGGAGACTGAGACCGGCCCGTGGGTGAAGATGGTGGTCTGCTGGCCCAGCGCGAGGGTCCCACGACCGCCTTTGATCACATCGGTGGTCGCCGATTTCGGGACGGTGCCCAGGGTGGCGAGATTGATGTCCGCACCCACGAGCGATCCGTCCTTGATCTTCGCCCCCGTGACCGCGCCGTTCTTGATCTTCGCGCCGGTGACGGCGTTCTTCTTGATCTTGGCGGCGGTGACGGAGTTGGCCTTCAGCTGCTTCTTGCCAACGCTGCCCTTGCCGAGCTGGTTGGCGGCGATCGCGGTGGCGCCGCCGAGGACGAGGAAGACTGCGATCGACGACATCACGTTTGCGTACGTGAGCCGCTTGCGAACTCGCTTCAAGAGGTTCTCCTTTGATTTGTTTTCGCCCCGAACAGGGCCCTCGCAGGCTTTCAAAGGAGGACGACGGCAAGAAAAGGGGCGGCACGAAGGCCGCCCCTTTACGAGTCGAGCTGAGAAGGATCAGCCGATCGCGTACCCGTTCAGCAGGCATTCGTTCGAGTTGCTGTCGTCCTCCTCGTTGTAGAAGAAGCGCACGGTGCGCAGGTCGCCGCCGGTGTAGGCACCGTCGCCGATCACGTCCGAATTCGTCGGCAACGGAACATTGAACTCGGTTCCGGGGCCGAAATCGTCCTCGTAATTGCCGACGCCGGCCGTGTAATCGTCGCTCGCGTCCTCTGACCAGGCCGAGATCTCGCCTTGACCGACAGAGGTCGTCGCGGTGAGGGTCTCACTGCCGCTGCTGCAACTCGCGTACAGGTTCAGGCCATTGAGGTTGAGGATCTCCGTTTTGCCGATGTCGGCACCGCCGTTGAGGCTGAACTTCACGATGCGCAGCCCGCCGACGGTATTCGCGTTGCCGGCACTATCGGCGTTGGTGGCGTGGGTCGCGTTCGGGACGGTCCCAAGACTGCCGGCGTTGACCTTGGCGCCGGTGATCGCGCCGTTCTTGATTTTCGCCGTGGTGACCGCGTTCTTCTTGATTTTCGCCGCGGTCACAGCATTCTTCTTCAGCTGCTTGCTGCCGACGCTGTTCTTGCCGAGCTGGCCGGCGGCGATGGCGGTGGCGCCGCCGAGGACGAGGAACACGGCGATTGACGACATCACGTTCGCGTACGTCAGCCGCTTCTTGATCTGCTTCAAGAGGTATCTCCTTCTGGATGGAAACTGGATGTAGGGGCGATCCTAACTTCCGCTGGGCGAAGCGCGCCGAGGCCGAGGCCAAAGGTGGCCCCGAGCCCCGGCACGTAGCCCGGATGCTCTGACTTACTGCAGGCAGAGGGCCCAAGCGGTGAAGTTCAGGTTGCCACCGCTGTTGTTGGTGCCCTGAACGGCCCAAGTGTTACCCACCGGGTACGACGCCTTCAGCGTCGCTGCCGCGGAGAGCGCGCCCGACCAGTTGCCGCCGCCACTCAACAGCCGCTCGCTGCCTTGGCAGTTCACGGAGACCTGGGAAGTGGTCGCGGTCGGGACGTTTTCATCGATCGCGGATCGAATCGTCGCCGTGCCGAGCTTGGTGGCGATCACCTGGCCGTTGACGATTTTGGTGCTGTTGACCGAGTTTTCGGCCAGCTTGCCGGAGTTGACCGCGTCGTTGGCGAGCTTGCCGGTGCCGACCGCGCCTTCGGCGAGCTTGCCGGTGTTGACGGCAGCATCGCCGAGTTGCGCGGTGGTCACGGCTTTACTCGCGATCTTGGGAGTCGTCACCGCGTCGCCGGCGAGCTTGGCGCTGGTAACCGCCCCATCGCTGATGGTGCCGGTCAGCACCGCGCCGTTGGCCAGCTTGGCGCTGATCACGGCACCGTTTGCCAGCTTGGCAGCGGTGACGGCGTTGTTCTTCAGCTTCGCCGTGGTGACAGCGTTGTTCTTCAGCTGCTTGGTGCCGACGCTGTTCTTGGCCAGGCCGGCGGCGATCGCGGTGGCGCCGCCGAGGACGAGGAAGAGCGCGATCGAGGACACCACGTTGGCATAGGTCAGCCGCTTGCGAATCTGATTCACGTATGAGTCTCCTTGTAAGAATTATTTAGTAGTGGCCTTGCGACGCTGTCAGCCGCAGCGGACGGAGTCAACTGCGCTGGACGGTTAGCCCGCAAAAAAGGGCCGGCAGTGCCGGCCCTTTCCCTTGACGGGTGTTGTTCAAGCGCTCCTGAAAATCAGGGCAGGTCAGGCTGCACGTTGAGCGAGGCGCTGCCCAGCAGAACCGCCGAGATCATCGCTTCGGCGACGTAGACGGTTTCCGTCTCCTCGCTGCATTCGAATGCGAAGGAGTGAGAACCGGCCGGAAGCTGGTTCGTGATCCAGTTCATCGAGATGCTGCCGCCCGCGCCGATGTCGTGCGTGTTGGTTTCCTCGCCGAAGGAGATCTCCCGCGGAAGCGGGGAGCCATCGACGGACAACCGGCAATCGCCGGTGTTCGGAGGAGTGGCGTCACCATCGTTGTCCCATTCCGCGGAGGCGATTAGGAGCACGTGTCCCGAGGACGGCAGATTGACCGACCCCGTGGACGCGCATACCTCAAACGATTCCTCGAGGCTGTCGCAGCCGCCATTGCCGAAAGCACCGAAGCTCGGGCCGGGGGCGCCTTTGTCACCTTTCGGCCCGGCCGGCAGCTGGCCGGTGGCGAAGGACGACGCTTTGAGCGATCCGGCTTTCACTTTGGCGCCGGTGACCGCCCCGTTCTTGATTTTCGCGGTGGTTATCGCATTCTTCTTCAGCTGTTTGGGGCCGACGCTGTTCTTGCCTAGCTGGCCGGCGGCGATCGCGGTGGCACCGCCGAGGACGAGGAACACTGCGACCGACGACATCACGTTTGCGTACGTGAGCCGTTTCTTGATCTGCTTCACGAGTTCTCCCTTTCGTTGTTGATCTATTCCGCCCGCTCGGCCCGCTCCGCCTCTTCGGCGAGGCGCTCGACCAATTTGGCGAAGGCGTGGATTCCCTCATCGACCTTGCCATAGCCCCCGGCGGCGTAGCGGGCGTAGACGCCCTCGAGGATGATCGCCAGCTTCCAGTAGCCGAGGGCGACGTAGAAACCGAGGTCGGAGAGGTCGCGGCCGCTGCGCTCGGCGTAGCGGGCGGCGATCTCGGCCTGGGCCGGGAACCCCGGGGCGAGGTTGGCGGGCATCCCGAGAGCGACGATGTCGTCGCCGCGCTCGGGCCAGTAAGCCATCAGCAGGCCGACGTCGGCCAGCGGGTCGCCGAGCGTGCAGAGCTCCCAGTCGACCACCGCCGCCACCTCGCCACTGGGGCTGAGGATCATGTTGTCGAGGCGGTAGTCGCCGTGGACGATCGTCGCCGGGCCCTGCTCGGGGATGCGGGCCGAGAGCGCCTCGTGGACGCGGTCGATCGGCTCCAGCTCTCGCGTCTTCGACTTCTCCCACTGCCCCTGCCAGCGCCGCAGCTGGCGGGCGACGTAGTCCTCCTTGCGGCCGAGATCGCCGAGCTCGGCGGCGTCGGGGTCGACCGCGTGGATCTGGACCAGGGTGTCGGCGACGCGCTCGCCGATCGCCCGCCGATCGCCCTCGCCGGGAAAGATCTCGGCCTCGGCCAGGCCGCGCAGAATCGGCCCCTCGACGAACTCCATCACGTAGAAGGGGGCGCCGTTGACGCTCTCGTCCTCGCAGAGCCCGACCACCGGCGCCACCGGCACCTCGGTCTTTCCCAGGGCCGAGACGACCTTGAACTCGCGGCCCATGTCGTGGGCCGAGCCGAGCCGCTTGCCCAGGGGCGGGCGGCGCAGCGCCCAGCATTTCCCCGCGACGTCGGTCACCCGGTAGGTGAGGTTGGAGTGACCGCCGGCGATGCGCTCGAACCGCAGCGGCAGATCGGCTACGGGGACGTGCTCGCCGAACCAGGCACCGAGCGCCTCGAGGTTGATTCCATCCGGAGCCGCGACGGTTCCGTCTTGCTCGGTAGCCTCGTCAGCCATCGGGCAGCAAGCATATTCACGATCCAATCGACGGCTGAGCCCGTCGCTCGCCAACCGGCTGCGGATCGGGTTCGCGATCGGCTTCGCCGTGCTCACCGCGATGGCGGTAATCGGGGTCGGCCGCTTCATCCAGCAGCGCCAGGACTACGAGGACGCGATCGCCCGCTCCTACCAGGTGGAGATGGAAGCGCGGGTCGATCTCGCCCAGGGCACCGGCGGCAAAGCAGTGGAGGAAACGGTTCGCCGGGAGATCGACCGGCGCGAGGAACTGCAGGACGAGATCACCGGCGACACCCGCGACACGGCCCTGCTGGTCGCCGCCGGCCTGATCGCCGGCCTGACCGGAGCGCTGCTGCTCTTCAGCGGGCTGATCTCATCGATGCGAAGACCACTCGAGGAGCTGGTCACCGCCGCGGGGCGCCTCGCCTCAGGCGACCGCAGCGTCCGGGTCGAGGTCGGCGGCCTCTCGGAGACCGCGACCCTCGCCGCCGCCTTCAACGAGATGGCCGAGGAGCTGGAGCAGGAGGAAAGCAGGCGCGAAGAGCTGGACCGGCTCAAAGACGAGTTCGTCCTCACCGCCTCGCACGAGCTGCGCAGCCCGCTGACCTCGGTCCAGGGCTTCGCCGAGCTGCTGATGCTCGACCGCGACTCGCTCAGCCCACGGCAGGCCGAGACCGTGGAGATCATCCTCGACAACTGTCGCCACCTGGTGCGGCTGCTGAACAACCTGCTCGACCTCGCCCGCTCGGACGTCGGCCGCTTGGCGATCCAGGCGCAGCCGACGGAGGTCGCGCCGCTCGTCGAAGACGTCGTGCGTACGATGCGCGCCCAGACCGAGGCGGAGAACCAGTCCCTGCGGGAGGACCTCCCCCCCGACCTGCCGCCGATCGACGTCGAGCCAGACCGGATAAGACAAATACTTGTGAATTTGCTTACGAATGCGCATGAGTACTCGCCCGAAGGTGCGTCCATCGCGGTTGCGGCGCGGCCCGTCGGCGCCGAGGTTGAGATCAGCGTGAGCGACAACGGACAGGGCATACCCGAGGACCAGATCGGCCGCATCTTCGAGCGCTTCACCCGCGGCGACGCCGGCCTGACGCAGCGGGTCGGGGGCACCGGCCTCGGCCTGGCGATCTCGAAGTCGCTGGCCGAGCTGCACGGCGGCAGCATCGCGGCGGAATCGACGCTCGGCGTCGGCTCCACCTTCCGGTTGCGGCTGCCGGTCGCCCCGGCACCGGCGCTTGGCGGCGATACCGGCAACGGCCAGGGCCGGACCACGGCGGAGACCGGCTGATGGCGACGATCCTCGTCGCTGACGACTCGGAGACGATCCTGCTGCTGATGCGGACCCGGCTGGAGATGGCCGGCCACACGGTCGAGACCGCCGCCGATGGCCAGGAGGTGCTCGACCACGTCGCCAACGGGGTCGCTCCCGAAATGCTGCTGCTCGACGCGATGATGCCGCGCAAATCCGGGATCGACGCCCTGCGCGAGCTGCGCGCCGCCGGCTGGGAGACCCCGGCGCTGATCGTCAGCGCCCACCAGAACCCCGGCGACGCCGACGCCCCCACCGACCTCGCGATCGACGGCTACGTCACCAAGCCGATCGACTTCGACCGCCTGCTGGAAACTGTCGCCGAGCTGACGTCCTAACCGACTTTCACCCCACCCCGCTGTGGTGAAAGTCGGATGCGCTAGCTCTTGGCGATCTCGAGGCGGATCTCCTTGCCCTCGAGCTTGGTGCCGTCGAGGAACTCGACGGTCTGCTCGGCCAGCTCGGGATCGACCTCGACGAAGGAGAAGCGGTGGAGGACGCGGACGTCGTGGATCGCCTCCTCAGGGAGGACGGCGCCCTCGCGCAGCGCCCAGCGCAGCGCCTCCTCGTTGATGCCGCTGTTCTCGCCGCGGTTGACGAAGAGCTTCGTGGTCGCCGCCTTCTCGCCGTCGCCGTCCGCCTCGCTGTCGCCATTGGCCTCGGCGGCCTCTTTTTTCGGCGGGCGCTCCCCCCGCTCGCGCTCGCGCCGGCGCGGCCGGGGTGCGTGTTCGAGCCGCTCCTCGGGGGTCTCCCACTCGCCGATCGTGGTCTTCACGTCGCGCTCGATGCGGCCGATCTCGTCGCGCTGCTCGGGGGTGACGAAGGTGATCGCGCGTCCCGTCCGTCCAACTCGGCCGGTGCGCCCGATCCGGTGCACGTAGGTCTCGGAGGAGTTCGGCACGTCGTAGTTGATGACGTGGGTGACGTGCTCGACGTCGAGCCCGCGGGCGGCGATGTCGGTCGCCACCAGCAACTTCACGCGGTGGTCCTTGAAAGAGATCATCACCCCGTCGCGGACGCCCTGGCTGAGGTCGCCGTGCAGCGCCTTCACGTCGAGGCCTTTGTCCTTCAGCGTCTTCTCCAGCTTCGAGGCGCCGATTTTGGTCCGGGTAAAGATGATCGCCTGCTCGGGTTCTTCGGTCTTCAGCAGCGCCACCAGGCGCGCCGACTTCTCCTTGGCGGGAACCTCGACGAAGGCCTGGGAGATCTTGTCGACCGTCAGCTGCTTCGGGGTGATTTTGATCGTCACCGGGTCGTACATGTAGCCCTCGGCGAGCTTCTGGATCGGCGGCGGCATCGTCGCCGAGAAGAGCGCCGTCTGGCGCCCGCTCGGGCACATCCGGAGGATTTTCTCGACGTCCTCGATGAAGCCGAGGTCGAGCATCTCGTCGGCCTCGTCGAGGACCACGTAGCGGGCCGCGGTGAGGACCAGCGAGCGGCGTGACATCAGGTCCTTCATGCGGCCGACGGTGGCGACGACGACGTGGGCGCCGGAGCGCAGCTGCGACTGCTGGGAGCGAATCGGGGCGCCGCCGAAGACGGCGACGATCTCGATGTCGAGGTGCTCAGCGAAGGTGCGCAGAGCCTGCGTCACCTGAATGCAGAGCTCGCGGGTCGGCGTAAGCACGACCGCCTGCACCTCTTCGTTGGCGGGATCGAGGTACTGCAACAGCGGCAGGCCGAAGGCGGCGGTCTTGCCGGTCCCGGTCTGGGCCTGGCCGATCACGTCGTGGCCGCCGAGCAGCTCCGGGATCGCCTGTTCCTGGATCGGCGTCGGCTCCTCGAAGCCGAGCTCGTCCAGCGCCTGCTGGATGTCAGGCGAGAGGCCTAGGTCTTTGAAGGCAGTCACTTAGGTGCGGTCACTTGAGGAGGCGCGGTCACTTGAAGGAGAGTCACTTGCTGGGATCGAGCAGGAGCTTGCCGGTGGTGCGGCGGGCGATCAGGTCTTCGTGTGCCCGCTTCGCTTCCGAAAGCGGGTAGACCTCTCCGATCGTAACCGCCAGCTCGCTTTTGGCGATCGCTCCCAGCAGATCGCCGATCATCGGCACCAGCAGGTCCGGGCGCATCAGCAGGTGGGCAAGCCAGAAGCCGATCACCGCCTTGGAGCCGCGCAGCAGCGAGGCGGTGGAGACCTCACGCTGTTCGCGCGAGGCGATCCCGAAGACGACCATCCGCCCCAGCGGTGCCAGCACGCCCATCTCGGCATCGAAGGCGTCGCCGCCGCTCATGTGGAGGACGGCGTCGACGCGCTTGCCCTCGTTGGCCTCGCGGATCGCCGCGCCGAGGTCCTCGGCCCGCGAGTCGACGCAGGCGTCGGCGCCGAGGCTACGCACCAGCTCGCGCTTCTCCTCGCTGGAGGCAAGCCCGATCACACGGGCGCCGGCGCGCTTGGCCAGCTGCACCGAGAGGGTGCCGGTGCCGCCGGCTGCGGCCTCGACGACGATCGTCTCCCCCGGCTCGATCCGGGCGCAGCGGTGGACCAAGGCCATCGCGGTAAGTCCTTGCAGGAGCCCGCCCGCCGCCTGGTCGTAGTCGACCCCCTCGGGCAGCTCGATCAGCTGCGCCTGCGGGATCGCGACCTTCTCCGCATAGCCGCCACTGCCGAGCAGGGCGACGACGCGGCGGCCGTCGTTGGTCTGGCCGGCGATCTCGGCCCCGGGGATCAGGGGCAGGGTCTGCTCGGCCAGGTAGTCGTTGCGGGAGGCGTGCGTGTCGGCAAAGTTGATGCCGCTGCGCTTGACGTTGACGACGATCTCGGCGAGCTTCGGGCTCGGATCCGGGACCTCACGGAAGTCGAGAACCTCGGGGCCGCCGAACTCGTCGATCTGGATCGCCTTCATCGCGGGGTGAGTCTCGCAGGACAGGCGTTAGGCTGCCGTCCGCATGTCGCTCACCGTCGTTGGATCAATCGCCTTTGATGCGGTCAAAACCCCGTTCGGGGAGCGCGAGCGGATGCTCGGCGGCGCCGCCGTCCATTTTTCCCTCGCCGCCAGCTTCTTCACCGCGGTGCGCCCGGTCGGTCCGGTCGGTGACGACTTCGGCCCCGAGCAGTTCGAGGTGCTCGAAAAGCGCGGGGTGATCACCGACGACGTCGAGCGGGTCGCCGGCGGCCAGTCGTTCTTCTGGCGCGGCCGCTACGAGTACGACCTCAACGTCGCCCACACCGAGGACACCCAGCTCGGCGTCTTCGCCGAGTTCGAGCCGAAGCTCTCGCCCGCCTCGCAGGCGGCCGACACCCTCTTCCTCGCCAACATCCAGCCCGACCTGCAGCGCCAGGTTCGCGCCCAGTGCACCGCCGCCCGGCTCAGTGGCCTCGACTCGATGAACCTCTGGATCGAAACGGCGAAGGACTCGCTCACCTCAGCGATCGCCGAGGTCGACGTCCTGGTCGTCAACGATGCCGAGATCCGGATGCTGACCGGCGAGTCGAACCTCGCCCGCGCCGCGCGAGAGGTGATGGCCATGGGGCCGCGCGCGGTGGTCGCCAAGCAGGGCGAGTACGGCGCCGCGCTCTTCACCGAGTCCGGCTTCTTCGCCCTGCCCGGCTTCCCGCTGGAGGACGTGCGTGACCCGACCGGCGCCGGGGACAGCTTCGCCGGCGGCTTCTTCGGCCACCTCGACAGCGTCGCGGAGATCGACGACGACGAGCTGCGGCGGGCGATGGGCTACGGCACCGTCCTCGCCTCCTTCAACGTCGAGGAGTTCGGCACCGAGCGGGTGGCGCGGCTGACCCGCGAGGAGATCGACGCGCGCTTCGAGGCGCTGCGGGCGATGACTCAGTTCGAGGGTCCCGTCGCTTCTTGACACCTCTTAACAGCCGACCCGAGCGAAGTGACAGAATGGGCGCCGCCCATGGCTTCTGACTCGCTCTCCATCACCGACAACCGCACCGGCCAGAGCTACGAGGTACCGATCTCCGACGGCACGGTGCGGGCGATGGACCTGCGGCAGATCAAAGTCGACGAGGACGAATTCGGGATGATGGCCTACGACCCGGCCTTCACCAACACCGCCTCCTGCCGCTCCTCGGTCACCTACATCGACGGCGCCGCCGGGATCCTCGAACACCGCGGCTACTCGATCGAGCAGCTCTGCGAGAAATCGACCTTCCTCGAGGTCGCCTACCTGCTGATCTTCGGCCAGCTGCCGACCGCCCCCCAGCTCGACCGCTGGGTCTACGACATCACCCACCACACCTTCGTCCACGAGGACCTCAAGCACTTCTTCGAGGGCTTCCGCTACGACGCCCACCCGATGGGGATGCTGCTGGCCGGCGTCGGTGCGCTCTCGACCTTCTACCCCGACGCGAAGCAGATCGACGACCCCGAAGAGCGCTACATGGCCGCCGTGCGGCTGATCGCCAAGGTCCCGACCCTCGCCGCCTTCTCCTACCGGCACAACATGGGGCTGCCCTACGTCTACCCGGACAACGCGCTCAACTACGCCGAGAACTTCCTCTCGATGGTCTTCAAGAAGACCGAAGACCGCCACCTCCCCAAGGAGGCGCTGACCAAGGCGCTCGACGTCCTCTTCATCCTCCACGCCGACCACGAACAGAACTGCTCGACCAGTGCGGTGCGGGGGGTTGGCTCCTCAGACGTCGACCCTTACTCGGCGGTCGCGGCCGGGGTGGCGGCGCTCTACGGGCCGCTGCACGGCGGCGCCAACGAGGCGGTGCTGCGGATGCTGCGGCGGATCGAGTCGCCGGAGAACATCCCCGACTTCCTCGAGCGGGTGAAGGAGCGCGAGGAGAAACTGATGGGCTTCGGCCACCGCGTCTACAAAAACTACGACCCGCGGGCGCGGATCATCCAGCAGTACCTGGAGCCGGTCTTCGAGGCGACCGAGTACAACCCGCTGGTCGAGATCGCGCAGGAGCTGGAGAAGCGAGCGCTCGAGGACGAGTACTTCACCTCGCGCAAGCTCTACCCGAACGTCGACTTCTACTCGGGCATCATCTACGAGGCGATGGGGATCCCGACCGACATGTTCACGGTCATCTTTGCCATCCCCCGCACCGCCGGCTGGGTTGCGCAGTGGATGGAGATGCAGGAAGACCCGGAGAAGAAAATCGCTCGGCCGCGGCAGATCTATACGGGTGAGCGGGAGCTCGAGTACGTGGCTTTGGATGATCGTGAGGGGCCGGAGAAAATCGTTGGGCCGCCGGCACGCAGGCCGAAACGGCCGAGGCGCGGGGCTTAGCTCCTCTTAGTGGTTGGGGGAGGAGAGATCTCCCTCCCCCGAAGACCGTCGCGCAGCTGAAGTGCTGGCTGGGGCGCGTCTGCCTGTCTTGGAGCCTTCGGGGGAGGGAGATCTCTCCTCCTGCCATCGCTTAGGGTCGGCTTGTGTCACGTTCTAAGTGGAAGCTGACTGTTCGGCATGGGTCTGATGTGGATTCCCAGTCTTTCGAGGAGCTGGGTGAGGCTGTGGCGGCTATGCGGGCTCGGGCTTTGGCTATTCGTAGTGAGGGGCCGGTTCGGGCTGTTCGGTCGTTGCGGGACTTCGTGCCTGAGGCCCAGGTGCATGCCCGGCTGGAGCTGAGCACGGGTCGCCTGCTGAAGAAGACGGTTGCGGGGGTGGACGTGCGGGGGGATGGGACGTTCGTTCCCTTCAGCGGTGGGGTGACGCGGGAGGAGTTGGATCCGACTGACCACGACACGCCGTTCGACCTCGTGCGCGAGACTCTTGAAGGAGACCGATGAGCAAGGCCGAGACTGAGATCCCCAAGGGCAGCTACGCCGCCGGCGAGCGGGTGAAGCTGCCAGCCGGTGCCGAGCCGCCCTTTGCCGTCTTCATCAACGGCATCGAGCAGCCGAAGGGGAGCTACCGGATCGAAGGTGGGGAGATCGACTTCGGGCGGCCGATCGTCAAGGAGAAGGTCGGCACCAGTCGCTGGCTGGCGATGTACCTGGGTCTCTGGGGCACCTACCGCAAGAACGAGACGATCGACCTCCAGTTCACCAAGGCCGGCAAGGTCGAACTGCGCTCCGACCTACCCGTCATTCCCTACGCCGAGGGCGAGGCACCGTGAACATCGGCTTCCTCCTCCTCTGCGATCACAGCGAGGCCGTCAACGGCAAGCTCTACCTGACTGGCGGCGGCTGGAACGTCCTCCGCCTGCCCGAGCTGCCCGCCGAGTGGTCCTTCTCGATCGGCCTCGGCATCGACGTCGCCTGGCACGAGACCAACAGCCCCCACGAGCTAGTGGTCACGGTCCAAGACCCCGACGGCAACGAGCTGGGCGAGGGACTGACCGCCAACTTCGAGACCGGCCGCCCCCCAGGCCTCCCCGAAGGCCAAGAGCAACGCCTGGTGATGTCGATCGCCGCCACCGCCAGCTTCGCCACCGCCGGCCCGCACGCAGCGGTCGTCCAGGTCAACGGCGAGGAGATCGGCAGGGCGCGCTTTTACCTGATGGAAACCTCTCCCGAGGAACTGGGCATGGCCTAGACGACAGGCCGCTCAACTGCCTGACATCTCACGCACCATGTCGTTCACTACCGGTATGACCAAGCCCAGGAGATCTTGAGCTCGGTCGATGCCGTGAATCTCGTCGGGATGCTGAGTGGGATTTCGAAAGTTCACCCGGATCGAATCGAGGTTGTCGAGCAACGCTTTCGGTGGCGGTTTGCTTCGAGCTCGTAGTTTTTCGACCATAGGTCCCCACATCCGCCTCTCGACAGGCAGGCGTTTCTGCTTGACGATGTGGCAATAGAAGTCCCTGAGCACTGCCTCGGTTCCCCGCATGAGGTGAAATACCGCTGCGGTTGAACGCTCAAAGGCGATGCACTTGCAGGCTTCCCCAAAATCGAAAGCGGCAATGGCATCCAGCTGACCGTAAATACCATCTCCAAAGAGAGAGTTCGGGCTGTTAAGGAGGCACTGAATGTCCCAACGCTTCGCCGACGTGACAAATGCGTACTTTTCTGATGCCTCGGCACGCAGGACTTTCTGAACAACTAACAGCCTCTCATCCAAGCGATTCGCCTGCGTCTGCGAAAGGACTGAACCCGGCTCGGTCGCCTTCAATTCCTGTAGGAGATTTGGAACATCCTCTTGCTTCGCCGCTTTCGCAGAAACGCTCAGGCCCAAGGAGTCGAGCTGCTCGAGGAAGATTTCGAGGTTTTTGACCACCCTCGTCGGCCCATGAATCGGCTGCCCTTGGCCAAGGTCCCGAAGGTAGCGGAGGTGCATTCCGGTGTAGATGTAGGAACTGATCGGTTCTTCTCGCATACCGGAATGGTATTCGAGAGCGGCTAAGACAGAGCTCAGTTGAACACGTAGAGCAACAGGAAGGCGATCACCGCGAACGCTGCGCCGGCCGCCTGGATGCCGCGGTCGCCGGCGACTATCTGGGCCATTGAGCGGTCGTCGGTGCGGTCGTAGATCAGGTAGAGGTAGCGGAAGATGCCGTAGACGACGGGCGGGATGGTGAGCATCATCTGGCTGCCGATCAGCGGTGAGTTGACGGTGTAGATCGCGTAGCTGAGCACCGTGCCGGTGGTGACCAGGGAGACCATCTGGTCGAGGAAGGGCAATGAGTAGTGCTCGAGGACCGGGCGGGTCGAGGTCCCCTCGTGCAGCTCGGAGACCGCCTCCTGGCGGCGCTTGGTGAAGCCGAGGAAGGCGGCGAGCATGCCGGTGCAGAGGATCAGCCATTCGGAGGCGTGTGCGTCGACGGCACTGGCGCCGGCGGCGACGCGGAGGATGAAGAGCCCCGCCAGCGTCATCACGTCGATGATCACGATCTGCTTGAGGCCCAGGCTGTAGGCGGTCTGGGCGACGCCGTAGCCGACGACCATCAGGCCGACCTCCCAGTTGACGGCGCCGAAGGCGAGGGCGATGGCGATGATCGCGAGGACGGGAGCGATCGTGATCGCCGCCCGCTCGGAGAGCTCGCCGGCCGCCAGGGGGCGGAAGCGCTTCTTCGGGTGCTTGCGGTCGAGCTCGACGTCGATCAGGTCATTGAGGAAGTAGCCGGCGCTGGAGACCATGCAGAAAGCGACGAAGGTGATCGTCGCCTCGGCGATCGCGTGGCCCTCGGTGAACTTGCCCGAGAACAGCAGCCCGGCGAAGACGAAGACGTTTTTGATCCACTCCTTCGGGCGGCCGGTCTTGATCGCGGCGCGCAGCGGCGAACGGCGTGGCACCACGGGCTCCTCGGGCTGGGCCGGCTCAGGCACGGTGGGTTGTTCGGAAGTGATCGTTTCCATCGCGGGAGGGCGGTCCAAGCGCCACATCTGGCTGCCCGACCGGGAATGCGGGTCGCGACAGGGTAGCGACGCGCGGCGGCGACTTCCTCATCAGGGGTCGATCAGCACGCCGGGGTTCAGCATCCCGGCCGGGTCGAGCTCGGCCTTGGCGGCGCGGAGGGCGGCGGCGAAAGGGGCCGGGCGCTGGCGGTCGTACCAGGGGCGGTGGTCGCGGCCGACGGCGTGGTGGTGGGTGATCGTGCCGCCGGCGTCGATCAGGGCGTCGGAGACGGCGGCCTTGATCTCGTCCCATTGCTCGACCTCCCCGCCACGGATCGCCGGGGCGAGGACGGTGAAGTAGGGGGCGACACCGTCGGGATAGACGTGGGTGAAGCGGCAGCTGACTCGGGGGGCCCGGGACCGTCGGCCGGAACGCCGCTGACCTCGGAGACGGCGCGCCGCGCGGTCTCCATCACCGTCGCGTGGAACTCCTCGAAGCGGTCCCAGGTGATCGCCGTCTCGAAAGTCTCCGAGAGCACGCCGCAGGCGACGAAGGTGTCGCGCAGGTAGGGGGCCAGGAGGAACGCTCCGCGCCATTGGCTAACCGCGTCGTCGCCGTTGCCGGACTTGCGCACCTCCCCCGGCTCGCCGCCGTGGTCGCGGGCGATGTCCAGCGCCAGGTCCATCCATTTGTCAACCGGGATGTCGGCCGACTCGAAGCCGAGGATCAGGAGGTTGGCGCTGCCGTCGCCGGCCCCCGTCAGCTCGGCCTCGGCGGCGTCGAGGAGGCGGCAGTTGGCGGGGTGCAGGCCGGACTGGGCGAGGGCGAGGGCAGCCTCCGCCGCCGCGCCGAAGTCGTCGAAGGCCACACTGGCCGATGCCTTGAACTGCGGCCGGGGGCGCACCCGCACCCAGGCCTCGGCGATCACCCCGAGGATTCCCTCCGAGCCGATCAGCATCCGGTCCGGCGAGGCGCCGCACCCGAGGCGGGCAGGCGCCGGCTCTCCCAAGTCCCCCGCGGCGTGATCGCGCGTACCGACTCGACCAGATCATCGATATGCGTCTCCAGGGTGGCGAAGTGACCGCCGGCTCTGGTTGCGATCCAGCCACCGAGGGTCGAGTACTCGAAGGACTGCGGGAAGTGACGCAGGGTGAGCCCGTGCTCGCGCAACTGATCCTCGAGGCCGGGCCCGGTCGCACCGGCCTGGATCCGCGCCGCCAGCGAGTGCGGATCGACCTCCAGCACCCGGTCCAGCCGCCGCAGGTCCAGCGATACGGAGGGCCGCTCCCCCACCCGCGGCTCCACTCCACCGCAGACGCTGGTCCCACCACCGAAGGGGATCACCGCGGCGCCCTCGGCCTCAGCCCAGCTAAGCACCGCCTCGATCTCCGACTCGTCGCGCGGGAAGGCAACAAGGTCCGGCGGGTTCTCGAACTTCCCATAGAACCCCCGCACCACATCCCGATAAGCACTCCCAAGCGAGTGCGAAACCCGCTCGTAGTGCCCATCGGAGAACAGATCCCCAAGCCCATCGGGCCGCTTCAACCGCGACCCACGCAGCTCCACCTCCTCCAGCGGCACGGCCTTCTCCACCTCACCGCCAAATCCAAAGCGGGCGCGAATTCCTTCCGCAGCCTCTCGCAGCTGCGTAGCCGTAGGAGCCTGGTCCTCGTACCCCCAACCCCAATGCTTGAGCCGGCGCTCGGTCATCGGCCCAACCTACCGGCCTGCGTATGGGTCCAGGGGAGGGGTCCCCGGGACACTCAACAGCGAGCCATAAGCGAGATGTGTCCCGGGGACCCCTCCCCTGGACCCACCCACCAGGCTGCTACCAGTGCACGCCTTTCATCAGATGCGCAAAGGCAACCGCCTCGGTCGAGGGCGCCTTGTCCCGCGCCTCGTCTTTCTTCCCTTTAGCCGCCTGAGAATCCGGGAAGAGCTTGTAGGCCGTATTGAGCAGCGTGTCACTCGCCTTCGGGGCAACCGCATAAACCAGCTCGCCGAAGTTGCCAAGGCGGGTCGCAACCTTCTTCGGCTTCCTGATCATCGCCTTGGCGATCATCTCGGCCGCCTCCTCGGGGGTGATCGCCGGGAACATGTCGTACATCCGCGTCGGCGCGATCATCGGCGTCCGCACCAGCGGCATGTGGATCGTCGTCAGATGGACGTCGTCTTCGACCACCTCGGAGGCGATCACCCGGCTGAAAGCATCCAGCGCGGCCTTCGAGGCCACGTAGGCCGAGAACCGCGGCGGGTTGGTCTGCGTCCCAATCGAGCTGATGTTGATGATGTGCCCGCTCTTGCGACCGCGCATCGCCGGCATCAGCGCGAGGATCAGCCGCACCGCGCCCAGGTAGTTGAGCTGGATCGTGCGCTCGAAGTCGTGGTAGCGGTCGTAGGAGAGCGCGATCGAGCGGCGGATCGAGCGGCCGGCGTTGTTGACGAGGATGTCGACGTGGCCGTGGTGGGCCAGCACCTCATCGGCCATCCGCTCGATGTCCTCGATGTCGGCAAGGTCGCACTGGTGGATGTGGGCGGTGCCGCCGCCGGAAACGATCTCCTCCTTGGTCTCTTCCAGCTTGTCGAGCGAGCGGGCGATCAGCAGCACGGTGCCGCCGGCGTCGGCGACCTTGACCGCGGTCGCTTTCCCGATCCCCGAGGAGGCGCCGGTGATCAGCACGACTTTGCCCCGCACCGCCGCCGAGAGCGAGCGGTCCTTGAAGAGATCGGGGTCGAGGTTGCGCTCCCAGTAGTCCCAGACCCGCGCCGCGTAGGACTCCAGCGGCGGCACCTTGATCCCGGAGCCTTTTAGCGCTTTCTGCGTCTGGGTCGAGTCGAAGGTGGTCGGATAGTCGACGTAGCTGAGCATCTCGGCGGGCAGGCCGAGCTGGTCGAGCGCCGTCTTGGCGACGCGCTTGGCCGGCGGGAACAGCTTCAGCGCCGTCCGCAGCGCCCCGGTTGCCGGCTCGGTCACGTCGCCGTCGAGGCGGTACGTCATCTGCGGTGCGTCGGCGGCCTTGGCGAAGATGTTGATCACCTCGCCGGCCGTGTGCGGGTTGGGATCGGTGAGGTGGAAGGCGCGCCCGTTCAGGCGCGGTTTGTGGGCGATGTGGTCGATCGCGGCGGCGACGTAGTCGACCGGGACGATGTTGATCTCACCGCCTTCGATCCCCAGCACCGGCAGCCAGGACGGCGCCACCCGCCGCAACCGCTGCAGGCTCTTGAAGAAGAAGTAGGGGCCGTCGATCTTGTCGATCTCCCCGGTGCGCGAGTCGCCGACCACGATCCCCGGCCGGTAGACCCGCCAGGGGCGCGGGCACTCGTCGCGGACCAGGCGCTCGGACTCGTGCTTGGTGCGGAAGTAAGGGTTGTTGTCGAGCCTTTCGGCCTCCTCGAACATCTCCTCGGTCCACTCGCCGCGGTAGAGGCCGGCGGCGGCGATAGAGCTCACCTGGTGGAAGCAGCCGGCCTCGACCGCGCCGGCGAGCTCGATCGCGTGGCGGGTGCCGTCGACGTTGGCCACCTCCTGCGCCGCGGCGTCGGCGGTGAGGTCGTAGATCGCCGCCAGGTGGAAGAAGTGGTCGATCTCCCCTCGCATCGCCACCAGGTCCTCCTCGGAGACCCCGAGCCCGTCCTGGGAGAGGTCGCCGGTGACCGGGACGATGCGGGCGCCGTCAGCACCGAAGCTGGTCCGCAGCTCCTCCAGCCGGCCGCGCGAACCGGCCCGCACTAGGGCGTAGATCGTGCCCTCCCGCTGCAGCAGTTTCTGGACGAGGTGTCGGCCGATGAACCCGGTTGCGCCGGTGACGAAGTAGCTCATAGGCATGCAGGGTATCTCGATGGCGATGCCCGCAAACTTCTTTCCTTAGACTGAGCCCAGATGCCCGAGACGGCCACGGTTCAGATCACGATGCCCGAGATGGGCGAGTCGGTGACCGAGGGGATTGTCCTCGAATGGCACGTCGCCGAGGGCGACGCCGTCAAGGAGGGCGATACCGTCGTCGAGGTTTCGACTGACAAGGTCGACGCCGAGGTGCCGGCGCCGGCTGACGGTGTGATCACCAAGTTGATCGCGGCGGTTGACGACGAGGTGCCTGTGGGGGCTCCGCTGGCCGAGATGGAAGCCGGGGGCGAGGGACAGAGCCCTCAGCCCGCGGGTCCTGTCGCGGCAGGGGACCCACCCCCAGCTGCAGAGCAGCAGGGGGTCCCCCCTACCACGCCACCCACGGGAGAGGCGCTTTCTGGCCAGGGTTCGAATGGCGGGAATGGCGCTGCCGATGTCAGAGCTACGCCCGTGGCGCGGAGGGTTGCTGAAGCTACGGGGGTCGACCTTGCTTCGTTGAGTGGGAGTGGGCCTGGGGCCAAGGTGACTAAAGACGATGTGCTGGCGGCCGGCGACGGCAAGGGGAATGGCGCGAGCGCTGCCGCTGTTCAGGGCGAGGTCAAGCAACTTCGTGGGGCCGCGGCGATGCTTGCCAATGCGATGGATGAGAGCCGAGCTGTGCCTACGGCTACGTCGTTCCGGACGATTGCGGTCGACACGCTGGATGCGAAACGGAAGGCGATTAACTCGGTGCTGAAAGACCGGGGGCTGAAGGTCTCGTTCACCCACCTCGTCGCCTGGGCAATCGTTGAGGCGGCCAAAGACTTCCCGGTCATGGTCCGGGTCTTCGCTGAAGAAGACGGCAAGCCGTTCGCGATCGAAGGCAACCCGGTCAACCTCGGGATCGCCGTCGACGTCGAGAAAAAGGACGGCTCCCACACCCTCATGGTGCCGGCGATCAAGGGCGCCGACGGGCTCGACTTCTCCGGCTTCCACTCCAACTACGAAGAGCTGATCGCGAAGACCCGCGAGAACAAGCTCTCCGCCGACGACTTCCAGGGGACGAACATTTCTCTCACCAATCCGGGCGGGATCGGGACGATGGCCTCGGTACCGCGGCTGCTCAGCGGTCAGAGCGCGATCATCGCCACCGGCTCGATCGCCTACCCGCCGGAGTGGCGCCACGCCTCACCGGAACGGATCAAGCAGCTCGGCGTCTCGAAAGTGATGACGCTGACCTCGACCTACGACCACCGGGTCATCCAGGGCGCTGAGTCGGGCGCCTTCCTGCGCCGGATCGAGGAACTGCTGCAGGGCGAGGACGGGTTCTACGAGGCGGTCGCCGCCAACCTCGGCTTCGAGGCCGCGGTGGTCAGCAACGCCCACCCCGCCTCCGCCTCGCCGGCGCCGCTCAGCGCCGGCGCCCCCAGCGCTGAGGTGAGCAGCGCCCCGGGGCAAATCGACGAAGAGCTGCTGCAGGCGGTACAGGCGGCGACCTCGCTGCTCAAGGCCTACCGCACCCACGGCCACCTCGCCGCCCACCTCGACCCGCTCGGCTCCGAGCCGAAGGGCGACCCAGCGCTGCAGCCCGAGAACGTCAACCTCACCCCGGAGCTGATGGAACGGATCCCGGCCTCGATCCTCCGCATCGGCGTCCCCGGCGAAACCCTGCTCGAGGCGCTGCCGCGGATGCGCGACTCCTACTGCGGCACGATCGGCTACCAGGTCGAGCACCTCTCCTCCCACCAGCAGCGGATCTGGCTGCGGGAGATGATCGAGACCGGCGCCCACCGCCAGCCGCTCACCGACACGGAGAAAAAGCGTCTGCTGGACCGGCTAATCGACGTCTTCCAGTTCGAGCGCTTCCTCGAGAAAGCGTATTTGGGCCAGAAGATGTTCTCGATCGAGGGGCTCGACGTGATCGTGCCGATGCTCGACGAAGCAGTCACCCTCTCCCAGCGCGCCGGCGCCGAGGAGGTCGTCTTCGGAATGGCCCACCGCGGCCGCCTCAGCGTCCTCGCCCACAACCTCGGTCGCCCGGTCGAATCGATCCTGGCCGAGTTCGAGGGCTCGAAGCAGATCGACGCGGTGAAAGCGGTCGCCGCGATCCCCCACGGCGGCACCGGCGACGTCAAGTACCACTACGGCCACCGCGGGGTCTACGAGACCTTCGACGGCAACAAGATCTCGGTCCGGCTCTACCCGAACCCCAGCCACCTCGAGTTCGTCGACCCAGTGGTTACCGGCGGCACCCGCTTCCTCCAGCAGGACTTCGAGGGCCCCAACCTCACACACGACCCGGGACGGGCGGTGCCGGTCCTGCTCCACGGCGACGCCGCCTTCCCCGCTCAGGGAGTGGTCGCCGAGACGCTCAACCTGCAGGCGCTGCCCGGCTACACGACCGGCGGCACCATCCACCTCATCCAGAACAACCAGGTCGGCTTCACCACCGACCCCGACGAGGCCCGCTCGACCCCCTACGCGGCCGACATGGCGAAGGGATTCAACGTCCCGATCATCCACGTCAACGCCGACGACGTCGAGGCCTGCGTCGACGCGGTGCGGCTGGCGATGGCCTACCGGGAGCGCTGGTGCCGCGACATCGTCATCGACGTGATCGGCTACCGCCGCTTCGGCCACAACGAGACCGACGAGCCCGCCTACACCCAGCCGACGATGGCGGCGAAGATCAAGGCCCACCCGCCGGTCTCGGAGATCTACGCCGAGAAGCTGATCGGGGAGGGGACGGTCTCGGCCGAGGAGGTCGGCAAGGCCTCCGACGAGCGCCACACCGAGATGTCGGGGGCGCTGAAGGGCCTGCGGCAGAAGATGGAGGCGGGCGATTACGAGGACCCCACCGTCACCGGCATCACCACCAGCACCGGCGAACTGCTGGACCGCACCGCCAGCCCGCCGGTCCACACCGCGGTGGAGGCGGAGAAGCTGCGCGGGATCAACGACGAGCTGCTGAGAACGCCGGAGGGCTTCAACGTCCACCGCAAGCTGCGCCGCCCGCTGTCGAAGCGGGTCGACGCGCTCGAGCACGGCGGGATCGACTTCGGCCAGGCCGAGGCACTGGCCTTCGGCTCGCTGCTGACCGAGGGCGTCCACATCCGCCTCACCGGCCAGGACACCGAGCGCGGCACCTTCTCCCACCGCCACCTCGTCCTCCACGACGAGAACACCGGTTTGGAGTACACGCCGATGCAGCACCTCGATGACGCCTCCGCTCCCTTCGAGCTCTACAACAGCCCGCTCTCGGAGATCGCCTGCCTCGGCTTCGAGTACGGCTACTCGGCGGCAAGCCCCAGCGCCCTGGTCCTCTGGGAGGCGCAGTTCGGCGACTTCGCCAACGCCGCGCAGGTGATCGTCGACAGCTTCATCGTCTCCGGCGAGTCGAAGTGGGGACAGACGAGCCGTCTTACCCTGCTGCTCCCGCACGGGTACGAGGGCTCCGGCCCCGAGCACTCGAGCGCCAGGATCGAGCGCTTCCTCGCCCTCGGCGCCGAGGGCAACATCCGCATCGCCAACCCGACGACCGCCGCCCAGTACTTCCACCTGCTGCGGCGCCAGGCGCTGATCAAGAAGCCGCGGCCGCTGATCGTCTTCACGCCGAAGGGCCTGCTGCGCCTGGAGCGGGCCGCCACCACCCTCGAGGAACTGGCCGAAGGGGAACTGCGCTTCATCCTCGACGACCCGACCGCCGGCGATCGGGTCGAGAAGGTCGAGCGGCTGGTGCTCTGCACCGGCAAGGTCTACTTCGACATGGACGACAACGAGCGCCGCCAGACCGCGGAGAACGTCGCGATCGCCCGGGTCGAGGTTCTCTACCCCTTTGCGAAGGAACAGCTCGAGCGGGTGATCGCCTCCTACCCCAACTTGAAGGAGATCGCCTGGGTCCAGGAGGAGCCGCGCAACATGGGCGCCTGGAAGGTGATGTCGCGGCGGTTGCCGGACATCCTCCCCGAGGGAGTCACCCTCACCTACATCGGCCGCCAGGGGCGGGCCAGCCCGGGCGAGGGTTACTCGGGCGCCCACGCGCGGGAGCAGGAGCGGATCGTGCTCACCGCTCTCACCCCCGGAAACTGACCTTGGCTCGCAAACCGTTCGAAAAGCCCGTCCCGGGCAAGCTGTTCGTCTGGGTGAAACGCCTTTCCTGGATCGAGCTGGTGATATTCGGCGGCCTGCTGCTCTTCTGGCTGGCCCCCGGCTTCGAGACCGAGACGATGGTGTTCGGGTGGGCGCATGGGCTGGGGTTCATCGTCCTCTGCCTGGTGATCTGGTTCGCCTGCATCCGCAAGGAGGCGCCCTACACCCTGCTTGCCGCCACCCTCACCCCGGTCGGACCGGTCGGCAGCGTGATCGGAATCGAACTGATCGAGCGCAAGGGCTGGGGAGTTGCTGAACACGGTGGTTCGCAAAGAAGCGCGCGCGAAAGCACCCCAGAACAGGGCTAAAGCACTCGATTCCGCTTGACCGAGGGGTGCCCAGGCGCTATAGCTAATCCCTGACTGTTCCTCAGGGCAGTCCCGCCAGGGGGAACGGCTCGCGTCGGCATCCCTCCCTGGCTACCGACGCGCAGGTGCAGTGTGGTCGCGCGGACCCCCCTGCCTCCCGCGGCCCCACTGCGCCTACCCTTTTAACTTGCGCAGTACGGTCTGCAAGATACCGGTGTTTATGAAGTAAGTGACCTCGTTTGGCGTGTCGAGCCTGACGATCGCCTCGAAAGTCTTCTCGCCACCGTCGTCGGCGCGCGCGGTCACAGTCACTTTTTTCGCCTGCCCGTCTTCCAGGTCGCCGACGTCAAAGCTCTCACCGCCGGTGAGCCCGAGCGATGCGGCACTGTCGCCCGCGGCGAACTGCAGCGGCAGCACGCCCATCCCGATCAGGTTGGAGCGGTGGATGCGCTCGAAGCTCTCGGCGATCACGGCCCGCACCCCGAGCAGCCTCGTCCCCTTCGCCGCCCAGTCGCGGGAGGAGCCCGATCCGTACTCCTTGCCGGCGAGGACGACGAGGGGAACGCCGGCAGCTGCGTAGGCCATCGCCGCCTCGTAGATCGTCGTCTCCTCGCCGTCGGGGAAGTGGCGGGTGAAGCCGCCGGCACGATCGACCAGCTGGTTGCGGAGGCGGATGTTGGCGAAGGTGCCGCGGATCATCACCTCGTGGTTGCCGCGGCGGGAGCCGTAGGAGTTGAATTCGCCGGGCTCGACGCCGTTGTCCGTCAGCCAGCGACCGGCGGGGCTTTCCTTTTTGATCGCTCCGGCGGGCGAGATGTGGTCGGTGGTGATCGAGTCGCCGAGCAGGGCGAGAGCGCGAGCGCCAGCGATCGGCGCGACCCCCGGAGCCTCGGCCGGCATCTCCTCGAAGAAGCTGGGGCGGCGGACGTAGGTCGAGTCGGGCCAGGTGTAGCGATCGCCTGGGGGAACCTCGACCGCGTTCCACATCTCGTCGCCGGAGAAGACCTCGGCGTAGTTGCGTTCGAACATCTCCGACTGCACGGAGGTGCCGACCACCTGCTTGATCTCCTCGGCGCTGGGCCAGATGTCGCGCAGGTAGACCGGTTCGCCGCCGGAGCCCTCGCCCAGCGGCTCGTTCAGCAGGTCGATGTCCATGCGGCCGGCGAGAGCGTAGGCGACCACCAGCGGCGGGCTCGCCAGGTAGTTGGCCTTGACGTCCTGGTTGATCCGGCCCTCGAAGTTGCGGTTGCCGGAGAGGACCGCGCAGACGGCGAGGTCCTTCTCGGCGATCGCGGCCGAGATCTCCGGCGCCAGCGGCCCGGAGTTGCCGATGCAGGTGGTGCAGCCGTAGCCGACGAGGTTGAACTGAAGGGCGTCGAGGTACTCGGTCAGCCCGGCGCGCTCGAGGTAGTCGGTGACCACGGTCGAGCCCGGCGCCAGCGAGGTCTTGACCCAGGGCCGGCGGTTCAGCCCGCGCTGGATCGCGTTGCGGGCGAGCAGCCCGGCGCCGACCATGACGCTCGGGTTGGAGGTGTTGGTGCAACTGGTGATCGCGGCGATTACCACGCGGCCGTGGTCGAGCTCGACGCTCGTCCCGCCCTCGAGCGTGACGGCGATCTCGTCGCCGCTGCCGTGGGCGACGGTGGCCGCCGGGGCATCGCTGATGGCCGGCCGGGGCTTGCCGCGCTCGTCGTCGTGGTCCTCGGCCGGGGGGTCGGAGGCGGGAAAGCTCTCCTCGATCGCCCCGTCGCGGCCGTTGCCCATCCGTTCGGCGGCATCGGGGTCGAATTCCCCCATCACCGAGAGGAAGGACTCCTTCGCCTGTGAGAGCGGCACCCGGTCCTGCGGCCGTTTCGGGCCGGCGATGCTGGGCACGACCTCGCCCAGATCTAGTTCCAAGAGATCGGAGAAGACGGGGTCCGGGGTGGACTCGTCGTGGCCCCCGTCATGGAACATTCCCTGCTCGCGCGCGTAGGCGTCGACCAGCTCGATCGTCTCGGTCGGCCGGCCGGTGAGGTCGAGGTAGCGGAGGGTCTCGGCGTCGACCGGGAAGATCGCGCAGGTCGAGCCGAACTCCGGCGACATGTTGCCGAGGGTGGCGCGGTCGGCGAGGCCGAGGGTCGGCAGGCCGGGGCCGAAGAACTCGACGAACTTGGAAACGACACCGCGCTCGCGCAGCATCTCGGTCGCGGTGAGGACGAGGTCGGTCGCGGTCGCCCCCTCGGGCAGCTCGCCGGAGAGCTTGAAGCCGACCACCTGCGGCAGCAGCATCGAGATCGGCTGGCCCAGCATCGCCGCCTCGGCCTCGATCCCGCCCACGCCCCAGCCGAGGACGCCGAGCCCGTTGACCATCGTCGTGTGCGAGTCGGTGCCGACGAGGGTGTCGGGGTAGGCCTGCAGCACACCGCCGTTCTCGCGGCTGTAGACGACTTGAGAGAGGTACTCGAGGTTGACCTGGTGGCAGATGCCGGTGGCCGGCGGGACAACGCGGAAGTTGTCGAACGACTTCTGGCCCCATTTGAGGAACGAGTAGCGCTCGAGGTTGCGCTCGAAGTCACGCTCGGCATTGACCGCGAAGGCGCCCTCGTTGCCGAAGGCGTCGACCTGGACCGAGTGGTCGATCACCAAGTCCACGTCGACCAGCGGGTTGATCGCTGCCGGGTCGCCGCCGATCTCCTCCATCGCGTCGCGCATCGCCGCCAGGTCGACGACGGCGGGGACGCCGGTGAAGTCCTGCATCAGGACGCGGGCGGGCTGGAAGGGGATCTCGACGCTGGGCTCGGCGGCCGCATCCCAGGAGGCGATCGCCTCGACGTCGGCGGCGCTAACCGAGACCCCGTCCTCGAGGCGCAGCACGTTCTCCAGCAGCACCTTGATCGAGTACGGGAGGCGGGCTACGTCAAAACGCTCCTGCAGAGCGTCCAGCCGATAGATCTCGAACTCTCTCTCTCCGATTTGGAGAGTGGATCGGGCTCCGAAGGAATCGCTACTCACGACTTTCATCCTAGGCAATTGGTGGGGGCGGGTCCGGCACCCCCTCGCTCCGACAAACGGCGGCCTAACCGACAAACGGCGGCCTAATTAGGCCGCCGTTTTGAGTATCCGCCGGTTCGAGGGGGTGCCAGACCCGCCTACTTCAGCGCTTGTCCGACGAATGCCCCGAAGCGATGTCTTTGGCTGCCTTCTGGCCAGCGCTGCCGCTCTGCACCTTGACGCTGAGGGACGGGCTGACCAGGGCCAGGTGGGCGCCGGCGCGCTGGGTCAGAGGGGCGATGGTCACCTCTACCTTGTTGCGCTCGATTGCCTTGACGGTGGCGGTGCCTACCTGCTCGGGGGTGGAGGTGCCCATTCCCGGTGGGGGCTTGGCGCCGGCGTCAGCGAACATGCCGGCTTCGCGGATGAAGCCGGGGGAGACGATGGAGACTCCGATTCCGTGTGGGTCGAGGTCGGCGCGGAGGGCGAGGGAGAAGCCGCGGAGGCCGAACTTGGTCGCGTTGTAAATCGAGGACCGCGGGCTGGCGGCCTTGCCGGAGAGCGAGGCGACGAAGACTAGGTGGCCGGAGCCGGCCTCGAGCATCGCCGGGTAGAGGGCGCGGGCGAGCAGCATTGGCGCCTCGAGGTTGACGCGCAGAGCGCGCTTCACCTCCTCGGCGCTGAACTCGTCGAGTTTGCCGGCGCCGGGCAGGCCGGCGTTGGCGATCAGGATCTCGGTGCCGGCGGCCTCGGCGGCGAGGCGCTCGGCGGCGTCTGGCTCGGCCAGGTCCGAGGGCAGCACGCTGTGTCCGCTGCCGGGCAGTTCGGCGGCCAGGGCTTCCAGCGCCTCGCGGTTGCGAGCGCTGAGGGCGACCTGCGCCCCGCGCTCGGCCAGCGACTTCGCGATCGCCCGGCCAAGCCCGCCGGTTGCCCCAGTCAGCAGCGCTTTTCGGCCCGAAAGGTTCATCCCAAGGCGCAAGCTACCAGCCGGGGCGTCGAACAGAGACCTGATGGGAACGGGTTTCTCACCTAAATATTTACGTTTTGTGAGCAGAGCGCCGGCCGATCGTCTACACTGCCCGCGTTCGATCACCGAAACGCCGAATCCCCAGCGCAAAGAGCGTTTGGGGAACGGGGGAACCACGTTTTCGGGGCGAGCCCGCCAATCAGGCGGGGGCGCAAGCTCCTTTCGCGCTAGCCCGACAGCTAACCCCGTAGGCCGACGAAGGAGAATCGGTTTGCTTTACAACTTCAGGTTGGCTGGGCTGGCGTTCGTCGTGGCCGTTGTCGCAACCGCTTTGATCGCCCCCGGCATGGCTTCGGCCCGTTGCAACGGCGGCGGCCTGTCGTCCTCCGAAGTCGACGTCTGCGCGCCGACCGCGAAGGCAAAGCTGCTCGCCGACGGGACGCTGGTGGCGCCGAAGAGCGCTCCCCCCCGCGTCAAAGCGGTGATCGCCGCGGCCAACAAAATTCGCACCAAACCGTACGTCTTCGGCGGCGGTCACGCCCGCTGGTGGGACCGCGGTTACGACTGCTCCGGCGCGGTCAGCTACGCCCTCCACGGCGGCGATTTCATCGAAAGCCCCCTCCCCTCCGGCCCGATGGCCAAGTGGGGCGAAGAAGGCGAGGGCCGCTGGATCACCGTCTTCTCCAACCCCGGTCACGCCTACGCGGTGATCGCCGGCTGGCGCTGGGACACCTCGGGCAGCACCAATGGCGAAACGGGGCCCCGTTGGCGCGAAGAATCGCGTAGCAGCGCAGGCTTCATCGCCCGCCACCCCACTGGGTACTAGACACAGCTTCAGGTAGGGAGAGGACGGGACACCCCCTCTCGGAGCACCTCCGCCGCGAGAATCGCTTTTTGGCTGACGCCTCGAACGCTGCTGGCGCGGCTCCATGCTGAGTACCGAGAGGGGGTGTCCCGCCCTCTCCTCCAACAGCTTCCGAAGGACGCCGGGTGGCGGGCGACCAAGCATGGGACAGGGGATGCTTCTTTGGGGGGCCTAGCTGGCAAGGGACGGCACCTTCGCTGGGCTTCGAGAACCTCCATCTCCACCAAAGGCCAGCCCAACTGGAGTACCACCCGCCGTCGTAGAGGGAGCCGGTGGGGGTCGCTGGGTACTCAGCATGGAGCCGCGCCATTGACCTTCGAGGCGACAGCTGGCGGCGATCGTCGCGGCGGAGGTGCTCCCAGCGACCCCCACCGGCTCCCTCCCCACGCCAAAGATTCTGTACTCCCCTCCGGCTAAGCCTTCAGGGCCAGTTTGTCCTTGCTTTCCGCACCTCCCCGGATAACTTCATACGCATAGACGCATCGATTCCCGACATCCGGCTATCGGGCCTCACCAGGCATTACGGCGAGGTGGTGGCGGTTGCCGGGATCGATTTGGAGATCGGGCAGGGTGAGTTCTTCACCATGCTCGGGCCGTCGGGCTCGGGGAAGACGACGACGCTGCGGATGATCGCCGGCTTCGAGGACCCGACCAGCGGCACGATCGAGCTGGCCGGCGAGGACGTCAGCGGCACTCCCCCCTACGACCGCGCCGTCAACACCGTCTTCCAGGACTACGCCCTCTTCCCGCACATGAGCGTCGGCGACAACGTCGCCTACGGGATGAAGGTCGCCGGCGGCGTTGCCAAGGCCGAGCGCGCCAGTCGCCGCGACGAGGCGCTGGAGATGGTCCGCCTGCCCGGCTACGCCGACCGCAAGCCGGGCGAGCTCTCCGGCGGCCAGCGGCAGCGGGTGGCGCTGGCGCGGGCGATCGTCAACCGTCCCAAGGTGCTGCTCCTCGACGAGCCGCTCGGCGCCCTCGACCTGAAGCTGCGTGAGGAGATGCAGACCGAGCTGAAGGCGATCCAGGGCGAGGTCGGGATCACCTTCGTCTACGTCACCCACGACCAGGACGAGGCGCTGACGATGAGCGACCGCATCGCTGTCTTCAACAACGGCCGGATCGAGCAGGTGAGTTCGCCACTCGAGCTCTACGAGCACCCGGCCAACGAGTTCGTCGCCGGCTTCGTCGGCGTCTCCAACCTGATCGAGCGCGACGGGCAGCGGATGACGATCCGCCCCGAGAAGATCGAGCTGCTCGATCCCGGCGCCGCGACCGATGGACTCGACACCGAGAGCGGGCGCGTCGTCGACGTCGCCTACGCCGGTTCGGTTACCCGCTTCACGGTCCAGCTGGACACCGGGGAGAAGCTCCAGCTCGTAAGACAGAACGTGGAGAGCGCGTCTTCGGGCGCGCTGCCTGTGCAGGGAAACGAAGTCCTAGTCGGGTGGCGTCCCGAGCACGCGGCCGCCGTCGGCGGGAAGTCAACGAAAGAGGAGGTAGCACCATGAGAAGTAGGGATGCCAATCCTGCCCGCACGGCGTGGCTCGTCGTCGCCGGCCTGGTCGTCTTCATGCTCGTCCTCGCCGGTTGCGGCGGCGGCAGCGACGACACCACCGGCGGTAGCAGTGATGAAGCGCTGCAGAAGCTAGGCAAAGGAGAGGGCGAAGTCTCGCTGATCTCCTGGGCCGGCTACGTCGAACCCGGCTGGAGCAAACCGTTCGAACAGAAAACCGGCTGCAAAGTGAACAACAAGGAAGCCGGGACCTCGGATGAAATGGTCGAGCTGATGAAATCCGGGCAGTACGACGGCGTCTCGGCCTCCGGCAACGCCACCGCCCGCCTCGTCGCCGCCGGCCTCGTCGCCCCGGTCAACACCGATCTCGTCCCCAACTACAAAACGGTCTTCAGCGACCTCAAGGATCAGCCGTACAACACGTTCGAAGACGTCAACTATGGGATCCCGCACGGTCGCGGCGCCAACCTGCTGATGTGGAACGGGGACGACGTCAAGCCCGCGCCTGACTCCTGGGCCGTGACGTTGGACCCGAAAGTCGCCGCCAAATACAAGGGCAAGATCAGCCAGTACGACGACCCGATGTCGATCGCCGAAGCGGCCGTCTACCTCAAGTTCCACGAGCCCGATCTCGGTATCGAAAACCCCTACGAGCTGAACGAAGATCAGTTCAACGCGGCGGTCGACCTGATGAAAGAACAGCAGGCCAACGTCGGCGAATACTGGGGCGAAGCGGCCAAGCAGATCTCCGGCTTCGCCAACGGCGACAACACCGTCGGCACCACCTGGCAGTACCAGTACTTCGCCCTGAAAGGCGAAGGCGTGCCGGTGGAAGCGAGCCCCGCCAGCCAGGGCTTCCTGCCGAAAGAGGGCGCAACCGGTTGGTCGGACACCTGGATGCTGGCCAAGGACGCCAAAAATCCCAACTGCATGTACGAGTGGATGAACTGGATCATCGAACCGAAAGTCAATGCGGAAGTCGCCGAATGGTTCGGCGAGGCACCGGCGCAGGAACTCGCCTGCAAAGAAACCGAAAACAAGAATTTCTGTGCCGAATACCACGCCGAAGACGTGAAATTCTGGGATCGGGTCTACTACTGGGAAACCCCGCTCGCGGATTGCGGCAACGGCGAGGAAGACTGCATGGACTACAACGACTGGGTCAAAGCCTGGACGGCGATCAAAGGCTGAGCACCCGAGTCGTTTGAGACATGGCATCTGAAGCGGTCGTGGAGAGGAGGTCGGTCGGCCACAGGCTGGCCGACCTCTTCCACGGCCGCCGGCGCCTGCAGGTAGGGGCGCTACTGGCCGGCCCGGTCGGCTGGCTGGTGATCGGCTATCTGGGCTCGCTGGCCCTGCTGCTGGTCGCCGCCTTCTGGTCGGTCGACCCGCTCAGCGGGCTGACCGTCAAGGAATTCACCCTCGAAAACTTCGAAGCGCTGTTCAACGAACCGGTCTACCGCGACATCGTCTGGCGCACGGTCCGGACCGCGCTGCTGGTGACGATCACCGACGCCGTAATCGCCTTCCCGATCGCCTTCTACATGGCGAAGCTGGCCAGCCGGCGCGGCAAGGCGCTGCTGGTGATCGCGATCCTGCTGCCGCTCTGGTCGAGCTACCTGGTCAAGGTCTACGCCTGGCGGACGCTGCTCTCCGCCAACGGGGCGATCAACTGGGCGCTTGACCCGATCGGGCTCAGCGGCCCCGGCTACGGCACCACGGCCGTCTGGCTGGTGATGAGCTACCTCTGGCTGCCGTACATGATCCTGCCGATCTACGCCGGGCTGGAGCGGATCCCCAACTCGCTTATCAGCGCCTCCGAGGACCTCGGCGCCTCGCCCTTCACCACCTTCCGCCGGGTGATCCTGCCGCTCAGCTTCCCGGCCGTCGTCGCCGGTTCGATCTTCACCTTCTCGCTGACCCTCGGCGACTACATCACCCCGCGCCTGGTCTCCAACGACCAGTTCATCGGCAACGTCATCTTCAGCAACGTCGCCAACAACCAGCCCTTCGCCGCGGCCCTGGCCACGGTGCCGATCGTGGTGATGATCGCCTACCTGCTGGTCGCCAGGCGACTGGGGGCGTTCGAGCATGTCTAGCGACCGGAGCGGGATATGAGACTGTCGAGACGCTCCCGGGCGCTGCTGCGGATCGCCGTCGCGGCCGGCCTTGCCTTCATCTACATCCCGCTGATCGTGATCGTCATCTACGCCTTCAACTCGAGCAAAATCCTCGAATGGCCGCCGCCCAGCTACACCACCCACTGGTTCGACCAGGCGCTGAACAACGAGGCCGCACGCGAGGCGTTCTTCACCTCTCTCAAAGCGGGGTTGGTCGCAAGTGCAATCGCGATGGTGCTGGGGACGCTGGCGGCGCTGGCGGTCGCGCGGCACCGCTTCTTCGGCCGCGAGACGATCTCCTTCCTGGTGATCCTGCCGATCGCCTTGCCGGGAATCGTCACCGGCGTTGCGCTCAGCAACACCTTCACCCAGGTGCTCGACATCCCGCTCAGCCTCTTCACGGTGATCGTCGGCCACGCCACCTTCTGCATCGTCGTCGTCTACAACAACGCCGTCGCCCGGCTGCGCCGCCTCTCCGGCTCTTTCGAGGAGGCCTCGGCAGACCTCGGCGCCGACAGCTGGCAGACCTTCCGCTACGTCACCTTCCCGGGGATGAAAAGCGCGCTCCTCGCCGGCGGCCTGCTCGCCTTCGCCCTCTCCTTCGACGAGATCATCGTCACCAACTTCACGATCGGCGCCGGCGAACAGACCCTGCCGATCTGGATCTTCTCCAACCTCTTCCGCCCGCGCGAACTGCCGATCGTCAACGCCGTCGCGACGATCGTGATCCTGATCTCGATCATCCCCGTCTACCTCGCCCACCGCCTCGGAGCCGAGGAGGGCGGGGCCACTGCCGGCCGCGGAGCCGGCGGCCGAGCCGCAGGCGGCGGCGTCGAGACCGAGGCAACCGCGGTCCCCTAGGAGCGTTCTGCCATGAAGCCGAACCGAAAGACTTGGCTGCCAGACGAGCTGATCCTGGCACTCGACCTCTACGACCGGGAGGGCTGGAACCCCGGTCCCAAATCGCTCGAAGAGCTGAGCTCCCAGCTGCGCTCGATTCCGATCGAAATCGAGCGCGCCGAGGATCCAAGCTTCAGGAGCGCTGGCGCGGTTGCTCGGCGGCTGCTGAACTTCGTTTGGCTAGACCCCGATGCCGACGGCGGCTTTGCGAACGGTGGGAGAGGGGCCGCACGAATCTGGGAAGAGTTCGCCGACGACAAAGCGCGCCTCGCAACGACGGCGGCGGCGATCCGGGCGAATCTTGCAACGCTCGATCAACGCGAGGCGGAGGAGCCAGATGAGGACGAGGCCGAAGCAGAAGAGGGCGCAATCCTTACCCGCGTTCACAAGCATCGTGAGCGAAGCAGCAAGCTCAGAGGGATGAAGCTGGCCCAGGTCGAGAAGGAAACCGGCCGTCTTGCCTGCGAGGCATGTGACCTCGACTTCGGCGAGCGCTACGGCTCGCACGGCGCAGGCTTCATCGAGGTCCACCACATCCGGGCCGTCCATACGCTTCTCCCGGGCGAGCGCACGAAGCTCGCCGACCTGGCACTTCTGTGCTCCAACTGCCACCGCATGGTGCACGTGAGGCGGCCCTGGTTGAGCGTCGAGCGCCTGCGGGAGATCCTCGAAGAGGGCGACGGCACCGGGACCGAGGCAACCGCGGTCCCCTGAGCTAGGAACCGGCTCTTTTCTTCAGCAGCTCGCGGATCTTCCCGACCAGGAGCTGGTGGAGGTCGAACTGCCAGTAGGTGACGAAGCGCTCGGCCAGGACCCGCATCTCGTTCTGGTCGAGACGGCCGAGGGGACTGCCGAGGTCGACTGCGTTCTGGTGGGTGCGGATCGGGGCGCTGACCATCGCCGCCGGCTCTTCCTCCAGGTCCGGGAACCGCTCCCGTTTGAGGTGGAACAGACCTGGCTCGCGCTGCTGCCTGACCCGCTGGGCCTCGTCCTCGTCCAGCTTGTCGAGAGAAACCATTCTCAGGCCGAACAGGTCGCCGGTCCGCGGGTCCACGTGGTCGGACAGCAGCAGGACCGGGCTCACCTTGGCCTCGACCACGAAGCGCAGCCCCGCGTTGCTCTCCTTTTTCAGGCCGGTGACGATCGTCTTCGCGTCGCCCACCTCGACCGGGGGTTTGTCCTTGACGAAGACCTGGAACGGCGACTGCGGCGTGTCGGGCACGACGGCCCAGTACACCTCGCCGGGAGACGGGGTCAAATTCCGAGCAGGCTGCGGACAGCCGCCTCGTCTTCGATCGTCTCGCCCTCGCGGGACTCGGCGATCCGGTGGGCCTTGGCGCCGAGATCGGTCAGCTCGAAGCCGGCCGGCCGAGCCGCCTCCTCCAGGATCCGCGCCCGGCTCTGCAACTCGGCGAAATCATCCGGGTGCAGAATCACGGCCTTGACGCTGCCGGCGCTGTAGCGCTCGACCAGGCAGGCAGTCCCGACCTCGGGCTTCGGGACCCGGACGTCATTGCTCTTGACGGAGACGTTCTTCAACTCCACGGTCCGCAAGGTAGCCACCGTGTCGGACGGGTTCTCCCGGTGTCGTACGACTTCTACAGCGGGATGTTGCCGTGCTTGCGCTTCGGTTGCTCGACCCGCTTGGTCTGCAGCATCCGCAGGGCCCGGATCAGCTTCGGGCGGGTCTGGCGGGGCTCGATGACGTCGTCGATGTAGCCGCGCTCCGCCGCCGAGTAGGGGTTGGCGAAGTGGGCTTTGTAGTCGTCGATCAGCTTCTGCCGGCGCTCGTCGGGGGTCGGTGAGCTGGCGATGTCCTTGCGGTAGATGATGTTGACCGCGCCCTCGGGGCCCATCACCGCGACCTCGGCGGTTGGCCAGGCGACGTTGTAGTCGGCCAGCATGTGCTTCGAGTTCATCACGTCGTAGGCGCCGCCGTAGGCCTTGCGGGTGACGACGGTGAGCTTCGGCACGGTCGCCTCGGTGAAGGCGTAGAGCAGCTTGGCGCCGTGGCGGATGATCCCGTTCCACTCCTGGTCGGTGCCGGGGAGGAAGCCGGGGACGTCGGTGAAGGTGACGATCGGGACGTTGTAGCAATCGCAGGTGCGCACGAACCGGGCCGCCTTCTCGGAGGCCTCGATGTCGAGCACGCCGGCGAGGAAGGCGGGCTGGTTACCGACGATTCCGACCGGATAGCCGTCGAGCCGGGAGAAGCCGCAGACGATGTTCTTGGCGAAGTGCTCGTGGGCCTCGAAGAACTCCTCGTCGTCGACGACGAGCGAGATCACGTCGCGCATGTCGTACGGCTTCGAGGAATCGTCGGGGACGACCGTGTCCAGCTCCTCGCTTTCGCGCTCGGGGTCGTCTGAGGGCTCGAACCGCGGCGGCGCCTCGAGGTTGTTCGAGGGCAGGAAGCTCATCAGGTACCGCACGTCCTCGAGGCAGCTCTCCTCGTCCTCGGAGGCGAAGTGGGCGACGCCCGACTTCGAGTTGTGGCTCATCGCCCCGCCGAGCTCCTCGAACTCGACTTCCTCGCCGGTCACGGTTTTGATCACTTCCGGGCCGGTGATGAACATGTGCGAGGTCTCTTTGACCATGAAGATGAAGTCGGTCATCGCCGGCGAGTAGACGGCGCCGCCGGCGCAGGGCCCCATGATCAGGCTGATCTGCGGGATCACGCCCGAGCACTTGACGTTGCGGACGAAGACGTCGCCGTAGGCGCCCAGCGAGACGACGCCCTCCTGGATCCGGGCGCCGCCGGAGTCGTTGATGCCGATCACCGGCGCGCCGACCTGCGCGGCGAGGTCCATCACCTTGCACATCTTCTCCGCCATCACCTCGCCGAGGCTGCCGCCGAAGACGGTGAAGTCCTGGGAGAAGACGAAAACGGTGCGGCCGTCGATCGTGCCGTGCCCGGTGACGACGGCGTCGCCCCAGGGCCGGTTCTTCTGCATCTCGAAGTCGTAGGTGCGGTGGCGGACGAAGGTGTCGAGCTCCTCGAAGGAGCCGGAGTCGAGCAGCTTCTCGATCCGCTCGCGCGCGGTCAGCTTCCCCTTCGCGTGCTGCTTCTCGACCGCGGCCTCGGAGGCGGAGTTGATCGCCGCCTCGCGCAGCTCCCGCAGGTAGGAGAGCTTCTCGTCGTGGGTTTCGGGGTTTCTCTCGCGCATTCGTGCTCGGGCGCCCGTCGGGAGGACCTTGGGACGGGCCGCGGCATTCTATTTGCGGCGGCTGCGCGGCGTCCCCAGATATACGAAGAGCCCGCCGAAGCGGGCTCTTCGTACTTCCACGATGCGTGTCCGAGACTACCTACAGCGAGGCGCAGACCACGTACGCCACGATCTGCCAGGTGCCGGCCTCTTCGGGGGTCTCGCGCCCGGAGGCGATCCAGCCGGTTCGGGCGTTGTTCGAGGCGACGGCGGGGTAGGAGCCGTTGATCGCAGCTTTGACGCCGGCCGGGGCGTTGATCCGGGCGCCACCGCCAATCGCTTCTTTGCCCGAAGGGCAGGTGGCGGTCACGTTCTTTTCGTCTTCGGAGTTGTTGGCGCTGGTGGCCGATTCGTAGGTGACGTCCTTGACCAGCTGATTCCAGACCGCGGTCGAGATCTTCGCCGAGGTGATCGCTTCATTGCCGATCTTGCCGGTGGCGACCGCTTCGGGACCGATCTTGCCGTTGGTCACCGAGTTCTTGGCCAGGGCCTTGCTGGTCACCGCTTCCTTGCCGAGCTTGGCGGAGGTAACCGCGCCGCTGGCGAGTTTGACGCCGGAAACCGAGCCGGTGGCCAGGTCCGCGGTGACGACGCCGTTGTTCTTGATTTTCCCGGAGGTCACCGCCTGGGTCTTGATCTTCGCGTTGGTCACTGCCTGGTTGGCGATGTTGACCGCCTTCACCTGACCGGCCTGCAGTTTCACCGCCGCGAAGGCACTGCCGCCGAGGGCGATGAACAGCGCGAGGCAGGACAAGACGTTGGCCACCGAGAGGTGCCGCTTCAACTTGGTCACGGGTTGGACTCGCTTTCCGGGCCGGCCCCAGCCGACCGATTTGGGATGGGTTTCAAGCTCTGGTTCGCTCAGATGAAAGGGCGCCGCTGCGGCTCCGCGAGGCGGTCGAGGACGGCCTCGAGATCGGCCTCTTCCAGGCCGGTCTCCTCGCCAGCGCGGATCGCGACGCGGGTCCCGAAGCCCTTCTCGGCCATCGTCACCTCGACCCCCTCGACCTCCCGGATCAGCTCCGCCAGCTCGGGCTCAGACTTCATCAGCGTCCTCGATACCTCGATCATGCCCCCGGCTTCCACCAGCCACGCCGGGTTCCTCCCCCGATCCGGGAATGAGAGGGACCGTTCAGGGGGAGAGTTCATGCGCTTCCGACATTGACCCCAGACAGGTGTGGTCAATGTCGGAAGCGCGCTCTAGACAGACTTGGGAACTTGCTGGCAGGCAGCACGGAATCGTGACTCGCCGGCAGCTGCTGAAACTTGGCTTCGGCTCGCGTTCGATCGAGCATCGCCGCGAAACCGGCCGCCTTCATCTTGTGACTCGCGGTGTCTATGCGGTGGGCTGGCCCGCGCTCGATCAGCGTCGCCGGTGGATGGCCGCCGTGCTCGCGTGCGACGAAGGTGCCGCACTCAGCCACAGAAGCGCTGCGGCACTGCTCGGGATCGGCAGGGAGCTGGCGGAGCGGATCGACGTCAGCGTCCCTCGCCGCTGCGAATTACGACGGCCGGGCTTGCTGATTCGAGGTCGTCCTAGTCTCATAGCGGGCGACATCGGCTCAAGTGACGGCATTCCGGTCACCACACCTGTGCGCACTCTCGTCGATCTGGCCACCGAACTCGACCCCATGCCGCTCGAGCGCGCCGTCAATGACGCTGATAAGCGCGGCATGATCGACCCCGAAACGCTGCGTGAAGAACTCGGCCGCTTTCACGGCGAGGCAGGGGTCCGCCCGCTTCGCCTTCTGCTCGACGAGCTCTTCTTTCAACTCTCCGATTCAGATCTGGAGATCTACTTCCGCCGGATAGTCGAAGGGGCGAAACTGCCGATGCCGCTCAGCAAACAGCGCGTCAATCGATTCGAGGTCGACTTCTTCTGGCCCGACCTGGGGTTGGTCGTGGAGACGGACGGCCTCCGCTACCACCGCACTCCCTCTGCTCAGACGCGGGACGCTCGCCGCGACCGCGCCCACGTGATAGCGGGAATGACCCCGCTTCGCTTCACCCACTACGAGGTTCGCTACGAACCGACCCGCGTTCGGACCGCGCTCACCAAAACGATCGAGCTTCTCAAGCACCGCATCCGACATTGACCACACCTGACTGGGGTCAATGTCGGATGCGGGTCACGCCGGCCTAGAAAAACGCCCCGCCCTTGTATTCGCCGAAGACCTCGCGCATCGCGCCGCAGACCTCGCCGATCGAGGCGTTGGCCGCGAGGGCGGCGCGGATCGGGTGGAGCAGGTTGCCGTCGCCGCGGGCGACGTCGCGCACCGCCTCCAGCTTGGCCTCGACCTCGGCTTGGTCGCGGTTCTCCTTGAAGGCTTTGAGCCGCGCCAGCTGCCGCTGCTCGGCCTCGGGGTCGACCTTGAGGATGTCGACGTCGTCGACCTGGTCGGTGACGAACTTGTTGACGCCGACGATCACGTCCTGGCCACTCTTGTAGCGCTCGTGGTAGCTGTGCGCCGACTCCTCGATCTCGCGCTGCATGAACTCCAGCGCCTCGACCGAGCCGCCCAGCTCTTCGACCTTCTCCATCAGCTCCTTGGCCCGCAGTTCGATCTCGTCGGTAAGCGACTCGACGAAGTAGGAGCCGGCGAAGGGATCGACGGTGTCGGCGGCGCCGGACTCGTAGGCGATCACCTGCTGGGTGCGCAGGGCGATCCGGGCCGAACGCTCGGTCGGCAGCGCCAGCGCCTCGTCGAAGCCGTTGGTGTGCAGCGACTGGGTGCCGCCGCAGACCGCGGCGAAGCCCTGCAGGGCGACGCGGATGATGTTGACCTCGGGCTGCTGGGCCTGCAGCGTCACCCCGCCGGTCTGGGTGTGAAAGCGGATCTGCATTGATTTCTCGTTCTCCGCCCCGAACCGCTCCTTGACGATCTCGGCCCACATCCGGCGCACGGCGCGGAACTTGGCGATCTCCTGGAAGACGTTGTTGTGGCCGTTGAAGAAGAAGGCGAGCCGCGGCGCGAATTCGTCGATCTTCAGGCCCCGCGCCAGCGCCGCTTCGACGTAGGCGATCGCGTTGGAGAGGGTGAAGGCGACCTCCTGCACGGCCGAACAGCCCTTCTCGCGGATGTGGTACCCGGAGATCGAGATCGTGTTCCATTTCGGCACCTTCTCGTTGCAGTACTCGAAGATGTCGGTCGTCAGCCGCATGGTCGGCTCGGCCGGGTAGATGTAGTTGCCCCGCGCCATGTACTCCTTCAGCACGTCGTTCTGGACGGTGCCGCGCAGCTTCTCGGAGGGGACTCCCTGTTCCTCGCCGACCAGCTCGTAGAGCAGCAGCAGGATCGCCGCCGGCGCGTTGATCGTCATCGAGGTGGAGACGCCGTCGAGCGGGATCTGGTCGAAGCAGATCCGCATGTCCTCGATCGTGTCGATCGGGACGCCGGTGCGGCCGACCTCGCCGTGGCAGAGCGGGTCGTCGGAGTCGCGGCCGAGCTGGGTCGGCAAATCGAAGGCCATCGAGAGCCCGGTCGAGCCGTGCTCGATCAGGTAGCGGTAGCGCTCGTTGGTGTCCTCGGGCGAGGCGAAGCCGGCGTACTGGCGCATCGTCCAGAGCCGGTCGCGGTACATCCGCTCGTGGATGCCGCGGGTGAACGGCGGCGCGCCCGGCTCGCCGAGGCGCTCCTCGAGGTCGGGAGCGACGTCGCCCTCGTCGTAGAGGGGACCGATCTCGATCCCGGAGTCGGTGAAGACCCGCTCGTCGCCGGGGCCGACCAGCGGGGCAATGGTGCGGTGCGCTTCCTGGGCGCCGGATCCGTCAGCGGCAGACATCGTCAGGGGAGGATATTGGGGTGGCTCAATCGCCAGCGCCGACCAGGCGCTCGATGCCGCTCTGGTCGATCGTCCGCCGCAGACCCTCGGTCAGCTCGACAGCCGGTTCCCAGCCGAGCAGGTCGCGGGCGCGGCCGATGTCGGGCTGGCGCTGCTGCGGGTCGTCGGTGGGCAGCGGCTCGTGGATGATCTCCGAGCGGGAGTCGGTCACCTCGATCACGGCCTTCGCCAGTTCCAGCAGCGTGAACTCGTTCGGGTTGCCAACGTTTACCGGCGTGTGGATGTCCGACTCGGCGAGGCGGACGATGCCGTCGATCAGGTCGTCGACGTAACAGAAGCTGCGCGTCTGGCTGCCGTCGCCGAAGACGGTCAGCGGCCGGTCCTGCAGCGCCTGGCGCAGGAAGGTCGGGATCGCGCGGCCGTCGTGGGCTCGCATCCGCGGCCCGTAGGTGTTGAAGATGCGGACGATCGCCGTGTCGAGACCCTGCTGGCGGTGGTAGGCCATCGTCAGCGCCTCGGCGTAGCGCTTCGCCTCGTCGTAGACGCCACGCGGGCCGATCGGGTTGACGTGACCCCAGTAGTCCTCCTTCTGTGGGTGGACCTGGGGGTCGCCGTAGACCTCGCTGGTCGAAGCGATCAGGAAGCGGGCGCGCTTGAACTTGGCGACGCCGAGCATGTGGTGGGTCCCGTGCGAACCGACCTTGAGCGTGTGCAGCGGCAGCCGCAGATAGTCGATCGGGCTGGCGGGAGAGGCGAGGTGGTAGACGAAGTCGACGTCCTCGGGAATGTCGACCTTCTCGGTGATGTCGATGTTGCGGAAGTCGAACCGCTCGTCACGGATGTGGGCGATGTTCTCCAACGACCCCGTCTCGAGGTTGTCGATGCAGATCACCCGGTGCCCGTCGCCGAGCAGTCGTTCGCAGAGGTGCGAACCGAGAAAGCCGGCGCCGCCGGTGACTACGCAAGTGCTCATGGCGCGATCCTAGCGAGCCGCTGTCCAGCGGACGGCGCCGCTGGCCCTGCCGCAATTTCCGGATTTCCGATTGGGGAATCCGTCCAAGTGGGGGAGAGAACCTCGGCGCTCGTACTTGACGCTGCCAGTGTCCGATGCGAAGAACTGAAGCGGCAGGGGGAAACTGAGCGGTGAATCAGATCGGCGCCGAGCGCGAGACGCTGCGGCCTGAAAACGAGGGCGATGCGGCCCGCAAGCGCGTCGCTGTGGAGACTTACGCACAGAACGAGTCGACTTTGCGACGTACGGCGCGCCGCTACTCGCTCTGCGCCGACGACGCCGAAGAAGCGCTGCAGCGGAGCCTGGAGATCCTGCTCCTCAAGGCGCCGAGCGACGACCCTCGCGAGCTGATCAAGTGGACCCAGACCGTGGTCAAGCACGAGGCGCTCGGGGTGCGGCGGGAGCGCGAGCGGATCCTCGCCGGCCCCGCCGCTGCGGCGCCTGGCGAGGAGGACTGGGTCGCCCTCCTCCCCGCTTCCGCTGACGGCCCAGCGGAACAGGCCGAGCGGCGGGAAGAGATCGCCCGCAGCCGCGAGGCGCTGCAGGCGCTGAAGCCGCAGGAGCTGCGGGCTCTGACCCTGTTCGGGGAGGGCTACTCCTACGTCGAGATCGGCGAAATCACCAACTGGAGTCACACGAAGATCAACCGCTGCCTGGCCGAGGGCCGCGAGCGGTTCCGCAAGCTGATCGTCCGCAGCGAGGCTGGCGAGCGCTGCGCCGAGCTGCGGCCACTGCTCTCCTCCTTCTGCGACGGCGAGGTCGACGCCGAACAGATGGCAGAGCTGCGCGAGCACCTGCGGGCGTGCGGTCATTGCCGGGCGACGTTGCGGGCCTACCGCGCGGCGCCGACCGCCGCGGCAGCCTTCGCCCCCTTGCTCCCGCTCCATCGCACCCTCTGGGAACGGGCCCAGGAGGCATTCTCCAGCGTGACCGGACGCCTCCCCGGCGGGGAGACCGCCTCTCAGGTCGCGGCCGGTGGCGGCGCGAGCGGCGGAGCCGCAGCCTTCGTCAAGGTTGCGGCAGTCTGCATCGGCACCGCCGGGGGCGCCGCTGCCTGCGTCGCCGGCGGCCTCGTTCCGGCGCCGGGAATCGGCGGCGCAGAACCGCAGCAACCGCAGCTGGAGCGGCGCCTCGTGGAGACTTCGGCGCCCACCCCCCAGATCGAATACGAGCCGGCCGAACCAGCGCCAAAGCCGAAAGCCAAGTCCGTCCGGGAGCCCGCCGCCTCGCCACCGGCAGAAACCGAGCCAGCCTCAAGCGAACCCGCGCCAGTCGAAACCGCCGCGGTCGAATCCGCGCCGATCGCCGAACCGGTGGCGGAACCGGCTCCGGCCGAAAGCGGCGGCAGCCCGGCCGGGGAGTTCGGCCCGTGAGACCGTCGCTTGTGAAGTTGCTCGCGGCGGTGCTTGCGATCTGCCTAGCGGTCTCGACCGGTGCCTTGGCCGCGAGCGGCGAGCTGAGCGCCAAAGCGGGGTCCTCATGGCAGGCTAAACGCGCCTTCGCGATCGAGTGGGATCCGGTCACGCCGGCCAACCCGACCGAAGCCGTCTACCGCGTTTATGACTCCCAGGGCGGGCTGCCGGTGCACTTTCGCCGCCCCCTCGGCGAAATGCTGGATGACGTCGTGGTGCCGCCGATCCCGGACACCTACACGCTCGAAGCCTGGATCGAGAACGAGTCGGGAGTTGCCGGCGCCCACTCCACCACCATCCTCCGCTTCGACAGCGCTGCCCCCGCGCCGCCCCGCCTCGACCCGCCGCCGGGATGGGGACTCGGTGCGGGGGCCGTCTCCGTGGGCGTCGAGCGCCCGGCGGACCCGGCGCCGCTGTCAGGGATTCGTGGCTACGCGATCTCGGTCGACCGGGGCGCCGGCAGCTCCCCGTGCGGCCAGCCCGACCGCTGCCTCGCCGAGGAGATCGACCTCGATGACGGCGAAGGCGGGACCCTCTCCCTCGGAACCCTTCCCGAGGGCGTCCACTTCGTCCGCGCCGTCGCGATCTCCGGTGCCGGGGTGCCGTCGGCGATAACGACGGCTGCCGTCCGCGTCGACGGCAGCGCCCCGAGCCTCAGGCTCGACGGGCTCCCGGCAGACTGGAGCAACCGGCCAGTGGCGGTGACGGCCCGGGCCAGCGACCCGCTCTCGGGGATGTCCGCGGCCGGCGCGCTCGGCCCCTTCACCGCGATCGCGGTCAACGGCGCTGCGCCGGCGCGAGCGCTCGGCGACACCGTCGGCGCCTGGCTCGGCGGCAGCGGGATCCACGTCGTCAGCTACTTCGCGCGGGACGCGGCGGGCAACTTCAGCGGCGCCGAAACGGCGACGGCCCGCATCGATGAAGTGCCGCCCCGCGTCACCTTCGCCGCCGCCCAGGACCCGGCCGAGCCGGAGCGGATCGAGGCGACCGTCAGCGACCCGCTCTCCGGCCCCAGCGGGAACCGGGGCTGGATCGGCGTCCGCCCTGCCGCGACCCGCGCCCGGTTCGAGCCGCTGCCCACGAGCAATGTGGGCGACCGGCTGGTCGCCCACTGGGACTCCGACTCCTACCCACCCGGTAAGTACGAGTTCCTGGCGACCGGCTACGACGTGGCAGGCAGTAGCGCCACCGGAAGCGATCGCGCCCGCGGCGGCCGGATGGTCCTCGTCAACCCGCTGAAGACGCAGGTCGAGTTGAAGGCCGGTCTATCCCGGTTCCACTTCACGGGTCGCCTGCGACGGATCGGCGGCGGTCCGGTGGCGGGCCAGGACCTCGTGATCACCGAGACCTTCGCGGCTGGCGCCGATCCCCGACAGCGCACAACCACGGTCCCCGCCAATCGAGAGGGAGACTTCTCGCTGCGCCTCAGGCCTGGACCAAGCCGGGACGTCGTCGCCCGCTTCGCCGGCACGCCTTTGCTCAGCCGAGTGGCCAGCCGCACCATCCACCTCGATGCCGCGACCAAGGTCCGGCTGCGGGCCTCCACGGCAGTGGCTCGGGTAGGCGGCAAGCCGATCGTCTTCAGTGGCAAGGTCACGCGCCGGGGCGCGGGACCGTCCGCCGTCAGCGGGCTCCCAGTAGAGCTGCAGTTCCGCTTCCGCGGAAGTGCCTGGAGCGAGTTCCGCACCGTCGAGGCCGACGCCCGCGGCCGTTTCCATTACCGCTACCGATTCAGCGACGACGACAGCCGCGGCATCCGCTTCCAGTTCCGCGCCTACATAAAAGGCCGCGAGGGCTGGCCCTATGGACCAGGCACCTCGCGGCCTGTGCAAGTCACCGGCCGATAGCCGGTTGGGAACTTCTTAGCGCAGAGCGGCGAGCTGGTCGCTGACGCTGCCGACCAAGCCCTGGGCGCTACCGACGACGCCCTGGGCGCGGGACGCCTGCTCCTCGACCGCCTTGCGGACGCGCTGCTCGACCTCGTTGCGGTTGCGCTTGAGCGAGGTCTCAACGTCGCGCTGACGCTTGCGCGCCTCGCGCTCGACCTGGTTGCGGGTCTTGCGCGCCTCGGTGATCGCCTTGCGGCGGGCGGTGGAGCCACGACGCTCGGTCCGTTTCAGCGATTTGCGCAGGGTGCTGCGATAGCTCTTGACCTGTTTCTCGGCCTTGCTGCGGTCGGTCCACGGCTCAACCAGGTCGGAGACCCGGTCGCTGACGGTGAGGACGGCGCCGACGGGGAAGTCGACGGCGGTCTGCACCACGGTCTGGACCTGGTTCTTCTCAGCAACCGCGGTCTTGGTGGCGGCGCGTTTGGTAGCGGAAGCGGTTTTCGCTGCCGATTTTTTCGCTTCGGTGGTGGCGCGTTTGGCCTGGGTTTTCGAATTGCTGCCGTTTTTACTCGTTGCCATCTGAAGAAAACACCTCTTGTTTCAGGGATTGAAGGCTTGGGGAAAGCCCGAGTGTAGCGAACATAAGTTCGTAGGAACAGACGTTTGTAAACCGCTTGGGAGAAAGGGTTACGCGGTCTGCGCGAGTTGCGCGGCGCGAACCGTGGCGAGGCCGCTCTCACTGTTGGCGGCGGCGATCGGGTAACGCGAATCGAGGTCGAGCATCGCCTCCTCCAGCCCATCGGCGCCGAAAGCGACGGCGCCGCCGGCCTCGCGCACGATCAGCTGCGCGGCGGCGGCGTCGACCGAGCGGCAGGGGCGCAGGCTCAGCATCGCGTCGAAGCGGCCGGCGCCGACGTAGGCGGCGGTGATCGCGATCGCGCCCACGACCCGGACGCGGTACGCCTTGCCGGCGAGGGCCTCGAAGGCCGGCAGCGACCATTCCGGCTCAGCCGACTCGAGCCCGACTACCTCGAGCCGCTCGGCCTCGGGCGAGACCTGGATCGGGTAGCCATTCAGCTGCGCGCCTTTATCGCGGCCAGCGAGGAACTCCTCGTCGGCGCCGAAGTCGTGGACGAAGCCGAACTCGACGTCGGCCATCGAAGGCCCGGAGGCAACCGCGATCGAGACCGCGAAGGAGGGGATCGTGCGGCGGGCGTTGAGCGAGCCGTCGATCGGGTCGATCACCACCCGCTGCTCGCCGCCGGAGCCGAAGGCGACTTCGCCACGCTCCTCGGAGACAGCGACGAAGGAGGCGCCTGCGGCGGCCAGCTTCTCGAGCTCGATGAAAACGACGTCCTCGCAGCGGCGGTCGATCACCAGGGTGTGGTCACCACCCTCGCCGATGCCCTCGTAGACGGTGCGCTCCTCGCTGGTTCGCGCCTCGGTGAAGATCGGGCGCTGGGCGGCGACGATGCGACGGCAGATCGCCGGCCAGTCGGCGGAGAGGAGATCCATCGGGCAGATGCTAGAGATGCGCCGCTCAGGCGCTAGCTTTGGGCGGTGCCCAAGGACCCCCCGAGCACCGCCACCGCCGCTTCCGAGCGCGAGCGCGCCATCGCCCACGGTGACGGGCCGCTGCTGATTCTCGGCGCCCCCGGCACCGGCAAGACCGAGCTCCTCGCCCGCCGGCTGGCGCAGTTGGTGGCAGCCGGGTCCCGGCCCGAGAGCGTGCTGATGATCGCCTCCCGCCAGGCCACCGCCAGTCGCCTGCGCGAACGCTGCGAGGCGCTGCTGGAGGGATCGTTCGAGGAGCTCTGGGTCGGCAGCTGGGACGCGATCGGGGAGCGAATCCTGCGCGACTACCCCGAGGAGGCCGGCCTCGACCCCTTCTTCGACGTGCTGAGCCGGGCCGAGCGGCTGGCGATGCTGCTTGACCGCCTCGACCGGCTGCCGCTGCGCCGGCACGAGATCCGCGGCAACCCCGCCGGGCTGCTGGCCCGGCTGCTGGCGCGGATCGACCGGCTGAAGGCCGAACGGGTCGGGCCGACGACGCTCTCTGAGCGGGCGCAGGCGCAGGAGGCCGGTGCGGCCGACGAGGCCGAGCGGGAGGCGGCGCGCCGCGAGCTCGAGTTCGCCGAACTCTACGCCGCCCACGACCGGATCCTCTCCGAGTCCGGCAGCCTCGACCACGGCGACGTCTTCCTCGCCCTCGACTGCCTGCTGGTCGAGCGCCCCGACGCGCGGCGGCGGATCGCCGAGCGCTTCCGCTTCCTCGCCGTCGACGAACTGGAGGAGACGACCGCGGCGCAGAGGGCGGTGCTGGAGTCGCTTGCCGCCGACAACCCGAACCAGGTCTTCGCCCTCGAGCAGGGCGATGCCGAGACCGAGGGCCGGCTCGGCGACGAGTGGTTCGCCAGCCTGCACCCGGCCGGCGAGCGGATCCTGCTCGAGCGGCGCTTCCGCGACCCCAAGCTCGCCTTCTGGCGCTGCGGCAACGAGCGCGCGCAGGCGCAGGCGGTAGCGCGCGAGGTTGAGCACCTGGCCGCCACCGGCACCGCCCCGGAAGAGATCTGCGTCCTCGTCGCCGACCCGGCCAAGCAGGGCATCGCGGTCGCCGCGGCGATGGAAGAGCGCGGCATCCCCCTCCACCTCTCCGGGCCGACGGCGCTGTTCCAGCGGCCGGAGGTGCGCGACGCGATCGCCTGGCTGCGGGTGCTTGCCGCCCCGGACGACTCCGCCGCCGCGGCGCGGGCGTTGACCCGACCGCCGGTCGAGCTGCGCTCCGCCGACCTGGCGCGGCTGACGACGATCGCCCGGCGCCGCAAGCTGGACATGGTCGCCGCCGGCGAAGCGGCCCTCGACAGCCCCCAGTTCCAGCCCGAGGCGCGGGAGCGGATCGGGACCTTCCTCAAGCTCTACAACGCCGCCGCATCGGTGATGGAGGAACGGCGGGCCGACGTCTTCGTGCGGAGGCTGATCGAGCAGGTCGGTCTGCGGCGGCAGCGGCTTTTCGCGGCGCAGCCGGAGGTGGCCGAGCGCCTGCTCGGTCTCTCCCGCCTGGCCGAGCTGGCGACGGCCTGGACCCGGCGCGAGCCGCACGGCTCGACCCGCGGCTTCGTCTCCTACCTCAGCGCCGTCGCCGAGGCCGGGGTCGAGCGCGAGGACGCCGAGCAACCCCACGCTCCCGGCGCAGTCAACGTAATGGCAGCGGCCGCGGTCAAGGGGCTCGGCTTCGACCACGTCTTCGTGCTCGGCTTGGAGGAGGAGGGCGAGTGGGAGCAGATCGGCTGGCCGGCGCGCAGTGGGCTGGTCCTCTCGCGGCTGGAGCGCGGCGGCGACGGCGAGGCGGCGCGTCCCTCCCACTACTACGAGGGGGCGCTGCAGCGAGCCGGCGCCGAGGAGGAGGCGCACGAGGAGGAGCTGTTCGGCCCGGCCGAGGGTCTCCACGCGACCTACCGCGCCCTGCGCGAGCAGGTGCTCGAGGACTCCTGGCGGGCGGGCCGGGAGCTATCCGAGCCGCGGCTCGACACCGCGATCGACGTCAACCGGGCGATCGCCCGCTACCTGGAGCTGCTGAAGCTGGCGGCGCTGGCGCAGCGCCCCGGTGACGAGCCGACGGCGGAGGCGATCGAGGCGGTCAACGGGCTGCTGCGGCAAGTGGCGAGCGCCGAGCAGCAGGCCGAGCTCGACGCCTCATCGCTCGACGCCTACCTGCTCGACTCCGAGCGTGAGCGCGGCCGCCGGCTGGACCTGGTGGCGGCGCGCGACGAGCCCTCGCTGGCGGCTTTCTTGCCCCGCCGTGGCGACGGCATGCTCAGCCTCTCGGCCTCCGACCTGACTCTGTACCTGACCTGCCCGCTGAAGTACAAGTTCGCCCGCGTCTTCGGCATCCCCCAGGAGCCGACGATCAACCAGCGCTTCGGGATCCTCTTCCACAACGTGCTGGAGCGCTTCCACAAGGAGCCGCCGGAGGATCCGGAGGACGGGCTGCGCGAGCTGAACCGGCTCTTCGAGTCCGGCTGGCGGCGGACCGGGTTCGGCTCCACCGACGACGAGCTGCAGTTCCGCGACCGCGCCCGCGAGGCGCTGCGCCGCTACTGGGAGAACGAGCGCGAGTCCGAGGGCGAGCCGCTTTGGCTGGAGAAAAAGTTCGACTTCAAGGTCGGCGACCATCACGTCCGCGGCCGCGTCGACCGCGTCGACCGCCTGCCCGACGGCGATTACGAGCTGATCGACTACAAGACCGGCGAGCGCAAGAGCGAAGAAGACCTCGACTCCGACCTGCAGCTCGCCCTCTACCGGATGGCCGCCCGCGAGGCCTGGGGAATCGAGGCCAGCACCGGCAGCTACTACTACGTGCTCGACGGCGACAAAGTAGCCGCGCCGATCAGGCCCGACGACGCCGAGAGGGTCGAGCGCACCGTCCTCCAGGTCGGCGAGGGCATCCTCAGCCAAGACTTCGAGCCCCGCCCCTCTCCCAGCGTCTGCAGCTGGTGCGACTACCGGCTCATCTGCCCGGCGGCTGAAACGTAGTGGTGCAGGGGGAGACGGTAGGCCCCCTCCAGACACATCTCGCTAATGGCTCGATGTTGAGTGTCTGGAGGAGGCCTACCGTCTCCCCTTCGACAGCCGCAGATGGCCCCCGAAACCAACCACCTGTGAGCGTCAGCGTGGGACGGCAAGCCGCTCGACTGGAGGTTCTGGTGGGGGTCCCTGGGTACTCAGCATGGAGCCGGCCCAAAAGCTTTTGAGGCGCCAGCCCAGTGGCGCTCATGCCGGCGGAGGTGCTCCCAGGGACCCCCACCAGAACCTCCCAGCCAGATGCCTCAGCTCTTGTCGTCCCCGCGCTGTCTGAGGAAGCGTTGGAAGTCTTGGGCGAGAGTGTCGGCTGAGGGGAGGTCACCTTCGTCGTCGAGCAGCTCGGATTGTTCGGCCTCGATCCGCGAGACCAGCTCTTCGATCTCCGGGTTGGCGGCGACGGCGCGGCCGATCTGCTCTTCGTAGTCGACCGTCTCCTCCTCCAGGTCTGCCGCCTCGACGGCGATCCCGGTCAATCCCTCGAGCCGGCGCAGGAGGGCGAGCGCCGCCTTCGGGTTGGGGACGGCGGCGACGTAGTGGGGCACCGCGGCCCAGAGCGAGGCGGAGTCGATCCCGCCCTGGCGGCAGAGGTCGTGGACGACGCCGACGATCCCGGTCGGGCCCTCGTAGCTGGAGCGCTCCAGCTCCAGCTCCTCGACCAGCTCCGGGCTCGAGGCGAGGCCGGTGATCGGCACCGGCAGGGTGTGCGAGACCTCGGCGATCAGGGCTCCGAGGGTGACCACCATCTCCACCCCGAGCGCGTCGGCGGCGGTGGCGATCGTTTCCGAGAAGGTGCGCCAGCGCAGGTTCGGCTCGGTCCCATCGAGCAGGACCAGGTCGCGGTCGGCGGTCGGGACGCGGGCTGCGTAGAGGTTGTTCTCCGGCCACTCGATGCGGCGGGTCTGGCCTTCGTCGAGGGTGATCGTCGGTCGGGTCGACTGGAAGTCGAAATAGTCCTCGGGGTCGACTTTGGCGACCAGGTCGGCCTCCAGCGAGGTCGCGATCGCGGTCAGCGCGCTCGACGCCGAGGCCGCAGCGTCGTTCCAGCCGCGAAAGGCGCAGACCATGACCGGCGAGCGAAGGTGGGGCAGGTCCCCTTCCCAACTGAGCGAGTCCACGCTTACGAGCGTAGACCATGGAAGTGGCCCAGCCGCGGTCTACGCGGAGCGTGCGCGGCGCACCAGCTGTGCCGCCATGAACAGCGCCAGGGCCGCGAAGGAGAGCTGCAGGACCCGTTCGGAGACGTTGTTGGAGATCGCCACCCCGAGCAGGACGCCGAGTGGCGAGAGGGCGCCGATGATCGCCGCCTCGCGCAGGCGGACGTTGCCGTAGCCGTTCTGGCGGTAGGCGCCGACGATCGCGACGGTCACGATCATCAGCAGCGAGGTCGACTCCGCCTCGACCTGGCTGAGACCGATGAAGATCGTCAGCGCCGGCACGAAGAGGACGCCGCCGCCGACCCCGACCAGGCCGCCGGTGAGGCCGCCGAAGAGGCAGATGAGGACCGCCGCCAGCTCGCTCACGAGAGGATCAGCCCCACGGCCATCGCCACCAGCAGTGCGGCGAAGAGGTAGGAGACGGTGCGCTGCGGGATCCGCTGCTGGATCGCGGTCCCGATGACGACGCCGACGATGGCGGGGATCGCGAGCAGGAATCCGGTGCCGACGTGGACGTTGCCGTAGATCCCGCCCTGGGCGAGGGCGCCGAGCAGGCCGATGACGATGATCGCGGCGAGGCTGGTGCCGGTCGCGAGCCGCTCGCCGTAGGCGAACCAGAAGATCAGCAGCGGCACGATCACCGTCCCGCCGCCGACTCCGAAGAGGCCGCTGAAGACGCCGGCGAGGGTGCCGATCGCCGCCAGCTTCCAGATCTCGTGGTCCGGGGTCGCGGTGCCGGCGGGCATCTCGCGATACTAGAGCCGTGCCCCACGACCCAGAGAGCGGGGGTGGCGACTGGGCGGCGCGCCTGGCGCCGCTGCGCCGCGAGCCCGAGCGCGCCGCGATTCTCACCGACGTCGACGGGACCTTGGCGCCGATCGTCGAGCGGGCCGATGAAGCGGCGGTGCCGGCGGCGGCGCGCGAAGCGCTGGCGGCGCTGAGCGAGCGCTACGCGCTGGTCGGCTGCATCTCCGGCCGGCAGGCGCAGGAGGCGCGGCGGCTGGTCGGCCTCGACTCGCTCGCCTACGCCGGCAACCACGGCCTGGAGCTGCTGCTGCCGGGAGAGGATGCCGTGCGGCCGGACCCCTCGGTGGCCGGGCGCGAGACCGAAGCCATCGAGTTCCTCGCCGCGGTCGACGGCGATCGCCTCGCGGTCGGCCTGCGGAGGGAGGACAAGGGACCGATCCAGGCCCTGCACTGGCGCGGCAGCCCCGACGAGGCGACAGCGGAGAGCCGCGCGCACGAGATCGCGATCGAGGCGGGCAAGGCGGGGCTGGAACCGCGCTGGGGGCGCAAGGTCCTGGAGCTGCGACCGGCGGGCGGGGGCGGCAAGGACGGCGCCGTCGCCTCGCTGCTGGCCGGCGAGGGGCTCGACCGCGCCACCTACGCCGGCGACGACCGCACCGACCTCGACGCCTTCCGCCGCCTGCGCGAGCTGCAGGAGGAGGGGCAGCTGAGCGCCGCCGTCTGCGTCGGGGTGCTCTCGCCCGAGGCACCGCCCGAGCTGGCGGAGGAGTCGGACGCGACGGTCGCCGGACCCGATGGCTGGCTGGCGATCCTCGAGTGGCTGGCGGAGCCAGGGGAATCAACCACCTAAGCGATGCCCTACACCGATCTACTCCGCCTCAGCGTCTTCATCACCGCCGCCGAGGCGACCGCATTGGGGGCGATCACCGCGGTCGCCGCCAACCGCGACGCGGAAACGACGATCGTTTTCATCGCCGCCGCCTGGTGGCTGATCGCCCTGGCGATCGGCTTCTACCTGAGCCGGCCCCAGCGCGCCGCCGACGACGTTCGCGACGCCCTCGCCCGCGCCCGCACCGCCACCTCCCTGCCGGACCAGAGTCCGGCCCGGATCGCCTTCACCCGCCTCTGGCCGATTGCCATCACCGCGGTCGCCGCCGGCGTGCTCGGCATCTTCTTCCCCGGAGTCGCCGCGGTCGGCGCCGGCTACGCCCTGATCGTCTCCCTCGCCTGGCACACCCGCGAGGCGGCGGTGCTGGGGATCGAGCAGCGCGACGGGGTCAAGTTCTACGTCGTCCCCTCGCACCCCCTGAAACCGATCGAGCTGGTGCGGGCGCCGGGGCTGCGTGGCGACCAGCTGGGCGCGTACTGAAGCGCTCCCGTCATTTGCACCGCTATGCGGAACAAATGACCGGCGCAGTGCTCATCGCTTCGTCAGCTTCTTGAACTGCGCCCAGCCGCGGGTGTTGGCGATGTTGTCGGCAGTCAGCCAGGCGCGGCGGGCGGTGGCCACCGCATAGGCCATGTTGTCGAGGGTGTCGACGCCGTGGGCGTCGGTGTTGAGGACGATCTTGACCCCAGCCTCGACCGCGAGGCGGGCGTGGAGGTCGGAGAGGTCGCGGCGGTTGGGGTTGCCGTTGATCTCGATCATCGTCCCGGTGCGGGCTGCGGCCGCGGCGACCGCCTCGACGTCGATCCCGTAGGGCTCGCGGCGACCGATCAGCCGTCCGGTGAGGTGGCCGATGCAGTCGACGTCCGGGTTCTCGATCGCGGTGAGAACCCGCTCGGTCATCTGCTGCTTGGAGACGTTGAAGGAGGTGTGGACGGAGGCGACCACCCAGTCGAGCTCCGCGACCAGGTCGTCGGGGTAGTCGAGTGCGCCGTCGAGGCCGATGTTGATCTCCGAGCCGGAGAGGAGGTGGAACGCCCTCTGACCGCTGCCTTTGTTCCAGGCGCGCACCTCCTCGATCCGCTCCCAGAGCCGCTCGGGGGTGACGTGGTCGCCAAACCCGTGGCTGGCCGAGTGGTCGGTGATCGCCAGGTATTTGTAGCCGCGGTCGCGGGCCGCCCCGGCCATCTCGTCGAGGCTGTTGCGGCCGTCGGAGAGGGTGGTGTGGGAGTGAAGGTCTCCCTTGATGTCTCCCAGCTCGACCAGGCCGGGCAGCTTGCCTTCGCGCGCCGCCTTCAACTCGCCGCGACCCTCACGCAGCTCCGGCTCGATGTAGGCGTAGCCGAGCCGCTTGTAGACCTCCGGCTCGGTCGCGCAAGTCTCAACATCGCCACTCTCGGTCTCGGTGATCCCGTGCTCGGAGACCGAGAGGCCGCGGGCGACCGCCTCTTCGCGCAACTGAACGTTGTGGGCCTGGGAGCCGGTGAAGTGCTGCAGCAGGTTGCCGAAGGCGGCGGGCGGGACGATCCGCAGGTCGACCGAGACGCCGTTGTGGGTCTGGGCGCGAACCCCGTTGGGTCCGGGGTTGCCGGCGGCGGCGATCAGCGGATGGGAGGCGAGGTGCTCGGCCAGGGCGGCGGGCTCCTCGGCGGTGGCGATCAGGTCGATGTCCTTGCAGGTCTCGGCCCAGCGCCGGACCGAGCCAGCGACCTCGACCTCCTTCGCGGCGGGGTGCTCGCGCAGCGCCGCCGCCAGCTCCTCCGCGATCGGTTTCACCTTCGAGAGCAGGAGACGGCCGGGCCCTCCCCCGGCTCGCCCACCCGCTCGAGCGCGGCGAGGATGTTCTGCTCCGCTTTCGCGCCGAGCCCTTTGACGTCGCGAAGCTTCTCCGTCTCAGCTGCCGCCTTGAGGTCCTCCATCGAAGCGATCTCGAGCTCCTCGAAGAGCCGGCGGGCGGTTTTCGGGCCGACTCCGGGGACCCGGGTGACCTCGATCAGGGTCGGCGGAAACTTCGCTTTCAGCTTCACCGCGGCAGGGATCTCGCCGGTCTCCAGCAGCGCGTCGATCTTTTCCGCCAGCGTCTTGCCGACGCCGGGGACGTCGGTTGCCTTGCCCTGGGCGGCGAGCTCAGCGACCGAGACGGGGCTCTCGCGGATCGCCTTGGCGGCGGTGCTGTAGGCGAGGACGCGGTATTTGACCGCCCCGTCGAGCTCGTAGAGGACCCCCAGTTCTTCCAGCGCGGCGGCGATCTCGGCATTCGTCACCCGCCAAGGAATACCATTGCCGGGCTGGTGGGTAGGGGGAGCAAACGCCGTTTTCCGACCTTGGAGAGGTGGTGGGTCAGTTTGAGAGCCGGTTTCGGATCGCGGCCACCTGAGCCGAGCTGAAGTGCCACCGGCCACCTTTTCCAGGGGCCTCGCTCGGAAAGAGGTCCCGCGCCACTTGGCGAACGGCCCGAGCGCCGTGGCTGCGGGCGTCGTTCTGAGATTGCCCGAATAGCTGCGCCGCAAGCGCCTTTGGGGTCACCCGGTCCACAAAGCGACCTTAGCGCCAGCGGCTAGAGATCGGTACAGCAAGAGTTCTCTCACGGAAAGGAGCGGTCTACTCGTGGGCGAAAGCGACGCCGTGAATCCCGTTAGACACATCGAGACCGGCGTCCTTTACTGCGACGACAACCTCAAGCGCCTGTCGGAATTTCCGCCCGGTTGCGTGGATCTCATTTATCTGGATCCGCCGTTCTTCTCCAACCGCAATTACGAGGTCATCTGGGGCGACGAGGCAGAGATGCGTTCCTTCGAGGACCGCTGGGAGGGGGGAATCACGCACTACATCAACTGGATGAAGGACCGGGCCTTGGAGCTACAGCGGGTGTTGAAACCGACCGGCTCAATCTTCTTCCATTGCGACTGGCACGCTGGCCATCACCTCAAAGTGATGCTGGACGAAATCTTCGGCAGCGAGAACTTCGTCAACGAGATCGTTTGGAGCTATCGAAAGTGGTCTACGGGCAAATATGCGTTCCAGCGGAACCACGACACGATCTTCTTTTACTCCCGGACCCCCACCAAGGATCGCACCTTCAACCAGCTCTTCATGGAGCGGGCGGCCTCTACTCAGAAGCGTTTCGGCAACGCCAAGATCACCTCGGGGTTTGACGAGGAAGGCCGGCGCCTCCCTTCCGAGATCGGCGAGGAGGAGTCGGAGGGGGTGCGAATGAACGATGTCTGGGAGATCAGTCGAGTCGCACCGGTTAACCAGCTATTTCCCACGCAGAAGCCCAAAGCACTCCTTGAACGCATCATCGAAGCCTCCACCAACAAAGGGGATGTCGTCCTAGATCCGTTCTGCGGTTGCGGCACGGCGATGGTCGCCGCTGAGACCCTTCGCCGCCAATGGGTTGGGATCGACATCAGCCCCACCGCGGTCAGTGTGATGAAGCGGCGCCTGCTGAAGGAGACCGGGGCGCAGGACATTGAGCTGATTGGGATGCCAGTCAACGAGGATGAACTGCGCGCCCTCAAGCCATTCGAGTTCCAGAACTGGGTTATGCAGCGCCTCAATGGGACTCACTCAGCCCGGAAATCTGGGGACATGGGGATCGACGGCTTTTCGTTCATGAGCCACGATCCAATTCAGGTCAAACAATCCGAGAGAATTGGGCGAAACGTGGTCGATAACTTCGAGACTGCGCTAGAGCGGGCCGGAAAGACCACCGGCTACATCATCGGGTTCAGTTTCACCAAGGGCGCGATCGAGGAGGTCGCGCGGGCAAAGGCGAAAGGTAAGGCGGATATTCACCTGATCAAGGTCTCCAGCCTCGTTGGTCCTCAGGACGAGCCGGACGTGCAGAACCGAGATCTCATGTCTCTGTTTCCGAGCAAGCCAAAGAGCTTCCTTGACCTTCCCTTGTACGACGGCCGCAGCAAGGACGCGCGTCCTTCGCCCGATGAATTGCTCGAGAGCGCCAGCGCGTCGAGCTAATCCAGCAGCGCCGCGATCTCTTCCAGAGACCAGATGTGATCGGCAACCCCCGCCGCCATCGCCGGGGTGCGCGGGTAGCGCTCCTTCAGCGTCTTGTGCGGGCGCGCGAAGTTGTAATGCATGAAGTGCAGAGAAACCGCGTGGGCGAGGTTCTCGACCTTGCGGCTGAATCCGTTGGTCAGCCGGGTGAAGCGCCGCATCCCCATTCTCATGGTCAAGTTCTGCCGCTCGACGTAGCTGGTTGAGATCCGGTCGGGGTCCGGGTCGCCCTTCATCGGCCGGCGCTTGGTCCCGGTGCAGACGGGCGGGCTGTATTTGCCGCCCTGGTTCGTGTCGGCCGCATAGTTCTTCTGGATCACCGCCCAGTCGACGTTGACACCGAACGCCTGCCGCACCGATGAGTCGTACATCGAGTGCCCGTCGGTCGATAGCTGGATGCGCCCGGCCATCCGGCTCGCCAGATCTTCGAGGAAGAACGTCGCGTCGTATTTCGTGCGCTCGCCGACCAGCCAGGACGGGGCGAGCTTGGTGTCAGCGCAGATCGCCGTGAAGGTCCACACATCGCCGTAGCCGGGCGTCCCCTTGAACTGCTCCGGGACGTTCTTCTGCTTCGCGTAGCAGTAGCTCCAGATCTCGTCGGCCTCGACCACCGTGCAGGGCAGCTGCTGAAAGACGCCGTCCTGGTACTCGGCGCAGGCTTCCCCGAGATCGGCCAGCAGTTTGGTGATCGTGTTCTTCGCCGCGCCCGTCATCCGCACGGTGGCGCGGATGCTGTTGCCCTCGACCAGGCAGCCGATGATCCGCGCCCGTTTCTCAGTGCTCAGCCTGTTCATACTGACCATTTTGCTTGAGCGACCGGACGGAAAAACTTGCTTCTCGTTGAGTGGCAACTCCCTTTCTTACAGGTACGGGGACGGTCCTCTGACCGCTTGCGAAGGTAGCATTGACTACTAGAGGGGGTGCGCGGCGTGACTATTTCCGGACTTGAACGAGGTACTGAGCTTGGCCAGGGGCTTTTCAGCCTCGCGGATCTCCGTGCCTACGTTGCCTTCAGCGGCAAGGCCGACGATGGGGATCGCACCCTGCGCTGGTTGACGAACGTCCTCAACCCGGTCAATCACCACAGCCGCCGCCCCGACTACAGCTTTGGCGACCTGATCAGCCTTTTCGTCGTGCGCGAGCTGCTTGGCAAAGGGCTGAAGCCAAAGACCATCAGGGAGGCAGAGGACTACCTGCGGAGGAAGTGGAAGACCGACCGCCCCTTTGTTACCGATGAACTCAAGACGGATGGCTGCGGCATCTATGTGGATGACGAGCTGGTTGCGGGAGGCCAGATCGAGTCGGCAGACAAGCACGGCCAGCAAGTGATGCGAGAGGCCGTCAAAGAGCGGCTGTCAATGGTCCACTACGACGAGGGAATGGCGGCCAGTTGGAATCCAGCCCAGCACATCCTCGTTAATCCCCGGATTCAGTTCGGCGATCCCGTAGTCGACGGAACGCGGATTCCAACCGAACTGGTGGCGGATATGGCTGCCTACGCAACCGTAGAGCGCATCGCTGCCGACATGGGAATTACGGCCGATCAGACCAATGCGGCCTTGAACTTTGAGCGGCACCTAGCCGCCGCTCTCAACTAGTCCGGACGGAGGACGGGCGGCCCCCCAAAACTTTGCAGCGGCTGTTCTTTGATCAGGGGCTTCCGGGGGGCGTCGGAACGGCGACGGCGCTTGCTGCCCTTGGGCTGGAAGCAAACGGCGTAGGTGGAGCAGGCGCTCCACCCAACGGAAGCTCAGACGAGGAAAACTGCCTCTGGTGCCTTCAGAACGATTCGATCCTGATCACCCACGACCGGGGAAAGAAGGACAAGGAAATCCTCAAGGTGCTGGACCAGCATCAGGTGGGCGTGATCCTCGTTCTCAAGGATCTGCGCTCCATGCCCCCGTACCATCTCGTCCGCGCTCTGCTGAATGCGGAGGGCAAAATGGATCAGATCGCAGAAGGCAAAAAGCGGCTGCGACATGTCCTCCGGACTAGCGGCGGCTTGGCTCCAAGGGGCAGCTAGGAGCGCTTCCAGCGGGCCTCGGCAGCGGCTTTGGCGATCTCGCGCCTTCGTTCTGGCGAAAGACTGTCAGCCCTAGCTCTTCCACCTTTTGCACCCCCTACACGCCCAGCGCGGGCTTGCTGGCTTTCTGGCTCCTGTGGCGTCTCGTCGGTCGCCTCGCCGACGATGGCAGCGGCGAGGCGGTTGAGATCAGCGGGCTTCTTGGACTGCTTCGCCATGATCAGAGCCTAGCGGCGGGTCGGGCCGGACTCATGAGAGTTCCAGCCAGTCGAAGTGCCGGGCGGCGGGAGTCGGGATCACCTTTTCGTCTTCGGTCACGAAGACGAGTTCGGCCACGAACAGATCCTTGATCGCATCCCGCAGCGTTTCGAAGTCTTCCCCGAGCCCCATCCAGATCAGGGAGAAACCCGTGTGCTGAGCGGGCCACTCGGCCAGCAGGAAGACCAGGATCGCCCGCTGGGTGGCTTTGTCGCCCCGCTCCTCAGTCATCGCGGACTTCAAAGCGGCCGTATCCCTCGATATCCGACCGCCAGGCCAATCCCTCAAAGAGGACGGCAGCGGGGATCTCCAGGGCGCCGATGAGTTTCAGGAGAGTGTCCAGGCGGGGTAGCCGCTTGCCGATCTCCATGTTGCTGATCTGGGTCCGGTGGACTTCGCTCTTGCGGCCCAGTTCTTCCTGAGAGAGGCCGGCGTTGTGACGGGCGCGCTTGAGGTTGGCGCCGAAGCGCTTCTGAAGGGTCATGGCAACTCCAGCCGCTCAAGGAAGGCGACGGGCTTGGTGGGCCGCACGGCAGAGCCGTGGCTTTCCAGCAAGCCCCGCCCGATCAGGTCGATGACGGCCCGCGTCAGCGCACCACGCGAGCCGATCTCACGGGCCAGTTCGGGGATCGTTCTCCAGTGCGGGTAGATCTCCAGCGCGAGCGCCATAACTGCCCGCTGGAGAGGGATGCGGTCGCCAGGCCAGTGCCGGCGCTTAGGCTTTACATGCATCGAGAGGTCCGCCTTTCGGTGCCAGGCGGGGGGCTGTTCCACCAGCGCCCCCGCCACTTTCTTGTTCAGGACGCGGCGAACCTACAGCGGGATCAGGGCGCTGTGGGCGTCAATTCAAACTGACCCACCACCCTTGGAGAGTGGCGCTATACTTTCTGAAGTATTGAGCTGAAGCCGAAACTTCGACTGGGAGACCGAACCGTGACTGGCAAATTGACCGACGTGACCGACGCCACCTTCAAAGCTGATGTGCTCGATGCCGAGGGCCCTGTCCTCGTCGACTTCTGGGCGCCCTGGTGCGGTCCGTGCCGCGTCGTCCACCCGGTCCTGGAGGAGATGGACGCCGAGCGCGACGACCTCAAGATCGTCTCCATCAACGTCGACGAGAACCAGCAGACCGCGGCCAACTACGACGTCCTCTCGATCCCGACGATGATCCTCTTCAAGGACGGCGCGATCGCCAAGAAAGTGGTCGGCGCGATGCCGAAGCGTCGCCTCGAGGCCGAGCTGGAGCCCGCCCTCGCCTAGAGCGGGCGCCCTCCCTCCCATGCCGTTCGTTCACGTCCACTGGTACGAGGGCCGCACCGACGAGCAGAAGGCGGAGATCGCCAAACGCATCGAAGCGGCGCTGATCGAGGTGGCCGGCGTCGCCCCCGATCACTGCTGGGTGAAGTTCGACGACTCGAAGAAATCGGACTTCATCATCGGCGAGAAGCCGCAGGGCTAAGCAGCTACTTGATCGTTGATGGTCACCGCGAGGTCAGGGGCAGCTAGCGCCGCCCTCGCGGCCGCAATCACTTTTCCGGCATCGAGGTCGTAGCTCTCCGCCACTGCCTCCAAGAGCTGCAGGTTCTGACTCGGATACAGCAGCCCGATGTAAACGAGGCGACCCCCTGAGAAGCCGAGGTTGCAGTAGTCGTCGTCGAACTCATAGCCGTCGTCCCACCGATCTACCTCGACTAGCTCGATCCCAAGAGCATCTGCCTGGCTGTCGTAATCGGCTTTCAAAGGTGCCTCCTTGGATGAATAGTGATAACGAATTCCGGATCGTCGGCTGCCACCACGACTCGAACCAGATCCCCACGGATGTACCCAAAGTAGCGTGGGTGACCATACGCATCAGCGTCGATCTTCACTGGATTCGCGATCACCCAGAGCACCTCGCGCTGAGCCCAGCTTTTCCAGCGCATTTCATTTTTCGCATGGCGAGCAAAACGCACGCCCTGCTAAGGGCGCGACAGATCTTTCTCTCCCCCTAGTAGGCGCGAGAAACGCCGATTTTGAGCTCGCGGCCGTCGATCTTGGCGGCCGTGCCGTTGTTGCCGTCGTAGCCGACGGAGGTGGCTAGGACCTCGCCCGCCAGGTAGTCCTGGTGGGCCTGGGCGGCTTCGAGGAGATCGGGGTCACCGGAGAGGGTGAGGTCAATGCGGTCGGTGATCTCGAGGCCGGCGGCTTTACGAGCGTTCTGGACGGCGTGGACGATCTCGCGGGCGAGACCCTCGCGGCGCAGCTCCTCATCGAGCTCCAGCTGCAGGGCAACCGCGTGGCCGGCCTCGGCCTCGACCTCGTAACCCTCGAGTGGTTCGAGGGCGAGGGTGATGTCATCGGTGCCGAGGCTGTGGTCGGTGCCCTCGATCGAGATCCCGATCTCCCCGCCCTCGGCGAGGACCGCGGCGACGTGAGCCGCGTCGAGCGCCTCGATCGCGGCGGCGACCTGCGGCATCTTCTTGCCGAAGCGGGGGCCGAGAGCGCGGTAGTTGGGCTTGGCGCTGTAGCTGACCAGCTCCGACTCGTCGGTGACGAAGTCGAGCTCCTTGACGTTGAGCTCGGCGGTGACGAGGCCGGCTCGGGATTCGATCGCCGCCCGTTCGGCGTCGTTGGCGACGATCACCGCGCGGCGCAGCGGCTGGCGCACCTTCGCCTTCGCCTGGGCGCGGGCGGCGCGGCCGAGCTCGACGGTGAGGCGGACCGCCTCCATCCCCTGCTCGAGCTCGGGGTCGGCGAGCGCCTCGTCGACCGCCGGGAAGTCGCGCAGGTGAACCGAGGGCTCGGCGCCCTCACCGCCGAGGTTGCGGTGGATCTCGTCGGCGAGGAAGGGGGTGAACGGCGCCAGCATCGCCACCGTCTCCAGCAGGCAGTGCCGCAGGGTCGCGAAGGCGGCGCGGTCTCCCTCCCAGAAGCGGCGACGCGAAAGGCGCACGTACCAGTTGGAGAGCTCCTCGACGTACTCGGCGATCGCCCGGCCGGCGGTGGTGCAGTCGTAGTCGTCCATCCGCTCGCGCACGGTCGCGGTCGTCGCCTGCAGCCGTGAGAGCGCCCAGCGGTCGAGGTCGTTGACGGTCTCCGGTGCCGGCCCGAAGTCGCCCGGGTCGAGGCCCTCCGCGTTCGCGTAAAGCACCCAGAACGAGTAGGTGTTCCAGAGGGTTAGGAGGAACTGGCGGACCGATTCGCCGACCGTGTCGACCGAGAAGCGGTAGCCGGCCCAGGGCTGCTGGGCGGTCAGGTAGTACCAGCGGAAGGCGTCGGCGCCGTGGGCGCTGAGCACCTCCCACGGGTCGACGACGTTGCCGCGGCTCTTCGACATCTTCTGCCCCTCGGCGTCGAGGATGAGGCCGAGGCAGACGCAGTTGCGGTAGCTGGAGGTGTCGAAGAGCAGGGTCGACTCCGCGAGCAGGGTGTAGAACCAGCCGCGGGTCTGGTCCTGGGCCTCGCAGATGTAGTCGGCCGGGAAGCGCGCCTCGAACTCCTCTTTGCCCTCGAACGGGTAGTGGAACTGGGCGAAGGGCATCGCGCCGCTGTCGTACCAGGTGTCGATCACCGAGAGGACGCGACGCATCTCGCCGCCGCAGTCGGAGCAGTCGAGCACGACCTCGTCGATGTAGGGGCGGTGGAGGTCCTCGGGAACCTCGCCGCGCGCCCGCTCGCGCAGCTCGGCGACCGAGCCGGCGCAGAAGCGCCCGTCGCAGCCCTCGGCGGTGCACTCCCAGATCGGCAGCGGCGTGCCCCAATAGCGGTCGCGGGAGAGCGCCCAGTCGACGTTGTTCTCCAGCCAGTTGCCGAAGCGGCCGTGCTTGATGTGCTCCGGGTGCCAGCCGATCTCCTCGTTGTTGGCGAGCATCTGGTCGCGGACCTGGGAGGTGGCGATGTACCAGCTCGACTTCGCGTAGTAGAGGAGCGGCGTGCCGCAGCGCCAGCAGTGCGGGTAGGAGTGCTCGTAGACCTGCTCGCGGAAGAGCAGGTCGCGGGACTCGAGGTCGGCGATCAGCGCCTTGGTCACCTCGGGGTCCTTGACGAACTTGCCCTCGAAGCCGCTGACGCGCTGATCGAATTTGCCGTCGAGCCCGACCGGGTTGTAGAGGGTGGCGGCGTCGGTCGGGTCGAAGACGCCGTTGGCGGCGGCGACCGCGTAGTCGTCTTCGCCGAAGGCCGGGGCGATGTGGACGAGCCCGGTCCCGTCCTCGGTGGTGACGAAGTCGCCGGCGAGCACCCGGAAGGCGTTCGGCGGACCGCCGTCGGAGAGGACGAAGACCGGCCCGCGGTAGGCGCGGCCGACCAGGTCCGAGCCAGGGAAGCGGTCGAGAACCTCGGCCTCCTCGCCCAGCACCTTCTCGACCAGCGGCTCGGCGAGGATCACGGTCTCGGCGGCGACCCGCGCCCGCGCGTAGGTCACCTCCGGCGCAGCCGCGACCGCGACGTTGCCGGGGAGGGTCCAGGGGGTCGTCGTCCAGACCAACAGCGACTCGCCGGCCTCGCTCCCGTCCTCCCCCAGCAACGGGAAGCGCACATATATGGACGGGTCCTTGACGTCCTCGTATCCCTGCGCCACCTCGTGCGAGGAGAGCGCGGTGCCGCAGCGCGGGCAGTAGGGGACGACCTTGTGGCCCTCGTAGAGACGGTCCCCGTCCCAGAGCTTTTTCAGCGACCACCAGACCGACTCGATGTAGTCGTCCTCGAGGGTGACGTAGGGGTTGTCGAGGTCGATCCACACCCCGATCCGCTCGGTCAGCTTGTTCCAGTCCCCGACGTACTCGAAGACCGACTCGCGGCAGCGGCGGTTGAACTCGGCGATCCCGAACTCCTCGATCTCCTGCTTGGAGGAGATGCCGAGCTGCTTTTCGACCTCGAGCTCGACCGGCAGGCCGTGGCAGTCCCAGCCCGCCTTGCGCGGCACCCGGAACCCGCACATCGTCTTGTATCGCGGGTAGACGTCCTTGAAGACGCGGGCGAAGACGTGGTGGGAGCCGGGACGGCCGTTGGCGGTCGGCGGGCCCTCGTAGAAGCTCCAGACCGGGGCGTCGGCGCGCGCCGCCAGCGAGCGGGCGAAGACGCCCTCCTCGCGCCAGCGGGCGAGCACCCGCTCCTCCAGCTCGGGGAATGACTGCTTCGGGTCGACGGGTTCGAATCCGGACATGAAGGTCAGGATTCTAGGAGGGGTCGGCAAAACCCCAGTCGCGGGTCAGGAACCGCTCACCAGACGAGGACGAAGTCGCTCTCGTCTTTGGGGTTGGCGTAGACCGGCAGGACCAGCCCCGGCTCCATCCTCGAGGCGGCGAAGACGGGCATGATCTCCCGCCGCTTCACCTCCCGCTTGCCGAATCCGGGCAGGTCCAGTTCGAGCTTCAAGCTCATCAGAGGCATCTCGTTGACTTCGGCGTGACTGCCCGCGGAGAGGACCGTCGCGGTGCCGCGCAAGCCCTGCTGGAAGACCCAGTCCTGGTGGGCGGCCTTGCGCTTCTGGCGCCGGGCGTACCAGTAGAGCCCGCCGGCGACGAGGACCCAGATCACGCCGATCGAGGCGAGGATCCCGGCGACTTCTCCGGGCACCCCGATCAGGATCGGGACGACGGCGAACGCGGCCCCGGCGAGGCCGAAGAAGGCGATCAGGCCGATGCCGGTCCTGTTCAGCTGCATCTACTCCTCGCACTCCTCACGGATCCGGGTGGCGACGCGGGCGGTCGCCTCGCAGAGGGCGGCGAGATCGCCGGGGCCGGGCTCGTCGACCTCGATGCTGCCGAGCAGGGCGCCGTAGGCGAGCTCGAAGGAGAAGTCGGCCGGCGGGTTGGTCCCGAGCCAGTCGACGAAACTGGGCGAGAACAGCTGCCGCAACCAGTTGGGGTCCTGGAAGGGGCTGGTGCTGACCTCGTAGCGCTCGTTCAGCGCCGTGCTCTCGGTCCAGAGCTTCGAGTAGCGCGCCTCGAACCCGTAGAACTCGTCGTCGCGGGTGTGGCGGCCGCGACGGATGCAGAAGACGCGGGGGGCAAAGGCCGTCGCCGCCGGCACCTCGGTCAGCGCCGCCTGGAAGCGGAACTTCTTGTTGCGCTGGTAGGCGAGCTGGCCGACGACCCCGCTCACCCCCTCGCCGAGGGCGCCGCGCAGCGCCGGCTGCAGTCCCGCGCCCTTGGCCTCGACCAGCAGCGGCGTCAGCTGGCCGGGGTCGAAGCCCGGCAGCTGCTCGAAGCCGCGGCTGGCGGCGAGCTCGGCGTAGGCGGAGTCGACGGCGGACACGGCCGCAGCGTATGGATGCGCCCGGCGTTAGGGTGGCCGCCATGGACAGATATGACTTGAACGGAAAGGTCGCGCTGGTGACCGGCGCCGCTCGCGGAATCGGCTTCGAGACCGCGCGGCAGATGCACCTGCGCGGCGCCTCGGTGGCGGTGCTCGACCTCGACGCCACCGACGCGCAGGAGGCGGCGGAGCGGATCGGCCCGCGGGCGATCGGGCTCGCCGGCGACGTCACCGACCAGAGCGCGATGATGAACGCGGTCGCCGAGATCGTCGAAAAGTTCGGCGGGCTCGACGTCGCGGTCGCCAACGCCGGCATCGCCCAGAAGCAGTTCGCGACCGTGCGCGGGATCTCCGGTGAGGAATGGGAGCGGGTCTTCGAGGTCGACATGCTCGGCGTCTGGCGGACGGTGCGCGCGGCGCTGCCGCAGATCGTCGAGCGCAAGGGCCAGATGGTCGTCGTCTCCTCCGTCTACGCCTTTGCCAACGGCTTCGGCAACAGCCCCTACGCGGTCGCCAAGGCCGGGGTCGAGTCGCTGGGCCGGGCGCTGCGGGTTGAGCTGGCCCCGCACGGTGCCAGCGCCAGCGTTGCCTACTTCGGCTGGGTCGACACCAAAATGGTCCAGGACGCCATGGCCCAGGAGGACTCCGAGCGGGTCCGCAAGCTCAGCCCCGACTGGCTGCTGAAACGGATCACGCCGGAAGAGGCGGGCGCCGGGATGGTGCGCGGGATCGAGGAACGGGCACCGCGGATCTTCGTCCCCAAGTGGTGGCGCTACGTGTCGGCGCTGCGCGGCATCGTCAACCCGCTGCTCGACAAGCGGATGGAGAGCGAACCGAAATTCGCCGAGCTGGTCTCCCACATCGACGGCAAGACCGTCGACGCGGGCAAAAGCTCAGACCCGGCTTAGTCGCTCCAGCAGGCAGACGACCGACTCGTAGGGCTCGCCGGTAGCGCGGGTCATCGCGATCTCGCAGGTGCGGTTGCTGGAGAGGTGAGCGTCGAAGCTGCGGCCGGCCAGCTCCTCGGCCTGGGGGCGGGTGGCCGACGCGGTCAGCTCGGGGTGACTGATGCCGCGGTCCCCGGCGAACCCACAGCAGGTAGCCGACGGCGGCACGTAGACCTCATCGGCAAGAGCACCGGCAAGCGTCCGCAGCGGGTGAGCAAGACCAAGCCGCCGAGTCGCACAGGTCGGGTGGACCGCAGCAGCATCGACCTTCTCGGAGATCTCCAGGTCGGGCAGCAGCCGCAGCGCCCAAGCAACAGAATCGACGATCTCCAACTTGGAAAGCCGCTCAGCGTTCTCCTCACCGAGCACCCCCTCGCCAGGCTCAGCAATCGCCCCGGTGCAAGAGGCAGCGTCGATCACCACCGGCAACGCCCCTTCCCCACTCCACCGCCAAAGTCGCGCAACCATCTCATTCGCCTTGTGCGAATGCGCGGCGGCGAACCCTTTCGAACTCCACGGCAAACCGCAGCAGCTCCCGTCAACGTCATCTGGAATCCATACCGGCGACCCGGCTCTGGCAGAAACGGTCACGAGCGCCTCAACGGGATTGCCATCAAAGATGCGATTCGTGCAACTCGGGAAGTAAACGCCAGCGGTCGCAGGGGGCGGGGATGACCCTCTCCAGGCACTCAACATCGAGCCATTAGCGAGATGTGCCTGGAGAGGGTCATCCCCGCCCCCCCACCGACTTGGCCCAGGCAACGCCCGTCCGCCCTTCGTTCTCCTCACAAGCGGCCCACCGAGTTTCAGGCCAACTCGAGAGACCTTCTCGACCGCCTTCCACCGCTTGGCCGCCGTCAAAGCCCGCTTTTCAGCCCGCTCCCCATGCCGCGCCACCCGCAGCTCCTTGACCATCTTCCCGGTATCGATCCCCAACGGGCAAGCGATCTGGCAGGACCCGTCGGTCGCACACGTCTCCAGCCCGTCGTAGTCGAACTCCTCGAGCAGCGCCCGCTGCACCGGCGACCCCTCGGGCTGTCGCGCCATCTCCCGCCGCAGGACGATCCGCTGGCGCGGCGTCGTCGTCAGGTTGCGGCTGGGGCAGACCGGCTCGCAGAAGCCGCACTCGACGCAGGTCGTTGCCCCGCCCCACTCCTCGATCGCCGGCGTCGTTTTCAGGTTGCGCAGGTGGACGCCGGGGTCGCGGGTGAGGAGGACGTTCGGCGAGAGCACCGCGTCGGGATCGGCGAGCTGCTTCACCTGCCACATCAGCCCGGTCGCCTTCTCCCCCCACTCGCGCTCAACATAAGGGGCCATGTTGACCCCGGTCCCGTGCTCGGCCTTGAGCGAGCCGTCGTACTTGCCGACGATCAGCTCGACCAGCCCGCCCATGAAGGCCTCGTAGCGGTCGAGGTCCTCCTGTTTGGCGAAGTCCGGGGTCAGCATGAAGTGCAGGTTCCCGGCCGAGGCGTGGCCGGCGACCCCGGCGAGGAAGCCGTGTTCGCCGAGCAGCGCCTGCAGGTCTTTCGCACCTTCGGCGATCCGCTCCGGCGGCACGCAGACGTCCTCGACGATCAGCGCCGTGCCCTCGGGCCGCACCCGGCCGATCAGCCCATGCAGCCCCTCACGCACCCGCCAGGCCAGCTCGATCGCCTCCGGCTCGCGGGCGAAATCGATCGGGCGGATCGTCTCGTGGGAGCCGAGGATCGCTTCGGCCCGGAGGACCTGCGCCGCCAGGTCGCCCTCGTCGGTGCCGCCGAACTCGACCAGCAGCACCGCCGACTCCGGCGGCAGCTCTTTCCACTCCTGCGGCGCCCCGACCATGTTCCAGGCGGCGGTGATCAGCGCCGGCGCGACCATCAGCTCGACCGCGGTGGCGCCGGAGGCGACCAGGTCCTGGACCGGGGCGATCGCCTCGTCGATGCCGGGGAAGTGGACCCAGGCGGTGGTCGTCACCGGCGGCTGCGGCACGGTCTCGAAGACGACCTCGGAGACGAAGGCCAGCGTCCCCTCCGAGCCGACCAGCAGACGGCGGAAGATCTCCAGCGGCTCGTCGGCGTCGAGGAAGGCGCAGAGGCGGTAGCCGGTGGTGTTCTTGATCTCGAACTTTCGCCGGATCCGCTCGGCGAGCTCGGCGTCGGCGCGGATCTCGTCGCGGATCGCCTCCAGCCCCGCGACCAGCTCCGGCTCGGCGGCGGCGAAGCGCTCGGCGGCGCCGGGGGCGCCGGTGTCGATCACCGTCCCCGAGGGGAGGACGAAGGTCAGCTCGCGCACCGTCGAGTAGGAGTCCTTAGTCACCCCGCAGCGCATCCCGCCCGAGTTGTTGGCGACGACGCCGCCGACCGTGCAGACGTCGGTGCTGGCCGGGTCGGGGCCGAGCTTGCGGCCGTGGGGGGCGAGGACGCGATTGGCGTGGCCGAGGATCGTCCCCGGCTTGACCCGCGCCCGCGCGCCGTCGTCCTCTACGGCCACCCCGCCGAAGTGCTTGCGGACGTCGACGAGGATGCCCTCGCTCTGGCCCTGGCCGTTGAGGCTGGTGCCGCCGGCGCGGAAGGTGACGGGGATCCCCTGCTCGCGGCCGAAGCGCAGCACCTTCGCCACGTCGTCGGCGGAGCGCGCCTCGACCACCGCCCGCGGGAAGAGCCGGTAGGGACTGGCGTCGGAGGCGTAGGCGACGAGGTCGGAGACCCGGTGCAGAACGCGGCCGGCGCCGAGCAACTCCTCCAGCTGGCGCCGCAGCGGCGCGGCGACGCCGGCGGCAAGCTCGTCGGGGGCCCGGTCGGCGACCGGCTGGCTCGGCGGCGGCGGGACCGATGGGCGGGTGCGCTGCAGCAGGGCCATGGGCTTCGGTCGGCGGAGCGCCGCCTAGAAGAGGGACATCCCGCGCTCGACCGGTACTTCGACCAGCTCCGGCTTCGACGAGGCAAGCGCGGAGCTGAGCGCGCCCGCAACCTCCTCGCGCCCGCTCGCCCGCTGGGTGTTGACCCCGTAGCCGGCGGCGACCGCGGCGACGTCGAGCTTGGGCAGCTCCAGGCCCGGCGCGCCCGCCACCTGCTCGACTTCGGCGAACCATTTGAGGATCGCGTACTCCTGGTTCTGGAGGACGAGGAAGGTGACCGGCGCGTTGTAGGCGACGGCGCTCCAGAAGGCGGTGATCGCGTACTGGGCCGAACCCTCGCCGAGCACGCAGACGACCGGCCGGTCCGGCTGGGCGAGCTGCACCCCGACCGCCGCCGAGAGGCCGAAGCCGAGGCCGCCACCGGCGCTGAAGTAGTAGCTGCCGGGACGGGAGATGCGGAGCTGGTTGCGCAGCGCCAGCGTGCTCGAAGGCGACTCGAGGACGACGATCGCGTCCTCGGGCATCACCTCGGCGAGGGCGGTGTGCACGGTCGAGGGGTTGAGCGGATCGGTGGCGGGGATTTCCTGCGGGCCGGGGTTCGGCTCCGGCGCCGGGCGCGAGGACTCCGGCACCGCCTCGACCAGCGCCGCCAGGGTCAGCCCGACGTCGGCGACGATCGCGTCGCCCATCGGCGCCCGCACCGCCTCGTCGGGGTCGCTGGTGACCGCGACCAATGCCGCCCCCTCGGGCAGCAGCGGGCCGGGGATGTGCGGGTAGTAGGGGAAGACCGAGCTGCCGACGACGACGATCAGGTCGTGGCCCTCGAGCGTCTGCCCGACCGGCCCGATCGCCGGCGGCAGGACGCCGCGGAAGTTCGGGTGGTTCTCGGGGAAGCCGAGGCGGTGACCGCCGGTCGCGGGCGAGGCCCAGACCGGCAGGCGCTGGCGCTCCGCGAGGGCGACGGCGAGGTCCCAGGCGCCAGCGGTGTCGATGTCGGGGCCGGCGACGAGGACGGGGTTCGCCGCCTGGTCGAAGCGCTCGGCCAGCGCCCGCACCGCCTCCGGGTCGGCGACGGCGCGGCCGCCGACCTTGCGCGCGATCGCCGCGGCGGCGTCCTTCTCGTCGACCTCGGCGTACCAGTCGTCCATCGGCAGCGAGACGAAGACCGGGCCGCGCGGCGCCAGCCCGGCGAGGTGGGCGCCGTGAGCCAGCGCCAGCGGCACGTCCTCGGCCCGCGGCGGCTCGTAGGACCACTTGACCAGCGGGTGCGGCATCCGCGTCGCGTCGCGGTTGGTCAGGTTCGCCTGCAGGGTGATCTGCGCCCGCGCCTGCTGGCCGGCGGTGATCAGCAGCGGCGAGTGGTTGGCCTGGGCGTTGAAGATCGCCCCCATCGCGTTGCCGACCCCCGGCGCGGTGTGAAGGTTGACGACGGTGGTCTTGCCCGAAGCCTGGGCGTAGCCGTCGGCCATCCCGACCACGACCGCCTCCTGCAGACCCAAGACGTACCTGAAGTCCGAGGGGAAGTCGGCGAGCATCGGCAGCTCGGTCGAGCCCGGGTTGCCGAACATCGTCGTCATCCCGTGGGCGCGGAATAGGTCAAAGGAAGCTTCGCGGACAGTAGGCATGAATCGAACCCTATCCGGCCGTGTTCCAACTACCTCATGCCGGTGAGAACTTCTGAGCAGGACTCAAGGGGCGAGCGTCGTAGGGCCGATAAGGCGGGAGTGAGCCACCGCCTCCTCGCCACCGCCTGGGTCCGCGTCCTCGCCATCTTCGCCGCCTCCCTGGCGCCGCTGTTCGCGGTCTGCGCCTACGCCGAGGCGGCGCCCCCCGGGCCGCCGAAGATCCTCTTCGGGGTGGGCAAGATCGTCCCGATCCCCGCCTCGATCCCCCACGCCGAAGGCGACATGATCGACCGGCGGATCATCCCCAACCTGCGCTGGATCGCGAAACGCTTCCCGATCTACGTCACCGACGGCTACTCCGGCCCGCTGCCGAACGGCGAACACGCCGGCTGCGACGGCTGCCACGTCAAGAACTCCGACCACTACAACGGGCTCGCGGTCGACATCGTCCCCGTCAACCCGAGCTCCAAATGCGACGCCAACTGGACCGGGATCACCCGCCTCGCCCTCTGGGCCGAGCCGGTCGCGAACGAACCCGCCCCGCCGTTCCGCTGGGTCGGCTACGACGGCGACGCCGGCCACGGCTGCGGCCACCACCTGCACCTCTCCTGGAACCACGCGATCGCGCCGATGTTCCAGCTCGCCGAATGGGTCGAATCCTTCCCGATCGCCGGCGAACTCGAAACGGCCGCGCCGAAGAAACGTCGGGTGAAACCGAAAGCCCCACCCGGCCCGCCCGGCGGTATCGCCCGGATGTCGACCGGCGGCATCTCAGCCCGGGTCGGCGACTGACGCTCCGCCCGTCGACCTAGCCGCCAAGGCGGTAGGCAACCAGCTCCGGCCCCGGCTCCGTTCCCGAGGTGCCGGCACGGACCAGCAGGGTGTTGCCGGCCACGGTCAGTCCGCCTTCCGCAGCGGACGACACCTTCTGGCTCCAGAGCTTCTTGCCGCTCTTGGCGTTGAGGGCGTAGACGCGCCCGTCGGCGGAGGTCGCGAAGACGAGGTCGTTGGTGGCGAGGGTCGGGCCGGACAGCGAGCTCTGGAAGCCGTGTTTCCACTGCATGGTCCCGTCGGAGAGGTTCAGCGCGACCAGAAAGCCCTGGCGGCCGTCGCCGGTCGAGACGAACGCCGTTTCCCCGCTGACCGCGACCGGGCCGACCACCCCGGAGCCGCTGAAATGCCGCCAGCGCACCTCGCCCGTGCGGGCCAGGGCAACGACGGTGCCCGACCGATCCGCCACGACCACGACTCTTCGGCCGCCAAGCTCGACGACGACCGGGTCCCAGGCGCCCGAGCTCCTTCCAGCCGGCGCCAACCGAAAGCTCCAGTCGGGCCTGCCGTTCCATTCGTTGACTTTGACCACCGCGCTGGCCCCCGGTTCCCCGGTTCCCATGTAGAGGGAGCTTTTTCTGTCGAAGGCGGGGACGGTGGTGAGGCCGTGGCCGAGTGGTTGACCTTTCGCCTCGCCGGTGTCGATGTGCCAGTGTTTTTCGCCGGAGCGCACGTCGAGCGCCCAGAGTGCACCGGTGGCACTGCCATCGCTGCCGTCGGGCCGGGTGGCGAGATAGGCGAGCCCGTTGTAGTACCCGGGCGTCATCCCGATCCCGGTCCCGGATCCCGGCTCAGCCAGGCGCGTGGACCACAGCTCCTTACCGCTCCGTTCGTCGAGCCCGAAGGCTTCGGTCGGGGTCGCCCCGACGACTATCTGGAACCCCCGCGTCACGGTCAACCCGCCGGGCGGTAAGGCTGGAACGTCGAACCGCTTTTCCCAGTAGGGCTTGCCGTCGCGGAGGTCGAGCGCCGCCACGTTCGAGTCGAGATCCTGGAGGAAGACGATGTTGTCGGTGGCGATCGGGCTGGCGACGAAGCCCGTGGCTTGGCCCGTGCCCTCGATTGGCCGCGACCACGCCTCCTCGAGCCCGGCGACGTTCGACGCCTTCAGCGCGCTGCGCGCGTCGCGGGTGTTCTGCTGGTCGACGTCCGCATAGGAGGTCTGGAACCTCGTGTACTCATCCCTCGGCGCCGGCGGGGCGGTCGACTTCTTCGCGGTCTCGGCCTTGGAGGTCTCGTCCGAGGAGGACGAGCATCCGGCCAGCGCGATCGTCAAGATCAGCAGCCCAGGCAGGCCCACCCCCACCATTGATCTCCATCGACCTCTCAAGATTCGCCAACTATAAGTCGCTTTTCATCCTGGTCGCAATGGCTCTCGCCGGCGCCGTCGCTGCCGGCTGCGGCGACCAGGACGACTCGACGCCGGTGGCCTGCCTCGAAGGCTCCGCCGCCTACGAGCAGGCGCTGGAGTCGGCGCCGGGGGAAGTGCGCCTGCAAGGGGAGACGCCGATCAGCGACTGCCTCGCCGAGAACCAGAGTGCCGGTGACCTGGCGCGGGTCGGAGAAGCGACGATCGAGGCGGCCACCGGCCTAAACGCCGAAGCGCGGGCGGAACCCGATGGCGACGCAGCACTCCGGCTTGGCTACCTGCTCGGCGCCGCCGAGCGCGGCTCCGAGGAGAGCGAAGGCATCCACTCCGACCTCGTCCGCCGGCTCACCGTCGCCGCCCGCTACGCCCCGGGCAGACAGCCGCTCAGCGAAGAGTTCCTCGCCGCTTACAAGAGAGGGTTCGAGGCCGGCCGCTCCGGCGGCTGACGGAAGCGGCGAGCTCTACTCGGCCGAGACCGGGCGCTGCTCCATGCCCAGCTCCGCCCGCGCCTTCTGGGCGAGCTTGACAGTCGCCTTGCGCAAACCCTCGGGGCCCTCGATCGGCTCGTCGTAGTCGACCCGCACCTGCGTCTCCCCTGTCGGGGTATCGGCGATGAGGTCGAGGCCGGTGCGATCGGCGTCGACGCAGCGCGCAGCGGTAGCGTCGGGGTGACCGCCTAGCGCCTGCGCCATCTCCAGCAGGGCATCGGCGTGGTCGTCGTTGAGGTGGACGATGGCGCGCTCGGCGCCCTGGCTGACCGGATCGTCTGGCTTCATAGTTAGGGAACCCTAATACAGACCCTCGGAACGGCGTCGGCATCCCCCGGTGAATACGCTCCAGACCCAACGATCTTCGACGGAGGCTTGTTTTGACTGAGCAGCTCTGGGGTGGCGAGACCACCAAGGCGGTAGACAACTTCCCGGTCTCGGGCGAGCGGGTACCGGTGCCGGTGGTGCGCTGGCTGGGCCGGATCAAGTCCGCCGCGGCCGAGGCCAACGGCGCCCTCGGCATCCTCGACGCCGATCTCGCCTCGCGGATCGCCGAGGCCGGCATCGCGGTCGCCGAAGGCGAGCACGACGACCAGTTCCCGGTCGACGTCTTCCAGACCGGTTCCGGCACCTCCTCGAACATGAACGCCAACGAGGTACTCGCCAACATCGCCGGCGACGGCGCCCACCCCAACGACCACGTCAACATGGGCCAGTCCTCTAACGACGTCTTCCCCTCCGCTGTCCACCTGGCGGCGCTGGATGAGGTGACGCGTGACCTGCTGCCCTCGATGGGGGCACTGGAGGCAGCGCTGGAGCAGAAGTCGAAGCAGTTCGCCGACGTCGTCAAGGCCGGCCGCACCCACCTGATGGACGCCGTCCCGGTCACCCTCGGGCAGGAGTTCGGCGGCTACGCCGCCCAGGTCCGGCTCGGCGTGCAGCGGGTCGAGGGGACCCTGCGGCGGGTCGGCCAGATCCCGCTCGGCGGCACCGCCACCGGCACCGGCCTCAACACCCACCCCGAGTTCGCCGCCAAGGTGCGCGAGCGCCTCGCCGCCGACACCGGGCTGCAGATCTCCGGCCCGCTCGACGCCTTCGAGGCGCAGGGCAACCGCGACGCGCTGGTCGAGCTCTCGGGCGCGCTCAAGGTCTACGCCGTCTCGCTCAACAAGATCGCCAACGACCTGGCGCTGATGGGCTCCGGCCCCCGCGCCGGCCTCGCCGAGCTGCGCCTGCCCGAGCTGCAGAAGGGCTCCTCGATCATGCCCGGCAAGGTCAACCCGGTGATCCCGGAGGTCGTGATCCAGGTCGCCGCCCAGGTGATCGGCAACGACACCGCGATCACCGTCGCCGGCAGCCAGGGCCAGTTCGAGCTCAACGTCCGCGTGCCGCTGATCGCCCGCAACCTGCTCGACTCGATCAAACTGCTCGGGAGCGCCTCGCGCCTGCTGAACGAAAAATGCGTCGCCGGCGTCGAGGCCAACGAGGAGATGACGACCCGCCACGCGGAGTCCACCCTCGCAACCGCAACTGCTCTGAATCCTCACATCGGCTACGACCGCGCGGCGGACATCGTCAAGACGGCTGCAGAGTCCGGGCGCTCACTTCGAGAGGTGGCCCTGGAGCAAGGAGTAGAGCCTGCCGTGCTCGAGGAGGCTCTCGACCACCGGCGGATGGCTCGGCCTCACGAGTAGGGGTCGGTGAGAGGGGGCCGGGAGGGGTCCCCCAGACACATCTCGCTTATGGCTCGATGTTGAGTGTCTGGGGGACCCCTCTCGGCCCCCTTTACCACAGCTGTCGAACTACGAGCTAGCGCGGGTCGTCGATCAGGAGCTCGACGTTGCGGTCTTTGGCTTGGCCTTCGCCGATCGGGGCGCCGGACTGGAGGTCGTTGTAACTCATGGTCCGGGCTGCAGAGGCCAGGTCGTTGAAGTCCATCGCTGAAGCTGGGGTGCCTGGGGCTGGGGCTTTTGCCTGGCCCACTTGGTCGACGATGGTGCCGAAGATGGAGAGGGTTCCGTCCTGGTTGTCGAAGACCTCGAGGAGGCGGGTTTGCTGGGGCCAGTCGGCCTCGGCTGCCACCCGGATGCTCCAGAAGCCTCCGTTGCCGCCCGGAGCGGGGAACGGGTTGACGACGTTGTCGTGGGAGTGGCCCGCTACCCAGGCGATCGCGTTGGGGTATTCGTGGAGGAGGTTGACCATGTCCGCTTGGAGGTGGATCGGGAACGAGAGGCGCGGGTCGAGGTCGCAGCCGGGGTTGAGGTCATGGCCGTGCGAGTCGTTGACCGTGCACGGTGGCGCCAGCTCGTCGGGCGCGTCGGCGACCAGGCTCTCCGGCGCGTGATGGCTGAAGAGCACCACCAGCTGATCGGCAGCGGTCGCCGCTTCCAGTTGACCGCGGAGCCATTTGAACTGGGGGTCGTCGATGTTCCCGTCCGAGGTCGATTTGCCGGTCGGGGTGAGGATCGTGCCGGCCTCGGCGACGGTGTCGAGGGAGATGAAGCGCATCCCCGGCTCCGGGGTCCAAGCGTAGTAGCCGGCGGCGCCTTTGGAGGCGCTCTCCTGGGCGGCGTCGATCAGCCCGAAGCCATGGCCGTCGGCCTGCGAGCCCGCTTTGAAGACGTCCTTGAACTGCTTCTTGGAGACGAAGCGGCGGGCCGGGTCGCCCGGAACGAGGATCGTGTTCTGCGGGCTGGTCAGGAACGAGGAGATCAGGGAGACCGGGTTCAGCAGCGAGGCCAGCAGGGCGCTCGCGTTTTCCGGGTTGGAGACCGGCCCGATCGGCTTCAGACAGCCGGTCGCCACCTGCTCGAAGGCAGCGTTGGCGGCGGCGTTCCCCTGCACCAGCGCGTCGTGGTTGCCGAAGGCGACGTAGGACGGGACGTCGAGCCCTTCGGCGGTGAAGGACTGCTGCGCGCGGTCCATCAGGCCCGGGTATTTCGGCCAGGCGGCGTGGACGCCTTTCGGAATATCGGGGTCGTAGAACTCGGGGAAGGTCCCCTCGATGTAGTCGTCGTAGTCCTGGACACCGGTGTAGCGGGCGGCCTCGGTGGCGCCGGGGACGAAGAGGTTGGGGCAGAGCGGGTGCGAGTAGGTCGCTTTGTTGACGCCGCTGTTGGGGTTGAGCGTGCCACCCTCGAGCAGGGTCCGCACCCACTGGGTCTCGTTCAGCTGCTGGCTGTCGGCGAGGTCGCCGGTGTTGATCGTGAAGTCCATCGAGCGGTGAGCGCCGCTGCCGTCGGCGACCGGGCTGGTGCCGGTGAACTCGTTGACCTGGCGGATCATCGCCTCGGTCACCTGCGGCTCCAGCGCCTCCCACGGCCGCCAGGCGGCGCCGAAGGGAAGGCTGAGCGGGGTCGAGAGCGGGTCGATCACCTCAAGCCGCGCCGGCGACTCCTCGTCGGCGAGCTGGAAGTCGGAGAGCTGACCGAAGTAGACAAGTGAGTCGCGACGGCCATCGCGCCCAGCCTGCGCGGTCGCCAGATCCTGGCGGACGCTGTAGGGCTCCCCCGCCCCGAGCTGGAGGAAGTCATAGACACCGCTAGTCGCCGGGACCACGCGCTGTTCGAGCGTCGTTTTCCCTTCCGTGTCGGAAACCGCCGCGACAGCGTTTGGCGCCACGGCGATTGCGGCAAGCACCGCAATCGCCCCCACGAACCGCAAAACCTCCCGTATTCCCATGCGGGGAGAGTACCTACTTTTAAGCGAGAAACACTTCGCGGTAATAAGAGATGTCGGGAGGGGTCCTCCAGGCACTCAACATCGAGCCATAGCGAGATGTGCCTGGAGGACCCCTCCCGACATCTCTACCCCTGCAAAGTCACAAACCGCTCCTCGGTCAACTCGTAGACCGCGTAAGCCGGGCCCTCGCGAGTGTTGCCGGAGTCCTTGACTCCCCCGTAGGGCTGCTGGTCGGTGCGGAAGGTCGGCACCTCGTTGATCAGGACGCCGCCGAACTCGAGGGTGTGGCCGGCCTGGAGGCCGCGGCCGATGTCGCGGGTGAAGACGCCCGCCTGAAGGCCGAACTTGGAGTCGTTGGCGAGGCGAAGGGCCTCGTCGAAGTCGGAGAAGGTGTCGATCGTCGCCACCGGGCCGAAGATCTCCTCGCACCAGACCTTGGCCGCTTTCGGCGGCGCCTTCAGCAGGGTCGGCGCCAGGCAGCGGCCCTCGTCCACCAGCTCTCCCCCGGTCAATAGCTCGGCGCCACCGGCGACCGCATCGTCGACCCACGCCTTGACCCGATCGCGATCGTCGGGGGTGATCAACGGCCCGACATCGGTCCCCTCGGCCAGTGGGTCGCCGACGGTCAGTTTCTCGACGTTGGCGACAAGCCGCGAAATGAACTCGTCGGCGACGTCTTCGTGGACGAGGATCCGCTGGATCGAGATGCAGCTCTGGCCGGCGTGGGAGAAGGCGTGGATCTGGGCTTTGTCGGCGGCCGTCTCCCAGTCACCGTCGTCGTTGACGATCAGCGGGGCGTTGGAGCCGAGCTCCAGGTTCACCTTCTTGTGCGGGACCTTGGCGCGGATGTCCCAGCCGACCGGGGCCGAGCCGGTGAAGGTAATCGCCTTGGTCAGCGGGTGCTCGACGATCTTGTTGCCGACCTTGGAGCCGGGACCCGGAATCACCGAGAGCCAGTTCTCCGGCAGGCCCGCCTCGACCAGGATCGCGGCCAGCTTCAGGGCCGAGATCGGCGTCTGCCCGGCGGGCTTGAGGACCACCGCGTTGCCGGCGGCAATCGCCGGGCCGAGCTTGTGGGCGACGAGGTTGAGCGGGAAGTTGAAGGGGCTGATCGCGCCGACGACGCCGTAGGGCACCCGCAGCATCACGCCGAGCTTGCCGGCGCCCGCCGGGGCGGCGTCCATTGGCACCGTGCCGCCGGTCAGCTTGCGCGCCTCGACCGCGGAGAACTCGAGCGTGGAGACGCAACGTTCGGCCTCCACCGTGGCGGTCTTGGTCGGCTTGCCGGCCTCGGCGGCGATCGCCGCCGCCAGATCGTCGCGGCGCTCGGCGACCAGCTCGGCCGCCCGCTCCAGCACCGCGGCCCGCTTGTGCTGGGGGAAGTCGGCGGTCACAAACGCCTCGTGCGCGGCTTCGATCGCCCGCTCGACCAGCGCTTCGTCGCCCTGCGCCACCCGGCCGACGAGGCTGCCGTCGTAGGGGCTCTTCACCTCGCTCCACTCGCCGGTCTCGATCCACTCGCCGGCAGCGAGGAGCTTGTGGTCGGTTGCACTCACGTATCCAGGTTACGTCCCCGGAGAGGCAGGCCGCTACTCCTGATTGTTGAATCTGTTGGCTCAGAGATGTCCAAGTTCGTGAGACACATACTCGTGACCGCCGCACTGCTGGCCTTCGCCTGCCCGGTCGCCGCCCAGGCCAGCGTCAGCTGGGTCGTCCACGGCCGCGGCTTCGGCCACGGGGTCGGGATGAGCGCCTACGGCGCCTACGGCTTCGCCAAAGCCGGCAAGAACTACCGCTTCATCCTCGGCCACTACTACCGGGGGACGACGATCGGCACGGTCGAAAAGACGCGGGTGGTACGGGTCCTGCTCGACATCTCCCCCAGCGACGTCGAATTCAGCGGCGCGACCAGCGCCTGCGGCGAGGTCCTCGACCCCGCTCGCAGTTATGAGGCGCATCGAGTCGGGAAAACCGTGAAGTTGCGCAGCTCGGGGGGCAAACCGCTCGCCACCTGCGGTCGCCGGCTGCGCGCCGCTGGCCGCGGCACGATCGCGATCGCCGGCCAGGGCACCTTCCGCGGCGCCCTGGAGACGGTGCCGACCGAAAGCGACGCCGGCTCGCTCAACATCGTCAACGCCCTGGCGCTGGAGCAGTACGCGAAAGGCGTGATGCCGAACGAGGTGCCGCCCTCCTGGCCGATGGAGGAGCTGAAAGCGCACGCGCTGGCGGTTCGCTCGATCGCCCTCACCGGCGATGTCGGAGGCAACGGCTTCGACCTCTACGCCGACACCCGCAGCCAGGTCTACGAGGGGCTGGAAAGCGAGTACGACCGCACCAACGAAGCGGTCGCCGCAACCCGCGGCCAGGTCGTGATGTACGGCAACGACGTCGCCCAGACCCTCTACTCGGCCTGCTCCGGCGGCCACACCGAGAGCGCCGTCAACGTCTTCGGCTCACCCGTCCCCTACCTGGTCGGTGTCCCCGACCCCTACGACTACTACTGCCCGCTGCACAAATGGACGCTCGACTTCAGCGGCCCGGAAATCAGCTCCCGCCTCGGCGGCTACCTGCAGGGCAAGCTGAAGCAGGTGGTGATCACCAAGACCGGCGTCTCACCGCGGATCATCAGCGCCAAGCTGATCGGCACCGGCGGTGTCTCCATCGTCAGCGGCTCGCAGCTCTCCGTCGCGCTCGGCGGCTACGACACCTGGATGACCTTCGAGAAGGTCGTCTCGAAATAGCCCTGTCGCTTTTGTCCCACCCGTAGGGGACAAAAGCGACACTCAGCCGTCGGGGTACGGCTGGATCGGGATGCCGTGGTCCGTGTCCCGCATCCCTAACTCGTAGGCGCCGCCGCCGGGCAGGGTGAGTTGGCGCGCCGGCAGGCCCGGGCGCTCGACGGTCAGCTCGAGGTCGGCGACTGAGCAGTTGACGGTGTTGTGCTCGGGGCCCTTGGGGTCGGCGTAGACCCAACCGACGAAGTCCTTCTCCGGGGCCGAGACGCGGCCGCGGACCATCACGTCCTTGCCGGGGAGGACGAAGCTGCAGACCGAGGGGTGCTCGTCGATCTCGGCTGAGCGGATCGCGCCGAGCCCGCCGAGCCGGTGGGCGACGCCATCGAGGACCAGCATCCCGGAGGGGATCCAGGGGCTAATCCGGGAGCCGAGGCGAACGCGGGCGGCGCCGGCGTCGAAATAGGTGTTGGGCGCGTCGGGGAAGCCGGTGCCCTCGAGCCAGACCCAACGCTCAGCGTGCTCGGTCCCCCAGTTGTGACCGATCATCCCCGGCCAGCCGGAGAGCTCGAACGGGTCGTCGTTGATCTCGAGGCGGCCCTGGAAGCGAGCGTCGGGGAACGGCGCCAGGAACTTCGTTTTCGGCAGCGGCGCCTTGTAGAGCCAGTCGGCCGGCAGGTACTTGCAGGGCTCTGCATCGCCGGCGAAGGTGAAGGACCAGGAGGCGCTGAGCGCCTCGGTGACGACCGAGCCCTCGGCGCGTCCGGGGCCGATCTCAGCGTCGGCGACGCGGATCCAGGACCCGGCGGGCGTCGAGAGCTGGGAGGCGGGGACCGTCACCTTGGTCGCCCGCGGCCCGTCGGCGTCGCGGTCGAAGAGGCAGAACCAGATCGAGGCGTTGGGCTCAGCGCCGGGGCGCTTGTGGACCGTGTGGCGAATCCATACGCCCTTGCCGCCGTCCGGCTGGCAGGCCTTGATGTAGAAGCTCTCGTAGTGGTCGGCCTTGGCGGCGACCTCCGGGAACCGCGCCCGTTCCTCCATGCAGAGGGACTCTAGTCCTCCGAATCGCGCAGCGGTGGGGGCGGCGGTGATTCGAATCCCAGCATCGCCGCCGTCGCCGTCACAACCTCCTCGCCCGAAGCGGCCAGCCGGTCCCGCGCGTCGAGGCGAATCTGGGTCAGCTCCTCGAAGGTCGCCGCCAGTTTGGCGATCGTTTCGCTCCAGCCGCGCTCGTCGAGCTGCATCGGCATCCAGGTCAGGTGCCGGTCCGGACGCGCGTCGAAGGTGTCCTCGGCGATCGCCCGGTCGGCTCGCGCGACCATCCCCTGCAGGGAGACGCGCGAGAGCTTGCGTCGCGTCGGCCGCGGCATGCCTTCGAACTCGGCGTCGTCGAAGTAGACGCGGGCGAGGCCTTCGTAGACGTGCTCGACGGCGCCGCGCCTGGGGATCGATTCGATCACCTCCAGGCAGCCTTCCTTCTGCAGCTCGCGGAAGTGGTAGGAGGCGAGCGAGAGGGCCTGCTGGTAGGTCGTGTAGTGATCCTTCGGGATCAGCCCTTCCTCGACGAACTGGCTAGGGCTCCGCGGTCCTTCGTTGAGGACTTCCAGAATGCGCACCCGCAGCGGGTGCTTGAGGGCAGTACTGATCGTCTGCCTGCGCTTCTTCGCCTCACCTTCGCTCCCCGCCATCCCCAAGCCCTTTCGATTGATCGACTGGTTGCCGGGCATGACGATAAGGCATAAATGCTCGGAAGATGCAGGGAAATGGCTAGCTAGAGCCCTTTACTGAGCCGCTTCGAAGCAATAAAAACCAATGCATCGCCGCGAAGGACGCTTCCGGTGAGGGAAGGAGGTGATGCGTTGTGAGGCTCAGCGGATGCAGTGAGGCGTACCCAGCAACCTCGATTCACAAGGGGGGCTGAGGCTGGCGGTGACCGCCCCGATGCGATCGGCGGGGCGGTGCCGACCGGGGATGGCGAGGCGGCGCCCGGGGGGGCGCGGAGCGGTCAGACCTTGATCGTGATCACGTCGCCGTCCTGGACGAGGTAGTCGCGACCCTCGATCCGCAGCAGGCCCTTGTCGCGGGCCGGCGCGTAGCCGCCGCACTCGACCAGCTGCTGCCAGCCGATCGCCTCGGCTTTGACGAACGCTTCCATGATCTCGGTGTGGATCGTCCCCGCCGCCTCCAGCGCGGTGGCGCCGCGGTGCAGGGGACGGGCGACCGCCTCCTTGCCCTCGCCGGCGGTGAAGAAGGTGATCAGCTCCAGCAGCTCGTAGGCGGCGCGGACCAAGCGCGCCAGGCCCGAACCCTCGACCCCGTAGGACTCGCGCATCTCCTCGGCTTCGGCGGGGTCGAGCTCGGCCAGCTCGCCCTCGATCCGGGCGCTGACCGCGACCGCACCGGCGCCGTTGGCGGCGGCGTGGGAGGCGACCACCTCGGGCACCGCGCCGTCGCCCTCGTCGACGTTGGCGACGTAGAGGATCGGCTTGGTGGTGAGCCCGCCGAGGTCACGGGCGGCGTTCGGGGCGGCGTCGGGGACCGGGATCGAGCGCGCCGGCCGGCCGGCGGCGAGCGCCTCGTGGACCGCCTGCAGCCAGCCGTGCTCGGCGATCGCTTCGGCGTCGCCCGACTTGGCCTGCTTGCCGATCCGGCCGAGCCGGCGCTCGACCTGGTCGTAGTCGGCGAGGACCAGCTCGGTCTCGATCGTCTCGATGTCGGCCAGCGGGTCGACGCGGCCGTCGGGGTGCGGCACGTCGGATTCGGTGTGGCAGCGGACGACGTGGCAGATCGCGTCGGTCTCGCGGATCGAGGCGAGGAACTGGTTGCCGAGCCCCTCCCCTTCGGAGGCTCCTTTGACCAGGCCGGCGATGTCGTGAAAGGAGATCGTCGCCGGTTCCAGCTTCGAACTGCGCACCGTCGCCGCCACCTGCTCCAGCCGCTCGTCGGGCACCTCGGCGATCGCCACGTTGGGCTCGATCGTCGTGAACGGATAGTCGCCGGTCTGGGCGCCGCCCTTGGTCAGGGCGTTGAAGAGGGTGGACTTGCCCGCGTTCGGCAAGCCGACGATCCCGACCTTCATCTCGCCGTCTCTCTCTTCGCCGCAGCCATCAGAAGCTGAGCGGGACGATCAGGCCGAGGACGACGCCGAGGACCGCCCCGGCGACAACGTCGGAGGGATAGTGCATACCGAGGTAGGGGCGGCCGAGCGCCAGGGCAAAGGCAACGACGAAGGCGGCGCCCATCGCCGGGTCGACCCGGACCATCGCCGTCGCCACCGCGAAGGACGAGGTCGCGTGGGCCGAGGGGAAGCTGAGGCTGCTGGGGGCGCCGCCGAGCGGCGGCAGGCCCTCGAGCACCGGGCGCGGCCGCTTCACCGCGAGCTTGATCAGGTAGTTGAGGCCGATCGCGAAGGGGCCGAGCAGGGCGCAGATCAGCCACGACTCCCAGCGCCCGTTGTCGAGGATCGCCAGGGCGCCCCCGAGCAGGAACCAGACGAGGGCGTTGTTGCCGGCCTTGCCGAGCGCGACCGCGGCGTCCTCCACCGCGGGCGTGTGGCCGTGGGTGCGCATCCAGCGCAGCAGCTTCAGGTCGAGATCCTGCATCGGCGCGAGAGACTATTGGGCGATGCCCACCGTCCCCGGCTTCACCCACACCCCCGGCAACCACTGCGGCTCGACCGCGCTGCGCAACCTGCTCGCCTTCCACGGGGTGGAGATCAGCGAGGAGATGGCCTTCGGGCTCGGCGCCGGCGCGGGCTTCTACTACCTGGCGCTCGACGACGCCTCGCCCAGCCGCTGGTTCAACGGCCGCACCGCGCGGCTGGAGGAGAGTTTCCGCGAGCTGACCGGGGCGGCGCTGGAGATGCGCACCTTCAGCGAGGAGGACGGGGCGGCGGCCTGGGAGGCGGCGGCAACCGAAGTCGACTCCGGCAACCCGGCCCTCCTCCTCACCGACATCTATTACCTCGACCACTACGGCAACTCGGCTCACTTCCCGGGGCACGCGGTCGTCCTCGCCGGCTACGACGAAGAGGTAGCGCACCTCTCCGACACCGGCTTCGAGGAGCTGCAGACGACGCGGCTGGAGAACCTGGCGCGGGCGCGCCACAGCGGCCACCCCGCCTACCCGCTCGAAGGTCACATGTTCACCGTCGCGGAGAGCATCGACCGCGAGCAGCTAGGAGCAGCGGTGCCGCGGGCGATCACGCGGGCGGCGAGCGAGATGCTGGAGCCGCCGTTCGGCGAGTTCGCGGGAGTGCCGGCGCTGGAGCGCCTAGCTGCCGAGGCGGGAGCGTGGCCGGAGACAGTCGAGGACTGGCAGTGGTGCGCCCGCTTCGCCTACCAGGTGATCGAGCGCCGCGGGACCGGCGGCGGCTGCTTCCGGCTGATGTATTCGCGTTTCCTCGAGGAGGCAGGCCGGGACGAGGCGCCGCTGGCCGCAGAGGCGGCGGCGAAGTGGACCGAGTTGGCAGAGGCGTTCAGAGCGGCAAGCGAAAAGGATGCGCCGCGTCCCGAGCTGTGGACCGCGGTCGGCGAGAACGCCGGGCGGGTGCTCAGCGCCGAGCGGCGCCTTTGGACTGCACTGGCCGCTTGACCCGGAACTTGCGCTTGGCGGGGGTCTGGTCGCTGGCGATCGGCGAGAAGGCGCGGACCTTGATCACGTGCCGGCGCGGTTTCAGGTTCTTGTAGACCCGTGGCGAGGTGCAGGGTCGCCAGCCGCGGCGGTCGAGCCGGCAGCGGAAGGTGACCGCTTCCTGGGTACCGGCGGCGGTGAACCAGACCTTGGCGCTGCGCTTGCGCAGCTTGAACCGGGCGATCCGCGTCCTCGGCACGCAGGGAAGGAGTCCTGGGTCGAACTCGTAAGCGCCGATGTCGGTGATCGCCGGCGGGTCGGGCGCCTCGCAGCTGCGGTGGCCGGGAAGCGCGCGTGGCCTGCCGTCGATGTCGACCACCCCGTTGCGGGGGTCGTTGACACCGGCGTCGATCGTCGGCGAGGTCGGCGCCGGTCTGAACCCACGCGGGTTGGGCGGGGTGAAGTGCGGCGGAGCGGTCTGACCGTTGGAGGAGGTCACCGCGCCTTCCGTGGTGTCGAGGTTGGAGTGGTCGAAACGGGCGGCGACGGTCGAGCCAGTCGCTTCCGAAGATTTCAGCGCCGAAGCGTCCATGCGGCCGCCGCTGACGATGACGTTGGTCGCCTCGACCGCGAGCGAAGCGTTTTTGGCGACCATGAAGACCGACAAGCCAAACGCGTTGCTGCCCTCGGCGACGATCGTGTCGTTGCGCAGCTGGACCGTTCCGGAGCCGGTGCCTTGGATGAACACCCCGGTCGCATCGATCGAGTTTTCGGCAAGGATCAGGGTGTCGCTCATCGTGAAGTTGTTTCCCGCCCGCAGCCCGAGCGAGTCAGCGCCGCGGGCGAAGATCTCCAGCCGTTCGAGGACGGTGCCGTCGGCGGGGACGAAGAGGACGCCTTCGAGGTTGTTGGTCGCTTCCAGCGCCAGGTCGCTGATCCGCTGCGCCGCGAAGCTCTTGAAGACGGATTTGTCGGCGGCGAAAATCCGCGGCTTGAGAGTGCCCGGCTGGCCATGGATCCAGAGCGGCGTTTCGGTTTCGATCGTCGCCCCCACGGTGTACTCGCCCGGAGTGACGACGACCTCGTCCCCCGGCGAGGCGGCGGTGATCGCGTAGTCGAGCGAACACGGCGCGATCTGCGTGCACCCCGGGACCATGCCCCCCGCGGGAGCCGCATAGCGGGTCGCGGCGGTCGCCGAGGAGGGCACGAGCACTGCGACGACCAGGACGGCTAGGGCGAGGGCTCGCGGCACGTGGGGATTCTAAGCCTGGACAAGAGATCGATTTCAACCCGTCCCCGATCCGGTTCGGTTTGTCGACCCAAACGCGAGGGTAACGAGGCCCCATGACCATAGGAGCAGGCATCTTTCTAATCGCAGTGGGCGCAATCCTCAAGTTCGCGACCAACCTCCACGTCCAAGGCGTCTCCATCGACACCATCGGCCTGATCCTGATGATCGCCGGCGCCGCCGGCCTCATCCTCGGCCTCTTCCAGGAAGTCATCTGGTCCCGCCGCACGCGGCCAGTGGCCCCCGGCGAGGTCCCGCCGGTCGAAGAACGCCGCGAAGTCAGGGAGCAGCCACCGCGGTACTGAGTGTCGGTGCGGCCGAGGTCAGGAGGCGAGCATGTCGGCCACCAGTTGCTCGAACTCCGCTCGGCCGATGGCGCAGTAGCCGGCCTGTACCGACTGTCCGTTCTTTTCGATCACCGCGAGCTTTGCGCCGTTGGCGATAGGCACGTCTCCAATCACTGACGTCTGGGTGACATAAGGCCAGCGCTCCGCTGCCTCCTCATCACGATGCTGGCGCACCCACTCGGGGTCCCAGCGTGAAGGCGAGGTGACTTCGGCCACCGCCGGGCAACGAGCAGGGCCGTTGTCCCGCGCGCTCAGGTACAGCACGATGAGATCGCCCTCCTGGTAAGGCCCGCGTCGCCAGTCGCTGATCCAGTTCCGGTACCACCACTGTTCATCGTCGGGACGGTGATAGTTGGACTTGATCCAGTAGTTCCGCCGTGAAGCCGTTTCGCCGTCCTCGATCAACAGGCCTTCAAGCCCCTGGCGACCGGCGAGGTTGAGAAGTTCGCCAACCGCGGTTGGTTTATCTGGCGGCGGCGGAAACTTCGGCAGCGCCGAAAAGGCTGACAACTCCTCGGCGGTCACCAGTTTCGCCTCGTCCCGCCACCAGGACTCGACTAAATCTGACGCGGCCTCCCTCTGCACCTGATCGAGGAGGACTCCCAGCTCGACGTTGCCTCCCTCGGCTCCTCCCAGGCCAGTGCCGGTGAGATTCCCGGAGCCAACTAAGCCCCAGTCGGAGTCCACCAAACTGACCTTGGCGTGCAGATTCGGAATGCTCGCTATTTCAAATCTCTCTCCCAGCAGAATTGTCAGCGCTGCGGGGTTCAGTACCCCGGCCTGCACGCTCCGCGGCGTCAGCGCGGTCAACAGCCGCAAATCTCCAGCCGAGGCATCCTTGGCAGCTTCCGCGATCTCGAGGGCCACCGAGGTCGTCAGGAACGGGCTGACAAGCCAAATCCGATCCCTTGCGGAACAAACTCTTGACAGTAGTTCCGGTCGGGCATAGGTGACCAAGGCGCCATCCATCGCTTCACATGACCGCCTCAAGGCCCACAGCGGTTTCCTGTCGGGACGCCGGGTGAGCTGCTCGCCCTTCGCTGGTCAGACGTCGATTTCAAGGCCGGAGCCCTGACGTCTCCCGTGCGATGTCCGCCGGCGAGGAGTCGAGCACCAAGTCAATACGCCCCCGCACCGTGCCTCTCGCCGAACAGACAGCCACGGAATTAGAAGGACTGAGGGAGCGGCCGAGGGTCACGAGCCACACCGACTACGTCTTCTGCCGACCGGACGGCGCCCCGCTCGATCGCTCCGCCGTCCGCAGCCGCTTCATCCGTGCCCAGGAACAGGCCGGAGTCCGAGTGCGTCGCTTCCACGATCTTGCGACACACCTTTGGCAGCCTGGCGATCCAGCAGTTCGACCTAGTCGCCGTCAAGGACATGATGGCCACTCGAAACTGAATACGACGGAGCGCTTCTTGCACTCGAAGCCCCGTCCGGATGATGTCGCGAAGTTGACGAGCATCTTCGCCTAGCCGAATGTCCTGTTGAACGCATAGCGGTGCCGCTACGGCAGAATGATCAAGGCCCTAACACCCACTGACTGTCTCACAAGGCTCCGGCAACGACGGGCTTTATCAAGGCCAGGGTTGGGGTTCATGCAACGGGACCGGAGATTCGGACCGCGGGCATGGCCGCTCAGGCAGTACGTGCCGGGTCGACCCCGAGTGCGCCCAGCGTTCAGCGACAGGCTGAGGGGGGCGTTGTTGGCTCGGCGGAGCTGACGGGAACAGCGCTGAGGATCGCCTCGGTGGTCAGCGCCGGCTGAGCGCTGACGGTCGCGCTCGGCGCCTCGGTCCACTGCGCGATCAGCCTGAAGACCGAAGCGTCCTGGGGCACGGTGACACTGTGATCCTGGAGCGCGGCGACAAGCTCAGCCGGCAGATCCTTGGTGACGTCCTCATCCATCGCTTCCCTCCTTATCGTCCGCGTCACTTCGCACTTTAGTGCCTTGGTCGATCCTCGTACCCGGAGCCAGGTGGGGCCATGCCTCGCTGACCTTGCGCTTGGCGCGGGTGAGCAGGCCGTCGACCTGCTTAGTGAAGCTCGGGTCGCCGAAGATCAGCATCGCGGCTTCGGCATAGGTGTAGCGCTCGGTGACCACCAGCCGGAGGGCCTCCCACTCACGCTCGCTGAGCAGCTGGGCGACTTCGCCGAGGAGCTGTTCGCTCGAGATCTGGGTGACGATGATCTCCTCGGTCCCGGGCGCCGGGTCGACGAGCGTCGCGAGCGCGTCGGGGTGGGCGAACTCGACCCCGAGCGGGCGCCGGGCTGCGACCACCTCCTTGGCGACCTCGACGAAGGCGAACTCGCTGGCGCCGATCACCCAGTGCGTGGCGGTGCCGCGAGTCGGGTCGAACTTGGCCGCGTTGTCACAGACACGGCGCAGAGCGCGGGCGGTGGCGTCGTGGGCGACTTCGCCTACCTCCTCGGGACGTAGGCGCGGCGCAGTCGGCCCGGCGGCATTTAGGTGACGGGCGACACGGGCGGAGAGGCGGGCCTGGTCGCGTGAGAGGCGCTTCCAGATGTACTCGTAGAAGAGGGCGTGGAACTCGCGCAGCAGGTCGCTGTCGGGGTTGCGGGCAAGCTCGGCGAGAAGCGCAGCGCCTAGATCGTTTCGCTTCTCTTCACTCATGCCGCCTTCTCCTCCGGTTGCGTTGGGAATTTCGCAAGATAGACATCCCGGTAGACAGCGTCTGAGCAGATGCACCCAGCGCTGGGCGCGCGGGGCCGCGCCAGCAGTTGCGGGCCGCCAGAGAGGAGGTCATAGCGAGCCTCGATCTGCACTGGGCGGAGGGCGCGCAGAGCTGGGTCGGAGGCAACGATTAGCTGGGTGGCCAGCATGACTCCGGCGAAGGCAGACTGGTGGGCCAAGGGCACGAGCGCCTCGCGGGGCGCCTCGCCAACGCCGAGGTCGAGGATCGCGCCGGCGCAGATCCCCTCTTGGTAGAGATCGGCGAGCGAGCGCTCCCCCCAGGAGGCGAGCTCGCCGGGCTCGAGGCCAGCGGCGGTGGCGATGTCGTCGAGGATCGGGCGTTCGGCCCAGATCCCCGAATCTGGGGGTGGGCCGACGGCAGCAACGGCAGCGATCGCGGGTGGCGGCAGGGGCGCGCCAACCGGGATCGCGGGCGACACTAGGTAGGCAAGGCAGCGAGCCGGGTGCTGTTTGAAGGCGGCGGCGACCTGCTCGTAGCGAGAAGGCCGCTGGCGGTCGGGCCAGTACATACAGGCGAGGCAGGGCTCAGTGCCGAAGGCCTCGTGACGGGAGAAGCCGACGTCGGCGGGCTGGGTCCAGGCGTTGTAGATCTGCCCCGGGAGAGCGGCCTGAAGCTCGATCCGGGCCTCGGCGCTGTCGAGGGCTACGAGGGTCGGGGTGCGCTTGCTGGCGCAGGAGGAGTTCCACTTGGAGCGGACCGCGAGAACCTTGAGACCCCCGCCTTCAAGGCGCTGCTTGAGCAGCTTGGGCTTGGCGGCGTTGACGTCAGAGTCGCGGGCGAGGACATAGCGCTGCAAGTTGGCCAGAGTGATCGTCTCGTGATCGATCGCGACCAGTGTCCCGCGCGCCCCGCTGGCGGCGATCGTCAGCGCCGCCGCCTGCCCGATCGCGCCGGCGCCCGCCAGGTTGAAGCGGCCGAGGTCGAGCTCGGCGGGCCAGGCAGGTCCCGGCGCGGGCTCGCCGAGACCGATTAGGTGGAAAGCGAAGGGGTTGGGCTCGCGGCGGCCGCGGTCGCCGAGCTCGGCAGCGAAAAGGACGCGGAAAGCCTCGGAAATCCCGAGGCTGGCCGCGAGCAGCGCCGCGGGCGGGTTTGCGGGCTCCTCGATCTCGGGCACGGTGTCGACGTAGACGTTCCAGCCGCGTGCGAAGACGACGACCTCGGCCTCCTCGGTGGACTCGCAGCAGTAGTTGACGGTCGCGCTCGTCACCCCCGCACCGCGCTCGATGTGGCAGCGCGGATTGATCTGCGCAATCTCCTCCTCAGCGACCTTTGCAAGCTCGGCGGGGGCATCCAGGTGGATCTCGGAGTAGAGGCGGGCGGCGAGGTTAACGGCGAGCACAAAGCCCTGGCGTTCGGGCTCGGTAAGCTCCCCGGCAGGGGCGCGGAGCGTGATCGAGGCAGTGGAGATGCGCTCTACGAGAGCCTGGCGGTCGAGCTCGGCGAGAACGGCGGTCGTTGAGTCGAGAACGCGCTCAATGAACTTCGGAGGCGTCACGAGAGAAAGGTGATCGTCGTCTTGGTGTCGAGTGGGCTCCACTCGCCGAGGCCGCTCAGCCGGTACCACGCCCAGTCCTCAAGGCGCTCCACTCCGCCCTCGCCGAAATCCGGGACGACGCCGGAGAGGCCACCGAGCAGGGTCACCATCGGGTAGGCATCGTCGGTCTCAGAGTGAAACGCAGCGGTCGGATGGGAGTGGATCTGGCGCCGAGGATCAAGCCGTGTTGGTGAAAGGCACGGTTGACACGAAACAGCGCCTCGCCGTCGATGATTACGAGCAGGCCGTCGCTGGTCGACATCGTGCTCTGTTCGGGCAGATAGGCCTCGCGGAGAACGAAGCGACAATCGTCGTCGGGGTCGAGCTGGCCACCCCAAAGGACGAAGGCCTCATAGCCGGCCTCGCCGGCCTTGCGCAAACGCGCCAGGGTGTCCTCGACCAGTTCGAGGGGGACGATGAATTCGGAGACCTCGGCGAGCACGCTCACATTCCCACCTGTACCTCGACCTCCTGGCCGGCGCGCAGGGCGTCCATGTCGGCGGAGGCCAGCTGGATCTGGACCTTGCCGCCCTCGCCGGCGTCGGGCGGCAAGGTCGCGATGAGGACCTGGAGACCGAGCAGGTTGCGGACCATCGAGCGCCAGATGCGGTCGCAGATCGTCGCCAAAGAGCCAGCGCCGCTGTCACGGTGCAGCAACCAGTCGTCGCCGCTGTGCTGGTCGTGGAAGTGGTACTCGCGGGTGCCGACTACGCAGAAGAAGGGCCGGCCGTTGTCGGGGTGACCGTTGACGATCAGGTTGCGCGGACCCTCGGGGGTCGGGACGGTGGCGTCCTTGATCGGGGGGGCGTACTCGCCGCTAACCGGGTCGATGAACTGCACCGAGGGGGGCCAAAGGTCGTAGTTGGCGTAATCGATCCGGACCGAGGCGGCGAGGATCGGGATCGTGCGACCGGCGAGGGGAAGATCGGCGATGAAGGCGACGTCGATGCGGTTGCCATCGCGACCGAGGATCAGCCAGCCCCGCCGCCTGTAGGCGGCGACGTTCTCCTCCCACTGCTCGAGCTCACGATCAACCATGCGACGGGTGATTTCCGGGTCAACGAGCTCCATAGTGCTCCCCTCTCGGCTGTTACTCAGCCGCCGGCTCCGGTTTTCGGGTTGAGGAAAAGGGTGATGCCGTCATGCAGACCGGCTTCGTCAACCTGCAGGGACTGCTCAATCAGCGTCCCGGACTCGGTGCGAAGCTCCCACTGGTCGGCGGCCTGGCCCTGGTTGCCGCTTCCGCGCAGTGCTTTCTCAACCAGGTGGCGCGCCGTCTGGTTGTGGTTGACGGTGACGTGGACGGCCTGCCCGGAGACGACGACGGTGAGGTCAAACTTCTTGTCAGGCTTGGGCTGGTTCATCGATACCTCCATATTCGCGTGGCGCTCACCTCCCTATAGGGGCGGAGGCGGCGAAATTCCCGCTTCGCCCAGCAAAGATCGGCCTTCTCAACGAAAAGTCTGTCGCGACGAAGGGTTGCGCTGGCTAGCCGCAGCGGTTTGCGGCGCCCCAGCGTGGGCGGTAGGTCGGAATTCGCTAGCGCTCGTCTAGGCGGCAAGCGGCAACTCCGAATGCTGCGCAGATCGCAGCCATCTAGCGGCAGAGGGTTGGGTACCCAACTTAGTACCCATACCGACGAAACGAACTGCGCGCGAAGACGCCGCAAAACCGCCTGCCATGCGGAGCTCCGTAACGGGAGCGACGGGACTCGAACCCGCGACCTCCGGCGTGACAGGCCGGCGCTCTAACCAGCTGAGCTACGCCCCCAGGGAACTGCGACGGGCCATTGGGTGCGGCCCGGGCGCGAACGCTAGCGCATTACCTCAGGCCGATACGCGCGAGAGGTCGTGCAGGGTCTCCTCGATGCCGGTGCGCACGAGCTCGAGGTCTGGGACGGCGTCGCGGTCGGCGTTGAGGCCGAAATAGACGCGGCCGTTGTAGCCGGCGGCTGCGACTCCCAGGGCCTGGCCCGAGGGGAGCGGGATCACCGGGACGACCCGCCGCATCGGCGCGCCGAGGGAGTAGAGCGTGAAGGGGAACGAGGGGATGTTGGCGACCGTGATGTTGAAGAGGTCGGGCGTGAAGGCGAGGCGGGCGATGACGCTCTGAACCAGCGGCTGCGTCAGGTCGGTCTGCTCGACCGCGATCTCCGCCACGGTCGACGCGCCTTCCCACGGCTCGCTCGCGGCGGCGGCGATCTTGCGGTAGCGGCGGAACGGATCGGGCTCGGCGACCTCCATCTCGACGAACAGCGAGGACACCTCCTCGCCGAGAGCAAGCGACTCGCTCGCTCGCCGCAGGTTGAGCGGCAGGATCGCCCGCACCTGCTCGACGTCCTCCCCCCGCTCCTCGAAGAGCCGGCGCAACCCGCCGGCAATCGCGGTCATGACTACGTCGTTTGCCGTCCCACCCATCTCCCGCCCCATCCGCTCCAGGGCCTCGAGCGAGACGTCCAGGGCCGCCAGCTCACGGGCCGGCCCGGTCGGTCCGTTGAGGCTGGTGAGCACCGGCGGCTCCAGCTGCTGGCGCGCCAGCCTTGTCGCGATCACCTGGGAGCGCCAGAGGATCGCGGCCACCTCGTGGGGCTTGATCTGGGCGTCGATGCCGTCGCCAACCCCTCCCACCAATCCACGCAGCCGCGTCAGCGCCGCCCGCTCCGCCTCCTTGCCCATCACGGCAACCAACTCCGCCAGCGTCGTCGCCCCCTCCTCCGGGTGCGGCTCGGCATCGACAAGCGCCGCCGCCAGGTTCGCCGCGCTGAAACCGTCCACCAGGCAGTGGTGGATCTTGAAGACCAGAGCCCACCGGCCTCCCTCCAGGCCCTCGAGCAAGGTCACCTGCCAGAGCGGCCGGGAGCGATCGAGACGACGCGAGAAGTGGTCGCCGAGCCAGTGGGTCAGCGCCTCCTCACCTCCCGGTTCGGGAAGGGTGGCGCGGCCGATCATCTCCCCGATGTCGAAGGCGGGATCCGGCAGCCAGATCGGCAATGACAAGTGGGCGACCCCGGGCTCCGAGAGGCGCCGGCGCAGAACCGAAGCTTCCTCGATGCGCGACCGGGCCTGCTCACGCAGGATCTCCAGGCAAGGGCCCCGCCGCCCGGTACCGGATCGAAGATGTTCGCCCAGCCGATCTGCACTTGCGCCGCGCCGTCGGCCTCCTCGATTTCCAGGAAGGTCGCGTCGAGCGGACTCAGGTAGCTGCGCATGGGATCAGCGAAGCGCGGCCGGGGCGGCCTCAGCCACCGCCGGCATCGCGAACGGTGCCTCGACTGCGGCGATCTCTTCCAGGATCGCTCGCAGGCCGGCAACTCGCTCGGCGCCATAGCGCTCTCCCCAGCGCTTCTCGATTTCGGCGAGGATGTTGAAGCCGTACGCCTGCGCGGCTTCGCCTCGCTCGGTCAGGCAGACCAACTTCGCCCGGCGGTCGTCGGGGTCCGGGACGCGCTCGACGTAGCCGAGCGCGACCAGGTCATCGACCACCTCGCCCGCCGACTGCTTCGTCATGTTGCCCCGCTCGGCGATCTCGGTCAGGCGCAGGCCCCGCTCCTTCATGTAACGGAAGACGCAGCCGTGAGCGAGGCGGACGTCGTTGAACTCGCTCTGCTCCAGCTCGGTCAGGAACTCCTCGATGACCGCGTCGAAAGCGAACTCGAGTAGGCCATGGAGAGGGAGGCGGGGCTGGGGTTTGCTCGAACCAATCATGATTTCTTCAGCGGACTGTCAGGCCACCTTACAAGTTGGGTCGATCGTCCGCCAGGCCTTTTTGGGGAGAATGTCTCCACCGGTCAGTGCATTCATCACTGGCTTTCGGTCTAGGCTGCGGCGCGTGAAGCTGCTGACCTTCGACGCCGGGGATGGAGCGCGAGCGGGAGTGCTCGAGGACGAGCGGGTCCTCGACGCCTGGGCGCTGCTCGGCGAGCCCCACCGGGGAAGCCTGCGGGAGCTGATCGCTGCGGGACGGGTCGAGGACCTGCGCGGACGCCTCGGCGATGCCGGCGCGCCCTCCCACCCCCGTTCGGCGGTCGAGCTTCTGGCGCCGATCCCGAACCCGGAGAAGATCGTCTGCATCGGGCTCAACTACCGCAGGCACGCGGCCGAGATGGGGATCGAGGAGCTGCCCCAGAGCGCGACGATCTTCGCCAAGTACCGCAACGCGCTGGTGCCCGACGGGGCGACGGTGCGGGTGCCGACCGCGAAGACCGACTACGAGGCCGAGGTCGCCTTCGTCGTCGGCCGGCGCGCCAAGGACGTCGGCGAGGCCGAGGCGCTCGACCACATCGCCGGCTACACCCTGCTCAACGACCTCTCCGCCCGCGACCTGCAGGGGGCGACCCCCCAGTGGATGCCGGGCAAGATCTTCGACGGAGCCGCCCCCTGCGGCCCATACCTGGTGACGCCCGACGAGGCGGGACCGGCGGACGCGCTCCCGATCCGCCTCACCCTCAACGGCGAGGAGATGCAGAGCGGCTCCACCGACGACCTGATCTTCAGCGTTCCGCAGCTACTGGCGCAGCTCTCCCATCTGATGACGCTGGAGCCCGGCGACATCGTCTCCACCGGCACCCCCGAGGGCGTCGGCATGAGCCGCAAGCCGCGGGTCTGGCTGGCCGACGGCGACGAGGTCGTGGTCGAATCGCTGACGCTGGGCCGGCTCGTGACCCGGATCAGCGCTTAGGCCCGGGCGGGATCTCGTAGGCCTTGGCCGGCAGACGCGCCGAGAGCGGGCGCGTCGCCGGGCGCGCCCGGCTTGCGGCGCTCGCACCGGCGGCGGTCCAGCGCGGGCGGGAGGGCGTGAAGGTGAGGAGGGCGTTCCAGGTCTCGGTGTCGACGATCGCGTTGGCCGGCAGGCCTCGTGCTTCCTTGAAGAGGCGGACGGCGCGGGCGGTCTGGGCGCCGAAGAATCCCGTCACCGGGAGGTCGGCTCCGGCGGCGATCAGGTGCTCCTGCGCCCAGACGACGAGGTCGCCGCGGCTTTTGCGCTTCAGCAGCGGGTGGATGACTTCCTGGCGGTAGCCGGTGACCGGCTCGTTGGCGCTGTCGGCGCCGAGGGCCCCCCACTCCTGGCCGTTGGTCTCCTGCCATGACCACCAGCTCGGCGGCAGCCCACCGAAGCTGGCGGCGAAGCGGCGAAAGAGCTTGATCCCGGCCCTGCCGGGGGCTTCGTAGGTCTGGCCGATCGGGTAGATCGGGTGGCCGTAGACGCGGTTGTAGAGGTAGGTGTGCTCGTAGACCGCGCGGACCGAGGTGCCGATCGTCTTCCAGTACATCTGCGGCTGGTTGTAGGTGGCGCCGCCCGGCCCGAGGAAGACCGAGTAGGGGAACGAAGGGTGGTAGTCCACATAAGGGAAGGCGGCGAGGGAGAGCGGGTAGGTGTCGCCGACCCGCGCCCGCAGGGCGCGGACGTAGGTGTCGGCGGCGGCGTACTTGCCCTCGTAGTCGGCCTCGGCGTCGATCGCGAAGCAGTCGGCGCCGCGCTTGACCGCGGCGGCTGCCACCCTCGCCTCGGCCATCGGCGCGTCGCCGTAGACAAACTGCCAGGCGCAAGCGCTGAGCCCGGCGCGGTGCAGCGCCCTGACCAGGCTGGAGTTGAACTGGCTCCAGTAGGTGCCGCCGTCCCCCGACTTGACGTAGACGGTGCCGACGTCGTTGCGCTTGGCGCGGGCAATGATCGCGCCGACGCTGCCGCCCTCCGAGCGGGAGACGTACCAGACCCACATCCCCTGGCGGTCGAAGGCCGTGTTGCTGAGGTTGCCGCCGCCTTCGACCTGGCCGGCGCCACCGGTCTCGGCCGTCCCCCAGGCTGGGGCAAGCGCCGCCGCGACGAGCGCGACAAGGGCAGCGAACAGCGCCAGGGCGCCGGGTCTCCTCTGAGGCAGGGAACTCACAACCGGTTCCAACACGGTAGTGGCCGTGCCGCTGCGGGTACCGGTTCAGCGATCCGATGCAACCGATCCCGGCAAGCCCCCGTATGGATGAGCGATGAAGATCGCGATCGTCGGGACGGGCATCTCCGGGCTGGTGGCTGCGCACAGGCTGCACCGCGAGCACGAGATCGTCGTCTACGAGGCGAGCGAGCGAATCGGCGGCCACACCCACACGGTGCCGGTCGAGGCAGCGGACGGGACCCACTGGATCGACACCGGGTTCATTGTCTTCAACGACCGCAACTACCCCGAGTTCGAAGCGCTGCTGGCGGAGCTGGGGGTCGAGAGCCAGCCCTCCCACATGGGCTTCTCCGTCTCCGACGGCGGCCGCTTCGAGTACTCCGGCACCCCGTGGGGCCTCTTCGCCCGGCCCGCGCACCTCGTCAGCCCGGCCTTCCTCGGCATGCTCCGCGACTGGCGCCGCTTCAACCGCGAGGCGCGGGCGCTGATCGGGATGAACGGGACCGCGCCCTCGCTCGGCCACTGGCTCGAGCAGCAGGGCTTCTCCCGCCACTTCGTCGAGCGGCTGATCGTGCCCCAGGCGAGCGCGGTCTGGTCGGCCGACCCGGAGCAGATGTGGAGCTTCCCGGCCAGCTTCATGGCCGAGTTCTTCGAGAACCACGGCATGTACAGCCTGCGGGACCGGCCGCAATGGCGGACCGTGAGCGGCGGGTCGCGGAGCTACGTGGAGGCGATCACCGCGCCCTGGCGGGACCGGGTGCGGACGGGGGCGCCAGTGCGGCGGATCGAGCGGCTGCCGGACGGGGTGCGTATCGAGGCCGAGGGCTGCGAGAGCGAGGACTTCGACCAGGTCGTGATCGCCACCCACTCCGACCAGGCGCTGCGCCTGCTCGGCGACCCGACCGAGGCCGAGCGCGAGCTGCTCGGCGCGGTTCCTTACCAGCGAAACGAAGCCGTCCTCCACACCGACACCTCGCTGATGCCGCGCCGGCGCGCCGCTTGGTCGAGCTGGAATTTTCACCTCAGCGAGGAGCCGGCGCCAGGGTCGACCGTCACCTACTGGATGAACAACCTGCAGCGCGTGCGGGCGAAGCAGCACTACTTCGTCACCCTCAACCGGGGCGATCAGATCGACCCCGAGAAGGTGATCCGCCGCATCTCCTACGACCATCCCGTCTACACCAAGGAGGGGGTCGCGGCCCAGGCCCGCCACGCGGAGATCAGCGGCACCGCACGCCGAACGCACTACTGCGGCGCCTACTGGGGCTGGGGCTTCCACGAGGACGGCGTCGTCAGCGCTCTGCGGGTCTGCGAGGAGATCGAATCCCCTAACCGGGACGTCGTTTCCACCCTTCTCCCCCCTATAGCGAGGAAAAGGGTGGAAACGACGGAGGGGGAGCTGGCCGCGTGAGCGCCTCGGCCGCATACGAGGGCTGGGTCCGCCACCGGCGCTTCGAGCCGGTCGAGCACGAGTTCCGCTACCCGCTCTTCCTCATGTACCTGGACCTGGCCGAGCTGCCCGAGGTGCTCGATCCCTATCCCTTCTTCTCGGCCCGCCGCCGCGCCCTCGCCCGCTTCCGCCGCAAGGACTTCATGGGCGACCCGGCGCGGCCGCTCGACGAGTGCGCGCGCGACGCGGTCGCATTCGTCACCGGCGCCCGTCCCGCCGGCCCGGTTCGCCTCCTCGCCGGCCTGCGCTGCTTCGGCCACTCCTTCAACCCGGTCTCCTTCTATTACTGCTTCGACCCCGACGGCCAGCGAGTGGACTCGGTCGTCGCCGACGTGCGGAACATCCCCTGGGGGGAGCAGCACCCTTACGTCTTGGCACGGGGCAAGAGCCAAGGTACGGTGATCGGTGACGAGCTCGAGAAGAGCTTCCACGTCTCCCCCTTGATGGGCATGGATCAGACCTACGCCTTCCGCGCCTCCGAGCCCGGCGAGAGCATCGCCGTCCACATCGAGTCGCGCCCGCGCGCCGGGGAGGGCGGCAAGACCTTCGACGCCACCCTCAACCTCCGCCGCCGGCCGCTCAGCCGCCGCACCCTTTCCGGCCTGCTCGCCCGCTACCCGGCGATGTCGCTGCAGGTGGTGGCGAAGATCTACGCCCAGTCGCTGCGGCTGAAGCTGAAGGGGGCCAAGTACCACCCGCACCCGGAGGGGAGCCGCCCGCGGGGGTTCGTCTCGCCATGAGCGGGACCGCGACCCGGGACGCGCTCGCCCGCGCTGGCGTCGGCGCCGTCCTCGGCCGGGTGAGCAGCGGCCGCATCGAGGTGGTCGAAGGGGCGCGCGAACGCAGCTTCGGACCGCCCGGCGCGGAACTGACCGCGACCGTCCATGTCAACGACTCCGCCGCCTGGCGCGGCCCGCTGCGCGGCAGCGTCGGCCTCGGCGAGACCTACGTCGACGGCCTCTGGGAGACCGACGACCTCGTTTCCCTGATCCAGATCGCCGCCCGCGAGCTGCGACAGATGGACGGCGTCCGCGGCCTGGTCGCCCGCCCCCGCGGCCTCTGGCACCGGGTCCGCCACCTCGTTCCCGAGAACACCCGCGGCGGCGCTCGCCAGAACATCTCCGCCCACTACGACCTCGGCAACGACCTCTTCGCCTCCTTCCTCGACGAGCGGATGATGTACTCCTGCGCCTACTTCGCGGACGACACGATCAGCCTCGAGGGGGCTCAGCTGGCGAAGCTCGACCGGATCTGCGACCACCTCCGGCTCGGCCCCGAGAACCACCTGCTGGAGATCGGCACCGGCTGGGGCGGGATGGCGATCCATGCCGCCCGGCGCAGCGGCTGCCGCGTCACCACGACGACGATCTCCCGGGAGCAGTTCGAGCTGGCGACGCGGCGCGTCCGCGAGGCCGGCCTCGGCGACCAGGTGACGGTGCTGTTGCAGGACTACCGCGACCTCGAAGGGCGCTTCGACCGGCTGGTCAGCGTCGAGATGATCGAGGCGGTCGGCTGGCAGTACTTCGACGACTTCTTCCGCCGCTGCGACCAACTGCTCACCGACGACGGGCTGATGCTGCTGCAGGCGATCACCATCGACGACGGCATCTACGAGATCGAGAAGGCAGCGAAGAGCTTCGCCAACACCCACGTCTTCCCCGGCGGCTGCCTACCCTCCGAGGGGATGATCGCCGGATGCCTGGAGCGGGTCACTGACATGAAGCAGATCTGGATCGACGACATCACCGCCCACTACCCGCCGACGCTGGCGGCCTGGCGCGAGCGCTTCTTCGCCGCCTGGGAGCGGCTGCGAGACCGCGGCTACGACGAGCGCTTCCGCCGGCTCTGGGACTTCTACCTCTCCTCCTCGGAGGCGGGCTTCCGCGAGCGGCGGATCGGCGACGTGCAGGCGCTGTTCGCGAAGCCGGGCGCGCGGTGAGCGACCAACTGCTGCTGATCCACGGGCTCGGCGGCACCCGCAGCATCTGGGAGCCGGTGACGCCGCTGCTGGAGGGCGAGCGCGAGGTGCACGCGGTAGACATGCCCGGCTTCGGCACGACGCCGCCGCTGCCCGAAGGCGAAGAGCCGACTGCGGCGAACCTGGCCCGCGCCGTCCACGAAGAGTGCGTGCGGAACGGCGTCGAGCGCCCGCACGTCGCCGGCAACTCGCTCGGCGGCTGGGTGGCGCTGGAAATGGGGCGCTTCGGCTGGGCGGCCTCGGTGACGACCCTCTCCCCCGCCGGCCTCTGGTCGCGCCCGCTCGGCGAACCTTCGGGCGGCGGCGCGCGGATGCTGTTGCGCGGCTCGCCTTGGGTGAAGGCGGTGCGCCCGTTCCTCTCGCTTGTCCTCCAGTTCCCGCAGACGCGGCGGGCCGCCTTCCAGTCGATCGCCGCCCACCCGGAGCGGATCCCGCCCGACGCCGCCCGCCAGCTGGCCCTCGGCTGGCTCGGCGGCGAGGGGTACGACGCCGCCAACCGGGCGATGCGCAACCACGTCTTCGACCCCGGCGGCTACCCCGAGGACGTGCCGGTGACGATCGCCTGGTGCGAGCGCGATCGCCTCCTCGGCCCGCCGAAGGCCCACCGCCGCCCCGCCGGCGCCCGCTTCCTCGTCCTCCCCGAGGTCGGCCACACCCCCACCTGGGACGACCCCGAGCTGGTCGCCCGCACCCTGCTCGAGGGCAGCGCCGTAAGCTCCCCGGCGGCCGTATCCGCGAACGAGGAGGAGCAGTGATCGTCGAGAGGACCGAGAACCCGCAGTGGCTGTCGAACGCCTACCTGGTCGCCGACCGCGGCACCGGCGTCCTTATCGACGGCAACGAAGATCTGGGGCCGCTGCTGGAGCGGGCCGAGCGGGATGGGATCGAGATCACCCACGTCCTCGTCACCCACCCGCACGGCGACCACATCGCCGGCCTCGCGGAGGCGCGGGCGCAACTCGGCAACCCGCCGCTGGTCGCGCATGAGGCCTGCGCGGCCGAGCTCGACGACGAGGTCGCAATCATCCTCGGCGACGGCGAGAAGCTCGACGCCGGCGGGCTCGAGGTCGAAGCGATCTACACCCCCGGCCACGCCGCCGGCCACCTCGCCTTCCTCGTCAACGAGACCAACCTCTTCACCGCCGACGTCCTTTTCAAGGGGACGGTGGGCGGGACGATGGCCCCCGGCGCCAGCGGCTTCGCCGACCTCCAGGCATCGGTGATGCGGCTGATGGAGCTGCCCCCGAACACCACCGTCCATCCCGGTCACAAAGAGCCGACGACGATCGCCGCCGAGTGGGAGCGCAACCCCTTCGTGCGGATCTGGCGCGGCCTCGACTCGACCGGCGAGGAGGCGGTGACGGTCTGGGGCCGGCCGGCGACCCTGAAGCTCTGGGCCCCCGACTACGACGGCGGCAACAAGGCCTGGGTCGTCTTTGGCGACTCCGGCGAGGACGCGATCGTCGGCGGCTCGCAGGTCGAGCGCGGATAAAGGCGAGACCGCGAAAACCATCCTCCAAGGATGGTTTTCGCGGTCTCGATGCTGCGGATGAGATGGAGCGGGATTAGCGAATGACCGCTTCCATCAGGATCCAGCAGCCGTCGGTGTTGGTCGCGGGGCGGAAGGCACTGCCCAGCGTCGGGGTGTAGATGAGGGTGTTGTCGCCGCCCGAGGAGCAGCGGATCATCGAGGTGATGTTCCCCTTCAGCGCCAGCTGCTGGCCCCTCTTGACCGGGACGTTGACGTCGAAGGTCTCGACCCGGTAGCTGCCCGCTTCGTCGTTGGCTTCGGTCTGGCCCTGGTAGCTGATCCGGGGGCCGTCGTAGACGACCTTCGCCTCGTTGGTGCCGAACAGGGTCGAGCGTTTCACCTTGGCGATCTGCAGCTTGAAGCTGCCGGGACCGCCGGCGATCAGCCTGATCCTCTTGATCGTGCCGGTCTTCGGGGCGAGCTCGCCGCCGTCGGGGCGACCGTAGGCTTCGTTCTGAACCATCGTGCAGGGGCCGGGCGCTTCCTGGCTGCACTTGAGGCCGGGGAGCGAGTTGGACGGCTGCACCGTCGGGTTGAGCTTGGAGCCGAACTTGACCGGCGCGGCGGCGCCGATGGCCGGGGCGGTCATCATCGCCACGGTGGCGATCGCGGCGAGGACGGCGGACTTGCGGATCATGCTGGTCATTTCGAGTTCCTCCTGAGTCTTGGTTGGTCGACTTGATGTCGTGGACTCAGATTCGCCCGGATCACCGCCTGCTCCCAGGGACCCCAGGGGTGAAGCTCCTCACCCCTGCTACAGCTCGCGCCGATTCACAATCCCACTCTGCAGCGCCCGTTCCACCAGCGCCACGCGTTTTTGGTTTTGCGGGATATCCCCAACCCCGAGCTTCTCGAACAGCGCCCGCATGTGGGTCTTGACCGCGTCGACACTGAGGTGCAGCTCTTCGCCGATTTGCTGGTTGGTTGCCGGCGTTGCGAAGGAGTCTCCGTCCTTATATGGGCGGCAGAGGGCAAGCAAGACCTTGCGTTGGGCTGGAGAGACCGTCGCCGCGCCCGGCAGCTCGCCGGCGATCGCGGTTGCCTCCGGCGCGTCCTCGCCGGGGCGCCTGTAGACCACCGTCGTCCGCCCGAAGCGCAGCGCGTCGCCGTCGCGCAGGTGGCGGCGACCGTGCACCCGCTCCTCGTTGACGAAGGAGCCATTGCGGGAGAGACCGTCGTCGACCAGCGTGCACTCGTCCCGCACCACCTCGATCTGCGCGTGCAGCGCCGAGACCTCTTCGTCCCACCCGAGCCGCACGTCGGCCGAGCCGCCGCGGCCGATCCAGAGCTCGGCGGTCGCCTCCAGCGGCAGGATCGATTGCTCCCCCTCGCCATCGCGGAAGACGAGGAACGGCCGTCCCACCCGTTCGGCCTCGATTTGCGCCTTCAGCTCAGGCGCGCTGACAGTTCGTCTCTCCATCAAGCGATCCTAGGGGCAAAAGGGAGCGCTATTTCGTCTCCCTTCAGGCACAACCTTTAGCCCTATGCGGCAATTTGGACGAATGTGCGATATCGAAATTGCACATTTGTCTCCACACTTCACCGATGGCCGAAGCAATACAGGAATTCTTTTTCAACTGGTACCCGGTGTTTGGCGTCTTCTTCATGGCGCTGCTTCTCTACATCTTCCTGAAAATGACGCGGGGGATGATGGGGACGACCAAGCCGGAGACGGTGAAGGCGTCCCGCACCGAGCCCGTCCTCTGGGAGCAGGTGCAGGGGGTCGACGCGGCCAAAGCCGAGCTGATGGACGTCACCGCCTGGCTGCGCGAAACCGACCGCTTCGCCGCCCTCGGCGCCAAGCCGCCGCGCGGCGTCCTCCTCCACGGCCCGCCCGGCACCGGCAAGACGATGCTGGCCCGCGCCGTCGCCGCCCAGGCCGGGGTCGACTTCTTCGCCGCCTCCGGCTCCAGCTTCGTCGAGATGTTCGTCGGCCGCGGCGCCGCCCGCATCCGCCGCCTCTTCAAGGAGGCGCGCAAGTCCGGCCGCGCCGTCATCTTCATCGACGAGCTCGACGCCATCGGCGGCTCGCGCGGCTCCGGCGGTGGCGACGGCGGCAGCAGCGAGCGCGAGCAGGCGCTCAACCAGCTGCTGGTCGAGCTCGACGGCTTCGAGAAGGACCCGGGGATGGTGATCGTGATCGCCGCCTCCAACTACGTCGAGAAGCTCGACAAAGCGTTGCTGCGCCCCGGCCGCTTCGACCGCCGCGTGCTCGTCGCCCCACCCGACCGCGACGGCCGCGAGGCGATCCTCCGCAGCCACGCCAAGGACAAGCCGCTGGCCCCCGACCTCGACCTCGGCGACGTCGCCCGCAAGACGACCGGGATGACCGGTGCCCAACTCGCCAACGCGCTCAACGAGGGCGCGATCATCGCCGGCCGCGCCGGCCGCTACACGGTGAGCCGCGAGGACCTCGACGAGGCGCTGCTGCGCCAGGCCGTCGGCTCCCAGCAGGCGCGCCGCCTCAACGCCAAGGAGCGGCGGATCGTCGCCTACCACGAGGCCGGCCACGCGCTCTGCCGCCGCCTGCTCGGGCTCGACCCGCCGGAGATCCTCAGCATCGTCCCCCGCGGCCCGGCGCTCGGCTTCGTCGCCCACTCGCCGCAGGAGGACAGCTACCTGAAGTCGCGCGAGGAACTGCTCGACGAGGTGGTGACCCTGCTGGGCGGCCGCGCCGCCGAGGAGGTGGTGCTGGGCGAGACCTACTCCGGCGCCGCCGACGACCTCAACCGCGTCCACCTGGTCTGTAAGCAAATGGTCTCCGAATTTGGGATGGGGGTCGCCCACGACCACGACGGGCCGGCGCCGATCGCGTTGCCGACCGGCGACTACGCCGTCTCCGACCAGACCCGCCGCGAGGTGGACCAAGCGGCGATGACCCTCGCCCGCGAGGCCTATCGCCGGGCGCAGGCGCTGCTCGCCGCCAACCTCGAGGTGCTCGACCACCTGGCGGTGCTGGCGCTGGAGCGGGAGACGCTGACCCGCGAGGAGCTGGACGAGATCTTCGCCGCGCACGAGCTGCGCGGCCTGGTCGAGACGCCGGGCTCAGGCGCGGCAATGGTGGCAATGAGCCGCCAGTCGCCCACCGACTAAACGGGTTCCTGGCCAGGCAGCCAGTTTCCCCGGTACTCTTCGCCAGGCCGATGAGCGACGAGCACTACTTCCCCCCAGGGCGATCGATGGCACGCCGCGTTCACGGCGAGCGCTCGGTCGGCCTTCTCTACGGGCAGCGGGCTCTGCTGATCGGCGCCCTGGAACCGCTTACCTACACCGGCACCATGCTCAGCACCAACGCCGGCGACCACCCCTTCACCCGCCTCGCCCGCACCGCGAAGATCCAGGAGACCGTCTTCCTCGGCACCAAAGCCGAAGCCGACAAAGCGCTCGCCGCGGTCCATCGCCTGCACGAGCGGATCAAAGGCGAGCTGCCCGAGGGGGCCGGCGCCCACGCCGCCGGCGCCGCCTACTCGGCCTTCGACCCGGAGCTGATGCTGTGGACGCTGGCGGTGATCGCCGACTCCGGCCGGGCGATGTACGAGACGATGGCCGGGCCGCTCGACCCGCAGGAGCGCGAAGCGCTGTGGCAGGACTACGTGCTCTTCGGCGAGCTCTTCCTCCTCCCCCGCGAGTCCGTCCCCGCCACCTACCGCGAGTTCGACGCCTGGTTCGCCGGCAAACTCGCCTCCCCCGACCTGCACGCCACCCAGCACGCGCTGGAGATGGCGCCGCTGGTTGCCTTCAAGCAGCCGGTGCCGCGCACCGCCCGCGGCAACCTCGCGGTCCAGAACCTGATCATCAAGGGGACGCTGCCGCCGCGCGTGCGCCAAGTCTTCGAGATCCCCTGGAGCAACGCCCACGAGACCGCCTTCCAGACCGTCGCCGCCACTCACCGCCGCGCCCGCCGCGCCTTCCCCCGGCCGATGCGCCGCGGCCGCAACGACTACTTCTTCGATGTCGTCACCCAGGCCGAGAAACGCCGCGGCGGCACTCGCAACCCGCTCTCGCGCGCCGCCTGAGCAGTTGACACGGCGGTTTTCTTATTAATTAATAGGCTTTTCCCATGGCGGGCGGCGGGAGAGGCTTCCACAGGTGAACGACGAGGCTGCGTCGCCGGAGGAGAACCCGGAGCCCCCACCCTCGGAGCCCGAGGAGGCGCAGGGAGCTGAAGAGGCGGAAGAAAACGATGCCCTCGAGGCAGGCTACGTCGCGTCGCCAGGGGTGATCGAACGGAACAGCTACATCGGGAACACGATCGTGGTCGGTGGCGATTTCGTCGGCTCGGCCGACGCGGAGCGGCGCTCCGCCGTGCCGATCATCGACATCACCGCCCACATCGAGACGATCGACGGTGAGTTCGTCGAACCCTCCTCATACGACCCGACCCTGAAGGCGATCGAAGAGCACTCGGTGGCTTTGCTCTTCGGCGGCGGGTGCGGGAACCGACTTACCGCTTCGGTCGCCCTGCGTCGGAGTGGCCGGCGACCGATCCTCGAACTCCCGGGAGCCCTCGGGCCGACCGCCCTCGTCGACGCGGTCAAGGAGGCATGCCGGGAGAAGAAGACCGGCATCCTGATCGACTCGATCGAGGCAGAGACGCTGGGTGGGTTCACCGGTTTCCAGCTGCGGCATCTGCGGGAGTCCCTGTCCGAGGATTCGGCTGTCGTCCTCACCACCAGAGGAAATCGGCCTACTTCGCTCGACGACGAGGTGCCGGCGATCGAAGGCACGCCGCCGGACGCTTCAGCGATGATCGACCTCCTCGCCAGGCGACGGAACGTCAGCGAGGAGGTTCGGGTGCGTGCCCAGGAGGCCAGGCACCTTCTGCCGGAGGCGCTCGGCCCGGCGTCAGCTTCCGAAGTGCTGTACCTCGCCGAGGAGGCCGAGACCCCCGAGGAGCTGGCGGCGCTGGTCGGTGGCCGTTCGAAGGTCCTCGATGAGTGGCTCGCCCAGGAACCGACGGCCAAGAGCGTCGCCGCACTCGCCGCGGCGGCGACCTTGAACGAACTTTCCAGCGCCGACTTCGACGCCGCCTGCGCCGTGCTCGCGCCGCTGCTCGAAGGGGATGTCGAGCCGAGCCCCGCGCCCGCCACGTTCAGCTCCCGCGAGAGCGTCTGGCCGGAGGGGCTCGCCACCCACCGCCGCGGCCAGGTCTCGACCCACTTCGGCTGGCAGGAGACCGACGTCGTCGAAATCACTCCTCCCCTCCAGGCTGATTCCGTCACCCACTATCTGTGGACTCACCTCGACGGAGGATTTCGACGTCCCTTCCTGCAGTGGCTGCGCGAGCTGGTGTTCAACGCAGGGGGACGCCTCGCGTTCGCCGCGGCGAGAACTGCCGGCGTTCTCTTTGCCACGGACCCGGTGACGATCGAGCGGGAACTGCTTCGTCCTTGGGCAGCCGACGGCCGCATCGGCCTCCGCAACAGCGTCGCGCTCGCCCTGGGCATGCCGACGGTGATCGGCGCCGACTCGACCAGCAGCCGGCGGCTGCTGCGGCAGTGGTCGAACTCGAAGAACGCCAACCTGCGCGCCGCTGCGCTCGCCGGCTACGGAGGGCCGCTGGGAATCTGGGATCCGAGCGCCGCGGCCGTCCCCAATCTCTGGAGCGCAGGCTGGAATCAGCCGGAGCTCGAGGAGCTGGCCAATCTGTCCTTCGCCGCGACGTTCTGCGGCGGCAGGGAGGCGGGCCGTGCCCGCCACTCGGCCACCGACTTCCTGCTCGAGCGCGCCGGCTCGAAGGACGCGGACAGGGTCTACAAAATCCTGCCGCTCGTTTTCCAGCAGTTGACGGGGGGCAGCCGGATGGCCCGCGAGTCGTTCCGGGCTCTGCTCTCGGCTGACGAGGACCTCGCCCGGGAGGGTCTGGTGACGTTGCTGGCGATGGCTTTCGACAGTCGCGACGGCCGCGAAGGGGCTCGGGCAACGGTGGGCCGGCTCGTCGCGGCCGCCGCGGCGGAACGGATAACCCGCAGCGACGTCGAGTCGTTGATCCGGGAGACGAAGGACGCGGCTCGCCGGCGGGATCGTCTTTCCCAGCTGGGCTCGCTGCTGCAACAGATGCTCAAAACCGAGGAGCGCACAAAGGGCACGACCCGGGAGATGGCGCGCTCCATCTACGAAACGTTCTACGGAAAGAAGGAGGGCGGTCTTGAAGGCAAGTGACTTTTCGCCGATCGTCGAGCAGGGCGATCTGGAGATCGAAGGTGGCCTGTTCTCCAGGCTGAAGCGGCGCCGCGAGCTGGCGCCGATCTCCCCTGGATACACGCGGGTCCTGCTCGACGGCAACGGCAACCCGATCGATCAACAGACCGCGGGACAGAAATACTGGTCCCGCGCCCGAGGCTGGGTGAGGGTGGACGTTCGCAGTCACCCGCTGGAGTACGCAGTCAAGTTCCCCGATCCCACCGGTCTTGCCGGCTTCGTGGCCGAGGTCTCCCTCAGCGCCCGCGTCAACGATCCCGACGGCGCCGTCGCCGAAGGCGCCGACAGCGTCGAGGACTTCCTCCATCCAACCCTGCAGAAGGCGGTTCGCCAAGCCCATGGCAAGGCTGCGGACGTGGACCCGTCAGCCAGCCCGGTGGAGGTTCTCAACAACCTGCGGCTCAACGCCACCGAGAACCTGGAATCCCTCCTCGGCCCGCTTGAGGACCTTCCTCCCTGGCTCAGCGCGAAGGTGACGGCGGTTACCGTCGAACTGGACGAGACCACCGCGAAGCACCGCGAAGAGCTGGTCGGCAAGCTGCGGGCGGTCGCGGTCGCCGACGCCGACCGCCTCGGCGAGACCGCCAAGGCGCGCAACGAACTGGAGGTGCGGCGGATCTGGGAGGACGGCCTGGCCGGCCGCCTTGCCGATCCGGAACGGCGAGCCCTGATGAGGCTCGCGGCAGATCCCAGTAAGGAGAACGTCGACGACGTCGCCGCGGAGTTCAACCAGCTCGATGCCGAGAAGAGGGCCGCGGTCCTGGGCTTCTTCCGCCTCGCTGTCGAAGAAGGTCATTTCCCCGAGGACGAGGGACTACTCGACGCCTTCCGCCAGATGGAAGCCCAGATGGCGATGCCGCAGGGCGCGCTGGGCGTCGGCAGGAAACCGGAGCAGGTGGAAGCGCCGAAGGACGAAGTCACCCCGGTCCTCGACGCCGAAACGATGGAAACCACGCTGGCGCCCGAGGTAGAGGACTCAGACGACGCCGCAGCCGGGCCGAAGGAGTCCGACGACACCGACTGGGGCAAGTAGCCGGATGCTGCTCGCGCCTGCCCACCGGCTGATCCAACTCGTCGCCTGGCTGCCGGATGTCGTCCGCCCGGGCGTCTTTGTCGGCCTGATCCTGTTGATCCTCTGGTTCGTCTTCATCCAGAGGGGATTGCCGAACCTCTGGCACGCCCTCTGCCGTGGAGCGGCAAGGGTCGTCGATGTGACGGTCGGCCTCGTGCTGCTGCCCGAGTACATGCTGACCAACGCCCGCCAGAAACAGGGGCAGGCCCCTGCGCAGGCGGCTCTGGCCATCGGCGGAGTGGCCGAACGCGTGCTCGACGAGGCGGGTGGCCTGCATCAGCGACACCTGCGCGAGCCGATGCAGTGGAAGCGTGTCCCGTGGCTCCCGATCGGGATCGTCGTCGTCGTATCCACCATCCCCTGGGTGGCGATGAAGCTGTTCTCGCCGACCAGCCCGGTGACCCAGGAGCTCTCGCAGGCCTATGACGTCTGGCGAGACGTCGAAGCCTGGGCGGACGTGGATCCGAGCCACCGCGCCGCGCCTGGCGTGAAGTGGCCACCTCGGCCGCAGGACCTGAGCTCACGGCGGCACGGGCACACCGTCGGAGTGACCCTCCGCTGCCGCAACGACGAACCCTGCAAGGGCAGGCTGATCCTCCGCAACGGCAACGGGGTGCGGCTCGATTCGAGGATGGTGGCGGTCGGCCCGACCAGAACCATGACGGTCCATGTGAAGCTCTCACCCGAGGACGCTCGCGCCAACCACGTCAGCACCCGCGTCGCCCGGGTAGAGCCGGAATAGGATTTCGTCGAGAATGCCGCCATGCTCGAGCTGCTCGCCGTCGCGGCGGCCGGGGCTGCGGCGGGGGCTTCGAACTCCATCGCCGGCGCCGGCTCGCTGATCACCTTCCCGGCCATGGTCGCGCTCGGGCTGCCGCCGCTCTCGGCCAACGTCACCAACACGGTCGGGATCGTCCCCGGCTATGTCGGCGGCGTCCTCGGCTACCGCGACCTGCTGCGCGAGCAGGGCGAGCGCTTCCTCCGCTTCCTGGTGCCGATGCTGCTCGGCGCCGTCGCGGGATCCGCAGCGCTCCTGCTCACCTCCGACGCCGCCTTCGAAGCGATCGTCCCGGCGCTGATCGCCGGCTCCTGCCTGCTGCTGCTCTTCCAGCCGCGGCTGACGCTGCGCCTCTCCCACGCCGGCAACGAGCGCTCGCCCTACCTCACCGCCGGGCTCCTCTTCTGCGGCGCCTACGGCGCCTACTTCGGCTCGGCGGTCAGCATCCTCCTGATCGCGATCCTCGCCCTCTTCGTCGCCGACACCCTCCAGCACCTGAACGCGATGAAGATCATCCTCATCGGCTGCGCCAACCTCCTCGCCGCCGTCGCCTACGCCTTCCTCGCGCCGGTCGAGTGGAGCTACGTCGCGGTGCTGATGGTTTCCTCGCTGATCGGCGGCCGGGTCGGCGCCCACTACGCGCGCCGCATTCCGGCCGACCCGCTGCGGATCTCGATCGCGGTTGCCGGCCTGCTCGTCGCCGCGGTGCTGGCGGTGCGGGCCTTCGGCTGACGATCCCTCAGACGAGACCCGCCGTTCGCAGCGCGTCCTTCCAGCTGCCGGGTCTGGATGGGACGATCCACATGGGCGGTACTGGGCTCGAACCAGTGACCTTTCGGGTGTAAACCGAATGCTCTCCCAACTGAGCTAACCGCCCGCGGGGACCATTATTGCTCGCTTTGGGTGTGCGTCCACCCATCGACGAAGGGCAGAGTCGTCGTCGAATAGCCTCGGCGGGGATGAGCCTGCGCACCTTCCTGCGAGCCGCCACCACGCAGCTGCTGGCAGTTCTGCTCCTGGCGGGGGCGCTCGGCGCGGCCCTGCCGCACGGCTTCTTCGAGGACTGGGGCTGGATCGCCGGCCCGCTGTCATGGATGGTCTGCGCCGCCGTCACCGCATGGTTCCTGCGGTTGCCGCTGCGGCTGACGCTGGCGGGGGCAGCCGTCGCCGGGCTGCCCAGCCTGCTCGCCGTCCTTATCGGCCTGCACTGGGCCGGGGCGCTTTTGGCGGTCGGGCTATTCGCGCTTTGGTGCACGTGGCTCAGGAACCAGCAGCTTCACGCCGACCTGGGCACCCACTGGTAGCGATCTGCCGGCCCTGCGGAACTGCCTGACGACCCGGGCGCCGCGCAAGCGCTCGCCGCGGACCTCGCCGAGCCCGCAGTTCGAGCGCCGCAGCTGACGCAGGGTGGCTCTCAGGGTGAGGCCGACGAGGCCGGGGACGATGCAGCGGAGGACGGGTGGCGGGAGCGCTTGTTCGGTCGGCGGTCCCATATCGACGGTGTACTGCTGGAAACCGCCCTCGTAGCCCGCGCCGGCTATCACCGGATAGTCGAAAGGCGCCCCGCCGGCAGCGGGATTACCCGCGCGATGGTGAACGGTGAGGGTGATGATGTTCGGCTGGGTTACGGTGAGGGTGGTGGGAACGTTCACGCCCTCGGTGTCATGCGCCAATTGGGCGATGATCGTGATCGCGAGAGTTTCCGTTCCCACCCAGAAGACACCGGCATGGGTGTCGTCGATGGCGCGCAGTTCGCTTTCGTCATCGAGTTTCACTTCCCAGGAGAACTCTTCCGGCCCATCCGACCCCTGGATGTCTGCGAAGGCCATCACTCCGTCGTACGGCGGAAGCGGCTCTGCGGAGGCGGCCACCGTCAGCCCAAGGCTGCTCATTACCGCCAGCACCAGCACACTCACTCCAAGCGCCTTCTTCACTCCACCACCGCCAACTCTCTGATCGCCTCGTCCCGGTCGGCGAAAACCATACCCGCGTCGGTCAGGCCGGCGACGGTGAAGATCCGCAGCACCTGCTCCGAGCAGCCGTAGAGGAGGAGGCGGCCGCCTTCCCCCTGCAGTTGCCGGCGCGCCTGGAGGAAGAGGGCGATGCCGGTCGAGTCGACGAACTCGCAGCGCTCGAGGCAGACGAGGACGGCGTCGTTGTCGCCGGCGACCCGCTGCAGCACCGCCTGCAGGCGCTCGACGCTCCAGAGGTCGAGCTCCCCCTCCAGCTGCAGCTCGCAGCGGCCCCTGCCGAGGTCGCGCTCGGCGATCTGCAGGATCTGGCCCCCCGCCATGCCTCGCATTGTCCCAGGCTGGAGACTTCGCCTCCTGAGCAGCGGCACCGGGTCAGCCTAGGAGCAGGTCCCTAGAATCTCCGTCGGCCTCGACCCAGACCTCGAGCACCAGCCGCAGCCACTCCGGCTCCACGCCGAGGGTCCAGCCGTAGTCCTCGCCCGTGGCTCGCGATCCGTCCCCCTGCCGGACCGGCCGCAGGATGTCGCCCTTCGCCAGCGTCTTCAGGTGATAGGCCACCTGTCCCACTTGGCGGTCGGTCGCCGCGGCCAGATCCTTCGCGGAGGCGCACTCGACCGACCCGTCGAGATAGGCGAAAAGGATCCGCCGCCGCAGGGGGTGGTTGACGGCGCTGATCAGCTCTGAAGCGGTAGGTGGCATAGATCGCCGGACGCCCCAGCGCTAAGCCAGTTTCCGGCGCTCGAGATGTTACGGCATAAATACTCTAACAACTGAGTCTTTTAATAGAGAGGCTCTCGGGCGCGATGCCGCCCCAGCGCCGCAGCAAGCCCAGGACGCCCGAGCACGCAGCCCTCGGCGATGCCCTGCGCCAGCTCCGCCACCAGGCGGGCCTGAGCCAGGAGCAGCTGGCCGAGGGCGCCCACACCGACCTCACCCAGGTGGGCGGGATCGAGCGCGGAGTCAGGAACCCCAGCTACACGACGCTGCTGCGCCTGGCCGGAGCGCTGGGAACGAGCGTCGGCGAGCTGACCACGCTCGCCGACGAGTTGCGGAAATAGGCCCTGGGAGGGTCGCCGCGGTTCCCTAGCCCTGCGGAGTGCAGGGGAAGGGATGGGAGATGTGCAGCGTCGTGCCGTCGACGAACTTGGCTTCGCCCTTCGCCATCCAGACGCCCCTCGGGCAGCTGGCGTTGAGGAAGCTCTTCCTCTGGCCCTTGTAGTTGAACTTGCGGCCGACCTCGAGCTCGAAGCTGGTGACCGAGCCGGCGCCGCCGGCGATCCTCGGGACCGTCGCCTGGATCCGTAGCCCGAAGCGGCCCTCGTGGATGCGGGTGACCTTGGCCTTGACGACGATCGCGGTCGGCGCCGGCACGTTGACGTAGGCGTGGAGGAGCAGGGTGGTGGTCGGTCCTTTGAGGCCGCCGTTGAAGAGGACCAGCGGCCCGGTCGATCGGAACGGCGGCTGTTCCGGGAAGGCCACCTCGACTTCAGCTTCGCCCGAGCCGACGATCGCCTCGCCGCAGGCCTGTTTGGCGGCGGCGGAGCTGGTCGCCTGCAGCTGCCCGACCCTGCAGGTCGGCAGGCCCACCGGGTTGATCGAGATGTTCTTCTCGATTTTGAGGTCCATCGAGTCGAAGGCGGGCGGGTGGCTGCCGTCGCGGGTGCTGATCTCCGCGTTGAGGCGCGCCGTGACCGGGGCGCTCCCGTACTTCGGCAGCTTGGTCGGCGTGATCCCGCCGTCATCGGCGACGCAGAGGTTGCCGGCGCACCAGATTTTGCGGTTGGGGCTGCCGATCGCCACCGCGGCGAAGACCAGGACGAGGGCGGCGGCGATGAGGCTGAGGCGGATCAGAGGTCTGTTCATGACCTGATCCTGTCCCGCCGGGGCCCGCTGCGCCCTCCCCGATTTGTGGCCTGCGGGGCGCGCGGCTCACCAATGTGGGGAGGCGGGGGGCGCGGGACTAGTCGTCGAGCCGCAGGGCGATCTCGAGGTCCGCCTCGGAGCCCTTCAGCGGCCGGCCGAGGAGCTCTTCGATCGCGCCGAGGCGGTTGCGCACCGTGCGGCGGTCGACCCCCAGCGCCGCCGCGGTCGAGGAGACGTTTCGCTCGGCCGCGAAGTAGGCGCGCAGGGTCTGCCGCGCGACCTTGCCGCCGTCGCGGGCGCGTTCGAGCGGCGCCAGGTAGATCTGGCGCAGCGAGGTGGCGATCAGGTCGTCGCGAGTGATCGCCGCCAGCAGGGCGACGTCGGCGTAGCGGACGACGGGCTCGGCCCGGCGTTCGGCGATCGGCAGCGCCGCCTTCGCCTGCAGGTGGCTCACCCGCCAGCCGCCGAGTCCCTCGCCGGGCTCGCCGGCGGTGACGAAGACGTCCTCGGGGAGGTCGCGCCCGAGCGCCTCCAGCGCCTGCGCCGCCGTCAGCTGGCGGCGGCCGCCCAACCAGCAGGCCCAGGCCGGCTCCTCCTCGCGCTGCACGGCGAGCAGGCGGCGATCGACCGCGCCGGCGAGGGTTCGCATCAGCTCCTCCGCCCCCTCGCCCTTCGCCATCACGGCGAGGTGGTGGCCGTCGAGGTCGTAGCCCAGCTCGGAATGGTCGACGAGCTCGCCGGCCAGCAGGCGCTTGACGGTCTCGCGGCGGCGCTCGGCTGGCGTGCTCGGCCGGTTCTCCGCTTCGCGGGCGTACTCGGCGCTGACCGCGGCGATCAGGCGGTCACCGACCGTCGCCTGCGCCGCCAGCAGCGGCCGCAGGGCAGAGCTCGGGACCTCGGCCCGCTCGGCCTCGTTGACGAGGAAGTCGCCGAAGAGGACGTTGCCGGCGAAGTAGCGGCGCAGGACGGTGTCGAGCGAGACGCCGTCGCGGGCGTCGAGCCGGGCCTGCCCGAGCAGCGCGGTCGGGATCGGCGGCGCCTGCCGTTCGCCGGCCTCGAGCACCGCCAGCCGGTACTCGATCGCGGCGGCGAGGGCGCCGTTCAGGCCCTGCAGGTAGGAGGGGTCGGCGACGTCGCGCGGGTCGGAGATGGCGTAGACGCGGGTCGCGACCGCCCCCTGCAGCTCCGAGAGCCGCTCGCGCAGCCGGGCGGCGAGCGTGGTCCGGACTTCGGTCGCGGAGGGAGTGTGCGCGGAGCGCGTCATGATCCCCCGAATCGTGGCACGGCTGGCAAGCAGGAGCTTCATTTCCGCGGCGCTGGCCGCGATCGCGGCCTCGTCGCGCTCACCCAAGGAGCTGCACGACAGCTTCGTCGCCGCGATCCCGAAGAACCACGTCTCCGAGTTCCTCGCGGTCGAAGTCGGCAAGCCCGGACCGTTCTCCCCGGAATACAGAGTTCGGGTCGGGCTGCGCGAGACGGCGGGCGTCCAGATAGCGGCGCGGATCGGCGAGGAGCGCTTCCTCCCCGGCAAGTTCGGGATCGAGTGCGAGAGCGGCCGCATCTACTCGGGGGCGATGAACCTGGAACGCAAGCTGGAGGCGCGCACCGCCTGCGGCAGGGCGCTCGGGGCCGGGGCCGAGCCGGCGGTCTGCCGGATCGAGTAGCCGAACCCGCCGGTGCGCTACTGTTAACCCAATGGTTAACGATCCATTCAAAGCGCTCTCCCACCCGATCCGGAGGGGGATCGTCGAACGCCTCTCCGCGGGACCGGCAACCGTCGGCGAAGTCACCCGCGATTTCGGGGTGTCCAAGCCCGCGATCTCCAAGCACCTGAAGGTGCTGGAAGAGACGGGAGTCGTCAGCCGGGTAGTGGAGGGCCGGACCCACCGGCTCTCGCTCGAACCCGAGGCGCTGGGCGAGGCGGCAGAGTGGATGGATCGCCAGCGCGCCCTCTGGGGGCGCCTGTTCGATGTCGTCGACGAGTACCTGAAGGAGGACCCGAAATGAACCTGCCTCCCGTCGTTTCCCCGCAGGAGTGGAAGGACGCCCGCGAGGAGCTGCTGGTCAAGGAGAAGGAGCTGACCCGCGCCCGCGACGCGCTGGCGGCCGAACGCCGGCGCATGCCCCGCATGGCCGTCGAGCAGGAGTACCGCTTCGACGGGCCGGAGGGCCCGGTCGGCCTGGCCGACCTCTTCCAGGGCCGGCGGCAGCTGATCGTCTACCGCTTCTTCTTCGACCCGGACGTCAAGGGCTATCCCGAGAAGGGCTGCCCCGGCTGCTCCTTCGTCGCCGACCAGGTCGCCCACCTCGCCCACCTCAATGCCCGCGACACGACGCTCGTCTTCGTCTCCCGCGCCCCGCAGGCGGAGATCGCCCGGCTCAAGGAGCAGATGGGGTGGGACATCCCCTGGTACACCGTCACCGACAGTTTCGACACCGACTTCGGCGTCGGCGAATGGCACGGAACCAACGCCTTCCTCCGCGACGGCGACGAGGTCTTTCGCACCTACTTCGTCGACAAGCGCGGCGACGAGCAGATGGGCAACACCTGGAACTACCTCGACATCACCGCGCTGGGGCGGCAAGAGTCCTGGGAGGACTCGCCGGAGGGCTACCCGCAGACGGATCCCTACTCGTGGTGGAACCGCCACGACGAATACAAGTGATCCCGCTCGGCCACGTCGGCGGCATGCCGATCGAGGAGCTCCTCCCCGCCCTGGCCGGGGGCGGCGCCAGCCTGCTGGCCGCCCGCGCCTGGCTCAGCCTCCACCTCAAGCGCCACCACCAGGAGCCCTAGAGATGAACGACGGCCTCAACCTCCGCATCGAACGCACCTTCCAAGCGCCGGCCGAGAAGGTCTTCCATGCATGGACCAGCGAGGAGGTGATGCGGCGCTGGTTCCACGCCGAGCACGACTGGGAGACCACCGAGGCCCAGGTCGACCTCCGCCTCGGCGGCGCCGTCCGCGTAGTAATGCGAGACCCCCACAAAGACGCCGAGTACGGCGGCGGAGGCACCTACACCGAAATCAACCCCCCAACCCGCCTCGCCTTCACCTGGACCTGGGACAGCGACAACCGCCAAACCCTGATCGAGCTCGACTTCCTCGAGGCCGACGGAGCGACCACCGTCCTGCTGACTCACCGAAACCTCGAGGACGAGGAGTCGGTCCGCAGTCACGAAGGCGGGTGGACGAGGTGCCTGGAGAACCTGGGGCGGGCGATCGAGGGCGCGGCGGGCTGACCTTCGGCCTGAAGGGCGGCAAGTTGGTTTGGCTCACGAGCTGAGAGAGGCTTGATTCAAACCTGGCGATTACACATGCTCTGACTGCGGGCCGACCGGCAATCCGGTTGCCTCGGCGATCGCATCAGCGATTCGCACTTCGCGCCAGTCGAGAAAAGCCTCGAAGTTCGCTTGCACAAGCGGCGAGTCGTCGGCGACCGGCAGCAGATGGGACTCGAGGACCTCGTCGAAGGCGCCTGGTTTGGCGCCTTCCAGCTCTTCGCAGATCTCGCTCACATACTGATTGGGAGGTCGTTTGCCGATCCGCCGGTTAGTGGTGGCGTCGATCATCGTCCGGTTGAGGATGCAATCGACGAGCTGAGCGGGATATGCGGGCTCCTCTTTACTCGGGTTGAGATAGGCGCGGGGGAAGATGTGGTGGTCGTCGACACTCTGGGTCAGGATCGAGTCCTGAGTGAGCGTCTGCCCGTGGTGGAAGTCCCGGCCGCCGTGCTGAATGACGAGGGCCATCAAGGCCTTGTAGATCGATTGCTGTTTTGGAGTGATCTCGCGCATCCGCGTTCGATCGAACTCGAATTCCCCAACGGTCGCCGGGGGCTCACCGCCTTCGATCCAGCGCTTCAGCTCAGCGTAGTCGCGCGACGCCTGGGTGTTGGCGGCGCGATCGTAAGAGGCGGAGAACCCACTGCACCAGAACCACGTCTTGAGGCGACCGCGGTTCGCCCCTGAGGCGGGCCCCGCGACCTCGATCACATCCCGCCAAAGTGCAGCGAGCGGAACCAACAGGTAGCCATAGGGAAGCCATTTGCGGGCCCGCACCCCACATTCATCCCTCAGCATCTCCAGCGCCGCCCGGTAGCCGGCGAGCACCGAGTCCCAGTGCCTTTCTATGTCGTCGACGGAGAGCTGCAGGACATCTCCGCGCTTGACGGACCCTTTGACGCGAAGCGCGATCGACTGCAGGAGGTAGTAGCGGTCGATCTCGAACTGTTCAATGATCGGAGTGTCGGCAACGCTCTTCTCCCATTTGAGACGCAGGTCGAGCTTCTTGGCGAAAAAGCGAGCCGCAAGCAGGTCAAACACTGAGAGGCGAATCCCGGTGCGGTTCAACGTCTCGAAGATCGAGCAGACTGCCTCGAGCGAGGTCGACTGCGCGAGGATCACGACGGGGAAGTCGTAGTCCTCAATCGACTTGATGTGAGTTTCGTAGGTCTTTCGGAGGGTCGCCCGCAACTGGTCGAGCTCCTCGTCTTTCTCGGGACGGTGTTTGGTGATTCGTTCGCTCCAGGCATGGAAGCCGCCGCCGGGGCCGAATAGGGCGCCTAGCGGCATCACCAGCAGATCGGCCTGCTGCTCGACCGTGCTGTATCTGCCACAGCGATTGTTGTGGCGATAGAAGATCGCCTCCTCGACGTCTTCATCTTCCATCAGCGGACCGAGCGCAATGAAGTACCGGTATTCCCCAGCGCCATAGCAGGCCTGGTACAGCGAGCTCAGTCGCTGCTGACCGTCGAGGATGAGCCGGTTCGGCGCCGCATTCAGGTCGGGCGCACCCTGGACTGCCCGGGGGCTGAATACATCGTTGCGCCACGGCATGAAGAGCAGACTCCCGGCCGGAAACGAGCGCGAGATCGACTCCAGCAGCTCCTCGGTTTCCTTCGGTTCCCACACGAAGTCCCGCTGAAAGTCCGGCAGCGCCAGCTCTCCCTCGTGAATGAGACTCAGTAAGTGCCGCAGCCCGATCGGATTGGTGTCGAACGCCTCCACCCGGCCGAGTCTTTCAGCGCCGGGCTACTGCCGCAAGCGAGCCACGGGGGGCAGTCATGCGAGCGCGAGGCACGCGCGGAATTTTGGGCACCGCGCTTCCCAAGGCACCAACTGCGCGTGGGGTCCCAGGCCTCGACCAAGCACGCTCAACCTGTAAGGCGATGCCGTAGCCGAGGATTGCCCCAGCTGCGACGTCGGTGGGATGGTGAGCCCGGCAGCGCACCCTCGAGCAGCCAACGAGGATGGCGGCCGCGTGCAGCCACCCCCCATGACGGGAGGCCCGCAGCCAGCCGGCGATCGCAAAGGCGCAGGCGGAATGCGTGCTGGGAAAACCGGCGGCACCCAGGTGCCACCAGGGAACGACCCGGCAGGCAGAGTTCGGCCTGGGACGGCGAATCATGAGCTTGCCAGCCGACGAGGTGAGGGCGGTGAAGATCACCACGCCCGGCATCAAAAGCCAGCGCCAGCGCGAGGCCCGATCGGTGATGAAGCCGATAGGGGCTAGAGGTAGCCACCACAATCGCGCTGCCATGCGCGTTACCGTGACCTGCCGAGTACTTGCCATCGCTTACTTCTTCCGCTGAAGAACCATGTCAGCCAGTTCGCGCAGGGGTTGAGTGGGACCCGGCGCACGGGAGGCGATCTCCTCGAGGCTCGCCAAGCAGCGCTCGTGCAGCGTCTTCGCCCTCTCCCTCGCACGCCGCAGCCCGAACATGGTGACGTGGGTCATCTTCCCCGCGCGGCGATCGCTTCCCGGAATCTTCCCCAGCCAGTGAGCCTTGCCGGTCTCGTCGAGGATGTCGTCGACCACCTGAAAGAGAGACCCGAGGCTTTCGGCGAAGCCGTCGAAGGCGGGGTCGATCCGGTTGTCGGCGAGCAGCGTGCCGCAGCGGACGCTGGCCACGAGCAACATCCCGGTCTTCAGCATCTGCAGCCGTTCGAGGTCGTCGCGGTCGCCGGGTTGGTACTTCGTCACGTCGAGGAACTGACCCCCGACCATTCCGGCGGTACCGGTCGCCTCCAGAACCGTCCTGAGCAGACGATTGCGCAGCTCGGGCGGGCCCGGCTGGTCCTCGAGGATGAGGCGCTGGGCCTCGCTCAGCAGGGAGCAGCCCGCGAGAATCGCGATGTCGTCGCCGTAAAGACGGTGCAGGGTCGGCCTTCCCCGCCGCTTGGCGTGGTTGTCCATCGCCGGCAGGTCGTCGACGATCAGCGAGTTGGTGTGGATCAGCTCGATCGCGCAGGCCGTCGGCAAGACGCGATCCACCGAGGCGCCGAGCGCCTGGGCGCAGGCCATCACCAGGATCGGGCGCACCCGCTTACCGCCGCCCAGCAGCGAGTAGCGCGCAGCCTCGGCCAGCCGCTCGGCCCCAGCCGGGGCGGGAAACTCAACCTCTACCAGGGCACTCTCGACCTCTTCGTGCATCGCGGAGAGGGAGAGTGGCGCGGCCACCCTGGGCTCGATGCGCTCGACCGCGCGCAGCGGAAGGCTGGTGCCGGCGACCCTCTGCAAAGCAACGTTCGCCACCGTCGGCTCGCTCATCCGCCCAGCCTGACGACGGCGGAATCCGCTGTCATCGACAAGGCGGGCGGACTTCCTATGAACGGGAGATCATCAAGGCGAACGGCCTTTCTGTTAGCCGCGCCTCCCTGGATTTAGGTAGGCGGTAGCCCTTGCACGCGGCGCTGCGCTTGACCCTGCTGAACGCCAGGGCTTCCCTGGAAACGGGCGGTCACGTAGAAGGTCGCGCTCTGGCTGCCCATTCCCGGAAAGGAGGGGAGATGGGCCCGCCAGTGGCCGTTGACGATTCGAGCCCGCCTGCCGATGCTGATTCGCCGCCCATCTACAGAGGCGCTGGCCTTGATCCTGACGGCCCCGCGAGCCGCGGTGGCGATCGTTCCCCCGACCACGACTCCGTTCCGCTCCTTGACCCGCCGGATCCGCAGGCGCGAGGGAGCCAGCGGCTGTGCAGCCGGCGGCGGGTCGGCCACCGGCGGCAACTGGCAAGCAGTACCGCTCTCGCAGCCTCCCGCGGGCGGAGGCTTGTTGAAGGTGGCGGTGACCTCGGTGTCCGCCTCCACCGTCACCCAACAGGGTTCCGTCCCCGAGCAGCCGCCCCCAGACCAGCCGGCAAAGGCCGTACCGGGGGCGGGGTCCGGGGTCAGGTTCACCAGGGTCCCCGGTTCGAAGGCATACGAGCAGCTGCCGGGGCAGTCGATTCCTGACGGCGAGCTGGTTACCGACCCAGAGCCCGAGCCGGCGGTGGAGACACTCAGCGGCTCCCCTGGCGGCACCGTGACCTGGTGGGAAATCCGCGCCAGCGACGAGCCGTTGCAGCCCAACGTCTGACCGGTGAAAGTCTGGCCGGTGGAGCAGCCGGAGTTATCGGTGGCGGTGAGGGTGACGGTGTAGTCGTCAGGGGCTTCATAGACGTGCGTGGTCGTCGCCGCCGAGGTGACCTTGGTCTGGCCGTCGCCGAAGTCCCAGTGGTAGACGGCGACGCTGCCGTCGGAATCACTCGAGGCCGAGGCGTCGAGCGACGTCGGGTTGCCCGCCAGGTTCGGATTTGCCGAGAACTCCGCCACGGGCCCCTGGTCGGGGGTGATGACCACCTGCACGGGACTATTGCCGGCCGCGAACGGCGATCCGGCGATTGCGCTCAGGTTGCCACTTGCAGCGATCGAGAAGACCGAGATGTTGTTCAAGCCGCTGTTGGTGGCATAGAGATGCCTACCGTCGGGGCTGACGGTGGCACTGTTTCCTCTCCAGCTCCCGGTGGGGAACGGCGAGCCCGCGAGTAGGCCGAGGGCGCCGCCGGAGCCGATCGAGTAGCCCCACACGTCGTCGCCTCCGCCCACGTGAGTCCCATAGAGGTGGGCTCCGTCAGGAGTCACCGCCAAGCCGAGCGATTGACCCGCGGTGAGGAACGGAGAACCGGCCACCTGGCTCAAGACACCGTCAGCGGCGATGGTGTAGGCCCAGATGTTGTTGTCGGACGTGCCGACGTACAGGTGATCGCCGTCGGGGGTAACGGAGACCGGTCGCGCCGTCGCTCCGGCATCGAACGGCGACCCCAGGACGGGGCTGAGGCTGCCGTCGCCGGCGATCGAGAAGGCGGCGACACTGCCGCCGCCGTTCATGTTGGTCACGTACAGATGCCCGCCGCCGGGAGTCACGGCGACGCCGTTTGCCTTACTGCCGGGGGCGGCTCCCGTCGGAAACGGCGATCCCGGAACGGGGCTGAGGCTGCCGTCGCCGGCGATTGCGTACGCGGAAACCCGATCTGCATTGCTGTTGGCGACGTACAGATGCTCCCCGTCAGGGCTCACCGCCACTCCCCACGGCCCCGCTTCCGTGGCGAAGGGAGACCCGGGGACCGGGATGAGGCCACCGTCCGGCTCGATCGTGAAGGCGGAGATGGTGTTCGATTCGAGATTGGTCACGTACAGGTGCTCGGCACCGGGGGTCACCGCGACGCCGACCGGCGCGATGCCGACGCTGAATGGCGAGCCGGCGACGGGGCTCGGGGCGCCACCCGGGCCGATCGTGAACGCGGAGACGGTGCGGGCCGTGCTGTTGGCGACGTAGAGCGAGGGGGCTGCTACTGCCGCCGGGGCGAGCGTTGCCAGGGCGGCGAGCAAGCTAGACGTCATCAGGGCCAAGAAGATCGCCGCTGTCTTCAAGCGGGCCGGAGACCTTTGCTGGTTCAGGACTGATTGTTCCACGGCATTCCTCTAGAAAGAGGGTACCTAAGTAATCGGGTGTTTTTGTTTTGAGGTTCGGCTCAACACCTCCTCCCAAATTAGCGCATATATGCCGTATTAGGGTAGGCGGCGCGAGTCCGCTGCCCAGGGGTCACGGCACGGGATCGAACTTCACTACATCCCCGGCGCTGGTGACCGCAGCGCAAAGTGAAGCCGACGCACAAGACACGCTCGACAGGTCCCCCTTGGCGTCAAAGCGCCCGCTCCAGGTCGCGCCGCTGTTGGTGGAGACGAAGATGTCGCCTTCGTAAGCGACGGCGACGCAGGTTTCCCCGGTGCAGGTCACGTCGTTGAGTTCACTGGTCGGCAGAGCCTGGGAGGAGGCCGTGGCCGAGCCGCCCGGCAGGGAGATCGACAGTTTGAGGACTTCTTCGCTGCCGTCCACGGCGATGCAGGAAGTCGTCGAGGCACAGGCCACCGAGCGCAGCGCGGCGCCACCGTTGACGCTGGTGGCGGTCCAGCCGCCGGCTTCTTTGACTTTGGCTTCGCTGGTGGCGACCCGGACGTTGCCCGCGCCGTCGACCACCGCGCAGAAGGAGGCCGAGAGGCAGGAGACGTCCTTCATCGCGCCGGTGCCGATCGTCACTGCGGTCCAGAGGATCCCCGAGGGTTTCGTCGAGTAGCGGATGAAGCCGCCTCCTTCATGGGCGCTCACGCAGAAGGAGCTCGACGGGCAGGACAGAGCGCCAACGCCGTTGGTCGGTTTGAACGACGAGAGAAAGCTGCCGCCGAGCGAGCTGGCGCGATAGACGTTGCCGCCGCCGCCACTGACTTCGCCGGTGGCCAGTACGCAGAGCGTGGAGGTCGGGCAGGCGATGTCGTGGGCGGGGCTTTCCCCGGGGCCGCTCCACGAGTTCCAGGTCGACGCCGAGCTCGCGCTCACATTGGTCGAGTAGAGCGCGTTGCCTTTGCTGTTGGCGGCGATGCAGGTGGTGCTCGAGGGGACGCAGCTGACGGCGTTGAGGCTGTTCGGTGCGTCGATCGTCTGCATGTGTGCTTCTTCCTCCCACCGAACGCAGGTGGAGACGGGGACCGTCGATTCACCGGCGTCGTTTTTCGCCCGCATGTAATAGCGGCCTTTGCCCGAGGGACAGCCTGGTTCGGCCGCTTCGCCGTTCTGGTGAATCCAGGTCGCCGTGGGCCCGCCGCAGCTTTTCGACGCCGACGTGCCGGCGCGGGCGCAGAGCTTGGCTTCGAACTGGCCGAAACTCATCTGGATGAAGTAGCCATTTGGCGATTCCACGGCGACCGGACGCGTGGTCAGCGTCAGCGCTCCTCCTTCTTCGCTGATCCAGGCGTAGCCTTTGCCGGTGACGGATTCAAACCCTTTTCCGAAGGTGCTTTTTCCTTCGTAGCAGGCGATCGCCGCTTCCGGGCATTGCGTGGTTTTCCAGCTCTGCAGCGAAAGCAGTCCCGCCTGGCCGTATACCAGCTGGGTTTCGTTGCCCGCGCAGGCGATTCCATAGCCGATCAGTTCGCCCACCCAGGAGCCGGCAGTCAGATTTTTGGTGGAGTTGACTTTGTCGCCCGGAGGCAGTTGCACCGAGACCTCGGTATTGAGCGATTCTTCGCCCACGCAACCGCTTTTGCCGCCCGATTCTTCGATTTCGGCGCCGCAGATGATGCCGCCGGCTTTGAACGGTGAGACCTGGCCGGGCAGGTCGTAGCCGAGGGTGTCGGCGTAGAAGCCGTTGATGTGGAAGTTGTTGTTGTATGGCTGACCGGTGCAGTTGGGGTCCATGATCACGCCGGTTTCTTCCATCAGGCCCATCGATTCGACTTCGCCGTTGAGACGGTCGAAGCCGGCTTCGTAATCCATGCCGCCATAACTCGGCAGGCCCATCCATTCGAGTTCCTCGTCGATCAGATCGGCCAGCTCCCCGGCGCCCTCCCCGCCGTAGAGGCGGTCGTCCTCGGCAAGGCGTCTGAGTGCGGCTTCGATCTTCTCCATCTGCTGGACGGTGAGGGTGTACTCCTCCCCGTCTCCTTCGATCAGCGCGTTCAGGGCCGGGGTGATTTCTTCCAGGCCGGAGACCGCGATCTCCGACAGACCCGGGTCCTGGTCGACGAGTTCGGTGATCCGCACCATGTGGGATTCATAGAGGGGCATGAAGTGATCGCCGGCGGGAGTGGTTAGGGCCAGCTCGCCGCGGGCTTTGTAGAGGGTGCCGAGCATCTCGATGGCAGATTCGCCACTGGCGCTCTGTCGTTTCTGCAGGGCCCGGGCGAAGGAGCATTGGAATTTTTCTTTGCAGTTGGGCATGGAGGGCTGCGCCACTCCATTGAGGCCAACTTCACCGAAGGCGCCTTCGACCACTTCGTACACCGGCGATTCTTCGCCGAAGAGGTCTTCGGTCGCCTGCAGCGTGGCCGCGCGCGCATCCTCGAGGGTCGGGCTGGGAACGCCTTTGAGGTATTCCGTCCATCCGCGGTAGAAGAGGAACGCGGTTTCGGCGGGGGACATTTCCGCGCTGGTTTCCAGGTCGGTCGCCGCCAGGTAGAAGGCGTGGCTCGTGATCGTGCTGTTGATGTGGATGCCGAAGTTGTCCAGGCAGGTGAGAACCCATTCCGCCAGGGAGTCGGGGTGCGGCACGCTGCTCCCTTCAGGGCCGACGGGTTCGCTGTATTCGCCTGGGTTGGAGAGGCTGCGGAGCGCGCCGGTGGGCAGATCCTCCCCGATCAGCCAATCGACTTCCCCTTCTTCTTTTACGCCTTCGATCATCGCGCCCATGATGTCGGAGAAGCTCTCGTCCAAAGCGCCCGACTGACCTGAGCCGATCAGTTCGGCGGTGTTTCCGGTGACCGCGTGGGTGAACTCGTGGCCGACGATATCCAGCGCTCCTGCATATTCGTCGCCGAAGACCATCTGCTCACCGTTCCAGTAGGCGTTTTCGAACGGCGCTCCCGACGCCTGGTCGAAGTGGACGGTCGAAACCACCGGCGAACCCTGGTCGTTGTAGCTGTCGCGTTCGTACCCGGCGTAGAAGTCGTAGGCGGCCCCCGTGTTGTCATAGGCGGCATCGGTATCCGCGTCGCCCGTCGGCGTTTCTTCCCCCTCTTCGCGGACCAGTACCCCCGGAAGTTCGGCCCTTCTTCCCAGTCATAGACTTCGCGGAATCTGGCGTGGTCGGATTTCGGAATCGTGTCCAGGATCTCGCCGGTGACCGCGTCGACGACGTATTCGCTCGACGCGTGCTTTGCGTCGTCGATCAGCCAGACGAACCACGCGAGCCGCGCATCGGGGCCGGAGACGTACGGTTCCACGCCGGCGTAGACCTGGAGGCTCGGAGCCTGCGCGAGGCTCCCGGACGGGAGCGTCTTCGAAGCCGCTTCGATCGCCTCCTTGGTGGCGAGCTTCGCTCTGTCCTCCGCCACGATGACGTTGGGAATCAGCGATCCGCTGACGAAGTCGAGAAGTTCGCCTTTGTTCGAGAGATGGACCCCGATGCCTCCGCCGAAGACGGGCAGGTCATTGGCCATCTGCGTAAAGGAGACGTGGGTAACACCGAACTTGTCGGTGGAGGCCTGTGCGTTGCCGAGTTCAGCGGCCGGATCCGAGAGGCCGAACAACTCGCCGTAGTGGACGAGTACGTCCTCTGCCTTCGTCGCACGCGATTGCCTGGGCGCGATGCCAAGCGCGCGCAGCGGGGTGTGCACGCTCGCCGTGCCGACCACGCGAGTCTCCGGGTTAACCGTCACGGCCACCGTCTCGTCCTGGGTACTGGCGCGCTCGAGGCGCTGCTCGGCCGCCTGTTCGATCGGCGCCAGGGAGAGATTCTCGGGCGCGGCCGACGTGGCCGGTCCGGTCGCCCCCAGGCCGACCAGCAGCACCGGCACCGAGGCAAAGCTCACGGCCAGCGCGGCTCGCCAGGTCAATCCCTGGCTAACCCACCTGGGCTGGGTCCACCCCCAACTGGAAGGACGCCCCGCGCCCAGCAGAGCCCTCGCGAGCCGGCGGCGCGCGGAGGCCCCCTGCGCCAGTGCATAGGCGAAGCTACCGGCAAGGCAGCCGAGGAAGACGATGAGCGGCACGCGCCACAGCAGCGCTCCGGCGTCCGGCACCAGGTGAAAGCCGAGAAGGCCGCCGACCTGAGCGTCAACCCGGCCAAGCAGGGCGAGCAGCCAGACGGCCATGGTGGCCAGCGCTGCAACCCGGACCGCATTGACGAGACCGAGCCGGGCGTCTGAGCCGGAGCGGCGCGCCGACAGCCAACCCAGGGCGAAGACGGTGCCAACGGCGATTAGTGGGGCGAGGGCGATCACCCCGGGCGGGCCCTGGGCCTGGGAGGCTTCCGTGGCAGAGGGGAGCGTGCCGCCGAGGGCCGAGATCGACCCCTGTCCGTGCGATAGCGCGTCCACCTGCCACTCGAAGGGAATGCCGAAGCCCGATACGAACACCGCCGCCGCGATGGTGGGTAGGGCGACGATCGTGGCGCCGACGAGCTTGATCGCGTCGCCGAGACCTCCGCCGGTGACCGAGCTGAGGTCGCCGTCGACGCCGGTCAGGACACCGATGAGCGCGAGGGCCGCGCTGGCGGCGAGGCCCACGGCCAGCATGCGGAGGGAAGAGTTGAGCGGACCGGCCCAATCACCGAGCGAACGTGAAGCGGCGCGGCGCCAGTCACCGCCATAGATCCCGATGAAGCCGCCTAGTGACGCGAACAGCAAACCCCAGCCAAGGGGCAGGAGAAACGCCTCGACAGGGGAGGGAGAAACGGCGATACCCACGCCAAAGCCGGGAGCGGTGAAGTGCAACGGAGCGAAAAGGGCAGTGAACCCTATGAGCAGTGCGTAAGGGACTGGCGTCGCGAGCGCGACGGCCATCTTTCTTCGCGATGACCCCCGCGTCGCTCTGACCGCCAAAGCCGTCGCGAAAGTGATCGAAAGGCCAACCAAAAGGAGGCCGGGGACGGCAGCAAAACGCAGCTCAGCGGTGTCGTTGAAGAACGAGAGGCCGATCAGCTGCACCGCATAGATGGCCACGATCGCGTCCTGTCCAGCCGAGACCAAGGTCTCTGGGGCCGAGCTCACTCCGAGGGCGCCGAGCAGCAGGAGCAAGGCGGTCATCGCGACCGATGCGATCCCGATCCCGAGAACGGCCGCACCAACACTGGCTCCGCAGGTCGCAGCCCGTGCCCGGAGGCGCTCGATCGACACACGATGTGGAATCTGCCGTTTATGCATCAAGCCCACCCTCCAAAGCTGGGAATTCAGTCGCCGCTGCCATGAGCCGGTACCTCGCGCAGCACCCTGGCATGGCCGCCTGCGACTGTCATCGCCAATGTGAACGGACTTATTGCGAACTCACAGTCCCGAGAAAGAACGTCCTTCCTATGACCTACACCTAGGCGATTTTCAGTACATCGCCAGCCGGTTCCATGGAGTGCCGTGGCCCCACTTCAAGCAACCCCATGCGCATAGCCACAACGATCGCCACCTGCATCGACGGCGCGCCCAACTTGGTGCAGATGTCGCGGCGAGTGTCCCGTACCGTGCTCGACCCGAAGCGAAGTTGCACGCCGATCTCGGCGCGCGTGAGGCCCTCAGCGCTCAGCTTCAACACCTCCCACTCGCGCCCGCTCAGCTCCACCCTGTTGCGTGCGAGCAACTGAGCGCGCTCCAGGTTGAGCCGTCCCGGCGACAAGACTCCGTCGGTCTCGATCGCGACCAGCTCCTCGCATATCCCCCCAGCGTTCGCGTCCATCAGCAGCAAGGAGTCGGGGCGATGCCGCAACGCGTTGCGCATCTGGACGACATCGGCGTGCCCGGACAGCAGCAAGACGCGGATCGGCAGGCGCCGCTCACGTAGCCCCCTGAGAACAGCAGCACCGTCGAGCACGGGCATCGCGACGTCGAGAACAACCGAATCGGGCCGTTGCTCCTCGGCTTTCAGAAGCGCCTCTGTACCGTCGCCCGCTTCCCCCACAAGCACCAGGCGCTCATCTGCGCTGATCGCTTCCGCGAGATGCTCGCGCACTAGAGGGTGATCATCGGCGACAAGGACCGAAATCACGGTTTCGCCGCCTGCCAAAGCCCTTGCATACTCCCCTGCCTTGTCCCAAATAACGCAACGGACTATTACTCAAGAGCAGCAATATACAGAAAGACTTCCTGTTTAATTAAACAGCGCGGTATTTAACTCCTGGACGGTCCTCAGCATCCTCGTCCAAACCGACCTTGACTTTGGCATACCGGTTGACCAAATCGGCGACCTTCGGCTTGAAAGGAAGAGGAGCATCCGCATGCAGAGTTGGGTTGCGGCGAAGATGTGACCGAGATGCGACCTAGAGGGAGCGTCCACGTAGCCAAAGCCTGAACCCACTAGCCGCATCGGAAAATGGGCTGATGAGTTGGGCAGCCAGATCAGAAACAGTCCACTGAGCCCTCTCAAAGTTCTGACGCGCGCGATCTAGCGGCACCACCACCTCCTTCCAGCCCTTTGGATCATCTGACAGCGGACCACCCAGGAACGCGCTCTTCAGCACATCGCGCTGTTCCCTCAGCGCATCAAGCGCGCGGCCGAATGCGACAGCTATCTCAGTCTCATGTCCCAATCGAAGTGACAATCGGGCTCTCTGGTTCGATACCTCGTGAAGCGCGTGGTCAACTTCTGACAACGCGGTCTCTGCGGCTTGCTCCTGCGACTCGGCCACAGCTGAGCCTTGCGAGATCTCTACGGCGAGCTCCGCAACCCTGAGTGCCTCGTCTGCTCGTGAAAGCGCAAGCGCAGCTAGGTCCAGAACACCTCTCAGCTCTCCCAGACGCTCATTCTGGAGCTGACTCCGCAGTCGAATTCGTTCAGCTTGCGCGTTGATGATCGGGACAGCAATCGCGACAGTCGCAGTGGCCGCGATGCTGACAATTGCTATCCCATTCTGCAATGGATCCGTCGAGCTTAGGCAGTCGCGAGCTCTTTGCGAACCGCACTCGCTCCCTCGTCCACCAAGAGGGGGAGGTCATCGATTGCTTGCTGCGAGAAGGCCAGATGATCTCCCTGCTCTGCCGCAACGATGCTCACAAGCGACGAGATTTGTCGTCGAGCTTCCAAGGCTCCATTTAGGGCCGCGATGAATTGCGGAGCCCCGGCGTCGAGCTTGACATCCTCTCCCATGCGCTCGTTAAACCAGATAGCAACATTGCTCCATTTCCAGACTCGGGTCTTCGCATCAATCCATGCGAGCGGCTCAGGGAAGCCCCCAGGGCCTCGTTTTCCTGACGCAAGCAGGCGAACGCTCTCCCGGCTTCGACCGGTTCGAGCGGCGATAACCGCGAGGCTCACCAGGTCGTCAGGCTCAACGCGAGCCACCCTTAGCTCCGGAACAGCAGTCTCAACCGTGCGAATGGCGCTCAAGACTGCGCTTGAGAAGTTTTCGGCCTCACGATCAAATTCGCCAAACGGCGTCGCTTGCCTCTCCCCAAAGAGCGCGTCATCGCAGCCCGCTTCAAAGAGGACGTTCACAACGTCCTCCTCTAGCCTGTCTAGCCCCTCAAAGATCAGCGTGAAATTGAAGCTCTTCATTTGACTCCGCCTCGCTTGTAGGTCCTTCAAGTCTTAGTCCCCATGCGGACACCGGATCACGTTCCGCTGAATCTGCTTGGCGTGATTGCCAGGATTCTTCGGAGTCGAGAAAATCTGGGCACTGCAATCACCGGTCGAACATAAGATCCGACCCCAGCAATGTCCACGGCTCGAGCTGGTCGTCACTGACCACCCATTCTCTTCAGCAAACTTCAATGCCTTCTCGACGTCCTTCTTGGGATGTCGGTTTCTATTGCCCATAGCTTAATCGTTTGTTGGCGGTTGTCAACGGATGATTGAGCCTTTGCAATCCCCCGCCTAAAGGAACTTGCGGCATTCGGTTTGCGGCAAACTACCGGGAAATTCCTAAACACGCCGGTACTTAGCGCTGCAAATGTCAAAAAGAGCGAATCTGCCCTCAAGAGCGGGCGGCGATGTGCCGGAATGAGACCCTGAGCTGCGTTCAATCGACTAGGTCAAGCGAGGCCGAATGGGTGCAGCGCCTCCGCCGCAGCGCGCCTGACCGCAGGATTCGAATCGTCTTGGAGACGAGCGAGGGCTGCCACGGCGCGTTCGTCGCCGATTTCGCCGAGCGCGGTAGCCGAAAATTGGCGATGGCCCCACTCGGGATCGCCGAGCATTCCGATCAATCGCTCAACGCTCTCCCGATCTTGCAGCCGCCCAAGACTGCGAATCGCCCATAGCCTCACCCTTTCCGATTCATCGTCGAGGGCGGCACGTAGAGCCGGCAATGCGGCTGCATCGTCGAAGTCTCCAAGTGCAAATGCCGCCCCGCGCCTAACGGCCTCAGATGGGTCGCTTTTCAGGAGCTCGCTCAGAACCGGAACCGCCCTAGGAGCTCCGATCCTTCTCAGGCTCGTCACGACGGCGGCTCTACGGCTTTTCGATCGCTTCACCCGCGGGGCGTCAAGAGCCTCTACCAGCCCGGCGACATCCCTTTCCTTCTCCATCTGTTTGAGATGCCCATAGCCAAATGGCTTGCGACTGGGGATCAGCTTCATCAGGTGTGTTCTTCCATCCAATTCCAAATGATTGCAAGTGCGGTGCCGGCAACTGGCGGCTTAGCACCAACGGTCGAGGCCTCCTGAAGGGCAAAAAGGTAAGACCTGATCTCGAGGAGCCCTATGCTTAGGCCTTCTCCCGGATATGCATGCAACGGCCTCTTCGGGATCTTCTGCAACGTTGCCGTATTGAGAACTGTCATCGAGTGAGGGCAGCCGACCGGCCTTCGCACTCTCCATAGTCGCGGCGTGGGCTGACCCTGCCAAGACAAAAGCAAGCATTAGAGCCAACAGGAAGCAGGCCTTCCGGTAACCGCCAACCCGACCCACATCGCCCCATGCTCGCCCCCCTAAGGCTTATCTAGGTATTCAGCAATCTTAGGGCGCCTGCTCGTCACCGCAACCTGATAACCGGATGATGGGTCGCAGGACTTGAAAGGAGAGGGTTCCGGCTTGGGAAACGGTCTTGAGCCACCGAGGTGACCGAAATGCGACACGAAATCGATGGTCACAGGGTTACGGCCTGCGCCAAGGACGATTAGCCTTCTTCGTGTGCGCAGACTCGCCCGTCGAACCATCCTCGTATTCGGGAGCTATACCGCCGTCCTGCTCGCGGTTCTCATAGCAGGGTTCATCGGCCATGCGGTCGGGATTTGGGCTTCCGTTCTCTGGGGAGCGGTGCTGATCGCCGGCCTTGTCCTCTACGGACGGCGGCTTCGCCAACCGCAGGTCGACTCCTAGATCTATCTGGCCACATTGAGCTAGAATATGGCCACTATGGAGAAGGCGACGGTAGGCATCCGCGAACTCAAGGACAAAGCCAGCTCGATCATCGATCGAGTGGAGGAGGGCGAGGCGATCACGGTGACGAAGCACGGCCGTGCGGTGGCAAGGATCGTCTCGACTACGACTCCGCCGCATCTCGCAGCGCTGGTTGCCGACGGCACCGTGCGCCCAAGCGAAGGCCCCCGCCACCTGCCGAAGCCGGCCAAGCTCAAAGGCACGGGCATGAGCGCCGCGGACTACGTCTCCGAGGGTCGGCGCTGAACCTCTATCTCGATACCAGCGCCCTGGTCAAGCTGTTGGTCGATGAGCCGGGAACGGAAGAGGCGCAGGGCGCCTATAACGAGGCCAACGGCATCCGAACCACCGCGATCGCGCACGTAGAGGCGACCGCAGCCTTGAGCAGGATGCGCAAGGGAGGGCGACTGACCCCGACCCAGCTCCGCCGTGCAATTGAGGACTTGGAGAGCCTCTGGCGTGGGATCGATAGCCACGCCGTCAACGATGCACTTCTCGCGAAAGCTGCCGAGAGCGCACGCACTCATTCCCTTCGCGCTTACGATTCCGTTCACCTCGCGGGTGCCCTCTCCTTTGCCGCCGGCGAAGAACTCGAGTTCGCCTGCTGGGACAAAGAGCTGCGCAATGCCGCAAAAAAGCATGGCTTCGCGCTTATCCCTCGGCAGCTCTAGTCCGCCGATGCGAAACTGAGCAAACCCCGCTTCCAGAGCCAGACTCCTTCAGATTGAAAGGAGGAAGGACCTCCGCGTGACTAGCGGTATTGCGGCGGCGATGTGACCGGGATGCGACCGTCAGGTAGCTGGTCTTCTTATCTCACCGGGCAAGGCCGGATCGAGGTCCTTCTTCGCCAGCTGCAAATCAGCCCAAAGGGAGGTTCTTCCGGATTGACGGGACGGCACGCGGCTTAAGTCGTTTTGTCCGCCGCGGGCTCCCAGCGGAGCGCTATTTCCGAGGGAACAGCTCGTCGCGCAGCAATTCGACTTGGAGGTCAGCCGCTTTTCTGAGAACCTCGGCAACTGCGCGACGTGCCTCAGAATCCTCAGTGCTGTCCCAAGCGAGGGCGTAGCCGCCCTCTATATGGCGAATGATCTCTTTTTGGCCTGGTGCCATCTGTTTCAACAATACATCTCAGGACGGACGGTCAATACAGGCATAGACTCCGCATTTACCGCTCATTGCCGCTCGAAATCAGGATCCTAATCAGGCGAGTCGCCATAGCAGCTAGATATTCATGAACCTCGTTACGTACGTCAGGCGGCATCTTTGATAATACGCTGTCAGCTTCTTTACAGGTAGAAGTGAGCGTCAAGCAGCCCATTGGTATCCGAGAGGGGTCTTCCAAGACTATCGGCACCCCCCGCACGAAGTGCCAACGTGACGCGTAGCTATCAGTGTCCTGCTGAACCACCAATCCACGGCATACGGTCCGAACTGCGACCCATTTGCTCGCCGCCTCAATCAGAACTGGGAGGACGGTGTCTGGGTCTTGATGCGCGCGGTCGCTGTGCGCCCAGCCAGTTAGCGATTGTGCGTCGGAACTCATCAGCCAAAGACCCAGTCCGAGCCTCTCCGATGAAGGGACATCAACACTGATATCAGCCAATGCTTCGATAACGCTGTCGAGCATCGTTCTCATCCACTCACTGAGAGCGACCTGTCGCCGTCCAAACTCTTTCTGCCCACCCATCTGAAGACCCAGTTCCGCGTGCTCTATCAGAACTGCGGCCCGCTTACCAATGGGCTCGTAAGCGACGCTAGCTTCCCGGCGATACCGCACCTCGTACAACAGCTGCGCCGCGTCGGCGAAATGATCGACAAAGATTGCTTGCACACCGCAACGCTCCCAACGCTTACATGCCGACTCCTCTAGAACGGATCGAACCGCTCGCGGACATTTAGGTTCACCCTCCCGTACGAAGATCGCCGCGTGACGCGGCGTGTCGGGGGGATCGTAGCCGTATAAGTAGCGAATCAGGTTCGGGTCCGCGAGACTAGTCCCAACGAATAGACACTCTGATTCCTTCAATCGGTCGGTTACAAGTTTCTCCTGCCAGGAGGACCCCCGCTGCATGCGGTGATATTGCTCCTCGGTCAGGACAATGCCTTTTGGCTTTTCACCTCGGCCAGCGCGGCCATGCAGGTGGGTTACCGCACTAGTCCCAGGCGCTCGGTGGCTTGGGCTACGGCTAGTTATGTAGGAGCGCACCTTGGATCGAGGCACACCTGAGTCAATCAAGGCTTGCTCGATTAGGTCGTCATAGTTCGTGGTCAGAATTTCCAGACTCTCACCAAAGCATTTACGCAACTTGGCGATCTCCTGAGCTATTGGGCCGGGGAGGAAGCCCGCAGGACCACTATCGCCATAAAGATGCTCTGGTACCAGGGTGTTAAGAGAATCGGCTGCCAATACCTCGACCACGGCCGCAGATCCCAGGAGATCGTCACGGTCGAGGACCCGTTCAACCCACTTTCCTTGCAGCTCCTCAGTGTCAAGGGCTGGTTGCTCTTGAGCGACCGTCTTCAATAGACGTTCAATCAGTGTCTTCCAGCTAGGAAGACCGGCCTCCATCGAACTGCCGGCTCCCACTAACAGGGTCATTTCTCTAGCGCCAGCAAAACGCTCAATGAGTCCTGTCACTGAGTCTTGATTAAGAGAAGCAAAAGTCATAGGCCAACCTTGACGGTGCGCTAGAGCCTAGTGGAAGGCTTGGTCCTCAAAGCGAAAGCGACGACCTTCTTCCCAGGCCTCCAGCTCAGGATTTGGTTGCCCTCGGTACCGAACAAGCTCGGTAATCCCAACAGGCGGACTGCACTGGTCGGCGAGGATATCCGTCGGGAGATCAATAGAACCTAAGGGGGGCCAATCAAATGGAATCCCGATTCGCTCGCGAAAAATTATGACATTTCGCGTTCCAGGAAGAGCTGCACTTGGCACGACGATCTGCTGAGGTGCAGAGGCATCGTGACGCAAACGGTCCGCAAGACGCCGGCATGCGTCATAGCTATCACCCGTTAACTCATCCCGGAGCAATCCATAGCGCTCAGCAGTGGCGAAGGTGATTTCGAGCGCATCGGTTAGATCGAGGCGGATCGCCCACAGTCGTAGGCGATGCGCCCTGAGAGCATTTCCATCCCGAAGATTATGAAATCGAAGGTACTCAGCCCACGGCCCCAGAGGATGAAGGCATAGATACTGAGTAGCGGGCGATCCCGATACATTGAAACGAGCGCCAGTGCGATTCGGATTCACCCGAAGCGGCGTATCCCACGCCGAGATCCGATACGCGGTCTCGACAGCCAACGGGCCTTAGGCAGCGCTGTGAGACCGAGCGCTAGCAGCCACCGTCATCAACCGAACGGCTGCGTCGGGGTCGTTCATCAAGTCCAAGGGGCGAGCCCCCTGAAGCTGAGAATTTGGGTATTCGAACCAACGCACAACGCCAGGTCCCGTTAAGACATGTCGTAAATGGTTTGCGATGCGGGCAAATACTCGAATGCGCCGAGCATCCTCACCTTCCGGAGCAACTGCATCTTTCTCCGAAATCCATCGCTGGAAAGTGCGGGCGCTCACCCCCAAAATGTCGGCAAGGCGTGCTTGCGGAGCATCTAAGACATCGGAGAGCCACGCAGCGACTTGCTTCGTCGTGCGGTCCTCGTAGACAGCCTCCCCCTCAGCAAGGTCGCGATAGACCTGCCGTAACTGCTCCAAGCGGATTCGGACCTGGTCACGGGCCAGCGAAGCATCGTCAATGGTCAGAGCGCGGAGCGACCCCAAGAGCGCCCGCTGAGCAGCTACCAGCAAATACGGGTCGACCCTCAGCGAGGCAGTCTCGGGCAAGTTGATCAACTGATCCGCTAGGTCGTCAACGAAAAACTGAAGGTCCTCGGGGATCTCTTCGGACCTCGCGAGAAGCATGTTCCGCTGAGCTATTTCTCGCTCTATCGAAGCGGAATCTGAAAGCCAGATGGGCCCCTGCGCGATGGGAGGGGCGTGCTGAGCGGCCGGACGCCAGGCGGCGTCCGGCTCAAGAAAGGGGGCTAGGGCTGACATCGGGTCCTGTCGCTATCGTGTCGTAGAGATACGTCAGATCTTGGCAATGGACGCGGCGCAACTTTGCGTCGAGAAATGAGCGAGGTAGCAGATGTCTGATTCGCAGGGCAATCCAAAAGGTCCTTCCAAGGGCAACGATAAGGGAAAAGGCAAAGAGAACAAGCCGCCCAAGCCTCCTAAGCCGCCAAAACCGCCGGAGCCGCCACCTCCCGGTCCACCCAATCCCCCCAAGCCGCCTGCGCATCGGCCGGTTGGTTAGAGAAGGTCTGGTTGTGCCGCGTGCGGTCTTGGACGGAGCGCTACTCAGATCGGTTTGATTATGAGGTGGCAGAGTTCGCCCGGCGCGACCTCGATTTCGAACTCGACCGAGAGCTTTTCGCTGAACAGGGTCGAGTAGTGCTGCGCGGCGTCTTGCCGCGCAGCGACGGCTCGATTGATCTGGAGGTCCGATATCCAGACCTCTTTCCGTTTGTTCGCCCTGAAGTTTTCGCTCGGGATCTACGACTTGAGCGACACCAAAATCCCTACGACGGCAACCTGTGTCTTCTCGATCGCTCTAGTCGGGCATGGAATCCCAGCGACACTGGGGCCTGGTTGGTGACCGAGCGGGTCCCGCTGTTACTTGATCTAATCGAGAGTGGTGATGAGGCAGCGATGCGGGAGGCCGAGGCGCCTCAAGGAGAGCCTCTTTCAACGTATTTTCCTAGTGCAACCAGTACGGCTATTTTCGTTCCCGAGGCTGCCCTTGAACTTCCCCCAGAGGCTACTGCTGGTTCTGGGCGGATTGCATTCGCAACTATCGAACCTCCGAATCTCCGAGTACGCGGGCTGCTGGCTGAACTCGTCGAGAAAAAGCGGAATCGAAAGACGAAAACACTTGCGGCAGCTGATGCACCGCTACTGAAGCGTTTTAGTGGCCCCCGGATTGCGTTCCGCTGGGTAAGGCTTAGTGAGCCCCCGAATGAAAATACCCCTATCGCGCTTCTAACGGCAATTGAGGCCGCGCGACCGGGATTTGGGTCTCCTCCCTGGGAATCTGTCGCTGATGGCCAAATTGCCGTCTGTGCAGCAGTCTTCAGTGAGGAGGTTCGTCAGGGCGATTTTGAGGACACCTGGGTCTTCGTCGTGCAAATGCGTCAGCAGGGGGGTGAAGGTGGGCGCTACATAGTTCACGGTGACCGGCTTAGCAGGTCTGACCTTGCACAACGCCTCCCAGATTATGTTCAGCTTGGTGACTCGACTGTCGCAATTTCGGGTCTTGGTGCCCTCGGCTCTGAGATCACCATTGAGCTTGCAAGGGCGGTGACTGGCAATATTCGGGGCCTCGATTACGACGCCGTGGAGGCAGGGACGACCGTCCGGTGGACTGGCGGCCTTACTGCAGTTGGACACCTGAAGACCGAGTACCTCCGGCAGCGCATAGCAGCCGACTACCCCTACACGGAGTTCGAGCCCTTTCAGCTTCAAGTGGGAGCAAGCGCCTTCAGTCGCGCCTCTCATACCGAAAGCGAACTAGAGATCATTACTAGCTTCGTTGAAGGTGCCGACTTGATGATTGAGGCGAGTGCTGAGATCGGGATACAGCAAGCACTCGCCACCACTGCAGAGGAGATGGGCCTACGACAGCTTTTTGTTTGGGCTACCGAGGGTGCCCGAGGGGGCGCAGTGGCTTTTATCGACCCAGGAGAAGGGGGCTGTTGGCTTTGTTTGCAGCATCATCTCGAGGACGGGGGAATTCCATTGCCAGCCCACGATGCACCGAACACGCTGCAGCCCCGTGGATGTGGCACTCTCACCTACCGAGCGGCTGCCTTCGACCTGATGCCAATTGCCGAGCAGGCGGTTCGAGTCGCGACCGGGATTCTCGCTGAGAATTCTGACCTCAAAGGCTCCACCGCTTACATCTGCTCCTTTCCCGACGGCTCAACTGGCCCACCGCAATGGACCACGCATTCCATTGCGAGTCGTGAGAACTGCCCGGTCTGCGCTGAACGAGATTCGTGACGAGGACTCAGATCCATTTGCCGAGCGACTTGGTGAGTGCGCTCGAACGGGAGGCCGAGCGCCATTACCCCAAGGAGACCGGCGGGGTGCTGCTCGGGTTTTCCGATGCAGAGCGAGACGAGCAAATCCAGGTAGCCCTCCAGATTGGCCCCGGTCCCAAGGCAACTCATAAACCTTTCCGCTTTGAACCTGACTCAGCCTGGCAAGAAAGGCAGATCGCAGAGGCATATGAGAGTAGTGGCCGAATCCTCAGCTATCTCGGTGACTGGCACTCACATCCCCGCGGGGGGGGATCCCCAAGCGGAGTAGACCGGGCAACCGCTAGAGAGATATCCCGCTTTAAGGAGGCTCGACTTCCGCATCCTCTTATCCTGATCCTCTATGGCCAGCCTGAAGAATGGGACATCGCTGCCTATCGTCGCCAAAGGTGGAAGCTACGAGGGGTAGACATGTTTCTTTCGTAGCGGGTCGTACTTACGACCTAATCACGTCCCTGACCTGCACGAAACTTCCCCCCACTGCATGCGTATACCGTGCAAGCATCGTCTCCACTCGATGCCCGGCGATCTCAGCCAAGTCAGCGTCGTTGACACCAGCAGCCCGTAAACGCGTCACGTAGCTGTGCCTGCACTCGTGGGGGCGGATGTCTAGGCCGGAGGCTTCCTGGGTCGGCTTCCAAAGGTCGCGGTAGAAGGTGCGCTCGCGCCAGAGGCGGCCGCGGGGGGTTGTGAAGAGCAGCTCGCAATCGGGGCCGTTCAGGTTGATCTGGGCATCCAGCATCCAGGCGAGCGTTGCTGGGACCGGGACAACGCGGCCGGCGTCGGGCTCACCGTGGTCGGTCTTCGTTCCCTCGAGGATCTGGCCCTCGTGGGCGGTGCGGCGGACCTGGAAGGTCTCGCCGTCGAAGTCCTCTCGACGCAGCGGCAGCACCTCGCCGAGCCGGAGGCCACAATCGGTGAAAACGCGGACCATTGCCTCGTAGCGACCGGCGGCTTTCGCGAAGCGGTGCATTTCATCGAAGGTGAAGACACGGATGGGCCTTGGCTTCTTCTTGGCCCGTGGGTCGTTGGCTCGGATGCGAACGCCCTTAAAGGGGTTGAGGTCGCAGACTTCATCCGTAATCGCGTCCTCGGCCATCGCTGAGAGGGCCCGGAGAATGCCGACGGCCCCGGTAGTGGCTCGACCTTCGGTCCTCAGCATGTGGTCGACCAGGGCGAGGGTGTGCCGTCGGCGCAGCTCGCGGAGCGGCCAGTTCTTCAAGGCGATGCCCTCGACCACAACGTCGACTACTCGGCTGATGCGGTGGTCGTTCGTCGCGTTCGTGCGCTCGGATCGCGGGTGGCGCTCGGTCCAGGTGGCGGAGTAGTCGCCCAAGGTATCCGGTCGGTCCGAGAGGCCGTAAGCCTCATCAATGGCTTTCTGCGCTTCGCCTTTGCGAGCGAAGGTCCCTTTACCTCGGTTCCAAGATGGTTTGGCGATGTGGCGGCGACCGTCGCGGCCGGTGTAGCGGGCGACCCACACGACCTGGCCGGACGGGTTGCGGCGCTTGACGGGAGTGTCGCGCCTCACGATGCCTCGTCTCTGTGGCGGGCGAGGAAGTCGTCAACGTCGGCGGGGTCGATTCGCCGAGCCGCGCCGAGCTTGTAGCTGGGCAGCTCGCCGCGCCTGATCCAGTTGCGGACGGTGCGATCCGAGACGGCGAGGAAGTCCGCCAAGGTCCGCTCGCTGAAGAAGGTCGGCGAGGACGGGTTCCGTTCCATGCCACCCAAGTGCCTTCTGTCAGCGAACTGTTCCGCGCGGCCCTGCTCCATGCCACCGAAATGCCGTTCTCGCCGCGAACGCCCCCGGCAGCTCCGCCGGGTTCCGTTCACGACCACCACCAGGAGCGCCTCCCCACCCGCCATAAGCGCGGCGCAGCCGCGCCACAATTGGCGGTGGGGAGGCCGACCGAAGGTCAAGGAATCCCGGTGAGCCAAGAGTGCCGTCTCAGGCACGAAAATCGAACTTCCGTTCGGGGTTCATAATGTGTCGGGGGGTTGCAGTTGGAGGTCCGAGAGGTGGAGTGGCGTCGGCACTACGCCTCCTTGTCTTCTTCTTCGGACCTCTTGAGGGCTTCCAGGATGGGACGGTCTTCCTCTAGGCGTTTCTGGAGGCGCTCCATGAACTCGGTGTCCTTGCGTCGCTCTTCGATGTGTTCCTTCAGCGACCGCACCAGCAGCGCTTTCCGCGCCCACGGCACCACGTCCACCAGCCCGGTCGCGGCGTAGAAGTGCTCGACCGCGCCGCGCGCCGGTCGCTGGCCGACCAGCACCACCGCGCGGTGCTTGGCAAGGACGCGGACGTGGCAAGCGACGTTGTCCAGCGGTTCCTTCGTGTAGTCGGCGAGTTCCTTTGGGCTCAGGGGCTCGTCGGATTCGACGTAGAGCGCCAACAGGCGCCTGCGCAGCGGGTGCTGGAGGAGGAAGATCATCCGTCCTTCGGCCGCTTTGACTCCTGCCTCTACTTCGGCGTCCCTTGCTTTCGGATCGTCTGTCGTCACGGGTCTACCTCCCCTCGGTGGCGAGGAGGCCGGCGACCCCGTTGTGGGCGCCCATCAGTCAGCCCGCAGGCGCTCGAAGTAGAGCGCCGCCCGCGAAGGAGCGAGAAAGCGGCCGTCTTGGTGGACGAGGCCAGCACCGACCAATTCCCGAACGGCGCGCTTGGCGGCGTCGTTGGGGTCGGCCAGTTGTGGGTCTGCGTGGAGAACCAGCGACAGCTCGCCGAGCGTCAGGCGAGTCGGGTGTTCATCGAGGAGGAACGTGAGGACCGCGTTCTCGGTTCTTGCGTCCTCCGCTGCGAGGTTGCGGGGATCGGGGTTCTCTGCTCCACGATCCGTAGGGTTCTGATCAGCCATGAGGAGTTACGGCTCCTTGTGGTCAGGCCCTCGGTTGGCGTTCCACCGCCGGCCGGGGGCCGCTTTTTCGATACGGAAGAAAGTAGCACAAGTGTCGGGTTAACCCGACAGATAGCGCTACTGGCCTTCGATGATGTCCGCGACGCTAGAGTGGTGCAGGCCGACCTCCTCGGCGATTTCTCGCAGCGATAGTCCTGCTTTCTGCGCTTTGGCGAACGCCTGCCGGCGCGCCCGCTGCGACTCCTTGCGCTCGCGATCAAACTGCTTCTGAGCGGCGCGTACTGCCTTGCGAGCTTCGGCCTTCTCCTGCGGCATCCCGGAGACCCTATTGGGCACCGGGAAATGAGACCAGGATGCGACCAAGACTCGCCGGAACGCGGCGGAACCGCCCGGCCGCTCGCGGAACGCCGATCCGACGCCCGACCGAGCATCTGGCTCTGCACCGGACAATACGAGGCACAGAGCGGAACACCGAGGAATGCGCCCGACCGGATTCGAACCGGCGACCTTCGGCTTGAAAGACCGACGCTCTTTGGGCCCCCGAAAGGACCCGTTGACCACTGAGCTACGGGCGCTTGGGGAGAACGATACCCGCGCAAGGGGTTCTGAGCATCCTCGGCGTGGCTAGGGTGGGGGCATGGAGCTTGGGATAGAGGGCAAGGTCGCCCTGGTGATGGGCGCGAGCAAGGGGATCGGCCGCGGGGTCGGCTCGGCGCTCGCTCGTGAGGGCGCCAAGGTCGCTATTGCCAGCCGCTCGCAGGAGCGGCTCGAGGCCGCTGCGGCGGAGATCGGTGAGGGCGCTATGCCCTTTGTCGCCGATGCCACCGACCTCGATCGGCTCGCCCGCTTGCCGATGGAGGTCGCCGAAGAGCTGGGCTCGGTCGACATCCTCGTCACCAACACCGGCGGCCCGCCGCCGGGTGGCTCCCTCGACCACGGATTCGAGGAATGGGAGCAGGCCTACCGCTCGCTGGTGCTCGCCCCGCGCATCCTCGCCGGCGCCGTCGTCCCCGGCATGCGCGGCGAAGGCTGGGGCCGGATCGTCAACGTCGGCTCCACCACCACGATCGAGATCAACCCCGCGCTCGGTCTCTCCAACGCCCACCGCCTCGCCACCGTCGGCTTCCTCAAGACCCTCGCCCGCGAGGTCGCCGGCGACGGGATCACGGTCAACACCGTCGCCACCGGCCGCTTCGCCACCGACCGAATGGCCGAGCTCGGGGGCTCGCTCGAGGCAGTGGAAGCGGCCGCCCGCGAGGAAGTCCCCGCCGGCCGGCTCGGCACCGTCGAGGAGTACGGCGACCTCGTCGCCTTCCTCTGCTCCCACCGCGCCGCCTACATCACCGGCGCCGAGATCCCGATCGACGGCGGCCTCCTGCGCGCGGTCTGATGGACGAGCAGAGCCCAGAGCCGCGCGTCACCCTCTCGCGCAACCACTTCATCGCGATCGTGGTCGGCGTCTGCGTGCTCGCGGCCGCAATCGGGTCCGGCCTGGCGCTGCTGGCCGAGACCGGGCCGTCGGGCGCGGCCGGGAAGCAGGGCGCACGCGGACCCGCCGGGCCAGAGGGACCGGAAGGCCCACCGGGGGAATCGGCGGAAGCCGAAATCGCCCCGCTCGAAGAAGAAGTCGAAGAACTGCGCGAAGAAGCCGACGGCTCCGCCGAGCTCGAAAGCCGGGTCGAAGAACTGGAAGCAGCGGTCGAAGAACAGCAGGAACTCAGCTCCGAACTATGTGCGGAACTGGAACTGATCTGCTGACTTAGCTTTTCCCTCGAAGAGCTTGCCGGCCCGGATCCGCTCGGCCATGTCCTTCGACTCCGCCCGGTAGACGCTGCCGTCCTCGAACTCGATCACCGGGTACTTGCGCTGCCCGGAGAGCTCCTTCAGCGCGCCGCGCTTCCCGCCGCGCAGCGGCCCCTTCACGACCTCGTACTCGATCCCCTTCTCGTCGAGCGCCTTCTCGACCCGCCAGCACGCATGGGCATCCAGCTTGACGAAGGTCAACGAGCAGCGGTGGAGCTTCACGGCCATGCGCCCACCCTAACCGCTCAGGACCCGCTCGCAACCTCTCTCATCGCGGGATAAATGATCACGTCCCGCAGCGTCTTCGCCTCGGTCATGATCATCAGCAGGCGGTCGATCCCCAGGCCGCAGCCGCTCGCCGGCGGCATCCCGTATTCGAGCGCGCGCACGAACTCTTCGTCGTTCGGGTGCGGGTCAGCCTCCGCCCCGGTCTCCTGGCGTTCGCGCTGTTTGATGAAGCGCTCACGCTGCTCGACCGGGTCGTTGAGGTCGGTCCCGCCGCCGACGATCTCCATCCCGGCGACGATCCCGTCGAACGCCTCGCAGACACGCGGGCTCTCCTCGTGCACCTTGACCAGCGGCCAGATGTCGATCGGCAAATCGATGATGTAGGTGGGCTGGATCAGTTTCGGCTCGACGAACTTGCCCTGCAGCGTGTCGACAACCCCGGCCCAGTCGTCTTTCTCGTCGACGGAGTCGCCCGCCGCCTCGGCCAGTTCGTCCCGGCTCGCCTCGTAGATGTCGAGCCCGGTCTCACGCAGCAGCTCGTCGCGCAGCCGCACCCGCGGCCAGGGCGCGGCGAAGTCGATCTCGACCCCGTCGCGCATCACCTTCGTCGTCCCCATCACCTTCTCGACGACGCTCGCGACCAGCACCTCGATGAACTCCATGACGCCGTTGTAGTCGGCGGCGCCCACGAACATCTCCAGCATCGTGAACTCGGGGTTGTGCTGGGGCGACATCCCCTCGTTACGGAAGAACTTGCCGAACTCGTAGACGTCCTCGAAGCCACCGACGATCGCCCGCTTCAGGTACAGCTCGGTCGCCGTGCGGAGGAAGAGGTCACGGTCGAGCGCGTTGTGGTGGGTGACGAACGGGCGCGCCGCGGCGCCGCCGGTCAGCCGCTGCAGGACCGGCGTTTCCAGCTCGACCCAACCGCGCTCGTGCATGTGGGTGCGGATCGCGAAGGTCAGGTCGTCGCGCTTCTTGAAGACCTCGCGCGAGTCCTCATTCGCCATCAGGTCCAGTTCGCGCTGGCGGTAGCGCGTGTCCGGGTCGGAGATGCCGTGGAAGAGGTCCGGCGGGTCCTTCAGCGCCTTCGCCAGCAGCACGCACTCGCGCAACCCGATCGCCAGCTGCCCGCGTTTGGTCACGTGCAGCGGCCCCTCGATCCCGACCAGGTCGCCGATGTCGAGGTCCTCGACCCGGTCGAACGCCTCATCGCCGAGCACGTCGCGCCGCGCGTAGGCCTGAATCGTGCCGGTGATGTCGCGGACGTCGAGGAAGGCGGTCTTGCCGTGGCCGCGCTTGCCGGTGATCCGGCCCATCACCCGGTAGCTGAAGTCGTCGTGCTCACCCTCCCCCAGCTCGGCCGGGTCGTGGGCGGCCGCGATCTCCTCGACGTGAGTGCGGCCGGGGAACGAGTGCGGGTAGGGATCGACCCCAGCCTCGCGCAGCCGCGCGACCTTCGCCCGGCGCTGCTCCTCGGTGGATACGGCGACCGAGCGGTCGCCGGGCTGGCCCGCCGTCTCGGCGGCCGGACTATCGCTCATCGCCGGCGCTCAGCTCACTACTAGGGGGCGAGGCCGACGGTGACCCGGTCGTCACCTTCATAGTCCTGCAGCGTAGTCGCCTCGCCCAGCAGCTCGCGCATCGCCGGGCCATGGTGGGTGTCGTGCTCCATCGCCAGCTTCCAGCCGGAGGGCGTTTCGGCGATCACGCCGCGGATCACACCGAGCCCGTCCTCACCACAATCGCCGGTGACGGCGACCCGTGGCTCCTTCTGGATCTCCGGCGAGCGCTCGAAAATGGTCTCGTCGGTGACGTAGGGCATGTTGGCGATCACCAGGTCGACCTCTTCGGCTTCGACTGAATCGGGCAGGCCCTTGCCGACGGTCACCTCGAGGTCGAGCCCGAGCCGCTCGGCGTTCTCGCGGGCGGCTTCGACCGCCTCCGGCGAGAGGTCCGAGGCGGTGACCTTCAGGTCGGGGCGCTCCGACAGCAGCGCCAGCGCGATCGCGCCGGAGCCGGTGCCGATCTCGTGGACGCGGGCGCCCTCCGGCAGCTGCGTCCCCACCTCGACCAAGAGCTCGGTCTCGCGACGCGGCCAGAGCACGCGCTCGTCGACGTAGATCTCGAGGCTGCGGAAGGGGGCACGGCCGAGGATGTAGGCCATCGGCTCGCGCTCGACCCGGCGCTGGACGTTGCGCTCGATCTGCTCGGCGGCCTCCGCGGCGACCTCACCGGCGCTCTCGACCGAGAGCTCGTCCGGCTTCACCCCGAGGGCGTCGGCGACCAGGACTTCGGCGTCGGTGCGCGCCTCCTCGACCCCGGCGGCGGAGATCCGCTCGGCTGCGTCGTCGAGGATCGCGCTCACGGTGCGCGCCGAAGGTCCGTCTTGACTCTGAACGTCGATTGCCGCCATAGACCGCCAATCCTCCCGTACTAGACCGCTCCAAAGATTTTGCGCAAGATACCAGTGATACGAGCCTGCCGCAGGACTACGCGGCGGCGCCAACCGCATCGTTCGCCGCCGGGCGGCCGATGCCTCCGTGCCGGCGGATCACGATAGCGATCCAGATCGCCCCGGCCGCCATCATCCCCAGGCTCTCCCATTGCGCCGTGGTCAGCCCCAGCGCGCCGGCGTCGTTGCGGCGCAGGAACTCGACCAGGAAGCGCTCCGCCCCCGCATAGAGGAGGTAGAGCGCGAAGAGGACCCCCGCCCGCACCCGGTCGCGCAGCCGCCAGAGGATCCAGGCGCCGAGGCCCATCGCCAGCGTCTCGTAGATCGGCGTCGGGTGGACGGTCTCGTCGGTCGGCACGGTCCCGTCGGGATACGACATCGCCCAGGGCCCGTCCCAGGCCTTGCCGTAGTCGCCGTCGCCGGAGAGCTGGCAGCCGACGCGGCCGATCGCGTAGCCGAGCAACAGCGCCGGCGCGCAGAGGTCGAGCAGGGCCAGGCCGAGGAAGCCGCGCCACCGGGCCCAGAGGATGACCGCGATGGCGCCGCCGATCGCACCGCCGTACCAGACCAGACCCGAGCCGCTGAAGAGGTTGCCGAGCAGGTCGTCGCTGACGTCGCTCCAGTTCTGGACGAGGAAGTAGACACGGGAGCCGACGACGCCGCCGATCAACCCCGCAAAGCCGATCTCATACGCCCAGTCGACCGGTTTGCCGATCTCCCCCAGGCGCTTCCAGATCAATGCCCCGGCGGCGAGGAAGGCAAGCGCAAACATCAACCCGAAGGTCTGCAGCGTCACCGGCCCGATGTTGATCTCCGGGTACATCGCTCAGACCGGCTCCATCGGAACGACTCCGGGCTGCGCCTCGACCCGCTCGATCCAGGCGCGGACCTGTGGCAGCGGCTCGAGGTCGAAGCCGGCCTCGTGGGCGACGTGGGTGTAGGCGTAGAGGGTGATGTCGGCGACCGTGAACCGCTCGCCGACGAAGTACTCGCGCTCACGCAGATGCCGCTCCATCACCTTCAACGCCTCGCGCCCGGACGCCCGCCGCAGATCGAGGTCCATCGGGGGCGTCAGGTCGTCGGTGGCGATCGTGTCCCAGAAGCGGGGCACGGCGATCCCCGGCTCGTGCTTGTACTGCTCGAAGAACATCCATTGCAGGATCTGGGCGCGCTCGTAGGGGTCGTCCGGCAGGTACTCGGTGCCGTCGGCGAAGTACCAGAGGATCGCGTTCGACTCGGCCAGCGGGCGGCCGTCTTCGAGCACCACCGTCGGCACGTTGAGCGTCGGGCTGAGCCCGCCGAGGACCTCGACTCGCTCGCTGTAGTCGACCACCGACATCTCCCGCCGCTCGTACTCGACTCCGAGCAGGCCGAGGATCAGCCGCACCTTGTGGCAGTTGCCGGAGACCGGGTTGTCGTAGAGGACCAGGGTCAAAGCGCCTCCGCCGGCTAGGCGAGCAGCATCTCCAGCAGCGCCTTCTGCGCGTGCAGCCGGTTCTCTGCCTGGTCCCAGACGGCGGAGCGCTCGCCGTAGAGGACCTCGGCGGTGATCTCTTCGCCGGGGTGGGCCGGCAGGCAGTGGAGGACGATCGCGCTGTCTTTGGCGACGGCGAGCAGGTCGGCATCCAGCTGGTAGGGAGCGAGGTCGGCGCGGCGACGGGCCTCGTCCTCGTCGCCCATGCTGATCCAGACGTCCGTATATAGAGCGTCGGCGTCGGCCGCGGCGGCGCGCGGGTCGTCGGTCAGCTTCACCTCGTGCCCCTCCTCCAGCTGGTAACCGGCCGGTGCCGCGACCACCACTTCGACCCCGGCCAGCTCGCCGACAATGGCGAGCGAGCGAGCGACGTTGTTGCCGTCGCCGACGTAGGCGAGGCGCAGCCCCTGCAAGTCGCCGAAGCGCTCGCGCATGGTCAGCAAGTCGGCCAGCGCCTGGCAGGGGTGGTGCAGCGGAGTGAGCCCGTTGACCACCGGCACCTCCGCCGCCTCGGCCAGGGCGGAGACGACGTCGTGGGAGCCGGAGCGGATCACGATCGCGTCGACGAAGCGGGAGAGGACGCGGGCGGTGTCCTCGACCGACTCGCCGCGCGAGAGCTGCATTTCGTCGCCCCGGAGAACGACCGGGTGGGCGCCGAGCTCGACGATGCCGACCTCGAAGCTGATCCGGGTCCGGGTCGAGGGCCGCTCGAAGACGAGGGCGATGCTGCGGCCGGCGAGGCCCTCGGCGCCCACTCCGTCCTTGCGGCCGGCTTTCAGCTCCGCCGCCCGGTCGAGCAGCTTGCCGAGCTCGAACGCGCCCAGCTCTTCTCCGGTGAGGAAATTCATCAAGGGTGCGCTCCACTTTGCTTCGCGATCAACAAGCGGCGGATACTACGCGCCGTGGAGCTGACCGCACTGAGCTGGAACCTCTTCCATGGGCGCGACCATCCGCCCGATCCGAAGCTGCGCACCTGGCGCTCGCGGCTGCTGCGGTTCGACCAGCGCAACGAGACCCACATCCAGGTCAACCGCGACCTCACCGAGGAGTTCGCCGCGATGCTCGCCACTGCCGAGTGGGACCTGGCGATGCTGCAGGAGTGCCCGCCGCGCTTCGCCGAGCCGCTGGCCCGCGCCTGCCGCGCGGAGGCGCACCGCACCCTCACCTCGCGCAACGGGTTCGGCGCCCTGCGCGGGCTGCTGGCGCGACAGAACCCCGACCTGATGGCCTCCGGCGAGGGCGGCTCGAACCTGATCCTGGTCCGGGTCCCCGGCCGGCTCGGCGGGATCGCCGAGCGACGGGAGATGGCGATCCACGAAGGCGAGCCGGAGCGGCGGGCGATGGGCTTCGTCCGCACCGCCTCCGGCGTCTGCGTCGCCAACTTGCACGCAACCGCGCACTGGCCCCAACTGGCGGCCGAGGACTTGGTCAAGGGAGCACGTGCGGCGCTCGAGTGGGCGGCCGGTTCACCGCTGATCTTCGGGGGAGACCTCAACCTCCGCCCCGAAAAGCAGCCGCGGATCTTCGAACGGCTGCGGGATGAGTTCGGGCTGGCACCCCCGACCGCGCCTGACGCGATCGACCACATCCTCTGCCGCGGCCTCGAGGTGCTGGAGCCACCGCGGGTCTGGCCCCCCGAGCAGCGGGAGGTGCCACTGGAGGGAAGGGCGTTGCGGCTCTCCGACCATGCACCCGTGCAGGCACGTTTTCTTGCCGCCGAGCCACGCCGCCTGCGGAATTGAGATAGTCGGGCTCCCGCCCAGCGATCCACCGATCGGAGGACCCCCCAGATGGCTGACAAAAAAGCCAGCAGCAAAAAATCGAAATCGCCGAAAGCGAATAAACCGGCGAAATCGAAAGCCAAACCCAGAGCGAAAGCAAAAGCGAAAAAAGCCGCGCCGAAACGCACCAAAGCGAAAGCTTCGAAAAAAAGCGCGTCGACTAAATCGAGCGCGAAAAAAGGCGCCAAAAAAGCGAAAGCCAAAGTCAAGGCGAAAGCTTCGAAAGCGACCACCGGCCTCGACAAGAGCGTCGCCCAGTTCCGTGAGAGCCTCGAGCAGAGCGTGACGCTCAGCCGCGACCGCATCCAGGACGTTGTCGACGACGCCGTCAAACGCGGCCGGATGACGCGCAGCGACGCCGAGAAACTGCTCAGCGAGCTGGTCAAAAAAGGTCGCAAACAGACCGACACGCTGCTGAAAGAACTCGAACGGCTGGCGAAACAGGCCCGCAAAGCGCTGCCATAAAGCGCGGGGAACAGCTCGATCTCGAGATCGACTCGCTCGCCTTCGGCGGGCGGGGGGTCGCCCGTACCGAGGGCTTCGTCGTCTTCGTCGCCGGGGCGCTGCCGGGGGACCTGGTCCGCGCCGAGATAACGAAGCCCAAGAAGCGCTTCGCCGAGGCGCGGACCGTGGAAGTGGTCCGCGCCGCGGCGGACCGCCTTCCCGACCGTTGCGTCCACGGCGGCGAGCCCTGCCCCGGCGCGCCGTGGCAGGGCCTCCCCTACGAGCGCCAGCTCGCCTATAAGCAGGAGCAGGTCGGCGACGCCCTGCAGCGGATCGGCGGCCTCGAGGGATACGAGCTGGAGGAGATTGTCCCGGCGGTGGAGCAGTGGCGCTACCGCAACAAGCTCGAGTACTCCTTCGGAGAGAACGACGAGGGAGAACCGACGCTCGGCTTCCACGCCCGCGGCCGCTGGGACCTGATCGTCGACGTCGACGACTGCCACCTCGCTTCCGAGGCGGGGAACAAGGCCCGGAACGCAGTGCGCGATTGGGCGGGGCTCGAGTCGATCCCGGCCTACGACGCCCGCGCCCGCCGCGGCGTGCTGCGCAACCTCGCCGTCCGCGAGGGCCGGCGCACGGGCCAGATGCAGACCCGCCTGGTCACCACCAAAGCGCGCTTCCCGCGACCGCCGGTCGACCTCCACACGATCGTCGAGGGTGACGCCGGCAGCACTGACGGTCCGACCGGCGTGCTCGGCGAGGAGCGACTGCGCGAGGAGCTCAGCGGCCTGGAGCTGGAGATGTCCCACGGCGCCTTCTTCCAGACCAACACCGAGATGGCCGAGCGCCTCTACGCGGTCGCCGCCGAGTTCGCGGATCTCGAAGGCAACGAGCGGGTCTTCGACCTCTTCTGCGGGATCGGCACGATCGGGCTGACGATGGCGCGCCAGGCCGGCGAGGTCTGGGGGCTGGAGATCGTCCCCGAGGCGATCGCCGACGCCGAGCGCAACGCCCGTCGAAACAAAATCGAGAACGCCCACTTCATGGCGGCCAACGCGCGCACCGGGGTGCGGCCGCTGGTCGAGAAAGCGGGCAAGCCCGACGTCGTCGTCGTCGACCCGCCGCGGGCCGGCCTCTCGCAGAAAATCGTCCGCCGGGTGATCGAGTGCGAGGCGCAGAAGATCGTCTACGTCTCCTGCAACCCGACGACGCTGGCGCCAAACGCGGCCCAGCTGAAAGAGGCCGGTTATAGGCTGGCGCGCGTGAGGCCGGTCGACATGTTTCCGCAGACCCCGCACATCGAGTGCGTCGCGCTTTTCGAGAAGACCGCGGCGGGTAAGGCGTCTGACTGATGGGACGCGGATTCGGAGTCGCAGCGGGACTTGACCCAGAGGTGGCGCGGTCGCTGGCAGCCCGCTGCGCCGAGCTCGGCTACGACTCGATGTGGTCGAACGACCACCCGGGCGCCAAAGGCCTCGCCACTCTGGCCGAGTTCGCCGCCGCGGCGCCGGGCGTCGACCTGGGAGTAGCCGTGATCGCCCTCGACCGCACCCCGCCGGAGCAGATCGCCGCCGACATCGAGGAGTTCGGCATCGACTGCTCCAAGCTCTGGCTGGGAGTAGGAGCGGGCTTCTCGAAGAAACCGCTGACGGCAATGCGCGAAGCGGAGCCGAAGCTACGAGAGCTCCTGCCCGGAGTGAAACTGGTCCTCGCCGCGATGGGCCCAAAGATGTGCGCCCTCGCCGGCAGCTCCTACGACGGCGTCTTCTTCAACTGGATGACCCCGGACTTCGCCGCCGGAGCCCGCGCCAAGGTCGAGGAAGGAGCCGCCGAGGCCGGCCGGAACACCCCCCCAGTCTTCGGCTACGTCCGCACCGCCGTAGGCCCCGACGCCACCGACCGCCTCGCCAAGGAGGAGTCCTTCTACCGCGACCTCCACAAGGGCTACCGCGACCACTTCGACCGCCTAGGCGAGCCGGAGGGCACGGTAGGCGTGGCGGCCCCAGATGCCGATGCGGCCCAAGAGTCCCTAGCCGCCTACAGCGCCCTCGACACGATCGTCGTCAGGGGCCTGGCCTCGGCAAAGGTCGGTCCCATGAACGCCCTCGCCGAGGCCGCGTTCTCCTCCAGCTGATCCACGTTTGATGAGTTTTCCTCCCTATAGGGGGTAAAAGTCGCCAACCGTCGCCAAGCCAGGAGGACAGCATGGACTTCAAGAAAATTGCCGCCAAGGCGAAAGGCACGATCGACAAACGTGGCGGAGTGGGTGCGCTCAAAGCCGACGCCGAGGAGCTGAAAGGAGTGGCCAAGGGCGAGGGAGCCTCACCGACAAGGCCAAAGCAGCCGCTGCTGCACTCAAAGAGCCGGGCTCGAAGGACAAGGGCGCCAAGGAGGACCACCAAGGGAAGGCTAAGGGCGAAATGCACCCCGCCAAGGGCGCCGGCCACCCGAGCGACACCCCGCGGAAAGGCAGACCGCCCCACGAGTGAGCCTGCATTAAGAGCCCCTTAGGCGGCGGTGGTTAGGATGCGCGCTTCATCGCAGCCGAAGCTCACATAGACCGCCCGCTCGCCCGCACCATTGGCAGCACGATCTTCATCAGCCGCTGGCTGCAGGCGCCGCTGTATCTGGGCCTGATCGCCGCCCAGGCCATCTACGTCTGGCGCTTCATGCAGGAGCTGTGGCATTTGGTCACCGACGTCGGCCACCTCAGCGAGAACGACGTGATGCTGCTGGTCCTCGGCCTGGTCGACGTGGTGATGATCGCCAACCTGCTGATCATGGTGATCATCGGCGGCTACGAGACCTTCGTCTCCCGCATCAACCTCAAGAACCACCCCGATCAGCCCGAGTGGCTCTCCCACGTCAACGCCAACGTCCTCAAGGTGAAGCTGGCGATGGCGATCGTCGGCATCTCCTCGATCCACCTCCTGCAGACCTTCATCAACGCCGCCAACCTCTCCTCCGAGACGATGCTCTGGCAGACGGTTATCCACCTCACCTTCGTCATCTCCGCCGTCTCCCTCGCGCTGATCGACCGCTACCTCTCACCGAAGGGCCAAGGCGAGAGGTTCGCCGAGGCAAACGGTCACGATCCCGACGGCAAGCCGGAGCTGGCCCGGTCCTCGACCTAGCCGGAGCTGTCCGGCTTGGGCCGCCGCGCCACTCTCCGGGCCTCCTCGGGACCGAGGTAGAAGAAAAGGATGAGCTCGACGAGTTCGGGTGCGAGCTCCGGGAGCCGGTTGGCCTCGCCGGTCGCGAGGCGGGGGCGGAGGGCGCCCACCAGCCCGGCGATCAAAAACTGCTCGGTGAGCCTGGGGAGAGCGGCTGCGTAGGGGCTCTGGTCGCGGCCACGGGCGAGCAGGCTGACCAGCCGGTCGCGCGCGTCGAGAGCGCGTCTGGCCAGATCGCGGTTGGAGGAGAGCGCGTCGAGGGCGAGGAACTGGGCCTCAAGGGGGGAGGCAGCCGCGAGGTCGAGGGAGGCTCCTATCGCAACCTTCACCTTCAGCGGCCACTCGGACTGCGTCTTGCACGCTTTCTGCAGCCGAGCGAAAAACATGTCGAAGAGGAAATCGAAAGTCGCCACGACGGCCTCCCGCACGTCCGCAAAGTGCTCGTGGAACCCGTCCTCCGTCAGGTCGGCGCGATCGGCGATGTCCGCCACGGTAAGCCCGTCGTAGCCGTGATCGGCCATGGCCTGGACCACGGCCATGGCAAGCCTCTCGCGCTCGCCTGGATTGGGTGGTTCCGCCGTCTGGGCCATCGATCTCTGTCAAATGGCAGGACCGACGCCGAGGAGGGGAAAAGCTGGGGGAACCTCGACGTCCGCCCTGCGGAGCTCCCGCGGGGATGCGCGGGGCCGAAACCCGCTAGCCAGGGACGGTCAAGCGGGCAACTCAAAGATAAACAATGAACCTTACTCTGTCAATAGGCACCAAGCTTTTGACGCGATCAAATCCTCGATTTCGAGGCAGACTTTGAACTTTTTTAGACAGCTGTGCTTACTTTACCCAGGCAAATGCCGGTTGCGCCCCACGACATGCCGGCGGTCCCGGGCAGCACCTGCCGCCCGAGACCGCCGACGCGATCCTTCTGGCTTCGCCTGCTAGGGCGAGACGTCGAGCTTCAGGATCTCGATGTCTGATTCGGCCGGAGTCTGAATCGAGCTTTCGCCTTGGAGCGTGGTTTTGTAGGTATAGATGCCTTTGGTCACATTCACATTTTCAGTCGTGTACGTGTACATCTTTGAATTTTCGATTTTCGCTGGGAATGAGCCTTTCAACGAATATTTATCGTTGAAGTAGGTGAAAGAGCAACCGACTATTTCGAACGTCGCCAGGACAGTTCCCGAGCTCGGTTCGATCGTCAGTTTCTTTTCCAGCGTTTGCGGCGATTGGGGCGAGACGCCCTTGAGGGTGTTGAAGGGAACTTCGGCGCCGCTGACCTGGCAGCCCATTCCGGCTGGGGTCGAAACCGTGCAGGCTTTCAGGACTCCGCTCAATGCGTTGACTTCCGCCCGCGCTTCCGTGTCGGAAATCATCCCGCTTCCTTCGAAGTCGCCGCAGTTGAGTTGGACTCCAACTCCCCCGACGACGAAATGCAGCGTGTAGTAGCCGGATTCACCCGATCCCGTGACGATTTCCCGTTCGTTGATCGGAAGCCAGCTGTATTGATTGTTCGTGCCTACTTTCGAGCAGTTCGCGTCTTCGTAGGTTCCCGCTCCGATCAGGTGGTCGGTGCAGCGGTACCAGTTGAGGCTTTCCTTGACTTTGCTGGTCCAGTCGGAGGTCGCCGTGGTGCTGCCGGCCGAGTTGGTGGCGGTCACGGATACCGTCAGGCTCTTGCCCACGTCCGCGGCCACCGGGGTGTATTTTTTGCTGGTGGCGCCGGTGATCGCTTCGCATTTCGCCGAGCAGCGGCTCCAGGCATACGAGTAGCTGGTCGGTTCGCCGGTCCAGGTGCCTTTATTGGCGGTCGCCACCTGCGCCATGTACAGGGTCGTCGGGGAGACGGTCGGCAGGGCGGTGTTTACCGGCGGCGTTTCCGAGCCGATCGCCTTGCTGCCGAGGGTTCCTGCCAGCACCGCGATCGCAAGCGCGATCCCCCCGGCCAGCAGCAGGCCGATTCGGCCCCTCTTCAAGCTGTAAGTCATTGAGCTTCCTTTCTCCTTTTCCGTCCTCGCGATGTCGAGGATCGGCGTTGGTCAAACTCTTTCGCCGTAGACGAGGGGGCGGTCTAACCAATCCGACCAGGGTTGGGCCATCTCGCTTTCCCTGGGGCAAAAATCGTTCCCCATCCCTGGCCGGCCACCGCTAGCTCGACCCGATCGAGCGCAGGCCCAGCGCCGCCTCCATCTCGCCCCCGCAGGCGTCGAGCGGTCGACCAATCCTCTCCTCGACCCCCCGCAGACGGTTCGTCACTGTCTGGCGGGTCACCCCGAGCGCCGCGGCGGCCGAGGAGACCGAGCGCGAGGCGGCGAAGTAGGCGGATAGGGTTTCGAAGAGCACCGCGCCTTTGTCTGGTCCATCGACCAGCGGCTCGAGGTAGAGCCGCCGCAACGATTGCGAGAGCAACTCGTCCTGAATCGCCGAGGCGAGCAGGGCGACGTCGGCGTACCGCGCCACCGGTTCCTCGCCGCGGAGGGCCACCAGGTGGGCGGCTACGGCCTGGCTGTGGGTGAGGCGCCAGCCCGCGAGCCCGGCGCCGGGCTCGCCGATCCCGAGTACGACCCCGGCGCTGAGGTGACGCTTCGCCCGCCGCTTCAGCGCACCGGAATCCAGCTTCTGGCGCGACCCCAACCACGCCCAAACGCTGTTGGTCTCCCGGGGAACCGAGAACAGGATCGCATCGAAGTCGCCCGCCAGGGCCTCGATCACGGCCTTCGACTCGGACCCTTCGGCGACCAGGCCGAGGTGGTTGGACTCGAGCTCGTAGCCGAGGTCCCAGATCTCCAGCGGCTCTCCTGACAGGAGCCGCTCGATCCGCTTGCCCGTGCGCCGCTCGCTGCTCATCGGCCGGCGTTCGCCTTCCTCGAGGAAGGCGTTCGAGACCGCGGCCAGGAGGTGGTCGGTCATCGCCGCTTGGGAGCGAAGCAGTCGCTTCAGGTCTCCGGAGTCGACCGAGTCCAGGCGCTCGGCCTCCTCGATCAGGAAGTCGTCGAGCAGCGCGCGCCCGGCGGAGTAGCGCCGTAGAACGATGTCGAGGCTAACCCCACTGCGCACCGCCAGGCGGGCCTGGGCCAGCAGCGGGTCGGGAATCGAGGGAGCCGCCTCCTCGCCGTGCTCGATTCCCGCCAGGCCCCACTCGAGCGCCGCCGAAACGGCGGTTCTCAACCCCGCGGCGTACTCCGCGCCGCCGCCGCGCGGAAGCTCCGCGATCGCTCGCACCCGGAGCATCAGCACCTCCTCGATCTCCTCGCGCCGATCCCGCAGACGCGCTGCCAGCTCCGCCCGATGGCCCTCCCGGCTCGCCCTTCTCACGGCCCTCCTAGCGCGTGCGGCCCTTCTTGCCCTTCTTTCCCCCACACCCGTTCTCGATCTTCGGATGCAACGTCGTCACCTTTCCGTTGTGGCCGACGAACCGGGCCGAGGCCGTCTGCGCCTTGCCGCAGACGTTTTCGGAGTTGACCAGCAGCCCGTACTTCTTGCCGCCTTTCATCTCCAACACGAAGCGGCTGACCGGGGCGTCCGGAACCACTTCGAAGGTGTTCCGCAAGCCGTGCTTCTTGCTGGTGTCGACTTTGCCGTGCACCAGGATGCGGATCTGGCCGTTCAGGTCGGCGACGATGTCGGGCAGCTGGTGCCCATAGCCGACACCCAGATAGACCGGACCCTCCAGCGGTTTGTCAAGCAGCGGGCTCCACGCCTTGGCGTGGCCGTAGACCGAGCTAGCCGGGCAGGTCTGCGAGCGCAGCTGGGGCTGGGTGCAGACCTTGCTGAGGTTGCTTTGGTCGAGGAACTCGCCGGGTGGCAGAGACACCTGGGTGCTGGCGATGTTGGCGCCCGGGTCCCCCTTGGGGAAGGTGACGACGGCCTTCAGCGCCGGATGGCCGGTGCGCCTGGTCGGCCCCTTCAGCGAGATCTTCAGCTTGGGCTTGAAGTCGAGCCCGCGGCAGCTGCCTACCTGGAAGCGCTGCGAGAGCGGCGCGACCGACCCGGTCAGCGAGGTGAGCGCGCCGCCCACCGTCGTCGGTTCGCAATTGGTCGGGTTGCGGGTGAACTCGGTGCGGTCCATCTGCACCGAGGCTGAGCGGATGGCCAGCGGAATCCCGTGCAGGAACGACGGTAGAGGGTCGCTCTTGACCGTGATCTCGGCGGTTTCTTCGTCGACGTAGATCGGCGCCCGCTCGGCGACGACGCCGAGGTCGAAGGGTCCGGCCATCGCCGGCGTGACGATCTCAAAGGAGAGCGGGGCGCCCTTGTAAGGGCCGGCGAGGTACACCTTGCCCTGCACGTAGTACGGGGTGGGACCGGCACCGGCACCGGCGATCACGGTGCCGACCTGGGAGGCGAGCGGGCAGGAGGGCTGGGCGACCTCGGCGGCGCCGTCGCCCACCGCGGTCCGCCCCTCGGCGGCGGCGATCCCCGACTCGGGGCAGTAGGGAACCCCGGCGAGCTTCGCCACCAGGCCCGCCGGCGGCGCGACCTCGACCGCGCCGAAGCGCTGGGTGCCGTCGGCGCGGCTGATTTTGAAGACGAAGGGCGAGTAGGCACCAGCCAGCGGCGCGACGCTGCCGGCAGAGATGCTCGGGCTGTTCGGCAGCTCGGCTTCGCTCGCCGCGCAGGCGCCGCCCCCCGCGCCGGAGGAGACCGTGAACGGCGCGGTTCGCTCGACCGGCGTTTCCGGATCGGAGAACGGGTAGAGCTTGGCGACAGTCTCGTAGGTCCCGCAGGCCTGCGGGGTTATCAGCGGCGCCCGCGGGCCTTCGCGCAGCCGCAGGTCGAAGGAGGAATATGGCACCGGCGGCAACCCTTCGATCGTCGTCGTCAGCTGACCGGTGGCCGGGTCGGCCTCGACCCGGGCCGCCTGCTTCACCAGCACGCCCCGCTCCGGTGCTCGCGCGACGATGTAGAGGGCGAGCAGCGAGTCGAAGGGGTTGTCGCCGGGGGCGGCGAGGTAAACGGAACCTTCGATCCCCTCTTCGAGCAGCGGCGTCTGCGCGGTCAGCGTCCCGAGCTCCGAGCCGGTCGGGCAGCTGGTCGCTTTGTACTGCTGCAGGGTGCAGGCAGCCTGGCCGTTGACCGCGGCCGGGTTGGCGGTGATCCCGGCCGGCAAGGTGACGACCGTCTTCTGCGGCTGGGTTTCGGCAACCACGCCCGCTTTGGGGTTGAGCAGGCCCTTGTTCGGCAGGCTCAGCTGAAAGGTGAGGCCGGCGGCGCTTTCGGCCGCGGCGGTGCTGGGAGCCGCCAGCACGGTCGGCGTAAAGGGCACCGCGTCGCAACCCGAGAGGGCGACGGGGTTGCCGCCGTCGTCGCGCAACGGGGCCGTTTCCGACACGTAGACGTCGGGGTTGGCGGTGGAGGAGGCGCGGACCGTCAGTTCGGGCGGAGTGAGGCAGCTCGAAGGCAGCGTCAGGTAAGGGAGCGGCTCTACCCCTGAAGAGGAGCCCAGGGTGCCCTGTTCGGCTGAGCCCCGTTCGGGGTCGTGGCTGGGGTCCGCCGGGGTGCCCCAGATCGTCACCGTCGACGCGGTCGACTCGAGCGGCAAGTTGGTGCCCGTGACCCGCACCCCGTAGCCTTCCTCGGTCCTGACCGAGGCCGAGCCGAGCAGGGTGAAGCCGAGGCTGGAGAAGCCGACCTGGGCGGCGGACCCCGGCGGGGGGACGAGGTTGTAGAGAGGGCCGTTGGCCTCGCCGATGCCAGGAAGGATCGTGCGCAGGACGCCAACCTGGGAGCTCGGCTCACAGGTCAAGGCCTCGAAGTCCTGGCGGTTGCAGGCTGGAACCGCCAGCGGGTTGCCGGCCATGCCGAGCGGCAGATCGACGATGACGTTGCGCATCTTGCCGCCATCGGTCGCGCCGCCGCCGATCGTCTTCAGCGCGAACTGGAAGGTGAAGGCGTAAGGGTGGGAGCCGGCCTGCCTAACGAGCGTCCCGTCGCTGTTTTCCGCCCGCATCGCGACCGAGCCGGGCTCGAAGCCGAAATCGGCGCGCGCCGCGGCTGGAGCCAGGAGCAAGCCGGCCAAAGCGATGATGATCGCGGCAAGCCGGCGGTGGGCGAAGTCGAACTTAGGGTGCGGCAGGATGCTCATCGATGCTCCTTGGTAGAGGTCTTGGGCGCAGTCCTATGAGTGCGCTGTCCGCCGTGGCGGCGCTTCTTCACGCATTTGCCTTTGTGCTTGACCTTGCCCTTCTTGCAGGGCTTCTTCGCCGGCTTCACGTTGCCGGGGTCGTTGAGAGCCGGGGAGGCGGGCGTCAGCTCGAGCGGGGGAACCTGCAGCGGAAGCTCGGCAGGCGGTGACACGGTCGGCGCGGGAAACCCGCCATCGACCCGCGCGTCATAGACGTCGATCAGATCGTCGGTGTCAGTCGCCACCAGCCGATCGCGGGTGGTGAAGAAGATGTTGGCGCCAGAGGGATCGGCGGCGAGGAAGTTGGAGTCGCTCTCCTCGCGGCCGCCGGAGAGCAGCCGCGCGCAGCCTTCCTCGAGCTCGCAGGTGCCGACCCCCTCGGGCTCCCACTGGTAGACGTCTTCGACCCCTTCGTTGGTGTCGGCGGGGACGAGCGAGTCCTGGCTGTCGAAGAAGAGGCGCCCGGAATCGGTCAGGTAACGGGGCTGGGGGAGGTAGCTCGGTCCCCTGATCAGCCGCAGCACGCTCAGCCCCAGGGGCGCCGCCCCGCTTCGGTTGCAGGAAGCGCAGCGAAGCTTCGCGCTGGCCGAGTCGTAGACGAAGGCCTCCAGGCAGGGGAATTGGAAGAATTCACCGGACCCGGAATCTTCATCGCACGGTCCGATGTTTCCGTAGCCGGTCAGCTGCGCTTCGGAGAGGAAGGCGACGAATCGCCCGTTTCGGCTTGCCTCCGCGGTGCGCGCAGCGGGTGAGAGTGCCCAGTCTCCGGAAATACCGAGGTAGGGGCCGCCGCCGTTGTCCCCCGCCGCCAGCGTCGCCACGAAGCGGGTCGTCCCCTCGGCCCAGGCGTAGAGGTTGAATTTGCCCGCTTGGGCCTGGTCGCCCTCGCTGTTTTCTTCTTCGCCCGTGAGCACCGCGGTGTCGACGAAGTAGACGTGGGAGAGGTCCTCGCTTTGGCCGACGATCCCCTGGAAGCCGCCCTCGCCCTGGGTCAGGTCGGTGCATTGCTCCGTTTCGAGCGAGTAGAGGCAGCCGTCCCGCAGGAGGACCTTCGAGGCGTCGGTGGAGGCGCTGAGGTATTTGCCGGGGGCTTTGACCTCCCGCGTCTCGGTGCCGCCGATCCGCGCGTAAACCTGGCCGGCTTCATCGGACCAGAAGACGGTCTGCCCGTCGGCGGAGATCGCGTGGCCGGCGGCGTTCTCTCCTTCGCCGAAGGCCGCCCCCGCCGGCGCCGCGGCGTTGCCGGGCAGGACGTTGACCAAGGTCAACTGACCTGCGGACCATTCGTAGAGGTTGAACTCGGCCGCGCCGCCGTCTTCGGCCGCTGGCGCAACCGACGTTCCTTCGGTCAGCGAGTCGTTGGCTTCGAAGAAGACGCGGGAGCCGTCGGCTGAGGCGCCGGCGTAGTTGACCTGAAAGCGCCCGGCGCCTTCCGCCGGACGGTTCGGCGGCGCCTGCTTGACGAACGGCTCCAGCGCCAGCGGTTCCGCGACCGGCTGGGAGTAGAGGTTTTCGTAGCCGAGCGGGGCCTCGGGGCTGAATGCCGGCTTGGTCTGGCCGATCACCGCCTCGCTCAAATCGGTTGAGAGGAAGCGGTAGCCGGCCCCAGCGCCGGAGAAGAGCAGCCGCGGAGTCGGGTTCGCGGTCTGCCAGCCCGAAGGGGTGCGGCGCGAGACGTACTGGTTTTCGGTCCCCGCCCCCTCTTCGGAGCTGAACGGCGTGCCCTCGTAGGCGACGGCGTTGCCATCGGGGGCGCTCTGCATCGGGAAGTGTTCGTAGGTTGCCCCCGGCTTGCATTTGACCTCGGCGCAGCTGCTGATCCGCGGGTCCGCCGGCAGCACCTGCCCGCCGTTCTTCCGCGCCGGAGAGACCAGCTCCCAGGCGCGGTCGTCGGGGAGCCCCGGCGCTTCGGGGGCGAAGGTGTGGAAGGCGAAGCCAGGGCCGGCGGTCGAGCAGACGAACTCCGGTTCGCCTGGTTTGCAGTTGCTCCGCGCCACCACCCGGAAGCGGTAGGCGGTGTCGGGGGCAAGGCTCGTGAGGGTGGCGGCGACGCTGCGCGGGCCGCTGCCTTCGAGGTTCGCCCCTCCGATCGGTGCTTCGGCGGCGCTGGCGAGGCTTTCCCCCGCTTCCTGGTAATTGTCCTCGCTCAGGTACTCGAAGACGTAATGGGTGAGGAAGCCTTTCGGGTCGACCTTCGCCCGCAGCTGGGCGCTCGTCGTCAGCACTTTGGAGACCGATTCATCTTTCACCACCGGTGGTGCCTCGACCGGCGACGCGAAGATGTAGCCGAGGGAGGACTGGCCCGGTTCGCCTTTACCGACGCCGTTCGAGGGGGCCGGGCCGGGCGCTCCCGCGTAGAGGACTCCGGCCGGGCGCCCCGACGCCAGCTCGCGCACCGGGTCGAACGCCAATCCCCACAGGTCATCGCGTTCCGGCGCCACCGCGATCGTTCCCACTTCTTTGAATTCGCCGCCTTCGCAGGTGGAACTCAGCTGGTGGACGAGCTTCGGTTTCTTGTAGCTGAAGAAGAAGGGCTCTTCGGTCAGGGGGTTGACCGTCACCGCCGTGATCCCGCTTTTGTCGTAGTCGAAGCTGCAGCTGGGCGCCACCGGCGGGGCCGGGTAGGGCGCCGGGATCTGCGGCGGGTACTTCTCGATCAGTTCGGCTTCGATCCCAGCGCCGACGTAGACGTTCCCCGCCGCGTCGGTCACCGGTCCCGCGGCGAAGGTGCTGCCGAAGCCCGAGCCCGTGATACCCGTCCCGGTGAGGATTTCTCCCGCGTAGACGTAGTTGTCGTATTCCCCCGGGCTCTGCGGCCTGAACACCATCAGGCGGCGGTAGAGGTTAGTGGCGTTGACGTAGTCGAAGACGTAGACCTCGCCGGCCCCGGTCACCGCCAGCCCTCCGGGATAGCTGGAATTATGGATCTTTCCTGGGCTTTCCCCCACGGGCTCGCTTTCGAGTGCCTGTTCGCCGAAGCGGGTGATTTCTTCGCTGCCGTCGGCGCTGTACTCGACAACCGCTTTTTGACCGACTGCTCCCCGCCTGAGGACATAGACGTTCCCCGTCGCCTGATCGACCTCGACGTCGATCCGGGCCACGCCTGAACCCACGTATGGTGAACACGGGTTTTCTGCCACTCCTTCTTTTTCCCCCAGCAGCGGCCCGCAGCGTTCGTAGGGACCCCCTGCTTTGGTCACCTCCCAGGACTGGACAAACTCGAGCCCTTCGCCCTCCGGCTCGAACATCGCCACGCGGGTGCTGAGATCATTTTCCGATCCCACCGCGTACACCGTTCCCGCCGGCACGCCGCCGGCACCGGTGTAGTTGACCGCCATCCCTCCGACATAGCCCAGCTGCACTTCTTCGCCGAACTCTTCTTTTTCGAGGTCGATCGGGGCGCATGGGTCGAGCGGCTTGGAGCCGGCGAAGCAGCCGACCTGTTCGAAGGTAGTTGCCGCAGCTGGGGTGGCGCACCAAACACACAGAAGGGTTGCCACTACGGCAATCAGCCATACCCAAGGGCGTGAATTGAGCAGCTTTTGGTCCACTTTGGTCATCAGATTCTTTGACGGTCCATCATTGGGCTGGTTCTGTCCTGCCGCCGGGCCAGCCAGACGGCAGGACAGGAACCGCTAGGGCGCAGTCACCGCCCAGACGCCAACGGAAAAGGTCTGAGCTGCCAACGGACCCCGTTCCATCACTATGTGCGTACCAGCGGGCGTATAGCCGCCGGCAAATTCGTCACCAGGGGCGTTGAAGAACTTGAATTTCGCCCCTTCACCCGAATCTTCGAAGACGCAGAGGGTGCCTTTGATGGTGGATTCGGGTTTGGCGTCGGCGGGGTTTCCCTGTTCCCATTTGCAGCCGTTGCTGAATTCTTCTCCCATCACCTGTTCGGCAGTGAAGAAGAACGAACTTCCCTCTTTGCCTTTCGGGAGCGGGATCGGAAAGGAGATCGGAACATGGACTTCGATGTTTCCAGTGCTGACTGGCACCTCCGCGGCCCAGGTCCCGGTCTCGGTCTCGCCGGAGGGCAGGGTCGCGGTGAAGCCGGTTTCGCCGTCTTCGCCCGCTTCGCCTTTTTCGCCTTTCGGTCCCTGCGAGCCCTGCAGACCTTTGGGGCCTTCTTCGCCTTCAGGGCCCGCGGCGCCAGTGTCGCCCTTTGGACCAGCTGGGCCGGCGGGACCAGGGGCGCCCGCGGCACCAGGGGCACCTGGTTTGCCGGCGAACTGCTTGGCGATCGACTTCACTTCCTTCTTCTGCTTGCCAGTGAGGCCGGCGGCGGCGAAGGCGGCGCCGGTCAAGGCCAGGACCAAGGCTAGGCAGGCGACGATCAGGCCGGCGGTGCCGAACGGTTCCCGGATCGAGCGGATCGGGTGCTTCAAGCGTGACATCAGGTGATCTCCTTGCTTTAGGGGGCTGAGCGCCTGCCCGCTGGGCTCGAGATCCGAACCGGAGCTCTTTGCGCTGTCCCTTGCTTCGAAGCCCCTACCGACCGCTCCCTCAGCGATCCCCTTTTCGAGGCTCCCATCTCTGTTTTGAAACCCAGCAGAAGATAAACAGATGCGCCTATCTGTGTCAAGGCTCCGTTTCACATAATGGAATCGGAGCTCTCTGGCGTTACACTGAATCCCCATAGGAAAGCCATTTTTTGCGAGTCTAGGTTTCCCTACTAAACACATGGATCTACCTACAAGCGAGCCCCGCGCCGATGCCGAGCCTGGCCACTAGGGTCCGCATCGGGATGGTCGCGACGCCATGGGGCAACTCGGATGCACTGCGGGAGCGGCGACTGCGGCCGGGCCCGGGACCCCGCGCGAAGAGGTGGTCGCCAACCAGCGCGAGCGGCTGTTCGGGGCGATGGTCGCGGTGGTCGCCGATCGCGGCTATGTGGCCACCACGGTCAACGACCTGGTCGAGGTCTCGGGGGTCTCCAGCCGCACCTTCTACGACCTCTTCCCGGACAAGAAGGCCTGCTTCCTGGCGACTCTGGAAGCGATCATCGAGGCCGCGGTCGCCTACGCGGCGCGGACCGCCGGCGGATTCCTCACCGACCCGGCGCCCGGCGGGGTCAACCTGCCCGATGGGCCCGGGGACGGCGACGCGAGCTGGGAGCAGCGGGCGCGCCAGGGGTTTGACGCCTTCGCCGAGATGATCTCGATGCAGCCGGCCGCCGCCCGGCTCGCCTTCCTCGAGGCTTACGCGGCGGGCCCGGAGGCGATCGTGCTGATCGAAAACGCCGTGGCCGGGTTCGAATGGCTGACCCGGACGATGCTGGAGGGCTCGCCGGAGCGAGCGGAGATGCCGGCGGAGATGATCAGCGCCCACATCGGCTCGCAGCAGGAGATAACCCGCACCCGGCTGCGCCAGCGACGCGAGGCGGAGCTGCCGGGGCTGATGGACGAAATCTGGCAGCTGATGCTCTCCTACCGGCCGCCGCCGGAGCCGCTGCGGCTGGCGGGGCGAGCGCCGAAGTCCGGGCCGGAAACGATCGACGCCCACGACCACGCGGAGCGGGCGCTGCGCGCCTTCGCCGTGGTGGTCGCCGAAGAGGGGTACGTGACCACCACCGTGGAGGCGGTGCTGAAGCGGGCGCAGATGTCGGCGACCACCTTCTACGCCCACTTCCACGGCAAGGACGACGCGATGCTGGCGGCGATCGACAGCGCCTGCTCGCAGATCATCGCCGCGGTGCTGCCGGCCTTCCGGCGGGCGCCCGACTGGCCGGAAGGGGTCCGCGCCGGGCTCGGCGCCCTCTGCAACTTCCTCGCCTCGCGGCCGGCGATGGCGAAGCTGATCGCGGTGGAGATCTACGCCGCCGGCCCAGCGGCGGTCGAAAGGCGGATGGAGACGCTGGAGCCGCTGGAAGCGCTGGTCGCCGAGGGGTTCGAGCGCGAGCCGAAGGCGCCGCGGATAGTCCCCGAGGGGATCGCCGGGGCGATCTACTCGCTCACCTACAAACGGCTCCGCGGCGCCGGTCCCGACAGCCTCCCCGGCCTGGCGCCGCTGCTCACCTACATCACCCTCTTCCCGTTCCTCGGCGCCGAGGAGGCCTGCCGGGTGGCCAACGGCGACGGGCGCGGGCGACCAGCATCCGGGCTCAGCGGGGCCGCCTAGCGGTAGACAGACTGTGGTGTTTCTGTAACTCTGCGCAGAGGGAGGCGCCGCCAAAACGGAGGAGGGAACCGTGGTAGCGACGCCCTGGGGAAATTCGGAAGCACTGAGAGGAGAGGCGCCGCCAACGGGGAACGCCGCGGCACTCGCGGAGGCGGCACCGGGCGAGCGCGAGCGGCTCTACGCGGCGATGGTCGCCCGCGTCTCCGAACGCGGCTACGCGCCGGTCGAGGTCTCCGACCTGCTCGAGCTCGCGGGCATCTCGAAGAGCGCCTTCTACGAGCTCTTTCCCGACAAGCGGGAATGCTTCCTCGCGACGCTGGACGCGACGATCGAGGCGGCGATCACACGGGCCGCCGAGGTCGGCGGCCGGCGCCAGGGCGAGGACTGGGACGCCTACGCCCGCCGCGGCCTGCACACCTTCGCCGAGCTGGTCGCCACGCAGCCGGCGGCGGCCCGGGCCGGCCTGGTCGACGCGGCGACCGCCGGCAGCGAGGCGCAGCGTCGACTCGAGGAGGCGATCGAACGGTTGGAGGCCGCCGTCGGCCAGTTGCTCGAGGGCTCCCCCCACCAGGCCGGGCTGCCGCCGGAGATGCTGACGGCGCTGGTCGGCGCCGCCCGCGAGCTGGCCGTCGCCCGGCTGCGGCAGGGGCGCGAGCGAGAGCTACCCCTGGCGATCGAGGAAGCGGCCGACCTGCTGCTCTCCTACCGGCCGCCGCCGCAGCCGCTGCGACTGGCGGTTCGGCCGCCCGACCAGGGCCCGGAACGCCTCGACGCGCCCGACCACGCCGACCGGGCGATCCGTGCCTTCGCGGTGCTGGTGGCGGAACGGGGGTACAGGGAGACCCGGATCGCGGACGTGCTGCGGCGCTCGACGGTGGCACAGTCGACCTTCGACGCCGACTTCGCCGACAAGCAGGACCTGATGGCGGCGGCGATCGACAGCGCCTGCGCGCAGACGGTCGCCGCGGCGGCGCCAGCCTTCTCCCGGGTTGCCGAGTGGCCGCGGGCGGTGCGGGCGCTTTATGGGGCGGTGCTGAACTTCCTCGCCTCGCGCCCGGCGCTGGCGAACCTTCTCTTGGTCGGGGTTCACGCGGCCGGCGACGAAGCGGTGGAACGGCGGGCGGCGGGGATTGCGCCGCTGCGGAACCTGCTGGAGAGCAACGCCGGCGACTGCCCGAACATGCCACCGGTCGTCTACGAGGCGCTCGGCGGGGCGGTCGGTTGGCTGCTCTACCGGAAGACGCTGCGATCGGGCGCCGGTGCGCTGCCGGACCTGGCCCCACTCTGCACCTATCTCACCCTCTCCCCGTTCCTCGGCGCCGAGCAGGCGTGCAAAGTCGCGAACGGCAGCGGCGGCAGGCTGTCCGTTCGCTAGTACGGCGGCAGGTCGTCGTACCACTCGCCGAGCGTCTTGAACGCTCGCCAGAAGCGCTGCTTGGCGTTCTCTTCGTCGAGCGAGAGGTCGATGTCCGGGACGCAGAGGGCGTCGATCGTCGGGGTGAAGGCCTGGATCTCTCCCTCGCGCTGCTCGAGCGGCCGCGAGAGCGGGACGCTGAGACCGTTGAGGACACCCAGCGCCGGCTCGCCCATCACCACCACGATCTTCGGCTGCACGATCGCCATCTCTTCGATCAGGCGGCCGACGCACTCGCCGGCGGCGAGGTCCGGCTCTGGGAGCGGGCATTTGGCGCAGAGGGTGCCGTAGACGACCAGCGGGTCGATCCCAAGCCGTTTGAAGCTTTTCATCAGCGCGTTGCCGGAGCGACCGTAGAAAGCAACGCCCTCCTCGATCTCCGAGGCCATCGGCGCGTGCTTGAGCATGAAGATGTCCGCCTGCGGGTGACCGGAGCCGAGCACCGGCATCAGCTTGCCCCGCGGGCAGTGCTGGCACTCCTGGACCTCGCGGCTCATCTGGTTGAGCTCGCGGATCGCCCGCTCCAAATACTTCTCGCGTATCTCGTCGTCGATGCTGCGCATCCCGGCTTTCTTTGACGAGGCGGGCGCGGCTCCTCTGCGATGAGGTGCCTGCATCAGGACTTGCTCGCTCGCCGGCCTTCCCCGCGCCGCCGCGGCCGCCCGCCACGGACCGGTTTGGCGTCCGGCACCCGCCGTTTCGGCGCCTTCGGCCGCCCCGTGGTCTGCAGGAACTTGAGGGTCTGGACGTAGACCAGGTTCTTGTGCTTGCGGGTGATGTCGGCGCCGCGCATCGCCTCGAGGAACTCGGCCGGCCCGTCGAAATCGTGGATCCGCTGCCGGACGCTGCCGAGGCCCTGGGCAACGTGACTGTCGGAGCCGGCGGCCGGCACGATCCGGTACTTGCGGGCGAACCGCACCGCCTCCTCGTTGAACGAGGTCACCGCCACCCGCGGGTTGAAGACCTCGAGCAGGTCGATCTCCTCGACCATGTCCAGCAGGTGCTCGTAGTCGGGGACCGAGTGGAAGCGGTCGAAGGGGTGCGGCACGTAGACGAGCCCTCCCTGGCGGCGGATCTCGGCGATCGTTTCCGCCATCGTCAGGCCCTTGGGGATCTTCTCCTCGAGGAAGAGGCCGATCACCTCGCCCTGCTCGGCGGTCTTCACCTCCTCGGCGACGATCACCTTGATGTCGTCCATCCCCTCGGCGATCTTGCGCGCCTCCAGGGCGCCGGAGACCTCGTTGTGGTCGGTGATCGCGATCGCCCCGAGGCCGCGGTCGCGCGCCGTCTGCAGCAGCACGTCGACCGGGGTCGCGCAGTCGCCGGAGTGGTCGGTGTGCATGTGCAGGTCGACCTCGATCAGCGGCCGCTGCGAGATCCGCTCGCGGATCTCCGGGTTCCCGGCCGGGTCTTGCCGGCGGGCGAGCAGACGGCGATAGATCGCTTCCAGCTCCTCGGCGACCCGCCCCCAGTCAGCGTCGCCGCCGTCGGCCGCATCCGCACCGACCAGCTCGTAGTCGGCCGGGAAGAAGCGCTCGAGCAGCTCCGCCGTCTCCGGCTTGGTCACCGTGCGGGCGTCGATCCGGCCGAAGAAGATCTCCACCAGCGGCCGCGCCACCTGGGTTGCCAGCACTTTCTCCCGCGGCGCGTGGAAGGTGGCGACGTTGAGCGAGTAGGAGTGGCGCAGCGCCGCCGAGGGGGCGCTGGGCGCGAACGGGTCGTGGACGTGGACGATGTCCAGGTCCCGCCCTTTGAGCATCCGTTTGACCGGATCCCCGGTCGAGATCCGCAGCACCTCGTGCCCGCGCCGCTCGAGCTCGTCGGCGACGGCGGTCGCGAACCGCGCCGCGGGGTTGTCCCCGCTGCGGCGGACCGGGAAGGCCTGGGCGATCGAGAGGGGTTCCGGGGCCACGGGAGCAGAATAAGAGCCCGCCGAGGCGGGCTCTTACAAGTCTGCGCTAGCTGCGGACTTCGGCTCTAGGCCGAGGTCGAGCTTGGCGTCTCCGCGGGAGTCCCCGGCAACGCCATGCCGCGCTCGTTGGCGGCGATGAACTGCTCGGTCTGTTCGCGGGCCTCGTCGTCGGGACGCTGGGTGTGGGGGCTCTTCATCAGGTAGCTGGAGGGTCCGTCGAGCTGACCGGCGACGCCGTTGTTGAGCGCCAGCTTGATCAGCCGCACCGCGTCGATGACGACGCCGGCCGAGTTCGGCGAATCCCAGACCTCGAGCTTCAGCTCGGCGGTCAGCGGCACGTCGCCGAAGGCGTTGCCCTCGAGCCGGATATGCGCCCACTTGCGGTCGGTCAGCCACGGCACGTAGTCGGAGGGACCAACGTGGACGTTCTCGTCGGGCAGGTCGTGCCCCATGATCGAGGTGACGGCGTTGGTCTTCGAGATCTTCTTCGAGTCCAGCCGCTCCCGCTCGAGCATGTTGAAGAAGTCCATGTTGCCGCCAACGTTGAGCTGGCTGGTCCGCTCCAGCCGCACACCGCGGTCGTGGAAGAGGCGCGCCAGAGCGCGGTGGACGATCGTCGCCCCGACCTGGCTCTTGATGTCGTCGCCGATGATCGGTAGCCCGGCCTCCTGGAAGCGCTTGTCCCAGTAGTCCTCGCGGGCGATGAACACCGGCAGGCAGTTGACGAAGCCGACCCCGGCCTTGAGCGCCTGCTCGACGTACCACTTGGTCGCCTCCTCGGAGCCGACCGGCAGGTAGCAGACCAGGACATCGGCCTTGGTCTCTTTGAGGATGCCGACCACGTCCGCGGTTTCGCCCGGAGCTTTGGTGATCTTCTGTTTCAGGTACTTGCCGAGGCCGTCGTGGGTCATCCCGCGGTGCACCTCGACCCCAAGGTTCGGGACGTCGGCGAACTTGATCGTGTCGTTCTGACCCGACCAGATCGCCTCGGAGAGGTCTTTGCCGACCTTCTCGGCGTCGATGTCGAAGGCAGCGACGAACTCGACGTCGCTGACGTGGTAGCCGCCGAGGTCGACATGCATCAAGCCCGGCACTTCGTCGGCCGGATCGGCGTCCTTGTAGTACTGGATGCCCTGAATGAAGCTGTTGGCGCAGTTGCCGACGCCGACGATCGCGACGCGGACTTTCTCGTCCGTGCGGCCGGCACCGTTGGCGTGGCCGTTCGTTCCGTTCTCACTCATGAAATTCGAAGTCCTCCTGGATTGCGCTGAGTGGCTGAACACACCCGGCGGCTTCGCTGGTTACAGGTCCCCAGCATCGCCACCGTCGTCATTGACGCCGGAAACCTCGCCGGAAAGCTCGTTTCGCACATGCCATACCCGCTGGAAAGTCGTGACTATCGTCAAGGCGGCGATCAGGTAGACCGCCGGGGCCAGCAGTTCGAAATCTCCGATGCCAGCGCCCTTGGCGAAGATCAAGCCGACCGAAAGTATCACCACGCGGACCGGGCGAGTGGCCAACCCGACCTTGCATTCGACCCCCAGCGCCTCGGCGCGGGCGCGGGTGTAGGAGACCATCAGCGAGAAGAGCACGGCGACCACGCACATCGCGGCGGCGAAATCGTCGCCCACAGCGGCGAAGTAGCCGGCGACGGCGGCGAGCACGATCCCCTCCTCGATCCGGTCCAGGGTGGAGTCGAGGAAGGCGCCGAAGAGGCTCCCCTTGCCCGACATCCGCGAGTAGCGGCCGTCGAGCGTGTCCATCACCGAGCCGGCGACGAAGGCGACCCCGGCGAGGAAGAAGAGGCGCTGGGTGACGAGGCCGGCGGCGATCAGGTTGCCGACCAGTCCGGCCATCGAGATCGCGTTCGGGGTCAGCCGGGACTCGATCAACCGGTCGCGCGCGTAGGCGCGGAGCTCCTGCCCGTTGCGGGCGCTGGCACGACTGCTGCGCCGGGGCGGCGCGGAGGGCGGCATCGCAGGTGAGGCTATTACGCCTCGGCCTCTTGCGGGGCGGGCGTGCGGAAGGACCAGGCTTGGGGCCGGGCGCGGGCGAGCTGCCAGGCGATCCCGGCGGCGGCCAACGCCACCAGCCAGCCGAGCGCAGCGTCGATCCAATAGTGGTTGGCGGTGACGACCGTCACCCAGGAGACCAGCAGCGGCCAGAAGGCCCACCAGGCTTTCGCCCACCAATGACGGCAGAGCATGACCCCAGAGGCGCCGATCATCATCGCGAAGGCGCAGTGCATGCTCGGCACCGCCGCATAGGGGTTGATGAAGATCTTCGCGATCGAAGAGTCGTGGCCGACCTCGGCGAAGGCGTTCAGCGTGTCGACGAAGCCGTACTCGGGGAACATCCGCGGCGGCGCGGTCGGGTAGAACGAGTAGCCGATCAGCGCCAGCCCCATCGAAGCGACGAACATGTTGCGCACGAAGTAATAGGACTCGTTGCGGAAGAGGTAGAGCCAGACCAGGAACCCGAGCGCGACCGAGAACTGGGCGTTGAGGTAGATCTGGTTGGCGACGTCGATGATCCCCTGCGCGGGCAAGAAGAACGCCTGCAGGCCGGGCTCGAAGAAGGTGCCGGTCGCTTTCTCGAAGTCGATCACCTGCTGGCCGTGGGTGAACGCGACGGCTTTCTGGCCGTCGGCGATCCCTCGCACGAACGTGTAGGCGAGGTCGACCCCGACGAGGATCGCGGCTTGGCGGCCGAGGTCTCCCCAGCCCTTGGGGAGCCTCGCGGTAACTGCGGCGAAGGCTTGGGACACGAACCAACGATTGTAGCCCGAGCGTTAGCGGCGCCGGCGAGGCCGGGGTGAGAGGTCACTAGGGTCCCGCCGGTGAGCTGGAAGCGGCCGGACAAGCGGCGGGTGCGGGCGATCCGCGACCGGCTGCGGGAGATGTACGGGGTGCCGGAAGCCGAACCCCACCGGGACCCGGTCGGGGAGCTGGTGAAGACGGTCCTCTCCCAGGCCACCAGCGACCGCAACCGCGACGTCTCCTACGCGGCGCTGCTGGAGCGCTTCCCGGCCTGGGAGGAAGTGCGGGACGCGCCCGTGGACGAGCTCGAGGACGCGATCCGGCCCGGCGGCCTGGCGCGGCAGAAGGCACCGCGGATCCAGGCGATCCTGGAACGGCTCGGCGATCCCCCTGACCTCGGCTGGACCGAGACCGCCCCGCGCGAGGAGTCGCTCGAGTTCCTCCTAGGCCTCCCCGGCGTCGGACGTAAAACCGCCGCCTGCGTGCTGATCTTCACCTGGGGGATCCCGGAGATTCCGGTCGACGTCCACGTCCACCGGGTCGGCGGCCGGCTCGGCCTCTTCCCGGCCAAGGCATCGTTCGAGAAGGCCCACGACGAGATGCTGGCGATCGTGCCCCCCGAGGACGCCTACGAGTTCCACATGAACCTGATCCGGCACGGCCGCGCGGTCTGCCGGCCGAAACCGCGCTGCGGCGAGTGCGCTCTGCGGAGGATGTGCCCCTGGTATCGCGAAAGCCGCGCGGGGACGGGCGCCAGTAGTATGCGCGCCGCCAAATGAGTAAGCGCACCTTCATCTGGTTCGGGCTCCTGGTCCTCGTTCTCGCGGTGGTCATCCCCTGGGCCGTCTTCGGCGCCAAGGGCGACGGCGAGAGCGGCGAGATGGAAGTCCCCGCCGGCCTCGAGGACAGCCAGTCCCTCTTCGTCACCAACTGCGGCACCTGCCACGCGCTCTACAGCGCCGGCACCGACGGCAACTACGGTCCGGACCTCGACGAACTGCTCGCCCCCGCGGGCCCGCCGGAAGGCGAGACCGCCAAGGACACGATCAAGGCCACCGAAGGCCGCGTCCTCAACGCGATCGAAAACGGCGTCGACGGCTCGACCACGCCGGGCCGGATGCCGGGCGGCATCCTCAACGAAGAGCAGGCGCAGGAAGTCTCCGAATTCGTCGCCCGTACCGCCGGCGAGGGCTGAGCGTCAAAAAAAGGGGGGCGGTCGCCCGCCCCCCTTTCACTTCGTTGCGCGAAGCCCGTCAGTCGTGGAACCGCAGGGCGCTGAAGACTCCGGCGTGGTCGGAGTTCCAGAAGCCGTTGACCGGCTGGATCCCGCTCACCGCTGATTCCTGCAGTGTGATGAGCGCGGGGGCGTTGGTCATGATGTGGTCGACCTGATGGTCGAAGTCCGCTTCGCTCCCGCCGGCTCCGACTGCGAGCAGACTCGAGTCGAGGCAGCAGCTGAGCGGATCGTTGGTGCTGCGGTTGACCATCCCCGCGGCGAGCAGGGTTTCGTAGGCGAGGCGATCGGCGCCTTCGACCGTGTCGTCATCGGAGTTGAGGTCGCCGAGCAGGACGACGGGTAGATCGCTCGTCGCCGGCCCGGTCGGAGCCACCAGCTCTGCCGCCTGCGCTTGGCGGATCAGCGGTTGGAAGGCCTCCAGATGGGTGTTGACGAAGCGGAACCAGCCAGTATCGCGAACGCGGGCGTCGGTCGCGGTCCAGCCGCGTTTGACCGTCACCGGAACCCCGGCTACCGGCACCACCAGGTTGGTGGCGAAGTTGGCCGACTGCGGGTTTTTGGTGTCCACGCCGGCGCCGCGCCGGGAGAGGATCACGTCGCGCATCGTCAGCCGCCCATTGATGTCGGCACCGAGCGGTCCCGTTTCCGGATTGCCGTCCTCGTCACCGGGCGCCTCCAGGTCGAACTCGTTCTGGACGACGACGACTTCGTAGCGGTCCGGCCCTTTATTCAGCTCGGCCAGCAGTTCGGCCAGGTAGTCGTAGCGGACCGTGGTCGCGCTCGGACCATTGGTCAGGACTTCGAAGTTGACCGGCGCGGTTCGCCACAGCGCCACCTCCTGCAGGCCAACCAGGTCGGGCTTGGCCTCGAGGATCTCGTTGGCGAGGCCTTTGGCCCGCACGGGGAAGTTGTTGGCCGTCACTTCGCGCAGGATCTGCCCGTTGGCGGCAATGAATTCCGGCAACGTCGGCGCCAGGATCGCCGGCGTCAGGTCGGCCCCCAGGTAGAGGTTGCGGGTCATCACGTTGGCGACGTGCCCTTTGCCGGGGTTGCCGTGGCCGTGCCCTTTGCCGTGGTGACCGTGACGCTTGCCGTGGTCATGGCCCTGGCCACCGGCAACGGCGGCCGCCGGCAGCAGTGCAAGCACGAACGCGGCTGCGATTACCGGCACGAGGAACCGGCGATTGGGTAGGGAGCTCAAGTCTTTCCTCCTCTTCGGCGATCCCGGATTGGGATCGGTTTCGAGGCGCCTCCGACCGGGAGCGCCCCCCTTGGGCTACCCGGACCCCCATTTGCTCGAACAACTATAAGCGGGTTTGTTGAAGCGCGGCCAAACGCGACTCGCCCGGTCGCGGTGCACAAGGAGGCGCAACTCCCTGAATGGACGGCTGCGTCTCAGTCAGCCCTACGCGTCGTGGTCGGGTTCCTTGAACGGGGACTTGAAGAACATGAAGGCCCATGAGGCGAGCATTCCCTGCTCGCCGGATTTGGCGAGACGCAGATCAGCCTCAGAGGCCGCCTTCAAGGTTTTGAAGATGGCCTCCCGGAAGATGACCTCGATCTCCGACCAGCCCTGCTCATCCAGCAGAACCTTGTCCCAGGCAAGGGCGCGGTCGTCGCGCTCATCGAAGGTTTCCTCCAGCATCGCCTCCGCGATGGCCCCGAGCAGGTCGGTGACGGTGCGCCCGCTGATTTTGTTCTTGATCGTCTCCGGCAGGTTGTCCCACGATTGGCCGTCGAAGAGCGCGCGGCGGGTGGCCTTGTAGAAGTGCTCGGTCGATCCCCTGACCGGGACTTCGGCGACCATCTCCAGACATTCGTATTTCTCCAGTTGCCGGAAGTGGTAGGCGACCCGAGACACGTCCAGGTCATGGCGCTTGGCGAACTGCGACGGGCTCATGACCCGTTCGTTTGCCTCAGCAAGGATCTGCGCTCGCGTGGGGTGGCCGACGGCCCTCGCTAGTTCGTCATCGATGTAATCCGGCTCCCACGGCGTGTGCCCCAAGACGCTCCCTTCCCATTCCGATCAAAGGCTTTCAGTGCAGTGGAATGGTAAGGAGTAATCACGCCTTCGCGGTCGGTCGGGACTCCGATTCCTGCCAACCACAGACGAAGTTTTCACCGCTGACGAGCTTTTTAGCAATCCTCGCTTCCGTCTCCAACGGGACGGAAGGGGGTGAGGGATATGAAGCTCGCGCAGACGCATTCGATGCCGCTGGCCATCACCAAGAACGGCTAGGGGCAGGGACGGGCGGAACCGCCGCATCTGATGGGCGGTTCCGCCCCTCTGCCGCCACTGGGGTGGCGGTCCCCTGTGGCTGCTTGGGATGGAGCGACAGGGGACGGTGATGATGCGGACGCCAGTCACACCCGCTGTCGAGACGCTGTGCCGGGACAGACGAAAGCGGCAAACGAATCGCCATCAGCGGTCTCCCCACATTCAGCAATGCCCCCAATACCGTCGCGTACCTATGAGCCAGGGGGAAGAGGCACACAACATCGCGCTGGGGAAGGCGATCCGCCAGCTACGTAAGGAGGCGAAGCTAACCCAGCGCGGCCTCGCCGAGCAAGCCGGGATCTCGGTGAAGGGGCTGCGGCAGATCGAACGCGGCGGGGTCGACGCCGACTGGGGGACCGTGCGCCACCTGGCCTACGCGATGGAGGCGAAGCTGGCTGACGTGTTCTGGTTGACGGAGGAGTTCGAAGCGAGCTAGGTCCCACTTGCAGGCGCTGAAGTGGCCGGCCGGTGGCGCGCGGCAGTAAGACCGTCCAGGCTCGCTTCGATCTGTCTTGCAGGCTCAAGCCATTCCCGCCGCGCCATATCGAGGAACTTCTGGGTATTGCTGCGGGTGTCGTGCTCGGGGTCGGGTCTGTCTTTTCTGGCCCGTTCACGCTGCTTGTGGAGGCTGGCATTGAAGCCATTGGCGTAGTCCGAGAGGAGGGCCGGGAACTCGGCCCGCAATAGCTCCCGTATCTCTCTTTCGAAACCTTCGGCCTTCTCCCACCACTCGAAAGGTGCGCCGCCCCCCTCGATCGTGATGTTGCCGTTTTCGCGCCTCGGGTTCGTAAGGCACTGACAACTCGTCAAGGACGGTCATTCCTTGGCGTTGCAGCTCATCGATCTTGTGAGGCAATGACCTTCTTTTTGCCTCGGTCGCCATCCGGCGATGAAAGCTGAGAAAGGCGGCGGCCACCAGACCGACCGAGCCGAAAAACAGCCACATCCAGATCGAGCCAAGATGCAGGCTCTTTACTTCCTGCACGATGCCGAAGACCCCGAAGGCGGCGCTCACCGGCCAAGCCACCCGCCAGCCAGGGCCACGGAAGAACAGCCCTGCGCTCCTGAAAGTCTCCAGCACGGAGCGGAGTCTAGGAGCCAAATCGGCAGTCCCTGCGTCAAGTAGACATCCCCCCACGGATCTGCCATACTGCCACTTAGATTTCTAGAGCTTGAACCACGAAACCCCTGGAGGTACGCAGAAAGTGGCAAAGACGATCGGTATCGACCTCGGCACGACCAACTCGTGTGTCGCGGTGATGGAGGGCGGGGAGCCCGCCGTTCTCGAGAACGCGGAGGGCGGGCGCACGACCCCGTCGGTCGTCGCGTTCACCGAGAGCGAGGAGCGCCTCGTCGGCACCGTCGCCAAACGGCAGGCGGTGATGAACCCGGAGAACACGATCTTCTCGATCAAGCGGTTCATGGGCCGCAAGGAGTCGGAAGTCAAAGAGGAGGAGACGATCGTCCCGTACACGGTCGTCGCCGGCCCCAACGGCGACGTCCGGGTCGAGGCGCGCGGCAAGCAGTACAGCCCGCCGGAGATCAGCGCGATGATCCTGCAGAAGCTGAAAGCGGACGCCGAAGCGAAGCTCGGCGAGACCGTCGACAGCGCCGTGATCACCGTCCCGGCCTACTTCAACGACGACCAGCGGCAGGCGACCAAGGACGCCGGCAAGATCGCCGGCCTCGAGGTGAAGCGGATCATCAACGAGCCGACCGCGGCTTCGCTCGCCTACGGCCTCGACAAAGAGGACGCCGATCACGCGATCCTCGTCTTCGACCTCGGCGGCGGCACCTTCGACGTCTCGGTGCTGGAAATCGGCGACGGCGTCTTCGAGGTGAAGGCGACCGCCGGCGACAACCACCTCGGTGGCGACAACTGGGACAAAGCGATCGTCGAGTGGCTGGTCGCCGAGTTCAAGCGCGACCAGGGCGTCGACCTCTCCCAGGACAAGAACTCGCTGCAGCGTCTCTACGAGGCCGCGGAGAAGGCGAAGATCGAGCTCTCCTCGACGCAGGAGACGCAGATCAACCTGCCCTTCATCACCGCGGTCGAGGGGCAACCGAAGCACCTTGACCTGAAACTGACCCGCTCGAAACTCAACGAGCTGACCGGTGACCTGCTCGACCGCGTGGTCGGGCCGGTGAAACAGGCCCTGAAAGACGCCGACACCGAGGTCGACCACGTCGTCCTGGTCGGCGGCATGACCCGGATGCCAGCGGTCCGCGAGAAGGTCAAAGAGCTGACCGGCAAGGACCCGCACCAGGGCGTCAACCCGGACGAGGTCGTCGCCGTCGGCGCCGGCATTCAGGCCGGCGTGCTGGCCGGCGACGTCAAGGACGTGCTGCTGCTCGACGTCACCCCGCTGACCCTGGGGATCGAGACCAAAGGCGGCGTGATGACGAAGCTGATCGAGCGCAACACGACGATCCCGACGAAGAAGTCGGAGGTCTTCTCGACCGCCGATGACAACCAGCCCTCGGTCGAGATCCATGTGCTGCAGGGCGAGCGCGAGATGGCCGGCGGCAACAAGAGCCTGGGCAAGTTCCAGCTCAGCGGGATCCCGCCGGCACCGCGCGGCATGCCGCAGATCGAGGTCACCTTCGACATCGACGCCAACGGCATCATCAGCGTCAGCGCCCTCGACAAAGGCACTGGCAAAGAGCAGAAGATCGAGATCAAATCCGGCTCCGGCCTCTCCGACGAGGAGATCCAGGGCATGGTCTCCGACGCCGAGGCGCACGCCGACGAGGACGCCAAGCAGCGCGAGCTGGCGGAGTCACGGAACCTCGCCGAGAACGCGGCCTACCAGGCGGAGAAAGCCCTGGATGAGGCTGGCGACAAAGTCGATGAGTCGACCAAGGAGGATGCGCGGACGGCGGCCAAAGCGGTGCGTGACACGGTCGAGAGCGGCTCAAAAGAGGAGATCGACTCGAAGCTCGAGGGGCTGAACACGGCTATGACCAAGGTGTCCGAGCAGCTTTATGCGGCGGCTTCGGCCGCGCAGGCCGAGGGCGGCGACTCCGAGACCGGTTCTTCCTCTGATGAGGAGGAGGTCGTTGACGCTGAGGTGGTCGACGAGGAGGGCAAATGACCCTGCCCGCTGACGATCAAGGGACCAACGAGCCCCGGCCCGCGGGTCCTGTCGCGGCAGGGGACCCACCCCCTCCTGCGCGGCAGGAGGGGGTCCCCCCTACCACGCCACCCACGGGAGAGGCGCTCGACAGGGACGTCAATGACCTCCTTGCGAAAGCTGAAGGCGAGCGGGATGAGTACCTGGAGTTGGCCCAGCGGACCAAGGCTGATTTCGAGAACTTTCGTAAGCGGATGAACGCGGAGGTTCAGGCGGCGCAGGTGCGCGGTAAGTCGCAGGTCGCGCTGGAGGTGATCGAGGCTGTCGACAACCTGGAGCGGGCGCTCGAGGCGGCTCGAGCCGATGACGGTGAAGGTCTCCGGGCGGGCGTTGAGATGGTGCTCGCTGGACTGCGGGAGACCTTGGCGCGGAATGGGGTCGAGGCTGTTGATCCCAAGGGGGAGAAGTTCGATCCCAATCGGCATGAGGCTCTCTCCACCCAGCCGGTCGAGGGGTCTGAGAGCGGCATCGTGGTTGAGGTTCTGCAGAAGGGCTACGTACTGGGCGACCAGCTGGTCCGGCCCGCGCGAGTCGTGGTGAGCAGCTAGGAGGACGGTGGCTGACGAGCTCTACAAGACGCTCGGCGTCTCGAAGAAGGCGTCCGAGGAGGAGATCAAGAAGGCGTACCGGAAACTCGCCCGGAAGTACCACCCTGATCGCAACCCGGACGACGCCGCCGCGGAGGAGAAGTTCAAGGAAGTGTCCGCCGCCTACGACGTTCTCGGCGATGCCGAGAAGCGCAAGGAGTACGACGAGGCCGGGGCCTTTGCGGGATTCGGCGGTGGTGGCCAGGGACCGTTCGGCGGCGCCCCCGGTGGCGGTGGCTTCGGCGGCGTCGATTTCGGCGACATCCTCGGCTCGGTCTTCAGCCGCGGCGGGGGCGGTCGCCCCCAATCGCAGCAGGTGCGCGGCCGCGACCTCGAGACCGAAGTGCAGCTGAGCTTCGACCAGGCGATCGAGGGCGCCCAGATAAGCGTCACCGTGCCGAAGGCGAGCCGCTGTCAGACCTGCCATGGCAGCGGCGCCAAACCCGGCACCTCCCCCACCACCTGCCCACGCTGCGAAGGGCGCGGGGTCGAGTCCCAGGGCCAGGGCCTGTTCTCGATCAGCCAGCCCTGCTCGCAGTGCGGCGGCGCCGGGCAGATAATCGAGGACCCCTGCCCAACCTGCGGCGGCTCCGGCGTCACCCAGCAGACCAAGCGCTACAAAGTGAACATCCCCGCCGGGGTCAAGGACGGAACCCGGATCCGTCTCGCCGGCAAGGGCGAGGACGGTCCGCGGGGTGGCCCGCCGGGCGACCTCTACGTGACCACCCGTGTCGCCTCCTCGCCCGTGTTCAAACGCCTCGGCGGCGGCAACCTCGAGGTGACGGTGCCGATCTCCGTGGTCGAGGCGCTGCGCGGGGGCACGATCGAGGTGCCGACCCTGAACGGGACGAAGAAGATCAAGGTCCCCCCCGGGACCAAGCACGGGACGATCCAAAGACTGCGCGGTGAGGGCCCGCCGAAGCCGAAGGGCTCGGGCCGCGGCGACATTCGCTACCGCCTCGAGATCGCGATCCCCGCCGAGCTGAGCGAGGAGCAGAGCGAGGCAGTCGAGAAGCTCGCCGAGGCCCTCAACGGGTCCGACCCGCGCGCCGAGCTGCTGAGGAAGGCGGGACGGTGATGGCCACCTACCGCCGCAGCATCAAAGCCACCTTCGACGAGGAGCAGGGCGTGTTCATGATCTCGGTCGCCGCCGAACTGGCCGAGATGCACCCGCAGACGCTGCGGATGTACGAGCAACGGGGCCTGATCGCGCCGAAACGCTCGCCGAAGAACACCCGCCTCTACTCCCAGCGCGACGTCGAGCGGCTGCGCCGGATCCAGCAGATGACCGCCGAAGGACTGAACCTGGCCGGGGTGGAAACGGTGCTGGCACTGGAAGCGCGGGTGCAGAAGCTGCACGCCGAAAACGAACGGCTGCGCAAGCGATTGAGCGAACTGGAGACGAGAGGAAAGGACGGAGGGAGCTGATGCAGGCGGATCGATTCACGGTCAAATCGCAGGAAGCGGTGGCGGCGGCGCAGGAGCTGGCGCGCACCCGGCGCAACCCCGAGATCGCCTCGGCGCACCTGCTCGTCTCCCTGCTCGAACAGGAGGACGGCCTCGTCGTCCCGATCCTGCAGAAGCTCGGCGCCGACACCGCCGCGATCGCCGCCCGCGCCAACGAGGCGGTGGCGGCACTGCCGAAGCTGAGCGGCGAGGGCGAAGAGCCGCGGATGTCCTCCAACCTGGCCGCCGTCCTGCGCAAGGCGGAGACCGAGATGGCGGCGATGCGGGACGAGTACATCTCGACCGAGCACCTGCTGCTGGCGCTAACCGACTCCCCGATCGCCGACCTGCTCCCCGACCGCGACTCGCTGGAGAAAGCGATCGCCGAGGTCCGCGGCCCCCACCGCGTCACCTCCCCCAACCCAGAGGAGACCTTCCAGGCGCTGGAGAAATTCGGCCGCGACCTGACCGCCGACGCGAGGGCGGACAAGCTCGACCCGGTGATCGGCCGCGACGAGGAGATCCGCCGCGTGATCCAGGTCCTCTCCCGCCGGACCAAGAACAACCCGGTGCTGATCGGCGACCCCGGCGTCGGCAAGACGGCGATCGTCGAGGGGCTGGCGCAGCGGATCGTCGACGGCGACGTGCCCGAGAGCCTGCGCGACCGGCGCGTGATCGCGCTCGACATCGGCTCGCTGCTGGCGGGCTCCAAATACAGGGGCGAGTTCGAGGAGCGGCTGAAAGCGGTGCTCTCCGAGGTGCAGCAGGCCGAGGGCCAGATCGTCCTCTTCCTCGACGAGCTCCACACCATCGTCGGTGCCGGTGCCGCCGAAGGCGCGGTCGACGCCGCCAACCTGCTGAAGCCGATGCTGGCGCGCGGCGAGCTGCGCGCGGTCGGCGCCACCACCCTTGACGAGTACCGCAAGCACATCGAGAAAGACGCGGCGCTGGAGCGGCGCTTCCAGCCGGTGCTGGTCGGCGAGCCCGACATGAACGACACGATCGCGATCCTGCGCGGGCTCAAGGGGCGCTACGAGGAGCACCACGGCGTGCGGATCACCGATGCCGCGATCGTCGCCGCCGCGACCCTCTCGGAGCGCTACATCGCCGACCGCTTCCTCCCCGACAAGGCGATCGACCTGATCGACGAGGCGGCCTCGCGGCTGAAGATCGAGATCGACTCGATGCCGACCGAGATCGACGAGGTCAAACGGCGCATCCAGCAGCTCGAGATCGAGCGAGCGGCGATGAGGAAAGAGACCGACGACGCTTCCAAAGCGCGGCTGGAGGCACTCGAGGCCGAGCTCGCCGAGCTGAACGAGAGCTTCAACGAGATGAACGCCCGCTGGCAGAACGAGAAGGGCGCGATCGACTCGATCAACGAGGCCAAGACGCGGCTGGAGGAGGCCGGGCGCGAGGCCGAACGGGCCGAGCGCGAGGCCGACCTCGAGCGGGCGGCGAAGCTGCGCTACGGGGATATCCCCGAGCTGGAAAAAGAGGTCACGGCGCAGGAGGGACGGATTGCCGAGCTGCACGCCGGCGGCGCTTCGCTGCTGGCCGACGAGGTCACCGAGGAGGACGTCGCCGAGGTCGTCGGCAAATGGACCGGGATCCCGGTCAGCCGCCTGCTCGAGGGCGAGGTGCAGAAGCTGATCCAGATGGAGGAGCGGCTGCACGACCGGGTGATCGGGCAGGAGGAGGCGACCGCCGCCGTCTCCAACGCGCTGCGCCGCTCGCGGGCCGGGCTCTCGGACCCGAACCGGCCGATCGGCAGCTTCCTCTTCCTCGGCCCGACGGGAGTCGGCAAGACCGAGCTGGCGAAGGCGCTGGCGGAGTTCATGTTCGACTCCGAGCAGGCGATCGTCCGCCTCGACATGTCCGAGTACATGGAGAAGCACACGGTGGCGCGGCTGATCGGCGCACCGCCCGGCTACGTCGGCTACGAGGAGGGCGGCCAGCTGACCGAGGCGGTGCGGCGGAGGCCCTACGCGGTGGTGCTGCTCGACGAGATCGAGAAGGCCCACCCCGACGTCTTCAACACCCTGCTGCAGATCATGGACGACGGGCGGCTGACCGACGGCCAGGGGCGGACGGTCAGTTTCACCAACACGGTGCTGATCATGACCTCGAACGTCGGCTCCGAGCGAATCGTCGGCGAGGCGGTCGACGAGAAGATCCGCGAGGGGATCGAAGAGGTGCTGGCGGCGACCTTCAAGCCCGAGTTCCTCAACCGGATCGACGACACGGTGATCTTCCACCGGCTCTCGAAGGCGGACATCGGCCGGATCGTCGCGCTGCAGGTCAACCAGCTGGTCGGCCGGGTGCGCGAGAAAGGGATCGAGATCGAGCTCTCAGACGACGCTCGCTCACTGCTCGGCAACCTCGGCTACGACCCCACCTACGGGGCGCGGCCGCTGAAGCGGGTGATCCAGAAGCAGCTGGTCGACAAGCTGGCGCTGAAGATCCTCGAGGGCGAGTTCGGCGAAGGCGACGTGGTCCGGGTCGACGCCCGCGAGGGCGAGATCGTCTTCGAGCGGGTGCAGGCTCCTGCCGCGGCTGCTGCCTGACCACTACGACATCAACGTCGTAGAGATGCGACATGCGATGTCGCATCTACCAGTCGCTTGATGTCGGCTGGTGATGTCGGCTGGTGATGTCGGCTGGTGATGTCGGCTGGTGATGTCGGCTGGTGATGTCGGCTGGTGATGTCGGCTGGTGATGTCGGCTGGTGATGTCGGCTGGTGATGTCGGCTGGTGATGTCGGCTGGTGATGTCGGCTGGTGATGTCGGCTGGTGATGTCGGCTGGTGATGTCGGCTGGTGATGTCGGCTGGTGATGTCGGCTGGTGATGTCGGCTGGTGATGTCGGCTGGTGATGTCGGCTGGTGATGTCGGCTGGTGATGTCGGCTGGTGATGTCGGCTGGTGATGTCGGCTGGTGATGTCGGCTGGTGATGTCGGCTGGTGATGTCGGCTGGTGATGTCGCTATTATGTCCGATGTAAGCGACACCGGAGGGACATGACCACGCTTGCAGAGAAAGACCGCCTTGAGACCATCGAAGTAGAGATCTCCGATCTCGTCGAGCCCTTCATACGCGAGGTCAGCAAAGCTGCCACGCAAGGGGAGGTCGATCCATCGTTCATCGATCGATTCCGCGACACGTCTCGTCGGCTCTTCGAGTTGAACGAAGAGCTGCATGAGGAGGATTTCGATCCTCGAGTGCTTGCTGAGTTTCGGGGAATCATCATCAATGCCATCAAGGATGTGGCCGAAGCCGAGGAGGATCGGCCACTAGACACGATCGACTCACTATTGATCCATGCTGAGCAGCTTCGACACCTAGTCAGAGATGCGCTCGATGGCCACGTTGGGGGTGTCGGCTACAGCGCAAAAGAGGTAATGGAGAGCTTGCGGGAAATCCTTCCCTCGATCCGCCAGGTCGAACTCGCAGCCCTATTAGGGCGTTCTCAGCGACAAGTGCAGCGTTGGTCCGCTCTTGATGGGCCTGCGCCTCGGCGACTAGAGCTCGTAGCTCGTATCTCAGCGCTACTTCGCCATAGCTGGACGGAGGATGGAGTCGTTGCCTGGTTTTTCCGACCCCGACAGGATCTCGAAGGAAGTAAGGCGGTTGACCTTCTGGACGATCCTGCTCAGGAGGACGTGATTCTGAAAGCTGCCCGCAGAGGCCGCGCTCAACATGGCTCATGAGCCTCGCCCTAAGGCAATCACGGTCAACCGGGCTTTCTTCCGGTATTCCAGCTACGACGTGCCGTTTTGGCGCGTCCCAATACCACCGACGAGCGCTGGCATGCCGCGGGAGATGGGGCGACGCAATATCTAAGTGCAACGCCCGACGGAGCGTGGGCGGAGTTGATCAGAAATGAGAACCTTCGCTCCGAAGCTGACCTCGCTCTGGTGCAAATGCCCCTTTGGCAAGCTCAGATCGAGCAAGCGCGCATCGCCGACTACCGAGATTTTGGGACCGCCGAGAAGGCAGGACTCGATCCAGAGCTCCTCATCAGCGACAAACAGTCTGCGTGCAGAGCGGAGGGTCGGCGGTTACGCGAAAACAACTTTGCCGGTGTTCTCTGTCCATCCGCGGCCCTACCAGGCGAGCAGAACCTCGTTCTTTTCGGACCACGCATCTTGTTGCCGTGGGGCGCTTCACGAAGACTCGCGTCAGGGGTTCCCGCAAACAAGCTAACGGTCGGTGCACCGCCCGCAGATCTTCTTCCTCGCGTTCGGCATGTAGGCGCGAGACACGCCGGGCTTACCGAGTATCACCGAACTAAGCGCAAGCGAGCTATCAAGGAAGACTGAAAGTCACTGGGTGCGTATGCCGCGCCTTTCGCAGGGCTCATTTTTCCCCGCTCCACTGCCGAATAAAGAGGAACGACATAGGCGCTCTTTAATTAGAGCGTCGAAACTGCAAGAAGTTTGGCAGTCATTGTTGAGTGCCTTAGTGCAGAATCTCGATCCAACTTAAGCTACTTTCGACTCAAACCCGGCATGAACGACGACCAGACGCCGATCAACTCGCGCCCGAAGCGGCGCCAGCCTGGGGCCATCGAGGACCTCTCTCTTGCTGTGCGCGATCGCGTCGTCTGGCCGCTCGAAGATCGCTTCCGCAGCCTCAGCGACGCCGGCCGTGCCGCCGTCGCCGGTGGGGCCGTCGTCCTCGCCCTCGGGTTGGGGATCGGCGGCTACTCGCTGGTTACCTCCGGTGGCGACGAAGCGGAGCCCGCCGCTCAGGTCGCCGTGGTCGAGCCGAAGCCCGAGCCGGCCGCCGCTAAGCCGGCGCCGAAGCCCGAGCCGGACCCGACGCTGCAGGGAGCCACCCCGGTCTTCAAAGCGCCGGCCGAGGAGAAGCCGTCGAAGGTCTCCACCTCGCAGCCGGTCGAAGAAGGCGCGGCCGCCGGCGCCAGCAATACCGGCAACGCCAGCACCGACACGATCTCCTCCAAGCCCGGCGCCGAGCCCGCGATGGCCTCGACTTCGAACACCACCAGCGTCGACGGACCGCCGGCCGGCCCGGCGGCGATCGCCGTGGCTCGCAAGTTCGCCGACGCCTTCGTCGCCTACGAGACCGGCGGCGAAGAGTCCGAGGTCCGCCAGGCTTTCAAGGCGACGGCGGTTCCCGAGGTGACGCAGGCGCTGATGCGCCGGCCGCCGCGCCAGCCCGCAGGCGTCGAGGTCCCGAAGGCGAAAGTCCTCAACGTGGTTCCCGCCCCCTCCCACGACCGCATCTACCCCGTCAGCATCTCGCTGCTGCGGGTCGGCGCCACCAGCGAGCTGCGGCTGGAGCTGGAACAGCTGAAGGGCAAACAGTGGCGCGTGGTCAACGTCCTCGGCTGATGGAGCACGCGCGGAAGATCAGGGCGGCAATGGCAACCGCGGCAGCCGCCGCGGCGCTGGCCGTGCCGGTGGCCGCGGCGCAGGCCGAGGCAGTGACCGCCGCGCCGGAGCCGACCCCCGGCGCCAGCCTTGAAGCCCCGTCGTCCCCCAGCGAAACCGCCAGCCCCGTCAAGGAAGGCGACGCGCTTACCCCGCCGCCGGCTCCGGCGAGCAAGACCCCGCCGCCGAGTGGCGGAGTCGGACCCGGCGAAGGCTCGACCGAAACCACCGAACCCGAAACCTCCGAAGAAGAAGCTGAAGGTGGCGCGACCACGGCGGTACCGGCGCCCGGCGCCTTCGCGATTCCCTCGCTGCCAGCTTCGAGCTGCGCGATCAGCGGCGTGCCGCCGGTCCTGATCCCGATCTACCACCGCGCCTCCGACGCCTATGGCCTCGGCCCTCAGGGCCCGGCGATCCTGGCCGGGATCAACGCGATCGAGACCGGCTTCGGCCAGAACCTCGGTCCCTCCTACGCCGGCGCCGAAGGCTGGATGCAGTTCATGCCGGAAACCTGGGCGATGTATGGGGTCGACGCCAACGGCGACGGAGTCAAGGACCCGAACAACCCCGAAGACGCGATCTTCGCCGCCGCCCGCTACCTCGACGCCGCCGGGATGCCGGAGGACGTTTGGGGCGCGATCTTCGCCTACAACCACGCCGACTGGTACGTCGAAGACGTTCTCGCCAACGCCGGTTGCTACGCGAACGAAGTCGGCAGCAACTACACGACGCTGACCCTCACCCCGCAGATCCAGGTCTTCCGCTGCACCCCGGCCGAGGACTGGAAGAGGCAGATCCCGGAGGGGTACCTGGACGCCTTCGAGGCCGCCGCCGGCCGCTACGAACTCGGCCGGCGCGGGGTCTGGACCCTGGCGGCAATCGCCCGCCTGGAGTCCGACTTCGGCCGCGGGATGAGCAAAGCCCAGCTGCAGACCGAAGGGCCGCTCGGACTCGACCAGATGGAGTGGAGCACCTACGCGGTCGACGGCGACAAGGATGGCCGCCTCGACCACGCCAGCATCGACGACTCGGCGGCGACGCTGGCGCGGATGATGTGGTCGCGGGGCGGCATCGACGCCGGGGTCTTCACCCACAACCAAGCTGCCTGGTACGTCGACGCGGTCGCCCACGAGGCCGACCGGCTCGCCGGCAAATGCGCGACGACGACCGAGAGCTGGACCATCGTCCTGCCCGGCGACGTCGCCTCGCAGATCAACTGGAACAACCTCAGCCTCTCCAACGACCTCGAGCTGCGCGACATCCAGGCCGGCCTCCTCGACCAGCGGATCACCGGCCTGCTGGCGCTGATGACCCGCGACCACCAGATCACGATCTCCTCACTGCGCTCCGACCACTCGCAGATGACCGCCTCGGGCAACGTCTCCAACCACTATTACGGCCGGGCGATGGACATCGCCGCCGTAGACGGCGTCTCCTGCACCGACACCGCAACCACCGCCCCCTGCGCCCAGCTCGGCTCCGCCCTGGCCCAGCTGCCCGAGCCGCTGCACCCGACCGAGCTCATCTACTGCCACGACCTCGACGGCGTCGGCCCCGCCTTCGCAATGCCCGACCACTGCGATCACATTCACGCCGGGTACTACGAGTACTAGGAGCTGGTTGTTGGGAGGGGCCGATGGGGGTCCCTGGGAGCACCTCCGCCGAGAGGATCGTTGGGCAGCTGGCCGTGATGGCTTTCGGCTCGGCTCCATGCTGAGTACCCAGGGACCCCCATCGGCCCCTCCCTACGATCGCCTTCAGCTGGAGAACAGCCCGGCATCTCCTCAGCTGCCGGCACTCGGAGCGCTTCCGAAGTCCGCCGTCCCATCGCTTTGTGTTGAGAGGGAGGCGGGTTGCCCCTTTCACAGAGGCTCCAGCGCCAACGCTCGAAGTAAGCAGCCCGCCCAGCTGCGCGACGGTCTCTGGGAGAGGGGCAACCCGCCTCCCTTACCGCCTGGGAAGCAGTACGGTTGAAGCGGAGGCCTGATCACGACTCGAAGGGGGCGGAGATGCCGACTTATGTGATGTTGACCAACTTGACCGCTGAGGGAGTTCGGACGCTGAAGAACAATCCTGGGCGTGTGGCTGAGGTGAACCGGGAGGTTGAGCAGATCGGGGCCAAGGTGGTGGCTCAGTACGCGACGCTCGGGCAGTACGACTTCGTCACGATTGTCGAGGCGCCCGATGAGAAGACGATGGCCAAGGTCTCCGTCGAGCTCGGCTCGCGGGGGACGATGACCAGCCAGACCCTCGCCGCGATGCCGGCCGAGGATCTGTCGAGCTCGCTCTAGTCGCGCGTTGAGGGCACTGGTCGTAGGCGGCGGCGGCCGCGAGCACGCGATTGTGCGGGCGCTGCGGCGTTCGCCTCAGGTCACCGACGTCCTCTGCGCACCCGGCAACGCGGGAATCGCGGCGGATGCCGAGTGCCTGCCGGAGGTGGCCGTCGACGACGCCGCGGCGATCGTCGCTGCGGCCAAGGAACATGGCGTCGACCTGGCTGTGATTGGCCCCGAGGCGGGGCTGGTCGCCGGCGCGGTTGACGCGCTCGAGGCAGCCGGCATCCCAGCCTTCGGTCCGACCAAAGCGGCGGCCGAGCTGGAGGGGTCGAAGGCGTTCGCCAAGGAGCTGATGGAGGAGGCGGGCGTGCCGACCGCGGCCCACGTCCTCCTGCGCAGCCGGGACGAGGCGCTGGAGCGGCTCGCTGCGACCTCCTATCCCACCGTGCTCAAGGCCGACGGCCTGGCCGCGGGCAAGGGGGTGATCATCTGCCAGAGCGAGGAGGAGGCACGCGCGGCGATCGACGTCTTCTTCACCGAGCAGCGCTTCGGCTCGACCACGGTCGTGCTCGAGGACTTCCTCGAGGGCGAGGAGCTCTCGCTGCTGGCGATCTGCGACGGCGAGAACGTCGTCCCCCTCGCCCCGGCCCAGGACTACAAGCGGATTTTCGACGGCGACCGGGGACCGAACACCGGCGGCATGGGCAGCTACTCCCCTGTCCCCGGCTTCGGCCCCGCCGAGGTAGAGGAGATCGTCGAGCGGGTCCACCGGCCGGTGGTGGCGACGATGGCCGCCCGCGGCGTCCCTTTCCACGGCGTCCTCTATGCCGGCCTGATGATCGGCCCGGACGGGCCGAAGGTGCTCGAGTTCAACGCCCGCTTCGGCGATCCGGAGACGCAGGCGGTGCTGCCGCGGATGCGGTCTGACCTGGCCGAGATCTTCCTCGCCGCCCGCGAACCCGGCGGCCTGGCCGGGATGACCGCCGAGTTCGGCAACGACTGGGCGGTGACCGTCGTCCTCGCCTCCGCCGGCTACCCCGAGTCCTCCTCTAAGGGCGACGTGATCCACGGCCTCGACGAGGCGGCGGCGATCGCCGAGGTGACCCACGCCGGCACCGCCGAGCGCGACGGCGAGATCGTTACCGCCGGTGGGCGGGTAGTGAACGTGACGGGCCTCGGTGCGAGCCCGGCTGAGGCGCGCGATCGTGCATACGATGCCGCCCGCCGGATCTCCTTCGAGGGAATGCAGATCCGCACCGACATCGCCGCCCGCGCCGTCGAGCGGGTCCCCAGCTAACCCAGTTCACCAACAGAATCCGAGGAGCAGATGACCGAGATTTCAGAGCCCCAGCCAACCGGGCAGACCGCGCCCCCACCCACGGGTCCGGCCGACCCCACCCGGGCGGCGACGATGCCGGCCGTGGAGGAAGCATTCGAGGAAATCGACGTCGACGAGCCGCACGTCGGGATCATCATGGGCTCGAAGAACGACAAGCCGAAGATGCAGCCCGCCGGCAAAGCTCTGGAGGAAGCCGGCATCCGCTATGAGGTGCGGGTGATGAGCGCCCACCGCGACCCGGAGCTGGTGCGCGAGTACTGCCAGAACGCGCGGATGCGCGGCCTCAAGGTGATCATCGCCGGCGCCGGGATGTCGGCGGCGCTGCCGGGGGTGGCGGCGGCCCACACCGACCTGCCGGTGATCGGCGTTCCGATCCTCGGTAAGAGCCTCGGCGGGCTCGACGCGCTGCTCTCGGCCGTGCAGATGCCCCCCGGCATCCCGGTCGCCTGCGTGGCGATCGACGGGGCGAAAAACGCCGGCGTCCTCGCCGCACGGATAATCAACGCGTGATCCCCCGCTACACCCGTCCCGAGATCGGGGCGGTCTGGACGCCGCAGGCAAAGCTCGAGAGCTGGCTCGAAGTCGAGCTGGCCGCGACCGAGGCCTGGGCGGCGGAGGGCGCCGTGCCGGAGGAGGCGGCGCGGGAGGCGCGCGAGAAGGCGGCCTTCACGATCGAGGCGGTCGACGAGCGCGAGAAGGTCACCGACCACGACGTCGCCGCCTTCGTCGACGTCGTCGCCCAGTCGGTCGGCGAGCACGGCCGCTGGATCCACTACGGCCTCACCTCCTCCGACGTGCTCGACACGGCCCTGGCGGTGCAGCTGCAGCGGGCCGGCGAGATCGTCCTCGCCAGCGCCCGCGGCTATCGCGACGCCCTGGTCGAGCGGGCGCTCGAACATCGCGACACTCTTTGCGTTGGTCGCACCCACGGCGTCCACGCCGAGCCGACCACCTTCGGCCTGCGGCTCGCCGGCTTCGCCTTCGAGGCCGACCGCAACCTGAAGCGGCTGGAGGAGGCGTTCGCGCAACTGCGCTTCGGCAAGCTCTCCGGCGCCGTCGGCACCTACGCCTCTGTCCCCCCCGCGGTCGAGGCGCGGGTGATGGAGAAGGTGGGACTGGAGCGCGAGGACGTCGCCACCCAGGTGATCCCGCGCGACCGCCACGCGGTCCTGCTGGCGGCGATCGCGATTGCCGGTGCCGGGCTGGAGCGCTTCGCGACCGAGGTGCGGAACCTGCAGAAGACCGAGGTGCGCGAGGTCGAAGAGCCGTTCGCCGCCGGCCAGAAGGGCTCCTCGGCGATGCCGCACAAGCGGAACCCGATCCGCACCGAGCGGATCACCGGCCTGGCCCGGGTCCTGCGCGGCTACTCGCAGGCGGCGGTCGAGAACGTCGCCCTCTGGCACGAGCGCGACATCTCCCACTCCGGCGCCGAGCGGGTGATCCTGCCGGACGCGACGATCGGCCTCGACTACATGCAGGACCTGGCGACGAAGGTGGCCGCCGGGATGACTGTGAACGAGGATCGGATGCGCGAGAACCTCGGCCTCACCTACGGCGCCCTCTTCAGCCAGCGGGCGCTGACCGCCCTGGTCGAGTCCGGGATGACCCGCGATGACGCTTACCGGATGGTCCAGGAGAACGCCCAGCGCGCCTGGGACACCCGAACCGAGTTCCGCGACCTGATCGCCGAGGCGGCGCCGGACCTCGACCTCGACGCCGTCTTCGACTACAACGCCTACCTCACCCACCTGCCCGAGATCTTCGAGCGGCTGGAAGCGCTCAGACAGGGATGACGGTTAGTCCGGCGACCCCGTTGAGAGCATTGAAGTCGTCGTCCTGCGTCAGAACGGGAATTTCGTATGCGGCCGCAGTGGCCGCGATCCAGACGTCGTTTGCATTGACGCTCCGCTCAGAAGCCCCGAGATAAACACGCATCTGAGCCCAAGCCCTGGCGACCTCGTCGTCAACGGGCAAAACGGGAAAGTGCGCCGAAGCCTCCAGGGTCGCGATGCGGCGGTCGCGGATCTCGGTGCTCTCGGCGGCAAAGACCCCTACCCGCAGCTCCGCCCGAGTGACACTCGAGATCGCACTGGCCAAGGGCATCGCCTCGGTTCTCAGCGCGCGACCGCTCTCGGCCGCGATGAAGACCGAAGTATCGAGGAGGCCGCGCTCAGGACGGTCGGTCAACGCAATGGTCCGAGATCGTCGGTGGTGTCGCCGGCAAGGCGCTCGAGATCGGCACGCAGGCCCGGGTCGGCGGAGAACCTGGCGACGATCTCCCCTACCTCGTCCGGTCCAAGCCAGCGGGTCTGCACCCTGTGAGGCACCAGGTCAGCCACGGGCTTACCGCGCCGGGTGATGGTGATCCTCTCCCCTGCTTCCACTCGCCGCAGCAGGCCGGCCGTGTCGTTACGAAGCTCCCGGGATGCGATTTCTACATACATGCTACGAATGTAGCATCTGATCCCGCGATAGCCTGCAAGCCATGATCCTCTACACCTGCGGCACGAAGAAAATGGGTCCGGGCTTTGCGCATCCGTGCGCGAAAGCCGGCAAGGCACTCGACGCGGCGGGCTATGACTACGAGATCAAGACCGTCGGCGGCTACCGGCTGATGCCCTGGACCTGGGGCAGCCGCAGCAAGGACCGCGAAGAGATCAAACGCCTCAGCGGCACGCCCGAGGTACCGATCCTCGTCCTCGACGACGGCGAGGTGATCTCCGGCTCCGGCACGATCGCCGAGTGGGCGAGGGAGCATCCGCACTCCCCCGCCAAGTCGGGGGCCTGAGCCTCAAAGCTTGTCGGCCATCAGGTTGGCCAATAGCCCCAAGCCGGCAAGAAGCATCCCGCCGAGCATGTAGTCGAGTCTGTTGTTGATCCGGTCGAGCTGTCCTTCGACCCGGCCGAAGCGCATGTCGACCTGGTCGAAGCGCTTGTCGACTTCGCCAAAGCGGAGATTCATCTCGTCCTTGACGGCCGTCAGTTCGACTTTGGTCGCCGCCTTCTCGAAGCCCGCGTCCATCCGCCGGCTCAGTTCGTCCAGCCGCTCGTCGTTCCAGTTCTCCACGTCCGTCCCCCTCTCCAGAAGTGCCTCCATGGGACGAGTGTAGACGAAATGCTTCGAAACGTGTTGTCAGACAGCGACCGGTTCGCGGGCCGGCTGGCGGTCGGTGACGACCACCGGGGTGCCGTCTTTCGGCGAGAGGGTGATGTTGCGGCGGCCGGTGCGCTCGGGCAGCGGGCTGACCTTGCGCAGCTCGCAACGGGTGAGGACCTCGCGCAGGACAACCCGCATCTCGAACTCGGCGAAGGTTGCACCGATGCAGCGACGGACGCTGCCGCCGAAGGGGATCCAGGCGTAGGTGTCGGGACCGTCCTCGAGGAAGCGCTCGGGCTGGAAGGCAAAGGGTTCCGGATAGATGTCGGGCCGGGTGTGGGTGAGCCAGATCGCCGGGGTCACGTCGGTGCCCTCCGGCAGGGTCATCCCGTCGGTGACGAGATCCTTCGAGAGCCGTCGCCCGGCCAGCGGGATCACCGGGCGCAGACGCAGGGCCTCGGAGATCGTCGCCCGCAGGTAGTCCTCTTCGCCCGCCGCGAGCGAGTCGCGCAGGCGTCCCAACACCGCCGGATGGCGCAGCAGGAGATCGAAGGTCCAGGCCAGCGCGGTCGCCGTCGTCTCGTGGCCGGCCAGCAGCAGGGTCATCAGCTGGTCGCGCAGCTCCCGGTCGTCCATCCGGCCGCCGCCCTCGAACTCGGCCTGCATCAGCATCGAGAGGATGTCCTCGCGCTCGGCCAGGTCGGGGCGTTCGCGGTGCTCGGCGATCTCGGCGAAGAGCAGGTCGTCGACTTCGCGCAGCTGGGTCTCGAAGTGGGCGAACATGCCGCGGCCGCCGAAGCGCTGCAGCGCCAGCCCGAGGACCTGCCGGCCCGGCGCCGACGTTTCCTGCAGGACGGTCGCCAGCATCCCCCGCAGCTTGTCCAGCCGCGGGCCGCTGGAAACGCCGAAGACGACCCGCAGGATCACCTCGAGGGTCACCGCCTGCATCCGGGCGTGGATCGGGAACTCGCTGTTCAGTGGCCAGGAGTCGATCTCCGCCTCGACGACCTCGGTCATCGCCTCCTCGTAGGAGCGCATCCGCTCGCCGTGGAAGGGCGGCAGCATCAGCCGGCGGCGGCTGAGGTGTTCGGCTCCCTCCTGGATCAGCAGCGATTTGGAGCCGAGGATCGGCTCGAGGATCAGGTTGCGCCCCGGCGGCAGGCCGTGGGTGGGCTCGCGGTAGAGCGCCTTGATCGCCTCCGGGTCGGAGATCAGGATCATCGGCCGCTCGAAACCGAGGAAACGGACGCCAAAGGAATCGCCGTAGCGGCGGCGGCTGTCCTCCAGGAAGGCGATCGGACGGAAGGCCCAGCGCAGGGTCTGCGACAGCGGGCTGCGTTCGACTTCGGGGGGAAGCGCCACGAAGGGAAGCATCCCATAGCATCGCTGCCATGCCGACCATCGACGACTTGAAGCTCCTCTCCTCGGGGAAGGTGCGCGAGATATACGAGTGGGACGACGACCTGCTGATGGTCGCCTCCGACCGCATCTCCACCTACGACGTGGTGATGCCGACGCCGATCCCCGACAAGGGCAAGGTGCTGAACCGGATGTCGGTCTTCTGGTTCGGGCTGACCGAGGACATCGTCCCCAACCACTTCATCTCCGAGGACGTGCCCGAGGAGGTCGCCGAACGGGCGATGCGGGTGCGGCGGCTGGAGATGTACCCGGTCGAGTGCGTCGTCCGCGGCTATCTCTCCGGCTCGGGCTGGAAGGAATACCGCGAGAGCGGCGAAGTCTGCGGGATCGAGCTGCCCTCTGGCCTGGTCGAGTCCGACCAGCTGCCGGAGCCGATCTTCACCCCGGCGACCAAGGCCGAGGTCGGCGACCACGACGAGAACGTCGACTTCGACCGCGCCGCTGAGATCGTCGGCGACCGGGCGCTGATGGAAGAGCTGCGGCGGATCTCGATCGAGGTCTACGAACGCGGCTCCCAGCACGCCGCCCAGCGCGGGATCATCCTCGCCGACACCAAGTTCGAGTTCGGCCGCCACGCCGGCGCCGAGGTCGTCCTCGGCGACGAGGTCCTCACTCCCGACTCCTCGCGCTTCTGGCCGGCGGCCAGCTATCAGCCGGGCGCCACCCCTCCCTCCTTCGACAAGCAGTTCGTGCGCGACTGGGCGACGGCCAGCGGCTGGGACAAAAAGCCGCCGGCGCCGGAGCTGCCGGCCGACGTGGTCGAGCAGACGCGGGCCAAATACGTCGAGGCCTACGAGCGAATCACCGGCGAGTCGTTCTGAGCCGATCGCTAGATTGGCTGCTGTGAAGGCGCGTGTGCTGATCCGCCCCAAGGAGGGCATCCTCGACCCCCAGGGCAAGGCAGTCGAGCGGGCGCTGCCGGCGCTTGGATTCGAGGGCATCGGGCAGGTCCACGTCGGGCGGATGGTCGAGCTCGAGGCCGAGGACCCGGAGCGGCTCGGCGAGCTCTGCGAGAAGCTGCTCGCCAACCCCCTGATCGAGGACTACGAGATCCAGACCCTGTGATCTGGGGCGTCCTCCAGTTCCCCGGGTCATGCGATGAGCGGGACGCCTTGCATGCCTGCGAGCTGGCCGGCGACGGCGCCCGGCTGATCTGGCACGACAGCCGCGACCTCGACGGAGTCGACGGGATCGTCGTCCCCGGCGGCTTCTCCTATGGCGACTACCTGCGCGCCGGATCGATCGCCCGCTTCAGCCCGGCGATGGAGGCGGTCGCCGAGGCGGCCGCGGGCGGGGCGCCGGTGGTCGGCATCTGCAACGGCTTCCAGGTTCTCTGCGAGGCGGGATTGCTGCCCGGCGCGCTGCTGCGCAATGCCGAGCTGCGCTTCCGCTGCCACCAGGTCGAGCTGGTCGAAGAGGGCTCGGCCGAGCGGCTCTCGATCCCGGCCAAGCACGGCGAAGGCCGCTACTACGCGCCCGCCGAGATGCTCGACGCATTGGAGGCGAACGGCCAGGTCGCCTACCGCTACGCCGACGGCCACAACTCCAACGGCTCGGTGCGGGACATCGCCGGGGTGACCAACGAGGCCGGCAACGTGCTCGGCCTGATGCCGCACCCCGAGCACGCGGTCGACCCGCTGACCGGGTCGACCGACGGGCTGCGCGTGTTCGAGCGGATGAGCAAGGTCGCTGCATGACCGTCGACACCCCGAAATACCGCGAGCTGGGGCTGACCGACTCCGAGTACGAGCTGATCGTCGAGAAGCTGGGACGGGAGCCGAACGACGTCGAGCTGGCGATGTTCAGCCTGCTGTGGTCCGAGCACTGCGCCTACAAGCACTCGCGCAAGTTGCTGGGCCGGCTGCCGACCGAGGGCGAGCGGGTGGTGATGGGGCCGGGCGAGAACGCCGGCGCCGTCGACGTCGGAGGCGGCTACGCGGTCGCCTTCAAGGTCGAGTCCCACAACCATCCGAGCGCGGTCGAACCGTTCCAGGGCGCGGCGACCGGGGTCGGCGGGATCCTCCGCGACGTCTTCGCGATCGGGGCGCGGCCGATCGCGATCCTCGACAGCCTCCGCTTCGGCGAGCTCGACTCGGTCCGCTCGCGCCATCTGCTCGACGGCGCCGTGCGGGGAATCGGCCACTACGGCAACTCGATCGGGGTGGCGACGGTCGGCGGCGAGATCTACTTCGAGGAGCCCTACGAGCACAACTGCCTGGTCAACGCGATGTGCATCGGGTTCGCCAAGACCGCCGACATGATCCGCGCCGCCGCCGCGGGCGCCGGCAACTCGGTGGTCCTGATGGGCGCCTCTACCGGGCGCGACGGGATCGGCGGCGCCTCGGTGCTGGCCTCGGCCGAGCTCGGCGAGGGCGACGAGGCGAAGCGGCCGACGGTGCAGATCGGCGACCCCTTCGAGGAGTCGAAGCTGCTGGAGTGCTGCCTGGAGCTGCTGGAGAAGGGGCTGCTGGTCTCGCTGCAGGATCTCGGCGCGGCGGGGCTGACCTCCTCAGCCGGCGAGATGGCCTCAGCCGGCGGGGTTGGGATCGAGATCGACGTCGCCAAGGTGCCGCTGCGCGAGGCCGACATGGAGCCCTTCGAGATCATGGTCTCCGAGTCCCAGGAGCGGATGCTGGCGGTGGTCGAGCCGGCTCGGGTCGAGGAGGTGCGGGCGATCTGCGAGAAGTGGCAGACCGGCTCGGCCGAGATCGGCCAGGTCACCGACAACGGCCTGGTCCGGATTCTGCGCGGCGACGAGGTCGTCGGCGAGATGCCGGTCGAGGCGCTGGTCGACGGCTGCCCCCTCTACGACCTCGACCCGGCCGAACCCGAGGACTGGATCTACGGCAACCGGACGACGCTGGCCGAGAGCGCGACGGCGACAGACGAGCTGCTCGCCCTGCTGAGCGCGCCGAGCATCGCCTCCAAGCGCTGGGCCTTCGAGCAGTACGACTCGATCGTCGGCTCGCGCACGGTGCGCCGGCCCGAGCAGGCCGACGCCGCCGTCCTGCAACTGCCCGAGTCCGGCAACGCGATCGGCGTCTCGATCGACGGCAACGGCCGCCGCGTCGCCTGCGACCCCTACGCGGGGACGATCGAGGGCGTGCTCGAGTGCGCCCAGAACCTGGCCTGCGTCGGCGCCGAGCCGCTCGGCCTGACCAACTGCCTCAACTTCGGCAACCCCGAGAAGCCGACCGGCGCTTGGCAGCTCGACCGCGCCGTCAGCGGCCTCGCCGATGTCTGCAACGCCCTCGGCGTTCCGGTCGTCGGCGGCAACGTCTCCCTCTACAACGAGACCCCGGCCGGCCCGATCTACCCGACCCCGGTGGTGGCGATGGTCGGCGAGCTGCCCGACCCGGCCCAGGTCGCCGGCAACGGCTTCGCCCGCGAGGGCGACGCGATCGGCCTGATCGGCCCCTTCGAACCGAACCTCGCCGGCTCCGAGCTGGCGAAGCAACGCGGCGAGCTGAAGATGGGCCTGCCGATGCCTGACGTGACCGCGGTCGCAGCCGCCTGCGAGACCGTCCGCGTAGCGGTCCGCGCCGGCAGGCTCGCGTCGGTCCACGACGTCTCCGACGGCGGCCTCGCCTGCGCCCTGGCCGAGTCAGCGATCGCGGGCGGAGTCGGCTGCGCGGTCAACCTCGAGCCGCTTCGTGAGCGCGGCTGCTCGCCGGAGGAGGCCCTCTTCGGCGAGGGCAACGGTGGCTTCCTCGTCAGCGGCGACCGCGCAACTCTGGAAGGCCTAGGCGCGGCCCTGCTCGGCGAGGTCGGGGGCGAGACGGTCGAGATCGCCGCCGGCGACCGCAGCATCTCCGTCGCCCTGACCGACGCCGAGCGCGCCTGGCGCTCGCTTGGCGAGCGCGCTGCCTCGTAGTCCTCGCTCCAGGGAAGCGGTTACAATCTCCCGGTTGGATTGGTTCTAATCTTCCGGTTAGAAACCTAATATTTCTCCTATTAGAAGCCTGATAAACTCTCGGTTGAAGTGAACCTATGCCTTATGTAAAGCGGATTGTCGACGAAGAGCTAACAGGCAAGCTGAGGGCCATGGGGGCCGTGGTCCTGGAGGGTCCGAAGGCCTGTGGAAAGACCGTCACCGCCCAGCATCTGGCGGCAAGCGAAGTTCGCCTCGACGTCGACCTCGAGGCGCGGCAGGCCGCCGCAATCGAACCGGCTTTCGTGCTCGATGGCCCAACCCCACGGCTGATCGACGAGTGGCAACTGGAGCCCGCGATCTGGAACCACGTCCGGCGGGAGATCGACGACCGGCGTAAACCCGGGCAATTCATCCTCACCGGCTCCGCCGTTCCCGCCGACGACGTAACTCGCCATTCCGGCGCGGGGCGTCTGACCCGGCTCCGCATGCGACCGATGAGCCTCTACGAGAAGTCACTGAGCACCGGTCGCATCTCTCTCTCGGGTCTGCTGAATGGCAGCGCGGAGGGATCGCCCGAGGCCAAGTTGACCCTTACCGAGCTCGCCAAGCAGATCGCCCTCGGCGGCTGGCCCGCTCACCTCGAGCTAAACGAGGACGAGGGGCTTGGCTTCGCCGGCGATTACCTGGAGGAGATTCGGCGAGTCGACGTCAGCACCGTCAGCGGCACCCATCGTGATCCGGTCAAGGTCGGACGCCTGCTTCAAAGCATCGGCCGCAACGTCTCGAGCAGCCCTTCGATCGCAACTCTGGCGCGTGATGCCGGCGGCGCTGACGGGAGCCTGAGGCACGAGACGGTCAGCGAGTATCTCGACGCCCTGAGGCAACTGATGATCGTCGAGGAGCAACCAGCCTGGGGCGTGCATCTACGAACGACTCACCGCCTTCGCAAAGCGGCCAAGGTCCACTTCGTCGACCCATCGCTGGCCGCGGCGGCGATGAACGCCGGACCTGAGCGTCTCGTCAAAGACCTCAACCTCCTCGGCCTTCTGTTCGAGTCGCTGGCAATTCGCGACCTTCGTGTCTACTCCCAGAATGCCGATGCGGAGATCCTTCACTACCGTGACAGCGATGGCTTGGAGGTCGACGCGATCGTCGAAGCCCGGGACGGTCGCTGGGCCGCATTCGAGATCAAGCTCGGCTCCAACCGGATAGATGAAGCTGCCGCGAACCTCCACAGATTCGCCAAGCGCATCGACACTGACATTTGCGGCCAACCAGCTGCGCTCGGGGTGATCGTCGGCAGTGGCTACGGCTACCGTCGCGATGACGGCGTTCAGGTCATCCCGCTCGGCGCGCTGGGGCCGTGAACGCTTGGCGCTCGCTCGATTTGGCCTGACACGAAGTTACTTAAGTTCCTCCTTTGAATGGGCTGAATCGGGGATATGCTCCTCGCAAATCGCCTCGTTCGAAAAAGGGAGAGAACAAGCATGAGGTCCAGACTCATCTTGACCGCCATCAGCGCGGTCCTCGCCATCTCGCTGCTCGGTGCCGCCGGCGCCTCGGCGGCGACCCAGGCCGGTAACAACTGCACTGTTAATAGCGCGGAAAAAGACATAACGCTGTACGGACTCGCCAACGCGCCCGGTAATCCCCTATCCGCGACGATTCCGGTCAGCGGAGTGATCACCAAATGGACCTTCAATGCCCCGCCGGAACTGGAACCCGGATTCTTCAATCAGACCCTGAAGATCCTCCGGCGAGTCGGAGGGAATCAGTTCCAGGTGATAGGCGAGAGCGCATCGAGTCCTCTTTCGGGCGGGCTCAATACCTTCTCGACGCGGGTCCCGGTTCTTGCCGGCGACATCATCGGCTCCGTCGGAACCGTCGAAGGTATCGTTTTCTCGTTCTACTGCAAAACGGGGAACCCCGGAGATCGTCTTGGAGTCATAAAAGGCAATCCGTCCCTTGGCTCCACCGCAAGCCAATCTGAAGAGGGGGGCGGCTACCAGCTCCCGGTCACCGTCTTCGTCGAGCCCGACGCCGACAACGACGGCTTCGGCGACGAGACCCAGGACGCCTGCCCGCAGAGCGCCGCGTTCCAGACGCCCTGCCCGCCGGTCTCCCTCTCGACCAGCACCCAGGTGAAGAAAGGCTCGGTGACCATCATCGTCACCTCCAGTACCGCGGCCCCTGTGACCGTCAAAGGCGTCGCCAAGCTGGGCAAAGGCAAAAAAGCCAAAATGAACGGCGGGACGCAGAACCTGCTCCCTGGCACGCTCAACAAGTACCGCTTGTTCTTCCCCAAAGGCCTGAAGAACAAGCTGAAAGAACTGAGCCCGCAGAAGAAGGTGACGCTGAAGGTGAACGTCACCGGCACCAGCGTCTCCGGCGCGGTGACGACGAAAACCCTGAAACTGAAACTCAAAGGTCAGGCGAAACCCTGAGCTTGAGGAGATTGAGAGAGAGGCGCCCCCCACGGGCGCCTCTCTCGTAAGCAAGGAGACAACGACATGAAGCCCAAAGTCCTCACGGCCGTCATCGCAGCCGCCTTTGCAACCTCGCTGCTCGGTGCATCCGCTGCGTCGGCAGCTACCGATTTCGGTGACAACTGCACCGGCACCAAACCGCTCGAAGCGCCGATCACGCTGTTCGAGATCTCCTCCACCAATAACCCCCTTCCCCCCGCCGCGCCGGTCTCCGGTGTGATCACCAAGATGAAGGTGAACCTGGTGTCTGCGGCGCCAGCCTTCCCGGTGAGCCTCAAGGTGCTGCGCCAAGTCAGCTCGAATTCGGTTCTGATCGTGGGCGAGGCTAACGGCAACGTCGCCGGAGGCTCGAGCAGCATTGACGCGCGGATTCCGGTCCAGGCAGGCGACAGGCTCGGATTTTTCAGCCCGAGCTCATTCGGTGCGGTCGTTTGCGAAGAAGGAAGCGGTAGCTCGATCCTCGGCATCTACGAAGGTGGTGGCAGCCCCGGTAGCACCGTCCCCTTTGGCTCGGGTCCCGTACCCAACACTCGCGTCCCGCTTTTCGCCTCGATCGAGCCCGACGCCGACAACGACGGCTTCGGCGACGAGACCCAGGACGCCTGCCCGCAGAGCGCCGCCGTCCAGGTGGCCTGTCCGCCCGTAGCGCTCTCGACCAGCACCCAGGTGAAGAAAGGCTCGGTGACCGTGATCGTCACCAGCAGCGCCGCGGCGCCGGTCACCGTCAAGGGCGTGGCGAAGTTGGGCAAAGGCAGGAAAGCCAAACTCAACGGCGGGACGCAGAACCTCGCCCCAGGGATCCTCAGTAAGTTCAGGCTGTTCTTCACCAAAGGCCTGAAGAACAAGCTGAAGGAAACGAGCCCGCAGAAGAAGCTGACGCTGAAGGTGACGGTCTCGGGCACGAGCGTCACCGGTGCGGTGACGACGAAAACCCTGAAACTGAAACTCAAGGGACAGGCGAAAGGCTGAGCTAGTGGCCGTAGGTGGCGGGTGCGGGGTCTCCGATATCAAGAGGAGCCCGCACTCGCTGCCGAGTCAAGCCGAGGGCGACAGCTCCCGAAGCAAGCGAGGCGAGGGCCGCGAAGAGGTAGGCGGCGTTCGAGACGTCTAGGGCCTCGGCGAGGCCGGCCGGGTCGCCGACGATGGCGATGAGGATCGCGGTGCCGAGGACGGCGCCGACCTGGCGGAAGGCTGCGTTGACGGCGCTGGCGGTGGCGAAGCGGTCGTCGGCGATGTCGCGGACCGCGGCTGAGCCGAGGGTCGGGAAGGCGAGGCCGATGCCGATCCCGGTCAGAACGGCGCCGGGCAGCCAGAGGCCGAGGTAGTCGGGCTCGGCCCCGGCGGAGCGCAGGACCAGCGCCCCAGCGGCGAAGACAAGCGTCCCCGGCACCACCACCGCGCGGTGGCCGAAGCGGTCGGCCAGGCGGCCGGCCGGACCGGAGACGACGGTCGTCATTGCCGGTCCGGGCAGGGCGGCGAGGCCGGCGCCGAGGATGCTGTAGCCCCAGACCGTGGTGAGGAAGAGGACGTTGCCGAGGATCAGCGAGAAGAAGGCGGCGGCGAAGAGCAGGGTGCCGAGGTTGCCCAGCGAGAAGGAGCGGTGGGCGAACAGCGCCGGCTCGACGATCGGGCGGGGGTGCCGCAGGCTGCGGACGACGACGCCGCCGAGCAGGAGGGCCGCGGCGGCGAAGGAGATCAGCGTGCCGGCCCCGGTCCACCCCCAGTCGTTGCCCTCGACGATCCCCAGCGTCGCCGCCGCCAGCCCGAGCGCCAGCATCAGCGCCCCGGGCAGGTCGGGAAGGCGGCTGTCGCCGAGTGCCTGGTGCGGGAGGACTCGCCGGCCGCCGAGCAGAACCGCGGCGCCGAGCGGCAGGTTGACGAGGAAGACGAGGCGCCAGCTGTCGAGTTCGACCAGAGCCGCGCCGAGGGAGGGACCGATCGCGGCAGCGGCAGCGGCGGACGCCCCCCAGAGGCCGACCCCGGTGGCGCGCTTCTCGGCCGGGAAGCAGTCGAGAACGATCGCCAGCGAGGTCGGCGCGATCGCCGCCGCCCCCACCCCCTGCAGCACCCGGAAGGCAATCAGCGTCTCCAGCGAGGGAGCGATCGCGCAGAGCAGGCTGGCGACGGTGAAGCCGGCGAGCCCGGCGAGGAAGACGCGCTTGTGGCCGAAGCGGTCGGCGAGGCCGCCCATCGGCACCAACAGCGCCGCGATGACGACGAAGTAGCCGTCGAGGACCCAGGAGAGAAGGCCGCGACTCGCCTCGGGGAACGAGGCCGAGATATCCGGGAAGGCGATGTTGGCGATCGTCGTGTCGAGGAAGACGAGGAAAGCGCCAGTGCAGGCAACTAGGACGCTCGCTTTATGACTGCGGTCATACATCGTGGCGGCGACTATACTATGACCGTGGGCATAACGCGAATAGCCGATTCCGAAGCGGTAGATCCGGCCCGCCGCAACGGTCGCGACCGTCTCCTCAACGGAGCGCGCAGCCTGCTCGCCGAGAAGGGCTACGCCGGGATGGAGCTGCGCGATGTCGCCGAGCGCGGCAAGGCCCCCCGCGGCTCGATCTACCACCACTTCCCCGGCGGCAAGAGCCAGCTCGCGGTCGAGGCGGCCGAACTCGAGGGGCGCGAGATTCGCGCCGCGATCGAAAGCTCGCTGGCCGAGCTCGGCCTCGCCGAGACGCTCAGCACTTTCGGTGAGATGTTCCGCCGCCGGGTCAAGAACAAGCCCGAGCGGCTCGGCTGCCCGGTGGCCGCCGCGGCGCTTGCCCGGCCCGAGGATCCGGCACTCGCCGCCGCCGCGACCGCCGCCTTCGGGAGTTGGGAAGCGCCGATCGCCGCCGCCCTGCGCGACGAAGGCGTCGGCGAGGACGACGCCGCGAGCTTCGCCGGCCTCGTCGTCTCCACCATCGAGGGCGCCCTGATCCGCGCCCGCGCCGCCGGCGACCAGGCCCCGCTCGACTCCGCCATCGCCGGCCTTCACCGGGCGCTGGAAGCACTACTCGCCAGCGCGGGCGAACAACCAACGCCCGCTTAGCGCCGGTTTAGACAAGACCCTTCGCGGGCAGCTTTCCAATGCACCCCTGGGAAGGGTGCAGCAATGGAGAAGCGAGCTTGAAATCCGCCTGGGCGCAGCGAGCCTTGATCTGCCTCGCGGCAGCGTCGCTGGCTGCAACTGGGCTCGTCGCCTGCGGCGGTAGCTCTGAGGAGTCGGGCTCCCGCGACCTCACCTTCTTCGTCGCGATCCAGCCGGGCGGGACGATCGAGGAAGTCTCGAAACGGTGCTCGGAAGAATCGAACGGCAAGTACACGATCACGCCGGAATTCCTCCCAACCGACGCCAGCCAGCAGCGCGAACAGCTGGTCCGCCGGCTTGGCGCCGAGGACTCCTCGATCGACATCGTCGGCATGGACGTGATCTGGACCGGCGAGTTCGCCAACGCCGGCTGGGTCGAAGAGTGGACCGGCCCCCAGAAGCAGCAGGTGACCGAAAACGTCTTCCCCAACGTGATCGAGACCGCCTCCTTCGACGGCAAGCTCTACGCGGCGCCGTTCAACACCAACACCCAGCTGCTCTGGTACCGCAAAGACCTGGTCAAAAAGCCGCCGGCGACCTGGGATCAGATGATCGAAGTCGCCGAAGGGCTGAAAGAAGCCGGCTCGATCCAGGTTCAGGCGAACCGCTACGAGGGCTACATGGTCTTCGTCAACGCGCTGATCGAGAGCGCCGGCACCGAAATCCTCTCCGGTGCCGAGGAAGTCGATCTCGAACAGGGACCGACCGAAAAGGCACTGGAAGTGATCGGCAAGCTGGCCAACGGGGGCGCCGCGCCGCCGAGCCTCTCGACCTCCGATGAGGACACCGCCCGACTCGGCTTCGAGGGCGGCGAATCGGCCTTCATGACCAACTACACCTTCGCCTACGCCAGTGCCCAGGCCGAAGCGCCGGAGATCGGCAAAGAGATGGGCTTTGCCCGCTTCCCCCGAGTCGACGCGAACACCCCGAGCAAACCGCCGCTCGGCGGCTTCAACCTTGCGGTCAGCGCCTTCTCCGAGAACAAAGACGTGGCCTTCGAAGCGGCAGCGTGTCTGGCCAACGACGTAAGCCAGAAAACCGCGGTCGAACTCGACGGGCTTCCGCCCTCCCGCTCCGACCTCTACAGCGACAAGATCGTGACCGAGGCCTATCCCGGCTTCGCCCAGCTGGTGAAGGAATCGATCGAAGCCTCGGGCCCGCGGCCGACGACCCCCGCATACCAGGACGTCTCGCTGGCGGTCCAGCGGGCGCTGCATCCGCCGGACAAGATCGACCCCGAAGACACCGAATCGATCTTCGAGGAACTGAAGGAGAACGTCGAAGACGCGGTCAAGCGGGAAGGGCTGCTCTGATGGAGGCGCACACCCAGAAGACCTCCTCGCGCACCCGCTCGGAACGGAAACTGGCCTGGATGCTCTGCGCGCCGGCGGTGCTGGCGATGCTGCTCGTTACCGCCTACCCGATCGCCTACGCGGTGTTCCTCTCGGTGCAGAACGTCGACCTCCGCTTCCCCGACGAGAACAGCTTCGCCGGCCTCTCCAACTACGTCACGGTGCTGACCTCCGAGCTCTGGTGGACGGACATCTTCAACACCGTCTTCCTGATGATCGTCACCGTCTCGATCGAGCTGGTGCTGGGGATGGCGATCGCGCTGGTGATGCACCGGGCGATCTTCGGCCGCGGCGTGGTCCGCACCTCGGTCCTCATCCCTTACGGGATCATCACCGTGGTCGCCGCCTTCGCCTGGCAGTTCGCCTTCGCGCCGGAAACCGGGTTCGTCAACGACCTGATCGGCGGCGAAACCGACTGGTTCGGCGGCCGCTTCACCTCCTTCGTGGTGATCATCCTCGCCGAGGTCTGGAAGACGACCCCGTTCATGGCGCTGCTGCTGCTGGCCGGGCTGGTGACGATCGACGGCCAGCTCTACGAGGCGGCGCGAGTCGACGGGGCCAGCGCCTGGCAGCGCTTCACCCGGATCACGCTGCCGCTGATGAAGCCGGCGATCCTCGTCGCGCTGCTGTTCCGCACCCTCGACGCCTTCCGCGTCTTCGACTCGATCTTCATCATGACCCGCGGCGCCCTGGACACCGAATCGGTCTCGATCCTCGGCTACAACCAGCTGATCTCGCGCCTCAACCTCGGCCTCGGCTCGGCGGTCTCGGTGCTGATCTTCGTCTGCGTCTTCCTCATCGCGCTGCTCTTCGTCAAAGGCCTGGGGGCCAAGCTCGAGGAAGGACGACCGGGCTGAGATGGAACACGAAGGCCGCGACTACGCCCTCTGGAGCATCGCCATCGTGCTGGTGGTGCTGTTCGCGCTGATCCCGGTGCTGTGGCTGATCTCGATCTCGCTGAAGCCGCCGGACGAGCTGACCGACCAGAGCTTCATCCCCCAGAGCATCTCCTTCGACAATTACAAGAGTCTGTTCGAAGGCGGGATCGATGACAGCCCCTTCATCAAACCGCTGATCAACTCGATCCTGATCGCCCTGATCACGACCGTGATCGCGATCGTCCTCGCCAGCTTCTGCGCCTACGCGATCGCCCGGCTCGAATTCCCCGGCAAGCGGCTGATCCTCGCCGGGGCGCTGGCGATCGCGATGTTCCCGCCGATCTCCACCGTCGGGCCGTTGTTCGACATGTGGCGGGCGCTAGGGCTCTACGACACCTATCTGGGGCTGATCATCCCCTACCTCACCTTCTCCTTACCGCTGGCGATCTACGTCCTCGTCGCCTTCTTCAGAGAGATTCCGTGGGAGCTGGAGCAGGCCGCGCAGGTCGACGGCGCCACTCCCTTCCAGGCCTTCACCAAGGTGATCGTGCCGCTCGCCGCACCCGGTGTCTTCACCGCCGCGATCCTCGTCTTCATCTTCTGCTGGAACGACTTCCTCTTCGCGATCTCGCTGACCAGCTCGGACGCGTCGCGAACCGTTCCCGCCGCCCTCGCCTTCTTCACCGGCGAATCGTCGTTCACCGCCCCGACCGGGAGCATCGCCGCCGCCGCGGTGGTGGTGACGGTGCCGATCATCGTCTTCGTCCTCTTCTTCCAGCGCCGAATCGTCGCCGGGCTAACCGCCGGCGCCGTCAAGGGATAAGGAGCCACACCGATGTCAGAGATAGTCCTCGACGGAATCACCAAGACCTTTGCCGACGGCTTCGAAGCCGTCAAAGACATGGATCTCGACATCAAGGACGGGGAGTTCATGATCCTCGTCGGCCCGTCGGGCTGCGGCAAGTCGACCGCCCTGCGGATGATCGCCGGGCTCGAGGACATCTCGGAGGGGGAGCTGAAGATCGACGGCGAGACCGTCAACGACCGCTCGCCGAAGGACCGCGACATCGCGATGGTCTTCCAGAACTACGCGCTCTACCCGCACATGACCGTGCGCGAGAACATGGGATTCGCGCTGAAGCTGGCGAAGGCCGACAAGGCGGAGATCGACGAGAAGGTCGAGAAGGCTGCGCGCACCCTCGACCTCGAGCAGCACCTCGACCGCCGGCCGGCCAACCTCTCCGGCGGCCAGCGCCAGCGGGTGGCGATGGGGCGGGCGATCGTCCGCGACCCGAAGGCCTTCCTGATGGACGAGCCGCTCTCCAACCTCGACGCGAAGCTGCGGGTGCAGATGCGGACCGAGGTGGCGCGGCTGCAGTCGAAACTGGAGACGACGACCGTCTACGTCACCCACGACCAGACCGAGGCGATGACCCTCGGCGACCGGGTGGCGGTGATGCGAGCCGGCGCGCTGCAGCAGGTGGGGACGCCGGCGGAGCTCTATAACCATCCGAAGAACCTCTTCGTCGCCGGCTTCATCGGCTCGCCCTCGATGAACTTCATGCCGGCGGAGATCAGCGGCGGCAAGCTGCGGCTGCCGATCGGCGAGGTCGACCTGAGCAACCTGGAGGTCGAGCAGCGCGACGGCCAGGTGATCGCCGGCCTGCGGCCGGAGAACTTCGAGGACGTGACGGTGATCGGCGACCTCAAGGAGGAGCGGGGACTCACCTTCGAGGCCGAGATCGACCTGGTCGAGTCGCTCGGCTCAGACCTCTACGCCTACTTCCACATCGAGTCCGAAGGCGTCCAGTCCGACCAGCTCGCCGACATCGTCGAAGCGAGCCTCGAGGAAACCGGCGCCGGCGAAATCCGCGAGGGCCACGAGCAGATAGTCGCCCGCCTCGACCCGACCAGCAAGGTCAAGCGCCGCGAGACGGCAGAGCTCTGGGCCGACACGGCGAAGCTGCACCTGTTTGACCCGGAGAGCGGGGAGAGCTTGCGGAGCAAGTAGGCGGTTCCGGCAACGATTGGTGAGTTGACCTGCCTATAGCCAAATCAACTCACCAATCGCACCATCAACTCGACGGCTTGGCCGTCGCTGAGGTCCTGGTTGACGATCAGGTCCTGCCAGGTGCGGAAGGCGAGGGCGTGGCCGATCGCGGCGCGGGTGCGCTTGGCGGCGTTGCCGCGCAGGCCCCTCCCTTTCATCAGGATCTCGACCGCTTGGTCGAGCATCGCCCGGTAGCCGCCCATCAGCTCGTTTACGACTGCGACCGTAGCTTCGTCGCGGAGGAGCTTGTCCATCATCCCCTTGGTCCGGCGGTAGTAGGCGTAGAGATCTGAGAGGGCGACGTCGAGGCGCTCGTCGGGGCCCTCGATCGCGGTCCACGCACCGATGTCGGGGGGCGGGTTTTCCTCGGCCCAGTGGGCAGAGCAGGCGCCGAACAGCGTCCGCTCGTCCGGGAAGTGGCGGTAGAGAGTCGAGCGACGCACCCCGGCGCGCTCGGCGACGGCGCTCATCGAGGTGCGGGCCGGCCCGAGGGAGCCGTGCAGCTCGACCGCGCTTTCCGTGATCCGCTGCCGCGTCTGCGCCTCGGCTTCGGCGCGGGCCTTCTTCTCGTACTTTCGCTTTCGATCGGACATGGGTGTACGGCCAATATTGACAGATCCGTCAAGCCGCGCTACCTTTTCGCACGACACTACTGTTCACTGAAATTCGAAGGAGACAGAGAGATGGCAACGGTTATCGGCCCCAGCGACGGCAAGGCGGGCTTCCTCGGCAGCATCGGGGTGCGCTTCATGATCGACGGCGAGGACGCCGGCGGCGACTTCTCCCTGGTGGAACACCCGCTCTCGCCGCGGGCGCTGGCGGCGCCGCTGCACCGGCACACGCGTGAGGACGAGTACAGCTTCGTGCTCGAGGGGCGGATGGGCGGGCTGCTCGGCGACGATGTGGTGGAGGCCGGCCCCGGCGACCTGGTCTTCAAGCCGCGCAACGAGTGGCACACCTTCTGGAACGCCGGCGAGGTGCCCTGCCGGATCCTCGAGATCATCGCCCCGGCCGGCTTCGAGCACTTCTTCAAGGAGCTGGTCGACATGGGCGGCGTCCTCGAGGCCAGCCAGGAGGAGCTGGCTGCGCTGAGCGACCGCTACGGGCTGGAAATGAAACCGGACACCGTGCCCGAGCTGCTGAAGCGCTTCGGCTTGGTGCTCGGCGAGCCCGTGGAGACCGCGCTTCAGCTTGCTTAGGCCCGCAAACAGCGGGAGTTAGAGGCGGAAGGCGCAGCCGCCAGGCGCTGCTACCCTCCCACGGTAGGCAGGTTGTCTGCCTGCGCGTCCGTCTTCTTTATGCCAACGAGCAGCGAGGAACACGCGCTTTGACTCCCGATCAGGGGTTCGACTTCGATCGCCAGGGGCCGCGAGAGGAATGCGGCGTCTTCGGCGTATATGCACCCGGGCACGAGGTGGCTCGCCTCGCCTACTTCAGCCTCTACGCGCTGCAGCACCGCGGGCAGGAGTCGGCCGGAATCGCCACCTGCGAGGGCGGGATGATCACGACCATGCGCGACCAGGGCCTCGTCTCCCAGGTCTTCGACGAGGAGAAGCTGCGGGCGCTGGAAGGGGGCATGGCGATCGGCCACGTCCGTTACTCGACCACCGGCGGCGGCTCCTGGGAGAACGCGCAGCCGGTCTGGCGCGATGACGGCCGCGAGGTCGCCCTCGCCCACAACGGCAACCTCACCAACGCGGTCGAGCTCTGGGGCGAGCTGAAAGAGAACGGCCTGCGCTTCCGTGGCACCTCCGACTCGGAGATCATGGCCGCCCTGCTCTCCTCCCACGACGGGAAGATGATCGAGGACGCGGTCGCCGATGTGATGCCGCGCCTGCGGGGCGCCTACTCGACCGTGGTGATGACCAAGCGGGCGATCGTCGCCTTCCGCGACCCCCACGGGATCCGGCCGCTCAGCCTCGGCCGGCTCGGCGACCGCTTCGTCGTCGCCTCGGAGAGCTGTGCCTTCGACATCATCGGGGCTGAGCTGATGCGTGAAGTGCACCCGGGCGAGATGGTCTCGCTGAGCGAGCGCGGCCTGGAGACGCGCCAGGTGGTCAAGGCCGAGCGCCGCGCCAGCTGCGTCTTCGAGCACATCTACTTCTCCCGCCCCGACAGCCGCCTGCGGGGCAAGGTCCTGCAGCAGTCGCGAGGGCGGATGGGCGAGATCCTCTGGCGCGAGGCGCCGGTCGAGGCTGACCTGGTGATCGCCGTGCCCGACTCCGGCAACCCGGCCGCCGCCGGCTTCGCCCGCGCTTCGCGGCTGCCGCGCGACGACGGCCTGATCAAGAACCGCTACGTGGCGCGGACCTTCATCCAGCCCGGCCAGGAGCTGCGCAAGCACGGCCTGCGGCTGAAGTTCAACCCGCTGCCGGAGATCGTCGCCGGCCAGCGCCTGGTCGTCGTCGACGACTCGATCGTGCGCGGCAACACCACGCGGCAGATCGTCGGCATGCTGCGCGACGCCGGCGCCGCCGAGGTGCACCTGCGGATCTCGGCACCGCCGATCCGCAACCCCTGCCACTACGGGGTCGACATGTCGACCCGCGAGGAGATGATCGCCCACAACCGCTCGGTCGACGAGATCGCCGACGAGCTGGAGGCCGACAGCCTCGCCTACCTTTCGATCGCCGGCGTCTACGAGGCGATCGGCGGCGACCCGAGCGAACACTGCGACGCTTGCTTCACCGGTAACTATCCACTCGGTGATCCCGACGAGGCGGACAGCAAATTCGCCTTGGAGACGATCGCCGCGGCACCATAGGAGAGAGAACTTGTTGGGTATTAGAGGGAGAGAGCGCCTGAAGCCGGCGATGGTCGCCGCAAGTGTGGTTGTCCTTGTCGGCCTCCTGATAGTGCCGTTTGCCTCTGCGAAGTTCCGCGGCGCGCCCAACTCCAAGCTGCAGAAGCAGCTGACCGCGATCGTCGAGTCGCCCGCCGGGCCGCCCGGGATCGCGATGCTGGTCGATCGCGGGCCGCACACCGAGTACTTCTCCGCCGGCGTCGCCGACGTCAGCAACCGCCGGCCGCCGACCCCGTTCGAAGCCTTCCGCATCGCCAGCGTCGCCAAGGGGTTCAACGCCTACCTGGCAGCGAAGCTGATCGGCAACGGCGCCCTCTCGTTCGACACCACCCTGCGGGAAAAGATCCCCGGCGTCCTGCCGGCGGCCGAAGGGGTGAAACTGCGCGAGCTGCTGCAGCACACCAGCGGCCTCGCCGACTACATCAGGTCTCCCACCTTCGTCGAACAGCTGATCGCCGACCCGGCCCGCTACTTCTCCCCCATCCAGCTGACCGAGTTCGTCCGCGAGGAGCCGCTCGAGTTCGCGCCGGGGTCGAAGTACCACTACTCCGACACCGACAACATCGCCGCCGGCCTGATCGAGGAAGAAGCCAGTGGGCTGAGTTACGAGCAGCTACTGCAGCGCCGGGTCTTCGGGCCGCTGAAAATGCGAAGCAGCAGCCTGCCGAACACGATCAAGATGCCGCGGCCCTTCCTGCACGGGTATGACGTCGAGCCCGGCGAAAAGCCCGAGGACGTCAGCGAACTGATCAACCCCGCCGGTGCCTGGGCCTCCGGCGGGATCGTCTCGACCCCGCTTGACATGGCCCGCTTCGTGCGGCGCTACGTGCCGACTGTGCTCAGCGCGACGAAGGGCATCGAAGGGCCCTTCCGCCTCGGCTCCTCATCGCCGCCCGGGCCGGGAAAGAACTTCGCCGGGCTCGGGATCTTCCGCTACCGGACCGGCTGCGGCACGGTCTACGGCCATACCGGCTCCTTCCCCGGCTACCGGATCCTCGTCGCGGCCAGCTCCGACGGCAAGCGTTCGGTCGTCTTCGTCGCCAACTCCCAGATCGTGCCTGGCCAGGGGTCGCAGAGGATCTCCAAGGAGATCACCAAGGCGCAGGCGCGAGCGGTCTGCCGGGCGCTGAGCTGACCGCGAAAGCGTGAGCGCCTTCCGGATCGTCGTCCTCGCCTCGGGCAGCGGCACCAACCTGCAGGCGATCCTCGACCAGCTGCATGGGCAGGGGCTGGTCGAGGTGGCCGGGGTCGGGTCCGACAAGCCCGGCGCCGGGGCCTTGGACCGCGCCACGGCCGCGGGTGTCGACACCGCCGTCTTCCCCGCCGAGGCCTACGCCGACCGCATGGGCCGCGACGCGGCAATGGGCGACTGGGTCGAATCCCACCGTCCCGGCCTCGTCGTCCTCGCCGGCTACATGCAGCTGCTGACCGAACCGTTCGTCGCCCGCTTCGCGGGGCGCATCGTCAACGTCCACCCCGCCCTGCTGCCGGACTTTCCGGGTCTCGACGCGATCGGCCAGGCGCTCGAGGCCGGCGTGCAGGAGACCGGGGTCACCGTCCATTACGTTGACGAGGGAATCGACACCGGCCCGGTGATCCTGCAGCGACGCGTCCCGGTGCCCGTCGGCCGCGAACGCGGGGTGCTCGAGGCCGCCGTCCACACGGTCGAGCACCAGCTCTACCCGGAGGCGATCCGCATGATCGCGGAGGGCAGGGTTAGGATCGACCCCAGCGACCCGCGGAGGGTCGTGGTTGATGACTGATCCCGCCACCGAAACCCAGCAGGAGAGCCTCGGCGAGGGTCAGGTCCGGGTTCGCCGGGCGCTGATCTCGGTCTCCGACAAGACCGGGGTCGCCGACTTCGCCAAGGGGCTGGCGGCGCTCGGGGTCGAGATCCTCTCCACCGGCGGCACCGCGACGGCGCTGCGCGAGGCCGGGCTGGAGGTGACCGACGTCTCCGAGTTCACCGGCCAGGAAGAGATCCTCGGCGGCCGGGTGAAGACGCTGCACCCGCGGCTGCACGCGGCGCTGCTGGCGCGGCGCGGCGACGCCGAGCACATGGCGACGCTGGAGCGCGAGGGGATCGAGCCGATCGACGTGGTCTGCGTCAACCTCTACCCCTTCGAGCAGACCGTCGCCGGGCACGAGGTGGAGCACGACGTGGCGGTCGAGAACATCGACATCGGCGGCCCGACGATGATCCGGGCGGCGGCGAAGAACCACGAGAGCGTCGCCGTGATCGTCAAACCGGAGTCCTACGACGCGGTCTGCGCCGAGCTGGAAGAGAGCGGCGGCGAGATCTCCGCCGCGACCCGCCACTGGCTCGCCAACGAGGCCTTCGCCCAGACCGCGCGCTACGACGCCGCGATCAGCCGCTGGTTCTCGATGGAGTACGAGGACTTCCCGGAACACCTGGCGATCGCCTACGAGAAGGAGATGGACCTCTCCTACGGCGAGAACCCGCACCAGCGGGCGGCGCTCTATTCGGAGGTGGGGCTGCGCAGCCACATCCTCTCCCGCTGCTCGAAGCTGCACGGGCGGGCGCTCTCCTTCAACAACGTCCTCGACCTCGACTCCGCCCGCAGCCTGGTTGCCGACTTCGAGCAGCCGGCCTGCGTGATCGTCAAGCACAACAACCCCTGCGGGGTGGCGATCGGGGCGGATGCGCTGGAGGCCTACCTGAAGGCGCTCGCCTGCGACCCGGTCTCGGCCTACGGCGGCGTGATCTCCCTGAATCGGCCCGTCAGCCGCGAGCTCGCCGAGCGGCTGCACGAGAACTTCGTCGAGGTGCTGAGCTCCCCCGGCTACGAGGACGGGGCGCTGGAGGTGCTGACCCAGAAGGAGGCGATCCGGATCCTCTGCGAGGAGGAGCGCCGCGAGCCCGACGTGCGCGAACGCGACGTGAAGCGGGTGATGGGGGGTCTCCTGATCCAGGACCGCGACGGCGACCCCGAGCCGCGGGAGATCATGGAGGCGGTCACCGGCAACGAGCCGAGCGAGGAGCAGTGGCAGGACATGCTCTTCGCCTGGACGGTCTGCCGCCGCGTGCGCTCCAACGCGATCGTGATCGCCAAGGGCGGCGCTACCCTCGGCATCGGCGCCGGCCAGATGAGCCGCGTCGACTCGGTCCGCCTCGCGGTCGAGAAGTGCCGCGAGGCCCACGGCGCCGACGCCGACTCCCTCCTGGCCGGCTCGGCCCTCGCCTCCGACGCCTTCTTCCCCTTCGCCGACGGCCCCGAGCTGGCGATCGCCGCCGGCACCACCAGCGTCATCCAGCCCGGCGGCTCCAAACGCGACGCCGAGGTGATCGAGGCCTGCGAGCAGGCCGGCGTTGCGATGGTCTTCACCAAGCACCGGCACTTCCGGCACTAGGCGCCGCCCTCCGGGCATAGGGTATGACCATGGGAGGAAATGGGAACGCACCCGATTCCGCGCCGCCGTGGATGCCCGCACGCCTGATTCCGGTCGCGGGCCTGAGCAACCAAAAAGAGAGGGAGATTCGCGCCGCCTCATCGCTGCTTGCGGTGATGGGCGCCGTTGACGAGTTCGGTCGCGCGCTCTTGAAGGAGATCGGAGCGCCCGCCGGCCGGATCTCGACCTTTACCGAGATTCCCCTCGAGAACGGGGCTGGAAAGACCCTGCGTCCCGACGGGGCGATCACCGTTGAGCGCGGAAAGACCAAATGGAAATGCCTGGTCGAGGTGAAAACGGGCAACGTTCCGCTCCCCGCGGAACAGGTCTCCGACTATCTGGACCTCGCCCGCGAACACGGTTTCCAAGCCGTTCTCACGATCTCGACTCAAATCAGCAGCAGCCCGGCAGACGTTCCAGTTGCCGTCGACAAGCGAAAACTGCGCTCGGTCCAGTTGCGCCACCTCTCCTGGTCGCGGATCCTCACCGAGGCGATCATGCAGCACCAGCACCGAGGGGTCCGCGACCCGGACCAGGCTTGGATCCTCAAGGAGCTGATCGTCTATCTGGAGCACGAGAAGTCGGGTGCCATCGGGTTCGAGGACATGGGAAAGCACTGGGTGAAGGTGCGGAATGCGGCGCGGGACGGGACCATTCGCCCTGCCGACCCAGGCGTGCGAGACGTTGTCGACCGCTGGGAGCAGTTCGTCGAGTACCTCTGCCTGACGCTCAGCCAGGATCTTGGGGTCCAGGTCCAGTCGGCGCAGTCTCGATCTCGGGATGGGAAGAAGTGGACCGCCGACCTGACGAAACAATTGGAGAGTGAAGGCATCCTGTCCGGCTCCTTCCGGGTTCCGCAAGCGGTGGGGCCGATCGAGGTCGAAGCCGACCTCCGGGCCCAGCTGACCAGAGCAAGCGTGAAGCTGGCGGCTCCCAAGGAGGGGCGGCCGGCGACCCGCGTCAACTGGATGCTGAAACAGTTGAAGAAGGCTCCCGAGGATCTCCGCGTCGAGGTCGGATTCGCACGGACCAAGGAGACGACTGCGCTGCTGCTGCGAGATGCGCGCGAGGATCCGAAATCCCTGCTGGCTCGATCCGACCCGAAGCGGGAGCCCAAGCACTTCACGCTCTCACTCGCCCGCCCACTCGGCACCAAGAGGGGAAAGGGCGAGCGCTCGTTCGTCCTGGAGGCTCGCAAGCTGGTGGTCAGCTTCTATGGAGACCTGGTCGAAGGCCTCACCGAGTGGCGACCGAGGGCACCCAGGCTCCACACCGACGAGGCGCCCGAAGATGACGATCCCCGCCTCGGCATTCCCTCCCCGGACCCACCGCCGCCACCGGCCCCAGGGTGGGCGCAGGCCGTGGAGCCAAACTAGACCACCGCGCGCTGCTGTTCGCTCGCCCGGATCACGTGCTCGCAGACCTGCTCCGGCTCGTCGGCAACCATCAAGAGCTCTTTGTCGCCGGGGGAGATCAGGCCGTGGTCCTCGAGGCCGCGGTCGATCCACTCCAGCAGCGGCGCCCAGAACTCGGAGCCGACGAGGATCACCGGGAAGTGGTGGATGCGGTTGGTCTGAATCAGGGTGAGGGACTCGAACAGCTCGTCGAGGGTGCCGAAGCCGCCGGGCATGATCACGAAGGCGCGGGCGTAGCGGACGAACATCAGCTTGCGGGCGAAGAAGTAGTGGAAGTTCAGCGAGCGGGTGAGGTAGGGGTTGGCGTGCTGCTCGTGCGGCAGCTCGATGTTGAGGCCGATCGACTCGCCGCCGGCCCCCTTGGCGCCGCGGTTGGCAGCCTCCATCAGCCCGGGGCCGCCGCCAGTGATCACCGTGTAGCCGTGCTTGGTCAGGCAGGCCGCGGTCTCGCGGGTGAGCTCGTACCAAGGGTGGTTCTCCTCGACGCGCGCAGAGCCGAAGATCGAAACGCCCTCCTCGACGTCGCGCAGCGCGTCGAAGGCGGCGTCGATCTCGGCGCGGATGCGATCGAGGCGCTTCTCGTCATCGGCCTCGATGTCGCTGGGGACGCGGAGGAGGCGCTCGTCCCCCCTGCCTTTGCCGCTGACCCTCCTCCCCTCCATGGCCCAAGTAGAACAGAGCGGGCGGCGATCAGATGACGACGGAGCCGACGCGAATAAGCTGAACCCGTGGTCCCGGGACCAGGCATCGTCGGGGAAGCGGCGGCGGTGACCACCGCCTTCGTCCGCTACAGGCTGGCCATCGTCCCCCAGGTGCATCGGGAATTGACTGATTGGCGCCGAACTGCGGCCTCGATCCCCGACCCCACCCTGCGCGGACAGGCGCTCGAAGCCCTGACCGGCAAGGCCGCCAACGTCGAAGCCACCGCCGTATTTGCCGGCCTCGCCCCCCGCCGCAGCCGCCAGAGCGTGATTCGGGCCTCCACCGCGCTGCAGGTGGCCGTCGACTACCTCGACAGCCTGGGTGAGGATGGGACGGACCCCCTCCGCAACGGTCTCGAGCTGCACGGCGCGCTCGCCGCGGCGCTGAAGCCCGGCGATGAGCCAAGGAACTGGTACGTCCATCACCCGCAAGGAGACGACGGCGGCTACCTCGACCGGCTGGTCACCGTCTGCAGAGATTCATCCGCTCCCCTGCCCTCCGCCGCAGCGGTTCTCCCGCTCGCGCGCCGCGCGGCGATCCGCTGCGGCGAAGGCCAGGCCCACACCCACGCGACCGCGGTCGACTCCAGCCAGCCGCTCGAGGATTGGGCAGCGGGACTGCCGGCACCCGCCGGCTTGGAGTGGTGGGAGGTGGCGGCGGGGGCCAGCTCCTCGGTGGCGGCGCACGCGCTGCTGGCGTTGGCCGGCACCCCCCGGATGACCCGGATGGACGCCGAGCTGGTGGACGCTGCCTACTTCCCCTCGATCGGCGCACTCACCGTGCTGCTGGACGACCTCGTGGACCGAGAGGCCGACAGCGCGAGCGGCCAGCACAACTACCTGCGGTACTACGCCTCCGAGGCCGAGGCCGCGGAGCGCCTCGAAGCGATCGTCGCACTCGCCCGCGAGTCCATCTCGCCTCTCCCCCACCCCGCTCGGCACCGAGCGATCCTCACGGGGGTCCTCGCCTTCTACCTCAGTGCCCGCGGCACGACCGCCTCCGGAACGCGGGCCATCCGCGACCGGCTGCTCGCAACCTCCGGACCGGTGGTGAGGTCCCTGGCCGGCATCCTCGAGCGGCCTGCCGATGGCTGACGGGGCTCCCAAGTACGTCGCGATCATCGCCGACGGCAACGGCCGCTGGGCCCGGCGACGGCGCAAACGGCCCGGGCAAGTGGGGAACTCACCCGAGCCATGAACGTTTGCGTCAAGGACCGTGGCCGCCCAGGGTTGGCGGGACGATCCAGGGGGATCTATAAGAACACAGACGGACCGATGCGTCAAGTCCGTCGTGGGCTACTCGGCCATCTGGTTGGCCCATCGCTGGGCCTCGTCGAAGCCCAGGTAGGGCAGCAGGGTGAGCAGCACCAGATCGGGGCGCAGCTGCTCGAGGCGGTCGACGCGGCCGATCCGCAGATGGTCCCCGACGAGCCCCACCATCCCGGCTACCACGGTCTCGTCGGTGGCCGCGGGGAGCCGTCCTTCTGTCGGAGCTTTACCGCGCAAGAAGCCCGCTAAACGGCCGATTACGCTCTCATAGCGCCGGATGCTGTCCGCCTCGGCATCGCTGTCGAAGGCGAGCGTTTCCGCAACCTCCGGGTGGGCGATCGCGTAGTCGACCCCGGCGTAGATGCCGGCCGCGACCTGGGCCGGCCACTGCTCCTCTCCGGCGCACGCCTGCAAGACCGCGGATTCGAGGTTGGCAAGCGCGAGCGGGAACGCCATCGAATTGGAACACTAACAGACCGTACTGCTGGAAATATTCTCTAGCGGGCGCGACAGCTGCGGGCGATGCCGGTACTTATCTGCCGTCCGTCGGCGAGCTCGAAGCCCACTTTGGCCAAGGAGAAGAACCCTGCGGTATTGCGCTTCGGGATCGGGCAGGATGCGCTCAAGTAGCTGCGGGGTCGGCCTCGGTAGGAGTAACGGCGGAAGAGGGTCACGTCGAAGCGCCGCAGGCGCGGCCAGGGACCGAGCGATGGCGGCAGATTGCCGACCAGGGCAAGGCCGAAGCGTCCCTCCTGCCGCCGCAGCCGCAGAGGCAGAACGGCGACGGTCGGAGGGTTGGCGGTGTAGGCGTGCAGGAGCACTGCGCGGCCGCCGTCGACGCGGCCGTTGAAGGCGAGCACCCGGGCGTCGATCGAGAACGGGCTCTGGTTTGGGAGCGCGACGCTCGCCTGCAAACGCCCCCGGCCGATCAGGGCACCGCGGCAGGCCGTCAACGCTTCAGGCGGTTTCGCGTCGTGCAACAGGCGCGTGCCGCAGCTCGGCAGCCCCTTGGTCGAGACAACGCCCTGGGAAGGCAGTCCGAGCTCGATTCGGGTGACTCGGGGCAACGGACTGCGATCGGAGGTCTGCAAACCACCCTCGAGGTGGACGGCCACCGGTGCCGGCCGATCGCGCGGCAGGGCCAGAGGCGAAAGGCCGCCGTCGAGGGAGACGATCAGGTTGCCCTTCTGGCTACGCTCGGCGCGGGCGATCCCGGCCCACCCGGCGGCAAGCGCGAGCACAGCGGCGAGAAGGCAAGCAATCCTCGTCATCCGTACCTGGAGAACTTGAAGCTGCACCAGTCGAAGCCGAAGGCGAGAACGACGTTGTTGGCGAGGTTGCCGCTGTGAATGAAACGGGCGGTCAGCCGCTGGGCCTTGATCGCGTGGTCCTGCCGCAGCTGGCCGGTGATCTGGCCGAGGTAGGACTCCTGCCGCTTCAGGTAGGTGAACCACTTGCCGAGCTTGGCCGTGTCGGCCGGGGGCCGGGGAGCGGCGGAGATCTGCTTCACGGTCCCGCCGAAGATCGCGGTCGCCCGGGCGAACTTCCCCGCGGCGACCTTCAGTCTTTCGGCGCGGATGTCGCCGCGGGCGCCCTTCATCGCCCGCTGCGTCGCTTCCGCGTCGGGCTGGCAGATCGCCTCCAGGCGGTCGACGTATTCGTCGCGGGTCGGCGCTTCCGCCGCGGACGCGAACGGGGCGGCTAGCAGCGCGAGCGCAAGCGTCAAGACCGCGATCGGGATCAACTTCTTAGGCACCAGTGGGGCTCCTCTCGGGGATCAACATGTTGCGGCGGGGAAGGATGCGGTCCAGCGGCTTCGGCACATGCCAGACCCGGTCGCCGAGCAGCAGCATCAGCGCCGGCAGCAGCACGATCCTCACCACCGTCGCGTCGAGCAGGATCGCCACCGTCAGCCCCACCCCCATCTGGCTCACGGTGGCGATCGGCGCGGTCGCGAAGGAGATGAAGACGGCGGCCATGATCGCGGCGGCGCCGGTGATCACCCCGGCCGTCTTCTCCAGCCCGTAGGCGATCGCGGCGCGGTTGTCGCCGTCGACCTCGTAGCGCTCACGCATCCGCGCGATGAGGAAGACCGCGTAGTCGATCGAGAGCCCGAAGGTGACGCCGAAGATCGCCCCCGCTCCGACGGTGTCGATGTAGGGATGGCCGCCGAGCGGGTAGCCCTCGGGGATCTGGCAGACGAGGGTCATCACCCCGATCGCCGCCGCGACCGAGGCGAGGTTGAGGCAGACGGTCAGCAGCGCCAGCAGCGGCGCCCGCAGGATCACGATCAGGGCCAGCAGGGTGAAGAGGACGAAGGCGCCGATCACCAGCGGCAGCCGTGCTTCGGTCGCTTCGCCGTAGGTGTTGAGCACCGCGGCCCCGCCGGTGACCCCGGTCTCCAGACCGCTCGCCGCCGCCAGCTGCGCCGCGTCGGCCTCGAGCCGCTCGCCGACCCGGCGCGAGCCCTCGGTATTGAAGGCATGGGTGGGGACGACCAGCATCCGCGCCGCCTGGCCGCCGCCGTCGACGCTGATCGCCTCTCCCGCTTCCTCGCGCCTCGGCGACGGTGCGCCGTCGAGGGCGGAGAGGACGAAGTAGCCGGAGTCGAAGAGGCCCGGCGATTGCCGCCGCAGCTCTTCGGCACCGAGCGCGAGCGGGGTCGCCACCGCGGTCACCCGCTCGCCGGCGCTCGCCAGCTTCGTCTGCAACGGGTAGGCACGGCTGGAGCCTTCGGCGAGGCCATCTCGTAGAGCTCCGGCCCCGCCCTGCAGTTCGACCAGCCCGCCGGCGAGCCGTTCGGCGCCGTCGCCGAGCCGGTCGAGACCGCTGCTGAGACCATCGGTCGCATCGGCGAGCTTGCCGACGCCGGCTTCGAGGCGCTCGCCGCCGGGGACGAGCCGGTTCATACCGCCGTTGACCTCTTCGGCGACGTCACGCAGACGCCGCACTTCGTTGCGGTTGGCGGCGACGGTGCGGGCGAGGATGCGAGCCTGGTCGGCGAGTGGCTGCAGCGAGGGGTCCGCGGCGGCGGCCCGTTCGAGCTCGCGGGCGAGCTTGCGCGAGCGCGCTTGCTCGCCGCCGCGCAGGCGCGGGACCAGCGAGCGCAAGCCGAGGGTGAGGGCGAGGCTGCCGACCGAGACTTCGCGCTGACCGCGGGCCAGCCGTTTTCTGCCGTCCTGGAGCCGGGCGATCGCCCCGGTTGCTTCTTCGCCCCGGCCGGCGGCGCGCTTCAGCTCCGAGGCAATCAGCGCGGCGCCGGCGCCGGCGCGTTCGGAGCCCTCGGCGAGGAGACCGCTGCCGGCGGCGCCTTCGTCGAGTCCCGCGCGCAACTCCCCGACCGCGGCGGCGGCGCGGCGCAGGCCGGGACCGAGCTTCTCCAATTGCTCCGGGCCGGCGGCGCCCTCGGCGGTGAGCCTGCTGCCCAAGATTTGCAGCGGCGCGGCGCGGCGGGCGATCGGCCCCGGCCCGATCACGGTCCTCACCCCCGGCTGGGCGGCGATCCGCCGCTGCCAGCGGCCGAGCACCGCAAGATCCTCGCGGTTCGTGATCGGCCCCCGGTCGGTGGCGGCGACGAGCACGAACGGCGCCTCCCAGCCGGGTCCCACCGCGCGGTCGATCGTCTCGGCGCTCTGGCGGGCCTCGTTAGAGCTCGGCAGCTCGTCGATCCCCGGCGCACCGGTGCTGAAGCCGAGCACCGGCAGGGTCAGAAGGATCAGCGGCACCGCGACCACGCAGGCAGCGAGGGCGGGGTTTCGCAGAGCCGCGCCGGCAGCGGCGGCAACGGTCGAGCGCCCGCCCGGGCGGGGCGGCGGGCCGATCCGGCCGGCGTTGATCCGCGGCCCGAGCAACCCCAGCAGGGCCGGGACGGCGACGGTCGAGATGACGACGCTGATCACGGTCACAACCGCGGTGGCGGTCGCCAGCGAGAGCAGCAGCGAACCGGGCTGCAGGAAGGCAGAGAAGACGAGGGCGACGATCAGGGTGATGCCGGCGAAGAGCGTGGTGCGACCGGCGCTGGCCCGGGTCGCCGCCGCCGCCCGCCAGGGATCCGGATCCCGCTCGAGCTCCTCGCGGAAGCGGGAGACGATCAGCAGCGAGTAGTCGACCCCCAACGCTAGGCCCATCATCGTGCAGACGACGAGGGCGAGCGCGTCGATCGTCATCACCTCGCTGAGGAGGGCAAGTACCCCCCTCCCGGCGACGACGGTCAGCGCCCCAAAGGCAAGCGGAATCGCCGCCGCGACGACCGAGCGGAAGACCAGCAACAGGACCAAGATCAGTAGCGGCGCCGCAAGCAGCTCGGCGCGCTCGGTCGAGCTCAGCGATTCCTCCTGCAGAGCGCGGGACACGGAGGCAAATCCCGACTGCGTGGCGACGACCGGCTCACGCACCCGCGCCTCCAAGGTGGCTTCCAGGTCAGGGACGACGTCGCGCATCGCTGCCTCCAGCGGTACGCGGAAGTCGACTAAAACCAGGGCCTTGCGGGGGCCGGGACGCAGTGCGTCCAGGGACCCCCGGTCCCAGGGAGAGATGACGGTCGCCAGTGATTGCCGGCGCAGCGCCGTGACGAGGCCCAATCCCTGACGATCGACCGCCGCCGGAGGCCCCTGAAGTAAGACGATGAATGGGGAAGAGTCCCCGAAATGGCTCTGCGCAAGCGTTTCACCATTTGATGCAGAGGTTCCTGGCACGCTCAGCGAGAGTGGCGACAGCTTTTTCTCCACGCGCAAGCCGACCGCGCCGAGGGCGAGGCACGAGATCAGGACGACGGCGAGGGCCACCGTGGCTCGGCGGCGACTCACCTACCGAAATTCCCTCCCATTGGACAGCGAGTCTACGTCAGGTTCCTCGCAGCGGGGGTACGCTGATGTTCTGAAAAGCGATCAGCCGACGTGCCCGGGGCAACGGGCGCGCAGCCGCGGGTGAGCGGTCAGGACGCGGCCGCCATGGGAGCTGAGAGTCGCGGTCAGTCGCCGGGCGCCGGAGCAAACCCCACCGCTGTTGACCAGGATCCCCTTCCTGCCGCCGGCGACCCGCAGGGTCAGCTCGTCGAAGGGGGCGTCGGGGAGGCCCGTGAACCCGAAGCGAATGCGGCCATTCGCCGAGCCGATATGGCCCGAAAGCCGGAGTTGGACGGCTCCGTCGAGGACGGCGGTAAGGCCCGGCAAGCGTCCCGTGCTCGGGCGCAGGAACACCGGTCCCGCGAGGGGACCGGACAGCAGCGGCGTGCGTGCTTCGAGATGGGCGACCGCCGATCCGGTAGGGCAGTTTTCGATCTCCGCAGCAGGCAACGCGCAGATCGCCCCGATCCGCTTCGCGTCGAGAAGCTCCGAGCCCGGGAGGGTGACCACCAGTCGCTCAAGGGCGGCGATGCTCCTGCCGGGGCGGAGGGTTGCCCTGACCGTGGGATGAGCGCCACGGGCGGTCGAGCCGAGCAGGTGGACCGAGAGCCTTGGCTGGAACGGGAGCCCGGCGCAGTTGGCCACCCGAAAGCCGGCAGACAACGGTGCTGATTGCCCGACGGCGGTAATCGCCGAGCCGGCGATCGCCGCTGGTTTGCAGGAGGTCGGGTTGCGGATGAAGCCGGGGCGGTCGAGATCGATGCGAAGGCGGCGCAGCTCCAGCGGCACCCCGGCGAGGATCCGCGGCAGCGAATCGGAGCGGACGCTGAGCTGGGCGGTGGCGGGGTCGACCCTGACGGCCATCCGCTCCGCGATCGTTCCGAGGTCGAAAGGACCGGCGCGGACGGGGACGACGACCGCGAGGCTGTAGGGGGCGCCCCGGTAGGGGCCTTCGAGGTAGGCGGTGCCGTTGAGGACGAGTGGTTCTGCTCCCAGGCCGGCCTCGACCTCGACGCTGCCGACCGCCGTGCCGAAGGGCAGCGAGCCGAGGTTCGCGACCAGGCCGGGCGGCAGGGTCAGCTCGAAGGAGCCGAAGTGCTGGTCGGTGTCGTTACGGGAGAGCTGGATCGCCAGCGGGGAGTCGGTTCCAGCCGCAGCGGACACCGTGCCGGCCTGGAAGGAGGGGGCGGCGTTTCGCTCCGCCTCCGGTGGCGGGCATGGACCGAACCCTGGCCCGGTGGAGAGGGCGAAGGCGGCGGTCCGCGTCACCGGCAGCGCAAACGGCGCGGTCGAGGGGGTGAGGACGGCCTCTGCCGGATACTCGCCGCAGATCGGCGGAGCGGCCAGCGGCGCGCGGGAGCCGCCGGCGAACTCAAGCTCCAGCCTCTCGAAGGGGATCTGCGGCAGGTCGGCGATCGTGGCGCCGAGGCGCCCGTCTTCGGGGTCGGCCTCCAGGCGCCCCGGGATCTTCAGGACCGTGCCGGTGGCTTCGTCTTCGATCACCAGGTAGATCACGTAGCGCGAACCGAAGGGGTTTTCGCTGGGAGTGGCGAGGTAAATCGAACCGTTCAGCGGGTGGTCGACCATGGGCGTCCACATCTTCACCGAGCCGAGCCGCGAGGACGCTGGGCAGGAGCCCGCGGCTCCGATTGCCGACGGTGGGCAACCGCTGAGCCAAGCGCCCGCAGAGGGATTGAGGGCGAGACCTTGGGGGAAATCGACCTGGAGAGCCGCGAGCGAGGCAGCTGCCAATTCGGCTCCCTCGTACTGGGGAACTTCGAGACCGATGGCAAGGGAGGTGGGCGCGGACGCGCTGCCGCCGATCTGAAGGGTGAGCCTGGGATCGAATGGCACTGCATCGCAGCCGGCAAGCGGCGAAGGGTTTCCACCCGCGTCGCGGGAGAAGGCGGTCGCCACCGCGACGCGCTTTGGTTCATCCGCGGAGACGGCGGTGAGAATGGTGCGGAGGGGCTCGGCACAGGAGGCCGGCAGGGTGAGCAGCGGCCGTTCAGCCGCTTCCGAGGAACAGCCTTCTTCCGCCTCTTCAGCATCCCGACAGACCCGTTCCGGGTCGTGGGCGGGGTCGGCCGGCACGCCCCATATTTCCTCTTCGACGTCGACGATCGCGGGTTCCGAGGGCAGGACCATCCTGAGGCGAATCGAGCTCCCGGCTCCGGCGTCGGCCAGGGTCAGCCGCTGCATGTGCGGTTCGCCGTTCACCGATATCCCGAAGGTGGCGGCGCTGCCAGGCAATGGCTCGAGGTTGTAGACGGGAGTGGTGATCTGCCCGATGTCGGTGACGATGCCGCGGAGGATGCCGATCTGCGTCGCGGCAGCGCAACCCGGAGGTGAGCTCGCGAATTCGAGTAGCGAGCAACGGGGGGTCGCGAGCGGGTTGCCCAGTAGACCCGGGGGCAGGTCGGTGCGGATTTCGCGCAGGGTGTCTTCCGGTTCGCCATTCTGATCGGTGTTCACCGCGAGGTGGATGTCGAGGGCAAACGGGTGAGAGGCGGCGCGTTGGTCGATGGTGCCGGCGACGGTCCGGGCGGTCACCGTGAACGTGCTGATGCCGAAGTCGGCCGCGGCCGGGGACGGTGCAACCAGCACGGCCAGGAGCAGGAGGGCAAAGGCGATCCGATGCGTCCCACGATCGGGGCGCGCAGAACGAGGCGTTTTCGTCTTTACCACGTATCCCATCTCGGGCCGATCCGGCACCACCCTTCCCCTCTGCGATCCCTGCTGAACAGAAATGCTAACGGAGTGCGCTCGCCCCTTAGAAAAGACGCCCCCCGCTTCCGCGGGAGGCGTCTCGATGCCGACGAACCGTCGGCGTTGCGTCGCAGCCGTCTCTCAGCCCATCGTCACGACCTCTCCGCCGCTTTCTGCGGTGACTTCGCCCGACGCAGTCGTTTTCTGCCCGCTCGTGGACAAAACCAGGCCCGATTCGCCGTTCAGCGAGGCAGGGAGCAACCAAGAGCCGACTTTTCCGCCGGATTTCATCTGCGGCTTGGCGAACAACTGGCCTTTGACCGTGTACGCGTGATTCAAAGCCGCAACCGTGCAACCGGACACCGTGAAGGAGCCGACTTCGTCGGACAGCCCATTGTTCAGCTGCAGGATGGGGTTGGATTCCGACCCCGCCTGCACCATGGCCGGCATGGTTTTGGTGGTGATGCTGGAACCGACCAGGTTGCATTTTTTGCCTTCGGGTTTCGTGACCGCGCATCCGGTCAGCCCGAGGCCGACGTTGGCGACACCGGAGCCGCCGCCCACCGGGTTTTCGACACTTCCGGTGACGTTCCCGCCGCTGCATGAAACCACGAATTTGATCCCAGTCTGAACCGATTCGAGATTCATCGTGGCAGAGCCGCCGGTCAGGCTGGTCGGCGTTCCTTCGTTGATCAGGGTCTTCGGCCCTTCATTGACCTGCCGTTCAGCGCCCCCTCGGTACCAGTGGGTGCCATAGGTTGAAATCGGTTCCTCATATGCCCTCTGGCCGATCGTCACCGGGCCTTTGGCGTCCGAGAGACCGATCCCGTATGAGGCTTCGCCGCTCCCGGCCCAAGACGCTTCCACTTTGGTCGATTCAGGGGAAAAGTACTCGTTTCCTGCCCACAATTCTTTGCCCACCCCGGAGAGAGTGAAGCTCCATTTGGTACTGAATTTCGGGCACTGCACGGTGAAGGTTAGATAGGTCGTAATTTTCAGGCCACCGGCCGGGTTTCCTTCATTGGTCAGCGTGCCGACGCCGGATTCCATCGGCAGTTCTTTAGGTACGGTGCATTCCAAGCCTTCGGATATTTCTTTTTCACCGTACCGGACGAGCTGGCACCCTTTGAATTTGCCGCTTGGTCCCACGACTGCTGAGCTGGAGTTGACCACAGTCCCGGGTTTGTCCGCAGCGGGATTTTGCACTTTTCCCGTCACGGAAAGCGTTTCGCAGGTCACCCAGATCGGCACTCCGCCGCCCGTGTACTGAAGATTCAGCCCCGCAATCGACTGCCCGCCGGCTTCGACCGAGGTACCCCACGGCACGGTCGCCCCGCCTGACTGCCATACCGGCACATTGATGGGGGTTGCGGATGCCGTCGCGCTGGTCATTGCCATCATCACCACGGCTGACGCTATGGCGAGCAGCAGCTGCCCGCTCCGTTTGTGTCTAACACTCATATGCTGCGATCTCCTTCTCCCAGGGTCCACCCCGAGGGTGTTTTACATACGGTTCCTGGACGACTATCGTCTGCCCGTGTCTATCTTCGCGGCAGGCGGATGTAGCGCCCATGGCATTGCGCCAAGTTTTGAATCAGCCGTTGAGCGATCTGCTTTCGCCAGGCGCCATCTCACCCAGGCCCAGAGCCACCAAGAGGTGCGCCGCGCGGATCGAGTGCAGGTAGCCGACCCTTTCCTCGATCACCTTAAGTCGGTTGGCAACGGTGTTTCTGCTGATACCGAGAGCCGCAGCGGTCGAGGTCACACTCTGGTCCGCCTCGAAGTATGCGCGGAGGGTGGTCTGAAGCTCGCGGCCATTCTCACCGTCCCTTTCCAGCGGTGCGATGTATAGCTGGAACAGTGAAGTGGCGAGGAGTTCATCCTGGATCGCCGCTGCCAGCAGCGCGACTTCGTTGTATCGGAGCAAGGTCTCTGGGCGCCGGATCGCCACGGACAGGGCCGCTCGCGCTTGTTCGTGGGTCAGGCGCCAGCCGGCGCGACTCTCCGCCGGCTCGCCGACCCCGATGCGGAGACCGTCGGGGACGTCGGGGGCCGCGACCGGCTGGAATTGCTGCCGCTCGGGTCGGCCCCTGAAGCCCATCCAGACCCAGATGATCTCCTCGTCCGCCGCGACGATGAGGCGCCGGGAGTCGGGTCGCCTTGTGATGGCCTCGACCGCGTCGTCCCTGCCGGGGCCCCGGACGACGAGGCCGACGTGCCAGCCATCGAGGTCGTAGGCGAGCTTGGACGGATCGACCAGCTCCCCATCGAGCAGCCGACGGACCTGATCAGCGCGGCGGCGGTCGGTTGACACAGGGCGCGCGGCGCTCACCTCCTCGACGTGACAAGTGCCGATCGCCGCCAGCACCTGGTCGGTCCTCGCCGCCTGGGAGCGCAACACCCGCCTCAAGGTGTCGGGGGGGACGGTCTGTCGCTCGGCCTCTTCGACCACGAAATCCCCCAGAATCGCGTGGCCCGCCAGATAACGACGCAGAATCGTCTCCAGAGGAACCTGACGCCGGGCGGCGAGACGAGCCTGGGAGAGGATCGGCTCCGGGACCGAGCCGGCCCCCCCATCCTCCAAGGCCTCGATCGTGTCGTCGATCGCCGCCTCGATCGCCAGGCGCAGGCCTTCGAGGTACTCGGGATCGGCGTCGCGCCCGGGGGCGGCAATCGCGTGGACGCGGGCGATGACCATCTGCCCGATCTCCTCTCGGCGACTCCTCAGGCCGACTGCGACCGCTGCCGCGGATCGCGCCGGGGCGGCGCGAGCGACGCCGCCCCGGCTACCGCTTCTTCCTTCCGCCCTCACGGCCGCCCCCGCAACTCGTGTGGATCGGGGCCTTGTAAGCGTCGACCTTGCCGTTCTGGGCCGTGAAGCGAACTTCGGCCTTGTGGGTGCCCTTGCAGATGTTGGTCGAGTTTTCGAGCAGGCCCTTTTTGCCGCCCTTCATTTCGAGCACGAATTTGCTCACCGGGGCGTCGGGCACCGCTTCGAAGGTGTTGCGGAGCCCATCCCGATTGGTGGTATCGACTCTGCCGTGGACGAGGACCCGGACCTGGCCGTTCAAGTCGGCGACCAGGTCGGGAAGCGTGTGGCCGAAGCCGGTGCCGAGGTAGACGGGTCCGGTAAGCGGCTTGTCGAGGAGAGGCGAGTACGCGGTCGCCTTCCCGTAGATCGACGCTTTCGGGCAGGTGTTCGACTTCAGCTGCGGCTGCGTGCAGACGGTCTGGATGCTCCCCTGGTCCAGGAACTCCGAAGGCGGCAGCCCGACTTGGGCTTGGGCGATGTTCGCGTAACCCGACCCCTTGGGATAGGTCACGACCGCCTTCAGCGCCGGATGTCCCGAGCGCCTCGTCGCGCCCTTCAGTGAGATCTTCAGCTTGGGCTTGAATTCCAGGCCCTTGCAGCCGCCGACGGCGAATGGCGCCGTGAGCGAAGCGCCCAGACCGGTGAGCGTGGACAGCGACCCGGCGATGGTCTTCGCCTGGCAGTTGGTCGGGTTGAGCGTGAACTCGGAGCGGTCCATCTGCAGGGAGATCGTCCGCACGTCGAGCGGGATCCCGTGGAGGATCCTCGGCAGCGGGTCGGACTCGGCGCGGATCTGGGCGGTGAAGGGGTCGACCGAGAGCGCGGTGCGGACCGCCACCGACCCGAGGTCGAAGGGCCCGGCGATCGCCGGCGTGACGATCTCGAGGCTGAGCGGAGCACCCTTGTAGGGACCGGCCAGGTAGGCCTTGCCCTGCACCCAAAAGGGATTCGGGCCGGCGCCGGCGGCGACGTTCACGATCCCCACCTGGGAAGCTGCCGGACAGGACGGTGAGGCGATCTCCTCGGCACCGCCGCCTTCCTGGGTGCGAGAGGCCGCCGTAGCGATCCCCGCCTCCGGGCAGTAAGGCACCCCGGCGAGCTTGCCGAGCAGCCCGGTCGGCAGCGTCGCCTGCAGCGAGGAGAAGCGTTGTTCGCCATCGGCGCGCGAGACGCGGAAGACGAACGGAGAAAAGCTGCCGGCGACCGGGGTCGTCGTCCCCGCCTCCAGACTCGGGTGGGCGGGAAGCCCGGCTTCTGAGGAAGCGCAGCCGGACCCGCCGGCCCCCGAGGAGATCACGAAGGGAGCGGTCCGCTCGACCGCCGAATCCGGCGCCGAGAACGGATAGAGCCTGGCGACGGTGGTGTATTCCCCGCAGGCCTGCGGAGTGATCAAAGGTGCCCGCGGGCCTTCGCGAAGCTGGAACTTAAAGGACGAGTAAGGGAGTGGCGGCAGTTCGTCGAAGGTAGTGGTCAGCTGCCCAGTACCGGGATCGGCCTGCACCATGCCGGCCTGCTTGACGAGGATGCCGCGTTCCTTCACCCTGGCGACGATATAGAGGGCGAGAAGCGAGTTGAACTTGTTCTCGTGGGGCTCGGCGAGATAGACCGAGCCTTCGATCGCTTCCTCCAGGAGCGGGGTCTTGGCAACCAGCGTCCCCACCTTGGAAGCTTCCGGGCAACCCTGCCCGGGCTCACCCGTGGCCGCTTTGAACTGGGCTTTGGAACAGCCGACAATGCCGTTCGCGGCCGATGGGTTGACGGCGACGCCGGCCGGGAGCGCCACTTCGGTCTTCTCCGGCTGGGTTTCAGAGACCCCGTCCGGCGTCAGCAGGCCCTCGTTCGGCAGCCGCAGTTCGAAGTTCAGGCCCGAAGCCGAATCCGACTGGGCAGTGCTCGGGACCGCGGTCACTGCCGGGTCGAAAGGCACCGAACCGCAACCCACCAGGGAGACCGGGTTGCCGCCGGCTTCGCGCATCACCGTGCTCTCGCTGACGTACGTCCCCGGGTTCACCGTCGAATTCACCTTGACGGTGAAGCTGAGCGGCGCCGAGCACGTGGCGGGAAGGGTGAGGAAGGGCAGCACCGGCGCTTCGGAGGGAAAGCCGCCCCCGCTGGAATCGGGTCCCCGTTCGGCCGTGTGACCCGGGTCCGCGGGAGTGCCCCAGAGCGTCGCCGTGACCGAGGTGAGCGAAATCGGGATACCGGGAGCGAAGACGTTGACGCCATAACCGCCATCGGTGCGGACAGTCGCCTGTTGCAGCGAGGACAGCCCGGCAGCCCTGGCGTTGACCCCGAACTGCGCCGCGGCACCGGGCGGCGGCTCGAGATTGTAGATCGGGGTGACAATCTCACCGATCCCGACCGCGACAGCGCGCAGGACGCCGATCTGGGTGCCAGGGGTGCAGCCTTCACTGCCGCCTTCGAAGATCAGACGGGGGCAGGCGGGCACCGCCTGGGGATTGCCGACCAACCCCGGAGGGGCTTCGAAGAGGATGTCCCGCATCTGCCCACCTTCGGATTTCCCCTCGGCGTCGGTGTTGAGGTCGAAGTGGACGGTGTAGGCGAAGGGATGGCTACCGGCGCGCAGCTCCAGCGAGCCGCCTTCTTCTTCGGCGGAAGCGGTGAGGCTGCCGGGGACGATGCCGAACTCGGCGTGGGCGGCAGGCGCCGCCCAGAGCGCCAAGACCAGAAAGGCGACGAGGACTGAAGCCTTGCGATTCATCGGTTGCCCCCCTTGCGCTCGTGACGCTTTTCGTTCTTGCGGCGTTTCTCTGCCGGGCGCTTCTTGTGCTTCTTCACGCAGCGCCCTTTGCGCTTCACCTGCCCTTTTCTGCAGTGCCTGTCTCCGCCGGCTCTCGGAATACCTTCACCGGGAAGACCCATGCTCGCGGGAGCCGGCTGCGGCGGTGCGCCGCTCGCCTGCTGGCACGCTTCTCCCTTGCATTCAGCCGGGGGCTGTGCCTCGGGGAAGCCGCCTCCGACCCTCGCGTCGTAGAGGTCGATGAGTTCGTCCTTGTCGGCACTCACCAACCGGTCCCGGGTCGTGAAGAAGACGTTGTCGCCGGTTTCGTCAATGGCCAGGAAGTTGGAGTCCGCCGATCCCCGTCCGGAGGAGATCAGATCCAGGCAATGGTCGTCCTGCGTGCATCCGCCCACACCCCCCGACTCGTACTGGTATACGTCTTCGACCTGCCCGTTGGTGTCACCGGGCACTAGCCGGTCCGGCGTGTCGAAGTAGAGGCGACCGGAGTCGGTCAGGTAGCGCGGTTGAGGAAGGTAGCCTACGACCTTGCCGGTCGAGCCGAGGGTAGAGGCGCTGCCGAGGGCACGTGAGCCACTCGGATTGCACGACGCACAGGTCAACGTGCGGGTCTGAGAGTCGTACACGAAGACCTCCGTGCAGGGCGCTTCGACAACTGCGTTGGCAACTTCTGCGCAGGGGCCGGTGTTGTCATAGCCGGTGAGCGGGGACTCACTCTGGAAGGCGAGCCAGCGGCCGGCGGGGCTCGCCTGCGCGGTGCGCGCGAGCGGCGCGGCAGTCCAGGCTCCCCCTTCGTTGGACCCGTCTCCGGAGGAAAGCGTGGCCACGAACCGCGTGGTTCCGCCAATCCAGGCATAGAGGTTGTTCTCGCCTGCTTCGGCGATCGCGCCCTGGTCGTTTTCTTCCCCTTCGGTGAGGTTCGCAGTGTCGACGAAGTAAATTTGGCTCATATCTTCGCTCTGCCCAGCGATGCCGAGGAAGCCGCCTTTGCTCTGAGCGAGACCGGCGCTGAGTTCATAGGCCGTTCCGGCCCCGTTCAGCGCGTAGACCTGGCCGTCGGAGAGCAACACGCTGCTGCCATCGGCCGAAGCGGTCAGGAAGCAGACCCGTGCGATCAGCGGAGTGGTTTTGCTGCAGTTGCCGGGTCCGGGCACTTCGAGAGTCGTGGTCCCGTCAATGCGGACATAGAGCTCGCCGTCAGCGCCGGTAAAGAAGATGCGGGAGCCGTCATCCGAGATCGCGTGGGTGACCACGGCCGAGGGATCGTTGACATTTCCGCTTTTCAGCAGCGTGCCCGAGCCGATCACCGCGCCGGGAATGCTGCCAGAGGCGGCCGGGGGAACGTTCACCGCTCGCAAAGCACCCTCGGCCCATTCGTAGAGGTTCGACTGTCCGCAGATGCCGGTGGAGTCGGGCGTGAGTGCGTCGTTTGCCTCGAAGAAGACCCGGGACAGGTCAGTGGACGCTCCCATGTAGAGGACTCCAAGACTGCCTTGCTCGCTGCCGGGTAGACAGGTCGGGGCCGCGCTGGCCGAAGTGAGCAACGCGGTCAGCGACCCAGGATCGGCGGTCGACTGCGCGTAGAGGTTCCTGTATTCGCCGGGGGTCGAGCTGGTAAGGGCAGGCCCGCTCTGTCTCAGCACTCCCACGTTGAGCGCGGGGTCGAATGCCGTGTAACCGTTGCCGTTTCCGCGGTTCGTCAGGAGGCTCGGCGTGAGGTTGGTCGTCCCCCAACCCGAACCGGTGCGCCGCGAGAGGTACTCGTTTTCAATCAGTGCTCCTCCCGGGCCGAAGGGGTCACCCTCGTAGACGACCGACCCACCGTCCGGGCTGCTCTGCATCGGGAACCGCTCGCTGGTCACTCCCGGCTTGCACACGGTAGAGCAGCTGCTTCTCAGCGGTTCCACCGGATACACCTGTCCGCCCTGCTTGTCCGCCGGCGACACCAGCTCGTATGCCCGGCCGTCCGGAAGGCCAGCTGCTTCGGTCGGGTAGGTATGGAAGGAGGCAGGGGTGCTTTCAACCGGGCAGACTTTCGTCGGTTCGGCGGGAGCACAGTTGCTGCTCGCCACGACCTGGAAGACATAGTCGGTATCCGGTACTAGACCGGATACGACCGCTTCCACCCGCCGGACGCCGCCGACAGCCGAGAGGGTCGCCCCACCCAGGGGCGCTTCTGCCGCACCGGCGAAGCTTTCGCCTTGCGCCTGATAGTCAGCCTGCGTCAGGTAGCGGAAGACATAATCGGTGGCGAATCCCCTCGGATCGATCCGGGCACTCAGCACTGCCGAGTTCGCAGTTACGCTAAAAGGTTCCAACGTACTGACGACCGGCGGCCTTTCTTCCGGCTGGGCGAAGATGTACCCGAGAGCCGACGTGCCCGGCTGGCCTTTGCCGACAATCGGCGTCGCCCCAGGAGCCGCACCGTAGAGCACACCCGGTTCGCGGCCGGCGGACAACTGTCGCGCCGGGTCGAAGGCGAGATCGGACAATTCAGCCCGTTCGGGCGCCACTTCGGTTTCGCCGGTTTCGTGGAACGCGCCGTTTTCGCAGGCGCTGAGCTCGTGGATCCGACGGGGTCGTTTTTGGTAGGAGTAGAAGAACGGTTCACCCGTGGCGGGGTTTACCGCCAGCGCAGTGATCCCACCCTGCGGGTACGAAAACGTGCAGACTGGATCATCCGGAGAGGACGGGTCGTACTTCTCGACCGTGCCTTCGTCGGCAACGTAGACGTCGCCGAGGGCATCCACAACGGGGAGCGTCGGATAGTTCGATTCGCCCAGGAATCCGGCCCCGATGTCGCGGCCCTGGCCAGCGTATTCGTAATCAGTGTAATTGCCGGGAGTTTTTGGCTTGAATACCATCAGCCGGTGGTAGAAGTTGTCCGAGCCCTGAAAATCGAAGAAGAACACTTCTCCGGCAGCGTTCACGGCCAGATTGTTCCCCGAGACTATTGAGTGAATTTTGTCTGGCGTTTTCGCGACCGTGTTGCCCGGCTGGTCGGGTGGTCCTTTTTCCCCGAATCGCGTGATCAGGTCAGATCCGTTTGCCTCGTACTCGGCAATGACGTCTTCGCCTTCGGAAATGCTCCCCGACGGGCGGGTGACGTAGACATTGCCGGTCGTAGGATCGACGGCCACCCCAACTCCCCCTGCAGAGGCTTCGCTAGACATCGAGCATTCTGGTTTTCCGACCAAGGATTCGGTCACGACGGCCGGGCCGCAGATTTCATACGGAGGCAATGCTGCTTCTTCGTTTGCTTTTTCGGCTGACGGACCGAGCACCCTCCATTTCTCGACGAACTTCAACCCGCTGTCTTTGGGTTCGAACCGTGCAACGTGCACGACGTTGCCGAACTCCTGCGTCACCGCATACACCGTTCCTTTTGCTACCTCACCCGCGCCGGTGTAGTTAACGGCGAGAGCGCCAACTCCACCGAGCTGGGACTCTTCACTCACGTCGCCGGGTTTGAGCACCCCGCCGAAGGTTCCGACTCCCTCATAGGTCTTGGCTCCGGCCATGGACGGGAAAATGAGGCAGAGGAGAAGTCCAGCGACAGCAAACCATGCGAGGGCGAGGTACCCGCCGCGACCTCTCGAATTCAGATTGCTGTCACTCATCTTGCTCCTCCTCTGCCTATTCGCTCAGCCGGTCAGGGCGATCAGGGTTCGGCCGCGGTCACGGCCCAAGTGCCGAACAGGTTCATGTTTCCGATCGCGCTGGATTTGGCCCAGATGAACGCGCCGGCGGGATCGTCGGTGCCTTCGAACCCACCATTGTCGCCGATGAATTCGACGGAACCAACGCCGAATTCCCCCCTGGTGAACACGCAGAGGGTGCCGGGCGGTGCCACGGGCGTTGCCGCGTTTTCGAAGAGTTCGAGTTCACAGCCTTCGACCGGCGTCGTGGTCGACAGTTCGGTTTCTTCCGCGTTGAGGTAAACGACGTTTTCGGAAGGCTGGGCAAGCGGAATCGGGTAGGAGATAGCGTACGTCAAACCGGTCGTTTTATCGGGGACATAGTCCGTCGCGTCCCAGTTGCCGGTCAGCGTCTCGCCGGGCGGAAGGGTCTCGGTGAAACCGGTGGTGCCGTTGCAGACGTATTTTTTGGTGGCGGGTTCCCCCTGCACTTCCACTTTGGTCCCGGCATCTGCGCAGTTGACACCTTTGGGCTCGGCCGTCAGGACGACATTTTTGCCGTTGGTTCCGTTGGTCCCATTGGTCCCATTGGCTCCGTCTTTGCCGGCGCTGCCAGGAGCACCGGCATCGCCCTTGGCTCCAGGCGCCCCGGGCGCTCCAGCGGGTCCTGCCGCCCCCGGTTTGCCGGCGTACTTCTTGGCGATCTTTTCGACTTCCTTCTTCTGCTTGCCGGTGAGGGCACCTTTGGCGGCGAGGGCGGTGCCCCCAAGCGCGGCGACCAGGGCAATGACGGCCACTACCAATCCAGCGGTCCCAAAGCGTTGACGGAATCTCTGCAGCATCTGTCGGTCCTTTCCGATTTGGGGGGCCTTGAACCCTTGTCCCGTTGGCCTTCGCCTCTGTCCCGATCCACATCGGCGTGGATCCCCTGACATAAGGCGGTCGGCCCTATTGATTTCTCTCCTGCCTGAGGAACGTCCCGGCTCCAACGAAGGAACCCATTTCCCCTTGGCCGCCGAAATAAGAACAGACACGGACCAAAATGTCAAGGTCCCGTGACGGGCCGGGGTTTGGAGTTACACTGATCGGTGCAGCATTTCCCTTGTTTAAGCCAAATAGGGAGTACGGAAATGTTCTCTTTCGACATGATGGCCAGTCTGGTGCGTACCACTTGATATATCTCGCGTGGTCGTGAGGAGCGAAAGCCAAGAGCCGGGATATCTTCCTCCCACGATGGTGAGAACTCCGTGGGGCGACGCGGCTTCCCTGCGGGAGCGAAAGCTGCGGCCGGGCCGGGGCACGCCCCGCGACAAGGCCGAGAAAAACCAGCGCGAACGGCTCTTCGCGGCGATGGTCGCGGCGGTTGACGAGAAGGGCTACGAGGCGACCACGGTGGCCGACTTGGTCAAGCTCTCCGGCGTCTCCCGCAGCGCTTTCTACAAGCACTTCGAGGACAAGCAGGCCTGCTTCCTCGCGGCGGTGGAAGAGCTGGTCGGGCCGACCCTGGAGAAACTCGGCGGCGACGAGAGCGCGCCTCCCGGGGTGGAGCGGGCGCGGCAGGCGTTCGAGGAGCTGATCCGGCTGATCGTCAAACAGCCGGCGGCGGCGAAGATGTGCATCGTCGAGGTCTACGCCGCCGGCCCCGACGGGGCGGCGCTGGTGGATCGTTCGATGGACCAGGCGACCGAGCTGGCGGTCCGGATGCTTGCGCAGGTGCCCGAGCGCGAAGGCCTGCCGCGGGAGCTGGTGCGGGCGATCGTCGGCGGCATCCAGAAGGTGATCCACAAGCGCCTCTACCGCGGCCAGGAGGAGGAGCTGCCGGAGCTGGCGCCGGAGCTGTGGGAGTGGCTCTTCTCCTACCCGGTCCCCCCCGGCCCGCTGAAGGCGACCCGCCGGCGCACGGTCAAGGCGGTCCCGTTCGAGGAGCGCCAGGCGCAGTCGAGCCCGCCCGAGCGGCTGCTGCGGGCGCTGGCGGCGGTCGTCGCCGAGAAGGGCTACCCCGACACCACGGTGGCCGAGATCGTCGAACGTGCCTCGACCTCGCAGCGCACCTTCTACGAACACTTCAAGAACAAGGAGGACGCGATCGTCGCCGCCCTCGACAGCGGCTCCGCCCACATGCTGGCCGCCGCCCTGCCGGCCTTCCGCCGGGCGCCCGACTGGCCGCACGCAGTCCACGACACCCAGGAGGCGATGTTCTGCTTCGGCGCCGAAGAGCCCGAGTACGCGCGGCTCGGGGGGGTCGAGATGTACGCGGCGGGCAAGCGCGCCCTCGACCAGCGCGAGATCGTCACCGAAGGGATGGAGGGCCTGCTCGCCCCCGGCTACGAGCTGAGACCGGAGACGCCCCCGATCGCGGCCGAGGCGATCGGCGGCGCCCTCTACTCACTCCTCTACGACCACGTCAACAAGAAGGGGCCGGAGACGCTGCCGGACCTGGTGCCGACGCTGGTCTACGTCACCCTGGCGCCGTTCCTCGAGGCGGAGGACGCCTACGAGGTGGCGGTCGGCTGACCCACCAGCTCTATCAGCGTCTCCCCAAATGCCCCCGGCGGGATTCGAACCCGCGCCGCGCGGCTTAAAAGGCCGCCGCTCTAACCAACTGAGCTACAGGGGCGTAAGCGCCTATCAGGGTAGAGCTTCGGCGCGAGTCGGGGTCGGGAAGCGGCTAGCCGGCGGGCTGGTACTGCACGGCGCCCGGATTCACGGTGCCGCCCGGCTTCGCCACCACCACACAGACCGCAGTCACGGTCATCGTCGGGCGAGAGAACGAGTACCAGGAGTAGCCGGTAGCCGTCCAGCCCGTTCGCAGGGGGCTTGGCCCACTGCTGTTGACGGTGCCGCGTTCATCGCTGCTCAAAGTCGCCCCGCCGCCGATCGCGTAGGAGCCCGGAGCGCAGTTGGCGGTCAGGGTGCCGGTCCTCCCACCGCTCGGAAGCTCCCCCGTCACCGCCTGGTACTGCACGTCGGCGAGCGCCGCCGCGCTGACGCCGGTGAGGGTCTGCTCGTTGATCTGTTTGCCCGAGAGGGAGTTCGGCTTGATCCGGTTCGCTGGGACCGTCTTCGGCTTGATCCGGTTGCCCGGCAGCGAGCTCTTCTTGATCTGCTTGCCGCTGATCTTGTTGGCCGCGTAGACCGAGCCACCCAGGGCGATGAAAAGTGCCAGACAGGCGACGACGTTGGAGAAGGTCAGGGACTTGGCGACTCGAGCGATCAAAGCTTCACTCCTTATTTAGGGACGGCCCAGTATTCGGGAACCTAGTGCATCCCGATCAGGAGAGGTCGGGGAGTCCCTCGTAAGCGGTCGAGGCCTCGGCGTGGGTGCGGCGAGGGATGCGGCCGGCGCGGTAGGCGAGGTGGCCGGCCTCGACGCCGCGGCGCAGGGCGGTCGCCATCGCCACTGGGTCCTCAGCGCCGAAGATGGCGCTGGCGGCGAGGATCGCGTCGCAGCCCAGCTCCAGCGCCTGGGCAGCGTCGGAGGCGGTGCCGATGCCGGCGTCGAGGATGACCGGGACCTCGGCGCGCTCGGTGATGATCGCGATGTTGTACGGGTTGCGGATCCCGGCGCCGGAGCCGATCGGGGAGCCGAGCGGCATCACCGCGGCGCAGCCGGCCTCTTCGAGGCGGCGGGCGAGGATCGGGTCGTCGTTGGTGTAGGGGAGGACGGTGAAGCCATCGGCGACGAGCTGCTCGGCGGCGTCGAGGAGCTCGACCGCGTCGGGGTAGAGGGTGCGGTCGTCGCCGATCACCTCGAGCTTGATCCACTCGGTTCCGAACGCCTCGCGGGCGAGCTTGGCGGTGCGGACCGCGTCGCGGGCCGTGTAGCAGCCGGCGGTGTTGGGCAGGACGAAGAGCCCGAGGCGGTCGATCACGTCGAGCACCGAGCCCTCGGCGGCGGGGTCGATCCGGCGCAGGGCGACGGTGACGATCTCGGTGCCGGAGGCGGCGAGCGCGGCCTCCATCTGCTCCAGCGAGCGGAAGCCGCCCGTACCGGCGATCAGGCGCGAGCCCCACTCGCGGTCGCCGAGCTGCCAGGAGTCGGCACCGCCCTGGATCGCGGCCAGGACCTCGACCGCCTGGCCCTCGCGCAGCAGCGTCCGCTCCCACTCGCCGCGGGGGATGACCTCGCCGTCAAGAGCGACGGCGACCCCGCGCGCCCCGTCCCCCGCGCCGGACTCGCGGACCGCGAAGTCGAGCGTGGAGCCGTCAGCCAGCTCGCGGGGCGAGCCGTTTAGCTCGATCCTCATCGGGCGACCTCGACATCCGCTCGGCGTTCGTCCTTTGTATCCCTGCGGGCGACAAAGGACGAACGCCGATTCGGGGCCAGGAGATCGGCGACGGCCTGAGCCGCGAGCGGCGCCAGGAGGATGCCATTGCGGTAGTGGCCGGTGGCGAGGACGAGACCCTCGATCGCGCCCGGGCCGACCAGCGGCAGGTTGTCCGGCGTGCCGGGGCGGAGACCGGCGATCGCGTCGACCATTTCCATCTCGGCGACGTCGGGAAGCAGGCGGTAGGCCTCGCGCAGCAGCTCGTGGACACCCCCCGCGGTGACGGCAGAGTCGAAGCCCATCTCTTCGACGGTGGCGCCGACGATCAGGCGGCCGTCCGGGCGCGGCACCAGGTAGACCCGCTCGGAGGCGAGGATGTGGCGGGCCGGCGGCTCCCCGTCCCGCGTTCGAAGCTCGACCACCTGGCCTTTGACCGGCCGCACCGCGGGACGGGCCTCCTCTGGCAACCAGCCCATCGCTCCCGACCAGGCGCCGCCGGCGAGCACCACGGTCTCGGCGAGGACCTCCTCCCCCGCCGCCACCCGCACGCCGACCAGGCGCTCGCCTTCATAGACCCCATCTACGACCTCGGATCCGGTGTGCACCTCAACCCCCTCTGCTGCGCACGCGGCCAGCAGCGCTTGAGTCAGCGCCCGCGGATCGATCGCCGCCTCTCCGGCGGCAAGGACGCCCCCGTGGAACGACGGGGTCAGCCCAGGCTCGAGGTCGCGGCATTGCCGCGGTGGCAGCCACTCGGCCTCCAGCTCGAGCGAGCGCTGCAGGTCGTGCACCCGCCGCAGCTGCGCCGCCTCATCGCGGTCGAGCGCGACGTGCAGCGCCCCGAGCCTTTCGTAGCCCGTCCTCTCCCCGCTCGCCGCCTCCAGCTCGGCGACGAACTCCGGGTAGAGCCGCGCCGCGGCCAGGGTCAGCTCCAATAATTCGGGCTCGCCGAAGCTCAGCTCGCCGACCGGCGCCAGCATCCCGGCCGCGACCCGCGTGGCACCATCGCCCGGCTGGCCGCGCTCCAGCACCACCACCTTCGCCCCGCGCTGCGCCAGGCGCCAGGCGCAGGCGAGCCCGATGACGCCACCACCGACCACCACAACATCGAAACCGCGCTGCTCTTTCAAAGCCTTGCCTCCGCCGGCATTACCCGGATCAGGTCCAAACGGTCGGTGGCCTCGATGCCACCCTCTCAGCCCTCGCGGGCTCCCGTACCCCTCCGATGCTACCCCTCCACCGGCCTCGCGACGCAGGCCAGCCATAATCGAGGCACATGAGCCTCTCCCTGCCCGAGGGCGACGGACCGCTGCGCCGCGAGCGCCTGCGCACCGCCCGCCTCTATTTCGTCTGCGACGCCCGCCCGGGCGGCGACCTGGAAGCGCTGCTGCGGGCGGCGCTGACCGGCGGCGCCGACATCGTCCAGCTGCGGGAGAAGGAGCTGGGGCGGGCCGACATCGAACGCGCTGCCGGCACCTTCCGCCGCGTCGCCGACACCTTCAGCGCCCTCTTCGTCCTCAACGACGACCCCGAGCTGGCGCGGATCTGCGACGCCGACGGGGTCCACGTCGGCCAGGACGACGTCAGCGCCGAGCAGGCGCGCGAGGCGATGGGGCCGGATGCGATCGTCGGCCTCTCGACCCACTCCGAGGAGCAGATCGCGGCCAGCGCCGGGCGCCCGGTCGACTACATAAGCGTGGGTCCGATCTGGGAGACCCCGACCAAGGCGGGCCGCCCCGGGGTCGGCCTCGAGCTGATCTCCCACGCCGCCGCCAGGGCCCCCACCCGTTCTTCGCGATCGGCGGCATCGACCCGGGTAACGCTGGGCAAGTGGTGGACGCGGGCGCCGAGCGGCTCTGCGCGGTGCGGGCGATCCGCAACGCCGCCGACCCCGAAGCCGCGGCGCGGGAGCTGCGGCAGGCGTTCGCCGCTGGCGAGAAGGGTGTGGCCCCCGGTGGCTGAGGAGCGGGCGAAGCGCAAGCGCCGAAGCGGAGCGAACGGCGCCCCCAAGGCCAACCCGATGACCCGCGGCTACGCCAAGGCCGAGCAGCGCAACCAGGAAGCGCGCGAAGCGCTGGAGCCGCTGGGCGAGGGGGAGCGGCCGACCGTGGTCACGGTCGGCGCCGTCGTCGCGGCGCTGATCTCGCTCTCGGTCGTGATCGGCTACGCGACCGGGGTCGAGGTCAACGGCGAGCAGCCGAAACTGCCGCAGGTGGTGGCGCCGGCGGTGATCATGGGGATGATGGCCTGGGGGATGTGGCACGCCCGCTACTGGGCGGTGCTGGGCTTCCAGCTGATCCTGGTGGTCGTCCTCTTCAGCGCCTTCTTCGGCCTCGTCGTCGGCGCCGGCAGCGTTGGTGAGGTGCTCGGCACCCTCGCCCTGCTGATCGTCGCCGGTACCTTCTTCTTCTTCATGGTCAAGGCGATGGCGCGAATCCAGATGCCGACCCCGGGACCCAAGGAGTAGCGGTGGCCGGGCTCCCCTCCCTCGGCGGCGTCACCGGCTTCCCGGCCGACGCGATCGCTGCCCTTCGCAAGCTGCCGGAGATCGCCGAGAACACGCGCGCGATGAAGGAGCACACGGCGGCGCTGGAGCAGGTCGCCAACGCGCTCGACCGGGTCGCCGCCGACACCGATTCGTTGCCTGAGATGCGGGAGGACATGAAACGGATCGGCGCCCTGCCCGAGACGCTGAACCGACTCGACGCGGGGATCGATCGGATGGACGAGAGCCTCGCTCGCCTCAGCGAGCTGATGGAGCGGATCCTCACCGCCATCGACGGGCTCAGCTCCAGCGTCGAGACCCTTCAGGGCGCGGTCTCCCCGCTCTCCCGCCTCGCCGGCCGGGTGCCGGGCCAGAAGAAGTAAGCAGCCGGGATGCCGGCTCCACACCTTCTATAGGCTCAGCACGTATGGCTGAAACCTTCGACCAGATCGTCATCGGCGGTGGCCCCGGCGGCTACGTTGCCGCGATCCGCGCCGCCCAGCTGGGCCAGAAGACCGCCGTCGTCGAGCGCGACAAAGCCGGCGGCCGCTGCCTCAACTACGCCTGCATCCCGGCCAAGACCGTGCTGCGCACCGCCGAGATCTTCCACGAGGCGACCTCCAGCGCCGAGCTCGGGGTCGTCGGCAACGACGTCCAGCTCGACTGGGACGCGCTGCAGAAGCGGCGGGAGGATGTCTCGGCGACGCTGACCGGCGGCGTCGAAGGACTCTGGAAGAAGGGCAAGATCGAGTTCATCCAGGGCGACGGCTCACTGACCGCCGAGGGCAACGTCAAGGTCGGCGACGAGGTCTACGAGGCCAAGGCCGTGACCCTGGCGACCGGGTCGGTGGCGCTGCCGATCCCCGGCACCGAGTTCGGCGGCCGCGTCCTCGACACCTGGGGCGCCTGGTCGCTGCCCGAGCGCCCCGGCAGGATCGCCGTGGTCGGAGCCGGTGCCTCGGGCGCTGAGCTCGCCTCCGCCTACTCCAAGTTCGGCACCGAGGTGCTGCTGATCGAGATGCTCGACCAGATCCTCCCGGCCGAGGACAAGGACATCGCCAAGGTCGTCGAACGCGTCTTCAAGAAACAGGGGATCGAGATCTCGACCGGCACCCCGGTGGAGAACGTCGAGGCCGGGGACGGATCCGTGAAGTTCACCTACGGCGACAAGAGCGCCGAGGTCGACTACCTCTGCATCGCCGGCGGCCGCAGCGCCGACACCGAGGGCCTGGGCCTCGAGGAGGCCGGGGTCGAGCTGGCGGAGGGCGGCCGCAAACTCGAGGTCGACGAGTTCCAGCGGACGACCAACCCGAAGGTCTTTGCAATCGGCGACCTGGTCAACCAGAAGGCGCTCGCCCACAAGGCATCCGAGGAGGGCGTGGTCGCGGTCGAGACGGCGGCCGGGGTCGAGACCCATCCCGTCAACCAGAACCTGATCGTCGGCGCCACCTTCTGCCAACCGCAGGTGGCAAGCGTCGGCCTGACCGAGGCCCAGGCCACGGAGGCCGGCCACGAGGTCAAGGTCGGCAAGCAGAAAATCGCCGCCGAGGGCGCCGGAATCGTCTACGACGACAAGGACGGTCTGGTCAAGCTCGTCGTCGACGCCAAGTACGGCGAGCTGCTCGGCGCCCACGTCGTCGGCAACCGCGCCTGCGACATGATCGCCGAGCTGGTGGCGACGATGGAGCTGGAGGGTGGCTACCAGGAGCTCTCCCGGATCGTCCACCCGCACCCAACGGTCTCAGAGGCCGTGCTCGACGCCGCGCGCGCGGTCGACGGCTGGGCGATCCACGCTTGAGCGTGGCGCGCGCGACCTTCTACTACGACCTCGGCTCCCCCTACGCGTACCTCAGCGCCGAGCGAATCAGCGGGCTCTTCACCGAGGCTGGGCTGGAGCAGCCGGAGTGGCAGCCGATCCTGCTCGGGGGGCTGTTTCATCGCTTTGACCGCGGGTCGTGGTCGGAAACGCCGGGGCGGGCCGAGGGGATGGCGGAGATCGAGCGCCGGGCCGTCGAGTACGGGCTGCCGCCGATCGCCTGGCCGCAGCCGTGGCCGGGCAACACGCTGGTCGCGATGCGGGCAGCGACCTTCGCCAAGCAGACCGGGCGCACCGTCGCCTTCTCTCTCGCCGCCTTCCGCCAGGCCTTCGCCGCCGGCCGCGACCTGACCGACGTCGACAACGTTGCGATCGCCGGCGCCGCCTGCGAGCTGCACCCGCGGGCGCTGCTGAAAGCGCTCGAAACCGAAGGCGTGAAGGGGGCGCTGCGGGAAGCCACCGACCGGGCCGGCGACCTCGGCGTCGAAGGGGTGCCGGCGGTCGTCGTCGGCGAGGAGGTCTTCTGGGGCGACGACCGGCTTGAGGATGCGGTGGAGGCGGCAGGGCGATAGGGCGTGTCGCTTTTTGGGTCCATATGGGCGCAAAAAGCGACACGTAGGGCCGCACCGGGTAGTTCTCTAAGGTGACTGCAATGGCAGATCTGCCTGACGCCGCCACCTGTTACGAGCTGCTCGCGCGGATGGCGCTGATCCGCCGCTTCGAGGAGGAGGCGGGGCGCCAGTACCAGCGGGCCCGGGCCGGTGGCTTCCTGCACCTGGGGATCGGCGAGGAGGCGACGATCGTCGGCACCACCTCGGTGATGCGGGACGAAGACTTCCTGATCGGGACCTACCGCACCCACGGCCACGCGATCGCCCGCGGCACCGAACCCAAGCGGGTGATGGCGGAGCTGTTCGGCCGGGTCGACGGGACCAGCGGCGGCCGCGGCGGCTCGATGCACATCTTCGACGCCGAGAAACGGTTCATGGGCGGCTACGGGATCGTCGGCGGCAACCTGCCGATCGCAGCCGGGATCGGCCTCGCCTCCCAGTACAAGGGTGAAGACGCGGTCACCGTCTGCATGTTCGGCGACGGCGCCTCCAACACCGGCAACTTCGGCGAGACGATGAACCTGGCGGCGCTGTGGACGCTGCCGGTCCTCTTCCTGGTCGAGAACAACCACTACGGGATGGGGACCTCGGTCGAGCGCCACTCGGCCCAGACCGACCTCTCGAAGAAGGCCGAGGGCTACGGGATCTCCGGCGAGCGGATCGACGGGATGGACGTGGCCGAGGTGCGCGAGGGGGTCGCCGAGGGCCTGCGGCTGGCACGCGAAGAGGAACGGCCGACCCTGCTCGAGGCCTTCACCTACCGTTACCGCGGCCACTCCGCCGCCGACCCCGAGGTCTACCGCGAGCGCGAGGAGGTCGAGGAGTGGCAGGAGAAAGACCCGATCGAGAGCTTCGCGCGGCGCTGCGCCGAGGCCGGGGTGCTGGGCGAGCGCGAGGTGCAGCAGGCGCGCGAGGCGGCCGAGGCGGAGGTCAAGGCCGCGGTCGAGTTCGCCGAAGCCTCGCCCGAACCGGCGCTCGACACGATGTACGAAAACCTCTACGCCCAGACCGAGCCGGGCGGCTGGTACTCGGTCGACGAGCGCAGCCCTGAGCCGCACCGGGGCGAGGACGAGGCGCAGATGCCCGATACCGCCCGCGAACTGTCCGAAGCCGGCGCCGCCTACGCCGGGCAGCCGGCCGGCGAGCGCCCCAACCCCGCCACCCATGGGGACGCACAGGAGGGGGTCGAGCCGCGGGTCTCCGCCGAGCGCGAGGTCGGCGACGAGCGGGCGATCAACGAGGACGGCGAGGGCTGATGGCGCAGCAGCGGATGCGGGAGGCGCTGCGCGACGCGATGGCCGAGGAGATGCGGCGCGACGAGGCGGTCTTCGTGATGGGCGAGGACGTCGGCGTCTTCCAGGGCGCCTTCAAGGTGACCGAGGGGCTGCTGGACGAGTTCGGCGAGCGCCGCGTCCGCGACACGCCGATCTCCGAGAACACGATCGTCGGCACCGGCGTCGGCGCGGCGATGAACGGGCTGCGGCCGATCGTCGAGCTGATGACGGTCAACTTCAGCCTCCTGGCGCTGGACCAGATCGTCAACCACGCCGCCGCGATCCCCTACATGTTCAACGGCCAGGCGAAGGTGCCGATGGTGATCCGGATGCCGGGCGGCGGCGGCCACCAGCTCGGCCCCACCCACTCGCACAGCTTCGAGGCCCTCTACCTGCAGGTGCCGGGCCTGCTGGTCGCCTGCCCCTCCACCCCGGCCGATGGCAAGGCGCTGCTGAAGGCGGCGATCCGCGACGACAACCCGGTCGTCTTCATCGAGCACGAGAGCCTCTACGGCGCGCGCGGCGAGGTGCCCGAGGGCGAGGGCGATAACGGCGCCGAGCCGCTGCGCTTCGGCGAAGCGGCGGTGCGGCGCGAGGGCGGCGACGTGACGATCATCGGGGTGCTGAAGATGGCCCACGTCGCCGAGGGGGCGGCGAGCCAGCTGGCCCACGAGCACGGGGTCGAGGCCGAGGTGATCGACCCGCGCACCCTGCGTCCGCTCGACCTCGACACGATCCTCGCCTCGGTCCGCAAGACCAACCGGGCGGTGATCGTCGAGGAGGGCTGGCCCCACGGCGGCGTCGGCGCCAACCTCGCGACCCTGATCACCGAGCAGGCCTTCGACTACCTCGACGCCCCGGTCCAGCGGGTGACCGGCGCCGACGTCCACATGCCGTACTCCAAACGCCTGGAGCAAGCGGCGATCCCCCACGAGGAGCACGTGGTCAGCGCCGCGCTGGCGACGCTCGAGGGCGCGCGGTAACAGCTCGCCTCGCGCCTTTTCGGTACGCCTTTCCTTAAAAACCTGAGGTTTTATAAAGAACCCCTGTGTAGTCAGACGAGGTCTGCAAGGGTCGGGCGCATGAACGAGAAGATCGAGAGCACGAGAGCGTGGACCGGCCTGCTCGCGGTGATCGCGGCGATCCTCGGGGTGATAGGTCTCGCCGTCGGCTGCGCGATCGTCCTCGGCGAAGATAAATCCACCATCGCCATCACCACTGCGGCGTTCGGCGTCATCTCGACGATGGTCACCGCCTACCTGGGCATCAAGGCCACGGCCAACACCGCCAAGGAGATTTCCTCGGCACAGCCCGGGGATGGCGACGGGAACAAGGAGGATCCTTTACGGCACCGCCCTGCCCATCGGGGAGGGAGGTAGTGGCTCTTTCCCCGGACCCGCCGGATCCCGAGGAGGCGATTACGGAGGAGGAGGCGCGGCGGCGCCTGAAGGGCGTCAAGCACGTCGTCGTGCTGATGATGGAGAACCGCTCCTTCGACCAGATGCTCGGCTTTCTCGGCAAGCACGGACGGGTCCCCGGGGTAAACGGGCTGCAGGGCGGCGAGGTCAACTACGACGAGGAGGGGACGCCCTACGAGTCCTTCGAATGGAACGAGGGGGAGACGAGCTTCCACCCGCCGCAGGACCGCAGCGGCAAGATCCTCGATCCCTGCCACGGGCCCGGCTGCGTCGCCGAGCAGCTGGCGACGTTCCACGGGGAGACGCCCGGCGGCTACGTGAAGAACTTCCTCCGCCGCAAGAACAAGCAGGGCGAGCGGATCGCGATCCCGGACGAGTACCGGGGGCTGCCGATGGGCTACTACTCCGAGAGGCACCTGCCGGTCTATGACCTGCTCGGGCGCGAATACGCCGTCTGCGACGCCTGGCACTCCTCGATCCCCGGCGACACCTGGCCGAACCGGCTCTACTCGATCGCCGGCCAGGAGGGGGAACCGGTGAGCAGGCAGCCCGGGTTCTGGCAGAGCGCGATGAAGTGGCTGCGGCGGGCGCCGGGCCTGGGACAGCTGGCGAACGCGCCGATCTACGACCTCCCCGCCTTCACCCGGCAACTACGGGAGGAACAGTGGCGCTGGTACTCGCACGACCCGGCGACCCTGCGGGCCGTCGACGGCCACTACCGGAACTTCCGCGACCCCAACCGCGACAACTTCACCTTCTTCGACCGCAAGCGGGTGAGCCTCCTCACCGAAGCGCTCGAGGCGCCGATCGTCGACCTGCGCGACAGCTTCCTCGACGACGCCGCCAAAGGCGATCTCCGCGACGTCTCCTGGATCGACCCCAACTTCGTCGACCTCAAGGTCCTCGACCCCAATTCCAACGACGACCACCCGCCCGCCGACGCGCGGGCCGGGCAGGCGCTGGTGCTGGAGGCCTACGAGGCGCTGGTCAACAGCCCGGAGTGGGCCGACACGATCCTGGTCGTCACCTACGACGAGCACGGCGGCTTCTACGACCACGTCACGCCCCCGGCCGTCCCCGACGGCGACCCCGGCAAGTACGAGACGCTGGGGGTGAGGGTGCCGGCGCTGGTGATCGGGCCGCGGGTGAAACAGGGCGCCTGCCACCAGGTCTTCGACCACACCTCGCTGATCTCGACGGTCCTGCGGCGCTTCGCCAGGGACCCCGACGGCGCGATCGCGAAGATGCCCGAGCGGGTGCGCCGGGCACCGCACCTCGGTTTCGTGCTCGAGGACGCGCCGCGCCCCGAGGCGCTCGACCGCGAGCGGCTGCAGAGGCAGATCGACGCGGCCCGCGGCCAGCTGACCGACTGGCGCCAGCGGGCGCGGCGGCGCCGGCGGGCGCGAAAGGGGCGCCCCTCGCCCGAAGCCGACGGCGGCGCGGGTCAAAAGCAGGAGCTGCTCGACTGGCAGGAAGAAATCCTCGGCGCGGCGCTGAGGATGCGGCACGAAGGCCTGCCTCCCGGGCAGCCCTGATCGGGCTCAGCAGGTCTTGCGGGCGCCGGTCACCGCGTTCCACGCCCGGCTGACCGAGAAGTCGGCGGCGACGCGGAAGACGCCGGGACGGGCGGCGCGGACCACGGTCCAGTCGCCGTGGCGGAGGATGCATCCGTTGCCGCGGGCGATCGACCAGTAAGGGGTGAAGTTGACGCGGACGAGGAACTCGCCCGGGCGCTGGACGTCGAGGGCGAAGCCCTGCCGACCGAACCAGAGCGTCTCCGCCGCGGCGCCGGCGAGCGGGGCCACCATCGGCCTTGGGTCGCGCACCTCGTAGATCCGCCAGTGCTCTGACTGGAAGCGCAGGTCCAGGTAGGCGGGATCGCCGAGGATCAGCCGCCGCTCTTTGACCGAGGAGTAATCGAGCGGGGCGTCGGGCAGCGCCACGTAGGAGATCGCGTTGCCGCGCAGCCAATCGCCGTACCTGTCGCTGGTCAGTTTCTTGTCGTCGTAGAAGAGGTCCTCGCGGGTGGTGTCCAGCTGGCGCAGCCAGCCGCGGGCCATTTCGAACTTCGAGGCGAGGTAGACGGACTCCCAGTGGTTGGCGGTCGGCGGCACCTCGATCCGCGCCCCGGCGGCGCCGTTGTCGCGCAGCCATCTGCTGACGGGATGGAAGTAGGCGGCCGTGGTCGAGGGGTCGCCGACCGAGCGGGCGATCTGGGCGACGCTGGCGGTCAGCTGCCAGTAGAGGCTGCCGGCGATCGCCAGCACCAGCAGCGGCGCGAAGAACCAGGTGGGGACGGTCGGGCGCGGGCGCCGCGAGAGCAGGACGGCGGCCAGCACCGGGCCGCCGAAGAGCGCTCCGAGCCGGACCGCGTTGCCGCCCATCGCGTTCGGTGTGAGGAAGATCAGGGTCGCGGCGAGCGCGTAGGCGATCAGCACCCGCCGCAGCTGCCGCTCCTCCTCCCGCACCCCCTGGGTGAGGATCAGGGCGCCGGCGACCCAGAGCGGGATCGCCACGTAAGAGGAGAAGACGAAGGGGAAGTGGCCGGACTCGGGGAAGGCGATATTCGGCGCCAGGACCAGCGCCAGCGAGAGCCCGGCGGCGCCGAGCGCGAGCCGGCTCGGGCGGCGGCCCGGTTCCAGCGCACCGGCCAGCAGCACCCCGGCGAGGAAGGCGCCGGCGACCGGGCTGGCCAGCGGGCAGGCCGCGGCCGCGGCGATCGCCAGCGGCGCCCGTCCCAGCTGCAGGCTGCGCAGGGCGGCGAGGCCGAAGGCGACCCCGAGGGCGAAGGTCAGCTGGCCGTCGGCGAGCAGGGTGACGACGCCGGCGCCGAACCAGAGCGTCGCCCAGCGCGCCTCCTCGCCCCAGTGGTCGCGGACGAGGCGGTCGAAGAGGTAGGAGGAGGCGACGACGGCGAGCAGCCCCACCACCTGCGGCCCCAGCAGCGCCGCCAGCGGCGGGAAGAGGACGCTGTAGGTGAGGGTGTAATGGCCGCCGTACCAGCTGCCGTTCCAGATCGCGAGGCCGGCGCTCTCGAACAGCTCGGTGCGGAAGACCTGCGCGGCGAGGTCTCCGACGGGGGGGCTCCAGATCAGCATCGCCAGCGCCAGCGCGAAGCTGAGCGCCACGGCCGGGAGCCAATCGGGTCGAAACGGTTTGGACTGGACCATGGAGGCAGTCAAAGGATAGGGCCGCCCCATGCGACGATTGGTGGATGAGCGCTGAGATCCTCGTCGTGCGCTGCGGAATCGTGCCCTACGCCGAGGCGTGGGAGATGCAGCGGCGCCTGCAGGCGCGGCGCCAGCGGGAGGAGATCGGCGACGTGCTGCTGCTGCTCGAGCATCCCCCCGTCTACACCCGCGGCCGCCGCTCCCAGCCCGAGGAGCTGCCGATGGGGGCCGCCTGGTACGAAGCCCAGGGGATCGAAGTGCACGACACCGACCGCGGTGGCCTCGTCACCTACCACGGGCCGGGGCAGCTGGTCGCCTACCCGATCGTCCAGCTGCGCGGCTACGGCGACGACGTCCACGAGTACGTGCGCGGGCTGGAGCGGACGATGACCGATGCCCTCGGCAGGGCCGGGGTGCGCGCGAACACGATCGAGGGCCTGACCGGGGTCTGGGTCGGGACCCGCAAGATCGGCTCGATCGGGCTCCACGTCAGCCGCGGCGTCACCACCCACGGCCTGGCGATCAACGTCAATAACGACCTGCAGCCGTTCGAGTGGGTGGTCCCCTGCGGGATCGAGGGGGTGGCGATGACCTCGCTCACCCGCGAGCTCGGCGCCGAGCAGGACCTCGCCGCCTTCGCCGCCACCCTCGTCGACAGCTACGCCGAGGTCTTCGACCGCGAGGTCGTCGTAGACGACAGCGTCGCCGCGTAGGCTGCTCTCCCCATGCGTCCCGTCCGCTCGCCTCTCTTCACCCTCATCGTCCTGGCGGCCGTCCTGCTGCCGGCCGCCTCGGCGTCGGCGCTCTCCTACCCGGTGACGAGTACGGGGGACAGCGACTCAAAAGGCACCCTGCGGGGGTCGATCGAGGAAGCCAACGCCCACACGGGAGCGGACTCGATCCCGATCGAAGTCACCGGGACGATCGAGCTGGGGAGCGCCCTCCAGATCATCTTCGACCCGGTCACGATCGTCGGGCCGGGCGCCGGTCAGCTGGAGGTCCGCCGAGTTGGCCCCGACGCCTTCCCGGTCTTCGCCGTTTCCGCCGACACCGGCCCCTCGGCCCTGAGCGGGCTCACCGTCAGCAACGGGAAAGCTCTTTTCGGTATTGGCGGTGGGATCAGGAACTCGGAAGGGGAACTCACCCTGACCGGAGTCACGGTGAAGGGGAACGAAGCGGTGGCCGAAGGCGCCGACGATGACCGCGCGGAAGGCGGCGGCGTCTACAGCCAGGGGCCGCTGACCCTGCGCGACTCGCTCATCACCGAAAACGTCGCCCGTGCCAATGATGGAACGTCGGTAACCATCGCGGCAGGAGGGGGCGTCGCGGCCTTTGACTCCCTGACCGTGGAACGCAGCACGATCAGCGAAAACCTCGCCGAAGCGACCGGAGGCGGGGGCATTGCCTCCGCCCAGGGAGGTGGACTGCTGACGCCCGACCAGACGGAGATCGAGCTCAGCACGATCAGCGGCAACTCGGTCGATGCCGAAGACGGGGGCACGCAGACCCGCGCCGCGGGCGGTGGCATCACGGCCTTCGAAGCGAACCTCACCGGCACGACTGTGACCGGCAACTCCGCGACCTCTTCCGGCCAGGCGTTCGGAGCCAACCTCGACGCGTTCATGACGACCGCCGTTCGCAACTCGATCGTCTCCAGCCCGCTGGGCGATGCCGACAGCTGCAATGGGGAAACGGTCTCCGAGGGCTTCAACCTCGACGAAGACGGCAGCTGCGAATTCGGAGAGGGGAGCGACCTGATCGGGGTGGTGGCGGGCCTGGACCCGGTGCTGCGGGACAACGGCGGACCGACGCCCACCCACGCCCTCCTCGATGGCAGCATCGCGATCGACCGCGGCAACTCCTTCGGCAGCGGCACCGACCAGCGCGGCCTCCCCCGCCCCAGCGACTTCCCGGCGATCAGCGACAAAGAAGGGGGCGACGGCTCGGACATCGGCGCCTTCGAGCTGCAGGTCCCGCCGGACGGCGCCGTCCCGCCGCCCCCGCCGATCCTGGTCGGCACTGAGCCCGGGGACCGGACGGCGCCCCAGACCCGCATCGTCTCCGGTCCGGCGCGGGTCGGCTACGAGCGCAAGGCCAGGTTCCGCTTCAACTCCTCCGAGGGCCAGTCGAGCTTCAAGTGCAAGATCGACAAGAACAAATGGAAGAAGTGCCGCAGCCCTTACAGGCTGAAGGTCAAGCCGGGCAAGCACCTCTTCAAGGTGCGGGCGATCGACCGCTTCGGCAACGCCGACCAGTCGCCGGCGCGGTTCAGCTGGCGGGTCAAGCCGCTCAGCTAACGTAGGCGCCGGTGTCCACCGCCGAGCGCATCCACGTCACCCGCTCCCGCGCCAAGCCGGGCGGGACCGCGGCCGACGCCGAGGGCACCGTCCCCTTCCGCCGCGCCCGCAAGCCGCCGTGGCTGAAGGTGCCGGCGCCGGGCGGGCCCAACTACCGGCGGCTGAAGGAGAAGATCGGCTCCGACAACCTCCACACCGTTTGCGAGGAGGCCAACTGCCCCAATGTCGGCGAGTGCTGGGAGCGCGGCACGGCGACCTTCATGATCTTGGGCGACGTGTGCACCAGGCGCTGCGGCTTCTGCAACGTGCAGACGGGCAAGCCGACCTGGAACGACCCGCTCGAGCCGCTGCGGGTCGCCAACCAGGTGAAAGCGATGGGGCTGCGCCACGCGGTCGTCACCTCGGTTGACCGCGACGACCTGCCCGACTACGGGGCGGGCGCCTTCGTCGGCGTGATCCGCTCGATCAGGATGCTGGCGCCGGGCTGCAAGGTCGAGATCCTCACCCCCGACTTCCGCGGCCAGGAGATGCCGCTGGCGAAGGTCGTCCACGAGCGTCCCGACGTCTTCAACCACAACGTCGAGACCGTGCCCCGCCTCTACCCGATCGCCCGCCGCGGCTCCAAGTTCCCGCGCTCCGCCCGCGTCTTGAAGATGGCGAAGGAGATGGGCGGCGAGGAGGTGGTGACCAAGTCCGGCCTGATGGTCGGTCTCGGCGAGTCCTTCGAGGAGATGGTCGAGACCTTCGGCCTCCTCCGCGAGCACGACGTCCAGGTCCTCACCGTCGGCCAGTACCTGCGCCCGACCGAGAACCACCTGCCGGTCGTCCGCTACTGGCACCCCGACGAGTTCGCCGCCCTCGAGCAGGCCGCCTACGACCTCGGCTTCGAGTCGGTCGCCGCCGGCCCCCTGGTCCGCAGCAGCTACCACGCGGACCAAAACCTGCCCGAGGGACACCGGGCGGAGAGCCTGCTGGCTTCGTAGCGGTCAGTCGGCGCAGTGCGGGGCGACCGCGTCGCCAACCGTGCGGACTTTCAATTTTCCCTGTTGCTGCAGGTCGTGGACATAGTCGACGACGGCTTCGAATTGGTCATCGTTGAAATCGGTCGACGCAGCGGGGGTGCCGCCGACGAGGTCGTGGAAGCTGAGCATCAGCCAGGTGTCGTCGGCGACGGCCTTGTCGATCGCGTCCTCGACGTCGCTCTGGTCGGACTCGAGGCCGTTGATCGACCAGCCGCGGAGGATGTACTCGTCGCGGGGCGGCAGCGTTTCCGGCCCTTTGGCCGTCACCCGTCCGGCGCAGTAATCGCGCTGGACGTAATGGCGCACCTCCGGCGAGGCGGCGCCCTTCGGGTAGGCGAAGCTGGCGCGGCTGAAACCGTTGTCATAGAGCCAGTCGCGCAGACCGTTCATCTCCGCTTTCAGCTCTTCCGCATCGAGGTCGTCCAGCCCGCTCGGTTCTTCGTGGGCGGCAATGGTCAGCGAGTGGCCGCCGATCTCCCAGTGGTGGAGGTCGCGCAGCTGGTGGAGCTGTTCGAGGGTGAGGAAGCCGGGGTCATCGACGGTGTCGGCGATGATGTAGGCGCTCGCCGGAAAACGGTAGGTGGAGAGCTTTTTCAACGCCCGGGAGTAAGTGGAGGCGTCGCCGTCGTCGAAGGCGAAGCTGATCGTCGCCTTCTCCTGATGGTCCGGGACCGCGTAGATGCCGGCGACGTAGAAGGCGGTTTCGCCGGTGCCGTTGTCCGTGACGAGGAGCTGCGCGCGGTTGATTTTCGACCAGTCGACGCTGCCGGTGACGGCGAAGTCGCCGCGCGCCAGCGACTGGAACTCGAAGGTGCTGCCGAGGGCGATCGGGTCGAAGTCTTCCTGCCAGACGGTCGCCTCGGCGTAGTTGGTGGCGATGTCACCGGAGGAGAGGCGCAGTTTCACCGTCTGCAGGCGGTTGCTGAGGCTGACCTGGCCCTGCACGGTGACGTGAGCCTGTTTGAGGTTGACTTTCTCCAGTTCCGGCGAGGTGGCGACCGCGGTGGTGCCGACGCCCATGCTGCCGACCCGGAACGAGCGGGTGCCGTTGACGTCGAAGGGGGGGCCGGCGTCCTGGAATTTGCCGTTGACCCCAGTCCAGCCGTGGCCTGAGGGGAACATCGCCAGCGGACGCTCTTCGTATTCGACTTCCGGATCTTCTTCTCCGGGCTCTTCTTCCGGTTCTTCCTTGCCGGGTCCATCCGGATCCGCAGGTGGGTCGACCCGCGGAGCCGCCGGCGCTGGCGGCTGGTCGAGGACCGGCGCTTCGACCCGCTCGCAGTTGCCGGCGACCTTGTCGCTGCCGTCGACGACGGCAAGGTCGCGGGAGCCGGAGCCGCAGTTGACGGTGTCGGCGCTGTCGTCGCGGGCCAGGAGGCGGTCGTTGCCGGCACCGCCGAAGAGCCTGTCGGCGCCCGGGCCGCCGGTGAGCTTGTCCGCGCCGGGGCCGCCGAAAAGCCTGTCCGCGCCACCGCGGCCGTTGAGCTTGTCGCCGGCACCGAGGCCGGAGAGCGTGTCAGCGGCGGCGGTGCCGTTCAGCGTGTCGGGCCCGGCGGTACCGCGCTTCGTCGCCGCGCCGCTGAGGGCGGGCAATATCAGGGCCACTGCCGAGAGCAGCGCCAAGGTAGCCCCAAGCGCGTGGGCAAAGGAGTTTTTATGTCCCCTGCGGCTAATCAACTGGTGGCAAATCGACTGGTTCCTAATGCGGTGCAGCCCATAGATGGTGACAAACCCGCCACCTCGGCTCAGGTTGCGCGCCTGGACGAAAGTCTGTTCCCAGAGCGCATCCGCCCTTACAATCCCCTCTACGGGGCCATAGCTCAGCTGGCAGAGCGTCTGGTTTGCAATCAGAAGGTCGCCGGTTCGATCCCGGCTGGCTCCACTGAAGGATCACGACTGAGGTCAGGGCTCGTGTAGCCGCTTGCTTCCCGAATGCCAGCCCTCTGTCCATTGCGGGCCGGTGTCAGTCGCAGGTGCATGAGATTTCGGCCGGCTGCCCCAAGCTCCCAGGACGGGCAGTAGAAACAGCGTTCAGTGGTGGCATCGTAGACCGCGATCCAATCGACCATGGCTGAGGTGTAGAGCTTCGTCGCGCGCACTCTGCCGTTGGTTAGCGAATGCGATCGACAACGGATGACGACGACCTGCCCATCCGATTGGGTGTACTTGACCTGAACGCGATGCAGCCGTCCTTTGTAGTCGGCGATCAGGTCGTAATCGCAGTCCTCGCCAAAGGGAATCGAGATGCAGCAACCGCGATCAGCAAGGTCGGCGGCGACTTTTAACTCCGCCAGATCCCCTTTGGTCTTTAAGGGAGCCACGCTCCCGAGCGTACGACAAACAGTTTCACCCGTGGCGCACAGAAGTGTGCCAACTTCGTGAATTCTTAGTCGTCGAAGTCGAAGTCCTTGGGGGGACGCTGCTCGAACCAGAGCTCGTCGTCCTCCGGGGCGTCCTCGAGGAAGTCGGGGGTGTCCTCGAGCACGTCCTCGTGACCGGTGTCTGGGTCGTAGTTGGTTCGGTCGGTGGGAGAGTCGTCCCCGTCGTCTCCCTCGGCCTTGTCCTCTGCGAGGGGCGCGTCTTGTGCTGACGGCGGGGCAGGTGCCGGCTCCGGCTCGAGCGGCTCGGGTTCGGCCGGCGCCTCGAGCGCCTGGTCGAGCTCGTCGGAGAGGCGCTGGTCGCTCCAGAACTCGTCGTCCTCCTCGTCCTCGAAGGCCGGCTCATCCGCGGCGGGAGCCTCGGCGCGGGAGGCGTAGATCTCGGTCGGCGGCTCGACCGGGGCGAGCTTCGGCTCGGCGGCCTCGACCTCGACGATCTCCTCGTCGGAGGGGCTCGGCGCCTCGGTCGCGGGCGGGGCGGGTGCGTCCTCGCTCCCCATCTCCGCCTCAACGTCGAAGAATTCGGTCGGCTGTTCGGCGATCGCCTGGCGCTCGTCCGCCGCGGGCTCCTCGGGGGCGAGGGGCTCCTCGGCCGGGGGCGCCGCCTGGGCCGCATCCTCGGCGGGCGCCGGCGGCGCGTCGGCCTCGGGCTCCACGGTCTCCGTCGCCTCGACCTTCGGCGCCTCCTGAGTGGGCACCGGCGCAGGCGGCTCCTGCAGGTCGGCGATGTTGATGCGACGGCCACCCTCGTCGGGCTCGGTCGCCTCCGCGGCCCCCGGCGTCGCCATGAACTCGGTCGGCGCCTCGGCGAGCGGATCGGGCTCCTCGGGCCGGCTCGGCGGACCGAACGCCTCGTCCTCGAGTTTTTTCAGCTCAGACTCATCCGCGCCATGGGCGCGCTTAAGTTCCAGGTGCTCTCGGATTGCGTCGTCGAGGATGCTCATGCTCGCCTGCGATCAGCAGGCTGCCAAAGACTATGCGGTTATCCTGTCGCTTGCGAGGCAATGGGACCAACTTCCCAGACCCGCATAGCCCGGGGCTATAGCTCAGCTGGCAGAGCGCCTGGATCGCACCCAGGAGGTCGGCGGTTCGAATCCGCCTAGCTCCATCGGCAGAAGTCCCTGCACGTCGCAAGATCGAGTTCCGGCAGTCGTTTGAACCGAGCCCCAAATGCCGCTCCCGATCAGGCAGAAACTGCCTGATCGGTTCGATATGCGGCGATTCGCGCCGATTGCCCTTGATTCCGCTCGCTTTGGTGCGCCCATGCGACGCCGATCAGGGTTTGGCGGAAGCGCTGACGGAAGCCGCGGCCCGACATCGCTCTCGACCAAATCTCAGCTCCTGAAACGCCCCCACAGCCGAGAGAGCAACCCAGCAGACTCCTTGGTCTCCGGCTCGGAATCATCTTGGTTCTGGTCGCCGGCATAGTAGGCATGGAGGTCGTGTGCGTCCCTCCGCGCCACGGCTTCGATCTCACGGTCGGTGTACGGCCTGGCCCAGAGCACTTTCCCTTCGCGAATCACATAATGGGAGCGGCATGGCAACTTCCACCGCCCGATGGAGGGGAACAGCGACACGTTCTCCCCGTCGTAGGTGAATTTCCATTTCGGGGGCTTGATGGGGGTCACTACCCGGCTGCCACATCCGCATGCGCAGAGATGTGAGGCGGTCCGAAAGCGGACCGAGATATAGAGGCATCCCTCCTCGAGGTCCTCGGGCACCATCTCGACGAACTTCGGCGTGAATGTCGACTGTTTCATGTGGACAGCTCACCGTTGTTGATCTTGTTGCGGGCAACGATGTAGGTGCTGTTGAACTCCCCGACGTTGTCGGCGTAGTAACCGCAAAGCTTCTTCCACTTGATCACGGCCAGGACGGCGCTCATCATGTTGAGCTCGGCGGTCTGAATGTTCCAGTTGTACTCGTCGGCATTTACATCCGCATAGGAGATCCGGCCGGCAAGGTGGTCGTGGTGGTCTCTCGTGGCAGCAGTGACCCGCACCGTCCCGCGCAAGGTGTCCTCGACGCGCTCCATCCCAATTCCACAGTCGACAAACGCGACACCCCATTCCACCATATTCTCGATGATCACCTTCTTGGTCGGCCCCGCATCGACCGAGAGAAAGACGAAGTCCATCTCGCGGAGCTGGTCAATGTTCTCCGACTCGATCCGCAGGGGATGCGCTAACAGGTTCCGTCGAAAAACCCCGTACTTCTCGGCGAAGTAGTCGACCTTCAGTGGGGAGGCGCTCACCTCCTCCAACGACGCGGCCCCCGGGGCACGGAAGACGTTGTGCGCGTACAGGACGTCGTCGTCGAAGAGGTGGATCTCCTGGATCGGTGCCTTCGCGATCAGATCGAGAATGAAGGACCCGGTGCCGCCAAGGCCCACGATCGCCACCTTCCCCAGTTTTAGCTTGCCGTTGACGGCACTTAGGCCGTAGCGGCTGGTCGCTGCATCGTGGTAGCGGAATACCGAATCCTCCTCCGGGGTCTCCCGGGGTGGGTAATCTCGGTAAGACGCAGCCGAATCTACGGCGCGGGCGTAACGCCCGAGGACATCGACGTAATTTTTGATCTTCTCGTGATAGTCGACCGGGTTCCGACCATGGGGCTTTCCAGACAGACGGCAGGACGCGACGATCCCGTTGCCGAAATCGTGCTCCTCCTCGTCAGCGATAATCGAGATCTTGCTCCCTTGATGATCGTAGGGCACGGTGCCGACCACCCAGACCTCATGCCGCCCGGGCTCAATGGTTCGGTCGCCGTTGGTCGATAGCTCCGAGACCAGGATGCAGCGGGCGACCTCACCCGCTGCATTCACATAAGGAACATGGTGGACGAGGAGGTTCTCGGCCCGAACCTCGATGTCGAATTCTTCTTCGACCAGCTTGACGAGATCAGGACTACGATCGACCAGTGTCATCGACGTCGAACTCGGTGTTCTGCTTGATGGTTACTGACTGACCGGCAACCAGATCGCCGTCCTTTGGCGCTTTCGCGTGATCGAAGCTGACGGAGTAGATCGTGCCCTCCACAGGATCTGCGATGTAGAGCCGCACGACTTCGTCGTACGTGAGGACATCGTGGTCGACCGTCTTCTCGACTCCGTTGACGAAGACCTTGTAGGTCTTCTCCTTCTTTGCGTCCTCAGCCATCGTCTCCTCCTCTTTGTCCGGTTCGTCGGGCGCGCGTATTGCGGCTTCATCTACGGGCTGCAGACGGCTCTCCGACATCATCTCTGCGAGCGTAAAGAGCGTCCCGGACGGCATCGCGAAGGGCGTACTTCGAGGCGTACATGCGGCTATCGCGACCGGTGCCGTGACTAGGTTAGGCACAGGCCAACCCTCAGGAGGAAGCATGGAATTTCGAGTCCGCCTTGACGAGATCGTCCCTACCAAGAAAGCGGCCCGGGAACTGCCGCAGGAACTCGGACGGCTTGAGCGCGGCGAGGTCGACCAGCTCGTCCTCACCACGCGGAACGCCCCTAGGGCCGTCGTCCTAACGGTCGAGCGCTTCGACCAGCTGATCCGGAACGAGCGTGAGCGGGACAACCAAGCTCGGCTCGCGGCCTGAAGGCGCTGGGTGCTGGACCGCTGACTGCACGCGTCGTCGCGAATGCTCGCCCTACGTGGCGCATTGCCAGGTCATCTTTTTAACCGCGACCAGACCTAGGACGTCCGTCACCGGCTTCGCCTGTGGGATCCCGAACGAGAGTCTCAACGAAGCCAATCGCAAGGTCATCCCCTGTGATTTGAATTAGCCCTCGGGGACTAAGGCCCTGATCGCCTCATCGCCTCCCCAGGAGTTGGGTACCCGTTGAAGGCGAGAAAGCGCCTCGGGGGCCATCTCAACCAGGTCCACCTCCGCGCCGAGGCCAAAGGCTTGAGCCATCTCAGATCGATATCTAGGGTCGTTACGGATACGACGAGCTGGCCGAACGCCCTCCATATCCCCCATCGTCCAATGGGCTAGCGGGGCACCTCCCTGTATCCCCTCGTAGAAGGTGACTAGGAAGTCGAAATCAGTGAGCGCCGGCCGAGGGCCTTTCTCGCCTCGCAGGAACTCAGGCCATCTTTCTTGGATGACCTCGCATTCCCGCAGCGACCAGACCAAGTGCTCCCAGCGGGGCACCAGCCAGTTGCTCGGACTGAATTTCGCCATGACGTATTGACCGATGTCGTTTCCGACGCTCTCCCGCCAGGGCGTGACCAGAGAAACGTTTTCCTTTTCCCGTCGGTTCGTGTACCTGGCTTGGAGCAAGCTGCCAAGAGGAAGCCATGCTTCCTCCAGGAGGGCGAAGGCTCCACAGGCATATCCCAGCCACCAGGTCGCCCAGTCAGCGAGCTCAGGCCAAGCCGTGTAGCCATCCTCCAGAGGCTGGTTTTCCAGGAGATCGGTCAGAGAACGGACCTCCTGCTCAAATGCCTCAGGCGCGTAGGCGATAACTGGGAGCAGGCTCGCTAGGCGACGTTCGAGAAGCGGCAGGATCTGATCGTGGGCAGAAAGTAAGTTGCCCTCTTCAGAAGGGCGAAGTTGTCGGTGGGAAACGATGATCTCCGAGAGGCCACTAGAAAACTCCCGGCGCTCCCGGCGCATCACCTCGGCGAGACCCACGTTGTCTCCCGATCGAATTAAGGCCAGAACCTCATCGTGAACCTCTACTGGGGTATGGCCACTTGGATGGCTTTTGAAAACCTCAAGCCGCCGCTGAAGGTCAGTTAGGAACTCAGCCGCTCCATCCCTCTTGATCACCCGCCCGCCCGTAGCCTCCACGATCCTCTCCGCCCCCTCGCCGAGCTTGCTCCTGGCTACCCAGTACAGGCCGTAGCGAGAGCGGCGAGAGCGGAGGGTCGCGGCTATCGCCTCATCAGAGCCGGAATAGCCAAGAACCACGATCCCGAAACGCTCGAAAATCTCGCGCAGCTCTTTGGTGATCCCCGGCTCCAGCTTCTCCAGCTCATCGGGAGTGTTCCGAATCGTCTCCTGGAGGTAGTCCCCGTGAGGCTTGAGCACATAGCAAGGCGCGTGCTCTCGCCTAGGTGCCGAGCGTAACTCCGCCGCGCTGGTGATGACTACCGGCTCGATGCCTCGAGCCTTGAGGGCGTTCTCTAAGAGCCGGTCGAAATTGGTGGTGATGAAGACCCGGATGTAGCCCTGCTCGACCAGCTGCGCAAGGCGCTCATGCGTCGGCCCGGGTTCCCGCCCCTCGAAATGCTTGGCCAGATAATCCCGCCGCGTTGCTTGATCCGTGGCTATCAACTCCAGCAGCCCGGAGTAGTTCAGCCCATCACGCTCGGTCTCCTTCAGCCACTCAGCCAGAGCCTCTTGGTCTGGGGTTTCCTCCGTTTTCTTCTCCAAGCGGTAAAGCTCGCCTACTGCCTGCCAGAAGACTTGCCCGCCCGTGGGAACGCCGGCATCCCGAGAGACGCCCGAGCCGAGGAAGAAGGCGTAGCTCCCGGGTGCCTCGGCGACGGCGACTGAAAACGAGACAATCGGATCGAGAGTCATAGCGCGGCAATTCTCCCCGGCTTTGCCGAGCTGTGTCATCAGCCCTAACGGGGGCACCTGGCCATCTGCAGGTGACTTAGATCAACACTCGCGAGGGATGCCCCTTTTCAGCTGCCTCAACGGCTTCTGGAAGATCGTTATGCCACTTTTCGGCCTGATATTTAGGGGGCTATTGGTCACTCGGGTGATTTGAACCCAGGGGTGGCCCGATCAGGCAGAAATCCGCGTTTCTGCCTGAACACCCCGACAATCGCCGCATATCCGCGCATATTGGGCTCGGTCGGCGGCGAATCGCGAGCGGCGCAAAGCCGCTGCTCATGCGGGATTCACACGGATAGCGAGTAACGAGATGCCTAAATCGCACCCAGGAGGTCGGCGGTTCGAAGCCGCTCCATTCTCTTGCGGTAGCGCAATCGCTGTACTCTCGGCGCGTGCGCGGGGGGTTGGTAGTTGGAATCTTGGTTGCTGCGGCGCTCTTCATGTCCGCTAGTGCTGGGGCGGTTGGGGGTTGCACGATCTCCGGTACGGCGGGCGCCGACAGGTTGACGGGGACGAGGGGGGCCGATGTGATCTGCGGCGGCGGCGGGCATGATTGGCTGCTTGGCCGGGGAGGCAGGGATGTGATCAGGGGCGGGCGTGGCAACGACTCCTTGGTCGGCGGGGCGGGCGGGGACCGCCTGGTTGGTGGTCTGGGGTACGACTCTTGCCAAGACGGCCTTGCCTCCTCTTTTGGGGGTTGCGAGCAGCGTCCCCGGCGGCGCGGAACTCCGGCCAGAGCCGGCATCGGCTGTTGCTTCGCCAGCCCCGCACCGCCCGACCGGGAAGCGCCGGAGGTGTTGGGGGTCGACTTCTCCGAGCCTTACGTCGACATGTCCTCGGAAGGGTCGATCGGGATCTGGATCGCGGTCGCCGAGCATCAGAGCGGGGTTGGGCGGGTCGAAGTCGAGCTGGAGGGACCGGGTGGCCACTGGCGCGATCTGGCGTTCGACAGCACCACGCCATACCTCGGCGCCGGGACCTCGGTGGAAGTGCCGGCCGGGACCGGGGCGGGGAGATACCGCGTCTCCGCCTTGAGAATCGGCGACCTGGCCGGCAACCGGGTGGCCTTCGACGCTCAGCAGCTCGAGGAAGCGGGCCTCGGCGCCGCCTTCGACGTCTTCGAGGGGCCCGACACCCAGGGCCCGCAGCTGACCGGGTACACGCTGACGCCGACCAGCCTGGACACGAACGCCGCAGCCGGTTCGGTGAGGTTCTCGATCGACGCGACCGACGACCTCTCGGGGGTCGAAGACGCCGCCGTCCTGATCCGCCTGCCCGATTCGGGCCCGCCGCTGTGCTTCCCCTGCGGCCACCGCGGTCCCTCCCGGCTTGCCTCGGGCACGATTTACGACGGCGTCTGGAACGAGGACCTCCCGCTGCCGCGATACGCCAAGCCCGGGGCGTACAAAGCCTCCGCCCTCGTCCTCTACGACAGAGCCGGCAATCGGACTGACTACAGCCGCGAAGAGCTCGAAGACCTCGGCTTCCCGGTCGGGTTCACCCAGACCGGCGCCGGCGACACCGAGCTTCCCGAAGTCGTCGACTTCTGGATGACTCCGGAAACCCTGCAGACCTCGGGCGGCAAGCAGGCGATCCAGTTCTTCATTCACGTCAAAGACGACCTCTCCGGTCTCGGCGAGACCGCCGACTCGGTGTTCGAGGAACTACGGGTCGACATGCAGCCGCCCCACGCATCCGACTGGTGGTACACCGACGGCGGCATGACCCAGGTCTCGGGGACCGCGCTCGACGGGGTCTGGCGGTTCGACCGGCTCCTGCCGCCAGATGCCGAAACGGGGACCTGGACGATTCCAGCGATCGCGGCGATCGACCACGCCGGGAACATGACGCTGCTGCGCGAGGACGAGCTGCAAGCGACCGGATGGGACCTGACTTTCGAGAACCTGCCCTGAGCACCCCGCGGTTCTACAGGGGTGCAGGCAAAGCTTCCTTGGGAAGCGGTTTCCGCCTATCCGACGAAAGGATCGAGCTGGCGCAGCCGGATCGATTCCGGGGCTTTCGAGACGAGCGCGTTGCGCACCCTCCGCCCCACTCGTGACTCCAGCAGCGCTGCTTTCGCGGCTTTGCGGGAGCCGGCGACGAGGGCAGCGGTGCGCTCGAGACGGGCCTGCTCGTAGGCAGCCAGCCCCGACTCGACGTCGGGCTCGACGGCCACTGCCGCACCCAGCGCCGCCGCGTCCCCGAGGGCCGAGCCGGCGCCCTGGCCGAGGAACGGCAGCATCGGGTGGGCGGCGTCGCCGAGCAGGGTCGCCGTGCCGCGACTCCAGCTCGGGACCGGGTCGCGGTCGTAGAGGCGGTGCAGGAGAACATGCTCGGCGTCCGTGCGGCTGACGACTTCGCGAACCGGCTCGCCGTACTCGGCCACCAGCTCGGGTAGCGCCCCCCGGTCGAGCTCGCCGCGGTGGGCGAGGTACCAGTAGACGCGCCCGTTGCCGAGCGGCAGCAGACCGGCGACGCTGCCCGCTCCCCACCACTCGCCGGCCGGGACCGGGCCGTCGAGCCCGGCGACGCCGCGGAAGGCGACGATGCCGGAGTCGCGCGGCTCGCCATCGCCGAGCAGCGCCGCCCGAACCGTCGAGTTGAGCCCGTCCGCGCCGACGACCAGGTCGGCCTGGGCCGACGCCCCGTCCTCGAAGCGCAGCTCTCCGTCCTCGAGGCCCTCGACTCGCATCCCGGTCCTCACCCGCTCAGCCCCGAGCGCGGCGATCAGCCCCTCGTGGAGGTCGGCGCGGTGGAACCCGACCAGCGGCGCCCCGAAGCGGGCCTCGAGGGCGTCCGGGTCGAACCCGGCCAGAGCCGAGCCGTCGGCCCGGCGCAGGGCGCCGTCGGCCCGCGGCGCGGCGGCGGCGAGATCGCCGAGGCCGATGTCCCGCAGCGCCCGCACCCCGTTCGGCCAGATCGAGAGGCCGGCCCCCAGGGGCCTCACCTCCGGAGCTGCCTCGTAGACCGTCGCCTCCCATCCCGCCTGTCGCAGCGCAATTGCCGCGGCCAAACCGCCGATGCCGGCGCCGACCACGGCGGCGAGCTTCGCGCGGCTCATCAGGGCACCTCCACGTAACGAACCTCGGTGGCCTCGGTGCGCGAGGCGACGAAGGCCGGGAGGAGGGCGAGGGCGCCGTCGGCATCCGTTGCCTCGACCAGCCACCAGATGCGGTGGTCGCCGGCGAGGCAGGTGGACGGTGCCGAGCTGCCGCGCAGCGGGCTGTCGAACGAGCGCCAGGCGGCGAAGGCCGAGTCGCACTCGTCCGGGTCGTGCTTGTGTTGGAGGAAGAAGTCAGACATTCGGGTCTCCGATCCCGCAGCCGGCGCCCCCGAAGGGCGCCGGCTGCGGATAGGCATTACTTGCTTTCTGGTCCGGGGCTTTCAGGTGCGTGCCGGCTCGGGCTCGAGACCGACCTCGGCGGGGCGCCGCTCGCGCAGCTGCGGCATCCGCTCGAGGAAGCCCGGCAGGTACCAGTTGCGCTCGCCGAGGAGCTTCATCGTCGCCGGCAGCAGGACGCCGCGGATGATCGTCGCGTCGATCAGGACCGCCACCGCCAGGCCCATTCCCATCTCTTTGAAGTCGAGAAAGGAGAGGGTTGCGAACACCGAGAACACGGCGATCATCACGGCGGCGGCGCTGGTCACCGTGCCCGCGGTCTGCGAGATGCCCTCGCGCACCGCTTCGTCGGTGCTCATGCCCCGGTCGTACAGCTCACGGACCCGGGTGAGGATGAACACGTGGTAGTCCATCGAGAGCCCGAACAGGATCACGAAGAGGAAGACGGGCAACCAATTCGTGACGCCGCCGTTCGACTCGAAGCCGAGCAGTGACTCCGCCCAGCCCCACTGGAACGCGGCCACCAGCACTCCGTATGCGGCGCCCACCGAGAGCAGGTTGAGGACGATCGCCTTGATCGGGACGACGATCGAGCGGAACGTGAACAGCATCAACAGGAATGCGAGCCCGAGGACGAACGCGATCACCAGCGGCAACCGCTCGGAGATGACCTGGGCGAAGTCCTCGGTCGAGGCGGCACCGCCGGTGACGTTTGCCTCGACTTCGGTGGTGCCGGCGAGCGCGGCCGGGACGATGACGTCGCGGAGCTCGCCGAGCGCCGCAATGGAAGCGTCGTCGGTCCCATTGCCCTCGCTGGGCACGGCGACGGCAGCCACGGTGGCGTCGTCGCTGTAGGTGACGTCGGGCGCTCCGATGAACGTCTCGGAGCCCTCGGCGCCGGTCACGATCCGGCCGACCACGGCGGCACCTTCACCGCTGCGGACGTCGCCCGCCTCGACCACCACTTCGTTGACGTTCGCCTTGTCGGGGAACGCCTCGGTGTAGCGGTCGTAGGTCTGCATTACCGGCAGGTCCTTGGGCAGGTCATCGCTGCTGGTCTGGGTCGTCTGCATGCTGAGGGCCGGAATCGCCATCACGATCAGGATGCCCGCCGAGGCAACCGCCGAGACCAGCGGCCGGCGCGTGACCGCGGTGACGACACGGCGCCATACGCCGCCGCCACCTCGCTCACGCCGCTTGCCGAGGAACGGCAGGCGCCCCTTTTCCACCCGGTCGCCGAGCCAGGCGAGGACCGCCGGCAGGACGAGGAGGGAGACGAACATCTCGACCGCGACCACGACCACCGTTGCAACCGCGAACGACTCGAAGGTCGCCTCGCCGGTGAGGAACATCCCGGACATCGCGATCATCACCGTGATCCCGGAGATCATCACCGCCCGTCCCGAGGTTGCCGCGGCCGCCATCAGCGAGTCGTGCGGGCTCTTGCCCGAGGCGCGCTCCTCGCGCTCGCGGCGCATGTAGAACAGCGAGTAGTCGACGCCGACGGCGAGGCCGATCAGCAGGATCAGCGCGTCGATGTTGCCGTCAAGCGGGAACAGCAGGCTGGGAATGACGACCATCGACATCGTCGCCAGCACGCCGGTCAGGGCGAGGATCAGCGGCACACCCGCGGCGACCAGCGCCCCGAGCGCGATGACCAGGATCAACAGGGTGAGCGGCAGCGAGATCATGCCCGCTTTGCTGAGGTCCGAGGCAAAGGCCTCTTCGAGGGCTCCCTCGGAGGAACCCGCCCCGAACTGCTCGACGCTGAAGGCCGGATCGGAGCCGTTCAGGCCCGCCACCGTCTCTTCGCTGGCGACGACATTTTCCGCCACGTCCTTCTCAGGCCCGGTGATCTCGAAGTCGATCAAGACCGAGTGGCCGTCGTCGGAGATGGCGCCCCCGCCTTGGCTTGGGGTGGAGACGTTGGCGACGTGCGGGGTCTCCCTCAGCGCCGCGGCGGCCTCGGCGACCACTGCTTCAAAGGCGGGGTCCCTGGCGCCGACCGAGTCGCTCTGGATCAGGAGGACCTCCTCGGTCGGGCGCAGCCCGGCGTCGGTCAGGGCCCGCTCGGCCTGCTGGGACTCGCCCGAGAAGGTGTCGACGGTCGAGATGTTCTCGCGTTCGACTATCCCGGCGCCGAGGAAGACGCCGACGAGGACGACGACCGCCGCCAGCCATCCCCAGATGGCCAGCTTGCGGTGATTCGAGCTCCACTGCGCGGCACGGGCCGCGATGTTCTTACGGGGTTGCATGAGTTCTCCTCTGCGGTTGGGTGATTGCATAGCCGCAGGTTCGCCGCGCGCAGCCCCCCGTACATCAGGGACAGACCCTGATTCGACCCTTAGATGGGGGTCTCAGGGTTAGGGTGGACTGAAAGGGAGGAGAACGATGGCGACGGCGCTCGTCGGCAGAAAGAAAGAACTGGAGTTCCTCACCACGCGGCTCGGCGAGGCCGAAGCCGGAACCGCGCAGTTCGCCGCGGTCGAAGGAGATCCAGGGATGGGCAAGTCCCGCCTCCTGCGCGAGCTGGCCGAGCGGGCCTCGGGCCGGGGCTGCGTCGTCCTCCACGGGCGCGCGGCCGAGTTCGAGCGCGAGCTGCCGTTCGGGCTCTTCGTCGATGCGCTCGACAGCTTCCTCGAGGCGGCGCCGGGTTCGGCCTTCGGCGCCCTCGACCAGGAGCAGGTCGACGAGCTCGCCTCCGCCTTTCCGGCGATGCGCCCGCTCGCCTCCGGCGACTCCCCCGCCCCCGCCCCCGAAGACCGCATCCGGGTCTACGGCGCCGCCCGCGAGCTGCTGGGCTCGCTGGCGCCGGGCAAAACCGTCCTCATCACCCTCGACGACCTGCACTGGAGCGACCGGGCCTCGCTGGAGCTGATCGGCCACCTGCTGCGGCGGCCGCCGCGGGCGAAGGTGATGATCGTCTTCAGCTACCGAACCCGGCGCCTCGACTCCTCGGTGATGGCGGAGATCCGGGCCGCCGCGGACGCGGGCAACCTCGGCCTGCAGCGCCTCGCTCCGCTGGACCCGAGGGACGGCGGCACGCTCCTCGGCGGCAACCCCCGAGCCGCGCAGATCCTCGAGCAAAGCGGCGGCAACCCCTTCTACATCCTCGAGCTGTCGCGGACGGAGCCGGTCGCCAGCCTGGTCGGCGCGAGCGGGGGGATCGACGGCGTCCCGGAGGCGATCGGGATCGCGATCGACCGCGAGCTGGGCGCTCTTTCCACCGGCGGCCGCGCCCTCGCCAACGCCTCGGCCGTGGTCGGCGACCCCTTCAGCCTCGACCTCTCGATCGGCGCCGCCGGTCTCGAGCCGGCCGCCGGGCTGAGCGCACTCGACGAGCTGGCCGGGTCCGACCTGATCCGCTCGACCGACGTCCCGCGGCGCTTCCAGTTTCGCCACCCGCTGGTCCGCTCGGCTGTCTACGAGGCGGTCCCGGAGGGGACGCGGCTGGCCATCCACTCCCTCTGCGCCGAACTGCTGCGCGACGGGCGCGAGGGGCTCTCGGTGCGCGCCCACCACGTCGAGCAATCGGCGCAGTTCGGAGACCTGGAGGCGGTCGAGCTGCTGCGCGACGCGGCGCTCGGGTCGGCGGCCAGGGCGCCGGCGAGCGCGGTGCGATGGCTGCGGGCGGCGCTGCGGCTGCTCCCCGACGACGCCCCAGTCGACCTGCGCCAGGAATTACTGCTGCCGCTCCCCGGCCTGCTGACCTCGCTGAGCGATTTCAACGGCGCCTACGAGACCGCCCTCGAAGCGCTCGCCAGCGTCACCCCCGAGCAGCGCGACCTCGAGGTCGCGATGACGATCGCCTGCGCCTCCTTCGAGCACGCCCTGGGAGACCGCGACCGCGCCGGCGCCCGCCTCGACGGGGCGATCGAAGAGGCGGTCGTGGGTGGAGGGCCCGACGCGGTCGCCCTGCTGATCGCGAAGCTGATGGACCGCTTCTACGACCGCAGCTTCGAGGAGATGCCGGAGTGGGGAGAGAAAGCGGTCGCGGCGGCCGAGACCATCGACAACCGCCCGCTGCGCGCCGCGGCCGCCGGCGCTCATCTGATGGGGTGCGCGCTCGGAGGCCGGATCGAGGAGGCCCAGCGCAACCGCCCCGGCGTGATCGAGCTGATCGACGACCTCTCCGACGCCGAGCTGGCGGAGCGCCTGGACGCGATCGGCTGCCTGGCCGCGGCCGAGATGTACCTCGACCATTTCGAGGACGTGGTCCTCCACGGCGAACGGGGGCTCGAGGTCGGCAGGGCCAGCGGTCGCGCCGCCTTCGCCCCCACCCTCGTCCCCTGCGTCGGAACCTGCGGCTGGATGCTCGGCGACATCGAGTTCTCGATCGAGATCCTCTCGACCGCGGCCGAGGCCTCGCGGGTCAGCCGCAACCAGCTGCAGCTGGTCTGGAGCCTGCTCAACCTCGCCTTTGCCCAAGCGGTGCAGGGGGACGTGGAGAGTGCATTGGCAAGCGGCGAAGAGGCGACCGCGATTGCGGCCAACCTGGGCGACAGCGCGATCAGCAGCTGGGCCGGCCTCTGCCTCGGCATCGCCTTGCGGGAGGACGGTCAGTACCAGCGCGCGGCCGAGACCTTCACCTCGATGATGGGGGGTAGCGCGGCTCGCCAGATGCCCGGGGGTTGGCGTGCCCATGCGACGTTGGAACTGACCCGGGCGGCCGTCGGTGCCGATCAGCTCGAGCTCGCCGGGGAAAGCCGCCGGCACGCGAACGAGGCGGCCGAAGAAACGGGCCTGCCGATGGCTCGAGCCTGGGCCGACCGCGCAGAGGCGGAGGTCCTGCTCGCCCGGGGAGAGCCCAAGGCGGCGGCCGAGCTGGCGCTCACTGCGGCGGAGGTTGCGGGCGAGCTGAAGGCCAGAATCGACCGAGCTGCCTCACGCGAGCTGGCCGGCCGTGCCCTCCTCGCCGCCGGCGACAAAGCGGGAGCCACCGAGCAGTTCGGGCTCGCCGCGGAAGAGTTCGACGAGTGCAAGGCGCCCCGCCATCGCGACCGGGTCGAGAAAGAGCTCGGACGGCTCGGCCAGCGACCCTCGCGCCGCAGCCGCGCCGCGACCGAGGGCGGGGGACTCGAGTCCTTGAGTGGCAGGGAGCGGGAAGTGGCCCAGCTCCTGGTGAAGAGGCTGACCAATGCGGAGATCGCAGCGGAGCTGTTCCTCAGCGAAAAGACTGTCGAGAGCCACCTGCGGAACATCTTCCGCAAGCTCGAGGTGGGCTCCCGAGTGGAGGTCGCGAGGCTGGTCGAGGAGGCGGAACCGCAGTCTTGAAATGGACTGCGGCCTCTCACCGTCTCTCAACGGGTGAGATGCTGGCTCATCCGATCAACGTCAACGCGGCGGGGCTCACGCCGAAGGAAGGACCGATAACGATGGCAACGGTGCTTGTTTTTCACGAGGTGGACGATGTCGGCAAATGGCTCAGCTCGCCGAAGCGAGAGGAGTTTTTCGGGCCGCACGGGATTTCGGTTCGGACCTTCAGGGACCAGAAAGGATCGAGCCGGGTCGGGCTGATCCTGGAGGTGCCCGATGTGTCTGCCCTGCAGGAGATCTTGGCGACCGAGGAGGCGGCGGCGGCAATGCAACACGACGGGGTTCACCCCGAGACCTTGGTGATGCTCGACGAGGGCTAGCGGCGTCGGCAATCGCCGTCGCAGGTCCCTTGCTATCGGCAGAGGGGCTCGCGGGCGATCCAGTCGCCGGCGCGGGGCGGCTCGTGGGACGCGGGTCGCCCCGCTCCGCACTCCAGCTCCTCAGCGTGCCCGCCGCTGCGGCTGAAAGGCCGCCCGGCGACGTTCGGCAGCAACATCGGGACCGGGTCGATCGGGGTGTCGTAGCGGCGCACCTCGAAATGGAGATGAGGGCCGGTCGAGTAGCCGGTCGAGCCGACTAAGCCGAGGCGGGTGCCGCCTTCTACCTGCGCGCCGGCCGAGGTGGTGATCGAGGAGAGGTGCGCGTACCAGGTCGTGTAGCCGAGCCGGTGCTGGACGACGACCAGGTTGCCGTAGCCGGCGGCGTTGTAGCCGGCGAAGATCGTGGTGCCGACGCCCGCGGCGCTGACCAGGGTTCCGGAGGGAACCGGGAAGTCGAGGCCCTGGTGGAGGCGGCCGCCGCTGCGGGGGGCGCCGAAACCGTCGGCGATCGGTCCGGTGACGGGCCGGTAGAAGCTGACCGGCCCGCTCGGGCCGGGGGCGCTCGGCGGGGTCCCCTTCCCGCGCAGCGAGCCGATCGTCGCCGTGCCCGCGAGCCCGTCGACGCCGATGCCGGCCGCGCGCTGCGCCCGCATCACCGCCGCCCGGGTCAGCGGCCCGAAGAGGCCGTCCGCCCTGCCGGCGCCGTGGCCCGCCCGCTGCAGCAGGTACTGGAGCGCCGCCACGTCCCAGCCGCGGTTGCCGACCCGCATCGTGCGGCTGCCCAGCCCCGGCCGGCCGCGCCAGCCGAGCGCCCGCCGCGTCCGCGGCCCGGCGACGCCGTCGGCGGCGAGACCGCGACGGCGCTGGAACGCAACCACGGCCCTCCGCGTCAGCGGCCCGCGGACCCCGTCGACGTGGCCCTTGTAAATGCGGAGCTGCTTGAGGCCCGCCTGCAAGGCAGCCACGTTCGCGGGGGAGGCGTCAGCTCGGGCCGGGACGACAATCGCGATGGCAACAAGTGCCACTGCGCCGATGACTGCGAAGGGGCGCATCTTTCAATGCTCGGAACCGGATCCCGGTCCCGCAACCCCCGCAACGGCCCGTGCAGGCCGGGACGGGGAGCCGCTCAGGACCTGCTCGCCGGAGTCGAGGGTGACCGGCGTCACGAGATCGACGGTGCGGAACAGGATCGTCTGGCGGCCGTCGACGGCGCGGAAGGCGATCCCCAGTCGCAACCTGGCCCGACCGCTGCGGAGCGACCGGCGAGCCTGGTCGACCGGTCGGAGGACGAGGTTCGAGGACATGTAGTCGCCCCTGACGACCACCCTCTTCGGCTCGATGCCCCGGCCGCCGAGCCGGAGGGTCCCGGCGCGGCGGATCGTGAATTTGAGGCGAGCCGGGAAGTAGAGGTCCGCCTGCTCCACCCCGCGCAGCTCGAGCAGCCCGGCAGCAAGGGTCCGCTCGCAGCCAGCTGCGGTGTCGCCGGCGCCGGTCTTCACCTCGTCGCGGCCGGTTCCGCAGGCGATGCGGTCGGACCGTCCCTCGAGCGGGCCCGGCGCATCGAGGAAGGCGCGCCCCCAGTCCCGCGTCACGGCCATGCCGGCGGCGATCCGGTCGTTGCCCCCTCCACCGAGCAGCGAGTCGTGGCCGACGTCGCCGCTGAGCCGGTCATCCCCCGCCCCTCCCTCGATCTCGTCGTCCCCCGCTTCCCCCAGCAGGAGGTCGGCGCCGTCCCCGCCCGCGCCGCTGTCCCTGCCCGAACCGAGCCGGATCCGATCGTGGCCCGAACCGCCCGCCACCAAATCGTCTCCCGGGCCCGCGTCGATCTCGTCGCGGCCCGAACCGCCGGAAACCTCGTCGTCGCCGATTCCGAGTTCGATTTCGTCGTCGCCCGGCCCGCCGACGCCGGAGTCGTTCCCCGACTTCCCCTCACCACCGTAGGTCGGATCCAACAGTGAGTCGTTGCCTGCACCGCCGAAGAGATCGTCGTCGCCCGCGCCGCCGATGAGACTGTCGCTTCTCGGGCTGCCGAGGAGCCTGTCCGCTCCCCGCCCGCCGCTCAGCGTGGCTCCATATTTCAGGGCGCCCTCACCGGCGCTGACCAGGATGTCCGCTCCAGCGCCGGTGCTGACGGTCCCCGCGGCACCGAGATCGTCGCCCTCCCCCGCGGCGCCGTCGTCGGCAAGCCCGTTGGGGTCGTAGTGAACGTCCTCGCTGCGTTCGGAGTAGTCGATCGCGTCCTCGTAGGGATCGCCGAGATCGACGTCATCGGGACCGTCGGCGACGGGACCGCCCTGGAACACGTCGCGCCCCTCTCCGGTGCGGATCAGGTCGGCGCCGCGGCTCGGTTCGATCTGATCCGGGCCGGGACCGGTCAGCACCGTGTCGTCGCCGGCTCCCGGCACGACGGTGACCTCGATCGAAGCCGGCGGCGAGTACTGCGACTCGTTGGGGACGGATGCGAGAAGCGCCGTGGTGTCGAGGCGGCTGCCGGCATCGCCCAGAGCGAAGCTCAGGTTCAGCTCCCAGGCGGTCCCGGATTCGGCGACGCACCCTTTGAAGCAGGTGTAGCCATCGCCCACGGTCGGCTTCTGCACCTTGCACAGGACAGGGACCCCGGCGGCACCTCCGCCGCTGCAACCGGGTCCAGGCTGGATCGGGGCGGCGGTGTCGACCAGCCGCAGTTCGAGGAAATCGCCCTCCTCGCCGGCGACGGAGACCGCTAGCCGGTTCGCCTCAGCGGGAGCCCCGGCGAAGGCGACCTTCGCCTGCCGCGGGTCCGTCGACAGGTCTTCTTCGACGCCGACCGTTGCCGCCAGGGAGGCCGAGGGCAGGGCGAGCGCCGCGCTCGCCACCGCCGACACGAGCCACCTGCCTCGGATCATCGCTCTCCCCATAGCCATGCCGATCTTCAAACCCCGCCCCGGCCGAGAGTTGCTCCCGGCCGGGGATCCGCCGTGAACGGCTCAGATGCTGGCGCTGGCGGTGCAGACCTCGCCGGAGGGGCTTACCGCGCGGGCGGAGATCGAGTCGGTTCCCTGACCATCGCTGAGCACGCGGCGGACCTCGAAGGAGCCGCTGCGGCCGCCGGTGGTTGCCTGCGTGCGGGCGACTACTTTTCCGTTGCGACGGAGGACGACGTTCCAGGTGACGCCGGTGCGGTTCTGGTCGACCTCGAACTCGGTCTCGATCCCCCCGTCCTCCGGGCTCAGCTTGATCTTCGCCGAGGTGCTCCCGGTGCAGGAGCCGCCGCGCTTTACGTCGGCGTCGTTGGCGGTCGCCGTCGCCGCCAGCGGGACGAAGGCCGCGAGGCTGATTGCGATGCCGATCATCGAGATGCGCTTATTCATGTTCTCTTCTTTCTTGATTGCGTTGGAGAGTGCAGTACCCGCCGGGTCCGGTCGGGCAACTCAGGCTCAGGGGAAGACGGTCTCGCCGGTGGACTCGTCGACGATCGAGATCGCCACCGCGGGGCAGGCCTCGGCCGCCTCGATCATCAGCTCCGGGGTGTCGGTGCCGATCACGACGGCGGTGTCGTCGAGCCGGAAGACCGTGGGGGCGATATCGACGCAGTCGCCGTGGGCGCTGCACTCGGCGGGGTCGACGATTGCTCTGTGACTCATGCTGCCTCCTTCTCGGGTTGGAGGGCCAGGCCGGCCCCCTCGATCTGCTTGCGAAAGGCCGGGAGCGCGCGGGGGCGGCTGACAGCGAGTCCGGCGACGGGGACGCCGCCGCAGCTGAAGAGCGCTTCGAAGTCGCGGTTGGCCGGGTCGCCCTCGACGGCGACGTCATCGGCAAGCTGCGGGTGGCCGACGCACTGGACGCGGACTCCGTACTGATCGCTCCAGAAGCTCGGCAGCGGCGGTCGCCCCGGCTCCTCGCCGAGGATCGCTTTGGCGACGGCAGCACCCTGCCAGGCCGCCGCGTCCCAGTGCTCGGTGCGGAGGTGGGCGCGGCGGCGCGGTTCGAAGCCGAGGCAGGCGTCGCCCGCGGCGAAGACGCCGGGGAGCGCGGTGCGGCCGGCGACATCGACCGGGACGCCGCCGCTTCCCAGCCCGCTTCCCTGCAGCCACCCCGTCGCCGGGACGGTTCCGATGCCGACCAGGACGGCGTCGCAGGCGACGCTGCGGCCATCGGCCAGGACCAGCTCCTCGACCCGGCCGCCGCCGCCGCGGGCGCCCTGCAGCGCGGCGCCGGCGATGATCCGCACGCCCTCCTCCTGGTGCAGCTCGGCGAACCAGCGGCCGAGCCGGGGGCCGACGATCGGCTCCAGCGGCACCGGCAGCGCCTCGACGATCGTCACCTCGGCGCCAAGTGCGCGAGCGGTCGCCGCCACCTCCTGGCCGATGAAGCCGGCGCCGACGATCGCCAGCCGGGAGCCGGCGACGAGGTCGCGGCGCAGCCGCCGCAGGTCGGCGAGCGTGCGCAGCTCGTGGACGTTGGCGCCGGCGAGGAAGGGCAGCCGCCGCGGCTCGCCGCCGGTGGCGATCACCAGGTTCTCGTAGGGCAGCGCGTCACCCGAGCTGAGGGTGACCCGGCGGCGCGCGGGGTCGAGGGCCTCGGCCCGCACACCCAGCGAGAGCTCGACCTCGTTCTCCGCGTACCAGCCGGCGGGCCGGTAGGCGACCTCCTCCTCCGCGGCCGTCCCGGCCAGCACCTCCTTGGAGAGCGGCGGACGGTCATAGGGCGGCTCCGGCTCGCCGCAGACGATCCGGATCGTCTCTTCGTAGCCGCGGCGGCGCAGCGCCTCCGCCGCCCGCTGGCCCGCCAGGCCGCCGCCGACGATCAGAGTCCCGGCGGTCATCCGTCCTCCATCGCGGGCGTCGGCGCCAGCCCTTGACGGGGCTTCGGCCTGGGCGCCTGACGTGGCTTCACGGCCTCCGGCTGCGGCTCGGCCGCCTCGCCCCGCGCTTTCGCCGCTTTGGCCTTGGCTTTGGCGCGCCCTTCCAGCACCCGGTAGACGAAGAGGCCGCCGACGATCGGCGTGGTCGCCATCACCCACCAGCGGAACCAGATCGCCGAGGTGTCGGTGCCGGCGCCGAGCGCGTGCACGAGCCCAAGCGCGTAGACGAGCACGGTCGCCCGGTGCGCTTTGCGCCAGGTCTTGGTGCCGATCCGGCGGCGCGCGTAGTAGCTGAGCCCAAGCAGCAGCGCCAGGTAGGCGGCGATCACGCCGACCCCGGTGAAGAAGGTCTCGAAATCCATCGCGAAGGGGACGGTGACGCCGCTGACGCCGGGGTCCAGGAAGGGGTCGCCGAGCAGGGTGATGACGTGGACCGAGATCGCGATCAGGCCCGCCAGAGCGGTCTGCTCGTGGACCGCCATCAGCTTGCGCGAGAGGCCCGGGACCCGCAGGACCTTGCCCGCCATCGCCAGGCCGATCATCACCGAGACGGTGATCAGCACCAGCGCCACCACGCCGGAGGCGCGGCTGGCCAGCCACCAGCCGTGGCTCTCGAGGGTGCGGGCGGCCTCGGTCATGCGGGCACCGCCATCGGCGCAACCGGCCGCGGCAGACGGACGCGAGGCGGGGCAGCCAGCTGACCGGCCAGCTCGACCCGGCCGCTGTCGTGGACGAGCAGGCCGCCGCGGGCGGCGACCAGCTCGCGGGCGCGGGCGGGGCCGGCCAGCAGCGCTGCCTTCGAGAGGGTCTCTGCCTCCAGGGTGGTGGCGCCGAGCGCGGTAACGCCGACCAGGCCGGTCCAGGCCGGCCGGCCCGTCGAGGGGTCGAGCAGGTGGTGGGCGAAGGTGCCGTCGCCGCGGCGCCAGATCCGGACGTTGAGGCCCGAGGTGGCGATCCCGCCAGCGCGCAGCGAGACGACGTAGGGCCGACCGCCGCTGAGGGGGTGCTCGACCGCGATCGTCCGGGGCTGCCGGTCGGCGTCGCGGCCGCCGAGGCGGATGTCGCCGCCGCAATCGACGACGAAGCGGCTGTAGCCCTCCAGCGATGCCGCGATCAGGTCGGCGGCGAGCCCCTTGCCGGTGCCGCCGCTGTCGAAGCGCAGACCCGGCGGGCGGACGATCTCGCCGCGGGTCTCGTCGACCTGGAAGCGGCGCCAGTTGGCGGCCGGGTCCGGCTCGGCCGGCCGGCGCCCTGGGGCCGCCGCGAGCGCCGAGCGCAGCGGCGCCGGCACGACGCCGACCCGGCTCGACGCGTACCCCGCACGCTCGATCTGGTCGACCAGGGTCGGGTCGACCAGGCCCCCGCTCAGCTCCGCCGCCCAGAGGCCGGCGCGCACCGCCTGGCGCAGCAGCGGCGAGGCCGGGACGCGTCCGCGAGGGTCGCGGTTGAGCGCGGAGAGCTCGCTTGCCGGGTCGAACCGCGAGAGCGCACCCTCGAACTCGCCGACGAAGCGCTGCGCCCGCTCGGCTGCCTCGGCGGCCGACGGCATCCCCGGCCCCGGCTCGCCGATCAGCAGCCGCACATGGCTGCCCATCGCCTCGAAGCTGACGTCGTGCTCGGCCATGGTCATGAGGCGCTGGTCACGGGTTCGGAGACGAGCGCGGCTTCGCTTTCCGGCGGCGCTTCGGCGACGGGCGCCGCTTCGCCGCTGGGTGACGAGGTCGCTTCGCCGGGGCCGGCCGGGACCACAGTCACGACCCGCCGCACGATCACCTTGCGGGCCGGGGCCGGAGCGGCGGCGCTGGGGGCGACCCCGGAGGGGTCCTGGCCGATGCTGAAGCGATAGGTCAGCAAGCCGAGCAGGGCGCAGAACAGCACCATCGAAGTCCAGAAGACGGGTGCGGCGCCGGGACGGCGGCTGGGGCGGGCCTCAGTCATCGTCGCCCCCGCCGTGGCCGGAGCTGTCGTCGTCGAAGTCCTCTTCGTAGTCCGCCAGGTCGTCCGCGTAGTCCTCGCGGGCGTCTTCGCGGTCCTCCAGGACGTCTTCGCGGTCGTCGAGGTGATCCTCGAAGTCGTCGTCGCCATCTCCACTGCCGCTGGACCCGGAGCCGCTGGATCCGGAACCCGAGCCGCTGGACCCGGTGACCGGCGAAGAGCCGCCGCCGGAGCCCGAGGTCCCCGAGGCCTGGGAGCCGCTGCTGGAGCTGACGGGCTCGGAACTACCGCTGCTGCTGACCGGGGAGGCCGAACCGCTGCTCGAGGTGCTCACCGGCGCGGACCCGCCGGCGCCGCTGCCCGAGCCGCTGCTCAAGGTGCTGAACGGAGCGGACCCGGCCGTCCCCACACGCGCCCCCGCCGCTGCCGCCGTCGCCGCGTCCGCCCGTTTGGTCACGTGGATCGTCCGCCGCACCACTTTGGGACGGGTCCCCTGCTGGTCGGCGGTCGCCTCGGCGCCGCCCTCCTCGCCGGAGCTCATCGCGACCCCGGTCAGGCCGGCGAGGACCGCGACGGTTGCGGCGGTGGCGATTTTCGTCTTGACCTCTTGCATCCTCTGGACCTCCAACTCGAAGTGGCCGGGCCATTCTGGGAAGGGGACGTGCAAGGGCCGCCCAGGGACAGGTAAAGAGCTGGCAAAGCCTGCTGTGAGCAGGGCCAAACGTCCAGTGACCGCCGCTACAGTGGCCGCATGCCAGCCCAGGCGCCGAGCGGCAGGATCCTCGTCGTCGAGGACGAGGAGTCGATCTCCGAGCCCTTCGCCGAAGCGCTCCGCCGTGCCAACTTCGAGGCGGTGGTGACCGCCACCGCGGCCGGGGCCCTGGAGCTGGCGGAGAGCGAGCAGCCCGACCTGGTGATGCTCGACCTGATCCTGCCCGACGGCGACGGGCGCGACGTCTGCCGCGAGCTGCGCCGCCGCTCCGACGTGCCGATCATGATGCTGACCGCTCGCGGCACCGAGATGGACAAGATCGTCGGGCTGGAGCTGGGCGCCGACGACTACGTGGTCAAGCCCTTCAGCGCCGCCGAGGTGATCTCCCGCATTCGCGCCGTGCTGCGACGCAGTCGCCCCCGCGAAGAGGACGCGCAGCCGCTGCGGGTCGGCGACCTGGTGCTCGATCCTGGCGCTCGCATCGTCGAGCTCGGCGGCGAGCGGCTCGACCTCTCGCGCAAAGAGTTCGACCTGCTGGCGGTGCTGATGCGGAACGGCGGCCGGGTCGTCAAGCGGGAGGACCTGATGAGCGAGGTCTGGGACAGCAACTGGTTCGGCTCGACCAAGACGCTCGACGTCCACGTCGGCTGGCTGCGGCGCAAGCTCGGCGACTCTCCCTCCTCGCCCACCTATATAGAGACGGTCCGCGGGGTCGGCTTCCGCTTCGCCGCGCCGGAGGTCGAGGCCCCGTAAGCCTCCGGACCACCCTCCTGCTGGCGCTGGCCTACGTCCTGCTGCTGGCGCTGATCGCCCTCGGGGTGCCGCTGGCGCTGAGTTTCCGCGACCGCGTCGACTCGGAGGTGCGCAACCAGGCGAGCAGCCAGGCGGCGGTCGTCGCCACCTCCGCCTCCGAGCTGCTGGCGCCACCGCAGCCGCGGGTGCTCGACCGCCTGGCGCGGGTCTCGGCCGCCAGCGTCCGCGGCCGGGTGATCGTCGTCGACAGCCGCGGCCGCCTGCGCGCCGACTCCGCCGGAACCCCCGCCGGGACCAGCTACGCCAATCGCCCGGAGGTGCGCGCCGCCCTGGCCGGCCGCAGGGAGCAGGTCAGCCGCGACAGCCAGACCCTCGGCACCGAGATCCTCGCGACCGCGGTTCCGGTCCGGCGCGACGGCCGCACGATCGGCGCCGTGCGGGTCACCCAGAGCGTCGACGCGGTTGACGACGCGGTGCGGACCTCGATCCTCGACGTTGCCGCGCTGACCACCGTGGTCCTGGCGCTGGGGTTGATCGCCGGCGCCCTGATCGCCCAGCAGATCGCGCGGCCGATCCGGCGCCTCGACGAGACCGCCCAGCGGGTGGCCGGCGGCGACCTCGACGCCACGGCGCCGGTCGAAGGCAGTAAGGAGCAGCGCTCCCTCGCCCGCAGCTTCAACGAGATGACCGCGCGGCTGAAGCGGCTGCTGCGGGTGCAGCAGGACTTCGTCGCCGACGCCTCCCACCAGCTGAGGACGCCGCTGACGGGGGTGCGGCTGCGGCTCGAGAGCCTCTCCGAACGCTTCGGCGGCGAGCCGGACGTGAAGGCCGATGCCGATGCGGCGATGCGGGAGATCGACCGGCTCTCGGCGATCGTCGACGAGCTGCTGATCCTCAGCCGGGCGGGCGAGCGCGAACTTCCCGGCGACGTGGTCGACCTGCGCTCGGCGGCGCAGCGGGCGGCGGAGCGCTGGCGCGCGGCGGCGGCCGAGCGCGAAATCGAGATCGCCGTAGACACGAGCCGCGAGGCGAGCGCCTGGTGCGCCGTCGCCGACCTCGACCGCTCGATCGACGTCCTGCTCGAGAACGCGATCCTCTACTCGCCGCCGGGTTCGACCGTCGCGATCGGCGCCGCTCCCGAACGGATCGAGGTCTGCGACGAAGGGCCGGGCCTCGCGTCCGGCGAGGAGGAGGCGGTCTTCGAACGCTTCAGCCGCGGCAGTGCCGGGCAGCGCGGGCCGAAGGGGACCGGCCTGGGCTTGCCGATCGCGCGCGAGCTGAGCCGCCAGTGGAACGGCGACGTGACCCTCTCCAACCGCGAGGGAGGCGGCCTCCGTGCTGTCATTCGGTTGAGCGCATGAACCTCTCGGCGACGACGAAATGGATCTCCCTGGCCCTGCTCGGCCTAGCGATCGCGGCGCTGGTGGCGGTGGCGGCGAGCAACCTCGTCAGCCGCCAGATCGGGATCGCCTCCGAGTCGGTGTCGGCCGGCAACGACCTGGCCCCGGCGGTCGAGTCGGCCGCCCGCCAGAACACCGCCGGGGCCAACGGGTCCGGGAGGGCCGGCGGAGGGCCGGCCGCAGGGCCGAGCCCAAGCGATGACAACGAAGACAGCGGCAGCGAAAGCGGCGGCAGTGACGGACCCGTCAGCGCCCAAGCCGAAAGGGACCGCCTGAAGGAACGCGAAGACGCCCTGAAGGAAGGGGAAGATGCCCGCGAGGACGCCCTCAAGGAACAAGAAGACGCCTTGGATGACGCCGAAGACGCCCGCGAGGATGCGCTGAAGGAACTAGAGGACAACAGCGGCCACGGGTCTGACGACTGAACTTGCGCGCAGCGAATTCGCCTAGGGCTCTCGGCTCTCGGTCAAGGCACTCCTCGTCCTTTAGCTCACTCCTCGCCGCCGGCGCGCAGGACGCTGACGAGCATCATTGCGGCGATGACCCAAGCAAGGATGACCGCAGCGAGCCATACGCGATTCAGGCAAGTGGGGTCATCCGCGTAGCGCAGCAACAAGATCGCCATACACAAGGGAATAACGCTGGCCGCCAGTGAGAGCAACTGAACACCGAGGATGCGGCTGCGCAGCGATGGGTGGTCGGCCGGTCGAATCACCACATAGCCGATCAGAGCCGGAATCAGGATCAAGACGGCGACCACGGCATCGCGATCGGCAGGATCGATCATCTGGTCCCGCCATAGGTAAAAAACGCTTGCAAGAAGACCGATCACGACCGTGGCGAAAAACATCGGAAGCACAGCCGCCCGCGTGGGCGCCAGAGTCGTCAGCAGATCGGCTCCAAGGGGCCGGCGGCCCGCAACATAAACGTGCGCGAGGCTGCCCTCGACGTCGACGTACTGGTCCGGGCGCAGACCGGCATCCTGGGCTTCCTCGGTGGCAAGCTCGGTCTCACTCGCCGGATCGTCCTCGGTGAACCAGTAGAAGTTCGCCTCGACCGCGCGGATCCTCATTACCGGCGGTGCCTCGAGTTCGGCGTGGAAGTTCGCGTCCGCACCGGAGTGCCAGAGCGGGATGTACTCGGCGGGATGTACCCATGAGAGGCTGCGACCGATGCGCCGGGGCAGCGATTCGATCTTCTCCCCGGGGATCAGGTAGCTGAGCTTGCAAAGGAGGCGTTCGCCGGGCTTGGCGTCCGCCAGCGGGTACCAGAGGAAGGTTGCGTCGGCCAGCATCGCCGCAACATCGAGAAGCCGCTCAACGCGGGAGTCATCGAGATCACCCTCCAGGCCATCCCGAAACGCCCCGAACGCCTCTCCGAGATGGGTCTCGGGCCCACGGGTGAGACTCCGCACCGCAGCAGCGAAGCTCGGGTGCTGCATCGATGCCGGGCTCACCTCTTCCACCAAGGCCAAGAGGAGGGACTCGTCGATGATTCCGTTCTGCAGGCTGGTCAGCAGCGGCAGCGGGCTTCCGTCGGCGGCGTGGAAGTCGAAGTCATAGAGCGGCGGCCACTTCGGCAGGACCGAGATCGGGACGTGGCTACCAAGCGGAGGCTCGGGGACGGTGAAGTCGATGCTGAGACCGCTGACCATGAGGTCGGGGCCCAGATAGGAAAGGCGCTGCACACGCCGATGAACCCAGTCGCATCCCGGGAGGACGAGGTCGCGTGCCAGGCGACCAGATTCGCGCAGCTCCTGCTCGCCCACATCGGCCCCCGCGAAAGTCAGTCGCCGGAAGCCGGCGGACTGGCGCTACGGGTGCCGTTCACCCGCTTGCCGCGCACAACCCTGACCCGATCGGGATCCCGGTAATAGACGGTTCGAACCCCACCGCCAGACACCCGGCCGACGGAAGGCATGCTCTTCGCTTTTGCGAAACGTTCCAGCACACCGATCCGTGAAGTCTTAGCCACGGGCGGATACTCCCGAATCGCAGCAGCGGTGGAAGTCGGTGGGACACACCAGCAGGAGGCTATCGGGATATCGTCGCGACCGAGCGCCGCGCCTAGACACAAACCCACCAGGGTCAGGCACCAAGAATCCCATCACACGGTGGCTTCGCCAAGGCACGTATACATCCTCTCCCCTGGCACGGACGACCCGTGCGTCGAGCATCACCACGGACCGATCAGGTCCAGGACCCGGCGCTCGATCAGCTCCTGCTGGCGGGGATGAGCGTATGCGTCCGATCTGGGGTTCGGCAGCTCGATCGTTTGCCGACAGCCCTGTTGGTCTCCAGCTGGGCCTCCGTGAGCCGGCGCATGCGGCGGCAGATCTGCCGGTAGAAGCGCAGCTGGTTGGGCCGTCCCACCCAGCGAAACCCCGTCCTCAGGAAGAAGGGGCCCGACTGGGCGGGCCGCGAGACGGCGCGCAGATGGAACTCGACGTCGCCGCTGTCGAGCCACTTCCAGATCTCGTAGTGCATCTGCCCCTGCTCGAAGTGGCCGTCGAGGGTCCGGTAGTCCCAGCCGAAGATTCGAGCGGTGCGGCCGTCGACCTCGAGATCCTGTTCGTAGACGTCGCCGATCCGGACCGCGACGTCGAACCCGAACCCCAAAAAGTGGATCCTGAGGAGCATGTCGCGGCCGGCCAGGGGCGCGCCGGTGTCGTAGGTGGCGGTGACGATGCGCGGATCGGCCAGTTGGTAGCTGTCCATGATCTCGCGCCCGACCGCCCAGCTCCCCCCATCTTCCGGAGGTCCCGAGCCCTCGTGCGGCAGCTGCTCGACCAGGTCGTCGTTTCGCCAGCCGGGGTCGCCGACGAACTCGTCGACCCGCAAAGCGTCGAAGTTCACCTCTCGCTCCGCCAGCGCGCTCACCCTCGGAGGCACGGTTCGCGGCGGGGGCTCGTCGGTGCCGGGTAGCGGCAGCAGCTCGGGGTCCACCCGCCGGGTCGTGATCACGATGCCTCCCTCCATCTTTCCTTCGGCGAGGCCGACGACACGGCGCAGGACCGAGGACCACATATGCAGCTGGACCTCCTTGGAGATCCGCAGGCGCGAGTAGAAGAGGTCGCTGAGGCGATCTCCACTCCGGGCCCAGGACTCGATTTCGAACGAGATCGAGCGGTAGCCGGAGGCGACGCGGAACTCGATCTGGCCGGCCTCGAGATGATCCGGCAGGGTGGCGAGCCGGAACGAAGAGGAATCGACGGCCACCACCCGGACGGGTCCGTCCCAGGGGCCGGGCATGCGGACGACATACTCGTCGCCCACCCGCATCCGTCCCTTCTCCCCCCGCAGCTTCTGGAAGGTCGCGAACTCAGACGGCGCGGCGGTGTCGGGATCCGAGGTCATCCGCGCCATCAGCTCTTCGGCGGAGATCGGGGAGCCGACGATCCGGGTGCGATAGATCCGGTGGATCAGCGGGCCGCTCCCGTCCGCGGGCAGCTGCAGATCCTCCTCGCGCGTCTCCGGGGGGAGAGCGGGCGGCGCGTCGTCGGCCCAGGACCCGGTCAGCTCCCAGCGATGAATCGGGGTCGTGCTCCACATATAACGCCCCACGGCCAGCCCGACCCCCACCGGCCAGCGTGCGGCGGTTGCCCATCGTCGCCGCAATGACTGTTCAGCCGGCACCTCCCACACCTACCCCCGCCGCGCCGCAGACAGTCCAGGTTCGCGATCCGTCAAATCTGGGGACATGTGGGCAGATGCCGAAGATGCTGAGCCTGAAGAGCACCTACCTCTACGGGCTCTCCCTCGGCTCCGTCTGGTTCTGCATCGTCCTCTGGATCAGGTCGAAGACGATCGGTGAGGACGAACGGGCCAACGCCGAACGGCGGGCGCTCTTCGTCGGCCTCTGGCCACCGATGCTCTGGCTGATCGCCGACAGCCTGCGCCGCGGCGAGCAGCAGCGGGCGCGGCCACGCTGGCGCAAGCTCAAGTAACTCGCTACCCGATCAGCCCCAGGACCCGGCGCTCGATCAGGCCCTGCTGGCGGGGGGTGACGGTTGCTTCCGGTTTGAGGTTCGGCAGCTCGATCGTCTTGCCGTCGCGGAAGCGGTCGAGGACGCGGGGGTCGATGTAGGAGCTGCGGCAGACGGCGGGGGTGTTGCCGAGGCGCTCGGCGACCCGTTTGACCGCGGCCCGGATCGCGCTCTCGCCGCCGCCCTTCGACTTCGGCGGATCCTCGCGTGCGAGCTCGACCGCAGCGAGCACGGTCCCATGCCAGGTGCGGAAGTCCTTGGCCGAGAACTCCTCGCCGGCCTTCTCCTGCAGGTAGGCGTTGACCTCGTCGGAGCGGACGTCGCGCCAGCTTCTCCCCTCGCGGTAGACGAGCAGGTCGTCGGGGCCGCTGCGGCGGCGGCGCATCGCCTCGATCGCCGCCTGCACTTCGGGGTCGCGAATCGCTTGCACCCGGCGCTGGCCGCTCTTCGCCGGGAAGTCGAAGACCATCTCCTCGCCCTCGATCGTGACGTGCTCGCGCAGCACCGTCGCCACCCCGTAGCTCTCGTTGGTCTCGGCGTACTCCTCGCCGCCGATCCGGAAAAAGCCGAGGTCGAGCATGCGCACCGCGCAGGCCAGCGCCCGCTCGCGCGGCATCCCCTCCTGGGCCAGGTCCTTTTTCACCGCCCGCCGCAGGCTCGGCAACCGCGCGGCGAAATCGCGCATCGACTCGAACTTGCGCTGCGCCGCCCGCAGGTGCCAGCGCTCGTGGTAGAGGTACTGCTTGCGGCCGGCATCGTCGAGCCCGGTCGCCTGGATGTGGCCGTAGGGGTCGCTGCAGATCCAGACCTCGCGCCAGGCGGGTGGGATCGCCAGCCCGCGGATCCGCTCCAGGGTCTCCTCGTCGGCGACGCGACCGCCTTCGGGGTCGAGAAAACTGAAGCCGCCGCCCCGCCGGCGACGGCTGATCCCTGGCCCCGAGCAGTTGGAGCGCTTGAGCCGCCCACGCGGGCGCGACCGGGGCTCCGTCAAGGCTTCAGAACCACCTTGATCGCCCCGTCTTCCTTTTTCTGGAACATCGAGTAGGCCTCGGGCGCCTGCTCCAGGGGCAGCTGGTGGGTGGTGAGGTCGTCGACCCCCAGCGGGTCCCCGTCGCCCTCCAGCAGCGGCAGGATCTCGTCGGTCCACTGGCGCACGTGGGCCTGGCCCATCCGCAGCTGCAGGCCCTTGTCGAAGATCTGGAACATCGGCAGCGGGTCAATCTGGCCGCCATAGACGCCGGAGATCGAGACGGTGCCGCCGCGGCGGACGCTGTCGATGCAGGCGAGCAGGGCCGAGAGCCGGTCGACCGCCGCCTTTTCGGTCACCTTCGCCGCCACCGCGTCGGGCAGCAGGCCGGTGAGCTTCTGTGCGGCCTCCGCGCCGGGGCGCCCGTGGGCCTCCATCCCGACCGCGTCGATCGTGCTGTCGGGGCCGCGGCCGTCGGTCAGCTCGCGCAGCGCCGCCGAGACGTCGTCGTGCTGATCGCCGTCGATCACCTCGATCCCGTTGCGCCGCGCCATCTCCAGGCGCTCGGGGACGATGTCGACGCCGAAGACCTTCTCGGCACCTTGATGTCGAGCGATCCGGGCGCTCATCTGGCCGATCGGCCCGAGCCCGAAGACGGCGACCGAGCCACCTTTCGGGATCGCCGCGTAGTCGACCGCCTGCCAGGCGGTGGGCAGCACGTCGGAGAGGAACAGGTAGCGCTCGTCGGGGCCGGTCTCCGGCACCTTGATCGGGCCGAAGTGAGCCTGCGGCACCCGCAGGAACTCCGCCTGGCCGCCGGGCACCTGGCCGTAGAGCTTGGTGTAGCCGAACAGCGAGGCGCCTTTTTCGGTGTCGCGGTTCTGGGTCGTCTCGCACTGGGCGAAGTACTTGCGATCGCACATCCAGCAGCTGCCGCAGGAGATGTTGAAGGGGATCACGACCCGGTCGCCGGCTTTGATGTGTTTGACCTCGGGGCCGACCTCCTCGACGATCCCCATCGGCTCGTGGCCGAGGATGTCGCCTTCGTCGATGAACATCCCCAGCACCTCGTAGAGGTGCAGGTCCGAGCCGCAGATCGCGGTCGAGGTGATGCGGACGATCGCGTCGGTCGGGTCCTGGATCGACGGGTCGGGGACCTCGTCGACGCGGACGTCGCGTTTGCCGTGGAAAGTCAGTGCCCTCATCGCTGTTCCTCCCGTTGGAAGTTGTTCACGACGCCATCCCGAGGGGGACGTCGGGGCGATCCCAGCTCTCGGCGACCCGCTCGGCGGCGGCTCGCTCCTCAGCGAGGATCTCCTCGGCCGTCGCGACCACGCCCTCGTCGCCGGCCCGGGCCGCGACCCGCTGCAGGAGTTCGTAGGCGGCGATCTCCAGGTGCTCGAAGGCGTAGGCGAAGCCGGCGAGCTTGGTGGTCGAGTCCGGCTGGGCGCCGAAGAAGGCGGAGAGGTTCAGGCCGCCGGCCTTCAGCATCGTGTCCTTGATCAGCGAGGGCCTGGCGCCACGCTCCTCGAGCAGCCCCTCGATCTCCGCCTGGTGTTCGCGGGTCTCGGCCAGGTGGTCGCGGAAGGCTTCCTCCAGGAAGTCGTCGTCGACCCGCTCGGCGCCGGCCTCCAGCAGTTTCACCGCCTGCCCCTCGAGGGCGTGGACGTCGCGCAGGTAGGCGAGCAACAGCGAGTCGAGCTTGTCCTCGTCGACGGCCCCCAGCGAGACCTCGACGGCGGTGTCGAAGGACTGCTCCAGGCGCTCGGCCATCCGCTTCTCCTCGGCGGCGATAGCGGCCGCCATCCGCGCCGTCTCCTCGTCGCCGCTGCGCTCGGCCAGGCGTTTCAGCAGCTCATAGGCGGCGAGCTCCATGTGCTCGTAGGAGTAGGCGTGCATCGTCAGCTTCCCCGGCGTGTCCGGCTGGCCGGCCGCGAAGGCCGCCATCCCCCAGCCGCCGGCGGTCCCGGCCGCGTCCTTCAGCTTCGAGGGCTTGCCGCCGAGCTCTTCCAGGCGCTCGCGCACCCGCCGCTCCTGGTCTTCGGTCTCGGCCAGGTGCTGCTCGAAGGCCTCGCAGAGGCGCTCGTCCCCGGCGATCTTCGGGGCGGCGCGAAGCTGCGCCAGCGCCTGCAGCTCGATCGAGTGGACGTCGGCGAGGTACTTGACCAGTTGCTCGTCGCGATCGCGACTCCACTGGCGAGCGCCGACCCCGGTCTTCAGGTCCTCGAGCCGGACGCCGGCGCTGTCGGCCTCCAGCGGCGGGGTCTCGGCGCCGTGACCCCCGCGCATCCCCTCGACCAGCTCCTCCAGCGCCTCGACGGCGCTATGGCGGGGCTCCCAGCCGAGCTCCTCGCGGGCCCGGTCGGAGGACATCAGCGGCACGGCCCGAGCCATGTCGAGCCAACCCGCCGGGGTCGGCTGCAGGCGCAGCCGCCAGCTCAGATCGGCCAGCCGCCGCACCACCCGCGCCGGCACTGGGAAGCTGCGCACGCCGAGCCGCTCGGCCATCTCCTCGGGGCTGAGCGGCGGCTCGGCGGCGATGTTGAAGGCGCCCTCCACGTCGGCCAGGACGGCCCGCAGGTAGGCGCGTCCCACGTCCTCGGAGTGCACGGCCTGGAACCGCAGGCGGTCGATCCGCGGCAGGGCCGGCAGCAGGCCGCGGCGCAGCAGGAAGTTGGGGAGGAAGGGGCCGACGAAGAGGCGGCGGATCTCGGTCGCGGCCTCTTCCTTGAAGATCAGGGCGGGACGGAGGCGGACGACCTTCGTCTCGGGGTTGTCGGCTTCGAAGCGATCGAGCTCGCGCTCCACCGCCACCTTGTGCCGCGAGTAGAAGGAGGTCTCGGTCCCCTCGGTCGGCCAGCTCTCGTCGACCTCGCGGTCCTTGGGGCCGCACGAGTAGGCGCCCACCGAGGAGGCGTGGACCAGCTTCGGCACCCCGGCCTCAGCCACAGCGGCAAAAACGCGCCGGCTGCCCTCGACGTTGATCCGCTCCAGGGTCACCGCGTCGCGGGAGGGCTGGATCGCCCAGGCCAGGTGGATGACCGCGTCGGCGCCCTCGAAGATCGCAGCGAGATCGGCGTTGAGGATGTTGGCCTCGACCCAGCTGGTCTTCGGTGGCCTCCAGTTCGGCTCGCGCCGCGCCAGGCCGACGATCTCGTCGATCTCCGGGCTTTTGCCGAGAGCTTCGACCGTGCTGGTGCCGACGTTTCCGGTCGCGCCGGTGACAACTACCTTCATACGCTCTTCGCCTTCCCTGAGAGTTTGGGATTCGCAACTGGCGAGGAGTGAGCGGAACCGCTCCCTTTGGCCTCGTGGGCCTGGTGTACCCCCGGGAGACGGCGCAAAAACGTCCACGCAATGGCGTCAGGATTGCCGGAGGCGCGAACGGGGGACTCATACCTGAGTGCCCGACTCTCCCGTGAAGATCACCCCCTACCGCAATGGGCCGTATCTGATCCGTGGCCCGTTCTCGATCGTCGACCAGGACGGGAACGAGATCGAGAGCAAGCGCAAGGTGGTGGCGCTGTGCCGCTGCGGCCGTTCACAGATCCGCCCGTTTTGCGACGGCACTCACAAGACGATCGGGTTCCGGGCCGACAGCGGTCCCACCCTCTCCGTCGAGGACCCCGGCGTGGCGCCGGCGCAGCCGCCGCAGCGGGGTCGCCGAGTGACCGAGCCGGCGCTCCCCGTAGCGGACCCCGCCGCGTAGCTTTGCTCCCAGCGCCAGCCAGGAGCAGAGCGCGCGCTCGGCAATCCAGGCGGGCGCCAGCAGCGAGCCGCTGACGGGAAAGCGCGCCGCTCCCCCAGCTCTGCGGCGACCGATCTCCGCGACGGCGATCGAGGCCGCCGCGGCGGCAAGAAGACGATCGACGCGACCCTTCCGCAGCGAGAACGTCGCCAGGGGAACCACCGCGAGGAAGGCGCCGATGCGCGCGGGGATGGCGAAGTCGTCATAGGCCTGGCGGACCCGCTGCGAGCGGAAGTGGGCCGCGCTCGGCGGTCGCCGTGGCACGTAGAGATCGAGCGGCGTCGCCACCCTGCCGCCGGCGGCGCGGACCGTCCGCATCAGCTCCAGGTTCTCGAAGAGAGCGTCGCCGTCGTAGCCCCCGGTCGCGAGCAGGGCGCTGCGGCGAACGACGAGGGTGCCGGGAAAGTCGCCGACCGGGAAGGTCGGGTCGCCGGTGAAGACGCGGTTCAGCAGCGAGCGGGCGGTGTCCCAGCGAGCGTGCCAGGGGAGCTCGTCGAAGCAGTTCTGCGGTCGGACCAAGTCGGCCTCGTCGAGCAGCGCCACCGCCCGGCGCAGGGTCCACGGGTCGTAGCGGACGTCGTCGTCGGCCAGAACCACCCGCTCCCCGCTGCACTCGCGCACCCCCGTGAGCACCCCGTTCACCTTGCCCATCTGGAAGTCGAGGTCAGGGTGCGGCGGCAGATGGCGGGCGATCCCCCGCAGCGCTGCCTCGTGTTCCGCGAAGACCGGCGCGGGCGAGCCGTCGACGACGAGGGTCTCGTCCACCGCCCCGGTGATCGAAGCCAGGTAGGCGCTCAGCTCCTCGATCGGGCCGGGCTCGGCCCAGCGCAGCGGCAGGACATAGGAGATGCGGGCACCGGCCTCGCCCATCGGTCAGGTCTCGGTGTCAGCCAGAGGCTGGCGCAGCGAGGTGCGGCCGTCCTCCCAGGCCTCGAGCAGGTGCCGGGCGAGGCGGTCTTCAAGGTAGAGCAGCGCCCGTGCGCCGAAGAGGATGTCGGCGGCCAGCTCCGGCTCCTGGCGGGCCAGTCCCCCGGCCAGGTCGTAGGCGGCGATGTTCTCGTGCACCGCGTCGGCCTCCACGTGCTCATCGAAGAAGTCGGTCGCGTCCTCGCCGAACCCGAGGCGCCGCAGCGCGTTGCCGTAGCGGCGGTTGGGCAGGGCGGAGGTCATCTCGAACATCGCCAGGTGACCGACGATCGCCCCGCGGCGGGCACGACGCAGGCCGGTGGCCGACATCAGGTTGACGGTCGCCAGCGTCTGGCCTGGAGCGTGGGCGAGGTAGGCGTTCTCGCGGTCGTCGAGGCCGAGCGCCCGCATCGTTTTCGCGAACAGGCGCGAGTGCATCCGCTCCACCCGGCCACCCCCGTACTCGTCGGCCTGGACCTCGAGCAGGGCAGTCTTCGCCGGCCCGTCGAGGCGCGGGATCGCCCAGCTGTGGGGGTCGGACTCCTTCAGCTGGTAGAGGGAGCGGTGGACGACGAACTCGCGGAATTCCTCGATGTCGGCCGCAACCTCGAGGTGGCGGGAGAGCGAGACTCCTTCGTCTTCGGACTCGAGGCGGAAGAGCAGGTCGCCGACCTGCTCCGGGTCGACCGAATCCTCAGGAGCGACCGCCGCTTCGAGCGCGTCGAAGAAAGCCCGCTCCAGCACCGCCCGGGCCGCGAGCAGGGACGGATCCCACTCCCAGGCGGGATCGACTCCTGGGAAGGAGCGGTAGTGGAGCTCGAAGCAGAGGTAGAGCGCCAGCTGCAGGTCGTCATCGCCGAGCGGGTCGTCGACGCCGGCGACAAGCCGGGCGGCTTCTTCTGCGGGCTCGGCGGAGAGGGTCTCCGACGGCGGTAGCGAAAGCATCTCCGCGAACAGGTCGCCGATCGGTCCGGCTGATGGCAGCTTCGAGGCAACTACCTGCATCTCTCCGCCTTCCTTGGATCTGGGGTGGGATCTGGAGAGGAGTGAGCGAACGCTCCCTTGGGCCTCACGGCGTTGCTACCCAAAGAACGGCTACCGCGAAACGTCGGCGCCACCATCAGAATCTGCCTAGTGATCGCCGTCATCGCCGACACCCACATGCCGAAGGGAGCCCGCCAGCTGCCCGAGCGCTGCGTCGAGGCGATCGCCGCAGCCGAGGCCGTCATCCACGCCGGAGATTTCTTCGCCACCTCGGCCTTAGAGGAAGTACAAGCGATCTGCCCGGTGGTTCACGCCGTCCACGGCAACGTCGATGAGGATTCGTTGCGGCGCTCGCTGCCGGCCGAGCTGGAGATCGAGATCGGCCGCTGGCGCGTGGCGATCACCCACGATGCCGGACCTGCCCAGGGTCGGTTGATCCGTCTGCGACTGCGCTTTCCGAGCGCCAATGCCGTGGTCTTCGGCCACAGTCACCTTCCCCTGCACGAAGAGGAGGGCGGGTTCCAGATCTTCAATCCCGGCAGCCCGACCGAACGACGACGGGCCCCTCAACCCTCGATGGGCTTGCTCAACCACGGGAAGACCGGGCTGAGCTTCGAGCACCTCTGGCTTTAGGCGAAGTGGCGATCGAGGTCAGCGGCTCTACTCGGCGAGACCACCGACGTCGGGGACCGCATCGCCTCCCCCTCGGAAGAAATCCCAGAGCTCCAGCCGATTGCCTTCGGGGTCGAAGAGGTAGATAGAGGAGTCGCCACCGTCGTGCTCGATCGGCCCCTCCACCTCGTAGCCAAGCCCCCGAAGTCGGCTTGCCAAAGCCGGCAGCTCTCCCTCCTTCGAAGCCAGCGCAAAGTGAACGTGCCTGCCGCCCCGGTCGTCGTGCTCCTTCTTGCCAGGGCTCCAGATGCCGATCCGGCTGCGCTCGCCGGCGGCGAGCCATACCCGATCCGCTTCGCGAGAGAGAACGCTCAGCCCGACCTGCTCGTAGAAGGCAACCATCGAGTCCACCCGCGTGGACTCGAGGACCAACTCGCAGAGGCTGCCGACCTTGGAACCCACCTCCCCTAGCTGGATTTCTTGCCGCCCTTGCGACCGGCCTTCTGCTTCTGGGACTTACTGCCGCCCCCACCGCTGTTTTCGCCACCCTTCTTGGAGGAGCCGGAAGCGTTCGCGATCTTGGCGGCGCGTTCCTTGCTCATCCCCTTCTTGCGAAGTCCTTCGTACTGCTTGTCGTTCTTGACGCTTGAACCGTGGTCTTTCGCCATGACTCCTCCTCGCCGAACGGCCTCGAGTGTGCTGTCGAAATACCCACACGCTTGCGAGGCCGAAACCTCATTCACCCCGAGCTTCGCGCTGTTTGCCGGCCCCCTCTGCGGGAATAGAAACGAAGTACCGGGAAGACAAATCGGGAGGAAAAATGGCAACTGCAAGAGAGATCATGAGCGGCGGCGCGGAGTGCGTCGGGGAGAATGAATCGCTGGCCGATGCGGCGAAGAAGATGGTCGACCTGGATGTCGGGGCCCTGCCGATCTGCGGCGAGGACAACCGCCTGAAGGGGATGCTCACCGACCGCGACATTGTGGTGAAGGCGATCGCGGCGGGGAAGTCGCCCGACGAGGTGAAAGCAGGCGAGCTGGGCGAAGGCAAGCCAGTCACGATCGGCGCCGACGACTCGGCCGAGGAGGCGCTGCAGACGATGACCGAGCACAAGGTCCGCCGTCTGCCGGTGATCGACGGCCACGACCTGATCGGCATCGTCAGCCAGGCCGACGTGGCGACCAACCTCTCCGACGACCAGACGGGCGCCCTGGTGGAGGCGATCTCAGCGGCTCCTTAAGACCGCGCTCGGCGCCACCGAACCCCGCGACCGCGCATGAAGGCAAGCGCCCACCCGGCCTGCGTCCGGCCCCGCTGCTGGAGGCGCTGGATGCATTAGCCGGGCGCCACGACGTCGGCCGGATGGCGACCGTCGCCTAGGCCGAGCTGGATCTCGAATCCCTGGAGCTGCGCTTCGCCTGCGCGGGCCATATGCCGCCCGGTGCTCGCTGGCCCGTGCCCTCGACCACAGCGATCTTCGCGATGACGTCTGTCTGCTCGCCGCATCGCTCGGCGCGCTCTCATGAGCCAGGTATCGATTGTTCGGGGCTCAGGCTTCCGATACCAGCGCGGATGCTTCCTCGCGACTTTTCGTAGTCGGGATCAACTCCACCACGGCGGCAATCTCTAAAACCCGCCGCACCTGCTCCTTGAGCCCACAAAGGGCGACCTTTCTGCCAGCTTCATCGGCCTTCTGAAATGCGTGGACCAACAACGCAATTCCAGTCGAATCGATGAAATCGCATCCCCCGAGATCGACGATCAGCGAGGCCTCACCGGCGGCTCTGAGGCCCTCATCCAACTGCGGCGCGGTGCTGAGGTCCAACTCGCCGTAAACGGCGATTACAGTCTTTCCGTTTTCGACCTCACTCAAAACCGCAAAGCGACTGGCGATTGGGTCCTTCGCAGTTTTCTCTTCGTTGTTCATAAGCAGGATTCTTATCCGAATCGTATGTCTCGACAAGGGCCACCGACGTTTTGATCTACCTCCCCGAGGGGACCTATGACGAGGAGCCCCATCTCTCACTTTTCAACGAAAGGCAAGTGGCAGCGCTCTGATGAGCACCGGCGAGTCCATTTGCCTGAAGCTGACGGCTAGACCAGAGAGCGTAGGGATGGCCCGCACGGCAGTAGCCGAGCTCGCCGAAGGCTTCGGGATGACGATGGCACCCCTCGGGGACATCAAGACGGTGGTGACCGAGGCCTGCGCAAACGTGGTCAAGCACGCCTACCCGCTCGGTCCGGGCCGACTCGAAGTCGAGGCGGGCCGCCGGGACGAAAACCTCCTGATCGTGGTTCGCGATTTCGGCGTGGGCATGCAGGCACGGATCGAGGGCGGGGAGCCGAGCATGAGACTCGGGCTCGGGCTGATCTCGATGCTCTCCGGGCAAATCGAGATCTCCAGCAGCCACAAGGGAACCGAGATCCGGATGCAGCTTCCGCTGCTCTCGTAGTGCGGCCCCTATCGCACGGTTTCGCTTCACCGAAGTGGGGGTAAACCCCTTCTCATGTACGTCGTGCCACTGATAGTTCTCGTCTTGCTTGCGATCGTGGCAGTAGCCTGGTCGCCGATCTTCGCCGTCATCATCTTTGCGATCTTCTTCGTCCTCTTCCTCGGCTACGTCGGACTCAGTCGACGTGCAGACCAGGTCCGCGGCACCCCAGGGGCCCGGGCGGCTGAGCGTGGGCGACAAGAAGAGGCTGAAACGCGGATTCGCTGATCTCGGCTCTTTAAAGAGCCAGCGAAGCGGCCTTCAGGTGCAATGCCTCGAGCCGGCGCAGCTGTTCGGTTGCCCTTTCCGCCAACTCGCCGAGATCGAATCCCGAAAGATCCTCGGAGTGGGTGTGCTCGAGCGCCCACCACAGACGCCGCTTACCGGCAACGCCGATCTGCAGGATCTCCAGCTCGTCGAGGCGGCTGAGCGGCGAGTAGCCGCGCAGCTGGCCGTTCAGCTTCAACCGGCCGAGGCGCTCGCCAATGGTGGCGGCCAGCGGTTTGACCTTGCTCCGACCGATACCAAGCTGGTCCATCGCCGCCTTCAGCGTCTCCCGGTCGGCTTCGAGGTCAGTGCAGATCTCGCCCAGCGGCGGGCCGAAGTCCGGATTGTCCTCGTTGCTGCCTCGCGCTCGCCGCGCGACCTCGACTCCAACCGTTGCCCCCGCCAAGTGGTCGTTGAGATAGATACCGAGCCGATTCCCCATGCTCATCGGGGTTGCAACCGGCGGGCGTCCAGCGCACTTGCGGAGCGACTGCGCAGTCGCCGCAGAGCCTGGACGGTGAGAGGCAGGGAAGGAGCGCTTCGGATTCCTCGCTCTCCGGCTCTCACTTTTCTCTCCCGCTGCATGGCGGCGTTTTACCCCGCCGCCGGTTGTGTCAAAACATAAATTGGAGAAAAAGGTGGGAAAGAGGAAGAAAACCGAGCCCGAGGAGCTGCTGGCGGCGATCGCCGAGGCGGTCGACGACGGATTTTGCCCGGCGTCGGCCCTCCCCCCGCGCCTGCCGAAGCTGGACCACCGCGACCTCGTGCGGCTTCGCGGTCAGGCGGTCAGGCGCGGGCTCTTGATCGAGCGCCGCGGGCCGGACGGCCGGGTCTACCTCGCCTTGACCAGCGAGGGCTGGCGGGCGCTTCGTTCTTCGGCCACCTTCTCGCCTTCGACGAACCAGACGCGGCGCCCGTCGGGGTAGATCGCCGCCGGCCCGTTGTCGCGGTGGCGCTTGCCTTCGCGGTACCACTTCTCGGTCCCGTTGACGTAGACGCAGGCCGGGGCACCCTCGCGATGGCGGACGCCGTCGACGTAGTACTTGATCGATCCATTGGCGTGGGTCACGGCTGGGCCATCGCTGCGATGAAGACTGCCGTGGCGGAACCATTCCTCGCGGCCGCTGGGGAAGACCCGCGCCGGGCCGCCGACCCGGTGCAACTCACCAGCATCGTCGCGCCACTCGATCACCCCGTCGGCGCCGATCAGCCCCTCGTCGCTCCTGCTGGCCACGAGTTGCGTCTACCCGCCGGGGCGGGATTTAGCAGGAGGCAGTCAGGCGGCCCGCGAGAGGTCGCGGCGAGGGACGAGCTCGATCAGCTCGCCGCCCTCCGCGTAGACGGCCTCGAAGCTCGCCACCGCGAGCACCGCGAAGCTGTAGCCGCAGGGGCAGACCTCGCGGTCGACGTCGTCGAGAGCCTCGACCACGACCTCCGACTCCTCGTCGCAGCCCGAACAGAGAACGGTCACTTGCCACATGCCTCGATGGTGGCGCGGCCGCCGGACGGTGGGAGCGAATCACCCCTCCTTGCCGGTCGCGTCCCCGGTCGGGGCGCCGACCGGCTTCGACTCCGGAGAGCCACGCTGGCGCAGGTAGACGGCGAGGATCGCGAAGGAGCCGACGGCGAGGAACTCCGACTGCCAGTTCTGCAGGGTCGCCTCCCAGAATTCGGAGCTACCCAGATAGCTGAGCCAGGAAAGGTGCGGCTCGCCGTGCGATTGCAGTTCCTGGTTGTGGGCGGTCCAGCCGGTGAGCGACTGCGCGAACCAGGAGGCGAAAAAGATCAGGCTCATCGCCATGATCAGGCTGTTGGAGTAGACCGTCGTGCGCCAGTCGCCGTACTTGGACCACCGTGGGGAGTCCTCGCGCGCATAACTGCCCACCCGCTGCTCCCGGTCGGACTCGGTGCCGGCCTTGTCGAGCTCCTTCGACTCCGGCGAGCCCTTCTGCAGCAGCCAGACCGTGGCCAGGGCGAAAAGCGCGAACTGCAGGTACTCCGACTGCCAGTTCTCCATCACCGCCTGCCCGAAGCTCGAGGAGGTCAGGTAGCGCCAGAAGGTGATCTGGCTCTCCTGATGGGCTATCGCCTCCTCGTTGTAGAGGTTGTGGCCGGCGATCGCCTGGCCTCCCAGCGCCAACAGGAAGATCGTCAGGAAGAAGAGGGAGAGCGAGTTCTCTCTGACGAATCGCTTCATCGCCCTCAGTGGTGAAGCAGCCCGATGACCGAGAAGTAGGCGATGCCGCCCACCAGGATTACCCCCCAGGTGAACGCCATCGCCCTCAAAACGAGCTCCTAGGACTCCTCGTAGGGGTCTTTGTCGCCGGCCAGCTTCAGCGAGCCGTCCTTGGCCTCGGCGAAATGCCGCTCCTGGATCGGCAGCGCCCACTCGACCAGCTCGGAGATCTCGCTCTCCCCCGCCGACTCGTTGAGCTTGCCGAGCACTGCCCAGTGCCCGACCTCGCCGGCCTCGGCCATGGTCAGGAACTCGAACCCGTCGAGCCCATCGGACTCGCCGCCGAGGTAGGTCGACATCATTTCGGTCGCCTCGGTTTTCGTTTCCTGGGCTTTTTCGAGGATCGCGGTCTTCTTGCCCTCACGGGCGTCGGCCACCTCGGTGCAGCGGCGCTCGGTCTCCTCGGCCTCGTCGCGCATCTGCTTCAGGTTGGCGACGATTTCCTCGTCCTCGACCATGCCTTCGATCTTTTCGGTGGCGCCCTGCGCGGCCTGGGCCAGACCCAGGACCTCAGCGAGCTTCTCCTCCAACGTCGTCAGCTCAGCCATTTCCAGCCTCCTTTCGGTTGAGTACAAGCGCTGGCTTCATACCCAGGTTCGGCGCGAGGCGAACCGGCCTCAGCCGGCGAGTTTTCTGAGCGCGTCCCGGTCCTCGCGCAGCGCCGAAACCGACTTGACCACCGCGGCCGCGCCGGCCTCGCGCAGCTCTTCCTCCGAGAAGCCGCCGGTGAGGACGGCAAGGGTCGGGATGCCCGCCCGCTCGGCGGCCTTCACGTCCCAGGTCGAATCGCCGACCATCACCGCGGGACGCTCGCCGCCGGCCTTCTCGATGGCGGCGTGGACGAGATCGGGGTGGGGCTTGGTGCGCTCGACGTCGCCGGCGCTCGTCCAGCCCTCGACCAGGTCGCCGGCATCCAGGAGCTCGATGTAGTGCTCGACCTCCTCCGGCTTTGCGGAGCTGGCGAGGATCGTGCTGAAGCCGTCGTCGCTCAGCTCCCGCAAAAGCTCTGAGGCACCCTGCATCGCCTCCACTTCCCCGATCAGCTCGCCGTAGGCATCGCCCTCCGCCCCTCGAATCGCGTCGCCGTCCTCCGTCTCGCCCTGCTCGCCGATCAGCGCCTCGACCAGCTGGTCCCCGCCCATGCCGATGTGGCGGTGAATCCTCCAGAGCTGCACCACGTAGTCGTGGGCGCGAAATGCCCGGTGCCAGGCGATCGCGTGCTGGTAGTTGGTGTCGACCAGGGTCCCGTCGATGTCGAGCACGACGGTGATCTGCGGATCGGCATTCACCCGCCCGGGCTACCCCCGCTTGGCCGGCACCCAAACGGGTATCCGCACCGCATGCGCTACCTGCACTTCTGCGCGCACGAGCAGTTCGGCCCCGACGACCTGCTGCGCCAGGCGGTCGAGGCCGAGCGGGCCGGCTTCGACGGCATCGGCTGCAGCGACCACCTCCAGCCCTGGTGGGAGGGCGGCGAGTCCGGCAACGCCTGGGTCTGGCTCGGCGCCGCCGCCCAGGCGACCGAGCAGGCGCTCTTCGGCACCGGCGTCACCCCACCTGGCCCGCGCTACCACCCGGCGCTGATCGCCCAGGCCTGGGCGACGATGGAGGTGATGTACCCGGGACGGCCCTACCTCGGCTTCGGCTCCGGCGAGGCGCTGAACGAGGCGCCGCTCGGGCACGGCTGGCCCTCGCCGGGGGCGCAGGTCGAGCGCATGGAGGAGGCGCTGGAGATGATCCGCGCGCTCTGGGACGGCAAGAAGCTGAGCGCCGGGGGCGATCACTTCGGCGCCGACGGGCTCTTCATCCACAGCCTGCCCGAGGACCGGCGACCGCCGATCTACGTCGCCGCCTTCGGGCCGAAGGCCGCCGCGGTCGCCGGCCGCCAGGGGGACGGCCTCTGGACCCTGGCCGATCCCGGCAAGGCGCCCGAACTCCTCGAGGCCTACCGCGCCGCCGCCTCCGACGCCGGCAAACCGGAGGGGGAGATCGTCCTCCAGGCCGCCTTCTCCTGGGCGCCGGACGACGAAGCCGCGCTGGAGGGCGCGCGGGTCTGGAAGGGCGCCCAGCCGAAGGAGTTCTACACCGACGACTGGCACGACCCGAAGACGATGTACGAGCACGGCGAGAAGCAGGTCTCCGACGACGATCTGCGCGAGGCGATGATCATCTCCACCGACCCCGCCGAGCACGTCGAGCGGATCCGGCAGGTCGAAAAAATGGGCGCGACCACGGTGGCGCTGATGAACAACTCCGGCGCCGACCCGCACGCGGCGATCGAGGTTTACGGGCGCGAGGTGCTCCCCAAGCTCGATGCCCGCGGTTGAGGAACAGGCCCCGGGGTAGCTGAGGGACGTAATCCAACGAGAGGACCGGATCAAGCATGGGAATACTCGACAAGCTCACCGGCAGGGCCAAGCAGGCGGCCGGCGACCTCGCCGACGACCCGAGTCTGCGTCGCCAGGGAAAACGCGAGGAGCGTAAGGGCGAGAAGAAGGAGCAGCTCGATCACGCCCAGAACAAGGCCGACGAGAAGGCCGAGGAGGTAGCCGACCTCGAGCGCAAAACCTGAGCCAGATCCTGCTCCTAGGAGCCGCCTAGGAGCAGGAAGGCCTGTCGGGCACGTTCGACGGTGTCGGCGGGAAAGAGCGCCGCGAGTGCTGGATCGTCGAAGTTCAAGGCCGCATCGACATTCCGTAGCCATTTCCTCTCGCTTGCCCTGAGTCCCTCCTCGCGTGCGAGGCCTCGGGGATCCTCCACATAACTCAGCAGCCTGATCAGGTCCTGCCGATCCGAGGGGAACTTCTCCTTGCGCCGCTTGGCAACCACCCTCGCCTTGACCAGGATCGCGCCAAGCAGGTTCGGACGGCGCATGGCAACCGGCGGCGAGTCCCCCAATTGGACGAGAACCACCGCCGTCCGGTTCAGCGCCTGGCTGCCACCGGAGACCTGAATGGTCTCCAGCTCACCAACCGTCTTCGGGTCGGCCCGCAGCCCATCCGGACCGAGAATCTCCACCAGCTCGCCGTCGAGGTGGAAGCGATACCCGACCTTCGGCTTGGATCGAGGTGGCATCTCGACCTCCGCCCCTCTCTCGAGGAGCACCGAAGCGATTCGTTCGGTCATAGCGGGTGGCTTGCGAGCCGCGCCGAGGATGTCGATGTCGGTGGTGGGCCGCAGATCGTCCTCCCGCTCGAAGCCGTGAAGCTGAACCATCAGGCCACCGATCAGCGACCACTCGCCATCGGCGCCCAGGTCCGTGGCAAGGTCGAGCGCCAAGGACCAGAGACGGTTTGCCTCTGGCCCTACGGGTTCGATGCGAATCAGCGGACGAGCCTCCGTCTGGGTCAACGATCTAGCCCTTCAAGTGCGCTCGATACCTTAGATCGACCTGGCGAACCAGCTTCTCGCCGGCCGCTTCGGTACGCGGATCGAGTTCATCGGCCAGGTCGAGAGCGACCGCGGCCGGTGGCGCGATTGATCGGCCGTCGAGGTTCTGCCAGACGTCATCGGGCACCACTCGGAGCCGAACGTTGCCGTCGACCCCACCTGGGATGAGAGCGTGCTCATCGATGAAGCGCTGGAGTTGAGACTGCGGGATGTAACTGTCCGCCTCACGGCTTGCCAGCAGACCGACCTTCATCGGACCCGCCGCGCTTATCCCAGAAGGCACCAGCGCCTCGTCTTCGAGCAGGTAGGAGATCTCCCCAGGGTGGGCTCTATATATGGAGACCTGGGATCTGCCTTGGAGGCGAGGCGCCAGAGCCCCAAGACCCTCGAGCGCGAGGGCTCTCTTGAGCCGGGAGCGAACGCTCGGGTCGAGCATTGGGGCCTCTTCGCCAGAGGCCATCAAAAGGAGCGCCCAGGCGTTCTGCGGCGTAAATCGGCGTCCCCTAATCGCCCTGGCCCTTTGTCTTTGCTCCACCACGCTTCTCTCAATCAGCCAGCGATCGCCGATCTTCAGGGCAGGCAGTTGCCCTCCCGCGGCCATTGCTCTCACACGACCCGGGGTTAGCTTCAAAGTACGAGCAGCCTCGGGGATCGAGATTGGGTCCATCATAGATTCAAATATAGCGTTAGCGCATTAATTGCGTCAAATATGGTTTCAACGCATTATTTGTGTCAACTGCATTGCTTCTATCGGTTCACGGGTAGCGACACTAGATGGGTCACCACCCGCTCCTGATCACTGCGGCGCTGCTGCTCGCCGCCGCAGCAATGCCGGCCACCGCCAGCGCCGCACCGAGCTGCGCCGAGGGGCCGGAAACGGTGGGGACGACGATCGTCGGCACGCCCTGCGCCGACGTGATCCGTCTGCCGCGGAGCGTCACCACGGTTTACGGCGAAGGCGGTGACGACCGGCTCTACGGCCAGCGCGGGAACGACAACCTCTTCGGCGGCGAGGGGGCCGATCGTCTCTATGGCGGCGTCGGCGACGACCGGCTGCGGGGGGGTCCCGGCGACGACCTGCTCTCCGGCGGCTTTGGCGCCGACTCGCTCGACGGCGAAGGCGGCAACGACGTCGCCCGCGGCGACGCGACGGTCGACGCGCTCGGTGACTCGGGCGGCGGCACCGACACCCTCAGCTTTGCGACGGGAGCGACCCCCGGCTTTCCCAACAGCGGCGCCTTCTTCACCGACGCCGGCTTCCCGGCGGGCGCCGCGGGGCGCGGCGTCTACGTCGACCTCGGCCAGGGCTTCGCCAACAACGGCCTCGCCCCCTCTGGCGGCGGCGTAGACGGGCCGCTCGCGCCCGCGACCGACTTCAGCGACTTCGAGACGGTTGTCGGCACCCCCTTCCCCGACTACCTCGTCGGCACCGACGGAGCGGAGACCTTCCACGGCGGCGGTGGCGCCGACCTGATCGACGGCGGTGGCGGTGGCGACCTCGCCCACGGTGGAGCCGACGGCGACGGCTGCGTCGACGTCACGGTCGAGGACTGCGAGTTCGGCGACGAGGAAATCGACCTGCGCGATCCCGGCGCGATCGCCGTCGGCCTGATGGCACCCGGTTCGAGCGCCGCTCCCGGCGTCTACCTGGTGGGCAGCGACGAAGACGACCGGGTGGCGGCCAGCTTCGCGCCCAACGCGGCCAGCCCCGACCCCGACGACGGGACCGTCGCCTTCTCCCTGCTGGCCGGCAATGAGGCGCAGTTCGAGGCCGGCACCGCAGGTGGCTGCTCGGCGGCGAGCGGAAGCACGGTCTCCTGCGCGGTCGCCGAGCCCCCCGACTCGATCCACCTCGCCGGCCTGGAGGGAGACGACGTCCTCCTCGCCCCCGGCTTCCCGGAAGCCGTCTCGGTCGTGCTGCTGGGAAACGAGGATGCCGACCAGCTGACCGGCGGCGAGACCGAGGACACGCTGATCGACGGGGCGGGGGACGACGTCGTCAGCGCCGGCGGCCGCGACGACGCGCTGCCCAACAACGGCGGCGACGACCGGCTCGACGCCGGAACCGGCGAGGACCTCTTCATCTCCAACGCCGTCTGCGACGGCGACGAGCTGCTCGGCGGCGGCGACCGCGACAACGCCAACTGGGCCAACTTCGGCACCGGGGTGGCGATCGACATGGCCGCCGGGACCGCGGGCCTGATCGGGCCGCAGGGGCAGCCGAGCTGCGCGACCACCGCCCAGTTGACGACGCTGCAAGCGATCGAGGACGTCGAGAGCACCAACGTCGGCGACAACCTGGTCGGCGACGACGGCCCCAACCAGCTCCTGGGCCGGGCTGGGCCGGACAACATGCTGGCCGGCGCCGGCAACGACATCATCCTCGCCAACTCCGGCGACTCCGACCCGATCGTCGACTGCGGCGAGGGCTTCGACACGGCGCTGATCGACTTCGCCCCAGCTAACACCGATGGTCCGCCGGTCAACTGCGAGGCGGTCGAAGAACGCGCCCCCAACAGCTTCCGCCCGCCCGATACGCCCCCCGATCCCGACCCCGAACCGGTGCCGCCCGAAGGCGCGCCGCCGCCGGTGCCGCGGCCGCCGCCCCGCGACCGCACCGCGCCCGCAACCAGCCTGACGCGCCGTCCCCCGGCACTCCTCTTTGCCGCCGGCCCGCGCCGCCGCGTCGCTTTCGCCTTCAAGGCCAACGAGCCCGGCGCCAGCTTTAGGTGCCGGCTCGACCGCGGGCCGTTCCGCCCCTGCCGCTCGCCACGTGCCTACCTGGTGGCGCCCGGGCGGCACACCTTCCGAGTTTTCGCGACTGACGCGGCAGGCAACCGCGACCGTTCACCGGCCATGGTCACCTTCCGCGTTCGCCGCCGCTAGAAGGACGTCAGCCGCGGGTGCCCTGGTCGAACTCGGAGCGCAGGCCGAGGCCGTCGGCGATCCGGCGCACGTCTTTCTTCTGGTCGGCGACGACGAAGCTGACGCCCGTGCCGCTGGCGCCGGCGCGGCCGGTGCGGCCGATCCGGTGCACGTAGGTGTCGCTGTCCTCGGGCACGTCGTAGTTGAAGACGTGGGTGACGTCGGGGACGTCGATGCCGCGGGCGGCGACGTCGGTCGCGACCAGGGTGTCGATCCGGCCGGTTTCGAAGTCGGCCAGGGCGCGGCGGCGCTGGGACTGGGATTTGTTGCCGTGCATCGCCACCGCCTTGATCCCCTGCTTGCCGATCCGCTTGACGAGGCGGTCAGCCCCGCGCTTGGTGCGGACGAAGACCAGGGTGCGGCCGCGCTCGTTCTCGTCGAGCTCGCGGACCAGGGTCGGAACCTTGTCGGCGTGGTCGAGGTGGACGAAGCGGTGCTGGACGTCGGCGCGGCGCTCGGCCTTGGGCGCGTGCACGTGGCGACGGGCGTCGCGGGTGAAGGAACGGGCGACCTTGCCGGGGGCACCGTCGAGCGTCGCCGAGAAGAACAGCGTCTGGCGGTCGGAAGGCGTCTGGGCGACGATCCGGTCGACGGCGGGCTTGAAGCCCATGTCGAGCATCCGGTCGGCCTCGTCGAGGACGAGCAGCTGCACGTGCTCCAGGGTCAGGGCGCGGCGCTGGAGCAGGTCCTCCAGCCGGCCGGGAGTGGCGACGACGATGTGGGCGCGGGCGGCCTTCTTGGCCTGCGCCTGGATGCCGACGCCTCCATATACGGGGGCAACGGAGAGGGCTCGGGCGTGGGCGACCTCCTCGAGCTCGTCGACGATCTGGCAGGCGAGCTCGCGGGTCGGCGCCAGGATCAGCCCGGCCGGCCGCCGCGAGTCGGCCGCGATGCGGTCGACCATAGGGACCCCGAAGGCCAGCGTCTTGCCGGATCCGGTCGGGGATTGAGCGAGCACGTCGCGGCCGGCCAGGACGTCCTCGATGACGAGGCGCTGGACGGCGAACGGCTGCTCGATGCCGCGCTGCCGCAAGGCGGTGAGCACGGGTTTGGACACGCCGAGATCGGCGAATGACTGCTTTGACATGTACTGCGACTCCTTAAATGCGAGGGGGAGATCCAACGACCCCGGACGCGTGAAGACGCAGCAAAGGACGGGTCTCTCGGTCACCACAGCGGCAACCAACGCCACGGACCGTAGCAGGACCAGCCCCCTTCGCCAGCACGCCGGGGTGGCGCGGGTGGCGGCCGTCAGTGCTCGAAGGCGGGCCGCATCTCCTTGATCGAGGAACTATCGAGGCCGAGGCGACGCGCGACCTCCTGCCAGCGGCTGGTCGCCTCGCCGACTTCACCGAGCACCGCGCGGGCTTCCTTCTCGTCCATGCGGAAGAACTCGGCGACACCCAGCAGGAGCTCGACGCTCGCGGCGCTGGATCGACCGTCGATCGAGGTGCTGAGGTACTTCGGTCCCGGCTCGGGATTCGGGTTGACGTCGAACGCCGGCGAGAGCGACCAACCGCCGGAGGTGACCCGCAGAAAGCCGTGGTTCCGCAGATGGTCATCCGTGTTGCCGACGTGAATCGAGAAGGCGATCCGGCGCCATAGCTCGCGGAGGTCGGCGGTGGCTCGATCGGACTCCGCTTCGATCACCTCGACCAGATCCAGGTAGCTGCGGGGCTCCCCGTCGGTCGCCTCCAGCAACGTCATCGCGCTCGCGTAGCCGACGCGCCGATCGCCTTGCCGGTCGAACCGATCGACGATGTGGACCGAGCGGCCGGCGATCTCCTCCAACTGGGAGGAAGCGGCGTTGATTCCGGCTTCCCTCGCCAGGCTTAGCGCGACCGCCTCCCAGCCGGGCACGTCCCAGTCGTCCCCTTCGGCCTTCGGGAACTTGGCGATGGCGAGGCGCCCGTTCCGATCGATCACGTGGGCCTTGGGACGAGCTCCGCCCAGGGAGCTTCCGCCCTTGAGCAGCAGGTCGAGCTCTTCCCGGCTGGCGACATCGCGTTCGGTTCGATCGGCGTAGTCGAGCAGTCGCGGCAGGTCGACGAGATGCGGGACTCCTTCCTCCTCGTCGGCCAGGAACTCGCCGGACTCGGCATCGCGGAATCGGAGAGCGCCCTGCCGCAGGTCATCGCGGACGCCGAGCAGGTAGTCGGCCTCACCGAAGCTCTGACTCGCGGTATTGCCGTCCCCCTTCTCGCTGCGACGGCGGATCAGCATTCTCCCCCAGCGATCGGGCGAGCAGTCCGAGAAGGCGCCGAAGATCTTCCGATTCTCAGGCGTCTGGATCTGACCCGAGACAAGGGGCAGTGCCGGGTCGAGTGGATAGCTCCCCTTGCCGGTGAGGTAATCGCTGGCGTACACGAAGGTGGCCGACTCGACGTTCTGGCGCCGGTGCGCCCAGAGCCGCCCGGTAAGCACGTCCTTGCCGGCAAGCTGGACGAAGACCTCGACCTCCCGGTCAGGCATCTTCGTCCTCGGCCAGCCTCAGAGGCCGAACCCGTCGCGGGAGCTCTTCGCCGGAGCGCAACCGCCCGACGTCAGATTCGTAGGGGTCCAGCGCCCGCGTCAGACTGTCCAGGATCCCGAGAGCGCGGAGCACCCGCAGGAGACCCTCCAGGCTGATTCCCCCGTCGCCCTGTTCGAAGCGAGCCAGGGTCGCCCGGCCGATGCCTGCGCGATCCGCCAGCTGCGCCTGGGTGAGGCCGCGAAGCTTGCGCGAGATCACGATGTCCTCGGCCAGGCCACGAGTAGCTCGTCTGATCGCAGGTGGAGTGTGACGCGAGGCTTCTGCCATTGAGCCACTTTACCTTATAAGCGTTCAAATATGAGCTACAAAGTCATTTAACAACTTGAATACGAGTTATTAAAGGAGAAGGAGGCGGGCGAACTCCCCCCTTAGCTGGCGAAGCTTCCGGCCTGCTGCTGGCGGCGTTGCGCGAGCCAGCGCTCCCAGCCCTGCCTCGCCTGTTGCCACCAGGTGTCCTCGAAGGAGGGGCGCAGCCGGGCCTGGAGGACGGCGGCGCAGACGAGGATCATCACGACCAGCACGACGATCACCTGCAACCCGCCGTGGGTGAAGAAGGCAGAGCTGTAGTGGTTGGCGTGGGCGAAGCCCGGGTCGGCGGCGATCCTCGCGTTCATGTCGATCGCGTTGCCGACCCCGGCGAAGCCCCACTGGGAGGCGAAGAGGTGGGAGAAGAGCTGGATCGGGGTCCCCATGTCCTTGGTCGTCACCACGGCTCCCGCGAAGAGGATCTGGGGCAGGAGGATGAGCGGCAGAAAGCTCGCCGCCTGGTCCTCGCTGCGGGCAAAGGCGGAGAGGGTGAGGCCGAACCCCATCCCCACCCAGCCGACGAGGATGCAGATCACCAGCACCTGCAGCTCGGCGTTGCTGGGGGCTTCGCCAAGCGGCCGCAGGCCGAAGACGATCCAGACGAAGAGCGCGGTCTGCACCGCCGCGACCGCTCCGATCACCAGCCCCTTGGCGATCAGGTAGGCCTCGGTCCGCACCCCCGCCGCCAGCTCGCGAGCGAGGACGCCGCGCTCGGAGACGATCTGCCGGACCGAGGAGATCGCGCCGAACCACATCGACACCGTGACCATCAGAAACAGCAGCTGGGCGCTCTGCGCGGCGTACTCCGCGTTGCCTTCCGCGAAGGAGAAGACGTCGGCCTGGAAGAGGAAGGCGGCGCCGAAGGCGAGCACGACGACCTGCGCGGCAAGGATTTTTGCGTTGCGGCGATCGCGAGCGAAGAGCAGCGCATAGCGCCGGGAGAGCACTTTCACCTGGGGCCCTATACGCCTGCGGGGGACCTGCCTCGAAGTGGCTGGCCGTGGGTAGGAGAGCGGGCCCTCGACCCGCTCCTGCGACTGCTCGTCGGCTTCGTCGCTGAGCTTGGCGTAGACCTCGTCGATCTGCTCGACTTCGAAGGTCTCGGCCGCACCCGCCGGCGGGCCGAGATAGGCGAGCCTTCCCCCTGGGCCCATGATCGCGACCCGGTCGCAGAGGTCGAGGCTTTGGGTCGCGTGGGTGACGAGAAGAACGCTCTGGCCCTTGTCCGCGAGCTCGCGGCTCAGTTCCATCAAGCGCCGCTCGAGGCCGGGGTCGAGGCCGGTCGTGGGCTCGTCGAGGAGCAGCAGCTCCGGCTTCGCGATCAGCTCCAGGGCGACTGCCGCCCGCTTGCGTTGCCCGCCGGAGAGATCGCCGATTCGCCGCTCCGGGATGTCGTCGAGTTCGACCTGCTGGAGGACGGCGGCGATCGCGGCCTCCCGGTCCTCCTTGGTGTGACCCTCCGGCAGCCGCAGCTGAGCGGCGAAGGAGAGTGCCTCGTGGATGCTGAGCCGGTGGTGGAGGGTGTCGTCCTGCGGCACGTAGCCGACGTCCGCCTGGCGCAGGCCGATGTCGTCGCCCCGCATCAGGACCGAGCCGCCGCTGGTCGGCCGGATTCCGCCCAGCGCCTTCAGCAGGGTGCTCTTGCCGGAGCCGCTGGGGCCGATGATCGCGACCAGTTCGCCCTCGTCCAGGCGCAGGGTGGTTGGCTGCAGGAGGGTCTTGCCGCCAGCCTCCACCTCAACCGCATGCGCCTGCAGCGGCGGCGAGCTGCTGCCCGGCTGCGGATCCTGAGGCGGCGGGGGGACCTGCAAAGGCGGGGAGGCCTCCGGCGGCGGAGCGACCTCCAGCTGGGTGGCTCCGCATCCCTCGCAGAACTTCCAGTCGGCCTGTACCTGGGCTCCACAACTGGTGCAGAAGGTCTTTTTCATCAGGGGCGCGCAGATTAACCATGAACGTCGAGCAGTGCCCTGTCGTTTTAGGAAACGTGATTAGCTAACGCATCCTTGCGTACTTAGCTAACACTCAGGTTTTTAGATCACCGGGGCTGGCGGTACATCAATGAACACGAATAGCCCTGGCAAGTGTGGGTCCTGCGGGGAGGAGGTGCCGCCCGGGGCCTCCTTCTGCCGCTCCTGCGGAGCGCGCTACGAGCAGCCGGTCTGCCGATCCTGCCAGGCGCCGCTCATCGCCGGGGCGGCCTTCTGCCGCTCCTGCGGCCAACCGGTCGCCGGCGATGCGGCGGACGCGCAGACGGCTGTGCAACCGTCGCCGCCTCCTCCACTGCCACCACAACCACCACCATCGCCGTCGTCGCGACGCCGATGGCGAGCGCCCATCCTGGCGGCGGTGTTGATCGTTCTGCTCGGCGCCGGCGCAGCGGCCGCGATCGTGCTTGGCGGCGGCGAGGATGAACCCTCCGCCACTGCCGCGGCGGAGACCAGCGAGACCACCTCCTCCGATGAAGATGCCGCCGAAGTCGACCCACCCGAAACGGACTCCGACGGCTACCCACCGGTGAAGCGGTCGGAGATGGAAGTGGCGATCGAGTCCGCCCTGCTCACCTACCACGTAGACGTCGTCGCCCGCGACTTCCGCGGTGCCTGGGGACTGCTCTCCTCGCGCAAGCGGCAACAGAACCTCGCCGAATACGGATTCGGTGAGTGGATGCAAGCCCAGGAAACCCTCACCGAAGACCTGGACCCGTACGGCTTGGACGCCCGCATCGAGGAGTTGGAAGGAGAAGGCGTCGCCCGGGTGATGGTGACGGGGATGGGTTGGTCGGCTCCTGATTCACCCTGCAGCGAATGGTCGGGACTGACCTGGGCCAAGTACGAACGGGGCGAATGGACCTACGACCCCGGTTACTCCACCACCTCAGACCGGCGTCGCGTCTGGGCGCCCCGCTCCGGCGAGCTGCTCGGCGCGAGCTGCTGAGCGCTGTCGATGATGGTGAAACGGATCCTCGTCGCCCTCGCCTGCCTGGCCGGAGTCGGGGTGGCGGTGGTGGTCCTGCTGCAGCTCGGGGACGACGGCTCCACCGCCAGCAGCCCGGACAGTGCCGGACTGACTCAGCGCGACGCGGCAGCGGCGCCGGCGCCGGCCCTGACGCCGCTGGAAAAGAGGCTGCGCGACGACCTCGAGCGCGGCGTTCGGGAAGCGGCTGCTCTGGGTGGACAGGTCGAGGCCGCGGTGATGCTCGACGACTCGCCGGCTCCCCTCCTCGCCACCTCGGCGGCCGGCGGCGGGGAGCGCCAGGTGCGGATGTGGAGCATCAGCAAGGTCGCGACGATGGTCACCCTGCTGCGCTTGCTGGGCTGGGGAGAGCGGCAGGGCGAAATGCCTTCGCCCGAGGTTCTCGATGCGTTCGTGGGCGCGATGACCCGCTCCGAGAACTGCCGGCAGCGTCGCGTCGTCCTCGAACTGCAGCGGGCGGCGAGGGGCACTTCGCAGGCGCGGGAGGATCTCGCCGAGACCTTCGCCCTGGCGGGAGGTGCGGCCACCCCCAGCACGCAGATCGAGGCGCCGGAATCGCTTTGCGTTCCCTTCCTCAGCCAGCAGACCGAAATCCCCCAGCCACTGGCCCCGACCCTGCTGCTCGGCACCTCGCAGTGGCGGGTTACGGACGCTGTCCTGCTTGCCCATGCGCTGGCGGACGAGACCTACGGGAATGCCGTCAGCGACCTGGTCCTGGAACTGATGGAAGCGCAGAAGCGGCCAAGCCGGGAGAGCGAGCCGGGGGAACTGACCGCCCCCCTCGAGTGGGGAGCGGGGAGCGTCTTCGAGGGCTTTACTCCCGCCTACAAGGCGGGCTGGGGCGGCACCCTCAACGGCAACTTCCTGGCCGGGCAGATCGCGATCGTTCACCTGCGGCACGGCGATCACCTGGCGCTGGCGGTGATGTTCCACCCCGACAGTCAGCCCGAACGCGACGACCCCGGCATCACCTTCGCTCCCGAGGCGATCGAAACCGTGATGGAGGCGGTGCGCACGCCGGTTGCCCCCCTGCTGGAAGCCAGCGCTCGCTCGTCTCTGGAGAGCAGATAATGTCCCGTACCGTTTTAGAGGGTTCGATGAAAGGGTCGAGGAGATGAACACGCCAACTCCGGTTGCGGTGCAACAGACCGCGGTCATCCAGGTGGGTTCGCCGAAGAGTGTGGTCGGGGCGGTGCTCCTCGCCCTCTTCTTCGGACCGCTGGGGATGCTTTACGCCACGGTCCCGGGAGCGTTGATCATGTTCCTGATCAACATCCCGCTGGCAATCGCGACGCTTGGGCTCGGCCTCCTCATCACCCTTCCCATCTGCGCGATCTGGGCCGGTGTCGCGGCCAGCTCGTACAACAGTCGCCTCGGGTTCGCGACTCAGCACACCGCCATGATGGGAGCGGTGGCAGCCCCCGCCGCGCCGGCCGAGTGGCACCCGGACCCCGAAGGCGGCGACCGGCTTCGGTACTTCGACGGCCATCGCTGGACCGACCACTACTCCCAGCAATCACCTCAGCTCGAGGAACCGGCAGCGGATCCCGACGAGGCGAAGACTCAGGTGGTGGAGGCGGAGGTCGAGGCTCCCACCGCCGTCGTCGAGGCTGAGTCGCAGGGAGCTCAGCAGCTGTTCTGCGGATCCTGCGGCAACAGCATCTCGCCCAGCGCTCGCTTCTGCGCGGCCTGCGGGGAGGCGCAGGCGGCCACTTGAACGCGACGAGTCCCCCTGCCTTCTGCGGCGCCTGCGGCACCCGGCTCAACGAAGGCGCGAAGTTCTGCCGTTCCTGCGGAACCCCCCTGCAGCCCCCGGCCTGGTCGCCGGCCGCGGCTCCCGGAGCCGTCAGCCCGCGCCCGGCCGCAGCGGCGGCGGGAAACACGGTCGCTGCCTGGCTGGCGATCGTCGGCGGCGCGACGATGTGCTTCATCTCTCTCTACGCCGTCTTCTATCTCCCCCTGCATAACGACTACCCGGTCAACTACGGGGTGGGGCTGCGTCTCGGCGACGTCGTCGCGGTCTTATCCGGCCTGGTGGCAATCGCGATCGGCATCCTCACCCTCAAACGGCCCGCCGACTATGTGGGGCGTGAGATCTGGCTGGTTCTGGCCGGCGCCCCGACCCTCATCGTCAGCCTGATGTGGACCTTCGGGGATGAGCTCAATCTCAGCCTCTTTCCCGCTCCCTTCTATTTCGCCTACGTGTACTTCACCGACATCGGCGTCACCCAAATCGGATCCATCTACGTGCCGCTGCCCCTGGTGCTGGCCTCGGCCATGGTGATCGCGGCGGGGGTCCTGCTCGCCTCCCCCACCGCCGGCCGACCGGCGCGACCGGCGCCGTGACCCTGTTCGCGGCCGCGGTTCGGGGAGAGGACGAAGCCAGGGCCTGCGGCAGCTGCGGAGCTCCGCTGGCACCCGATGCGGCCTTCTGCCGCTCCTGCGGTGCCCGATACGAGGCCCCGGTTCCACCACCGCCGATCGCGCCTCCGCCCCCGCCCGCGGGGAACGGCGAGCGGCGTCACCGAACCGCGATCTGGCTGGGTGTAGCCATCGTCGTCCTCGGGGCGGGGGCGGCGCTGGCGATCCTGCTGTCTTCGGGCAGCAGCACCACCTTCACCACGGTGGTCGTCGACAGCGAAGGGTCGACGGTGACGGAAACCATCACCACCGAGGACACCGACGCGGAAGAACCGACCACCGTGTTCGAAGCGCCGGCCGCACCCCTGGTCGAAGCGGGAAGCTACGTCCAGGCGGGTTCGTTCCGGACCCCCGCCGGCGCCGGATCCGAGCAGGAACGCCTCCTCTCCGAGGGCATCGACGTCGAAGTCGTCTCCTCTGACGGGGCCCAGGAGTTCTACCCCGGCTTCCAGGTACTGCTGGTGGGACCGGTGGAAGGTCAGTCCGAAGAGAAGTCCGTGGTCAAGGCGCTGGGCCGTAACGGTGTGCCCTCCGCGTTCGCGCGCAGCCTCAGTCCGGCAGCGGAAATCGAGGCGAGCGAAGCGGCCGGTGAGTGGAGTGGAACGCTGGACCGCAGCAGCAGCGAACGTCCCAACCTCGACGACTCCTTCACGGTCACGCTGGAAATGGATGCGGAAGGGAACAGCGGCACCCTCGAAGTCCCCTCCGAGGGATGCAGTCAAACGATGCAGCTGGTGGAAGTGAGCCCAACTACCCTCACCTACGAACAGAAAAACTCCTGTGTCAGTGGCGGCCCTTTGAGGATCCGGCCGACCGGGGATGAACTGATGGTCAGCATCCTGCCGCTCGAGAACGAAACGCTGGTGACGGGCAGCCTCAGCCCGCGCTAGGCCTGTTCTCTGCCGCAGCCGCTGCAGAACCTGTCGCTCGGCTCGATGGCGGTGCCGCACTCTTCGCAAAACGCTTTGCCGGGGGCAGCCGGAGTGGGCGTCGCCGCGGGGGTCGGAGCCACAGGGGCCGCCGCGGCGGGAGGCGGAGGTGGTGCTGCGGCGGCGGGAGGTGCCTGCGGTGCCGCGGCGGGAGGTGGCTGCGGCGACGGCGGCGCAGGGCTGGCGCTCGGGATCAGGCTTTTGAGCTGGTTCAGCGCGGTTCCGCCGGTCGCCAGGTAGCCGCCGGTGGCGATCCCGGCGGCGGCGAGCAGCGCCAGGAACAGCCCTGCCTGCACGCTTCCCGTCGGCTCGAAGCCCTCGGCTCCGGGCAGGGAGATGGGGTCGATCAGCCGGTAGAGGATCAGCAGGGCGGCAACGCAGCCCAGGGTGAAGATCATCGAACCGTCGGGAATGTCACCAAGGCTCCTCTCGGTTGCCTTGAAGAAGGCGACCCCGAGGGTGAGGACGATCGCCACAGTGAGGATCGGGCTGATGTAGTGAAGCGACTCCCACGCGTTGCGCGTTTCGAACCCGAAGTTGAACCAGCCGAAGAACATGCAGGCGAACAGGGCGAGGGCCGAACCGGCGGCAACCTGCTCTCCGCTACTCAACCTCTCCAGCTTCAGGTCCATTTCAACCTCCCGTGGTAAGTGTGGCGTGAGCTTATACACCGTTACCATGCGCCTGCGGCCCCTGCCAACCATTGGAGCCCGCTGAATCTTGGACCCAGTAAACGCACTGAAACCAGGGGAGCACCTCGGGGAGTTCAAGGTCATCCGCCAGCTCGGCCGGGGTGGCATGGGAGTCGTCTACCTCGCCCACGACGAACGCCTGGGCCGGCAGGTGGCGCTGAAGGTGATCGCCCCCGACCTCGCCCATGACCGCGAGTTCCAGGGACGCTTCGAGGCGGAGGCGCGGGGCGCTGCCGCGATCGAGCACCCGAACGCGGTTCCGATCTACTCGGCCGGCTCCGCCGACGAGACCCTCTACATCGCGATGCGCTACGTCGAGGGCACGGATCTGCGCGAGTACCTCGCCGAGTCCGGTCCGCTCAACCCCACCGAGGCGGCGGCGGTGGTCTCAGAAGTGGGCGCGGCGCTGGATGCGGCCCATGCCGCCGGCTTCGTCCACCGCGACGTCAAGCCCGCCAACATCCTCCTCACCGGACGGCCGGGAACCGGCACGGCCTTCCTCACCGACTTCGGCCTGACCAGGGGCCTCGGCGGCGCCCAGACCCAGCTGACCGGGACCGGGCAGTGGATCGGCACGCTCGACTACGTGGCGCCCGAGCAGATGGCGGCGGGAAGGGTCGACGCCCGCACCGACATCTACTCGCTCGGCTGCGTCCTCTACGAGATGCTCAGCGGCTCGGTCCCCTTCACCGGCGACGAGATGCAGAAGCTGTGGGGCAAGGCCAACAAGGAGCCCCCGCCCCTGGCGCCGGGAGACCGGAGCGCCTTCGACCCGGTGCTGGTGCGGGCGATCGCCCGCGATCCGGAGCGCCGCTTCCGCTCCGCCGGCGACCTCGGCCGCGCCGCCCTGGCGGCAGCGGGGAGACGGGCGGCGGCGCCGACCGAGCGCAGCGTGGCGACCGGCGTGGCCGCGGCCGGCCTGGTCGAGGCCCACCCGCCGCAGCGCCGCCCGCGCCCGCAGCACCACTCTCCCTACGACCGCCCCACCGCCCAGATGCCGGCGCCGAAGCCCCGCCGGTCGCTGGTCGGGGGCGCGGCGATCGTGATCACCGCCCTGGTCGTCGCCGCAGTATTGGTCGCCGGCGCGCTCGTCCTCGCCGACAAGCGCAGCAGCAGCGATTCCACCGTTCCCCAGAAGCTCCCGGAAGCGGCCAAAGCCTCGGCGACCTCGACCCCCGAAGCCGAACCAGAGCCAGAGCTAGAGCCCGAAACCAAGCCGGTGGTCGAAGAAGACGAGGAAGCGCCGGAAGAAGCCGAAGCCAGCAACGCAGCGGCCCGCGAACCCTTCTACGGCAACTACTACGACGTCACCATCCCGGCGGGCTGGGTCCAGGAGGAAGAAGAAGCCTGGGCCAGCGACGGCAGCTACATCGAGAACACCTGGGTCAGCCCGGCGGAAGACGAAGCGCTGAAGATCGACGAGTCGCCGGGCGACCCCGCCGACCCAGCCGAAAGCGCCACGATCATCGCCGACGATCTCGAAGACGCCGGCAATCCCGTCTACTCGGTCAAGCACGACGTCATCCGCGGCGGCATGATCGGCAGCGAGATCGCCTTCAGCGGCGACTCCGGCCCCCCGGAGCGGGTCGACTTCTTTTTCACCCTCGGCGACAACGGCTTCGCCGTCCTCGGCAGCTCCTACGACATCGAAGACTCCCGCCGCCTGGTCAGCTCGCTGGTCGCCTCGATGAGCCTCTCCGAATAGCGCCGACGCGTCAACTCAGGCCGTGCGGGTGCAGATGGTCTTCCGCCATCTTCTTCAGCCCGACGCGGTCGATCTTGCCGGTCGGGTTGAGCGGCATCTCGTCGAGGAAGAGGATCTCCTCGGGGGCCTTGTAGCCGATCTGCTCGCGGCAGTGGATGATCAGATCGGCGGCGGTGGGGCGCTTGGCACCCTCGCGCAGGGTGACGTAGGCGCGCACGTTCTCACCGTGGACCTCGTCGTGGACGCCGACCGCGCCGGCGAGGTCGACGGCCGGGTGCTCGTTGAGCGCGCCCTCGACCTCGTAGGGGCTGATGTTGGAGCCGTCGTGGACGATCACCTGCTTTTTGCGGCCGAAGAACCAGAGGTAGCCGTCCCCGTCGGCGCGGGCGAGGTCGCCGGAATCGATCCAGCCCTCGCTCAGCACCTCCGCGGTCGCCTCCGGCGCCTGCCAGTAGCCGGCCATGCTGGCCGGGGTGCGGATGAAGATCCGGCCCACCGCCTCGGCCTCGACCGGGCCGTCGTCCTCGTCGCGGAGGGCGATCGAGAAGCCGTTGACCGGCCGCCCGATCGAGCCCTGTTTGACCACGCCCGAGGGTGGGTTGAGGGTCGCCAGGCCGACCTCGGTCATCCCGTAGCCCTCGATGATCGGGAAGCCGGCGGCGGCGGCGAACTCGTGCAGCAGCTCGGTCGAGACCTTGTCGGAGCCGCAGCGGCAGACCCGCAACGAGTCGAAGTCGTGCGGTTGCAGGTCGTGGTCGCGGATCAGGGCCAGCAGCGCCGCCGGGATCATCGCCAGCACCGTCGGCTTCTGCCCGCGCAGCAACGGCAGCAGCTCGTGGCTGTCGAAGGTCCGCGCCACCACCACCCGGCCGCCGACCGAGAGCGTGCTCAGCGCCCAGAGGAAGGAGCCGATGTGGGACATGGAAGAGCCGGGCAGGAAGACGTCCTTCCCGTCGAGCTCAAAGGCCGCGGCGGCGCTGGCGATCATCCAGCGCAGGGAGGAGCGGGTGTGGGTGACGCCCTTCGCCGGCCCGGTGCTGCCCGAGGTGAAGAAGATCGCCACCGGCTCCTCGGGGTCCGGCTGGGGCTGCGCCCCGAGCGGCTCGGAGCCGAGCAGCCCGTCGAAGCTGTGCGGCCACTCGACGTCGGTGACAGTTCCGGGGCCCTCGGGATCGGCGTAGGCGACGACGCCCAGCGGCAGCACCCCGGCGAGGTCGCTCTCCCCCACATCCTCGTGGCGCTCGACGTGCGCCAACAGAGCCTTGGCGCCGCTGACCTCGAGCGCGTGGTCGATCTCGCGGTGGGTGTAGCGGTAGTTGAGCGGGGTCGCGACCAGCTCCGCCTTGAAGCAGGCCAGGTAGTGGACGATCAGCGAGATCCGGTTGGGCATCAGCGAGGCGATCCGGTCGCCAGGCTCCAGCCCCAGCGCGCGGTAGCCGCCAGCCAGCCGCTCGGCCTCGGCCTCCAGCTCGCGCCAGCTCATCGAGCGCAGCGCCGAGACCAGCGCCGGCGCCTCGGCATCAACCTCCAGACCGATCCGCAGCAGGTCATGCAGGGGCGGCGCGGGAGCGTCGAGCGGAAGGCCGTCGATCAGCACGCCCTACTTCTACAGTAGGAGACCCGGTGCCGACCCCTCGCTCGATCCAGCGCGTCTATCTGATGCTGCTGCTCGGCAACACGCTGGCGGCGTCGCTGATCTGGGGGATCAACACGATCTTCCTGCTCGACGCGGGGCTCTCGAACCTGGAGGCGTTCGCGGCCAACGCCTTCTTCACCGCGGGGATGGTGCTGTTCGAGATCCCCACCGGGATCGTCGCCGACACCATCGGCCGCCGCACCTCCTACCTGCTCGGCACCGTGACCCTGACCGTCTCGACCTTGCTCTACGTGCTGCTCTGGGAAATCGGGGCACCGTTCTGGGAGTGGGCGCTGGTCTCGATGCTGCTCGGCCTCGGTTTCACCTTCTTCTCCGGCGCGGTCGAGGCCTGGCTGGTCGACGCCCTCATGGCGACCGGCTTCCAGGGCGAGCTGGAGACGGTGTTCGGGCGGGGGCAGATCGTCACCGGCATCGCGATGCTGAGCGGCTCGGCGGCGGGAGGGTTCATCGCCGAGCAAACCAGCCTCGGAGTGCCCTTCGTGCTCCGCGGCGTGATCCTGATCGCGATGTTCGGGGTCGCGTTCAAGGCCATGCACGACATCGGCTTCAGTCCGCAGCGCGGCGGCCGGCCGCTGGCCGAGATGCGCAAGATCACCTCCAACTCGATCGAGTACGGCTGGCGGGTGCCGGCGGTCAAGTGGCTGATGGTCGAGGCGCTGTTCACGGGGGGCGTCGGCATCTACGCCTTCTATGCCCTGCAGCCGTACCTGCTGGAGCTGTACGGGGACCCCGACGCCTACCAGGTCGCCGGCCTGGTGGCGGCGATCGTCGCCGGCGCCCAGATCGCCGGCGGGATCGCCGCGCCGCGGATCCGCCGCCTCTTCCACCGCCGCACCTCGGCGCTGCTGGTGATGGCCGCGGCCAGCGTCGTCGCGCTGGGGCTGATCGGTTTCGTCGAGAGCTTCTGGGCGGTGATCGGCGCGATCGTCGTCTGGGGGCTGCTGTTCGCGGCGACGATGCCGATCCGCCAGGCCTACATCAACGGCCTGATCCCCTCCCAGCAGCGGGCGACGATCCTCTCCTTCGACTCGATGATGTCCTCCGGCGGCGGCGTCTGGACGCAGCCGCTGCTCGGCCGCGCCGCCGACGCCTGGGGCTACGCGCCCTCCTACCTGATCGGAGCCGGGATCTCGGTCCTGGCCATCCCCTGCCTGGCGCTCTCCAGGCGCGAGAACGCCGCCGCCGACACCGTCGAGATCGCCGAGACGGAGCCGGTCTCCCAACCCGGCTGAGAGTCGGCGATCTTCCGCTCTCAGTCCGCGTACAGCGCCTCGATCTCGGCTTCGTACTTGTGGGCGATCGGGCGGCGTTTGAGCTTCATCGTCGGAGTCAGCTCGTCGCCGCCCGGCTGCCAGTCGATCGGCAGCAGCTCGAACTTCTTCACCTGCTCGACCCGTGAGAGGCCGGCGTTGCCGCGCTCGATCGCCGCCTCGACCTCCTCGCGGATCGCCGGCGCGGCGGCGAGAGCCTCGGGCGAGGTGTCCTCGATCCCGTGCTGCTGGGCGAAAACGGGGGCGAAGTCCGGGTCGAGGACGACCAGGGCGACGTTGTAGGGGCGGTCGTCGCCGATCGCGCAGACCTGGCCGATCAGCGGGCTCGAGGACTTGAGCCTCGCCTCGATGTTGGCTGGCGACATGTTCTTGCCGGCCGAGTTGATGATCAGCTCCTTCTTGCGGTCGACGATCGAGAGGTAGCCGTCCTCGTCGATCTCGCCAACGTCGCCGGTGTGCAGCCAGCCCTCGCCGTCGAGCGCCTCGGCGCTCTTCTCGGGGTCGTTGCGGTAGCCGGGCATCACCGCGCCGCTGCGCAGCAGCACCTCGCCGTCGTCGGCGATCTTCAGCTCGGCGCCGGGCGCTGCTGGGCCGACGGTCCCGATCTTGATCCGCTCGGGCGGATTGCAGGTGCCGGCACCGGTGCTCTCGGAGAGGCCCCAGAGCTCCGCCAGCGGAATCCCGATCGCGTGGAAGAACTCGATCGTCTCCCGCGGGCAGGGGGCGGCGCCGACGTGCGCCCAGCTCAGCTGGTCGAAACCGACCCGCTCGCGCAGCGAGGAGAGCACCGTCTCCTCGGCTTTCGCGTGTTCAGCGGCGAGCTCCGCCGAGGGCTCCTCGCCGGCCTGTTCGGCCGCGACCATCCGCCCGCCGACCTCCAGCGCCCACTCGATCGCCTGGCGGCGGTTGGCGTCGGGCTCGGCTCCGATCCCGATCTCCATCGCCGCCTTCAGTTTTTCCCAGACGCGCGGCACGGCGAAGAACCAGATCGGGCGGACTTCAGAGAGGTAGGCGACGACCTGGCGCGGGTCGGGACAGCAGGTGGTGGCGACGCCGGAGCCGATCGGCCCGTAGTGGGTGGCGTTGCGCTCGGCGATGTGGGCCATCGGCAGCCAAGAGATCAGCCCGCCCTCGCTCGGCAGGCGGAAGATTTCGTCGAAGGAGCGGAAGGCCGACATCACGTTGTCGTGGGAGAGCTGCACGCCCTTCGGCGGCCCGGTCGTGCCGGAGGTGTAGATCACGGTCGCCATGTCATCGGGCCCGACCGCCCGCCAGGTCGCCTCGAAGTCGAAGCCCTCATCGCCGCCCGCTTCCAGTTCGGCGAGCGTGATCGCGCCGTCGCGAGCATCGCCGTCGACCACGACCACGTGCTCGAGAGCGTTGTCGGCCTCGCGCACGGCGAGGACGGTGTCGAGGAAAGCCGCCTCGGTGACCAGCACCGTGTTGGCGGCGTCGGCGACCAGGTACTCGATCTGCTCGGCGGTCGAGGTGTTGTAGACGGAGAACGGCGTCGCCCCGAGGTGCATCGCCGCGGTGTCGGCGAAGTGGAACTCGGGCCGGTTGGTGAGCATGATCCCCACCGTGTCGCCGCGGCCGAGCCCAAGGCCGGCGAGGCCCGCCGCAACCGCTCGCACCCGCTCCGCGTACTCGGCCCAGGTCGCGTGGAACTCGTCGTCCTTGGTGCGGAGCGCCGTCTGCGCGGCGTGCTCGGTGGCAGTTACCTGGAAAGCCTCAGCAAGCGTCGCGGCTTCCAACGCTCGCGGTCGCGGCAAACTCGTCTCTTCCTGTCCAGTCGACATTCCCAAGTCCCCAGCCGACTATCGCACAGGAATAGGAAGAGAGCTAGCCGCCACCGCCGCCGCTGCTTGACCCCCAGCGGCCCATGCCGGCGACCAGGCGACTCATCGCGTTTCGTTCGTCTTTGTCCCGCAGCAACTTGTTGCTCCTCATCTGGCGTGACCTTCGTTCCGCGACGACCACGGCGATCGCGACCGGGACCAAGATCAGCACGACGAAGGCTATGACTCCCGCAAGCATGGTCGGTTCATTCTAGGTCCGGCTCAGAGGATCGCCAGCTGGCGGTTGCTCTCGAGGTCGAGCAGGGCCTGCTTGCGGTCGAGGCCACCGCCGTAGCCGGTGAGGGAGCCGTCGGCGCCGATCACGCGGTGGCAGGGGACGACGATCGAGATCGGGTTGCGGCCGTTGGCGCCGCCGACGACGCGGGCGCGCTGCCAGGGCTCGACATCGGTGTTGAAGAGACCCGGATCGATCCGGGCCGCCTGCTCGCCGTAGGTGGCGGTCTCGCCGTAGGGGATCTCCAGCAGAGCCCGCCAAACCGCCTTCTGCAGGGGAGTCCCCTGGGGGTCGAGGGCGAGGTCGAACTCCCGCAGCTCACCGCCGAAGTAAGCGTCGAGCTGCTCGGTCACCTCCGGCAGCGACGCCTTCTCCGCTTCGCCCGGAACTCGGAAGCCGCCCGGGAAGTTGAGGTCGGTCAGACCCTGCGGTCCGGCGACCAGCGTCAGCGGTCCGATCGGGCTCTCGTAGGTGGTCCAGCGAATCACGTCCATATATCTAAGACGCTGCGGAGGACCAGAACGTGAGGCAAGGCGGATCGCCTGCATCTACCTGCAGGCGATCCACCCGGCTCAGCGAGGTCGGGTCAGCCGATCCCGTATGTGCCCGCGGGGGTGACGAACCACGAGCCGATTTCTTCGTATTCGCCGGCCGGGCCGCCGTCGATGCTGGCTTCCCCACCGCCGAACCATTCGATTTCACTTATCGCCCCCGGTTCCACGAGGGTTGTTGTGAGTTCGGGGATGCTCGATTCGATCGTTTCCACCGGGCAGCCTTCGTTGAAGGTCCGCACCAGCGCGACTTCTGTAGCCGTCAGGTCGCCTGTATTCACGTGAACGTCCCAGGGACCGGCGGGCTGTTCGGTGCCGGTGACGACGCAGCCGGCCAGTTCGCCGAAGAGGCCCTGGCATTTTGTCGAGGCGACGTTGGTCACCACACCTGTGCTGCCGGGTTCGGCTGTGAGCGTCGCGTCGGCTTCGCAGATCATCCCGCCGGCTTCGGTGATGAAGATCTGGCTGCCTTCCAGGCTCATTTCGGCGTGTTCTTCGAGCGGCGCCCCTTCGTGCTGCCATACCGCCGTCGCCGAAGCGCCGGCCGGGCCGGCGAGAGCGAGCACCAGCATCGCGACAAGGCTGAGCAGCCCCGTTCTTACAAGGGTCATTGAGATCCTCTCCTTTGACTGGGTGGAGGAGGGAACGGGGTTGCTCCCTCCCGTTGTCGCGACGGTAGCTGAGAAATCACGTGTTTTTGAGCGCCAATTTGGGGAGCCGGGAAGGACCGGGTTCCCGGTCTGCGCAGCCGGGTCTAACCTCCCCACCGTGAACGTCCTCATCGCCGCCGACATGGAGGGAATCGCCGGGATCGAGGACTACGGCGACTGCCTGCCCTCCCACCCGAGCGCCTACGCTCGCGGCCGCCGGTTGCTGACCGACGAAGTCCTGGTCGCGATCGAAGCGCTGCGCGCCGGCGGCGCGGAGCAGATCTCGGTCGGCGACTGGCACATGGTCGGGACCAACATCGAACGCGAGCGGATGCCGGCGGGGATCCAGGTGCGGCCGATCGCCGACCTGGCGCTGAACGAGGCCGAGCCCTCGATGGCGAAGGCCCACGGTGGCCCGCTCGATGCGGTGGCGATGATCGGCCACCACGCCCGCACCCCCAGCCCCAAGGGCTTCTGTTCCCACACCTTTATATGGGGGATGGAGGTGCTGCTCGACGGGGCGCAGCTGAGCGAGACCCAGGTCTACGCGCAGGCGCTCGCCGCCGAGGGCACCCCGATCCTGGTCGCCGCCGGCGACCGCTGGCTGCTCGAGGAGACCGGCGACGGCGAGCTCGGCAGCGCCCGCCTGGTGACGATCAAGGAAGGCGAAGGCCGCGGCCGCGCTACCTCGGTCGCCCCGGTCGACGCCCACATCGCCCTGCGCAGCGCGATCGCCGGCGCCCTCTCGGCGCCGCTGCAGCCGCCGCCGGCGCGCAACTACCCGGCCGAGTTGGTGATCAGGGTCGAGGGCACCGAGATCGCCCGCACCACCGTCGCCGATCCCGCCGACCTCCTGACCGCGGTAGCCACCGTCTTCCGCACCAGCCAGGTCTCCAAGGAGTACCGCCAGCTGGCGAAGCTACTGCCGAGCGATCACGACTCCCGCCTGCGCGGATTCCAGCGGCGCGCCGGCAGTCTCCTTGCCACGCCGGTGATGCGCGGCAAGGAGCGCGCCTGGCTGGCGGCCGGCTGAGCCCAGCGCCGGCTCAATCCGCGCCACCCTTGGCCGGGCGAAATGGAGCGGTATCGTGAACCGATGTCCCGGAAGCCCGAGGAGTTGATCGTGCCGACCGGTCGGCACGGCCTCACTCCCGAGGTCGTCGCCGAGCATCAGCGCGAGCGGTTGTTCGCGGCGACGGTGGAGCTCGTCGCCAAGCGCGGCTACCGCAACACCTCGGTCGATCACATCGTCAAGGCGGCGCGGGTCGGATACGTCGCCTTCTACGACCTCTACGAGGGCAAGGAAGATTGCTTCCTCGCCGCCTTCGACCGGATCGTCGCCGAGAGCGCCGCGGCGGTCACCACGGCGGTCGCGGAGGCGGACGGATGGCCGGAGGAAATGGCCGCCGGCCTCGCCTGCCTGCTGGACCTGATCGTCGCCGACCCGCGGCGCGCCCGGATCGCGCTGGTCGAGGTGCAGGCGGCCGGACCGCGCGCCTACGGCCACTACGAGGAAGCCGTCGACCAAGCAACGCCGAAGCTGCGCGAGGGGCGTGTATTCAGCAAGGAGGCGGCGGCGCTCTCCAACGCCCTGGAGGAGGCGATCCTCGGCGGCATCCTCTGGATCGTCCACCAGTGCCTGGTCAAAGGCGAGCTCGGCGATCCCGACTCCCTGCTCGAGGAGATCATCCAGATCGCCCTCGCCCCTTACCTGGGCGACGAAGAGGCAAGGCGCCTCGCCGCCGCCACCCCGCGGGACCGCTCGCACCGGAATTAGACGCTCGGTGCCGGCCGCTAGCCGCAACGACTACATGGAGGCGATGGTCGGCCTGGCCTCCGAGCGCGGGTACGACGGGATCGGCGTGGCCGAGGTCGCCGAGCGAGCCGGAGGCAGCGTGGCCGAGTTCGAATCCCTGTTTCCCTCGAAGCTGGCCTGCGCGGTGGAGATCCTGGAAGGAATCGCGGAGAGCAACCTGCGGGCCGTTCGCGGCGCCTTCGACAGCGAGCCGGCGTGGCCGGACTCGCTGCGCGCGGCGGCCTACGCGCACGCCGGGTGGATCCTCGCCAACCCGGAGAAGATGCACTTCGGGCTGCTGGAGACGGTCTGGGCGAGCGAACTGACGGGCGCTCTGCGGGACCACCTCTTCGGTCAGTACATAGCGATGGTCGATGCCGGACGGGAGGTGGCCGACGACCCCGACTCGATCCCCGCCTCCGCGGCCCTGGGCGTCGTCGGCTCGATTACCGAGGTGATCACCCGGCGGCTGGGAGGGAAGCAGAGTCGCGAGCTAATCGACCTGGTGCCGGAGATGATGTACCTGGCCGTCCGGCCCTACCTCGGCGAGGAGGCGGCACGCCGGGAGCTGACGATGCCTCGACCGCGTCATCTCCTCCGCTCGCGGTAGCGCCTCGTCTTCTCCTTGTTGCCGCACTCCTCCATCGAGCACCAGGTGCGGGAGCGGTTGCGAGTGGTGTCGAAGAAGGCCCACTGGCAGCCGTCGTCGGTGCAGGCCTTGAGGCGGGGCCAGGCGCCCTGGGTTTGAATCCGCTCGATGGCGAGGAGCAGGCGGGATTCGAAGCCGCTGAGGTCAGCGCGGGCGGGGGCGAGGGTCAACTCGCCATCGGCGGCGAAGGTGGTCCGGTAGCGACTGCGCTCAGCGGCCTCGCGCAGGGGCTGGAGCTCCCTTTCGCCGGCCTCGCCAGCATTGTTGGCCCGCAGCAGCGCCCGCAGGGATTCGCGCAGCTCGAGCACCCGTGCCTGCGCCTCCTCGTCGGGAGGCGGAAGGTATTCGCCCGTCTGCTCCTCGACCCACGCCCGCAGGCGCTCGGGATCGCCGATCGCGTCCGTCTCCTCTTCCAGGTCCGCGGTATTGACGAAGGCGACGAGGAGGTCGGCTTCGGCCTGCGTGGCTTTGTTAAGCGGGGTTGACACCGTCTATCCAGTTTAGCTAGTGTTGGGTACACCGGCAAGTTGAGTTAGCCGGTGTATACCAGACCAAGAGGAGGCCGAAATGAGATTTCTTGCCAGCCTGACCCTCGCCAACGCGGCCGAGTCCCAGCGCCGGATGCGGGAGATGGCCGAACGCGACCGCCAGGTGCGCGGCCACCCGCGCCGCAGCCACTGAGCATGCTCGGCGAGGAACTGCGACCGGGGCTCTGGCGCTGGACGGCGCACCACGAGGAGTGGAAGAAGGAGGTGGCCTCGATCGCGGTTGTGAGCACGGACGATCTCGTCCTGGTCGATCCGCTTCTGGTGGGCGACCAGTGGGAGCGTCTGCAGGCCGGTCTTGGTGACCGCACCCTCCACGTTCTGCTGACGATCCACTGGCACGCCCGCTCCGGTGCCGAGGTCGCCGAGCGCTACACCGGCACCAGGGTCTGGGGCCACTCCCGTAACCGCGCCGCGATCGCCCGGCGGGTAACAGTCACCGACGTCTTCCGCATCGGCGACCCGCTGCCCGCCGGCCTGGTCGCGATCGAGGCCCGCCCGCGCAGCGAAGTCCTGCTCTGGGAGCCACGCTCGAAGGTGCTGATCGTCGGCGATGCCTTGCTCGGCGACGGCGAACGCGGCGCGGGCCTGCACACCTGTCCCGCCGGCTGGCTGCCGGAATCAACCGACCTCGCCGACCTGCGCCAATCGCTGCATCCGGTCCTCGACCTCCCGGTCGAGCTGATCCTCCCCTCCCACGGAGCCCCGGTGCTGGCCGGCGCCCGCCGCGCGCTGGCCGCCGTCGCCAGGGGCTAGCCGAGTTCGATCACGCCGAGGAGCAGCAGCAGAATCAGCGTCACCACGGCCGAGACCAGCAGCGAGCCGGCACAGCCGAGGTTGTTGGAGAAGAAGAGGAACACGAGGTCCCTCTCTACCCCCGCAGCATCTCCTTCAGTCGCAGCAGGGCGATCACGGTCGTGGCGTCCCGGATCCCGGGCAGGGCCGCCTCGATCTCCGAGAGGTCGAGGCGGACGATCTCGATCTCCTCGTCGTCGTCGCGCTCACCGCTCGCCGGCGACAACCCCGTCGCCTCGAAGATCGTCACCCGCTCGGTGAGGAAGCCGGGGCTGGGATAGATGACGTGCAGCACGCTCCAGTGCTCGGCCCGCAGCTCCGCCTCCTCGGCCAGCTCCCGCTTGGCGCACTCGAGCTCGTCCTCACCGTCGACGTCCAGAGTCCCCGCCGGGATCTCCAGTAGCTCGTCCTCCTCGACCGCCTCACGCGGCTGCGCCACCAGATAGGCGAACTCCTCGTCGTGAGCGAGGATCGCCACCGAGCCGGGATGCTCGACGATCTCGCGCTCGACCTCGGTCCCATCGACGCGCCGGTAGCGCTTGGCGACGAAGTCGACGTGCTTGCCTTCGCGGAGGATCTTGATCTCGAGAAGTTTCATCGCCCAACTCCAACAGACCGGAGGTTCGCTTGCTTCGCTAATCCTTCCCGCCCTGCCCGCCGAACATGCACCGGTGAGCCCCGAGACCAACGCCCCGCGAGCCGCTGGCCAACACGCTCGGGCAAGGGCAAGCAAGCTCGCGCTGCTGCGATTCTTCGGCGGTCGCTTCAAGCGGGAGTACGGCACTTGGTCGCAGGGGGCAGAGGGAGAGGAAATGGTCGGTCAGATCCTCGAGGGGCTCGCAGCTGAAGGATGGTGCGTGATCCACGACGTCTCTTTCGGTCGCGGCAACATCGACCACATCGTGATCGGGCCCGGCGGGATCTTCACGGTCGAGACCAAGAGCCACGGGGGCCGGATCCCAATCGAAAAGATCGACCGCAAGATGGTCGGCCAGGCCTATGCCGAGAAGAAAATGCTGGAGACGATCACGGGCATGGAAGTTCAGGCCCTCCTCGTCTTCAGCCGGGCTTACCTGATCGGCCGGGTGCCGGCCTGGCGCCGCGGCGTCGCAATCCTGCCGGCCCGAATGCTGGCCGGCTTCTTCGCCCGGCGGAAACCGATGATGTCAGCCGAGCAGGCGGCCGAGATTCACAGCCGGCTCGCCCTGGCGATCGGCTAGCTCGAGGTCGGGAAGTTCATAGATCCAGCGTCGCCAGGGCCGGCGGCGTTGGTCGCCGGCCAGCGGCTGGTGATCGCCTTGCCGCGGGTGTAGAAGCGGACGCCCTCGGGGCCGTGGATGTGGTGGTCGCCGAAGAGGGAGTCCTTCCAGCCGCCGAAGGAGTAGAAAGCCATCGGCACCGGGATCGGGACGTTGATCCCGATCATCCCGACCTTGGCCTCGCGCTGGAAGCGGCGCGCCTCGTGGCCGGAGCCGGTGAAGATCGCCGCGCCGTTGGCGTAGGAGTTGCGGTTGATCAGCGCGATCGCCTCATCGAGGCTGCTGCTGCGGACGACCGAGAGGACCGGGCCGAAGATCTCGTCGTCGTAGACCGACATCCCCGGCTCGACCTGGTCGATCAGGGTCGGGCCGACCCAGAAGCCGCCGCCGGGGACCTCCAGCTCGCGGCCGTCGACGGTGAGCCGGGCGCCGGCCTCGGCGCCTTGGCCGATGTAGCCGACGATCCGCTCGCGCGCCTGCGGGGTCACCACCGGCCCCATCTCCGAGCCGGGGTCGAGCCCGGCGCCGACCTTGATCTCACGCGCTCGCCGGGCCACCTCCTCGACCAGCTCGTCGCCCGAGTCGCCCACCGCAACCGCAACCGAGATCGCCATGCAGCGCTGCCCGGCCGAGCCGAAGCCGGCGGCGGCCAGCTGGCCGGCGGCGTAGCCGAGGTCGGCGCCGGGCATCACCACGGCGTGGTTCTTGGCCCCGCCCAGCGCCTGCACCCGCTTGCGTTTCTCGGTCGCGCGGGCGTGCACGTAGGAGGCGATCGGGGTCGAGCCGACGAAGGAGACCGCCGCCACGTCGGGATGGTCGAGCAGAGCGTCGACCGCGACCTTGTCGCCGTGGACGACGTTGAAGACACCGGCCGGCAGCCCCGCCTCGGCGTAGAGGTCGGCGACCAGGTTGGAAGCGGAGGGGTCGCGCTCGGAGGGCTTGAGGACGAAGGTGTTGCCGCAGGCGATGGCAATGGGGTGCATCCACATCGGCACCATTGCCGGGAAGTTGAAGGGGGTGATCCCGGCGCAGACGCCGAGCGGCTGGCGGAAGGAGTAGGCGTCGACGGTGGAGGAGACCTGGTCGGAGTACTCGCCCTTCAGCAGCTGCGGGATGCCGCAGGCGAACTCGACCACCTCCAGTCCGCGCAGGACCTCGCCCTTGGCGTCCTCCAGCACCTTGCCGTGCTCTGAGGAGACGATCCGCGCCAGCCGCTCGACGTTCGCGTGCAGCAGCTGGCGGAAGGCAAACATCACCTTGGCGCGGCGGCTGAGCGAGGTCTGCGACCACTCGGCGAAGGCGGCGCGCGCGGCGGCCACCGCGGCGTCGACGTCGGCCGGCTCGGCCAGCAGCACCTCGGCCTGTTGCCGACCCGTCGCCGGGTCCCAGACAGGCGCGGTCAGGGACGAGGCGCCAGTCAGTTCCTCGTCCCCGACCCGATGCCGGATCGTGCGCTTTGCCGTGACCGCGCTCACCCGTTCATTGTGCCGCTACTGGGGTCAGCGGCCCTTGGCCAAGCAGTACAGAGATCGCGTTGCGGGCCGCCAACTCGGCCATCGCCGCGCGGGTCTCGACCGTGGCCGAGCCGAGGTGCGGCGTCAGCACCGCGTTCTCGAGCAGCAGCAGGCCGTCCTCGACCTCCGGCTCACGCTCGAAGACGTCGAGGCCGGCGGCGGCGATCCGCCGCTCGGCCAGCGCCTGGGCCAGCGCCAGCTCGTCGACGATCGGGCCGCGGGCGGCGTTGATGAGGACCCCGCTCTCCTTCATCGCGTCCAGCTCCCCGGCCCCGATCAGGTGCTGCGTCTCCGGCGTCAGCGGGCAGTGCAGGCTGACCACGTCGGAGGTGGCCAGCAACTCCGGCAGCGGCAGCCGCTCGGCCTCCAGCGCCTCCGCCGCCGGCGAAGGATGGCGCGAGTGGTAGACGATCTCCATCCCGAAGGCGCGGGCCCGCTCGGCCACCCGGGTGCCGATCCCACCGAGGCCGACGATCCCAAGCCGCTTGCCCCGCAGCGAGCTGCCGAGCATGAACCCCATCCCCCAGTTCCAGGGCTGGCCGGAGCGGACCAGGCGGTCGCCCTCGACTAGCCGCCGCGTCGCCGCCAGGATCAGCGCCATCGTCAGGTCGGCGGTGGCGTCGTCGAGCACGCCCGGGGTGTTGGTCACCACTACCCCGCGTCGCTCGGCCGCGGCCATGTCGACGTTGTCGTAGCCGACCGCGACGTTGGCGACGCAGCGCAGCGGCGGCCCGGCCGCCGCCAGCAGCTCCTCGTCGATCCGGTCGTGGAGGAGGGTGAGGACCGCATCCGCGCCCCGCACCAGGTCCAGCAGGTCGGGGCGGGGGATCGCTCGCTCGCGCTCGTCGAGCCGTACCTCGCCCGCCTCCCGCAGCAGCGCCACCGCGGGCTCCGGGATCCGGTTGGTTACGGCGAAGACCATCCGTCGCGGGCTCAGACCGGCTCGGGCTTGAGGACGACCAGGCAGAGGTCGTCGCGGACTGGGCGGTCGGCCCAGGCGAGGATCGCGCGCTCGGCCTCGCCGGCGATCGCCCGCGCCCGTAGGCCGTTGAGCGGCGCCAGCACTCCCGTCAGCCCCTCCAGCCCGAGCATCTCGCGGCCGCGGCGGACGTCGGTGGCGCCGTCGGTGTAGACGACGAGGCCCTCGCCGGTCTCGATCAGGCTTTCGGTGTTCTCCAGCTCGAGCTCCGGCTCGGTGCCGAGCAGGAAGGTCCCGCCGCGGCCCGAGAGCTCGACCAGCTCCGGCAGCCGCAGCGGCGGCGGGTGGCCGGCGCGAGCCCAGCAGACGCTGTCCTCGCCGGGGCGGAGGCGGACGCAGATCGCGCTGACCAGCTCCGATCGCCTCCCCGGCCGTTCGGCGAGGGCGTCGTTGGCGAGGCTGAGCAGCTCGGCCGGGTCGCTGGTGCTGGCAGCCAGGGCGGCGAAGCGGGCGCGGACGAAGGTCGCAAGCCGGGCGGCCGCCGGGCCGTGACCGACGACGTCGCCGACGACGGCGACGGTCGAGCCATCGGGGCCGTTGGTCAGCAGGTAGAAGTCGCCGGAGACCCCGAGTTCAGAGGGGACGAAGGCGGCGCCGGCGTCGACCCCCGGCAGGTCAGGCAGGGCGGTGGGGGTCAGCGCCGCCCGGATCGCCTCCAGTTCCTCAGCCGAGTGCTCGAGGGTGCGCAGCCGCTCGGCGATCGCCGCGGCCACCACCGCGACGAGGGCGAGGAAGGCGGCGCGGAGCGCCAGCGAGAGCCCAAATTCCGAGACCGGCTCGATCGCGTGGCCGACCGCGTAGAGGCCGACGCAGGCAAGGGCCACGCCCAGCGCCGCCCGCAGCCCGAACCACCACGCCGCGAGCCCGACCGGCACCGAGTAGAAGAAGGCGGCCCCGGCGCTGGTGGAAGTGGCCAGCCAGAGGGCGAAGACGACCAGGACCGCGGCAGCGATCGAGGCGATGCGAGCGGTTCGCGACGGTGCACCCGGCAAAGCGCTAGGACCTTACCGGTATGTAAGCCCCCTGGGCGGGGGTTCGCTACGCCGTCAGTACCACTTCCCGCGGGCGAAACCGCCAAAGGCGATCAGCCCGATCAGGGCAACGATCAGCCCGATCCAGAAGCTCCAGACGATCATCAGCACGATCCCGATGATCACGAGGATTCCCCCCAATGAGATACCGCCGATTCCGGTGTCTCTATCTGCCCTGGTGTTCATCTTTCCTCCGTCGCTGGTTTGCATTGGACGACTGGTGCAGTCCAATAGCTACCCCGTGAGAGCGGATCTCACTCCGGCTCCGGGCGCTCCTCGCCTGGCCAGGCGCCGGTGACCTTGGCGAAGGAGGTGCGGGTGCCGTGGTCGACCAGCCCTTTGACGAGGCGGAAGATCGCCCCCTCGACAACCAGCGCCGCGATCAGCTTCGGCCAGGAGAATTCGCGGTGCTCGGGCTTCGGCGGCTCCTGGTCATCGACCAGCCCCCAGATCTGTTCAAAGATCTTCTTGCCGGCGAGCCCGGCGATCAAGCCGAGGACGATGCTGATGGGAGCAAAGATGAGCTTCATTTTGGGCCTCCGGGGCTAGGTGGTCTTCTGGTCCTTGGGCTCGTCGCGCGGCTCGAGCTGGATCTCTTTCTCGGCCCGCGGCAGCCCTTCGCCGATCTCGGCGCTGCGCTCGCGCTCGGCGTTCATCTGGTGGCCGAAGAGGATCGCCAGGTTCGTGATCCAGAACCAGAGCAGTAGCACGACCAACCCGGCGAGGGTGCCGTAGGTCTTGTCGTAGGAGCCGAAGTTGGAGACATAGAAGGCGAACAGCGCCGAGGCGAGTGCCCAGACGACGATCGCGACGATCGCCCCCGGCGTCACCCACTTGAAGCCGCGGATCTTCACGTTCGGGGTCGTGTAGTAGAGGACGTCGACCATGAGGATGAAGAGCGCAGCCATCACCGGCCACTTGGCGACGTTCCAGACGTCGACGGCGGTACTGCTGAGGCCGACCGGCCCAGCGACTGCTTCGACCACCGGGCCGGTGAGAACGAGGCCGATGGCGAGCAGCGCCATCATCACGATCATCGCCAGGGTCACCGCGATCTGCAGCGGCCGCAGCTTCCAGAACGGCCGGCCCTCGGGGGTCTCGTAGATGATGTTCGAGGCGCGGGTGAAGGCGCCAACGTAGCCCGAGGCAGACCAGAGGGCGATCGCGAGGCCGGCGACGAAGGCGAAGCCGGCGGCGCTCTGGTTTTCGACGATCGATTTGATCGGCCCTTCGAAGGTTTCGGCGCCCGATTCGGGACCGAGTTCGGTGATGATCTCGGTCAGCTTCGCGGTGGTCGTCTGCGGGTCGCCGAAGATCCCTATCAGCGAGACAATCGCGATCAGCGCCGGAAACAACGCCAGCAGCCCGTAGTAGGTGAGCGCCGCCGCCCAATCGCTGAGGTTGTCCTCCTGGAACTCGGTCAGCGTCCGCTTCAAGGTCGGCCAGAGGCCCGTCTTCGGGGTCTCGCCCTCGGGCTTGTAGTCGCGCCTGGCCGCGCCGTTCTCCATACGTGGCTAGGTGCCCGATCGCAGGTGCTTCTAACCGGCCTCCGGGCGCTCCAGCTCGATCTCCGCCGCGGGCTTGTCCTCGCGCAGGCCTTTGTAGGCGGCGTGGCGGAGGATCCCTTCGGCGGTCAGCTCGCGGAACTCGAACTCGGCGACCAGCCGGGGCTCGGCGAAGTGGGCGTTCTTCGGCGCCGCCGGGCCGGCTTCGAAGGGGCTGGTCTTCCGCTCCAGCGGCGCCAGGCGCTGGTTCAGCTCCGCCAGGTCGCTGGCCTTGAACCCAGTCCCGACTTTGCCGCCGTAGCGAAGGACGCGCTCCGTCCCCTCGCCCTCGAAGTAGCCGACCAGGAGGGCGCCGAGATGCTGCTTGCGCCGCCCTTCTCCCGGAGTCCAGCCGCCGATCACCAGCTCCTGGCGCAGCGTGTTCTTCACCTTCAGCCAATCGCCGGTCCGTTTGCCGGGGGCGTAGGCGCTGTCGAGCCGCTTCAGGACCATCCCCTCCAGCCCTTGCTCCCGGCTCGCCGCCAGCAACTCCTCGGCGTGACCGACCGAGTAGCCGGGGGTTTGCCAGCTCTCGCCCGTCAGCTCCAGGCGCTCGAGCAGCTCGCGGCGGCGCTCGTAGGGAAGGCCGGTGAGGTCGAAGCCGTCGAAGTAGAGGAGGTCGAAGACGACGTAGACGACCGGGTGGGTCTCCATCCGCCGCCGCACGACGTTCTTGTCGGTCTGGTGCATGCGCTGCTGCAATCGCTCGAAGCTCGGTTTGCCCTCCTCGTCGAAGGCGACGAGCTCGCCGTCGAGGACGGCGTCGACCGAGCCGAGCTGGCGCGAGAGCCGCCGCACCTCCGGGTACTGGGCGGTGACGTCGTTGAGGTTGCGGGTCTGCAGCGTCAGCCGGCCTGGCCGGCAGTAGGCGATCGCCCGCACCCCGTCCCACTTCACCTCGACCGCCCAGCCGCCCTCGTCCCGCGGCAGGGTCGAGAGCCGGGCCAGCATCGGCACCACGTCCTCCGGGAACGGGTCGCGCTCGCGCTCGGGCGGGTCGATCCGGTGGATCATCCAGTCCTGGGCGCTCTTACCGGCGCGGAACAGCGCGTAGCGGCCGCGCAGCCGCTCGCCTTCGAAGTTGACCATCACTTTCTCCGGCTCCCACTTCTCCAGCTCGTAGGTACCGCTGTCCCAGATCGTCATCGTCCCGGCCCCGTACTCGCCCTCGGGGATCTCGCCCTCCCACTCCAGGTATTCGAGCGGGTGGTCCTCGGTGCGGACCGCCTTGCGGTTTTCCGCGGGGTCCTCGGGGATCCCGTTGGGGATCGCCCAGGAGGCGGCGACGCCGTCGTGCTCGAGCCGCAGGTCCCAGTGCAGGCGGCGGGCGCTGTGCTCCTGGACGACGAAGCGCGGCTTGCCCTTCTTCTTACGCCGACTTTTCGGCGCCGGCTCGGCGGTCTTCGCGAAGTCCCGCTTGCGCTCGTACTCCTCCAGGTCCCGCTTGCGCTTCGGCATAGGATCGATTCTTGCGCTCCGCCCGGCTCAGCCTCGCCTTCGTCTGCCTCGCCGGCCTGGCGAGCGCGACCGGCGCGCTCGCCGCCAAGCCCGCGGACGAACCCTTCTTCCCACGCGCCGGCAACGACGGCTACGACGCCCTCGCTTACCGGGTCAGCCTCGGCCTCAAGCCGAAGAGCGGCCGGATCAAAGCCGAAACGGCGATCGAAGCGGCCGCGACCGAGCCGCTGAAGCGCTTCTCCTTCGACTTCTCCGGCCCCCGCGTCAGCGAAGTCGAGGTCGGCGGCGAGCCGGTCGAATTCCGCCGCCGGCCGGGCAAGCTGATCGTCTCCGCGCCGGCGGAGATCGCCAAGGGTGCGCCCTTCACCACGGTTGTCCGCTACAGCGGCGTGCCACCGAAGATCACCGACGCCGACGGCACCGAAGAGGGTTGGGTCCGGACCGACGACGGGGTGATCGCGGTCGGCGAGCCGCAGGGGACCGCGGCCTGGATCCCCTGTAACAACGTCCCCGCCGACAAGGCGACGTTCGAGTTCCGTGTCACCGTTCCCGACGGGCTGAAAGCGGTCGCCAACGGCCGTCGCCTGCGCAGTCGCAACCATGCCGGCAGCGTCCAGCACAACTGGGTCGAAGCGGCGCCGATGAGCCCCTACCTGGCCCTGCTCAACGTCGGCCGCGGCGAGATCGTCAAGAGCCGGATCGGGGACCTGCCGAGCTGGACGCTGATCGACCCCCGCCTGGCGGCGGCGCGGGAACCACTCGCCGAGCTGCCGGGGATCGTCCGCTTCCTCTCCGGCCTCTACGGCAGCTACCCGTTCGACTCGGCCGGTTCGGCGGTCGACTTCGCGCCGGCGCTGGGCTACGCCCTGGAGACCCAGAGCCGGCCGATCTACGCCTTCGTCCCCGACCTGACCACGGTCGTCCACGAGACCGCGCACCAGTGGTTCGGCAACTCGGTCGGGCTGCAGCGCTGGCCGCAGATCTGGCTCAACGAGGGGTTCGCGACCTGGAGCGAGTGGTACTACGCCGAGCGCCACGGCCGTCGCAGCGCCGCGGAGATCTTCCGCCGCCTCTACCGGGTGCCGGCCTCAAACCAGCGCTTCTGGAACCCGCCGCCGGCCCGGCCCGGCAGCCCCAAGAACCTCTTCGCCACCTCGACCTACGTGCGCGGCGGCATGGCCCTGCAGGCGCTGCGCGAGGAGATCGGGGCGAAGACGATGCTGAAGGTGCTGCGGCGCTGGACGACGAGCCATCGCCACGGCAGCGCCAACATCGGCGAGTTCACCGCCCTCGCCGAGCAGCTCTCCGGGCAGGAGCTCGACGGGCTCTTCCAGCGCTGGCTGTACCAGCGGGGCAAGCCGCGATGATGGGGCGCATGGACCGCACCCGACTCCTCGCCGGCCTTATCGCCTGCGCCCTGCTGGCAATGTCCGCCACCGCCCAAGGCAAGGTCGAGACGCCGGTCGGCGTCGACGTTGGATCCCCGAGGATCGGCACCTCGGCCAACGGCCTCGCTTCGATCCTCGTCCCGGTCGAATACCCCATCCTGCTGGCGGGCCGGGTCGTCAAGACCCGGATCTCCCTTGTCGAGGGCCGCCGCGAACGGAGGATCCGCTCCTGGGTACTGCACGAACGGCTGAGCGGCGGCGAGGTCCGCCGGCCCGACCCTCGGCGTCATTTCACCTTCGTCCACAAAGTCGGCCTAAACGCCGACCTCAGCCGACGGCTGCGGCAGGGCGCTTGGGTCCAAGTGATCGCCAGCGGCGCCCTTGACGTCGACGAGGACGGCAAGGCGGAGCTGCGCTCAGTGGATTTCTCGACCGGAAGACCGCCGGCCGGAGTGCGCCAAAAGATGGCCTGCAGCAGCATTCCCCACCTGCGGGTGAAGCGAGGAGCGCGGGTCTCGCTGCCGCTGCCGGTCTGCAACAGGGACCCAGATTGGCTGGTCTCACTCAGCCAGAGCCGCGGCTCGGTCAGAGTCAGGGGCGGGCGGCTGATCTACAAGGCGCCCCAGCGGTTTCGCGGCAGCGACCAGATCAAGCTCCTCGGCAGGGGAACCCGCCAGTACGCGCGGATTACCGTCGGCGCCCCGAGCGGGCTCGTGGTCCGCGCCCTCGGCGACTCGGTCACCGCCGGGTTCGGCTACTTCGCCAGCGGCAAACAAATGGTCTTCGGAGATCTGCTCGACTGCCGCCCGGCGGAAAGGCAGTTCAACGACGCCTGCTCGTCGAACTCGGTGAGTGAAGAATCCAAAGAAGGCCCGGTCGAATACGCCCCCGACTACGGCCTCGCCAACAACGTCTCCTGGGCGGCGCAGTGGGCGAACGAGTTCGGGATCACCAACTTCAAGAACTTCGCCGTCAGTGGCTCGGAACCGGGCAACTGGGCGCCCGGCGGCGGCTTCTACGCGACCACCCGGCAGATCGAGTCCGAAGACCCCGACTACATCCTGCTCACCCTCGGGGCCAATCCCCTGCTCTCCAACGTCCTCTTCGGGCTGCGCAACATGGAGTGCGGGGTCGAATCGGAACTGCCCGAATTCGAAACCTGCGTGAGGGAAGAATTCGCCAAGGTGGGACTGCGGCAGAACCTGCGCAGCGTCTATGCGGACCTGGTCAACCGCACGACCGCGACGATCTTCCTCATGCAGTACCACCTCTCGGTTCCCTGGAGCGCGCTCGCCTACAGCTCCACCGAGATCGCCTTGATGGGGAAGCTCCTGAACCTGGAAATCGCCTCGGTCGCGGCGGAAGTCGGCAGCAGCCGGCTGCGGGTGGTCGCCCCGCCTCACTTCAACGTCGGCGTCGACGTCTCGCCCGTCTACCCCTCGCGCTACACCTGCCGCCTCTATCCCGTCGACGGCCCCAGCGTGCAGTCGGACGGGACCCAGGACGAGCTCGAGCGGCACATCCTCTCCTTCTGCTCGGGGCCGGCCGGCGGCGGCCCGACCTGGGTGATCAACGGCGACACCGGCATCCACCCCAGCGCCACCGGCTACTCCCAGATGGCCTCGCAGCTGCCGGCGCCCTAGGCGATTCCGGCGATCGCAGCGCGCCGGGGTATTGGTGGAAATCATCTCAGCAATAGGCGTTTCTCCTGGATTTTCGGCAATTTCTCGTTGAATACCCTTTTGAAACGAATATGCTTGATCAATGCCGATGCGCTAAACGCTCTAGGGAGGAACGGCAGCGATGAAACGGGATGACAACGGGAGACGGGAGATCGAAAGCGATCCGTCCCTGACTGGGAACGACTCGACCCTGCTGAAGGCGCTCGCGCACCCGGTGCGAGCCCGAGCGCTGACGGTCCTGAACCAGCGGGTTGCGAGCCCAAGCGAACTGGCCGACGAACAGAAGGAGGCCGTGGGTTACGTCGCCTACCACGTGCGAGTCCTGCACGAGCTCGAGTTGATCGAGCTGGTCAACACACGGCAGGTGCGCGGCGCGACCGAGCACTTCTACCGCGGCACGGTCAAGCCTTACCTGAGCGACGATTTCTGGGAGCAGCTGCCGGAAGACACACGCAACGGGATCAGCGTCGCCGGCCTCGACGTCCTCAACCAGGCGATCAAACACGCCTTCGAGGAGAAGACCTTCGACGCCCGCGTCGACCGCCACCTCAGCAACCTCAACCTCAGCCTCGACGAGCAGGGGTGGCAGGATGCCGGCGCGCTGCTGGCGGCCTGCCTCAAGGGGCTGATCCAGATCGGCGCCGAAGCCGCCACCCGCGACAGCAAATCCTCGATGCGCGCGACCTTCGGCCTGATGGGCTTCGAGTCGCCTTCCAAATAGCGCCCGCAGTTAGCGCTACTCTATGGCGCTATGGCTGAGACCGCCACGATCCGAGTTCCCCGCGAGACGCGCGACCGCCTGGCCGCGCGGGCGCGCGATCGCGGCGTCTCCCTCTCCTCCCTGCTGACGGATCTGGCAGAGCGGGCTGAGCGGGCTGACGCGTACCGCTCCGAGCGCGAAGCGACCAAAGCCGACATGGAAAGTCCTGAGGCGCTGGCTGAGTACCGGCTGTGGGAGGCGACCCTCGAAGATGGAATCGACTGACCCCCGCCGCGGCGAGATCTGGCTCACCGCGTTCGGCGCCGCTCGACCGGGGGAGCCTGGAAAGACGCGGCCCGCCGTGGTCCTCTCCGCCGATGAGCTGCTTATCAGCTCGTCTGACGAGCTGATCGTCGTAGTCCCCTTCTCCAGCTCCGTGACCCCCTTGGTCCTGCGGCCGTCGGTCGACCCAGACACGGGAATCGACAACCCGAGCGCCGCCATCTGCCGGGCGATCCGCGGCGTTGCGCGCTCTCGGTTGCTACGGCGTATCGGCGAAGTCGGCGACGAGAAGTTGGCCGAGATCGAGCGCGCGGTCGGCCTGGTCCTGGCGACCGCCTAGCTGTCAGCTTTGGCCACAGCGCAGGTGCGCACACTTCGTTCGCCCTGGCTGGTCCCGTCGGCGAAGATGGTGACCGCGCGCAGCTCGAGCTGTCGGCCCACGCAGGTCGCTGAGAGGAACTTCTTGCCGATCCGCAGCGAATAGGCGATCAGCGAGCCGTAGCCGCCGGCGATTTTCGGCAACAAGAGCTGCGCTTCCCAACCGACCCGGCCCTTGTCGACCCGGCGGACATCGATCGGGATGGCGATCTCCGCGGTCACCGGAGCGGGGAGGAACATGTGGTTCACGAGGTCGATCTTTGCCGACCCAACCGCTTTGACGAGGACCGACCTGCCCCTCACCTTCACCTTCGGCTGATCCGGGAATTCGACCTCGAACGTGACCTCTCCACGCCCGACGATCGACTCGCGGCAAAGATCTTCGAATTCACCGGGGCTGCGGCGGATGTCGAGCTTCGATCGCTGGCATCCCGGCACCCCTTTCAGGTCGAGGGCAAGGTGCCTGTCGGCTTGGAACCGCAGTTCTTTTACCGGCGGCACACGAGAGCCGTCGCCGGTTCGGTACCTACCGGTGGTCTCCATCCACACCGGCGTGGGATCCGTTTGCGAGAGCTGCGTGGAAGGCCTGACCTCGAAGTTGAAATATTGGACCAGGGGACTGGCACCTTCACCCGCCGCCCCAGACGAGATCGGCGCGGCGGTTACGGCGGCGATCAACCCCGCCGATAACAGCAACGCGTTTCGAGCCGCTCCCCTCACCCTGGCAGCAGGATAAGCGTCTCTGAGTAATCTCGCGCAGATGCGAGTCCTTGCGATCGTCCACCAGCGCGATGCCGGACCGGGCGTCTTCGCCACAGCGATTGAAGAAGCCGGCGGCGAGCTGGACGAGTGGACGCTGGCCGAGCGCCCGCAGCCGCCCGCCGATCCGCTCGGCTACGACGCGGTCCTCGTCCTCGGCGGGGCGATGAACGCCGACGAAGAAGAGCGGCACGGGTGGATCGCCGAGGAGAAGGCGCTGCTGCGCGAGTTGCTCGCCCGCGAGGTTCCGCTGCTCGGCCTCTGCCTCGGCGGGCAGCTGGTCGCCGAGGCAGCGGGCGCCGAGGCGCGGCGGGCACCCGAGCCGGAGATCGGCTGGCACCGGGTCGAGGTGACGCCGGAGGGAGCCGCCGATCCCCTGCTCAGCCCCCTCGCCCCCTCCTTCGAGGCCTTCCAGTGGCACAGCTACGAGTTCCCGCTGCCGCCCGGCGCCGTCCCGATCGCCCGCAGCGAGGCCTGCCTACAAGGCGCCCGGATCGGCGAGCGAGCCTGGGCCCTCCAGTTCCACCCCGAGGTCAGCCGCGCCGACGCCCTGCACTGGGTCGAAGACTACGAGGCCGACCCCGACGCGGTTCGGATCGGGGTCGACCCGGCGATGCTCGGCCCGGAGACCGAGAAGAAGATCGGCGCCTTCAACCAGCTCGGCCGAGACCTCTGCTTGCGCTGGCTGGGAGCCGTCAGGTAGACGGCCTACCCTGTGCCGGTCCTTCGAAGTAGAAACAGAGGAGATCGAGTGTCCCGTCCCAGCATCCGCAGCTTCGTTGCTCTGATCGTCGCCTGCAGCGCCCTGATCGCGCCGACCGGCGCCAGCGCCGCCACCGTCGTCAACGGCGACTTCGAGACTGGCACCCTCGCCGGCTGGCAACAGTTCAATCAACTCGGCAATGGCGATTGGTTCACCTACACCAAACCGGGAGCGGACGAAGAGGGCTTCTTCCCGCCTCCGACCGGCACCTTCGCCGCCGTCGACGACCAGGGCAGTCCCGACCTCGATGTCCTCTACCAGGACGTCGCCCTGGAGCTTGGCTTCACCCACCAGTTGGCGCTGACGTTCTACTACCGCTCGACGGAGCCGATCGTCGTCCCCAGCCCCGAAGCGCTCCAGCTCGTCGAAGACACCGAAAACCAGCACGTCCGGGTCGACGTGATGAAGCCGACGGCGCCGATCGAGTCGGTCAACCCGGCCGACATCCTCACCACCCTCTTCGCCAACAAGAACGGCGACGCGGAAACGCTGGCGCCCACTCACCTGACCGCCGACCTGTCGCCGTTCGCGGGTCAGACGGTGCGGCTGCGGATCGCCAACTCGATCACCGAGGGGCCGTTCAACACCGGCCTCGACGACGTCACCATCATCAGCGCTCCGGTGCCACCGCCGTCAAATGCGATCACTCGCGGCAAATTGACTCTGAACCAGAGCAACGGCAGCGGCAAGCTCGCGATCAACGTGCCGGGACCGGGGACGCTCGTCGCGATTGGCAAGGGCAAAACGAAAAAGGTCAAACGGGCGAACCTGACGATCACCGCAGCTGGGACGGTCAAGCTGCCGCTGAACCCGACTTTCGCCGGAAAGAAAGTCCTCAACTCAAAGGGCAAGCTGAAGACCCGAATCGGCGTCACCTTTACGCCGACCGGGGGCACCGCCGCGACCCAGACCTACAAAGTCACGCTGAAGAAGAGCCTGACGAAATAGGCAGTAGGTCCGGGTCAGTCGACCTGGCCCGGCGTGAGGTAGGCGGCGGAGAGGCCGCCGTCCACCAGGAAGGTGCTGGCGGTGACGAAGCTGGAGTCGTCGGTGGCGAGGAAGAGGGCGGCCTTGGCGATCTCCTCCGGCTCGCCGAAGCGGCCCATTGGGATGTGGACGAGGCGCTTGGCGGCGCGCTCGGGGTCCTTGGCGAAAAGCTCCTTCAGCAGCGGCGTGTTGACCGGGCCGGGGCAGAGGGCGTTGACGCGGACGCCGCGGTCGGCGAACTCGACCCCAAGCTCACGCGAGAGCGAGAGGACGCCACCCTTGGAGGCGGTGTAGGAAATCTGGGAGACGGCGGCTCCCCGCGTCGCGACGAAGGAGGCGACGTTGATCACCGACCCCCCGCCGCCGTCCAGCAGATGCGGGATCCCGTGCTTGCAGCAGAGGAAGACGCTGCGCAGATTGACGTCCTGGACCCGCTGCCAGGTCTCGAGCGAGGTCTCGAGAACCGAGCCGTCGTCGGTCGGGTTGATGCCGGCGTTGTTCATCAGCACGTCGATGCGGCCGAACTGCTCGCGCGCCTCCGCCAGCGCCGCGCGCACCTGCTCCTCGTCGGCGACGTCGGCGGCGATCGTCAGCGCCCCCGCCGCCCCCTCGGCGTCGAGATCGATCCCGACCACCTTCGCCCCCTCGGCGGCAAACAGCCGCGCCGACTCGGCGCCGATGCCGCTGGCGCTGCCGGTGACCACGCAGACCTTGTCCTGCAGCCGTCCCGCCATCAGCTTCCCCCCGTCGCATAGAAGACGTTCTTGACGTCGGTGTAGTGGTCGAGCGCGTCGGGGCCGAGCTCGCGTCCGACGCCGGACTGCTTGAAGCCCCCGAAGGGAGTGGAGACGCGGACCGAGGTGTTGGAGTTGATCGAAATCACCCCGGTCTCCAGCGCCCGCGCGACCCGCAGTGCCCGCGCCCCGTCTCCCGTCCAGACCGAGCCGGAGAGGCCGTAGATCGTGTCGTTGGCGATCCGCACCGCGTCGGCCTCGGAGTCGAAGGGGATGACGCAGGCGACCGGGCCGAAGATCTCCTCGGTCGCGGCGCGATCGTCGGTCGAGACCGGCGCCAGCACGGTCGGCGGAAACCAGTAACCGGGTCCGTCGGGCGCGCTGCCCTGGATCGCCACCGGAGCATCCTCCGGGACATAGGAAGCGACGGTCTCGCGCTGGCCGGCGGAGATCAGCGGCCCCATCTCGGTCGTCTCCGCCAGCGGGTCGCCGACCGCGATTTTTTCGACCGCCGGCTGCAGCGCCGCGAGGAAATCATCGAGGACGGGGCGCTCGACGAGGATGCGGGAGCGCGCGCAGCAGTCCTGTCCTGCGTTGCCGAAGACCGCCATCGGCGCCGCGGCCGCGGCCGCCTCGAGGTCGGCGTCGGCGAAAACGATGTTGGCCGACTTGCCGCCCAGCTCCAGCGTCACCCGCTTGATCGTCTGCGCGGCGCCAGCGGCGATCCCGCGGCCGACCTCGGTCGAGCCGGTGAAGGCGATCTTGGCGACGTCGGGGTGCTCGACCAGGCGCTGGCCGCAGACGCTGCCCGGTCCGGCGACCACGTTCAGCACCCCCTCGGGGAGACCGGCGTCGAGGGCGAGCACCTCCAGCTCCAGCGCGGTCAGCGGCGTCAGCTCGGCCGGCTTGAGGACGACGCAGTTGCCGGCGGCGAGCGCCGGCGCCACCTTCCAGGAGGCGATCGTCAGCGGGAAGTTCCAGGGGACGATCAGGCCGACAACTCCGAGCGGCTCGCGGAAGGTCATGTCGACGCCGCCGGCGACGGGGATCGTTTGCCCCAGCAGCCGCTCCGGCGCGCCGGCGTAATAGCGGAAGGTCTCGGCGACCATCCCGATCTCGCCGCGGGCGTCGCCGATCGGCTTGCCGGCGTTGCGAGCCTCGAGCGTCGCCAGCTCCTCGTGGCGGGTCTCGATCGCATCGGCGAGCTCTCGCAGCATCCGCGCCCGATCGGCTGGGTCAACCGCCCGCCAGGCTCCGAACGCGGCCTTGGCCAGAGCCACGGCCGCGTCGACCTCCTCGACACCGGCGCGCGGCACCTCGGCCATCACCCCCTCGGTCGCCGGCTCGATCACCTGGATCATGCGGTTGCTCCCACACGCGCCGCTTCCACCAACGCCGCGATCACCTTGCTGCTCTCGTCCTCCTCGGGGTGCCAGACGACGCCGAGGGCGAAGTGCTTGCCCGGCAGCTCGACCGCCTCGGGCAGGTCGTCCTCGGCCGACCAGCCGCTCACCTTCAGGCCCGCGCCGAGCTGGTCGATCCCCTGGTGATGGTGGGACCAGACGACGAAGCCCTCGGCGCCGGCCGCAGTGCATGCCAGCGACTCCTGCTCGAGCCGCACGTGGTGCTTGCTGAAGGTGCCGGCGACCGAGCGGTGCGCCTCGCTCCCCACCGATTCCGGCAGGTGCTGCACCAGGGTCCCGCCCAGCGCCACGTTCAGCAGCTGCATCCCGCGGCAGATTCCGAGCACCGGCATGTCCCGCTTCAGCGCCCGCCGCGCCAGCGCCAGCTCGAAGGCGTCGCGGTCTGGCCAGGTCCCGGCCGTCTCGGGATGGGGTTCGGCGCCGTAGCTGGCCGGGTCGATGTCGGCGCCGCCGGCCAGCATCAGCGCGTCTACCCGGTCGAGCAGCAGATCCGGCTCGGAGGCCACCGTCTCGTCGGGTGGTAACACGATCGCCACGCCGCCGGCGCGCTGCACGCAGCGCACGTAGCTGCGCGGTGCCAACGTCACCTCGTATCCATCCCAGACGCCCCAACTGACCCGCTCGACCGCGGCGCAGATCCCGATCGCCGGCTTGTCCATCAGAGCCTCTCGAAACCCCGGTAGCGCTCCCAGTCGGTGACGGCCGCCTCGAAGGCCTCGATCTCCACCCCGGCCCGGTTCAGGTAGTGGTCGATGACCTCGGCGCCGAAGGCCTCCTTAGCGACGTCGCTGGCGGCAAAAGCGTCGCGCGCGAGGTAGATGTTCGAGGGCACCCGCGGCTTATCGGACTCGTAGGCGTTGCCCTCGAAGGCCGCCTCCAGCGGCAGCTCGGCGTCGATCCCGTGCAGGCCGGCGGCGATCATCGCGCTCAGCGCCAGGTAGGGATTGACGTCGGCGCCCGGCAGGCGGTTCTCCACCCGCAACCCCTCGCCGCCCCCGACCACCCGCAGCGAGCAGGTGCGGTTGTCCTTACCCCAGGCGATCGCGGTCGGCGCGAAGGAGCCCACCGCGAAGCGTTTGTAGCTGTTGACGTGCGGCGCGTAGATCAGCGTCAGCTCCTCCATGCAGGCGAGCTGGCCGGCGACGAAGTGCTCGAACAGTTCCTGGTCGGCGGCGAAAGCGTTCGTCCCGTCCGCCGCCGTCAACGAGCAGTGGATGTGGCACGAGTTGCCCTCGCGCTCGTTGAACTTGGCCATGAAGGTGATCGCGTGCCCCTCCTGGGCGGCGATCTCCTTGGCGCCGTTCTTATAGATCGCGTGGTTGTCGGCGCTGCGCAGGGCGGTGTCGTAGCGGAAGTTGATCTCGTGCTGGCCGAGGTTGCACTCGCCCTTCGAGTTCTCCACCTCCATCCCCGCCCCGGCCATCTCGTTGCGGATGCGGCGGATCAGCGGCTCGACCCGCGCCGTCCCCAGCAAGGAGTAATCGATGTTGTAGAGGTTGGCCGGCTCGAGGTCGTGGAATCCCTTCTTCCAGGCCTCCTCGTAGGTGTTGCGGAAGACGATGAACTCGAGCTCGGTCGCGGCCGTGGCGCTCATCCCCCGCTCCTGGAGCCGCGCCAGCTGCCGGCGCAGGATCTGCCGCGGCGAGGCGGCGACTTCGCGCCCGTCCGCCCACCGCAGATCGGCCATCACCATCGCCGTCCCCGGCAGCCACGGCACCAGCCGCAGGGTCTCGAGGTCGGGGACCATCTCGAAGTCGCCGTAGCCGGTGTCCCAGGAGGACATCGCGTAACCGCCGACCGTCTCCATCTCGACGTCGACGGCCAGCAGGTAGTTGCAGCCCTCCGCCCCGTGCTCCAGCACCTCGCCGAGAAAGTGGCTCGCGGTCAGCCGCTTGCCCTGCAGGCGGCCCTCCATGTCGGCGATCGCGAGCAGCACGGTGTCGACCGCGCCGTCCGCGACCGCCTTCTTCAGCTCCTCGACGGTCACCGGCGGAACGTTACGGCGCTCCGGGCCCGACCGCCGGCTCCTCGCCGATCGCTTCCTCGATCTCGATCTCCCGCACCTGCCCGGTGAAGTGCTTGCGGGCCGAGGCCATCCACCCGATCCATGCCAGCAGGATCACGATGCCCACCATCAACGGTGCGTAGTTGAACGACTCCCAGGTGAATTCGTCGTTCCACGGCACCGCCAGCGGCGTGAACGGGAGGCAGAAGATGATCGTGATCAGGCCCACCCAGAACGTCGCGAAGGCGTTCATCCACCTGTACTTGCGCCCGTTGTTCCAAGGGCCGACCTCGAAGTCGTCGCCTTTGCGCCAGCGCAGATAAATCGGGATCACGTAGGCGATGTAGAGGCCGATGACGGTGATCGAAACAACGGCGAAGAAGGCGAATGGCACGTCTTCGCCGTTGCCCTTCAGCGCCGGCAGGGTGATCAGGAGAGCCGCGGCGGCCATCGCCAGGACGGCGTAAACCGGCACCCGCTCGGAGTTGACCGTCGAGATTTTCGCTGAGACCCTTTTCCCGAAGCCTTTGTCGCGCGAGAACGCGTAACACATGCGCGAAGCGCTGGTCAGGCAGGCGGCGCCGCAGAAGAGCTGGCCGACGACGGAGATGATGAGGACGAACTTGCCCCAGCCGCTCCCCAGCGCTTCGGTCAGCAGGGTCGGAGCGAACCCGGCCGCTTCGTTGGCCCCGTCGACGTTGGTGATCGCGAAGGTGATCGCCAGCAGGACGATCCAGCCGATCAGCGCCGAGTAGAAGATCGACTTCCACACCCCCTTCGCCGCCGATTCCGAGGCGCCGTGGGTCTCCTCGGAGATGTGGGCCGAGGCGTCGAAGCCGGTGATCGTGTACTGGGTCAGCAGGAACCCGAGCGGCAGCACGTAGAACCAGTACATCCCGTCGCTGAAGCCGCTGTTGTTGATCCGCTCGGTGAAGACGAAGTCGAAGCTCTGGTGGGTGTCGGGGACGATGACCAGGACCGCGACGATCGCCGCGACGCCGATCACGTGCCACCAGACCGAGACGCTGTTGACCAGCGAGAGCAGGTGCGTTCGCCGGATGTTGACCGCCGTGTGCAACAGCAGGATCAACGCGAACAAGAGGAAGACCTCGGCGAGGATGTGCGTGCTGTCGCCGAAGTTGACGCCGAGGAGGTTGACTTCGTAGAGGCCGAGCACGACGTTGAGGAAGGTCGCGCAGGCGTAGTCGACCGAGGCGACCACGGCGGCCAGGCCGATCAGGTTGAACCAGCCGGTGAACCAGGCCCAGATCGGGCCGCCGAGCTTGCCGGCCCACCAGTAGATCCCGCCCGCGGTCGGGTAGGCGGAGACCAGCTCGGCCATGCAGAAGCCGATGATCAGGATCGGGATCGAGATCAGCGGCCAGCCGATCGAGATCGCGATCGGGCCGCCGTTGTTCCAAGCCTGGCCGTAGGTGGTAAAGCAGCCGGCGAGGATCGAGATGATCGTGAACGAGATCGCGAAGTTGGAGAACCCACTCCAAGCGCGGTTGAGCGACTGTTTGTAGCCAAGCTCAGCTAGTCGCTGTTCGTCGCTGCTGGGGGACGAAACCTTGCTCTCCATCAACCCTCTCCCTTCCCCGAGCTTCCCGAGCTCACGGATAAAAGGTTTAGTGAACCGACCTATAAGGTTGGACGCGAGCCTAGAACCGCGTTTCATCCCTGTCAACCTTGACCCGAAGGGATGGCGGTAGAGAATCCCTTCCTAACGCGATGGCACCGCTCGCAGACATCCTCGGACCGATCTCAGCCCGCCTCGGCGAACTGGAAGGGGAGCCGGTCGCCCTCACCGGCGGCATCACCAACCGCAACTACCGGGTGCGGTTCGCCGGCTCCGACGTGGTCGTGCGGCTGCCCGGCAAGGACACCGACCTGCTGGAGATCGACCGCGCCGCGGAGAAGGCGGCGGGCGAGCTGGCGGCCGCGGCGGGGATCGGCCCGGTGGTGGTGGCAATGCTCGACGATCCGCCCTGCCTCGTCACCGAGTTCGTCGTCGGCGAGCCGATGAGCGCCGAGCAGCTGCGCGAGCCGGGCGCGCTAGCCGAAGCGGCGGCGGCGATGCGCACCCTGCACGCCCGCGAGGAGCGGCTGCCGATCGAGTTCTCGAGCTTCCGCATCGTCGAGACATACGCGGCGCGGATGGCCGGCCGCGGCGCCGAGGTGCCAAGCTCGTATGAGTGGGCGATGGCCGCCGCCCACCGGATCGAAGCGGGCCTGGCCGGCCCCGAGCACGAGCCGGTGCCATGCCACAACGACCTCCTCCCGGCCAACTTCATCGGCTCGCCGCGGGGGATGCGGCTGATCGACTGGGAGTACGCCGGGATGGGCGACCGCTACTTCGACCTCGGCAACTTCGCCGTCAACAACGAGCTCGGCGAGAGCCAAGAGGCGGAGTTGCTGGCCGCCTACTTCGAGGCGCCGGCAAGCAGCTGCCGGCTGGCGACGCTGCGGCTGATGCGCTTCATGTCCGACTTCCGCGAGGCGATGTGGGGAGCGGTGCAGAGCACCATCTCCGACCTCGACTTCGACTTCGACGATTACTGCGCCAAGCACTTCGACCGCATGCGCGAGTCCGCCGGCGACGGCCGCCTGGAGGCGCTGCTGGAAGAAGCCGGCGGTGCCACGGGCTGAGCTGCCCGACCGCGCCCGCTGCGTGATCGTCGGCGGCGGGGTCGGCGGCGCCTCGCTCGCCTACCACCTGGCCGAGCTCGGCTGGGACGACGTCGTCTTGCTCGAGCGCTCGGAACTGACCTCCGGCTCGACCTTCCACAGCGCCGGCCTGGTCGGGCAGCTGCGCGGCTCGGTCTCGCTGACGAAGATGATGATGCACTCGGTCGAGCTCTACCGGCGGCTGGGAGACGAGTCCGAGTTCGACCCCGGCTGGGTCGAGTGCGGCGGCATCCGCCTCGCCTCCAGCGAGGAGCGGATGGAGGAGCTGCGCCGTCAGGCCGGCTGGGCGAAGACCTTCGGCCTGCCGCTGGAGCTGATCTCCGCCTCCGACGCGCAGGAGATGTTCCCGCTGATGTCGACCGAGGGTGTGCTCGGCGCCGCCTGGCTGCCGACCGACGGCTACATCGACCCGGCGCAGCTGACCTACGCGCTCGCCGACGGCGCCCGCCGCGGTGGCTGCCGGATCTTCACCTCGACCAGGGTGACCGGGATCGAGGTCCGCGACGGACGCGTGCGCGGGGTGCGAACCGAGCGCGGCGACATCGAGGCAGAGGTCGTGGTCGACGCCGGGGGGATGTTCGCGGCCGAGATCGCCCGCATGGCCGGCGTCCGCGTGCCGCTGCTGCCGATGTCCCACCAGTACTTGGTGACCCAGCCGCACGACGAGGTCCGCGAGGCGCGCCAGTCCGCCCAGGGGCATCTCCCAACCCTGCGGGACCCCGACCTGCTCGTCTATTACCGCGAGGACGGAGACGGGCTGGTGATGGGCGGTTACGAGCGTCGCAGCGAACCGGCCTTCCTGCCCCGCGGCCCCGACCGGGTCGAGGCGATCCCAGCCGACTTCAACGGCCGCCTCCTGGAAGAGGACTGGGAGCGGTTCGAGGAGATCACCGAGAACTCGAAGCGCCGGGTGCCGGCGATGGACCGGATCACCGTCACCAAGTTGATCAACGGCCCAGAGGCCTTCACCCCCGACAACGAGTTCTGCCTGGGGGAAACCGAGGTCGCGGGCTTCTTCGTCTGCGCCGGCTTCTGCGCCCACGGCCTCGCCGGGGCCGGCGGGATCGGCAAAGTCGTGGCCGAGTGGATCGCCGAGGGCGAACCGAGCCTCGACCTCTGGCACATGGACATCCGCCGCTTCGGCCCTCAGTACCGCTCCCCCGCCTACACCCACGCGCGGATCAAGGAGACCTACGAGACCTACTACGACATCCGCTACCCACACCACGAGCGCGAGGCCGGCCGGCCGCTGCGGGTCTCGCCCGCCAATGCCTGGCACCGCGAGCACGGCGCCGCCTTCGGCGAGAAGTCCGGCTGGGAGCGGGTCAACTGGTACGAGCGCAACGCCGCTGACGTCGACGAGGGGCTGCGACCGCGTGGCTGGGCCGGCCGGCACTGGTCGCCGGCGATCGGCGCCGAGCACCGCGCCGCCCGCGAGGCCGTCGCCCTCTTCGACGAGTCCTCCTTCGCCAAGCTCGAGGTCGCAGGCGTTGGCGCCGAGTCCTTCCTCGAAATCCTCTGCGACAACCGGGTCGGCCGCGGCGTCGGTCAGATCACCTACACGCAGATGCTCAATCACCGTGGCGGGATCGAGTGCGACTTCACCGTCGCGCGGCTGGCCGAGGACCGCTTCTCGATCGTCACCGGCACCGCCTTCGGCAACCACGACCGCGAGTGGATGCGGCGCCAGCTGCCGGGCGGCGACGAGGTACGAATCGAGGACGTCACCTCGCGCTGGGCCTGCTTCGGGACCTGGGGGCCGCGGGCGCGCGAGGTCCTGCAGCCGCTGACCCCCCAGGATCTCGGCAACGAGGCCTTCCCCTACATGACCCTGCGCGAGACCACGGTCGGCAACGTGCCGGTGCGGATGCTGCGGGTCACCTATGTCGGCGAGCTCGGCTGGGAGATCTACTGCCCGGCCGAGTACGGGCTGGGGCTGTGGCGGGCGCTGTGGGAGGCGGGCCAGCCGCACGGGATCGTCGCCGGCGGCTACCGGGCGATCGACAGCCTGCGCCTGGAGAAGGGCTACCGCGTCTGGGGCGCCGACATCACCCCCGACGAGACCCCTTACGAAGGCGGGGTCGGCTTCTGCGTCAAGCTCGACAAGGAGGGCGGCTTCGTCGGTGACGGCGCCCTGATCGCGGCGCGGGAGGAGGGACCGCGGCGGCGCCTCTGCTGCCTCACGCTGGCCGACCCGCGCTCGATCGCGCTCGGCAACGAGCCGGTGCGAATCAGCGGCGAGATCGCCGGGCGGGTGACGAGCGGGGGCTACGGCTACACGGTCGGGCGCTCGATCGCCTACGCCTACCTACCGCCGGAGAACGCCGAGCCGGGGACCGTGGTAGAGGTCGAGATCTTCGGCCGCTGGGTCGAGGGCGAGGTGGCAGAAGAGCCGCTCTTCGACCCCGCAGGCGAGCGCATCCGCGCCTAAGCGGCCGTTCCCTCGAGGCGCAGCGGGGCGGGCAGCAGGCCGGCCAGGATGTGCTCGGTCCCCTCGGTGTGCTCGCGCATCTCCCGCACGGCCTTCGGACCGTCGCCCTTGCCCAGGGCCTTGAGCATGCGGCCGTGCTGCTCGTTGGAGCGGGCGAGCACCTCGGGTGGGTGAGCGATCAACGCGATCAGGTCGCTCATCTGCGACTGCGCATCGGTCATCGCGCTCAGCAGGCGCGGCGACTGCGCCGCCTCGGCAAGGCCGAGGTGGAAGCGGATGTCGGTGCGGCGGTACTCCTCGAAGTTCTCCAGCTCCCCGGCCATCTTCGCGACCAGCTCCTCGAGGCGTTCGAACTGCCCCGCGCTCCCCCGCTCGCCGGCCAGCAGCACCGCCCCCGACTCGACCGCGACGCGGTAGTCGAGGACGGCCCACGCACCTTGGTCGAGCGTCTCGCCGGCATGCTCGGTCAGCGGCGGCTGCTCGGCGACGAAGGTGCCGCCGGTCCGCCCCCGCAGCGAGATCAGGTGCCCGCTCTGGACCAGCGCGGTCAGCGCCTGCCGCAGGGTCGAGCGGGAGATCCGCAGCTGCCGCGCCAGCTCCCGCTCCGGCGGCAGCTTGTCGCCAGGGGCCAGCAATCCGGCCCGGATCGCGCTCCCCAAACGCTCGACCGTCTCCTCAAAGGTGCTCGCCGGCCGCACCGGCATGAACACCGCCTCAAGCGCCGCGTCGCGCTGCATATGAAGAACGGTACCGCCGCTTAGGAATCCGTGTCCATGTAGCGGTTGAACGCCTCGCGAGCGAGGTCGCTGAGCGACCGCTCTTCCTTGTCAGCCCGCGCCCAGGCTGCCTTGTAGAGGTCGGGTGGGACCCGAAAGCTGACCCGGGGGGAATGACCGGCGCCGCCAAGCGAAGGACGGCCGACATAGCGGCGCTCGAGTTGTGACGGGTCGGGCGGGTTCCGCTCGATTTCCTCCGCCCACTGTTCGGCGATCTCCTCGGTGAGCACCATGCCCGACCTGGTGACCCACTCCTGTTCCTTCTCCTCTTTCCTTCCAGCCTTATTCACTTTGCCCATGCGCGTGCCTCCTCGTAGAGAGTGCGGAACTGACTGCGCAGCTCCATCGCGTGGATGACCCTGAAGTCCTCCTCCTCCAATTCGGCCGCGACAATCTCGATCGCGACTTCCTCCAGGTCGTCACCGAGGAAGTAGACCCTTCGATCGACGTCAGAGGTGACTGGATTCCAGAACCGGTCGACAAACTGGATTCCGCATTGCTCGATGACGCAGAGAGAACGCTCCCGCGATATTCGGTGCTTAGTAGCTGAACGAGCGAACGTGATCCGAACTTCATCTGGCCAAACATTCTGTCGGACAGAATAGCGGAGCTCCGGGTCTAGCTCCGCCCGCAGCACCCGCATCAGTAGCCATGGCGGATTGACCTCTTCGTATCTCGTCTTCGGCACGAAGACGAAGGCACGACCGTCCTCCGACAGGTGGAAATATTCGCGCGTCCAATAGTGCTTGTAGGCCTGCAGTCGGGTCCCGTCGACCAACTGGATCGTCCCCATCCACATGAAGTCGACGACGAGATCCGGGGCCAGGTTGAGCAGAGGCTCCCATTCGGGAACATCGATCCTCAGTAAGCGACCGCGCTGCGGCTTCGAAGGCATCGGCCCAGCCTCCGGAGGAGCGCGTGACCGAACAAGACGCGTTGGTGCCGATTCTGAAAATTCTTCGTAGCGGAAGGGTCAGGCTCGGTCCAGCAAAACGATTAGGGCGGCCGGCCAGCTCACCTCGCCCCGCAGATAGGGTGAGCCATGGCCCGCTTCCGAGTCCGCTTCAAAGGCCTGCTCAACAAGAACGAGCGGGCACGATTGGCCGCCGCGGGCATCGCCCTTGAGGCCAGCGAGCCCACCGAGGTGGGCGGCATTGCCGGCGCCGGCCGGCCGATCTACACGGTCAGCGCCGAGGCGTCCTCACCGCAGGAAGCGCTGGCGACGGTGCGCGAAGCGCTCGACCCGGACACCGGCAACTTCTCGGATTGGGAGGCAGATGGCATGCCGGGCCAGACAGACGATCAGAAAAGTCGCCGTTCCGCGCCGCTCACTCGGGTTTCTAATAAGCACAGGAACCTTTGCTGTGATCTGTGAACTTTTCTACTATCTGGTCGATCAGTAGCCGGGTCAGGTCAAAGAGCCATTCGCAGGGGATTTCAGGGAGGCGGACGCAGCTAGCCGAGCGGCTGCGTGCCCGCGCGCCGGAGATCTGTCGAGCGATCTTGGATCGGCTGCATGCGATGGAAGAGGACAAACCAGTCCGGGATTCCGAGTATCTACAAGGTCTCCGAATTGCCACCTCCCAAGGCGTAGCCCATGCAATTGAGGTGTTAGCTGTCGAAGAGGGGAGGGCTTCACAGGTCCCAATAGCCTTCATCACGCAAGCGCGTCTAGCGTCGCGGCTGGAGGTTCCTCTCGACCTGGCTATCCGTAGGTACCTGGCTGCCAAAGATCTTCTGGGCGACTTCATGTTGGAGGAGGCAGCAGCGATCGATGCTCTCGATGCGCACGAGCTTCGCTCCGCTACCGCTGCACTCGGCACCGCGTTCGATCAGGTGCTCGCTACGGTCACTGAGGAGTACCGGCGGGAGACCCGTGTCCTCAGCAGTTCTCCCAGCCGACAGCTCACCGACCGGGTTCGGCGCCTCTTGGCCGGTGAACTGGTCGACCGAAGTTCCCTTGACTATGACCTCGAGTGTCACCATTTGGGGCTCGTAGCCCGCTCTGAGGACGCAAGGCCTTGGCTTCGCCTTCTCGCCTCGAGGGCCAACAGTCGTTGTCTCATCGTCAGCCCAGCACCAGGGGAACTCTGGGCGTGGCTTGGAACTCAAGAACCCTTGGATCCAGGCGTGATTCATCGGTGTCCGGTCGAGCTGCCGGCCAGCATCCCGATTGGCATTGGTGAGCCGGACACGGGACCTGATGGTTGGCGTTTGACGCATCGACAGGCCCGTGCAGCGGTTACTGCAGCTTCTACGGAGAAGGGTATTGCGCGCTACGGGGACGTGGCGCTCCTGGTAGCGGCCGGACAAGATCCGTTGTTGATGAATTCCCTGGTGTCGATGTATCTGTCTCGGCTTGCTCAGGGGCGAGACCAGGGAGCCGTTCTACGCAACACGCTTCGCGCATATTTCGCCGCAGACAGAAACAGAAGCTCTGCCGCCGCGGCCTTGGGGGTTAGCCGACAGACGGTTGCGAACCGCCTCAAAACTGTGGAGGAGCGCCTTGCTCAGCCTCTCAGCGACTGCGCGACCTTGCTGCAAACCGCCCTCCGCCTTGAAGAGCTGAGGAGCAAGGCTTCCTCTTGACAAACGACAAAGGGCTCTCTCTATCGTTGGGCAAACCGCAGTAGACAGGACCCGTCAGCACTAACAGGCTCTCCGGGGAACGTAGTTCCCTACAAGAATGGAGAGCGTATGACCGCTGTATTGAGTCGAAAGCTAAAAGCACCTCTGTTACTAGCGGCAAGCCTTCTGGTGCTGATTCTGGGCCTGATTTCAGGACCTGCGTCTGCACAGGCTTCCACCAGCAACTATTGCGGTGGGTGGCTCAGCGCTGGCAAAATCTGCGAAGGCTCCGCACGTTACCTCTACCAGACCTACGGATGGGGCGACCAAGGGTCGGTGTGCGTTTCCGTAGTTCTGTACATGGGACCAACCTGTTCTTCGGGTGCTGGCGCCGGAGTCTACTCAGGACAGATTGGGTCGAACGTGTGGGCGACCCCCTGGATCCAGAATAACTCTGGCGGCTCCAACTTTGTCCATGGCGTAGCTCTAACCCACTAGAAGCAACGGGGGGCCCGGTGATCGGGTCCCCCAATCTTCTATGAAGACTCGGTTCCCCTTATCCCTACTGGCACTCGCCCTCCTGCTGGTAATGGTTGGAGTGGGAGTTCTCGCGTCCTCGGATTCAGCCCCCGTACCTCAGCGTCACGGCCTCTGGGAATCCTTTGCGATTCTGCGCAGTTCTCCGGAGGAGGCTCTGACCGCAGCAGACAGGAAAAGTTTCAAGAGCGCTGCGCTTGTTGAATCTCACGGGCGGATTGAAAGTGCCCAGCGGGTGCGCAACCATGGAAGCCTCTGGGTACTTTCCGCAGGGCGGCATCTATGCATTGCTCAACCGCGAGGGGCGGCCTGTGCACTGGAGAACGCCGCGAGCAGGCACGGGGTGGTTCTAGGGACGTTCTTGCCTCCCACCGGGCGGCACCCGATTCCGCACAACTTCTTGCTGCAGGGTGTCGTCCCCGATGACGTAAGGAAGGTGATGGTTGTCATTGGTGCAGATCGCCAGCTAATAGCTCGCGTAACAGGGAACGCATTTTCGGTGGAAAGAGACGAGCCAGTTCGCTTGAAACGGCTCCTGCGAGACTGAGGCCCTAGGACCGCTCAGCGTCCGCTTTGTTCAAACGTGTGCTGGTATTGCGTCGAGGGGACGCTGCCATAGATCGGCGTGAAGGGAGCCTGCTGGACGCATGGCGGGGCGGCCATCGCAGCGGTGGTGGTCTGACTGGCGAATGCGTAGAACTTGATCCGTTCGAAGAGGAGGGCAGCGTTTTCCTCGCGGGTCCGTTTGATGTCGGTGGGATCGTCCGTTTCGTTGTTCGGGCTCGGAGGAGTCCGTTCCTGGAATACCGGTTCTTTAGCCGTATCGGGATCAAGCGCCGCGGTAATGCCGGTCGTGCACTGACGGGTCTCGAAGCTGGGCAGTCCGGAGACAACACCTTCTGCCCACTTCGGCGGGCTATAGGCGCTGCTGCGATTGATAGCCAAGCGACTCGGATAGGTGGAAACGGTTTCCGGGGTTAGAGGACCCATGATCCGCAGATAGTGGGGCTGAGTAGCGCCTTCTTCTTCGCCCGGATTGGGAGGGAGTTCCCCGTTCAAGGAGGCTGCCAGGTTGCCGAAGAATCCGGCCAGGTCAACCCGGTAGAGCTTGAGGCCGGTGAGGATCGGATTGAGGTTGCGGAGGAACGGGTCGACCGCCCGCAGCAACGGCGGGAACTCGTCGCGGAAGAGCGCGCGGGTCGCCGCGAACCCGGCCGGCGCCCGTTTGATCACCGGGCCTAGCCCTTCGAAGAAGGCTTTCGCTTCGGGCGCCAGCTTCGAGATCGCGATCAGCGTCGGCGAGAGCTCTTCCGCTGCCGGGACCAGCTGCTTCATCAGCGGGTCGGCGTTGAGCGAGAAGGCTTTGAGGCGGCGGAAGGTGAGGCGCGACTCGTCGAGGAAGGTCGGGAAGGCGCGGAACAGGGCTTCGATGTCGCGGTCGCGCTGAGCCGTGACCTGGAAGACGGCGTTGGAGCTCTGGACCAGGTCCGCCAGCTCGCCTTCGCGACCACGCAGGGCGCGGAAGGTGGTGGCGCCGTTGCTGAATAGCTGCCCGACCGCCAGGCGCTGGCTGTCGAGGACGCGGAAGAGCTTGTCGAATTCGGAGAAGGTCGGTTCGAGGCCGCCGATCCCGTAGGAGAGGTTCTGGCTTTGGCCGTTGATCGCCACCGCCGCTTCCTGCATCCATTCCTGGAAGGCGGCGCGGGTCTTGGCGTTGAAGGTGCGGAAGATCTCGTCGAGCTGGACCGATTCGGCGATGTTCGCCTCGGGCAGGGTGCCGCCGTCGGCGAGCTCGGGTCCTTGACGCGAGCCCGGGGTGAGTTCGATGTAGGTCTCGCCGAGCAGGGTTTTGGTGCGGAGGATCGCCCGGGTCGATTCCGGGATCGGCGCGTACTGCGCGTCGACGGCCACCGTCGCCAATGCCTGCCTGCCGTTCGGCGCCAGCTCGATCTTCTGGACTTTGCCGACGTTGACGCCGGAGATCCGCACGTCGGACTGTTCGGCCAGCTGGGTCGCCTCGTTGAACGGGACTTTGACCTCGTAGGTCTTGGCCCGGAAGGGGGTCGGCCCGCCGAAGGTGACCCAGAGGAAGAGCAGGATCCCGAAGCAGGACAGCGCGAAGCCGGTGATGACGAGGAGTTGGGTGGTGCTGGGCGCGCGCTTGCTCATTTTTCGATGTATTCGCAGGTGTTGTTTGGTTCGTTGGTTTTGAAAGGCACCGGAATTTGCTGTTTGCGAGGCACCTGCAGAATCTCCAGCAGGGTCTGCAAATACGGTTCGCCCTTCGCGGTGTTTCCTTCGGCAAGTCGATAACCGAGGTCGGCTCCGGTGCAGGAGATGACCACCAATCCGCGCAGGATTGGCCCACCAGCGTCCTCAAGGTTGAAAGCCGCGTTGAAGTTGTGGTTGAGCCAGGGCAGGTAGAACAGGTGGCTCTGGCGCGAGTCGTTCGGCTTGTAGCTGAGCTCGTTGAGGAACGAGTTGAAGCCTCCCAGGGAGTTGCCGAAGTTGCGCACCGTCTTTTCGAACGGCTTGGCCGATTCCGCCGCGCTGCTGAGGACCGGGCGGACTTCGCGGGTGAAGGGACGGATCTGGTCGCGGATCGGCGCCGTCGTCTGGCTGAAGAGCTGCTCGGTCGCTTCGAACGCCGGGCCCAAGGCCTGCGCCTGCGGGATCAGCTTGACCAGCGCCGGGTAGGCAGCCTGCGAGAAGCGGTTGGAGCTGGCGAGGCCGGCGTTGGCCGCTCGCAGCGCCGAGGGGAATTCGACGAAGGCCTCCTGCACGGACGCCTGCTGGTTGGCGAAGTTGCCGAGGGCGTCTTTGGACTCGGTGACCCAGCGCTTGACGGCGGAGTCGTGGCGGGCGAGTTCGCCGGTCAGCAGGCCGAAGTTGTGGATCACGTTGGCGAGCGCGACCCGGCGTCCGGCGACCGCCTTGTTGAGCTTGGCGACGTAGTGAACGAAGGGCTGGAAGCGGCGGAGGGCGTTGGAGACCTGCTTGCCGCGCCCGCCGATCCCCTGAGCGCCGCCGGCGACCAGCAATTGGATGTACTGACGGGTGTCGGCGTCGAGGGTGGCGAGGAAGGCGTCGAGGTTGGTGTTCGGTTCAGTCTGCGCAAGGGTGAAGTGGTCGCCGTCCTCGACCTGGCCCTTGGCGGTCCCGGGTTCGATCTCGACGATCATGTCGTTGAGGTTGGTTTTCGGCCGCAGCAGGAAGCCGGCGTCGGGATGGATCAGGTCCATGTATTTCGGTTCGATGTCCATGCCGACCACCGCGACGCCGTCTTCGAGGTTGACCGAGGCGACCTTGCCGATCTGAATGCCGGCGATGTCGACCGCCTGGCCCTGCCCGGCGGTGACCGCCTGGGCGGTCGAGAACTCGGCGGTGATGTGTTCGAATTCTTCGCCGACCAGCGGTAGCCAGGCGGGCAGCGAGGCTTTCTGCTGGGTGAAGATCCCGAGCGTCATCACGACCCCGGCGATCGCCAGGACGATGATCGCGACCGTGTCCTTGCGGCGGCCCCGGACCTGCCGTGAGAGCCAGGCGCGGAAGTGGGTCGAGCGGCTCACGCCCGGTTCGCGCTCGCTCATGGGTTCACCCCCGCAACCGAGGGGGAGGGCGGGCCGACCTGGCCCTGTGGTCCGTTCACGTCAGGCACCGGGTTGGTGTAGCAGCGGAGGTCGGGCTTCAGCGGCGGCCGCTTCGTAAGCTGCGGCTGGGTGCCCAGCGGGTCTTCGATCGTGTGCGCGTAATTGCGCTGGTCGCTGAGGGTGGCCGGGTTCCCAAAGGGGTTCTCTTCGCCGACCAGCACCGGTCCGCCGCCCGCCTGGGCGCGGGCATAGGGACCATTCCCGTCGAAGTTCTGCGCCATCCCGGCGAAGTTGACGAAGGTGTAGAGGAACTCCCGGTAGTTCGGTTGACCGGTGCTGAAGCGATCGTTGATCACCTGGTTGGCGGTCGGGACCATCACCATCGAGGTGCAGAGGCTTAGCCGGTTCAGCTGCGGCAGGGTCGTCTGCTTGCCGGCCTGGGCGGCGCCGGCGAGTCCGGGGGTAGATTTCGCCAGCAGCCTGGCCACCCCGCCGCCCTCCTTGCCGGAGAGCAACGGGCGGACCTGACCGAGCCACGGCTTCGAAGCGTCGATCAGGTCGGGCAGCTCGGCCACCGCCGGCTCCAGCTCGATCGCGTAGGTGCGCAGCGGTGGCAGCGAGCGGTTGAGGCTGACCAGCGAGGTCTTGGTGATGCGCAGGGTCGGGGCCAGCAGCCGGATCGTGGTCGAGAGGTTGGTCGCCTGGGTGGCAAGGGCGCCGGTGAAGACGTCGAAGTTGACGATCAATCCCTGCAGGTCCTCGCGACGGCTGGCGAAGGCGCCGAAGGCGCGGCCGGCGCTGGAGACCAGCCGCGAGAGATCCTGCGGCTGGGTGCCGAGGAAGGCGTTGGTCACCTGGGCGCTGTAGCGGCCGGCGTCACCGCCGTACTGGAAGACGCCGTTGAGCGCTTCGGCGCCGGTCTTGCCTTTCACCTCCGGCAGCTGGGTCGCGTCTTCGGCCGCCGTCGGTTCGTGGGTGAGTGCGGTCCCGTACCCCTCGAGCAGACGGCTGAGGTCAGCCCGCACCGGCGCCTGCAACACGCTCAGGACCTCGTCGATCTGGACCGCGGTCGAGGTGCGGCTGACCGGGATCGTCCCGCCGCTGTCCATCTCCGGCCCGCTGGGGCTGCCGGGGTCGAGGTCGATGAAGAAGTTGCCCTCGAGGAAGATCCGCGGCCGGATCGCGGCGAAGGCATCGTCGTGGATCGGCCGTCCGGAGTCGTCGACGGTGAAGGTGACCTTGGTGCTGTCGCCCTCGCGCTCGGTCGAGATCACTTTGCCGACGTCGACGCCGGCGATCCGGATCGGCGAGTTGAGCGCGATGTTGGCCGAGTTCGAGAAGGTCGCGTTGAGTTCGTACCCGTAGCCGGTGAAGGGCACGTGTTTGGTGAAGGCCAGGTAGGGGCCGATCGTGAAGATGAGGATGAAGATGATCGCGATCGTCACGTTGCTCGGCCGCCACTTGATGCGCCCGGTACCCGCCTCCGCGGCGCGCCTGTCTCGCTCCGGCAGCCGGCTCATTTTTCGACCTGCCCGCGGGTGGTGGTCCCCCAGAGTTCGGGAGCGTTACCGATAACGGTTTTGCCCTTCGTGTACTTCTCGTTGCCGGCTTCACAGACGTTGCCCTGTCCTGGGGCTGCCGTTTTCGGATAGGGGTTGTAGTGAAGGTGGTTTTTGAGCCCTTTCGGGTTCGCCGGATCGCCATTTGCCGGGGCACTCGCAAAGCCGCTCTCGCTGTTCGGTCCTTCCGGCGGTGCGAAGGAGATGAATTGGAGCCAGTTTCCGTCACCGTTGCCTTGGCTGTTGGCGTTGGCGAGAAATTGGAAGGTCAGCGCCCAGTAGTTGCAGACGGTCTGGCTCGGGGTGAGGTAGGCGAGCGAGGGCTTCAGCACCCGGTTGGTGTCGATCAGCAGGTCGAGCCCGTTGAAGACGCCGGGCGCTTCCTGGAAGTCGACCAGCGCTTCGGCCGTCGGCTGCAACTGGTTGTTGAGGACCGGCGAAGCGTTGAGGACCGGGATCCCGGCGTGGAGGGAATCGGCGATCACCGGCGAGGTCTTCGCCAGCGCTTTCACGCCCGGCCGCAGGGCGGTGAAGAAGCGGGCCGAGTTGCGGAGGAAGGGCCGCACGGCCGGCAGGTCGGCGTTGACCTCGTCCAGGGTCGGCGGGCTTTTTTCGATCGTTTCCTGGATGTACGGACGGGAAACGCGGGCGAAAGCCGCGAAGGTGGCGTCGAGGGCGACGAAGAGGTTGGCCTGCGTTTCGGCGACCGGGGCGAGGGTGACGTTGAGCGCCGCGAGCGCTTCCCAGAAGCCGCCGAAGTCGGTGCTCGGTTCGGCGAGCTTGCGCAGCGCCGGCTGGCCGTTTTCGACGGCGCGGCGGATCGCGCCGATCGCTTCGTTCAGCTGCGGGCCGCGACCGGCGAGGGCGTTGCCGAAGCCCGCCTGGGTCTGGCGGATCGCGTCGCGGGTCGGTTCGTCGAACATGTTGAAGAACTCGTCGATGTCGACCGGTTCGGGGGTGGCGGAGGCGACCGGAATCGTTTCGCCCGCCTTGAAGCCCGTGTCCGAGTCACCGGGGGTGATCTGCAGGAACTTGAGGCCGAGGGCAGACTTCGGCCGCACCGTCATCGTCGAGTCGACCGGCAGCGGTTCGACGTTCTTGTCGAGCTTCAGCGTCAGTTCGGCGGCGACGTTGCCGTTCTCCAGCTGGACCGGGACCACCCCGCGGACGGTGCCGACGCGGACGCCGCCGATCCGCACCTCGTTGCCTTTGACCAGCGCATCGGCATTGGGGACGCGGGCCTGGAGGTTGTAGGTGGAGACGAAGGGCAGCCCGTTGTTGGCGTTGTAGGCGAGGAAGACCGCGACGATCACTACCAGCACGGTCACCGCCCCGACGAGGACCGGGCTGCTGGCGACGCCGCTGATTCCGCTGCGGTTCCTCATGGGCCCAAGAGGTAGTCGAGGAGGGGTTCGGTGCCTTCCGATTTCGAGGACTGGGCGAGGCCGGCCTCGTCGCCGGATGCGGAGTCAGATCCAGCGCTGTCGCCCTGGCCAATTCCGATCGTCGGCCCAGCTTCAGAGAGCGTGCCGCCACTGATTTCGGCGGACCGCTCCTGGATGAGTCTGTAAATATCGGCGGCACTGGTGTTGGCACTGGCTTCGGCAGCGTTTTTCCCGTTGAATCGCGCGACACAACCGGATTCGCCTTCAGCCGCTGAGCTGTATTCGAAACAGGTCGACAGGGTCACCCTGGTCCGACCGAAGTGCCCGTATTTATCGAAGCCGTTGAGTGACGCGGCCGAGCCGTAGATCAGTTCGGTCAGCCCGTCCCAACCGCCAGTCTGCTTCATGCTGACGAACAGCTTCGCCAGGTTTTCGGTCGGGTTGACCCCGGTCTTCGCCAGTTCACCCGCTTTGCGGACCACCGGGCCGGCTTTGCGGAAGTACGGCCCAGACCCTTCGCCGGCGTCGCCGAGACTCTTCAGCGAGACGGTCAGCGCTTCCGAGAAGGGGGTCAGCGTCTTGGTCGCGTCGGTCAAAGCCGGCGCCGCGGTGCCGAAGTCTTCGAACAGCGGCGCGCCGGCATCGGAGAAGGTCTTCAGGTCCACCATCGTTTTCCGGAACTCGCCCAGGAAGACGGGGAATTTGCGCAGCGCCTCTTCCAGCTCCGGGCCCTTTTCGGAGCTCGCTTCGGCCGCCGCTCCCGAGTTAGTGATGAAGCCGGCGAAGGCGCGGCGCTCACGCGCCAGCGGCCCGAGGATCGCGTCGGAGTCGGCCGCCAGCTGGGCCAGCTGCTTGCGCTGGGCGGAGAGGATCCCGAACACCCGGTCGACGTCGCGCAGCACCGGGTTGGCCCGTTTGACGAGCTCCTCGATGTCTTCGCCGCGACCGGCGAGGCCGGCGCCGAGTTCGTTGAAGATCAGGCGGAAGCGCTGCGCGTAGGGCAGCGACTGGATGTCGTTGATCAGGTCCGGGTCGACGCTGGTGCCGCTGTTGCCGAGCGGCAACAGGTACTGGCCTTCGCCTGGCTCGCCATCGGGAATCGTTTCCAGCGGCGGCGGCGGCTCGGTGTTCGGCGCCCGCGGCAGGGTGGGACGGCAGTCGATGAACTTCTCGCCGATCAGCGACTGCGGCCGGATCTGGCAGCTCGCGTCTTCGCGGAAGTCCTGGAACCCGGGGTCGGTGATGTCGAGGACGATGATCGCCTTGCCCGGCTTGTCGACCCCCTTGCCGTTCTCGTAGGCGACCGTGTCCCCCGGCATCGAGACGCCGACCGACTCGATCACGCCGACGGTGGCGCCGGCGACCCGGACTTCCTCGCCGTTGACCATGAAGCCGCCGTTGTCGAAGACCGCCCGCACTTTGTAGCCGTCGCTCGAGTCGTCCCCGCCCGAGGCGACCAAGACGATCGCGACGATCGCGACCACGACTGCTGCGACGAGTAGCAGTCGTTTGCTCATGGCCCGGGGGGCACGTCGGAGGGGTCACATTGGGAGGAGTCGACGCCGCTGCCGCCACCGACCCACGGGCTGGAGCCGTCGGCGGCAGGCTGGGTGGCGCCGCCGGGACAGCGTCTGTTGACTTCGGTCGAGCCGAACTGTTCGTACTGCTGGCCTTTGCTGATCGGTTCCAGCTCGGAACTGGAGGGGTTGTAGGTGAAGAGGTTCTGGCCCGCGGTCGCCGCCCTCACGTAGTGGCCGTTGCCGTCGTAATAGCCGGCGACCTGGCCGAGCTTGGCGAGCCCGTTGAAGAGGTCCGGCGTGTAGGCGCGAATGAAGTTGAGGTTCGGCTGGAAGTCGGAGATCGCCTGTTCGGAGTGCGGGAAGGCGCTCGAGGCGAGGTCCTCCACCTTCGGCATCGTCGCCAGCAGGTCGGCCGCGTCGTTGCCCTTGCCGGGCCGGCTGACGGTGAGTTTCAAATTGCGCGTGAACGGGACCAGTTTCTGGAAGATCGGCCGCAGTTCACGCAGGAACGGCGCCAGGTCCTCCGTCGCCGGCTTCGCCGTGTCGATCAGCGGTTCGATGTCGTCGAGCGCAGCGCGGAGGTTGACGAAGGTCGTGTTCGACTGCCGCATCACCGGCGGCAGTCGCCGCAGGCTCGCGTCGAAGGCGGCGGTCTCCTGGGCGATCGCGTCGAAGGCGGCATCGGCGTTGGAGATCGCACTCGAGAGCTGCCCGCCGCGCCCAGCCACCGCGGTGGTCAGCCCGGCCGTGCTGACGATGAAGCGAGAGAGCAGCCGCTGGTCGGCGTTCAGTTCGCCGACGAAGGCGGTGGTCCGGTTCAGCGCCGAGCCGAAGTATTTGTAGGAGTCGTTCGCGTTCTCGCCCTGGCCGGAGTAGATCGAAGCGTTGCCGCGGATGAAATCGCTGAGCCCCTTGCGGGTGCGCGGCGTGAAGGTGTTGAAGAACTGGTCGATGTCGACCGGCGTCGTGGTCGAGGCCAGGCCCAGTTCGGCCCCGTCGTCCAGCGCCGGGCTGCTGTTCGGGCCGGGGCTGATCGAGACGTAGTGGTTGGCGACGCCGGAGAGCGAGGTGGCGCGGATCGCCGCCGTCGTCCCCTCGTGCAGCTCCTGGTCGACCGAGACGCGGATCTCGGCGAGGTTGTTGTCGGTGAGGCCGATGCTTTCGACCGTGCCGGCCGGCGAACCGCCGATCAGCACCTGGTTGTCGGGCACCAGCTGGCCGGCGTTTTGGAAGACGAGCGTGTACTTGTGGCCGCCGTTACCGCCGAGGAAGATCACCGCCAGCACGATCACCGCCACCGCCAGGGCCGCGATCGTCGCGATTCGCGCTGGGGTGGTCCCCCGAGCCCCCGCCGGAACACTCTCCTCGCCTGATGGTTTGGCAGCCACGAATCGTCGCTTGCTTTCGAGTTCTCCGGTCCCTCCGACCCGGTAGAACGGCCGCAAGATCGTATCCGAGGGGCTCCCCGCCTAGCCCTGCGCAAGCGGGGACTTAACTGGAAGTCAACGCGCCTTCGAGCTACTTCTTCTTCCCGCACCCAGCGACGATCTTCACGTTCCCGTTCTGCGCCGCGCCATTCTGCCCGGTGAAGGAGACCTTGGCCTTGCGGTCGGTCTTGCAGAGGTTGCGGCTGTTTTCCAGCAGGCCACGTTTCTTGCCGCCGAAGAGGCTGATCGTGATCTTCTGCACCGGGGCGTCGGGGACGCTTAGGAAGCGGGTCCGCAGGCGTGCCAGTTCGGTGCCTTTGACTGGGACCGAGTCGACGAAGCCGACCTGGATCACTCGCAGGCCGCCGCCTTTTAGGTCGGCGACGATGTCGGGGAGTTCTCTTTCGCCTCCGTTTGACCTGAAGATGACCGGGCCTTCGAGGGGCTGGTCCAGCAGCGGGGTGGTTGCCTTGGCGGTGCCGAGGATCGAGAGCGGCGGGCAGGCGTTGGCGTTGAACTGGACCCTGGTGCAGGGGTTGTTGATGTGGTCTTGGTCGATGAACTGGCTGGTGGGGAGCTGGACCGAGACCTTGGCGTTGTTGGCCTGGTTTGGCTTTTGGGTCAGGACTGCCTTCAGGGCGGGGTGGCCGCTTCTCTTGGTCGCGCCCTTGAGGGTCAGCTTCAGCTTGGGGGTGTAGGGGAGGCGGGCGCAGTTGGTGGCTTGGTAGGCGTCAGAGGGGGTGGCTACCTGGCCGTTGGTGGCGAGGACCCTGGCGGTGATCTGCTTTTCGGTGCAGCCGGTGGGGTTGAGGATGAAGTTGGGCCTATCGACGTCGACGTGGATCGCTCGATAGGCGACGGGCACCCCCTCGAGGATCTGCGGCAGGGGGTCGGTCTGCGCGGTCACAGTGGAGTTATTGGGATCGACGTTGATCGCCGCCCTGGTGACCACGGTTCCGAGGTCGAAGGGGCCGGCCTGAGCGGGGACCCTGACCACGAGGCTGTAGGGGGCGGATTTGTAGGGGCCCGAGAGGTAGATCGCGGTGGGGGCCTTGCCGGGTTGGGGGATCCACAGCGGGGCTCCGCCTACTCCGGTGGCGGCGGTTACCGAGCCGACCTGGGAGCCCTGGGGGCAGTTGCCCTGGCTGGCGCCGGGCTCGGGGCAGAGGGGGACGCCGGCCAGTTTGGCCAGCAGGCCCTGGGGCAGGTGCATGGAGAGGCTCTGGGGGTTGGCTTCGCCGTCGGAGCGGGTCAGGGTTATCGCGAAGGGGGAATAAGAGCCGCCGAGTGAGCTCTGCGTGCCCGCATGTAGCTGCGGCGCGAAGCCGCCCTTGCCGCAGCCCGAGGTGATCTGCATCGCCGTGTCGCCAGTGGCAGCCGGCCTACCCGACCAGGGGGTGAACTCGTAGTGGGTCTGGTAGGTGCCGCACCCAGGGGTGGCCAGTGGCGCCCTGGGCCCTCCGAAGACATGCAGGCGGATCTGTTCGACGGGCACCTGGGGGTTGCCGCCGAGGCTCGGGATGCCGTTGAAGACCGTGGTCACCTGGCCGGTCAGCGGGTTGGTGGTGATTTCCGCGGGCAGCTTCAGGTGCACGCCCTGTTCGTCGGTGACCAGCCAGAAGCGGAAGAGCTTTCCTGGTTCTGGGGTGCGCTGGTAGACCGAGCCGTTGAGGGTGCGTTCCAGCGCCGGGACCTCGATTTCGGCCGAGCCGATCTTGGCGGCGTCGGGGCAGTTGGAGTTGTCGGTGGTCTCGAAGCCGACCTGATCGGCCGAGCAGGCCTCGAGGCCGTCGCCGGCGGCGGGATTTATGCTCATCCCCTGCGGCAGGCTGACCACCGCTCCCTTCAGGGTCGAGGTGGCGAGCCCTTTGGGGGTTTCGTCCTGGGGGATGGTCAGGACTGCGTCGAGGCCGGTGGGCGCGAAGGCTTCGGGGTTGGTCGGGGTCGCGGTGAAGGTGGGTTTGAAGACCAGTTTCTCGCAGCTGCCGATCGCCGGGAAGGGGGCGCTTTGGCTGACTTCCACGCCGGGCCGCTGATAGCTGATCGCCGTCACCGAGACTTCGCGGGAGAGCGTGCAGTCGGTCGGGTTGGAGAGGAAGGGGATTTCCGGCTGGCCGGATTTGCGGCCTCCGGGGGGCAGTTTCGATTCGATCGCTTCCTGGGGGGTGAGGCGGAGTTCGTCGTGGACCGTCGCGGCCGGCACCCCCCAGAGAGTGGTGTTGGCGGCGATCAGCCCCGCCGCCGCCGAGGCGCCTTCGACCTTGGCCACCAGCGAGTAGTCGAGCGGGTCGACCTCGATGTTGAGCAGGGTCGGGTAGAGGCCGGCGAAGAAACCGAGGCGGGCGACCACCTCGCCGCCGGGTGAGGGCATGTTGTAGACGGGCTCGATCAGGGTGCCGTTGACGTCGCCAGCCAAGCGGACTTCGGTGACGCCGAGTTGAGCCTCCACCGGGCATTTGCTTTCTTTTGCCGTTTCGCCGAACTCGGCCAGCGAGCAGCGGGGGAAATTCTGCGGGTTGCCGATCATCCCCGGCGGCAGCGTGACTTCGATGTCGCGGGTCAGCGCATAGGGCTTCCCCGTCGCTTCTTCTTCGGTCAGTTCGAAGCCAACGGTGAAGTCGGCGTGGGCGCCGGCCTGGATCGTGGAGAGCTGTGCCGAGACCGACTCGATGTCGTATTTGTCGAATTCTTCGGCCGCAGTTGCCGGGCTCACGCTTGCCAGGAAACAGATCGCCAAACAGGCGATCAGGCCGATGGTCCTCTTCATCGCGGGGGGCCTCACTTGCCCGCCCTTCGGCCGGTGCCGGCTCTGCTCTTAGCTTTGCCGCCCTTGCCCTTCTTCTGCTTGTTCTTCACGCAGCGGACCTTGCCGTTCTTCTTGACCTTGCGCTTGCCTTTGGGGCAGGTCTTGGGCTTCTTCGGCGCAAGATTGCCGCTGCGACCCTGCGCGGAGCTCTGGATAATCGGAGGGAGCGGATTCGGGGTCACCGAAGGCCGACAGGCATCCGCGACGCAGGCGTCTTCGGCTTCCGGGTCGGGGTAACCGCCCCCGACCCTGGCGTCGTAGATCGAGATCGCGCCGCCGGAGCTGTCCCAGCCGGTCAGGACGTCGCCGGTGGTGAAGAAGACGTCGTTGCCGCTTCGGCTGTGGGCGTAGAGGAAGTTGTCGCGTTCGCTCTGGCCGGAGGTGATCAGGTAGACGCAACCGCCCGTGCGGGTGCAGTTGGCGACTCCTTTTTCCTCCCACTCGTAGACGTCCTGGACTTCGTCGGTATCGGTCGAGACGAGCGCTTCGGTCGACTCGAAGAAGACCCGTTTGCCGTCAGGGGTGAGGTTGGGGATGAAGGCAGTGGGGCTCAATGGCGGTGGAGTGTCTGAAGCGAAGGAAAGCGTCTGCAGGCTGGCGCCGCCGCTCGCCGCCGTTCCGGTCGGGATGCAGGACACGCAGTGCAGGCGAGCGGCGGCGCTGTCGTAGCGGTAGATCTGGGGGAATTCGCTCTCTGGGTAGCCGGTGATCTCCGCGCGAGACTGGAACAGCAGCACCGAGCCGTCGGGGTTGGTGCGGGAGGGATCTTTGGAGGCAACGTCCGGCAGCACTTCGGCCCAGAGACCAAGACCGTCGCTGGGGTTATCCGTCGGCTGGGGCAGCGGTTCCCCTTCCACGTCGCGGTCGGTGACGGTGGCGACGAAGGCGATCGCGCCTTCTTCGGAGAGGTAGAGGTTCTGCTCACCGGCCTGGGCGACGTCGCCCTCGGGGTTGGCGCCGCCGAGGACGCTCGGGGAGACGAGGTAGGCGCGGGTGCCGCCGGTGGCGACGTTGACCGGGGTGACGTCGCCGCTGGAGCTGAACTCGACGACTTCCTCGCTGGAGGTGTCGAAGGCCTTCAGGTTGCCGCCTTCGAGGTAGAAGATCCGCTCGCCGCCTTCGGAGACGCCGGCGAAGGTGACGTTTTCGCCGATCTCGTAGGTGGTCTGATTGCCGAGGCGGAGGTAGAGCGCGTTGCCGATCTCGAAGGCGATGCCCTCGCCGTCTTTGGAGGCGCCCAGGTAGGTGGCGTTCTGGCCCGAAGCGGGGGTTACGTCTCCCGGCAGGAGCGAGACGACGTGGGTCTGCTCTTCGCCTTTCGGGCCGATGGTGCGGTCATAGACCGCGCGGGTCCCGGTCGGCGGGGCGTCGGGCTCCAGCTGGATGGCTTCGTCGGGCGCGACGTTCCTCGTGATGAAGACGACGTGGGTGGCGTCTTCGGTGATCAGCCTCCCCAGCGCCCTGGGATCGGTGTCGATGCTGCCGGTGCCGGTCAAACCAAGGTGCCCGTCGGGGTAGCGCAGGTAATGGGTCAGGCCTCCTTCGACGACCAACGGCCCTTCGATGCTCGCCGTCCAGAACGAGTAGCCCAAATCCGGCGAGGGGCTGCCCGGGAGCGCGTCGGTTGCCTCGTCCCCGGAGGGGCCGGTGAGGGCAGTGGCCCAGCCCGAAGGGCCTCGAGTAGAAACGTAGGGGTCGCCCTCGAAGCTGGCGACCCCTGAAGTCCCCGGCAGCGAGCCGCCTTCGATCTTGAAGTAGACCCCCTCGCCCGAGGGCGAGGCGTGCAGGGTGGTGAACAGGTCGCCGATGACGCTGACGCCCCGCGGTTTACGGCCGTTGGTGTCGGGCGGCGTCACCAGCTCGTAGGCGCGGCAGTCGGGCAGCTGGGCGGAGGGGCCGACCCGCAGCGCCAGGTTCGCGCAGCTGGACGAGAGCAGAGCGTCCTCGTAGGTGACGAAGGTGGCTTCGTTCTGGCCTTCTTCTTCCGCGCTGCCGATCGAGTTGCTTGCCACCGCCCTGAAGCGGTAGGCCTCCCCTGGGCTGAGGCCGCTGACGGGGAGGCCAACCTGGGTCGCCAGGCTGATGGCGGGGAGCACTCCTTCGCCGGCGACTTCGGCGCCTGCGAATCCTTCGGCTTCGAAACTCTCCTGGGTGGTGATCTCGAAGCGGTAGGTGGTGGCGCCGCCTCGCGGGTCGATCAGCGCCCGCAGCTGGGCCTGCGTTTCGCCGATGCCGGCAGCCGACACCGCTTCGATCACGGGAGCCGCTTCGCCCGGAGGCTGATAGGCAAGGGCGCGGTTGCCAAGCTGCCCACCGGCCGGGGTGGGGATGAAGAGGAAGTGGCGGTTGAAAGCGTCTTCGCCCGACCCTGGTGGGCGTTCGCCGTTGCTGACCGCGATCTGTAGCGAGATAATGCTGTCGAAACGGCTATCGGTGAGGCTCGAGAGGTAATCGTAGTTTTCGCCGAACTGGTAGACCGCGCCAGGGCTCACGCCGAAGTCCTTGACGAAGAAGTAGCCGAGTTCTTCGTCCACCGCGATCCCCAGCGTCGCCAGAACGGCGACGAATTCGCCTTTCGGCGTCGTCGAGCCGGTTATCGGTTCGTGCAGTTCCGTTCCAGGATCGTCTGCATCCAGAACCAGGACGCCGCAATCCGCGGTGTCGTCTTTGCAGTAGCTGACATAGATGCGGCGCCTCTGGGCGTCGATGGCGATCGACCGGGTCCAATCCTTGAGTTCTTTGGGCTCGTAGGTGTCGATCAGTTTGTTGTCTTCTTCGGTTTTGACATCTGCCGCAGGCCCGTACTCGCGGACCATGTTGGGGACGGTCACGAACAGGTGGTCGTTGGACCGGTCGACGGCCAGCGCGCCGACCGCCGAGACCCCTTCGTAGAGTTCGACCCCCGGGGTGCTGTAGGCGATGTCTCCCGCTTCGGGGTCATACCCGGCAGCGGGCTGGAAACGGAGCACCCTGGCGTCGGTCGTGAAGGTGTAGAGGTTGCCTTTGCCGTCTACCGCGATGCTCCACGCGGGGGAGGTCACGAATTCGGTGAGGAAAAGCCCGTGGTCGTCGAAGATCAGGATCCGCCCGTTGGACCCCCCCGCGGTCGCGACGTACTCGTTGCCATAGGGGTCGAAGGCGATCGCCCGCGGTTCGTTGAACCTTTCGGTCGGGCCGCCGGGGGGCGGAGGATAGGGGCACCCGGGGTCGGGGACGGGATCCACCGTCGAGGTCTGGCAGGCCGGATCCGCGGTGAGCGAGAGATCAGGGTCGAATTCGTAAGGCGGCAGGTCGGCCGAGGCGGCCGGCGCCAATACGAGGATGGCGGCGATCAGGCCGAGCAGAACGCCCGACCGCTTCAAGTATCTCCAAACGTTCATCTCCCTGGCCCCTCCCGGTTCCCCTCGAAAATGGGGACCATCGACTGACTAGACCCTATGCGCAGGCTGGGGTTCTGTCAAGGAACGATGGTGGTACCCCAGAAGCGCGGCCGCGCTCAGGCGGCCGCGCTTAAGCACTACATAACCTATCCAGCGGCTATTGGCCTACGGATCGATTTTGATTGTGTGTGTGGTTGTATACGCGCCTGTCCACGCAGCGGTCGCGCCACCGCAGAGAAAGCTGCCGCCGACACGCGGGATGTTGGCTGAGATATCCAGTGTCGCCTCGCCGTTAGCCCCTTTCTCACCTGTGACCGTGCCGATGTGGGTGGCGGTGGTTTCATAGATGCAGGAAAGGCCGAAACGTGTTGCGGTTACTCTGGCACCGGTTGATGTAAGTGTGCCGTTGCTGCCCGAGGTGTAGTGGACGATGAGGCTGCCAGTTTTTTCAACGTCGACTACCCAGTTATCTGTGCAGTTGAAGAAATTGAGTACTGACAGTTTCCCTTCGGCTGTGATGCCACTTCCGTGAACTTCCACTTTCCCTTCAACTGTCGATTCACATTTGATGTTGATGATGCCGTTGTGGAGTTCGACGTGCCCCTCGCTCACAGCGTGAATAACCGGTGTCTCGCGTTCGACTAGGGTCGACGCCGATCCATCTGTTTTCAAAGTCGGCCCTGTGACTGTCGTCGCCGAGGCGCTGGCGGCAAATGCCATCATGGCGGCCGCGGTCACCGCGAGCAGCCCGAGAATCTTGACGTACCTCATGTGTTTCTCCTTGATCCGGACGCGCTAAGAACGCCCGGGTAGATTTCCTGGGCACTTCTAACTGACTCCAGGGCAGCGATCAAGACTTGTGGCGCGCTAAGAGTTTCCTGTGTGCCCGACTCCGACGAAGTTGCTGCATACGCCGTTTGACGGTTTGGCGCGCGCTCAAATGCGAGTGTGGCATGAACTCGCGGGGGAAGTGGGGGCGTCCAATCCCCAGTAGCGATCGCCAGCATTGAGCTCGACGTCGCGCTGTTTTGGCGGCGGCGAAATCCCTCGCCCTGCTTGACCTGCCGCTAAACGCTCAGTTTCGGGATCACACGCTCTAGCGGCTTCGGCAGCCACCAGACGCGATCGCCGATCAGGAGCATCAAAGCCGGGAGGAGGACGATGCGGACGACCGTGGCGTCGAGGATGACGGCGACGGTGAGACCGATGCCGAGCTGGCTGACGGTGGCGATCGAAGCGCCGGCGAAGACGATGAAGACGGCCATCATGATCGCGGCGGCGCCAGTGATGACGCCGGCGGTGCGGGCGAGGCCGAACTCGACCGCGGCGGCGTTGTCGCCGTGGCTGTCGTAGTGCTCGCGCATGCGGCTGAGCAGGAAGACCGCATAGTCGATCGAGAGGCCGAAGACGAGGCCGAAGATCATCGTCGCCCCCACCGCATCGACGTAGTTGTGGCCACCGAGCGGCCAGCTGTCGGGTATATGGAAGAGCACGGTCAGCACCCCGAAGGCGACCGCCACCGTGAGCAGGTTGAGCGCCACCGCGATCGCCGCCAGCAGCAGCGCCCGCAGCACGATCATCAGCACCAGGAAGGTGGCGATCGTGATCGCCGCCACCACCCAGGGGATCCGCTCGCGGGTGACCCGGCTGTAGTCGTTGAGCTGGGCGGCGCCGCCGGCCACCCCGGTGGTCAGGCCGGATTCGTCGGCCAGTTCGGCGGTTTCGCCGTTGAGCCGCTCGTTGAGCTCGATCGAGCCGGGCGTGTTGAAGCTGTAGTCGGAGATGACCAGCATCGTCGCCGCCTGCCCACCGCGGGGAAGGTCGATGGTTTCGCTGATCGCCTGGCGGGCTCTGGGCGGCGTCCCGTCGAGAGCGGAGAGGACGAAGTAGCCGGAGTTGAACAGCCCCGGCGTCGCTTTGGTGACCTGCCCGACCTGGCGCCGGATCCGCTGGCGCCCGTCGAGCACCTGCACGCTCGCGTCTTCCAGCCCGCTTTCGAGCGGCGCGCTTTCCTCGACGCCGGTCAGCAGCCCGTCCTGCAGGGCTTCGGCGCCTTCGCTGAGATCGTCGAGCCCGCCGACCAGGGCCAGCGTCCCACCGGTCAGGCGCGAGAGCCCGTTGCCGAGGTTTTCGGCGGCGCTGGCCAGCTGCTCCGCGCCGGAGGCAAGACGATCTCCCGCCCTTTGCAGTTTTTCCAGCCCCTCGGTCAGTTGTTCGGCCCCGCGCAGGAGTTCCTCGAGGTTGTTTTCGATCGACTCCAGCCAGAAGGTGATCTGCTTCGCCTGGTCGTAGTCGTCGAGCAGGCGTTCATGCAGCGCGGTCAGTTCCACCGGCAGGCCGGCGTAGGGCTCGGCCTCCGGGGTTTCCGGCAGCGGGTCGTAGGGGGTGCCGGTGACCGGGTCGGTGCCGCTCACGGCCGCGGTCGCCTTGCGCACCGCTTCCAGCGTCGCCTGGTAGTTGGGGTCGGTTTTGCCGACGGTCATCGCCTGCAGTTGCGCCAGCCCCTGTTTCAGTTCGTCTTCGGCGACTTTCGCCGGCGCCACCAACTCGGGCAGCTTTTTGTTCGCGTCCCCGTCCAGCGACTTTTCCAGGATCCGCGAGCGGCGCAGCGGGTTGAGCCGCAGGTTGGGGAGGATCGAGTCCCGCAGCCCGAGCTTCAGTTGCAGCGCTCCCAGGGCCGCCGTTTCCTGCGCGTCGGCTAGCCGCTTCGCCCCCTTGGCGAAGCGGTCGAGGGCGCCGATCGCTTCCTCGCTGCCGTCGGTCGCCCGCGAGAGCCCCCTGGCGATCAGTTGCGCCCCGTCGCCGGCGCGCCCCGATCCCAGCGCCAGCAGACCGGCGCCGTCGCTGGCTTCGGAGATCCCGTCCCGCAACTGCCCCACGCCCCCCGCGGCTACCTCGAGCTGGCGGCCCAGGCGGCCGAGGCGTTTGACCGGGCCGAAGTTGCCTTCCGAGGAGAGGACCGTGTTGCCGAGCTGCTGCAGCGGCCTGATCCGCTTCACCGCCGGTGCCGGCCCGATCACGGCCTGGACGCCGGGAGTCAGCGCCACTCGGCGCTGGAAGTCTTCCAGGGCGCCGAAGCTCTTGGCGTTGGTGATCGGGCCTTCCTTGGAGACGGCAACGATCTGGAAGGGGGCGTCGAACCCCTGCCCGAAGGCGTCGTCGATCAGTTCGGCGTCCTGGCGCGCCGGCGAGTCCTTGGCCAGCTGCTCGGGGCTCGGCGGGCCGGTCTTCAGGCCCAGGGCGGGGGCCGCCAGGACCAGCAGCAGGCCGCCGATCAGCGCCGCCGCCACCGCCGGCTTGCGCAGCGCCGCGCCGACCAGCGTCATCAGCCGCGAGCGACCGCCGGCCGGCGCAGTCGCCCCGAACCGCCAGCGGTCGACATTGGGGCCGAGCAGGGTGAGGATCGCCGGTCCGACCACGGTCGCGACGGTGACGCTGAGGATCACCACCATGCAGACGGTCCCCGCCAGGGAGGCCAGCAGCGATCCGGGAAGGATGAAGAGCGAGACGATCATCGAGAGCAGCAGCGTGCTGCCGGCAAAGCAGACCGTGCGGCCGGCGTGCCGCCTGGTCTGCCGCGCCGCCTCGACCGGCTCCGCCCCCTCGGCCAGCTCCTCGCGGAAGCGGGAGACCATCAGCAGCGCGTAGTCCACGCCAAGCGCCAGTCCCATCATCGAGCAGACCGTCACCGCGAAGGCATCGATCTCGAACCAGCCGGTGAAGAAGTAGAGGATCCCGCGCGAGGCGACGACGGTGACGGCGCCGAAGGCGAGCGGGATCGCCGCCGCGATCGGCGAGCGGAAGACCAGCAGGAGGATGACCAGCAGGAACGGCAAGGCGAGCAGCTCGCCGCGATGGGCGGCGGCGAGGTTGTCCTCCTGGATCGCTCGCGAGAGGCTCGCGTAGCCGGTCTGCGTGACCTTGACCGGGGGCTCGACCTGTTGCTCGAGGACGTCTTCGAGGTGCGGGACCGTCTCGTTGACCGCGGTCCGGGTGTTGACGTGGAAGTCGGCGAGGATCAGCGCCTTGCGCGGCGTCGGCCGCAGGCGCTGGACCGAGCCGGTGTCCCAGGGGGAGAGCGTCGTCACCCGCGGGTCGCGCCGCAGGGCCTCGACCACCGCGGGTCCCTGTTCGTCGATCGCCGCCGCCGGGCCCCGGAGGAGGATTGCGAAGGGGGCCGAGTCGCCGAAGTGCTCGCGGAGGATTTCGTTGCTGCGCGAGGATTCGGTGCCGGGGACGTCGAGCGTGGTCGGGTCGAGGCGCTTGTCGGTACCGGTGCCGATCACCGCCAGGACGGCCAGCAGCACGGCGGCCACGGCGAGCACGGCGAGCGGATGCCGAAGCAACCACGGCTGCTCCTTGCCGGAACTCCTCGGGGTAGAGCCACTGCTCCCCCTGCTTATCCTCCTTCCCACGGCTGGTAGTTTGCCGGTAAGGGCTACGGGAGGGAGATTCTGGTGCGGAAGACTCTGTTAAGAGCGAATGTGCTGGCAGTGGTACTGGTGCTCGTCGTCGCCGGTTCGGCGGTTGCGATCAAGCTGCGCGCGGCGAATCTGGTGATCACCACGGACGGCGGCTTCACGCCGACGACGCTGCCGAAGAAAGGCTACGCGCCGATCAAACTGCACGGCTACGGCAAGATCGAGACCGAAGACGGCTCGCCGCCGCCGGTGCTGGAAACGCTGACGCTCTGGTTCGACAAGCACGGCGAAGTCGAGACTCGCGGGCTGCCGACCTGCACGCCGGGCAAACTGGCGGCGACGACGACGTCACAAGCGCGCAAGCTCTGCCCGGGCGCGATCGTCGGCAAAGGCTTCGGCAAAGCCGTCGTCATCTTCCCCGAACAGCCGCCGATCCCCGCCGGCTCGCCGATCACCCTCTTCAACGCCAAGCCCAAAAACGGCAACCCGGTGGTCCTTGCCCACGCCCACCTGACCGTGCCGGGACCGACCACCTTCGTCGTCCCGATCGAGATTCAGCGGGTGAACGCGGGGCGTTACGGGTTCAAAACCGTGGCGAAAATCCCGAAAATTGCCGGCGGCGCCGGGATCCCCCTTTACGGCCGGCTCGCGGTTGGCCGCGAATGGAAGTTCAAGGGGAAGACGCTGAGCTTCGCCAACGCCGGCTGTCCCGACGGGCGCCTGCAAGCCAAAGTTCAGACTCAGTTCAAAGACGGCACCTTTCTCCAGGGTTCGTTGTTTAAAACCTGCACGGGGCGCTAGTTGAAACGACGATTCGGCAGAGCCGCAGTACTCGCCGTCGGCCTGGCGCTGATCCTCAGCGCCACGGCGTCGGGGATCGAGGCCTGCATCGGCCCCCTCTGCGTCAGCTCGACGGTGGACATGCAGCCGCGGGAGCTGCCCGCGAAGGGCAACGCCCCGATCACCCTCGAGAGCATCACCCGGATCAAGACCAAGGACGGCTCGACGCCGCCGACGCTCGACGCGATCGACTTCCTGATCGACAAACACGGCACCGTCAACAGCAAGGCATTCCCGGTCTGCCCAGTGGCGAAGCTGGAAAAGGCGACGCCCACGCAGGCCCGCAAGCGTTGCGCCAGCTCCCTGGTCGGCAAGGGAACCGGGAAGGCACTGGTGACGATGCCCGGGCGGGCGCCGTTCCAGATCACCTCCCCCGTCTCCTTCTTCAACGCTGCCCCGGCGGGCGGCAAGCCGACGTTGATCGCCCACGCTTACGAGACGGTGCCCTCGCCGCAGGCTCTGCTGGTGCCGATCGTGATCGAGCGGATCGCCAAGGGCCGCTACGGCTTCCACGTCAGGGTTGAGATGCCCGAAGTCGCCGGCGGCTACGGAGCGCCAACCCTGGCCGAAGCGAGCGTCGGCGCCACCCGCAAGCAAGGCGGCAAAAAGGTCGGTTACGTCAGCGCCCACTGCTCCGGGGGGCGGCTGCAGATCGAGGGGACGCTGACCTTCACCAACGGTGACCGCTTCCCGACGACCCTGACTTCGCCGTGCCACACCCCCGGCTGAGACGCGCCGCGCTTCTCTTCCTCCTCGCCACGGCGGCGTTGATCGGAACCGCGACCGGCGCCCTGGTCGAAGTCGATGACGTCATCCTCCGCGCCGACGGTGGCTTCAAGCCGCAGACCCTCCCCCGCCGCGAGTTCGCCCCGATCGACTTCAACGGCCGCCTCGACATCGCCGCCAAAGGCGGTGGCCGGCCCTCGCCGCTGCGGCAAGCGCTGATCGACTTCGACCGCGACGGCCGCCTCAGCGTCGCCGGCCTACCGACCTGCGCGCCGGAATCGATCGCAGCGGCAAGCAGCGAAGAAGCCCGGGCGACCTGCCGCGGGGCGCTGGTCGGGACGGGTCACGTCGAGGCACAGGTCTCGCTGCCGAGCGGTGAGACCGTGCAAGCGAGCTCACCGTTGATGATCTTCAACGGCCCGCGGCTGGGCGGCCTGCCGACCGCGGTGCTGCACGCCCGCCTCGACGCCGCGGGGATGACCGAGACCTACGCGATCGTCGTCCCGATCGAAAAGCGCCGCGGCGGCTTCCGCTACCGAGCCCGGCTGGACATTCCGCCAATCGCCGGCGGCCTGGGGGCGATTACCCACGTCGACGTCAAGATCGGCAGGCGCTACCGCGCCGGCGGTCAGCAGCGCAGCTACGCCTCCGCTCGCTGCAGCGACAACATCCTCCAGACCCACGGTCGCTTCAGCTTCGAAAGCGGCACGGTCATCGACGGCCTCGTCGAAAAATACTGCCACTCCAAATAGGCCCGGCGCGCAGACCGCCCAAGCGGCCGACCTTCCTATACTTGCCGACCCCGGGCCGTTAGCTCAGTTGGTAGAGCAGGAGACTCTTAATCTCAAGGTCGTTGGTTCGAGCCCAACACGGCCCATCCGGGCGGCTGGCCACTATTCGCTCAGCCCGCCGCCGCCCAGCCCGCCCAAGGGATTTTCAGCCGGTGGCGCGCCGGTCGCACCACCGCCACTCGGCGCTTCTTTTTCGGCTTTCGCGGCTTTCGCTTTTTCGGCGCGATAGGTGTCGGCGTTTTTCTTGAATTCGTCGAGCTGTTCGTCGATTTCTTTTCGTGCGGCTTTGTTGGGAGCGAGTTTTTTCGCTTCCGCTCGCGCTTTTTCGGCCAGCTCGGGATTCGTGAAGTAGGAGTAGAAGGCGAGGGTCGTCCAGGCGTTCACCGAGGGACGCTGTTTGGCGACGATCTGCTGGGCTTCGGACGCGGATTCGACCCGGGTGTCGGCCTGCGGGTACGAAGTCGAGACTTCCGCCAGCTGCAGCAGCATCGGCGCCACGATCAGCGCCAGGCCGGAGTCCGGTTCGCCGGTCGCTTTCAGGTATTCCGACCAGGACTGGTAGGCCTTCTGGTATTCCTGCGCCGCGTCGGCCGAGACCAGCCGTTCGCCGCTCGGTTCGACGGTCACCTGGGCGTTGCCGGCGTTGATCTGGGCGCGGGTCAGGGACCTCAGCAGATCCGGTTCCCCCGGGCTTTTTTTCAGTTTGACTTCGATCCGCTCGGCCTGTTCTTCGTAGGGCTTGGCGGCATCGCCGGAGGCGTTGTTGTCGGTGAAGAGTTCGGAGATGTTGAAGCCGCCGACGACGATGAAGAGGCTGAGGCCCATCAGCACGGCGAGCACCGCGTAGACGACCTTCACGACTTTGCCGCGGCGGCCGCCGCGCAAGTCGAAGAGCATCTTGTGCTCCTTGTTGTCTTGTGCCACTTCTCTCTCCCTACTCCTGCGGAGAGGGTTGAGCCACCCCTCCACTCCGTCCCGGACGTCCCAGGACCCGAGCGAGCAAGATACTCAACTCATACAGAACAAGCAGTGGAACCATCTCGATCAGCATCGTCACCGGGTCGACTCCGGGCAGTGCTGCGGCCAGGACCGCGATCGCCAGATAGGCGTAGCGGCGGTTTTCACTGAGCTGCTCGACCCGCACGATTCCGAGCCGGGTGACGGCGATGATCGCCAGTGGCAGCTGGAAGATCAGGGCGCAGGCGATCTCGGTCATCGAGAAGAAGCTGTAGTAATCGCGGGCCCGCAGCTGGATGTTGAACTGGCCGTCGTTGAAGTCGAGCAGGAAGCGCAGGGCCGCGGGCATGACGACGAAGTAGGCGAAGGCGAGCCCAACCAGGAAGAGGACCGGGAAGAGCAGCAGGAGCGGCACGAGCGTCCGGCGCTCGGCCTGGCTGAAGGCAGGGAGCACGTAGGCGTAGAGCTGCCAGAGAACGATCGGCAGGGTAAGGACGACGGCGCCGTAGGCGGAGACGGTGAGGGTGGTCGTGAACGGCTCGGTGACCCCGAAGGTGATCAGTTCGTCGCGGTCGTCGGGCAGTGGCCCCTGGGCGATCTCCAGCAGCAGGTGGTTCTGCCAGAAGCAGAGGGCGAGGGCGACCCCGAAGACGACGATGCAGACGATCAGCCGCGTCCGCAGCTCGTCGAGGTGCTCGACCAGGGTGAGGCGATCCTCGTGGGAGACCGCCTTGACGCGGCGGGCCATCGCCGGCCTCAGCTGGGTTTGTTGCGGACGATCTCCGCGTCGGCGGGATCGCCGTGGACCTTCGCCGACTCGGGCTCGAGCTTCGGCTTCTCGTCCTGATCCTCGTGGTCATGATCGCCGCCGATCGAGCCTTTGAACTCGCGGATGCCGCGGCCGAGGCTGCGGCCCATCTCCGGCAGCCGTTTCGGGCCGAAGACGAGGAGGGCGATGATGAGGACGATCGCTATCTCTGGAAGTCCGATGTTTCCTGGCATCTAGGCAATGGTAACGGGGCGGGAGGGCCGCCGGATCACTACGGCAGCGATCCGATTCCTCGCTTGCGGGGTTTCAGGGGGGGCGATGAGGCAAAGGACAACCGCTGACAAGGCCGCCACCCGCTCGCTGCACATCTGTCCCCGCTGCGGGTCGGAGCTGGTTCAGCCGACCTGCTGGGAGCAAGCCTCCGATCGCACCCACTGGCGCGTCTGGAGGCGCTGCCCGGAGTGCGAGTGGACCGCGGACGGCATCCACGGCGAGGCCGAGATCGACGCCTTCGACGAGCAGCTCGACCTCGGCGCCCTCGAGCTCGGCGAGGAGCTGCGCTCACTCGAGCACGCCAACATGAGTGCGATGGCCGAGGCCTTCCTGATCGCCCTGCGCGACGACCTGATCGGCCCCGACGACTTCGCCTGAGGCAAGCTGGGTATAGGGCTGGGGTGAGCCCCTCCCGCGACCTCGAGAACACGGTGGCGCTGGTGACGGGCGCCTCCAGCGGCATCGGCCAGGCGACGGCGCGCACCCTGGCGGCGCGCGGAGCCGCAGTGGCGCTGGTCGCGCGGCGAGCCGACCGGCTGCAGGAGCTGGCCGGTGAGATCGCTGACGCCGGCGGCACGGCGCTGCCAGTCGAGGCAGACGTCAGCGACCGCGAGCAAGCAGGGGCGGCGGTCGCCCGCGCCGTCGAGGAGCTGGGCAGGCTCGACCTGCTGGTCAATAACGCCGGGGTGATGCTGCTGGGGCCGATTGCCGACGCCCCGATCGAGGAATGGGAGCAGATGGTCGAGGTCAACCTGCTCGGGCTCCTCTACACCGCCCACGCCGCGCTTCCCCACCTGCTGGCGGCCGCGAGCGAGGGTCCGCGCGAAATCGCCGACCTGGTCAACATCTCCTCGGTCGCCGGCCGCCAGGCGCGCAAGGGCAGCGGCGTCTACAACGCGACCAAGCACGGGGTAGGCGCCTTCAGCGAGTCTCTGCGCCAGGAGGTGACCCGGCGCCACGTCCGCGTCTCCCTGGTCGAGCCCGGGGCGGTGGCCACGGAGCTGCAGGGTCACAACCGGCCCGAGGTGAGGGAGCAAATAGAGCAGCGCTTCGAGGAGATGGACATCCTCCAGGCCGACGACATCGCCGACGCGATCGCCTACGTGGTGACCCGCCCGCGGCACGTGGCGATCAACGAGATCCTCGTCCGGCCGACTCAGCAGGAGCAGTGATCAGCCAGTCGTCCCAACTGGGGCGACCTGGCGAGACTCGCCATCAGCTATAGCGCTGGACTACGCCGTCGGCGACGAGCGAGAGTAGCTGCCGCTGTTCGGGCTCGAACTGGGCCTGCTCCAGCGCCCGCTTTGCCGCCGAGACCATCTCCAGCGCCCGGGCCCGCACCCTGTCCAGGGCGCCGGTGGCGGCGATCCGGTCGCAAAGCGCCTCCGCGCTCGCGGCATCGAGTGCCTGCAGGTCGACCTCGCGAATGGCGGGATCGGCGGCGGCTGCCTCGATCAGCGGCAGGGTGACCGTGCCGTCGAGGAGGTCCGTGCCGCGGGCCTTCCCCGTCCGCTCCGGCGGGCCGCTGACGTCGAGCACGTCGTCGAGCAGCTGGAAGGCGAGCCCGATCTCGGCGCCGAACTCCCGCAGCGCCGCGTCGTCGCGGCCAAGCAGGCAGGCGCACTCGAAGAGGCGGGCGGTCTTCAACCGGCAGCGCGAGAGGTAGCGCCCCTCGTCGATCGTCAGGTCGAAGGCGTCCTGGCGCTGCGCCAGCTCGCCGCGGGCGAGGGCGACGGAGGCGTCGGCGAGGAGGGCGACCGCGCGCGCGTCGCCGGCGTCGGCGAGGAGGGCGAAAGCCCGTGAGAAGAGCAGGTCGCCGGTGGCGGTCGCGCGTTCGCGGCCCGAGGTGGCGGCAACGGTCGGGAGCCCCCGGCGCAGTGGCGCGTCGTCGAGGACGTCGTCGTGGACGAGGGTCGCCATGTGGACCAGCTCGATCGCCGCTGCGGCGCGGATCGCCGCTGCGGCGGGCTCCGGTCCGGCGCAGAGCAAGACGAGCATCGGCCGCAGCCGCTTCCCGCCCGCGTCGAGGGTCGCGCTGGCGTCAGCGCCGAGGATCTCGCCGTGGCCGCCAACCGCCTCCCGCAATAGCCCCTCCACCTCGCCCAGCCGCGCCGGCAGCCAGCGGCTGGAGGCGTCGAGAACCGCCGTCACCGGCGGCGGTACGGAGGAGGGACGGGTCACGGTTCCGGGGGCGGGCTCAACCGCGAACGCCGCTGTGGATCGCGATGATCCCGCCGGCGAGCACCGTGTACCGGATCCCCTGGAAGCCGGCCGCGTCCATCTTCTCCGCCAGCCCCCCCGGGGCGGGGAAGCTGCGGACCGACTCCGGCAGGTAGGAGTAAGCCTCCGGGTTGCTCGAGAGGGCGCCGAGCAGCGGCACGATGCGGTCGAACCAGAGCGAGAAGAAGAGCGAGAGCGGCGGCCGGGCCGGCGTCGTGATCTCGAGGATCACGGCCCGCCCGCCCGGCTTCAGCACCCGCGCCAGCTCGCGTAGGCCGCGGTCGAGATCGGCGAGGTTGCGGACCCCGAAGCCGACCGTAACCGCGTCGAAGCGCTCGGCGTCGTAGGGCAGCTCGAGCGCGTCGGCCCACTCGAAGCGGACGCCGCCTCTTCCCCGCTCCGCCGCCTTCTCGCGGGCCAGGTCCAGCATCGGCTCGGAGAAATCGCAACCGACCACATGGCCGCCCGGGGTCACCCGCTTCGCCAGCTCGAGGGCGAGGTCACCGGTGCCGCAGCAAACGTCGAGGGCTGCGTCCCCAGGACCGAGTTCGGTGCGGTCGGCCGCCCGCTCCCGCCAGCGGTGGTGGAGGCCCGCCGTCATCACCGAGTTGAGCGCGTCGTAGCGGCCCGCGACCCGGTCGAACATGCGGTTGACCTGACCGGCGAAGTCCGGCGATTGGCGGTTGTCGTTGATCGTGTCCATGGCGTCTACGGTACGGCGCCGCGGGCGCCGGCTCCCCGCCGTGGCCCTAGTCCAGCGACGAGAGGAAGTCCGCGAGCTGTTCGATCTTCTGCGGCGGCAGGTCTCGGAACGAGGGCATGATGCCCGGTCCGATTTCGACCGAGCGGACGATCGCGGCCCGCGGAATTCGCGAAGCGATGTGGGTCAGGTCCGGCCCCGGGCCATGGTTGCCGTTCTCGCCCAGCTTGTGACAGGCGAGGCAGCCGGCGCCGGCGACGACCTCCTTGCCGGGCTCGTACTGTTTCGCGACCTTCATCTCGACCTCGGTCGGCGAGCCGCCGATGGCGCCGAGGTAGGTGAGGTAGCCCATCGCGATGATCGTCAGGATCCCGGCCGTGGTCGCGATCGGGCGCCGCTCCGGACGGCGCTCGGGGCCGCGGTCGTAGAAGGGCAGCAGCAGCAGCAGGACCATGCAGATGGTCGGGATCCCGATCGTCGCGATCGGGACCAGCTCCGGCGGTTTGATCACGCGCAGAACCTCGAAGAGGAAGAAGAAGTACCACTCGGGACGCGGCACGTAGGTGGTCGAGGTCGGGTCCGCCTTCGGGCCCTGCTCGGCGCCGAGGATGATCGACATCGCGATGATCACGGCGACGACGATCAGCGCCATCACCGAGTCCTTCATCACCGCGTAGGGGAAGAACGGCTTCCCCTTCTTCTTCAGAAGCTCGTACTCCTCCAGATATGCCTGCTTGTCCTGGGGCTTCATGCCGTTCCGCTTCCCTCGCCGTCGACCGGAGCGCCATTCGTGCGATCGCCGTTGACGCGGCCGTTGCCGTTGGCGCCCGCGTCGAGCGGGGCGACCGGGGCGGCGACCTTCGGTCGGTCGGCTTTGACCCATGGAGGCGCCGTGGTGCCGAGCTTGACCACCAGGTACATGTGGGCGCCGATCAGGGCGATGATCGCCCCCGGCACCAGCAGCATGTGGATCGCGTAGAAGCGGGAGAGGGTCGTCGCCCCGAGCTCAGGCCCGGCGCGGAGGAAGTCGCTCAGGTAAGGGCCGACGACTGGGCCGGTGCCGTTGATGTTGATGCCGACGATCGAGGCCCAGAAAGAGCGCTGGTCGAACGGCAGCAGGTAGCCGGTGAAGGCCATCGTCATCGTCAGGATCAGCAGCACGACGCCGATCACCCAGTTCAGCTCTCGCGGGTACTTGTAGGCGCCGAAGAAGAAGGTCCTCCCCATGTGGAGGAAGATCAGGATCACCATCACGCTCGATCCCCATTTGTGCATCCCGTGCACCAGCTGCCCGAGCGGCACCTCGTTGTTGATGTGGGCGATCGAGGCGTAGGCCTGGGTGGCGGAAGGCGTGTAGAACATCGCCAGGAAGACGCCGGTGACGGCCTGGACGATGAAGGCGAAGAGGGTCGCGGAGCCGAGCGTGTAGAACCAGTTGGTCCCCTTCGGCACCTTGCGGAACAGCATCCCGGTGAGGAAGCCGCTGGCGGCGAGCCGCTGGTCGACCCAGCCGAGGGCGTCGATCGGCGCCTCTTTGCCCACGTCGAGCAGCTTGTCGCCGGCCGACTTCTTCTCCGGCGGGGTCTTGAGGTCTGACGGCGCTTGGCCCTTGGGCGTGCCGGCGCTGCCCGGCTTGGCCGGTTTGCGCAGCGGCGGCGGGACGACGGCGTCCGGGATCTTGGGTTTGCGGAGCTTCGGCATCAGGGCGCCGGGAAGGTGGACGGACGCGGCGGGTAGAGGTATTCCCAGATCCCGCCGGTGAACTCGCCGGGATCGCGGGCGCGGACCGGCTCCATCTGCGAGGTGACGCTGTAGCGCGGACCGACCTCGACCTGGCCTTTGGTGACGCGGGTCTGGAATTGATCGAGCGGGCGCACCGGCGGGCCGCCGATCCGCTTGCCCTGGAAGTCGTAAACGCCGCCGTGGCAGGGGCAGATGAAGTTGCCGGCGGCCTCGACGAAGCGGACCGGGCAGCCGAGGTGAACGCAGCGGTTGGAGACGGCGACGAACTTGCCCGGCTCTTCGCCCAGGTCCGCGGAGCTCTTGCGCACGTAGGCGGTGGTCTTGCCGGCGTCGCCGATCCCCTCGGTCTCAGTGAAGACGACCTGGCGGTAGGTGTCCTCGACGAAGTCGGAGACCGGGCCGACCCCCTCCCAGCGTTCCTTGCCGCGGTGGAAGATCGGGGCGACCGCGAAGCCGACGGCGGGGAGCACGATCCCGGCGGCAGCGAGGCCGCCGATGGCCTGGGAGGCGACCGTGAAGACGTGGCGGCGCGTCATCGACTCCCCCTCGAAATAGCCGGGGGGGTCGGGCTTTACCCGCTCCTTGATTGGCGCCTCCTCGGCGCCGTTTACCTTGTTCGCGTCGTCTGCCACAGGTCGTCAGCGTAGGGCGATGAAGTCTATTGCTTTGGGGGTGTGACCTGCATCACAGATCGGAGCGTTTGCGTCAGAGCTGCACTAGGCGGAGGACCGGGTGCCCTTTGCCTCTTTGATCGCGCTCCAGAAACCGGCTCGCATCTCGCGACGTAACTCTTGCTCGGTGTCGGGCAGCGGCCCAGCTTCCCTTTCGGCCTCGACAAGAAGTTCCGCATCGAGCTCGCGGGGGATCTGCGGATTGTCCGCCAGCAGAGCATCGAGGTCGACGGCCGTTGCCTTCTTCGCCCATGCAACGGCAAAAGCACGACCGGCGGTCTGCACTGCGGCCGGGGAGGGAGGGCCTTGCGTCGCGAGCCTTTCCTGGGCCTTCGGCACGAAGTGCCCCTCCCAGTGCTCCTTCGGCAGAACGACATGCTCATCGGCCTCCCTGATCAAAGCCGCAGATTGATTCGTATGGCTTCCTGGGACCCCGAGGAGAACGACCTGAACACCCATGTCCTGTGCGGCGACGACCCCCTCGCGCAGATCCTCGTCGCCGGAGACCAAGTAGGCGCAGTTGATTGCCCGCTCGCGGGCAAGCGTCATCAGGTCGCGGTAGATCAGGGCATCGACGCCCTTCTGTTCGCCTTTGATGATCCGTCCCAAACGGACCTTGACATAGGGAAGGCCGCCGATCCGCTCATGATCCGCGGTTGGGACCGCATTGACTGCCCCGTCGTACCAATACGTCCTGAGGCAGCTCAAACGCCTGTCGTTGTGCTCCTCGACCCAATCGGCCAATTTCGTGGTGAGGCCTGGGTAGTCGCATTCGAAGGCAGCGCGACTGATGGTTCCGCAGGTCAGCAATCCCCCCGCGGCGAGCAGATATCCCGCATCTACAAAGATCGCACTGCGATCCATCCCCAGCCTCCCAATAAAAAGAGCCTCCAGCGGAGGCTCACCAACAACGCTGACAACCAGCGCCGAAGCAAGATATCGAATTCGGACGTCACCGTCAGCACAAAAAAGGGCCTCGAGAGGGCCCAACAAATAGTTGCCGGTTTTCCCGGCTAGCCGATGATAGCTCACATCTATTCGAGCATGGGAAGACTGCTCCCTAGCTTGATGCGGCGATCTCCTCGGCGGCAGATCGCCAAAGATCGGGGATCGAGGCGATCTCGCCCTCGGCTCGGATCCGGGCGCAGGTGCTGATCAGGTCCGCGAGGATCGCGACGGCGCGGGTGTCACCGAGGGCGGCGAGCCGGTCGAGGCCGAGTGCGTAGAGGTAGTCGCCGGCGAGCAGGGCGAGATCGGAGTCGTGGCCGGTGAGCAGGCGTGGCTCCTCGTAGTGGAGCAGGTAGCCCTCGCGGACGGCCTCGATAACCAGCGCGTACTCGCCGCCGCCGGCAAGGTCGCCGAGCTGCGAGGGCTCGGCCGGGTCGACCACGTGCGGGGCGATCGGCGTGTCCTCCGCACGGAGGTGGTCGGCCAGGGCCTGGAGGGCGTTCACGCGAGAGCCTCGCCGAGGGCTTCGGCGGCTGCGGCCAGCGTCTGGTCGATCGTCGCCTCGTCGTGGGCGAGGGAGACGAACCAGGCCTCGTACTGGGCCGGCGGCGGGTAGAAGCCGCGCTTCAGCAGCGCCCGGCAGAAGCGGGCGTGGGCCTCGGTGTCGCAGGCGGTCGCGGTGGCGAAGTCGGTGACGGGGACATCGCTGAAGAAGAGGGTGACGAGGCCGGGCGCCGCGGCGACCTGCAGGGGCCGATCGCCGGCCAGCTCCTCGAAGCCGCGGGCCAGGCGATCGGTCAGCTCCCCCAGGCGGGAGTAGGCGGCGGAGTCGAGCTGCTCCAGGGTCGCCAGCCCGGCCGCAACCGCCAGCGGGTTGCCCGAAAGCGTGCCGGCCTGGTAGACGTCGCCAGCCGGGGCGATCCGTTCCATGTGCTCGCGGGGGCCGCCGTAGGCCGCCGCCGGCAGGCCGCCGCCGATCACCTTGCCCATCACCGTCAGGTCCGGTTCGACTCCGAGCAGTTCCTGGGCGCCGCCGCGGGCGACGCGGAAACCGGTGATCACCTCGTCGAAGACCAGCAGCGCCCCAGCCTCGCTGGTCGCCTCCCGGAGGAACTCGAGGAAGCCATCGGCCGGTGGCACCACGCCCATGTTCGCCGCGATCGGCTCGGCCAGCAGTGCCGCGACTTCGTGCTCCTCCAGCACCGCCGCGACCGCCTCGCGATCGTTCCACGGGACAACCACCGTCGCTGCCGCCTGCGCCGCGGTCACCCCCGGGCTGCCCGGCACTCCCAGGGTCGCCAGGCCCGAGCCGGCGTCGGCGAGCAGGCCGTCGGAGTGGCCGTGGTAGGCGCCGGCGAACTTGATCACGACCTCGCGGCCGGTGATCGCCCGCGCCAGCCGCACCGCGCTCATCGCCGCCTCGGTGCCGGAGCTGGTCATCCGCACCATCTCCACCGAGGGCAGGCGCGCCGCCACCTCCTCGGCCAGCCGCACCTCCTCCAGGGTGACCGCCCCGAAGCTGGTACCCCGCTTCGCCGCTTCGATCACCGCCGCGATCACCGCGGGCTCGGCGTGGCCGAGGATCAGCGGCCCCCAGGATCCGATCCAGTCGATGTAGCGATTGCCCTCGACGTCGAACAACCAGCAGCCCTCGCCGCGTTCGATGAAGATCGGGTCGCGGCCGATCTGCCGCATCGCGCGCACCGGCGAGTTCACCCCGCCCGGCAGAACTTGCTGCGCCCGAGCGAACAGCGGGGCGCCCTCAGGAATGCTCGGCCTCCCAGCGCGCGTAGTCATCGGTGAAGTAGTGGAGGCGGATCTTCTTGTACTCGGTCGAGGAGTAGAGGGTGGCGCGGTCGTCCGGTCCCATCCCGCACTCCTCGGCGATCGCGTCGAGGACGGCGTCGCACTCCTCCTTCGAGCGGCCGTGGGCCATGGTGAAGACGCTGTAGGGCCAGTCCTCGTAAGTGGGCCGCTGGTAGCAGTGGGAGACGCCGCGGTAGGAGGCCATGCGGCCGCCGACCTCCATGATCTGGTCCTCGGGCACCTTCCAGACCCCCATCCCGTTGGCCGAGAAGCCGGCGCGGCGGTGGTAGAGGATCGCGGCGACCCGGCGGAGGATCTTGCGGTCGACCATCGTCCGCAGGCGGTCGAGCAGTTCCCCGGTCGAGATCCCCAGCTCCCCTGCGGCGGCGTCGTAGGGGCGGGCGACCGCCGCCATCGGACCCTGCAGGGCCTTGATCAAGGCGATGTCGTCGTCGTCGTAGGGCTGCGGTTCCAGCTCGCGCGGGGGTGCTGCTTCGACCGCAGCGGCGAGCGCCTCGGTCCCCCTCTCCATCTCCAGGTTCATGTTGATCTTGAACAGGGTCAGGGTCGGCAGTTCCCGCATCGACTCCGCCTCGGTCGCCTCCATCAGCGCTTCCAAGGTCCCCTTCAGGCCGAGCTCGGAATCGGGCGGGGTGGCAATCGTGAACCACATGTTGAAGTCGTGGGTGCGCAGGTAATTGTGGGAGACGCCGGGGTGGGCGTTGACGATCTTCGCCGCCCGCTGCGGGTTCTCGGAATCGACTTTCGCCGCCACCAGCATCGACTCGTAGCCGAGCGCGCGGGTGTCGAAGATCGGCGTGATCTCGCGGATGATCCGGCCGTCGAGCAAGCGCTGGGTGCGGGCGAGGACGTCGTCCAGCTCCAGGTCCGCCTCGCCGGCCACCAGGGCGAACGGCTCGGGGTCGAGCGGGAAGCTCGACTGCAGCAGGTTCATCAGCCGCTTGTCGGTCTCGTCGAGCGGAATCGCGGAGCCGTCCTTGCGGGACCGCGCCTTCGACTGCGGCACTTTCACCGAAGCCATGCCGCTGCCTCCTTCGCGTAGTAGGTGACGATCGTGTCGGCGCCGGCGCGGCGGATCGAGGTCAGCGCCTCGACCACCGCGGCGCGCTCGTCGAGCCAGCCGTTGGCGGCGGCGGCCTTCAGCATCGAGTACTCGCCGGAGACGTGGTAGGCGGCGACCGGAGCCCCGGTCGCCTCTTTGACCCGGCGCACGACGTCCAGATAAGGGAGGGCGGGCTTCACCATCAGCATGTCGGCGCCCTCGTCGAGGTCGAGCTCGGCCTCGCGCACCGCCTCGGCGGCGTTGGCGGGGTCCATCTGGTAGCCGCGGCGGTCGCCGAACTCCGGCGTCGACTCGGCGGCGTCGCGGAACGGGCCGTAGAAGGCGGAGGCGTACTTGGCGCTGTAGGCGATGATCGGCACGTCGGGGTGTCCCTCCTCGTCCATCTGGAAGCGGATCGAGCCGATCCGGCCGTCCATCATGTCGCTGGGCGCGACCGCGTCGGCGCCGGCCTCGGCGTGGGAGATCGCGGTTTTCGCCAACAGCTCGACGGTCACGTCATTGTCGACCTCCGTGCTGCCCTCGCGAATCACCCCGCAATGGCCGTGCGAGGTGTACTCGCAGAGGCAGACATCGGTCATCACCACCAGGTCGGGGTGGGCGTCCTTCAATGCCCGCACCGCCATCTGCACGATCCCCTCGTCGTCGTAGGCGCCGGTGCCGAACTCGTCCTTGGCGTTGGGGACGCCGAAGAGCATCACGGCCCCGATCCCGGCGGCCGCGATCTCGCCGGCCTCCTCGACCAGGTTGTTGATCGAGAAGCGCTCGATCCCAGGCATCGAGGGGACCTCCTCGCGCACCCCCTCCCCCGCGACGACAAAGGCGGGCTGGATCAGGTGCGCTGGCGACAGCTCGGTCTCGCGGACGAGGCCGCGCAGAGTGTCGGTGCGCCGCAGGCGTCGCAGGCGGGTACTTGGGAAGGGCATCGAGGGCGAGTTTAGGGAAGGGTGGGTAGGCCCTTCCCCGATCCGCGCCAGTAGCCTGCGCCGCGTGCGAGCCACGGGCGTCGTCAAGCGGTATGGCGAGAGGGAGGCGCTGCGGGGCGTCTCCCTCGAGGCAGGTCCCGGGGAACTGGTGGCAATTATCGGCCCCAACGGGGCAGGAAAGACCACTCTGCTGTCGATCCTGGCGGGAATCGTCAAGCCCGACGAGGGCGAGGTGGCGTCCTCCAACGGGACCGTCGGCTGGGTCCCGCAGCAGGCGGCGCTCTACCGGCGGCTGACGGTCGAGGAGAACCTGCTGCTGTTCGCCCGGCTGGAGGGGCACGAGGATCCGCACGCCTCAACCGCGGAGATGCTCGAGCTGACCGGGCTGGGTGACCGACGGGGGGAGATCGTCGCCCGCCTCTCGGGCGGCAACCAGCAGCGGATCAACATCGCGATCGGGCTGCTCTCGCGGCCGGCGGTGCTGCTGCTCGACGAGCCCAGCGTCGGCCTCGACCCGCGCCAGCGGGCGCGGCTGTGGGAGTTCGTCTCCGGCCTCGCCGAGGGCGGGACGACGGTGATCTTCTCCACCCACGACATCCAGGAGGCCGAGCGCTACGGCGGTCGCGTCCTCGTCCTCGCCGACGGCGAGTCGCTCTTCGACGGCTCCACCGAGGAGCTGCGCGAGGCGGTGCGGAGCGAGGCGCCGGGGGCCGCCGACCGCGACTTCGAGACCGCCTTCGTTGCCTACCTGCAGCACCGGGGACACTGATGCACGGCGTCCGCTGGCTGCTGCTGAAGGACCTGCAGATCCTCCGCCGCTCACCGCTGCAGGCGGTGCTGCTCGTCGCCTACCCGATCCTGATCGCGGTGCTCGTCGGCTTCGCGATCTCGCGCGGACCGGAAGACCCCCGCGTCGCCTTCCTCAACGAAGTGCCCCCCGAGACGCGGATCAACGTCGGGGGCCAGGAGCTACCGCGGGCGAACGTCAAAGAGCAGATCTGCGAGCGGGTCGAGTGCGTCTTCGCCGACGACCGCTCCGACGCGCGGGAAAAGGTCGCGTCGGGGGACGTGCTGGCGGCGCTGATCCTGCCCGCCAACCTGGTCAACAGGATCAACTCGCTCTCGACCCTGACCCCCGGCGTGCCGGAAATCGAAGTCCTCGTCAGCGAGGAGAACGCGGTCAAGGCGGAACTGGTCGACGACCGGATCACGACTCTCCTGGCGGAAGCGAACCTGCGGATCGCGCGGCGGATCGGCAACGAAGGCGGCCGGTACCTGGAGCTGATCGTCAACGGCGGCGAGTTCGAGGTCCTCGGCGAATCGATCCCGATCCTCGGGTTGCGGACCAGCGCGCGGATCCTCGAACAGGTGACGCCGGCACTGCCGAAATCCCTGCAGCCGGCGCTCGAAGAAGTGTCCGAGTTCGCCTCGGAGGCACGCGACAACCTCGACGTGGCCAAACCGCTGATCGATCGTCTGGCGCAGCCGATCGCGGTCAACAAGGTGGTGGTCGGCGGCGAGAGCCCACCGCTGGAAATCTTCGCGATCGCCGTCGCGGCAACCCTCACCCTCGCCTTCGTCGTCGTCCTCCTGGTCGCCGGGTCGCTGGCGCTCGAGCGGGAGGAGAACGCCTTCTCCCGCCTCACCCGCGGGCTCGTCTCCAACACCGGCCTGCTCGGTGAGAAGGTGCTGCTGGGGATGGCTGTCGGCTTAGTGGTGACCCTGTTGATGCTGGCCGGGATGGCGATCTTCGTCCCGCTCGAATGGGGACAGTTCGGGCTCTGGCTGCTCGCGATCGTCTTCTCCGGGGCTGCGCTTGGGGCGGCGGGGGCGGCGCTTGGGGCGGCGGCGCGGGAGGTCCGCGCGGTCTCACTGCTCGCCTTCATGATCACCCTGCCGATCGCCTTCCTCTCGCTGATCCCGTCAGGCGCGGTTGGGCCCGCCGCCTTCGACGCGATCCGCTACTTGACCGCGCTCTTCCCCTTCAAGCCGGCGCTGGAAGCGATCACCGCCGCGCTCGACGGGGCGGGTCCGGGGATCGACGGGCCGCTGCTGCATCTCACGATCCTCTTTGTGGCCTACGGCCTCATCGCCCGGCTGGCGCTGCGCCGCTTCGGCACGGTTTAGACACACCCGCCTGCATCGTTTCCACCCTTTTCCTCGCTATAGGGGGGAGAAGGGTGGAAACGACCTTCCTCCCTGGGCGATGGAGTCGCGAACGAACGCTTCGAGGCTGAGTTCCGGCTCGAGGTGGGCGCGAACCTGCTCTAGCACCGCCCGCTCGTCGAGTTCGGGCAGGGTGCGGCCGCTCGAGCGCACTGCCGCCAGCGCGACCGGCGAGCCGTCGAACGAGAGGGGACCGTGCTTGCTGAGGTAGGCGGCGAGGCCGGCGACCTCGACCAGGTCGTAGTTCGGCTCGCTCGCGGTCAGCAGCGCCAGCTGCTCGGCGGTTGGGTGGAGGACGAAGACGGGGGCGACCGTCCCAGGACTCTCCGCCAGGGTCGCCGGCACCGCCCCGTAGGGAGAGACGTGGGCCGAGTAGACGACGTCGAAGTCCTCCAGCTCGGACTGCAGCACAGGCAGCTCGGCCTCGCCGAGCGGTGCCAGCTTGCGGGCAAGCGCCTCCGGGGCCGCGTTGGCACCGTAGGCGAGGAGCGGCGAGCGGCCGCTGAGGTCGGGACCCGCGGGCGGCAGCTCCAGGGCCGCGCCGTCCCGGTAGAGGTAGGAGCCCTCGGGGGTCGCATATGGATAGTCGAGCGCCCGCGCCAAGATCGCTGCCGTCTCCGCCGAATCGGCCATCGCGCTCAATCTCGCAGATAGGGTCAGCGCACCATGCGGGTTCTCTTCATCGGCGACGTGGTCGGCAGCCCCGGGCGGCAGGGCCTGCGCGAATCGATGCCGGCGCTGCGCGAGCGGCACGCGCCGGACCTGGTGATTGTCAACGGCGAGAACTCGGCCGGCGGCGTCGGGATCACCCAGCGCACCGCCAACGACCTCTTTGACTCCGGCGCCGGCGTGATCACCAGCGGCAACCACGTCTACCGCCACCGCGAGGCCTACGACTTCCTCGACTCCGAGGAGCGGGTGATTCGCCCGGCCAACTACCCGCAGGCCAACCCCGGCCGCGGTCACACCGTGGTCGAGGTGGACGGGGTGCGAGTACGGGTGATCAACCTCAGCGGCGGCGTCGGCCTCCGAGTCGCCCGCTCCCCCTTCGACACCGTCGACTCGATCCTCAGCCACCACGAGCAGGACGCGGTGATCGTCGACTTCCACGCCGAAGTGACCAGCGAGAAGGTGGCGATGGGCTGGCACCTCGACGGTCGCGTGGCGGCAGTGCTCGGCACCCACACCCACGTCCCTACCGCCGACGGCCGCGTACTCCCCGGCGGCACCGCCTTCATCTCCGACGTCGGCATGACCGGCTCCCGCACCAGCGTCCTTGGGGTGAAGCCGGAACAGGCGCTGCGCTCGCTGATCACCCAGATGCCCACCCGGTTCGAGACCGCGGAGGACGATGTCTGGGTCATGGGGGCTTTGGTCGAGGTGAACGACTCGGGAATGGCCAGCTCTTTCGAGCAGGTGATGGTTCCGGCGCCCGTTAACTAGGGACGGCCGGTACGGGAGAGGGATACCCTCTCCCTCTCGACAGCTGCCAGCGCTACGAGGAGCAGGGGGTAGAACCAGACTATGTAGAGATAGAACCAGTGGTGGAGGGTCAACTGCAGCAGGATCAGTAACGCCGCTGACAGGGACGCAAGCTGGACCAGGGACTTGCGGCGTGGATAGAGCGCGAACGCGATGGAGAGAGCTGCCAGCGCAGCCAGCAGTGCGATCCGGATCGGCTCCAGCGAGGGCGCTTGGCCCCAGATGCTGAAGGGGGAGTCGCGGCCGGCTTGGGTGGCGATGGTGCGGTCGTAGAACGTCTTCAGGCCCGGGTCGATCGCGGGCCAGGTCACGACCACGACCGTCACCAAGACGAAGCCTGCGGCGAACAGCAGCGCGGGGCGCAGACGGCGCTCGTAGGTGAGGAACATCGGCGCCAGCGGGGCGGCGACGAACTTGGCCCAGGTGGCTGCTGCCAGACCTGCGCCGCGCGCTAGCGGCCTGGCCAACAGCAGCAGGCTCCCGAGCAGCAGCGCGGCCACCAGGGCATCGTTCGAGTTCGACTCCAGCGCGAAGGCGGTGTACGGGTAGGCGGCCCAGCCGAAGGCGAGGGTGGCGGCGAGTCGCTGGCCCTCCGGTCCCGGGCGGATCCGCATCCCCAGCAGGATCAGGAAGGCGAAGACGGCGACGTCGACGACGATCGAGGCGGCATGCGCGGCCGGCAGGTCATCCCACTCGCCCGAGTACGGCCAGATCGCCTCGAAGGGAAGGTAGGCGAGGTAATTGACCGGGCCGTAGGTGTCGCCGGAGGAGATGTCGTCGGGGAAGTTGTCGTAGATCGGTTCCCCGTGGGCGATCCGGTCGGCGCCGACGACGCTCGCGTAGCCGACGTCGATCGCCCCCGAGTCGGCGACGTTGAGGCCGACGCGGAAGCCCATCAGGAAGAGGGCCGCGACGACCAGCACGGTCACCGACCAGACCGGCCGCAGCCCCTCCCCCCTCCCGCGCAACCCGATCCAGAGGCAGCGGCCGAGGAGGTAGACCAGCACCGGGTAGGCGAGCGGGACCGAGACGCCGATCTCGGCCCGGTTGAAGAAGTAGTGGGAGACGCCGAACCCGAGCAGGACCAGGAGATCGAGGTTGGCGACCCGCCGCAACCGCCGCCAGTCGACCAGACCGAGGAGGAAGATCGCGCAGAGGGGGAGGAAGACGTAGGGCGCGTTGAGCTTGTGACCGAAGGCACCGGAGTAACCGCGTGCCATCTTCCAAGCGACCTGGTGGCCGGTCCACGACTCCGCGACCTCGCCGCTGCCGCCGTCGACCACGACCAGCGCCCATTGATCGCCGCCGGCGAGGTAGGCCACCTCCCAGTCGCCCTCGTCCATCGTCGCCACCGAGGCCAGCTCGCCGTGCTCGCGTTCCTGGTCGCGGACCTTCGGGTCGCGGTCGGCCGCGGCGATCGCCTCTTCCCGGCTGATCCTCTCCGGCTCCGCCGCGGCCGCCGGCGGCGCGAGCAGCGCCAGGACGATCGTGATGAGGAGGAGGGCGCTCGCCCTCACGCCGCCCCGAAGTGCTCGCGGATCACCGGGGCGACGTCGCGCAGCGTCCACTGCTCCCGCTCGCCCGCCGACTCGGGGCCGCAGCCGACGAAGAGCAGCGGGCCGAGCGAGTCGCCGGCGTGCAGGGCGCCGTGGCTACCGCCGCCGGCATGGCTGACCCCGCCCCAGTCGACCGCCTCGAAGCCGGGGGCGAGGGAGACGACGAAGTCGCCGGAGTGGGGCGCGGTCAGCGCCGACCAGACCCGGGCGAGCGGGTCGGGGTAAGTCTCGCTGGCGAGGTGGCCGTCGTCGACGCTCGCCTCCAGGGCCTCGAGGTCCCCCTCGACCTCCCAGCTGCCGCCGCGCAGGTCCGCCACTTCCGCGCCGGGACGGAAGCGCAGCTTCGCGTCGCCGCGCTCGACCACCGCCCACTCGCCCCCCTCGGCGGGCATCCCCGGTCCCTCGCGGCGCAGCGGCAGCCCGTCGCTGCCCTCCAGCCGGCAGACCAGGTCCACCCCCTCGATCACGCTCAGCCGCGCCGCCACCGCCAGCGGCTCGGCTCGCTCCCCCTCCCCCGGCAGCAGGTAGACGTGGGCGGCCCGGCCGGTCGGGCTGACCGCCAACTGCGCCCGCTCCGGCCGCTCCTCGGAGGGCTGCAGCACCGACCACTCGGCACCCAGCAGCTCGGCCAGCGGCAGGCCGCGGTGGACGTCGGTCTGGGCGTGGTCGGCGAGCAGGATCAGCGCGTGGGTGGCGAGGAACTCGTCGAGGCCACCGGCCGCCTCGGCGAACTTCGCGAAGCAGGAATCCGCCTTGGCGATCGACTCGACGCTCGCCTCCGGCCCGTGGCGGTGCGAGTAGTTGTCGTTGTCGGGAAGCGAGAGGAGGAAGAAGTCATAGAGGTCCTCGCGCAGCAGCTCGGCTCCGCAGCAGGCGGCGTAGCCGTCGCGGTTGCCGGGGATCGAGGTCGATTTGCAGGGCACCTCGCGGCTGGCGTAGAGGTCGCCGTAGAAGAGGTCGGTCGGGCCCCAGGTGTGGTGGTGGAACTTCAGCCTGGTCGCATCGACGGCGCGGCGCAGCAGCCCGTCGAGCGAGACCTCGTGCCGCTGCCGGCCGCGGTAGATGAGGAACGGCGTGCAGGCGGTGCGCTGGCCGGCATCTTCGAGGCTCTCGAAAACCGTCTCCACCTCCGGGCTGAGGTGGGCGAGGTTCATGTTGTAGACGAGGTCATAGAGGGCGCGGAAGACGCCGAAGGCGCGGGTCGCCTCCAGCGAGGACCCGTACTCGACGTAGCGGCGCTCGAGCCGGTGGTACCAGTTCATGCCGCTGATCCAGTGGCGGTCGGCGCCGACCCCGGTGACCATCTCAGCGCTCGCAACCGGCGTCACCGAGGGAAAGCTGGAGACGCAGTCGGGAATCAGCACCCCCCGCTCGATCAGGGCGCCGAAGGTCGGGGCGCGTCCCTCCTCGACCGCGCGTTCGAGCATGTCGGTGCGCAGCGAGTCGACGTAGGTGAGGACGAGCTTCTTACTGGGTGGCATCGGTCCAATGATGCCCGGAAGGTGGTGTCGCTAACGGAGGACGCGGAGCCCGGCGTGTTTGCGCTGGGCCCGGCGGTGGCGGGAGATCCCCAGCCAGGCCAGCGCCAGAACGAACACGATCACCGCGGGGGCCCACAGCAGCGCCGCCGCGATCACGATCAGCGCTGCCAGGCCGACGATGAAGGCCAGCGCGCCGCCACCGCTCCCCTCGCGCCGGCTGGCGCCGTAGACCAGGTCGCTGATCACGACGCAGCCGAGCGCGGCACCGACCGCCGCGGCCACCGCCCCGGTCGCGCCGTCGAGCAGGAAGCCGGCGATCAGGCCGATCACGGCGGCGAGGACGGTCATCCGCCCGCGGGCGGATCCATGGGTGCCGGCGGTGCCGGCGAGCATCCCGATCGCGATGCCAATTCCGAGGTCGGCGAGAAGGTCCACATGCGAAAACCTAACCGAGCGCGGAGCCGGGGCGTCGATCCGCCACACTTCCGGGATGAGCGAAGTGCCCGAGCCGACCCACAGAAGGCGGTCCCACACCAGCGGCCGCGACCTCGAGCGCTACGCCGGCCTGTTTGCCGAGCGGACCGGGGTAATGCGTTCCTCGGCGATGCGCGACCTGATGGCGATCACCGCCCGGCCGGAAGTGATCTCGCTCGCCGGGGGCCTGCCGGACACCTCCACCTTCCCGCCTCAGAGCTTCGCCGCGCAGATGACGCGGATCGCCCAGAAGTCGGCTGCGGAGGCGCTCCAGTACGGGCCGACCGAGGGCTTCGAGGAGACCAAGGACTGCATCCTCGAGGTGATGGGGGCCGAGGGAATGCTTCCCGACCCCGACGACATCATCGTCACCACGGGCGGGCAGCAGGCGATCGACCTCGTCTGCAAGACCCTGCTCGACCCCGGCGACGTCGTCATCTGCGAGGCGCCGACCTATCCGGGGGCGATCCCCACCCTCTGCAGCTACCAGGCCGACATCGTCCAGGTCGAATGCGACGAGGACGGGATGCAGGTCGACGCGCTGGAGCAGCTGCTCGGCGAGCTGCGCGACGAAGGGCGGCGACCGAAGTTCATCTACTCGGTGCCGAGCTTCCAGAACCCGGCCGGGGTGACGATGTCCCTCGAGCGCCGCCAGCGCCTGGTCGAGCTGGCCCGCGCCAACGAGCTGCTGGTCGTCGAGGACAACCCCTACGGGCTGCTGCGCTACGGCGGCGAGCCGATGCCGCCGCTCTACCAGCTCGACGGCGGCGACTTCGTCATCTACCTCGGCACCTTCTCGAAGATCCTCTCCCCCGGCATCCGCCTCGGCTGGGCGGTGGCGCCGCCACCGGTGATGGAGAAGATCGTCCTCGGCAAGCAGGCCGCCGACCTCTGCACCTCGACCCTGACCCAGTACTTCGTCCGCGAGTACTTCGCCGAACGACGCTGGCAGCGCTACATCGACGACCTGGTCGAGATCTACCGCGCCCGCCGCGACGCCATGGTCGAGGCCCTGCGCACCTACTTCCCGGCGGAGGCGACCTGGACCGAGCCCGAAGGCGGGCTCTTCATCTGGGCGACCCTGCCCGACTACATCGACACCAGCGACCTGCTGGCGAAGGCGCTGCGCGCCGACGTCGCCTTCGTCCCCGGCCAGGCCGCCTACATCGACGGCCGCGGCAGCCACTCGATGCGGCTCAACTTCTCCGGCGTCGACGAGGACGAAATCCGCGAGGGGGTGCGGCGGATCGGCAAGGTGATCGCCGAGCAGGTCGAGCTCTACGGCACGCTCACCGGCGAGCAGCGGGCGCCGGAGCGCGAGCAGGAGTCGGCGCCGAACGTGGTCCCGTTCCGCAAAGCGGGCGAGGCTTGATGAAGGTCGCGGTCCTGAAAGGCGGCCGCTCGCTCGAGCGCGGGGTCTCGCTGCGCTCGGGGGCGCGGGTCGAGGACGCGCTGGGGCGGCTCGGCCACGAGGTGCTGCCGATCGACGTCGGTCCCGACCTGGTCAAGCGCCTCGGCGCCGAGCGGCCCGACATCGCCTTCGTCGCCATGCACGGGGTCGGCGGCGAGGACGGCACCGTGCAGGAGCTGCTGGAGATCCTCGGCATCCCCTTCACCGGCCCCGGCGCCGCTGCCTGTGCCCGCTGCATGGACAAGGTGCAGGGCAAGGACGCGATCGAGGAGGCCGGTCTCCCCACCCCGGAATGGTTCGCCTTCAACCAGACCGCCTTCCGCGAGTTCGGCGCCGCCGATGCGCTCGGCCGCCTCGAGGAGACGCTGGGCTTCCCGCTCGTCGTCAAGCCCAGCCGCGGCGGCTCCTCGCTCGGGGTCAAGTTCGCCGCCTCAGCCGGCGAGGTGCCACAGGCGCTGGTCTCGGCCTTCAGCTACGACGACCGGGTCTTGGTCGAGAGCTTCGTCGACGGGCGCGAGCTCGCGGTCAGCGTTCTCGGCGACGAGCCGCTGCCGATCGTCGAGGCGATCCTGCTCGAGGGCGACCGCTACGACTTCGAGGCCCGCTACGAGATCGGCCGCACCCGCTTCGCCTGCCCGGCCGAGCTGAGCGCGGAGGAGGAGCGGGCCGTGACGGAGGTCGCGCTCGCCACATACCGCGCCCTCGGCTGCACCGGCTTCGCCCGCATCGATCTGATCCTCGGCGAGGGCGGACCCTCGTTACTGGAGGCCAACGCGATCCCGGGCCTGACCGACACCAGCCTCCTCCCCCAGGCGGCCGAGGCCGCGGGTCTCTCCTTCGAGCAATTGGTCGAGCGGATCCTGGATCTCGCCCTGGAGCCGGCCACGGCCTAGGAGTCGCCCTGCGCGAAATCTTCGGGCGTTACCTCGTCGAGGAACTCTTTGAATTTGTCGACGACCTCCTCGGTGTCCTCGACCTCGTGCTCGAACTCGATCGCCGACTCCTCGATCACCTCCTCGGCCGCGAAGATCGGGGCGGCGACGCGGACGGCGAGCGCCAGCGCGTCGGACGGGCGCGAATCGATCTCGACCTCGGAGCCGTTGATCGAGACGGTGATCGAGGCGTAGAAGGTGTTGTCGCGCAGCTCGGTGACCGACACCCGCTCGCACTTCGCGTCGAGATTGTCGAGCAGGTCGGAGAGCAGGTCGTGGGTCATCGGCCGCGGCGTCGAGGCCCCTTGCAGCTTCATCAGGATCGCCGCCGCCTCCGGGTGGCCGATCCAGATCGGCAGAAAGCGGTTTCCGTCCACGGTCTTGAGCAACACGATCGGCTGCTTGCCGACCATGTCGAAGCTGACCCCATAGATCTGCATCTGCTGCAAAGGAGCTCCCGACCGTGGTTGAAAGGCGAAGTATAGGTCGGGCTTCTACCCGCTCCGGAGGAGGCGAGAACCGCGCCAACCAGGGGCGGAGCGATGGGCGATCCTGGATTCGAACCAGGGACCTCGTCCTTATCAGAGACGCGCTCTAACCAACTGAGCTAATCGCCCGGGGCTGGCGATGATAGCGACGGGGCGCGGAGCGGTCAGGAGCCGCGTTTGCGCAGGCGGCGTGCCAGGGCGTGTGCCTCACGGACGTCGTCGAAGCGGAGCTCGGCGACGATGGCGTCGCCCTTGGCCCGGGTGCTGACCTCGTGCCCCAGCGCCTCCTCCAGCGCGTCGGCGGCGTCTCGCAGGGCCGCCTGAGCGTCGGGGTCGGCTGGTGCACGCCTCGGGTTGGTCTTTGGCTGGCCAGCCAGCCGAACCCTCTCCTCGGTTTCGCGGACCGACCAACCGCCGCGGGCCGCGTCGCGGGCGAGCCGCCGGCGAACGTCATTGCCGCGGGCGGCGAGCAGGGCCTTGCCGTGGCCCTCGCTGAGGTCGCCGGACTCGAGCATCACCAGCGCCTCGTCGGGAAGCTCCAGCAGGCGGATCAGGTTGGAGACGGCAGGGCGACTGCGGCCAACTCGTTTCGCCAGCTCCTCCTTGGTCAGGCCCAGCTCCTCGACCAAGGCCGCGCAGGCCTTGGCCTCCTCGATCGGGTTGAGGTCCTCGCGGACCATGTTCTCGATCAGCGCCGCCTGCAGCCGCTCCGCTTCCTCCTGGTCACGGACGACGGCCGGCACCTTCTCGATTCCCGCCTGCTGCGCAGCGCGCCAGCGACGCTCGCCGGCGACCAGCTCATAACTGCCGTCGGGGAGGGGGCGGACGAGCAGCGGCTGGACGACGCCGCTGGCCTCGATCGAGGCGGCGAGGGCAGCCAGCGCTTCCGGCTCGAAGTTGGTCCGCGGCTGCGAGGGGTTGGGCTTGATCAGCTCGACCGGCAGCTCGCGCAGCTCTCCGGCCGCCGACGCCTCCGTTTCCGGAAGGATTGCCGACAGCCCGCGGCCGATCCCGCGCCGGCTAGCCACGGCTCGCAAGCTCCTTGGCCAGGGCTCGGTAGGCGACGGCGCCGCGGGACGAGGGAGCGTGCTCGGTCACCGGCAGACCATAACTCGGCGACTCGGCGACTCGAACGCTGCGGGGAATGACGGTCTCGAAGACCATCCCGTCGAAGTGGTCCCGCAACTCCGCCTCTACATCCTGGGCGAGGCGGGTGCGCTCGTCGTACATCGTGACCAGCAGACCTGAAACCTCGAGTTGAGGGTTCAACTCACGCCTGATCAGGCCCAGGGTTTCCAGAAACTGGACCAATCCCTCCAGCGCCAGGTACTCGGCCTGCACCGGGACGATCACGCGATCCGCGGCAACGAGGGCGTTGACGCTGACTGGGCCCAGTGCAGGGGGGCAGTCGAGCAAGGTCACGGCGAAGCGCTCGCGCAGCGGACCCAGCCGCTCGCGCAGGCGCGTCTCGGAACCTTGGATCCGCGGCAGCTCGACCGCGGCGCCGGCGAGGTCGCGGCTGGCGGGGACCAGCCAGAGGTTGTCGGGGCCAGCAGGGCGCGCCGCCTCAGCCACCGAGGTATCGCCGGTCAAGCAGTCATAGGAGGATGGGTGCAAGTCGCGGCCGGCGCCGAGCGCGACGGTGGCGTTGCACTGTGGGTCGAGATCGACCAGGAGCGTCTGATTCCCCTCCGCGGCAGCGCAGGAGGCCAGGTTGACGGCGGTCGTCGTCTTCCCGACGCCGCCCTTCTGGTTCGCCACGGCATAGACCTTGCCCATCAGGAGTCCAGCCTAGTCAACCATCCGACGAAGGCATTCCCGGCGCGTTTCGAGGCGGTCGGATAGCCTCCGGGCCGTGTCCGAGAGCTACGAATGGCCAGACGATCCCGCCGAGCGGGCGCAGGAGCTGGTCGAGGGCGTGCTCGATGAGCTCGACCTCGATGGCGACGTCGTCGTCGACGAGGACGACGAGCGGATCCTGCTGACGATCGAGGGAGAGGACGACTACGGCCTCCTGATCGGCAAACGGGGCCAGACCATCGACGCCCTGCAGCTGCTCTGCTACCAGGCCGCATTCCGCGGACTGCGGGAGCGCAAGCGGGTCATCGTCGACGCCGCCGGTTACCGGGCGCGGCGCCGAGAGACGCTGGAGGGTCGCGCCGACCGCGCCGCCGAACAAGCGCTGGCCAACAAAGCAGTGGTCGAGATGGACCCGATGAGCGCTCAGGAACGGCGCGTCGTGCATGAACGGCTGAAAGAGCGCGCCGGCATCGAGACTTACAGCGAGGGCGACGAGCCCGGTCGCTGCGTGATCGTCGCGCCGCTGCTGACCGAGTGAGCGCTGACCCGGCCGCGGAGCTGGACGGCGCGGCGCGGGCGCGGCTGGAGACGGTTCTCGCCCTGCTGGCTGAGGAGAGGGCGTCGGTCAGCTCGGTGGTCGGCAAGCGCGCCTGGCAGGTGCACATCGTCGACAGCCTCACCGGGCTCGAGGTCCCCGAGCTGCGGGGGGCGCAGCGGATCGCCGACGTCGGCGCCGGCGCGGGCTTTCCGGGTCTGGTCCTGGCCGTAGCCCTACCGGGCGCCCAGGTGGACCTGGTCGAGTCGGTCGGGCGCAAGTGCGAGTTCATGCGCCGGGCAATCGCCGCCGCCGAGATCCCCAACGCAACCGTCCTCAACACCCGCTCCGAGTACCTGGCCTCCGCGGACGGCCGCGAAGCCTACGAAGCCGTAACCGCCCGCGCCGTAGGCCGCCTCTCAACCCTGGCCGAGCTCGCATCCCCACTCCTGAAGCCAAATGGAGTCCTAGTCGCCTGGAAGGGCAAGAGGGATCCTGAGGAAGAGCAGCAGCTAGGGAACGCCGCAGAGTCCCTAGCCATGACCCCGGAGCAAATCTTGGACGTGGGCAACCGCGCAGGCTCCGAACACCGCCACCTGCACATCATCCGCAAGTCAGGCCCAACCCCCGACAACCTCCCGCGCAATCCCGGAATAGCCAAGAAGCGCCCCAAGGGCTGAGTTCAGCTCAAACCGGCTAGCGCCGTCTCTTCTTCTTCCGAGGAGGAGGCGGAGGCGGTTTAGCCGCCTGCACAGCGGCGGCCCCTGCAGGCGTCGCGGTAACCGGCGGCGGCACCACTTTCTGGATCACCAGCTGCTGCCCGATGGTCCAGACGTTGGTCGTGATCCAGTAGAGGATCAGGCCGGCCGGGAAGCCGAGGATGAAGGGGACGAAGATGAAGGGCAACACCATCATCAGCATCCGCTGGCTTTTGTCAGCCGTGATCATCATCACCATGCTGGAGACCAGCTGGGTGCCGACGTAGAGCACGATCAGGGTGATCAGTTCTGCGCCGGTCGCCTTCGCGGTGAGGTCGTTGATGAAGAAGAATTCAGCGCCATACGCAGCACAGTGGCCAGCCTCGGGACAGCCCATGTCCGCCGGTAGCTCGTTTTTGAGCACGAAGAAGAGGGTGATGAAGACCGGCAGCTGCGCGAGAAGAGGCAAGCAGGAAGCCAACGGGTTGACTTTGTTCTCTTTGTAGAAGCGCATCATTTCCTGCTGCAGGCGCTGTTTGTCGTTCTTGTATTTCTCCTGCAGCTCCTTCATCTGCGGCTGCAAGGCCTGCAGAGCGCGCATCCCTTTCAGCTGTTTGTAGGTGAGGGGCAGGAGCAGGGCTCGCGTGCAGATCGTCAGCGCGATGATCGACATCCCCCAGCTGAGGCCGGCGTTGTCGTGGAAGAACACGAGGACCGAGCTCCCGAGATCGATCAGGGGTTGGAGGATGTTCGCGGTAAGGGGCGTCATCAGTGGGTTTTGTGCCACTCGGCGGGGTGAACTGGGCCGGTGCGGAGCGTGAATCTATCGGGGATGGGGTCGAAGCCGCCGTGACTGAAGGGATTGCAGCGCAGAATCCGCCAGGAGCCGAGCAAAAACCCGCGGATCACACCGAAGCGTTCGACCGCTTCCACGGCGTAGGCGGAGCAGGTCGGCTCGTAGCGACAGCGACGCGGGAATCTCGGTGAGATCCACCGCTGGTAGGCGCGGACCGGGGCCAGGAAGATGCGTTTCACGTGGAACGGCCCCCGGACAGAGCTTCTTCCAGGTTGGCGGCGACACCCGCCACCCCTTTTTGCTCGATCAGGCTCTTGATCTCGGTCCGAGCGACGATGACGAAGTCGTGCCGGGGAGGAAGATCGTCCGCGATGCTCCAGAACGCCTCACGCAGGGTGCGCTTCACCTTGTTCCGCTCAACCGCGCCGCCCACCTTGCGGCTGACCGAAACGCCGAGCCTGATTTCCTCGCGCTCTTCGTCCCTGCGGGGGAACTGGTAGAGGACCAGGTACCTGGTTGCGTGCGAGGAGCCGTCGCGATACACGCGGTCGAACTCGCCGCTACGAGAAAGGCGCCGGCGCTTCGGCGGCATCCCTAAGGGGTGAGGCGCTTGCGGCCTTTACGCCGACGGCGCTTGAGGATCGCGCGACCGCCTCGGGTGCTCATCCGGGCGCGGAAACCGTGGGTCTTGGCCCGCTTCCGCTTCTTAGGCTGGTAGGTGCGCTTCATGCCGGCGGAAGTATAGGGAGGAGGCCGAAAAATCTTTTCTTCGGCATTTGCGAGGCACCCGGACTGGGTGCTCAGGCACGGCGCTATGGTCGCCGGCCGGTGCCCGATGACTCCCCTCGACACGACCTCGACGCCCTCTGGCGCGCGACCCGCGAACGCCTGAAGGCCTCCGTCCCGGAGTCGACCCACCGCCTCTGGCTAGAGCCGCTGGAGGCTGCCGGGGTTGAGGGCGACACCCTTTTTCTTACCGGCCCCGAGAACGTCCGCGCCTGGTGTGAGCGGCGGTACTCGTCGCTGATCGCGGAAGCGCTGCGCGACGGCGGGGCAGGCTTGGAGCAGGTGAGCTTCGCCGCGCTGCGGGCCAGTGATGGCCCTGGCGCGACCGGCGTCGAGCTGAACCCCAGCTACACCTTCGAGCGCTTCGTGATCGGCCCGGCAACCGTCTGGCCCACGGTGCCGCCCTCGCGGTCGCCGAGGCGCCCTCTGAGGCCTACAACCCGCTCTTCCTCCACGGGCCGCCCGGGCTGGGCAAGACGCACCTGCTGGCGGCGATCGCCAACTACCTGCGCGAGAACGCCCCCGGGCTCAGCGTCCGCTACACGACCGCGGAGTCCTTCACCAACGAGTTCGTCGCCGCCCTCAAATCCTCCGGTGCCGAGGCCTTCAAGGTGCGCTATCGCGACATCGACGTCCTCCTCATCGACGACGTCCAGTTCCTGGAGGGCAAGCCGGCGACCGAGGAGGAGTTCTTCCACACCTTCAACGCGCTCTACGAATCCGGCAGTCAGCTGGTGCTCTCAGCCGACCGGATCCCAAGCGAGCTCTCGACGCTCGCCTCGCGTCTGCGCGATCGCTTCGAGTGGGGCCTCACCGTCGCGGTCGAGCCGCCGAACCTGGCCACCCGCCTCACGGTCCTCCGCCACCTGGTCAGCGAGGCCGGAGTCGAAATCGCCGACTCCGAGGCTCTGACCGAGCTCGCCAACCGGATCGACGCCAACGTGCGCCAGCTACGCGGGGCGCTGACCCGGGTCCTCGCCCACGCCTCGCTGATGGCCAGGCCCCTCAGCTCCGAGTTAATCGCCGAAGTCGTCCCCCGCCACCGACCCTCGCAGCCAACCTCCGTCGAGGAGATCCAACAGCGGGTCGCCGAGTGCTACGGGATCTCCCGCGCCCAGCTGATCGGCTCCAGCCGCGCGGCCACGCCGCTGCGCGCCCGCCAGGTGGCGATCTTCCTCACCCGCGACCTCACCGACCTCTCGCTGCCGCAGATCGGCCGCCTCTACGGTGGCCGTGATCACAGCACCGTGCTCAACTCGCTGCGGCGGGTAGAAGCGCGCCTCGACGAGGACGGTGAGCTGGCCGAGAAGGTGCGGGACTTGCGGGGCGCAATCCACAACCCCGTGGGCAAAGAGCGCTGACAACCGCTGGCGCTGTAAGAATCCCCAACCTCCCACAGCTCTTTCCACACCCCGCAAATCCCAGTCCACCGCCGAATTCCCCGCGACCGAACTTCTTTCCACAGCTCCTAACCCAACTCAACAAGGCAAGAATCTGAGGCACATCGACTTGAAGCTCACGACCAAACGCGAAGATCTCGTCTCCAAGCTCTCGATCGTCTCCAGGGCTGTTTCCACCCGCGCTGCCACCCAGGCGTTGTCCGGCGTGCTCCTCAAAGCTGAGGAGGGACGCGTCACCCTCGCCGCCACCGATCTCGACCTCGGCCTCGAGACCACTCTTGACGCCAGCATCGAGGACGCCGGCGCGGTGCTGCTGCCCGGCCGCCTCTTCGCCGAGGTGGCGCGTTCCCTTCCCGACCCGAGCGTGGAGATCGAGCTGCGCGCGGCCGAGCACGACGTCGAGATCCGCAGCGGCGGCTCCAGTTTCCACCTGCGGGTCCTCCCTGTCGAGGACTTCCCGAATCTTCCCAAGCCGGAGGCCGAGCCCGGCCTGAAGATCCCGGCCGCGGCCCTGGAAGAGAGCATCGACCTGGTCGCCCGCGCCGCCTCCCGCGATGACATGCGCCCGGTTCTCACCGGCGTCTTCGTCACCGCCAGCGGTCGCGAGATGACGATGGTTGCCACCGATTCCTACCGGCTGGCGGTGAAGCGGACCGAGCTCGAGGCGGAGCTCGGCGGTGAGCTCGAGGCCAACATCCCGGCCCGGGCACTGCGCGAGCTCTCCCGCATCCTCTCTTCCGAGGGGGCGGGCGAGGCGACGATCTCACTGCTCACCAACCAAGCTGTATTCGTGGCAGGGTCGATCCTCCTCTCGACGAGGCTGATCGACGGGCAATTCCCCAACTTTCGACAGCTCCTGCCGGAGTCCTTCGAGCACGACGTGCGGCTGCCGCGCCCGGACTTTCTCGACGTCGTCCGCCGCGTCAGCCAACTCGCCCAGCGCAACGCGCCGCTGAAGCTCTCCTTCGAGTCCGGTGAGCTGACCGTGGCGGCGGAGACGCCGGACGTGGGGGACGCGCGGGAGACGATGCCCGCCGCCTTCGAGGGTGAGGCGCTGGAGATCGGCTTCAACCCCGAGTTCCTCAAAGAGGGGATCGAAAGCGTTTCCGGGGACGAGGTGATGTTGCGGCTGATCTCGCCGCTGCGGCCGGGTTTGCTGGAGCCGGTCGAGGACGGCGACTTCCGTTATCTGGTGATGCCGATCCGTCTCAACGTGTAGCCGTGGTCGCCCCGGCCAGGTGAGCGCCCCGTGCTCGTCACCGCGATCGAGGCCAAGCCGCTGCGCAGCCTCGAACGGGTTCGGGTCGAGCTGTCGCCGGGGATCGTCAGCGTCATCGGCCCCAACGGCACCGGCAAGACGAATCTGGTCGAGGCGCTCTACTTCGCGCTCACCGGCCGCTCGTTTCGCACCTCGGACCGCCGCGATCTGATCCCATTCGGCGCTTCCCTCGCCCGCGCCGAAGCGACGGTCCGCGACGAGGACGGGATCGAGCACAAGCTCCTTGCCTCGGTCAGCCGCAGTGAAGGGCGGCGCCACCTGCTCGACGGCGACCCAGCCTCACCGGCGACGATCGCCCGCAACCGACCGCCGGTGGCTGTCTTCGCCCCCGATCGCCTCACCTTGGTCAAGGGACCGCCGGCCGAGCGCCGCGCCCACCTCGACGGCTTCATCACCGCCCGTTGGCCAGCGCGGTCGGAACTGCGCAAGCGCTACGGACAGGCGCTGGCGCAACGAAACGCGCTGCTCTCGCGCTTGGGAGCGGGATACGGCTCTCCTGAAGACCTGCGGATTTGGGACGCGGGTCTCGCCGAGGCAGCGGCGCCCTTGATCGAGGCGCGGACCGAGGCGGTCGCCGAGCTGGCCACCCCGTTCGCCGCCACGGCGACCGAGCTCGGTCTGGAGGAGGGCGCGCTGGAGTACGCGCCGCGGGCATCCGGCTCGGCGGAGGAGGTCCGCGCTGGGCTCGAGGAGCGCCGCGATCAGGACATCCGCCTCGGCCGCAGCTCCTGGGGTCCCCACCTCGACGAGCTGAAGTTGCTGACGGCGGGCCGCTCGCTGCGCCGGTTCGGATCGCAGGGCCAACAACGCGCTGCCCTGCTCGCCCTCCTCTTCGCCGAGCGCGCCGCCCTGCTCGAGGCGCGGCGGGTGACGCCGCTGCTGCTGCTCGACGACGTGATGAGCGAGCTCGACCCGACTCGCCGCGACCTTCTTGTCGGCCGCCTCGGCGACGGTGGCCAGGTGCTGATCACCGCCGCCGATGAGGAGTCGGTCCCCTCTCCGGCGCGGCAGTCGGTGGTGCGGATGCCCCCGCCACAGGCGGAGACCGCAGCGGCATGAGTCGTCGCCGTGCCCCCCGTCCCGCCGCCAACGCCTTCCAGGCGGCACTGCGCCAGGTTGCTCCGCAGACCTCCCTTGCCGCAGTTCAGACGGCGTGGTCGGCGGCGGTTGGAGAGCAGTTGGCAGCGGTTGCCGCACCGGTCTCGGAGCGGGAGGGCACGCTCACCATCGAGTGCGCGGACTCGGTCTGGGCGCAGGAGCTGGACCTGATGCAGGCGACCCTTTTGGAGCGGCTGCAGGAGGAACTCGGAGATCAGGCTCCTGAAGCGTTGCGCTTTCGTGTGAACTCAGAGCGTTTTTAGACACGCTTTTCGTGCGATTTGCAGGGCAAACGTCCTCTCGCGACACCGAGTCCGCGAGGTCGAACTGGTATTCTTATGGCAACTCGCAATATGCCCCCGACAACCGTGGATCGAGTCTCCGGGCGTCGGGGTTTTCTGTGAGTTCGTGTCTCTGTGCAAAACCGGAAGGGACTCATTGCCTGACAAAAAAGCCAGCGGCGACAGCTACGGCGCCAAGGACATCACCGTCCTCGAGGGGCTCGAAGCGGTTCGCAAACGCCCCGGCATGTACATCGGCTCGACCGGCCCCCGCGGGCTGCACCACTTGGTCTACGAGGTGGTCGACAACTCGGTCGACGAGGCTCTCGCCGGTCATTGCGACAGCGTTCGCGTCGTCCTCCATCCGGACAACAGCTGCACGGTAGAAGACAACGGCCGCGGCATCCCGGTCGAGACGATGGCAAAAGAGGGGCGGCCCGCGGCCGAGGTCGTGCTGACCGTCCTCCACGCCGGCGGCAAGTTCGGGGACGGCGGCGGCTACAAGGTCTCCGGTGGTCTGCACGGCGTCGGCGTCTCCGTCGTCAACGCCCTTTCCGAGCGCCTGCACCTGGAGATCAGCCGTGACGGCTACGTCTGGAGCCAGGACTACGAGCGCGGCAAGCCGCAGGGGGATCTCACCAAAGGCGAGCAAACCGACGCCCACGGGACCAAGATCACCTTCCTCCCCGACCTCGAGATCTTCGAAGAGATCGGGTTCGACTTCGACGTCCTGCTCGAGCGGTTGCGCGAGACGGCCTTCCTCACCCGCGGCCTGAAGATCGAGATGGTCGACGAGCGCGGTGAGACCAACAGCGTGGTCTTCAAGTACGACGGCGGCATCGAGGACTTCGTCCGCCACCTCAACGGCAACAAGGACCCGGTCCACAAGAAGGTCATCTACTTCGACGGTGGCAAAGAGGAGGGTCAGGTCGAGATCGCGATGCAGTGGAACAGCTCCTACCAGGAGTCGATCTTCAGCTTCGCCAACAACATCAACACCCACGAGGGTGGCTCGCACCTCTCCGGCTTCCGTTCCGCCTTGACCCGGACTCTCAACTCCTACGCGCGCAACAAAGGCCTGTTGAAAGAGAAAAAAGACGACAACCTCGCCGGCGAGGACGTGCGCGAGGGATTGACCGCGGTGATCTCGGTCAAGCTCCACGACCCGCAATTCGAGGGCCAGACGAAGACGAAACTCGGGAACCCGCCGATCCGCGGCCTGGTCGAGGAGATCGTCAACCGCAAGCTGGGCGAGTACCTCGAGGAGAACCCGGCTGACGCCAAACGCGTGATCATGAAGGCGATCGACGCCGCGCGTGCGCGCTCAGCCGCGCGCAAGGCCCGCGACCTCACCCGTAAGTCGGCGCTCGAGAACTCGACCCTGCCAGGCAAGCTCGCCGACTGCTCGGTCAAGGATCCGAGCCTGGCCGAGATCTTCGTCGTCGAGGGCGATTCCGCCGGCGGCTCCGCCAAGCAGGCCCGCGACCGCAACACCCAGGCGGTCCTGCCCTTGCGCGGCAAGATCATCAACGTCGAGAAGAGCCGCATCGACAAGGTCCTCGCCAACAACGAGATCCAGGCGCTGATCACGGCGATCGGCACCGGCGTCCACGAAGAGTTCAACATCGAGGACGCCAGGTACCACAAGATCGTGATGGCGACCGATGCCGACGTCGACGGCGCTCATATCCGCACCCTCGTCCTCACCTTCCTCTACCGGCAGATGCCAGAGCTGATCAGCCAGGGCTACGTCTACATCGCCAAGCCGCCCCTGTACCGCGTCAAACAGGGCAACCAGGAGACTTATCTGGAGCGTGAGTCCGAACTCGAAGAGCTGCTCCTCCGCGACAAGCTGGAGGAATTCGAGCTGACCGACGCGAGTGGCGAGAGCCGCAAGCTGACCCCGAGCCGGTGGCAGGCTTACATCCGGCGCTCGAAAGAGTACGAGGGCTGGGGCTCCTCGCTTCAGGCGGACTTCGGCCACGAAGTCGTGCGCTTCCTCGAGGAGTCGAGCCTGCTCGACGAGCAGGTGGCGAGCGTGGCTGCCGCGCGCGAGGTGCTGCAGGGCGGGGGTGGCGAGAACGAGCCGTTCGACACCGAGGTTCTGGACAGCGGCGAGGACCTCGTCACCGTCAAAGCGATCGAGCGCAAGAGCGGTCTGGCGAGAACCCATCGACTGCCGGCCACCCTGTTCGAACACCACGACTACCGCAAGTTCGCCGAGGTCCACGCGACGCTGCTGAAGCAGGTTGGCCGCCCGCCCTTCGAAGTCAAGCGCGGCGAGAAACGAAACGTCGCGCTCTCGTTCGAGGCGTTGCGCGGGGCGGTGCTGGAGCTGGCCCGCCAGGGCGTTCAGCTGACCCGGTTCAAGGGATTGGGAGAGATGAACGCCAAACAGCTGCGTGAGACGACGATGGATCCGGCTTCGCGGACGCTGGCCCGGGTCACGCTCGAAGACGCGACCGCCGCCGACACGATCTTCTCGATGCTGATGGGCGACCAGGTCGCACCACGAAGAGAGTTCATCGAGGCACACGCGAAAGAGGTGAAGTTCCTTGATGTGTAAGCGCCCCGGGGGCTTCGAGGAGGAGGCGAACTGATGGCTCTTGACGCCCTGACGGGAAATATCGAGGACCGCGGTCTCGAGCAGGAGATGCGCTCGTCGTATCTCGATTACGCGATGAGCGTGATCGTCGGCCGGGCCCTGCCGGACGTGCGCGATGGCCTCAAGCCGGTGCACAGGCGCGTGCTCTACGCGATGCACGACATCGGCCTCCAGCCGACCCGGCCCTACCGCAAGTGCGCCTTCATCGTCGGCGAGGTGATGGGCAAGTACCACCCGCACGGCGACTCGGCGATCTACGACACCTTGGTGCGAATGGCGCAGGACTTCTCCCTGCGCTACCTGCTGGTCGACGGTCAGGGCAACTTCGGGTCGATCGACGACGATCCCGCGGCCGCGATGCGGTACACCGAGGCCCGCCTCGGCCGCCTCGCGACCGAGCTGCTCAGGGACATCGACGCCGACACCGTCGACTTCGGCCCCAACTACGACGAATCAACGCAGGAGCCACAGGTCCTGCCAGCCCGGTTCCCGAACCTGCTGGTCAACGGCACCTCCGGTATCGCGGTCGGGATGGCGACCAACATCCCGCCGCACAACCTGCGCGAGGTCGCCGGCGCGGTCGCCGCCTACATCGACAACCCCGCGATCGACCTGGCTGGATTGATGGAGCACGTCAAAGGCCCGGACTTCCCCGGCGGCGGGCTGATGAGCCGCGAGGGGATCCGCGACGCCTATGCCTCCGGCCGCGGCAGCATCAAGGTCCGCGCCCGCGCCCACGTCGAGCCGCTGAAGAACGGCAAGGAGTCGATCGTCGTCACCGAGCTCCCGTTCATGGTCAAGAAGGGTGGCGAAGGCGGCCTGATCACCAAGATCGCCGACCTCGCTCGCGACAAGAAACTCGAGGGCATCTCCGACCTCCGCGACGAGAGCGACGAACGCTCCGGGATGCGGCTCGTGATCGAGCTCAAACGCGGCGGACCGCCAGCCAAGGTCGTCCTCAACAACCTCTACAAAAAAACGTCGATGCAGTCGACCTTCGGCGCCAACATGGTGGCGCTGGTCGACGGCGTGCCGCGGACGCTGGGCCTGCTGGAGCTGATCGAGCACTACGTCGATCACCAACGCGAGGTCGTCACCCGCCGCACCCAGTACGAACTGCGCCGGGCCGAGGCCCGCGCCCACATCCTCGAGGGCCTGCTGGTCGCGCTGGACAACCTCGATGCGGTGATCAAACTGATCCGCGCCTCGACCGATCCCGACGCCGCGCGCGACGGGCTGATCGAGCAGTTCGAGCTTTCGCGCGAGCAGGCGCAAGCGATCCTCGACATGCGCCTGCAGCGTCTGACCGCGCTCGAGGCCGACAAAGTGCGGGCCGAGCACGCCGACCTGATGGAGCGGATCGGTGAGCTGCGGGCCATCCTCGGCGACGAAGCCAGGGTGATGGGTCTGGTCAAGGACGAGCTGGCCGAAATCGTCGAGGCCTACGGCGACGAACGCCGCACCGAGCTCGCCCACTTCGAGGGCGACGTCGGGATCGAGGACATGATCGCCGACCAGCAGATGGTGATCTCGCTGACGGCTTCCGGCTACGTCAAGCGGCTGCCGCTCGCCACCTACCGCCAGCAGCACCGCGGCGGCGTCGGGGTGATGGGGATGAACCTCAAAGACGACGACTACATCGCCCATCTCCACATCTGCTCGACCCATGACTTCCTGCTCTTCTTCACCAACCGCGGCAAGATCTACCGGCTCAAGGTCTACGAGCTGCCGGAGGGCTCGCGGACCGCGAAAGGCAGCTCGCTGAACAACCTGCTGCCGTTGCGCGAAGGCGAGCGGGTGATGGCGGTGATCCCGACCCGGGACTTCAAAGAGAACAAGTACCTCGCCTTCGCCACCGCCAAGGGCCTGATCAAGAAAACCGAGTTTCTCGCCTACAACACGCCGATCCGCGCCGACGGGATCATCGCGATCAAGGTCCGCGACGGCGACGAGCTGGTGCAGGTGCGGCTGACCTCAGGCGAAGACGACATCCTGATGGTCTCCCACTCCGGCCACGCCTCCCGTTTCTCCGAGGAGCATGTGCGGACGATGGGTCGCGATACCAGCGGCGTCAAAGGGATGAACGTCGCCGGCAAGGACAACCGGGTGCTGGCGATGGACATTGCCCGCAACGACACCGAACTGTTCGTCGTCACCGAGAACGGCTACGGCAAGCGCACCCCGGTCTCCGAGTATCCCGTCAAGGGCCGCGGCACCAAAGGCGTCCTCACCGTGAAGATGACCGAGAAGAAGGGCGGCCTCACCGGTGCCCTGATCGTGGCCGATCACCAGGACCTCCTCTTCATCTCCCAGAACGGGATGGTCCAGCGCACCTCGGTCAGCGGCATCTCGCAGATGGGCCGCTCGACCCAGGGCGTGAAGGTGATGAACATCAAGGACGACGACTGCGTCAGCGCCGTCGCCCTGGTGGTCGAGTCCGAGGAGCCCGAGTCCCCCGAGGACAACGGTCAGGGCGAGATGGCCGACGCCGCGCCCGACGCCGCAGGCGAGTAGCTCGGGCTAGGAGGCTTTGGCGAAACGATTGGCGAAAGTCTTGAAGTGCATCGTTGACGGACTCTAGGTTCGCCGGGTCCGAACAACAAGCGCCCCCGCACCGCTGACACGGCCGGGGGCATGACACCAGGAGGTCAGTCCTGATGCACGACCAGAGTAAGGCAGCGTCGAACGCTGCCGAAGACCAGACGACCGAACGGGTGGTCCTCACCCACGTCGCAGAGGCATATCCCGCCACCCTGCGGCTCTCAGACGTGATCCGCGAACTCGGCGACGCCGACGACTTCCCCCAGCGCGACGGGATCGAAAGGGCGGTGCGGGAACTCGTCAAGGGCGGGCTGCTGTTCAAAAGCGACGGGGCGGTTCTGCCGACCCGAACCGCTCTACGGGCCTACGAACTGCTCGTAGAGGCCGCGTAGATGACGGTCGCCGAGCAGTTCGGCTGCAATCTGTTCATGGCGCGTCGGCGCGCGAGACTGACGCAGGTGCAACTCGGCGAAAAGGTCGCGGTGCACCACTCGCTTCTGTCCCGGTGGGAGCGCGGGGTCCGCTGTCCGCGAATCGATGTGGTCGTGAAGCTCGCGGAGGCGGTCGGGGTGCAGGTGCGCGACCTGCTCCACGGGATCGAGTAGCTACCCAGCCCGAGCGCGTGAAAGCGCGCAGGCGAGCTTCGTCAAGACCGTCAAGTCGGTGTGCAGTCGAACGCGATCAAGGCCACGGACCCGCAGGGGCTTCAATCCCCACTGGTTCTTAAGTCGGCCGAACTCGCGCTCGACTGCCGCCCTCTTGCGGTAGCCCGCTTTGAACCGCTTCGTCTCTCGCGGGATCAGCGGGTGCAGGCGGTCGGCAGCTACCCACGTCGAAGCCGGGACGCACTCCCCGGTCGGGCACCGCCACTTGGTCGCCCCGCGCTTGCGGTCAGCGCCCGCGAAGGTCCAGACGCCGTGCCCGCATTCGGGCGGGCGATGGTCGCCGCGCTTCACATCCGGCGTCTGCCGGAGCGGGATCAGCGGCAGGCAGTCGCGCTCGGCGAGGTCGGCGTAGACGCGGTTGTTGTCATAGCCCTTGTCGAGCGCTGCCGTTGCAGGCATCGCGCCCCGCCGCTTCGCCGTGTCGATCAGGTCGGCGGCGAAGCGAGTTTCGTTGGCCTTCGCGGTCTCAACCGACCACGCGACCGGGAGGTCGGTGGCGGTACAGACGGCAGCATGGAGGCGATAGCCGAAGAACCCGCCGCCGCGTCGGGTGCTGACCGCCGAGCGGTGCCCCCACGAAGCGTCGGGATCGGTGTGCCAATTGCGTTCGACCTCCGAGTCCTTGGAGACGTAGCGCTGGCCATTTGCATACGCCGGCATGTCGCTCGCGTCGATAGCGGGTCGCGGCCGTAGGTCGGCAGCTTTGCTTTAAGCCCTTCGACCACGGAGTCGATGCAGCGCTCCACCTTGTCGCCGTTCTCCCGCAGCTTCGCGGCGAAGCGGTAGGCGGCCCACTTGCTCGGCGGATCGCCTTCACATCCAAGGGCGCGCTGGAGCTTCCAGTGCTCGCCGACCAGGGCGACGACTTTGGTCCAGGTCGGCAGCGCATAGAGCGACTTGACCAGCGCCAAGCCGACCATCGTGCGGATCGGGTAGCCCGGTCGGCCCGTCCAGCGGGTCTGTTCAAGCTCTGAAATTAACGTCCCAATCTCCGGCGAATCGAGGAGCCGGGACAGCTCGGACACTGCCGAGCGTCCTGCTACGGTCGTCTTGGCCAAGGAGCCACAATCTCCTGGGTCCTGACCCCCGACTGTTCCACCAGTGCGGGGGTCGCTTTTTGGCTTATTAGAGCGGAAAACTACTTCATCAGCCGGACGGAAAACCGGCTATGGCGAGCGCGGAATTGCCCTGCCCGAGGGCGAATTCACGCGCAGGAAGGCTCGGATCGGCGTCGAAGCTTTCGCCGTTCGTTAAAGCCCCGGTTCGGGTAGCCGAATACAGTTGCAAAAGCCCCCTCCCGGATTCGAACCGGGGCGTGACCATCCGAATAATGGTGGCTCTATCCACTGAGCTAAGGGGGCGTGATGTAGGCGACGAGGACGGGTCCAACCGCCCTCGCCGCGTTTGCATTGCACGTGGGGTTGGCGGGCCGGGCTCTCGGCGTCAAATTCGGAAGCCCGGTCCGTGACCTCATATCAATGGCGTCACCGACCTCATGTTCTTTCGCGCTGGACTATCCGGCGCGCTCAAGATTCGGGGAAAGTCGTCAGATACCTCGTCGTCGATGTCGCGCTTCCCGGACGTTGCGGCCAAGAACGACAAAAGCGCCCAATTGGGCGCTTTCAGGAAGGGGCCATCGACGCTGCCAGCGCAGCGTTCCGCCAAGCAAGTGTTCGACGGGATTACGGCACGATGGCGGGGGGACGGATGGAGCATGCGTTGCTCTTCTGTTCTTGGGATGGCATGGATGATCCTGCGTACTGCAAATGCTTCTGGCTGATGCCCAGAATTTTTACAACGGCCTCCGGACGGTCCCGAAACGCGAAGCGGCCCCCGGCAGGACGGGGGCCGCATCAAAAGCATCAGCCAGATGCCATCGCGAACAACGCAAACGGCAGGCTACCTTCGGCTCAGGCGGGAAAATTCGCACATTGTGCAGATGTCACTTGCGATGCTAGAGCCGAAAACGCCTGCTCAAGAGAATTCAAAAGGGTGCTATCCGTTACTGGGGACACCCGGATAGACGTAACGGATTCGGCCACCTGAGACCGGCAGATCTGCCGGTCGGGCTACTCCTCCTCGATGTTCTGAACCCGCCCCGGCTGGACGCTGAACTCTTTACCGGTATCGGCGTCCGTGAGGATGACGAACTTCGCGTCTGCTTTGAGCGCTTCGTTGATTTCGACGCTCACGTCACTGGGGCTATCGGTGACCCGCTTCTCGACGGGAGGGGCCGGTCCGTTGCTCAGAGTGATCTTCGTTGCCATGGTGCCTCGCCTTCATTCGATTAACGCAACGATCCTATTGCGGGTGGGGTAGTTCCCCGCAGAAAGTGAGGTATCCGTGAAATCACCGACCCCGCAAACCCGCTTGGCTACTCGCCCTGCGAGTTTCGCCAATCCCTCCTAGAAGCCGGCTTCGAGGAAGGGCTCGAAGGCCGGGCCGGCGAGGGGGGAGCGCGGTGCGCCGGGGAAGTCGACACTGAGGTTGCCCAGCCACGAGGTGGAGCCATCGGGCGCTGCCTGGTAGCGGCCGGTGCCGTGGAACGGGGTGCCAGGGGAGAACCTGCCCGCGGTTAGGGTTCCGTTCAGCGGCAGCTCGCCGGGGCCGATGACGACCGCGGACCGCAGCACCGACATCCTTCCCCTGCTCTCCTCCCGCTGCGCGAGGAAGACCCGTCGCCCGCGGAAGCTGAGGCCGGCGAAGACGGTCGAGTTGACACCGTTGCGCTGGGTGGCGATCAGGCCGGAAAAGGTTTCATCCGACTGGGAGGAGCTGTGGGCGTGGCTGGGGCGATGGTGACGACGGCACTTGGCGGCGACACTGGATATGGCGCCCTCCGCCCGGTGGGCCCGGATCGCCAGGTAGTCGCTCTCCCCTCGGAATTGGAAGTTGCCGACGAACACCCCGCGCCGGGTGACGAACCGGTCCGCTCCCCGGCAGCGCCGGTGCTTGCCGAACCATGGCCGGTGGCGCGATTCGCGGAATCGCATCGAGACATGGCCGAGCTTGCCGAAGGTGGCCTGTAGCCGTTCCGGGGTCTGAACGCCCCTCGCGACGTACTGGGTCAGCGCCACCCGTTTCCCGGAGCTTTTTCGGAGGACGGTCAGGACCACGGCGCCCTCGCTGGCCCCGACTTCCACTTCGTAGGGGCCGGCGGGGTCGACGCTGAAGCTCGGGCCGACCGCGGGCTGCAGTGAGAACAGCACGCTGAGCTGGATAACCACCGGGACGCCGGCGAGCTGGGGTACCGACCGCTCCTGCGCCCCCGCGGAGGTCGCGGCAAAAAGCGACAGCACGCCGGCGAGTAACCCGCTGACAACCGCCCGCCGGTTCACTTCAACCCCGTGGCGCGCCCGTATAGCCGCGCCACTTCCTTGCCGAAGTAGGGCCCGTAATCGGGCGACTGCTGATCGAAATATCCGTAGCTCGTGACCCCGTTGAGGGTGTCGCCGTGAATCAGCCAACCCCCACCCGAGGCGCCACCGGTGACGCCGCACCTGACGGCGAGGTTGAGTGGCCCAGCTTCGGCGAGCGAGTACGGATCGTGGCCGAGGTAATCGGCGGACCCGCAGACCCGCTGGGTTTCGCCGTCGAACGGTTCTTCCGCCGGGTAGCCGTGGACGGAGTAGTCCTGCTTCGGATTCAGGCCCCAGGCGATCCTCACCCCGCCGACGGCCTCGCCGAGCAGTTGCCCTGCCCCGTTGCGACCGACGACCATCGCGCCGACGTCGTAATTGGGGTTGCCGCCTCCTGCCCGCCACTGCTTCGTGGTGTCGGTCCAGCGCACGGGGAAGATCCCGAAGGGCCGCTGGCCGAAGCGATAGGCGGGCACAAAGGCCGCTTCGCCCGAGAACAACCGTCGGCCGCTGCTGAGGCAGTGGGCGGCGGTGATCACCACGCTCTGGTTGGGCGAGCGAACGGCGGTACCCGAGCAGCGTCCGTAGCCGAAGATCCCCATCGAGAGGAGGAGCACTCCGTGGATGCGGAACTCGGGGGCGGTCGGGTCGGCAACCTGCTCGAAGTCGGCCCCGAATTCGCCGGCCGCGGCGGTTGACGCCCCGGCGCGGTCCGAACTCAGCTCGAGCGGCTTCGCATTCTGCACCCGCGCTGGGGTCCAGAACTCCCCGGCATCCTTCGCGGAGGATGGCTCCAGCCAGACGCCGGCACGCACGCTCGGCGCCCCGGCCGCACTCGCGACCAGAAACGTGCCGATGACGATCGCCGCAAGCGCCAGTTGCCCCCTACCGCCCCACCCAGTGGTCATTGGCGCCAGTCTACTTGCGCACTCAGAACCCCGATGTAGGGCTAAGCAGCCTGGGGTAAGTACTGCTCCCAGGCCGCGGGGATCTTCGGGCTGGCCACCTGGATGAAGACGGTGGCCGGCGGGGCTTTGGGGATATTCGCCGGGTGCATCTCGATCTCGCGGGGGAGGCGGTTGCCCTTGCGGCGATTGCAGGGGGGGCAGGCGGCGACGATGTTCTCCCAGACGGATTTGCCGCCGCGGGAGCGGGGGATGACGTGGTCGACGGTGAGGCCGGATTTGGTCGAGCCGCAGTACTGGCAGGTCCAGGCGTCGCGGGCGAGGACGGCGCGGCGGGTGATCTTGCGGCGGTGCGCCTCGCGGGGGATCCGCACGTAGTTGACGAGGCGGATCACGTCGGGACGCTCCATCGTCATCCGCTCGGAGTGGAGGACCGCCCCGTCCCGGCGCTCGAGAAGTTCGGCCTTCTGCTTGAGAAGGAGGACAGCGGCCCGTCTCAACGTGCAGACGTTGATCGGCTCATACGTCGCGTTGAGTACCAGCACCCTGGCCATCCTGGAAGGAAATTGTAGGGCGCTCGGCGCCTATCCCTCCGCTCAGCGGCCCCTGGGCGTGAAACGGGCGCCCCGTCAGCCCACCGGGTAGGAGCCGAGGATCCGCACCGACTCGGCCTTGGCGCGCAGCTGCGCGATCGCCTCGGCGACCAGCGAATCGTCCTCTTTTCCCTCCAAATCACAGAAAAACATGTAGCGGCCGAGACCCTGGCGCATCGGTCGTGACTCGATCCGGCTGAGGTTGATCCCGCGGCCGGAGAACTCGCTGAGGGCGTTGACCAGCGCCCCCGGATGGTCTTCGCCGAGCTCGGAGAAGACCAGCGAGGTCTTCCACGGCCCCTCGCCGGCCGGCTCGGTCCCCGCCGGCGCGATCCAGACGAAGCGGGTGACGTTGTCGTCGGAATCCTCGACCCCTTCCTCCAGCAGCTCGCAGCCGTAGAGCGCCGCCGCGGCCCGAGCGCCGAGCGCCGCCCACGGCCTCGCGGCCTCGCTCACCATCCGCACCGCGGCGGCGGTGCTGCTGACGCTGCGCAATTCGATTTCGGGGAATGTCTCGCGCAGGAAGCGCTGGCACTGGGCCAGCGGCTGCGGGTGCGACAGCACCGCCTCGACCGCCCCGGCCCGCACTCCTTCGCGGGCGATCAGGTGGACCCGCACCCGGTAGTCGTGCTCGCCGGCGATCGTCACCGCGCTGACGTCGAAGGCGAGGGCGTCGAGCGTCGGCCGCACCGAACCCTCGAGCGAGTTCTCGATCGGGACCAGGGCCCGGTCGGCCTCGCCGTGCTCGACGGCGAGGATCGCGTCGTGGATCGTCGGCGTCCGCAGCGCCTCGTAGTCGCCGCTGGGGATCGCCTCGCCGAGCGCGTCCTCGGTGAAGGTGCCGGCTGGGCCGAGGTAGGCGATCCTCATGCCGGGATCAAACCAGAGCCGCCGCAGCCTGGCTATTCGACCAGCAGCGTGTAGGTCGCTTCGTTGTTTTCGGTGATGTTCTCGCCGGGTACCGCTTCGACCACGACTTCGAGTTCGGCTTCTCCGCTCGGCGTCGGCGTCAGGGGGATGTTCGCGACTCCGGTTTCGCCGGCCGGGAGTTCGTCGATTTCGCCTTTGATCGTGTTGCCTTCAAAGGTGACGGCCACGGTGACGCCGGTCTCGGTCGATTCGCCCGAGTTATTGACGCTGGCTTCGACTTCGACCCCTTCTTCGGCGCTGATCGTGATCGGCGCCCCCTCGACCAGTTCGTTGCCGTTGACGGTGACGCCCGAGAGTTCGGTGCCGTGGACGCCCGAGACGTCGCCGGCGCTATTGCCGCTGATCGCCCCCAGCGCTTCGCCGACCTCAGTCTCGTCAAGCCATTTTTCGTCCGGCAAGAAGGTGTCTTTCGGCAGGTCGCTGTCGGAGATCCCCTTGTTGGCGAGGACTCCGTCGACTTCTGGCCGCACCACCTGTTCGTAGACGACGTCGGCGGCGAGCAGCTTCTGCATCTGCTTGGCGATCCCTGCAACCGCCTTGTCGGCCCCGGCGTCGCCGAGCGCGGTCGGCATCTTGTTGGCGATTTCGTCCATCGCCCCTGCGCGCAGCTGGTAGGCGAGCTCGAGGTTTGCCTGCGCCCGGGCCACGTCGCCGGGGGCGTCGAGATCTTCGATCCGGGAGCGGTAGGTATCCATCGCGCTGCGGTCGGCGTTGACCTGGTCGACGAAGTCGGTGACCGAGGCGTTGCCGGGGTCTTCGAGCTTGCCGAAGAAGGATTTGCTCGTCTGCTTGGTCTCTTCGACGATCTGGGTGACGTTGAGGGCGTAGTCCTCCAGCGCGCGGTCAGCGCGGGCGTCGAGGCATCCCTTGACCCCCAGCACGATCAGGATCAGCAGGACCAGGCCACCGCCAAGGGCGAGTCCACGCCGCAGCATGATCTGCTGGCGTTCGGGTCGGCGTTCGGGCCGCTCGCGGCGGGGCGGGCGTCGTGAGGTGAAGTCCTCCACGGAGGCGGAAGTATGACCTCTGCGCCCGCTGGAGCGCCAAGAGAGGCCGCAAACGGTGTCTTTTTCCCAGATGGAGCGCCCGACTGGCGGGTGCAGGAAGCGATCCCTTACCGGCGAAGCTGGATTGTTAATGGTTGGTTCGCTGGTGCTCAACCGGTTCCTGATCGAGCGCCGCATCGGCAGCGGCGGCTTCGGCGTTGTCTACGAGGCCTGGGACGGTCGCCTCGAGCGCCCGGTCGCGGTCAAGGCGATCGAGCAGCGGGGCGAGGCGGGCCGCCGCGTCCTCCGCGAGGCTCAGGCTGCCGCGCGCCTCAACCATCCCGGCATCGTCACCCTTTACGAGATGGGCGAGGAGGACGGCAACGCCCTGCTGGTCACCGAGCTGGTCGAGGGCTCCACCCTGGCCCGCCTCGCCGCCGCCGGCGAGCTCTCCGACCGCGAGGTGGGCGAGATCGGCGCCGACCTCTGCGAGGCGCTCGACCACGCCCACTCGCGCGGCGTCGTCCACCGCGACATCAAGCCCCAGAACGTGCAGGTGATCGAGGACGGGGAACCGCGGGCGAAGCTGATGGACTTCGGCGTCGCCCACCTCGCCGATGCGGCCGCGCTGACCGCCGCCGGCGACGTGGTCGGCACCCTCGCCTACATGTCGCCGGAGCAGGCCGAGGGACGGCCCGCCGGCCCCGAGGCCGACGTCTACTCCCTGGCGCTGACCCTTTACGAGTGCTGGAGTGGTGAGAACCCGCACCGGCGCGCCACCCCCGCCGCCACCGCGCGGGCGATCGGCGGCCGCCACCGCTCGTTGCGCCGGTTGCGCCCCGACCTGCCCCGCGAGCTGACCGGCGCGGTCGACGCCTGCCTCTCCGCCCGCCCCAACCACCGCTCCTCGCTGGAGGAGCTGGGGTCGGCGATCGAGGACTCGCTCGAGGAGATGAGCGACCATCTTCCCGGCTCCTTTGGGCGCGGCTTCGCCACCCGGATCGGCGCCCTCGCCGCCGCCGTGGCGGTTGGCGGCTTTCTTGCCCTGCACGGGGCGGCCCTGCCGTAGATGGCGCTTCCCTAGGATTTCCCCATCGGCGCTCTAAGTCGCTTGGAGTCGATGTTCGAAGGCCTCGTCGAGGGGGTGTTCAGCCGTGCCTTCAGCTCGGAGGTGCAGCCGGTCGAACTGGCGCGCAAGCTGGCGAAGGAAATGGACGCCCACAAGACCGCCTCGGTCCAGCGCGTCTACGTTCCCAACGAGTACACGGTCTTCCTCTCGCGCCAGGACCGCAGCAAGCTCGAGGGCTACGAGCGCTCGCTCGAGCAGGAGCTCTCCGGATATCTCTTGGAGCACGCGCGGCGTCGCGGCTATGACCTGCTGACCCGGCCCCAGGTCGACTTCGAGACCGACGAGCGGTTGCGGCTGGGGGAGTTCGGGATCCAGGCGCGGCTGGTGAAGCCGCCCGCCCACGAGGGCCAGGCGCCCGAACAGGGCGAAGAGGGGCACACGATGGTCTACTCGGCGGTCCGCGAGCGCGACCGCAGCCGCCCGAAGCGCCCCGAGCAGGCGGTCGGCGCCCTGGTCTCGACCCGGGCGGTCGTTTCGCTCAACGACCGCCGCTATGTGCTCGACGGCCCGCGAGCGACGATCGGGCGCTCGAAGTCGGTCGAGTGCGTGCTCTCCGACCCCAACGTCTCCCGCCGGCATGCGGAGCTGCGCCGCGACGAGAGCGGCGACTGGCAGATCTTCGACCTCGGTTCGACCAACGGGATCAAGGTCAATGGGCGCCGTGTTCCCTCGACCCGGCTCAGCCCCGGCGACGAGGTCACCGTCGGCACCACCACGTTCAGCTTCGACATCGAGCAGTAGCGGCGGCTGCCGCCGTCATTAAGGTGCCTGTCCGTGGACTACGACCCCATATCTGTAGCCCTCAAGTTCGGCTTCATCGCCGTCCTCTACCTGTTCGTGCTCGTGATCGCGCGCAGCGCCATCAAGGACCTGCGCCGGACCGTCGCGCCCGCCCCCGACGCGACCGGGTTCCACGCCGCGCCGGCCTACGCCGAGGCCCCGCGCGGGCCGGACGGCTGGCTGGTCGCCGAGCGCGGTGGCGGACTCGAGCGAGAGCAGCGCTTCGACCTGATCAGCGGCCTCTCGATCGGCCGCTCGAAGGACGCCGACGTGCGGATCGAGGACCGCTACGCCTCCGGTATCCACGCCCGAGTCTTCTCGCGCGAGGGGAGGTTCTACGTCGAGGACATGAACTCGACCAACGGCACCCTCTTGAACGGAGCGACCCTGCACGGTGAGGCGGAGATGATCGACGGCGACACGGTCCAGATCGGCGACACGACCTTCAGGCTCGAGGTGGGCTAGATGACGCTGCGGATCGCGGAGGAGGCCGTTCGGACTGACACCGGGCGGCAGCGCAACGCCAACGAGGACTCGCTCTTCACCAAGGCGCCGCTGTTCGTCGTCGCCGATGGGATGGGCGGAGCCCAGGCCGGCGAGGTCGCCTCGAAAGCCGCCGTCGAGTCTTTTGTCGGGGAGCTGCCCGAAGCGCCGCCCGAGCGGCTGCTGGAGGAGACGATCGAGAAGGCGAACCGGACGATCCACGAGCTCGCCCGCAAGGACCCGGACCTGGCCGGGATGGGGACGACCACCACCGCCGCGATCGTCGACCTCGAGGCAGAAACGGTGGCGCTCGGCCACGTCGGCGACAGCCGCGCCTACCGGCTGCGCGGCGCCAAGTTCGAGCAGCTGACCCGCGACCACTCGCTGGTCGAGGAGATGCGGCGCAAAGGCCAGCTGACCGACGCCCAGGCCGAGGACCATCCGCAGCGCTCGATCATCACCCGCGCCCTCGGCCCCGAACCCGAGGTCCAGGTCGACGTGCAGACGGTTCCGGCCCAGGACGGCGACGTCTTCCTGATCTGCTCCGACGGGCTGACGACGATGCTCGACGACGAGCAGATCGGCCGCATCCTCACCCGCGCGACCTCGCTCGAAGCCGCGGTGCGGGCGCTGGTCGACGAAGCGAACCGGGCCGGTGGCCGCGACAACATCACCGTCGTCACCTTCCGGGTCGAGGACACCGCCGCGCCGGCCGCGGCAAACCCCGGTGTGCGCCCCGAGGAGGGGGCGACGCTGATCGGTTCCAGCGCCGAGGAGGCGGGTCTGACCGGGACCGAGGTCCGCCGCCGCGCCGCCGGCGAGGCCGCGCGCAAGCGCCGCGAGGAGCTCGACTCGCGGCCGCGCGGTGGGCGCTGGCGCACCGCAGCGAAGGTGCTCGCCATCGTCCTCGTCCTTGCCGCCGTTGCCTTCGGCGCCTGGTACGGCAACCGCCAGATCTGGTTCCTCGGCAGCGACGACGCCGGCCGCGTCGCCCTCTACCGCGGCGCCCCCTATGAGCTGCCGTTCGGGATCGACCTCTACAGCGAGCGCTACTCGATCCCGGTCCAGACCGAGTCGCTGCCACCCCGGCGCCAAGACGCGGTCACTGGCCACAAGCTGCGCTCGCGCGACGACGCCGTCTCCCTGATCGAAGACATCGAAAAGAACGAGGGGCTTCGTTGACGTCGGCCAGGAACCGGGAGCTGCTCGCCCTGGTTCCGGTCGCGCTCCTGCTCACGGCGGGGTTCGCCGGGGTGTTCTCCCAGGAGAACGAACAGCTCGGCAACCTCAGCCTCATCTACGGGGCCTACTTCCTGGCGATCTGCTTCGCCACCCACGTCTTCCTGCGGATCCGCCTCCCCAACGCCGACCCGTACCTGTTCCCGCTGGTCGCCACCCTGACCGCTTTCGGGCTGGTGATGATCTACCGGATCGACGAGACCCTGGCCCGCGACCAGGCCAACTGGTTCGTCCTCGGCCTGGTGCTCTTCGCGGTGACGATCACCTTCCTCCGCGACTACGAGGTGCTCGAGCGCTACCGGTACACGATCGCGATCGGCGGCTTGCTGGTACTGCTGGCGCCGCGGGTGCCGGGGATCGGCGAGCAGGTCAACGGCGCCTACCTTGGGGTGAAGGTCGGGCCGATCGCCTTCCAGCCGGCCGAGTTCACCAAGATCGCGATTGTCGTCTTCCTCGCCAGCTACCTGCGCGAGCATCGTGAGGTGCTGATCGTCGGCGCCCGCCGCGTGCTCGGCGTGACCCTGCCGCCGCTGAAGCACTTCGGGCCGATGCTGGTGGTCTGGGGGGCGTCGATGTTCATGCTCGTCTTCATCCGCGACCTCGGCAGCTCACTGATGTTCTTCGCCGCCTTCCTGGCCCTGCTCTACGTGGCGACCGGGCGCTTCTCCTTCGTCGTGATCGGGATGGCGATGTTCCTGATCGGCGCCTGGTTCTTCGCCAGCACCGTGCCCCACGTCCACGACCGGGTCGAAATCTGGCTTCATCCCTACAACGACCCGCAGGGGACCGGATACCAGGTCCTCAACTCGATCTTCGCCCAGGCCGACGGTGGCCTCTTCGGCAAAGGCTTCGGGCAGGCGCTGATCGTCGTTCCCGGCACCGACGCGCCGCTGCTGCCGGCAGCGCAGACCGACACGATCTACTCGCTGATCGTCAACGAGGTCGGTCTCTTCGGCGCCTGCGGGTTGATCCTCGTCTACCTGCTGGTCGCCGCCCGCGGCTTCAAGATCGCCCTGCTCGCCAACGACGGCTTCTCGAAGCTGCTGGCGACCGGGTTGACGGCGGTGTTCGCGATCCAGGCCTTCGTGATCATCGGCGGTGTTACCCGGGTGATCCCGCTGACCGGCGTCACCCTGCCCTTCATCAGCTACGGCGGCAGCTCGATCGTCGCCAACTTCGTGCTGTTGGCGCTGCTGCTGCTGATCTCCGACCGGGCGCGCCGTGAAGCCGCCGAACCGTCCCGGATGGCGGCGATGGGGGCAGCGGCGTGAACCGGCAGATCGTCAAATTGTTTGCCTTCATCGTCGTCCTCTTCGGGGTCCTGGTCGGCTTCACGTCCTGGTGGGCGGTCTTCGACGCCGAAGCGCTGAAGGAAAAGGACGCCAACAAGCGGCCGTTGCTGGAGCAGCAGCAGGTTCCCCGTGGCCGCATCCTCACCGCTGACGGGACGGTGATCGCGAAGTCGGTACCGAAGGGCCAGGGCGACTCGAAACGCTACGTCCGCCGTTATCCGGAAGGGCCCCTGTTCGGTCACCCGATCGGCTACAGCTTCGTGCAGTTCGGCGACAGCGAGTTCGAGGAGTTCCACAACAAGGAACTGGTCGGCGAAGGGTCGGAGTTCAGCTCGATCGTCGACGAGCTGCTGGGAGAGCGCCAGGAAGGCAACGACATCGTCACCAACATCGACGCCGACGCGCAGCGGCTGGCGCTGGCCGAGCTGGAGGAAGCCGGCTTTGGCGCCGTGGTCGCGATCGAGCCCAGCACCGGCGCGATCAAGGCGATGGCCTCCAACGCTCCCCTCGACCCCAACCGGGTCCCCTTCGACTTCGGACAGCTGAGCCAGAACGAGATCGAAAGACCGCTGGTGAACAGGGCGACGCAGGGCCTCTACCCGCCGGGCTCGACCTTCAAGGTGGTGACCGCCGCCGCCGGCCTCGACAGCGGCGCGATCACCCCCGAATCGACGATCAACTCTCCCGGCACCCTGGAAGTCGAAGGGACGCCGCTGCAGAACGACTTCAACCAGGACTTCGGCGCGATCGGCCTCGACACCGCGCTGACCAACTCGGTCAACACCTGGTTCGGCCAGCTCGGGCAGCAGCTCGGCAACGACACCCTCTTCCAGTACATGGAACGCTTCGGCTTCAATGCCACCCCCGCGATCGACCTGCCCGAAGACGAGGTCGAAAAGAGCGGGGTCTATGACATCGAACAGAATGAATTGCTGACCGCCAGCGACCCAGTCGACCTCGCCCGCCTCGCGATTGGCCAGGAGCGGCTGCTGACGACGCCGCTGCAGATGGCCCAGGTGGCGGCGGCGGTGGCGAACGGCGGCAAGCTGATGAAGCCGCAGATCTGGAAGCGGGTGGTCGACCCCGACGGCCGCGTCACCGAGACCATGGGCCCCTCCGTCTACAGCGAGCCGATCAGCGAGGAGACCGCGGCGGAGCTGACCACGGCGATGGAAGGGGTGGTCAGCGAAGGGACCGGAACCAACGCGGCGATCTCCGGCGTGCCGGTCGCCGGCAAGACCGGGACCGCGGAAACCCCAGGAAACAAAGCCTGCGGCGGTGGCGTGGAGGAAAACCAGGCCTGGTTCATCGGCTTCGCGCCGGCCGACGATCCGCAGATCGCGATCGCGATCTCGATCGAGTGCACCCCGGAATTCGGCGGCGACGTTGCCGCCCCAATCTTCCGCGACGTCGCGGAAGCAATCCTGAACGAAGAATGAGGAGGAACGGTGGCTGAGGTCAGCGAGGGAAGCATCGTCGACAACCGTTACCGGGTCCTGCGCCGGATCGGCAGCGGCGGCATGGCCGACGTCTGGCTGGCCGAGGACACCCATCTGCAGCGGCAGGTGGCGCTGAAGATCCTCCACCCACGCTTCCTCCAGGACCCCGAGTTCGTCGGTCGGTTCCAGCGTGAGGCCGAGCACGCCGCCGGCCTCACGCACCCGAACATCGTCGCCGTCTACGACCGCGGCTCCGAGGGTGGCGTCAACTACATCGCGATGCGCTACGTCCAGGGGCCGACGCTGAAGGAGCTGATCGACCGCGGCCTCAGCTCCGACCAGGCGGTGGCGCTGGTGCGGCAGGTCCTCGAGGGCGCCCGCTTCGCCCACCGCAACGGGATCGTCCACCGCGACCTGAAGCCGCAGAACGTGATCGTCGACGAAGAGGGCAAGGCGGTCGTCACCGATTTCGGCATCGCCCGGGCGGGGGTCTCGGAGATCACCCAGACCGGCTCGGTAATGGGCACCCCGCAGTACCTCTCGCCCGAGCAGGCGCAGGGGTTCGAGGTGACGCCGGTCTCCGACCTCTACTCGATCGGGGTGATCCTCTACGAGGCGCTGACCCGCCGGGTGCCTTTCGAAGCCGACAGCGCCGTCGCGATCGCGATGAAACAGGTCGCGGAGACGCCGCAGCGACCGAGCTCGGTCAACCCGCAGGTCTCACCGGCGCTCGACGCGGTGGTGATGCGGGCGCTGGAGAAGGAACCGGGCCAGCGCTTCCAGAGCGCCGACGCCTTCATCGCCGCCCTCGACGCGGCGCTCAAAGACCCGGGTGTGTCGCAGGGGACGGCGACGTTCGCGACGGTCGCCGAGGGGGAGGTGCCGCCCGAGGAAGACCGCAAACGCAACTGGTGGCTCTGGGGCCTGCTGGTGGCGGCGATCCTGATCGGGCTGCTGATCGGCTGGGCGCTGACCCGCGACACCACGACCGACGTCCCCAACGTCACCAACAAGCAGGTCGAATTCGCGATCTCCCAGCTCGAACGGAAGGGCTTCGACGTCGGCGATGAAAATTACGTCAACCGTGCCGTGCCCCGCAACACGGTGCTCGAGCAGGATCCGCTTCCCGGTTCCGCCGATGAAGACTGTTCCTTCCTCACCTTTTTCTGCTCGAAGCCGACCGTCGATTTGACGATTAGCGCCGGGCCGGGCAGCGGCCAGGTGCCCTCGACGGCCGGGCTGAGCGAGGAGGAGGCGACAGAAGAACTGGAAGAGGCCGGCTTCGAAGCTGGCGTCGAACGGGTCAACTCCGTCTCGGTCGACGAAGGGACGGTGGTTCGCTCCGAACCCGGCGGTGGCAGCACCGCGACCAAAGGCTCGACTGTGACCCTGTTCGTCTCGCGCGGCCCGAAGCTGACCAAGGTGCCGGCGCTGGTCGGCAGCCAACGCGGCGCGGCGGTCGAACGTATCCGCGGTCGCGGACTGCAGCCGAGTATCTCCGAAGAAGAAAGCTCGTCCCCGAAAGGTCAGGTGATCAGCCAGTCCCCCGACGCCGGCAGCGAGGTGGAAGCCGGTTCGACCATCTCGATCGTCGTCTCCAGCGGGGAAGAAGAGGAAGAAGCGGCGAAGGTGCCGAACGTGATCGGCAAGGAACGGCGGGAAGCGGTCGAACTGATCCGCGGCGCCGGTCTCACCCCCAGCGTCGAAGAAGAAGAAACCGAAGTCCCGAGCCAGGTCGGTCGGGTGATCGACCAGTTCCCGCCGCCGGGTAGCGAAGGCGAACCGGGCGACACGGTGACGGTCACGGTGGGCAAGCGCGCGGCCACCCCCGAAGAAGGTCCCGAAGAATGAGGGTCGCGGTTCTCTCCGGCGGCCGCTCCTCCGAGCACGACGTCTCCCTGCGCTCTGGCGCGGCGGTCGCCCGCGGCCTGCGCGAGGCCGGCCACGAGGCGGTCGAGGTGACGATCGCCCGCGACGGTCGCTGGAGCGCACCGGAGGGGACCGTCGAGCTGACGCCGGGCGCCGGGTTGCTGGGAGTCGACGCGGTGTTCCCGGCCCTGCACGGCGCTTTCGGCGAGGACGGCAGCGTCCAGGGGCTGCTCGAGTGCCTCGACCTGCCCTACGTCGGCGCCGACGTCCTCGCCTCGGCGGTCTGCATGGACAAGCTGACGCTGAAGCGGCTCTTCGCCGAGCACGGGGTGCCGCAGGTCGAGTTCACCGCGGTCGAAGGCAACGATTGGTGGGGGCGCTGCGAGGGGATGGGCCTGCCCCTCTGGGTCAAGCCCTCGCGGATGGGATCCAGCGTCGGCATCACCAGGGTTACCGACCTCGCTGAGCTCGACGCTGCGGTCGAGCTGGCCCTCCGCCACGACCCGCGGGTGATCGTCGAGGCCTCCGCCACCGGTCGCGAGGTCGAGTGTTCGGTGCTCGGCAACGCCGAGCCGCAGGCCTCGCTGCCGGGCGAGATCGTCGCCCACGCCGACTGGTACGACTTCGAGGCCAAGTACACCGAGGGGGGGATGGAGCTGCGCATCCCGGCCCCGATCGGCGAGGAGGCGATCGAGCGCGTCCGCGACCTCGCCGTCTCGGTATTCACCCTCGCCGGCTGCTCCGGGCTCGCCCGCTGCGACTTCTTCGTCGAGCCCGACGGCTCGGTCCTCGTCAACGAGATCAACACGATGCCGGGCTTCACCGCCACCAGCGTCTACGCCAAGCTCTTCGAGGCCACCGGGATCGACTACCCAACCCTCTGCGACCGCCTCGTCCAGCTGGCGGTCGAGCGCCACCAGCAGGCGAGGTCCTACGAGTTCTAGCCGGTTAGGGCCGAGCCACCCGAGCGGGCATCGTGCATAGCCACCACGAAGACTCTGTCCGTGGACTTGTCGTAGCGGTAGAGAAGAATCATCCACGGCCAGGGGCCGAGAACGAACCGCAACGGTGCCCACCGCCCTTCTAGCCGACGGCCCGCGAGAGGGAAGGTCTCGAGCACTCTTAAGGAGCGAGCGATGCGGCTCCAGTGGGATGGGGGCAGTTCGAGAGTGGAGGCCGCCGCATCGATGTCGCGTCGTGCCTCAAAGGTGATGAAGACCTGTGCCACCTAGGGGACAAGGTCGTCGAGTGGGGTTCCCTCCCCCCGTTCCGCCTGCTTCAGCCCTATTTGCGTCTTCTCCCAAGCGCCTGGGATCGAGTCGAGGATCTCCGTGATGCGAGATGCGTCCGGGGCGATTTCGTCGAGTGCGGTGGAGAGGAGGGATCGCGCGAGCGTCCCCTCCTGCATGTGAGCACCGGCGGCCAGCTGCGCAAGCTTCTCGGCATGCGATTCGTCGAGCGTCACGTTTATCCGTCTAGCGGCGGCAGTCATGAATCCAGGCTACACGAATACACACGGACCGTGTACCTACCTCAGTAGGCGGTGTTGCGCGAGCGGGGTCGGGGCAGTGACTTGTAGCGTCGATCGCGGCCGCGGTTCCAGAGAGCGCTGTCGATCTCGGCGGGGCCGAGGCCACGGGCCGCTGAGAGCAGCTCGATCGCCTGGACTGCGCAGGCGCGAAGCACGACCTCTTCGGGTGAGCCGTGGACGAGCAGCTCTTCGGCTTCGATCCGGGTGGTGAGGCCTGGGGCGAGGCAGCTGGCGCGGACTTCGTCGGGTATGGAAACTGGAGACATGGCCAATCCAGAGATACCGATTCGCGAGGCGATCGAGGCGGACGCTCCGGCGATCGCCCGCCTCCTGCACGACTTCAACGCCGAGTACGAGGAGAAGACGCCCCCCGTGCCGGAGCTGACCCGGCACGCCGAGCGGATGCTGCGGGAGGGGGCGATGATCGTGCTGTTGGCGGGGGAGAGGCCCGACGGGCTGGCGCTGCTGCGCTTCCGGCCCTCGGTCTGGACCGAGCAGCGGGAGGCCTACCTGCAGGAGCTGTACGTCGTCCCCGGCCTTCGCGGCCGGGGGATCGGCGAAGCGCTGATGGAGGCGGTGCTCGCGACCTGCCGCGAGCACGACGCCGGCTGGATCGAACTCAACACCGGCGAGACCGATACCGCCGCCCGTGGCCTCTACCGGAAACTCGGCTTCACCAATGAAGAAGGGCCGGACGGCGCCTCGATGCTCTATTACGAGCTCGAGCTCTGAAGCGCCAGCTCGGCGAACCCGATCCCGGTCGGCGGCTCGACCCGGTCGGGGTGGAAGAGGTGGGCGAGGAGCTCGACGCCGTCGACGAGGCGCGGCCCCGGGCGCGAGAAGGTCGAGGCGGCGTCGACGGCGAAGACGCGCTCGGCGCCGAGGGCATTCAACTGCTCGCGGTGGGCGAGCGCCTGCGCGCGGGAGTCGTCGAGGTACCAGCCGCAGGGCATAGCGATGATCACCTCGGGACCGAGGCCGCCTAGCCGCTCCCACTCGACCTGCGGCGACTTCTGGCCGGCCCCGCCGATGACGTCCTCGCCGCCGGCGGCCTCGATCATCTCCGGCACCCAGTGCCCGCCGAGGAACGGCGGGTCGAGCCACTCGAGCGCGAGGGCTCGCGGCCGCGGCACACCCTCGACCGCGACCCGCACTCGTTCCAGCCGTGCTTCGAGGCCGGCGCGAACCTCACCGGCCCGCTCCTCGATTCCGGCCGCGTCCCCAAGCCGGGTCACGTCCCCGAGCACCTCGCCGAGCCGGCTCGGGTCCTGCTGCAGCACCTGCGGCCGCCCCGGCAACCGCGCCGCGACCGCGACCACGTCCTCATAAGAGACGGCGCAGACCTCGCAGACCGCCTGGGTGACGATCAGATCCGGCGCCAGCTCCGCCAGGAGCTCCTCGTCGAGGCTGTACAGCGCCCGCCCCTCGCCGACCACCTCCTTCACCGCAGCGTCGATCTCGCCGGCGTCGAGGCCCTGGGGCAGGACCGTCGCGGTCAGGTGGGGGACGGAGGCCGCCTGCGGCGGGAAGTCGCACTCGTGGGTGACGCCGACCACGTCCCCCCCGAGGCCGAGCGCGAAGAGCATCTCGGTCGCGGAGGGGACGAGGCTGGCGATTCTCATGCTGCGACTATTTCACCGCCGCCAGGAGTGCGTTGGCGCCGCCGACCATCCCCGCTTTGTTGGGATGGATCGGAGCTGCCGCGGTCCCCGGCACCAGCGGTTCGACCCAGCGGGTCGAGGTGCCCTTGCAGGCGTCGTGACCGATGCTGGCCCCGTACCAGTTGACCAAGGTCGCGCCGTTCGCCGACGCCTGGGTAGCGAGCATCGAGTTCAGGCTTTTCTGGGTCGAACGCAGGTATGGCACGTCCTGGAACCCGATCGGCATCTGCGCCAGCAACCGAACCCGGTCTCCGGGAAGATCGCCGGGTAGTTGACGACGTAGATTTTCGCCGAGGGCGAACGAGCTTTGATCCCCTGCAAGACTGCCGCCACTTTCGGCGCCGTCGCTTCGATCCGCGCTTTCAGCTGGTCGACCCCGCCCGGTTTGTATTTGTCGAGGCAGGGATGGCTGAACGGGTTGACCGTGATGCAGCTCTGCGCGACTTCGGAGAAGCCGATGTCGTTGCCGCCGATCGTCACCGAGACGACCGTCGTGCTCGCGTCGAGCGAGCTGAACTGCGGCGGGTTCGGCCCGTCCGGGTCGACGTTCTGCGGGTTGGTCATGTCCTCCGTCTCGGCTCCGCTGCAGGACGCATCGCGCAGAGTCAGGCCGATCCCCGGTGCCGCCAGGTGCGCGTAGTTGTTGCTCGACTTGAGGCAGCCGAGCGGCAGCAGTGGGTTGGGGATCAGTGGCCCGGCGGCGTATGAGTCGCCGAGAGCGGTGTAGTTGGCGGCGGCGGCGCCACCGGCAAACCCGGCGAGCAACATCGCCGCTGCGACGAGGGCCAGCAGGCCGACGCGCAGGCGTTGGAACGCAATCGTCGTTTTCATCTTCTTCTCTCCTCCCGAGTGAGACACAAGAAAGAGCTACGAAAGCTCAAGTATTCTGATAGTAACTTTTAAGTAGGCAATCGGGTAGAGGAGGAACGTCCATGCGGCGAATGACGGTGGTGTTTGCGGTAGTTATGGCGATGCTCGGGCTGGGCGCGGGCTCGGCCCAGGCCGATCTGCCGGTGATCTACAACGGCGTCTACGGCTACGCCCACACCAGCCCGACGGCGAGCCCGCCCGGCGCCAATGACTGGACCTGCAAACCGACGGCCGCCCATCCGCAGCCCGTCGTCCTCGTCCACGGCACCTTCGCCGACATGTCGAACAGCTGGCAGGCGATCTCGCCGCTGCTGAAGAACAACGGCTACTGCGTCTTCGCCCTCAACTACGGCGACTACAACGGCAGTGGCGCGATCGGCGTCTATGGAGTCGACGATATCCCCACCTCGGCGGGAGAACTCGCCGCCTACGTCGACCAGGTGCTTGCCGCCACCGGCGCCGCCGAGGTCGACCTGGTCGGCCACTCGCAGGGCGGGATGATGCCGCGCTATTACCTCAAGTACCTGGGCGGCGCCGCCAAGGTCCGGGCCCTCGTCGGGCTCTCTCCCTCCAACCACGGCACCACCCTCAACGGGCTCTTCGTCCTCTCCAACTTCTTCCCGGGCGCCAACCAGTTCACCGGTGTTCTCTGCCCCGCCTGCGAGCAGCAGCGCGCCGGCTCGGCCTTCATCACCAACCTCAACAGCGGCGGGGAGACCGTGCCCGGGGTCGACTACACGGTGATCCAGACCCGCTACGACCAGGTCGTAACTCCCTACACCTCGGCCTTCATCTCAGGGCCGAACGTGCGCAACATCCTGCTTCAGAACCAGTGCATCCTGGACCTGGGCGACCATCTCTCGATGCCCTATGACCACATCGTCGGCGCCGACATCCTCACCGCGCTGGATCCGGCCAACCCGCGCAAATTCCTCTGCACGCCGATCGCCCCCATCGCCGGGGGCTGATCGGCGCGAGCCCTCAGGCGGCTGAGCCGTTCTCCCCGCGGTAGGGACCCGGCTTCGGCCGGGCCTTGCCCCCGGGGAAGGCGAGCCGCAGGATCGTCCGCTGCACCATTCCCAGCTGCTGGCTGAACGGGCCGCTGTTGTACGGGAGCCCGTAGCGCTCGCAGACGTCCTTGACCTGGGGAGCGATCTCGGCGTAGCGGGTGCTCGGCATGTCGGGGAAGAGGTGGTGCTCCACCTGGTAGCTGAGGTTGCCGCTGGCGACGTGGAACATCGGGCCACCCTCGATGTTGGCGGAGCCGGTGAGCTGGCGGATGTACCAGCCGCCGCGACTCTCGTTCTCGACCTCCTCCTGGGAGAAGGTGTAGGTCTGGTCGGGGAAGTGGCCGCAGAAGATGATCGCGTAGGACCAGATGTTGCGGGCGATGTTCGCCGTGAAGTCGGCCTTGGCGGTCGCGCGGAAGGTCTTGCTGCCGCTGCTCAGCGTGGCTTCCACCACCGGCGCCCAGCGGCTCTGCCGCTTGCGCTTCACCCTCCCGAGGATCCCGCGGGGCTGCTTGCGCTGCCGGCGCGTCTCCACCACCGCATCGACAGCCGTCGCCGCGAGGGCGCTGACCAGCGGCCAGGCGATGTAGTCCTTGACGATCTGACTTTTCGCCTTGCCCGCGATTCCCTTCAGCTCCCGCTTCACCTGGTGCATCGGCTTGCGGCCCTTGCGGATCGCCTCGAAGTCGAGGTCGTGCAGGGCCACGCCCCACTCGAACAGCGCCGCCAGGATCAGGTTGTAGACCGGCTGCGCGAGGTAGACCGGGTGCCACTTCTGCTCCGGGTCGATCCGCATGATCTCGTAGCCGAGGTCCTTGTCCTTGCCGCGGATGTTGGTGTAGGTGTGGTGGACGTAGTTGTGGGAGTGCTTCCAGGCCTCGGCGGTGGAGGCGGTGTCCCAGTCCCAGGTCGAGGAGTGGATGCGCGGGTCGTTCATCCAATCCCACTGCCCGTGCATGACGTTGTGCCCGATCTCCATGTTCTCGAGGATCTTCGCGGCGGAGAGCGCGGTGGTCCCCGCCACCCAGGCGCCGCGGTTGCGGGAGGAGAGCAGCAGCACCCGCCCGAGCACCGCCAGGCGCCGCTGCATCTCGATCATGCTCTCGATGTAGCGGCGGTCGCGGTCGCCGAGCTCGGCCATGACGTGGTCGCGGATCGCGTCGAACTCTCGCCCCAGCTCGTCGAGCTGCTCCGCCGAGAGGTGCGCGAGCGGGCTCTCTATCTGGGTGTCGATCGGTGCCGTGGAAGTCGTGCTCATCTTGATTTCCTTTGTCTCATAGTGCGATTGCAACGTCGCCTTCAGGCGCGTTGACACAAGTTCGGACCATTTCTCCCTTTTCCCCGTGGACCTCTCCGGTCCGCAAATCCCGCACTTCTCCCTTGCAGAGCTTGCCGATGCAGGTGTGGCAGATCCCCATCCGGCAGCCGAAGGGCAGCTCGGCCCCGGCTTCCTCACCGGCGACGAGGATCGGCGTGCCGCCGTCGCACTCGGCCTCGACGTCGCTCGAGAGAAAGCGGACTTTGCCGCCCTCCCCGGCGGCCGCATCGCCGCCGATCACCGGCTGGAAGCGCTCCATCTCCAGCAGCTCCGGGTCGCCCTCCTCGCGCCAGTGCTGGACGAGCGCGTCGAGCATTTCTCCGGGTCCGGAGACGAAGGCGTGGCGCTGGCGCCAATCGGGGCAGATCTCGTCGAGATGGGAGGGGACGACCCGGCCAGCCTCGCCCGTGATCCGTAAATGAGGGCGGTAGCCGGGACGGCGGGTGTCGAGATCGCGCAGTTGCTCGCCGAAGATCACGCCGTCGGGCGTGCGCGCGGAGTGGACGTGGACGACGTCGTCCAGCGCCTCTTCGCGATCGAGGCTGCGCAGCATGCTCATGATCGGGGTGATGCCGCTGCCGGCGCTGATGAAGAGAAGCTGGCGGGGGGGCGGGTCGGACAGCACGAAGGTTCCTTCGACGCCGCCGAGGCGGACGATGTCCCCGGCCCGCGCCTGGTGCACGAGGTAGGGCGAGACCTTGCCCGCGTCGACCAGCTTCGGCGTGATCCCGATCAGGCCGTCGGGACGGCCCGGATCGGTGGTGAGGGAGTAGGCGCGCCAGTGGTGGACGCCGTTCACCACCACCCCGATCCGCAGGTACTGCCCGGGCTGGTGCCAGCCCCACTCATAGCCGGGTCGGATCAGCACCGTCACCGCGTCGGAAGTCTCCCGCTCGATCCGCTCGATCCGCCCCCGCAGCTCCTGGGTCGACCAGAGCGGATTGATCAGTTCGAGGTAGTCGTCGGGCAGTAGCGGCGAGAAGAGCGAGCGCACGGCATCGAGCGCGCGCCGGCGCGTTTTCGAAACGTTCGGCTTTGCCCCTCGCTCTGCCATGGGTCGATGATTACATGAATCGGTGCAACCGTTTTGTGAAGACGGTCACTCCCATACCCGTCGAGTCGAAACTCAGTCGATCACCTTCACGTCGCTGATCTCGATCCGGTAGCGCCCTTCCTGGTCGCGGGAGGGCGCCGCCTTGGTGAACCAGATCAGGAAGTACTTCGCCGGCGAGCCGAGATGGAGCTCGACCTCCTCCAGCTCCCCGGCGTCTTCCACCTCGCCGACCGGTTCACCCCATTCGGAGAGGTCTTCCGGCGGCCCGGCGGGGGCGGCGTAGATTTCCGCGTCCCAGCCCGGAGTGCCGCGGATGATCATCTCCCGCGGGGTCGCCGTCGCCTTCGTCGCCACGTAGAGGCCGACGCCCGGATTGGGCCCGCTCTTCGTTCCCGCGAATTCGGTGTCGTCGTAGTGCTCGCTGCTCCAGGCGGTGCCGGTCGGGTTGCCGTCGATCGCCAGGCTGACCGCTTCGGGGTCCTCTTCGCCGTCCCCCTGCGGGTCGTAGTCGGAGGCTTCGGCGAGCGGCAGCGGCGTCCCCTTCCCTTCGAGAGCACCGCCCCCGCCACCCGGCCCGTTGCCGCTGCTGATCAGGATCACCGCGGCAACCGCGCCGGCGAAGGCCAGCGCCAGCAGAACCAGCCAAAGTCGCGACCAGCCGCCGCCGCCCGAGAGCTTGCGCTGCGCCGGCGGCACCGCTTCCAGCACGCTAGTCGCCTCGCCGGTGGTGGTGCCGGCCCGCGCCGCCTCGACCTCGAGCGCGGTCGCCAGGTCGTCGATCATCTCGCCGACCCCCTGGTAGCGCTCGGCCGGGTCTTTGGTCGTTGCCCGCTCGACCACCATCGCCGCCGCGGCCGAGAGTTCGGGGCGCTGCTGCTGGACGTCGGGCAGCTCCTCGTTGACGTGTTTCATCGCCACCCCGACCTGGCTGTCGGCGCTGAAGGGGACCTGGCCGGCCAGCATCTCGTAGAGGACGACCCCGAGCGAGTAGATGTCGGAGCGCTGGTCGACCGAGTGGCCCATCGCCTGCTCGGGGGAGACGTAGTCGGTGGTGCCGAGGACGCGGCCGGTGGCGGTCATCCCGTCCTGCTCGAGCTGGCGGGAGATGCCGAAGTCGGTCAGCTTCGCCCGCCCCTCGGCGTCGATCAGGACGTTCTGCGGCTTGATGTCGCGGTGGACCATGTTGCGGGCGTGGGCGACGGTGAGGCCGCGGGCGACCTCGATCGCGTAGGCGAGCGCCTCCTGGGCGTCGAGCGCCCCGACCCGGTTGATCCGCTGCTTCAGGGTCTCGCCTTCGACGTACTCGAAGACGATGTAGGGGTGGCCGCCGTCCTCGCCGGCGTCGATCACAGACACCACGTTGGGATGCGAGAGCTTGGCCACCGCCCGCGCCTCCTGGCGGAAGCGCTCGAGCTGGTCGGCCTGCTCGGACATCTCCCGGTGCATGACCTTGACCGCCACCTGCCGGTCGAGGGTCGTGTCCCGCGCCAGGTAGACGGTCGACATGCCGCCGCTGCCGAGCTTCGCCTCCAGCTTGTAGCGGCCGGAGAGCACGGTGCCGATCATCTGGGCGCTGGTCGAGGGGCGGTCGCTCACTTGCGGGCCAACGTTACGACGCCAGGGGGGCGGGATGCCTGCGCGGTCGATAACGAGCACATGGATGTGCAGGTTGTGGGGCGCGGGGCCTAGACGAATGGCCTTTTCTTGACCCGCCGCCGAACCCTGGCCGCCCGGTAGGCGAGCGCCCAGTGGACGAGAACGCCGGCCGCCTTTTTGGGGTTGGTCTCGCGCTGCCCTCGATGCCGCGGATTGAGTCCCGCACGCGAGAACTTGATGATCGAGATCGTTCGGTCGGCGAGGTGCTCGATGAGCAGGTCCATGTCGTTTTTCTCGCCGGCGGCGAGGCGGGCCGCCCAAGCGACAATCGCCGCCTCTGCGCTGCTTCGCGAGCCCCGTCTCCTCCGTCGGATCCCGGCCCGTCTCTCCAACTCCCCCAAGACTTCCTCATGGATGCCGATCCAGACATCTGGCAAGAAGTGGACGTCGATTGGCGTGTGTTCTTCGAAGCGCGACCTTTGCAGCTCGGCTACCGCCCCACCGATCTCGCCCAGCTCGTCGGCCTCGAACTCGCCTGGGTAGAGGACGCGGACCGCCTTCGGGCGCGGCCGCCTCCAGATCTTGTTGAAATGGTCCTCCGCCGCCTGGCGCTGCTTCTTCGACAGACGCGGGACACCAGGGGTCTCGCTTCGGGGAGGGAACATCCACGGGGTCTTTTCGAAGCCGGTGTCAAGGGCTACCTGAGTGATCATCAAAGTCACTCTCTTACGCCCCGCCTCCAGAGCCGCACCCCGCTGGGAGGCCAGCCAGAACTCGTCTGCTGCCAGATCCTCGGAGTGGTGGAGCCCGGCGGCGTACTGCTTGAGGACGTCCGCCGTCTGGAAGACCGGTGGGACTTCGTTGCGGCTGACCAGCACCCACCCCTTTGACCCGCCGCCGATGAAATCGCAGATATGTTGAATCTCTTTGCCGAACCAGCGGTCTGATAGCGAGGCGCCGGAGGTTTCGCCAGTTGGCGCCGCCACACCGTCGAGGTCTTTCCCGTACTGGCTGTAGGCGACCACCGCGTCCTCGTGGAGTTCGTCCCGCGCGTCGTTGAGCCAGCCCCGCTGCAGCACCTCGAGGCGGCGTTCGTCGGCCTGCTCGGCGAAGGCGGGCACGATTCGACCCAGCTGCTCGAGCCAGAATTCCCGCTGCTCTCTCTGTACGCGTTCTTTCGGCTTGGTCGGAAAGTGGGTCATGCCGGCGATGGTGAGGATGTTGGCCCCTTCTGGCGGCGCCGCCTCCAGCACGTTGCCCGGCCGGACAATCGGGTCCTTGCCGCCGGCGACGAACATCATCCGTTGGATGAACTCGGCTAGCCGAGTCCTGTAGGAGCCCTGGTAGTACTGGAGGAAGACCTCGTAGAAGACTCGGAGTAGGTACTCGAACGTCTCCTGGGGCAGTCCTCGAACCTTCCCGTCCTCCCCGCTCGGCTTCAAGGGACCGGCCATCGCCCGGTCAAGTTCGTAGCGCAGTGCGTGAAGGACCGATTGCCATTCCTCCGGTTCGGCGAATGCGGTGGGGGCAAGTTTGCGGAGCTCTCCCCCGCCAAAGAGGCTTATGCAGCCGCTGATCGCGAAGGGCCAAGCGAAGAACGCCGACTGCGCGACGAACCCCCCCAGGCTGTAGCCGACGACGTGGACCGCCGGCGGCTCGTCCTCGGCCGGCTCCGGGATCGGGGTGCTCGACGCCTCGCGCCAGCGCAAAACATCCTTACGCAGGACGTCGATCGTGGTTTCGATCGCCTCGACGGTGATGTCGAGGGGTTCGGTCTGAGGCCGGCGGGCGTGCTTCGGCGTGCTCTTATCCATCCGGATCGAAGCTCTGTCCATGTCATTCCACTCGCCGACTATGCGCTCCGCCAGCTCTGTGCTGTCTCCCAGCTGATCGCATTCCACGAGGGTTCCGCCGGTGATCACCTTGTAGGAGGAGCGGGGGACGAGCATCGAGAGCAGCCAACGGGTCTCGACCATGAACCGGATGAACTGTCTGAAGAGGTCGCCGGAATCGAGCAGGTAGGTGTCGAGTGGTTGCTCGGCGTAGCTGTCGTTGTATGGATACCGGGTGAGGTGTCCGGGGAATGGCCGCAGGATGCAGACAGCGGGACGTTTGCTGTGCGTTAGGAGGCGGCTGGCGAGCTGGTAGTGCAGGTCCGCTTCGCCGGTCTCGTTGAGGCCATTGTGAAGGAGATACACGTCGCGAATCCGGTGTTGTGGCAGGGCCTCGTCGTCGGAGGTCTCAGGTAGGACACCGATCACGCGGAAGGTGTGGAAGTTCGACCGCCCCTCGATCCGGGGGAAGCGCGCCGCGCTCTGGTGCAGTCCATAGATCGGAGCGCTCGGAAAGCGCAGCATCACCTCCCAGAGGTGTTTCTGCTTCGGGGAGATCGTTCGGTACAGGTACCCGTCGTGCCGCTGCCACGGCCCGGCCCCCGGCGGGGGCTCTTCGCCTTTCGTGCCGAGTAGACATCCTCCTTCCGGCCATTTTGGCTCACTCAAGTTGAGCTGGAGATCGCGTTCCCGTGGCAGGATCCTGCCTTCATATGCGGCGCGCTGTGACTCTGGCATGGCGTGTCGGATCTCGCCGCCAGACCAGAAGCGGGCGTCTCCTCCCACTCAACCGTACCGAACAACACCTAGTAATAGCGAAATGCTAAGTGCTGAAAGGTTCCCTGCGCACTCCTGCTGGGGAAGTCATTTGGGGGTGACTGTTCCATGGCCCTCCGCCACCCGCCCGATCCGCTTCGCCCCCGGGTAGTGGCCCCACAGCAGCTCGAGGGCGACCGCTTCGTCGCTGGCGGCGATCACGACGCAGAAGCCACAGCCCATGTTGAAGACCTCGCGCATCTCCTCGTCGGAGACACCGCCGTGTTCTTGGATCAGGTCGAAGACCGGCGGCACCGGCAGCGGGTCATCGATCTCGTAGGCGACCTCGGCGGCGAGGCGGAGCAGGTTTTTGGTCCCGCCGGAGGTGATGTGGGCGAGGCCGCGGACCTCGACGGGGCTGTGCAACAGCTCGACGATCGGCTTGACGTAGATCTCGGTCGGCTCGAGCAGGACGTCGCCGAGCGAGCGGCCGAGGCGGTCGTCGTCGAGCGGAATCTCCGCCAGGGCTGAGCGGGCGAGGGTGTAGCCGTTGGAGTGCAGGCCGGTGGAGGGGAGACCGATGACGATGTCGCCGGGTTCGACCGCGGCGCCATCGACGATCTCCTCGAGGGCGACGGTCCCGAAGCAGGCGCCGGAGACGTCGACGCCGCGGACCAGCTGCCCGAGCTGCGCCAGCTCCCCGCCGGGGATCTCGACCCCCGCCTTCTCGGCGCCGCGCGCGAGGCCGACGCCGATTTCCTCGCAGACCGCCGGGTCGGCCCGCTCGATCGCGATGTAGTCGAGCATCGCCAGCGGCTCGGCGCCGACGCAGATCACGTCGTTGACGTTCATCGCCACGCAGTCGATCCCGATCGTGTCGAAGCGGCCGAGCTGCTCGGCCAGCACCAGCTTGGTGCCGACGCCGTCGGTAGAGAGCGCGATCCCGGTCCGCTCGTCGATCTTGATCACCGAGGCGTAGTGCCCCGGCAGCGGCACCTGCGCCGAGGGCCGCCCCAGGTTGATCGCCCCGAGCGCCCGCACCAGTCCGGCCACGGCCGAATCCGCCGCCCCCTGGTCGACCCCGGCCTTCGCGTAGGCGTCGCTTGCGCTCACTTGCGCCCTAGCTTTGCAAGAACGACGGCCGCCAGGGCGATCCGGTAGGCGGCGTAGGGCCACAGAGCCCGGTCGCGCTCGACCTGGTGGATCAGCCGCTGCGAGGCAAGGGTGGAGGCGAAGGAGGCGCCGATGCCGACTGCGAGCGAGCGGCGCACCTCCGGCGTGGTCCCGCGCCGGGCCAACCGCCCGCCCTTCAGCGCCGTCGCGCCGACGATGATCGGCAGTGCGATCGTGCGCGAGAGCAGGTTCGCCTGGTCGCGGGAGAAGCGCCGCCAGCGGGCCGCGGCAAGGGTGACGCCGTTGCGGGAGACGCCGGGCGCCAGCGCCGCGGCCTGAGCTATCCCCAGCGCCAGACCGTCCATCGGAGTGGCGTCGCCCTGGCCGCGGTGCTGCGGCCGGCGGTCGGCGACCAGCATCGCCGCCGCCCCGGCGAGCAGCCCGTAGGCGGTCGCCCGCGGCCCGCCCAGCCGCCGCTCGATCGGTCGCTCCAGGGTGTAGCCGACGATCGCCGCCGGCAGGAAGGAGAGCCCGAGGAGCAGCGCCCGCCGGCCGTCGAACTGGCGCATCTCCTCCGCGATCGTCCCCCGCTGGCCGATCACCAGCGCCGCCGCGGCACCGGTGTGGAGCGCCACCTCGAAGCTCTTGCGCAGCTCGGGGTCGATCCCGTCCCAGTCCCAGCCGGCCAGCCAGGGGACGAGGACGATGTGGGCGGAGCTGGAGACCGGCAGCAGCTCGGCCGGGCCCTGGACCAGCCCCAGCGCGACCGCGCGCCGGGCCGGAAGGCCGCTCAAGTCTCGGTGGCGCTCGCCGGTTCGGCCGGCGGCCGTCGACGGCGCTTGATCAGCCAGTAGACGCCGCCGGCGATCACAGCGACGACGACCAGGTAGTCGAGGTAGTGCAGGTGGCCGCGCCACTCTTCCCAGTTGTCGCCGACGCTCTTGCCGATCAGGGCCAGCATCAGCACCCAGGGGATGCAGCCGAGCAGGGTGAGGACGGAGAAGCGCCAGAACGGCATTTTCGCCACCCCGGCCGGTAGCGAGATGAAGGTGCGGATGATCGGCAGCATCCGCGAGAAGAAGACGATCGGGTCGCCATGGCGCGCGAACAGGTCGTCGGCCCATTTCAGGTGCTTGGGGCTGATGTGGATCAGCTTGTTTTTTTCCAGCAGGTCGATGCGGCCGTAGTAGCCGATCGCGTAGGCGATCCAGGAGCCGACCAGGTTGCCGAGCACGCCCGCGGCGACGACCCCGAACAGGGTCAGCTCGCCGGCGGCGACGCTGGAGCCAGCGAAGAGCATGATCGCCTCGCTGGGGACCGGCAAACAGGCGGACTCGAGCGTCATCAGCACGAACACGGCGGGCAGGCCGGTGCTGCTGATGAAGTCGGTTCCCCAGTTGACGATCGGGTCGAGGAAGAAGTCGGTGACGCTTGCGTATGGGGTGATCGGCATCAGTGAAGCGCGCATTCTAGGGACGAAGCTGAACAGCAACTAAACTCGGCCCCTCATGCGCCGGTTGAACCACCCTGTCTACCGCAACCGGGTTTTGCAGATAGCGGCCGACGCCGCGCTCATCGCGCTGGCCTACTTCCTGGCCTTCCAGCTGCGCTTCCTCGATGACCCGCACGGTTGGCCGCAGCGCTACGAGACCCTCTTCGCCCAGTCCGTCGGCTTCGTCGTCGCCGGCAAGCTGATCGTCTTCTACGCCTTCGGGCTCTACCAGAAGTGGTGGCGCTACGTCAGCGGCCGCGACTTCCTCCTCATCCTCCGCGCCGTCACCGTCGCCAGCGCCCTGCTGGTCGTCGTCTTCGCCGTCGCCAAGCCCTTCGAGCACACCCTGCCGCGCTCGGTCGAGGTGGTGGACTTCCTGCTCACGGCGCTGCTGATCGCCGGCGCCCGCCTCGCCGTGCGGCTGGTCCTCGAGCGCCCCAACCGCGGCGCCCGGCTGCCCAAGCACGAGGTGCTCGTCGTCGGCGCCGGCTCCGGCGGCCAGATGGTGGTTCGCGAGCTGCAGCTCAACCCCAACCTCGGCGCCACCGCGATCGGCTTCGTCGACGACGACCCGCGCAAGCGGGGGATGCGGATGCTGGGCCTGAAGGTGCTCGGCTCGACCAAGCAGATCAACGCGATCCTCGACGAGACCAGCCCCGACGAGGTGGTGATCGCGATTCCCTCGGCGCCGGGCGACCTGCGCGGCCGCATCGTCGCCGCCTGCCGTGAGCGTGAGGTCCGGGTCCGCACCCTGCCGACCGTCTTCGAGCTGCTGCGCGGCGGCGTCCAGCTCAACAAACAGCTGCGCGAGGTGCGGGTCGAGGACGTGCTTGGCCGCGAGCCGATCGTCCGCGAGCTGGACCGGGTCGGCGCCTACCTGCGCGACCGGATCGTCCTCGTCACCGGCGCCGGCGGCTCGATTGGCTCCGAGCTCTGCCGCCAGATCGCCCAGGTGAAGCCGCGCCTGCTGGTGATGCTCGACCACGCCGAGGACAACCTCTTCCAGATTGATCGCGAGATGGTCGAGGAGCGGCACTTCGCCAGCTGCGAGGCGGTGTTGGCCGACTGCAAGGAGCCGCACCGGATGCTGGAGGTGATGCAGCGCTTCAAACCCGACGTCGTCTTCCACGCCGCCGCCTACAAGCACGTGCCGCTGATGGAGGCCAACCCGCTGGAGGCGGTTCGCAACAACGCGATCGCCACCCGCGTCACCACCGAGACCGCCGCCGCTTCGAAAGTCGAGCGCTTCGTCCTCATCTCGACCGACAAGTCGGTCAACCCGAAGACGGTGATGGGTGCCTCGAAGGCGATGGCCGAGTGGATCGTCGAGGCCGCCGGCCATAAATACCCGGAGACCCGCTTCGCCTCGGTCCGCTTCGGCAACGTCCTCGCCTCCTCCGGCAGCGTGGTGCCGATCTTCCGCAGCCAGATCGAGCGGGGGGGACCGGTGACCGTCACCCACCCGGAGATGACGCGGTACTTCATGACGATCCCGGAGGCGGTGCAGCTGGTGATCCGCGCCGGTGACATCGGCGCCGGCAAGGGCGAGGTCTTCGTCCTCGACATGGGCGACCCGGTGAAGATCGTCGACCTCGCCCACAACATGATCCGCCTCGCCGGCTACGAGCCCGAGCAGGACATCGCGATCGAGTTCACCAAGCCGCGCCCCGGCGAGAAGCTGCACGAGATTCTCTTCTCCAGCAACGAGAACGAGCAGCCGACGGCGGCGCGGCGGATCAACCGGGCGGTCCGGCAGACGCCGCTCGACCAGGAGTGGGTCGAGTCGACCCTGAACTCGCTGGAACACCTGGTTCTGGCCGGCGACGAGGCTAATTTGGCGGAGCGGGTCGTCGAGCTGATCGCTGCACCGGGCGGCGACGCCGCGACGGTCGTCTCCAACGAATAGCCTCCCGCAGCCACTTTGATCGACGCGATCGAACAAATCGGCGCCTTCGCCGGCTTGGCTGCCTTTCTCGGGCTCGCCGTCTTCGCGCTCATCTCGTTCACCCAGGGACGGGACATCCGCCGCCTGCGCGAGTGGGCGGGCTCGGCCCCTGAGCGCGACGCCGAGCGCAAGGAGCAGACCTCGACGATCGCCGCCCAGCGGGCGGAGGAGCTGAGGGCACTCGAGGAAGCCCGCACCGCCGAACAGGAGGCGGTCTCCAGCCGCGAGGAACGGCGCAAGCGGCGCGAGGAGGGCCTGCCCGAGCAGAGCTTCGGCGAACGACTCCGCGGCCGCTTCTCCAACCTCGGCGAGACGGCCTCGAAGCCGGGCACGCTGATCGCCCTCTTCGTCGTCATCATCGCGATCGCCGGCGGGGTCGCCTACCTCCTCGTCAGCGGCGGCGACGACGATGCGAAGGGCGGCGGCGGTTCCAAGCAGGCAGCGGCGAAGGTGAAGCCGGCCGAAATCGAAGTCAGCGTCCTCAACGGCACCTCGGTCCCCGGTCTCGCCGCCACCTTCGGCGACGAAGTCGAGGGCAAGGGCTTCAGCCTCGGCGCCGTCACCAACAGCAACTCGAGCTTCGCCGAAAGCGTGGTGATGTTCAAAACCGGTCACAAGCCGGAGGCGCGCACGGTCGGCAAACAGCTGGGGATCTCGAAGCTGCAGCCGATGAGCGGGGAAATCGAGTCGGTCTCGGCAGGCGCCGACGTCGCGGTGGTCGTCGGCGAGGACAATGCCGAAACGAGCGAATGACTCTCGCGCTTCCGCGATCGTCTTCGCGCTCCTCGTCCTCGCGACGCTAGCCGCCTTCGCCTACGCCCAGCGGGTCAAGCGCGACCCCCTCGTCCTCGACCGCGTCAGCTTCGTCGGGGCACCGCATGCGAAGGGGACGGCGCGGGTCCACAGCTTCACCCCCAACGACGACTGCCGCCACGACCTGATGCGGATCCGCTTCCGCGTCACCCAGTCGGCTGATGCGACTGTGCAGGTGATCAAGCCCGGCGGCCGGGTGGTCTTCACCCTCGCTCGCGACAAGTTCCTCAAGCGCTACCGCTTTCACACCTTCCTCTGGGACGGGCGTCAGCGCGGCGGCGGCACCGCGCCCCCAGGGCGCTACAAGCTGCGGGTCAAATTCGGCCCCGACCGCACCCTGGTGACGCCGGGGACGATCCGGCTGCACCCGGCGCCGGAGAAGTCGAAGTCCAAGTGCGCCACCCCAGGCGGCAGTGGCGGCGTCGGTCCGGGGGCGAAGCCGTGAGCGGCTTCCTCGCCAGCGCCGGCCTGCTGATCGCGGCCGCGGCCAGCGCCGCCGCGATCCTCCTGCCTCCCGGACGCCTGCGCAGCGCCGCGATGGTCCTGGCGATGGTCCTCTTCCCGGTCCTGATCGCCGGTGATCAGTGGCACACGACCCAGATCGCCGACCTTCGCCACGACGAGGGACGAATCATCGCCTTGCTGGCGGTCGCGGCCCTCGCGATCGGGATCCTCACTTACCTCTTCCGCCACTGGCCGATCCTGATGCCGCTGGCGATCATCGTCGCCCTCCCGTTCCGGGTGCCGCTCGAGGCAGGCGGGGACACGGCGAACCTGCTGGTGCCGCTGTACCTGGTGATCGCCGCCGCGGTGGTGGCGACGGCGTTGCGCGACTGGTCTGACCCGTCGCCGGCCCACGCACCGCGAGCGCTGGCCTGGCTGCTGGCGGCGGCTGTCGTCCTCTACGCGCTGCAGACGCTCTACTCGGAGGACTTCTCGAAGGGGCTGCAGAACGTCTGCTTCTTCTTCATCCCCTTCACCGTCGCCTACCGCCTGCTGCGGGAGGTGGAGTGGGATCGGCGGCTGCTGCGCCTGGCGCTGATCGTGGTCGGGGTCGAGGCGACCATCTTCGTCTTCATCGGCACGGTCGAGTGGGGGACCCGCAGCCTCTTCTGGAACGACCAGATCATCCGCTCGAACGAATTCCACACCTACTTCCGCGTCAACTCGGTCTTCTGGGACCCCAACGTCTACGGGCGCTACCTGTCGCTGATCGCCGTGCTGGCGGCGGCGGCGATGCTCTGGGCCCGGACCCGCGAGAGCTTCTGGCTCCTCACCGGCCTGATCGTCGTCCTCTGGATCGGCCTCGTCCCGACCTACTCGCAGTCGAGCTTCCTCGCCCTGCTGGCCGGGCTGGCGGTGCTGGCGGCGATCCGCTGGAGCTGGCGCTGGACTCTCGCCGCGGTCGCGGTGGGAACGGTTGGCGCGATCCTCGTGATCCTCTTCGCCGGCGGCTCGGGCAAAGTCACCTGGGACCGGCTCAACGTCGACTTCAGCGGTCGCGGCAGTCTCGTCTCCGGCGGCCTCGACCTCTTCGCCGAACGCCCCATTTGGGGGTATGGATCCGGCTCCTTCCAAGCCGCCTACCGCGACCATCGCGAGAACAAGGACGCCCCGGTAATCGTCTCCCACACCGAGCCGGTGACGGTTGCAGCAGAGCAGGGACTCATAGGACTGCTCATCTACTTCTCGCTGGTCATCGTGGCGCTCCGAGCGATGGGCCGTGGGGTCTTCGGCGGCAGAACCGAGGTGGCCCGCGCCGCCATCCTCGCCGCCTTCGTCGCCATCCTCGTCCACACCCTGTCCTACGCCGGCTTCTTCGAGGACCCGATCACTTGGGTGCTGTTGGCGATTGGAGCGTCGCTGGCCTTCGATCGTCCCGAAGTCCGCGACCCGGCGTAGGGTCCCCGCATGTCGGGATACCTGCGCCGCTTGGCGACGACCGGCGCCGCCTACACCGCGGCCAGCATCCTCTCCAAGGTCATCGCGGTCGCCCTGCTGCCGCTCTACACGCGGTACCTGACCCCCGAGGACTACGGCGCCGCCGAGATCCTTTTCGCCGCCGTGGTCGCCGCCAGCATCGTCGTCCGCTTCGGCCTGATCGAGGCGATCCTCCGCTTCTACTACCAGGACGACGAGGATCCGAACGAGGTCGTCAAGAGCACCTTCGCCGGCCTTTTTTGGCTCTCGACCCTCGGCGCCCTGCTGGCGCTGCCGTTCGCCGGCCCGCTCTCCGAGGCGCTGCTCGACGAATCCGCCCCCGAACTGGTGCGGATCGCGATCGGCGGCCTCTGGGTGCTGACGATGTGGGAGTTCATGCTCACCCTCTTCCGGCTCGACGAGCGGGCGCGGGCCTTCTTCGTCACCACGATCCTCAACGTGGTCGCGGCGATCGCCCTGACCGTGGTCCTCGTCGTCGGTCTCGACGAGGGCGCCCGCGGCCTGCTGCTCGGCAGCTACGCCACCGGCGCCGCCTTCGTCTTCGTCCTCGTCGCCCTCCAGTGGCGCCGCCTCTCGCTGCGCCTCGACGTCCCGCTCCTGCGCCGCCTCTTCCGCTTCGGCCTGCCGACGATGCCGGCAGAGGTCTCGCTCTACTTGCTCAACTTCGTCGACCGGCTGATCATCGTCCGCACCCTCGGCCTCGCCGAGGCCGGTCTCTACTCGCTCGCGGTCAAGTTCGCGCAGGCGGTCAACGTCCTCGTCCGCGGCTTCCAGCTCGCCTGGCCGCCGCTCGCCTACTCGATCCGCGACGACGAGGAGGCGCGCCGAACCTACGCCACGGTCGTCACCCTCTTCGTCGCCGGCACCGCATTCGTCGTCACCGGCATGTGGCTGTTCTCGCGCTGGATCGTCCGCGTCCTGGCGGCACCGGAGTTCTTCGAGTCCTACGAAGCGATCGGCCTGATCTCCACCGCGGTCACCCTCTACGCCCTCTACATGGTCCTGGTCGTGATCCTCGGCCGCACCGGCCGCACCGAGTTCAACTTTCCGGCCGCAATCGGCGCCCTCGTCGCCAACGTCGCCCTCAACCTGGCCCTGGTCCCGTCGCTCGGGATCGTCGGAGCCGGCCTCGCCCTCGTCGCCTCCTACCTGGTGGTGCTGGGGCTGATGTACGTCTTCACCCAGCGCCTCTTCCCGGTCCCCTACGAATGGGGACGGCTGCTGCGCGTGGTCCTGACGGTGGTCGTCCTCGTCGGGGCGGCGGAACTGCTCGTCCCGACCTCCGGCGCGCTCGGCCTACTGCTTCGCGTCGTCCTGTTCGCCGCCTACCCACTCGCCCTTTTCGCGAGCGGCTTCTTCAGCGACGAGGAGCGGGGTTGGATCGCGCGCCTGCGCCACCCCCGTGCCCTGCTCGCCGACCTCCGTGCGGCCGAGCCCACGGTCGACGGCCGCATCCCCGAGGTATACGAGGTAGAGCGAATGGACGAGGACTTGAGGAACTGACGGACCCGATCAGGCCTGAGCGCGGTCGCGAATCGATTCGCCCCGGTTCGGGAGCAGCGCCTGCCGCGCATGGGCCCAGAAGATCTTCGCCGGGCGGTTGGGGAGCACGGTCGCCGCCAAAGCCCGCAACGCGTAGGACCACGCGGTGAGCAGGCGCACCGAGAGTGCCGCGACCGGCCCGTGGTGCTTTCGCATGTAGAGGTCGCGGTTGCGGTGGAATTCGACGATCCGCGGCAGGCCCTTGGCGAGGTCGGTCGAGAGCTGGTCGTGGTGGATGGCCTCGGCCCCAGGGACGAAGAGCGAGTGCCAGCCGGCGTCGGCCAGGCGCCTGGCGAAGTCGCACTCGTCGTAGTAGACGAAGAAGGCCGGGTCCATGTAGCCGACCGCCGCCGCTGCCTCGCGCCGGACCAGCAGTGCGCTCGACTGCGCCCAGTCGACCCGGCGGGTGGCGCTGCCCACGCTCTGCACGGTGTAGCGGCGGTGCAGGAAGAGCGCCCCGATCGCCGCCGTCCCAACTCCCGGGAAGCGCCAAGCGGACGGGACCGGGGCGCCGCCGGAGTCGAGCAGTTGGGGCGTCGCCGCGGCCGCTTTCGGGTCCGCTTCGAGCGCGGCGACCAGCGCCGCTGCCGCCCCCGGACGCAGCTCTGAGTCCTCGTTCAGCAGCATGCAGTACTTGCCCTTCGCCTCGCGCATCAAGGTCGAGTCGTTCTCGGCCTTGCCCGTCCTCCGCTCCAGCGCGATCAACCGGATCTCGCCCCCGAGCTGCCGCACCGCGTCGGCCGAACCGTCGCCGGAGGCGTTGTCGAGGACGAGGACCTCGCGCTCGATCCCGGCGGGATGGGTGCGCTCGATCGCCGCCAGGCAATCGAGCAGATAATCGCGGCCGTTCGTGTTCACAACGCAGTAGGAGAGCGTGGGGGGCAAGGGGGTGACGATAATCCGCCCGGCCTGATGAAGGTGCAACTCGTCGACCCCTCGGCCTTCACGCCGCCATACGACCGCGCCCTGGCGGCGGCGCTAGCGCGTGCCGGCGCCGAGGTCGAGCTGCTCACTACGAAGTTCCTCTACGGGCCAGTTCCTCCCGCCGAGGGCTACCGGGTCGATGAGCGCTTCTACCGCCGCAGTGCCGCCCGCGGCCTGAAGGCGCCCGCGCGCCTGCCATTCAAGGCGCTCGAGCACGTCCCCGACATGCTCCGCTTCTGGCGCCGAGCCGCCGACGCCGACGTGGTCCATTACCAGTGGCTGACGGTTCCCTCCCTCGACATCCGCCTGCTGCCGCCGCTGCGACCGCGGGTGATGACTGCCCACTACATCCTGCCCCCGCAACCGAGCCACCGGCAGGTGCAGAGTGCACGCCGCGTCTTCGGCAGCATGGACGCTGTCGTCGCCCACTCCGAGCACAGCGCCGCCCGCCTGCGAGACGAGGTTGGCCTCGACCCGGCCAAGGTCCGCGCCATCCCCCACGGAGCCTTCGACTACCTGACCAGGCTTCCGGAGGAGAAGCCGCTCCCGGCCGAGTTGGAGGGGGCCGAGGGGCCGGTAATCCTCTCCTTCGGCCTGCTCCGCCCCTACAAGGGGATCGAGCACTTGGTGGACGCCTACGGTCGCGTCGCCGCCAACTCGCCCGGCGCCGAGCTCTGGATCGTCGGCAACCCGCGGATGGATATCGGCCCGCTGCGTCGCCAGGCAGAGGAGGCTGGTGGCCGCGTCCGCACCGTCACCCGTTTTGTCGACGACGCCGAGATCCCGGCGATCTTCCGCCGCGCCGACCTCGTCGTCCTCCCCTACCTCGACGCCGAGCACTCGGGTGTCCTCTATACCGGCCTCGCCTTCGGCAAGCCGCTGGTCCTCAGCGCCGTCGGCGGCTTCCCCGAGGTGGCCGAGACCGGCGCGGCGCGACTGGTCACCCCCGGGGACACCGACGCCCTCGCCGCCGCGCTCGAGGAGCTGGTCACCGATGAGGCTGCCCGCGCCGAGCTTGCCGCAGCGGCGGCCCGGGCCGCCGCAGGCCCCTTCTCCTGGGACGAGGCGGCCCGCCTGACGCTCGACCTCTACCGCGAGCTGATCGAGGCATACGAGGAGGACCGGGTTTACCCATGACCACCCTCGCCGCGATCCTCTTCTGGCTCAGCGCCGGCCTGCTCGTCTACACCCAACTCGGCTACCCGCTCGTCCTCTGGGCTTTGACCCGCCTGCGTCGTTTCCACCCTTTGCCCCCCTACAGCGAGGAAAAGGGTGGAAACGATGTGACTGAGCTGCCCACCGTTTCTCTGATCGTTCCCGCTTACGACGAGGAGGAGGTGATCGCGGCCAAGGTCGCCAACGCGCTCGCGCTCGACTACCCGCGCGAGCGCCTGCAGATCATCGTCGCCTCCGACGGTTCCTCGGACGCAACCGCCGAGCGTGCCCGCGCCGCCGGCGCCGACCTCGTCCTCGAGCTGCCACCGGGAGGCAAGATCCCTGCCCTAAACGCCGGCGCCGAGCGGGCAAGTGGTGAGCTCCTCGCCTTCTCCGACGCCAACAGCGTCTGGGCGCCCGACGCGCTTCGAACGCTCGTCGCCCCGCTCGCCGATCCGCAGGTCGGCTACGTCTGCGGCCAGGTCCGCTTCCTCGACCCCGGCGGCGACAACCTCGAGGGCGCGTACTGGCGTTACGAGATGGCGGTGCGGGAGATGGAGTCGGCGCTGGCCGGCGTCACCGCCGGCAACGGAGCGATCTACGCGGTCCGCCGCGGCGCCTACATCCCCCTCGCCCCCTCCGGCAGCCACGACCTCAGCTTCCCCTTCGCCTTCGCCAAGCGCGGCCTGCGCTCCCTCTATGCGCCGGCGGCGCGGGCCGAGGAGAAGATGGTCCCCACCCTCGAGGGCGAGTTCGCCCGCAAACGGCGGATGATGGTCGGCCTCTGGGACATCGTCGCCGGCGAGGGCATGCTTTCCCCCCGCGGCTATCCACCGCTCTTCGCCTTCGAGATCCTCTCCCACCGGGTCCTGCGCTACCTCAGCCCGCTCCTGCACCTGGTGGCGCTCGTCGCCAACGCTCTGCTTCTCAGCGATGGCTGGCTCTACGTACTCACCTTTGTCCTCCAGCTCGGGCTAATCGCCGCTGCCCTGCTCGGCCGCTTCTGGCCGGTCGGCCCCTTCCGTATCGCCCGCTACTACGTGATGACCACCGCCTCGATCGCCGCCGGCCTCTGGGACCGCTGGCGCAAGGGAGCAAGCGGCCGCTGGGAGAAGGCGGAGGGGACCCGTTGATGCCGCGCGTCCTCGACATCCTCATCGCCGCCCTGGCCCTCGTCATTCTCTCGCCGGTGCTGTTAATCGCCGCGATCGCGATCAAGCTGACCAGCGCCGGCCCGGTGGTCTACCGCCAGAGCCGGGTCGGCCTCGGCGGCCGCGAGTTCGAGATGTGGAAGCTGCGGACGATGGTCCAGGGTTCCGACCCGGTCGGCGTCGGCAAGGTCGTCTACCGCGACGACCCGCGCGTCACCGCCCCCGGCCGCCTCCTGCGCCGCACCTCGCTCGACGAGATCCCCAACCTGGTCAACGTGCTGCGCGGCGAGATGGCGATCGTCGGTCCGCGCCCGACGATCCTAGCCCAGGTCGACGACTACACGCCGCACCAAAAACGCCGCCACGAGGTGCTGCCGGGAATCACCGGCTGGGCCCAGGTCCAGGGCCGCGCCGGCATCCCCTGGGAGGAGCGGATCGAGCTCGACGTCTGGTACGTCGACCACCGTACTTTCGCCCTCGACCTCCGCATCCTCTTCAAAACCGCCTGGCTTGTCCTCACCGGCCAGGGCCTAGCGCCCGATTGAGCGGGGTAGGGTTTTCGCGATGAGCGCCGACCGCCCCGCAGTCAGCCTGCGCCCGTTCCAGCCCGGCGACGCCGCCGCTGTTCACCGCTGGTTCAACAACCCGCAGGCGACGCAGACGCTGATGGAGCAGCGTGACGAGTTCACGCTTGAGCAGGCGGAAGCCTGGGCGCTGCGCGCGATGGACGACTCCGGCGAGGACCGCAAGTTCGCGATCGTCGTCGAGGGCTACGAGGAGCCGGTCGGATTCACCGCCCTCTACGGCCTCTTCCGCCAGACCGCTCCCGAGCTCGGCGCCCTGATCGGCGACGACGTCCGCGGCAAGGGGGTCGGCCGCCGCGCCGAGGCCTTGACGATCGCCAAGGCCTTCGATGAGTACGGGGCGCACCGTGTCTACGGTCGCATCCCCGCCCGCAACGAGGTGGCGAAGAAGACCGTCGCCGGCCTCGGCTGGAAGCACGAGGGGACGATGCGCGCCCACCTCGCCCGTCGCGACGCACCCGCCGACGATTGCGAGGTCTGGGGCGTGCTGCCGGAGGAGTTTCGAGCCGCAGCCGCGGACCTGCTCGAGTGAGCGAATTTGCCGCCAAGGCCGAGGTCCTCGAGGACCTCGGCGCAGCTGCCGCCGGTGACCAGTTCTTCCGCTCGCGTGAGTTCCTCGACGCCGAAGGCGCCACCCACACGCTCCGGATCGAGGCTGAGGACGGAGAACTGGTCGCACCCCTGATCGTGCGCGAGATCGAGGGGACCGGCGACCGCGACGCGATCTCTCCCTACGGCTATCCGGGCCTCCGCGGATCGATCGAGGGTCTCGATCCCGCCGCCATCGACTTCTCCGCCACCGGCCTGATCAGCGCCTTCATCCGCCACGCACTCGGTGCCTCGCCCCTCGCCGCCGCCAGCGAGCGCAACGTCGTCCAGATCGCCGACCCGGAGCTGCCACCGAAGAGCCGCCCCAGCGATCGCCGCCAGGTCCGCCGCAACCTCGAGGCCGGCTACAACCTCGACCTGGTCCCCGGCGCCAAGACCAGCGCCGACCAGCGCGCCGGCTTTCTCGACGTTTACGAGCAGACGATGCGACGCACCGAGGCCGCCGCGCACTACTTCTTCGGCGCCGCCTATTTCGACCGCGTTCTCGAAGCCGACGACATTTGGCTTGCACTCGCCACCGCCCCCGACGGCCACCTCGCCGCCGCTTCCCTCGCCGCGGTCAGCGATGGCTACCTCCACTACTACCTCAGCGGCAGCGCCGACTCCCACCTCCGCGACGCACCGATGAAGAACGTGGTCACCCGCCTCGTCGAGCACTCGGCCGAGCTCGGCCTGCCGCTCAACCTCGGCGGCGGCATCGCGCCCGGCGACGCGCTGGAGGAGTTCAAGCGCGGTTTCGCCAACCGCCGGCAGCCGTGGCTGACCTCGGAGCTGGTCTGCGACGAAGAGGCCTACGCGCGGCTCAGCGGCGGACATGAGGCGGGGAGCTTCTTCCCCGCCTACCGCGCCTAGCCGGCTAGTTGCTCGGTTCGTCCGGTTCGGACGGGGTCGGGCCGGTGAATTTGAAGGCGAAGACGGGCTCGCCGCCGAATTTGCCCCAGGTCTCTTTGCCGAAGGCGCGGATCGCGTCGAGCGTCGCCTGACCTTTGTATTCCCGGCAGAGGAGCAAGTTGGTCCAGGTCGCGGCCGCGACGTCGTAGACGATGTCGTCGTTCGGGAAGAGCAGCGTCGCGCCGTACATCGTGTCGTAGAGACCCTTCAGTTCCAGCTGGGCCTGCTCCGGCAGGTCCGGCGAGTACTCGATCGCCATGCGCCCGTGCTCCAGCGAGTGGACCACGTCGAGCTGATCGGGCGGCTCCGAGTAAGCACCGTCGGCCTGCTGATACGGAGGTTCGACGTGGTTGCCCGAGGTCGGCGGACTGGTCTTGTAAGTGGGGGGCTGCGAGCCTTTCGGCAGGTGGGTGTTTCCCTCGTCGGGAAGTTTCAGGCGCAATTCGCAGCCGGCCTGGTCCGCCGCCGTTTTCAGGCTGGTGACTTTGGCCGCTGCGGGAACGATGCCGGCGCGCTCGTCCGGGGAGACCCCGTTGGTGTTGCCGACTTCCTCGTTGGTGTTGATGTGGGCGCCACCACCGTCGTTGCCGCCCCCGTCGCTATCGCCACCGCTGACCGCGATGAAGACCAGCACGGCGATCGCGAGCACCACCGTGGAAGCGATCGCGTAGCCGGCGATCAGCCGGTTGTTGCCGCCGCGCGATTCGCGCTTTTCGGCTTCTTCCCGCTCTTGGCGGAGCTTCTCTCTTTCCCGCTCTCCCTTACCCATGGCAATAGATTAATCCGCTCGCTCCAATTCGGCAGCGTCGCCCCGTACTCGCTCCCACGGCCGGGACGCTTTCAGCGCTCCAAGCACCGCCCGCGTCGCCGGCGCTCGGTTGAGCGCGTAGAAGTGAATGCCGGGCGCGCCGGCGATCAGCAGCTCCGCGCACTGCTGGGCGGCGAAGGCGATCCCGAGCTCGAACTCCCGCTCCGGGTCGCCCCCGGCGGATTCGAAGGCGGCTTCCAGCGGCGCCGGGATCGTCGCGTCGCAGAGATCGCAGATCCGCTTCGTCTGGGCGAAGCTGGCGACCGGGATCACCCCGGCCAGGATCGGCACCTCGATTCCCCCCGCCCGCGCCGCCCGCACGAAGTCGAAGTAGACCTGGTTGTCGAAGAAGAGCTGGGTGATCAGGAAGCTGGCGCCGGAGTCGACCTTCGTTTTCAAGTAGCGGAGGTCGGTCTCGAGGTCGGGCGCCTCCGGGTGCACCTCGGGAAAGCAGGCGCCGCCGATCCCGAAGCTCCAGCCGGCGGAGATGAAAGCGGCCAGCTCCGCCGCGCTGCCCAGCCCGCCCTCGGGCTGGACGAAGTCCTCTTCGCCCCGCGGTGGGTCGCCGCGCAGGGCGAAGACGTTCTCGATCCCCGCCGCAGCGATCCGGTCGAGCGTCGCCCCCAGCCCCTCGGTGGTCTCGCCGACGCAGCTGAGGTGGGCCATCGTCTCGAAGCCGATCTCGTCCTTCAGCGCCTTGGTGATCTCGACCGTGCCGTCGCGGGTCGAGCCCCCCGCCCCGTAGGTGACGGAGACGAAGTCCGGCTCCAGCGCCCGCAGCTCGCGCGCGGTCTCGTAGAGCTGCTCGGTCGCCTCCGCCGTCTTCGGCGGGAAGAACTCGACCGAGAAGGTCGGTGCCTGCGTGGCGATGATCTCGTCGATCCGCATCCGCTGAGGGTAGCCGGACCGATCAGCCCCAGCATCGCCGGAGGCGAGCGCCAGCGCCTCCGATCCCTCCATCCGGGAGAACTTATCGCTCTTTGCGGACTGCTCAGGCAGGCACCCCTAGCGCCGCTGGCAGGTGAGGAGTACCGTCGTTTTGCGACCGAGAGAGACCGGTCCCGCGGAAGCCAAGTGGGAGCGAAGTCTCAAAGGTGACGCGACGAGCTTCTGAGCGCGAAGGCTACGCGCAAGGCAGGCAACGAGCGTCATCCTCGGTTGCTTTTTCGTTGTCCGCCCCGCCTCCTACCGTTGCGGGCGATCTAGGGAATCCTGCCCTCCCGAGATCGGCGACCGGGGCGCACTCTCGGGGAGCCGGGCGTCTGTCGCGAACCCCGTGATCCGCGCGACGACTAGCCCGCCCGCTTCCCCCTGTGGAACGATCTGCGAATGAGTCGCGACGAGGTGCGCTACGAGCGGCAAGGACCGGCGGCGATCCTGACGATCGACCGCCCCGAACGCCGCAACGCTGTCGACGCCGCCACTGCTACGGCCCTGCGGCAGGGCCTGGAGGAGTTCGAGGCCGACGCGGACGCCCGGGTGCTGGTCCTCACCGGGGCGGGCGGCGAGGCGTTCTGCGCCGGTGCCGACCTGAAGGCGATCGACCTCGACATCGACCACCCCGCGGGGCCGATGGGCTTCACCCGCCTCACTCCCTCCAAGCCGGCAATCGCGGCGATCGAAGGTTGGTGTTTGGCGGGGGGTCTCGAGCTTGCCCTCTGGTGCGATCTGCGGATCACCACGGCCAACTCCGTCTTCGGCTGCTTCGAGCGTCGCTGGGGGGTGCCGCTGATCGACGGCGGCACCCAGCGGTTGCCGCGCGCGGTTGGGATGGGCCGCGCGATGGAGATGATCCTCACCGGCCGCCCGGTCGAGGCCGATGAGGCTCTCCGGATCGGCCTTGCCACCGAGGTAGTCGAGCCCGGCCGGCATCTGGAGCGATCGCTGGAGCTGGCCAAGAAGCTCGCCGCCTTCCCGCAGGAGACGATGCTGAGCGACCGCCGCGCCGCGCTCGAGGGCGCCGGGTTGCCGCTGGCCGCCGGCCTGGAGTTGGAGCACCGCCTTGGCCGCGAGGTGCTCGGCGTCGCTGTGGCGGGAGCGTCTCGCTTTGCCGCCGGCGAGGGCCGGCACGGCAAAGGTTTGTAGGGGTCAGGCCACGTCGAGGTCCAGCTCGGCGGCTGCCTCTTCTGCCCCGAAGTATGGGAGTACGGCGAGGTACATCAACTCGGGAAGCAGCAGCTCGAAGCCGGTCTTCTGTTCACGCGTCAAGCGGGTGTGGAGTACAGCGAGGATGCCGGCGACGACCGCCTCGGCGGAGATCGCCGGTGCGCCGGCGTCGCCTTCCTGGCGCGCCAGGTCGATCAGCTCCGCGGCCTGCACCATCGCCTGGGTTCGCCTCTCGACCGCGCGCGGCCCGGCGGCGTGGACCTCGACCAGGAGCGCCCGCCCGAGCTGCGGCCGGTCGTCGAGAAATCGAAGCAAACCCCGCAAGGCGCCTCGCATCTGGACGCGCCAGCTTGGCCCCTCCGCCCTCGCCGCCGCTTGCATTGCCAACTCCATCCAGGAGGCGCCGGCGTCCAGTGCCTGCAGGTAGCAGTCCTCCTTGCCTCCGAAGCTGTCGTAGAACGCCTGCCGGTAAAGGCCCGCGGCCTCGATTGCATCCTGAACCGTGGTTTGCTCGTAACCCCGGCTTCCTACTGCTTCGAGCATCCCCTCGAGAATGCGCTCACGCTTTCCGGTCAAAGTCCCCGCCCGGTCGAATTCAAGTAATAAAACAGATTGTCTGTCTTTCGGTACCTAAACGGTATCCGTTCAAGGCTCTTGGTGGGGCCGCGATCTGAGTCCGGTACTCTTCCGTTCGTGGCTTCAAAGTCAACAACGCGTCCACTTCCAGGCGGGCAGGCGCTGCCACGCGAGTTCATCGCCCAGCACCAGCGGGCGCGGATCATCGCGGCGCTCGCCGAGGAGACCGCTGAGAAGGGCTACCGCGGGGTGACAGTCGCCGACATCGTCAAGCGGGCGGGCATCGCCCGGAACACCTTCTATGAAAACTTCGGCTCCAAGGAGGACTGCTTCCTCGCGGCGCAGGAGTATGCGATGTCTGCTGCCCTCGAGCGGGTTGTAGACGCTGCGGGAGAGATCGACAACTGGCCCCGTCGAGTCCGCGCCGGGCTGACCGCTTTCCTTGGATACGTCGGCGAAGAGCCGGCACTCGCCCGCACCTGCATGGTCGAGGCGCTCTCCGCCGGCCCCGCCTCCGTCAAGTACTACGAGGAGTCCCAGCAGGCGTTCGTTTCGCTGTTCAAACTTGGACGCGATGTCTCGCCGCATGGAGCCGAGCTTCCGGAGACCCTCGAGGAAGCGTTGATCGGTGGCGTCTTCTGGATCATCTACCAGCGCCTGACCGGATCGGAGCCCGACAAAATCGGCGTGCTGCTTCCGGAGCTGACCGAATTCATCCTCACGCCTTACCTGGGAGCGGATGAAGCGAGCGAGATCGCCACTGCCAGCGATCGCGACCCCGAGGATCCGCACCGGAAATGACCGCTGCAACAAAAAACTGGCCAGTTGGCCAAAACGGGTTCGCCTCGTCTGGATCGGTATCGTCGGTTCTCTTGAGCGATCCAGTCAACCCGCCAGCTGAGTCTCCCGAGTTCCCACCCGAGCTGGCCCGGCTTCCCCCGGGGCGGCATGGACTCCCGCGCGAGTTCGTTGCCCATAACCAACGGGAGCGGTTGATCGCCGGGCTCGCCGAGGCCGTCGCCGAAAACGGCTACGCCGGGACGACGATCGCCCACATCACCAGCCACGCCGCGGTCTCCCGCCGCACCTTCTACGAGCACTTCAACAGCAAGGACGAGTGCTTCACCGCCGCTTACGACACCGTGATGACGGAGCTGCGCGAGCGGGTGGCGAGCGCCTTCGGCCAGGAGGACGAGTGGCCGGAGGCGGTGCGGGCCGGAATCGCGGCAATGCTCGAGTTCCTCGTATCCGAGCCCCATCTCGCCCGGCTCAGCATGGTCGAGGCGCTGGTCGCGGGCCCGGTCGTGGTCGAGCGCTACGACGCGGCGATCCAGGATCTGGTCCCGTACTTCCAGGCTGGCCGCGAGGGACGTCCGCCGGAGGTCCTGGCCGGTCTCTCGCCGACGACCGAGGAGGCCCTCGTCGGCGGCATGGTCTCTCTCATCTCGCGCCGGATCTTTGCCGATCGCACCGAGGAGCTGGAGTCGCTGCTCCCGGATCTGGTCGAGTTCACGCTGACCCCGTATCTGGGCAGCGCCGAGGCGGCAAAAGTCGCCCGCCAGTCCTGACGCCAGCACCCGCGCCCGGAGATTAAGAGGTTTGCAGTTGGGCTCAAGCGTGCTTGAAATCGCTATGCTCGATCACGAACATATGTTCGTATGGAGATCGCCTGCGTCATCGGTGTCAACGATGTCTGTGACGAGTGCCTGGCGACTCCGCCGCGCCCGGATCGTGCCGGGGGGCCTCGGTCCGGGCGCGCCGACCTTCATGACCCGGTTGCGGCACTGGAGGCAACCGAGGCAATGGTGCAGGGGTTGGAGTCGATCGGCGCCGCGGTCGAGACGGAGGCTCCGGGTGAGGCGTTCTTCGCGGTTGACGGCCTCCGCTCCATCTACGGCGGCTCCTCTCGAGGAGTCCTCGCCGCCGCGCGGCAGGCGGTGGGTGGGGAGATGGCGATCGCCACCGGAAGTTCCCGCTTTGCCGCCTTTCTCGCTGCCGGCGAGTGGCGGCGGCCGGTGCCGGTCGAGGCGCTGCGGAGCAGGCTGGGGGTCCGGGGACGGGAAGTAGGGGATCTGATCGAGGCGCTGGAGCGCCTCGGCATCTCCACCTTGGAGGCGTTCGCCCGGCTCGGCGACGACCAGGTCGCCGATCGCTTCGGGCCGCTCGGCTTGCAAGCGCTGCGGCTCTGCCGGGGCGAAGAGGAACCACTGCGCCCCCGCACCCCCCGTGAGGATCTCGCCGAGGAGATCGAGTTGCCGGAAGGGACCGCGGGGCGGCAGCTCGACCGCGCGCTCGAGCTCCTCGTCGACCGGCTGCTGGCGGCGCCGCAGCGGCAGGGGCGGACGCTGCTCGGCCTCCGCCTCGGGGCACGGCTTGCCGCCGGCGGCAGCTGGAGCGTCGAGCAGGGGCTGGGCCGGCCGAGCGCTTCGCCGCCGGTCCTGCGCAACGTCCTCGCGCCCCGGCTCGAGGAGCTGCCGGGCCCGGCGACGGCACTGCGCCTGCGGGCGATCGGGCTCGGCCCGCCCGCCCGCGACCAGCTCGAGCTCTCGGTCAGCGCTGGCGAGCCGCACCGCCGCCGCCTCGGCGCGGCGGTGCGGGAGGTCCGCGCCGTGCAGGGGACGGAGGCGCTACTGAAGATCCTCCCGGTCGACGGTTCCTCGCGGGTGCCCGAGCGCTGGGCGATGCTGACCCCGTTCCCCGAGCTCTGATGCCCGGCCTGCGTCGTCTCTACGCCCCTCAGCGGGTGGTGGTCCGCACCGATTCCGGCGGTGCCCCGGCGACAGTCGAGGGGATCGCGGTCGAGGCGGTGCGCGAGGAGTGGCTGGTCGAGGATCGCTGGTGGACGCCGAAGCCGCTGCGGCGCCATTACTTCGAGCTGGCGCTCGGCGACGGCCGCGTCCTCACCGTCTTCCGCACCGCCCGCGCTCAGCGCTGGTACCGGCAGCGGGCCTGAGGATCAGGGGGTTGATGATCGATGTACGTCGAGCTGCACGCCCACTCCGCCTTCTCCTTTCTCGACGGGGCCTCGACTCCGGTGGAGCTGGCTGCTGCCGCTGCGGCGCAGAGGTATCCGGCCTTTGCCCTTACCGATCACGACGGGGTCTGGGGTTCGATGGAGTTTGCCCATGCCTGTAAGGGGTTCGGGATTCGGCCTATTACGGGAGCGGAGTTGACGGTGGCGGTTGGGCCGGCGGGTCCTGTCCCCGATTTGGAACCACCATCCCTGTCGGGATGGTCCCCCAAATCGGCGCCACCCCCCGGCAGGGGCGCTCACATCACTCTGCTGGCGGAAGATGAGGCCGGATATCGGAATTTGTGCAGGTTGCTGACGCTGGCTCATGCGCATACGCGGGACAACACCGGGCGGAGTCAGACGCAGCCCTGGGCGACTCTGGAGCAGGTGGAGGAGCATGCGGAGGGGCTTGTTTGTCTCTCGGGCTGTGCTCGGGATGGGGCGCTTGCCGGCGCCTTCGAGCGGGGTGAGACTGCTGGGGGGGAGCAGATCGCCCGGCGTTTCCTCGCCGCTTTCGGCCCCGATCGCTTTCGGGTTGAGCTGCAGCGGCCCTACTGGCGGCGGGACCGGGCTCGCAATCGGTGGCTGGCGCTGCTCGCGGAGCGGCTCGGAGTTCCCTGCGTCGCCACCGGCAATGTCCACTGCCACGACCGGCGGCGGGCGCCACTGCAGGACGCGTTGGTGGCGATCGGCCTCTGCGAGACGCTGGAGGAGTCCGAGCCACGGCGGCGCGGCAACTCGACCTCGGCCCTGACCTCACCGGCGGCGATGGCGGCTCGCTTCGCCGAATACCCCGAGGCCGTCGCCGAGACCGAGCGCCTCGCCGAGCGCCTCCGCTTCGACCTCACCGAGCAGCTCGGCTACCGCTATCCGGGCAGCGAGGACGCCGGCGCCGATGCCGAGCTCGCTCGCGTCTGCAGCCACTTCCTCGGCGAGCGTTACGCCGGCAGCGCCCGCCTGCTCGAAGCGCAGTGGCGGCTGGAGGAGGAGCTGGCGACGATCCGCAAGCTCGGCCTCTCGGGCTTCTTCCTCCTCCACCGCGACCTGCTGGAGCTGGCGCGCGAGGTCGCCGCCGAGGTCCGCGGGCCGGAGTCCGCCCGCAACGTCCTTCCGCCGGGCCGCGGCCGCGGCTCCAGCGTCAGCTCGATCGTCTGCTACCTCACCGGCCTCTCCCACGTCGACCCGGTCGAGGCCGACCTCTTCTCCGGCCGCTTCCTCAACGAGGAAACGACCTCGATGCCGGATATCGACCTCGACTTCCCGCGCGACATCCGCGCCGTCCTGATCCCGCGCGTGCACGACCGCTACGGTGCCGACCGCTCGGCCCTCGTCGCCGCCTTTCCCACCTACCGTCCGAAGGGCGCCATCCGCGACCTCGGCAAGGCGCTCGGCCTGCCGCCGGCGGAGATCGACCGGGTGGCGAAGACGGCCGGCTTCCACGAGACCGCGCAGGAGATCGAGCGGGACCTGGTCGCGTCGCTCGGGCCCGAGCGGGCGAAGGAGCCACGCTGGCGAGTGCTGCTGGAGCTCTCGGGGGAGATCATGCGCCTCCCCCGCCACTCCTCCCAGCATCCGGGAGGGATGGTGATCTCGACCCGCCCGCTGATCGACGTCTGCCCGGTCGTCCCGGCGGCGATGGCAGGCCGCCAGACGGTTCAGTGGGACAAGGACTCCTGCGCCGACGCCGGCTTCCTCAAGATCGACCTGCTGGGGCTGGGGATGCTCTCGGCGGTCGAGCGCTGCGTCGAGGAGATCGGCCGCGCCCGCGGCGAGCGGCTCGACCTCTCGCGGATCCCGCTCGACGACAAGGAGACCTTCGAATCGATCCGCGCCGCCGAGACCACCGGCGTCTTCCAGATCGAGAGCCGGGCGCAGATGCAGATGCTGCCGCGGACCCAGCCGCGCGACATCGACGACGTCATCGTCCAGGTGGCGCTGGTGCGGCCGGGGCCGATCCAGGGCGGCGCCATCCACCCCTATATAGAGAGGCGCAAGCTGCGCCGCGAGGACCCCGGCTACGAGATTCCCTATGAGCACCCCTTGCTGGAGCCGGTGCTGGAGGAGACCCTGGGGACGATCGTCTTCCAGGAGCAGGTGATCGAGTCGGTGATGGCCCTCGCCGACTTCAGCTCGTCGGAGGCCGAGGGGCTGCGGCGGGCGATGAGCCGCAAGCGCTCCGAGGAGGCGGTCCGTGAGCACCACCAGCGCTTCCTCGCCGGCGCTGGCGCCAACGGCGTCTCCGAGGAGATCGCCGAACGGGTCTGGGGGCAGATCAAGGGCTTCTCCGGCTACGGCTTCCCCAAGGCCCACTCGGCCGCCTTCGGCCTGCTCGCCTACCAGTCGGCCTGGCTGCGTGTCCACTACGGGCCGAGTTCCTCTGCTCGCTGCTGAACGAGCAGCCGATGGGTTTCTACCCGCCGGACTCGCTCGTCCACGAGGCGCAGCGGCGAGGGATCAGGGTGGCGCCGCCAGACGTAAACCGCAGCCGTGCGCTCTGCCACGTCGAATCGCCGCGCGAGGAAGACGAGGTGCGCGGAGGCCTCGTCGTGCGGATCGGCCTTGGCTACGTCAAGGGCGTACGCGAAGAGGAGATGGAGGCGCTGGCAGCGGAGCGCGACCGCGGCGGCCTTTATATGGGGATCGCCGAACTCGCCTCCCGCTCCGGCGCCGGTCTATCGAGCCTCGAGCGCCTTGCTTGGGCTGGCGCCCTCGACGGCGTCTCGGCCGACTCCGAGGACGACCGCCGCCAGGCTCTCTGGCGCGTCGGCGTTACCGGTGCCGGCCGCATCGCGGGCAGTGGCACCCAGCTGGCGCTGCCGATGGAGCCGCCGCCATCGCCCGAGCTGGAGCCGTTGGGCGAGTGGGGGAAGCTGATCGCCGACTACCGCGCGACCGGGATGACGGTAGCCAAGCACCCGATGAAGCTGCTCCGCTCCGCCCTTGCCCCCTGGCTCGTCCGCAGCTCCGACCTCGAGCGGATCGACCACGGCTCCACGGTCGAGATCGCCGGCATGGTCACTGCCCGCCAGCGCCCGGAGACCGCCAACGGCATCACCTTCATGCTGCTCGAGGACGAGCGTGGCGCGATCAACCTGATCGTCCCGCCGCCGGTCTACGACCGCCATCGTCCCCTCGTCCGCACCGCACCCCTGCTCCGCGCTCGCGGCCGGCTCGAGCGCCGCGAAGGCACGATCAACGTCGTCGTCGCCGGCCTTGCGCCGCTGGAGCGGCCACCGGCAGAGCCCGAAGACTCCGCCCCCCGGACGCCTCCCGAGAACGCCGCCGCCGAGCTCCGCGCGGTTGCCCCCGCCGGCCACGCCTTCGGCCGCCGCGGACGCTGAGGCGTTGCTAGCTTCGAGACCAATGCAGAGGGTCTGGACCGGCGAAGTCGAGACCGGCGTCATGGTCCGCCGCGAGAGCAAGGTCGAGTACTTCGATGGGCGAGACGCGCCCGTCCCCTACTGCCTGTGCGGAACTAGCCCTGACTGACCGCGGTGTTCTCAGGCCTCTCGCACCAGTCATCGAAACAACACAAAAACGCGGCCGCCCTGGGGCGGCCGCGTTTACTGCTTCTGTGAACAGACCTATCGACTTAGGGATCGACAGTCAGATTTGTCGGCGAGCTGACTTTGTAGCTGCCTGTCCAGACGGTCGCACCCGAGCCGCAGAGGAAGCTGCCGCTGTGGAACGGGATCGATGCCTGAATGTGCAGTGTGGCGTGTTCGCCACCTGTAACGGTGCCGATGTCGGTGTTGTTGGTCGAGTAACGGCAGTTGATACCGAAGCGTGTAGCCTCAACTGTCGCACCGCTTGATGTAAGTGTGCCGTTCCCACTGCCGATGCTGTGAATTTCCAGGGAACCGGCGGAGACCACTGTCACGTGCCAATCGTTTGTGCAGGTGCCGACCGGGCTGCCGAAGGTCAGAGAAGCGATGTTGCCTTTGGCTGTAACTCCGGAGCCGTGGCTTTCAACCGCGCCTTTGACCGTCGAGGCACATTCGATTTTCGCGATCGGGTTATGGAGGACGGCGTGGCCCTCGGCCGATGCTTCGATGGTCGGTGTGGTCCCATCGTTCGATGTCACGGTGGTCGCGGAAGCGCTACCCGCGAACGCCATCATGGCCGCAGCGGCAACCGCCAGCAGCCCGAGAATCTTGATGTACTTCATGTGTTTTCTCCTTGGTCCGGCGCCTGGGCGCCGGGTTGCGTTAATGAGCAGGAGGCATCACCCTCGGGAGGACCCGAGAACTTGGGGCGCTCACCGCGCCCTTCCCCCAAACTGCGTGTCAGGCCCTTGACTGCCTAACACGGCGGTATTCCTATCAGCCTATAGCCAGCCAGTCAAGTCCTTTTTGGCTATTCAGGAAGTGCGGGCGGCAGGGTTTAGTCACTTTGTAAGCGCCTGTCCAGACGGTCGCACCCGAGCCGCAGAGGAAGCTGCCGCTGTGGAACGGGATCGCCGCCGAGGTATGCATTGTCGCCGAAGCGACGTCCGACGCCGAGTTTGTGAGGGTCCCGACTTTGGTGTTGCTGGCACGTAGCGGCAACTGATGCCGAACCGTGTTGCTTCGACTGTCTCCCCACTCAAGGTAACCGAAATGGTTGCGCCTTTGTTATTGACCGAGAGCGTGCCGGCCGCAACCGTTGTCACGTGCCATTCGTTTGTGCAGCCGGTGAACGTGAGGCTGCTGATAGGACCAGAAACCGGTTTGCCGACGCCGTGCCTCGTGATGCTGCCTGACACTTTCGACGCACATTCGATTTTGGCGATCGGGTTGTGGAGGATCGCGTGGCCCTCGGCTTCGGCGACGATTTCGCAGTCAGGACCTCAGTCCCCAAGCTTGCCTGCATGGGCGCTCTGTGGCTGGTGGTGCCACCTGGAACCCACGGGCGCCGCCGGAGCAGGGGATCGTGCTTGCCGTTGGACCGGGGCTGGACGGTGGGCCGGGGGCCGGCGTCGAGGTGCCGGTCCAGCCCGGTGGCCACGTCGTCTTCCCCTCCAGCGTCGGGGATCTGCCGGGTTACCCAGATCCTCGGCGGGCTCGAGTCAGCCAGCCTCTGAGAAAGCGGGCTTCGGCTCAGCCTCGTCGCCTGTCGACTCCGGATCCGCTCCGAGCGCCGGCACCTCTGCGGGCTCTGGCGCCCGCAGAACGAACACTGCGATAGCGACGGCGATCGCGGCCAGTCCGGCGCCGATCAGATAGGCGACGTGGTAGCCGGAGGTGAGCGCCTGCAGCTGCCCCTCGCCATCGGCGAGTAGCGAATTGGTGCGCTCCGTCGACAAGGTCGCCAGGACCGCCAGTCCGATCGAGCCACCTACCTGCATGCTGGTGTTGACGAGGCCCGAGGCGAGACCGGCGTCCTCGGGGGTCGCCCCCGACATCGCCAGGGTCATGATCGCCGGGAACGAGGTGCCGACGCCGATGCCGATCAGCAGGAAGGGCGGCAGCAGATCGGTCAGGTAGTTGCCATCGACGGGGGTGCGGGCGAAGAGGAGCAGCGCGACGACGACCAGGCAGACGCCGGGGATCAGGGTCGTGCGCGGGCCGAAGCGCATGATCAGTTTTTCTGAGAAGCCGAGCGAGAGTCCGCCCATCACGATCGTGGTCGGCAAGAAGGCGAACCCGACCTCGAGCGGGCTGTACCCGAGCACGCGCTGCAGGTAGAGGGCCCGAGGAAGAACATGCCGAACATGCCGGCGACGAGCAGCGCCTGCAGGACGTTGGAGCCGGCGACGTTGCGCGAGCGGAAGAGGCGCAGCGGCATCAGCGGGTTGGCGATCCGCGCCTGCCGGAAGATGAACAGCGCCAGCAGGATGGCCGAAATCGCGCTGAGCACGAGCGTGCGAGTGTCTCCCCAGCCCCAATTCTCGATCTGCAGGATCGTGAACACGCCCAGCATCAGCGAGCTGGTGAGCAGGAGCGCACCGGGAAAATCGGCACCGGCGCTGAGCCCGATCCCGTCCGGGTTGGCGACAAGCCTTTTCGCCATGTAGGCGACCGCGATCCCGATCGGCAGGTTGATGAGGAAGATCCAGTGCCAGCTGATCGCATCGGTGAGGACGCCGCCGAGCAGCAGGCCGATAGAGCCGCCGGCCGAGGCGACGAAGCCGTAGACGCCGATCGCTTTCGCCTGCGCGGCCGGCTCCGGGAACATCGTCACGATCATCCCCAGGATCACCGCCGAGGCCATCGCCCCGCCGATGCCCTGGATGAAGCGCGCCCCGACCAGCATCTCCTGGCTCTGCGAAACGGCGCAGACGAGCGAGGCGGCGGTGAAGATCGCCAGGCCGACGAGGAAGACGCGGCGCTGCCCGAGCAGATCGCCCATCCGGCCCGCCAGCAGCAGCAGTCCGCCGAAGGGGATCATGTAGGCGTTGATCACCCAGGCGAGATTGCTCTGGGAGAAGCCGAGGTCCTCCTGCATGGAGGGCAGGGCGACGTTGACGATCGTCGCGTCGAGGACGATCATCAGCATCCCCGCGCAGAGGACGTAGAGGGCTAGCCAACGGGTGCGGTCGTGCTCAGTTGCGTTCATGCGAGTAGGGACTCCTGGGCTGGGGGAAACTCATCGCCGCCCGCGTCAATCGACGTGGTCCGGCAGGCCGAAGCGCCGGAAGACGGACTCCACGCGGCTGGGGGTCGCAGCGCGGCCGGGCCAGCGAGAATAGCCATCTTCGGTGTCCGCCGGTCGGACGACGAAAGCGGTCACTTCCTTGATCCGGTCGCCCTCCAAGGTGATGACGTCGAGGGAGAACGGAACGTGCGTTTTCTCGTCCTCCATCCAGGTGTAAGTGCCGGCAGCGAGCTGTCCGTTGGCGACAGTCGGGCGGTGGCGCCACTGCCACTCGCCGGAGAGCGGCTTGGTGCGGAGGGGACGATCTCCTTCATGCGGGCGTCGGCGAGCTGCAGGCGCTGTTATTTGGGAACGGTGGTGTATGCTCTGGCGAGTTCGACAGGGAGGGACAGGGGAAATGGGGAATCTGACTTATCGCTTGCGCTATGCAGTTGTGCTGGGCATTCTCTGGGCTCTGATAGCCGCCGCACCGGCTGCTGCCGCAGAATCGCCGCCCTACGAACTCGATCCCGAGCTTTCGTTGACCGGGGACTGCAGCACCGGCGCCTTCGATCCGATCCCCGATCCCAGTTGCCCGTATCCGGCTCCTCCCGGCGGGCCCATAGCTCGCTTCACTGAACCGAGAGCGGTGGCGATCGACCCCTACGGCAACGAGTATGTCGCAAGCTATGCCGAATCGAATGACTCGGTGACCCGAATCGACGTCTTCGACGACGAAGGGAAATTCATCACCGAGCTTGCGACGGTCCCCGCCAAGAGCATCGCGGTTGACAGCAAAGGCAATATCTACGTCTTCGAAGACAGCGGCAAAGTTTTTCGCTATGAGCCTTCCGGGGAATCCGATCCCGAACTGAGCGACCTCACTTATGAGGATCCGCCCGTGACCGTGGCGACCGGATCCACCTCCTTTGTCGGGGCGCTTGCCGTCGACGGCTCGAACGACCACCTCGTCGTAGCCCAGGACAACGTCGTCACGATCTTCGGTTCAGCCGAAGAATCGAACGCGGTCATCGACGTGGTGGGCAACGTTGGCGAATGGGTCGAAGCGATCGCCCTCGACCCCGTGCGCGGACGTATCTACGTCACCTTCTGCGAGGAAGAAAAATCAGAAGAATGTGCCGTCAAAGTCATTTCGTACACCGACCCCTATCCGGTGCTGGAAGAAATCGACGGGTCGACCACGCCGCCCGGCAAATTTGCCTCCTTCTTCGCCCGAATGGGTCTGGCCGTCGACGAGGAAACCGGCGATTTTTTCGTCGCGGACTTCTTGGCCTCGCAAAAAACGATCTACCAGTTCAACGAAGACTACGAACTGGTCTCGCAGTTCAAAAACAACGAGTTCACGGCCAACTTCTCACTCCAGATCGCTGTCAGCAACGGTCAGCGATCTGGATCCTGCGGTTACCCCGAAGGGGTTCCCGCCGGCGACGCCTGCAACCGCCATTACCTCTTCGTCCCCGTGCTGAAAGCCAATGGCCGCGTAGCCGCCTTCCACCCGCCTGGCCAGACCCCGCCGGTGATCGAAGACGTCTCGACCGGCGGGATCGGCGAGACCGAAGCTGAACTGCGAGCGACGATCTTCCCGGGCGGCCTCGATACCGAATATCACTTCGAAATCACCACCCAGGAAGCCTACGAAGCCGAACAGTTCGAAGGCGCCACGACCCTCGGTACCGGCACGGTCGGCAGCGACAGCCTCGCGACCGAAGTGAGCACGTTCGCCACCGGTCTCGTCTCCGGGCAGACCTACCGCTTTCGCGTCGTAGCCGAGAACGAACTCGGTTCCGCCCCCGAAGAAGGTCAGAACGAAGCCATCTTCACCACCTACAGCGACGTTTTGATTCCGCCCTGCGCGAACCAAGCCCTGCGCGTCGGCCCCTCGGCCCAGCTGCCCGATTGCCGTGCCTACGAGCTCGTCACGCCAGCCGACACCACCGGCCGTCCGCCGCGCAGCGTCGGCTTCGTCGGCAACCTCTTCCCGACGGTGGAGGCATCTCCCGCTGGCGACGCTCTCTGGTTCAAGATCGAAGGCGGCTCCCTGCCCGACAGCTCGGGCATCGGCAGCTTCGAGGGAGACCCCTATCTCGCTACCCGCGGCGCGTCGGGTTGGACCAGCACGCTCGCCGGCGCAAGCGGAGACGAAGCGACCGTCTCGATCCCCGGCAGCACCTCGCCCGATCAGGGCTACGCATTTTGGAGCGCACGGATCGAAGGGCCGCTGGTTCTCAATGACGAAGAAACTCAGTATCTCCGCTACCCGGATGGGCGCTCGGAGTTGATCGGTAGGGGCAGTCTCGGCACCGATCCGAAGGCCCGGGGGCGGCTGATCACCGAAAACGGTGCTCACGTCATCTTCGAATCGCTTAACACCACCAAACCCGCAAAGCAGCTGGAGCCGATCGCGCCGCCAGAAGGAACTCCTGCTCTGTACGACCGCACGATCGACCCGGTGACCGGTGAGGAGGAAACCCACGTGGTCTCGCTGTTGCCCGGCGACGTCACCCCCACGGTGGGACAGAACGAAAGCTACCGTGGCGCCTCCCGCGACGGCGAAGGGATTGCCTTCGAAATCGCCAACAAGCTCTATCTGCGGGTCGGCAACGAAACCACCTACGAAGCCGGCGAAGGCGTCACCTTCGCCGGCGTCTCCGAAGGCGGCGACCGCGTCTTCTACCTGCAGGGCGGAAATCTCAAAGCGCTCGACACCGCAAGCGAAGAAGTCATCGACTTCAGCTCGACCGGAAACGTCACCCCGGTCAACGTCGCCACCGGGGGGACCCGCGCTTACTTCGTCTCGCCCAGTGTGCTCGGCGGCGCCAACCCCCAGGGCGACTCAGCCCAGGCCGGCGAGCAGAACCTCTACCTCTCCGAAGAGGGGGCGATCAGCTTCGTCGCCACGGTGACCGACCGCGACGTCGAGGGGGCGGCAGAAGGAACCACCGACGGCCTCGGCCTCTGGACCGAGGTGCTTTCAAGCCAGCCAGCCAAAGATCCCTCGCGCCTCAACCCCAATGGTTCGGTGCTGCTGTTCCAGTCACGCGCCGACATCACGGGCTCCGGAGAAAGCGAATTTGGGCAGGTCTACCGCTATGACAGCAACGCTCGCCTGCACTGTCTCTCCTGCATCCCGACCAAAACTCCGGCAACTGGCGGCGCCAGTCTCCAAACCATCACCTTCGACTCCCTGGATCCGCCACCGCTCAGCCCTAGCGCCTTCGTGCCCAACCTGACCCCCGCCGGCAACCGAGTCTTCTTCGAGTCAGACGAAGCACTTGTCTCGACCGATACGGACCAAGTAAAGGACGTCTATGAGTGGGAGGCGCAGGGAATCGGCAGTTGCGGCCAAACCGGCGGCTGTGTCTACTTGATCTCCTCGGGTCAGAGCGAACGCGACAACTTCCTCTACGCCCACAGCCAGAGCGGCGATGACGTCTTCTTCAGCACGGAGGACGTCCTCACCGACCTCGACACCGGGGGAGCCGCTTCGATTTACGATGCCAAGGTTGGAGGTGGCTTCCCTGTTCGAATCCCGTCTCCAGGCTGCACCGCAGATGGCTGCCGGCCGCAAGTCACTCCAACCCCTGCCCTGTCAACCCCTGCCCTGCCCGCGCCACCTGGTGCCAATGACCAGGTACCCCCCGCCAAGTCGAAGCACTGCCCCAAAGGCAAGCGCAAGGTCAAGAAGAACGGCAAGGTTCAATGCTTGAAGAAGAAAAAACACAAAGGCGGTAAGGCCAAGCAGCGAGCCGGTGCCAACAGGGGGGCGGGCAAGTGAAGAGCGCAAGCATCAAGATCACCGTCTTGCTGGCCTGTCTGGCGACTTGCCTCCTGGCGACCGCGAGCCCGGCAGCAGCCGATAAAGAATTCGACAAATACGCGATCGAATCGGTCTCGGCCTCACTGTCCAGTAGCCAGGCCGGCGCCCACGCCGACTTCACCGCCAGCTTCGAACTGAGCGCAACTAACGAAGTCCCTCCCAAGCCCTACGGCTTCACCCGCGACATCGAAGTCTCGCTACCACCAGGAATGATCGGCAATCCGCAGAACTTCCCCCGGTGCACCTTCGCCCAGCTGGGTAAAGCGCCCGAAGAAAGCGAATGCCCCCAGGACGCCCAGGTCGGAGTTGCCGAAGTAACCCTCGCCGGGACCGTCAACGGCACCCTGATCGAGCCCGTCTACAACATGCCCTCGCCGGGCGGGGAGGTCGTCGCCCGCTTCGGCCTGTTCGCCGGCCTCTACCCGACGGTGATCAACGTCGAGGTCGACCCGGTCGACTTCTCGTTGGTGGCGAAGGTCGAAGGTGCATCCTCGGCGGCGGAATTGATCGCCGCCGACACGACCCTGTGGGGGGTGCCGGCGGCCGAGGTCCACGACGAAGTGCGGCTCACCCCACAGGAAGCAATCGAATCGAAACTCCCCCCCGGAGGCCGCGAATCAGGCCAGCCGGAGATCCCCTTTCTCTCCAACCCGACCGACTGCAGCCTGCAGAGGGAAGTCTCGGTTACGGCGACCAGCTACCAGCAGCCCGGCGTGGAAGTCAGCAAGAGCGCCCCCTTCCCGCAGATCGGCGGCTGCGAGAAACTGGTCTTCAAACCCACCTTCACCGCCACCCCGACCAACCCCGAAGCCTTCGCGCCCACCGGCCTCGACGCGGTTCTGACGATTCCCCAGGACGAAACCCCACAAGGGCTCGCCACCTCGACCCTGAAGGGAGCGGTGGTCAGCCTGCCGCAGGGGATGAGCATCAATCCCGCCGCCGGCGACGGCCTCGAGGCCTGCTCGGCCGATCAGGTCGGCTTCGAGACCACCGACACCTCCGAGTGCCCCGACGCCGCCAAGATCGGCTCCGCCGAAATCGAGGTCCCGGCGCTGGAACGCACCCTCAACGGCTCGGTCTACCAGCGCACCCCAGAACCAGGAAAGCTCTTCCGCTTCTGGCTGGTCACCGACGAACAGGGCGTGCACCTGAAGCTTCCCGCGGAAATCACCACCAACCCGCTGACCGGCCAGGTGACCACGGTCTTCAACGGCATCCCGTCTCTCGGCGGCAACCCCCAGGTGCCCGTCGAACAGATCCGCTTGCACGTCTTCGGCGGCCCCAGGGCGCCACTGGCCACCCCTGGGTGCGGCACCTACCAGACCCACTACGAGTTCAGCCCCTGGTCGGGTAGGCCGGCTGCCACTGGCGACACGGCGATGCAGATCACTTCCGGCTGCAACAAGGGCGGGTTTGCTCCCAAGCTCCAGGCCGGGACCGTTAGCAATAGGGCCGGCGCCTTCAGCCCCTTCGCCATGACCCTGACCCGCTCCGACGGCGAAGCCAACCCGCTAAGCCTCTCCATGCACCTGCCCCAGGGCCTGCTGGCCAAACTGGCCGGCGTCCCCCTCTGCCCCGAGCCCGGCGCCAGCCAGGGCAACTGCCCCCAGGGCTCCCAGGTCGGCTCGGTAACCGCCGCCACCGGAGTAGGCGGAGCCCCGCTGTGGATCCCCCAACCCGGCAAGGCCCCCACCGCGATCTACCTCTCGGGCCCCTACAAATCCGCCCCCTACAGCCTCGTGGTCAGGGTCCCCGCTCAGGCCGGCCCCTTCGACCTCGGAACCGTGGTCACCAGGGCGGCGATCAACGTCGATCCCAATAACTCCACTGTGACCGCGCAGACCGACCCCCTGCCGCAGATCCTCGAGGGGGTGCCCGTCGCCTATCGAGCGATCCACGTCGACGTCGATAGGCCCAACTTCATCCTCAACCCCACCGGCTGCACCGAAAAGCAGATCACCGCCAGGGTCCTCGCCACCAACGGCCAGGTAGCCACCCCCTCTGACGCCTACCAAGCCACCAACTGCGCCCGCCTCCCCTACACCCCCAAGCTGAAGCTGACCCTCAAGGGCGCGACCAAGAGAAGCGGCCACCCCGCCCTGAAGGCAGTCCTGACCCAAAAGCCAAACCAGGCCAACAACGCCAAGGTCTCGGTCCAGCTCCCCACCAGCCAGTTCATCGACCAAGACCACATCAACAACCCCTGCACCAGGGTCCAGTTCAACGCCAACGCCTGCCCGCCGCTCTCGATCCTCGGCACCGCCAAGGCAACCACCCCGCTGCTGGACCAGCCCCTCGAAGGCCCGGTCATCTTCAGGTCAAACGGAGGCGAAAGAGAACTCCCCGACATCGTCGCCGACCTAAAAGGCGGCGGCCTGCGAGTGATCCAGGTCGGCTTCGTCGACTCGGTCCCAGTCAAAGGCACCGAACTGGCACGCCTGCGGACCCGCTTCCTAAGCGTCCCCGACGCCCCGGTGCAGAAGATCACGATCAGCCTCTTCGGCGGCAAGAAACGTGGCCTGCTGGAAAACAGCCGCAACCTCTGCAAGACCGACCGCAAGGCCAAGGTCTCCTTCACCGGGCAGAATGGCGCGGCGCAGAACGGGAACGTGAAGATCGTCGCTGGGTGCGGGAAGAAGAAGTAGGGGCAGGAAGTCTCTGCGCTCCCCTCTTCTACGATGGGCGCATGGAGCCGGAGAAGAAGCAGACCAGCTGGCGCGCTTGGGTTGCGGGAATCCTCGCAGCGCTGGTTCTGATTGTTGCCCTCCAGAACTCACAGCGCGTAGAAGTAGAAGTTCTGATGGTCAATCTCACGGCCCCGTTGATCGTGGTGATTTTGGCTGCGGCGACGATCGGCGCGGTGGTCGGCTATGTCGCCCCACTCGTCCGTCGCCACCATCGCGACGGCCAGAAAACTGGCTAGCGGCAACTGCGTCTGAATGCATTAAGATCTCCCACGTAAAGCATCCGGGGCAGGAGGAGTCGTGGGAGTTCTAGCCGAGCAGATACCGCAGGATTGGTACGCGACCGCATTCGACGGCGCGACTGCGGAGATGGCCTGGACGGAACGCACCGAGGCGGAAGTCAACCGTGCGTTGACGATGTTGAGGCCGGAGGGCGGCGAGCGGATCCTCGACCTCGCCTGCGGGAGCGGCCGCCATTCCCTGGAGCTCGTGAAACGCGGCTTCTCGGTGGTCGGCTCAGAGATCTCCCCTGAACTCGTCGCGATCGCCAAGGAGGAAGCCGAGGCCCAGGGCCTGGAGGCGACCTTCCTCGAAGGAGACCTGCGGGAGCTCGATTTCGAGGATGAGTTCGACATCGTCCTCAACCTCAACGACGGCGCCGTCGGCTACTTCGAGACGGACGAGGAGAACCACCGCACCTTCGAGGTGATCTCCCGGGCCCTGAAACCGGGTGGCCGCAATCTGATTCAGGTCCCCAACGCCCTATACGCCCGCGCGCGCCTGCCCCAGCGCTCCTGGATCCCCAGCGAGAACATGGTCGAACTCGTCGAGCACCGCTGGAACAGGAAGGACCGCTATATGGAAGGGGCGATGATCCCGCTTCGGTTCGGAGAGGTCCTCGAGGGGCTGAAGGGGATCGAATTCCGCCAACGCCTCTACACCGTCGACGAGCTGCGCGAGATCTACTCCTCGGTTGGGATGACCCTTGAGCGTTCCTTTCACGGCAACGGCCGGCCGAAGGAGCCGACCGAGGCCCAGTTCGAGATCTTCGTCAGCGCGACCAAGGGCTAGGCGGCACCGCTCGCAATAGGCGAGGCCTGGAGGATCTCCGACGAGGGGATCCCGATCACCTCGCCTTCGAATCGCTTCCTGGTGCCGTAGACGACCCAGGTGGTGTCGATCTCGCCAATGTCGAGGTCCAGTCGCAACTCGTCTTCGTGCTCTTCGAAGTGCTCGATGTGCGTCAGCCCCGAGTCATAGCGGCCGGCGAGGAGCTCCCCGCCCACAACCGGCTTGGAGACGACGTCGATCACCTCATCCCATTGGGAGAGGTCGACGTATCCCTTGGTCGCAGGCACGATCCCGATCGAGCGTGGGTGCTCAACCTCGCGCCGGCTCAAGACCACCAGATGCTTGGTCGGGTAGATGAAGGTGTCGACGACGAAAACCTCTTTCCAGTAGCGCTCGGTGACCTCGTGGACACGCGGATGGGCGCTGCACTGGATCAGGAAGCTGTCGTCTCGGCCCCGGATCATCTCGAGCCCGTCCAGGAAGTCGGCGATGAACTCGATCTCGAATCTGCCTATGCCCTGAAAAGCCATGTAGCGCTGCACCGCGCGCTCGTGACAGGTTCCGGCGGGGCCGAGAGTGACGACCCTGATCGGCTTCCCCGCAGCAGACTCCAAAGCCATAGATCAAGAGTAGTCGACTGATCGAGAAACTCAAGCATTGCAACCACTCGGGTACCTTGACCTGCTAGCGGGGGTACTTTAAGCTCACTCAACTGGCGCGCCAGGGACGCGCCATCAGCATCTATGCAAATGGGACCGGAGGGGAACACGTGAGGGCTGAGACGCGAGCGATCTGGCTTGTCTCCTGCTCGGCGGCCAGGTTCTCGCCAGTCTCCGTCATCACTGTCCAACCATTAGGGGAGGAAAATTGATCTCTCGTATTCATAACAAGCTCGGCACGGCCGGCTTCATCGTCGCGATCGTGGCTCTCGTCGCCGCGCTCGGCGGCGGCGCCTACGCTGCCCAGCAGGGCCTGAACGGCAAGCAGAAGAAAGAAGTCAAAAACATCGCTAAACAGTTTGCCGGGAAGCCAGGAGCGCCTGGTGCAACCGGTCCGGCTGGTCAGGCTGGCGCAAAGGGCGATACGGGCGCCAAGGGCGATAAGGGGGACACCGGCGACACCGGGCCTAAAGGTGCAGACGGGAAAAGCGTGAAAAGCAGCCCCGCCTCCGAAGCGGAATGCCCGAACGGCGGGACCAAATTCACCATCGAAACCACCCCTGTTCAGACCAGCAAAGCCTGTAACGGCAAAGATGGCGGAGCAGGCAAACCAGTGATTCCGCCTGGGGAGACGGTGTCCGGGCATTGGAGCGCCGACGTGCAAGCAGCTGGCTACACCCAGGCTCCAATTTCATTCGTCCTTGCCTACCCGGTCGCGTCAGGGCCGACTCTTCATTTCGTCACGGCGGAAAAAGCGGAAGAAGAAGAAGGACCCGCCGAGTGCTCGGGCAGCGCCGACGCACCTACGGCTGCCCCTGGTCATCTCTGCGTGTACCAAAGCGGCAAATACGCAGAAGCCGAATTTTCGACCAGCACGTTCGATGAAACTTTCACCGGGTTCCTCGGTGAACTAGATGATCACGGCGTTATCCTGTGGTTCGAAGGTGGCACCTCCACGCTCAATGGAGGCACGTGGGCGGTCACCGCGCCCCCAGCTCCGTAAGCTCCGGCTGCATTTGAGATTGAAAGGTCGCCTCCTCGGAGGCGACCTTTCTTATGCTGCAGATGGAGATGGTCTGCCTCGAGTGCAGGTTGATGCTCGTTCGGTTAAGCTACCCGCTTTAGTCAAGAGTTTTAAGGGGGAGTCAAGGTGAAGAAGGGAGCTTTTCTAGCGTTGGTGGGGGCTTTGGCCGCCCTGCTAGCCCTTGCGGGCTGCGGCGGGGGCGACGAGACCACGGCGCTGACCAAGGCAGAATTCACGAAGCAGGCGAACGCCGGCTGCAAAGAACATTCGAAGGAACGCGACGAGCTGTTCAAAACGGTGAGCAACGAACTCGACCCGAGCGAGGTCACCCGGGCCGATCAGGAACAGCTCATCGACGAAGTTCTGCTGCCGCCATTCGAAAAGGACATCGAAAACCTCAAGAGCCTCAGTCCGCCCGCTGGTGACGAGGTGCGGGTGGAAGCCATCATCGAGGCGATGGAAAAGGCGGTCGAAAAGATCGAAGCGAAACCTTTGATCGCCCTCAGAAGTACCATCCAGTTCGCCGAAGCAAGGGCTCTCGCTGTGAAGTACGGCTTGAAAGAGTGCATCCAGTAGCCAGGACCCAGCGGATCGTTTGCTGAGAGATCACTCCTCGATCCGACGTAGGGCCTCATCAAAGCCGCCCGCCTGGTGTTCGATCAGGCGGGCGGCGATCTCGACTTCCCAGAAGCGGGCGCCGGCGATCCAGGCGCGGCCGAGGTAGTCCCAGGCCTGGATCGTCGCGCCGACGGTGGTGTCGAGAGCCTCGCCGAGCCGTTCCATCAGCTCCTGGAACTCGTCCTGCATGCCGAGGATGACCGGCTTCGGGTCGGTCTCGCCCATTTTCGTCTCCACCATCACCGCGTGGCCGGTGCGTACGCCGAAGAACCAGGCGTCGTGGAGGTAGTTCTCCAGCTCTTCCAACTGCCGGCTGTCGAGCTCGAGAGCCTCCGCGCACTCCTCGGCCAGAGGCGTCAGAGCTTGTTCCTTCGCGCTTTCAACCGCATTCGCCAAGCTATCTCCGCCCGGGAACATCGCCGCCAATCTAGACAACTGGGTTTAATCGAGTACGCCTAGTTGTACTACGCGGGTACCTAGAGCGCAACCGGGTTTACGCGCCCTGTTTCCGGCCTCTGAGCGCAAAGAGAAGGGCGGCCCGGAGGCCGCCCTTCTCGAATCCGGCTTGCTCGAGGCGAAGCCCCGAGTCGCGTTCCTCAGGTGCCGGTGCAGGTGCGGATGATCCCAGCCGAGGCTTTGGTGCCGTCGGAGAAGATCGCGGTCGCCTTCGCCTGCAGCTTGCCGTCGGGGCATTTAGCAGTGAGGACGCCCTTCTTGTTGATCGTCAGGTTGAACGTCTTCACCGAGCCGCTGCCGCCGGCGATCTTGGGGATCGTGGCGATGGTTTTCAGGCCGTAGCGACCGTTCTTGACTTTCTTGATTTTCAGGGTGGTGACGATGGCTCCGGTCACAGGCGCCGAGAAGTAGGCGTGGATGTAGAGCGTGGTCGTACCGCCGCTGAAGCCGCCGTTGAGGACGAGCAACTTACTCTTGACGTCGATCGGGGGCTGTTCGGGGAACTGGACCTCGACCGTGGTCTGACCGGTGCCGATGATCGATTTTTTGCACGCTTTTTCAGCGGCGCCGGTGTCACGCGACTGCAGCTGTCCCGATTTGCAGACCGCCAGGCCCTTGACGTTGATGGCGCCGTTCTTGTCGGTTTCGACAATCGTTTCCTTCAGCGCCGGCGGGTGCGTGCCGTCCTTGGTCGAGATTTTGCCCGATGCGGTGAGGGTGATCGGCGCGAGCTTGTTCTTCGGAAGCTTGGTCGGGTTGAACCCGCCGTTGAAGGTGAAGACCAGGTTGCCGGCTTCGACCGTCACCGGTTTGTTGTTGGCGCCGGTGGCGATACCGGCCACACTGACGGCGATCAGGGCCGCAAGGGCCATCGTCAACATCAAGTACTTACGCATATCCCTATATCTCTCCTTTGCGGCCTGCCCGCGCTGGGGCTGATGCCGTCAGAACGCTTGCTTTAACTCTCCAGCGGGTCAAACTACCACCCCCGCCCTATTCGTAAACCCGGCGATACGCCAAAAGGAGCGGATCGCCCAGGCGCGCTAGGAGCGAGGCTTCGCCAGCCGCAGCCGCTCGCGCTCCGCAGCGGCTCCTTCGCCGCCGAGGAATGGCAACGTCACCCAGAACATCAGGTCAGGCAGGCGGCTGGGGAGGCGGGCGACGGCGCCGTGGAGGATCTCGCTGTAGAGGAGCTCGTTGATGCCTCCGGCAACCGCCAGCGTGGTGATGCCCGGCAGTTCGACCGAGGTCTCGGAGCGACCGGACTCGAGGAAGCCGGTGAACTGCCGCAGGGCCGAGTCGCGGCGAGCGAGGGCCTTGGGGCCGGCGGCGAGAACCTCGACGATCGCAAAGCGCGCCTCGTCCGGATGCCGAGACAGGTGCAAGAGAAGCACTTCGAGGGAGGCGCCGACGCGCTCGGCCCAGGGCGCTCCCACCGGCGATTCGAAGGCATCCGTTGCCGCGCCCAGGAGGTTCTCGAGGAGGACGTCGTAGGCGGCGAGGAAGCAGTCCTCCTTGCTCTCGAAGAGTTCGTAGAAGGTCTTGCGTGAGACCCCTGCGACGCCGATCACATCGACCACCCGCGTCTCGGGATATCCACGGGCCGAGACCACCTCGACCATCGCCCGGTGGATGCGATTGCGCTGGGACTCGGTTACCGCCTCCCTCGGCAATCCGTGCCTTCCCCGAGGCAGCCGCTCGTTCACCTTTGCCGAGCGTCGACTGGAAACCACCTCACAAACTGTAGAGGAGTTGGGTAACCGGTGGGAAATTTTCTTCTAAACCCCTGCCCGCCGGTTCAGCCGGCTCAGGAGTCGAGCCAGATCACCTGCTCGCGGTCCGGCCCGACGCCGACCAGGCGGACCGGAACACCGGCGAAATCGGCGATGAAGGCGAGATATTCGCGCGCCTCCTGTGGCAGGTCGGCGGCGTTGCGGCAGGAGGTGAGGTCGCCGTCGAAGCCGGGCAGCTCCTCGTACTCGGGAGTCGCCGAGTGGAGGATCGACTGGTGGTAGGGGAAGGTGTCCAGCTCCGCTCCCTCCTTCGAGCGGTAGCGGACCGCTACCCGCAACGGGCCGATGCCGCTGAGGACGTCGAGCTTGGTTATCGCCAGCGCGTCGAGGCGATTGAGGCGGACCGCGTAGCGGAGGGCGACCAGGTCCATCCAGCCGCAGCGCCGCCGCCGCCCGGTCGTGGTCCCGAACTCGTGGCCGCGCTCCAGCATCTGCTCGCCGACGTCGTCGAAGAGCTCGGTCGGGAACGGTCCGGCCCCAACCCGGGTGGCGTAGGCCTTGGCGATTCCCCAGACCTCGTCGATGTCCTTCGGCCCGACCCCGGCGCCGACGCACGCCGCCCCGGCAATCGGGTTGGAGGAGGTGACGAAGGGATAGGTGCCGTGATCGAGGTCGAGCAGGGTCGCCTGGGCACCCTCGAAGATCACCGTCTCCTCGCTGTCGAGGGCGTCCCAGCAGAGGCGGGCGGTGTCGGCGATGTGGGGCTCGAGGCGGTGACCGAAGCTGATGTGTTCCTCGACCATCGCGTGCAGGTCGAGGCGGGGGTCGGGGACGCCGCCTGCGGGCTCGACCGGCTTCGCTTCCTCGCCGGCCTCCTTCAGCTGCTTGCGCCGCTGCACCGAGAGCTCGCGCAGCGCCTGCTGCTTCGGCTCCAGGGCGGCGCGGATCTTCGTCCGCAGGATCTTCTCGTCGAGCAGGTCCTGGACGCGGATCCCCAGCCGCAGCGCCTTGTCGGCGTAGCAGGGGCCGATCCCGCGCCGGGTGGTGCCGATCGAGAGCTTCCCCAGCTTCGTCTCCCCGGCCGAATCGAGCAGCACGTGGTAGGGCATGATCAGGTGCGCGTTGGCGGAGAGGCGGAGTTTGTTGACGCTGACCCCGGCCCGTTTCAGCCCGTCGATCTCGCCGAGCAGGACCCGCGGGTCGACGACGACGCCGTTGCCGATCACGCAGGTCTTCTCCGAGTGGAGGATTCCGGAAGGGATCAGATGGAACTTGAACTCCTGCCCTTCGCGGACGATCGTGTGGCCGGCGTTGTTGCCGCCCTGGAAGCGGACGATCGTGCTCGCTCGCTCGGCGAGCAGGTCAACGACCTTCCCCTTCCCCTCATCGCCCCACTGGGCCCCGACTATGACCACGCCTGGCATGCCGCGGGAGATTCTGACGGTCGGGAGCGGTGGGTGCGGAGCGGGCTAGGCGGCCTGGTCGTACTTGCCGTAGCGACGGTCGTCGCCGAGCACCTCGACCTCGTCGCACATCTGCGTCAGCCGGGAAACGGTGCGGGACCCGATCTGCTCCTCCAGCTCGGGGTGCGGGAGGTTGGTGGTGATCAGGATCGAGCGCTGCGCCTCGTAGCGCTCGTTGACGAGTGCGTAGAGCTGCTCGAGCACCCAATCGGAGCGTTTCTCCGCCCCGAGGTCGTCGATGTGGAGAAGGTCGACGGAGGTGAGCCGCTCGAAGAACGAGAGGTAGGAGTCGCCGCCGGGCTCGGAATCGTAGGTGCGCCGGATCCGCGCCAGGAGCTTGGGCAGGGAGTAGATCGCGACGGTCTTGCCGGCTTCGAGGGCGGCCTTGGAGATCAGCATTGCCAGGGTCGTCTTGCCGGTGCCGGTGTCGCCGAACAGCCACAGGCCACGGCCCTCCGCCACCCGCGCGTCGAGATCGTCGATGAAGGCGCGCACCTCGTTGACGGCGATCTTCGTCTGCAGGTCCCGTGCCATGTCGGAGACCGGCGGCCGGTCGAAGGAGACGCCGCGATAGCGCGGCGGGATCACCGACGAGATACCGCGGCTGCGGCCGCGGTTGAGCCGCTCGGTCCGGCACTCGCAGGGCCGGGCGACGTCTTCGGGGCCGAGGATCCAGCCGGAGCCGTCGCAGACCCCGAGCGGGCAGGCCTGTTCGCGGAAGGGCTCGGAGCGGGCAATCGCGGGCATCAGAAGTCCGGGCCGGCCGCGGCGGCGTCCTCGTAGGGCGGCGGTTCGCCGGCCGGCTGCTCGATCGGCGGCTCCTGGTGGGCCTGGTCGGCGAATTTGGGATAGCGGTCGAGGAAGACCAGTTTCCTGGTCCCGATCGGGCCGTTCCTATGCTTGGCGATGATCAGGTCGGCCAGGCCGTCGGGCTCGTCCTCGGGATCGCGGTAGTAGTCCTCGCGGAAGAGGAAGGCGACGACGTCGGCGTCCTGCTCGATCTGGCCGGACTCGCGCAGGTCGGAGAGCTGGGGCTTCGGCGGCGTCCGCTGCTCCGGGGCGCGCGAGAGCTGGGAGATCGCCACCACCGGCACCTCGAGCTCACGGGCGAGGATCTTCAGCCCGCGGCTGATCTGCCCGACCTGCTCGACCCGGTTGGCGCGGTGGTCGTCGGAGCGCATCAGCTGGATGTAGTCGAGGATGATCAGGCCGAGGCCGCCGCGCTCCTGTTCCTGGGCGTGCAGGCGCCGCGCCTTCGCCCGCAGATCGAGGATCCCGAGGTCGGAGGAGTCGTCGAACCAGAGCGGCGCCTCTTCCAGCTCATTGCAGGCGCGAAGCACTTTCGGCCAGTCCCGTTTCGAGACCTGGCCCTTGCGCAGCTTGTCGCCGGAGATCCGCGCCCGGCAGGCGATGAACCTCTGCGCCAGCTCCACCTCTGACATCTCGAGCGAGAAGAAGGCGACAGCCTGCTTTTTCTTGACAGCGACGTTTTCGGCGATGTTGGCGACCAGCGCGCTCTTGCCCATCGCCGGGCGGGCGGCGACGATGATCAGGTTGCCCGGCTGGAAGCCGCCGGTGATCGCGTCGACGTCGCGGAACCCGGAGGGGGTACCCGTCAGTTCGATCTCGCCGGTGGAGAGCTTCTCCAGCCGGTCGACCTCGTCGTGGAGGATGTCCCCGAGCAGTTTGAAGTCGCTCGCCTGCTCTTTGTGGGCGACTTCGAAGAGGAGTTTCTCGGCTCGCTCGGAGAGCTCGCGCGGTTCGCCGTCGCGCTCGTTGACCCAGCCCTGGATCTCCTGCCCGGCGCCGAGCAGGCGGCGCAGCAGCGAGTTCTGCTGGACGATCTCCGCGTAGTGCTTGGCGTTGGCGGCGGCGGGCACTTTCGCGGCCAGCTCGGAGACGTAGTGCCTGCCACCGGCGTCCTCGATCTTGTTGCGCTGCGTCAGCGCCTCGCTGACGCTGAGCTCGTCGACCGGATCCGAGGCCGCGTAGAGATCGTGGACGACCTCGAAGATCAGCCGGTGCTTGTCGAGGTAGAAGTCGGCCGCGTTCAGCTTCACCTCGTCGATCACCCGGGTCAGCGTCGACTCCGCGACCAGCATCGCGCCCAGGACCGACTCCTCGGCCTCGATGTTCTGGGGGGGGACGTGGGTGGTGGGGGGCTGCGGCATCGGTCTCAGTAAAGGTGGCCCGGCGGCGGAACCGGGCGGGCTGCAGGGCGCCTTTCAAGCAAACCAGAGGCGGGCAGCTGCCATGCGCGGCTTCCGTGCAAAAGCCGTCAAAAAGAATTCACACTTCGGTTGCGTTTATGCGGCAGTTCCGAAGGAGAGCTGGTGGTGCTGGGCCGGCGGGATCAGACCCTCCTGCTCTTGCCGCTGCTCGCCGCGGCGGAGCATCCGCAGGGTGAGGATGGCGATGCTGAGGATCGCGGTGGCGCCGAGGCTGAGCTGCACGCTGAGCAGTCCTTCGCGGCTCCAGTAGACGTCGCGCAGGTCTAGCAAGAGCGCCGCCTCGTCGAAGGTGAGGCCGAACCCGGCGCCCATCGGAATCGCCAGCTTCTGCTCGAGCTGGTCGTCGTCGGTGAGCAGGGCGGCGGTGCCGGCGCTGAAGGCGAGCAGGATGCCAGGGACGAAGTGGTGGATGTGCCGGCCGCCGATCTGGACGTTGCGGAACGGGCCGCGACCGTCGCGGATCGCCCAGGTGGAGATGCGCACCATCGCGAAGGAGCCGAGAAAGCCGGCGAGCAGGTTGAAGAGAACGGTTTCGTAGCGCGGCGCCTCGACGTAGCCGCGGACGGCGACGCCGACGGTGTCGGCCGCGGCGGCGGGCGCCGATTCCAGCAGCGCTTCGGGGTCGTGCGCCTCACCCGCCCGGCGGGCGAACATGCGACTGAACTGGCCGGCGATGACTGCGCCGGCGGCGCCGAGAGCCACGGTGGCGAGTCCGACCGTCGCTCGCTCGGAGCGAACCCAACTGGACCTGCGGTGACGCTGGAGGACTACTTCTCCTCGCTGATGATCGTCTTGACGGCGGCCGTGGTGCCGTCCTTGAGCTCGATTTCGACCATGAAGGTGCCGATCTCGCGCAGCGGCTGCTCGAGCTTGATCTGATTTTTGTCGACCCGCAGGTCGCGGGCCTCGCGCAGGGCGTCGGCGATCTCCTTCTGTCCGACCGAGCCGAACAGCTTGCCGTCCTCGCCGGCGCGCTGGTGGATCGTCAGCACGGTCTTGCCAAGCAGGCCGGCGGCCTCCGCTTCGCGCTCGGCGCGCGCTTTGGCGGCCCGCTCGGCCGCCTCCATGCGCCGTTTCGCTTCCACCAGTGCACCGGCCGTTGCCGGCTGGGCCAGCTTGCGAGGGACCAGGTAATTGCGCAGGTAGCCGGGGGCGACGTCGACGACGTGACCGCGCTCGCCGAGCGAATCGACGTCCTGCAGCAGGATCGCCTGTGCCATCAGCGCTCTCCGACGTAGGGAAGCAGGGCGATCTCGCGCGCCCGCTTCACCGCCACCGAGAGCTGACGCTGGTGGCGGCGGGAAAGTCCGGTGACCCGGCGGCCGCGCGTCTTTCCCTTGTCGGAGAGGAAGCGCCGCAGCAGGTTCAGGTCCTTGTAGTCGACGACCTTGGAGTTGACCCGCGTGTATTTGCGGGGGCGGGCGCGGTCGGCACCTCGCCGGCCGCCGCCGCGGCCTCCGGGTCGCGATGAAGTCTCAGATGCTCTAGCCATCGGCGCGAGATGCTACAGACCTGACGGTCCCAGCGGTCGCCAGGCGGCGTCCTCAGTCGCTCACGTGCGAAGCACGCTTCGCTCCTTGCGTCCTTGCCTGGCGAACGCTGGACCTCGTCAGGAACCCTTAGAAGGGAATGTCGTCCTCTGAAGCGGACCCCGCGCTCGCTGGGGCGCCGCCGAAGTCGGACATGTCGGCCGGGACGTCGCTCTGGGGAGCAAAGCCACCACCACCGCCATTGTCGTTGCCACCACCACCGCCGGAACCGTCGCGGGAGCCGAGGAACTGGACGGTGTTGGCGACGATCTGCACCGCCTGGCGTTTGCCGCTGCCGTCTTTGGCCTCCCACTCGCGCCAGTCGAGCCGGCCTTCGACTGCGACCGGGCGGCCCTTGGAGAGGTACTGGGCGCAGTTCTCGCCCTGCGCACCCCAGACGGTGACGTTGAAGTAGTTGGCCTTGTCGACCCAGTTGCCGCTCTGGTCTTTGCGGCGACTGTTGACAGCGACCCGCAACTCACACACTGCGGTGCCGCTCCCGAGATGCCGCAGTTCCGGATCCTGGGTCAGGTTCCCGGTGATGACCACGACGTTGACGTTGGACGCTGCCAATGAACTCACTCCTCTGGATTCGCTTGTCGGATTCCAGTCTAAGGAGGAGCCCGGCTCTACTCGCCCCCCTCTCGCGGGGGTTTCCGCAAACAGCGACGGCCGCTGGCGGAGTTACTCGTCGCCGGCGTCGGCCGGGGAGTCGCCGCGATCGTCGCGGGCTCCCTGAGCGCTGCGCTCGCGCGGGCCGGGGGCGGCGACCCCCGTCGGCGGGACGATCACCGGCGCGCCGGGATCGACTTTGAAGATCCGGAATCGCAGAACTCCGTCGGCGATCTTCAGGTTGTGGTCGAGCGTGTCGAGCAGTTCGCTGGGGGCCTCGAACCGCATCCAGCGGTAGTCCGCCTCGGTGCGGTGGTTGATCTCGTAGGCCATCTTCCGCAGGCCCCAGTCGTTCTCGTGTTTGAGGGTGCCTTTGCCCTCGATCTGCCCACGCGCCTCTTGCGCCAGCGCATCGCGCGCAGGGGCATCGAGTTGGGGGTCCAGCATCAGGACCAGCTCGTATTCGCGTGGTGCGGCCAAAACGGCGAGGGACTATAGCGGCGGCCGGCTCTGGGAGCGGGCTGCTCAGCTCTCAGTGTGGCGCGAACTCCTCCGAGCCGTCTCCGACCGGTGCGGGAGGGGGCGGGACCGGCACAGGCACCGGCGCCACGGGTTCTGGGATCGGTGCGGTGGCTGCTGGCGATGGCAAAGGAGCGGGAGTGCTTCGCTTCTCATTCTGCTGCTGCGGCTTCCGTGGCTTGCTGTCGATCACCTGCGCTCCTGCGGCGGGTGGCGACGATCGGGAGGACTCTCCCGGAAGGGAGAGCCTCCGATCGGAGACAGGACCCGCCGCCCGGGGCTCTACTGGGGGCGACGGCTCCGGAGCTGGGAAGCCCCGCGGCAGTCCCACGTCGGCTTCCAGCGGCGGCGGTTGCGGTGGGCGCAGCATGCCCGGCAGCGTCTGCGCGGCCAAGAGAGCAGCGACGACGAGAGCCACCCCCTTGGCGATCCCACTCCACCTGACTCGTATCGCCCGCACCTCTGCCTAAGGCGCGGCGGACATCGACTCTCCCCCCTGAAACCGTTAGGCCGCCGTGGCGCGAGCCGCTTCGATGTCCTTCAACTGATCGTCGACCCAGTCGCCTGGGTTGCGGGAATAGATGATCTCCCGCAGGCCTTCGGCCCACTGCTGCTTCAGCTCGGGCTCCATCGTCAGCGCCCGGTAGATCGCGTCCGCCTGCTCTTGGATGTCGAACGGGTTGACCGAGATCACGTAGTCGAACAGCTCATGGTGGGAGCCGGTGTTCTCGGACAGCATCAGCACCCCGTCGCGGGTGTTGACCGCCGGCGCCTCCTTGGCGACCAGGTTCATCCCGTCAAACAGGGAGTTGACCATCAGCAGGTCGAAGTGCTTGTAGCGGGCGACCGCGTCGTAGAAGTTCTCGTAGATCTTCAGGTCGATCGGCATCCAGTCGGTGGTGCCGTGGCGGTGGTTGACGACCGCGACCAGGGCCTCGATCCGCTCCAGGTACTCGGCGTACTCGGGGACGTCCTGGCGCGAGGGCTGCAGGTGGGCGATGAAGGTGACCTTTTCGCGGAACTCGGGGTGCTGGGTGAGGAAAGTGTCGAAGGCGGTGAACCCGCGCAGCACGTTCTTCGAGAGGTCGGCGCGGTCGACGCGGATGATCAGGTGCTGGCGCCGCCGCTCGAGCACCTCGCGCTCGGCCTCGGCGACCTCGGGCGAGGATGCCGCGCGCCGCAACCGCTCGGCGTCGATCCCCAGGGGGTAGGCGCGGGCGATCGTCTTACCACCCGCATGCCGGACCTCGGCGGCGTGGTAGTCGACCTCGACGCCGTCGAGCAGTTCATCGCAACAGCGCAGGAAGTTGATGCAGTAGGCGTGGGTGTGGAAGCCGATGATGTCGTTGGCCAGCATCCCTTCGTAGATCGCGTCGCGGACCCGGTTCGGGAGGATCCGCCAGCTGTCCGGCTGCGACCAGGGGATGTGGACGAAGTGGTGGAGGAAGGCGTCGGGGCGCTCGGCCTTGATCATTCCGGGAGCGGTGTAGAGGTGGTAGTCGTGCAGCATCACCAGCGGGCTCTCCTGGCCGGTGATCTCGGCCAGGACGGCCTGGGCGATGTCCCGGTTGACGGCCTGGTAGCCGTAGTCCCAGGCGTCGATCTCCTGCTGGCGGATGTCCGGCGCGTTGGAGATGTCCCAGAGGTAGTGCTGGATGAACCAGAGGATCGGGTTGGCGATCACGTTGTAGAAGCCGTCGTAGGCGTCGGGGTCGCTGCCGACGAGGCAGACCCGGTACTTGATCCCGTCCAGCTCCTGCTCGATCGGGCCGCCGCCTTCGTTCGAGGCAGCCACGTCCTCGTCGGTCATCGCCGAGGCGATCCAGAGCGCATCGCGGTGGGAGACCAGGCCGGAGAGCGCGGTCACCAGGCCACCGCCACCGCGGCGGACCGTCCGCCCCCCGTTCTCGTCGCGCTCGAACTGGAGCGGGCCCCGGTTCGAGACGATGATCAGCGGCGAAGAGCTCACGCCGCAGAGACTAAGGGGTGCCGACTAACTGCCAGCTGCGCCGCTCAGCCGTCGAGATCGCTGAACAGCTGGAGCCAGTCCCGCAGCAGGCGCGGGGTGAGGAAGTGCTTCCTGGCGTGCTCCTTGCCCTGCCGGCCAAGCTTCTTGCCCAGCTCCGGGTCGCGGAGGATCTCGAGGCAGCGCTCGGCGCACTGCGAGGGCGAGTCGACGAGGAAGCCGCCAACCCCGTCCTCGATCTGCAGCGGGATGCCGCCGACGTTGCCGGCGACCGTCGGCCGTCCCTTCCAGAGGGCCTCGGTGACGGTCAGCCCGAAGCCCTCGCGGATCGACTTCTGCAGGCAGACGTCCGATTGCGACTGGAAGGCGTTGACCTCGATCGCGCCGACGTTGTTGAGGTTGCTGAGGATTTTGATGTCCTCGTCGCCGTCGGCGTATTCGAAGGTCTTCTGGAAGTACTCCATCCCCTCGGGATCGTCGGTCGCCATCGAGCCGACCATCGCCAGCTGCGCCTCGGGAACCTGCTTCGTCACCTCGCGGTAGGCGTCGATGACGCCGATCGGGTCCTTCCACGGGTCGAAGCGGGAGACCTGGGTGATCAGCGGACGGTCGACGTCGATTCCGAACTGGCGGCAGACGAAGGCCGCGTCCTCGGGCGAGAAGGCCATGTTCTTGGGCGAGAGGGGGTCGATCGCCGGCGGGCAGATCCGCACCTCCTCGCGGTGCCTGCCCATCCCGTCGGGGACGTAGTCCTCCAGGTGCCAGACGCTCGCGTCGTACTCTTCGATCATCGGCAGCAGACGGGCGATCGGCGCCGGGTTCGGCGTCGAGAGGTCGATGTGGCAGCGCCACACCCAGTGCTTGCCCTTCTCCTTGGCGCCGCGCAGGAGGCCGATCGGCTGCGGGTCGTGGACGATGACGACGTCCCACTCGCCCTGCAGGCCCTCGGCGTTGATCTGGTTGATCTCGTCGAAGATCTCCCACTGCTCGTCGCTCAGCGTCTCCTCCGCGCCCTGCAGCGAGTTGTGGAGGAGCTTGGTGGCGTTGTAGAACTCTTCCTTGCCGAAGATCACGTGCCAGTGGGCGTCGACTCCGACGTCCCGCATCAGCGGCACCAGCGTGTAGAGGATCTCCGAGACGCCGCCGCCGAAGGCGGTGGCGCTGACGTGCAGCACCCGCTTGCCCTTGAGGGGCTCGGAGAGCTGACGGATTTGCTCCGTCAGCTCCTTGCCGACGATGTGGGTGTAGTCGGCGAGGGTCTTTGGGCCGAGGGCGACTTCCTGAAGCAAGGCTGGAGTTCTACACCGATGAGCGGCGACATGGAGTCCCGCTGTGGTCGAGGGTCAGCCCGAAGAGGCGTCGGGGCGCTTCCCGAGCGTCAAATCGACCTCGCGGCGCTCGCCGTCGCGGAGGATCGTCACGGTCACCGTGTCGCCCGGTTGGTGGTCCGCGACCACCTTCGCGAGGTCGTCCGGGCCGACGATCCGCTTGCCGTCAACGTCGAGGATGACGTCGCCGCCGACGCGGTAGCGACCGGCCTGGAAGGTGAGTTTGTCGTCGCCTCCCTTGATCCCGGCCTCCTCCGCCGGGCCCCGCCCACTACTTCGGAGACAAGGCCGCCGAATTTGGTGTCGAGGCCGAGCTTGCGGGCGAGCTGTGGGTAGAGCGGCTGGCTGGAGACGCCGATGTAGGCGTATTCGGCGTCGCCGTCCTCGCGCAGCTGGGCGATCGAGCGCTTCACCGAGGAGACCGGCACCGCGAACCCGACCCCATCATTGGCGCCTGAGCTGCTCTCGATCTGCTGGTTGACCCCGATCACCCGGGCGCCGGCGTCGAGCAACGGCCCGCCAGAGTTGCCGGGATTGATCGAGGCGTCGGTCTGGATCGCCCCGGCGATCTCGAACTGGGTCAGGGATTTGACCGAGCGGTCGGTGGCCGAGACGACTCCGACGGTGAGCGACTGCTGCTCGCCGAACGGGCTGCCAATCGCGGCGACCGGCTGGCCGACGTGGAGGTCGCGGTCCTCGCCCAGCTCCAGCGGGTGCAGGGCGAAGCCGTCAGGCTTGATTTGCAGCAGAGCGACGTCGACGAACGGATCGAAGCCGACGATCTCGGCGGGGACGACGTTGCGGTCGGGGAACTCGATGTAGACCTGCTTGGCGGCCACGCGATCACCGCTCGATTCGTCGGTGACGACGTGCGCGTTGGTGACGATCTCGCCGTCCATGTTGAGGACGAAGCCCGAGCCTTCGGCCGCTCCCGCCTCGTCGAAGACCGAGCGGATCGTCACCACCCCCGGCGCGGCCTCCTCATATATCCGGGTGGCGTCGTAGCCGGGGCTCGAGGTCTGGATCGCCACTTCGGGCTTGGGCGCGGCGGTAACGACCGAAGCCGTGCCTTCCTCCGGGGCGGAGCTGGACCCGTCTCCCTCCGAGCCACAGCCCAACAGCGCCAAGACGCAGAGCAGCAGCGCAGCGGCTGCAGCGAGGCGCGTCACGTTCCGGCCCTGGCGGGGGTGCGGAGGGGGCGTGGCGAGGGTGCGACCTCGGACCCTGGGGGAAGATCGAGGGTGAAGGCGGTGAAGCGGCGGCTGGAGCTGATCGTGATCGCACCCTTCATCCGTTGCGCGAGCTCGCTGGCGATCGCCAGCCCGAGCCCGGAGCTGCCGGACTTGTCCGCCGTGTAGAAGCGCTCGAAGATCCGCTGCTGGACCCGCTGCGGGATTCCCGACCCGTCGTCGGAGACGGTCAGCTCGGCACGGCGGTTGGCGGAGTAGGTGGTCACGGTGACGTCGGTTCCCTCGGGGGTGTGGGTAAGGGCGTTGTCAAGCAGGATACGGATGATCTGCCGCACCCGATCAGGGTCGGCGAGCGCGATCGCGGGCTGCTCCGGGGTGCGGAGCTGCAGCCGCGACCCGCGGAGTTCGGCTCGCGCGCCGAACTCCTTCGTCACCTCCCTGGCGAGGGCGGTGAGGTCGACGCTGCTGGTCCGCATCACCACCGCGCCGGCGTCGAGCTGGGAGAGGTCGAGGAGGTCGGTGGTGAGCTTGGTCAGTCGCTCGATCTGCTGGCGCATGGTGCGCACGAACTCGGCTCGCTCCTCCGGGCTCGGGTCCTCCTCTTCGAGCAGCTCGACGAAGCCGCCGAGGCTGAAGATCGGCGTCCGCAGCTCGTGCGAGGCGTTGGCGATGAACTGCTTGCGGGCGCTGTCGAGCTCGGCGAGACGGCGCTGCATTTCGTTGAAGGTGCGGGCGAGGTCCCCCAGCTGGCCGGCCGAGGCGACCGGGATCGTCGTTTCGAAGTTGCCGGCGGCGACTTTGCGCGCCGCTTCCTGCAGGCGCAGGATGTTGTTGTTGGCGGCGCGGGTGTAATAGAGCCCGACCGCGGTGGCGATCGCGATCGCGATCAGGCCGCCGGTGAGGATCTGCAGCTTGACCGCGTCGTCGCCACTTGCCGCGCCGCCGATCGCGACCGCGTAGATGTAGACGATCGCGGTGGCCCCGACCGCAATCGCGATCGAGATCAGCGTGATGCGGCTGGCGAGGTCGCCGAGGCGGAGCCCACGCACGGCGGCTACTCCCGGAAGCGGTAGCCGACTCCGCGCACGGTGAAGAGGTACTCGGGCTCCTTCGGGTCCCTCTCCAGCTTCTCGCGCAGGTGGCGGATATGGACGTCGACGGTACGCGGGTCGCGGTAGTCGGAGTCCCCCCATACGTGCTCCAACAACGTCTCGCGGGTGAGGACGCGGCCGGGGGAGCGGGCGAGGGCGCCGAGGATCTCGAACTCGACGTAGGTGACCCGCACCTCCTCGCTGGCCAGGGTGACCATGCGGCGGTCGAAGTCGATTGTCAGCTCGCCGTGCTCGATCGCCCCGTCGTCCTGGGTGTCCACTCCCATCCGGGACCGCCGCAGGGCTGCTTTGACGCGGCTGCGGAACTCCCGCAACGAGAAGGGCTTGGTGATGTAGTCGTCGGCGCCGACCTCGAGCCCGGCCACCTTGTCGGTCTCGCTGCCTTTGGCGGTCAGCATGATGATTGGCACCTGGCTGCGGGAGCGCAGCTGGCGGCACACTTCCACCCCGTTTAGCTGGGGCAGCATCAGGTCGAGGATGACCAAGTCGTATCGCCCTTCCTCGAAGCGCCGCAGCGCTTCGGAGCCGTCCAGCGCCGAAGTCACGTGGTAGCCGTCCTTGCGCAGCGGGTAGCTGAGCAGGGTCTGAATCGACTGCTCATCGTCGACCAGCAAGATGCGGGCTGAGCCGTTGGGCACACGCTCAAGGGTAGTGCGCCCAGCAGGTTGGACGCATGTGCGAGTACTCAGAACTAAGGATCTGCGAACCGAGGCCGATAATTACCGCGAAGGCCATGCAGACCCACGAACTGAAATCTCTAGTCGAGTCCGGCGCGTACAAACCGGACCCCGCCCAGATCGCCAACGCGATGCTGAGCCGTCGTGGTGTGAGGGAGCTGCTGACGGGAATTCACGCTACGCCCCAGCAAAATGGTCGTAGCCCCCAGCCTCCAGCGATGCACCCCCGGGCAGCCTGATCTCGATCTCTGTTCCGGCCGCGATTCGGCCGATCGGAGTCAGGGTCGTTTCCGCTGCTGCGCCGATTGCGGTGGAGGCGTCGCCGAGCCGGTCCGCGGGCAGTGCCGCGAGGAGCTCGTAGTCCTCACCGTCGGCGACGGCGAGCTGCAGCGGGTCTCGCCCCGCGGCCGCCGCGACCTCGGCCACTCCCTTCGCCAGCGGCAGCGCGCCGGCCTCGATCTCGACTGCTACTTCGCTGGCTCGGGCGAGGTGCCCGGCGTCGCCGGCGAGGCCGTCGCTGAGGTCGATCATCGCCCGTGCCCCGGCCGTCGCGAGCGCCTGGCCGGAGCGCAGGCGGGGGGTCGGATCGAGTTGGCGGGCGCGCAGCTTGTCCGCCGTGCCCTCCGGCACCGCCTGCGCGAGGTTGGGGTCATCGAGCAGGAGCCTGCCGGCCGCCGCCGCGCCGAGCTCGCCGGTGAGGACGAGGAGATCGCCCGGCTCGGCCCCGCCGCGGGTGACGAAAGCCTCCGGGGTTGGCGCGTGGCCGACCACGGTCACCGCCAGCGTCAACGCCGGGGCGCGGGTGAGGTCGCCGCCGACGAGGGTGGTCCCCGTCGCGGCGGCGAGCGCGAGCAGGCCGTCCAGCAGGGTGAGGAAGTCCTTCTCGCCGAGGTCCGGCGGCGTCCCGAGAACGACGTAGGCCTCGCCCGCCTCGGCCCCCATCGCCGCCAGATCGGAGAGGGCGGTGGCGAGTGCCTTGCGGCCGACCGTCTCGAGGTCGGCCTCCCCGCGGCGGAAGTGGACCCCGTCGACGATCGCGTCGACTGAAGTCGCGGTGGCGCCGCCCGGGACAGTGACTGCAGCATCGTCGCCGCTGCCGAGTTTTACCCGGAGACCAGCCTCCGGCAGGCGCTCGCGCAGCTTCGCCAGCAACTCGAACTCACCCATCACCCGACTATCCCAGACAAGTGGCTATCCGAAGGCCCCCACGCACGTCTGGCGGCACCGGACACACTTCGCGGGGCGTCGTCCTCGGTCGGCCAAATGGCTCTGCCATTCGGCCTCCCTGCGTCCTACCCCCGCTCGGTCCGGCACTCGCCAGCCGCACGCGCGGGCCTTCGGATAGCCACTAAGGTGCGAACGGACGTGGAGAGCCGCCAACCATTCCTGCACCGGGTAGGCGAGGCCGGATCGCAGCTCGGGAAGAAGCCCCCCCGCAGTCGCAATGTCCGCCTTGCCCTCCAGGTCGGGCTCGCCCTGCTGATCTTCGGCTTCCTCGTCCTCACGGTCATCAAACAGTGGTCGGAGATTCAAGAGGAGGGCGTCCACTTTCACGTCGGCTGGTTGATCCCGGCGATCGTGATCCTCCCGTTTTTCTTCGTCCTCAGCGCCTATGGCTGGGATCTGACGCTGCGCTTCCTTGGCTACCGAATCGGGTTCGGACGCGCCCAGGTCGCCTGGGGACAGCCGCTGTTAGCGCGCTACGTCCCCGGCAGTGTCCTCTACGTGCTGGGCCGGATCCTGCTCTCCGAAAAAGCGGGGATTCCGCGCCGGATCACGATCGCCAGCATCGTCTACGAACAGGCCATATCCGCCACCTCGGCTGTGGTCGTCGCCTCGTACTTCATCATCCAGCACCCCGATCTCCAGGGCGAGCCTTGGCGCTGGGGGGTGCTGCTGCTGATCCCGCTGGCGATTGCGGTGCTGCATCCGAAGGTCTTCGGGCCGCTGGCAAACAAGGCGCTGCGGACCTTCGGCCGCGAACCGTTGCCGGGGGTGATCCCGCTGCACGGGGTGATCGCCCTGATCGCCTTCTACATGATCAACTGGGCGGTGATCGCGCTCGGCCTCTACTGCGTCGCCCGCTCGGTCACCTTCATCCCCTTCGAGGACGTGGTGCTGGTCGGCTCGGCGCAGGCGATCGGCTACGTCGCGGCGCTGGTGACGCTGATCGCGCCGGCCGGCCTCGGCGTCAAGGACGCGGCCTTCGCCTGGGCGATGAAGGCGGCGCTGCCGAGCAAGAGCTTTGCCCTCGGCTCGCTGATCGCGATCGCCGTGCGCGGCGTGCTCACCCTCGCCGAATTGATCTACGTCGGGGTGGTCACGCTGATGGGACGCCGGGAGGGCTGGAGCGTCCACACCGGGATCCTCCATGCCTCTCCTGAGGAGGAAGAGGCGGAGCGGCAGGCTGCGACTCCGGGCGCCTGACCTCAGAGGGGGATTCGCGCTCCCAACTGGTAGGCGGTGAGCGCGAGGGCCAATAGCTGTAGCGGGCGGTCGCGGGAGATCGCCGCCAAGGGCAGGACCCAGATCAGGTACCAGGGTAGGAGCCAGGCGGTGGCCAGGAGGAGGGCGAAGGTGGCCCAGGCTGCGGCGCGGATCCAATCTCCGCCGCGGTAGGTCCAGGCAAGGAGGCAGGCGATCGCGGCGGCGAAGAGGATCGCGGCGGCGAAGCGGACGGCGTCGGGATCGAGGCCGGTCAGCCTGGCCGTGGTGATCGGGACGCTCATGTAGCTGGTGCGACTCTGGTTCTCGCCGGCGAGCCCGAAGCCGTGCAGCCAGTCCCAGCCGAAGGCGAGGTTGGCGGCGATTGCGATGGTCAGCGTCGCTCCGAGGGCGCCCGCGAGGAGGCGAGTGCGGCGCGGGCTGCCGAGGAGGGCGAAGGGAGCGAGGAGGGCTGCCGAGGACTTGGTCGCGATCGCGGCTACGAGGGCGACGCCGCCGCTGAGCTCACGGGCGCTGAGGACGGCGGCGACGGCGAGCGTCACCAGCAGCATCGTCAGGCCGTCATTGTGGGCGCCGCCGACTACGTGGACGAGGACGAGGGGGTTGAGGGCGACGAAGGCGGCGGCGCGCAGGGGGTCGACGCCGCGCCAGGCCGCGAGGCGGGAGACCACCGCGGCGATGCCGAGCACCGAGAGCGCCGCAACCGCCTTGAGGACGGCGACCGCGACGCCGACCGGCAGCCAGGCGAGTGGGTAGGTGGCGAGGGTGAAGAGGGGTCCGTAGGCGCTGGTCGCTTCGGTCCAGGTGACCTTGGCGAAGGCCGGGTCATGCGGCGCGGCCAGCGGTGGGTGGACGTAGGGGTCGAGGCCGTGGCTGACGCCGAGCCGGGCGTAGTCGACGTAGCTGTAGACATCGTGGGAGAGCAGCACCGGCGCCAGTACGAAGGCGGTGACGCAGACGGCGATCGTCCCCCAGACGAGACGGCGGTCGAGCGACGGCGCTACCGCGAGGAAGCCGAGATAGGCGAGGAAGCCGGCCCAGACGAGTCCGAAAGCAAGGCCGGGGTCGATTGCTACCCGCCCGCGGACTTGCCGCCGCCGACGTCCCCTGGAGCGGGGTACGGTTCCTGCCCGGCGCCTGGCGCGTAGGCGTCGGGGTCATAGCCGCCGACCGCGGCGCTTCCCGGGGGTGGGGAGTCAGAGCTTTCGCCGCTGTCGCCATCGCCGCCGAGGCTGGTGTCGTCGCTGGGGCTCGAGCGCGCGTAGCGGCCGTAGAACGGCGCCCAGCTGATCTGCTGCTCCGGTTCGGTGAACTCCTCGCAGGGCACGCCGGCCCCGGTGTAGAGCGAGTGCCAGATGTCGGCCGGGAAGGTGCCGCCGAAGACGATCTGCCCGTGGACGCTCGACATCGAGACGTCGTTCGACTCCGGGTAGCCGACCCAGACGACCGTCGCCAGGTTGGGCTGGTAGCCGGCGAACCAGGCGTCGGTGTAGTTGTCGGTGGTGCCGGTCTTGCCCGCCTGGCCGGGGCAACCCGTGTAGGCGCCGGTGCCGGTCCCTTCGACGATGTTGTCGTGCAGCAGGCGGGTCACCTCCCAGGCCGCCGCCGGCGAGACGACCCGCTGCGGCTGCGAGCGTTCGGGATGGTCGACGCGGCCGCCGGGGAAGACGACCTTGCTCACCGCCACTGGTTTGCGGTGCTGGCCGCCGTCGGCGAGCGTTGCGTAGGCGCTCGACATCTCCAGCGGCGAGACGCCGATCCGCAGACCGCCGATGCCCTCGGCGGGGATCCCGTCCAGCGGTGAGGTGATTCCCATCGAGTGCGCCGTCTGCGCCACCGCCCCCGGCCCGACGTCGAGGTCGAGTTGGGCGAAGACGGTGTTGTCAGAGGCGACCGTCGCCTGCTGCAGGTTGACGGTGCCCAAATAGCCTTCGTCGGCGGTGTGGACCGTCCAGTGGCCCCACTGCGGCAGGTAGAGATCGAGCGGTTTCGAGGTGTAGTAGGTCGAGTAGGGGTCGATTCCCTGCTTGATCGCCGTGGTCAGGACGAAGGTCTTGAAGGTCGAGCCCGGCTGCCGGTGCCCCTGGGCAGCGAGGTTGAACTTGCTCTCTTCATATGAGGAGCTGGAGACCATCGCCCGGATCTCGCCGTTGCGGGGGTCGATCGAGACCAGCGCCGCGGAGGGGTCGGTCGAGTAGGGCAGGGACGAGCGCATCGCTTCCAGGCCCACCTGCTGCAGCTCGGGGTCGATCGTGGTGTGCACCTCGAGCCCGCCGCGCCGCACCTTGTCCACGCCGTACTCGTCGAGCAGCCGGTCTTCGACGTAGCCGAAAAAGTAGGGCTCGCGGTGCTCGAAGTAGCTCTCGTCGAGGTCGATCCGCAGGCCGCTTGCGATCGCCGCCCGCGCCCGCTCCGGGCTGACGTAGCCGAGCTTCGCCATCTGCCGCAGCACCTGGTCGCGGCGCGCCTTGGCGGCGCCGGGGTCGAGCAGCGGGTTGTATTCGGAGGGGGCCTGCGGCAGGCCGGCGAGCAGCGCCGCTTCCGGCAGCTTCAGTTTCCAGACCGGCTTCGAGAAGAAGATTCTCGAGGCGGCGCCGACCCCGACCGCGGTCGTCCCTTCGACCGTCCCGTAGGAGGCGACGTTGAGGTAGGAACCGAGGATTTCGCGGCGGCTGTGGCGTTCGGCGTACTCGATCGCCATCTCCGCCTCGACGATCTTGCGCTCGATCGTGCGCTGCGGGTTGCGGATGCAGAGGTTGCGGACCAGCTGCTGGGTAATGGTCGAGCCCCCCTCGACCGCCTCGCCGGCTTCGACGTTCTTCAGCGCGGCGCGGAGGATCCCCTCGTAGTCGAGCGCATCGTGCTGGTAGAAGCGCTGGTCCTCGATCGCCACCGTCGCCAGCTGCACGCTCCTCGGGATCCGTTCTATAGACACCAGCGAGCGGACCTCGGGCGAGGCGACGATCCCCAGCTTCGAGCCGTCGGCGGCGTAGACGACGGTGTTGCCGCCGCGGTCGATCGGTTTGCAGCTTCGCAGCGAGGGGGCGTCGGCGGCGACGTCGAGGACCCAGGAGGTGATGGCGATGACCGCCACCGCGAGCAGGGCGAAGACGCCGCCGAGGACGATCAGCAGCTTGGCGCCGATTCCCCCATGACGGCGCTGCCGTCGCCGAGTGCGCTGCGTCATTGAAGAGAGGGTACTTAGAGCCTGTCCCTGGCTCCCACGGCTGAAGCCGTCAGGCGACGGTGTCTTCGGTGGAGTGGTTGTGGACGATCCCTTCGACCAGGAGCTGGTTGGGGATCACCACGGAGCTGCCGTCGCCGGGGTCGACGTAGGTGTAGGAGAGGGTGATGTCGGTGACCCGGCCGTCGCGCTCGTCGAAGCTGATGCGGTCGCCGATCCGGATCGGCTGCGAGATCGCGATCTGGATGCCGGCGATCAGGTTGGCGAGCGTGCGCTGGGCGGCGAAGCCGACGATCGCGACGACCAGCGCGGTCGAGGCGAGGACGCCAGCCGCCAGCCGCTGCAGCTCGGTGAACTGGCTGAGCGCCAGCATCGCCAGGATCAGGAAAACGGCAAGCAAGCCGAGCCGGCGCAGGAGCCGCAGCCGAGTTCTGGTCGTGCGGGATACCTGTGAGACTGCGGGCGACATGGAGGGCAACCTAGCCACCCCACCTGTCGCCGAACCTGCGCTGCGGACCTTCCCGCCCTCGAACTGGGGACCCAAGGGGGCGCTCCTGGGGGCGGTGATAGCGCTCTTCGCCGGCCTCCTTCTCGGCATGCCGGCGCTCTTCTTCACCGAAGGCGACGGGGACCTGACGACGGCCGGCAACGTGATCGCCCAGGTGGGGACGGTGCTGGGCCTGCTGCTGGTGCCGTTGTGGATCGCCCGCTCGCGCGGCGCGGCGACGCTGGGAGAGGCGTTGTGGCGGCTCGGGGTCCAGCACTTCCGACCCTCGGCCTTCAAGTGGATGGCGGCTGCGGTCGGGGCCTACCTGGTCTTCGCGATGCTCTACTCGGCGCTGATCCTCGAACCCGAACAGGACGACATCGCCTCCGGCTTCGGCCCGGTGCCGGTCCAGGTCCTGCTGATCGTCTTCGGCGCCGCGATCGCCGAGGAGATCTGTTTCCGCGGGATGCTCTTCGGCGGCCTGCGCGAGCGGCTGCCGAAGGTGCCGGCGGCGCTGGCCGCCGGAGTCGTCTTCGGCGCCCTGCACGCCTTCACCGGCCTCAGCGCGGTGCCGCCGCTGATCGCCCTCGGCTTCATCTTCTGCCTGCTCTACGAGAAGACCGGCTCGATCGTGCCGGGGATCCTGCTGCACATGCTGAACAACTCTGTCGCCCTGCTCGCTCAGTAGCATTCCGCCGGTGAGTCGCCGCCTCTCGTCCCTGCTTGCCGTCGCCGGCATCCTCGTTTTGCCAGCCACCGCGGTCGCTGCCCCCGCCAAGAAGGCGGCGCCGCAGCCCACGCCGGGTCCGGAGGCGACCGTGAAGGTCAAGGTCGGCAACCTGAAGGGTGGCCGGGCGGAGATCATGCAGACCGTTCCCGTGACCGGGACGCTCGCCCCGTTCGTCGCCGGCGAGAAGGTGAAGGTAACTATCTACCTCGACGGGAAGATCCTCTTCAGCCGCAACCTGTCGGTCAGCAAGGCGGGCGGCAAGGGCAGCTTCCGCACCAACATCGAGGTGCGCGAGAACGGCAAGTACGCGGTCGCCGCCAAGCACGTGGCGACGCCGCAGCTCGGTGCCGACAGCACCGTCCGCAAGAGCTGGAAGGTCAGCTTCCCCTCCCTGCACCAGGGCCAGTGCGGTGACGTCGTCGTCGGCTTCAAGAAGGGAATGCGGAAGATGGGCTACATCGCCAACTCGGGTCGCTGCTTCGGCGGCAAGACCGCGCGCGGCGTCCTCGCCTACCGCAAAGTCAACGACATGAGCCGCAGCATGCGCGCCGGCGCCGGCCTGGTGAAGAAGGTCTACTCCGGCAAGGGCGGCTATGAGGTGCGCCACCCGGGCGCCGGCGACCATCTCGAGGCACCGCTCTCGAAGCAGGTGCTGGTCTTCACCAAAGGCGACGAGCCATACGCGATCTACCCGATCTCCTCCGGCAAGTCATCGACCCCGACCGTCACCGGCCACTACGAGATGATTCGCACCGAACCGGGCTACAACTCACACGGGATGTACTACTCCTGGTACTTCCACGGCGGCTACGCGGTCCACGGCTACGAATCGGTGCCGGACTATCCCGCCAGCCACGGCTGCCTGCGGACCTTCATCGCCGACCAGCCGGAGATCTACGAGCGCATCTTTTACGGCCAAGACATCTTCATCTGGTAACCACCTCGCGTCGTCTCCCGGCAGAATGCAAAGCCGGACAAAGGAGAGGGCATGAAGGTCTTTGTTGCAGGTGCGAGCGGAGTGATCGGTCGGCCGACGGTGCGGCAGTTGGTCGAGGCCGGGCATGAGGTGGTTGGGATGACGCGGCGCGAAGAGCGCGCGGCGGAGATTCGGGAGGCCGGCGCCGAGGCGGTGGTCTGCGACGCCTTCGACGCCGAGGCGGTGCGGGAGGCGGTCGTGGCGGCGCGGCCGGAGGTGGTGCTGCACGCGCTGACGGCGCTGCCGCCGAAGTTCAATCCGCGGGCCGACTACCTGGCGGCGACCAACAAGGTGCGCAGCGAGGGGACGCGGAATCTGGTGGCGGCGGCAAAGGCCGCCGGGGTGCGGCGGATAGTCGCCGAGAGCGTCGCCTTCTTCTACGAGCCGGAGGGGGAGTGGATCAAGAGCGAGGAGGCGCCGCTGTTTCGCGACCCTCCCGGGCGCTTCGCGGCGGCCTGCGACGCGCTCGTCTCCCTGGAGAGCCAGGTGCTCGAGGCGGGGGGGCCGGAGGGCATCGTCCTCCGCTTCGGCTGGTTCTACGGGCCCGGCACCTACTACGACCGCGGCGGCACGATCGCCGAGGACACCATCAAGCGCCGCAACCCGGTGGTCGGCAAGGGCGAGGGCAACTTCTCCTTCATCCACATCGAGGACGCGGCCGCTGCCTACATCGCCGCCCTCGATCATGGTGCTCCCGGCGTCTACAACGTCGTCGACGACGAGCCGGCGCCGCTGCGCGAGTGGCTGCCCGCCTATGCGCAGGTGCTCGGTGCGAAGCCTCCGCGGCGCGTCCCCGTCTGGCTGGCGCGGCTGGCTGCCGGCAAGGACCTGGCCTCGGCGGCCTCGGAGATGCGCGGCGCCGCCAACGCCAAGGCCAAGCGGGAGCTGGGCTGGCAGCCGGCGTACCCGAGCTGGCGGCAGGGCTTCGCCTCTGCACTCTCTTAGGATGGCCGCCGTGACCGACCTCGCTGCCGCCAAGCAGACTCTGCTCGAGGAGCTGCGTGAGCACTCGCTGATCATCGGCGAGGTGACCCTGGCCAGCGGCGCCACCGCGCAGTACTACGTCGACGCTCGCCGCACCCTGATGCGCCCAGCCGGCTCCCGGGCGGCGGGTGAGCTGATCGCCGCTGCTGCCGCAGAGCACGGCGCCGAGGCCGTCGGCGGTCCCGCCACGGCGGCGATCCCGCCCGCCTGCGCGGCGATCGCGGTCCCGACCGGCGCCGGTCTCGTCGCCTTCTTCGTCCGCGGGTCCCGAAAGGAGCACGGTCTGCAGCGCTGGGTCGAGGGCCCGGTCGGCCCCGGCACCAGGTGCCTCGTCGTCGAGGACACCGTCACCACCGGCGGCTCGACCGCGCAGGCGATCGAGCGGGTCCGCGAGGAGGGACTCGAGGTCACCGGCGTGGTCGCGGTCGTCGATCGGCTTGCGGGCGGCGGGGAGAAGATCCAAGCCGCGGCGGGAGCGCCCTACCGGGCGCTGGTCACCATCGACGAGATCTACCCGGACCGCCCCGACCGCGGCTGAAATGGAGCCGGACGCGGTCGAGATCCGGATCGTCGGCTGTCTGGTCGAGAAGCAGCGGACGACGCCGGACGCCTACCCGCTCTCGCTCAACGCCCTGCGGCTTGCCTGCAACCAGTCGACCAACCGCGACCCGGTGGTCGCTTACGACGAGACGACCGTCAGCGATGCGATGCGCCGCACCGCCCAGCGCGGCTGGACCCGGCTAACCAGCGGCGCCGGCAGCCGCGCCCGCAAGTACCGGCACCTGCTGCCGGAGGCTCTCGGGCTCCAGGACGACGAGCTGGCACTGCTGACGGTGCTGATGCTGCGTGGCCCCCAGACGCCAGGGGAGCTGAAGCAGCGCAGCGAACGGCTGCACTCGTTCACCGATCTGGCTGCCGTGCAGGAGACCTGGAGCGATTGCTCGAGCGCGAGCTGGCGGTGCGCCACCCGCGCCGCGCCGGCCAGAAGGAGGATCGCTACGAGCAGCTGCTGGGCGGCGCTGCGGTCGAGGCCACCGAGGGGAAATCTCCAGCGTCCGAAACCAACGAGGCGCCCGCCGATCCACCGCTGCGGTCCGAGCCCGTGGACGAGGATCGCCTCGACCGGATCGAGCGCGAGATCACCGCTCTGCGGGCGGAGCTGTCCAGCCTGCGCGAGGCGCTCGGCGAAGAGGGAACGACTAACGCCTGATCTCGAGGACGGCGGTCCGCCGTCCTCCGGGAATCGCGACGACCACGTGGGTCTTCAGCCAGCCGCGCCCGCGCAACAACGTCCGGCCGCCGGCGGTGAGCGGGACGCGGAAGGTCTGGGCACCGCCGCCGCTGAGGTTGAAGGCGCTGCGCCCGATCAGCCGGCTCACCGGTCGGGTGCGGGGCCGCGTCCGCGGTAGTTGGCGACCGGCACCCGGAAGCGGGTGCGGAGCATGATCTGGCCGGGGCAGGCGGTACCGGCCGGCCAGAGGCAACTGACCCGCACCCGAACCCGGTTGCCGCTCATCTTCAGCTGCGAGATCTTGACCGCGACCGGGATCGCCGCCCCCTTGCAGCCGAGCAGCCGGTCTTCCCCCGGGTCCCAGTCGAGCGCGTAGGCGCAGACGCGCTGGCGTCCCGATTTCACCGTCGGCAGGCTGAGGTCGAAGCCGTGGCGGGGACCTGCTTCCGGGAACTGGGTGGCGACGTCGCGGCGCGAGCGGTTCGCGACCGGGCCGAGGTCGTAGACGGCAACGCCGGGGGCGTCGATCTTGCCGCCGACCGAGAGCCGGATCGCCAGCGGTTCGGCGGGGGCGTTGGGGTCATAGGCCCAGCCGCGGACCCGGACCTGGCCGGGGGCCGGCGAGCCGGCGAGGTCGAGGTAGCCGATCGGGTCGTCGCCGGCGGCGAGGGTGGCGGTGCCGACCGTGGGACCGTCGACGTAGTTGTTGTCGATGTTGATCGCCACCCCGCCGTAGGTCTCGTTGTGGCCGCCCCGGTACTGGTGGATCCGCTGGTGCGCCGCCCAGGCGTTGGCCGGCAGCACCGGGTCGTCGGTGTTCTGCTCGCCGTTCCAGTTAGCGGTCCAGATCGCGTCCGGCAGTACGTAGCCGGTGCCGATCTGGCCCGCCAGGTCCTCGATCCCCGAGGCGCTGCTGCTGTAGACGCCGGAGGAGTAGCCGAGTTCGTGCAGCTTCTGGGTCCAGGCCTCGAGGAAGGCGAGGGTGGCGGCGGTAGCGCTGGAGGTCTGCGAGTAGGACTCCATGTCGAAGTAGATCGGGCTGCCGGGGCCCATCGCCACGGCCGCCGCTTCCTCGACCGCGTCGATCGCAGCGGCGATGCCCTGGGAGGTCGCCTGGCTGGGGGTGAGCTTGGCGCAGCTGGAGCAACTGCTGGTCGGCGCTTGCAGGCCGACGTAGGTCGGGATCAGGTGCCAGCCGGCTTCGGTCTGCGCCGCGACCCAGCTCGGGGTCAGGTTCGGCTGCGAGCAGGCGCGGTTGATGCCGCCGATGTAGACCCCGACGGCCCGGTAGGGCGAGTCGGCCCAGGCCGCCATCGAGCGCGACGAGGGCGCGGTGCAGGCGTCGAAGCCGAGGCCGGTGAAGACGGCGCCCCCGGCGGAGGCGGTGGCTTTGCGGCGCGCCCATGGCTGCGCCGAGGCGCGGGCGGCGGCGCGCGGCTCGACCAGAATCGCCCGCTGCCGGCCGATCGCCTCGGCCGGGCACCGTTGCTGAGCGGAGGGGATGCCGAGATAGACCGCGCGGCGGTCCATCCGCACGCACATCCGCGGATGGCGGTCGAGGCGGTAGACGGGCCAGGCCTGGGGCACCTGAACCGTGCGGCCATCAAAGTGGACCGTGCGCGTCGCGGCAGCTGTCGGCGAGGCCGGAGCAATCACCAGCGCGAGGAGCACCAGTAGCGGCAGGAGGAGGGGCCAGAGGCCGGAGCGGCGGGCGGGGGTCACGGGCTGCACTCTCGCTACAACCAGGCTAGCCGGGCAAAAGTTGCAGCCCGCCGGGAGAAAGCCTGCATCTTTAGAGAGGGAGTGCCCCGAGCTGGATTCGAACCAGCGGCCTATCCCTTAGGAGGGGATCGCTCTATCCAGCTGAGCTATCGGGGCAGGGGCTGAATTCTCGCTTAGTTGGCTTAGGCTTGTCGAAGTTGGCGCGAAGTGCGCGCCACGGGTGCGATTTCACCCGGCAGGATCTCTTGCATGGAGGCCGCAGAGGTGATCGACATGTCCGCCGCACGGGTTAATGTGGAGCACATGTCCAAGATGATCCAGATCAGAAACGTGCCCGACGACCTGCACAGGGAACTGAAGATGCGGGCGGCCGAGGCGGGGATGAGCATGTCCGACTACATCAAGCGAGAACTCAGCCGGAAAAGTCGTAAATCAACGATCAAGGAGATCCGGGCGAGGAGCAAAGGGCGCAGCGCCGGCTCGACCCTGACCTCGAAAGACGTCGTGGACACCATCCGCGAAATGCGCGGCGACTGATGCCGGTGGTCGACGCATCGGTCCTCGTTGAACTTCTCAGCGACGGCGAGTACGCGGACGTGGCCAACGAGCGACTTGACGCCGAGGAATTCGCTCTGTGGGCGCCGCATCTGATCGATGCAGAGGTCGGGCATGCGCTGCGGCGGTGGGTCCGTTTGGGAAAGCTCTCCGCTGATGCCGCGGGAAGGGCGCTCTGGGAAGTCGATGAACTTCCGCTTGAACGGGTGGAGCACGAACTCCTGATTCACGTTGCCTGGGGTCTGCGCGACAACTTCAGCTTCTACGACGGCCTTTACGTCGCCTTGGCGCTGATGCTCGACGAACCGCTGCTGACCTTCGACTCGCGTCTGGCGCGCACCGGCATCGACGTTCCGGTCGAGGTTCTCAGTCAGGCGTAGAGGGTCTCGGAGGCGAGCTCGTCGGCGCGCCGGCTCCAGAGCTTCACTTCCATGAAGACGTCGTCGCCGTAGGCCTCGAGGGCGTCGAGGGCGATCAGCGTGAAGCGGTCCTGTGAGATCAGCTCCTGGTCGACCGTCTCCTCCTCGAGGACCGCGGTGGCGGCGACGGCGCCGCGGACCAGCGGCCGCCCCCAGACCAGGGTGACCGCGCCGGCCCGGCCGTTCTCGCCGCGCCAGCGGCCGATCACGTCGTCGTTGAGATCGATGCGCCAGTCCGGGTTGTCCTCGGCGAGGATGTCGGTGAAGTCGGCCTTGGCGGCAAAGTCGGTCGGCTCTCCCTCGGGCGGCTGTACGTAGGAGACGTGGCCGAACAGCTCCAGCCGGCCCTCCTCGCTCTCGGTATGGGCCGAGCCGGGAACCCAGACCCGGCCGCCCCAGGCGCGCTCGGGGAACCAGTCGACCTCGGCTGGCAGCTCCGCCCCAACCGGCAGGTCGCCGACTGCGGCGACGGCTTTGCCGAACTCCTCGCGAAGTCGCTCGCCGAAGCGGCCGTGGGGGATCCCCTCTTGGGTGGTGTCGGCGATGAAGCGCGGGATCGGTCGCGGGTTCGGCTGCATCAGAGGCACTCTTTCAGGTCCGAGGCGGCCCGCTCTGGCGGGTAGACGTTGATGTCGACCCCGGTGCCGAGCTCGAAGCCGGCCTTGATCGTCAGCCGCGGGGCGATGTCGACGTGCCAGTGGAACCGGTCGGCGCCGCGGGGGGCGGTGCGGACCCAGAGGTTCAGCTCCGGCGGGCCGTCGAAGAGCTTGGCGAGGGCGCGCATTGCGGTGCGGATCATCGCCGCGCCACCCTCGTCCTCCTCGAATCGGGCCGTCTCCCGGCGCGGGATCACCCGCAGCTCGAAGGGTGAGCGCGAGGCCCAGGGGCAGACCAGCGCCGCCTCGTCGTCGATCGCGACCAGGCGGTCCCCCCGGCGCACCTCCTCGACGAGGACGTCGCTGAGCAGCCCACCGCCGGCGGTGCGTTCGCCGTAGGCGCCGACCCGCTCGCGCTCGCGGGCGATGGCGGTGGGAACGAACGGCAGCGCGTAGAGCTGGGCGTGGGTGTGCTCGAGCGAGGCGCCGGCACCGCCGCCCTCGTTGACGATCAGCTGCAGGTAGGAGGCGTCGGAGTGGGCGCGCATCCGCTCGCGCCAGGTGGCGACCGCGGCGGCGAACTGCTCGTCGTCGAGCTCCGCCATCGCCGTCAGGTGCTGTGGCGAGTTGATCAGCACCTCGTGCGAGCCCTCGGCCGGGCGGGAGGAGAAGAGGTCCGGTTCCCCGACGCGTTTGGAAGCGAGGAGAGGATCGCCGCTGCTGGCGAACGCCCCGGCTTCCGCCGCCGGTTCGACCTCGCCGGCTGCGCCCCTACCTCCTAGGGCCGGGTAGAGGTTCGGCACCACGCGGGTCTTCCAGCCTGGCGTGCCGGCCTCGCCGCCGCCCGGCCGCAGCGCGTAGAGCTCCGGCGGGGTGCGGTCCTCGCGTCCCTCGCAGAAGGGGCAGTTCTCCGGGCCCTTCGGCTCGCTCGCCCGCGCCGAGAAGCTGTCGGGACGCGCGGCCCGGCCGGGGGCGAGGATCGTCCTCAGCCCGGTCAGTTGGTCGATGCGTACCTCGGGAGAGCTCAGGACCGGGAGGGGGGGAGGTCGCCTACGTCGGGCTCGTCGACCGGCGGCGGCTCCGGCGGGGCCTGGGGACGAGGCGGCCGCTCGGTGCCCTTGGCCCGCTCCGCCGAGCCCTTGCCGATGAACGGCTCGAGCACGTCCATCGGCAGCGGGAAGACCACCGTGGTGTTCTGGTTGCTACCGATTTCGAGCAGCGTCTGCAGGTAGCGCAGCTGCAGCGAGGCGGGGTTGGTGCTGATGATGTCGGCCGCGTCGGTGAGCTTCTGGGCGGCCTGGAACTCGCCCTCGGAGTTGATGATCTTCGCCCGCCGCTCGCGCTCGGCCTCGGCCTGGCGCGCCATCGCCCGCTGCATCTGCTCTGGAATCTCGACGTCCTTGATCTCCACCGCGGTGACCTTGATGCCCCAGGGCTCGGTCGACTCGTCGATGATCTTCTGCAGCTCTTCGTTGAGTCGCTCGCGATCGGCCAGCAGCTGGTCCAGCTCGGCCTTGCCGAGCACCGAGCGCAGCGCCGTCTGCGAGATCTGCGAGGTGGCGATCAGGTAGTTCTCGACCTCGACCACCGCCCGGTTGGAGTCGATGACGCGGAAGTAGGCGACCGCGTTGACGCGGCAGGGGACGTTGTCGCGGGTGATCACCTCCTGCGGCGGGATGTTCATGGTGACCGTCCGCAGGTCGACCTTGACCATCCGGTCGACGACCGGGATCAGCAGGATCAGTCCCGGACCCTTCTGGGCGATCAGGCGCCCGAGCCGGAAGATCACGCCGCGCTCGTACTCGCGCAGGATCCGGACCGAGGCTCCCGCCGCGATCAGCGCGAAGAACGCGAGGACGATGAAAATTCCTGCCACTGCCTCCATCAACCGGCTCCTTCGCTCGTATGGACCGCGGTCGGCGGCTGCGGGCGCACCACCAACGTCAGCCCGTCGACCGCCTCGACCCTGACTTTATCCCCCAGCCCGATCGGCGTCGCCCCCTCGGCGAGGCGGGCGCTCCAGATCGTGCCCCCGAGCCAGACGCGCCCGTCGGGATCAATCGAGGTGCGGGCCTCGGCCTCCGACCCGACCATCTCCTCCGTCCCGGTGCGGACCTCGTCGTTGCGATGCGCCGCGACGACTTTGCGGGTGACGAAGTAGAAGCTGATTCCGGAGAGGATGCCGAGGGCAATCAGCGCCCCGCCCGCGTAGTCGGCGATGTTGCTGTCGGAGCCGAAAGCGGCGACCCCGGCCGCGGTCAGCCCGGCGACCCCGAGCACGGCGAGGATGCCGCCGGTCGGCAGCAATAGCTCGGCGAGCAAGAGCCCGACCCCGACCAGTGCGATGACTACGAAGGCTTCCATCGGCTGTTCGATTATCCGCTCTTCAGGGCGTAGCGGCGGATATCGGCTTCCAATTCCGCCTCGTCGCGGTACTGCCCCTGTTTGACGTAGACGAGCTCCCCGGAGCGGTCGTAGTAGGCCGTGTCGGGAAAGCCGAGCCCCCCGATCGAGTCGAAGATGTCTTTGTCGGGGTCGGTGTAGCTGGGGTAGGGCACCGGCGCCTCGCGGAGGAAGGTGGCGGCGGCGTCGTTGGAGTCTTCCGAGTTGACGCCGAGGAAGGCGACCTTCTTCCCGAAGCGGGCAGAGGCATCCTGCAGGGACGGGAACTCCTGCCGGCAGGGGCCACACCAGGAGGCCCAGACGTTGACCACGACCGGGTAGCCACGCAGCCCCGCGATCCGCTCCTCGTAGGCGGAGGTGCCGCCCTCGAGAAGGTCGTTGCCCTGCTTGTGGATGGCGGCAAGCGGAGCCGGCGCTCCCGCCAGCGCTTTCGCGTAGTCGGGGTGCGAGCCGCCGGATTCACCGCCGCCGGAATCCCCGCAACCGCCGCCGAGGAATGCCGCCAGCGCCAGCGTCCCTACCACTAAGAGGGGTCTCAATCGCGCACTCATCCGATCGGTGGGTACAATACGTACGTTCGGTTCGCAGGCTCGCGAGCCGCGCGTGAGTTCTCCGGGGGGGACACGCCCAGTCGAGCCCCCGCAGCCTCGTTCATCTTGTCCCAGCCGTCTGTCTGTCTTCGGTAGGGACGGAAGCCCCAGAAGCCTCTATGGCCAAGACCAGCGACGTTGCCGCGCAGGCGGCAGTTCCCTCAGGTGCCGACATCGAGCGGGCAGCGGCGTTCGCCCGCGAGCCGTTCCTGCTCGACGGCGAGGGGCCGGAGGCGCTGGCGCCTGGAACGGCGCGGCGCCGCGCCCTCGACGCCTCCCTGAAAGAGCTCGGCGAAGGCGCCGAGTACCCCTCGATCCAGTGGCGCCGCGACTTCTCGCTGCTGCTGGGACTGGAGCGTTTCCTCGCCGACGAGCCGCCGAAGCTGCTCGACGGAGCCGAACTGAATCCGCATCAGGTCGACGCGCTCTCCGGCACCCTGGCCGAGCTGATGGGACAGCAGCAGGCCGGCGGCGCCGCGGTGGCCGAGAACGGCAACGGTGCCGAGGCCAGCGGAGAGGCCGCCGCCGAGCTCGACCCGGCCGAGGCTGCCGAGGACGACGAGGACGAGGAGCTGGCTCCGGACGAGGAGCCGCAGGACTGGGAGGAAGGGCCGGTCGACGAGGACGAGGAGGTCGTCGAGGAGGCGCCCGAGGACCCCGGCGCCGAGCGCCGCTTCTGGTTCGAGCACGCGACCGGCGCCGGCAAGACCGTCGCCGCCGTCGGCTTCGTCGAGGCGACCCGCACCGGCGGGGTGCTGATCCTCACCCATCGCCGCAACCTCGTCGACCAGTTCATCGGCGAGATCTCCGACCGCGGCTACAAGGAGCGCCTGCGGCCGCCGCTGCTCGGCGACCGCGACGATGCCGAAGGCCCGGTCACGGTCGAGACCTACCAGTGGTTCGTCCGCAACCACAAGAAAATCTCCGACGCTTATTCGATCGTCATCTGCGACGAGGCGCACACCGCGCTGGGCGAGAAAACCAGCGCCTGCATCCGCGAGCTGCCCGGCCCGGTCTTCATCGGGATGACCGCGACCGGGGCGCTGATCGCCCGTCACGTCGCCGACCTCTTCCCGACCCAGACCTCGCGCTTCGACCTCGCCCAGGCTGCCCGCCGCGGCGTGATCGCGCCGCTGCGCTGCCTGCGGATCCCGCCCGGACCGGGGGTGCGGACGATCGCCAAGGTGCCGCTGCGCAAAGGCGAGGTCGACCAGGACTTCGACCAGGAGGAGCTGGCCGCGCTGCTCGACCAGGAGCCCTTCAACGTCGCGATCGCCGATCTTTACCGCTCCCGCTTCCGCAAGATCCCCGGCGTCGTCTACACCGCCGGGGTCCAGCACGCGAAGAACGTCGCCAAAGCCTTCCGCGACGCCGGCATCAACGCCCAGGCGGTCTCCGGCGAAACCCCGAAGCGCGAGCTGGCCGAGATCCTCGCTGGCTTCGAGCGCGGCACCGTCGACGTCCTCTGCAACGCGATGCTGCTGGCCGAGGGCTGGAACAGCCCTCGGGCGACGATCTGCATGCACCTGGCGCCGACCGCCTCGCGGCGGATCTACCAGCAGCGGGTCGGCCGCGTCACCCGCCGCGCGCCGGGCAAGGAGGCGGGGATCGTGCTCGACTTCGTCCACCCGGCGACGACCCACGACGAGACGATCGTCACCCTGCACAGCCTGCTCGACCGCGACGTCTACCGCGGCGGCGCGATCGTCGTCGGGCCGGTGCGGCGCGGCCGTGGGCGCAAGGTCCGCGTCGAGCGGCGAATCGTCCCCGTCTCCGACGTCGAGGCGAAACGGATGGAGGTGCTGGAACGGGAGATCTGGCGGATCGCGGTCGAGAACCTCGACTACCCCGAGCAGCACGCCTGGGCGGCGCTGGCCGGGGCGCGGGTCAACACCCAGGGCTGGCGCCGGGCGCGGGCGATGCTGCAGAACGACCGCACCAAAGAGCTGCGCCGCCGCTTCCTGCTGACCTGCGTGCAGCGCAACCGCAACGCGCAGCTGCGGCTGAAAGCGCTGGGCGAGATCGCCGACCTCGGCGACGCCGAGGCCTTCGATGACGCGATCGAAATCGTCGGCACCTGGAGCCGCGAGGACAAACGGGCGGGGACGAAGACGATGCTGCAGGCGCTGATCGACAAACGGATCGGCCGCCGTGACCAGTCCCAGGCATGGGTTTGGCGACTTTCCACTTACACCCGCGAACTGCACGAGGAGTATGCGGTGCAGCGCTGGCCGGAGACGAAGCGGTTGCTGGGCCTGCTGGTCAACTCCTCCGGCCGGGCGCACGGGCGCAATGCGCGGCGGCTTGTCCACGCGGCGCGCAAACAGGACCGGCGCCTGGCGGTGTCGCTGCTGGCGGCCGCGGTCTCGCACACTCCCGAGGGCGAGGAGGTGCTGCGCGGGGCGCGGATGCGGATGGCGCGGAAACCCTCGGCCGTCGCCCGCGAGCTGCTGAAGAACTTCCCCAAAGGCGGCAAGCGCCGGCGCAAGCGCAAACGCAACAAAGGGGCTGGGGACGGCAACGGCGGTGCTCCCGAGGCGGCCGGCAACGGCCGGGCGCCGAGGAAGGCCAGGAAGAGGTCAAAAGCGCGTGAGGTGGACCTCGCCGGCACCGAGGGCGACGCGGTCGCCACTGGCGGTGACGACGAGCAGGTAGCCCCGGTCGTCGACGCCGTCGGCGACTCCTGAGCCTCCCTCCCAGGCGATCTCTCTCCCTTTCAGCGCGTCGCGCTCGCGCCAGGTGGCGAGGACTGCGTTGGGCTCGGCTTGGACCCAGTGACTCAGGCGCTCGTTGAGCGGACCCAGAAGAGGGGGTCTGCCGGACAACAGCGGGGAGGGTCCGGCAGACCCCCTCTTCCGGGTCCGTTGATCGCCGGCGAAGATCGAGGTGGCACGATCCCGAAGCTCGACCGGGAACTCGTGATCCTCGATTAAGAGGTTCAGGCCGACGCCGATTACCGCCCAGCTGTCCTGGGGACGGGCCTCGATCAGTACTCCAGCCAGCTTGCGGCCGTCGACGTGGATGTCGTTCGGCCACTTCACCTTGCAGTCGAGGTCGGGGTTCAGTTGCTCTGCGGCCTCGCAGACGGCCAAGGGCACGGCGAGGGGGAGCATCGTGTGGTGGTCCTCTAGGGGGCGGACTACTGCGGAGTAGAGGAGGGCTTTGCCGGGGGGTGCCGTCCAGGTTCGGCCCTGCCGGCCGCGGCCGGCGCTTTGCTCGTTCGCGGTGATGACGGTGCCGTGCGGGGCGCCCGCCGCGGCGAGCTCGCGGGCGCGGGTGTTGGTCGAGTCGGTCGAGCGGAAGTGGCGGTGCGGGGTGCCGAAGCTCATTCGCTCGCGTCGGCGAGGAGGGCGGCGAGCAGGCCGTCGATGTCGTGTCGCTCGGTCTCGACGTCGACCTCGAGGCCGGCGGCGCGAACCGTCTCGCTGGTGATCGGGCCGATCGAGACGATCCGGGCCCCGGTGGGGAAGCGATCGCCGAGGGCCTCGGTGAGGTTGGTAACGGTTGAGGAGGAGGTGAAGGTGACGTAGTCGGCGCTCTGGGCTGCCTCGACCTCATCGTCTCCCGGTTCCTCGCGGACGGTCTCGTAGAGGGCGACGACGTCGACCTCGGCGCCGCGCTCGCGCAGCGCGTCGGGGAGGACGTCGCGCGCCTCGGCGGCGCGAGCGACGAGGACGCGGGCGCCCGAGACCTCCTCATCCTCCAGCGCTTCGATCAGCCCCTCCGCGACAAAGCGCTCCGGGACCACGTCGGCGAGAACCCCCCGCTCCGCCAGCGCCCGCGCCGTTCCTGGGCCGATCGCCGCTACCGTGACACCGGCCAGCACTCGCGCATCGAGACCCACCGCTTCCATCGCCTCGAAGAGCAGGCGGACGCCGTTGGGGCTGGTGAGGCAGATCAGCTCGTAGATCCCGAGCGCGCCGGCGACCTTCTGCACCTCCTCGCTTCCGATCCGCGGTTCGATCCGGATCGCCGGCAGCTCGACCACCTCGGCGCCGAGCCCGCGCAGGGTCGCCGCCAGGCCGCTGGCCTGGGCGCGGGCGCGGGTGACGACGACCCGCTTACCGTGCAGCGGCCGGCGCTCGAGCCATTCGAGTTGCTCGCGCCGCCCGGCCACCTCGCCGACGACGATCAGCGCCGGCGCCTTGATCCCCTCGCGGGCGACCGCCTCGGCGATCGTCCCCAGGGTTGCGCTCACGGTGCGCTGTCCTGGCCAAGTGCCGCGTTCGATCGCAGCGGCGGGCTCACTGGCATTGCGTCCAGCCTCGATCAGCGCCGCCGCGTTCTCGCCCAGACGTTTGACCCCCATGTAGAAGACGAGCGTGCCGGGGAAGCGGGCCAGTGCCTCCCAGTCGAGCGCGCTCTTCTCCTTCTCCGGGTCCTCGTGGCCGGTGACGAAGGCGACGGCGGAGGCGTCGTCGCGGTGCGTGACCGGGATCCCGGCGTAGGCGGTGGCGGCGACACCGGCCGTAACTCCGGGCACGACCTCGAACTCGACCCCCGCCTCGCGCAGCGCTTCGCCCTCCTCGCCGCCGCGGCCGAAGACGAAGGGATCGCCGCCCTTGAGCCGGACGACGCTCTTGCCGGCGCGGCCGGCCTCGACCAGCCGCTCGCCGATCTCATCCTGGGGGACGGAGGGCACGCCCGGCTGCTTGCCGACGTAGACCAGCTCGGCATCCTCGCGGGCACCGTCGAGTGCCCCGGGCGGAATCAGGCGGTCGTAGAAGATCGCGTCGGCGCTGGCGATCAGCTCCAGCGATCGCGCCGTCATCAGGCCCGGATCGCCGGGTCCGGCGCCGACCAGGTAGACGACACCCGCCCGCGCGCTCACGCCATCTCCTCCGCCCGGTCGAGGATCTCGCGGGCACCGGCGCCGAGCAGGCGCTGGGCCAGTTCGGCCCCGGCCAGAGCCGGCTCCTCGGCGCTGCCATCGAGCCGGTCGCGCACCCACTCGCTGCCGTCGGGGAGGCCGACGAAAGCCTCGACTGCGATCCGGCTGTCTTCAACCTGGGCGTGGACTCCGAGTGGGCTGGCGCAGGTCGCATCGAGCAGGGCGACGACCGTCCGCTCCGCAGTCAGCTCGCGCATCGCCTCGAGCTCGTTGATCGTCGCCGCGGCATCAATGGTCTCCTCATCACCGGCGCGGACCTGCAGCGCCAGCGCTCCCTGCCCCGCGGCCGGGACCATGCGGTCGACCGGGATCGCGAACCCGATCTCGCTCTCGCGGCCGAGTCGGCGTAAGCCGGCGGCGGCGAGGACGATCGCGTCCAGTTCGCCTTCGGAGAGCTTGCGCAGGCGGGTGTCGACGTTGCCGTGCAGCTCCTCGACCCGCAGGTCCGGCCGCGCCGCCAGCAGCTGAGCCCGGCGCCGCAGGCTCGCGGTCCCGACCCGCGCTCCCTCGGGGACGTCCTCGAGGGAGTTGCCGACACCGATCCAGACGTCGGCCGGGTCCTCGCGCGGCGGCACCGCGGCGATCTCCAGCCCTGCCGGCATCTCCCCCGGTAGGTCCTTGGCCGAGTGCACGCCGATCTCCGCCCCGTCGGCCAGCAGCACCCGCTCGACCCCACGGACGAAGCGGGACTTGTCGCCCGGCTCGCCATCGGAGCTGGCCTCGACATACTCGGCCCCGCCGAGCCGCTCGCCGACCCAGCGCGCCTGCGTCAGGGCGAGGGTGCTGCCGCGGGTGGCGATTCGCACGGCCTCAGCCCTGTTGCTTGCGGTCGCGACGGAGCTCGGTGACGTTGTCGCTGCGGGCTTCGCCCTCCGGTTCGGTCTCGACGTCGAGACCGAAAAGCTCGCGCAGGGCGCTGATGAAGAAGTAGGACTCGCCCGAGCAGGCCGAGTTGCGAATCCGCAGCGTCGGCTCGTGCAAAAGACGAGAGGCGATCGCCTTCGCCATCTTCTCGAGCCGCTCGCGGTCGGCGTCGGAGAGGTTCTCCCAGCGCCCTTCGTTCTCGGCCAGCACCCGCCGCACGACCTCGTCGCCGTGCTCGCGCAGAGCGCTGATCGTCGGCACCACCTCCTGCAAGCCGAGCCAGCGCTCGAAGCGATCGACCTCGGCGTCGATGATGCGCTCCGCCTTCAGCGACTCGGCCTCGCGACCGCTCGCGTTGCGTTCGACGATCTGCTGGACGTCGTCGATGTCGTGGACGGTGACGCCGGCGATCTCGCGGCAGGCCGGCTCGATGTCGCGCGGCACCGCCAGGTCGATTGCCAGCAGCGGCCGCTCGGGGCGCTGCTCCATCACGTGTTCGAGCCCGTCGCGCTCGACGATGTGGTGGGGAGAGTTGGTCGCGGAGACAACGATGTCGGCGCTCCCGAGCTGCTCGGGCAGCTCGTCGAAGCGAACCGCGCCGCCGCCGAAGCGCTGGGCGAGGCCGATCGCGCGGTCGTAGTGGCGGTTGGCGACGAAGACGGTGGCGACGCCGCGGGCGACCAGGGCCCTGGCGACCAGCTCGGCGGTCTCGCCGGCGCCGACGACGAGGACGCGGCGGTCGGAGAGGTCGCCGAGCGTGCGCCGCGCCAGCTCGACCGCGACGGAGGGGATCGAAACTCCCGTCTCGCTGATCCCGGTCTCCTCGCGGGCGCGGCCACCGGCGCTGAGGGCGCCGCGGAAGAGACGGTTGAGGACCGGCCCGGTCGCGCCCTCGACCATCGACAGCTCGTAGGCGCGTTTGACCTGGCCTTGGATCTCTGCCTCGCCGAGGATCATCGAGTCGAGCCCGGCGGTCACCTGCAGCAGGTGGCGGGCCGCCTCGGTCGCGCGCAGCGAGTAGAGGTGGCTGAGCAGTTCGGTCGGGCGGATATCGGCCTGGCGGGTGAGGACGCCGAGCGCGGTCGACTCGGCCTCGACCGGGTCGGAGACGATCAGGTAGAGCTCGGTCCGGTTGCAGGTCGAGATCGCCGCCGCCTCATGGATCCCGTTCGCGGCGGTCAACTCGGCCAGGGCGCTGACCGCGCGCCCCTTGGTCAGCGAGAGCCGCTCGCGCAGGTCGAGCGGGGCGGTCTTGTGGGAGACGCCGAGGGCGAGCAGCTCCGCCATCAGGCGCTCACCTCCTCGCGCTTCTCTTCCCGTTGCTCGGCGATCTCGGCGACCTCGCGCAGGTCACGCTCGATCCGGCCCAGTTTCGCCGCCATGATCGCCACGTAGACGATCAGCAGCACGACGAAGACGACGTAGGCGCCGGCGACGTACTTGCCGGCCTCGTCGAGGGGCAGCGCCGGGGCGCCGAGCGGGAGGAGTGCGGCGAGCTCCAGCATCAGCTCACCTCCGGGGCGATTCGCGAGCTACCGCCGGAGACCGGCGCGTCGAGGGCGCGGCGCAGGCGCTTGACCTGGCCAGAGGCGCTCTTCGCGGTCAGCTCGAACTTGACCAGGGTCGTCCACAGCAGCCCGATCGCAACCAACATGCAGAGGAAGGTGAGCATCATCTCGCCCGGCATCCCACCTTCGGCGGTGGCGAAGGTGCGGGGGTGAACGAGGCTCTCGGCCATCCGCACCGCCATGAAGTTGAGCGGCACGAAAGCGCCGGCGGTGATCGCGAAGACCGAGGCGTAACGCGCCTGGCGGTCGCGGTCCTCGATCGCGTAGCGGAAGGGGTAGTAGGTCGCGTAGAGGAGGAAGACGATCAGGAAGCTGACCAGGGTCGGCTCGTCCCAAACCCACCAGTGGCCCCAGGAGGCCTTGGCCCAGATCCCGCCGGTGATCAGCACGGCGACGCCGAAGATCACCGAGAGGTGGATCGCGACGTAGGAGTAGGCATCCCACTTGCGGTTGTCGGTGCGCAGGTGGGCGATCGCGAAGATCCCGCCGACGACGAACCCGATCAGCGCCACGATCGCCAGCGGCACGTGGATGTAGAAGATCTTCTGGACGAAGCCCTGGTCGGCGTCGAGCGGCGCGTAGAAGAAGACCAGCGAAAGCGACAGGGCGAGCATCGCCACGGTGGCGATCGAGAGGGGCTTGAGTCCTTTGCCGTACATGCCCGAGAGGGTGGGAAAGTTTGTTTGCCGGTCAGTCCTCGAGGAGGAAGTCGAAAACGGCGTAGCCGACCAGGCCGAAGATCAGATCGTATAGGCCGAGCACCATCAGCCAGGTGCCGAAGCGATCGTAGGAAGGGCCGCCCATCGCCAGCAGCGGCTCGGTAGCGCCGGTGGCGGCGATCATCAGCGGCACCGCCAGGGGCAGGAGCACGAGCGGCACGAGCAGGTCGCGGGCGCGCGAGTTGACCGCCATCGAGGAGATCAGGGTGCCGGTGGTGGCGAAGCCGAGGTCGGCGAGGAGGAGGACGGCGACGAGCGGCCCGAGGCCGGCGGCGTCGTCGAGGAAGAAGACCGCGAAGATCGGCACCGCGACCAGCTCCAGCGCCACCAGGTAGACGACGAGCGACGTCACCTTGGCGGCGAAGAGGACGCTGCGGTCGATCGGTGCCAGGCGGATCGCGTCGAAGCCGCCCTCCTCGCGCTCGGCGACGAAGAGGCGGTTGATGCCGAGCACGGCGGCGAACAGCAGGGTCGCCCAGAGGACGCCGGAGGCGAGGCTGCCGGAGAGGGCGGTGCGGTCGAGGCCGAAGCGGAAGATGACGAAGGTGGTGACCGCGAAGAGCGCCATCGCCGGCAGCGACTGCAGGGTGCGCAGCTCCGCCCGCAGGTCCTTGGCGAGGATCGCGGCAAAGGCGGCCCGGGACGGGGTCACGAGACCACCGCCGTCTCGCCGATCCCCAGCCGCAGCACCTGGTCAGCCTCGGGCAGGTGGCGCTCGGGGTCGTGGGTGACGACGACTCGGGTGCCGGCGCCGAGTCCGATCAGCTCGCGGGCCAGCTCCCGCCCCTCGACGTCGAGGTTGGAGTCGGGCTCGTCGAGCAGCAGCAGCTCCGGCTCATGCAGGACGCAGCGGCAGATCGAGAGCCGCTGCCGCATCCCGGCCGAGAGCTCGGCGACCCGCTCGTCGGCCCGCCGCTCCATGCCGACGGCGCGCAGCAGCTCCTCTATCCGCGCCTCCCCGGACTCGCGCTCGATCCCGTGCAGGCGCGCCTGGAAGCGCAGATTCTCGCGGCCGCTGAGGTCGCGATAGAGCAGCGGCTCGTGGCCGAGGTAGCCGATCAGGCCACGCAGCTTCCAGGCCTCGTTCGGCAGCGAGCAGCCGAGCACGGTCGCCTTGCCCCCGCTGGGCCGCAGCAGGGTGGCGAGGATCCGCAGCAGGGTCGTCTTGCCGGCCCCGTTCGGCCCGAGGACGACCAGCGAGGCGCCCGCGGGCAGCTCGAAGCCGACGCCGTCGAGGGCGGGGCGATCGCCGTAGTCGCGCCGCAGCCCGGCGACGGTGATCGCGGGCGCGGCCTTCTCCTGCGCGGGGGGCATCTCCGGGGATTCTGCACCGTCCTCGGTCAACGGCGGTTCCATCGCTTAGTCTGCCGCGGCAATTTCGGCAGGGGCGCGAGGCGCCTAGACAAGGAGAAACGATGAAGAAGACCAGTCATGCGGCCGCGCTCGGCGCAGCAACCCTCGCGGTGCTCGCCCTCGGTGCGTCAGCGGTAATCGCCGCCGGTCCCGGCGAGACCGTCAAGGTCAAGACCGAAGTAACCCTCGGTGCCACCGGCTACCAGGGCAAGGTCAAAGCCGCCAACTCGAACTGCGTCGGCGAACGGACCGTCGTCCTCAAGCAGAAGGGCAACGAGGTGCTCAGCCGGTCTGAGTCCAAGCCAAACGGCAACTGGAAGGCCGACCTCGACGCGCTAAACGAAAACATCGAGATCCCGGCCAAGGTCTACGCGGAAGTGAAGCCATCCACCCAGGCGACCGCCGGCCCGATCTACAAGTGCCAGGCAGCCGCCTCGAAGACGGTGGAAGTCGGCGGCGGCTGATTCCGCGCGCCGCTAGCGGCGCTTCTTCTGCAGGGTGCGGCGCCCGACCTTCAGCAGCGGCGCCGCACCTTCGCGCAGCGCTTTGGCGCGGACCTCGCCTTTGCCGTAGAGGATCTTCGCCGAGGCTTTGACCGCCTCGCCGAGGGTCTCGTCGTAGGGGTGCCACCAGAAGTCGCGGGTGAGGCCGGGCTCCCAGGCGTTCATCTTGATGTTGACGCACTCGTAGAAGCCGAATTTCGAGTGCGAGCGGCCGAGGCCGGAGTCCTTGACCCCGCCCCAGGCGCACTGGCAGGCGCCGTGGCTGAAGGAGTGGTCGTTGACCCAGACCATCCCCGACTCGATCCGACGGGCGATGCGGGCGCCGCGCTGGCGGTCCTTGGTCCAGACCGAGGCGCCGAGGCCGAACTCGGAGTCGTTGGCGAGGTCGATTGCCTCCTGCTCGGAGTCGACGACGACGATCGGCAGCACCGGGCCAAAGATCTCCTCCCGCATGATCCGCATCTCGTGGGTGACGCCGGTGAGGACGGTCGGGGCGACGAACTTGCCGGAGAAGCCCGGCGGATCGACCGGGCCGCCGCAGCGCTTGGTCGCGCCGGAGGCCTCCGCGTCGGCGATCAGGTCGCAGACGATCTCGTACTGGTCCTCGGAGGTCATCGGGCCGATCTCGGTCTCCCACTCGAGCTGGTTGCCGACCGTGAGCTTTTCGGTCTCGCGGACGACGCCCTCGATGAAGCGGTCGGCGACGTCGCGCATCACGTAGACGCGCTCGATCCCCGAGCAGGTCTGGCCGGCGTTGGCGAAGCCGCCCCAGACGGCGCCGGAGATCGCGTTGTCGAGGTCGGCGTCGGAGCAGACGATCATCGGGTCCTTGCCGCCGAGCTCGAGGACGCTGCCCTTGAGGTTGGAGGCACAGACCTCTCCCACCTTGCGCCCGACCTCGACCGAGCCGGTGAAGAAGACCTTGGCGACGCTGGAGCGGCTGAGCGCGTCGCCGATCCGGCCGCCGCCGTGGACGACCCGGACCAGGCCCTCGGGCAGCCCGCCCTTCTCGAAGACGTCGCGGATCCGCTCGCCGAGCAGCGGCGTCAGGCTGGCCGGCTTGAGGACCACCCCGTTGCCGGCCATCAGCGCGATCGCGACCTCGCCGAAGGGAATCGACCAGGGGTAGTTCCAGGGCGCGATCACGCCGACGACGCCGATCGGCTCGTAGCTGAAGCGCCCTTTCTTGGAGAGCGTGAAGGCCTGCGTCATCGGCACCTTCTCGTCAGCGAGAATCTTCGGCCCCGCCTTCGCGCACCAGTGCAGCGCGTCGACGGTCGGCAGCAGCTCCATCGTGTAGGACTCGGCCAGCGGCTTGCCCTGCTCCTCGCTCAGCAGCCTCGCGATGTCGTCGATGTCGTCGAGGAGCGCGTCGGCGGCGCGCTTCATGTAGGAGGCCCGCGTCTTCGTCGACAGCTCCGCCCAGGCGGGCTGGATCCGCGCCACGTCGTCGACCACGCCCTGCACTTCCTCGGGAACGATCGTCGGCACCGAGCCGACCAGCTCACCGGTCGCCGGGTTGAACGACTCGAGGGTCGAGGTGGACAGGGACGTCGGGACTGCCGTAGCGCTCTCCATATTGCGGATTCTACGCTGGCTTAGAGGGGGAGAGGATTGGCTTCCCCGCCCTTGGGGTGAGGTGATTGCCACCGAACGAGAAGTTGTCTACGGCCAAGACGAGCCCTATGTGCGAGTCCGCTACCGGCGAAGCGAGCCGCCGCCCCCATATACCTACGCCGTCACCTTGGAGGTGAAGGAGGAGGGGGTTTGGCAGACGGTGCGGCTTTGGGACAACGCCGATGATGTGCATGAGCATCACGTGCATGAATACACCCGCATCGAGGGCAAGCAGGAGCCCGTGATTCGCGAGTTCAATTCGATCAACGAAGCAATGGCTGTGGCCACTTTCGAAGCCCGCAGGAGAACGAAGGAGATAGTGAGGCAATGGCGGAAATCGTGAGTTCGATTCGAGAAGACGCGGCCGCCCGGCGATTCGCGGCCTTGATGAGCTCGCCGGAACTTGACACCTATCCCAGTCCTATGCACATGATCGCGGCCGACAACCCCCGGCACGACGAGATGGCGACCGGGGCTTTGCTTGAAGGCGATTCGGTTCTACTCGTATACGACGACGGGCATGAGTTGTTGATCTGCCCCGAGCCAACCGGGGGAGCCCGCGTTGAAACGCGGAATCCGTCACTCCAGCCCGTTGCGGCTTAGCCTTAACGGCCATAGTGGCCGATCAACTCTTCGACACGGGCGACGCCGATGGGGCGGAATCGGCTGCGGTTCCCGCCCACGCACCCCTCGCGGTCCGCATGCGTCCCCGCTCGCTCGACGAGGTGATCGGGCAGGAGCATGTGCTGGGCGAGGGGTCGGCGCTGCGCAGCGCGATCGAATCCGGCAAGCCCCACAGCTCGATCCTCTACGGGCCGCCGGGGGCGGGGAAGACGACGCTGGCGCGGATCGCGGCGGCGGGGGCGCAGGGGGCCTTCGAGGAGGAGTCCGCGGTCAACGCCGGCAAAGCCGAGATCCGCAATGTGATCGAGCGGGCGCGGGAGCGACGGCGCGCGAACGGTCGGCCGACGATCCTCTTCCTCGACGAGATCCACCGCTTCAACAAGGCCCAGCAGGACGCGCTGCTGCCGGCAGTGGAGGAAGGGCTCCTGACCCTGATCGGCGCCACCACGGAGAACCCCTACTTCGAGGTCAACTCGGCCCTGCTCTCGCGGGCCCAGGTCTACGAGCTGCGGCCGCTGCAGCCGGAGCAGGTGGGAGTGCTGCTGCGGCGGGCGCTGGACGATCCCGAGCGGGGGATCACCGATCCACCCGCCGTCACCGACGAGGCGCTGGCGATGCTGGCGACGCGCAGCGGCGGCGACGCCCGGGTCGCCCTCTCGGCCCTGGAGCGAGCCGTAGAGCAGGCCGACGGCGAGGTCGACGTCGCCGCGGTCGAAGATGCGATGCAGCGCAAGGCGATCGACTACGACCGCCAGGGCGACCGTCACTACGACTTTGTCTCCGCCTGGATCAAGGCGACCCGCGGCTCCGACGTCGACGCCTCGCTCTACTACCTGGCGGTGATGTTGGAGGGCGGCGAGGACCCTCGCTTCATCGCCCGCCGGATGGCGATTCTTGCCTCCGAGGACATCGGCAACGCCGACCCGCAGGCGTTGCTGGTCGCCGACGCCGCCGCCCGCGCGGTCGACCGGGTTGGGCTTCCCGAGTGCGCCTTGAACCTCGCCCAGGCCACCGTTTACCTCGCCTTCGCCCCGAAGTCGAACGCCTCCCACAAGGCGCTCTCGGCGGCGCGGGCCGAGGTTCGCGCCAACGGTGCCAAGACGCCCCCGGACTACCTGCGCGACGCCCACTACCCCGGCGCTGAGAAGCTCGGCCGCGGCGAGGGCTACCGCTACGCGCACGATGAGCCCGGTGGGGTCAGCGGCCAGCCGCTGCTGCCTGACGAGCTGCGCGGCCGACGCTTCTACGCGCCGACCGACCGCGGCTTCGAGCAGGAGCTCGGCCGCCGCCTCGAGGCCTTAAGGAAAAAATTAGACAACCTGTAAAACGGGGCGCAACTTCGCGGTCCCTGTGGGGTTCTCAGGATCGGCTCACCAAGCTAAGCCAGGGAGAGCCGACAACCCGGCCGGAGACCTGGACTGGGGGGCTCCGGCCGGTTGCCAAAAACAGGGGGGACGAGGGCGTCGAGAGGACTGGGCTCGACGCCCTCTTTTGTGCCCGTGCAGGGCATCGCCTATCTTGGGCAGGTGGCTGATGACGGTCCCAAAAAGCTTCGCCTTGGCGGGATGGCGCTCCGTAACGGGCTGCTGATCCACGGGCCCACCCACTGGGCGGCGGCGGTGCGCGATCGCGACGGGGCGATCGAAGTCGGCTCCGAACGCAAGCCGGAGCTGGCCCCGAGCCTGGTGGCGAAAATGCCCGGCCTGCGCGGGCCGCTGAAACTGGCCGAGGCGCTGCTGGTGCTGCCGCTGGTGCGGCGTCGGTTGCGGGCGGCGCGGCTGCCCTTCGAGGACGTGCGGGTGCTGACCGCCGCCGCGGGCACGATCACGCTCACCTCTCTGCTGCGCAAACGGCTGCCGGCCAGCGCCCTGCGCGAGGGGATCGTCCAGGCGGTCGGTGTCGTTCCCGCGCTCGTCGCGCTCAGCGACCGTGACCTCGCCGCCTATCACGGCGCCGAGCACAAGACGATCGCCGCCTACGAGCGTGACCTCCTCGACGACGTGGCTTCGGTGCCCAAAGAGCACGACCGCTGCGGCTCCAATCTGGTCGTACCGATGATGTTGCTCTCGGCCGGTGGCACGGTTCTGCTCGAGCGCCTCGCCGAAAACCCCAGCAATGCCGTCCGCGCCGGGGTCGGCCTCGGCGGCGCCTCGCTTGCGGTCGAGATGTTCGCCTGGAGCGATCGTCACCACGGCGATCCCCTGGCAGAGGCCTTCCACACCCCCGGCCGCGAAATCCAGCGGCACTGGGCGACGAAGGAGCCGACGCCCGAGCAGCTCGAGGTCGCCGTCGCGGCGCTGGACGAGATCCTTCGCGCCGAGGCCGCATAGACTTCGCCGCCTTGTTCGGAAGGATCGACCACATCGGAGTCGCCGTCGAGGACATCGACGCCGCGCTCGAGCTCTACCGCGACGGCTTCGGGATGGAGCTGGCACACCGCGAGACGGTTGAGTCGCAGGGCGTCGAGGCAGTGCTGCTGGACGTCGGCGATGGCCACGTCGAGCTGCTGGCTCCGCTCGGTCCGGATACGCCCGTCGGCAAATACATGGCCAAGAACGGCGCCGGGCTGCACCACGTCGCCTACGCGGTCGACGACATCGACGCCACCCTGGAGAAGATCGCCGCCGCCGGGATCCAGCTGATCGACTCCGAGCCGCGGGCCGGGATCCGCGACAGCCGCGTCGCCTTCCTTCACCCCCGCTCAACCGGTGGGGTCCTGACCGAGATCGTCGAACCCGCGGGAGGTCACTGATGGCAGATGCGCAACGAGTCGAGATCGGCTTCGAGGGCGGCCAGGTGATTTCCACCCGGCTGGTCGAGGAGGACCTGAAGGACCTGCGCTCGCGCCTCGAGCAGGGTGGCTGGCACGACCTCCACACCGAGGAGGGGACGGTCGCCCTCTACCTCGGCAAGGTCCAGTTCGTCCGGATCGAGTCCGGCGAGCACCGGGTCGGCTTCGGTCACTAGGCCGATGCGCCCGCGCCACCTACTGGGGGCAGCCGCGGCGGCGACGCTGGCGGCGGCGCTCTGGTGGCGAAAGAACCCCTCTGCCTGCCCCTACGGGCAGCGCTTCTGGGTCGAAGCACCGCACCCGATCATCACCCGCGAGCGGCTGCGATCGGTGCTGCGTCCCGAGCCGGGGGAGCGCCTGCTCGAGGTCGGTGTCGGCACCGGCTACTACAGCCACGACCTGGCGGTGTGGGTGGGGCCGACTGGGACCCTGGAGCTGTTCGACCTGCAGCGGGAGTTCCTCGACCACGTGATGCGGGGCGCCGGTGAGCGCGGGCTCGCGAACCTGGTCCCCAGCCAGGGAGACGCGACCGCGCTCCCCTACGAGGACGCCTCGGTCGACGCCGTAGTTCTGACCGCCGTCCTCGGCGAGATTCCCGACAGCGCCGCCGCCCTGCGCGAGATCCGCCGCGTGCTGAAGCCCGGCGGCCGGCTCGTCGTCGGCGAGCTCTTCGGCGACCCCCATTTCACCACCCGCGCCAGCCTCGAGCGGATGGGAGCCGCGGCGGGGTTGGAGCTGGTGGAGCATTCCGGCAACTGGTTCGGCTACTTCGCCCGGCTGATGTAGACCGCCTTGGCGTGGGCGACCTCGTCCAGCGGCTGCTTCGGGATCGCGTCGTGGTGGTGGCCGTAGACGTCGAGGAATTCCAGCCCTACCCGCTCCATCGCCGCGCGGACCTCCGCTTCGGGGAAGTGGCGCTCGCGATGCACCTCGGGTGGGATTGCCGGGCCGGCCGCCGCGTCCAGCGGCTCGACCTCGAAGCTCGCCTCGACTATCGAGCTGGGCGGGACGTCCGGGCTCGACCTGCCCTTCCAGATCATCCGTTTGCCTGCTCGCTCGACCACGACCTCTTCGGCGAAGAAGGTGCGGTAGGTCTCCAGCGTGTTGACGTCGAACATCAGCAGCCCGCCGGGACCGAGGTTGCGTCGCATCCCGGCCAGCGCGTCCTCCAGCTCCTCGGTGCTGAGCAGGTAGTTGACCGCGTCGTCGAGGCAGAAGACGACGTCGAACTCGCCGTAGACCTGCAGCTCGCGCATATCGGCGACGAACAGCTTCACCCGGTCGCCTACCTTCTCCCGCGCCAGGGCGACCATCGCCGGCGAGATGTCGCAGGCGGTCACCTCCCAGCCCTGGTCCAGCATCGGCAGGAAGCTCTTGCCGGTGCCGCAGGCGACGTCGAGCAGTCGTTTCCCCGCGATCCCGTGTTGCTCCAGCTTCGGCAGCAGCTCGCCGAGCCAGAGGTCGTAGTTGTGGTGAGCGGTGAAGTCGTCGTAGGCGGGAGCGATCGCCTCATAGGCGATTTCAGCCCCCTGCTGCCAATTTTCCCCCGATTCCCCTCCCACGATCTAACAGACCTGCGCAAGTTCAGAACAGTTTCCGAAGCAGAAGTGGCAATTTAGTGCACCGCTTATGTAGGTTCGTTCAATCAGCACTCCGATAGGGCATCGCCGCGGGAACGACGATGGCTGGGAGTGGGGTGAGGCACACAGAGTCTGTCTTCGAATGGCCTACCGCTACGCGAGCAATCCGAGCGAAGCCGAAGACATAGCTCAGGATGCCTTGCTCCGGGCCTGGCGTCGGCGTTCGACCCTGCGCGATTCCGGGCGTCGCAACCAGTGGCTGGCGGCGATCGTCCGCAACGAGGCCTTCCGCCAGCACGCCCGGGTGCGTCCCGATCCCACATCGTCGATCGAGTTCAGCGAGGGAGCCGAGGACGAGCATGTGCTGGCGGCCGTCGAGCTGGCCGACCTCCACGCCGCCCTCGATCTGCTCGGCGAGCGCGACCGGCGGCTGCTGGAGATGAAATACGAGGAGGACCTGACCCAGAAGACGATCGCCCTCCGGCTCGGGATCCCGGAAGGGACCGTGAAGGTGAGGCTGCACCGCGCCCGCAACCGGCTGCGCCTGCTGTACGCGGGGGCGAGCGCGGTGGTCTGAACTTCGGACCGCTGTACAACGACCGCAGCGGCACTGGCGGCGAACATTTCTCTATGCAAACTGCGGAGCGCCAGATCGTCGCCTTCGGCGGGGGCGGCTTCTCGATGGAGTCGGGGAACCCGCTGCTCGACGACTACGTCTTGGGCCTGACCAGGGCGGAGCGGCCGCGGGTCTGCTTCCTGCCCTCCGCCAGCGGCGACGCCGACCACTACATCGTCCGCTTCTACCGAGCCTTCTCCGCCCACCGCTGCGAGCCGAGCCACATCTCGCTCTTCCGCCGCGAGCAGGGGCCGAGCGACCTGCGGCGCCATCTCCTCTCCCAGGACCTGATCTACGTCGGCGGCGGCAGCGTGGTCAGCCTGCTCGGCGTCTGGCGCGCCCATGGGATCGACTCGATTCTGCGCGAGGCGTGGGAATCGGGCGTGATCCTCTGTGGCCTCTCCGCCGGCTCGCTCTGCTGGTTCTCCGAAGCGGTCAGCGGCTTCCACGGCGAGGCGAAGCGGTTACGCGGGCTGGGACTTCTGCCGTTCAGCAACTGCGTCCATTACGAGCGCGGCTCGGGGCGCGGCGAGTCCTACCACCGCTTTCTCCGCGAAGGGATGTGCGGTGGCTATGCGGCCGAGGACGGAGCCGCCCTCCACTTCACCGGCGAGGAGCTGAGCCGCGTCGTCGCCTCGCGGCCGCGGGCGCGCGGCTACCGTCTCGACGTCGCCGGCTCGCGGGTGGTGGAGATGCAGATCGCGACCACCTACCTCGGCGATCGGGACGCGGTCCCCGCCGCCCCGTTGCCGGAGGCGCTCTCGACCGCCCCGGCCGCCTGATGGGGTTCGCCAACGGCCCGATCCCGAAGGCAACCCCCGTGCGCCGGATCCTCGCCCTCGGCGGGCACGAGTTCAGCTCGAAGCCGCCGGATCGCGCGGTCTGCGAGCTGCTGCTGCGACTGGCCGGCGAAGGCGGCGCCGAGCGGCCGCGGATCTGCATCCTGCCGACCGCCAGCGGCGACACCTCCGACCAGATCGGCAGCTTCTACTCGGCCTTCGGAGAGCGGCACTGCGAGCCCTCCGACGTCTCCCTCTTCCGCCTCGGCCGCCGGCCGATGGAGCTGCGCGACCACCTCCTCGAGCAGGACCTGATCTACGTCGGCGGCGGCAGCCTGCTCAACCTCCTGGCCGTCTGGGAGGCGCACGACATCGCCTCGATCCTCAGCCTCGCCTGGCGCCAGGGGATCGTCCTCGCCGGCCAGAGCGCGGGCGCGATGTGCTGGTTCGAGGCCGGGATCACCAAGTCTTCCGGCAGGCCCCTGGCCGCCGCCGGTCTCGGCCTCCTCGGGGGCAGCCTCTGCGTCCACTACAACAACGAACCCGAGCGCCGCGCCGCCTACCTCGACGCGGTCGGCGAGGGGATGCCGAGCGGCTACGGCCTCGACGACTACGCCGGCCTGCTCTGGGAAGGAGAGGGCACCCCCTCGGCGGTGACCGCCCGCCGCGGCGCCCGCGCCTACCGGGTCAGCCGGCGCGAGGGCGAAGTCGCCGAGTCTCCGCTCCCGGCCCGCTTTCTGCCCGCTCCGGCGCCCGCCGCCCTGCGTGAGGACATCGCCGAGTTCCGCCGGATCAAGACGATGCGCCGGCGCGCCGGCTGGCTCGGCTGAGGTCACGAAGCCGCGCCATTTTCGGCTCCGAGAATTTACTTTCTACGCGCAACACGTAGAAACTTTTCGTCTACATATATGCCATCATGAAGCTCTTGGAGATGGAGAGGCCGATGGACAGCTGGAACGACGAGCGGCTTGACGAAATGAGCCGGCGCATGGACGACGGGTTCAAGGAAATGCGCGAAGGTTTCGCGCGGGCCGACGAACGCTTTGAGCGGGTCGAACGGCGATTTGATCAGCGCTTTGAGCGCCTTTACCTCGTGTTGATCACCGCGTCGATCGGCGTGGTCGTGAGCAATTTCCTCACTTAGGCCATCGGCTGACCGTCACTCCCCCGCGGTCGGGGGCGCGGTTGGGTCCTCGCTCTCTTCGCCCAAGCTCTCGCGGGCGATGAAGTCCTCGGCCAGCAGCAGGTTGTCGCTGGAGCGCTCGACCACGCGCAGGAGGTCGCTCATCAGCGCCACCTCCTCGACCTGCTCCTTGACGAACCACTGCAGGAAGTGCTCGGCGCGGTAGTCCTTCACCTCGCGGGCGAGCTCGAAGAGGGAGAAGATCTCGTCGCTGACCCGCTGCTCCTGCTCGAGTGCCATCCGCACCGGGGCGCTGCCGTCGGCGAAGCTCGTCTGCTGGGCGTTGATGTCCGGGATCCGGATCTCCTCGCCGACGTCGAGCAGGTACTGGATCATCATCATCGCGTGCTCGCGCTCCTCCAGCGCCTGCCGGTAGAAGAAGGCGGCGAGACGGGGCAGGGTTTCGGCGTCGTAGTAGACGGCGGCGGCCACGTACTGCTGGCTGGCGGCGAACTCGTTGGCGATCTGCTCGTTGAGGGCGTCGGCGAATCTGTCGGGCATGGCGGGCTCCTTGTCGACTGGCGGGCGAGCCCAACGTAACCGAAAGCGCGGATTCGGTCGGCCGAAGCCGCGGTTAGGTAACCCTCAGAGCTTCCAGCGGAACCCGATCTCCTCGATCGCCGGCTCCAGCGGGCTGGACTGCAGCCCCGGCTTGGTCGCCTGCTCGGGGTCGTTGTAGCCGCCGGGGGCGACGTCGTTGGGAGTGTCGGGGTGGAAGATCGAGGCCAGGTACTGGATCTGCCCGCGCCCCTGGCCGAGCTCGGTCTGGCCGCCGCCGTAGGCGCCGATGCCGCGCTCCTCGCAGTAGTCGTAGGCGGCGAAGAGGTTGCGGATCGGGCCGAAGCGCGAGGGCTTGACGTTGACCGTCTTCGGCGGCGACCACGGCATCGCCTCGATGTCGGCGATCGAGTGGATCGGCGCGTCCCAGGTGACGCGCTCGGAGACCGGATCGAGCAGCGGCCGCGTCTCCTCGGTCACGTCGGGGTCCTCGAGCCAGGCCTCGGGGAAGGTCTCGATCAGCTTCGCGTAGAGCTCGGGGTCGGTATCGACGTCGACCGGCGTTCCTTTGTAGAAGCCCTTGAGGTCGAGCGAGTCGACCGCGCCGGTCTCGGCCAGTGCCGCGATCAGCTCGTCGTCCCAGTCGTTCGCCGGGTCGAGCTTGAAGCGCAGCGTCGGGTAGACGGCGAGGCGGGCGAGCAGTGGCTCGATCGAGGAGCGAGCCCCCTCTTCCCAGCCGGCCAGCCGCATCGAGTTGACGAAGTTCACCGGCCGCGGCTCGCGGCCGAGGGCGGCGGCGAGGTTGGTGCCGGCCTGGCGCAGCGCCAGGTCCAGCGCCGCCGACTCGAAGGCCCAGCGGCGGTAGTCGACCGAGACCTCGCCGCGCTCAGGCTCGCCCGCCGGGAAGAGGTCGATCCCGTCGAGCCGCTCGGAGAACTCGGAAAAGGTGAAGCTGCCGCTCAGCCCTTCGGGTGGGCCGTGGTCCTGCTGGCCGATGTGGTCGACGGCGTCGTAGACGACGTCTTCGCCGATCCCCTCCTGGCCGCCGCCGCGCAGCTTGACGATCGTCGTCAGTCGTTCGAAGTCACCATTCGTGATGCCGAGCCCCTCGAACTCGCAGCTCTCGATCTCGAGCGGCAGGTCGGCGATCGCGTCGAAGCTGGCCATCGGAAGAACCTAAAGGATCGGCTCCCTCGGCTCAGCGGGCGACCCGCAGCGTCTTCAGCTCACGGTCTGAGCTGCCGCGGACGTAGCCGCCATGCGCCACGCTTTCGCGGATGAAGCCGAGCGTCTCCGCGGTCAGTCGCTCCCCCGGGAGGACGTTGGGGATCCCCGGCGGGTAGGCGGCGAGGCCCTCGGCGGCGATGCGGCCGGCGGCGGCGTCGAACGGGACCACCTCCTGCGGGCCGAGGAAGGCTTCGCGCGGGGTCAGCACCAGCTCGCCCCAGGGCGGCGCCGGCGCCAGCTTCTCGTCTGGTGCGCCCGGGGTTTCCTCCAGCACCGCGACTGCCTTTCGCAGTCCCTCGACCAGGCGCTCGCCCGCCTCCTCGGCCGGCTCGCCGACGCCGAAGATGGCGACGACGACGTTGCCGGAGTAGAGCTCGAGGTCGATCTCGCTGGTGTGGAAGGCGGCTTTCCAGAGGCGCTGCGCGCTGGAGCCGGTGCCGCGGACGTCGATCCCGAGCCGCATCGGGTCCCAGCCGGCGACACCAGGCCGGCCGACCATCCGCTCGTCGAGGACGTCGAGGCCGTGGATTTCGCGGATCCGCTCGCGGGTCGTCTCCAGCGCCGCCAATGCCTCGCCCAGCAGCGCCTCGCCGTGGACGGAGACCTGTCTCCGCGCCGCGTCGAGCGAGCCGGTGAGGAGGCCGCTGGGGCTGGTCGTCTCGACCAGGCTGACGCAGCGGTCGACGATCGCGTCGTCGATCCGGCCCCCACGACCGACGTGCAGCATCGCCGCCTGGGTGAGGCTGCCGACGATCTTGTGGGTCGAGGAGGTAACGAGGTCGGCGCCGGACTCGAGCGCGGCCTGTGGCAGGTCGGGGTGGAAGTGGAGGTGCGCGCCCCAGGCCTCGTCGACCACCAGCGGCACCCCCCGCGAGTGCGCCACCTCGGCCAGCGCGGCGACGTCGGCGCAGGCGCCGAAATAGGTGGGGGAGACGACCAGCGCCGCCACCGCCTCCGGGGTTTCGTCCAGCGCCGCCGCCAGCGAGCCGGGCGTCAACCCGTGGGCGATCCCCAGCTCGGGGTCGAGCTCGGGGGCGACGAAGGTCGGGCGCATACCGCTGAGAACCAGCCCGTCGATCACCGAGGAGTGGACGTTGCGCTGGACCACGACCCGGTTGCCCATGTGGGCGAGGGCCATCATCGTCGCGTGGTTCCCCTGTGAGGCGCCGTTGATCAGGAACCAGGTGCGGCCGGCGCCCCAGGCTTCGGCGGCCAGTTCCTGGGCCTGCTGGAAGGGCGTCGGTTCGGGTCCGACGTCGACCCCCTCGGTGACCGAGGGGATGTCGTTGCGCAGGCCGACCTCGCCGACCAGCTCGGTCATCGCCGGATCGGCACCGAGGCCGCCCTTGTGGCCGGGGACCTGGAAGCGGCCGGGGTCGAGCTTCGCGTAGGCCAGCAGAGCGTCGACGTAAGGAGTGGAGTCCTGTCCATCTCCTGGCACAGGTTCGAGTCTACGGACCGTGTGTCGCGGTCTTGGACAACTTTGCCGGGGATCTTTGGACGGTTGCGACCGGCGGCGTCCGCGAGAATCAACCCGGATGGTGCACACGCGCCTTGGCTACTGGATCGAAGAGGCGGGGGAGGTCGAGCCGCAGCCGCCGCTAAGCGGCGAGCTGGAGGCCGACGTCGTCATCGTCGGCGGCGGCTACACGGGGATGTGGACCGCTTGGTATGCGCGGCAGCTGCAGCCCGCGGCGCGGGTCGTGCTGCTCGAGTCCGAACCGGTCTGTGGGCGCGGTCCGAGCGGCCGCAACGGGGGCTTCTGCAACGCGATGTGGTTCTCGCTGGCCTCGATGCGCGCGCGGTGGGGCGACGAGCCGGCCCTGCGGGTGGCACACGCGGCCGAGGGTGCGGTGGCGCGGATCGGCGCCTTCTGCGAGGAGCACGGGGTCGACGCCTGGTGGCGGCCCGGCGGCTACGTCCAGGTCTCGACCGCGCCCGCCCACGACGGCACCTGGGAGCGGGCGGTGCGGGCCTGCAGCGAGCTCGGGGTGCCGGAGATGCTGCGGCCGCTGAGCGAAGCCGAGGTTGCCGAGCGCTGCAAATCGCCGGCCTTCCGCGCTGGCGCGGTCTCGCCGACCTCGGCGACCGTGCAGCCCGCCCGCCTCGCGCTCGGGCTGCGGGCGCAACTGCTGGCGGCGGGAGTAGCGATCTACGAGTCCTCGCCGGTGCGCTCCTTCCGCGCCGACGGCGACGGAGTGGTGGCGCATACCGCGGGTGGCTCGGTCCACGCCGGCCGTGGTGTCCTGGCGATCGGCAGCGCCGCCAAGGGCAGGCGCGGGCCGCTGCGTGACCGCCTCACCGTCGCCTCCTCCCACATCGTCCTCACCGAGCCGGTGCCCGACGTGCTGGAGGAGATCGGCTGGAGGGGGAGCGACTGCATCACCGACTCGCGGGCGCTGCTCCACTACTTTCGCACCACCCCCGACGGCCGCATCGCCTTCGGCTGGGGCGGTGGCAGGATCGCGATGGGAGCCCGCACCAAGGGGCGCGCCGAGGTAGACGCGGACGTAGTCGCCGCGGCGACCGCCGACCTCCACGAGTACTTCCCAGCCCTGCGCGGTCGTGCCATCACCCACGCATGGGGAGGGCCGATCGACGCCTCCCCGACCCACCTCCCCGCGATCCGCACCCTCGGCCACGGCAACGCCTGGGCTGCCGCCGGCTACACCGGCAACGGCGTCGGCCCCAGCAACATGGTCGGCCGAACCCTCGCCTCCCTCGCACTGGGAATAAACGACGACCACACGCGCCTCGCCTTCGTCAACGACCAGACTCCCCGCCTACCCCCGGAGCCCTTCCACTGGATAGGAGGGGAGGCAATCCGCCAAGGAATCCTCAAGAAGGAGAAGGCAGAGCTCGCGGGTCGCCGGCCAGGCCGAGTCGCTTCAGCAATCGCAAAGGTCCCCAAGCTGATCGGCTTCCACATCGGCCGCTGACCGGCTATTTCGCAGAAGGGCCGGTGACATCCGGGGAGGACCGCTCCTCCTCTTTGTCTCCGATGGCATCGTCAAAGAGAGCGAGGTACGGCTCGTATCGGAACAATCGGGAGCGTTTCTGGCCCGTGATCTCGTTCAGCAGCCCGAGTTCCTCGAAAGCAGAGACAAGTCGATTGGCCGTGGGGAAGGTGGTTCCAAGCAGAGCGGCAACTACGTTGATGTTGACGAGGGGGAATTGGAACAGTTTCGAGAGGAGCGGGAGGCCGTTTGGGCCAAGACTCTTGTCCAAGACCAAGCTCCGATGCGATTCGCGGAGCTCGAATAGCCGCTCGGCGGTGTCGGTCGCTTCCTGAGCCGTTTGCACGACGCCGCGTAGGAAGAATCGAATCCAGCCCTCCCAGTCGCCCGCTCTAGAGGAGGATCGGGTGGAAGAGGCTTGGGGATGAAGGCGGTGTAGCCCTCGGGCTGAGATATGAAGGTTCCCGCACGCTCTTTCGGAGTCGCCGCCGTCCAATTACTTTAGTTATCGGCTCAGATCGTTAATAACGAGAGACTGAGATACCAGCAATCAAAGGCAGCTTTAAAAGAGGGATACGGCCACTGTTGAAGCGATTGGCAGGAGGCGTAAATAACAGCGTCTCTAGGCGGTAGTTAATAACGCAGCCCTTGATCAAGTCGCCGATGCGCCGAGGGGATTTCGTGCTTCACCTTCCGCCTCCGGTTGCACCGCCGCCATCCGCTCCGCCCGCCGCTGCTGAACTAGCACCAGCGCCACGGCAATCACCGCGACGAGGAAGAGCAGGGTCGCCAACGCGTTCACCTGGACCGGGATCCCTCGCAGGCTGACGCCGTAGACGTAGAGGGGGAAGGTGACCGTCGTCCCGGAGTTGAAGTTGGAGATGACGAAGTCGTCGATCGAGAGGGCGAAGGCTAGGAGGGCGGCGGCGACGATTCCTGGCGCCAGCAGCGGCAGGGTCACCGTGCGGAAGGTGGTCAGGGGGCTGGCGCCGAGGTCCGCGGCCGCCTCCTCGAGGTTGCGGTCGAAGCCGATCAGGCGCGAGCGCACGACTACGACGACAAAGCTGATCGAGAACATCACGTGGGCGATCAGCAGGGTCGAGAAGCCGAGCGCGAACGAGTAGTAGACGAACATCGAGAGCAGTGAGGCGCCGATCACGACCTCCGGGGTCGCCATCGGGATCACGATCAGCAGGTTGGCGATCCGCTTGCCGCGGAAGCGGTGGCGGACCAGGGCGATCGCCATCGCGGTCCCGATTGCGGTCGCGATCAGGGTCGAGAAGAAGGCGAGCCGGATACTGGTGAAGAGGGCGTCGTTGAGTTCTGGGATCGAGAACATCGACTGCCAGTACTCGGTGGTAAAGCCGTTGTCGAGAGCGAAGGTGAGTTTTCCTTTCGGCGTCGCGCCGAAGGAGAAGATCGCGACGACGGCGATCGGGATCAGCATGTAGGCGACCGCCAGCCCGGCGTAAATTGGCAGCGCGTTACGCCGCAGCCAAGCCCAGGCTCGCGCCGGCGCGCTCACTTCGCCTCCTCCTCGTCTTCGTCGCCCATGAACGCCTCGGTCCCGGCGAAGCGGATGTAGATGAGGACGACGGCGAGGATCAGCGCCATCATCAGGAACGAGAGTGCCGCCGCCTCCGGGTAGTCGCGCTGGTTCAGGTAGAGCGACTGGATTACGTTGCCGATCATCGACTGACCCGTCCCGCCCAGCAGCTCGGCGTTGATGTAGTCGCCGAAGGCCGGGATGAAGGTGAGGAGGACCCCGGCGACAATCCCCGGCATCGTCAGCGGCAGCGTCACTTTGAGGAAGGCCATGCGCGAGGAGGAGTAGAGGTCCTTGGCCGCCTCGACCAGCCGTAGGTCGAGACGCTCCAGATTTGCGTACAGCGGCAGGATCATGAACGGCAAGAAGTTGTAGGTGAGCCCCGCGATCACCGCCCCCGAGGTCGCCAGCACCCGTCCGTCACCCGGCGTCAGCGAGAGCGTCTGCAGCACGCTGACGACCGGGCTGTCGTCGCTGAGGATCGTTTTCCAGGCGATCGTGCGGATCAGGTAGGTGGTGAAGAAGGGCGCGATCACCGCGAACAGCAGCAGGGTTTTGTAGCGGCCGGAGCGGAAGGCGATCGCGTAGGCCAACGGGTAGCCGATCATCAGCGCCAGGAGCGTCGCCGTTCCTGCGTAGAAGAAGGAGCGGAGGATCTGCTCTTCGTGGCCCGAGATCGCGTTGGGGAAGTTTTCCCAGGCCCAGGTGAGTTCGAACCCGCCCGTCGTCAGCGAGCCCGAGTACAGCGCCAGTTCGCCCATGAAGTACATGGGCACGACGAAGAAGAAGAGGAGCCAGAGCAGCCCCGGTCCAAGCAGCCAATACGGGACCAGGCGCTGCTTCCAGCTCATCGAATCACCCGATCCTCCGTCACCCGGTCAGCGCGCTCGCCCACGCGTCGCTGACCTTGTCGACGTCAGGCGGCGAGACCTGGGTCGAGCAGTTTTTCTGGAACTCCTCGCTGGGGAAGACCAGCGGGTCTTTCGCCAGTTCGGGGCTGACCAGGTCTTTCACCCCTTCCACCGGCGAGATATAGGTGATGTATTCGGTCAGGTCGGCTGCCACCTCGGGCTGGTAGACGAACTCCATCCAGCCCAGTGCCGCCGGGGTGTTGGGGGCCCCGACCGGGATCACCATGTTGTCCGACCAGAGCACGCATCCCTCGGCGGGCATGATCCATTCGGCGTCTGGGTTTTCGATGATCGAGGCGTCACCCGACCAGCCGATCGCGGCGACGATATTGCCGGCGGTCAGGTCCTCGGTGTAGTTGTTGCCGGTGAAGCTGCGGATCTGACCGGAGTCGGCCGCCTCCTTCACTTTGTCGATCGCCGTTTCCCACTCTTCGTCACTCGCCTCAACCGGGTCGACGCCTTCAGCCTTCATCACCAGAGGAACGCTGTCGCGCATCTCTTCGAGGAAGGTGATCTTGCCCTTGTATTTGGGGTCGAAGAGGTCGTTGACCGATTTGATGTCCGGGGCCTTCGACTTATCGACCCAGATCCCGGTCATCCCGCTCTGCCAGGGGATCGAGTACTTGCGGCCGGGGTCGAAAGAGGGGTCCCGCAGGTTCGGCACCATGGTTTCGAACACCGTCGGCAGATCGGACTGTTCGATCTCCTGCAGGTAGCCGAGGTTGTGCATCTGTTCGGCCATCCAGTCGGTGACGACGAAGACGCTGCGGCCGCCCGACTCGCCCTGTTCGAGCAGTGGCGACATCTTGCCGAAGAAGTCGTTGTTGTCGTTGACGTCTTCGATGTACTGGAGGCTGACGCCGGTTTCGTTTTCGAACTCGGCGACGGTGCCGTCCTTGCCCGGGTCGATGTAGCCCGGCCAGTTGGAGATCGTCAGCTCGCCTTTGACCGGGCCGGCTTCGGCGGTGGTGGATTCGCCGTCGTTGGCGCCGCCTCCGCCTCCGCCACCACAGGCGGCGAGCCCGAGGGCGAGCGCCACCATCGCGACCATGACGGCGAAGACGGTTAAGGCCCCACCCTGCTGTCTGTCTCTGCTCACCATCTGCGGTTCAACCTCCGTGCGTCGTTTCCAAGGGCGACTGGTCGGCGGCGCTGCCGTCGCCGTTACTTCCCGCAGCCGCCCCGTCGGGGGACTCGCGGACAAGATGCATGTGCTCTGGCTCCCAGCTGAGCGCCACCTTGGCGCCACCGCCGGGCAGGCGCTGGCGCTCGGCCTCGTCGGCGTTGGGGACGAGGACGGTCATCCGCACGTCCTCGCCGAGGTCAACCGCGATCTGGGTCGCGGTGCCGAGGTAGAGCGAGCTGGCGACGACCCCCTCGACCTGCGGCAGGCCGGCGCCCCCGGCGCCGTTCTCGCCGAGCTCGACCCGCAGCTTCTCCGGTCGCACCACCGCGTGGCAGCGCTCGCCGGTCGAGAAGCCCTCGGTCGGGGCGGAAATGGTCTGGCCCTGGTCGAGCTTGACCTCGTTCCCCCCAGTCACCGTTGCCGGCATCAGGTTGGAGACACCGATGAAGCCGGCGACGAAGGTGGTGGCCGGGCGGTCGTAGACCTCCTCGGGGCCGGCGACCTGTTCGACCCGGCCGCGGTTCATCACCGCGATCCGGTCGCTCATCGTCAGCGCCTCCTCCTGATCGTGGGTGACGTAGACGAAGGTGATTCCGACCTCGCGCTGGATCCGCTTCAGTTCCACCTGCAGTTCCTTGCGCAGTTTCAGGTCGAGCGCCCCGAGCGGCTCGTCGAGCAGCAGGACCTTGGGCAGGTTGACGAGGGCGCGAGCGAGGGCGACGCGCTGCTGCATCCCACCGGAGAGCTGCGAGGGCTTCCGCTTCGCGTGCGAGGCGAGGCCGACCCGCTCCAGCTCGCCCTTGACCCGCTCGGCGATCTCGTCCTTGTTCACCTTCTTGCGCTTCAGCCCGAAGGCGACGTTGGCCTCGACGGTCAGGTGGGGGAAGAGGGCGTAGCTCTGGAAGACGGTGTTGGTTGGGCGCTTGTGCGGCGGCAGCTGCGCGACGTCCTCGTCGTCGATCCGGATCTCCCCCTCGGTCGGCCGCTCGAAGCCGGCGATCATCCGCAGCGTCGTCGTCTTGCCACAGCCGCTCGGCCCGAGCAGGGTGAAGAACTCGCCGCCGGCCAGATCGAGGCTGAGGTCGTCGACCGCCAGCAGCTCACCGAACTGCTTGCTGACGCTGCGCAGCTCGACTCCGGCGCTGTTCCCGCCCGATGCGCGCATCTCGCCTCCGGCCGTCATCGCCTACTCCGCCCTCGCGGGCGCCGGCTCCAGAGGTGCCGGCGGATTCTCGAGCATCCCGGGCGGCGCGACTTCGCGCCGGCGCTGGAAAAACGGTTCGCGCTGATGGCGGCGCCAGGCCAGCAGGAGGAGGAAGCCGAGGACGAGGAAGCCGACACCGATCACCGCCGGCGGCGCGACGCCGAACCAGGAGGATCCGGTGTATGAGTTTTCGGGATCGGCATAGTCGACAAGCGCTTTGAAGAAGAGGTACCCAAGGAGTAGGGCGCCAATCACCGGCGCGACGCCGACGAAGAGGAAGTTCCTCACCGACTTGCGCAGCTCGCGCCGGTAGTAGACGGCACAGGCGATCCCGGTGAAGGCGTAGTAGAAGGCGATCATCAGGGCCAGCGCCGATAGGGAGTCGAAGAGGAAGTTTTCGCTGACGAGCTTCGAGGGCAGGTACCAGGCGACCGCCAGCACGCCGATCACCACGGTTGAGACGACCGGGGTGAAGTAGCGGGAGCTGACCTCGCCCAGCGCGCTCGGCATCGCCTCGGCCCGGGCCATCGAGAGCGAGGTACGCGAGGCGGGCAGGATCGTCGTCTGGGTCGAGGCGAGGGCGGAGACGACCACCGCCAGCAGCACCAGGCTGTCGAGCGGGCTGCCGAGCACGCCTTCGGCGTAGTTGGCGAGGATCGCTTCGTTGTCGTCGAAGGCGGCCGCGCCTGCCTCGCCCTTCCAGGCGACCAGAGCGGTGGCTACCCCAAGGTAGGTGACGAGCAGGAGCACGGTGCTGACCAGGCCGGCCAGCCCCGGCGACGTCGCCGCCCCCTCGGTCTCCTCGTTGAGGTTGACCGCGCTCTCCCACCCCCAGTAGATGAAGACGCCGAGCAGGAGGGCGCCGGTCAGGGCGCCGCCGCTGGAGATCGCGAAGGGGTTGAACCAGGAGAGCGAGGGGTCGACGGCGGCACCGGGGGCGTCGCCGCTGAGGATCTTGTAGATCGCGACCGCGGCGAACAGCAGCAGCGGCCCGATCTGGAGGACCATCAGCCCCTTCTGCAGGTTGGCGGAGAGCTCGGTGCCGAGCACGCAGATCGTCGTCATCACCGCGATCAGCGCCAGCGCCAGGAGGGTCACCGCGAGCTTGCTTTCGACCAGCGATTCGGCCCCGATCAGTTCGAAAAAGGAGTAGGCGGCGACGTCGGCGAGCGAGCCGACGACGAGGATGCCGGTGACGCAGATCGCCCAGCCGGTGATCCAGCCCGACTGCGGGCCGATCGCGCGGGTCACCCAGGAGAAGCTGGTGCCGCAGTCCTGGTCGGCGCGGTTCATGTAATAGAAGGCCGCGGCGATGAAGAACATCGGCACGAAGGAGAGCAGCAGCGCCGCCGGAGCCTGGAAGCCGACGATGACGACGATCGAGCCGATCACCGCCGCCAGCGAGTAGGCGGGGGCGGTCGAGGCGAGGGCGATCGTCAGCCCGTCGCTAAAACCGATCGCGTCCTTCTTCAGTCCCTTGTCGCCGACGCTCATCGCCTCTTCCCCCGTAGTCACCACTTACCGACCGTAAGCCTCGGCGGAGCGCTGCACAAGTGGCGAATGTCCCAAAAGCACAGGCACGACTTGTACCTTACGTACAACCCCTCTCTCAGTCCTTGACCCAAAGACCACTTGCCAACGGCGAGGACGGGGTCTAGCTTTGTCCATAACGTCGTAACCGGAGAGGAGAGCCACATGGCCACCGCGTCGCAGGCCCCAGCAGGAACCGACCTCCAGCAGATGGCGCGACGCCACCTCTGGATGCACTTCTCGCGGATGGGCGGCTACGGCCCCGATCACGAGATCCCGATCATCACCAGGGCCGAGGGCTGCTACGTCTACGACGAACACGGCAACCGCTACCTCGACGGCCTCTCCGGCCTTTTCTGCGTCAACGCCGGCCACGGCCGCACCGAGTACGGCGAGGCCGCCGCCCGCCAGGTCGAAGAGCTCGACTTCTACACGCTCTGGAGCTACGCCCACCCGAAGGCGATCGAACTTGCCTCGCGGATCGCCTCCCTGGCGCCAGGCGACCTCAATCGCGTCTTCTTCACCTCCGGCGGCGGCGAGGCGGTCGAGTCGGCGCTGAAGCTGGCCCGCAACTACCACCGGATGCACGGCAAAGGCCAGAAGCACAAGACGATCGCCCGCGAGGTCGCCTACCACGGCACCACCCTGGGCGCGCTCTCCGCGACCGGCATCACCGAGCTGCGCAGCCAGTTCGAGCCGCTGGCGCCGGGCGGCTGCCACGTCCCGAACACCAACATCTACCGCTGGCCCGAGGACCGCGACCCGACCTGGGCAGCCGATGCGATCGAGGAGCGGATCGTTTTCGAGGGGCCGGAGACGGTCGCCGCGGTGATCCTCGAGCCGGTCCAGAACGCGGGCGGCTGCTTCGTCCCGCCCGACGGCTACTTCCAGCGGGTGCGGGAGATCTGCGACCAGTACGACGTGCTGATGATCTCCGACGAGGTGATCTGCGCTTGGGGCCGCCTCGGCCACTACTTCGGCTGCGAACGCTTCGACTACGTCCCGGACATCATCACCGTCGCCAAGGCGCTGACCTCGGCCTACGCGCCGATGGGCGGCGTCATCGCTTCCGACAAGATCGCCGAGCCGTTCATGGAGGGCGATGCCTCCTTCGCCCACGGCTTCACCTTCGCCGGCCATCCGATCGCCGCCGCGATTGCGATGGCCAACCTCGACGTCTACGAGCGCGAGGACCTCTGCGGTCACGTGCTGCGCAAGGAGAGCGAGTTCCGGGGGATGCTGGAGACCCTGCACGACCTGCCGATCGTCGGTGACGTGCGCGGCGCCGGCTTCTTCCACGCGGTCGAGCTGGTCAAAGACAAGGAGACGAAAGAGAGCTTCAACGAGGAGGAGTCCGAGCGGCTGCTGCGCGGCTTCCTCTCCGGAGAGCTCTACAAACGCGGGCTGATCTGCCGCGCCGACGATCGCGGCGACCCGGTGGTGCAGTTGGCGCCGCCGCTGATCTCCGACACCGAGCAGTTCGAAGAGATCCACGACGTGCTCCGCGCCGTCCTCACCGAGGCCTGGGACCAGGTGGTCCGGTAGGAGCCCTGGTGCTCACCGTCCAGAGCCTCCTCGACGAGCTCGACCTCGAGCTTGCCGCCGGCGCCGACGCGGCGGCGGCACCGGTGCGCTGGGTCCACATCTCCGAGCTCGAAGACCCGACCCCCTGGCTCTCCGGTGGTGAGCTGATGCTGACCACCGGCATCCCGCTCGAGAACGCGGCCAAGCAGCGCGCCTTCATCCGCATCCTCGCCGACCGCAATCTCGCCGGGCTTGGGTTCGGCACCGGCTTCAACCACAAATCGCTGCCGAAGGCACTCGTCGACGAGGCCGAGAAGCGGGACTTCCCGCTCTTCGAGGTGCCCTACTCGGTGCCGTTCATCGCGATCACCGAGAAGGCCTTTGCCCGGTTGGTCAACGAGCAGTACGAGGTCCTGCAGCGAGGGATCGCGGTGCAACGGCGGCTCGAGCGGCTGGTCCTCGAGGAACGCGGCCTGGAGGAAATCGCCGCCACCGTCGCCTCCGCCGTCGGCGGCACCGTGGCGGTGCTCGACGGCCGCGGCGAGCGGCTCGCCGGCAAGGGGTTCCGCCGCCAGCTCTCGGCCGAGGCGATCACCGCGATCCGCAAGGAAGCCCTCGGCCACGTCAGCGACGGCCACCCTTTCGTCCCCTCTCACCCGAGCGTTGCCGGGCGGGCGCTCGCGCACCCGGTCATCTCGCCGGGCGGCGGGCCGCCGCAGGCCTGGGTGGTGATCGTCCGCGACTCCGGCGGGCTCGGCGACTTCGAGCGGTTGATCCTGCAGCAGGCGGTTGCGGTGGTAGCGCTGGAGCTGATGCGCCGCCGGGTCGCTCGCGAGACCGAGCGGCGGCTGGCCGGCGACGTCCTCGCCGCCGCGCTCGGCGGGCGGATGGACCCGACCGAGCTGCGCCGCCGCCTGGAGCCGTTCGGGATCGGCGAGGAGGCCGCCGTCCTCGTCTTCCAGCTCGACGATCCCGGCGGGGCGGCGGCGACGCTGGAAGCGGCGCTGGCCACCGACACCTGTCCCTCGGTCGTCGCGCCCCACGCGACCGGCACCCGCGAGCTGCTCTGCGCCGTCGTCGATTGCGCCGACCGCGACCCGATCGACGTCGCAACCGCGGTGCGCAAGAAGCTCGCGGGCGAGCGCGGCGAGGTGCGGGCAGCCGCCAGCCGCCCGGCGCCCCCCGAGCGCTTGCGTCACTCCTTTCACGAGGCGCGCTGCGCCCTGGAGGCGACCGCCTTCAACAACGGCTCCGCCCCGGAGATCGCCTCCTGGCGCGACCTCGGCGCCTTCACCCTGCTGCTCTCGATCCAAGACGACGACGCGCTCGACCTCTACTGCGACAGCGTGCTCGGCCCGATCGAGCGGGGCGACGAGGAGTACGGCGGCGAGCTGCTGCGCTCGCTGGAGGCCTTCATCGAGCAGAACGGCCAGTGGGAGCGGGCGGCCCGCCAGGTCTACTGCCACCGCCACACCCTGCGTTACCGGATGCGCAAGGTGGAAGAGCTGACCGGGCGTGACCTCTCGCGCGCCCACGACCGGATCGAGTTCTGGCTGGCCCTGCGAGCGAGGGAGCTGGTCGCATGAGGATCGGGGTCCCGACCGAGATCAAGTCCGACGAGTACCGCGTCGCGGTGACGCCGGCCGGGGTGCGCGAACTGAGCGAGCACGGCCACGAGGTCTTGGTCCAAGCCGGGGCCGGTGAGGGCAGCGCGATCGCCGACGCCGAGTATGAGGCGCAGGCGGCGACGATCGTTCCCGACGCCGCGGCCGTCTTCGCCGCGGCGGAGATGATCCTCCACGTCAAGGAGCTGCAGGCGAGTGAGATCGAGATGCTGCGGCCGGGCCAGCTCCTCTTCACCTACCTGCACCTGGCGCCCGACCCCGAGCAGACGCGAGGGCTCTGCGGATCGGGGGCGACCGCGATCGCCTACGAGACCGTCGAGGACGCCCACGGCCGGCTGCCGCTGCTGGCGCCGATGAGTGAGGTGGCGGGGAAGATCGCGACGCAGGCAGGCGCCTTCATGCTGGAGAAGCCGATGGGCGGCAGGGGGATCCTGCTGGGAGGGGTGCCCGGTGTCGCCGCCGCCAACGTGATGGTGATCGGCGGCGGCGTGGTGGGGATGAACGCGGCTTTCATCGCGATCGGGATGGAAGCCGACGTCTTCGTCTACGACCGCTCGATCGATCGCCTGCGCGAGCTCGAAGTCGACTTCGGCGGCCGCTGCTCGACCGTTTATTCGACGACGCTGGCGATCGAGGAGATGCTGCCGAGCGCCGACCTGGTGATCGGCGCGGTGCTGGTCCACGGGGCGCGGGCGCCGTACGTGATCCGCCGCGAGCAGCTGCAGCTGATGAAGCCCGGCGCGGTTCTTGTGGACGTGGCGATCGATCAAGGCGGCTGCTTCGAGACCTCGCGGCCGACGACCCATCGCGAGCCGACCTTCGAAGTCGACGGGATCACCCACTACTGCGTCGCCAACATGCCCGGCGCGGTCCCGATCACCTCGACCCACGCTCTCACCAATGCGACGCTGCCATACGCGCTCGCCCTCGCCGATCTCGGGGTCGAGGAGGCGATCCGCCGGGACCCTGGTCTGCGCCCAGGCGTCAATGTCGCCGCTGGCAAAGTCACCCATCCGGCGGTGGCGGAGGGAGTGGGCATGGACTACGTTCCGGTCGAGGAGGCCCTCGGGCTGGAACCGACCTTGAAGGGGTAGACGAACTTTGAAAACCAGCATCCACGGGGGAGCCGAATGAGCACTTACGCCGTAGTCAACCCAGCCACCGGCGAGACGATCAAGGAGTACGCGGAGATCGGCGACGACGAGCTCCGCGCCGCGATCGGGCGGGCCGACGAGGCTTCCCGGACCTTCCCGGCCTCCACCAGCGTGGCCGAGCGCGCGGCGCTGGTCCGCAAGGTCGCCGAGCTGCACTCCGAGCGGCGCCAGAACCTGGCCGAGATCATCGTCCGCGAGATGGGCAAGCCGATCGAGCAGGCGCTGATGGAGGTCGACTTCGCGGCCATGATCTACGGCTTTTACGCCGACAGCGCCGAGAAATTGATGGCCGACGAGCCGATTGAGCTGCTCGGCGGCGAGGGCACCGCGGTGGTCCGCCGCAGCCCGTTCGGCGTCCTGCTCGGGATCATGCCCTGGAACTTCCCCTACTACCAAGTGGCCCGCTTCGCTGGACCGAACCTGGTGATCGGCAACACGATCCTGCTCAAGCACGCGCCGCAGTGCCCCGAATCGGCGGAGGCGATGCAGCAGATCTTCGACGACGCTGGCGTCCCCGAGGGCGCTTACGAGAACGTTTACGCCACCAACGAGCAGATCGAGTGGGTGATCGCCGACCCGCGCGTGCACGGCGTCTCGGTCACCGGCTCCGAGCGCGCCGGCGCCGCCGTCGCCGAGATCGCCGGGCGCAACCTGAAGAAGGTCGTGCTCGAGCTGGGTGGGTCGGACCCGTTCATCCTGCTCGGCACCGACGACCTCGACGAGGCCGTGACCGCGGCGGCCGAAGCGCGGCTCGACAACACCGGCCAGTCCTGCAACGCGGCCAAGCGCTTCATCGTCGTCGACGAGCTCTACGACGATTTCCTCGAGAAGTTCAAGGAGCAACTGGGCGAGGCGAAGCCCGGCGACCCGACGGCGGAGGACACCGCGGTTGGCCCGCTCTCCTCCCAGTCCGCGGCCGACCGGCTCGAGGACCAGGTCAAGCGGGCGATCGAGAACGGCGCCGAGGCGGTCGTCGGTGGCAAGCGCGACGGCAACTACTTCGAACCGACGATCCTCACCGGGATCGAGCCTGGCAACGAAGCCTCCCAGGAAGAGTTCTTCGGCCCGGTCGCGCAGGTCTACCGGGTCAGCTCCGAGGAGGAGGCGGTCGACCTCGCCAACCAGACCCCGTTCGGGCTCGGTTCCTACGTGATGACCACCGACCCCGAGCAGGCCGACCGGGTCGCCGACCGGATCGAAGCCGGGATGGTCTACGTCAACCTGGTCGGGGCCGACAGTCCCGAGCTGCCGTTCGGCGGCTTCAAGCGCTCGGGCTTCGGGCGCGAGCTCGGCCGCTACGGCGCCGACGAGTTCGTCAACAAGAAGCTGATCCGCAGCGCTTAGGCGCTGCGGAGGGAGTCCCGGGCACTGAGTACGATGCAGCCCACGTGAGTCTGTCGAGGGGGGTCACCGCAGTCGCGCTGCTCGCGCTTGCCGCATTTGCGGTGAGCGCCGTCGCGATGGCCGCGCCGAAGGATGGGCAGCCACGCTGCCACGGGCGGCTGGCGGAGATCGTCGGCACCGATGAAGACGACGTGATCCGGGGGACGCCGGAACGCGACGTGATCTGGGGCGGGGAAGGCGACGACGTGATCTTCAGCAGCCTCGGCAACGACCTGATCTGCGGCGGCCTTGGGACGGATGAGATGCACGGCGGCCGCGGCAACGACGAAGTCGACGGCGGCCCCGGCGACGAGGACCAGGTGAGCGGCAACCTCGGCGACGACAAGATCCTCGGCGGGCCCGGCGCCCGCGACGAGGTGGCCGGTGACCTCGGGATCGACATCGTCAACGGCGGGCCCGGGGGCGAAGATCTCGTTCACGGCGACTACGGCTACGACCGCATGTCGGGCGGCGCCGGCAAGGGGGATATCGCCTCCTTCGCGACCGCGCGGGCGGGCGGCAAGGGCAGCGGCGTCTGGGTCTCGCTGCGCAAGCACCGCGCCTACGGCGACGGCCACGACAAGCTCTTCGGCTTCGAGAGCCTCGAAGGCTCGGCATTCCGGGACACCCTGATCGGCAGCCCGCAGGCGAACGCGATCGACGGAGGCCCGGGCGACGATCACCTCAGCAGCGGCGGCGGCCGCGACACGATCGACGGCGGCCAGGGGAGCGACGGTTGCGAGGGGGCGAAAGGCCGGACCACCTCGTGCGGCAAGGAAAAGCCGCCGAAAGCGAGCGCTTACGTGGAACTCAACCCGACGCCCGGCGGCGGCGCTGGCCTGCAGATCATCGGCGGCGGTGGCCGCGACCAGTTCGTCGTCGCCTACGACGACGCCGGCGAGACCTTCAGCGTCACCGCGAAAAAGGGGATGGCGATCGGCGCGGGCTGCCGGCACGCCCCGAACAGCTCGGCGACGGTGTCCTGCGCGGCCAACGGCCCCGGGCGGTGGCTGATGGCCGACCTCGGTCCCGGCAACGACAGCCTGGTGGTCGAAGGCACGCTCGAGTCGATCGGCAGCGTGCGGCTCGCCGGCGGCTTCGGCAACGACACGATCAAAGGCGGCCCCGAGGACACGCTGATCGAGTCCGGGCCGGGCGCGGACAAGCTCTACGGCGGCGACGGGGCCGACGGCCTCGTCGGCGGCCTGCCGGGACCGACCTTTCTCTACGGCGAAGGGAGCGGCGACCTCCTGGCGGCGGGCGGCGGCTGCGCCGGTGGAGCGATCGTCGGCGGTCCCGGCAAAGACGACGCATCCTTCGCAGAGACCCAGGCGCATCCCGGCCTCTTGATCATCTCCTTCCCCAAACGCGCCGCCTGGGTCGACGAGATCAAAGGCTGCGACTCGGTCCGCCTCGACCCCAGCAACGAGGACATGGAGGGTTCCTTCGACTGGGATGTCCTGATCGGTGACAGCGGCCCGAACGCGATGCTCGGCCAACCCGGCGAGGACCGCTTCTACGGCAACGGTGGCGACGACATCATCGACGCCCGCGACGGCGTCAAGGACTTCTCGATCCAGTGCGGCAAGGGGACTCCGCCGAAAAAGGTCAAGGTGAGGGGCAAGGGCGGCAAGTCGGGAACCCGCGAAGTCAAGGGCACCGGCGAACCGGCGGGACGAGCCATCACCGACAACTTCGACCCCAAGCCCTTCAACTGCGCCTACGTAAAGCACGGCGAGCCAGTCCCCGGCCTCCACGGCTAACTCAAGCCCCGGCGAGAGTTCGAGCGCATAGCGGCAATTGAGTCGCCGCAGGGGGGCGAACTACTGTGGCGTTCGTCCTTTGTATCCCTGTGGGCGACAAAGGACGAACGCCAAAGAAGCACGGGCCGCTTTTCGCCTTGGCGACGCGGCAGCACGGCGTGGTTTCGACTCGCCAGCTTGCGCAGCTTGGGTACTCACGCAGCTCGGCAGCGAAGGCGACGGGCGTAGAGCGTCTGCATCGGCTGCATCAGGGCGTTTATTCCGTTGGGCATCGTCGACTTACTTGGCACAGCCATTGCTGGGCTGGGGTCCTGGGGGCCGAACCCAATGAGACGGACGAGGTCGTTTGGCCGGCGGTGGCCAGTCATGGATCGGCCGCTTACCTGTGGGGCCTGTATCGCTATGCGCCGGAAACGATCGATGTCACGGCGCCGATTCGGCGGCGGGCGAAGCGCCGGTTCAGGGTTCACTTCTCCTCGATCCTTGCCGCAGAGGACCGTGGAGAATGTGAGGGGATCCCGGTCACCTCCCTCCCTCGCACCTTGCTCGACCTCGCGATTCGGGCGCAGCCGCACCAGCTTGAACGCCTGCTGGAGCGGGCCGAAGAACTTGACCTGCTTGACGTCGTCTCCGTCGAAGCAGTGCTCGACCGCGCCGGCGGCCATCGCGGCCGAGGACGCCTTGGTCGCGCCCTCGCCATCTACCGGCCGGACCCGGCCTTCACCCGCTCGCGCTTCGAGCGCCTCTTTCTCCGCCTGGTCCGTGCCGCCGGCCTCCCCGCCCCGGCGATGAACCTCAACGTCGAGGGATACGAGCTCGACGCTTACTGGCCGGACCTCCGCTTCGCGGTCGAACTCGACCTCTTCGAGACCCACGGCAGCCGCGCCGCTTTCGAGCGTGACCGCCTCCGCCAGGAGCAGCTGAAGCTGCTGGGCGTGGAGATGATCCGCGTCACTCGCCCCCGCCTGCAACGCGAACCGGATGCCGTCCTCGACAACCTTTCCGCCCTGCTGACCCGTCGCCGTCGCGAGCTGAACGCCTTGGACTAGGCTTCGTTGCATGGCACGGAAGACCGCCCAGGGCGACGAGGCCGCGGCCGTTGCCGCCGCCATCGCCCAGTTCGAGGCCGAGTTCGCCGCCGTAGCGCCCGCGCCGCCGCGGACCCCGGCCTGGCAGCGCGCCGCCCTACTGGAGGGAGTCAGTGCCAAGGAGACGATCGAGGACCTACGAGGAGGATCCGCATGGCTGTCGTGAAAATCATCGAGCTGGTCGGTAGCTCCAAGACTTCAACCGACGATGCCGCCAAACAGGCGTTGCAGCAGGCCCAGGGCTCGCTGCGCAATATCCGCGCGGTCGACATCGTCTCCACCGGGATTCGCGGTGAGAACCTCGACGAGTACCGCGCCCACGTCCGCGTCGCATTCTTGATCGAGGGAACGGAGATCGACTGATGGCAGATGCACCGCAGGGGGAGCCGCGCGAGGTCTCGCGCGAGGAGGCCCAGAAGCTGATCGACGAGGGCGCGCAGCTGATCGACGTCCGCGCCGACCACGAGTGGGAGGTCGGCCGCATCGCCGGCGCCACCCACATCGCCCTCCCGGAGATCCCCCAACGCACCGGCGAGATCGACAACGACCGCCCGGTCGTCCTCTATTGCCGCGGCGGCAACCGCTCCTCGATGGCGACCGCCGCCCTCGCCGAGGCCGGTTTCAACGCGCTCAAGCTGACCGATGGGATCGTCGGCTGGAGCGAGGCCGATCTGCCGCTGGAGCCGGAGGGCGGCTACGTCGCCGATTCCGGCGAGGCCGCTTCGATCCTCCAAGCGCAAAAAAAACCGTCCCACAGTTGAGCCCAGAAATGGCTCCCAGAGCGGGATTCAGCCGCTACTGCGACCAGTCAGTAATTTAAATACCTGAATCCCAATCGGGTTTGCTACCTTTCCAACCTATGGAGGTAGCCGTCGCAGAGAACAAGGAGCAGCGGGGCAAAGGCCGGGTCGGGACTCTGACGAACCCCGAGACCTACGAGAACGTCCCCGGTTACGTCATCCCGGTCATCGAGCGCGAGTTCGACGATTTCGACAACGAAGCCGAGCAGTTCCTCTCCGGAGAGCTCGAGGAGAACCAGTTCATCGGCTTCCGCCTCAAACAGGGCGTCTACGGGCAGCGCCAGCCCGACGTCCAGATGATCCGGATCAAGCTCCCGTTCGGCGGGGTCACCCCCGAGCAGATGGACTCCTTTGCCAGCGTCGTCGAGAAGTACGCGCCGCTGAACAAAGGCCACATCACCACCCGCCAGAACATCCAGATTCACCACGTGCCGCTGCGCGACACCGAGCTGCTGCTGCGGGAGATCGCCGAAACCGGCCTTTCCTCCCGCGAGGGCTGCGGCAACACGGTCCGCAACGTCACCGGTGACCCCTGGGCCGGCGTCGCCGCCGACGAGGTCTTCGACCCGACCGCCCACGGCACCGCCTACGTCCGCTACTTCGTCCGCCACCCGACGACGCAGCTGATGCCGCGCAAGATCAAGACCTCGTTCACCGGCTCCGTCGAGGACCGGGCGATCAGCGGCATCCACGACATCGCCTTCCTCTCCAAGGAAAGGGACGGGGTCAAGGGCTTCGAGGTCCGGGTCGGGGGCGGCACCTCGATCATGGCCCGCGTCGCCCCGACCCTCTACGAGTTCGTCGAGGCCGACAACGGCGACTACCTCAAGGTCGCCGAGGCCGTCTTCCGCATCTTCGACCGCCAGGACTGGCTGCGCGTCAATCGCGCCCGCGCCCGGATCAAGGTCCTGGTCGACAAGATCGGCATGGACGCTTTCCGCGAGCTGGTTGACGAGGAGCTCGAAGGCGACTGGGTCGCCGAGCGTGAATTCGGTCCCGAGCTGGTCGAGCGCCTCAGCTTCAGCGTCGACGAGGAGGCCAACGCCCCCGAGCCGCCGCTGCAGGCGTCCTCGCCCAACGGCGACCGCACCGAGTTCGAGCGCTTCCTCCAGGGCAACGTCCAAGCCCAGCGCCAGGAGGGCTTCTCCACGGTCGAGGTGAAGGTGACCCGCGGCGACCTCTCCCCGGAGCAGTTCCGCGGCCTCGCCCAGATCATGCGCGAGTACAGCGGTGGCGCCGCCCGCAGCACCGTGCAGCAGAACTTCGTCCTGCGTTGGGTCCGCGACGAGGCCCTCTACGACGTCTACGAGCGCCTCGGCTCCCTCGGTCTGAACGAGGCCGGTGCCCGCGAGATCACCGACGTCGTCAGCTGCCCCGGCACCGACAGCTGCAAACTCGGGATCACCTCCTCGATGGGCCTCAACCGGGCGATCAAGGAGCGGGTCGACTCGCTGCAGATCACGGACGAGCTGACCAAGCGCATCCACATCAAAATGAGCGGCTGCCCGAACGGCTGCAGCCAGCACCACATCGCCAACATCGGCTTCTACGGTGCCTCGTTGAAGGTCAACGGCCGCCAGATGCCCGCCTACATTCCGCACATCGGCGGCAATTTCGAGGGCGGCGAGGTCATCTTCGGCACCCGGCTCAAATCGCGGCTGCCGGCGAAACGGGTTCCCGAGGCGGTCGAGCGCTGGGTGCGGCTCTACGAGTCCGACCGCAACGAGGGCGAGGAGTTCAACGCCTTCGCCGACCGGGTCGGCGCCGAGCCCTTCGAAGCGATCGTCAAGGAGCTGACCCTCCCGGCCGAGTTCAGCCTGGAGACGATGCAGCAGTTCATCGACTGGAATCGCTCGAGCCCGTACGAGGTCGTGCGGGGAGAGGGGGAGTGCGCGATCTGACGATCGCGTCCCCGCGATGAAGCCGCCTCCCGTAACCCTCTCCGGCACCGTGCCTACACCGGCCGACCTCGACCACGAGGCGATCGCCGCTGAGCTGGAGGAGAGCACGGCGCAGGAGGCCCTCGAGTGGATGTTCGAGAACTTCGGCTCGCAGCACTACATCGCCTGCTCGTTCCAGAAAACGAGCTCGGTGACCGCCCACCTGGCGACCACGGTCAACCCCGAGGCGCGCTTCTTCTATCTCGACACCGACGTCCTCTTCGAGGAGACCTACGAGACCCGCGACCGCCTCGCCGAGACGCTGGGGATCGAGTTCGATCGCTTCCACAATCTCACCCTGGACGAGCAGGAGGCCGAGCACGGGCCGGAGCTGTGGAACCGCGACCCCGACACCTGCTGCGGAATCCGCAAGGTCGAGCCGATGCGCCGAGCCCTCTCTTCCGTAGACTGCTGGGTCGCCGGCGTCCGCCGGGCAGACTCCAGCAGCCGTTCCAAGACGCCGAAGTTCGGCTGGGACAAGCGCTTCAACCTCTGGAAGCTGAACCCGCTCGCGGACTGGACCGAGCGCGACGTCTGGAACTACATCCGTGAGCACCACCTCCCGTACAACCCGCTTCACGATCACGGCTACCCGTCGATCGGTTGCACCCACTGCACCCAGCCGGTCCAACCGGGTGGGGATCTGCGCGCGGGCCGCTGGAACGGCCTGGCAAAGACCGAGTGCGGGATCAACTAGCGGCGCCGGCAAGCCGCCCCTGAACTTCTAACCCTGCCCCCAAACCCCCACAGGTGAGATGAGCGAGACCATGGCTGAGTTGTCCCTGACCCTTTCCGAGCGCCACACGGCGGACTTCGAGATGATCGGCAACGGCGGTTTCGCGCCGCTGATCGGCTTCCAGGGCTCCGCCGACTGGGAGCGCGTCTGCAGCGAGATGCGCACCGTCAACGGCGATTACTGGCCGATCCCGATCACCCTCCCGACCGACCTCGAGTGCGAGGTCGGCGACGTGATCGAGCTCTCCTCCGACGAAGGCAAGAAGCTGGGCCGCCTCACCGTCGAGGAGATCTGGGAGCGCGACGTCAAGCGCGAGGCCGAGCAGGTCTACGGCACCACCGACGAGGCCCATCCGGGCGTCGCCGCGATCTACGAAGAGGGCAACCGCATGCTGGCCGGCCCGATCGAGGTCGACGCGCTGCCCGATCACGACGAGGCCTTCCTGCGCCGCTACAAGACCCCGGCCGAGCACAAGGCTGACTTCGAGGCGCGCGGTTGGAAGAAAATTGTCGCCTTCCAGACCCGTAACCCGATCCACCGCGCCCACGAGTACCTGACCAAGGCCGCGCTGGAGACCTGCGACGGGCTCTTCATCCACCCGCTGATCGGCAAGACCAAGGCCGGTGACATCCCCGCCGAGGTGCGGATGCGCTGTTACGAGGTGCTGATGGAGAACTACTACCCGGAGGATCGCGTGGTCCTCGGGGTGAAGCCGGCGAAGATGCACTACGCCGGCCCGCGTGAGGCCGTTCTGCACGCGATCGTCCGTCGCAACTACGGCGCCACCCACTTCATCGTCGGCCGCGATCACGCGGGCGCCGGTGACTACTACGGCACCTACGACGCGCAGAAGATCTTCGACACGATCGACATCGAGGAGCTCGGGATCGAGCCGTTGATGTTCGAGCACACCTTCTGGTGCAACGAGTGCGAGGGTCTGGCTTCGAACAAGACCTGCCCGCATGACCAAGAGGCGCGCCTGTTCCTTTCCGGGACCAAGGTTCGCGAGATGCTCGGCAACGGCGAAAGGCCGCCGCACGAGTTCTCGCGTGACGAGGTGGCCGACATCCTGATTGACGCTTACAAGGAGGACTGACAAAACATGGCTGGTGAGAAGGGCTTCACCCTCTGGTTCACCGGGCTCTCCGGTGCCGGCAAGACGACGATTTCCCGAGTACTCGAGGGACACCTGCGCGAGCGCGGCTCGAAGCTGGAGATCCTCGACGGCGACATCGTCCGCGAAAACCTCTCCAAGGGGCTCGGCTTCTCGAAGGAGGACCGCGACACCAACATCCGCCGGATCGCCTTCGTCGCCGACCTGCTCAGCCGCAACGGCGTGCCGGTGATCACCGCGGCGATCTCCCCCTACAAGGAGATCCGCGACGAGGCGCGCCAGCTGATGGGCGACCGCTTCATCGAGGTCTTCGTCGAGGCTTCGGTCGACACCTGCGCCGAGCGCGACGTCAAGGGTCTCTACGCGAAAGCCTTCGCCGGAGAGATCAAGGAATTCACCGGCGTCTCCGACCCCTACGAGGCCCCGGAGAACCCGGAGTTCGTCTGCCACACGGAAAGCGAGTCCCCCGAGGAGTCGGCCGAGAAGCTGCTGGCCTACCTCGAGGAGCGGGGCCTGGTTCCGTCGGCGGCTGCTGCGGCGTAGTCAGTTCGCACAAGCGTTGAGAGAGGGGCCGGGAGACCGGCCCCTCTTTTCATTTCCCGGCCAACTCGTCGGCGCGGTCGAGGATCGTGTGCAGCGGCACGCCCATCCCGGCCGCCAGCGTTTGCATCACTTCGTACCCTGGGTCCACGCCGCCAGCCTCGATCCGCCGGATGCTTGCTTGGTGCAGGCCGCAGCGTTCCCCCAGCGCAGCCTGCGTCAGGCCCGCCTCCTTCCGAGCCTCCCTGAAAGCTTGCCCGAGGGCCTTGAGTCGCCGGATCGTCTCGTCGTCATGCCGGCGAGTCGTCACGCTGCCTTCAACACGTAGAACTTTTCGGCTGAACCCCGCCTCGGCACGGAATCGGTCAGCTCGATCAATTCGAGATCGCACAGGTTCTTGACGTGATACGCGACCGTTGGGTACGCGTACCGTCCGGGGTCGAGGATTACCCAAAGCTCCTTCGCTGACAAAGGGCCGCCGATCCAGTCCAGCGCTTCGATTGCGGCCACCTTGACCTCGTGGATATGGATGCTGATCAAGCAGGACCAGTCGTGGCGGCGCCCTCCACTCGAGTGGAACGCCGGTCGCTCCCTCGGAGTGATCGGGGAGACAGTCTCGATCTTCACGGGAACGAGCGGGGCGGAGCGACGGGAGAAAGGTAACGTCGCTCCGCCCGCGCAATCGCCGCTCCCCGGCCATCGGCCAAGACGGAGGGAGGGCAGTTCTTGTCGGGGTCGGTGTGTGCTGGCATAGCCACCCGACTGACTGACCACTGGGCATGGGTTCCGGACTACATTGGGAACGACACCCCTACTTCGTCCCGGTCAAACCGCCACTAACGAATGTCCTAAGCGGTGTGCGTCAGTCGAGTGCTTAAAAAGCATCCTGTACGGCGGAGGTTGAGTCAAACATCAGGTGAATCCCGATGTTCGTTTCATGGTCGATTTAGGGACGGCCTGCTTTCGAGGGAGCCTTGCGAGCGCGCTCGAACACCGACAACTTGAGCAGCATGGAGGTGCTGTCCTCGTGGGACATAGCGCGGCGGTTGGCTGATTTGGCCTCGATCTCTCGAACCCGCTTCAGGTAGCGAATGTTCTCGGCCTCCAGTTCCTCCCGGCCCTCTTGATCTACGTGGTACCAGTCCCAGTACAAGCAGCTTCTCGGATCGCGTAGCGTCCCGTGGTAGAGGCCGGCCAGCTCCTTGGCCATGCCAGATTGCAGGATTGACCCAACGGTCACTTGCTGCTCAAGGGTCGTCATTCGTTCGGCTGCCTCCTGCGAGTACTCGGGAATTTTGCACGCCCTGTACCAGTAGGTAACCACATTGCTCTTGCGGTCCTCTTTGGCGATTTCGATCGCGCCTTCCTCGAGCATCTTCCTCAGGTGGTTCTGGACGTTGTTCACGGTCAACTCGCCCAGGAGGTTGGCGAGTTGGGCCGAAGTGAAGATGCCCTGGTTGAGCAGTATGAGAATTTCGACGCGAAGTTTGTGGCCGATGGCGTACTGCACGACCTCCTCGATCCGCTTCGGCTTCCGCCTCGCCCGCTCTGCTGCCCTTGCCTTCGTCGCCATCCCTCTCCTCCCCGGATCTTGCTGCCCAGGACTCGTTCACTCAATAGGCGCCGAGCATAGGGGATGCCTGCCATGACCACGAAACGTACATCGAATTGAGACACAATCTTGCCCTGAATCCTCTTTAGCATCCGGGCCCTCTCCTGGCGGCACCCGCCGGGCTGACTAGGAAGGGGGTGAGAGGCAATGAAGGTCGCGAAAGTGGCGTCCGTGCAGAACGCGGAGATGATCTGGAAGGGCGCATAAGAAGCAAGGGTCGCCCCTTCGCAGTGGGAGAAGGGGCGACCCTCGAGGAGGTGAGCGCCAATGAAGATGGCGAACGTGGCTACCACGATTCCGGCTTGCAGCATCACCAAGCACGGTTAGGTGGACCGGGGGCCGGTCCTTGTTTGGATGGCAGGAATCGGCCCCCGACTCTCCCTTGACCTCTTGCGTTGGCGGGGAGCCCGCTATTTCGTCAATCGCTGCAAGAGCTCGCGGTCTTCCTCCAGCTGCTTCTTGAGCTGTTGCTGGAAGTCCTTGTCGGTGCGGCGAGAGAGAATGTGGTTCTCGACCGCTTCGCGGATGACTTCGGAGACCGGCGTGCCCTGGGTGCGCGCGATGGCGGCGAGTTCGGCCGCCATCTGCTCTGGAAGACGAATGCTTATCGATCTGGTTGCCATCGGCTTGCCAGAAAGCTTACAGCATATATGCCTTAGACTGCCCAACACCACTTGCCAGGAACCCATCTGCCACGATGGTGTTGTAAGACAATAGATTTAGAGAATATCTGCTATATTTCATCTCGATGTACAGCCGACTCACGTTCGAGCGCTTTGCACTGATCGCCGCGGCACTATTCGATGCTTCCGTCGACGAGGTGGAACCGAAGATCTCACGGCCCCGAGCGGAAGCGGCGCTGGCAGCCCCGTTTCCCGGTCCCGACGAGATCGTCCTCTATCCCAATCCAGTCGAACAGGCGGCTCTCTGCTGTGCGGCGATCATCCGCCACCGGCCCCTTCTTCACAGCAACAAGCGGGTCGCCTACGAGTGCATGCGAGAAATGCTGATCTGGACCCCGGACCCTTGGCCGGGCGAGGAGGCGGAAGACGTCGAAGAGATGCTGGACGGCTTGGCGGGCGGGACCATCGACGAGGTCGAGTTCGTCCTCTGGGCTCGCGCACAGGTGGGACTCGACGTTTGGCGGCGTTACCGGCGCCTGCGGGGAGCTACGGCCTAAGCGGAACCTGCGGTTCGCCTAGCCCGTAGGTGTCGTAGGCGCCGAACTCGGCGAAGGTCTTGTGGGTGGGGCCGTGGTAATCGGAGCTGGCGGTCGGGACGAGGTCGAGCTCGGCGCAGAGCTCGAGGAGGTGTTCGGTCTGCTCCTTGCTGTGGGTCGGGTAGAAGGTCTCGACTCCGTCGGCTTTGAGCGAACGGATCAGGTCGTCGACCTCGTCAGGCTCGGAGATGTCCCAGTAGGGATGGGCGATGACGGCGATGCCGCCGGCACTTCGGATCAGCTCGATCGCCTGCTCGGCGGTCGGCCAGCGGCGGGGGACGAAGGCCTTGGCGCCCGGCACCAGGTACTCCTCGAAGAAGGGGCCGAGGTCGCCGCTCGCGCCGGCAGCGCGGGCAATGTGGGGACGACCGATCGAGAGCGCGTCGCCGGCCTCGCGGACCGCGTCCTCGAGGTGGAGGCCGAAGCCGTGCTCGCGCAGCTTCTCGACGATCTCCCCAGCCCGGGTAACCCGTTCATGTTGAGCCCGCTCGCAAGCAGCAGCGATCCGCCCCACGTCCACCCAGTAACCACAGATATGCAGGTCTTCCGCGTACTCGTGCACGCAGGACATCTCGATAGCCGGCACCAGCTCGATCCCGACCCGCTCAGCAGCTTCCCCAGCTTCGACCACGCCGGCGATCGCGTCGTGGTCGGTCAGCGCCAACGTCGTCACACCCGCCTCGGCAGCTTTTTCCACGACCTCAGCCGGCGCCAGCTGGCCGTCGGAGACCGTCGAATGGCTTTGCAGCTCGATCAGCATCGGCGGCAGACTAGCTGCAAGGTGTCAGATCGGCATGTTGTTCGGAACAATTAGTTATCCAGTAACCGAACAAATTGACTGTTGTTCGGTACAATTTAAATGTGTCCCAGCCGAACAAATCTTCAGGGTCACGCCGTGGCCGACCTTCACGAGCGGCTGTCTATAAACGACTGAAGGTCCAAATTGGTGAGCTTCGCGAACGCCTGGGCGGACTCCCGTCTCCGGACGAGGCAGAGGGAATCTGGCACGGAATCTGGCTCGAGGAGGCGCACCACTCGACCGCGATCGAGGGAAACACCCTCGTCCTCAAACAGGTGGAGCAGCTCCTCGAAGATGGGCGAGCGGTCGGCAACAAGGAGCTGAGCGAATACCTGGAGGTCCGCGGCTACGCCGACGCGGCCGGCTGGGTATACGGGCAGGGGATCGACCCTGAGGGCTGGAGCGGCGGCAAGCTGCTCACCTTGGCCGAGGTCCGGGAGGTCCACTCCCTTGCGATGACTCCGGTCTGGGAGGTGGCGCCGCACCCTCAGGCGACGGCGAAAGAGCGCCCTGGTTCCTTCCGCGAGCACGACATCGAGCCATTCCCCGGGGGGATGAGGCCGCCCGATTGGACGCAGGTCCCGGTGCTGACCCGCGACTGGGTCGGCGATGCGCAGGCGCTGCGAAAGGTCGAGGAGGACGAGATTCCGGAGGCGCTGGCCCGGCTGCACGTCAGGTTCGAGCGAGTCCACCCGTTCCTCGACGGCAACGGGCGCACCGGCAGACTCATCCTCAACCTGCTTCTGATCCGTCTCGGCTACCCGCCGGCGATCATCTACAAAGGCAATCGGGGTCGCTACCTGGCCGCCCTTCGCCGTGCCGACCAGGAGGATTTCGGCCCGCTCGGTGAGTTCCTCGCGCGGGCGATTTTGGACAACCTCTACAAGTTCGTCGTCCCTGCGATCGCGGGACCCGCCAGGCTGGTGCCGCTGCCGGCGCTGGCGACCGAGAAGCTCTCGGCCAACGCGCTCCGGGTCGCTGCAGTGAGGGGGAGATTGAAGGCGGCGAAGGCCGCCGACGGGACCTGGCGGAGCTCGACGATCTGGGTAAAGGAGTACGAAGCGAGCCGCTACAAGCGCTAGGAGGAGCTTGAAAGGGCAGCATGCGCCTCTGCCGCCGACCTAAATAGACTGCGCCGCCGTGTTCCAGAAGGTCCTCATTGCCAACCGCGGCGAGATCGCCATTCGCGTAGCCCGCACGCTGAAGGAGATGGGCATCACCTCGGTCGCCGTCTACTCGGAGATCGATCGCAACGCCCCCCACGTGCGCGAGGCCGACGAGGCCTTCCTGATCGGCCCCGCGGTCCCGGCCGAGAGCTACCTGAACATCCCGAAGATCATCGAGACCGCGAAGGAGGCCGGCGCCGAAGGGATCCATCCCGGCTACGGCTTCCTCGCCGAGAACGCCGAGATGGCGCGCGCTTGCGACGAGGCGGGGATCACCTGGATCGGCCCGCCGCCGGAGGCGATCGAAGCGATGGGCTCGAAGACCAGAGCGCGAGAGATCATGGAGCAGGCCGGGGTGCCGATCGTCCCCGGCTCGACCGAGGTCGCCAAAGACCTCGACGCGGCCCGCAAGCAGGCCGATGAAGCTGGCTACCCGGTCGCTTGCAAGGCCGCGGGCGGTGGCGGCGGCAAGGGCTTCCGTGTGGCGATGACTCCGGACGACCTCGAGGAGGCCTTCGAGGGCTCGGCCCGCGAAGGCGAGAAGTTCTTCTCCGACGACCGCGTCTACATCGAGCGTTACCTCGAGGACCCGCGCCACGTCGAGGTCCAGGTTTTGGCCGACTCGCACGGGAACGTGATTCACCTCGGCGAGCGCGACTGCTCAATTCAGCGCCGGCACCAGAAGGTGATCGAGGAGGCCCCCGGGCCCCACGTCGACGAGGAGATGCGCGAGCGGATCGGCAAAATCGCCACCGACGCGGCGGCGGCGGTCGGCTACCGCGGCGCCGGCACGATCGAGGGGATGCAGGTCGGTGACGAGTACTTCTTCCTCGAGATGAACACCCGCGTCCAGGTCGAGCACTGCGTGACCGAGATGGTCACCGGCGTCGACATCGTCCGCGAGCAGATCCTGGTCGCCGCCGGCGAGGCGCTCTCGATCGGCCAAGAGGACGTGAAACTCAACGGCTGGTCGATCGAGTGCCGGATCAACGCCGAGGCGGCGCACAAGAAATTCGCCCCCGCTCCGGGTCCGATCAGCGACTCCTACCGTGAGCCCTCCGGCCCCGGCGTCCGCGTCGACTCCGGCGTCGAGGGCGGCTCCGAGGTGACGCCGATGTACGACCCGATGGTGGCCAAGCTGATCGTCTGGGACGTCGACCGCGAGAAGGCGACCAGGCGCATGCTGCGGGCGCTCTCCGAATACGACTCCGGCGGCCTCACCACCCTGATCCCCTTCCACGAAGCGATCCTCGCCACCGGGCAGTGGGCGAAGGGGGAGACCTGCCGCGACCTGATGGAGGACCGGGACTGGCTGAAATCCACCGCTCCGGCCGACGCTAAGCCGCCAGAGCCCTCCGAGGACGGGGGCGAGGTCGTCACCCGCGACTACAAGGTCGAGGTCTCCGGCAAGCTCTTCGACGTCAAGGTGATCGGCGAGGCTCCGGCGGGCGCCGCCGCCGCCCCTGCTGCCGGCGGCAAGAAACCACCGAAGCGCGAGCGCAAAGGCGGCTCCGGCCCCAGCGCCTCCAGCGAGTCCCTACCTTCACCCCTGCAGGGCACCGTCCTCAAAGTAGCCGTCGAGAAGGGCGCCGAGGTCGCAGAGGGCGACCTGATCTGCGTCATCGAGGCAATGAAGATGGAGAACGAGATCACCGCTCACCGCAGCGGCAAAGTAGAAGATCTCCCCATCTCAGAGGGCACCGCAGTAGGTGCGGGCGACACCCTCGCAGTCATCAAATAACTCCCGAGAGCAACCAGCTCCCCTCTCCCAGAAGTAACAACCGCTGTAGAAGGTCGGGAGGGAGTGCCTCACCAGACACTCAACAGGGAGCCATAGGCGATGCTGTGTCTGGAGAGGCACTCCCTCCCGACCCCTGACTACCGCCTGTTTTTGTGTTTCTTTTCTTCGCGTTCGCGTTCGATACGGCGTTCTTCTTCGCGCTTCTGCTTGTCGACCTTCCGCTGCTCGTTACGCGTCAGAGGGAATTTCGGCGCCACTTCCTGGCACGTTTTGCCGCTGCAAGCCTCGAGCCGGACCAGCTGGGCGTGGAGGAAGGCTCTAATCGGTGAGAGGTTGCGGATCCGGATGATGTTGTTGAGCTCGTAGGGGTCCTTGGTGATGTCGTAGAGCTCCTTCTCGCCGCTCGGCCACTCGATGTACTTGTAGGGACCGAGGCGGATTCCGAGGTAGTCCTTCGGCGGCGCCACGATCGAGGCACTGGCACCCCCGTTGCGGGCGCTGCTGCGGGCGCGCTGCGCGGTCGGTTCGCCGTTGGCTTCGACGTCGGCGGTCTCGACGAAGGACTCGAAGAGGATCGGGCGCCGGCTGCGCAGAGCCGGGTCTTTCATGTAGGGGACCAGCGAGCGACCGTCGATGCTTTTGTCCGCCGTCGCCCCGGCCAGTTCGAGGATCGTCGGCGCCAGGTCGATGTTTGCCGCCAGCTCGCCGGTCGAGGTCCCGGGTTTGATCCCCGGCCCCCGGATCAGCAGCGGCAGGTGGGTGGCCGGCTCGTAGGCGATGAACTTGCCGCCGGTGAGGCGGTGCTCGCCGTAGAAGAACCCGTTGTCGGAGGTGAAGATGATGTAGGTGTTGCGCAGCCGGCTGAGGCCGCCGAGCGTGTCGACCACCTGTTTGACGCCTTCGTCGATCGACCGCAGCGACTCCAGCGCCTTCTGGTAGTAGACGCGGTAGGTGTGGATCTCCTGCAGTGAGAGGTAGGGGGCTTCGCGGATGAAGCGGGGCTTGTCGTTGACGCTGCCCTCGTTGAACCCCTGGGCGCGGCTGTGCGGGTAGGGGGCGCCGGCGAAGGTGTTGTAGTGGCGCGTCGCCGGCTCCGGCCCGGCCGGGCGGCGGAAGTCCCCGTGCGGAGCGGTGTAGTCGAGCTGCAGGTAGAAGGGCTGTTCGGGCGAGGTGCCGTACATCTCTTCGGAGGCGATGCGGTTGAAGACGTCGGTCTCGTAGAAGCAGGGTTTGCCGTTCAGCGGCGCGGCCGGGCAACCGAAGTCGTCGCGTTCGCCGTACTCGCGCGTCTCCCAGCTGCCGGGGTCGCCGAACGGCCCTTCGACGGCACCGTTGTTGTTCAGCGTGTAGCCGTAGAAGAAGTGGTTGGTGTCGGCGCGCAGGACGCTGTGCCAGGCGTTCCAGCCCGGCGGCACGTCTTTGCCTTCGTCGAACGGTTCGTCGCCGTAGCCGTTGAGGAACTTGCCGATGTGGATCGTCCGGTAGCCCGCCGCCTGCAGCCAAGGCGCGAGGTTGTAGCTGTAGGCCTGCCGCGCCTTGAAGCCGGTGAAGCCGCCGTTCGGGGGCACGTTGCCGCGCACGTTGTGGTTGTGCGCGTAGCGCCCGGTCAGCATGCTGACCCGCGAGGGGCAGCAGAGGGGGTAAGGGACGTAGTAGCGGTTGAAGGTGATGCCGCGGTTGGCGATCAGCGAGAGCGTGTAGGGCATCGCCTGCACGTCGATGCCACCGACGTTGAGGCTGGCGTAGAGCTGGTCGAGGGTCGCGTCGTCGATCTGGATGACGACGAAGCTGGGCTTCTGCGTCGCTGAGGAGGACGCGGCGCCAGCGCTGGGGGCGTTCTGCAGCCCGGCGAAGACCAGGACCGAGAGCAGCGCGAGGAGAGCGGCCGCGACGACCAGCCGCCCCCGGGTGCGGGCGCGCGAAGAGGTGGGATGTGGAGCGAGAATCTGCATCGGGGAAAGCGCCGGGGGTGGTTGCTACCCCCGAAACCAGCGGCTTAGGCCTGAGTTGCGGCCTGAAAGCTAGAAGACGCTCAGGACGCGCCGAGCTTTTTCACTGCTTCGCGAAAGTTTTTCACCGTCGCGCTGGGGGCTTTGCGCCCTTCCAGTTTCTCGCCGTGGCGGTTGACCCAGATCACCGGCACGTTCATTTTCAGCACCGGGGCGATGTCGGTTGCGTAGTCGCAGCCGATGTGGAGCCAGCCTTTCTTGCCGCCGATCCGCCGTGCGCCCTCTTTGAAGTGGACGGGGTCCGGCTTGTAGCTGCGCACCTGCTGGGCGGTGACGACGAGGTCGAGTTCGGTCCGCAGGTGGCGGCGGCTGATCCCCAGCAGTTTGTCGTCGACGTTGGAGATGATCCCGATCTCGTACTTCTTCCCGAGCCGGTCCATCGCCGCATTGGACTCGCGGAACGGCAGCCAGTAGGCAACGCTGTTGGGCAGGAACTGGGCTCGCGAGGGCTCGACCTCCCAGCCGAGCTCACCGGCGACTTTGACGACCGTCCGCCGCAGCACCTCGGCGTAGAGCTCGTAGGAGCCGGCCATGACTTCGGCCTGGACCTCCATGAAACGGGCGAGGAAGGGCTCCTCTTCGAAGCTGAAGCCGTCTTTGGCCGCCTCTTTCTTGCAGGCCTCGATGATGCCCTTCTCCCAGTCGATGAGGGTTCCGTAACAGTCGGTGGTTACCCATTTGATGTTTTTGAGACTGGGGAGGGGCATGGCGGCGGCGCATTATGTCATTCGGTAGTCTGCGCCGCCGCGCCCCCGGCGCACCTCTACTTATGGACCTCCTCGAGTACCAGGGCAAGCAGCTGTTCGCCAAGCACGGCATCTCCGTGCCGAGCGGCGAGGTCGCCAACACCGTCGAGGAGGCAGTCGCCGCGGCGGAGAAGATCGGCTACCCCTGCGCGATCAAGGCCCAGGTCCTGATCGGCGGCCGTGGCAAGGCGGGCGGGATCAAGATCGCCCAGAGCGCCGAGGAGGCACGCGAGCACGCCGACGCGATCCTCGGCATGGACATCGTCGGGCCGCACGGCGAGGGCCCGTTCCGCGTCGACCAGGTCTGGATCGAGGGCGGCTCCGACATCGCCGAGGAGTACTACGCCTCGATCATCCTCGACCGCGGTGAGAAGAAGCTGCTGGCGATGGTCTCCGCCAAGGGCGGGATGGACATCGAGGCGGTCGCCGCCGAGGACCCCGCGGCGCTGGTCAAGCGCCACGTCGACCCGACCCAGCCCTTCGACACCGCCGCCGCGCGCGAGATCGCCGCCGATGCCGGCCTCGCCTCCGATGCGCTCGACCAGGCCGCCGAGGTGCTGGTCCAGCTCGAGGAGGTGGCGCGCGAGGAGGACGCGAACCTGATCGAGGTCAACCCGCTGATCGTCACCGCCGGCCGCGAGGTCGTCGCCCTGGACGCGAAGGTGACGATCGACGGCAACGCCCTCTTCCGCCACCAGGACCTGGCCGAGATCGCCGACACCGTCGACGACCCGCAGGAGCAGATGGCGAAGGAGAAGGGCCTCACCTACGTCAAGCTCGACGGCAACGTCGGCATCCTCGCCAACGGCGCCGGTCTCTGTATGTCGACGCTCGACGTCGTCGCCCAGGCCGGCGGCAAGCCCGCCAACTTCCTCGACGCCGGCGGCGGCTCAAAAGCCGAGGCGATCGTCAACGCGCTCGAAGTCATCAAATCCGACGCCAAGGTAAGCGCGATCCTCTTCAACATCTTCGGCGGCATCACCCGCTGCGACGAGATCGCCAACGGGATCGTCACCGCCTCGCAGCAGATCGGCCTCGAACTGCCGCTGGTCGTGCGCCTCGACGGCACCAACTCCGTGGAGGGGCTGGAGATCCTCGCCGCCGCCGACCTGCCCAACCTGCACCAGGAGAAGACGATGCTCGACGCGGCACGCCGCGTGGTCGAGCTCGCCGGGAGCGCCGCATGAGCATCATCGTCGACGGCAGCACCAAGCTCGCCGTCTCCGGTTTGACCGGCCGCGAGGGTTCTTTCCACGGGCTGCGCAACAGGGCCTACGGGACCGACCTCGTCGCCGGGGTGACCCCGGGCAAGGGCGGCCAGGACGTCGAGGGCGTCCCCGTATACGACACGATCGAGGAGGCCGTCACCGAGGCCGGCGCCAACACCTCGATGATCTTCGTCCCGGCGCGGTTCGCCGCGGCGGCGATCGACGAGGCGATCGAGTCCGGGGTCGAGACGGTGATCGCGATCACCGAGGGGATCCCGGTGCTCGACATGCTCTCCACCTACTGGAAGGCGCAGGAGGCTGGGGTGCGGCTGATCGGCCCCAACTGCCCCGGCATCCTCTCGCCTGGCAAGGCCAACGTCGGCATCATCCCCGCCCAGTTCTTCGACCCGGGCCCGATCGGCGTCGTTTCCAAGAGCGGCACCCTCACCTACCAGATCGGCAACGAGCTGAAACAGGCCGGGACCGGCAACTCCTCGATCGTCGGCATCGGCGGCGACCCGATCGTCGGCTCCGACTTCATCGACATCTTGAAGCTGTACGAGGCCGACCCCGAGACCGAGCTGATCGTGATGGTCGGCGAGATCGGCGGCGACGCCGAGGAGCGGGCGGCCGAGTTCATCGCCGCCGAGGTCTCGAAGCCGGTGGTCGCCTACATCGCCGGCTTCACCGCGCCTCCGGGTAAGCAGATGGGCCACGCCGGGGCGATCATCTCCGGCTCCTCGGGCACCGCCCAGGCGAAGAAAGACGCGCTCGAAGCGAAGGGCGTGCGGGTCGGCGAAAGCCCGACCGAGACGGCGGCGATCGCCGCCGAGATGCTGCGCGGCTGACTTCTCCAGCGGTATACAGCGTCTGATCGGTGTGACAGACTGTTCGGGTCGACGCGGTGATGTCGACGGGAGCATCCGGCACCAACCCGGATGCGCGGCAATTTCGGTTCGACCGTCACGCCTAGCCCGTCTCCTCCAAGCCGAGACGCCACCCGACACGCCGGCGCCAAGGGCCGGATCTCGGAGGGGACGCTGTCGTTCTCGGTGCTCCCCAGTTCGCAGGAGACAACGAGAAACGGAGGCCAAAATGGCTATCAGCGTTCCCCCCTTCAACACCGAGCACCCGCGGCTTGCCGTCCGCAGCATCCCGGCGCTGCCCAAAGCGAATGCCGTGCGGGCGCTCGCCGAGCGCCTGGAAGGCAGGGACTTCCACGAGGGAGCGGCCCGAGCTCTCGCCCGAGCTGCGGTCGATCCCTCCGACGTACGGCGCCGGCTGGACCGGCCGTCGCCCATCCGCGTCCCGGGCGCCGTCCTCTGGACGGTCGAGGCCGACGTCTGGACCCCCGCGATCATCCCCTACATCGTCAATTACAGGGAGTCGGTGGGGCGGATCTTCCCGGCCGATGCCACGGCCGACTCCCCCCCGCACCCCCCCATCCGCAGGCCGAACGGCGACCCCACGGGGAAGCCGATCCTCGAGCTGGAGGTCGAGGATCGGAGCCACCTCGTGCAAGCCGTCGAAGGGTCGGTGAACTACCTGGTCGAGCACAACCCGCTCAGCGATTCGATTGCCGAGAAGGGGGTCATGTTCCCGATCACGCTCGTCTCCACCTCGGTCACTCTGGGGGATGGAGGGGACAGCGTCGAGATCCCGGCGACGGCGGACGGGAGCAGCCGAGCGGCGGGCGCACTCGACGTGCTCGGCCTGGAGATCGAGGACGTGCTCGGCCGCTACCGAAAGGACCCGCGGGCGCTTTCCGCCCTGATCGGCAAAGTCCGGTCGATCTTCAACCGCTCGCTCGACCAGGTCTCCGAACGGGAGCTGGGGCAAGCGAATGCCCTGATCCTTCCGGCCCGGATCATCATTGGCTTCGAGCCCGACGCCTCCGGCACCGCCGACTTCGCGAAGGCCGTCCACAATTATGTGCAGCTGATCCACGGCGACCTGCCGCCGGTGCCGTGGCCGGAAACGGCGAAAGTCGACGCCAAGGCCGACAGTGTGGTCTCGGAGCTGGAGCGCGCCGATCTGCTGACCCCGAACAAGGCCCTATACCTGGAGGGGATGCTGTCTGCCGGGGACGCGCGGAAGCTGAAGCTCCCCGCGGCGGCGGACGAGCGGGGATTGCTGATCACCAGCACCCTTTCCAGGCCCAGCAACGCGGTCCACGCGGCGATCCGCGCCGGCGTGGTCCAGCCCTCAGAACGCAAGAACGTGACGAAATGGGTGAAGTCGGAGATCTGCGCCGAGTTGGCTCTGCGGGGGGTGCGCGGCGGCCTCACGCCGAAGGAGCTCTCCAGCGCCAGGGACGTCCTCGCCAACGCCTATACGAACCCCGCCCTCTGGGAGAAGAACCTGAAGCCGAGCGGGAGGTCTCCCTCCGAGCTTCTCGGTGAGGCCCTCGAGGAGCTGAGGGAGGGGACGACCGCGACCGCGCGGGCCGAGTTGGGCGCGCTGGGAGGGTTCTGGCTCGTCGTTCGCCGGGTCCTGCGAGAGGCCCGGTTCTTCAAAGAGGAGAACTTCACGGACGGCCGGGTTCCCAGCACCATCCTCTCCGCTCTGATGGACTCGGAATGGGGCCTGCAGGTCCTGGCCCGGGCGCTGACGGACGGACGGGAAGGCGAAGAGGGGATCTGGCAGGTGGATGCCGAGGGGAACCGGATCCCCAACGTAAAAGGAGGCTACCTCTGGGCGGACCACGCCTGGCTGCGCGGCACCGTCGTGCCGCCCGAGATGGAGGATGCCGAAGACGAAGAGCAGAGCGCCTCGCCGCCTCCTCCGGAGAGGGTCCTGCTCGATCGCCGCAAGGCGCTCGAGGGGGCAGTGGGAGCGGTCGAGCAGCGCCACCAGGAGCTGCGGAAAGTGCCCGGAGGGGACGGCGACCCGCTGGTCGACAAGCGTGGCCTGCCCACCCCTGTCGCCGAGGACCTGCGGGAGAGGCTCGACGTGGTAGCGCGCGCGCTGGTGGTCTACGGCGCCCTCTGGGCCGCCCGTACCGACGTCAGCGACGATCCCATCGAGGACGACGTGGAGGATGGTGATTCGGAGTGAGCCCGAAGACGAAGACGAACATTGTCGAAGGAGGCGAGATGGATTTACGCGAGAGGTTCAGGGAAAGCTTCGCGGCGAAGGCGGCGAAGGTGAAGACGGGAACCCCGAGTACCACTAGCTGGCACGGGGTCAGGAACCTGATCGCCGAGCAGGTGGACCTGGAGCCCGAGGACGTCTACCTCACCACGATCAGCAAGCCGGCGAACGTTTCGGTCCGGTTCTTCCAGTCGAAAGCGGTGTTCCGTGCCTCGCTCCTTGTGGCGATGCACACGGACGTGCCAGCGACCGTCCCGGGCACGGTGAGGGCGCTGAGGGAGATCGCGGTCGAAAGGGGGGTGTCCGCGGTGGTGGCGACGCCCGAGGACGGGGAGTGGTCGGTCGTCGAGGTTCTATGCCAGCCCGGCGACGAAGCCGCTGAGGAGTTGACGAGGTGCTACCCGGCGGCGACGGCCGTCTCGGTCTAGCGCCCCGGCGTCCGCTCGTTTCGGCATGATCGGGATGTGCCGGTCGAGCGACAGGAGGAACGAAAGCGTCCGACTGCGGTGGGCCTTTTCGCGGGCATCGGCGGGATCGAGGTGGGCCTGGAGGAAGCGGGATTTTCGACCAGCCTGCTCTGCGAGATCGACCCCGGCGCCAAGCTCGTCCTCGAACACCATTTCCCCGACATCCCGCTCCACGAGGACGTCACCACCCTGGAGGAGCTGCCGGCGGCCGATCTCGTCGCCGCCGGTTTCCCCTGTCAGGACCTGAGCCAGGTGGGGCGGACCGCCGGGATCGGGGGATCGCAATCGAGCCTGGTCGAACACGTCTTCCGGCTGCTCGACGAGGCCGAGCGGCCTCCGCGCTGGCTGCTGCTGGAGAACGTCCCCTTCATGCTCTCGCTGGAACGGGGGGAGGCGATGAGCTACCTCACCCGGGAGCTTTCCGCCCGCGGCTGGAAGTGGGCCTACCGGGTGGTCGACACCCGCGCCTTCGGGCTGCCGCACCGGCGCCTCCGCGTCATCCTCCTCGCCTCCCGCGAGGTGGACCCGAGGCCGGTGCTCTTCGAGGAGGACGCGGTGCCCGTCGAACAGCGATTCGAGGCGGGGGCCTGGTGCGGCTTCTACTGGACCGAGGGCTTCCGGGGCCTCGGTTGGGCGGTGGAGGCGGTTCCCACTCTCAAGGGGGGCTCGGCCCTGGGCATCCCTTCCGCGCCCGGCATCTGGAACTCGGCGAAAAACGAGATCGGCACCCCCGACCTGAGGGACGCGGAGCGCCTCCAGGGGCTCCCGGCCGACTGGACGCTGCCCGCGATGGAGGACCCGAAGCGGCGAAACAACCCTCGCTGGCGCCTGGTCGGGAACGCGGTCAGCACCCCCGTCGCCCGCTGGGTGGGGGAACGCCTGCGCGGCGAGGCCGGATCCTGGAGTGGCAGTTCGGTTCCGCTCTCGGGCTCGTGGCCCAAGGCGGCCTGGGGCGACGAGACCGGGACCTTCACGGTCGAGGGCGTCACGACCTGGCCCCGCTCGGAGCCGTACACCCCCCTCTCCGCGTTCGTCGAGCACGATCTCCACCCGCTCAGCCACAGGGCTGCCTCGGGCTTCCTGGACCGCACCTACAAAGGGAACCTGAGGACCTTCGAGCAGGGGTTCCGGCCGGCGGTGAAAGCTCACGTGGAGGCGATGGCCGAGCTCCAGGCCGCCTGACTCCTTACCCTGGGGGCGTGGGTTCGAGAGTCGAAGCCAGCTCTCCGCAGGCGCTCCGGCGGATGAAGCGCACCCGCCGTAGGGACACCGCCCCCGAGCTCGCTACGCGCTCGGCCCTGCACCGCCTCGGTCTGCGGTTCCGGGTCGACAGAGCGGTCCTGCCGGGCAGCCGGCGCCGGGCCGACATCGTCTTCACCCGGGCCAAGGTGGTGGTGTTCATCGATGGCTGCTTCTGGCACGGCTGCCCAGCGCACGGCACGATGCCGAAGGCCAACCGAGAGTTCTGGGAAGAGAAGCTGGCCGCGAACCGCTCGCGAGACCGCAGCACCGACGAGCAGCTCGAGCGGGCGGGCTGGAAGGTGATGCGGTTCTGGGAGCACGCCGATCCGGAGAGCGCCGCCGCTCTCGTCGCGTCGGAGGTCCGGCGGCGGGGCTGACGGGCGCGCCAGGGGCCGCCCGCGGACCCGGCGTTGCTAGGGTCGATGGCCGATGGCTGGCGACACGATTTCATTCGCGCGCGGCGCTCCCAGTGCCGACATCCTTCCCCACGAGCAGGTGCGGGAGGCGGCGGCGCGGGCGCTTGCCTCGGACTGGGAAACAGCGCTCTCTTATGGCGTCGGAATCGGCCATCCCGGCCTCTGCCAGCGGGTGGCGGAGCGGCATGGGGACCTCGATCCCGCCCAGGTGATGATCACCAACGGCTCGCTCGAGGCGGGGGCGATGCTGTTCCAGCATCTACTCGGGCCGGGCGACCGGGTCGTCGTCGAGCAGCCGACCTACGACCGCACCCTGCTGCTCCTGCAGCAGATTGGGGTCGAGCTGGTTCCGGTCTCCCTGGAGGCCGACGGGCTCGACCTCGGCGAGCTGGAAGCGGCGCTGGCGCAAGGCCCGATCAAGTTCGCCCACGTCATCCCCAACGCCCATAACCCGGCCGGTTGCACGCTCTCGCTCGAGAAGCGCCGGCGCCTGGTCGAGCTCGCCACCGAGCACGACTTCTGGATCTTCGAGGACGACCCCTACCGCGAGCTGCCCTTCGAGGGCGAGCCGCTGCAGACGATGCTCTCGATGGACGAGGCCGGCAAAGTCGTCCACGCCTCCTCCTTCTCGAAGACGGTCAGCCCAGGGGTGCGTGTGGGTTATCTGGCGGGTCCCACCGAGGAGATCAAGAAGCTGGCGAAAAAGGCCAACGAGACCTACATCTCGCCGAACATGCTGGCCGAGTCGATCGTGCTCGAGCTCTGCCGCAGCGGCGAGCTCGACCGCAACATCGAGTTCGTCAAGGGTGAGCTGAAGGCGCGCTGCGACGCGCTCGTCGCGGCCCTGCGGGAGAAGCTTCCCGAGGCCGAGTTCGTCGTCCCCGACGGCGGCTACTTCCTCTGGCTCGACCTCGCCGAGGGGACCGACAGCGCCGCGCTGTTGGCGGAGGCAAAAGGCGAGGGCGTCTCCTTCGTCGCCGGCCCCGACTTCATGATCGCGGGCGGCGAGAACAGCCTCCGCCTCTCCTTCGCCCCGGTCCCGGCCGACCGCGCCGCCGATGGAGTCAGCCGCATTGCCGCAGCGCTCGAGCGCCTGCGCACCTCCTCACCCGCTTAATCCCGCGGCGCCGTGGCCGCCGAGCGCAGCGCCCCCGCCGAGGCGATGACGACGAGGCCGATCGCGAGGACTTCGAGCGCGTCGAGGCCCTGGGAGAGGGCGAGGAAGCCGATCGCCGCGGCCACCGCCGGCTCGAGGCTCATCAGCACTCCGAAGACCGCCCGCGGCAGGCGCCGCAGCGCCTCCATCTCCAAGGCGTAGGGGATCGCGGTGCTGAGGACGCCGACGGCGGCGCCGGCGGCGAGGATGGTGGGGTCGAGGATCTCGGCGCCGCCCTGGGCGATCCCCAGCGGCGCCACCAGCACGGTCGAGAGGACCGCCGCCATCGTCGCCCCGCCGGGCCCCGGCGCCAGCGCCCCGACCCGGTCGCTGAGGACAATGTAGGCGCCCCAGAAGAAGCCGGCGGTGAGAGCCAGTGCCACTCCCAATAGGTCGATTCCGCCGCCGCCGAGGTCGGAGAGGAGGACGATTCCCGCCGCGGCGAGCAGCACCCAGATCACGTCGCGCGGCCGCCGCGAGCCGGCGATCGCGACTCCGAGCGGGCCGACGAACTCGAGGGTGACGGCGATCCCCAGCGGCAGCCGCTCCAGCGCCGCGTAGAAGAAGAGGTTGACGGCGGTGACCGCCACCGCCAGCAGGAAGACGTCGCGGTGCGGCCACTCCCGCGTCCGCAGCGGCGCCCCGCGGGTCAACGCCACCAGCGCCAGCGCCCCGAAGGCGGCGCGGAGGAAGACCGCCCCGGCCGCCCCGATCTCGTCGAAGAGGCTGGTCGCCAGCGCCGAACCGCACTGGACCGCGACGATCGAGGCCAGCACCAGCAGCGCTGCGCTGCGCGTCCTGGTGCCGGCCTCGGCGCCCCCTGGTGCAGTTCCTGTCGTCGCCGGATTTTGATCCACCCCTCCGCGCTCCCCGTAGCTGTGGACATGGAAACGAACCAGGAGGCGAATCGAGATGGCTGAGATAAAGGACCTCGCGGGACCGCAGTCGCGGCGCCGGTTCCTCGCGGTTGGCGGCGGCTCGACCGCGCTGGCGGCGTTCCTCGCCGCCTGCGGCGACGACAGCGGCACGACCATGACCACCGACTCGATGGGCTCCGGCGGCGCCAGCGAAACCGCCCAGTTCGGCAAAGGCGACGTCGGCATCCTCAACTACGCCCTCACCCTCGAGTACCTGGAGACCGCGTTCTATGCCGACGTGGTCAAGAGCGGCCTCTTCAAAGGTGCCGACCTGGAGACGATCCGCAAGTTCGGCCAGGAGGAGGCCGAACACGTCCAGGCGCTGACCCAGGCGGTGAAAAGCCTCGGCGGCAAACCGGCGCCGGAACCGAAAGCCGAATTCCCCCTCAAAAACGCCAAGTCGGTGCTGGAACTGGCGGGGACGGTGGAGAACCTCGGCGCCGCTGCCTACCTCGGCCAGGCGGCCAACATCCAGAGCCCCGAAGTTCTCGCTTCGGCCCTGGCGATCCACAGCGTCGAGGGGCGGCACGCAGCCGTCCTCAACACGCTGCTGGGCGAGTCGATCACCCCCGACGGCGCCTTCGCCAAGCCCGCCGACGTGAAGACCGTTCTCAAATCAGTCGAACCGTTCATCGTCGGTTGAGTCCGGCGCAAGCAAAGGAGATGAGCATGAGCAACGAGCAACTCGCACATCCAGAGCTCGCCGCCGTCCAGATCGAAGAGGACAGCGGAGACCTCTCCCGCAGCGACGTGCTGCTGAAGGGCGCGCTGGCGGTCGGTGCGATCTACGGCACCGCGATGGTCGGTCCCTACGTCAGCCGTGCCCTGGCGGCATCGGGCGGCAGCGACGTCGACATCCTCAACTTCGCCCTCACCCTCGAGTACCTGGAGGCGAAGTTCTACGCGGAAGCGAAGATGCGGGCGAAGCCGAGCGGGGAACTGAAGAGCCTCGTCGACCTGATCGCCTCCGACGAGCAGCAGCACGTGGAAGCGCTCGAGGCGACGATCAAGAAACTCGGCGGCAAGCCGGTGATGGAGCCGAAATTCGACTTCCCCTACAACGACACCGCCGGCTTCCTCGAACTGGCCCAGACCTTCGAGGACACCGGGGTCAGCGCCTACAACGGCGCCGGGCCGATGATCAAGTCGAAAGAAGTGCTGGCCGCGGCGGGCGGGATCGTCCAGGTCGAGGCCCGGCACGCGGCGGCGATCCGCTTGCAGACCGGAGAAGAACCGGCGCCGGTGGCCTTCGACCCCCCGCTCGACGAAAAGCAGGTTTTGAAAGCGGTCGAACCGTTCCTCGCCTAGCCAGGGAGCAAGCGGGGTAGAGCGAAGACGGAACGATGGCGGTGCGAAGGGAGAAGGCTGAGCGGTTGGCCGACGAGGAGCTGATGCCCCTCGTCGGCCGCAAGGACCCCGAGGCCTTCGAGGTGCTCTTCGACCGCCACGGCGGTGCCGCCTACTCGCTCGCCTACCGGGTCGTCGGCGACCGCGCTGCGGCCGAGGAAGTGACCCAGGAGGCGTTCATCTCCGTCTGGCGCAGCGGCGCCCGCTTCGACGCCACCCGCGGCAGCGTCCGCTCCTGGTTGCTCAGCGTCGTCCGCAACCGGGCGATCGACTTCCTCCGCAGCCGCGCCGGCAAAGCCCCGAAACTGACCTTCGACGACGACGCGATCCTCGAGCAGCGGCCAGCGCCGGAGCTGACCGAGGACGAGGCGCTGCGGCGTGAGACCGCCGCCGAGGTGCGCGGCGCCCTCGCCGAGCTGCCGGGCGAGCAGTCGAAGGTGATCGAGCTGGCCTACTTCGGCGGTTTCAGCCACTCGGAGATCGCTCGCATCCTCGGGCTGCCGATGGGGACCGTAAAGGGCAGGATGCGGCTCGGCTTGGAGAAGATTCGTGGACAGCTGGCGGAGGGACTGGCATGAGCACTTCTGATCACAAACGTTGGAGCGAGGACCTCGCCGCCTACATGCTCGGTGCGCTGGAGCCCGGGGAGGCGGCGGAGCTGGAGCGCCACCTCGAGGGCTGCGAGCGCTGCCGCGAGGAGATGCGCTGGCTGGAGCCGGCGGTCCACACGCTGCCGGAGTCGGTCGAGCGCCAGGAGCCGCCGAAGCAGCTGCGCCAGAGCCTGATGGCCGAGGTGCGGGCCGACGCGCGGGCCGAGCGCAGCAGCCCGCGGCCCTCCCGCTGGCGCGGCCTCTGGGCGACGCGCGGGCTGCGTGTCGCCACCGGCTTCGCGCTGGTGGCGCTGGTAACCGCCGCCGCGGTCGGCTACGAGGTCGGCAAGGACGGCTCGAGCGAAGGCGAGAGCAGCACGATCGTCTCCCGCCAGGAGGGTGGGATCACGGTGAAGATGGTCAGCGAAGGGGACGGCGGCAAGCTGCACCTGTCCGGCGTCGACCAGCTACCGCCCGACAAGGTCCTGGAGGCGTGGGTGGAACGCGAAGGCACGGTGGAAGCGGTGCCGGCGCTGTTCGTCCCCGACCGCCACGGCCAGGCGGAGACGACGATCGAGGACATGACCGGAGTCGAGACGGTGATGGTCACCAAGGAGCCGAGCGGCGGCAGCGAGACGCCGACCGGCGAGCCGATCGTGACGATGAGCGTGCCGCAGTGAGTGGCGAGTTTTACCCCCTATAGGGAGGAAAACTCGCCAAGCGTGCTCGGCTAGCGGCCGTAGCGGTCGTTCGACAGAACGAGCTGCTCTGGGATCGCCGCCCGCGGCGGCGGCGCCGGGTCGGCGCGGACCGAGACGGTCTCGGCGACGCTGCGGCTGACCTCGTGCTTGCCGTCGGCGGAGTCGATCACGACTTTCTCCTCGTCGGAGCGCTCGACCTTGCCCTTCAGTCCCGGGTCCAGTCCCGCCGCCTTCAGGTAGTGCAGCAGCTCCTCGGCCTCGTTCTCGAAGCGCAGCACGACGACCTCGGCGCCGACCTCGACGTCGGCCAGCAGCGAGCCGGTCTCGCGCACGCCCTCGACGATCGGGTGCCCGTGGGGGCAGGTGGTGGCGTCGCCGATTGCCGCCCGCATCCGCTCCTCCAGGACCGGTGACATCGCGTGCTCGATCCGCTCGGCCTCCTCATGCACCTCGTCCCAGGGGATGCCGAGGACATCGGTGAGGAAGCGCTCGATCATCCGGTGGCGGCGGACGATGTGGCTGGCGTGCTCGCGCCCGGTCTCGGTGAAGGCGAGGGTCTTGTCGGGGTTGCGCCCGACGTAGCCGTCGTCGATCAGGCGCCCGATCATCTCGTGCACGGTCGGCGGCGAGAGCTGCATCGCGCGGGCGACGTTGGCCCCGGTCATCGGCAGCCCGGCCTCCTCCAGCCAGAACATGATCTCGAGGTACTCCTGCTCCGCGACGGTGGCGTTCTCAGACGACACAAGCTCTCCTTAAGACCGTTGGTCCATCAGCGAGGAAACGACCGCCTCGTAGAAGCCGTCGCCCATGCTGCTTTCGGTGACCGTGACATTGTCCCAATTCGGCAGCGCGGCCCGTAGACCGGCGTCGTGCTCGGGGCCGTTGGCGACGAGGAAGAAGCGGCCGACCGCGGCCGCCACCTCGAGGTCCTCGATCGAGTCGCCGACGGCGATGCACTCGCGTGGGTCGTAGCCGCGGGCGCGGGCGTGGCCGGTGACCGCCGCCGCCTTGCTGACCTGCTTGGGGACCAGGTGGTAGGCGTGGGTGCGGCCCTCGACCGCCGGCATCGGGCGGCCGATCGCGCCGTTGTCGAGCAGGCGCAGGTCCTCGTCGCCACGCTCGCCCAGCAGCGCGTTCGCCTCCTCGACGTCGACCTTGCCGCGGAAGAGGTGGGAGAGGACGCGGCCGTGGTGCCAGGGCGAGTGGTACTCGAGCCGCCCTTCGAAGTGCTCGAAGAGCAGCTTCGGGATTCCGCGCTGCTCGATCTGCTCGTAGATGGTGCCGTCCTCGCTGGGCGCCATCTCGCCGGTCATCAGGGTCGTCTCACCGTCGATCGCAAAGGCGCAGCCGGCCTCGTAGATGTAGGAGGCCTGGCCCATCAGCCGGGCGGCCTCGTGGACCTGTGGCTCGCGGCGGCCGGACATGATCACCACCTCGGCGCCGACCCGGTGGCAGGCCTCGAGCGCCCGCCCCTGCGCCAGGCTGAAGCCGCCCTCAGCGTCGCGGAAGAGCGAGCTGCCCTTGCCGAGCAGGGTCCCGTCGAGGTCGGTGTAGACGCAGCGGAGCGGCATCGGCGCGGTCGCTACCGTAGCGGGGAATGGCGTGGAGGCTGGCTGACCGGACCCTCGACCTGGCGCGGCCGCTCGGCGCCGGGATCGTCAACGTCACCGTCGACTCGATGTTCGAGGGCGCGCGCAGCGGCACCTCCGAGCAGGCGGTCGCCGACGGCCTGGCCCTGGCCGAGGCGGGGTTCGAGATGCTCGACGTCGGCGCGGTCGCGGCGAAAGCGGGCCCGCCGGTGCCGGCTGAGGATGAGGCGGCGGCGCTGGTCCCGGCGGTCGAAGGGCTGGTCGAACAACTGAAGCGTCGTTTCCACCCTTCTCCCCCCTATAGCGAGGAAAAGGGTGGAAACGACGATCCGCCGCCGGTGTCGGCGGACACGTTTTCGCCGCAGGTTGCGCGAAGGGCGCTCGAGGCCGGGGCGGAGGTGGTGAACGACATCTCCGGAGGCTCGGAGGAGATGTTCGAGCTGGTCGCCGAGACGGGCTGCGGCTACGTGCTGATGCACATCGAGGGACCGCCGCGGTTCGACCGGCCTTGGCGCGAGTACGGCGACGTGGTGGACTACCTGCGCGCCTGGTTCGAGGGGAGAGTCGAGCTGGCCCGGGACCTTGGGGTCCCAGAGGAGCAAATTGCGATCGACCCCGGACTCGACTTCGACCTCAGCCCCGACCAGAACCTGGAGATCCTGCGGCGGCTCGGAGAGCTGCGCGCGCTGGGTCTGCCGCTCTACGTCTCGCTCTCGCGCAAGGACTTCATCGGGGCGGTGCTGGCCGGCTCTTGGGAGGGCCGGCTGCCGGCAGGCGAGCGTGAGTGGGGGACCGTCGCAGCGGTGACCTTGGCCGTCCGCGAGGGCGCCGACCTCCTCCGCATCCACGACCGCTCATCCCTGCAGGCGATGCGCGTCGCTGGGGAGATCTGCTGCGCGTGAGTCCTCGCGGCGGCAGCCTGCTTGCGTCCGACTGGGCCGTCGCAATCGACCCGGCCCGCCGGGACGGGCGGATCGTCGCCGAGGCCTCCGAAGAGGAGCAGCGCTCGCGGCCGGCGCCGTTGCCGGCCGAGCTCGACCCGGGCCTGAAGGAGGCTCTCGGCCGGGTCGGGATCGACTCTCTCTACACCCACCAACTGCGCGCCTTCGAGCTTGCCGCCGACTCCAACCTGGTCATCACCTCCGGCACCGCCTCGGGCAAGAGCCTCGCCTTCAACCTGCCGGTGCTGGATGGGATCGCGGCGCGCCCCAAAGACCGGGCGCTCTACCTCTACCCGACCAAGGCGCTGGCCCAGGACCAGGCGCGCGCTCTCGCCCGGCTACGGCCGCCGAACCTGCGCGAGGCGATCTACGACGGCGACACGCCGCGCGAGGAGCGCCCGGCGATCCGCCGCCGCTCGAACCTGATCCTCACCAACCCGGACATGCTCCACGTCGCCGTCCTCCCCAACCACAAGAGCTGGGGAGACTTCCTCGCCAACCTCGAGTGGGTGGTGGTCGACGAGGCACACACCTACCGCGGCGTCTTCGGTTCCCACGTCGCCAACGTCCTGCGGCGGCTGCGGCGGCTGGCCCGCGCTTACGGCTCCGAGCCGCGCTTCCTGCTCGCCTCGGCGACGATCGCCAACCCGGTCGAGCTGGCCGAGCGGCTGGTCGGGACGCCGTTCGAGCTGGTTGACGACGACGGCGCCCCGCGCGCCGGCCGCGAGCTGGCGATGTGGAACCCGCCGCTGATCGACGAGAAGAGCGGGACGCGGCGCTCGGCGCTCTCCGAGGCAGCCGACCTGCTCGCTGAGCTCGTCACCCACAACGTGCGCACGATCTGCTTCCTCAAAAGCCGCCGCGGGATCGAGCTGATCCAGCGCTTCGCCCGCGAAAACCTCGAGCGCCGGGGCAAGCCCGAGTTGGCGAAGCGGATCGCCCCTTACCGGGGCGGTTACACCCCGCAGCAGCGGCGCGAGATCGAGGCGCGGCTCTCCGGCGGCGAGCTGCTGGCGGTCGTCGCCACCGACGCGCTGGAGCTGGGGATCGACGTCGGCGAGCTCGACGCGGCGATCTGCGTCACCTTTCCCGGCACCGTCGCCAGCCTGCGGCAGATGTGGGGGCGGGCGGGGCGCCGCCGCCGCGGGCTCGCCGTCTACGTCGCCGGCCAGGATGCCCTCGACCAGTTCTTCTGCCGCCACCCGGAGGAGTTCCTCGGGCGGCCGGTGGAGGCGGCGATCCTCGACCACGCCAACGAGCAGATCGCCGCCCGCCACCTGATCGCCGCCGCCTACGAGCTGCCGCTGACCGACGAGGACGATGACGTCTTCGGCGAGGGCTGGCGCGAGCGGGCCGAGCGGCTGGTCGCGGCCGGGGAGCTGCGCGGCGTCGGCGGCAAGCTGATGCCGCGGCGCAGCGAGTTCGTCGCCAACCGGATCCCGCTGCGCTCGGCCTCGGCCGACTCGGTTGCGGTAATCGAGCGGGACTCGGGCGAGATGCTGGGGGTGGTCGAGGCCGAGCGCGCCTTCACCACGGTCCATCCCGGCGCCGTCTACCTCCACCTCGGCCGCTCCTACGAGGTCGACCGGCTCGACATCCAGGAGCGCCGCGCCGTCGTCTCCGCCTTCGACGGCGACTGGTACACGCGGCCGAAAAAGGAGACCGAGATCTACATCGAGCGCACCCACGAGCAACGCGAGGTGGCCGGCGTGCAGCTCAACTTCGGCGAGGTCTCGGTGACCGAGCAGGTGATCGCCTTCCAGCGCGTCTCGGTCGCCAGCCAGGAGCCGATCGACATCGTCGCCCTGGAGCTGCCCGAGCAGAACTTCGTCACCCAGGCGCTCTGGTACGTGCTGCCTGACCGGCTCGCCGGGGCGCTGCCGGCCGAGGCCCTGCTCGGCTCCCTGCACGCGACCGAGCACAGCCAGATCGCGGTCCTGCCGCTGATCGCGATGTGCGACCGCTGGGACATCGGCGGCCTTTCCACCAACGTCCACTTCCAGACCGGCCGCTCGACGATCTTCATCTACGACGGTCACCCGGGCGGAGTCGGGATCACCAAGCGCGGCTACGAGGAGTTCGAGCGCCTGCTGGGCGATGCCGAGCGGCTGATCGCCGAGTGCCCCTGCGAGTCCGGCTGCCCCTCATGCGTCCAGAGCCCTAAGTGCGGCAACCTCAACGAACCGCTGCACAAAGCGGGGGCGCTGGAGCTGATGGGGCTGATGCGGGGCCAGATCTAGTCCGGCCAGAGCTCGCGCAGGGCGAGGATCGCGAAGGCGTGCGACCAGGCCAGCGGGGTGGTGGAGGTGGGGATGCCGGTCTGGGCATCGACGCGCTCGGGCAGAGCGCCGGCCGGGGTGGCGCTGCGGCGCAGGGCATTCATTAGCCGGAGGGCTCGCCGGCGCTCGCCGAGGGCCGCGAGCGACCACGCGGTCCACGCGGTCGGGGCGGACCACGGATCCTCGCCGCCGGGCCAGCCTTCGCCGGGGGTGATCCCGTAGGGGGTTCGCTGGGACACGAGCCGGTTCAGCGTGGCGCGGGCAGCGGGGTAGAGGCGGGGTAGGGAAAAGGGACGGACCGCCCAGGCGGCCGCTGAGTCGAGGCCGGAGTCGGGCTCGCTTGGCTCACGCACCAAACGAGACTGCGATTGACCCCCATAAAGGAGGTCAATCGCAGGTTCGCCGGAGGCGATCGCGTTGCCGAAGTAGTCGCCGGGCTCCCCCTCCCAGTAGTCGGCCCGGTCGCGCCAGGGGATGGGCTGGCCGCCGGCGAGGAGGTGGGCCGCGTGCCGGGCGCTGCCGATGAAGCCCGCGGCTTGCGAGGCGGCGGCGACCCAGCCGATCGCGTCGCCCTGGGCAGCCCGGCCGGCGACCGGGCTGCCGTCGCCGTGAAACCGGGCGGCCTGCTCGATGCCCAGCCCGAGCAGAAACCGGGTGACCCGTTTGGCCTCCGCCCGGTAGCCGGCGGCGGCGAGGGCGATCGCGGCGGCGCTGGCGTCGCGTGGCCAGACGTAGGCCCAGCCGTCGCGGGCGCCCGCGACGACGGCGCCTTTCTCGTGGGCGGTGAGGGCGTGAAGCACAAGCAGTGAGCGCTCATACATCTGCCGCGCCCACTCCGGGGCGCTCGGCCCAAGCGGGCGAGCGCGGCGGACCCAGCGCCGGTCGGCTGCCGCGGCTTCGGCGAGAAGTCTGGGATCTCGGGATACGGGCTGCCCGGCCGCGCTGCTTCGCAGCTGCACGCTCGAGGCATCGCCGTCGACCACCACCGCCAGCTCACCCTCCTTCGCCGCCTGCTCGACCACGACTCGCCCCGCTCCGAACCGCGCCACCGTCCGCAGCACGTTGGTCCCCGGCAGGTAGCGCTGCCGGATCGAGTCTGCCTCCCACAGCGGCTCCGCCGGCTCGCCGCCTACCCGCGCCCAGACCTGGATCCCGGTGTCCGCCTCGACCGTCCCCGCCACCTGCCGCTCGGCCGGGTTTTCGATCAGCGCCTGTCCCGCCGGCGCCGGCCGCAGGTCGACGACGTTCCCGTAGGCATCGACCGCCGCCGTCAGCCCGCCATCCCCGAGCACCGCCACGCCGAGGAACGGGGGCGGCACCCCAGGTAGTCCATCGGGCGTCCGCGGATCGGCCTCATGCCCTCCAGAGACCAGCAGCCCCCCCGCCACCAAGACGGCGACCAGCCCCACCGCTGCCCGAGCCCAGCCCATGCCCCCATGCAATCAGCCCCGCCACCCTGCCTCCCGCTAGCCTTCCCCTGCCGCAAACAAATCAGGCGTCGCACGCCTGGATTGATTGCGCCTAGGCGAGGTAGCTCAGTTGGTAGAGCACACGACTGAAAATCGTGGTGTCGCGGGTTCGAATCCCGCCCTCGCCATTGTTGCTGCGCCTTTCTGTGGCATTTTTGGCGCTTCCTCGCCGAAGTCCGCGTCTTGGGGAGGGAAGTATGCTCAAAAATTATCGATTATCGGTACAGACTCGCGCTGGCATGTGTCGCGGCGATCGTCGCCTTCGTGGTCGGTCGCTCCGCTCCCGACCATCTGTCCTACCGGCCTGGTGACTTCTACAGCCACGACTCGGAGAGCTTTCAGACTGAAAGCGAACTCGAAACGATTCTCCCCGAGGGCGCGCGAGGAATTCCGAACCTTGGGGTGATCGTCCGCGACGAGTCTGGGACCGCCGGGGGCCAGATCGCCGAACGGCTGAATCGAAACCCGATGATCGCGGAGGTCGACGACACGATCCTCTCGTCGCGCGATGGCAAATCCAGCTATGTGCTCGCCTGGCTGAAAGAGGGGGACGCGCTGGGATCGTCGGCGGCGAAAGTCGAGCGCGAATTGGCCGGCCCAGGGGTGCTGGTCGGAGGCCGCCTTCTAGCGAGACATGAGTTTGCAGCGCAGATCGACGCTGACCTCCACCGTGCCCAGCTGATCGCCTTTCCCCTATTGCTGCTGCTTGGGTTATGGGTTTTCCGCGGTCTGGTTGCCGCCCTCCTGCCGGTGTCGGTGGGTGGATTCGCCCTCTTGATCGCATTGGGGGTCTTCAGGCTCTCGGCCGAGGTGGTTCCACTCTCGGTGTTCTCCCTCGACATTGCTTTAGGCCTGGCCCTGGGGCTGGGCGTGGACTACAGCCTCCTGATGGTCTCACGTTTCCGCGAGGGGTTAGCCGCGGGCAAGGAGCCACAACAAAGCGCTGCGGAGACGCTGCGGACGGCCGGGAAAACCGTTGCTCTGAGCTCCGCCGCTATTGCCACTTCTTTCTCCGCGCTCTTCGTCGTGCCAATCCCGTTTGTCCGGTCGATGGCCTTCGGTGGCGGATCGGTGGCGATCATCACCGGTCTCTCCGCGCTCGTCCTTTTGCCCGCGCTCTTCGTGCTTCTGGGTCATCGAGTCAATGCATTGGCGCCGAAGGCGTGGCAGCGATCCGCCAGGCAAACCGCCCGCCGAAGAGAAGAAGGTGGCTGGTATCGGACCGCGCAGTTTGCGACTCGCCGGCCCGTACCGGTGGCGCTCGTCTCGGGGGCGCTCCTGGTCTTCCTCGCGCTGCCCGCACTATCGATGCGCTCCACCGGACTGGATCCGACTTCATTGCCGGCGTCATCCAACTCCCGGCAATTTGTCGACCAAGCGCGCAAGAGATTTGACAACCCCTTGGTGGGAGAAGTCGCGGTCGCCATCCACGGAGATGAAGCCACTGCCACCCGGGTGCTGAAGCGGGTGAACGAGCTCGGCGAACGGACCGGTCTGGCAACTCCACTCTCGGTGGGTTTCAGGCATTCGGAGACACTCCGGCAAGCCCGGCTCAATCCGACCGAGCCCGTCTTTTCTTCCGACTCCCAGCGTTTCGTCTCGGCGCTGCGCAAGATGAACGCTCCTATCTCGGTTGCGGGAGAAACGGCGGCCTACATGGACTCCGTCTCGGACCTCGAGCGCAGCCTGCCCCTTGCCTTGGCCATCGTTGCCGCCTCCTCGCTCCTCTTCGTGTTCCTCGCAACCGGGTCGTTGGTCCTCCCGATCAAGACGCTGGTAATGAACGTGTTGTCGCTGGGGGCTGCGTTAGGCCTAGTCGTCGCGGTGTTCCAGGAAGGCCGCCTCGAAGCGCTGCTGGACTACTCGTCGCAGGGTGCCCTTCCCGTGACCCTTCCGCTGGTGATGACGGCAGCGGCGTTCGGTCTGCTGACCGACTACGGCCTGTTCCTGCTGATGAGGATCAAGGAGGAAAGGGAGCGCGGGTGCTCCAATCGCGAGGCGATCGCGGCTGGGCTCGAGAGGACTGGGCGAATCATCACCGCCGCCGCGCTCCTCTTCTGCGTTGCCGTCGGCGCCTTTTCGACCTCCGGCGTCCTGTTCATAAAGATGGGTGCCATCGCGATCGCCCTCACCGTGGCGCTCGATGCATTCGTAGTGCGGCCGCTGTTGGTTCCGAGTCTGATGGCGATTCTAGGCAGCTGGAACTGGTGGCCCCGGAAGATGCCGCGGGGAGGTCGCGCAAAGTGACGGGCGGACTTCAGCGGCCGCTTGACTTATACTCAGGACCTTCTGACCATATGCGGTCGCTCAGCGCTGGGAGCCAGGCGACGCACGCGCCCTAAACAAGGAGAGAAACATGAACTTCAGGACGGTTGGCCTGCTCGTTATGGCAACGATGTCACTGCTGGCATTCGCGAGTTCTGCATCAGCGACCAAAATCACATCGCCCACAGGAACCACCTCAACAGCCAACGGCAAAGTCGAATCCGAGGGTCACATTGTTTTCCACAACCCGATCGCCAAAATCGAATGCGCCGGAAGTGCCGCAAGCACTGTGGAAAGTCACGGGGGCGCCGGGGTACCCGCGACGGGCAACCTCTCCTCCCTCTCCTTCACCAGCTGCACAAACAGCTGGCACGCGACAGTGGTCACCGCCGGCTCGTCCAGCATCAACCACACCAGTGGCTATAACGGCAGCATCTCCACGACCGGCGCGACAATCGAAACTACACGTTTCGGAATGTCCTGCCGCTATAGAACGGAAAACACCGGGCTCGGCACGGTCACAAGCGGCGGTCCGGCGACAGTCCACATCGCAGCGAGTATCCCCTTCCACAGCGGCAGCCCCCTCTGCGGGTCGGGAGCCACGGTGCTGACAGGAAGCCTCAATGGGAGCACCAGCACGGGCTTCTTCATCGACGCCGCTTAGGCGCAGCGCAGCCGGGGCTACGAAGGCGGTGAGCTGGCGCGGTCGAAACGCGCCAGCCACCAGTCCACCACGTAGCCGCCGAAGGGCAACACGGCGCCGACCAGGATCCAGATGGTCTGCTTTCGGGTCCAGCCGGCCTCCTCGTGCAGCTGCCATACCATCAGCACGTAGACGACGAAGAGAAGGCCGTGGATTGGGCCGAGGATTTTGACCCCGATCTCGGTCCCGCCGGTGTTTTTGATCACCGAGGCGACGAGGAGGATGAGGAAGGTGGTCGCCTCCAGCAGGGCGACGCGACGGAATCTCTGGATCGTCACGGCGGGGAGCCTATGGGGCCGCGGTTGCCGCGCGTCAGCCGCCGTTGGCGGAGAAGTGCTGGTAGTCCTTCGGCCAGGTCCAGTTGCCACCCCAGGCCCAGCCGTTTTCGGCGAAGGCGGCGACGACCGGCCCGCGGCGGTGGATCAGTCCCGGCGTTTGTTGCGAGCGGTCTATATAAGGAGCGCCGGCGGGCGGCGAGACGTAGCCGTCGCTGGTGACGTAGGGGTTCTCGACCGGGTTGACGTCGATCGCGTGGCCGTAGGCGTGTTCGGACCAGCGGTCGGTGCCGGCGACGAACCGGCAGTTGAAAGCCGAGGTGTTGTCGGCGGCCATGCTGCGATGGTCGTTGGCGCCGTAGGCGTCGACCAAGCGCATGCGCCGTATCGGGAAGCGGAGGCGGTAGAGCTGCCGCATCGTGCGCTGCATCGGCCGCGCCGAGTCGCGATGGACGACGAGCCGGCCGCGATGGACCTCCCCGTCGAACCCCCAGTGCTCCACCCGCAGCAGCCGTAGGCGGTCGAGCCCGACCGGGCAGCCGCGGTGCCAGGAGACGCCGGTCATCCGCTCCCGCAGGTTCGAGGAGATCGGCTCGGACGTGCCGTGGAAACCGGGCGTCGCGAGGGCGAGGAAGGCGAAGCTGAGCGCCGCCCCGCGCAGGCGTAGCGATGGGAACTCCACCGCGCCATACTCCCATTCCGGATGGAAGTGGAGACGCACTACGCCAACTCGGGCGGCGTCAGCATCGCCTACCAGGTGCATGGGGACGGGCCGGTCGACCTCGTCCTCGTTCCCGGCTTCGTCTCCCACGTCGAGCTGCTCGCCGAGGATCCGACCACCGCCCGCTTCTTCCGCCGTCTCACTGCCTTCTCGCGACTGCTCGTCTTCGACAAGCGCGGCCAGGGCCTCTCCGACCGGCCCGGCCGGCCGCCGACCCTGGAGGAGTCGATGGACGACCTGCGGGCGGCGATCGAGGCCGCCGGCTTCGATCGGCCCGCCCTCCTCGGGATCTCCGAGGGCGGGCCGATGTCGGCCCTCTGCGCGGCGACCTATCCAGGCGAGATCTCGGCGCTGATCCTCTTCGGCACCTTCGCGCGGATGGTGGAGACCGATGGCTTCCCCCACGGGATCAGCGACGAACAGCTCGACAGGTGGGGATCGGTGGTTCGTCGCGACTGGGGCGGTCCAGTCGCCCTCGACGTCTGGGCGCCGAGCCGGGTTGGCGACGGTGAGTTCGAACGCTGGTGGGCGCGCCTGCTGCGGCAGGGGACCAGCCCGGCGGGGGCGATCGCCCTGATGGACCTCTACCGGGAGATGGACGTGCGCTCGATCCTGCCGGCGATCGACGTCCCGACGCTGGTCCTGCACCGGGAGGGCGACCGGATGATCTCGGTCGACCAGGGCCGTTACCTGGCCGAGAGCATCCCCGGCGCCCGCCTGGTCGAGCTTCCGGGCATCGACCACCTGCCGTTTGCCGGCGACCTCGACGCGGTGCTGGGGGAGATCGAGGAGTTCCTCGTCGGCAGCCGCGAGGCGGCCGAGTCCGAACGGGCGCTGGCGACGATCCTCTTCACCGACATCGTCGGCTCGACCCAGAAGGCAGCCGAGCTCGGCGACCGCGGCCTGGCGCCAGCTGCTCGAGCGCCACGACACCGCCGTGCGCCGCCAGCTATCCCTTCACCGCGGCCGCGAGGTGAAGACGATGGGCGACGGCTTCCTCGCCACCTTCGACGGCCCGGCGCGGGCGATCCGCTGCGCCTCGGCGGTGCGGGAGGAAGTGGCCGGCCTGGGGATCGAGGTGCGCGCCGGCATCCACACCGGCGAGGTCGAGCTGATCGGCGACGACGTCGGCGGCATGGCGGTCAACATCGGCGCCCGCATCGGGGCCCTCGCCGACGCTGGCGAGGTGCTCGTCTCCAGCACCGTGCGAGAGCTGGTCGTCGGCTCCGGCCTCGAGTTCGAGGAGCGGGGGGTGGAGAAGCTGAAGGGCGCGCCGGGAGAATGGCGCCTCTTTGCGATCGATTCGCCTCCGACCTGATTCAGAGAATTTACTTTTGCGCCTGGTTTTCAGCGCGTAGACGCTGAGCTCCGCGATATACGGCGGATGATGTTCCAGGGTTTCATCGCGCTGACGACCGTGATCGTCACCTGCTTCTTCGGCCTCGCCGGCCTGATGACGTTCTAGCTCGGGCCGCACCGGCGGCGGTGTCCGCTTGCGCCTTTACCTTGACCGGAGATGAGCGAGCAGACGCAGATCGAGGCGCTTGCGGAGACGAATGGGTCGGCGACCGCGATGCCGGTCGAGGTCGCGGTCCGGGTGCCGCTCGGCAAGCTCGAGGACGGCCAGCGGGTCAGCGGCGTCTACGCGGTTCGCGAGCGTGAGCTGCGGCGCAAGCGCAACGGTGAGCCCTGGTTGCGGCTCTCGGTCGGCGACGCGACCGGCACCGCCGAGGCGGTCTGCTGGGAGGACGCGGAGGTGCTCTACGCCCTCTGCTGCACCGGCACGCCGGTCCACGTCAGCGGCGCCTTCGAAATCAGCGACCGCTGGGGGGCGAAGATCAAGATCTCCTCCCTGCGCGAGGCCAAGTCGCACGAGTTCGAGACGGCAGACCTGGCGGCCGAGTCCGAGATCTCGCTGGAGCAGCTGGAGCCCGAACTGCGCGAACTGCTGGCGACGGTCCAGGACCCGCAGCTGCGCCAGCTGCTCGACCACTTCTTCGGCGAGACGTCGGAGACCTGGCAGCGCTTCAAGGTAGCGCCGGCAGCCAAGACCTACCACCAGGCCTACCGCCACGGGCTGCTCGAGCACACCCTCTCGGTCGCCCAGGCGGTCTCCGCCGCGGCCAACTTCTTCCCCGGAATCGACCGCGACGTCGCCGTCACCGGCGCCCTCCTGCACGACATCGGCAAGTGCGTCGCCTACAACGACGACCCGCTGGCGATCGACCTCACCGACGCCGGCCGCCTGCAGGGGGAGATTCCGCTCGGCTACTACACCGTGCGCCGGGCGATCGAGGACCTGCCGGGTTTCGATCCCCACCTCGCCCAGTGCGTCCTTCACATCATCCTCAGCCACCACGGCTCGCTCGAACACGGCTCGCCGGTCGTCCCCGCCACCCGCGAGGCCGTCCTCGTCCACATGATCGACAACCTCGGCGGCCGCCTCGGCAGCTTCGACCGCCTCGAGCGCCAGCTCCCCGCCGGCGAGTCCTGGTCGGGCTTCGACCGGGCGCTTTCGGGTAGCGCCTTCTTCGCCCAGCGCGCCGCCTGAAGACAAAACGTTGCTGTAGACAATCAGTTACGCTATGCTCATGGCGGTGATGATGAGCCCAAGGGAAAGATGGACCGACGAGCGACTGGACGACCTCAGCGTGAAGGTCGATCGAGGCTTCGCCGACCTCAAGACCGAGATGAAGGAAGGCTTCGAGCGGATGGAAGCCCGGTTCGGTGAGCGCTTCGATGACGTCGACCGGCGCTTCGAGCAGGTCGACAAGCGCTTCGAGCAGGTCGACAAGCGCTTCGAGCAGGTCGACAAGCGCTTGGGAAGGTTGGAGGAGGCCCAATTCGAGCTGATCCGCACTCTCTGGGGAGGGGTGTTTGTGATCGCCGCCGCCATCATCGGCGGCAGCGCCCTCTAGCTCTTCACTGGAACCGCACGCTGCAGCGCTGGATCTTGTTGACGTTCTGATTCGCCCGCTGGATGCAGTCGATCAGCTTGTTGGCCTTTTGCGGCTTTGAAGTCCGGACGGACTTTTTGATTTCGATCTGAACCTGGCGGTTGACGTCTTCGATCTGGCTGCTGATGTCGTCCAGGCCGTTGTCCTGAAACGACTTCTGGATGCTCTGATTCGTTTCCCGGCCGATGTTTTCGGTCGTGTCCAGAGTCGGCTTGACGATGAACAAGTAGACCGCTGCGAGGATTCCGACCGTCACCAAAAGCCGGATAATGCCCGCGCTTAGGTTGCCGAAGAGGTTTCGCAGGACGTCCATGCGCTGCGCGGAGACTATCCTGCCGGGCAGTGGCGAAGGACACCGAGAAGCTGATCCGCCAGCTCTCGTTGATCTCGTTCCTGATGGCACAGGGGAGGCCGGTTTCGGCCCTCGAGATCAAGCGTGAGGTGGAGGGCTATAGCGACATGAACGACGACGCGTTCGCGCGCCGTTTCTACGCCGATCGCGCGGAGCTGGAGAGCCTTGGCATCCAGCTCGGGGTCGAGAAGCCCGGCGAGGGCTTCTTCGAGGCGGAGCTCTACTCGCTGCCGCCGGAGAACTTCTACCTCGACCCGATCTCCTTCTCCGACGACGAGCTGGCGGCACTGAGCACGGCGCTGATGCTGCTCACTGACGGCGGCTTCGCCTACGCCGAGCCGCTGCGCCTCGCCCTGCAGCAGGTTGCCTGGGGCCACCCGAACCCGCTCGCCGAGGGCGAGCGCGCCCCGGTCGAGATGGCGATGACCGCCTCCGCCGGCGGTCGCGACCTCTCCCAGCGCCTCTCCAAGATCGAGACCGCGATCAGCCGCCGCAAGACGATCGAGTTCACCTACTACACGATGGAGCGGGGCGAGACCGAGAAGCGCAAGGTCGACCCCTTCCACCTGGTCTTCCGCGGCGGGCAGTTCTACTTGATCGGCCACTCGCACGAGCGCGACGCCGTGCGCGTCTTCCGCCTCTCGCGGATCCAGGGCAAGGTCGGCTACGCCTCCAAGGCCGAGCACGACTTTTCCCCGCCCGAGGACTTCGACCGCCGCGACTACGGCAGCCGCGCCGACTGGCAGCTGGGGGAGACCAAGGGTACGGCGAAGATCTTCATCCGCGAGCGGATCGCCTGGCTGATCGAGCGCGACTATGGCACCTATGGCCAACTCAGGAACGCGGTGAAGTCCGACGGGGCTCCTGGCAAGGGCCGCGTCTTCGAGACCGCCTACGCCTCCGAGCGCGAGCTGATCGCCTGGGTCCTGCGCTGGCGCCAGAACGCCGAGGTGCTTGCTCCCGACGACCTTCGCGAGGAGGCGGAGAAGCGCCGTGGCCTGCTGCTGAAGCGGCATGAGAACGGGTTCAGCCCGGCCGAGGTCGTCGACCGCCCACTCGACGAGCAGCCGAAGCGGGGCCGCTCCAACGGCCGCGGCGAGGCGGCGATCCGGCCCGAGCGCTTTGCCCGCCTCGTCACCCTCGCCGGGATGCTGATCGAAGCGGCGAAAAAGGGCGAGCGGTTGCAGGTCGCCGACCTGCGCGACCGCCTCGAGCTGACCGCAGAGGAGCTGCGCGAGGACGTCGAGCTGCTCAACGTCGTCAACTTCGGCGGCGGCACTTATGTGCTCTACGCGGAAATCCTCGGCGACGAGATCGAGGTCGACTCGCAGCCCTATGGCGACAACTTCGCCCGCCCCGCTCGCCTGCTGCCGCTGGAGGCGAAGGCGCTGGTGGCGGCAATCGACCTCTTCGGCGACCACCTGCCGCAGTCGAACCTGCAGAGCGCACGCGCCAAAATCGTCAAGGCGCTCGGTCACGACCCCTCCGAGGAGGGCCTGGAGATCGCCTCGGCCGGCGGGGGCGATGCTGAGGTCGCCCGCCTCGTCAACAAGGCGATCGCCGAGAGCCGCGTGCTCGAGCTCAGCTACTACAAGGAGAACGAGGACCAGTTCACCGAGCGGCGGGTCGAGCCCTACCGGCTGGAGAACGGCAAAGAGGGCTGGTACGTCGAGGTATACGACCTGACCAAAGAGGGCGTTCGCCACTTCAAGCTCGACCGGGTCAAGGAGGCGAACCTCTCCGACGAGAAGTTCGAGCCGCGGCCCGAAGTCGAGGAGTTCGCCGGGGTCGAGGGCTGGATGACCCACGGCGAGGTGCCGACCGCCGAGGTCGCCCGGGTCTGGGTTTCGCCGGAGCGGGCGCGCTGGCTGCGCGAGGAGCGGACCGTGGTCGAGGAGCTGGCCGACGGTGCCGTCGTCGTCGAGCTGCCCTACGCGGGCAAGCCATGGCTGGTGCGGGAGATCCTCCGCGGCGCCGGCGACCTGGTCGTGCTCGAGCCGCCCGACGCGCGCGAGGCGATCGCCAAAGAAGTCACCGACAAATAAAGGCAAGCTTCAACTGAACGAGGCGCCCGGTCATCCCGAGGTCTTGAAGATCGTCGCCCCCAATCCAGGGCCGATGACGCTGGAAGGAACCAACACCTACCTCTTCGGCGCCGATCCCTGTGTGGTGATCGACCCGGGATCGGATGACCCTGGTCACCTCGAAGCGATCCGCGCCGCCGCTGCCGAGCGGGGAGGCATCGGCCTCGTCCTCCTCACTCATTCCCACGGCGACCACACCGCCGGGGCGGATCAGCTCGACGCCGAGGTCGTCCTGCCCGCCGGCGGCGAGGAGCACTTCGCGCTCAGCGTCCTCGCCACTCCTGGCCACGCTGAGGACCACGTCTGCTTCCTCACCGAAACCGGCGTCTGCTTCAGCGGCGACCTGGTCCTCGGCCTCGGTTCGACGATCGTCCCGCCAGGCGGTGAATCGCTCGCCGCCTTCATGGACTCGCTGGCGCTGCTGCAGGCGCAGGAGATCGAGCTGATCGCCCCCGGCCACGGACCCTGGGTCACCGAGCCCGCCGCGAAGCTGGCGGAGTACGTCGAGCACCGGCAGATGCGCGAGCGCCGGCTCCTCGCTGCGCTGGAGGCCGGGGAGCGCTCCCGCGCCGAGCTCCTCGCCACGGTCTGGGACGACATCCCGATCGAGCTGCTGCCGATGGCGGCGATGGCGATGGAGGCCCACCTCGAAAAGCTCGAGGGCGAGGGCCGGCTGCCGGAAGACCTATCTGCCTGAAATTTCGGTCACTTGACCGAAATGGCAAACTGGCTGACCAGCCAGTACCCTGGCCGAATGAAGCGGGCGGCGCGGGTTGGAGTTCTGGCGGGTGCGGTGAGCACCGGTCTGGTCGCGTCTGCCGCCGCCGTCCTCTGGCACCGCCTCGCGCGCCGGCCGCTGCCGCAGGTCAAGGGGACGATCGAGGTTCCCGAGCTGCGCGCCAGGGTTCAGGTGCGGCGTGATCGCTGGGGCGTTCCCCACATCGAGGCCGACGACCGCGAGGACCTCTTCTTCGCCCAGGGCTACTGCCACGGCCAGGACCGGCTCTGGCAGCTGAACTTCTACCGGCGGGTCGTCGAGGGCCGGATCGCGGAGATGGCCGGTGAGGAGGGCTTGCCGGTCGACAAGCTGATGCGGACGCTGGGGATCCGGCGGATCTCCGAAGCGGAGGTGGCGACGCTCGAGCCGAGCCTGCGCGCCAACCTCGAGCGCTTCTGCGCCGGCGTCAACGCCGCCGCCCGCGACGCGCGGGCACTGCCCTTCGAGATGCAGATCCTGCGCCAGGAATGGACGCCGTGGCGCCCGGTCGACATCCTCAGCCTCGGCAAGCTGCTTGCCTTCGGCCTCTCGACCAACTGGGAGCGGGAGCTGCTGCGCGCCGACATGGTGCGTGAGCTCGGTCCCGAGCTGGCGGCTCGGCTCGACCCCGTCTATCCCGCCGACAACCCGGTCGTCGCCGAATCGCTGGAAGCCTGGACCGGGGAAGGGATGCCGCTGGTCGAGCAGATCGACCGCGTGCGCGGCTCGCTCGGGCTGGCCGCCGAGGCGTCGGGGTCCAACAACTGGGCCGTCAGCGCCGAGCGCTCGAAGGCCGGCACGCCGCTGATCGCCGGCGACCCGCACCTCTCCCCGAGCATGCCGGGAATCTGGTACGAGGTCGAGCTGCGTCACGGCGAGCGCTTCGTCCGCGGCGCCTCGCTGCCGGGGATGCCGGGCATCTACATGGGGCAGAACAACGACGTCTGCTGGACGATCACCAACGTCATGGCCGACGTCCAGGACCTCTTCGTCGAGCGGATCGAGGGCGACCAATACCTGTTCGAAGACGAGTGGCGGCCACTGGAGATCGAGCGCGAGGAGATCGTCGTCAAAGGCCGCTCCGAGCCGGTGGCGCTGGAGGTGCGCTCGACCCACCACGGTCCGATCGTCAACGAGGCACTCGGCGCCGACCAGGGCGAGCCGCTGGCGCTGGCCTTCCAGACGCTGCATGAATCAACCGCCTTCGAAGCCATCTTCGAGCTGCTCGACATCACCTCCGGGCCCGAGTTGGTGGAGAAGCTCGAGGGCCATACCTCGCCCGCCTCGAACATGGTCTGGGCCGACTCCCACGGCTCGATCGGCTACAAGTTGATCGGCCGTCTGCCCCGCCGCCGCGGTGGCTGTCCCGACCTGCCGAAGCCGGGCTGGAGCGGTGAGTTCGAGTGGGAGGGGACGGTGCCCTACGGCGAGCTCCCCGAGGTCATCGACCCCGAGTGCGGGTACCTGATCACCGCCAACAACCGGATCGTCGGCGACGATTACCCGCACCACATCACCAGCGACTGGCTCGACGGTTTCCGCGCCAAGCGGATCGAGGAAATGCTGAAGGCGACCGAGAAGCACGACCTCGAGAGCTTCGAGGCGATCCAGAACGACAACTACTCGCTGCCCGGGGCCGAGGCGGTGGCGCGGCTCAGTCGCCTGCATCCCAGCGGCCAGCGCGAGCGCAGCGCGCTGGAGCGGCTGCGCAGCTGGGACGGCAACCTGGGCCCGGACACGATCGCCGGCACGATCTACCAGGCGTTCCTGCTGCGGCTGGCGCGCGAGGTGGCGCGGGCCGCGATCGGCGACCGCGACCTCTGCGAGCGCTGGCTCGACCGCGCCGACAACGGCTTTCTGCCCCACGTGACCTCTCCCTGGCGCTGGCACTCGCACCTGATGGCGCTCTGGGCCGAAGGCGACGAGGAGCTGATCGGCCGGCCCTGGGACGGGCTCGTGCTGGAAACCCTGGCCGGGGCGCTCGACGACCTCACGGACCGCTTCGGTCCCGAGCCGGAGGCTTGGCGCTGGGGCAAGGTCCACGAGCTGAAGTTCCCGCACCCGCTGGGCGACGCCAACCCGCTCTTCGACCGCCTGCTCAACCGCCGCCTGCGTGCCGGCGGCGCCCAGGAGACGGTCAGCCAGATCGCCTACGACCCGAACGATCCTTACAACGCGGTCTGGGCGCCAAGCTGGCGGATGCTCGCCGACCCCACCGACCCGGACCGTTCCCGCTGGCAGATGTTCACCGGCCAGTCCGGTCACCACGCCAGCCCCCACTACGACGACCTCCAGGTCGACTGGCTCGATGGCCGCACCCAGCCGATGCGCGGCGAGGGACCATGGTCGGAGCTGGACCTCGTGCCGGCCTGATCCGCGAGCTGGGAATGTGGTGGTGTTGCACGGTGCTACACTGAGGGGGTGCCGACTACCCGACCGCGCCACATGATCACCGAGACCGATCCCGTCAAGGCGGCCCTCGACGAGCTTCGGCTAGCCCAGGGGGGAGAGAAGGTCGAGCTTCCCGACTTGGTCATTCGTGGCGCCAAAGACAAGCTCCGGGAACTGAAGGCTGAAAGTGAGTCGGTACGCGAGGGCCGCAAGGAGATCGCCGACTGGCTTCTCAGCGGCACTGGACCCGCGGTCGACGTCGCGGCTGCCGACGAGGTCAAGCACCTCGGTCTGGTCGCAAACTACGACGAGTAGGTTGCTGCTTCTCGATAATTCGGCCTGGTCGCGTCTGCTCGGCGGGAAGGTTCCGCAGGAGAGGCGCGAGACGGTCGCCAAGTGGCTCGGCGAGCAGCGGCTCGCCGTCTGCCTACCCTTTCTGCTCGAGGCGGGCTACTCGGCTCGGTCGGCTGCGGACCATGGCGAGCTGCTGCATCGTCTCGAGCAACTGCCGCGCCTGCCCGTCGACGGAGCGGTCGAACGCGCCGCCCTGGACGCGCAGTACGAGCTCGCCGCGGTTGGACACCACCGGCTGGCGCCGACGGACCTGGTGATCGCCGCCTGCGCTCATCTGGCGGGCGGGGGAGTCCTCCACTACGACCGCGACTACGACCTGATCCTCGAGCACACCCGACTGCGCTTCGAGAGCGTCTGGCTCGCCGAGGCTGGAACCCTTTGAGGGGCGCTCCCTCGCCGCGACTTGCGTGGCCCGGCCGGGTTTCTCCAGCGATGCCACGACTCAAGCTCGCAGCCCTCCTGTCCCTGTTCATTCTCTGCCTGGTGCCCGCCAGCGCCCAGGCCGTGCCCCGCGGCTTCTTCGGAATCGCGCCTCAGACCCCGCTCGGCGATGACGATTTCGCGCGGATGGAGGCGGGCGGTGTCGAAACGATTCGGGTTCCGGTCTCCTGGGCGGCGACCCAGCGCTCGCCCCGCAGCGACTACGACTGGGGTGGCCTCGACGCCGCGATGACCGACGCGGCGCAGCGCGGCATCGGGATCCTGCCGGTGCTGGGGACTTCGCCGAAGTGGGCGACCGGGAACTGGCGGCGGATGCCGGTCGACGGCGGGCGCGCGCGGCGCGGCTGGGCCGAATTCGTCCGCGCCGCGGTCGAGCGCTACGGCCCCGGCGGTGAGTTCTGGGCAGAGCACGGTCCCGGCACCGAGGAGCCGCTGCCGCCGATGCCGATCCGCGCCTGGCAGATCTGGAACGAGGAGAACTTCTTCTACTTCGTCAAGCCGGTCTCACCGGGTCGCTTCGCCCGCCTGCTGTCGATCACCAGGCCGGCGATCCGCCGCGCCGACCCGCGGGCGGAAATCGTCCTCGGCGGCCTCTTCGGCGCGCCCAAGCAGGGCATGCCGCGGGCGCTGGACGCGGTCGACTTCCTCGGCCAGCTCTACCGCGAGCGGGGCGTCAAGGCCAACTTCGATGCCGTCGCGCTCCACCCCTACGCGGCTGATGTGGCGGAGCTGCGCCGCCAGGTCGAGGCGGTGCGGGCGACGATGGCGCGCCACGGGGACCGCCGCTCGGCGCTCTACATCACCGAGATGGGGTGGGGATCCGACTACAACCCCCGCACCGTGGCGTTCGAGGTGGGACTGCAGGGCCAGGCCCGCGAACTGCGCGCCGCCTACCGCTACCTGATCGCCAACCGGGGCCGCCTCCGGCTGCGCCAGGTCGACTGGTTCACCTGGAAGGACGTGCCGGGAGCCTGCAGCTTCTGCGACTCCAGCGGGCTCTTCCGCGCCGGCGCCAAGTTCCGGCCGAAGCCCGCCTGGCGCGCCTTCGTCAGCTTCGCGCGATAGGGGTGACCAGCTCGACGATCGGCGCCGGCGCCTTGTCGGGGGAGCCGGCGTCGAAGGGGGGCTGCGGGTCGTACTCGATCCCCAGTTGCACCGCCTGGGCGACCTCGGGTCCCACCTCGCGCCCGACCAGGTGGAGCGCCATGTCGATCCCGGCTGAGACCCCGGCTGCGGTGAGGACCTTCCCGTCCTCGACGTAGCGACCCTGGACCGGCTCGACTCCGTACTCGCTCAGGTCGTCGAGGAAGGCCCAGTGGCAGGTCGCCCGCTTCCCGTCCAAGAGGCCGGCGGCGCCGAGCACCATCGATCCGGTGCAGACCGAGGTGGTCCACTTCGTCCCCTCGTCGAGCCGCCGCAGCCAGCCGAGCACTTCCTCGTCGTCCAGCAGCGCCCGGTTGCCCTGGCCGCCGGGGACGAGGACGATGTCGGCGGCGTCGACGTCGGCGAGGGCGTGGTCGGCGCTGAGGCCGAGGGCGCCGCTGTCGGTCCGCACCTCACCGCGCTCCTTGCCGACGAACTGGACCTCCCAGCCCGGGACCGAACGCAGGACCTCGTAGGGCCCGATCGCGTCGAGCGCGGTGATGCCGTCGAAAACGAGGATCGCGATCTTCATCCCATGATCGTAGAGTGCTCGCGGTGAGCCGGCGGGACCAGATCAAGCTCAGCGACGCCGAGCTGCGGGGGCTGATGGAGGCCGAGCGGGTGGCGATCGTCTCCAGCTTCGGGCCGCGCGGCTGGCCGCACTCGATGCCGCTCTGGTTCGTCCCCCGCGAGGGCGTCGTCTGGATCTGGACCTACGCGAAGTCGCAGAAGGTCCGCAACCTCGAACGCGACCCGCGGGCGACGGTGCTGCTGGAGACCGGACACGAGTATGGCGAGCTGCGGGGGGCGATGATCGAGGCCGAGGCCGTGATCCACCGCGACTTCGAGACCGTTCTCGGGTTCGCGGAGGAGCTGACCGTGCGTTACGCCGAGGGGATCTCCTCCGTCGAGGGGGACGCCAGGGCGGCGCTCGAAGCGCAGGCGCCGAAGCGGGTGGCCATCAGCTTCGAGCCGCTGCGAGTGGCGACCTGGGACCACCGTAAGCTCGGCGGCACTTACTGACGACCCCGACCGCTACCTTCCCGACTCGATGAAAAGACGCCTCCTCGCTCTTCCCCTGCTCGCCGCCCTTCTCCTCGCCCTGGTGCTCGGCACCCAGACCGGTGCCGCGAAACCGATCCCGCAGCCGCCGCGGGGGTTCTTCGGGATCGTCCCGCAGACTCCGCTGGGCCCGGAAGACTTCCGCTACATGAAAGCCGGCGGGATCGAAAGCATCCGCCTCACCCTGCCCTGGGCCGGGGTTCAGCCAACGCGGAACTCCCCCTACAACTGGGGCGGCTTCGACGCCGCGCTCGAACTGGCCACCCGCGCTGGGCTGCGTGTCCTGCCCGCGATCGGCTCGCCGCCGCGCTGGGCGACCCGCAAGGAAACGACGATGCCGGTGGCGACCGCCAGGCAGCGCAAAGGCTGGGCCGACTTCCTCAGCGCCGCCGTCGCCCGCTACGGCCCGGGGGGCGAGTTCTGGGATCAGACCGGCGGCATCGGCGCAACTACGAACCGGCGATCGCCAACCCGATCCCGATCCGCGAGTGGCAGATCTGGAATGAGCCCAACTTCTTCTACTTCGCCTACCCGGTCTCGACCTCGACCTACTCGAAGCTGGTGACGATCTCCAGCCAGGCGATCAAATCGGTCGACCCGAAGGCGAAAGTGGTCCTCGCCGGCCTCTTCGCCGAGCCGACCGCGAAGGGCCGGAAAGGGTTGCCGGCGACGACCTACCTCGAACGTCTCTACGCGATCCCGGGCTTCAAAAACCGCTTCGACGGGATCGACCTCCACCCCTACGCGGTCGACAGCGAAGACCTCGAACGGATGATCGAGGAATTCACCGAGGTGGCGCGGGAAAACCGCGACCGCCCGGCGCTCTACCTGACCGAGCTCGGCTGGGGGTCGGAGAACAACTTCCAGCAGGTCGCCTTCGAGCAGGGGATCCGCGGTCAGGTGAAACAGCTGCGGGCCTCCTACGGGTACCTGCTCGAAAACGCGCGGCGGCTCAACCTCAAGAGCGCCTACTGGTTCTCCTGGAAGGACCTGCCCGAATCCTGCACCTTCTGCGACTCGGTCGGGCTCTTCCGCGCCGGGCCGAAGTTCCGGGCCAAGCCCTCCTGGCACGCCTTCGTCGCGCTCACCGGTGGCCGCGCGAGACCGTGAGCGGCTGAGCAGGAACGCCGCCCTCGTCCTGCTCGCCGTCGCGATGGCCGCCGCCGCGGCGGTGATCCTCAGCTACGGCGCCCACCTCACCTTCTTCCAGGACTCCTGGGAGTTCCTGATGCAGCGGCGGGACCCCTCCGCCGCCACCCTGCTCGACCCCCATAACGAGCACATCGTCCTGCTCCCGGTGCTGATCATGCAGGCCTCCCTGCGCCTCTTCGGGATGGACTCGATGACGCCCGAACTGGTGTTCCTGGTGGTGCTGCAGCTGATTGTCGCCGGACTCTTGTTCGTCTACGCCCAGCGCCGCCTCGGTCCCTGGCCGGCGCTGATCGCGGCGGTCCTGCTGCTCTTCCTCGGCCCGGCCTGGCAGGACCTGCTTTGGCCCTTCCAGATTGGCTTCGTCGGCGCGTCCCTGTTCGGGATCGCGACGCTGCTGGCGCTCGAGAACGATGACGAGCGCTGGGACCGCGCTGCCTGCGCCTTCCTGGTGGTCTCGGTCGCCTTCTCCAGCCTCGGGATCGCCTTCGCGGTCGCCGCCGCGGTAGACGTCCTCCAGCGCCGGCGTGAGCGCGGCTTGCGGCGCGCCTACGTCTTTTGCCTGCCGCTGCTTCTCTACGCGGGCTGGTACCTCGGCTGGGGGCATGACGCCCAGAACAACCTCAGCGCCCACAACGTCCTTGTCTCGCCCGGCTACGTCTCGGAGGGGCTGACCGCTTCGCTGGACTCGGTCCTCGCTCTGGGGACGATCTCCGACGAAGTCGTCGGTCGCTCGAAATGGGGCGCGCCGCTGCTGATCGCGCTGCTGGCCCTGGCTGCCTACGGCGGCTATCGCCGGCGCGGGTTCTTCGCCGGACTCTGGCCCGTGCTCGCCGCCGCGGCGACCTTCTGGTTCCTGGCCGCGTTCAACGAGGGGCCCGGTCGCGAGCCCTACTCCAGCCGCTACCTCTACGTCGGCGGCCTCTTCGCCCTGCTGATCGCGGTCAACCTGCTGCAGGGGGTGCGGTTCAAGCGCGGGGCGCTCGTCGCCGGTGCGGCCCTCACCGCCGTCATCGCCGGCTTCAACCTGGTGCCGCTGCGCGAAGGCCGGGACTTCTTCGAGAAGCAGACGGTGCTGACCCGGGCCGGCCTGGCGGCGATCGAGATCGCCGATCGCACCATCGAACCGGCGTTCCGGCTCTCCCCTGAAGTCGCCGGCACCGTCTACCTGGGCGAAGTCGAAGCCGGGGAGTACCTGGAAGCGGCCGGGGAGTACGGCTCACCCGCCTACTCGCCGGCCGAGCTTGCCGCGGCGCCCGAACAAGGCCGCGCGCAGGCGGACCTGGTGCTCGCCAACGCCCTGCCGCTGGGGATCGAAGAAGCGCCCGCCGGGGCGCGGGGAGAGCGCGAGTGCGTCAGGGCCGCCGCCGCGCCGCTGGCGCTGCGCCCGGGGGTGACGACGATCGAGTTCGGTGCGGGCGGCGAAGGCACCCTGCGGCTGCGGCGTTTCGCGCAGCATGAATACCCGCTGCGGACCGGACTCGCGGCCGGTTCGACGACCCGCCTCTACATCCCTCGCGACAACCTCGCGCGGCCCTGGCAACTGCTCGTCGACGCCGACCAGGGCGCGCTCGTCTGCGGCGCCTGAGCGTCGCTCAGGCGCCGCGCCGCGCCCGCAGCCTGTCGCCGAGCCGGCGCAGCGGCTTCGTCAGTTGCCAAGAGCGGGACTCCAGCACCGTTGTCAGCTCCGCTTCGAGGGCTTCCTGTTCGGCCCCGGACAGCGTCTCGGGGACGCCGTCCCGGCTCGGCCGCGAGCGGTAGGTCTTCGCCAGGCCCTGGGACCGCCTTCCTTTTTCGACGAACGCCGCGACGGCGGGCTCCATGTCCGCTCTTCCCCGTTCGCGGACGGTGGCGAGCAGGTCTTCGCAGAGGGCGAGGGAGATCCGCTGGTTCAGCTCCAGCTCGGCCAGACGACCGACGTCGAGCTCAGCCGGGAAGGTCTCCACCCCCTGGCGGGCTCCGATCGCCTCCAGCGAGATCATCGTCAGCAGGCACTTGCGGCAGCGGCCGCAGTTGTAGGCGCCGTCGGGGTTTTCCCAGCAAGTGCGCAGGGTGCGGCGCACGACCGGGTGCTCGGCGATCAGCTGAATTCGCTGCTCGCGGTTAAGGCGGCCGCCGAAGTCGATGACCTCAAGGTCCTCGCTGCTCCAGAGGTGGTCGATCAGGAGCGAAGTGCCAATCGCTGGCTGGGTCTCGTGGTCGGTGTCGCCGGTGATCAGCACCCGGTCGAAGAGCGGGGCGAAGAAGTGGGAGACGGCGAGCAGCGGGTTGGAGAAGTAGCACTCCCAGCGGATCAGGGGATCGGAGAGATCGCGCACGTTGGTCTCGACCACGTGCAGCGGCATGTCCAGTTCCTCGGCCGCCTCGCGTAGGCGCGCCTCGACCCGGTCCGCGAGCCCCTCCTGGTGGGCGAGGCGAGGCAGGATGTCGACGCCGCGGATGAAGATCAGGTCGGTGACCTCCGGGTTGTCGAGGATCGTCGCGAACGAGTCGACGCCGCCGCTGAAGAAGGCAGCGACGCGACCAGTCGGTTGCCGGCGCTCCACCGGGCGGACCGGGGCGATCACCTCGACTTCCTCAAGTGGGGCCTCGTCGTACTTCCAGGCGAAGGACCAGACCCGCTGGATCGCCTGGTATTCGCGCTGGTTGCTCAGCAGCTGCGGGCTGACCGGCTCGTCGATCTCCAGCCTGCCGCCGGTTCGCATCGCCGGCATCAGACAGGCCGCCAGCGCCGCGTCGGCGCTCGGCGTCACCTCGGTCTCGCTGTGGAACCAGATCCGCCGCGGCTCGCCGCCGCCGAGCTGCGCCTCGAAGGAGAGCTCTCCCGGCTCCCGCCGCAGGTCGGTGATGCGCTGGGCGGGGGGCTCGGGCACGTCGCTCAATTTATGCGCTGCCGCGCCGACGCCGCAGCGGCGCCGTGACCTTCCAGGAGCGTGAACCCAGAACCTCGTCGAGCTTCGCCTCCGCCTCGGCGGCGCGGCGCTCTGCCTCCTCGACGGGGCCGCCGTCGCGCCCCAGCGTCCGCCTGCCTCTGGCGACGAGCTGCTCGAAGGCCCGCTCCAGCTCCGGCTTGCCGCTCTCCCGCATCGCCTCCAGGGCTTCTTCGCAGAGGTCGAGGTGGAGCGGTTCCTGGACCTCCTGGGCGGCGAGTAGCTCGAGATGTTCGGGGCCGAGCTCGGAGGGGAAGGTCTCGAACTCCGCCAGCCGGCCGAGCGCTTCCAGGTTCGCCATCGTCACCAGGCACTTGCGGCAGCGGCCGCAGTTGTAGGCGCCGTCGGGGTTGTGCCAGCAGACCCGCAGGCTCTTCTGCACGGTCGGGTGGGCGGCGATCCGTTCGACCCGCGCAACCCGGCCGAGCAGCCCTCCCGCGTCGGCGATTTCGAGGTTCTCGTTGCCCCAGAGCTGGTCGACCATCCAGCTGGCGCCGATCTGCGACTGGTTGAAGTAGGCCAGACCGGTCGAGATCAGCACCCGGTCGAAGAGCGGCCCGAGGAAGAGCGCGACCGCCGACAACAGCGAGTTGTAATAGGACTCCCAGCGGATCTCGGGATAGCCCGGACCGTTCGGCTCTGAGAGGTCGCGGGCGTTGGTCTCGACGGAGTGCAGGCGCAGGCCGAGGTCGTCTGCCGCCTCCCGGAGGCGCGCTTCGACCCGGTCCGCGAGCCCCTCCTGGTGACTGAAACCGGGCAGGATGTCGAGGCCGCGGACGAAGATCAGGTCCGTCACCTCCGGCTCGCCGAGGATCGTGGACCAGGAGTCGACGCCGCCGCTGAAGAAGACCGCCACGCGGCCGGTCGGGTCGCGCCGCTGCACCGGGCGGACCGGGGCGCTCACCTCAACTTCCTCCAGCGGGGGGTCGTCGAACACCCACTCCCGCGACCAGGCCCGCTGGATCGCCTGGAACTCGCGCTGCATGCGCAGGACCCGCGGGCTGATCGGCTCGCTCATGGCCAGCGTCCCGCCGGTTCGCATCGCCGGCATTAGCATCGCCGCCAGGGCGGCTTCCGGGTAGGGCTCCACCTCGGTGTCGGAGCGCAGCCAGATCCGCTGCGGCTCCCGTCCCTGCAGCCGCGCCTCGAAGGTCAGCTCGCCAGGACCCGAGGAGATGCTCGCGATCTCGTGTCGTGGGTCACTGGGCACGTCAGCTGCGACGGTAGTTGGCCAGGCGTCGCAACGGTGCGGTGAGTGCCCAGGAGCGGGAGCCGTAGAGCTCTCGGAGGCTCGACTCCGCCTCGGCGGCTCGCCGCTCGGCCGCCGCCGCTCGCCCGTCGTCCGGGGCGGAGGTGGGGGCGGGACCCGCCGCCGTCCCGGTCGCGGCCAGCGCGCCCCCGGCGATCAGGGCCAAGAGCCTCGCCTCGGTCTCGACCCGCCGCCGCTGCACTCGGCTCGCCGCGTCCGCGAGCCGGTGCCGCGTCCGCCTCCGCTGCTCCGGATCGAGGAGGTGGGGGGCGATCGCCGCTGCCGCGGCCTCGGGGTCGTCGGAGGAGCGGGGTGAGAAATCCGGTGGCAGGCCGAAGTCGGAGAGCAGGCCCTGCGCCTTCTGCGCGTAGTAGTCGTTGTCGCGGAGGAGCGCGGTCGGGATCGCCATCAGCAGCGAGGTGAGGGCGACGTGGTAGGAGGAGCTGACGGTGAGCGCCGCGTCGCCCAGCTCGCCGGCCAGGTCTCCGACGCCGGCGGGGCGCAGGACGCACGGCTCGCTCATCAGCTCGATCTCGCGCTCGGCGCAGGCTGCGGCGAAGCGCTCGAGGCCGGGACGCTCGTCGATCCTGGGGTCGAGGTAGGCAAGCAGCGGTCGCACCTGCAGCGGCCGGCCGGCGAGACGGGCGAGCTCGGCCAGGAGCCGGACGTCGAACTCTCGGACCGAGTCGGGCTGGTCGGTGACCCACTCGTGCTCGGCGAAGTGGACGTTGACGACGAGCGGGGAGCCGGACTGCTCGGGCCCGGATCCGGCTCCGATTGCCGTCAGGATGCCGACCGAGTCGTCGCCGCCGTTGAACGCGGGCCCGCTTGCCCCCAACTCGGCCAGGGTCTCGGCGGAGGCGTCGTCGCGTGCGCCCCAGAGCTCGAACCGGCGCAGCAGCTCGGCCTCGGCGGGGTCGAGGCCGGCAATCCAGCCCGCGTCCACCTGCTGCCCGGAGGCGAGCCGGACCACCCTGCCGGCGTCGGCGACGAAGTCCTCGACGGCGCTCAGCATCGCCAGCTTGCGCCTGCCCCAGGAGGGGTTGAGGAAGCCGCCTCCGTAGAGGTAGGAGATCGCCAGCGGGACCCCCTGCGGTGGCTCGACGGGCACGAGTCCCTCGTCTCGGGGACCGCTGCCGCCGTAGAAATAGAGGACGTGCCGGGGGTGGTGGACCAACTCCGTCGCCATCGTCTTATGGGTTCCCGCGAACCGCCGCTCGACCACGGGCAGGACGAGGAGGTCGGAATCGAGGCGCTCGAGCAGGCCGAGAGCCCCGTCGAGCTGGGCGATGTCGCCGTAGTTGCCGGAGCCGTCGTAGCTGCCGACCAGGAGCGCGAGCGGCGCGCCTGCGGTGAGGAGGGCAGCGGTCTCCGGCGTGGCCAGCAGTGTGCCGTCGGCGGCGGTCTCGTCTCCGCCCGTCGGCGCTGGCCCCGGCAGGTTCCGGCGCCGGTATCCCGGCGGCAACTCGAGCAGCTGTCGGCTGCGGGAGACCGCCGTGGCGACGGCGCGCTCGAGCTCGGGCTTACCGGCCCGGCGCGCGGCGTCGAGGATGTCTTCCCACAGCGTCAGCAGGACCGTCACCGGCAGCGTCAGCTCGGCCACCGCGTCGAGGTCGATCTCGTCGGGGAAGGTCTCGACCTGCCCCAGCGCGTCCGCGGTCTCCAGGGTCGCCATCGTCATCAGGCACTTGCGACAGCGCCCGCAGTTGTAGGCGCCGTCCGGGTTCTCCCAGCAGACCCGCAGGCTCTTCCGCACGATCGGGTGAGAGGCGATCCGCACCGTCCGCTCGGCCCGGCTGAAGCGGCCGCCGTCGTCGACGATCTCCAAGTTCTCGTTGCTCCACAACTGGTCGACCATCCAGGCCGCCCCGCGCGTGTCCATCACCTCGTAGTCGGAGTCGCCGGCGATCAGCACCCGGTCGAAGAGCGGGCCGAGGAAGTGGGCGACCGCGGTGACCGCGCAGCCGTAGTAGGACTCCCAGCGGGAGAGCGGCTGCTCGGGCCCGGTCGCTTCGGAGAGCTCGCGGAGGTTGGTCTCCACCGTGTGCAGATGGAGCCCGAGCTCGTCTGCCGCGGCCCGCAGCCGCGCCTCGACCCGGTCCGCGAGCCCCTCCTGGTGGGCGAGGCGGGGCAGGATGTCGAACCCGCGGATGAAGATCAGGTCGGTGATGTCGGGGTTCTCGAGCACGGTCGACCAGGAGTCGACGCCGCCGCTGAAGAAGGCAGCGACCCGCCCCACCGGCTGCCGGACCTCTGCCGGGCGAACCGGGGCGACCACCTCGACCTCCTCCAGCGGTGGGTCGCCGAAGGGCCAGGAAAGCGACCAGGCCCGCTGGACCGCCTGGTACTCGCGCTGGGTGCGCAGGACCCGGGGGCTGATCGGCTCACTCATCCTCAGCGTCCCGCCGCGGCCCATCGCCGGCAGCAGGCAGGTGACGAGGGCGGCCTCGGGGTAGGGCGTGACGGCGGTCTCGGAGCGGAACCAGACCCGCTTCTCGATCTCGCCGATCCTCGCGTCGAAGGCGAGCTCGCCTGGGCCGATCTCGAAATTCGCGATCTCGTTTTGCCGGGTGGACGTCAAAGGCGTTTGTCAGCCTACGGAGCGCGGAGCGTTGCGGTTCACCGCCCGCTCAGCGGTGGCGCCGGGGGCGCTTCTTCGGCTTCAGCGTCAGCTTGCGGGAGATCGCCGCGACGTAGGTGTCGTCGGCTTTGACCGTCGCCCGGAAGTTGAGGCGGCGGCTGATCTTGGGACGGAAGCGGGCCGTGCAGACGCGGTCGAAGTGCCTGGTGCCGAGGCGTTGGCGGCCGCGCCAAAGGGTGACCGGATCGCCGACGCGGCCTTTGCAGGGCGAGACCCAGGCGGTGATCAGGGCGCGGCGGTTGCGCAGCACCCGGCGCGAGAGGGGCTTGATGCCGACGAAGGAGGGGTTGAGCACCGGTACGGGCGTGGGCGCCGCGCCCGTGCAGTTCGTCGGTTCGCCGCCAACGATCCGATAGACCGCGCCGGCGCCGGAGACCGCGTAGAGGCGGCCGCAGGAGTCCTCGCCGAAGGAGTTGAGCCCGAAGGCCTGCATGCCCTCGGGGCGATCGCTGGCGTATGCCTGGCCTGGACCGATAGCGAAGGAGCGGATCCTGCCATCGCAGAGGTCGCCGTAGAGGTAGCGGCCGAAGAGTCCACTGATGCCGGGATCGCGGGAGACATAGCCGCCGATGATCGCGAAGCCGTTGGGGCAGCCGCCTTCGGGTGGGATGTGCGGGTAGTCGAAGATCGGTGCGACGAAAGCCTCGGCGGGTTGCCCGGCGCACGCCGGGTCGGGTGCCGCCCCCAGGGCCGTGCCCTCGAAGCAGCTCCAGCCGAAGTTGAAGCCGCCACCGAGGCCCGGAGCCGGTCCCCAGTCGACCTCCTCGCGTTGCCCCTGACCGACGTCGCCGATCCAGAGGCCGCTGCCGCCCCGGTCGAAGGAGAAGCGGAAGGGGTTGCGCAGCCCGTAGGACCAGATCTCGTCGCCGAACGGGTTGCCGGCGGGCACGGTGTATTGGAGGAGGCCGCTGGGATCGGGGTCGATGCGGAGGATCTTGCCCAGGAGGCTGGTCAGGTCCTGGGCGTTGTGATCTGGATCGTTGCTGCCGCCACCGTCGCCGGTGGAGATGAAGAGGTTGCCTTCGGGGCCGAACTGGAGTTGTCCGCCGTAGTGGTTGCTTCTGGTGGGGTGGGGGATCGTCAGCAGGTTGCGGAGGGTGCCGATCGGGGCGAAGCTGCCGTTCGCCTGCATTTCGGCGACGTGGATGTCTCCTTCTCCCTGGTCTTCGCCGTAAAAGACGAAGAAGCGGCCGCTGGTGGCGAAGTCGGGTGCGAGCGCGATTGAGAGCAGCCCCCGCTCGCCGCTGCAGTCGCCTTCGCAGCCGGCCGCCGGCCGCAGGTCGGCGAAGACCGAGCGGGCGCCGGGGAGGACTTCGATCACCCTGCCCTTGCGCTCGACGACGAACAGCCGGTCCGGGTTGTCCGGGGCGGAGGTGACGAAGATCGGTTCGTCGAAGCCGGTCCCGACCGTCTGCAGGCTTGCCGCCTGGGCACTGCCGCCCGCAAGCGCGATCAGCAATCCCAGGGCAAGCACGAATATTCCAGCCCGCCGACTCAAGGTCATCAAGTTAGCTAACGCCGATCACGACTTATCGGAGCGGTGTGGGCCAAACGTCCAGCCGCGCAGCTTCGCCGGTCCGAGGACGGCGACCGAAGCCGCGTAGCCGGCTCCGACGTCCAGGCGGTGGATGGCCGGCTCAATGGCATCCGCGGGGACGGGACCCGTGAGGCCCGTGCCGAGGCACTTGACCCGCGCCTCGCGGTCCGCCCAGCGGCGGTAGAAGTCGACCGGCCGTTTGGTCCGGATCCGCTCGACGTCGACGCCGACCTCGCGACGGGCAACCGCGACCAGGGCGAGGGAGCCGGAGTGGCTGAGGTTGAAGGCCAGCTCGCCTGAGGGGCTCGCCAGGCGCGGCTTGCCATACCGGCCCGTCTCGAACCGCAGCTCGCTCGCCGGCGGGCCCAGGTAGCGGCTGAGGATCTCGCGCAGCGCCCGCCGCGAAGCGACTGTGTCGAGGTTCACGCGCCAGACCTGCACCTCGTCCTCGGGCGCTTCGAGCCGGTCGGGTGCGGGGAGGAACTCCAACCGGCGGATCTTAGGCATAGCATCCGGTTATGCCTGAGAGTCGAGGGGCGGGACCTGCCTGGCTGGTGCTGCCCACCTACAACGAGGCCGAAAACCTCGAGCCGCTGGTCACCGCGGCGCTTTCGAACCTGCCCGCTTCGGCTCGGGTCCTGGTCGTCGACGACAACTCGCCGGACGGAACCGGAAAGCTTGCGGACGGCCTCAAAGCCGCCGAGACCCGGATCGAGGTCCTGCATCGCCCGCACAAGGAAGGGCTCGGCCCCGCCTACGTGGGGGGGTTCCAACAGGCGCTCGATGCCGGCGCTGGCCGGATCCTGGAGATGGACTCCGATTTCTCCCACGACCCCGCCGACCTCCCCCGCCTGCTCGCTGCGACCGAGGGGGCCGACCTCGCGATCGGCTCCCGCTACGTCCCCGGCGGCGGGGTCGAGAACTGGAGCAAGCTGCGCCAGGCGATCAGCCGCGGCGGCAGCGCCTACGCCCGTGTGGTGCTGGGGCTGCCGATCCGCGACCTCACCGGCGGCTTCAAGTGCTTCCGCCGCGAGGTGCTGGAGGCGATCGACCTGGAGGAGATCTCCTCCCGTGGCTACGCCTTCCAGGTCGAGATGACCTACCGCGCGGTGCAGCTGGGGTTCAGCGTCGCCGAGGTGCCGATCCGCTTCCACGAGCGCCGCGCCGGCGCCTCGAAGATGAGCCGCTCGATCGTCGCCGAGGCTGCCTACCGTGTACCGCAGATGCGGTTCGGGAGCCGGAGCTCGACCCGCGGATGAGCCGGGTCCTGATTACCGGCGGCGCTGGCTTCGTCGGCTCCAACCTCGCCGTCTCGCTGGCCGCCCGGCACCCAGACTGGGAGCTCGTCGCCTTCGACAACCTCTACCGCCAGGGGTCGCAGCTGAACCTGCCGCGGCTGGAGGAGGCGGGGGTCGAGTTCGTCCAGGGAGACGTGCGCGAGCCCGGTGACCTCGCCGCGGTGGGAGAGCTGAAGGCGCTGATCGAGTGCTCGGCCGAGCCCTCGGTGATGAGCGGGGTCAACGGCGACACCGGTTACCTCGTCCACACCAACCTGACCGGCGCCTACAACTGCCTCGAGCTGGCACGCCGCGACGGCGCCTTCCTCGTCTTCCTCTCGACCAGCCGCGTCTACCCGGTGGCGCCGCAGGTGGAGCTGGCGCTGGACGAGGCCGAGACTCGTTTCGAGATCGCCGCCGAGCAGGCGGTGCGCGGGGTCTCGCCGCGGGGGATCGCCGAGGACTTCCCGCTGGAGGGCGCCCGCACCCTCTATGGCGCCACCAAGCTGGCCGCCGAGATGCTGATCGAGGAGTACCGCGAGGGGCTCGGGGTGCCGGCGGTGATCGACCGCTGCGGGGTGATCGCCGGCCCCTGGCAGATGGGAAAGGTCGATCAGGGGGTATTCACCCACTGGATGCTCGCCCATCACTTCCGCAACCCGCTCAGCTACATCGGTTTCGGGGGGCATGGCAAGCAGGTACGGGACCTCCTCCACGTCGAGGACCTGGTCGACTTGGTCGAGCGCCAGCTGCTCGATCCCGGCGCCTGGGACGGCCGCACGGTGAACGTCGGCGGCGGCCGGGAGTGCAGCCTCTCGCTGCGTGAGACGACCGCGATCTGTCAGGAGCTGACCGGCAATGAGGTGCCGATGACGCCGGTGCAGGAGACGCGCCAGGGGGACGTGCCGATATACCTCTCCGACTGCACGAGGCTTTTCGGCCTGGACGAGTGGCGGCCGCGGCGCAGCGCCGAGCAGGTGCTGGCCGACATCCACGAGTGGATCGCCGCCGACGAGGAGCGGATCGCCCAGGCGCTGAACATCGAGACCCCCGCGGGGGGAAGGGAGTAACGAGACGATGCCGGTAGCGATCATCACGGGCTCGGGAGGATTGATCGGCTCCGAGGCCGTCGACCACTTCGTCTCCGAGGGCTTCGACGTCGTAGGGATCGAGAACGACATGCGGGCGCGGTTCTTCGGTCCCGAGTCCTCGACCTCGCACGTCACCACGCGCCTGGTCGAGGCCTATCCCTCGGCCTTCCGCTGGGAGAACGCCGACATCCGCGACGCCGACGCGGTCGACCGCATCTTCCGCGAGGCCGGCGCGGTCGAGCTGGTGGTCCACACCGCCGCCCAGCCCTCCCACGACTGGGCCGCGAGCGAGCCGCAGACCGACTTCGGCGTCAACGCCAACGGCACCCTCAACCTGCTCGAGGCCGCCCGCGCCCACTGCCCCGGCGCGCCCTTCGTCTTCTGCTCGACCAACAAGGTCTACGGCGACAGGCCGAACCGGTTGCCGCTGCAGGATCTGGAGAAGCGGCTGGAGTTGCCCGAGGACCACGAGTACTTCAAGGGGATCGACACCAGCATGTCGATCGACTCCTCGACCCACTCGCTGTTCGGCGTCTCCAAGTGCGCCGCCGACCTCCTCGTCCAGGAGTACGGCCGCTATTTCGATATGCCCACCGTCGCCTTCCGCGGTGGCTGCCTGACCGGCGCCCAGCACGCCGGCGCCAAGCTGCACGGCTTCCTCGCCTACCTAATGAAGTGCACCGCCACCGGTACGCCCTACACCGTCTTCGGCTACGAGGGCAAGCAGGTCCGCGACAACATCCACTCCGCCGACCTGATCGCCGCCTTCGACGCCTACCGCAAGGCGCCGCGCCCGGCCGCCGTCTACAACATCGGTGGCGGCCGCTTCTCCAACTGCTCGATGCTGGAGGCGATCGACGCCTGCGAGCGGATCGCCGGCCGCGAGCTGCAGCGGGAGATGGGCGAGGAGCCGCGGATCGGCGACCACCGCTGGTGGATCTCCGACCTCGAGCCCTTCAAGGCCGACTACCCCGACTGGGACCTGCGCTACGGGATCGAGGAGATTCTGCGCGAGATGTACGAGCAGAACGTCGAGCGCTGGGTCGGCGCTGCGGCCTGAGCGTCAAAAGGCGTTGCTGCCGATGATCGCGGCAACCACCACGAAGAGGCCGCCGATCAGGGTCCGGTTCAGTGCTTCAAAACGTGCGTTCATCGAGTCTTCGAAGTTTTCGAACCGAGCGTCCACTTTTCCGAACCGGGCGTTCATCTCGCGCCGCAGTTCCTTGATCTCGCCATTCACCCGAGCGAAGCCTTCCCGCATCTCGGCTTTCGTCTCCGCGAAGCCGTCGTCGACCTTCTTGTTGAGGTCGTCGAGACGCTCGTCGGTCCACTTCTCTCTCGGCACCATCACCGCCACGATCCTAGCGTAATGTTTTGGCTGCGACGTGTTGCGCGCAGAAAGGAAAATCTCTCTCGCGACTTCGCAGCATTTTTGTGACATCCGGTAGCGTCGCCGCCTCATGGCAGAGGGGATCAAGCTCTCGGTGGTGATGCCGGCCCAGAACGAGGAGGGCTCGGTCGGGGCCACGGTCGAAGGCGTGGTCGCCGCGCTCGAGCGCGAGGGCGTCGACTACGAGGTGATCGTCGTCAACGACGACTCGACCGACTCGACCGAAGCGGTGGTCGCCGCGATCGGCGAGCGCAACCCCCGCGTCCGCGTCCACCGCTCCCACAACGAACGCGGCTTCGGCAACGCGATCCGGGCCGGGCTCGACGTCTTCGCGGGCGACGCGGTGGCGATCGTCATGGCCGATGCCTCCGACGACCCCGACGACCTGATCCGCTACCACCAGCTGCTCGAGGAGGGCTACGACTGCGCCTTCGGCTCCCGCTTCGTCGCCGGGGCCGAGGTCTACGACTACCCGCGGCTCAAGTACGTGGTCAACCGCCTCGCCAACCAGTTCATCCGCATCCTCTTCCGCCACCGCTACAACGACACCACCAACGCCTTCAAGGCCTATCGGCGCGAGGTCGTCGAAACGATCCAGCCGCTCCTCTCCAAGCACTTCAACCTCACCGTCGAGATGCCCCTGAAGGCGATCGTCCGCGGCCACTCCTACGCCGTCGTCCCCACCTCCTGGACCAACCGCACCACCGGCGAGGCGAAGCTGGCGATGAAAGAGATGGGCAGCCGCTACCTCTTCATCACCCTCTATGTGTGGCTGGAGATGACCCTCAGCCGGGGCGATTACCAGGTGCGGAAGCCCGACCAGCAGAAGGCCGGCTCGTCGCGTTAGCGGCGGACCCGTATTTCCCGCTCCAGACCCAGACCCGCAGCCTCCGCCCGCCGGGCATCGGCACCTGGCGGACGAGGCGGAAGTTGAGGTTCTCGAGGGCGGTCTCGACCTTTGCCTGAGTGACCAGCGGTTCGAAGTCGCCCGCTTCGGTGCTGGTGGTGACGATCGCCGTCGGTTCGCCCAATTCCGGCCCGGTGATCTGTTCTTCGTAGTGGGCGACCGAGTCGGGTTCGGCAAGCAGCTGGGTGAAGGGGATGCCGCGGCGATAGTTGATCAGGCCGGCGAGGCCGACGCTGTTGGTGCTGACGACGCGATGGCGGGAGGCGAAGGCGACGAGGCGGGGCTCGCCTTCGGGGGCGATCGGTTCGAGCAGGGTCTGGGCCAGCTCCAGGTCGGTCGCGACGTAGCCCTCGTCCTCGGAGATGAACCGGGTGCGCGGCCCCGGCGCCTGCTGTCGCACGTTGCCGACTGCGGCCGGTTCGCCGCTGATCCACGGCAGTTCGCCGAAGGCCGGCACCTCGACCAGGCGCGGTTCGGAGATGTCGTCGGAGATGTTGGAGTTGGCCAGCAGGTTGACCGCGGCGATCGCCACCACCAACACCGCAGCCGGGACGATCGCGGCGCGGTAGAACCGCAGCGCCACCACCGCCAGCGGCGGCAGCAGCATCGCGACCGGGAAGGTGAAGCCGAAGCCGCCGTTCTGCGAACTCATCAGTGCGCCGAAGCCGGCGCCGGCGACGATGAAGAGCGCCATCGCGTTGCTGCCGAGGATGCGCAGGGCCTCGGCGCGGCGGTCCTCGGCGGCCCGCAGTCGCTGCGCGACGGCGACCCCGCAGGCGACCAGGCCGATGACGACGAGGACCGACATCGGCACCAGCAGGTCTCCCTGGATGATCTTCTCGGCGACCGTCTTGAAGCGGTCCCAGGAGAGGGTCGAGCTCGACTCGCCGAAGTTTTTCGCCTGCGAGCCGTAGCCGAATTCGGTCAGGTAGTCATAGACCGGGCCGAAGTTGTTCCAGTACCAGGTGGAGGCGACGAGGACGGCGCTGACGACGAGGAGGCCGAGGTTGAGCAGCCGTTTCTTCAGCTCGTCGCGATAGTTGACGGCGATCGGCAGCAGGGCGGCGACCCCGATCCCCGGCAGGAAGGCGACCGCCATCGTCCGCGAGAGCATCATCAGGCCGATGGCCGCGCCGCAGGCGACCGCCCAGCGCCACCTCAGCATCCCTTCGCTGCGGATCAGCGCATAGACCGTGCAGGAGAGAAAGGCGGCGGTTGGGAGGGCGAAGATGTACTCATGGGTGAAGACGAAGATTCCCTGGCTGGTGCCGACCGCGAGCGCCGCCAGAGCCCCCAGGCGCGGCCCGGCGAGGCGCTCGCCGATCCCGTAGGTGGCCAGAGTCAGCAGCGCTGCGAAGGCGATCAGGACGCCGAAGCCCTGCAGCACCCCGGGGTTGAAGATGAGGACGATCGAGGTCAGCGCCGGCAGCAGCGGCGCGTTCGGCGTCTGGTTCTGGACCGCTTCCCACCAGCCGCTGAAGCCCCCGTTTTCCCAGCCGAAGAAGTCGATGATGCCGATCATCGTGTAGCCGTTCTCGTCGACGTCCATCGGGTAGCCGTGGCGGTAGACGGCGACCCACAAAACGTTGATCGCGGCCATCACGACGCAGCCGATGGCGACGATCAGCGCCCAGCGCCAGGACGGGCTGAGGTTCTGGATCCGGGCCTTCATCGCGTCGCCCCGGCGACCGCCTGCTCCAGCAGGGCGGCGATCTCGCGCCCGTAGCGCTCCAGCGAGTGGCGCTCCTCGACCAGCGGCCGGCCCGCGGCGCCGACCCGCCGCCGCTCCTCGGCCGGCAGCGACAGCACCCGGTCGAGGCCCGCGGCCAGGGCCGGCAGGTCGCGCGGCTCGCAGAGCCAGCCGGTCTCGCCATCGGTGATCAACTCCGGCAGGCCGAAGACCCGCGTCCCCAGCACCGGCGTCTCCCAGGCCATCGCCTCGAGCACCGTGCGCGGGGTCGACTCGATGTCGGAGGCGCAGACCAGCACGTCCGCCATTCCGTACCAAGTTTCGACTTCGGGGGTGATCGGGATCACCTGCATGCGGTCACCGTATGGGGAGGCCTCGACGTAGCGGCGCAGCGCCCCGGTGTTGTCGTCGTCACGGCCTCCGACGAAGGCGACCCAAGCGCTCGGGTGGCGCTCGGCGACGAGGTCGAAGGCCTGCGCCAGCATCACCTGCGCCTTGCGCGGCTCGACCGTGCCGACGCAGACGACCAGCTCGGCTTCGGCCGGGATCCCGGCTTGGCGCCGCGCGGCCGCGCCGTCGAAGGCCGCTCGGTGAGCGTCGATCGGCTCCAGATTGAGCCCGTAGGGGTGCATCGCGCAGCGCTCGACGCCGGCCACCGGCTCATACAGGCGCTTGGTCGCCTCGGCCTCGAAGACGAGGGTGGAGGCGCCGGCCAGCGCCCGTTCGGTGCGGTCTCGCACCTCGGGCGAGAAGTCGGCGAGCAACACGCTCGGCGCAAAGCTCTCGTGGATCGCCCAGACGACCGGGATCCCGAGCTCGGCCGCCGCCTCGGCGCCGGGCACCGTCCAGGCGGTGGCGGTGTTGAGCAGGGCGGCGTCGAAGCCGCGGCCCTGCGACCAGCTGGCCAGCTCCTCGACCCGGCCGATGTGGGAGCTGGTGTCGTCGTAGGGGGTGAGGCTGCTGATGTGGACCGGGATCCCCAGCGCCTCGACCACGGCGCGCAGCGGCCCGTCGATCGAGCTGACCATGGTGAAGGTCGCGGTCCCGGTGCGGACCAGCTGGCGCAGCAGGTCGAGCAGGTACAGCTGGGCGCCCCCGAGGGTGAGCTGGTGGGTGACGACGAGGACATGAGGCCGCCGGTCCGAGGCCGGGGTCGCGGTCCGCGCCGGTGGCGGCGCCAACTTGCCGGGCTTCTCGGGGGGCGTGCCGACCTTGACCCGCACCGGCTCCAGCTCGTGGCGCCGGCCGCTGAGGCTGGTGGCGACGACGAGCAGATCGTGCTCACCCTCGCCGCCGTCCCAGGCGGTGAGGTCGGCGTCCAGTTCGAAGCCGGCCGCGGTGGCGTGGGGGTCCTCCCAGACTTCGGCGACGTCGAGTCGCGGGGCGCCGATCCGGGCCGGGCCAAGCGAGCGACCGCCGAGGAAGACCTCGACCCGCGCCGTCGGCGCCTCCGGAAAGAAGAGCCAGCCGCGCACGGAGATCGCGTCCATCCCGACCAGGTCGCCGCCGGTCGGCTCGTCGAGCTGGGCGACCGGTTCGGTTCGCTTGCGGCCGCCGACCGCGCCGACGACGACCTCGGGCGTCGCGCCCCGGCGCCAGAGGGCGCGGGTCGCGCGCAGCCGCCAGCGCAGGCCGTTGAGCCTTTCGGCGCTCTCGCTCAAACCCGCTCCGGTCGCCCCGTGACCAGCCAGTGGTGGGTGCGGGCGATGCCCGCGGCAAGGTCGGTGGTCTCGAGCTCCACGGTCTGATGCAACAGCGTCGTGTCGAGAACGATTTGGTGGACTTCGAAGTCGCGCGGCTCGTGCTGGTGGACCCGGGCCTCGCGGCCGACCTCCCGCTCGACCGCCCGCAGCAAGTCCAGCAGGGAAGTGCCCTCGCCGCTGCCGGCGTTGAGCACCGCCGGCCCGCCCGCCTCGACCAGGGCGATCGCCGCCCTGGCGACGTCGCCGACGTAGACGTAGTCGCGGATGCTGGCGCCGCCCCCGTAGAGGTCGATCTGCTCGCCGCGTTCGATCCGGTGCAGGAAGGTGACGACGGCGCCCTGGCCGCGGTCGGGGTGCTGGTGCTCGCCGTAGACCGTCGCGCAGCGCAGGATCCGCGCCGGCAGCCCGTGCTCGCGGCTCGCCGCCAGCACTTCGGACTCGCACTGGAGGTGAAGGCGGCCGTAGGCGCCGAAGGCCTCGGTTGGGGCGTCCTCGGGGACGGGGATCGTCTCCGGCTCGCCATAGACGGTGCCGCCGGAGGAGAGGTAGGTGAGGCCGACTCCGGGCCGCTCCCGCAGTCGCTCCAGCACCGTCCGCACCGGCCCCAGCGTCAGCCGCGCGTCGAGCTCGGGGTCCTGCTCGGAGGCCGCCGGCAGCAGGCCGCCGGCGCTGAAGATCACGTGCCCGACCCCGTCCAGCGCCCGCTCCACGGTCTCCGGGTCGGTGGCGTCGCCGACGATCAGGTTGCCGGCGCCGATCTGCGCTGCCACGTCCGCCACCGGCGCCGAGCGGGTGAGCACGGCCGGCGGCCGGCCGCTGGCGACGAGCTCCTCGACGATGTTGGACCCGATGAAGCCGCAGCCGATGACGAGGATCCGGCCCTGCACTACTTGCGCCCGATCACCAGGAACTGCTTGCCGAGAAGCCGCCAGGCGAGCGGCGTCTTCAGGTAGAGACGGGTCAGCGCCGGCGAGGGCGGCAGGATCCCGCGGAAGGAGTAGGGCAGGTAGCGGGGGATTACCCGCTCGATCTCGAACCCGGCGGCGTAGAGGTGCTCTTCGATCGCCACGTGGGTGAGGGCGACGTAGTGGTCGGCGCAGTCCCAGTACTCGTCGGAGCAGTAGCGGTAGTTGGGCCCCATGATCGCGATCCGCCCGCCCCCCTCCATCGAGCTGTTCATTTTTTCCAGGAAGGCGGCGATCGCCTCCTGGTCGTAGAGGTGCTCGAGGAAGTTGGAGACGAAGACGCCGTCGAAGTGGTCGGCAGGGAGCTCGGCGTCCATGATCATCGCGGTGATCACTTTCGTGTCCGGCTTGTGGGCGGCCTCGTCGTAGCTGACGGCGTCGACGGCCCAGGTCTCCTTGGCGGGGATCGCGCCGATGAACTCGCCGCGGCCGGCGGCCGGGTCGAGCACCTTCTGCGGGCTGCCCATCAGGCCGTGGACGTGGGGGCTGATCTGCTGCCAGACAGCGATCCGGCCGTCCTGGTCGATGTCGCGGAAGCGGAAGCTGTACAGGCGCTCGTAGTTCACGTCAGGCAGGTTGTCCTTTCGGGAGGCGGCGCCGGAGCCGGGGGCGGCGGGGCATCCAGCTGAATTTGGAGCTGAGCCGCGGCAGTTCGTGGCGCAGTTGCGGATTCGAGTAGGGGTCGACGGCGGTTAACGGTAGCCACCTTTCCCTGAACAGTCGCTTCTCCCAGTCCTCGACGGCCGAAGAGCGGCTCGAAGACTCGAAGTGGAACATCTTCAAGTCGGGGTCGTAAACGGTCCGCTTGTCCAGCTGCCGCAGCCGCAGGCAGTAGTCGACGTCGTTGTAGTTGACCGGGAAGTCGTCGCTGAGGCCGCCGAGCTGCTCGAACAGCTGGCGCCGGGTCATCAGGCAGGCGGCGGTGACGGCGAGGCAGTTCTGCGCGGTGCGCACCGTGTTGGCGTAGCCGCGGAAGTCGCCGCGGAAGCCCCAGTAGTGGTGGCCCGGCAGGCCGCCCTCGAAGCGGACGCCGACGTGCTGCAGGCGCTCGTCCTGGAGCAGGAGCCGGCCGCCGACGGCGCCGATCTCCTCCATCCCCGAGTACATGACCATGCGCTCGATCCAGTTCGGCGTCGCCACCTCGATGTCGTCGTTCAGCAGCAGCAGGTATTCGCCGCGGGCGGCGGCGGCGCCGACGTTGACCTTGTCCGAGTAGCTGAAGGGCTTGTCGTAGGAGACCAGCCGCAGCCGCTCGCCGCCGATCTCCCGCAGCTCATCCAGCAGCGCCTCCTCAGCCGGGGTGTCGACGACGACCACCAGCTCGTAGTTCTCATAGGTCGAGGTCGCGACGATGCTGCGCAGGCAGTGGCTGACGAGCACGACCGGCTCGTAGCGGACTTCCCGCACCTGGCCGGCGGTGGGGATGACGATGCTGACCAGCGGTTCGCTGCTCAGCTCCGGGTCGAGGTGGTAGACGCCGCGGTCGTCGGGGTCGTGGGTGCAGCGGGCGGGCATCCCGATCCGGTCGAGGTGGGCCTGGACCGCGCGCGTGCCCGCGTCGAAGGCCCACGGCTTCGCCGCCTCGTCGGAGCCCGCGGTCGAGCCCTCCAGCATCCGCCAGTGGTAGAGGACGCGGGGGACGTGGACGACGGCGCCCGCCCGCTCGGTCGCCTTCAGGACCAGGTCCCAGTCCTGGGAGCCTTCGAACTCGGGATCGAAGCCGCCGACCTCTTCGACCAGCGAGCGGCGAAAGACGCTGAGGTGGCAGGAGTACATCTGGGTCCGCATCCGCTCCGGCGACCAGTCGGGCTTGAAGAACGGCCCGGAGTGGCGGCCGGCGCGGTCGATCTTGTCCTCGTCGGTGTAGGCGTAGTCGGCCTCCGGTTCCGCCCGCAACGCCCGCTCCACGTGCAGCAGCGCGTCGGGGTGCAGCTCGTCGTCGTGGTCGAGGAGGACGAGGAATTCGCCCCGCGCCATCGCCAAGGCGTCGTTGGAGGCGGCGACGATGCCGCCGTTTTCGGCCCGGCGGGAGACCCGGATCCGCGGGTCCAGCCCTTCGACTTCGTCCAGCAGCGCCGCCACGTGATGGGAGGGGGAGCGATCGTCGACCAGGCACAGCTCCCAGTCTCCGAAACCCTGGGCGAGGACCGAGCCGACCATCGCCCAGAAGACGTCAACCGGCGTGTCGTAGACCGGCGTTATGACCGAGAAGCGGGGCGCATCAGCCACGCTCGCCGCTCCGGCGCTCGCGCACCCGGCGCAGGACGTACCCCGGACGGGTCACCGCCAGCTTCGCCAGCCGGGCATAGGAGATCGCCCGCAGCGCGTAGCTTTCCAGCTCCAGCCGCCGCCCCCGTTCTTCGCCGATCTCCACGTCTTTGGCGACCAGCAGCTCGCGCAGGCGTTCGATCTCAGCGTCGCGCTCGGCAAGCTCGCGCCGCAGGTCGGAGCCATCATCCATCGCGGCGAGTCTAGTGGGGCGGCCCGCCGCCGAGGATTGCCGGCTCCGCGAGCCCGTGAGATCTCGCGGAGCCGTTTCCTTCTCAGTCGCGCACCACTCCGATGGTGTCGGTCCCGTTGCCATCCCAGTCGCCGGTCACGGCTCGGTTCCATACACCTCCGCCGTACTGGAACGAATATTTCGGACTGCCGCCGCTGTTAGCATCACGCAGATTCCAGTTGCCTGCACTCGGGTCGTACACTCCGATGGTGTCGGTCCCATTGCCGTCCCAATCGCCGACAATAGGAGTGGTCCAGGGTCCCCCTCCGTACTGGAACGCGTGATTTGCTCCGCCGGCACTGTTCGAGTCGCGCAGATTCCAGTTGCCAGCGCTGGGGTCGTAGACGCCGATGGTGTCCGTCCCGTCGCCGTTCCAGTCTCCGACCACCGCGCTCGTCCACGGGCTGCCCCCATACTGGAAGGCGTGGTTGGCCCCGCCGGCGCTGTTCGAGTCGCGGAGGTTCCAGTTGCCGTTGGTCGGGTCAAAGACGCCGATGGTGTCGATCCCGTCGCCATTCCAGTCGCCGGCGATGGCGCGGTTCCAGGCCCACCGCCGAACTGGAAGGTGATGTCCGGCGTTCCCCCGCTGTTGGTATTGCGCAGCTTCCAAACCCCCGAGGACGGGTTGTAGGTGCCGAGCGTGCGCGTGCCGTTGCCGTCCCAGTCACCGGAGACGAACTTGTTCCCGCTCTCGCCAAAATCGAATTCTACATCCACCGATCCGGAGCTGGCAGTGTTTCTCAGGCGCCATCGAGTGGGGTATAGAGAGGCGATTCCTTCGATGTCGTCGTTAGCCAGGAAGCGATGGCTGCCCGAATAAAATTCGTACATCAAGGCTGAGGAGTCGACCGAGTGGCCCAGGCCAATCGCGTGCCCGATCTCGTGAGCGGCGACCGTGACCAGATCACGCGGATCGGCGGAGTTGCTGCGAGTGGCCGTAGTCCAGGTCTCCGCATCATCGAAGTGGATTCGACCGTCTGATGGATAAAACGCGTGAGCGAGTATGCCGCCGGTTCCGTCGAATGGAAAGCCGTCCCCGTGTTCACCCGTGCCCCAGCTGATTTCTATGTCGGCGCTGACGGGGCTGGTTTCCGCGAAGGACAACGGTGAGCTCGCGCTCCATAGGGCAAACGCTTCTTTGACGGCTTGGCGCTCACCATCCCCGGCAATGTCAGCCGTCCCATTTACGAACCCGTAAGTCACATCAAGGTGGTTCCATTTTGAAACGCCGACGAAGCTCGGCTGAATCGGTAGCGGCAGATCGTCATAAGGCACCTTCTTTGGGGCGGCCGCTGCGGTTGCTGGCAGCAAAAGGCACACCAAGGCACCCAGCCCGGCGCAGTAGCGGGTTACTCGCTTGGCATTTTCCAAGTCTCTTCTCTCCTTTGCGAGTGGCGACAGTTCGCCTAATTGTGTTTGACTAATTAATAAGAGGGATATCAATCTATATATTGTCGCGCGCCCAGCCCGGGGATCGCCCACGTGTCTGCGCAAATCTGCCAATCTGCCGCCTTCGGGATGCCCTTCGCGACCAGGTTCAAACTTCCGATCTGGATTGCCGTCTGGGTCCTGACCCGCGCCCTGATGATCGTGCAGGTCGGGTTCTGGCTTCCCAGCGGTCCGCAGTACCAGGACGTCGTCCTCTACCACGAGTGGTCGCAGTTCATGGTCGAAACCGGAGGGCTGCCGAACGAAGAGCTTTGGCAGTACCCCCCGGGGGCGGCCTTCGTGATGTTGGCGCCCCGGCTCAGCTGGGCGGAGTTCGACCTCTCCTTCATGGTCATGATGCTGGTGATCGACCTCGTCGGCTTCTGGCTGATGACCAGGTTCGCGAAGGAGGGACGGCGCGACGCCGGGGTCTGGATCTGGCTGCTGGCGATGCCCCTGCTTGCCGGCATCCAGTCGTGGGGCGGGATGCCGCTGCTGCGCTTCGACCTAGTTCCGACCGTGCTGGCGATGGCCGGACTGCTCGTGATTCACCGCCGGCCCGGCTGGTTCGGGGTCCTGGCGGGCGTCGGCGCGGCGATCAAGGTCTGGCCGATCTTCCTACTCTTCGGCGAGTGGGATCGAGAACGGCTGCTGCGCTCGGCGGGCGCCGCCGCCGCGAGCATCGCTGCGATCTTCGCCGTCGTTGCGATCCTCCTCAGCGATCCGTTCGGATTCCTCGGCCATCAGGGAGAGCGGGGCCTGCAGGTGGAATCGGTCGGGGCGCTCCCCTGGAAACTGCGCGAGGTCGTCACCGGGGAAGGGCAGTTCCTGATTGCCCGCTACGGCTCGAACGAGATCGCTTCCGGCTTGGGCGATGCCGTCGCGAAAGCCCTCGACGTCGCCGCCTTCCTCGTCCTCGCCGGCGCGGCGGTCTGGTGGCGACTGCGGGATCGAGGTATCCGCGCTGGCCGCGAGGACCTGAAGGACGTCGCGCTGAGTCGCGACTTCGTTTTCACCGTGACCCTCCTGTTCGTGATCGTCAGCCGGGTCCTCAGCCCCCAGTACATGATCTGGCTGGTCGGCCTCAGTGCTGTCGTGCTTTCCTCCCGCCGCACCCGCATCGCCCGCGCCGCCTGGCTGACCGTCGTTGCGGCTGTGCTCACCGCTGGAGTCGTCCAGGCCACCGCGATTACCATCGTGACGAGGAACCTGGTGCTCCTTTATGCGGCCATCGATGCGGCGGTCGTCTTATCGACGGTCTTGCTCAGAGTTCCCGAGAAGAGCGGAGGGCAAGTGCCTTCACAGGAGCAGGATCGTCGGCGGCCGGTGGCCGACATCGCTTAGGCCGGGCAGGCGCCTACCGATAGCCCGTCGGACCGGATATGTAAGTGTGCCGCGTTCGGGATGCGCTTCGCCACCAGGTTCAAAATTCCGATCTGGATTGCGGTCTGGGTCGTCACCCGTGCCTTCATGGCCGTCCAGATCGGCTTCTGGAAAGAGGCTGGGGCCGAATACCAGGACGTCAACACCTACGAAGGCTGGTCGAACTGGATCGCCTCGACCGGTCTGATGCCGCAGGAAGAAACCTGGCAGTACCCGCCGGGGGCGGCCTACTTGTTCCTCATCCCCCGATTGGGGCCGCTGGAGTACAAGCCGTCCTTCGCCGTTCTGATGCTGATCGTCGACCTGATCGGGTTCTGGCTGATGACCGTGTTGGCGCGTCGGGAACATCGGGACGCCGGCGTCTGGATCTGGCTGCTCGGGATGCCCCTTCTTTTTGCCTTTCCCCTCCTCCGCTTCGATCTGGTGCCCACCGTGATCGCGATTGCCGCCTTGCTGGTCGTTCATCGTCGTCCGGCCTGGTTCGGGGCTTTGGTCGGCCTCGGCGCGATGATCAAGGTATGGCCCGCCTTCGTCCTCTTCGCCGAGTGGGATCGGCGACGATTACTGCGCTCGGTGGCGGCGGCAGTCGCGGTCGTGGCAGCGATTTTCGCTGTTTCTCAGATCGCCTTCGGCGATCAGACCGCCTTCATCGACAACCAGAAAGACCGCGGTCTTCAAATCGAGTCCGTGGCCGCCACGCCGTGGCAGCTCCGAACTCTGATCACCGAAACTCCCGCGCCCCTGGTGGGGCGGTTCGGGACGCTCGAGATCGGCTCCGACCTCGCCGACGCGGTCGGTAAGGCACTCAGCGCCGCTGCGTTCCTGGTTCTGCTTGCCGCCGCCTGGTGGTGGTGGTTTCGCGACCGGGCGATCCGCCGCGGCCGCAAGGACCTCGCCGACGAGGCGTTGGCCCGTGACTTCATCTTCACCGTGATGCTCCTGTTCCTGGTGACGAGTCGCGTCCTCAGCCCCCAGTTCATGATCTGGATGGTCGGCCTGTCGGGTGTGATCCTGGCCACTGGGGGCACCAGACTGGCGCGGCCCGCGTGGATCGTCGTCGGTTCGGTCATTCTGACTGCCGGCCTCTACCAATCGTCTGCAAATGCCGTAATCCGCAACCTCGCCCTGGTCTTCGCCGCGGTCGACGCCTGCTGGACGCTTTACCGGGCTGTGCGAGACGAGCCGGACCGGGAGGAGGCCCCTGCTCCCGTCCGGACCGCCGCCGCGGTCGACACTTCCTAGCCGGGATGCGACTGGATCCCAGACTCAAGATTCCGGCCTGGATATTCGCCTGGCTGGTTTCCCGTAGCTACATGCTGGCGCAGATTGGGCTTTGGGATCACGTCAACGGCTCCGAATACCAGGACGTCAACACCTACGAAGGCTGGTCGAACTGGATCGCCTCGACCGGTCTGATGCCGCAGGAAGAAACCTGGCAGTACCCGCCGGGGGCGGCCTTCCTGTTCCTGATTCCCCGCCTCGGTCCGCTGGACTTCAAGCTCACCTTTGTGATTCTGATGCTGGTCTTCGACCTGATCGGGTTTCTGCTGGTGATGCTGCTGGCCGACCGTGAGCGCCGCGACACCGGCGTCTGGATCTGGTTGCTGGCGATGCCGGTGCTGGGGGCGATGCCGCTGCTGCGCTTCGACATCGTGCCGACGGTGATCGCGATCGCCGCGCTGGTCGTCATCCATCGCCGGCCGACCTGGTTCGGGGCTTTGGCCGGGCTCGGCGCCACGGTCAAGGTCTGGCCGGCGTTCGTGCTGTTCGGGGAGTGGGACCGTCGGCGGCTGCTGCGTTCGGTCGCCGTCGCGGCCGCCACGATGGTGGCGGTTTTCGTGGTCGCCTGGATCGCCTTTGGAGACCAGACCGCCTTCTTCACGAACCAGAACGACCGCGGCCTGCAGATCGAAGCTGTCGCTGCGTCTCCGTGGCAGTTGCGGGAGGTCATCACCGGCGAGCCGCTGCCAGTTGCTCAGCGTTACGGCACCAGCGAGATCGCCGGTTCGACCGCTGACGCCGTTTCGGCGCTGCTCGGGGTTGCCGCGATCCTCGTCCTCCTCGCCGCCGCCTGGTGGTGGTGGATGCGCGACCGGGCGATCCGCAGCGGGCGTACCGACCTCGCCGACGAGGTGCTGGCCCGCGATTTCGTCTTCACCATCGTGCTCCTGTTCCTGGTGACCAGCCGCGTCCTCAGTCCCCAGTTCATGGTCTGGATGGTGGGGCTGGCCGCCGTCGTGCTCTGTGCGCGATCGACGCGATTGGAGCGACCGGCCTGGCTGGTCCTCGTCGCGATGCTGCTCAGCGGCGCGCTCGGGATATCTCCCGGCAAGGCCGTGGTCCGCGACCTCGTTCTGCTCTTCGCCACGGCCGATGCCTCATGGACGATGTTCCGGGTGGTGTGGGGTCGCCCGGAAGCGGACGCCGCGCCGCGGCCGGCTGAGGCCGTCGCCGGGGGTCCAGCCGCGTGAGCAACCCCGAGCTCTTCCTCATCCTCCTCCTGCACCTGGTCCTGACGGCGCTGCCGGGGGTTGCGGCGACGCTGCTCGCGGCGCGGCTTGGGGTCCGCGGCGTCCCGGTCCTGCTGGCGATTGGGATCGTGGCCACCGCGGCCGCCGCGATGCTCGCCTTCTGGACCTACTACGCCGATCCGGTGGTCGGCGAATCGCTCTCCTATTTGGCGCTGATCGGCCCGGTGGCGCTGATCGGCTGGCTGCTTTACGAGAGGCGGTTGCCGGGGGAGCTGTTGCGGCAGCTGGCCGTCCCGTTGGGGCTTTGGGCGCTGGGCTCGCTCTTTCTCGTCTTCCTCGGTTTCCTCCACGGCGGCACCGATGCCCCGCTGAGCACCGCAGCCACTCGCTTCATCGGGCCGCTGCCGGCCGACAACGACATCCCCGCCTTCTTCGCCGAATGGTTCTACAGCCATGGGCACGACGGCACGCCGCCGGTGTTCCCCGGCGAATGGCTCTCCAGCGACCGGCCGCCGCTGCAGGTCGGCTACGCCCTCGCCCAGTACCCCTTCGGCTGGGACGAGGACAAGCTCAACTACCAGGTGCTGGCGGTGGTCCTGCAGCAGCTCTGGATCGTCGGTCTCTGGGCGCTGCTGCTGGCCGCCCGGGTGGGCCGGGTGACGCGGGCGCTGACGATGGTGACGGTGCTGGTCAGCGGGCTGGCGATCGTCAACGGCTTCTACGTCTGGCCGAAGATGCTGCCTGCCGCGCTCCTGCTCGCCGTCGCGGCGCTGGTGCTGACGCCGCTCTGGGACGAGCTGCGCCGCAGTCTCTGGGGGGCTGGTCTGGTGGCCGCGCTCTGCGCGCTCGCCATGCTCGCCCACGGCGGCAGCGTCTTCGGGATCATCCCCTTGGTCGGAGTCGCGGCCTTCCGCGGGCTGCCGAGCTGGCGCTGGATCAGCGTCGCGGCCCTCGTCGGGATCGCCCTGATGGCGCCCTGGTCGGCCTACCAGAAGTACGCCGACCCGCCCGGCAACCGCCTCGTGAAGTGGACGCTGGCGGGGGTGGTCGAAATCGACGACCGCGGCGTCAGCGAGACGATCGTCGATTCCTACGAGGAAGCCGGCTTCGGCGGCACCCTCCACAACAAGGGCCAGAACTTCGTGACGATGTTCGGCGGCGGGCCGATGGTCGAGACGGTGGAAAGCGCCCTCGACAGCGGCAAGGCAGCCGACATGATCGGCGCCGGGAAGGCGATCGTCTTCTTCAACCTCTTCCCCTCGCTGGGGCTGTTGCTCCTGGCTCCCTTCGCGATGTTCTTCGCCCGCCGCCGCGGCCCACCAGCCGAGGAGTGGCGCTTCGCGCTCGTCTGCTTCGCCGCGGTCGCCATCGGCGCCGTCGCCTGGGGGCTGCTCGTCTTTGGCAGCGAAGCGCTGCGGACGGTGCTCCACGTCGGCAGCTACCTGCTGCCGGTCCTGGGGATGGCGGGGGCGGTGGCCGGTCTGCGGGCGAGCTTCCCGCGCTTTGCCGTCGGCTGGGTGGGCTGCTGGATCCTGATCAGCCTCGTCCTCTACGTGCCGGCGCAGCTGCCACCGCCGGACACCTCCTACTCGGTCCTCGCCGGCCTCCTCGCCGCGCTCGGCCTCGGTGGCTTCGCCGCCCTCGCACTAGACTCGCGCGCCTGATGGCTTGGCAGAGGCGGAACGCCCCGACGGCCGCTCTTGCCGGCGTCCTCTTCGCCTCGGCGGTGGTGCTCCTCTACCTGGGCAGGAACTTCACCTTCATCCAGGACACCTGGAACTTCCTGCTCGAACGGCAGGGAAGCTCCCTGGACACCTTCGTCCAGCCCCACAACGAGCACATCGTCGTCATCCCGGTGGCGATCGAGAAGCTCCTCGTCTCCGCCTTCGGGATGACCTCGGCGCTGCCGGAACGGGTCGTCCTCACCGCGATGCTGCTGGCGACGGCGGCCCTGGTCTTCGTCTACGTGCGCAGGCGGGTCGGCCCTGGCCGGCGGTGATCGCGGCGGCGCTGATCAGCTTCCTCGGACCCTCCTGGATGGTGCTGATGTGGCCGTTCCAGACCGTGATCGTCGGCTCGGTCCTCACCGGCGTCGCGGCGCTGCTGCTGCTCGACCGCAACGACCGCGCCGGCGACGCCTGGGCCTGCGTGCTGCTCGCCCTCTCCGTCCTCTTCTCGGCGATCGGGGTCTCCTTCGCCCTCGGCGCCGCGGTTGACGTGCTTGTCCGGCGCCGCGAGCGCGGGCTCTTCGGCCGCGCCTACATCGCGGTCGTGCCGCTGCTCATCTACGTGGCCTGGTACCTGGGATGGGGCCACGAGGCGGAGAACTACCTCACCCTCAACAACGTCCTCCACTCGCCCGTCTACCTGCTCGAAGGCTTCGCTTCCTCGATCGACTCGCTTCTGGGACTGAGCACCGTCGACGTAAACGACGTCGGCGAGCCGGCATGGGGGCGGCCGCTGCTGCTTGCCGCGATCGGGCTCGTTATCTGGGGCCAGACGAAGAAGCGCGGGTTCTCGCCGCGGCTCTGGCCGGTGGCCGCCGCCGCGGCGAGCTACTGGCTGCTCGCCGGCTTCAACTTCTTCGCCGGCCGGCCGCCGGTCGCCGGTCGCTACGGCTACGCCGGCGCCGTCTTCGTCCTCCTGGTCGCCGCCGAGCTGCTGCGGGGGGTGCGCTTCAGCCGCAACGCGCTGCTGATCGGGGGCGCGGTCACGGTCCTCGCCGTCGCCTCCAACCTGGCCACCCTGCGCGACGGCAAGGTCTGGCTGGAAGACCTCTCGGTCCTGACCCGCGCCGACACCGCCGCAATCGAGATCGCCGAGCGCACCGTCCCCGACGAGTTCAGGCTGACCCCGGAGATCGCGGGGACCGGTTCGCTGATCGCAATCGAAGCGGGGAGCTACCTCGATGCAGTGCGTGAGCATGGCTCGCCCGCCTACACGACGGCCGAGCTCCTTTCCGCGCCGCTGTCCGGCCGTCGCCAGGCGGACATCGTCCTCGGGCAGGCCCTGCCGCTATCGACCGAGGTCACGCCCGGTGCCTATCGGGAAGAGGGAGGCGCGCCTGGCTGCCTCGATGCTGCCGCCGGGGAGGAGATCGAGCTCGGACCGGGCACGACCCGGATCGAAGTCGCCCCCGGCCCCCATGCCGACTTCTCCCTCCGCCGCTTCGCCGACGGCGAACACCCAGTCAAGACCGAAGGCGCCGACGGCGGCGCCGTGGTCAAGCTGACGATCCCCCAGGACAACTCCACCCAGCCGTGGTTCCTCGCGGTGGAAGCCGCCCAGCCGGTCCGCGTCTGCCCGGCCTAGAGGTCCTCGGCGATTCGTGGGGCCTGGCGGCTGAAGGTCCAGACGCCGAGCGCGCAGACGCCGACGAAGATCGCCGCCGCCGGGATCAGACCGGCTGCTCCGCCGGCCGCCTCGACCGCGGTTGGCGCGTTTGGTTCGAGGACCCAGACGCGGGCCTGCTCGAAGATCACCGCCAGCGGGTTCAGCATCAGCAGGTGTTCGTAGGTCTCGTTTTCGAACGCTTCGACCGGATAGAGGATCGGGGTTGCGTAGAAGAGGGCCTGGGCGAAGACCATCCAGATGATCGCCACGTCGCGGAAGCGGACGTAGAGGACCGAGAGCAGCATGCTCACCGCCGCGGTGAAGACGAAAAGGACGGCGACGACGAGCGGGAACAGGAGCCAGGTCCAGGCCGGGGTGACGCCGAAGGCGAGGACGAAGCCGAGGACCACGATCAGGTTCAGCCCGAAGTTGAAGGCGCCGGTCACCACCGTCGCCAGCGGGATCACCAGGCGCGGGAACTGGGTCTTGCGGACGATCCCCTCCTGGGCGACCACCGAGGTGACCCCGTTGGTCGTCGATTCCTGGAAAAAGGTGAACATCACGATCCCCATCAGCAGCAGGACCGGGTAGTGCTCGGCGGTATCGCTGCCGATTTTGAAGACCTGGGTGAAGACGAAGAGGAGGACGCCGAACAGAGCCAGTGGCCGCACCAGCGACCAGACGTAGCCGAACACGGTGCCGAAGTAGACGCGCTTGAACTCGGTCACCGACATCAGCCAGAGCAGGTCGAAGAAGCGGCGCGAGCCGCCGCCGAGGGCGGAGGGGCCGCGCACCTCGCGCAGCGGTGCCGGGGTGGTCGGTTGGGCGCTCATCCGCCGCCCTCGATCGCGGCGTCGATCTTCAGCTCCGGGTAGACGAGGCCGCGAGTTTGCGGGCCGCCGAAGACTACGAAGTCGATCGCATTCGGCACGTACAGCGCGATGCCGCCCTCGTAGGCGCGGTTGATGCCGCAGTGGACGAAGTAGCGGCCGGCGACGAGCTGGTTGTCGACGGCGGCGGTGACCACCACCCGCTGGCCGGCGCTCAGCTCCCGCGCCTCCTCGCGCTCGCCGACCGGGATCCCGAAGTTGAAGACGCCGAGGCCGTCGGCGTTGGCGACAAGGAAGCCGACGTCGAGGCCGGGCAGGTCGCGCTTGACCTCGAGTTCCAGCCGCAGCCGGATCTCCTCGCCGTGCTCGACGTTGGCGGTCGGCTCGCCGTCGGCGCCCTCGAGCCGCGCCTCGACCAGCCGCACCTCCTCGCCCTCGGTCGCGCCCTCGTCCGCGCCGCCCTCGAAGTTGAGCCGCAGGTACTCGCGCCCGACCTCGCCGGGGTCGCCGATGTGCTGGATCTCGCCGTCGGCGATCAGCATCGCCCGGTGGCAGTAGTCCTCGACCGTCGCCATCTCGTGGGTGACGAGGATGATCGTCTTGCCCTCGGCTTTCATCTGGTGAAAGGCGTCGGCGCACTTCTGCTGGAAGGCGGCGTCGCCGACCGCCAGCACCTCGTCGATCAGCAGCACGTCGGCGTCGGCCTCCATCATCACCGCGAAGGCGAGCCGCACCAGCATCCCCGAGGAGTAGTTCTTCAGCTTCAGGTCGACGAAGTCTTCGAGCTCGGCGAACTCGATGATCGCGTCGAGGCGGCGGCGCATCTCGCGCGGGGTGAGCCCCATCATCACCCCGTTGAGGACGACGTTTTCGCGCGCGGTGAGGTCCATGTTGAAGCCGACCCCGAGCTCGATGAAGGGCGCCAGCCGCCCGGCGATCCGGATCGTGCCGGCGTCGGCCCGGTAGATGCTCGCCAGCAGCTTCAGCAGGGTGCTCTTGCCGGACCCGTTGCGACCGACGATCCCGAAGAACTCCCCCTGGCTGATCTCGAAGGAGACCCCGCGCAGCGCCCGCAGGTCGCGGAACTCGCGCCCGGCGAAGGGGTGGACGACGCGCTCTTTGAGCGAGTCGACCCGGTGGGTGGGAATGCGGAAGGACTTCTGCAGGCCTTCGACCTGGATCGCCGGCGGTGCCCCCGTGGCGGGACTGGGGGCCGGCGTCGGCCCGGCTGGGGATGCGGTGAGGGGATCGGAAGACATAAGGGGTTCGGCGCGGTTGCCTCAGGGCGTAAACCCAGGAAAGGGGGAACGCTACCGCTGGCTGGCGTCGGAGAGGCTCTGGCAGTCGGCGAACACCGCGTAACCAGGCGGCGAGGTCGGGATCGGGGCGTAGTCGAGGGATTGGCGCTGGCAGCTCGCCGCGGCGGTGTCGATCGCGTCGGGCCAGCGCGGGGTGCCGCGGACATCGGCATCGCCCACCCAGAAGGAGCTGACGATCGCCCCCGCGATCACGGCCACGGCGATGCACCCCACCCAGGGCAGCCGCCGGGGTCCCGGCAGCGGCCGCGGCCAGCGGTCGATTGCGACCAGGACGGCGCTCGCCAGCAGCAGCGCCGGCACGATCGCGTAGCGGCCGGCGTGGCCGAAGTGCCGGTCCGGCGGCCACATCAGCTCCATCCCGACCCCCCGCTGGTAGGCGGAGGCGGCATACATCAGCAGCGAGGTCCCGACCGCGACCGCGGTGAAGATCCGCACCGGCGGCGAGGAGCGCCAGCCGACGTAGATGAGCGCGGCGAGCGCGGCGGCAAGCAGGGCGACCAGCAGCACCCAGCCGAACTGCTCCCAGGCGACGCCGCCGACGGCTTCGCCGAAGAGGCCGCCATCGAGGACGCGCTGCAGGTAGCCGGTCCAGATGTCGGCGGTCCACCTCGGGTCGACCGCCGACTCGTTGTTGCTCGCCAGGACCGGGACTTGGGCGGCGGCGCCGAGCGCGTAGCTGGCGAGGATCGCGGTGTCGCGGCGGTCGACGGCGGCGAGCAGCCGCAGCGCCGCCAGCGGTGCGAAGAACCAGAGGCCCGGCGTGCTGAGGCCGGTGAGGAGGACGAAGAGGCCGCCGAGCACCGCGCCGGCCGTCGTCCGCGGGGTCCAGAGCAGCACCCAGAAGCTGGCGAAGAGCATGTACCAGAGGACGTAGGAGCCGGCGGCGACCGACTCCAGCGAGGCGACCGGCGAGAGCACCGTGAGGGCGACCAGGGCGCCGCGCAGGTAGGGGTTGCGGATGTGGCCGGCGGCGGCAATCCAGACGACGAGGCCGCTGAGGGCGACGACCAGGGCGGAGGCGATCGCGACGGCCGCAGCGGCGTCGCGCAGCGGCACCGCGTCGCCGATCTCGCCGATCAGCCGCGGGATCAGGATCAGGTAGCCGGCGTAGGGGGAGAACAGAGCTTCGAGAAAGCCGTCCGCGAAGGACCCCTGGAGGAGGATCGTCCCGTCCTCGGCCCAGAGCGAGCCGAGCGCGTCGCCGAAGCCGAGGCGGGCCAACTGCAGGACGACGGCGAGGGCGATCGCGGCGCCGGCGAGCAGCGCCAGCTTGCCGGGGCTGGGGCGGTGTCCATCTTCTGGCGGCGCGAGGAAGAGGGAGCGCCGGATCGTTTGCCGCATCGGCGGCGGACGATATCGGCGCTCTAGGCTTGCGCATCTGTGGCGAGTGAGATGAGCGTGGCCGTTGTGATCCCGAGCTGGAACTCGGCCGGGCTGCTGCCGCGCTGCCTCGACTCGCTCGCCGATCAGGGCGCCGAGCTGGAGCTGATGGTGGTCGACAACGGCTCCTCCGACGCCAGCTTGGAGCTGCTGCGCGAGCGCGGGGTGCCGCACGTCTCGCTGCCGCGGAACGTCGGCTTTGCCGCCGCCGTCAACCTCGGCGCCGCCCGCACCGAAGCACCGGCGGTGCTGGCGCTGAACGCCGACACCGCCCTGGAGCCGGGCTGCGTCGGCCAGCTCGCCGAGTCCCTCGCCGCCGATAACGGTCTAGGCGGCGTGCAGCCGCGGATCCTCCAGCTCGAGGACGCTAGCGAGCGCGACGTCAGCACGGCCCGCCTCTACAGCCGTGGGATGGCGCTGAGCGCCGACGGGCGCGCCTTCGAGGAAGGGGCTGGGGAGGCGCAGGACTCGCGCAGCGCCGCCGCGGGGGAGATCTTCGGCGTCTGCGGCGCCGCCTGCCTGCTGCGGCGGCAGCTCTTCGATGCTCTCGGCGGCTACGACGAGCGCTACTTCGCCTTCTACGAGGACGTCGACCTCAACGTCAGGGCGCGGATCGCCGGCTGGCGCTTCGCCTACGTCCCCGAGGCGGTCGTCTGGCACGTCGGCAACGCCTCCTGGTCGGCGGAGGCGCCTAGCCCCAGCGCCTGGAACGCCAGGCTCGTCGCCCGCAATCGCCTCGCCACCCAGGCCAAGTTCGTGCCGCCGCAGGCGCTGCCGCGGATCGCCGCGGTCGAGGCCGGGGCGCTGGCGCGGGCGGCGGGGCAGCGGCGGCTGTGGGCGACCCTGAGCGGCAAGCTCGCCGCCCTACGCTGGCTGCCGGAGCTGCTGCGCGAGCGGCGGCGGCTGCGCCGCGAAGGGGACCTCGGCCTGGCCCAGCGCTGGCTCGGGATGAGAGGGTAGGCCCAATGAGGGTCTGCTTGATCGCCCCGGCCCCGAATCGGGCGGGGGCTACCGCTCACTCGCCCCGCGCCCTGGCGGCGTTGCTCTCGGCACGCCACGAGGTGACGCTGATCCACAGCGGCTGGGGGGAAGAGTGGCCGCAGCTGCCGCCGGCCTCTGGCTTCCGCGAGGTCTACGCCGAGCTGCCCGAGGAGCTGGCGCGGCTGAAGTTCGCCTGCGAGGATCACCGCCACTCGGCGGCGGCGATGGAGACGATCCGGTCGCTCTACGGCGACGAAGGCCCCGACTACATCGAGGCCCCGGACTTCCGCGCCCACGGCCTGGTCCCCCTGCAGGCGCGACGCGGCGGTGAGCCGCTGCTTGCCGGGACCACGATCGCGAGTCGCGTCTCGCCCAGCACCGAGCTGCTCAATCTCCAGGACGGGACGCTGAACCAGCCCGGCAACAGGCGCCTGGCGGAGATCGAGCGGGAGCAGTTGCGCCTCTCCGACCGGCTGGTCTGGTCGGGTGGCGACTCCCTCGATCTCTACCACCGCTTCTACGGCGCCGAGGCGCTGCCGCCGGGGGCGCGGATCCGGCCGGCGGTCGAGCTGTCGCCGCCGGAGCACGCCGCCGCTGGTGAGCCGGGCGGGCCCTTGCGGCTCCTCTTCGTCGGCGACCTGCGCCGCTCGCGGGGCGTAGTCGACCTGGCCGAAGCCTGCTGGTCGCTGCCGCCGGAGAGCTGGCACCTGACCTTGGCCGGGGAGGACACGACGACGGCAGGCATGGGCCAGTCGATCCGCGAGACGATCGAGGTCTTCGGCGGCGAAGACCGGCGGATCGAGTTCGCACCCGCCCCCGACGCGGCGGCGCTCCGCGACCACCTGGCCGCCGCCGGCCTCCTCGTCGCCCCCTCCCGTCTCGAGGCCACCGCGGGCGTGGCGCTGACAGCGCTTGCCGCCGGGGTGCCGGTGCTCGCCTGCCCGGTCGGCGACCTCGTCGAGGTGGTCGAGGACGGGGTCAGCGGCTGGCACGCGGAGGGCACCGGGCCGGTCGCGCTGGGCCGGGCGCTGCGCCGGCTCGAGGCCGACCGGGGCGAGCTGGTGCGGGTGCGCGACTCCGGTGGCCCGGCCGAGCGGGCGCGGGCGCTGACCGATCCCGCGCCGATCCTCGCTGCCTACGACGAGCTGCTCGGCAGCCGCTCACAGCCGGTGCCGCTGAGGCCGGTCGCCGCCGGAGGGCCGCTGGTGACCGGGGTCGTGCCCTACTTCCGCGCCCACGAGTACGTGCGCGAAGCGGTCGGCTCCCTGCTCGCCCAGACCTACCCGGAGGTCGAGGTGCTGGTCGTCAACGACGGCTCCTTCGCCCCCGACGACGCGGTCCTGGCCGAGTTCGACGACGATCCCCGCGTGACCGTGGTGACCAAGCCCAATGCCGGCGAGGGGCCGGCCCGCACCTTCGGGGCCAGGATTGCCCGCGGCGAGTACGTGGTGATGCTCGACTCCGACAACCTGCTCGAGCCGAGTTTCGTCGAGCGCGCCCTCGCCGTCCTGGTCGCCGACCCAAAGCTCGCCTACGCCACCTGCTGGCTGCGGATGGTCGGGGCCGACAACGAGGACACCGACCTCCATCCCAACTTCGCTCCGCTCGGCAACTCGGTACTCGGCGGCTACGAGGAGAACTGGGACGGGGACACGCTGGCGATGTTGCCGCGGCGCGTATTTACCGAGCTCGGCTTCGAGTACCACCGCGAAGGGTCGATGCACTCCGACTGGGAGCTCTACCGGTGGATGCGCTCCCGCGGCTGCTTCGGCGCCGTGATCCCCGAGCGGCTGGCACGCTACCGGGTGCTCCCCGACTCGCTGATGCGCGGCTACAGCCAGGAGCTGCAGGACCGCAGCTGGAGTGAATCGGAGGAACGGATTGGTCTGCACGGCGTCCGCTGGACCGCCGAGGTACCCGGATGAGTGAGCGGCGGTCGGAGGACCCGCGGGTGGAGGAGCTACTGCGCGTAAACGCGGAGCTCGCGGCCGAGGTGCGCAACCTGACGCTTGGCTACGCCGACGCCCCTCGGCCGGCGGGGATGCCCACCACCCGCCGGCTCGGTCGCCTGCTCGAGGAACGCGACGGGCTGCAGGCCGAGTTGGAGGCAACCCGCTCGGAGCTGGAGGACGTGCGAGCCGACCGGGCCGGCCTGGAGCGGCAGAACCAGGAGATGGCGATCGAGATCGTCCGCCTCAGCACCGGCCTCTTCGGCTTCCTGCGCCGGGCGCGCGGAAAGTTTCTGAACCGCGACTGAACGAGGTCGCAGGGCTCAGCTGCGCCGGCGCCGGCGCAGCGCCAGCGCCTCGCGGGCGCTGAGGTCGAGCAGCGCCGCACCCTTGCCGCTCCGTTGCTCGAGGCCGCCGGCGTCGCGCCAGCCGCGCCAGCGGCCCTTGAGGCCGCTGGCGGTGCGGTCTTTCAGCATCTGCCCGGCGCAAAGCGCGCCCTCGCAGGCGAGGGCGCGCAGCGCCAGGCCCGGGCTCCGCATCACGCCGTAGCGACGCAGCATGTAGCCGCGGCTCCACCCGGTCCGCGCGTACTTGGCGGCGCTGGCGGCGCCGAGGCTGGCCGAGTAGGCGTGCAGGGCCCGCGCCTCCGGCGCCAGCCGGCAGCGCCCGCCCCCGGCCGCCATCCGCAGCGCCAGGTCGAGGTCCTCGTAGTAGAGGAAGATCCGCTCGTCGAAGCCGCCGGCCGCCTCGAAGGCGGCGCGCCGGTAGAGCGCCGCGCCCCCGGTCGGCCCCAGCGGGTCCGCCGCCCCCACGGCAACCTCGGCCGGCTCGCCGTGCAGGTAGTCGAAGCCCATCAGGGTCGCGTCGGCGACGACCCCGGCGGAGTCGATCAGCTCCGGCGCCCGTTCCTGCAGCAGCACCCCGGCGACCGCGTCGACCCCCGCGCCGAGCCCCTCCAGCAGCGCCTCGACGAAGCGCGGCTCCGGCTCGGCGTCGTTGTTGAGCAGAATCACCCCGTCGGCCGGGTGCGCGGCAACCGCCCGGTTCAGCGCCGGCCCGAAGCCGAGGTTCTCGCCCAGCTCCAGCACTTTCACCTCCGGCAGCTCGCGTCGCGCCAGCTCGACCGAGTCGTCGCTGGAGCCGTTGTCGACCAGCACCACGTCCGCCGGCCGCGTCTGCTCGGCGAGCCCGCGCAGGGTCCGGCCAAGCTGGGCGGACCCGTTGAAATTTGGGATGTAAACCGCGGGTCTCAGTCGAGCTGGTTCTCGACGAGCGCGCCAAACTGGCGTAGACGGTCGAGGTTGGAGAGGGACTCGAAGACCTTCTTGTCGTCGATCTCCAGGTAGAGGTGGGCGAGGAGATTTCGCTGACCTGCCGCAGCAGCCAAAGACAACGCCAAGTGGTCGGGTACTAGTCCCTGCTTCTGCAGGATGGTGAAGACCTCGGCATAGCTTTCCGGTATCGGGCCTCCCCGTTGAACCGCAAGCTGGGTTCCCAGGTCGATGCAAATCTGGATCGCAAGCTCCAGCCATCGTTCGGCGGCAGCCCGGAGTTCCGGGTTGTCCAGGTAGGCCTTTTCCCCTCCAGCTTGGACGTTGTCCAGCTGATCGATCAGCTGGCCCAGCCGTTCGAGGCGTAGCTCAACCCGATCGGCGTCGACCAAAAGTTCCATCCTTGAATTGCCGCTCGAGACTTTCTCTCCGCGCCACCCGAAGGGGTGCAGTGTCGAGGTAGTCGAGGATCGCCCTCGTCTCGAAGCTCACCCGCTGGGCGTGGTCATGCTCTACCAGCAGCACCGCGTCCCGGATAGCCCGATGCTTGAGCAACGGGGGAGCGTGATTCAGCATGACGACATCGACCTCATCCGTCTTCAGGGCCTGAGTTGCGGCACCTATCAGAGACAGGTGGAGAGTCCAGCGTTGATCCGAGTCGAGGGCGGGCTCGTGCCAGACCGCGACGTCCACGTCCGAAAGAGGTCCCGCTTCTCCCCGCGCCTGCGACCCGATCAGCATCGCGGCGACGACGCCCTCCTTGTCCAGCGCCACGCTCAGCCGGTGCCGGGCGTCCGCGTCGATCTCGGGCACGAATGCGCGCTCGTCCACCTTGCTCATGGCTCCATGGTCGCGGATTCGCCGGATCGAGTCCAGGTGCGGCAACATTGCTGCAACAGCCGCTCTTATCGACTGTCAGTAGGGTTCCCTCCCGCATGGAGCCCTTGAAGGGACTGATTCTCTCGGGTGGTGCCGGCACGCGCCTGCGCCCGATCACCCACACCTCGGCGAAGCAACTGGTGCCCGTCGCCAACAAGCCCGTGCTCTTTTACGGGATCGAGGCGCTGGTCGACGCCGGGGTCAAGGAGATCGGGATCATCATCGCCCCCGAGACCGGGGACGAGATCCGCGAAGCGGCCGGCGATGGTTCGCAGTTCGGCGCCGAGATCACCTACATCGTCCAGGACAAACCGGCCGGCCTCGCCCACGCGGTGCTGACCGCCGAGGAGTTCATCGGCACCTCGCCGTTCGTCATGTATCTCGGCGACAACCTCCTCCGCGACGGCCTCCGCGGCCTCGTCTCCACCTTCAGCGAGCACCAGCCCGAGGCGCTGATCCTCCTCACCCCGGTCGACGACCCGCAGTCCTACGGCGTCGCCGAGCTCGACGACGACGGCCACATCGTGCGCCTGATCGAGAAGCCCAAGGACCCGCCCTCGAACCTCGCCCTGGTCGGCGTCTACCTCTTCAGCAACTCGATCTTCGACGCCGCCCGCTCCCTGGAGCCCTCCTGGCGCGGCGAGCTGGAGATCACCGAGGCGATCGACAAGCTGATCGACGACGGCCGCACCGTCCGCTCCGAGGTGGTGCGCGGCTGGTGGAAGGACACCGGCCAGCTCGCCGACATGCTCGAGGCCAACCGCCTCGTGCTGGAGGAGCTGGTGACCGAGATCGAGGGCGAGGTCGACGAGGCCTCCAAGGTCGAGGGCCGGGTCGTGATCGGCCCCGGCGCCCGGCTCGAGCGCGCCGTCGTCCGCGGCCCCGCCGTGATCGGCGCCGGCGCCCACATCGAGGACGCCTACATCGGCCCCTACACCTCGATCGGCGACGACGTCCACGTCCGCCGATCCGAAGTCGAGAACTCGATCGTCCTCTCCGGCTCCGTGGTCGAGGACCTCGGCACGCGGATGGAGGCGAGCCTGCTCGGCAAGGAAGTGAAGCTGACCCGCAGCGAGGGAATGCCGAAGACCCTGCGGCTGCTGGTCGGCGACAAATCCGAGATCAAACTCGTCTAAGCCTCCACAGCGCCGTGCGACGGGCGGGCGGGCTGGGGCCTGCCAGTCGCCTCTCTATAGGTCTCTATAGGGTACGAGCCGATGCTCGACCGAATCGGATTGATGCGGGTCAAGGGTCGCAAGCTTCAACGCGGGGAATTCCGCGCATCAAACGCCGATCGCGAGGACGCCTTTCGCCGCCTCGAGGCGCATCGATCAATGGGGCATCTTGATCAGGACGAGCTTCCGGGGCTCTACGCGGCCGTGGAGGCGGCCGCGACGCCAAATCAAATCGGGGAGGTCTTTGCCATCGCGGGTCTCCCCACGCTCCCCGCCCGCTCTCCATCAACCGAGCGCCGGGTTTCTGCGCCGGATCGCGCAGAGGCAATCGGCCTGCTCGAGAAGGCGTATGCCGAAGGGCGGTTGGAAGCGCATGAGTGCGCAGCGGCAAAGGATCAGGTCAGCGCCGCGCGGACGCGCAGCGAAATCGACGGGGCCTTCCACGGTTTGTCGACTGCGAGCCGAGTCGCTGCAGCGAAAACGGCAACCGACCTTGCCGAGCAGACCGCCGGGCTTACGAGGCGAGCGATAGGAGAGAGCGGCCGCCGCGCTCGGAGAGCGTTTCGGCATGGCGTGTTCGCCTTGGCGGCATTGATGATCGGGGTCATCCTTTTGATTGCGGGTATCGGAACCGCGGCACTCGTCTGCTTCGTGGGCGCTGTCTTGCTTTTCGTCAGCGCGGCGGTCTCATTGGTGAAGTCGCAGTCATCCGCTTAGTCGGAAGTTGGAGTGCCGTATCGCCGTCGTCGTTGGTGCTTTGCTCCCTCGGCCCCCTCGGATAGCTAGCCTGCTGCCCGTGCAAACGCCACCCTGCACCAAATGAAGTTGCTCGTCACCGGGGCCGCCGGGATGCTGGGCCGCGACGTCCTCCTCGCCGCCGGCAACGCCGGCCACGACGTGATCGGCTACGGCCGCGCCGAGTTCGACGTCTCCGACCCCGCCGCGGTCCGCCGCAAGCTCGACCTCGAGCGGCCCGACGTGGTCATCAACTGCGCCGCCTGGACCGACGTCGACGGCGCCGAGGAGTCCGAGGAGGCGGCCTTCGCCGTCAACGGCTCGGGCGCCGGCAACGTCGCCGCGGCTGCGGCCGAGATCGAAGCGCGGATCCTCCACGTCTCCACCGACTACGTCTTCGACGGCAGCAAGGGCGCGCCCTACGTGGAGAGCGACCAGGTGGCGCCGCAGTCGGCCTACGGCCGCACCAAGCTGGCCGGGGAGGAGGCGGTCGCCGCTGCCAACAAGCGCCACTTCATCGTCCGCTCGGCCGGCCTCTTCGGGCTCGGCGGCCGCAACTTCGTCGAGACGATGCTGCAGCTGGCCGAGACCCGGAACGAGGTCCTCGTCGTCCGCGACCAGTCCACCTCGCCGACCTACACCTGGCACCTCGCCTACGGGATCGTCCGCCTGATCGACGGCATGGAGTACGGCATCCACCACATGGCGGCGGGCGGCCACTGCTCCTGGTACGAGTTCGCCCGCGAGATCTTCGAGCAGGCCGAGGTCGAGTGCAAAGTCCTCTCGAGCACGACCGAGATGCTCGGCCGGCCCGCTCCCCGGCCCGCCTTCTCGGCCCTGGTCAGCCAGCGCGAGCACGCGATCCGGCTCCCCACCTGGCAGGACGGCCTGGCAGGCTATCTCGCCCAACGAAAAGCGGAGGCAGCAAGCGAATGAAACTCCTGGTCACCGGCGCCGCCGGCTTCATCGGCTCCACCTATGTGCGACTGGTCGGCGACGAGCACGACGTCGTCGTCCTCGACAAGCTCACCTACGCCGGCCGGCGCGAGAACCTGCCCGAGGGGACGAACCTGATCGAGGGAGCGATCGAGGATCCCGCCGTCGTCCGCGAGGCGATGCAGGGCGTCGACGCGGTCGTCAACTTCGCCGCCGAGAGTCACGTCGATCGCTCGATCGACGACCAGGACGCCTTCGCCCGCACCCACGTGATCGGCACCGGCACCCTGCTCGACGCCGCCCGCGAGCTCGGGGTCGAGCGCTACCTGCAGGTTTCCACCGACGAGGTCTACGGCTCGATCGACTCCGGCTCCTTCACCGAGACCTCGCCGCTCGACCCCTCCTCGCCCTACTCGGCGACCAAGACCGCCGGCGACCTGCTCGTCTCCGCCCACTTCCACACCTACGGGATCGACGCCTCGATCGTCCGCGGCTCCAACAACTACGGCCCGCGCCAATATCCCGAGAAGCTGATCCCGCTGATGGTCCTCAACGCAGTCCACGGCGACTCGCTGCCGGTCTACGGCGACGGCAAGCAGGTCCGCAACTGGCTCTTCGTCGAGGACTTCTGCAGCGGCATCCACACGGTGCTGACCAAGGGCGTGGCGGGCGAGGCCTACAACGTCGGCGGTCCCGACGAGTGCGAGAACATCGAGGTCGTCAAGCGGGTGATCGAGCTGACCGGCGGCGACGAGTCGCTGATCGAATACGTCAAAGACCGCCCAGGCCACGATCGCCGCTACTCGCTCTCCTCGGCGAAGCTGAAGGAGGAGCTCGGCTGGGAGGCCCAGGTCCACTTCGCCGAGGGCCTCGAGCGAACCGTCCAGTGGTATCGCGACAACGAGGACTGGTGGGGCCCGATCCGCTCCGGCGAGTACCGCGAGTACTACGAAAAGCAGTACGGGAAGGCACTGGGCTAGCTAGTGGCGGAGCGGCTGGAGACGAAGCTCGAAGGGGTGGTCCTGGTCGAGCCGGTCGTCCACGGCGACGAGCGTGGCTTCATGCTCGAGTCCTACAGCCGCGACGCCTGGCGCCAGCTCGGGGTCGAGGTCGAGTTCGTCCAGCACAACCACTCGCGCTCCTCGAAGGGGACGCTGCGCGGGATCCACTTCCAGACCGAGCCTGGGCAGGCGAAGCTGATCCGCTGCGCCCGCGGCGAGATCCTCGACGTCGCCGTCGACCTGCGTCGCGGCTCGCCCACCTACGGGCAGTGGGAGGCGCACCTGCTCGACGACGTCAAGCACCGCCAGCTCTTCGTCCCGGTCGGCTTCGGCCACGGCTTCGCCGTCCTCAGCGAGACGGCCGACGTCGCCTACCAGGTGTCCAGCTACTACGACCCGGCGACCGAGTCCGGGATCGCCTGGGACGACCCCGAGATCGGCATCGAGTGGCAGGTCAGCGACCCGCTGCTGAGCGAGCGCGACAAGGTTGCGCCGCGATTGGCCGAAGCCGCCGACTCGCTGCCCTTCTGAGGGCTTCGTGACGGTCGCAGATGGGCATCCGATCGACGGGAGCCTCGCCCGCTGGGAGGAGGTGACCGCCGAACGCGACGACTGGTCTGCTCTTCTGCTGGGCAATGGTCTGAGCAGGAATGTGTGGGAGGGCTTCGGCTACCCCTCGCTGTTCGACAAGGCCGGCGCTCTCACGACCCCCGACCGAAACCTCTTCGAAGAGCTGGGCACCAAGAACTTCGAGCGAGTATTGGGAGAGCTTGCCTCCGCCATTCGCATGGCGGAGGCTCTCGGCAAGGACTCCGGCCCCTACCTGGACCGCTACAAGAGCGTTCAGCTGGCCCTTGGCAAGGCTGTCCAGGCCGTGCATGTCAAGCACTCGAGTGTTTCGGGCGACACGCTCGAGACAATTGGCCGGACCCTGCAGGAGCAGGAGTACGTGTTCTCCACCAACTACGACCTCATCGTCTACTGGGCGATGCACGCCGTGGGTTTCAAGGGCCTATGCGATTGCTTCTGGTGTGAGAAGAGCTCCTTCGACCCCGCAGAGTGCGACGTCCCCGCGCATCGAACTCCGGTCTACTTCCTCCACGGAGCGCTCCACCTGGTGGTTATGGGGTCTGGCGCGACCCGCAAGCTCGTGCACCAGAACCTCAGGACGCTGCTCGATCAGTTCGGCAAGCCGTTGGACGGCGACGAGCAGGTCCGGCCGCTTCTGATCACCGAGGGCTCGGCGCAGCACAAGCTGCAGGGAATCGAGGGCAACGACTATCTTTCCCACGCGCTTGACCAGCTGGGCAAGTGCGATCTCCCGATGGTGGTCTTCGGGAGCGACCTGGGTGAGCAGGACCAGCACCTCGTAGACGCGCTGAATCGCAACCCCTCGCGGGCGGTCGCCGTTTCGATTCGGCGTGAGGGAAAAAGCGAGAACGACATCCGTGCGGCCAAGGCGACCATTCGCGCCGGTCTGGACGCGCCCTTGTTCTTCTTCGACTCCTCGACGCATCCGCTGGCATGTGGGGGCTGAGGAACCGGTGAAGGTGGGATCCGCCGGAGAGCCGGCTATCTTCGTCGCAATGGAGACTCGAACCGCAGATCGCAGCGTGCAGCCAAGTAAGCGTCTCGGCGGTTGGGAGATCGTAAGAGCCGGTAGTAGGCGCGCATCCGAGTTCGACGAAACGCGATCAGGAGCCGTGAAGAAGGCTCGGGCAATGGTGCGCAGGGAGGGCGGCGGCGAGGTTCGGATCAAGAACGACCTCGGCAAGGTCGTCGAGTTGAAGAAGGTTCGCGGCGCGCTTTGGAGCCGCCGCGCTGTGGCCTAGCGGCCGCGAAGCGCGGTAATCGCCAGGCTGACCCGAGCTTCGCCCCGATCACGGTGTAGAAGATCTCCCAGCCGGCGTCCCCAAAGCGGTGACTGCAGTGCCGCGACTTTCCCCCTCTAAAGAGGTTGAAACCGATGGGATGCGCCAGCAGACGCGGAGTCAGATTGCCGACAGGCTCGACCGGACCAGGCTGCTCTTGCCCGCCGAGCGGCTGCGCGAGGGATGGCTCGCCCACCGCGCCCATGAGCGGGAGGCCCTTGGCGCCGACGGGTTACCGGTGCCGCCGCCACGCCTGCGCCTGCTGGTCGACGGCCGTACCGGCGATGCCGAGGCCTTCCTCCGGCTCGGGGCGCAGATGTGCGACTCGATCCAGGCGGGGGCTGCGGCGGCTGGGGCCCCGGTCGAGCGGATGCGGGCGATCCTCGACTTCGGCTGCGGTTGCGGCCGGGTCGCCCGTCATTGGGCGGCGGTTGAGGGGCTGGAGATCTACGGTTGCGACTACAACCCCGACCTCGTCGCCTGGTGCGTCGCCAACCTGCCGAACCTTCGGGCGACCCGCAACCAGTTGGCCCCGCCGACCCCGTACGTCACCGGCAGCTTCGACCTCGTCTACGCCCTCTCCGTGTTCAGCCATCTCGACGAGGTCTTGCAGCGGGGCTGGCTGGCCGAGTTCCGGCGCCTGCTGCGCCCCGGCGGGCTGCTGGTACTGAGCGTCCTCGGCGAGCGCATGCGCCACCGGCTCAGCCTCGATGAGCAGCAGCGCTTCGACTGCGGTGAGATGGTCGTGCAGCGGCCGCGGATGGCGGGTCGCAACCTCTGCACCGTCTATCACCCGCGCCCCTACGTCGAAGAGGAGCTGCTCGCTTCCTTCTCCGAGGTGCGCCGCTTCGACCTCGGCTCGCCGAGCCAGGTCGTCCTCCAGGACGCCTACCTCGTTCGCTTGTAGGCCGTGATCGCCAGGCTGACCCCGAGCTTGGCCCCGATCCCGGCGTAGACCGCTGCGTTCAGCAGCGGGTTGCTCTGCGGCGCGTCGAAGCGGCGGTAGAAGCGCCCCATGCCGCGGTGAAAAGCGATCTCCTGTTTGAGGCCCCGGCGCGAGGCGCTGGAGCCGCCCTTGACGTGCAGCGCCACCCCGGCCGGCTCGTAGAAGACCTTCCAGCCGGCGTCCCAGAAGCGGTGGCACCAGTCGAGGTCCTCCATGTAGAGCCAGTAGCCCTCGTCGAGCAGGCCGACGTCCTGAACCGCCGCGGCGCGGCAGAGCATGAAGGCGCCGTTGACCGCGTCGACCTCGCCCGGCTCGTCGTCGCCCAACTGGGTGGCGCGGTACTGGCTCAGCGCCTCGCCGGCACCTTCGCCGCGACCGATCCCGGTGAAGTGGGCCAGGGCCGAGAGCGGGGTGGGGAAGGAGCGCTTGCAGGCGTGGTCGAGCTCACCGTTTTCGGTCACCAGCTTCACCCCGACCATCCCGATCGTGGGGTCCGAGCGCAGTCGCGCCAGCGCCGCGTCGAGGGTTCCCGCATAGACCTCGGTGTCGGGATTGAGCAGTAGCACCGCGCCCGCCTCGTCCTCGCGCAGGACAACGTTGTTGGCGGCGGAGAAGCCGATGTTGTCCCGCCGCAGCAGCCGCACCTGGGGGAACTCGCGCGCGACCATGTCCGGCGTCCCGTCGGGGCTGCCGCTGTCGACGACGGTGACCCGCATCTCGCCCTCGGTGATCGGGTGCTCCTGCAGCGAACGCAGGCAGCGCCGCAGCAGCGCTTCGGCGCCGTGGCTGACGATCACGACCTCGAGCTCGGGCATCGCGGAGACGCTAGTAGGCGCCCTCGCCGCCGACCATCGCCCGCGGCGTCCGCAAGAGGATCTCCAGGTCGGTCAGCAGCGAGAGGTTGTCGAGGTAGTCGCGCTCCATCGCCAGCCGCTCCTCGAAGGTGAGGTCGCTGCGGCCGTAGACCTGCATCGGCCCGGTCATCCCTGGCTTGATCGCCAGGCGGCTGCGCTGGCGCTCGTCATAGAGGGCGACCACGCTCTCCTCCTCGGGACGCGGCCCGACCAGCGACATCTGCCCGCGCAGCACGTTGAGCAGCTGCGGCAGCTCGTCGAAGCTGGTGCGCCGCAGCCAGCGCCCGCTGCGGGTGACGCGGGGATCGTCCTGGATCTTGAAGGCGGGTTGGTCGAGGTTCTCGATGTCGACCAGCTCAGGCAGCCGCTGCTCGGCGTCGTTGACCATGGTCCGGAACTTGACCATCGTGAACGGCTCGCCGTCCTTGCCGGCGCGGCGCTGGCGGAAGAGGACCGGCCGCCCGTCGTCGAGCAGGATCCAGAGCGCGATCCCGATCAGCAGCGGCGAGAGCAGGACCAGCAGCAGGGCGGAGACGGCGATGTCCATCGCCCGCTTCATCGCGATCGTCGAGCGCGGCGGGTCGCTGAAGCGGAAGTCGAGGACCGGCAGCTCGGCGAGGCGGTTGAGCTCGATCCCCGGCCCGAGCAGGCCGTAGTGCTGGGGCAGGAAGGTCAGCGCCAGGCCCTCGGCCTTGCACTCCCCGATCAGCTGCTCGGCGTCGATCTTGCCCGTCTCCAGTTCGGTCACGACCACCCGCTCGATCATCAGCTCCCGTGCCACCCGGGAGATATCGGCGGGGGAGCCGAGGCGGGGTAGCTCGGTTGCCGTCTCCTCGCTCTCGCTGGAGAGATAGCCGACCAGCGCCAGGCGGGTCTCCGGATGGGTGGAGACGCGGCGGGCGACCATGTCGACCGCCCTCGGCGGACCGATCGCCAGGCCGAGCGCCTGCGGCATCAGGTGGTGGAAGCCGAAGCGGAGGACGCCGCGGGCGACGAAACTGGCAAGCAGAACGCCGACGCCGACGCCGATCGCGCTGGCGGGGGAGAGCGGTCCGGCGGGGCTGATCGCCAGTAACCCGTCGAGGACGAGCGTGCCGAGAACGCTGGCCGAGACCAGCGAGGGCAGCTCGTCGAGGGTGCTGTGGCGGATCCGCCGGTGGTCGTTGTCGTAGAGGCCGTGGAGCTTCACCACCAGCACCCAGGACGGGCTGACGAGGACCGCCCAGAAGAAGGTGCCGGTATCAGTACTTGAGGTGGCGGCAGTGACGACGCTGAGGGAGGCGAGCATCGCCCCCCAGTCGCCGAGCGCGAGCAGGCGCCGCAGCAGCGCCCCGCGCCGCCGCGACTCGATCGCGCCAGGGCCCTCGGGCTGACCCCGGGTGGGGGGCGGGGACGGCTTCTCCGCCGCCGGCGCCTCGGGCCTGGTGTCCGGTACGTGGCTCATCCGCATCCCTCGAACCCTTCCTGCAGGCAGGCTTCTCTGGGGTTCAGCCGGCGCGCTTCGGCGAGGTCGGCGCCGGCGGCCGCGTCGTCGCCGGCCTCACGCTCGACCCGCGCCCGCAGGTAATAGAGCTGCCAGTTGCCTTCCTCGCGGTCGATCGCCTGGGAGAGGCGCTCGGCGGCGGTCGCGTAGTCGCCCTGGGACTCCGCCAGCAGCCCGAGCTGGACGTAGGGGGTGGCCGCCCAGGGCTCGATCGAGCGGGCGGTGTCGGCGTGGTCGACCGCGGAGGCGATGTTGCCCTCGGCGGCAGCCGCGTTGCTGGCGTCGATCTCGCGGTCCACCAGCAGCGGGCCGATCAGCGCCAGGGCGGCGATCCAGGCCAGCGCCAGGCCGGCGACCGCGAACCCGAAGCGACGCTGCTCGCCCTCGCCGTTCGCCTCGGCCCGGGCGCGGGCGAGCTGGCCGCAGCGGGCGGCGACGAGGGCGCCGGCGGCGAGGAAGAAGACGGCGCCGACGACGGCGATCTCCCAGAACCAGTCGATCCCGGCCCCGACGGCGAAGGCGAGACAGATGGCCAGCAGCGCCGCGTATAGCTCCCGCTGTGCCCCGCTGGAGGCTCGCCAGGCAGCGAACCCGGTCCAGAGGATGGTCCCGATCAGACCGAGGACCAGCAGGCCGCCGATCAGGCCCAGCTCGGCGAAGGCCTCGAGGTAGAGCGAGTGGGCGTCGAGCAGCTTTAAGTCGATCTCGCGCAGCTCGTTCCAGGAGAAGCGGTAGGTGCCGGCGCCGTGCCCGGCCACCGGGTCTTCGCCGAAGGCGTCGATCGCCACCCGCCACATTTCGCTGCGGCCGGTGCCGGAGAGGTCGTTGAAGTGGTGCTCGGGATAGCTGGTGAACTGCACGTCCGGGCTCGAGAACTGGTCCCAGGCGCGGCCCCCGACCGCGACCACGGCGCCGATCGCCAGCACCGCGAGCGCCACCGCCACCCCCTTCAGCACGGTTGGGTTGCGGGACATCGCCAGCGCCCGCCCGGTCGCCACGCCCTCGCCCCGCTCGAGCCGGCGCATGAGCCAGAACAGGCCCACCGCCAGCAGGCAGCCGGCGACGAGGATCAGCAGCACCGTCACCCCCTGGTCGATCGCGGCCTGGCCGGCGATGTTGTCGGCCAGGGCCGTCGCCCCTGCGTCGCCAGGATCGCCGGCAGCGCCGCGAGGACGCCGATCGCCAGAGTTGCCAGCAACCAGAGCCGGTCGTGGGAGAGGGCGATCAGGCAGCCGCAGGCGACCAGCAGCGCCAGCAGGCCGCCGCGCGAGTAGGTGAAGTAGAGGGCCAGCAGGACCACCGGCAGCGCTGCCACCGAGAGCCAGCGCAGGGCCGCGTTCAGCGAATGCCTGCTCATCCAGAGCGCCTGTGCCGCCGCTACTCCAAAAACAAAGCCGTTCGCGTTCCAATAGCCGAGCGGGTAGCCGAGGCGGGCGTTGCCGCCCGGATCGGGCCCAAATGGGACCAGATCGGGCAAAAGTCGCGTAGAGAGGGCGAAAAGCGCGAACGCGATCAGGGAAATTCCGATCCCTTCAGCGAAACGTTGGCCCCTTTGCTCGGTTTGGGCGATCAGGAATGCGGCAAGGAAGAAGCCGAGATAGACCAGTACTCGGTCAGCTTCGGTGACGCTTAGCTCAATCGACCCGGACCAGAGAGAAGAGAATGCCGAAAAAAGCGCCAGTCCTCCGATCAACCCCGTGGCCCAGTAGAAGGGGCGGCCGAGCCTCGCTCGCCCAGCCGCGCCGAGCGCCAGGAGCGCCACTAAAACCAGCCAAACCGCGAGCCCGGCGATGTGACGCTGGCCCAGTACAAAGCCGCCTCCGGCCAGTCCCAGGCCGAGCAGCAGGGCGATCGGACTTATCAACGCCGATGATTCCTCTAATCTTGCGCGCCATGCCTCGGACCCGCCTCCCCCGCGACCGTAGCTCGGCCCGACCTGTTTTCGCGCTTCTGTCAGTGCTTGCTGTGCTGGCAATTGCTTGCTTTCCGGGTCTGGCTCAAGCTGAAGAAAACAGCGGAATCCAGTACGAAACTGACGTACCGGCCGTGCCCAATGACCAAGGTTCCAATATTCCGTCGAAACACAAGTCCGGCGGTACCGATGCTCCGTCGGAATCCGAATCCGAAGCTTCGAAGTCGGATACGCCGGGCGCTGCTGTTCCCGGCGGGAGCGACAATTCCGGCGGAGGCGGTGGCCCCCCGAGCGGCCAGAGTAACCAAGCCGGGGGCGGCGGCGGCCAGAAGGCCGGCAATGGCTCCCAGAATGCAGGCGACGGGAGCATCAATGCCGCGCAGCCGCTGCCAACCACGGCGGACTCCGCCGGCGACTCGTCGGACGGCGGCTCCTCGCCGCTGGTGCCGATTCTGATCGCGGTGGCCGTACTCGCGGCGATCTCGATCGGCTACTTCTACTACCGCCAGCGTCGCCAGGACCCCGGTTCCACCGTCTCCTCGCCGAAGGCGGGCTGACCGATGCCGAAAGCGAGCGGGAAATTGACGAGAATGGTGCGCGCCTGGACGGCCCTTGGAGCCCTCGCCGCGGTTTTCACGATCTTCGCCTCGGCCGCGCAGGCGTTGCCGGCCGGCTTCTGGGGCGTCGTGCCGCAGAGCAACCTCAGCGCCGAGCAGTATCAGCGTCTCGGCAACGGTGGCGCCGAAAGCATCCGCATCCCGGTCGGCTGGGGCTCGGTGCAGACGGTCAAGGGCGGCGCCTTCGACTGGAGAAGCTTCGACAGCCAGGTGGAAGAGGCCGCGAAAGCGGGCATCAAAGTGCTCCCCTTCCTCTCCGGCGCCCCGGAATGGGCCGTCCCCACCAAGAAGGTTTCGGGAGCGGGCGGGCTGCTCACCCCGGCGTATCTGCCGGTCAGCGGCGCCGCGCGCACCGGTTGGGCGGCCTTCATGACCGCCGCCGTTGCTCGCTACGGGCCCAGCGGCAGTTTCTGGTCCGAGCACCCCGGCATCCCGCAACGACCGATCCGGTCCTGGCAGATCTGGAACGAGCCGAACTTCAAGTACTTCATCGCCAAGCCCAACCCGGCCGAGTACGGAAAGCTGGTGAAGATCTCCTACACGGCGCTGAAGGCGGCCGACCCGGGGGCGCAGGTCGTCCTCGCCGGCCTCTTCGCCCGGCCGAAAGGCGCCCGCAACGCCGCCGGCAAACACAAAAGCCTCAACTGGTACGCGAGCGACTTCCTCGAGCAGATGTACAAGACGACTCCGGGGCTGAAGACCAGGTACAGCGGCGCCGCTCTGCACCCGTACACGATCAACGCCCGGGAACTGCCGGAAGTCACCGAAGAATTCCGCAACGTCCTGGCCGAGAACAAAGACGGCGGCAAGCCGCTCTGGATCACCGAGCTCGGCTGGAGCGCCGGTCCGAAGAGCAGCGGCAACCTCTTCGCCAAGGGCCCCGCCGGTCAGGCGCGCGAACTGAAGACCTCGCTGACTACGTTCCGCAACAAGCAGGTGAAATGGAAGGTGAAGAGCGTCTTCTGGTTCTCGGTCGACGACGCCCCCGGCGCCTGCAACTTCTGCAGCCACTCGGGCCTCTTCGCCCCCGGCTTCGTGCCCCGCAAGTCCTGGTTCGAATTCGTCAAGCTCACCGACGGCACGCCCTAGCCCCATATTTGAGCCGCGATTGATGAGTTAACCCGCCTATAGCGTGGTCAACTCATCAATCGTCGGTTGGGCGACGTACCGACCTGCGTAAGATCGGTGGGTTGGCTTCCAAGGCGAAAACGAGTGTGGAATCTGATCCGCTGGCGCCGTTCAGCGACGCGACGCGACGCTGGTTCGAGGCTTCCTTCGAAGGCCCGACCCCCGCTCAGGCCGGCGGCTGGGAGGCGATCTCCAGCGGCGAGCACGCGCTGATCTGCGCCCCGACCGGGTCGGGGAAGACGCTGGCCAGCTTCCTCTGGGGGATCGACAAGCTGGCGCGGTCGGATTCGCTCGGGACCGGGGTCAAGCTCGTCTACATCTCGCCGCTGAAAGCGCTCTCCTACGACATCGAGCGCAACCTGCGGGCGCCGCTGCGCGGGATCGGCGCCGAGATCGCCGTCGGTCTGCGCACCGGCGACACCTCGCAGAAAGAACGGCGGGCGATGGCGAAAACGCCGCCGGACATCCTCATCACCACGCCCGAGTCGCTCTACCTGATGCTCTCCTCCAGCGTCCGCGACATCCTCACCGGCGTTGAGGCAGTGATCGTGGATGAGATCCACGCCGTCGCCCAGTCCAAGCGGGGCAGCCATCTCGCCTTGACCCTGGAGCGACTCGGCCACCACGTGAAGAACGCGGGTGGGGAAGAGATCCAGCGGATAGGTCTCTCGGCGACCCAGCGGCCGCTGGAGCGGATAGGCCAGTTCCTCGTCGGGTCGAAGAAGCAGTGCCGGATCGTCAATGCCGGGCAGAAGAAGGCTCTGGACCTGGAGATCGTGGTGCCGGTCGAGGACATGGCCGATCCGGGGGCGCCGGCGTATCCCAGTGAGGACGGGCCGCCGCCTACCGAAATCGAGCCCAGCGCCCACGTGCGCTCGATCTGGCCGGCGATCTACCCCAAGCTTCTGGAGCTGGTCCAGGAACACACCTCGACGATGATCTTCGTCAACAACCGCCGAGCGGCGGAGCGGCTAGCGAAGAGAATGAACGAGCTCGCTAACGGCGAAGGGGAATCTGAGCTTCCGGCAACGGAGCAGCTCGGTCATGCGCCCCTGCCGGGGGGTGGCGCCGATTTGGGGGACCATCCCGATAGGGATGGTGGTTCCAAATCGGGGACAGGACCCGCCGGCCCGGATGCCTACGTCGAGATCGCCCGCGCCCACCATGGCTCCCTCTCCCACGAGGAGCGAACCGTGGTCGAGGAGATGCTCAAGTCCGGCGAACTCCCCTGCCTGGTCGCCACCTCCTCGCTGGAGCTGGGGATCGACATGGGGGCCGTCGACCTCGTGATCCAGGTCGAGTCGCCGAAGTCGGTGACCCGCGGCCTGCAGCGGATCGGCCGCGCCGGCCACCGCATGGGCGAAGTCTCCAAGGGCCGGATCTTCCCCAAATACCGCGGCGACCTGCTCGAGTGCGCAGTCGTCGCCCGCCGCATGCGCGAGGCCGAAATCGAGGAGACGACGATCCCGCAGAACCCGCTCGACGTCCTCGCCCAGCACCTGGTCTCGATGGCGGCGCTGGACGAGTGGGAGGTCGGCGAGGTCGAGCGGCTTGTGACTGCCACCCAGCCTTTCCATGATCTCTCCCGCGAACAGCTGGAGAACGTGCTCGACATGCTCGACGGCCGCTACCCCTCCGACCGCTTCGCCGAGCTGCGGCCGCGAATCGTCTGGGATCGCACCGAGGGCACGATCCACGGCCGCAAAGGCGCCCGCCAGCTGGTCGTCACCAACGCCGGCACGATCCCCGACCGCGGCCTCTTCGGGGTCCACCTGCCCGATGGCCGCCGGGTCGGCGAGCTCGACGAGGAGATGGTCTACGAGGCCCGCGCTGGCCAGACCTTCCTGCTCGGCTCCAGCACCTGGCGGATCGAGGAAATCACCCGCGACCGGGTGATCGTCACCCCAGCCCCGGGCGCGCCGGGCGCCGTCCCCTTCTGGAAGGGCGACGGGATCGGCCGCCCTGCCGAGCTGGGCCGGGCGATCGGCGCCTTCGCCCGCGAGGCGGTCAACCGCGAGCCAGCCGAGCTGGCCAAGGAGTACGACCTCGACGAGCGCGCCGCCAACAACCTGGTCAGCTACCTGCGCGAGCAGCAGCAGGCGACCCGCGTCGTCCCCTCCGACGAGACGATCGTGGTCGAGCGCTTCCGCGACGAGATCGGCGACTGGCGGCTCTGCATCCTCTCGCCCTACGGTGGCCGCGTTCACTCCGCCTGGGGTCTGGCGCTGGCCGCCAAGATCCGCGCCGAGCGCGACCTCGAGGCCGACGCGATCTGGTCCGACGACGGGATCGTCATCCACCTCCCCGACGCCGACGAGCCGCCCTCGGCCGACATGGTCTTGATCGATCCCGGCGAAATCGAGGACCTGATCGTCTCCGAGCTCTCCGGCAGCGCCCTGTTCGGCGCCCGCTTCCGCGAGAACGCCTCGCGCTCGCTGCTGATCCCCCGCGCCTACCCGGGCAAACGCACCCCCCTCTGGCAGCAGCGGCTGAAGTCGCAGAGCCTGCTCGAAGTGGCGCGGGACTTTCCCCGCTTCCCGGTCATCCTCGAGACCTACCGCGAGTGCCTGCAGGATGTCCTCGACCTCCCCTCGTTGCGCGACCTGCTCGGCAAGCTGCACTCGCGGGCGCTCTCCCTGGTCGAGGTGGAGACGCCGACCGCCTCGCCTTTCGCCTCCTCGCTGCTGTTCGACTACGTCGCCACCTACATGTACGAGGGGGACACGCCGAACGCCGAGCGGCGGGCGGCGGCGCTGGCTCTCGACCGCGACCTGCTGCGCGAGCTGCTCGGCCAGGAGGAGCTGCGCGAGCTGATCGACCCCGAGGCGCTGGAAGAGGTCGAGGCGCAGCTGCAGAACCGCACCGAGGCCGGCCGCGCCGGCGACCGCGACGCCCTTCAGCAACTGCTGCGGAACCTCGGCGACCTCACCGCGGAGGAGTGCGAGGAGCGCGTCGCCGAGGGCTACTCGGCGAAGTCGATGCTGGAGAAACTGGTCGCCGAGCGGCGCGTCGCCAAGGTCCGGGTCGTCGGCGAGGAGCGCTACATCGCCGCCGAGGACGCCGGCCTCTACCGCGACGCGCTCGGCGTCCCCGAGCCGCCCGGGCTGCCGGAGACCTTCCTCGAGGAGCACCCCGATGCGATGCGGGCCTTGGTCCGCCGCTACGCCCGCACCCACGGTCCCTTCCCGACCCAGCAGCTGACCGCGCGCTACGGGGTCGATCCGCTGCCTCCGCTGCGCGAGCTGGAGTCCGAAGGGGCGATGGTCCGCGGCGAGCTGTTGCCGGGCGGGACCGAGCGCGAGTGGTGCGACGCCGAAGTCCTGCGCCGGGTCCGCCGCTCCAGCCTCGCCCGCCTGCGCAAGGAGGTCGAGGCCGCCGACACTCGCGAGCTGGCCCGCTTCCTGCCGAGCTGGCAGAACGTCGACGCCTTCCGGCGGACCGGCGCCGGGATCGACCGCCTGCGCGAGGCGCTTGTACCGCTGCAAGGGGTGGCGCTGACGCCGAAAGTCTGGGAGGGGGACGTGCTGCCGCGCCGCCTCGGCGCCTACTCGCAGAGCTGGCTCGACGAGCTCTGCACCAGCGGCGAGCTGGTCTGGGTCGGAGCCGGCGCCCTCGGCCGCAACGACGGCCGCGTTGCCCTCTACTTCCGCGAGGACGTCCACCTCGCCGGCCCGCCGCCGGCCAACGCGAAGCTGGAGACGCCGCAGGGAGAGGTCCACGATGCGATACGCGAGCGGCTCGCCGCCGGGCCCTCCTTCTGGCTCGACCTTGCCTTCGACCTCGACCATCCCGCCGAGGACATCCACAACGCCCTCTGGGACCTGGCCTGGACGGGAGCGGTGACCAATGACGCCTTCGCGCCACTGCGCGCCCCGCGCCTGCGCGCCGTCCCCCCCTCGGAACGCCCGGGCCGCCGCTTCGGCCGCCGCCGCTCGACCACCGGCGCCGCCGTCCAGGGCCGCTGGTCCCTGACCGAGCCGCTGTTCGCCAACGCCCCCGGGCCCGGCGCCAAGCTCCGTGCACAGGCCGAGCTGATGCTCGAGCGCTACGGGATCGTCACCCGCGAGACCGTCCTCGCCGAGGGGATCCCCGGCGGCTTCTCGACCCTCTATGGGGAGCTCGGCAACCTCGAGCTGCTCGGCACCGCCCGCCGCGGCTACTTCGTCGAGGGCCTTGGCGGCGCCCAGTTCGCCCTCCCCGGCGCAGTCGAGCGCCTTCGCTCGCTGCCGCAAGCCGACGGCTCCTACCTCGTCCTCGCCGCTACCGACCCGGCCAACCCCTACGGCGCCTCGCTGCCCTGGCCGAAGCTGGAGGGCGGTCGCCGCCCCGGCCGCACCCCCGGCGCCCACCTGCTGCTGCGCGACGGCGAGCCGCTCGTCTTCGTCGAGCGCGGCGGCCGCGGCCTGCTCCGCCTCGTTCCGCTTCAGGACAAGGACCTGGAGGAGGCGATGCGCGCCCTCGCCGACGCCGTCGCCGCCGGCCAGCTCCCGAAACTCGCGGTCGAGAAACTGGACGGCGAGGCGATAATCGGCTCCGGCCACGAGGAGGCGCTGGTCGGTGCCGGCTTCAGCCGCGGCCCCCGCAAACTCACCGCCTCGGCCTGAGGATCAAGTACGGGACTTCCGTACAATCATGTACGGAAGTCCCGTACAATCAGTACGGTGAATCCGTTCAACTTTCAAGGCCCGATAACGCCGGCACGTCTTATCGACCGCGGGGCCGAGCTGGACGAGCTCCAGAGGGCGGCGGCAAACCGCGTGGCCGTTCGACTCGCCGCACCGCGCCGATTTGGCAAGAGCAGCCTGCTCGAAGCTCACGTCGCCGCCATGCGATCTGCGGGCCATCGTGCGGTGCGGGTCGATTTCTCCAAAGTCTCGACCGTGGGAGATGTGGCGGTTCGTGTCGCTCGCGCGTACCGCGAGTTGCCGGCCGAGCCAGGTCGCAGCGTCAGCCGCTGGGCGAGCCGCTTGGGTGTGACCGCTTCGGCTGCTGGGGTGGGGCTTGCCGTGACGCCGCAAACGCCGCGTCCGGCGGCCGATCAGGCTCGCGCCGCCCTCCTCGCACTACTCGACGCGCCACGCGCAATACACGAAGGCGACGGCGAACTGACGGTGGTCTGCTTCGACGAGTTCCAAGACCTCCTGGTCGCGGACGATGCTCTCGACGGACTGTTTCGCTCGGTGATTCAACACCACGGCGAGGCCGCTGCCTATGTATTTGCAGGAAGCCAGCCATCGCTGATGCGAGCCTTGTTCTCCGAGTACGAGCGGCCTTTTTATGGTCAAGCTCGACCGCTCCAACTATCCACTCTGCCGCTCGACGAAGCGGCCAACGACATCGAAGCTCTGCTAGGGGCGGATGGTCTGGAAGTCGACGGTGCCGTCGACGAGCTTCTCGCCTTCACGGGCGGACACCCACAGCGATCGATTCTGCTCGCTCATCACTTGTATGAGTTGCTCGACCGAGGCGAGGATCCGGAGCATCTCGCGGCGGCGGCCGTGGACTTGGCCTTGAGAGATACGGCGGACGCCCTGCAAGCACTGTGGGACAGCTTTGACAGAAACGAGCGAGTGGTCCTGATGGCGCTCAGCGATGGCCAGGCTCCAACTGGGAGCATCGTTGCCGGCGAGCATCGCATTCCGCGATCGACCCTGCAGGAGGCGCTCGATCGGTTGGTCGCCGACGAGCGTCACGTCCAGCGCGACGCCAACGGTAGGCCCTATCTCCTCGATCCGCTCCTCGCCGAGTGGCTTCGTCGTCGCTAGCCAGGCCGATTCGGCTGCCTGGCCAGGCCACTGACATAATCGCCCTGGTGCCTGAGGCAGATCAGACCGCGGTCGAGCTGCTGAAGAGCGTGACGCTCTTCGCCGACCTGGAGGAGGGGGAGCTGCAGCGCTTCTCCCAGGTCGCGGTTCCGCGCACCTTCCCCGCCGGCACCCGGGTCTTCCACGAGGGCGACGACTCCGACGCCTGCTACATCGTCAAGGAGGGCAGCTTCCGGGTCACCCGCGAACACTCCGACGGCCGCGCGATCACCCTCGCGACCCTCGGCCCGGGAGAGATCTTCGGCGAGCTGGCGATGCTCGACGGCGACAAACGCTCGGCCAGCGCCGAGGCGCTGAGCGAGGGCGAGCTCCTCGCCCTCCCGGCCAATGACGTCCGTGCCCTGCTCGCCCGCCATCCGGAGATCTCACTCAAGCTGGTCGCCGGGCTGGTTCGCCGCCTGCGCGCCGCCAACGTCCGCCTCTCCCGCCAGTCCTTCCAGACGGTGCCGAGCCGGGTCGCCGGCATCCTCGCCCAGCTCAGCCGCGAGGGCCAGGATGATGGGGGCGGCGACGGCGCCCCGGAAGAAGAGGTGACGATCCAGATGAACCAGACCGACCTCGCCCAGCTCGCCGGGACTTCGCGCGAGTCGGTCAGCCGCTTCCTCGCCGAGCTCGAGCGAGCCGGCGTCGTCCGCTCCGGCCGCGGCCGCGTCACCGTGCTGGAGCCGGAGAAGCTGCGCAACTACATCTACTGAGGTGACCGACTTCGCCGCGGCGCGCGCCCGGATGGTCGAGCGTCAGCTACGGCGGCGCGGGATCGGCGACGTGCGGGTGCTGGCGGCGATGGGGTCGGTTCCTCGCGAGATGTTTGTGCCCGAGACGATGCGCAACAGGGCATACGCTGACTCGGCACTGCCGATTGGAGAGGAGCAGACGATCTCTCAGCCCTGGATAGTCGCCGCGATCTGCCAGGCCCTGCAGCTGAGGGCCCCGAGCGGGTGCTCGAGGTGGGGACCGGCTCGGGCTACTCGACGATGGTGCTCTCGCTGCTCGGCAGTCACGTGGTCAGCGTCGAGCGGCATGAGGCGCTCTCCGCCGGCGCCGCACGGCTGCTGCGCGCACTCGCGATCGAGAACGTCCAGCTGGTGGTCGGCGACGGCAGCCTCGGGGTCCCCGGCCGTGCCCCCTTCGACGCGATTGCCGTCCACGCCACCGCGCCGGCGCCGCCGCCGGCGCTGCTCGGCCAGCTCGCCGAGGGGGGTCGCTTGGTGATCCCGATCGCCTCCGGCGAGGCTGACGTGCTGACCCTGCTGCAGCGCGAAGGGGAGGGCTTCAGAACCGAGGTGATCGGTCCCTGTCGCTTCGTGCCGCTGATCGGCGAGGAGGGCTTCGACGAGGGGTAGGGGCGCGGTTCAGCAGTTGGAAGCCGGGTCGCTGCCGTCCTTGACGACGTCGTCGTCGCCACCGCCGCAGTCGACCTGCTTGTCGCGCTGGCCGTCGGCGGCGTCGATGAAGTCGCTGCCGCCCTTGCCGACCAGGACATCGGCGCCAAGGTGGCCCATGATGCTGTTCTCGTCGCCGTCGCCGACCAGCACGTCGGGACCGTCGGATCCCTCGAGGCTCTCGTTGACGGGCAGGACGTGGTCGACGTTGCCGCAGCCGGGAGGACCGCCGCTGCCGCCGAGGGTGACCCGGAGGTTGTCGTTGGAGCGGGCGTAGGAGACGGTGTCCTCGCCGCTGCCGCCGTCGAAGAGGTGGCCCTGGCAGGTGACGACAGAGGAGACGAGCAGGTCGTTGCCGTTGCCGCCGAGCAGATTGTCGCCGCCGGGGTCGCCGTAGAGGACGTCGCTGCCCCCGTTGCCTTCCAGCCGGTCGTGGCCGAAGTTCGGGCTGTTGTAGTTCTCGCCCGCTTCCAGCACGTCCTCGCCGTTGCCGCCGACGAGGACGTCGTCGCCGGCGTTGCCGTTGATCCGGACTTTGACGCCCGCCGGGAGGCTGGGGTCGATCGCCGCGGTGTCGTTGCCGTCACCGCCGGTGACCACGACCAGCGGCGGTGCGCCGGCGCCGCAGACGAGGGTGTTGGCATTGGTGGACTGGCAACCGTCGCCGGCGAAGATCGGCTGGCCCGAGGAGACGATCAGGGCGCCGCTGAAGGCGATGTGCAGGTCGTCGTTGCCGGGGCTGCCCTGGATGATCAAGCTGGTGCCGTCGAGGCCCTGGTTGAGGATGCCCAAGGCCATGTTGCCGGGGTGAGGCTCTTCGGGCCCGCAGGAGGTCTCGACCGTGAAGCCGCCGCAGTTGTCGCTGCCGGGGCCGCCGAAGGCCTGGCCGCCACCGCCGCCGCTCTGCAGGTCGTCGTCGCCGACGCCGCCGTCGATCCGGTTCTGCTGGCCGTTGCCGACGATCGTGTCGCCCTGCGGTGAGCCGACCACGTCCTCGAAGCCGCCGAGGTCGTCGTGGCCGTCGCCTTTGGCCTTGTTGGCGGCGAGGCTGACGATGATGCCGCCGCGGGTGGCGCTGGCGTAGGAGACGATGTCGCTGGCGCCCTCGCCGCCGAGAAGAGTGTCGGTGCCGGCGTCGCCGCGGACGATGTCGCTGTCACCCGGGCCGCCGTCGGCGTGGTCGGTGCCGGCGCCGCCGAAGACTTCGTCGCCGTCACCGCCGCCCTGCAGGTCGCTGTCGTCGCCAGGGCCGCCTTCGATGTGGTCGTGCCCAGCGCCGCCGTCGATGTGGTCGTTGCCCTTGTCGCCGAGGGCTTTGTCGTCGCCGCCGTCGCCGTCCATCTTGTCGCTGCCCTGCTGACCGTCGAGGTAGTCGTTGCCGCCACCGCCGCTGATCTTGTCGGGGCCCTTGGCACCGATGATCACGTCGTCGCCGCCGCCGCCGTGGAGGCCGTCGGCCCCCTTGGAGCCGGAGACGACGTCGTTGCCCGCACCGCCGTCGACCATGTCGGAGCCGGTGTCGCCTTCGAGGTCGTCGTCGCCGCCGTCACCATGGAGCGAGTCGTAGCCGCGGCCGCCGTTGATCGAGTCGTTGCCGGGGCCGCCGCAGATCGTGTCGTTGCCGTTGGGGCCGCCGGTGATGGTGTCGTCGCCGCCACCGCCCCAGATCACGTCGCTGGCCTTTTTGCCGACGATCTTGTCGTCGCCGGCGGTGCCCTTGATCGTCACCTTCTTGCCGTCGCACTTCAGGGCTTGGGCCTGAGCGGCGAAAACGAAGAGCGAGAGGGTCGCAAGTAGGGCGAGGACGGGCAGTCGGAGAGTTCTGAGCGAGGTCGGCATCCCTGGAGACATCGGTTCCGATGCTTAAAACCTGAGCCAGGCCGAAAATCACCCAAATACTCGTCCGCGTGCCTCATATGGGCGTCCAGTTCCCGCATAAATCGCGCGCTCCTATACGCTCGCAGCGCAAATGCGGGGTGGCACTTACGTCTTGAACTTCTATTCAGCGGTCTTTATCGACCAGCTGAAGCGCGGCCGCAAGACCGCGACGATCCGGCTCGGCGACAAGAGCAACAAGTACGAGCGCGGCCAGGTGGTCTGGATCACGGTCGGCTTCCGTCACAGCCCGCGGGAGAAGATCTTCACCGCCGTGATCGACGAGGTCGAGGTGAAGCGGCTGGACGAGCTCTCGCGCCGCGACATCGAGCACGACAACCCGGAGTTCCGCCGGCTCGAGGACGAGATCAACTTCCTCGAGCAGATCTACAGCCGGCCGGTCTCCGCCAGCGATGTCGTCACGGTGATCCGCTTCTCGCAGATCGTCGAGCCGCCGCGCGCGCACCTCGGCAACGGAGAGACGCCGCACCACAACTGAGTCTGATGGCCGAGTACGCCTTCCTCACCACCTGGCTGCTGGAGTCCCCACGCCAGCCGGTCTGGGAGGCGATCCACGACCAGGAGCGCTGGCCGAGCTGGTGGCGCGGCGTGGAGGAGGCGACCGAGCTGCGAGCGGGCGACAATGCGAATGGCCTTGGCACCGTCTCGCGGATGGTCTGGAAAAGCCTCCTGCCCTACCGCGTCTCCTTCGATGTGACGACCACCCGGGTCGAGTTCCCGACCCTGATGGAGGGCCAGGCGGTGGGAGAGCTGGAAGGCACCGGGCGCTGGCGCCTCTACGAGCAGGACGGCGTGACCGCGGTCCTCTACGAGTGGAACGTGCGGACGACGAAGCCGTGGATGAACCTCTTTGCGCCGTTGTTGCGGCCGGCCTTCGAGTGGAACCACGACTGGGTGATGCGCCGCGGCGGCGAGGGAATTGCCGAGCTGCTCGGCTGCCGGCTCTTGGCGATCGACTGACGCTTCGCTAGTCTTTCCCGTTGTTGGCACTCTCCCCCCGAGAGTGCCAAACGTCGCAAGGGCTGATTTTTGGCTCTAAATCGACGTTTTCTCAACTTTCACAACACCCACACCGATTACGGAGGTTCACGGATGAAGCTGAAGCCCCTCGGGGACCGGCTGATCGTCAAGCCGATTGAGGAGGAGGAGACGACCGCTAGCGGCATCGTCCTCCCAGAGACGGCCAAAGAGAAGCCACAGAAGGGCAAGGTCGTGGCCGTTGGCGACGGCAAATGGGACGAGGACGGCGATAAGCGCATTCCGCTCGACGTCGCGGAGGGGGACGAGGTCCTCTACTCCAAATACGGCGGCACCGAGGTGACCGTCGAGGGCGACGAACTGCTGGTGCTGCGCGAGTCGGACGTTCTGGCCAAGCTCGGCTGAGCTCCCACCCAGACTTAATTCAAAGGAGGACAACAAATGGCTCATAAGGAGCTGAAGTACGCAGAGGAGGCCCGCGGGGCCTTGCAGGCCGGCGTCGATTCCGTCGCCAACGCTGTCAAGGTCACCCTCGGCCCCAAAGGTCGCTACGTCGTGCTCGACAAAAAGTTCGGCGCGCCGACGATCACCAATGACGGCGTCACCATCGCCCGCGAGGTCGAGGTCGAGGACGTCTTCGAGAATCAGGGCGCCCAGCTGGTGCGCGAGGTCGCGACCGCGACCAACGACGTTGCCGGCGACGGCACCACCACCGCCACCCTGCTGGCCCAGACGATCGTTCGCCAGGGCCTGAAGAACGTGGCCGCCGGCGCCAACCCGCTGGCCCTTCGCCGCGGGATCGAGAAGGCGGTCGAGGAGGTCGTCGACAACCTCCGCAACACGCAGAGCAAAGAGGTTGCCGGCAAAGACCAGATCGCCCGCGTGGCCGCCATCTCGGCCGGCGACGACGAGATCGGCAACGTGATTGCCGACGCGATCGAGAAAGTCGGCAAAGACGGTGTGGTGAACGTCGAGGAGGGCCAGACCTTCGGGATGGAGCTCGAGTTCACCGAGGGGATGCAGTTCGACAAGGGCTACATCTCGCCGTACATGGTCACCGACCAGGACCGCATGGAGGCGGTGCTGGACGATCCCTACATCCTCATCGCCAACCAGAAAATCGGCTCCGTGCGGGACATCCTGCCGGTGCTCGAGCAGGTCATGCAGGGCGGCAAACCGCTGCTGATCGTGGCTGAGGACGTCGAGGGCGAGTGCCTCGCGACCCTGGTCGTGAACAAGCTCCGCGGTACCTTCACCGGCGTCTCCGTCAAAGCCCCCGGCTTCGGCGATCGCCGCAAGCGGATGCTCGAGGACATCGCGATCCTCACCGGCGGCGAGGTGATCACCGAGGAGATGGGCCTGAAACTGGAGAACACCCAGCTGGCTCAGCTCGGCAAGGCGCGCCGCGTCGTCGTCTCCAAGGACACCACCACGATCATTGATGGCGGCGGGGACCCGGAGGACATCAAGGGCCGGATCAAGCAGATCAAACAGGAGATCGAGAACACCGACTCCGAATTCGATCGCGAGAAGCTCCAGGAGCGCCTGGCCAAGCTCGCCGGAGGCGTTGCCGTGGTCAAGGTCGGCGCCGCCACCGAGACCGAGATGAAGGAGAAAAAGCACCGCGTCGAGGACGCGCTGCAGGCGACCCGCGCTGCTCTCGAGGAGGGCGTCGTGCCGGGTGGCGGTGTGGCTCTGCTGAACGCGCAGGCCGCTCTCGATCCGGAGAAGCTGGATGAGCCGGACGAGGTGACCGGCGCGCGGATCATCCACCGCTCGCTGGAGGAGCCGGTGCGGCAGATCGCCGAGAACTCCGGCCTCGAGGGCTCGGTCGTGGTCAACAAGGTCCGCGACCTGAAGGAAGGCGAAGGCCTGAACGCGGCCAGCGGCGAGTACGGCGACCTGATCAAGGCCGGCGTCATCGACCCGACCAAGGTCACCCGCTCCGCCCTGGAGAACGCGGCCTCGATCGCGAAGAACATCCTCGTGACCGAGGCGATCATCGCCGAACCGCCAGAGGAGGGCGGCGCCGCCGGTGGCGCCATGCCCGACATGGGCGGCATGGGCGGCATGATGTAGTCACCCGCTAACGCGGAGCAGTTTCGGGAGGCCCGGGAAACCGGGCCTCTCTTCGTTCTGTTGGTTACTTTTTGCGCGGTTTCGGCGGCAGCGGGGGGTAGAGGCTGGCGTTGTAGTCGGCCGTGGAGAGGAAGTTGGCGCGGCGGATCTTGAGGCGCAGGGTGTTCGTCGTGCGCGGATAGAGGCGCAGGTCGTAGGGGTTGCCCGGCCCGAAGCCCTGGTAATAGACGAGCATCCGCACCCGGGGGTGCTTGACGGTCCAGGCGATCGTCTGCTTGACCCAGCGCGGGTCGTCCTCGCCGGCTACCGCCCACTCGGTCATCGCCACCGGCATGCCCTTCCACTGTTTGCCGGCGTAGAAGCGGTTGAGGTCTTCCCAGACCGGATACTGGGAGTAGAAGTCGGTCCCGACCCAGTCGACCCAGCGCCGTCCCGGCCAGTAGTTACCCGGAAAGTTGCCTTTGACCCGCGGCGAGCCGCCGGGCAGCGGGCTCCAGATGATGCTCACCGGCGCCACCGGCAGTTCCGTCGGCGGCGGGCCTTTGGTCCGGGTCACCGGCGGCAGCCCGATTTCCGCCAGGGTCGCATTGATCCCTTCCAGGCTCTGGCCGCCGCGGACGATCGCGGAGATGCGGCGGAAGGCCTGCTTGTACCAGCCGGTCGTGTGTTCGCCGCCTCTCTGCGCTCCGTCGCAGGTGACCGCCGACCAGGCGTTGAGGCAGCGGTTCGGCTCCCCCAGCGGCCGCACGTAGGCCGGCAGCCCGCGTTTGGCGAAGAAGTCGTTCAGCTGCAGCAGGTATTCGTCCCCCGCCCCGAGCGCGATCTGCTGCGGGGTGATCAGCTCGGCCAGGGTCTGGTCGTCGGCGGTGGAGATGTGGAGGATCGGCCGCGTCGCGGTTTCGCGCCAGCGTTCGTAGGCCTCGTTGAGGCTGTTGCCCCAGGGATGGAAGGTCTGCAGCAGCGCCGGGTGCTTGCCGGTCAGTTCGGTGAATTCGTTGAATTCAGTCGTCGTGCCGCGATCGCTGACGCCGAGGAAGACATTTCCCTTCGGCGGCACCAGCGAGACCGCCCCCGCTTGCGCCGGTCCCAGCAGGCTCGCGAGCACGACTGCGGCAACCAGCAACGGCCGCAGCGGTGCCCCACGTCTAGGAACTCTCCATCTAGGTGCTCTCCAGTACATCGCTCATCCTTCGCGGTTCGACCCCGAGTGCCTGCGCGTCGGCCGGCCCTCGCTCGCTGACCATTGAGACCTCCATCAACTCGGCCTCCTCCCAAGTAGCGAACACGGCCTCGCCGAAAATGGAGCGGAGCGCGATCAATCCGGCCCGCACCAGCGGCAGCGGCAGGTGCACAAGCGGCCGCGGCCGGCCGGCGATCTGGCTGACCAGGTCGGACATCTGGTCGTAGGAGAGCGTCTCCGGCCCCGCCAGCTCGTAGCGCGACCGCGGATCGGCCGCTGCCAGCGCGCCGACGACGCAGCGGGCGGCGTCCTCCGCCCAAATCGGCTGGAACCGCGCTTCCCCCCGCCCGAGACCGGCAGGACCGGCAGGAAGGAGAAGCGGCGCAGCAGCGTGATCCAGGGGTCGCTGTGGTCGTAGACGATCGAGGGGGCGAAGACGGTGGTCTGCAGCGGTGAGGAGAGGGTCGCCTGCTCGGCCACCCACTTGGCGCGAAAGAACCGGGTCCGCTGCGCGGCCTCCGCATCGAGGGCGCTGAAGAAGTGGAACCGCTCGACGCCGCTGCGCTCGGCCGCTCGCAGCAGCCGCACCGTCGCCAGCCCGTTCAGCTCCTCGATTCGCTTCGGCGGCTGGTCCCGGATCGAGGCCGCCAGGTGGATCACGGTGTCCACCCCGCGCAGGGCCTGGCGCACCAGGTAGGGGTCCGACATCTCGCCGAGGTCGCCGAGCGCGATCTGCACGTCGACCCGCCGCGGGCCCAAGCGCCGCGGCTCGCGGACCAGGCAGCGGACCTCCTCGCCCTGCTCCAGGAGCAGCGGCAACAGCCGCGATCCGATACTTCCAGTCGCCCCCGTCAGCAGCAGCATGTCCGCATCATCCCTAAAATGTGCGTTCGCGCTTGGCCGGGGCACCCGGCGGGCACCCGGTAAAACGAGCTAGGAGAACCTCCCTTATGACCTACGTCATCGCCGAGCCATGCATAGGCCAGAAGGACAACTCGTGTGTCGAGGTCTGTCCCGTCGACTGCATCCACCCGACGCCTGACGAGGCCGATTACGACAACGTCGAGATGCTCTACATCGACCCGGACGAGTGCATCGACTGTGATGCCTGCGTCGAGGCGTGTCCGGTTGACGCCTGCTTTGCCGAGGATCAGCTGCCGGCTGAGTGGGCCAAATACGCTGAGATCAACGCGAATTACTTCAAAAATCAAGCTGCGTAGTTAGGGGAGGGGGCGCGGAGCCCCTCTCCAGACACATCTCGCTTATGGCTCGATGTTGAGTGTCTGGAGAGGGGCTCCGCGCCCCCTCGACTATCGCCTTCTTTCAGCTGGGGGCTGACGGGCGCTAGTAGCCCTCGGGGTGTCTTGAGGTGAAGGGGCCGCTGGCTTGGGCTCCTAGGGATTTGTGCCACCTTGGGCCGGTTCCGCTGGTGGTGCCTGCGGTGTCCCAGCGGAGGCCGGCGATGATTGCGTAGGCGTGGCCGCCGTTGGCGTAGACCGTGATCCAGCGGCCTTTGCCGGCGCTGCCCCAGCCGGCCAGGGAGCCGGATGGCATCGGGGTGTCGATCAGCCCGGCGCCGCGGAGGGCGAAGCTGACCGCTCCCGAGCAGTCGTAGCCGGCGTCCCACCAGCGGGCGTGGCCGCCGCCGTAGATGTAGGGCTTGGTGCGGATCTTGTTTGCCGCGGCGATCACTCTTTTCACCGCGGGTGGCGCGTCGGCAGGGGGGATCGCCCGGCCGTTGACCAGGATCGCCTTGCCGGGAGGCGCGGTCGTTACGGCGGGTTTCGGGGTCGTCGAGGTGACCCCGCCGGGGGTCGTCGCCTGCGCCGGCGTCGCGAGGACGGCGGCGAGGATGAAGCTCAGAACCGCGAGAGGAAACCAGAGGGCGGGCGTTTTTCGGGCCGCCCCGAGGGCGTTCGTCATCTACTCCTCCTTCGTCGGCCGACGGGGTTAGCTGACGGGCTGGCGCTGAAGGAGCCTGCGCCCTCACTCAAGAGTGAGTTAGCCCCGGACACTTGGGTCCCCCGTTCCTCGGCGTTAGCCGAGGATTAGGCGTTTATGTGCAGACCTTAACGTTGGAGGATGGCGGAAGTTTCGGGGCGCAGTGTGCGCTTCGTCACTCTGGCGCTACTGAACGACCGGGAGCGGGGTGCCGCTGACCGGCGGTGCTTCCGCGGCATTCGGCGTCGCCTGCAGCACCGGTAGCTCCTGCGGCGTCATCGCGATGATCCCGCGGGCCGCCTGCCGGATCGCCTGCGAGGCAGGCGCGTCGGGCTCGGCGATGACCAGCGGCGTGCCGTTGTCGGCGTGCTCGCGCAGCGGCTCGGAGAGCGGCACCTTGCCCAGCAACGGCACGTCGAGCTCGTCGGAGAGCAGCTGGCCGCCGCCCTCGCCGAAGATCGTGAAGCGCTCGCCGTCGGGGGTGGTGAAGCCGGACATGTTCTCGATCACGCCGAGGATCTCGAGGTCGAACTTCTTCGCCATCTCGGCCCCGCGCTGTGCGACCGACTGGGCCGCCGGCTGCGGCGTGGTGACAACCAGGAACTTGGCCTGCGGCAGGAGCTGGGCGAGGGTCATCGAGACGTCGCCGGTGCCCGGCGGCAGGTCCAGCAGCAGGTACTCGAGCTCGTCCCAGGCGACGTCCTCGAGGAACTGCTGGATCGCCTTGTGCAGCATCGGCCCGCGCCAGACGACGGCGGAGTTGTCCTCGACGAAGAAGCCGATCGACATCACCTTCACCCCGCTGGGCGAGTCCAGCGGCAGGATCTTGCGCTCGCCGTTGACCTCCGGTTTGTGGTTGACGCCGAGCATGCGCGGGATCGAATAGCCGTAGACGTCGCAGTCGAGGGCGCCCGCGGCATGGCCTTCGGCGGTCAGCGCCGCGGCCAGGTTGGCGGTCATCGTCGACTTGCCGACCCCGCCCTTGCCGGAGGAGACGCAGATCACGTTCTTCACCTTGGCCAGCGCGCCCTGCGGCAGCTTGGCGCGGCCGAGGGTCTGCTGCAGCTGGCCTTTCTCGTCCTCGGAGAGGACGTCGAATCCGACCGCGACGCCGGTCACGCCTTCCAGCTGGGATACCTGCGATGCGACCGCCTGTTCGAAGTGGGAGCGGATCGGGCAGCCGGCGGTGGTGAGGGAGACGACGACCTCGACCCGACCGTCCTCCTTGATCTCGATCGAGCGGACCATGCCCAGCTCGACGATCGAGCGCCGCAGCTCGGGGTCGATGACGGCGCGCAGCTTCTCGGTTATCTGATCTTGGGTGGGAAGAGACATTGGCTCGATTCTCGCAAAGGCCCGAACTCGGCCGCCTTGCGAGGGGTGGGGGGAGAGTTTGGGCCGCTGTCGCCTTGGTCCTCCGGAACGCAATCGAGCGAAGGAGGAGCGATGGTTGGATCGAGGAGGCTTGGGTTGGTGCGGGGTGTGGTGCTGGCCATCCTGCTGGCGCTGAGCGTGATGCTTCTGGCGGCCGCGAAGGCTGAAGCCGGCAAGTACGCGGTGGCGCAGTGCGGATGGTTCGTCGGCGCCGACGCTGGGTGGGCGGACACCACCGGCGGCGCCAAGTTCCGCTCCGACGCCTACTGCGTGCCCGGCGGCGGGGACCCCTTCGCCGGGGTCCACGTCAAGAGCCTGACCCGCGAGGGACAGGGAACGGTCTCCGGCACGCGCTTCGCCCGCTGGCGCTGGACGGCTCCTCCCGGCACCGGCATAACCGCCGTGCGAGGAACCTGGTGGCATGCCCTCCACGACGGGATCGAGCAGCGGTTGGGCGCGGTCAACGGGGGCGGTGGTTTCGACTCGTTTCTCAGCGCCGGGTCGACCGACACGGCGCTCCGCGAGTTCAGCAAGGGATTCCCGGCGCCGGTAACCGCCTTCGAGGACCGGCTCCTCTGCGCTCGCGCCGAAAGCAATTGGTGCTCGCTCGCCTCCCCCTCCTGGTCGGCGCTCCGGGCCCTGACGATCACGGTCGAAGACCCGACTCCGCCTGGAGCCTGGATGAATGCCGGCACCCTGCTGGAGAACGGCTGGCGCCGTGGCTCGCAGTTCGTCGCGGTCGCCGGCTACGACGCCGGAGCCGGGGTGCGCTTCGGCGAAACCAGGCTCGACGGGGCCCGCGTCGGCTTGACCGAGTACGCCTGCGGCAAAGCCTCGATCGGAGGCGAGTGGCGGGGGACGCGGATGCAGCCCTGCGCGACGAACGTCTCTGACTTCCATTGGGTCTCCACCAACGGCTTCAGCGACGGGTCCCACCCCCTCGTTCACTGCACCACCGACTTCGCCGCCAACTCGGCCTGCGCCCCGGCCCGCACGATCCTGATCGACAACAACCCGCCGGCCCACCCGAAGGCGGTGACCCTTGCCGGCGGCGAAGGCTGGCGCCGCACCAACGACTTCGACCTCAATTGGACGAACCCGGATCAGGGCCCGGCGAGCGCGGTCGGCGGCGCCAACTGGCGGATCGCCGGTTCGTCTGGATTCGACACGGGAGTGAAATTCGCCGCTGGCCGCGATCGCCACTCCCTGGTCAATCTCAGCGTTCCCGCCACCGGGCGCTACTCGCTGCAGCTGTGGCTGCGCGACGAGGCGGGGAACGAGGCACCCGGATCCGCGGTGACGGTGCCGCTCCGCTTCGACGACCAGCGCCCGGAGGTGCGCTTCTCGAACGACGCGGCGGAGGCACAGCTCAAGGCGGACGTCAGCGACCCCGATTCAGGGCCGGCGGGCGGGCAGCTCCTCTACCGCCGGGTCGACGCGGACGCCTGGATCGAGTTGCCGACCAAGCTGGCGCCGGGCGACCGCCCTGGTTTTGCGCACCTGGTCGCGCCGCTGCCCGAGTTAGGTCTCGGCACCTTTGTCTTCCGCGCCGATGCGAACGACGCCGCCGGCAATGCCGCCTCGTCGAACCTGCGCGCGGACGGCACCCAGATGGCGATCCGCAGGGTGCCACCGCCGCACGTCCCGAAGGCCCCGCGGGCGAAGTCGCGGCTCTTCGCCCGGCTGCGGGGCGGTCACGTCCGGGGTGCGTCTCTGACCGTTCCCTTCGGCGCCCCCGCGCTGCTCAGCGGTCGCCTCGTCCGCGCTGCCGATGGCGCCGGTCTCGGTGGCCGCGCGCTGCGCGTGGTCTCCCACCCCTCGCGGGGGGCGCTGAGCCCGGTCGCCGTCGAAGCCGCCGAGACCGGTGAGCAGGGGGGTTTTGAGTTGCGCCTGCCGCCCGGTCCCTCGCGGCGGGTCACGGTCAGCTTCGCCGGCGACGGGGGTCTGGAGAGCGCTGAGCGTCGCCCGCTCGAACTCCGGGTCCGCGCCGGCGTCACCCTCCGCGCCGTCCCCGAGCGCCTGCAGACCAAGCAGGCGGTGCGCCTCTCCGGCAGGGTGAAGTCCAAGGGGGCGCCGATCCCGCGCCGCGGCAAGCTCGTCGCGATTCAGTACCTGGAGGAGGCGACGCACCGCTGGCGGCCGGTGCTCGTCACCCGCAGCGACCATCACGGCCGCTTCCGCGCCCGCTACCGCTTCCGCTACGTCACTGGCAGGGCGGCGATCCGCCTGCGGGCGACGGCGCTGGCGGAGGAGCGCTGGCCGTACGTACCCGGATCCTCGCCGCCGGTGACCATCCGTGTGCAAGGAAGCTAGGGTTTCGAGCCATGTCGCAAGCGACCCTTCACACCAGCGCCGGGGCGATCGTGCTCGAGCTTCACGACGAGGACGCGCCGAAAACCGTCGAGAACTTCCGCAAGCTCTCCGCGGACGGGTTCTACGACCAGCTCGTCTTCCACCGGGTGATCCCGGACTTCATGATCCAAGGGGGCTGCCCGGAAGGCACCGGCACGGGCGGGCCCGGCTACAAGTTCGAGGACGAGTTCAACGACCACAAGATCGTTCGCGGCGCCCTGGCGATGGCCAACGCCGGGCCCAACACCAACGGCTCGCAGTTCTTCATCGTCACCACCGGGGCGGCGCCGTGGCTGGACGGCAAGCACACCGTCTTCGGTGAGGTGATCGACGGGATGGACGTGGTCGACGCGATCGAGTCGTCCCCGACCGACGCCGGCGACAAGCCGCTCGAGGCGCAGACGATCGAGCGGGTCGAGCTCGACGAGGCTTAGGAGCGATTCCTAGGAGGTAGCGTCGCGCCGCTCGCGCCGGCGGCGCAGCGCATCTCCGGGTCGCCAGAGGCTGACCAGGCCGGCGACCAGGGTGACGAGGAAGATCTGGCCGATCATCATCTCCAGGCCGGCGATCATCCGACCGGGCTGGCCGCCGGGGACGAGGTTGCCGTAGCCGGTCGTGGTCAGCGTCGTGTAGCTGAAGAAGATGAAGTCGTTGCCCGCGGGGCTGGCCACGCCTTCGAAGAAGGGGCCGCCCTGGATCCGGTCGATCGTTCCGAAAAGGAAGGTGAAGAGGATCCCGAGCACGGTGTAGACGCTGATCGCACCAAGGATCGTGCGCGAGCCGACCTCGGCGCTGGATACCACCCGCCACAGCACCGCCGCCATCGCCACCGTCAGCAGGCAGATCTGGATCAGCGAGGCGAAGTTCAGGAACCATCGCTCGTCGCTGATGGCGGCGATCGCCGCCAGCGCAATCGTCAGCGCCGAGAGCCAGAAAGCAGCGCGGATGAATCCCGCTCTGACGTGGGAACTGACCAGGGCGACGACCGAGGTGGCGCTGGTCGCCACGATCAGCACCACCGCCGACCAGCCGCGGTTGTCGAGCAGCGAGGTCAGCACGTAGGTGAGGAGGACCAGGGCCAGGACCAAGCCGAACGCGTCGCTCACTTTCTCGGCGCGCTGACGCCAGAGCTCGCGGCTCTGGGCGCGCCTGTCGGCCCTGTCCATAGCCTGGTCGTTCGGCCGGTGGAGTCGCTTTCCTGCCGGGCGAGCGGGAGCGGAGGGGGTGGGATTCGAACCCACGAGACGCCTAAAGACGCCTAACGGCTTTCAAGGCCGCCGCATTCAACCGCTCTGCCACCCCTCCAGAGCGCTCAAGCGGCTCCCACTGATTGTATGCAGGGGTGCGTCGTTTGCTCTTCCTCGCCTCGGCGATGATCTTCTTCGACGTCGCCTTTTTTGCGGCGATCGCTCCTCTGTTGCCGGAATACGTAGACGACCTCGGCCTCAGTAAGGCGCAGGCGGGAATCCTCTCTGCCTCCTACGCCGCGGGCACCCTCGTTGCCTCGCTCCCGGCCGGTTATGTCGCCAGCCGCGTCGGTCCCCGGCGGACGGTGATTGCCGGGCTGCTCCTGCTCGGCGTCTCGAGCGTCGTCTTCGGCTTCGCCGCGGAGATCTACCTGCTCGACGGAACCCGGTTCGTGCAGGGGGTCGCCGGCGCCCTGATCTGGTCGGGTGCGCTCACCTGGCTGATTACCGCTGCTCCCGAGGACAAACGCGGATCGGTGATCGGCACCGCCCTCGGCACCGCCGTGGCAGGAGCGCTGCTGGGGCCGGCGCTGGGCGCGATCGCGGGCTCGGTCGGCACCGAGGTCGTCTTCAGCTCGGTGATGGTCATTACCGTCGTCTTGGCGCTGGCCGCCGCGCGCCTGCCGGAGACCCACACGCCGGAGGTCCAGTCGCTGCGCGAGGTTGCCGGGGCGCTGGTCAGCCGCCCGGTCGTCGAGGCGGCGATCTTCGTCGCCGTGCCCTCGGTGATGTTCGGCGCGATCGAGGTCCTGGTGCCGCTGCGGATAGACGATCTCGGCGGCGGCCATGGCGTGATCGCCGCCGGCTTCATCGTCGGTGCCGCGCTGGAGGCAACGCTGGCACCGGTGGCGGGGCGGATCTCAGACCGGGTCGGCCGCCGAACGCCATACGTCAGCGGGCTGACGATCTGCGCCCTGGCGATGGTCGCGATCGCCGCGGTGGCGACCTTGGGTGGGGTGCTTGCTGCCCTGGTCCTGACCTCGCTCGGCGCCGGCCTCTGCTTCGCGCCGGCCCTGACCCTGATCTCCGATGTCGCCGAAGAAAGCAACCTGCACCAGGGCTACGCGGCCGGGCTCTCCAACATGGCTTGGGCTTCGGGCCAGGTGATCGGCGGGATCGGGGGCGGTGTCGTCGCCAGCCTCACCGGCTACGCGGCGCCGAGTCTGGCGATCGCCCTGTTGCTGGCGGTCACGGTCGCCTACGCCTTCCAGGCGATGCAGCCGAAAGGCGAACCACGCCCCGTTGCGAGCTAGTAGGGACTGGCGAACCCCCGCGCACGCCTGGCGGCGGCGGACACTGCGCGGTGCGGCGTCCTCAGTCGGCCAAATAGCTCTGCTATTCGGCCTCCCTGCGTCCTTGCCCCGCTTGGTCCGGCGCTCGCCAGTCGCACACGCGGGGTTCGCCAGTCCCTACTAGCTAGGGTCAGGCCGATGGCACGAGGACGCGGAGGAGCGGGCGGCGAATGGGTCAACTGGGCCGGCGACCAGGCGTGCCGGCCGGCGCAGATCGCGGCCCCCCGCAATCGCGACGAGCTGGCGGAGACGATCGCCGCGGCGGCGAGCGGTGGGGGAAAGGTGCGGGTCGCGGGCTCGGGCCACTCGTTCACCGAGACGGCGCTGACCGAGGGGACGATGATCGACCTCGGCGCGCTGAGCGGCGTGCTCGACGCCGACCGGGAGTCAGGGCTGGTCCGGGTCGCTGGCGGCACCGTGCTCGCCGAGCTGAACGAGGAGCTGGCGCGGCTGGGCCTGGCGATGGAGAACCTCGGCGACATCGACAGCCAGACGATCTCGGGAGCGATCTCGACCGGCACCCACGGCACCGGCGCCAACCTGCGCAACATCTCTTCCCAGGTCGAGGGGCTGGAGCTGGTCCTCGCCGACGGCAGCGTCCGCCACCTCAGCGCCGGGACGAATCCCGAGCTGCTGCGCGCCGCGCGGGTGGGGGTCGGGGCGCTGGGCGCGATCTCGGCGATCACCCTGCGCTGCGTTCCCGCCTTCGACCTGATGCGGGTCGACGCGCCGCACCCGCGGGACGAGGTCCTCGACTCCTTCGATCAGTGGGCCGAGGCGCACGAGCACTTCGAGCTCTTCACCTTCCCCTACTCCGACCAGGCGCTGGTCCTGGAGCGCAACCGGCTCGATGGGCCGCCGCGGCCGCGCGGCCGGGCGGCCGCTTTCCTCAACGACGTCGTGCTGGAGAACTGGGCGCTGGGGCTGCTGGCGCGAACCGGCAAGGTCGCGCCGCGGACGATCCCCTCGCTGGCCCGGTTGGCCGGCCGCCTTGCCTCCGGTAGTCGCACCAGCGACCGCAGCGACCGGGTCTTCGTCAACGAGCGCCGTGTCCGCTTCACCGAGATGGAGTACGGGGTGCCGCGCGAGCACGGTCCCGAGGCGGCGCGGCGGGTGATCGAGTGGGTGCGGAGCAACGAGTACCCGGTCTTCTTCCCGATCGAGATGCGGGTGGCCGCCGGCGACGACGCCTGCCTCAGTCCCTCGCACGAACGCGAGACCGCCTACATCGCCGTCCACCAGTACCGGGGGATGGAGTGGCGTCCCTACTTCGAGGCGGTGGAGGCGATCATGGACTCCTACGGCGGGCGGCCTCACTGGGGCAAGCGCCACTTCCAGACCGCGGCGACCCTGGCACCCCGCTATCCAGCCTGGGAGGAGTTCCAGCGCGCCCGCGATGCGCTCGACCCCGGACGCACCTTCAGCAACGAGTACACCGACCGCGTCCTGGGCGCCTAGAGAAAGGTTTTCCCCTCGCCGCGGTAGGTGGGTACCTCGTCGACGATGCGGTCGCCTTCGACCAGGAGGAGGGTGTCGAAGCGCTCGCAGAGCTCGCCGGCCTTGGCATGGCGGAGGTAGGCGCGGTCGCCGACCCCAAGCGCCTCTGCAGCGGGGCCGAGCAGCGGGGTCTGTACCTCGCCGGCGCCCTCGTCGCCGTCCAGTTCCAGGCCCTCTGGCAGCCAGGGCACCGGCAGCCGTGACTCATCGCCGGAGCCGGAGGCGAGGTAGCCGCCGCCGAGGGCGGTCGCGACCCGGCTTGCGGGCTTGCGGACGATCGGCAGCGCGAACCCGGCTGCCGGGGTGAGGCTGAAGCGGCTGTAGTGGTCGAAGAGGGCGGGGGCGTAGAAGCCCGAGCCGGCGGTTACCTCGGTCACCGCCTCCTCGGCGGCAGTCAGCTCAAGGCTGCCGGTGCCGCCACCGTTGACGATCTCGAGCTCGACGAATTCGCCGAGGGCGGAGACGATCGCCCGCCGGCGCTGCGCCAGCTCGGTCACCGAGCGCTTCTGCATGAAGCGGATCGACGCCCCCCGCCGCCACTGTCCCGGCGGCCGGTCGCCGACGCCGGCGATCTGCCCCTCGTAGGCCATCAGCGCGTCGAGTTCGATCTGCGGCCGCTTCTCGATCTCCCGCGCCAGCGCCACCGCCTGCTCGACCGTGTGGATCGGCGAGCGCTTCGGCCCGACCTTGACCCGGCCGCCGAGCCACCACCAGCTGGCGTCGACGTCGATGCAGGCCCGCAGCGGCGGCGCCCCCGTCCCCAACACCGACTCGATCATCTCCAAATGCTCGACGCAGTCGACCATCACGATCGGAGCCCCGTCAGGGTTGGCCGCCGAGCGCAGCGCCAGCTCCTCCAGCGCGCCGCTGTCAGCGGTGGGGTAGGCGAGCAGCAGGTCCTCGAATCCCTGCTCGGCGAGCCAGAGGGTCTCCGGCAGGGTGTAGGTCATCAGCCCCCGGAAGCGCTCGTGCCGCGCGAGGATCGCCTCCAACAGCGACCGGCAGCGGATCGACTTTGAGGCGACCCGGACCGGCTTTTTGCCTGCCCGATCGAGCAACGCCTCGGCGTTCGCCCACATCGCATCGAGATCGACAAAGGCAAACGGCGCCTCGACCTCGGCAAAGACCCGCTCGTAGCGCTCGTGGGTCTGGACGGGAGGAGCGGGCACGGGCTCAGCCTATCCTGGGCCCTCGGTTGCCAACTCATGTCACGCTCCAGAGAGCCAACTTGACTCAACTATCGTTACTTGATCAAATCTAGTATTGAATTGCTCAAGCTACCGGAGGGTTTATGTCAATCCGCATTCCCGTGGTTCTCGAAATCTCAGACGATGGCCTGGCGACCCTTCACGGTGCCGCCGACCTGCTCTCCCCGTCCGGCGAGCAGCAGGCGGCAGTGCCGACTCCGGCCGGCGACGTCGTGCTCCCCGAGCACTGGACGTTGCTCGATGAAACCTCAGGTGTTCGGTACACCTGGGGAGAAGACCAGGACGTCTATGACCCCTTCGTGACCTATGAGGGTTGGACTGCCAAGGGAAAAGCCCGGTTGGCTATTGGCAAATGCGAGCGGACGCGAACCCACGGCCGAGACCGGATCTATTACATCGTGATCAGCATTGGGCCGGAAGGAGGAATGCGAGCCATCGCGGAGTTCCTGGCCACTGACGACTACGACGAGACCAGAGATGTGATCGCGATCATCAAGGGCAAGGACGGGAGCGGGCGCCAGTTCGATTCGACCGATGAGCTACCCCCGGTCTACAGAGGTTGGAACACCCTCACCTATCGCGATCGGGTGAGCTATCCCGGGAGTTTTCTGAAGCAGGGATTGGTTTGCAACGAGCGGGACTTCGAAACGATGCTGCACCACTCGGTCGCGCAGATCCAGCTACGGAACCTCTAAGGCCTGACGATTTCCGAGTTCAGAGCTATCCGGCCTACTTCCTAGATTTGTGACATGGAGATGAATCAAACGGCGATTCGAAACCTGCTCAGTGAGACCGCTACGCGTCTGTTTGAAGAGGCTGCTGAGCTTGAAGAACGACTCGCGACCTCCTCTATGACTGACGACTCCGAACTGCTCTGGTTCGGTAGGCGCCGACGAGAGGACATCGTGCAGCTGCGCCGAGCAGCGCGAAGCCTATTGCGCCAGCGTTTCCTCATCGGACCATGTACTTCGTAGTCCGTAAGAGCCGGGACGATCAGTACTACTGGCTCCTCAAAGGTGAGAACCGGGAGACGGTAGCTGTCTCGGAGACCTACAAGCGCAAGCAGTCTGCCGAAGACACCATCGAAACCATCCAGAAGGAGGTAAAGGGCGCTCTTGTTCTGGATATGACGGAGAACGCCTACGACCGACAGCTGCCGTAGCTGGCCGGACTCCACGTCGGTCCGGCCGAAGGCTCGAAACGGAGAGGGAGGGATTCGAACCCTCGAGAGAGCTTGCGCCCCCTACTCGCTTAGCAGGCGAGTGCCTTCAGCCACTCGGCCACCTCTCCACGTGCGCGCCGCGCGCGCTCGCCCGATTGTAGGTACTCAGGGACGATCGGGACAGCCGCCGTCTAGTCTCAGCGGGATGGCCACGAGTCCTGAATCCAACGACGCCGCCCACCTCGGGCGGCGCACGAAGATCATCGCCACGGTCGGTCCCGCCAGCTGGGAGCCGGCGGTGCTGGAGCAGCTGGTCGCGGCCGGGGCTGACGTCTTCCGCCTCAACTTCTCCCACGCCGGGCCGGAGCGCCAGGCGGAGACGATCGCGGACATCCGGGCGGCGGCCGAGCGGGTCGGGCGCGAGGTGGCGGTGCTCGGCGACTTGCCGGGGCCGAAGCTGCGGATCGGCTCGCTGCGCAACGACTTCGCCGAGCTGGAGACCGGGATGCACGTGACCCTGACCCCGGAAGAGGTCGAGGGATCCAGCGAGACGATCCCGGTGCAGTGGGCGGGAGTCTCCGATTTGCGCGAGGACCAGCTCGTCTACCTCGCCGACGGCGCGATCCGGCTGCGGGTCGGCGACAAGGAGAACGCGGGCGTCGGTGCCGAGGTCGAGGTGGGCGGCACCCTCTCCTCCCACAAGGGGATGAACATCCCCGGCGGCGTCGACCTGCCGGCGACCACGGGCGTCGACATCGACTGGGTCGACTTCGCGGTCGAGAACGGCGTCGACCTGCTGGCGGTCTCCTTCGTCTCCACCGCCGCCGACCTGGAGCCGGTCGAGGCCCGCCTCGAAGAGCTCGGCTCCCGCATCCCGGTGATCGCCAAGATCGAGCGCCAGGAGGCGGCTGAGAACGCCGAGGAGATCGTCCGCGTTGCCACCGGCGGGATCATGGTCGCTCGCGGTGACCTTGGGATCGAAATCCCGCTGGAGCGGATGCCGATCGAGCAGAAGCGGCTGATCCGCGCCGCCGGCAGGGCTTCGAAGCCGGCGATCACGGCGACCCAGATGCTGGCCTCGATGGTGACCGCGCGGCGCCCGACGCGGGCCGAGGTGACCGATGTCGCCAACGCGATCTGGGACGGCACCGACGCGGTGATGCTCTCCGAGGAGACCGCCGTCGGCCAGCACCCGGTCGAGGCGGTGGAAGTGATGGACCGGATCGCGCGGGCGACCGAGCCCGACCTGCCCTACGGCGAGTGGCTCTTCAGCCGCACCGACCAGGCGACCCAGGACGTCGCCGACTCGGTCGCCCAGAGTGCCGTCGGAGCTGTCTACCGGCTCGGCCTCAAGGCGGTGGTGGTGCCGACCAACACCGGCCGCACGGCCCGCCTCGTCTCCGCCCACCGGCCCGACGTGCCAGTGCTGGCAGTCTCCCCATATATAGAGACGGTGCGCCGGGTCGGCCTGCTGTTCGGCGTCACCGCCGTGCAGAGCGATTTCGGGACCGAGCTGCGCAGCCTGCTCGGCCACTGCGCGGGCGTCGCCGCTGAGCACGGGATCGCCGCGCCGGGCGACCTGGTCGCGATCACCGCCGGGCTCGACGGTCAGGAACTGGGCACGAACCTGTTCGAGGTGCATAGGGTGCCGGAGCTATGAGCGCGGCGGCAAGACTGGAGCGCGAGGAGAGCGGCCTCGCTGTGATCACCCTCGACAGCCCGCCGCTCAACCTCTTCGATCAGCGAATGATGGATGACTTGCGGGCGGCGGTCGACGATGTCGCGGCGACGCCGCCGCGGGCGCTGCTGATCCGGGCCGAGGGGCGGGCGGTCTCAGGCGGGGTCGACGTCAACGTCTTCGCCGGGCTGACCCCGGAGCAGGGGAGCGCGCTCTGGACCGAGCTGCTGGGGATGATCGACCAGGTCGAGGCGCTGCCGGCGCCGGTCGTCTTCGCCGCCCACGCGCTGACCTTGACCGCGGCCTTCGAGCTGGCCCTCGCCTGCGACCTGATCGTCGCCTCGCCGAAGGCGAAGTTCGGGCTGGTCGAGAAAGTGGTCGGGCTGACGCCGTCGATGGGCGGCACCCAGCGTCTGGCCGAGCGCGCCGGCAGCGGCCGCGCCCGCCACTTCGTCATGTCCGGCGGCATCTTCGGCGCCGAAGAGATGGAGCGCTGGGGCGTCGTCAACCTGCTCTACGAGGACCACGACTTCGATGCCGCGGCGCGCAAGCTGGCCGAGGAGCTGGCGGCCGGGCCGACCAAGGCGCACGCGATGACCAAGCACATCCTGCGCCGGTTCCGCGAGGGCGGGATGGCCGCCGCGGACGAGGTGGTGCGGACCGAAGCCGCCGACCTCTTCGCGACCGAGGATCTGCAGAACGCGGTTCGCACCTTCCTCGAGCATGGCGGCCCCGGCCACGCCACCTTCGAGGGCCGCTGACTCACCCCCGCCTTAGGCGAGCTTTGTAGGCTCCGCGAATGCCAGGAGTTCCGGGAATGCCGAACGTCGATTTCGACGCGATCGCCAAGGGGATGTCGATGGCCGTGCCCTTCGCGGGGTTCCTCGGCCTTGAGATCACCGAGGTGAGCGCGGGGGAGGCGACCGTCGTCCTGCCCCGCAAAGACGAACTCAAAAACCACGTCGGCTCCCAACACGCCGGCGCTCTTTTCACCGTCGCCGAGACCGCCTCCGGGGCGGCCTTCGTCGGCGCCTTTGCGATCCGCATGGGCGACGTAGTCCCGCTTGCCAAGTCGGCCGAGATCGATTACGAAAAGGTCGCCCACGGCCCGATCACTGCAACCGCCAAGCTCGGCATCGACGCCGCCGCGGCGCTTGCCACCCTCGACGCCGAGGGCAAGGTCGAGTTCCCCTGTGAAGTCGAGCTGCACGACAAGGACGGCAACCGCGTCGCAACGGCAACGGTCCACTGGCACGTGCGTCTCAAATCAAGTAGTTAGCCGCTCCGCCGGCAGCCGCCGGGTGGACCAGAAGGACGCGAGGACCAGCAGCGCGGCGACGAGGAAGGCGAGCTTCAGCGCTTCCAGCTGCGCGTCTTCGTAGTGGGCGACGAGCTTGTCAGTTGCTTTCGGCGGCACCCGCTCCTCCTCGGCCGCTTCGCGGACCTCGGATGAAGGGACAAAGCTGCCGCCGGAGCTGAGCTGCACCTCGACCTGCTGTTCGACCCGCGGGGAGATCTTTACGTCGTCGGCGATGTTGCCGGTGAAGGCAGTGATCAGGCCGGTGATCACGATCGCTCCGAGCAGCGCCGTGCCAAGCGAGGAACCCAGTTGCTGGGCGGTGTTCTGTAGGCCGCCGGCTTCGCTGCGCTGCTCGTCGCCGATCGCCGACTGGACGACGTTGCCGAGCTGGGAGACGACCAGGCCCATGCCGACGCCGAGTACTCCCATCGCGACCAGGAACGAGGTGTTGTCGAGCTCGGGCTCGATCGTCCCCATCAGCAGCAGGGCGGAGATGAAGACAAGGACGAGGCCGGCGCGGACCAGCGGCCTCGGCGCGAAGCGCGTCGCCAGGGCCGAGCCGATGATGGCGCTGAGGAAGAGGCCGACCGAGGCCGGCAGCATGCGGACGCCGGTTTCCAGCGCGTCCAGGCCCTGGACGATCTGCAGGAAGAGCGGGATCGTGAAGAAGATCCCCATCAGGACGAGGTTCTGGGCGAGGAGCATCGCCACCCCGCCGCGCAGCGGTGGGATCTTCAGCAGGTCGAGGCGCACCAGAGGTTCCTCCCCCCGCTCCTCGCGCCGCCGCTCCCAGCCGACGAAGAGGGCGAGGATGACGCCACCGGCGACGAGCACGAACGGGGTCAGCGAGAAGCCGAAGGGGGTGATCGGCGAGTCGCGCGGTGCGAGCCAGCCCCAGTTGCTCGCTTGGAGGACGCCGAAGACGAGGACCGCCAGGCCCGCCGCTGAGAGGACGCTGCCGACCCAGTCGAGCGTCGGCCGCGCGCCCCGCTCGGGCTCGCGGAGGGTCCGCGTGCCGAGCAGGATGCCGATCGCGACGATCACCTCGCCGACGAAGACGATGCGCCAGGTGAACTCGGTGGTCGCCCAGCCGCCGAGGATCGGGCCGACGGCGATGCCGGCCCCGGCGACGCCGCCGAGCACGCCGTAGGCGACCGCGCGGTCGCTGCCACGGTAGGTGCCGGCGACCAGGGCGACCATCGCCGGCAGGACCAGGGCGGCGCCAATCCCCTCGAGGATCGACCAGCCGAACAGCAAAGAGGGGACGTTCCAGGAGGCGGCGGTCAGCCCCGAGCCGATCCCGTAGATCACGAGCCCGACCGCAAACACCCGCCGCCGGCCAAAGATATCGCCGAGCTTGCCCCCGGTCAGCATTAGCCCGGCCATCACCAGCGCGTACAGCGCGATCACCGCCTGGATCGTCGTCACGGTGGTGTCGAAGTCTTCGACCAGCTGGGTGATCGCGACGTTCATCACCGCCTGGTCGAGGACCATCAAGAACTGAGCGGCCCCCAGGACCCCGAGTGCCGCCCACTTGGTCACGAGCGCCAGCCTATGCCCTGCGGCGGCCGACCACGCCACCCCAGCCCTCGCCTAGAATCCCCACCCTGCGCCCGTAGCTCAGCTGGATAGAGCGTCGGTCTACGAAACCGAAGGTCACAGGTTCAAATCCTGTCGGGCGCGTTCCTCGTTGCTGCCGTTCTCGGCGACTCAGTAGCCGACTAGCAGGATTCCGTCGAGGGGCAGTTTCAGGCGGTCGCTTGCATAGATCGCGTCGAGCCGCTTGCGGGCGTTGTCGTAACTCCTGGTGGTCTGGCCTCCTCCTCGATACTCGATCATCATCGCGAGGACGAGAAACCTGGAGTCGACCATCAGGCTGGTCCGCACGAGATCGCGGTAGTCGGCGTTGTTCGCGGCGCCGCGTCCGGCCTCGACCTCCAGCACGAATCCGTGCTCGGGATGGAACCCATCGACGCGGTATCCGATCTCCACTGCGCCTTTCTCTTTGAACAGAACTGGTCGGCTTATTTGGTTGGGGCCCTGCTCGACCTGGAACCCGGCCGTTTCCAGTCCCGGCCTCCGAGCGGCTAGCGCTTGGTTGCTGCTGACCCCGTGATTCTCTATCGAGTCGATTTCCGGTCTCGCCACGCGAAAGCTCTCCAGAACATCCTTGGCCCAGGGAGGCGCAGGGAGATTCACCGGATAGGACTTCCACCTGGGATAGTCGGCAATCACCATTCGATCAACAGATCACACCATCTCGGAAGGTGCAACCCAAGGACAAGTCAGGCCCCTGTCGAGCGCATGTTTCCCAGACTGGCGCCGAGCCGGTTTTCGAAGCCATTTGCCTGCATGTTCCCGGCCTCCTTCAGTCCATAGAGAGAGACCATCAGGCACACGATGAGGTCGACCACCGATTGCGCGTCGAGCGGGAAGGCGGGAGTGTCCGGTGGTCGCCAGTCGTCCTGGAATCCAGGGAGAGCACGCATCGTTTCGTCGTGCAGCTTCACTTCCAGGATTGGCTGGGCATGCCAGAAGTTGTGCTTCCCGTCGCCCTCTGGGGCCTCGTACCGGTATCCGAACGCGCGTGGACCGTGGGTTTTGACCCCTTCTTCGATGAAGAGAATCACCTGAAGGCGGGCTTTGTTCTGGTCCAATTCATAGGCAATGCTGAGGACCGGGAGGATCCTGAAATTGCTGACCATCGGCAGGAAGACGAACGATTTCGTTTCGCTCGTGTCACCTTTGACGGGGTTGTCGTCGAAGTACCGCTCGAGGGTGCTCTCGTCGATTCGGGCGAACGCGGTCCCGGCAGCGTTCATCAGGGTCGGCCCCGGTTCCGCGGTATCCGGTTTGTGGCGCGACAGGAAGAGGACGGTGTCCAACAGGAGGGACCCCATGGCTCACAGTGCGAGCCGCAAGCGCGGCAGGTACTTCACCTCGCTCAGGTCGCTTCCGACCAGGTTCTCGACCTCGGGCTTGTCCGGCTTGGCGACGTAGCGAACGGGAAGGGTGGTTGGAACGTCATCGACCACGAACTGTCGGGTGAGGCCTAGAGGGAGAAAGCGGGAGACGTCCTCGCAGAAGGCGAAGTCGGTCTCGGGGCGTTCCCACGGAGCTGCCACTCCCGGGAGCGACTCGTCGCCGTTGAGGTCGGCCCAGCGCCAGAGCGGACGGTCCGCCCACGGGGAGGGTGCTAGCCGATGAGCGTCGAGTCCCGCGATGAGGCCGCCACGCGGGTCGGAGCGGTCAGTAGTGCGATCGAAGACGTCGAGGTCCTCCACGCTCTCCGAATCCCGAAGGTCCAGGAGACAGGGGTTCCTCTGGGCCAGATGCGGCGCATCCACGAGCAGATCCTGAGCGGGGAGGATCAGATGGTTCATCCACTTCCGGGCACGGGCCGCGCCAACTCGTGCGACGGTCTCCTTCCAGGGCCGATCGTCACCGCGCAGCCCCAATTCGCTTTCCCGGACGAAGCTCACGAAGGTCGGGTCGGGCTCTTCGTCGGCCTCGATCGGCTGGCTGATCTGGCGGGGCAGGGACATCCCGGCCAATCCCAGCGTCTCCCGTACACGTCTCCCGCCATCGCCGACCGCCGAGACACATTGTTCATGCTGCTCCAGAAGCTTCAGGAGGGAGGGCCAGGACCAGGGACTCAGGCCGCGCGGTGACCCGTTCCAGAGGATGGAAGCGATCAGTTGATCACTGCCGATGTTGACGTCGGCGAAGGAGTGGAGATGCCCGACCAAGGTGAGATCGAAGGCATTCGGCTGCCCGGTTAGGTTGATACCGACGATGACTTTGCATTCCGAGTAGCAACGGGCCAGGTAGGTGACTCGCTCACCGGTGAGCCCAGGACTGTCGAAGCGGACGAGGTCGTAGTCGACGATCAGGATCGAAGCACGGTCGAACTTCGAGGGTTGCTCGGGATCCTCCTCCGGGGCGGGCGCCTCCGGATCCTCTGCCCGCCTGGCGGCGAGCCGTCGAGCTTGGAGGACCTTTAGCTCATGGTCGAGGTCGTGATCACCCTCCTCGTCCGTGAGCAGCTCGATCCCCCACTCCGATGAGGGCAGGACCTTTTTCAGCTTGTTCTTCCAATCGAGCCTGCGGTCCTCCAGGTCGTCGCAGATCAGGACGGTCTTTTCCGGCGTGCTCATTGATTTCTCCAGGCGACCCGGACGGAGGTGGAGTACCCAGGCGACGGAGAGATGAATTCCACCCTGCACTGGAGGGTCTCGGCCAGCATCCGCACGATCGTAAGTCCTAGGCCAGTCCCTCCAAATCCGATCCCCAGGCCGGCACCCGGCGGCGCGGCTGCCCGGTTGAACGGCTCGAACAACCGCTCGGCGCCGCCGAGGTCGATTCCGGCACCGGTGTCCTCCATCATGATCTGGTGGTCCTTGCTCTCGAGGTGGTGCCAGATGTGGATCTTGCGTTCAGGGCTCTCGCTCATCGCGTTGATCGCGTTGACCGCCAGGTTCTGCCAAAGTGCCGACCACTCCGCCTGGGTGCCGGGCGGCAGCCGCACTGCCTCGACATCCTCGAACTCGAGCTCGACACCAGCGGCAAATGGGCCCAGGGCTTCGAACACGCCAGCTATGAGCGGTTCGGCGCGAGGACTCACTCGCCGTGCCCGGTCTTCCTCGGTCAGCAGCGGACTGAATACCTGACGTAATTGGCGCGCTTCTGCAACGGTCTTGATCAGGGCGCTGGAGAGTTCGTCCACCTTCTCGAATTCTTCTTTGCGCACGGCGCTTCGTAGTTGCTTGGCGGACCTCTCCATCGACTCGAGACTGCGGTTGAACTCATGCTCGAAGGCGACCGCGCTGATGCCCGCCGTCGCCAGAGCCCCGAGCAGGCCCGCCCGCCCGCTGGCGACCTTCGTTTCCGCCTCGACCGTTCGGACGACATCCTCGACCTCATGGTTCAGTTTGCGGTAGACGGGAGGAGGGATGTCGTCCCGGTAAAGCTCAAGGACATCCTCGATCCGCTGCGCCTTTACCGGTGCCGGCTCGATTGGCCTCACCCGTTCGATCTCCTCTGCGTGCTTTCGTGCCTCGACCGTGGCGTAGAGATCAATTCCCACGCGTACACCTTCGAACAGGCTTTTGTAGGCGAGATTGTCGACCAGCCGGTCCCGGCTCACCTGAATCGTCAATGCGTTGCGGTCGCTGACCCCGCGGCTTCGCGCGATCGCCCGCTCATGGCCGGTATTGACGTTGACCACTCCCCAGAGCCGGGAGTTGGTGGGCAGGAACTCGAGTCCCCCCATCAGCTGGAGCGACTCGGGCAAGAGCCGGGATCTGCTCACCCGGTGGGAATGGTCCATCTCGATCTGCAGCCAATCGGCCTCTGGCCCGTAATACGGAAGGTGGAAGCCGGCGTCGTAGACGTGAACGCCCCCGAAACGGTTGAGGTATTCGCGCGCCACTCCGACCTTGATCCCAGCCGGCTGTCTGTAACGGAGGTCGAAAACTCGGATCTCGTAGTCGAGCGAATCGAGTTTGCATCGCTCCAAGATCTGGCGGTGGTTCTTCACGCGCCCGCCGAGCTCGACGCTGATCTGCACCGTACGCCGTCCTCCTGGGCGTCCATCTGGGTCCTCCTCCAGGGGAATCAGCCGACCGGTGATCCGCGCGTCCCAGAGGTCCAGGATCGCCTTCATCTGCTCTTCGAAGCTCTCCTCGGCGCCCTCCAGATTGCTGCTGAGGCGAATGTCGAAGGCGCTTCGCTCATCTCTGCTTGCCCGGAACGGTGGACGTAGAGGCCATAACTCACGGCCCAGCAATTGCAGGTCATCCGCGTCCCACTCCTGCTTCAGATGTTTGAGGGTCAGCCTCGTCCCCTGATGTGAGCCGTCCGGAAAGTCGCCCTTGCGACGACTGCTCTGGACCAATGCTCTGGCTTCGGTCAGCTCGCCCGCTTCTACGGCTTCGTCCCAGTCGACCTTTGCCTCCAGCAGCTCCCGGCCTCTGCCGGCAGAGGTCTCGATCCTCAGGTCGTGCGCCAGGAACTGAGCCGCCAAGCGGCCGACCCCCTTCGAGCCGGTCAGTGGCCGTCCTTGGGGGCTGAGTTCCTGCTCCTCCTTGTGAGGCGAGCCGATCCTCATCCAGTAGTCAGTGAATGCCCCGCGGGTCATCCCGTGCCCGTTGTCGCTGACGATTATTTCGTCCTCCTCAACCGTTAACTCGACCACCGACGCGTCTGCATCGTAGGAGTTCTTGATCAGCTCGGCGAGAGCTATGTGGGCCTGGCCGACGAGACGCTCGCCGAGCTCGCGAAGCAGGGCTGAGGCGACCGTGAAGTGAACCATCTCCACTCCGGGGCTGTCTTGCCGCGTACTTTTCTTTTTCGCGGTTTTGGCGGCGGCCACGAGCACAATCTACGCGTGCGGGCCGTTGCCACGGTTACCTGCAGGCGCTCGCGCACGAGATGGAGGCAAATGAGCTCGACTTACTGGCCATCCGCCGCCCTGCCTAGGGTGTTTCGCCGATGCCCACCACGACTCGCTCTCGACTTGTTTCGGCCCTTGGCCTCGCCGTGGTCTTTGCGCTCGGTGTGTTGCTCCCCGGCGCTTTGGCCGGGCCTGCCTCGGAACCGACCGCGGTTCGCAGCGCGCTTGCCCAGAGCGACAAGGTGCAGGGCGCACCCGGCCGGACCATGGTCCTCAGCCGGGTGGTGGTCGAACCGGGGGCGAGGCTGGCGCTGCATCATCACCTCGGGACGCAGATTTCGCGGATCGCGGCGGGGACGCTCACCTACACCGTCCGCAAGGGCTCGGCGGTGGTGAGCGAAGGGGATGCCGAAAAGGATCCGCGGCGGGTTCGCACGATCGCCGCCGGGCAGACCGCTCGCATCAAGGCCGGTCAGTGGCTGGTCGAGCAGCCTTCCGACATCCACGAAGCGGCCAATCGGGGCAGCACGCCGGTCGTCATCTACCTCTCGACGCTGCTGAAGATCGGCTCACCGCCCTCCACTCCCGTCACTCTGCCCTGAACTGGGCGGGGTTGGCGTTGGGCGGGCGCCACATCAGCCAGATCGCCGGCCCGCGCGGGAGTTCGACCTCCTTGGTGACCTCGAAGCCGTGGCGTTTGTAGAGGGGGACGTTGCGGATGTTGCTGCTCTCCAGGTAGGCGGGCAGGTCGAGGCGGTCGGCGTGGGCGAGACCGGGCTGGAGCAGGGATGAGCCGAGGCCCTTCCCTTGCTGCTCGGGGCGCACCCCGACGGCCGCGAGGTAGAGATGAGGCTCTCGCGGGTGGCGCGACTCGATCCCGAGCAGGCCGCGGGCGACCCGAAGGCCATGGGACCCGAGGCCGCGGAAGGTGGCGGTTGCCAGGCGCAGCGCCTCCAGCGGCGACTCGCGCCAGCGACCGGGCCCGGCCCAGAGGGCGCCACCCCCGTCGGCCCTCCAGACCAGCCCGCCTGGAACGAGTCGTCGCGCCTGCATCACGAAGTAGTGCCTGCCGTAGCGGCGGCGCTTGGCCTCGTCCGGGAAGGCCCAGACCAGGACCGGGTCGTCCATGAAGGCGGCGTGCAGGTCGGCGACGACTCGCTCGAGGTCGGTCGCGCTCGCCGCGGTGACCCCGGTCGGCACTCGGTCCTCCGGCGCTACGGCTTGAGCCGGACCGGCAGGGATTTCAGCTGGTTGAGGAAGCCCGACTCGACGTAGACCGGGTCGCCGGTCATCTCCATCTTCGGGTACCGAGCCAAGGTCTCCTCGAGCAGAATCTTCAGCTCGAGCCGCGCCAGGGCGGCGCCGAGGCAGAAGTGGCGGCCGCCGGCGCCGAAGGCCTGGTGGTCGGGATTGCGGAGAACGTCGAAGCGGTCCGGGTCCTCGTAGCGCGTCTCGTCGCGGTTGGACGAGGCGTACCACATGACCACCTTGTCGCCCTCTTTGATCTGCTGGTCGCCGAGCTCGACGTCTTTGGTCGCGGTGCGGCGGAAGTGGGCGAAGGCGGGGAACATCCGCAGCGCCTCCTCAACCGCGCCGGGGATCCGCGCCGGGTCCTCGACCAGGAGCTGGCGCTGGTCCGGGTTCTCCATCAGCGCCCGCATCGCGCTGCTGTAGGTCGCCTTGGTGCTGTCGTTGCCGGCGGCGACGAGGAGGAAGAAGCCCATCACGATCTCGTGTTCCTCCAGCCGCTCGCCTTCGACTTCGGCGTGGACGAGGACGCTGGTGAGGTCGTCGACCGGATTCTCCCGGCGCTCGGCGATCATCGCGCCGCAGCGGGCGAAGATCTGCTGGATCGCCGCCTGGATCGTCGCCTCGACGTCCTCGACCGAGGGGCTGTAGTCGGGGTCGTTGGCGGCCAGCGCCATGTTCATCAGCTCGGCCCAGGCCGTGTCGTCTTCCTCGGGGATGCCCATGAAGCTGCCGATCACCCGCGAGACCGCAGGCTGGGCGACGTCGGTGACGAGGTCGCAGGTCTCCCGGCCCTCGAGCTTGTCGAGCGTGCCGGTGACGATTTCCCGGATCGCCTCCTCGTGCGCTGCGATCCGCTTTGGCGTGAAGCCCGCCTGGAAGATGGCCTTCAGCCGGTCGTGCTTGGGCGGGTCCATGCCGATGAACATCGCCCGCGCCAGCTCGATCGGGAAGACCTCGTCGATCACGACCACGCCGCCGAGTTCGGAGGAGTAGGTCTCCCAGTCGCGGCTGATCTTGTGGACGTCGTCGGCCCGAGTCACCGACCAGAAGCCCTTCACCTGCGGCAGCTCGGTCACTTCCGAAGTCCAGTGGATCGGGCACTCGCCGCGCATCCGCTTGAACAGCTCCTGCGGCGGCCCGTTCTCCCAGTGCTCGCGCTCGAGCACCAGGGCATCCTCGATGTCCCCTCCGCCAGCGGCGATCTCTGCCTGGTCAGCCACTCCGGCCGATACTACTGGCTGGCTGGCCAGTTTTGTAGGAGCGGTTTTGGAGGCGGCCTCTCCCGTGCCGCCTCCATTCACCGCTGGGAAACGCTGGGACGCCTCAAGGAATGAACGCCGTCAGCGTGGTTGTCCCGCCTGTGGGGTGGATGGTCTCCCTGGCGAAACCGAAGAAGAGGTCGCGGGAATATCGGCCTGCCGGCGTCCTCTAGCTTCATCTCCCTCAGTCTCTTGCCCCGACAAGGCGGTCGCCACCGGGTTCGACCCCAAGATTGACCCTAAGATTCCCTGAGTACTGCTAGGGCATGGGAGGATGTGGGCGGTGCTGCTGGAGCGTGAGTTTGAGCTGGGGGAGCTGAAGTCTGCCGTCGAGGAAGTGGCGGCAGGTAGGGGCTGTGCGGTCGGAATTGAAGCTGGCGCCGGCCTCGGTAAGACTCGGTTGCTACAGGAGGTACGCGCTGGCGGCTCGGACGCAGGGCTGAACGTCCTGGCGGGGAGAGCGACCGAACTGGAGCGGGACTTCCCCTTTGCCCTGGTGCGTCAGGTGCTGGGATCGGAGATCGCCGGCTTATCCGCCGAGGAGCGCGAGCGGGTCCTCGACGGGGCTGGCGCCGCCCGCGCGGCGCTCGGCCTCGACCCCGCCGAGGAGAGCCGCCACGACACCTTCGCTGTGCTGCATGCCCTCTACTGGGCGACCGCCGCTCTGGCCGAGCGTGGCCCACTATTGCTGGCGATCGACGATGCCCACTCCGCCGACGCAGCCTCACTTGACTACCTCGGCTTCCTCCTGCCGCGGCTGGAGGAGCTGCCAGTGCTGCTGGTCCTCACCGGCCGTCCCGACGAGCCCGACCCCTCCGGCGGCTTTCAGCGGGTCATGGCCGACGCCTCGGTCCACCACATGCCTTTGGCCCCGTTCAGCGCCGAGGTGACCGCCACGTTCTTGGCCGGGGAGATCGGTGCCGAGCCGGCACCTCCTTTCGCTGCGGCGTGCTTCGAGGTCAGCGGCGGTAACCCGTTTCTCCTGCGAGAGCTGTCGCGCACCCTCGTCCAGCGGGGGATCGAGCCGCTACCGGATAACGCCGAGCAGGTACGTGAGCTGGTTCCGGAGCGGGTGGCGCAAACCGTCGTCATGCGACTGCAGCGGCTCTCGCCGGAGGCGATCGCTACCGCGCGTTCGCTTGCCGTGCTCGGCGACGAGTCGGACGTCCGCCTGGTAGCCGAGCTCGCCGGCATCGACGCCTTCAAAGCTCCTCCCGCCGCCGACTCGCTGCGGGCGAGCGCGATCCTCGACCCCGGCTCGAAGTTGCGCTTCGCCCACCCCTTAGTGCGCAGTGCGGTCTACGAGAGCGTTCCGGCCGGCGAGCGGGCTGACGCGCACCACCGAGCGGCGGGAATTCTGCGGAGCGCTGGAGCCAGCCCCGAGCAGATCGCCACGCAGCTTCTGGCGAGCGAACCACAGCGGGATCGCGGGACGGTGGAGACCCTGATCGAGAGCGGGGAACGGGCCATCACCAGCGGCGCTCCCCGGTCCGCCACCGTCTATCTGACCCGCGCCTTGCGGGAGCCGCCCCCTGTGGAACTGCGGGCCGAGGTGCTGGAGCCGTTGATCTCCGCGGTCGTCAGGGACGGCGACAACGAGGCCTTCGTCGCGATCGAGTCAGACATCTATGCGGCGATCGACGAGCAACCGTCGCTGCGCAGCCGCTGGGCGCTCTCGATGACCATCGCGATGGCGCTGACCGGACGGTTTGAGGACGCAACCGTGCTGCTGCGCGAAGCCGTGGACCTCGCCGATGGAGAGGGCGACGTCGAGCGTGCCTTCGTTCTCGGCGAGCAGCACAACACTTTGGCGACCGTGGCCGGGCTCGACACCATCGATCTCGCTCGCTACTTCGGCCAGCTCAACCCGGATAGCCAGGCCGGCAGGTTGGCCGCTGCGATCGAAGCTCGCTCGGCTGCGGCAGAGGGGACCTCGCGCGAAGCGGTGGAGGCCGCCATGCGCGCTCTCGGCAGTGACATCGCTCTCTACGACGAGGGTTCCGAGCTGATCGCGGTGGTCGCTGTGGTGATGATCCTTATAGCTGCCGACGAGATCGCCGCAGCTCGCGAGGCGATGGACCGCGCCGTCGCCGCGAATCGTGAGCAGGGGGCGACTGGAGGCCTAGTGCGAGCGCTGATGCTGAACACGCTCGCTGCATGGGGAGGAGGGGATCTGATCAACGCCGAGCCAGATATCCGTCAGGCGATGGATCTGACGCGTGGCATGGAAAGCGCCACGCTGAGGTTGTTGCTGGCCGGCGTGCTCGTCGAGATTCAAATCGAGCGGGAAGAGTTCGAGGCGGCTCAGCGGGAGCTCGATGAGATCGGCATGGGCAGCGGCCCGATGCCGGAGACCCCGATGTTCACGGTGCTGCGGTACGCGCGCGGACACCTGCGGTTGGAACGAGGGGAAACCGACCTCGCCCTCGAAGACTTTGCGGCGCTCAGCTACGAGAAGGGTTCCTGGGATTTCGGCAACCTGACCGTCTCTTTTGCCGGGCCATTGGCGGCGCGGGCGTTGCGAGCGAGCGGCGACCGGCAGCCGATCGGCGAGCTGGTCGCGAGCATGGAGCCCGTGGCGCGGCGCTGGGGTAGTCCCTCGGCGGTCGCTCACCTGCTGCGCACGCAGGCCGCAGCGCATGATGGCCAGGAAGCTGTTGACGACCTCGAAGAGGCGGTTGCCCTGCTGAAAGGCTCACCCCGGCGGCTCGAGTATCTCAATGCTCTTCTCGACCTGGGGCAGGTGCTGCGCCGCGAAGGCAGGCGGACCGACGCTCGCCCACCGTTGCGATCGGCGCTGAAGCTGGCGCGGCAGTGTGGAGCGGCGCGAGTCGCCAAGCGCGCCCACGAGGAGCTGCAGGCGACTGGTGAGAAAGTCCGCAGCTACGCCCCGATCGGGGTCGAGTCGCTGACTCCGAGCGAGCGGCGGGTTGCCGAGCTGGCGGCCTCGGGGATGACCAATCGCCAGATCGCTCAGTCGCTCTTCGTCACCGTGAAGACTGTCGAGGCGCACCTCAGCGCTGCCTACGACAAGCTCGACATCAGCTCGCGCCGGCAGCTGCCGGGTGCGCTCGGAAGCGGGCCGGACCCGATTGTTTAAAACGGCATCTTGTCTCGCGCGCTTTTGCCGGCCGAGTGGCTCTTGTCGGTGGCTTGCCGCGATTTGCCAAACGATTTGCTCAGCAGGCGACCGATCGGGCCCGGGGCCTTGCCGCCGGCGCGCTGACCGAGCCCGAAGCCTTTGTCGGTGCCCCGCTTGGCGTGGTTGGAGAGCCTCGGCACGAGGAACCCCAGAATCAACAGCAGGACGCAGAGAGCGACTACGCCTCCGATAACCATTCTTGTTCCCCCTTTTGCCTAGAGCTTCTGCTCGAGGTCGTCGGCTTTATTGCCGTGGTGCTGGGCAAGCTCGCGCTCGCGCTCCGCCCGCTCGGCTGCTTCCCGAGCCGTTTCCTCGTGATCCTGCGCCTTGCTGGCGTGGACATCGGCCTCGTTGCGATGGCCGCCGGCCTGTTCGCTGAGGCGCTGGCGTTCCCGTTCGCGCTGGGCGCGGCGCTTGCGGCCAGCCATCACGGCGAAGACCAGCAGGATGGCAACGACGATGACTATTGCGATGATCAGTGCGGTTGACATGGCCCTTCATTACCCGCCTGGCAATTGGTAAACCAACCCGATCCGGGTAGCGGGGCGCTGTGTTCGACTGGCTCACCCATGAGGTCTCCCAAAGCGCCATCACCTATCCCGTCATCGCCTTCGCTTGCGCGGCCGATGTTCTCTTCCCGCTGATCCCCTCGGAGACGATCGTGATCGCCGCCTCGGTGCTGGCGGCGCAGGGGGAACTCTTCATATGGGGCATCGTGCCGATGGTCGCCATCGGGGCCTTCATCGGCGACAACCTCTGTTATCTCCTCGGGCGCAAGATCGGCGATCCCGTTGCCGACCGGCTCTTCGGGGGCGAGAAGGGGCAGGCGCGCCTGCACTGGGCCGAGCGGGCGCTGCGCCGCCGCGGCGCGATCCTGATCGGCGTCGGCCGTTTCATCCCCGGTGGCCGCACCGCCACCACCTTCGCCGCCGGCACCCTGGAGATGCCCTACCGCCAGTTCGTCGTCGCCGACGCCTTCGCCGCGGTGATCTGGGCCTTCTACGTCTCGATGCTCGGCTACCTCGGCGGCGAGACCTTCAGCGACAGCCTCTGGCTGCCGCTGGCCACCTCCTTCGCCGCTGCGATGGCGGTCGGTGCCTGCTTCGAGGGTTGGCGCCGGCTGCAGAGCCGTCGCGGCAAGGACATCCTCGGCGACGAGCTGCCGGAGGAGATGGCGACGTAGGAGGTAGGCACTTGGCCACGACCTCCGCGTCTGCTTCACTTTGCGGACCAGAGAAAGGAGGTGGTCCTAACTTGAATCACATGCTTGATGGGACTCTGGAGGTGCAGGGCCGCTAGGCGCCGCACTGGTTTGGGCGCCCGGCGGAATCCACCCCGGGCACCGGCGTTCGCTGGGAGCTGGGTCTTGTCCCGCCCGGTCGCAATTCCCGCGTTCGTTCCTTTGCACCAGGCCGGGGTCGTCCTTGTGGCGGCCCCGGCGTTTTGTACCGGGACCTTCTCTCAGCTGGCGGTGCCCAGGCCGTCCTGAGCCTCGGAGAGGAAATGCGACGCGATCCGCCAGCGGCGCTGCAGGACCGGTTCGATCGAGCCCGTGTCGCAACCGAGTTCGGAGACGCATTCGCCCCAGTCGTTGGCGGCCTCGATGTAACGGTTGAAGGCCTTCTCGCCTGGGGTGGCGACCAGGGTCAGGCAGTCGATCTGCAGCCTCTCGATCGGGATCTCCCCATAGGTGGAGCGGATGCCCCGCACCTCGGCCACGTACTGGTCATAGGTGACGCCGACCGCGAGGCGGCGGCGCAGCCCGTCCATTGAGCCGACGAAGCTGCCGAGCTGGCTCTGGCAGAGGTCGCCGGCGGGGCCCGGGGTTGTGCCCCCTTGTCCTTCGGGGCCTGCAGGTTTCGCTCTCCACTGGGCACGCCTTCCGGGCTGCTGGTGATCGTCAGGTCCTGGGTCGTGTCTCCCTCTCCGCCCCCGCATCCGGCCAGCAGCAAGGTGCCAAAGATGGCGCAGACGGCGAGCTCGAGCCGGGTGGAGGCGAACACGCGCGGCAGTTTAGGCGGACCACGTCGTGTAGAAACCCGTCCCGTGTGGCGGATCCGGTTCTTCGGCGGGGTGGTCTTGGCGGCGGCGCTCGTCTGCCTCAGCGCATCGCCGGCGCCGGCGCGCTCGGCTCCCCACGTGCTCGTGGCCGGCGACAGCATCGCGGACCTGACCTCGCCCTACCTGAGCCGCTATCTGCCCGGCACCGAACTGACGATCAACGCGGTCGGCGGCTACAACAGCTATCAGATCTTCGACCTCTTCCAGGAAAGCTATGACCCCTCGGTCGACGTGGTCGTCTTCGACGCCGGCACCAACGACAACCCCGAATATCCCGAGATCCTCGCCGGCAACCTGGCCAAGGTCGCGGAAATCGTCGGCACCCGCTGCATGGTCGTCCCGACCGTCCACGGCTTCACCGTCAACGGCGTCGACAACACCGGCAAGAACCGGGTCGTCGCGGAATTCGCCGCCTCGCGGCCGGGTACCCAGGTGCCCGACTGGGCCGGGACCGTCGCCACTCGTCCCGATCTGATGCAGGCCGACAACCTGCACCCGATCGAAGAGGGCGCCGACTATCGCGCCCAGCTGATCGCCCAGGGAGTCGAAGGCTGCCTCGCCTACGGCGACGCGGTGGCGACCGCGCCGCCGGAACCGCGCAGCGACGTCGAGCCGATCGCCACCGTCGGCAGGCTGCAGGCGCGGCAGGAGGTTGTGATGGGCAACGTCAGCGGCAACGTGCTGCGCCAGGCCGCCGCCTCACTGCTCCTCGGCGCCCTGCTCACCCGCGGGTGAGAGCCGCCGGGCGGAAGTGTCAATCTGTAGGTATGGAGTTGCCCCATGAGTGAGGTGGTGATGCCCCGCCTCTCCGACTCGATGGAGGAGGGAACCATCCTCTCCTGGCTGAAGCAGGTCGGCGACGAGATCGCGGTCGGCGACGAGCTGGTCGAAATTGAGACCGACAAGGCGAACATGGCTTATGAAGCGGATACCGCTGGGACGTTGACTGAGATCTTGGCCAAAGAGGGGGAGACGCTTCCTATCGGGACTCCTATTGCTCTGATTGGCGAGGGGAGTTCGAATGGGGACGGTGAGGGACAAGGCCGTCAGCCCGCGGGTCCTGTCACGGCAGGGGACCCACCCCCCCTTCCGGTAGCTAAAGCTTCCTCAGGGGGGGTCCCCCCTACCGTGCCACCCGCGGGAGAGGAGAAGTTGGCTGACGCCGAGGGTTCGGGCCCGGAGCAGCGGGACGGCGAGAGGGTCAAAGCTTCGCCCTTGGCACGTCGGCTGGCTGAGGAGAAGGGACTTGACCTTGGGTCCCTGCATGGTTCGGGGCCTGGGGGGCGGATCGTTAAGCACGATGTTGAGGAGGCGGAGGCTGGCGAGGTTCCGAGCTCAGCGGCACCCACCCCCTCTACCCAGCTGGAGGGGGTGGGTGCCGCCCCCGCCTCTGGTGGTACCGCCAAGGGCAATGTCGAGACCCAGGACCTGAACAAACTGCAGCAGACGATTGCTCGCCGCATGGCGGAGTCGAAGGCGACCGCGCCGCACTTCTACCTGACGATCGAGATCGATATGGGGAAGGCGGTCGCGGCTCGGGCGGCGATCAAAGCTGCCTCGAAAGAGGGCGACGTGGTGCCGTCCTTCAACGACATGATCGTCAAGGCCTGCGCGATCGCCCTGCGCGAGTTCCCGAAAGCCAACGGCGCCTATCGCGACGGCCGCTTCGAGCGCTACTCGCGGGTCAACGTCGGCGTCGCCGTTGCCGCGGAGGAAGCGCTGGTCGTGCCGACGGTCTTCGACGCCGACCAGAAGGGCCTGCGGCAGATTGCCGCCGACACCCGCGCCGTTGCCGCCAAGGTGCGCGACGGCTCGGTGACGCCCCCCGAACTCTCGGGCGGAACCTTCACCGTCTCCAACCTGGGGATGTATGGGATCGACGAGTTCGACGCCGTGATCAACATGGGCCAGGCGGCGATCCTCGCTGTCGGCGCGATCCGCGAGCTGCCCGCGGTCCGCGATGGGGAGATCGTCCCGGCGCAGCTGATGAAGGCGACCCTCTCCTGTGACCACCGGGTCCTTTACGGCGCTGAGGGCGCCGAGTTCCTCGCCCGGGTCAAGCAGCTGCTCGAAGAGCCGGTCTCGCTGGCGCTTTAGTCGGCCTGGCCGCCGCCGAGCTCCGGCGGCAGCGATTTGGGCCCGTCCGGATACATGTGCCGCAGCTGCTCCTCGCTCATCTCCAGCGTGCTGGTGATCTCTTCGCGGGGAGCGCCGACGACGAGCCAGAGCTGATCGGCGTCGGTGTCGTTGAAAAGCTGCCGGTCGCTGTCGGGATCGACCAGCAGCGTGTCCAGAGGCGCCAGAGCCAGCACCTCGTCCCCGATCCGAACCCGGCCCTCGCCCTCGAGCAGCACGTAGAGCTCCTCCTGGCTGAAGTGCCGGTGCTTGGTCGAGGCTTTCCCCGGCTCCAGCCGCCACATTCGCGCCCCCAGCTGCGAAGCCTCGAGCTGTTTGCCGAGGTCAGTGTTCGGCGTCTGCATCTGGTTAGACGGCCGCCAAAAGGCATCGGCGGAGCGAAGTAGGCGGTAAGCCATCTCAGTGTCGCTTTTGTCTCTCTATAGGCGACAAAAGCGACACTAAATCTCGAGCCAGGTGCCCTTGGGACCGAGGTTGCGGACCGGGGTCGGGCCGATTTGGCTCTCGCAGCCCCAGGACTCGTGGATGTGGCCGCAGACGGCGAGGCGGGGGTGCCTCTCTTCGATCGCGCGCAGCAGGGCGGGGCTGCCGAAGTTGCCGCCGTCTCCGGCGGAGTCGCAGTGGTCCTTGGGCGGCGAGTGGAGGACGAGGACGGCGCCCTCGGGGCAGTCGGCGAGCATCGAGGTCGCCGCGTCGTCGTCGAGGTCGAAGCTCCAATTCCAAGGGGTGACCGGGATCCCCGCCCCGAGGCCGAAGAACTCGGTGCCCGCGATGGTCGCTCCCTCGCCGTGGAGAACGGTGGCGGCGCTCCAATTCGCGGCGGCGGACCGCAACGCATCGGCGGTCTCGTTGTTTCCAGGTACGAGGACGGTCGGCGCTTCGATCCCTGCGATGGCGCCGATCGTTTCCTCCAACCCCTCGTGCATCGAGGCGAAGTCGCCGGCGCCGATCACGACGTCGGCCTCGGCCGACATCTCAACCAGCCGCGCCCCCTGCTCGAGGTCGCGATGGAGGTCGGAGAAGGCGAGGATCTTCACGGGCTCAACCTATCCCTTCGCGTGGTTCCTCTACTTTGCCCGGCGGCATCCGCACAAGGGCGATGACGAAGGCCACCGCCATCACCGCCGCCATTCCGTAGAAGACGGTGCGCGAGGCGAGGGCGAAGTCGTGGGGGATGCTGTCGACCACCTTCTGGACCGGGGCGGGCAGGTGTTCGGGGGTTTCGCCGGCACCGGTGCCCTGGCTGATCTGGTCGGCGATTTCGCTGCCGACCTGCTTCGGGATGCCGTTCTCGTCGGCCGTCGCTTCGAGGTTGGAGCGGTTCTGCAGGATCAGGACCGAGCCCAGCACCGCGAGGCCGAGGCTGGAGCCGAAGTTGCGCACGGTCTGGGTGATCCCGGTCGCCTCGCCGTAGCGCTCGCGTGAGACCCGGTTCAGCGCGTCGGTGTTGGCGGGGCTGAGCACCAGCCCGACCCCGACCCCGGTGAGGACGATCCAGTACCACTGGTCGGAGACCGAGAGTTCGGTCAGCGAGTTGCCCCAGAGGTAGAAGCCGACCGCGGCGATCGCGCAGCCGGGGACGACGGCGCTGCGGGCGCCGACCTTGTCCAGCAGGCGGCCGCCCCGCTGCGACGCAAGGGCGAAGCCGGCGAAGAAGATCAGCAGGTAGAGCCCGGTTTCCGCGGCACTTTCGCCAAGCGAGATCTGCGCGTACATGCTGGCGAAGAAGAACAGCGGGACGAACGGGATCATCAACAGGAAGAGGATGATGTTGTCCACCGCGAAGGCCCGGTCCTTGAAGATCTCCAGCCGCAACAGCGGGTTCTCGGTCCGCAGCTCGTAGCGGACGAAGGCGGCGAGGAGCGCCAGCCCGGCGGCGAGGCAGATCCAGGTCTTGGCGTCGCCCCAGCCCCAGATGCTCGACTGCTGCAGAGCCAGCACCGAGAGGCCCATGCCGCCGGTGATCAGCGCGGTGCCGGTGTTGTCGATCGGCGCCGGGTGCTTCTCGTCGTCCGGCTTCGACTTCCAGATCAGGACGAGGGCGATGATCGCGACCGGGATGTTGACCCAGAAGATCGCCCGCCAGTCCCACTCGACCAGGTAGCCGCCCACCAGCGGGCCGACCGAGGTGAGCCCGCCGGCGATCGCGAAGAAGATCGCCATCGCCTTGCCGCGTTCCGAGACCGGGAAGGCGTTGAGGACGATCGCCAGGGCCGCCGGGAACATGATCGCCGCGCCGGCGCCCTGGATCACCCGGAAGACGATCAGCCAGGTCTCGTCGAGCGAGCCCGTGGGGGTGGCGCCGCAGAGGGCGGAGGCGACGGCGAAGATGACGGTGCCGAGGATCACCATGCGGCGGTGGCCGGCGATGTCGGCCAGCCGCCCGCCGAAGGCGAAGAGGGCCGAGAGCGAGAGCAGGTAGCCGTTGATGATCCACTGCACGCCCGTCGCCGAGAGCGAGAGGTCGTCCTGGATCGTCGGGATCGCGATCGCGACGATCGTCTGGTCGATGAAGGTCATCGAGACGGCGAAGATCATCGCCGCGAGGATCAATTTGCTGTTCTTGGCGCCTGACTGGTTCATGGGTGCGGCTTTGCCGCGCGGGCGGCGATTCCTCCCCGGCTTCGGGTATTCTCGCGGCCGCATGCCTTCCGTCTTTTGGCTCGGTTTCGGAATCGCCGCCGCGTTCGTTCTGATCGGCGCGGTCGCAGGTGCGCGCTCGCGCACGGCGAGCTTCGGCAGCGGCGTCGCGATGGGCGCCTACCTGGGCGTGATGAGCGCCTTCCCGCTGCTGGCCATCGGCCTCGCGACCGCCTAGCTCTCTCTTCCCGCATGAAGAAGCTGCCCCAGGGGTAGCCGAGGGCCATATGACCAATGTGACCGAGGTTCCTGCCGTGACCCTGTACGACGGCATCGAGATCCCCCAGCTCGGGTTCGGCGTCTTCCAAATCCCGCCCGAGGAGACGCAGGAAGCGGTCGAGGAAGCGCTTGCGGTCGGCTACCCGCACATCGACACCGCCGCCGCCTACCGCAACGAGGCCGGGGTGGGGGCGGCGATCGCCGCCACCGGCGTCGGCCGCGAGGACGTATTCGTCACCACCAAGCTGTGGAACTCCCAGCAGGGCTACGACTCGACGCTGCGCGCCTTCGAGGAGAGCCTGGAACGGCTCGGCACTGGCTTCATCGATCTCTACCTGATCCATTGGCCGCGCCCCGACCGCGACCTCTTCCTCGAGACCTGGCGCGCCTTCGAACGGATTCTGGAGGAGGGCGGCACCCGTTCGATCGGCGTCTCCAATTTCCGGGTCGAGGACCTCGAGCGCCTGGAGAGCGAGGCCCCGCAACGGCCGACCGTGAATCAGGTCGAGCTGCACCCCAGCTTCCAGCAGGCCGAGTTGCGTGCCTGGCACGCCGAGCACGACGTTGCCACCGAGGCTTGGAGCCCGCTGGCGCAGGGCGACATGCTCGAAGACGGGACGGTCGAAACCGTCGCCGCCCACCACGACCGGACGCCAGCGCAGACGATTCTCCGCTGGCACCTTCAGCTCGGCAACGTGGTGATCCCGAAGTCGGCGACCCCGGAGCGGATTCGGGAGAATTTCGAAGTCTTTGACTTTGAGTTGAGCGAGGACGACATGGCCGCGCTTGCTCGGCTCGAGACCGGTGAGCGGATCGGGCCTGATCCGGGCACCTTTAGCGCTGAGTAGGAGGGAGGGGCGAGGTACCCCTTCCAGACACATCTCGCTTATGGCTCGATGTTGAGTGTCTGGAAGGGGTACCTCGCCCCTCCTGATCACCGCTGGTGGTGGATCGGTTAATACGCTGCTGCCGTGGATCTCGATCGGCGGGTGTTGCGCGAGCGCGGTTTGGTTGTAGCTGGCGGTGCAGACCCGGCCGAAGCCAGAGGTCAGGCCGATGAGGCGACTAGCCGAAGGCTGGGGCGGATCAATGCGGTTGCCGCTACTGCGTTTGTTGTCGGCGGGTCGCTCTTCTCGCTCGGGGCGCTGTTGGCGCAGGCGCATGTTGGGGGGCCTCGGCTTGCTGCTTCTGTCTTCATGGTCGGCGGGGTCTTCTTCACCACTGGCGGTTACGCCTCGGTTCTGCAGGTCGCCAATGCTCCGCGGGGGGCCGATGGCGATGGGGTGGTGCGGGTCGGGCCCTGGCGCTGGTGGTCGACTGAGCCCGGCCGGCTCGACTGGGCCAGCGCCGTCGCCCTCTTCGTCGGCACCCTCTACTTCGGCGCCAGCCTGATGGTGGCGCTGCTCGGTGACCTCACCACCGCCCAGCTCCACCGCGATGTCTGGAGCCCCGAATTCATCGGCTGCGTCCTCTTCCTGCTCTCCGGCCACCTCGCCCTGACCGAGATGCACCGCGATCGCCCGCGCGGGCGCCGGGCCGACCTCGGCTGGTGGATCGTGGTCGTCAACCAGACCGGCTCGGTCCTCTTCATGGCCGCCGCGATCGCTGCCTTCGTCCGCCCCGCGACCGGCGACGAGCTGGCGGTCGGGGTCGCCAACTGGTGCACCTTCGCCGGCGCCGCCTGCTTTGCCGTGGCCGGGGCGATGCAGGAGTTCGAGCGTCCTGGCGGCACCGGACACTTCGCGGGGCGTCGTCCTCAGTCGGCCAAATAGCGCTGCTATTCGGCCTCCCTGCGTCCTACCCCCGCTCGGTCCGGCGCTCGCCAGTCTCTGAAAGACTGGCCGCGTGGCCAGTCCTGGAAAAGCCGAGGCGCCCCGGACCGAGCGGGTCATCCCTGGCGTGTGGCGGCTGCGACTGCCGCTGCCCTGGCCCGGCGTCCCCCATGGCAACGCCTGGGCGATCGCCCACGACGACGGCATCGTCATGTTCGACACCGGGATGGGCGGCAAGGGGCGCCTGCGGCAGCTCGACCTGGCGCTGGCCCAGGCCGGCTTCGGGGTCGAGGACGTTCGCCTCGTCGTCTGCACCCACTCCCACACCGACCACTACGGGCTCGCCGGCTCGATCGTCGAGGCGGCCGGGTGCGAACTCTGGATGCACCCGCGCTGGGGGCACGTGCGGCCGCTCGCCGACGACCCGAAGGCGGCGCTAGAGGCGCGGATTGAGATCGCACGCCAGAGCGGGGTGCCGCCGAAGGCCTTGGAGCGCTACCGCGAGGCGCGCGAAGAAGACGACGAGACCGGGATCGACATCCTCGAGGAGCCCGACCGCGATCTCGTGCCGGGGGTCGAGGTGGAGACCGACCTCGGCACCTGGCAGGTGCACGAGACGCCGGGCCACGCCCCGTCCCACGTCGTCCTCCACCAGCCCGAGCGCAAGCTGCTGATCTCCGGCGACCACCTGCTCGGCCGCACCGTCCTCTTCTTCGATCACGGCCACAGCCCCGACCCGGTCGGCGAATTCCTCTCCAGCCTGGAGGTGGCGGAGGGCCTCGACGTCGACCTCGTCCTTCCCGGCCACGGCCGTACCTTCCGCGACCCGGAGGCGAAGATCGCCGAGTCCCGTCGCCAGGTCGCCGAGCTGCTGGTGAAAGTGCCGGCGGCGCTGGCGGGCGGTGAGGAGAAGACGGCCTTCGAGATCGTCGCCGAGATCATCGGCCCGGAGATGGTCAAAACCCCGGCCAGCGCCTGGGTCCTGCAGATCGTCCTCTCCTGCCTCGACCACCTGGCGATCGCCGGCGAGGTCGAGGCTGTCGAGGGCACCGACCCGCAACGCTGGCGACTGACGTAGCCTGTCCGGCGATGGCGAGCTTCAGATACGTCCGCCAGGTGGCCGCCCCGCCCGAGGTCGTCTTCGACGTCCTCACCGACCACCGGCGCTACAACGAGATCACGCCCGTGCGCAAGGCCGAGCTGGAGCGGGAGGGGGAGACGACGCCCAACGGGGTCGGCGCGATCCGCGTCCTCACTGTCGCCGGGCCGCCGATGCGGGAGGAAGTGATCGCCTACGAGCGCCCGCAGCGCTTCTCCTACAAGATCCTCTCCGGCCTGCCGGTGCGCGACCACGTCGGCACCGTCGAGCTGAAAGCGGTGGGCAGCGGCACCGAGATGGCCTACGCGGTCAAAACCACGCCGACGATCCCGCTCGCCGGATCGATCTTCATGGTGATCCTGAAGAAAGCGATCCGGGACCTGATGGCCGGCGTCGCGAAGGAATCGGAGCGCCGCGCAGCGGATGCTTCGTAGCCGCTTCCGCGACTTCGACCTCTCGCATCGGTCGAACCGGCTGCTCGTCGTCACCCTCCTCTCGCTCGGCATCCTCGTCAGCGGCGCGATCGTCGCCTACGAGCTGCTGAAGCGCCCCGGCGACGTCCACAACCAGGAGGCGATCGAAAACTTCAAGCCGCAGAAACCGCCGCCGCCGAAGGAGCCGAAGACGGTCAACTGGCCGGTCTACGGCTTCAATCCGGCCCGCACCCGCTACCTGCCGGTGAAGGGGATCAAACCGCCCTTCGACAAACTCTGGCGCTTCACCGACCGGCCCCTGCTCGAGTTCCCGCCGATCTACGTCGGCGGCAAGCTCTTCTTCGTCAACAACAACGGCTTCGCCTACGCGCTCGACGCCGACACCGGCAAAGAGCTGTGGAAACGGCGGATTGGCGCCCTCAACGCCTCCTCGCCGGCCTATTACAAACACCGTCTCTACATCGTCAACCTGGTCCCCGGCCACATCGTCAAGCTCGACGCGAAAACCGGGAAGACGATCTGGAAACGCGACCTGCCGGGGCGGGCCGAGTCCTCGCCCGTGGTGGTCGACCGCACCGTCTACTTCGGCTGCGAGAACGGCGAACTGTTCGCGATGAGCACCGGCAAAGGGCAGGTGCGTTGGTCGACCCCGCTCGGCGGCGCGATCAAGGCCGCCCCCGCCTACTCCGACGGCAAGCTCTTCGTCGGCGACTATGGCGGCTACATGAACGCGGTCGACGCCAAGACCGGCGAGCTGGTCTGGCAGAGCGGCTCGCTCGGCCCCGGCTTCGGCGGTTCCGGCGCCTTCTACTCGACCCCGGCGGTCGCCTACGGCCGCGTCTACTCGGGCAACAACGATGCCCGCGTCTACAGCTACGACACCTCCAACGGCGAGCTCGCCTGGTCCTACTCGACCGGTGGCTACGCCTACTCCGGCCCGGCCGTCGCCAACACCCGGCACAGCCCGCCGAGCGTCTTCATCGGCTCCTTCGACGGCAACGTCTACGCGCTCGACGCCAAGGACGGCAGCGTCCGCTGGAGCCGCTCGGCCGGCGGGCAGGTGATCGGCTCGCTCTCGGCGATCGGCGACATCGTCTACGTCGCCGAGTTCACCAACAAGACGACCAGCGGCTTCATGATGAGGAGCGGCAAGCGCGTCTGGCGCTACCCGAAGGGCACCTACACGCCGGTGATCTCCGACGGGCGGCGGATTTACCTGACCGGGTACTCGAGCATCACCGCGCTCCAACCCCACCGGGGGGTGGCGGCGGTAGCTGAGGCGCGCCCGGCGCGTAGTCCGGGAAAAGCCCGGAGTGGAGACGGGCGCGCAAAACGTTGAGGCTGGTCGAGTAGTTCTGGATCCGGTAGTTGCTGGTGGAGCCGAAGTCTTGGTAGTAGACGAGCATCTTGGTCCGCGGGTGGCTGCGCACCCAGGCGAAGAGCTTGCGGACGAAGTCGGGGTCGTCGCTGCTTTCCAGCGCCCACTCGGTGATCGCGAAGGGCTTGCCGGAGAAGCGCCGGTAGAGCCCGGTCAGGCTCTTCCATTCCGGGTATCCGGCGTAGAAGTCGGTCCCGGCCCAGTCGGTCCAGCGTGAGCCGGGGTAGAAGAACCGCGGCCGGTTGTGGGGGACGGTCGGCGAGCCTGAGGGGAGGGGGCTCCAGACGATCGAGATCGGCGCCTTCGCCAGGCCCGGCACGTCGACGGTCAGCGGCGGCAGCCCGGCTTCGGCGAGGCGCTTGTTGAGCGTCTTTGCCTTGCCGCCGCCGTGGACGATCACGTAGATGCGGCGGAAGGCGCGTTTGTAGGCGCGGGGGCTGTGGTCGGGACCGCGCGAGGCGCCGGCGCAGTCGTAGGCCGCCCAGACATTGAGGCAGCGGTTCGGCTCGCCCAGCGGCCGCACGTAGGCCTTCATCTTCTTGTTGACGAAGAGCTTGTTGAGGCGGACGAGGTACTCGTCACCGGCGCCGGCCGCGATCTGTGCCGGGGTGATCAGCTCGGCGCCGGTGTTGTTGTCGGCGGTCGAGATGTGGATCATCGGCCGTGCGTTGGCGATCTGCCAGCGGGTGATCACCTCGTCAAGGTCGGTCCCCCAGGTGCGGAACGACTGCATCACCGCCGGGTGCTTATCGAGGATGTCGGAGAACTGGCCGAAGTCGGCCGGGTCGCCGGTGTCGGAGACGCCCCAGTAGATCTTCTTGCCGGGCGGCTTCAACAGGCCGCCGGCGGAGGCAATAGGCGCAGCAAGCAGCACCAGCGTCAGAACGCTGGCAAGGGCGACCGCAAGCGCGGCGGGAACATTTCTAAGGCCGGGCGACAGAGGTCCCCATGCTGGCAAGGGCCGGTGCCCGGCCCCGCCGAGGGGCACCGGGTGCAAGCGTGGTTGCGCTCGGGTTTGCCGCGGAGAGCGCCGGAGGAGGTTTTGATCGCGCCACTCCCGAAGGACCTCCCGTGTTTATAATCTACTTCTGTTGAGTACTTAGACGAAGCTTGTACGGCAAGGGAAGAAAGGGGGGCCTTGACGTGTCCGGAGAGGCGCCGCGGGAGAGGCGAGTCGCGGCTCAGGGCGACTCCCGAGACTCAGATTTGTCAGGTCCGTCGAGACGCTATCGGCGGCTCCGACCCGGACCCGGCCTCAGCAGGGAGATAGTCGAGGCCCACCAGCGGACGCGGTTGCAGCTGGCGATGGTCGAACTCGTCGCCACAGACGGCTTCGAGGCACTCACTGTCCGAGGTCTTGCGAAGCGAGCTCGGATATCCAGCGGCACCTTCTACAGCCATTACCGAAGCACCGACGACTGTCTACTTGCCACCTTCGATCTGATTTGCCAGCGGGCCTCCCAGCGTCTGGTGGAAGCTGGCCAGAATGAGCCGGAGCCGCGTCGGCGTCTAGATTCTGCGGTCGGCCGCCTTTTCCAGGACATGGCTGACGCCCCGCAGGTAGCGAAGTTCATGCTCCGGGCGGCGCCGGCCGTCGGCCCTGCTTTCACCAGCGGGCTGCGGAACTCCGCGATGCGGCTCGGGGTTGCCCTGGAGTTCTGCATACGCAGCGACGACAGCCCGCCCCTGAACTCCCTACTGCTCGAGGGGATTGTCGCCGGTCTGGCCAGGATCGGCCGGGTCTGGGTACCGTCGGCCGGGGAAGACGAGATCCGGGCACTCGCCGCTGAAGCCGCGGAGTGGATCATGAGCCTCAGCGTTCTTTTGCCGCAGGATGTAGAGCTTCCGCTTGCCGCGGCTCCGACCGAGCGCGAAAATGGCCTACCTGCCCCAGGGAGACTGCGTAACGGCGATTGGGAAGGGGCTCTCGGCGACGAGCGCGCAATGATCCTCTCTGCCGCATTCCGAACCGCCAAGAGCGGTTACCACCAGCTTTCGGTTTCGCGAATCTGCCGAGAGGCCGGGGTCTCGCGGCGGGACTTCAGCCGCCACTTCAAGGACCTCGAGGATTGCTTCTCCTTGGCGCTTGAGGAGCGTGCCGCCGGGGCCATGGCGGCTTCGGTGCGGGAAGGCTCTGCGTCAGCGCCTTGGAGCGCCACGGTCTACGGGGCGCTCAGAACGCTCTGCAGTGCGATCGAAGACGATGGCGACAGCGCCCGCGTGCTCTTCGTCGAGATCACCGCGGCAGGCACACAGGGAATCGACAGCCGGGATCGCCTGATTTCAGAGGCCGCGCGCACCCTGCGATCGATTGCCCAAAAGGGAGAAGGCCCTTCTGAAATAGCGGCTGAGGCTTCCTCCGCTGCGGCCTGGGCCATTCTGCGCCGCCGGGTACAGGACCAGAGCCCGGCGACGACGGCAACGCTCCCCATCCTTGCGCTTCTGATGCTCGCGCCGGCGATCGGCGGACCGGCCGCGCTACGGGCGAGCGGGATCGAGATAGACGATTCAACGAAAGATAAGAGACAAGCGGTGGCGATAAGAGACAAAACGTAGGAAATACAAAACGTAGGATGAGGGTTGGAAAACCATTTCCCTCAGCGCTTGACTTTCCTTGACTGAATGGCAAGCTCTGCACCGATCGATGACCAATTTGGCGCGATCACTCAGGACCGACTCGGGCAGGGAAACATCCGAGTCGGCAAGCCATGATCAGTTAATTCAAGGAGAAAATAATGAGAAGCATGAAGAAGCTCGGTGTGCTCGTCGCCGTGTTCGCGCTCTGCGCGATCGGCGCCGCGAACGCCTCGGCCGCTGAATTCACAGCCAGTGAAACCGGTTCGCTCGAAGGTAAAGCCCTGGAAACCAATGTGTTCACCACCAGCGGTGGCAAAGTCGAATGCACCGGCGCCGCAACCTCGGGCACGATCGCCAAAACCGCTGATACGAAGCAACACGTGACCGTCAAATACAGCGGTTGTAAAGCGTTCTCAATTGCTAACACGCACATCTCGGACGCTACATACCTGTTTACATCAGACGGCACCGTTCATGTCGAAAACACGATCACGATCACACCGACAATTTTCGGGTTCTCGGCGTGCACGGTTACCGTTACACCGCAGACAGTGGGCACGGTTGACTTCGCCAACAGTGGCTCCAACAATGTGAAAGTAACCCCCACAGTCACTGGAATCAAATATCATTCGACCGGCGGCAGCTGTGGTTCCGCGGGCGAAAATGGGACCTACACCGGCGCCAGTGAAGTCAACAGGTCTGGCGGAGGGACCCTCAGGTTCGATGCGTAATCCGTCAGGCAGCTGACCTCTGGTCAGCGAGCTGATGTTGGGGGCGGGCGCCATCCGGGTGCCCGCCCCCTTTGGTTTTGGAGATATTCCCAGTGATCAAGGAGAAGAGAATGCGAAGCAGAGGAAGCTCGGCGGGCTCGCTGCCGTCTTCGTGCTCTGCGCGATCGGCGCCGCCAACGCCTCGGCGGCCCAATTCACAGCCAGCGCGACCGGTTCATTCGAAGGCAAAGCTCTGAGCAACCAGGTGTTCACGACCAACGCCGGCACCGTCACTTGCTCGACTGCCGCAACCACGGGCACGATTCAAAAACCGCTGCCACCCAGCCGCACGTCACCGTCCGTCCATCTTCTGAACGACATCACGATCACACCGCAGACAGTTAGCACGAGCGACTTCGCAAACGGTGTGCTAATCGCGTAATAGTGACCGCTACAGTCGCAGGGGTCGATTATCACTCGTCCGGTGGCCTGTGGGCGCCGTGGGCACAAGCACCAACAACACGTTCACCGGCGCCAGTTAAGTCAACAGGGAGGGCGGAGGAACCCTCAGGTTCGATCCCTGATCCGTCCCGGCAGCGGCATCCTTGCTCCGCAATCCGAGCCAAAAGGCAGGCGCCGTGCGGCGCCTGCCCTCCACTTTAAAAAGCGAGCTGGTAAACGTCAAATTATTCGACTAGGAACTTGACAAGTACCCGATAGCTCAAGGATACTTGAGCTATCGATCCGGGGGCTGATTGGGCGCCTAGGGCCTCGGCAACAGAAGGGGGCCGGATCAATCCTGACCAGCAAGAAAGAGGAGAGAACCATGCGCAGCATGAAGCAACTCGGTATCCTCGCCGCCTTCGCGCTCTTCGCGATCGGGGCCTCGAACGCCTCGGCCGCTGAATTCACAGCCAGCGCAACCGGTTCGCTTGAAGGTAAAGCCCTGGAAACCCAGGTGTTCACCTTCAACGGCGGCAAATTGGAATGCAATGGCCTCGAATCGTCGGGTACGATCGCAAAAACCGCAGATACTAGGTGGCACTGGAAAAAAAAGTTTAGTGTCTGCGTCCTCTTTGGAATAGGAACCGTGCATGTCGCAGAAGTGACAGTCGAACTCACATCGAATCTGCAGCTGCACATAAACTCCACCATTGCACTTACACCAACAGTGTTCGGGTTCTCGGCCTGCACTCTCACCGTGACACCGCAGACGGTGGGCACTGTTGACGTCGCAAACAGTGGCTCCAACAACGTGAAAGTTTCTCCCACAGTCACTGGACTTGCTTATCACTCGACCGGGGGGGCATGTGGCGCCTCGGGCAACAACGGTACGTACAGCGGCGCCAGCGAACTCAACAGGGTAGGCGGAGGAACCCTGAGGTTCGACTCCTGATCCGTGTAGAGGCAGCCAGCTTCCAGTCGGCATCCTGAATGAGAAGGTGGGCGCCATATGGCGCCCACCTTCCGGTATTGGGTAGCAGTACGTCGGTGTACGGCAATACCGCGGCGGTACCGCTTGACAGCCTGGCTGGTTTCCCGGTAGTATTTTCCCGCGAAAAGGCGCGGCGGGGGTATGTCGCGCTGTAGGGATCTAACAGGTGCCTCAGGTAGAGCCTGAGGCAGGAAGTCACCGGATAGCAGGAATCGGGAGGGGTCCGGCGGGCGAAAGCCGTCCATCGGCAGGCGCGCTGGTTCCCCGTTATGAGTCTTTTTATTGAGTGAAATTCAGCCGGTTTGGGATTCCGGCAGGCACTACACACAAGGGGGAAGTAATAGCTATGTTGCGCAGAATTCGCGAGCCCTTCGGCAAGGCCGGCTTGATCGTCGCCGTCGTTGCCCTGGTTGCCGCCTTGGTCGGAGGCGCCTACGCAGCCAACGGCCTGACGGGCAAGCAGAAGAAGGAAGTTAAGAAGATCGCCAAGAATGTTGCTGGTAAGGACGGCGCGCAGGGCCCGGCCGGGCTGCCCGGCCCCCAAGGCCCGAAGGGCGATACCGGAGCCGGCGGTGCCAACGGCAGCAACGGCAGTAACGGCAGCGACGGCGAAGACGGCAGCGACGGCGAAGACGGCAGCGACGGCGAAGGCGTCAACATCATCCCGCTGTCACCGGGTGATGCAAACTGCTCGAGTGGCGGTGCCAAATTCACCAACCTGACGGGCACTGCGTACGCCTGTAACGGTACGGGTGGTACGGGCGGATCTCTCGAAACGCTGACCGGCTACTGGGAAGTGCTGGGCGAATCTGCTGTTCATCTGCCGGGAGTCGAATGGGCGGTGACCACTATCTCGTTCCCGTTTCCTCCGGAAACCGTACCCACCGAAACGGTCCTGATCGACTTCGACGCGACTGAAGAAGAAACCAACAAATGTCCAGGGAACGCGGATGAACCTGAAGTTGCTACCTCAGGGATTCTGTGCCTGTACATAAGTTTCGGGTCGCTGACTCTCCAAAATAGTGGAGTCACGGAGTCTGGGGCAGGGCTGTTCTTCGCCAAAACCGACGAAGGCTTTGGATCCTGGGCAGTCAAAGCCATCGATGGACCCTAGGCACGATGTGCCGAGCCAGAATCGTCACCACTAGATAGCCACACCGACTAGAAAGCGTCAGGAGCGAGCCGATGCGAGCAGAGAAGCGACTCCCAGCAGCACCGTTTGCGGGACTGCTCGCCCTATTCGCATTATGCGTGGCTCTGCTCTTGGCGTTTTCATCGGCTCCATCGGCGCAGGCCGCGAACTGCCCCAACGATGCGATCCGTGCGGAACAGGGCTCCGCGGCCCTCGCTCTGCCCGACTGCCGCGCCTACGAGTTTGTCAGCCCGGGCAGCATTCCCTCACTGTCGAAGCTCAGCACGGTCGCTTTTGGCGGGGGAAAGGCCTCGCCCGAGGGAAACGCCCTCTCCTACTACAGCCGCTATCCCGCCGAGGGCTCGGAGAGGAGCAGCGAAACCTGGCTTTCGAGGCGCACCGCGGAGGGCTGGACCGTCGCGAGCCTCGACCCGCAGCAGACTCCAGCCCCCACCGAAAACGCTATATGTCAGCCAGGGGTCGCGCTCTCGGAAGCCCTCGACGCATTCCTGCTTTCGGCCGGTGGGGATCTTGAATCGATAGAGGAAAGCGCATCCGGTGAATGCGGAGCTCCGGCGGAAGAACTCGTTCCGGGGGAACCCCGCGGTTACTCGAACCTCTACCTCCGTCGCGGTGGCAGCCCGTACGCGCTGGTGAATCCCGTTCCGGTCGGGGTGACTCCGGCGAACGCGACCTTCCAGGCCGCCTCCTCGGACCTCAGCCACGTCGTATTCAGCGAGACCGCGATGCTGGCTCCGGGGTCTATCCCCGGATCCAGCCTCTTCGAGTGGGTCGACGGCACCGTCCGCGCAATCGGCATCCTTCCCAGTGGCGAACACGTCCCGGCGGTGCTGGGCGCAGCCACCAGAGAGTGGGGCGGGAATGAGTTGAGCGGTCCGCTGTTGGGGTTGGCCCCGGTCAGCCACGCCGTTTCGACCGACGGTGAACGCGTCTTTTTCGAAGCCAACGGAAGCCTGTACCTCCGCGAGAATGCCGGGCACGCCCCAGCGGCTGTTTCCGACTGCCGGACGACTAGTGAATCCGGTCTGGCCTGCACCCTCCAGCTCGACCGCTCTATCGGCGCCGGGTCCGATGGGGGAGGCATCTTCCAGTTCGCCTCTCGCGACGGCGACAAGGTCTTCTTTACCAGCGATCACGCGCTCACCTTTCCCGCCAGCGCGCAAGCCGGCAAACCCGACCTCTACGAATACGACGTCAGCGCCAACAAACTCAGCAACCTCACCGCCGTGGGCTCGAGTGAAGCCGCGAACGTGCGTGGCGTCAGTGGCGGCTCCGACGATGGCTCCCACCTCTACTTCGTTGCCCGCGGCGTCCTCACCGGCTCCGAGCAGAACAGCCAGGGCGAATCGGCTCTGCCGGGACAGCCTAACCTCTATCTGGCCCGTGATGGGGCGCTTACCTACGTGGCCACGCTATCTCCCTGGGAAGCCGTACCTGTCGGTGGCAAGGACCGGCACAACTGGTGGGAAACGGCGGAAAAAGGCGCAGCCTTTGGTCACCTGAAAACGGCTTGGAGTCCCTCTGGAAGCTATCTGCTGTTCTCTTCCCGCAAACCCTTGACGGGCTTTGACAACGCACCACTCGAACCGACGCTCTGTGACGGCGAAAGCTGCGAGGAGCTCTTCCTCTACGACGTCGAGGCGGAAGAGCTGAGCTGCGTGTCCTGCGACCCGGGCGGCGGCAGTCCGGTGGCCCACACCAGGTTGGTTGAGCGGGCGGAATTCATGCGCTTCGCGCCCGGCGTTCGCTATCTGCCGCGAGCAGTCCTCGACAGCGGCCAGGTCTTCTTCGAAACGCAGAACTCGCTTTCCCCCCAAGACGTGAACGGGTTTCAGGACGTCTACGAATACCGCTTCGGGATCCTCAAGCTGATCTCCAGCGGCACCGCCCAAGGTGGCTCGGCCTTCGTCGACGCCAGCGCGAACGGCCGAGACATCTTCTTCGTCGCCCCCGACGCGCTGGTCCGTGCCGATCGGAACCGCCTGCCGAGCATCTACGACGCTCGAGTCAACGGCGGTTTTGTCGAACCCCCGCTTCCGCCTCCGCCGTGCGATGGCGCGGAAGCGTGCCGTTCGCCCGGCCCGGCGTCACCGGCGAGCGCGCCGGCCACCCCCGCCTTCTTCGGTCCGGGGAACGTCCGACCGCGTCCCTGTAAGCGCGGCTACGTCCGCCGGAAAGGCCGCTGCGTCAAAAAGGCCAAACGTCACCCCCAGAGCCGAAGTGCGTCACGCCGATCTGGGGGGAAGAACTGATGCCGGTCTCAAGACCAATTCTGATGCGACCGGCTCTCGCGGTCGCGATCCTGGTGCTCCTCGGAATGCTCTGGACGGCAAGCAGAGCGGGTGCGGCGGAACTCCAGGAGGAAGCCGCCCAGCCCCATATATTCGGTGCCTCCCTGGAAGCACAGATTGACCCTCTGGGCGAAGAAACCTCCTGCCACGTTCAGTACACGACCGCTGCTGCATTCGAAGAAGAAGGCTGGACCGGGGCCGAGGCCTTGGCCTGCTCGTCCGGAACCATCCCTCCAGCGGATCCCGCTCAGCGAGTCACTGCCGAGCTTGGCGGCCTTTCGAGCGACACCGAATATCGGTACCGGTTCGTCGCAACCACCACCGCCGAGGTGGTAGAAGGCCCGGGAGGGACCTTTCACACCTTTGGAATCGAAGCCTTCACCATCGAAGCGCTCGACGCTCTCAGCGAACCCGACAGCATCGCCGGGTCCCATCCCTACGAACTGGTCACGCGCATCACCCTGCCCCATGGACAGGTGAAAGGAATAGATGGCGCTGCGGCTCTGGCGAAGGACATCCTTGCGGAACTCCCGCCGGGCCTGATCGGAAATCCAACTGCCGCCGAGCAGTGTGTCGCCCGCCTGGCCGAAGAAGACAAGTGCTCGGGAGACAGTCAGGTGGGTTTTCTGAAAATTCGATCTGCGGGAGAAGCACCGAATACCTTCCAGTCCCAGATCTACAACATGACGCCCGCCGAAGGGCAGGCTGCACGCTTGGGCGGGGAGATCAATCTCTCCACGAACGCTTACATCGGTGCCGGAGTGCGTACCGGCGACGACTACGGCATCAGCGCCGGCAGCTTCAACCTCCCCACCCTCACGAATCCGTTCGAATTCGAAATCCGGCTTTGGGGCGTGCCTGCGAATCCGGCTCACGATCCGCTGCGGGCCTGCGGCGAAGAAAAAGGGTGCTCGGTGACGCCGGGAACCCCCGAAACGCCATTCCTCCGCAACCCGACCCGGTGTGGCGGGCCCCGCAGGCCCGCCTTGAGGTCGAGACGTATGACGCACCGGGGCTCCTCTTCGACCGGGAGTTCGCTATGCCGGCGATCACCGGATGCGACCAGCTCGAGTTCGAGCCGACTCTGGAAGTGCGGCCGACCAGCGAGACGGCCGATTCGCCCACGGGGCTGCACGTCGACCTACACGTCCCCCAAAACGAAGATCCGGATGAGCTGGCGACGCCCGACCTGAGGGACGTGGTCGTGAAGCTGCCGCCCGGCCTCACCCTCAACCCGTCCTCGGCCGCGGGGCTGGAGAGCTGCACCCCGGCGCAGATCGGCCTCACCACTCCGGTCGGCATTAGCCCGATGCACACCACCGCCGCCCCAGCCGCGTGCCCCGAGGCCGCCAAGGTCGGCACGGTGGAAGTAAACACGGCGCTGCTCGACCATCCCCTATCGGGGGGCGTCTATGTCGCGACCCCCTACGACAACCCGTTCGGGAGCTTGCTCGCGATCTACATCGCTGTAAATGACTCCGAGTCGGGCGTCGTGATCAAGCTCGCCGGCAAGGTCGAGATCGGCACCGAAGGCCAGCTCACCACGACCTTCGAGGAAAACCCCCAGCTGCCCTTCGACAACTTCAAGCTCGACTTCTTCGGCGGCCCGCGGGCGGCCTTGAAGACGCCCGCCCTCTGCGGCACCTACACCACCACCTCGACCCTGACCCCTTGGTCGGCGCCCGAATCGGGTCCTCCTGTCACGTCGTCCGACAGCCACCAGATCACCACTGCGCCCGGTGGAGGTAACTGCCCGACCTCGGTTGGCCAGCTGCCGAACAACCCCAGCTTCGAAGCGGGATCTGAATCCCCGCTTGCCGGCGCCTTCAGCCCCTTCGTGCTGCATCTCAAGCGGGAAGACGGTTCCCAGCGGTTTGCCTCGCTGACCGTCACCCCGCCCCCGGGATTGCTCGGCAAGCTCGCCGGCATCCCGTACTGCCCCGACCCTGCCCTGGCTGTGGCTGCAGGCAAGACCGGAGTCGAAGAGCGTGGGGCGCCCAGTTGCCCCGCCGCGTCTGAAGTCGGCGTCGTCAACGTCGGCGCCGGCGCTGGCCCTCCCCCTACTACGTGCAGGGTCGCGCCTACCTCACCGGCCCCTACAAGGGCGGCCCGCTCGGCCTCGCGATCATCACTCCGGCCGTGGCTGGTCCCTATGACCTTGGAACCGTCGTCGTGCGCTCAGCTCTCGAGGTCGACCCCTTCACCGCCCAGATCACCGCCAAGAGCGATCCGATTCCCACGGAGCTGAAGGGGATTTCCCTCGACGTGCGGTCGATCGCAGTGAAGTTGAATCGCTCCAATTTCACCCTCAATCCCACCAACTGCGAAGCGATGAACGTCGGGGGCAGTGTGACCAGCAGTCTGGGACAGACGGCGACGCTTGCCAACCGCTTCCAGGTGGGCAACTGCAAGAAGCTCGGCTTCAAGCCGATGCTGAAGATCGGACTCGAAGGCGGCACCAAGCGCAATCGCTTCCCGGCGCTGAAAGCGGTGCTGACGTATCCCAAGAAGGGCGCTTACGCCAACATCGCGCGGGCCCAGGTCGGCCTACCGCCCGCGGAGTTCCTAGAACAAGGCCACATTGGCACGGTCTGTACCCGGCCGCAGTTGGCCGCCGCGCAATGTCCGGCCGCGTCTGTCTATGGCCGTGTCAAGGTCTGGTCGCCCTTGCTCGACAAGCCGCTCAAGGGCCCGGTGTACCTCGGGACCGGCTTCGGCCACACCCTGCCGGACCTCGTGGCTGAACTAAACGGACAGATTCGCGTCCTTGTCCACGCGCGCATTGACACCACGAAGCAAAAGGGACTTCGTTCCACCTTCGAATTCGTCCCCGATGCCCCCGTTTCCCGCTTCGTGCTGGAAATGCGCGGCGGGAAGAAGGGGCTCCTGGTCAATTCGGTGAACCTGTGCCGGAAGACGCACCGGGCGAACGCACGCTTCGTCGCGCACAACGGTCGCCAGGTCACCCTCCGTCCCGTCGTCGAAAACGACTGTAAGAAGAAGGCGCAGGGCGGCAAGCGCGGCGCCAAGCGCTGACGTAGCGGAGGCTCAGGCCGCCTGGGGGGCGGCGTGCTCGGCGACCAGTGCCAGCACTTCCGGCGCGTACTTGTCGATGAAGCTGGGGCCGACGCCTTTGATCGCCAGCAGGGAGTCGTCGTCGTTGGGGCGAGCAGCGGCGATCGCGGTCAGGGTCTTGTTGCTGGCGACGGTGAAGGCGGGTTTGTCGGAGGCCGCGCCCAGGCGCCAGGCTTTCAGCGCCTCGAAGAGGGGGGCGTCGGCGGCGGCCATCTCTGGGGCGGGTGCCTGGGACGCCTGCGCCCGTGCAGGCTTGCGGATCGCGATCGTGTCCGGGTCCGGCAGCCAGTCGAGCATGTCGCAGACGTCGCAGCAGCGCTCCAGCGGCGCCCCTGCGGTGCTGTCCGAGAAGTGGTCGAGCAGGGCGCGGCGGCGGCATTCGGTGCCGTAGATGAACTCTTTGATCACGTGGTAGGCGCGCCAGCCACGCTCGCGGGCGATTGCCAGCTCGGGATCGCCGGCGCGCTCTTCGTTGAAGCGGACGAGCCGGCCGAGGTCGGCTTTCAATGCCAGCATCACGGCGCGGGAGGGGAGGCCGTCGCGACCTGCGCGGCCCGCCTCCTGGTAGTAGGCCTCGACGCTGGTCGGGATCGTCACGTGCCAGACCGAGCGCACGTCGGGCTTGTCGACGCCCATGCCGAATGCGTTGGTCGCGCAGATGACGCCGGTGTCGGTGGCCATGAAGCGTTCCTGGATCGCGGTCCGATGCTCGGGCTGCAGGCCGGCGTGGTAGGCGACGGCGGCGATCTCCGCCTCGCGCAGCTCGGCGGCCACCTCCTCGGTCTGCTTGCGGGTGCCGCAGTAGACGATCGCCGGCCGGTTGGCCGGGTCGCCCAAACCCTCCTTGAGCAGCGCCTGGCGCCGCGCTTTCGAGCCCTTGCCCTCGAGCGCGACGATGTCGAAGGAGAGGTTCGGCCGGTCGAAGCCGGAGCGTACCTGCAGCGGCTCGCGCATCCCAAAGCGGGAGGCGATTTCCGCCGCCACCGGAACCGTCGCCGTCGCCGTGCAGGCCATCACCGTCGGCCGCCCCAGCCGCTCGACCACCTGCGGCAGGCGCAGATAGTCGGGCCGGAAGTCGTGCCCCCACTCCGAAACGCAATGCGCCTCGTCGACCGCGACCAGGTCGACAGTCCGGTGGGAGAGCGCTTCAAGGAAGACGCTCGACCCAAACCGCTCCGGCGCGCAATAGACGATCCGCGCCCCCTCACGAACCTGGGCCAACGCATCCCAGGTCGCCTCGTCCCCCATCCCCGAGGTGATCATCGCCACCGGCTGCCCCAACCGCGTCAGCTTTTCCCACTGATCCCGCATCAAAGCGATCAAAGGACTAACAACGATCGTCAAGTCCTCGGTAGCGAGCCCAGGTAGCTGGTAACAAAGACTCTTCCCACCCCCGGTGGGCATGACGATCAGCGAGTCCCGACCCTCGAGCGCAGCGACCACAGCCTCCCGCTGCCCAGCCCGCCACTCTGCATATCCGAGCCCGTGCAGCAGATCGTCAGCTTTTTTCCCGGCGGCATCCATCAGGCGAGCCAGAGTAGGCCTTTCTCCGGCGGGTGGCGACGATATTGAGGACTCTCCCGGTAGGGAGAGCCCAATATCGGAGACAGGACCCGCCGGCCGGAGGGCTCTGTCTTATTCGTGTTCGGCCGAAGCGATGGCCGCCGGCACCAGGCTCAGCTTCTCGGCCAGCGTGTCGATGCCCACCGCCAGCTTCTTGGTGTCGGCCTTGGTCAGGTCCGTGTACAGCACGAACCCGTCCGCGGTCCGATACGGCTCGAGCGAGTTGAAGACCATCTTGAAATCGGCTTCGATTTCGCCCGCCAGGTCGGCGTCGTCCGGCTCCAGCAGCGGCTTCACCGCTTCGAACGCGGCCAGGGACCCTTCGACGTTGGCCTCGAAGTCGACCAGGTCGATATGGGAGTAGCGCTCCTCCTCGCCGGTGATCTTCGAGGCGGAGACCTCGCCGAGGAGCTCGTTGGCGCCGTTGGCGATCTGCACCGCCTGCAGTTCGACCGTCTTCACCTTTTCGGCCAGTTCTTCGACGTCGGCCAGCAGCTGTTCGGCGACCGGCGCCATGCCCTTCAGGCTTTCTTCTTCCCAGAGGGCTTTCTCGAGCCGGTGGAAGCCTTCGAATTCGCTCGCCGGGACGTCGTTTTCACGCGCGTCGATGCGGGGGTCGAGGCTGCCGAAGGACTCGGCCACGGGCTCGATCCGCTCGTACGGGATGCGGGCCGCGGGGTAGAGGGATTTCGCCTTGGCGGTATCGTCGGCGACCACGGCCGCGACAAACGGTTCGGTCGCGGTGACCAGCTCAGCGGTGTTTTCCTCGAGGTACTCGCGGTAGGTCGCGATCGATTCTTCGACCTCGGGGCTGCTCTCCGTGTTCAGCTCGCCGGTCACGGTCAGGGTGCCGCTGTCGCCATCGGTGCCGGGGCAGAGGAGGGTGTACTCGCCCGCCTCGAGGGTGAGGGTGAAGGTGCCGCTGTCGCCCTCTGAGAGGTCCGGCGTCTCCCCGAGCACCGTTTCCCCGTCCAGGACCTCGATCTCGTGCACGTCGGGGTTGGAGCTGGTGTTTTCGGCCTCGAAGGTGATCGGGCCGGCGGCCGCCTCGGCGTCGATCGGGTCGCAACCGGTGTCGGTCAGCGTGAAGCTGAGGACCTCTGCGTCGGACGATCCTGAGGTGGTGGTGTCGTCGCTCGACCCACAGGCGGTGGCGAAGACGGCGAGGAGGCCGAGAGCCCCCACGCAGAGAAGGGTTCGGACGAGATTGCGGTGCATCTGGGGTGGTTCTCCTTTGTTCTTAGGTGAGCAGGCCCTGGCCGACGTAGCCGCCGGGGGTGGCTCCCGGTGGCACGGCGAAGAGGGCGCTGCCGACGTGCTTGATGTACTCGTTGAGCGCGTCCAGGGAGCCGAGTCGCCGCTGGATCTCGACGAACTGCTCCGGGTTGCGCTGGAAGCTGATGAAGAAGAGCCCGGCTTCGAGCTCGCCGAGGCTCTCGTCGACCCCGTCGGTGAACGAGTAGCCGCGGCGGAGGATGCGGGCGCCGTCGTTCTCCTTGGCGGAGGCGAGACGGACGTGGGCGTCGGGCGGGATCGTCGGATGGCCGTTCGTCATGGTGTCGAGCGGCAGCGGTTCGAACTCGTCGCTCCCGCCGAGCGGGGCGCCGTTGTACTTGTGGCGGCCGATCGTCCGCTCCTGGTCCAGCAGCGAGGTGCGGTCCCAGACCTCGAGCAGCATCCGGATCCGGCGCGCGACCAGGTAGGTACCGCCCTCCATCCATCCCGGCCCTTCGTTGCCGACCCAGACGAACTTCGCCATCGCCTCGGTGTCCTCGGCGCGGATGTTGGCGGTGCCGTCCTTCAGCCCCATCAGGTTGCGCGGGGTGTCCTGGCTGCGGCTGGTGCTGGCGGTGCGCCCGAAGCCGAGCTGGGACCAGCGCATCGCGACCGTGCCGCGGCCGATCCGGGCCAGGTTGCGGACCGCGTGGAAGGCGACCTGGGGGTCATCGGAGCAGGCCTGGATGCAGATGTCGCCGCCGCCTTCGGCGGGGTTGAGCTCGTCGGCGGGCAGCGATGGCAGCGGCCGCAGCGCCGCCGGGCGCTTACCGGTCAGGCCCAGGCCGGGCTTGTCGAACAGGCTCGGGCCGTAGCCGAAGGTGATGGTCAGCCTTGAAGGGAGGAGTCCGACGGTCTCGCCAGTGTCCTCGGGCGGCGCCAGCGCCACGTCGTTGACGTCGCCGATCATCTCGCCCTCGGTCGCCTCGGCTGCGGCCAGGGTCCACTCCCGCATCAGCTCGCGCAGCTCCGCCGGGTCTTCCGTCAGCAGGTCGAAAGCAGCGAAGTGGAGGCGGTCCTGGGCTGCGGTCGCGATCCCCGCCTGGTGCTCGCCGTAGTAGGGGACGGTCCCGGTCCCGTCGCCGCTGGCCTCGGCGGTCTCGTGGCCGATCAGGTAGCCGCTGGCGCCGAGGCCAAGGCCAGCGGCTCCGACTCCGGCGGAGGTCAAGAGGCGGCGACGGGTGAGCGGAGACATGGGGGCGGTAAGGAGGAGGCGCGCAGCGGGACGTTAGGCACCCCTAATTAGGGTGGCCGAAAACCTAGCAGGGAGCTAGGGATTCAGTCGCTCGGCAGCCAGGGCTGCGCCCACTGGCCGGTGCCGCGAAGGAGGTCAGCGGCCTCCGCGGGTCCCCAGGTGCCGGGCTCGTACGGCCGCGCCGGCCCCGGTTCGTCGAGCAGCGGCTGCACCACGCGCCAGGTCTCCTCGATCGCGTCCTGGCGGGTGAAGAGCTGGTGGTTGGCGGCGATCGCGTCGCCGAGCAGGCGCTCGTAGGGCTCGGGATCCTCGCCGGGCACCTTCTCGAAGAGGACCTCCAGGTCAGAGGTCTGGAACGCCTCCTCGCCAGCCTGCTTCGCGTAGAGGCGAATCCGCGCCCCCGGCTTCGGCTCGATCCTGATCGTCACCTGGTTCGGTTCCGGCGTCTTCCCGTGGCCGATCCCAAGCTGCGGCGGGCGCTTGAAGAAGACCGTCACCTCGCTCGCCTTCGCCGGCAGGCACTTGCCGGCGCGGATGAAGAAAGGGACTCCCGCCCAACGCCAGTTGTCGACCTCGAGCTCCACCGCGGCGAAGGTCTCGGTGGTCGAGTCCGCCGCCACGTCGGTGACCGCGAGGAAGCCGTCGTACTGGCCGCGCACGTAGCGCTTCGGGTCCGCCGCCCGCATCGCCTTGAAGAACTCCAGCTTCTTGTCGCGGACGCTGTCGGGGGAGTTGCCGGTCGGCGGCTCCATCCCGATCAGCCCCAGCACCTGCAGGGCGTGGTTCTGGATCACGTCGCGCATCGCCCCGACCGCGTCGTAGAACCGCCCCCGGTCGTCGACGCCGAAGTTCTCGGCGATCGTCATCTGCACATGGGAGACGTGCTCGCGGTTCCAGACCGGCTCCAGCAGCGCGTTGGCGAAGCGCAGGTAGGTGATGTCCAGCACCGGCTCCTTGCCGAGGTAGTGATCGATGCGGAGGATCTGCTCCTCGCGCAAGACCCCGCAGAGCTCCGCGTTGAGGGCGCGGGCCGATTCGAGGTCGTGGCCGAAGGGCTTCTCGATCACCACGTGGGCGTTCTCGGTCAGCCCCGCAGCCCCCAGGCCCTGGACCACCGTGGCGAACAGCGAGGGCGGGATCTCCAGGTAGAAGACCGGACGGGTGGCGTCGCCGAGCGCCTCGCCGACGCGGGCGAAGGTGCCGGGGTCGGCGTAGTCGCCCTGGACATAGGTGAGCCGCTGGGCGAGCCGGGAGAAGACGTCCTCGTCGGGCTCGGCGACGGTGGCGCCGATCGCGTCGCGGGCGTGCTGGCGCAGCTGCTCGTCGTCCCACTCGTCGATCGCGACGCCGACGATCGGGCAGTCGAGCTTCCCTCGCTCCTCCAGCCGGTAGAGGGCGTGGAAGGTCATTTTCTTCGCCAGGTCGCCGCTGATCCCGAAGATCGCGAGCACGTCGGCGGCCGCATCCGAGTGCTTGGTGGCCTTGCCCATCGGCGGGGAGGCTATCGTCCGCTCGTCCCTACATCGCCACCAGCGGAGGTCTGCATGCAACTCGGAATCGTCGGGCTCGGTCGGATGGGAGCGAACATGGCTCGGCGCCTGATGCGCGACGGTCACGAGATCGTCGCCTACGACGTCAACCCAGATGCCGTCTCCGGCCTGGAGGGCGAGGGTGCGACCGGCGCCAGCTCGCTCGAGGACCTTGCTTCGAAGCTGAGCGCGCCGCGGGCGGTCTGGATCATGGTCCCCGCCGGCGGGATCACCGAGCAGACGGTCGACGCCGTCGCCGCGGTGCTCGACTCCGGCGACGCGATCGTCGACGGCGGCAACTCCTACTACCGCGACGACATCCGTCGCGCGGCAAAGGTGGGGGAGCGAGGAATCGACTACGTCGACTGCGGCACCAGCGGTGGTGTCTTCGGCCTCGACCGCGGCTACTGCCTGATGATCGGCGGCCCCGACGGCGCGGTTCGGCGCCTCGACCCGATCTTCGCGACTCTCGCTCCGGGGCTGGGTGATGTGGAGCGGACGCCGGGGCGCAGCGGCGATCCCTCGGCCTCCGAGCAGGGCTACCTCCACTGCGGCCCCAACGGCGCCGGCCACTTCGTGAAGATGGTCCACAACGGGATCGAGTACGGGGTGATGGCCGCCTACGCCGAGGGCCTGAACGTGCTGAAGAACGCCAACGCCGGCAAGGTCCAGCGCGAGGCCGACGCCGAGACGGCGCCGCTCGACCACCCCGAGTACTACCAGTACGACCTCGACCTGCCCGAGGTCGCCGAGGTCTGGCGGCGCGGCAGCGTGATCGGCTCCTGGCTGCTCGACCTGACCGCGGCGGCGCTGCAGGAATCACCCGACCTGTCCGACTTCACCGGCCGCGTCTCCGACTCCGGTGAGGGGCGCTGGACGGCGATCGCGGCGATCGACGAGGGGGTGCCGACCCCGGTCCTCACCACCGCCCTGCACGAGCGCTTCTACTCGCGCGGGCTCGGCGACTACGGCGACAAGGTCCTCTCGGCGATGCGCAAGCAGTTCGGCGGGCACGACGAGAAGGCGAGCTGACCCGGTGGCGATCGAGCTCGAAGTTGCCGGCGACGAGAAGGCGGCCTCGCGCCGGGCCGCCGAGCTGATCGCCGCGGCGGGCGATCAGGCCGCCGCCGAGCGCAACCAGTTCAGCTTCGCGATGAGCGGCGGCCGCTCGCCCTGGGCGATGCTGGCGATCCTCGGCGAGCTGGAGGGGATGCCCTGGGACCGGACCGAGCTCTTCCAGGTCGACGAGCGGGTGGCGGCGCCCGGCGACCCGGCCCGCAACCTCACCCACATGGTCCTCGGCCTCTCGATGGAGCACCAGCCCTCGCTGCGGCCGATGCCGGTCACCCAGCGCGACCTCGAGGCGGCGGCGCGCGAGTACGAAGGCTCGCTGCCGGAGCGCTTCGACCTCGTCCACCTCGGCCTCGGCCCCGACGGCCACACCGCCTCCCTGGTGCCGGGGGACCAAGTCACCGAGGTCAGCGACCGCCGCGTCGCGATCACCGAGACCGCCTACCAGGACCACCACCGCATGACCCTCACCTATCCAGCCCTCGACGACGCCCGCCGCATCGTCTGGCTCGTCACCGGCCCCGACAAGCGCGAGCCGCTGGCGAAGCTGCTGGCGGGTGATGAGTCGATCCCCGCCGGCCGGGTGCGAAACAAGGACATGCTCGTTATTGCGGACGAGGCGGCAGTCAACCAGCGTTAGCGGATCCGCTAACATTTCTGTATGTCGCCAGCGGTACTGATCGCCGATATCCTCGACCGAAGCGGCCTTAGCCAGGCTGAGCTCGCCCGCCGCACCGGCCTGCCACGCTCCGTTCTCAACGCATATCTGAAAGGACACCGTGAGCCGGGCTCGGATGCCCTTTTGCGCATCGCCGCCGCTGGCGGGGTCCAGCTGGGCCTGGAGAAGCGCAGGCCCCCAGTAGACCCCGTCCGCGCCAGCAAGATCCTCAATCAGGTTCTTGGGCTTGCCGAGGCGCTTCCGTATCGCCCGAGCGCGGAGATGGCCTATCCGCCCTTAAAGGAGCGAATCGCCAAAGGGGCTCCGGCGTGAACGCTGAGCTCGTCGAAAAGCTCCTGGCGATTCACGAGGCGCTAAAGGCGCACTCGCTGCCCCATGCTTTCGGTGGCGCAATTGCCCTCGCCTACTGCGTTCAGGAGCCGCGGGGAACCCGCGACCTCGACGTCAACATCTTCGTCGACGCTGAAAAGGCGGCGGATGTTCTGGGGGCGCTGCCGGAGGGAGTGCGGGTGGACGAGGGCGACGTCGAGAAAGTGATCCGAGATGGGCAGACCCGGCTTTTCTGGGACGGGGTGCCGGTCGACGTTTTCCTCAACAACCTGCCCCTCCATGAGGAGGTCGCGAACGGCGTCCTCTGGGTCGACATGCACGGGACTCAGATTCCGGTCCTCGACTGCGCCTCCCTGGTGATCTTCAAGTCCTTCTTTGCCCGCACCAGGGACTGGGGCGATATCGAGGAGGTTGCGCTGGCGACGCCGGAGGATGTCGACGCCGCCGTCAAAGCGGTGGCGGGTCTCGTCGGCGAGGACGACCCGTCCTTCAAGAGGCTGGCTGAGATCTCCGCCGCCAACCCGCCCTAGGTCGCCGGATCGAGCGAGACCGCGTGGTTGCCGACGATGCGGCCGTCGGGGTCCCACTTGCGCTTCACCTCGGCGAGGCGGGAGCAGACCTCGGGCGGCAGGATCGCGTCGGCGTCGCAGGGACGCTCGGCGAAGTTGAAGTAGCCGCCGTCGGCCCCCCAGGGGGACAGCTCCTCCTTCAGGCGATCGAGCTGGCCGTTGATCGCCTGGCCCAGCTCCGGCGTCATCGGCATCCCGATCCCGAGCATCGCCCAGCCGGCGTCGAGGTGGGTGAGGGCGCCGCCGTTCTCGTCCGGCCGCGACATCGCCCCGCCCATCTGGCGCAGCTCGGTGAGCAGCAACGGGGTTCCCGAGTCGGGGCCCGCGAGGGAGACGAAGACGTCGATCGCCTCGTCCGGCAGCTCGCGCAGCACCGTGTGGTGGCCAAGGCCCGGGACCGGCTGCTCGGGGTCCATGTGAATCCGGCAGAGCGCCGCGGGCGGGACCTGGTCGAAGGTGCTCATCATCGGCTCGCCGATCTCCAGCAGCGGGGCGAAGGCGGCTTCACCCTCCTCGCGGCTGCCGATGCAGGCGCCGTCGATCGTCAGCAGCGGCGTGTTCCGCAGCGGCTCCGGCACGTCGGGGACGTCGGGCGGGGTGAGGAAGCGGACGACGGAGGTGACGTTCTCGCCGACCGCGGCCGCCCAGTCGCGGTAGATGCGGACGGCGTCGGCGCCGACCGCGGCCGGCCAGAGGAACGCCCCGGCGTAGGCCTCGGTGACCGGGATCAGATTGATGTGCAGGGCGGTGACGATCGCGAAGTCGCCGCCGCCACCGCGCAGCGCCCAGAACAGGTCGGGCTCGTTCTCGGCGTCGACCGTGCGCGCCTCGCCGTCGGCGGTGACCAGCTCGATCGCCCGCAGCCGGTTGCAGGCGAACCCGTACTGCCGGCCGAACCAGCTGAGGCCGCCACCGAGGTGGAAGCCGGTGACGCCGACGTCGGGCGAGGAGCCCGGCAGCGAGCTGAGGCCGTGCGCCTGCGCGGCTTCGGCGAGCTCGACCGAGAGCACCCCGGCCTCGACCCGCGCCGTCAGCGCGCCTGAGTCGACCTCGACGCCCCGCATCCGCTCGGTCTTGACCAGGATCGTGTCCTCCAGCGAGCCGAGGGCGGCGGCGCCGTGGCCGGTTCCCTGACCCGAGACGCGCAGGCCGTTCTCAGCGGCGAAACGGACCACCGCGGCGATGTCATCGCCCCTCTCGACGAAGGCGACGGCGCTCGGCTGCGGATCGGCGACGAGGTTCCATCCCATCCGCGCCTGGTCCCAGTCGGAATCGGCGGCGGTCGCGATGCGGCCGGCAATCGCCAGCCCGCTGAAGTCGGTCATTTGGCTCTCCTCGGGAAGGTTTCCTGCCCCACCCTATTCCCGAGACTGCCTCGGGGGATCGACCGTCAGGCTGCGATTACCTCGACGAGCGCAGCCACATAGGCCAGCGAGATCGCTCTCACCCGATCAGCCGGCATCGCCGTCCGTAGCGCCTCCGATGCCATCGCGATTCCGCGCCCGCGGCCGACACCGAACAGGCTGTGGAAAGCCTCCAGTGCCTCCTTCGTCGGACCACCCGCCACCGGGTCGCGCCGCAATCGCTCGAGAACTGGCCCGATCTGCTCGGGCGGGAACCGCTGCATCAGGCGCAAGACGTCGGAAGCGTCCTTGTCGTCGAGACGGTCTTCGCGCCCGCTATTCACCCGGTCCGTGATCTTGTGGAGCTTGGCGACGAGCAGCGCCGCCGGCCCAGCCACCCTCACCTCGATGGCGCGCCCGTCTTCGGAGTCGAGCGCTTCCACCCGTCTCGTTTCGTGGTCGACGAGGGTGGCCTCCAAGCCCGTTGCCTTCCGCGCCGCCCGCGATCCATGGGCTCCGAGCCGGGCGCCTCGCTTACCTCCGGGCGGGGCTGCTCCCGTGGGGACGATCAAATCCACCGGGATCTTTACCTCCTTGCCGTTGACGACAGCGGGGGCCTCCCAGATCCCCGGCTCCGGCGCGCCTTGGAGCATCTGAAGCTCGAAACCCTTTGCTTCCAGCAGGCCGGTGAGGGTGGGTTCGTCGCTCAGCAACTGCGGGTCGATCGCAAGGTCCCCATCGCTGGTGAACTCCGCGACCGGCAGGCTTCCCCGCCCGGCCTGCATGTAGATCGCTTGCGCCCCGGCGACGATCACCGAGCGGCGCTGCTCTCCAAGTGCCTCTAGCGCATCGAGCAGGACGCGCCGCGCCTGAACGTACTGCTCGTCGAACTCAAGGCCCATCTCACCACCACTTGGGGGGCTCTAGGCCGTCCGAGCGCCACGATCGCTCGTTCTCGTCCATCCAGGAGAGGACCGCCTCTCCCTCCGAGGGCATCCTGCCGTTTCCGGTCAGGCAGTCGACCGCAACCTGTGGGGGGGCGGCGAGTTGGAGCCCATCCTCCCAGAGGGTCCGACTCCAGACCACCGGATCGAACGGCCAAAGGAGGCCCACATTCGCCCCCTCGTCAGCGGGGAGGAGCCGCAGCCTCTGGGCGAGGAATTCGGGCTCGGGCGTGTATGCGAGCAGCAGCGATGGCGAGGCGATAGGGGCAAGGCGGGCGGCGGCAACCGACCCCGTGACCGCTACCTGCGCTCCCCTTTCAATTTCCGCTACCAGCTCTTCGACCAGCCTCTCCAAGCCATCTGCAGCTATGAACATCATGGACTGGTTCGACCTGAAGACGTCATATGAGGAGGCCCAGCGCCGCAGTAAGGCGGGCGCGTCGACAGCCTCCACCGGGCCGCGCGGAGCGCGCTTGATCAGCGTTTCCTCGTTGAGGGCATCGAGGGTGCGGGAGATGTAGCCCGGTGCGAGATTGGTCGACTGCGCCAACTCTTTGAGGGTGTACGGCGGTTGGATGTCGACCAGAGTGCGGATAAGCCGTCCTGCTTTCGGCCCGCGGAGGCGGATCGTGCCTCGCTTTTTCGGATCGGGGTTTCGAGCCGATCCCCGGGATTCGATGTAGACGGCGGGGTTAGAGAGCTTGATCAAGGCGTTGCCCGTTTGATCCAAGTAGTTGACTCCCTGTTCGGCGAGTAGATCCTGGGTACGGCGACCAAGCCAGGGGGCGACGATCAGGAGCGGCACGTTGCCGCTCATCGAACGGACCAGTTGGGCCAGTCTCGGCAGCAGGTTTTCTGCTTCAAGCGGCGAGAGCGAGCTGCGGGCCTCAACAGCGATCCAGGCACTGCTCCCGGGCGCCTGGAGGGAGATGCGACCGTCGGTGTGTGGTTCAGGCCCCAGTTGTTCCGGCTCGTCCAGTGCGACGACCCAGTTCTCGGGAAGCCGTAGGCCGAGCCATTCAATCGCCCACTTTAAAAGGGAAGTTCCCTGTTCTTCAGACTTTGCCGTCATAGCGAACTCAGGAGATTAGCATTGATTTTCTTAAATTCGCTAGTTTGCGAAAGGTGCAAAGTTGAATTGCCAGAGAAGTCTTTTTACTTCTCCAGTCCTCGCCGAGGTGGGTCAGGGCGAGGAAATTTTGGACCGCTGGACCACATCGCCCCTGCTGATCACCAGCTCGGAGACCATCTCAGGGGGGAAAAGACCGTGGGCGGCGACTCCCGGATCGGCCTCCAGCCGCGCCGCTAGCGCCGCCGGGTCGTCCAGTCCGGGGCCGCGGTAGTCGGCGATGACGCCGCCGTCGGGGCTGCGTGGCACGTCCCGCAGTTGCACATCCGGGCCGAGCCGCTCCAGGGTCGAGGCGGCGCCGAAGCCGAAGAGCTCCAGCGGCACCGGCCCGCGCAGGGCCTCTACTGGCTTGCTCGAATCGGCGATGACGATGAAGCGCTCGGCCGCCGCGGCGACGACCTTCTCGCGTAGGTGGGCGCCGCCGCCGCCCTTGATCAGCCAGCCGTCCGGCGTCACCTCGTCGGTGCCGTCGATCGCGATCTCGAGGTGGGTGAGGCTGTCGAAGTCCTCGACCGGAATCCCCAGCTCACGCGCTTGTTCCTCAGTGGCGACCGAGGTGGCGACGCAGCGGATGCCCTCGAGCCCGCGGCGGGCGATCGCCGGCAGCAGGTGGGCGACGGTCGAACCGGTCCCCAAACCCACCGTCATTCCGCTCTCGACCAGCTCCGCCGCCGCCTCTGCGGCGAGCCGCTTCTCCGTGTCCGCCGCGCTCACGATTGGCACGGTACATTGCTCCAATGACTTCAAGCACGGCAACCGCAACCGACACCCAGGACTACAAGGTCGCCGACCTCGGCCTCGCCGATTTCGGCCGCAAGGAGATCTCCCTCGCCGAGGTTGAGATGCCGGGTCTGATGCAGACCCGGGAGGAGTACGGCGCGACGCAGCCGCTGAAAGGCGCGCGGATCACCGGCTCGCTCCACATGACGATCCAGACCGCGGTCCTGATCGAGACCCTGATCGCGCTCGGCGCCGAGGTGCGCTGGGCCAGCTGCAACATCTTCAGCACCCAGGACCACGCCGCCGCGGCGATCGCCGCCGCCGGCATCCCCGTCTACGCCTGGAAAGGCGAGACGCTGGAGGAGTACTGGTGGTGCACCGAGCAGGCGCTGAACTGGCCTGACGGCGAGGGCCCGAACATGATCCTCGACGACGGTGGCGACGCCACCCTGCTCGTCCACAAGGGCGTCGAGTTCGAGAAGGCGGGCTCGGTCCCGGACCCCGATTCAGCTGAATCGGAGGAGTTCAAGATCGTTTTGCAGACTCTGCAGCGCTCGCTCGCGGAGGACCCGCAGCGCTGGACGAAGATCGCCGCCGACATCAAGGGCGTCACCGAGGAGACGACGACCGGCGTCCACCGGCTCTACCAGCTGGCCGAGACCGGCGACCTGCTCTTCCCGGCGATCAACGTCAACGACTCGGTCACCAAGTCCAAGTTCGACAACCTCTACGGCTGCCGCCACTCGCTGGTCGACGGGATCAACCGCGGCACCGACGTGATGATCGGCGGCAAGGTCGCCGTGATCTGCGGCTACGGCGACGTCGGCAAGGGCTGCGCCTCCAGTCTCCGCGGCCAGGGCGCCCGCGTGATCGTCACCGAGATCGACCCGATCTGCGCTCTGCAGGCGGCGATGGAGGGCTACGAGGTGCGCCAGCTCAACGAAGTGGTCGAGACCGCCGACATCTTCGTCACCGCCACCGGCAACAAGGACATCATCACCCTGGATCACATGCGGCGGATGAAGCACAACGCGATCGTCGGCAATATCGGCCACTTCGACAACGAGATCGAGATGGCGACGCTGGAAGAGTCCGACGCCGAGCGAACCGAGATCAAGCCGCAGGTCGACGAGTGGAAGTTCCCCGACGGCCACGCGATCATTGTCCTCTCCGAAGGGCGCCTGCTGAACCTCGGCAACGCGACCGGCCACCCGAGCTTCGTGATGTCGAACTCGTTCACCAATCAGGTGATCGCCCAGATCGAGCTCTTCGGCCACCGCGAGGACAAATACGGCGGCGAGCACGGCGTCTACGTCCTCCCAAAGCACCTTGACGAGAAAGTCGCCCGCCTGCACCTGGCGGCGCTCGGGGTCGAGCTGACCGAGCTGACCCCGGAGCAGTCGTCCTACCTCGGCGTCCCGGTCGAGGGCCCGTTCAAGCCGGACCACTACCGCTACTAGCGACCCCGCCGAGACTTATTCTCGGCGGATGGATCCCCGGCTCTGGATTTCGGCCAGCGGTGAGGCGCCGCACTCGGTTTCGCTGACCGCGGAGCGCACAGTGGTCGGTCGCTCGCCCGAGGCCGACGTCGTGCTCGAGGACGAGGAAGTCTCCTGGAACCACCTAGAGATCGAGCGCCGCGGCGACGTGCTGATGGCTACCGATCTCGACAGCCGCAATGGCACCGCCCTCAACGGCGAGCCGCTGGACCGGCCGCGGCGCCTGCGCGACGGCGACACCCTGATCGTCGGCGGCCACCGGCTGGAAGTGAAGACCGGCTCGGTGACCCCAGTCGGCGCCACCGTCGCCGCCAGCGAGCCTGCGGTGGCGCTGAGCGAGGAGGAGCGGGCGACCGCCTCAGCCCTCGTCGCGCCCTACCGCAGCGAGGGCGCCTTCGCCGGCCGTCCCGCCACGCGGGCCGAGATCGCCGCAGAGCTCCACGTCTCCGAGCGCACTGCCCAGCGCCGCCTCGACGCCCTCGCCGCCAAGCTAGAAATCCCCGGCGACGCCGGCCGCGAACGCCCAAGGCAGATCGCGGCACGGGTTATCGAGCTAGGTCTCGACCGACCGCGCTGACGGGGTTCGGAAGCTCTGATGGCAGGGAGGGACGGGGTACCCCTGCTCGGAGCACCTCCGCCGAGGGGATCGCCAGCAGCTGGCCGCGAAGGCCTTCGAGCCACCGGCGCCTGAGGCGGCAGCTGAAAAGCGATTCTCTCGGCGGAAGTGCTCCGGGGCACCCCCACCGTCCCGCTCCTCCTGAGCTGGCCTGAACCGAGCCATCTGTGGCCCGGTGGGTGGCGCCGCTGTCATTGGCCGGCACGGCTCTGGGTCCGAGCATTGGTGCATCAAGTCACCTATTGCTCTTGAAAGGAGCACCTGATGTTCAAGAAGATCCTGATCGCAATGTTCGCGCTGCTCGCCCTCACGGTCCCGGCAGCGGCCTCGGCGGCGTCCAACACGGGCGCGGTCGTCTTCTCGAAATCCTCGAAAGTCGGGGACGAGGTCAAAGGCGGCCTCTTCGCTGTCAAGGACGGCCGGCTCAACCAGCTGACCGAAGACCCGACCGACACCGAACCGAACTTCTCGCCGGACGGGCGCACGATCGCCTTCGCCCGCGGCGGCGACATCTACTCGGTCCGGCCCGACGGCTCCGGCCAGCGGCAGCTGACCAGTGGCCCCGAGCTCGACTCGCTGCCGAAGGTCGCTCCCAGCGGAAAATACGTCGTCTTCGAGCGACGGGCGGCTGTGGGCGGTGCGTCCAGTCTCTACACGGTCGGCGCCATCGGTGGCGGCCTGCGGGCGCTGACCAAAGGCGGCAACGACCGGGAAGCGGCGTTTGCCCCTGACGGCAAGGCGATCGCCTTCGTCCGCTCGACCGCCGCGGGCGCCAACGTCAACGACGACGTCTATCTGATCAAGCCGACCGGCTCCGGCCTGGCGCGCCTGACCCGGACCGGAGGGATCGACGAGTTCGCGCCCCGGTTCTTCGCCGCCGGGATCGTCTACAGCCGCGGTGAGAGCACTCCCGGCCCGGCCACCTACGCCGACATCTTCACGATGCGGCGCAACGGCACCAGGGTGAAAGAGCAGGTCGCCGGCGTTGGGTCCGCCTACGTCGAAGACGTGGCCCCGAACGGCAAGACGCTGATCTTCCGCCGCGCCCAGGGCCTCTGGGTGAAGAAGATCGGCCCGACCAAAGCGCGCAAGCTGAGCCAGCTGCCCGACCAGTCGGAGACGAGCTCCGTCTTCTCCTCGGACGGCAAGCGCGTCGCCGCCTTCGTCGCGGTCGAGGAGGAACAGAAGCTGGTCTCGATCAATGCCGAGACCCGCCGTCAGTCCAGCCTCGCCCAGGGTTATGACTTCGACGAAGGCGAAGGCACGGTCCTCGGCCCGGTAATCGACTGGCAGCCGGTGCCGCAGCGCCGCTAACACCGCGCCTGCAGCGCAGGCCCAGTCAGCGGTTCCGTCCCCCATCCGGCTATAACGGCCGGGTGGGGGACTTCTCCATAGGAGACGAGGTCGCCGGCTACCGGATCGAAGAGCTGATCGCGCGCGGCGGCATGGGCGTCGTCTATCGCGCCACCCACGTCGGCCTCGACCGGCCGGTGGCGCTGAAGGTGATCGCCCGCGAGCTCGCCGACCGCCGCGGTTTCCGCGAGCGCTTCCTGCGCGAGTCACGCCTCGCCGCCCGCCTCGAGCACCCCTCGGTGGTGCCGATCTACGACTCGCGCGAGGCCGACGGCGAGCTGCTGGTGATCATGCGGCTGGTCGAGGGGGGCGACCTGCGCCAGCTGATCGACAGCGAGGGCCCGCTGCCGCCCCACCGCGCGATCAACCTCCTTTCCCAGGCGGCCGATGCGCTCGACGCCGCCCACGCCGCCGGTATCGTCCACCGCGACGTCAAGCCGCAGAACATCCTCGTCGAGGGTGACCGCGCTTACCTCTCCGACTTCGGCCTCGCCAAAGCGATCGACGAGAGCGGCGCCGCCAGCGCCGCCTCGGTCGTCGGCACCGCCCAGTACATGTCGCCGGAGCAGTGGCGCGGAGACTCGGTCGGCCCAGCCGCCGACGTCTACTCCCTCGGCTGCGTCCTCTACGAGGCGATCACGGGCGTCGCCCCTTTCGAGCGCGAGGAAACTGACACGCCGCCGGAGATGCCGCAGGGGGTTGACGAGACGATCCGCCGCGCCGTCGCCAAGGACCCGGCAGCACGTTACGCCACCGCCGGCGCCCTGATCGCCGCCGCCCGCGGCGCCGAGGGGTCGGAGGTCCGGCCGACCGCCGTCCTCTCCCGCGACCACAGCGAGCGCACCACGGTGCCCGACCCCTCGCGAGGCTTTCCCGGGCAGATGGGAGGTAGGGCCACCGCTTGGCTGGTGAGTGGCGCCGTGGTCTTCGTCGCGGCGATGGTCGCGGCCGTCCTCTTCCTCCTGCTGGGCGACGACGGGCCGGAGGTCTCGGACCCGATCGTGGTCGGGACGCCGCCGCTGCGGCTCGACGCCGGCCCGAAGGCGGTTTGGGTGACCAGCGAACGCGACGGCACCCTGACCCGGCTCGATCCCGAGACTGGCGAGGTACTCGCCACCCGCGAGCTCGGCGAGGGCATCTCCGGCGTCGCGATCGGCAGCAAATGGACCTGGGCGACGAATCCGCGCCGCGGCGACCTGCTGCGCCTGGATCCCGCCAGCGGGCGGGTCCTGAAAACGCTCTCGATCCCCGGTGAGCCGGGACCGATCGCCCTCGGCGGAGGTCGCGTCTGGCTCGCCGACGAGGGCGGCAAGGGGATTGACGTCGTCAACTCCGAAGGCGCTCGCCTCGTCCGCAGCGGCCTGCCACCGCAGGCGCCCGGACTGCGTCTGGCTTGGGGGGCTCAGGGCCTCTGGGTCACGATCGCCGACGCCGGCGTCGTCCGCCGGGTCGACCCGGCCAGCTTCGTCGCCGGGGAACCGATCCGGGTCGGCGGTGGTCCCGCCGGCCTCACCGTCGCCGGGGGTTTCGTCTGGGTCGCCTCCAGCCGCTCCGGCACGGTCTCCAAGGTCGACCCGGCGCTGCGCGACGTCGTCGACAGGATCGAGGTCGGCGGCCACCCAGGCGGAATCGACGGCGGCACCAGCGCCGTCTGGGTTGCCAACCGCGAGGACGGGACCGTCTCCAAGATCGACGTCGAGTCGGGTGAGGTCGACGGCGATCCGATCGAGGTTGGGTCCGAGCCCGGCGCGGTCGCGGTCGGCGGCGATGCGGTTTGGGTCGCAAATAACGGAGATGGCACCGTCTCCCGCATCGAGCCCTGACCTTCGGCGCGTCGAAGGGGATGGGCAAATCTCTAGGATCGGGCCAATGACCCAGGACATCGATCAGCTCGCAATCAACACCATCCGCACCCTCTCGATGGACGCCGTCCAGAAGGCGAACTCCGGCCACCCAGGGACGCCGATGTCGCTGGCGCCCGTCGCCTACGAGCTCTGGCAGAACCACCTCCGCTACGACCCGGCCAACCCGGTCTGGCCGAACCGCGACCGCTTCGTCCTCTCGGCCGGCCACGCCTCGATGCTCCTCTACTCGATGATCTTCCTCGCCGGGGTCCGCAAGGTCGACGCCGACTACAACGTCACTGATGAAGCGGCCTGCTCGCTGGAGGAGATCGAAAACTTCCGCCAGCTCAAGTCGCGTACCCCGGGTCACCCCGAGTACCGCTGGACCACCGGGGTCGAGACGACCACCGGGCCGCTCGGCCAGGGCGTTGGCACCTCGGTCGGGATGGCGATGGCCTCGAAATGGCTGGGCGCGACCTACGGCTCCGAGCTCTTCGACTTCGACGCCTACGCGCTGGCGGGCGACGGCTGCCTGCAGGAGGGGATCTCGCACGAAGCCGCGTCGCTGGCCGGGCACCTGAAGCTCGACAACCTCTGCTGGATCTTCGACAACAATCACATCTCGATCGACGGCGACACCGCCCTCGCCTTCTCAGACGATGTCCTCAGCCGATTCGAGGGCTACGGCTGGAACGTGATCCGGGTCGGCGACGCCAACGACGCCCAGCTACTAGGCAAAGCCTTCAACGAGTTCAAGGCCGAGGTCGGCCGTCCGACCCTGATCGTCGTCGACAGCCACATCGGCTGGGGCTCGCCGAACAAGCAGGACACCGAGTCCGCTCACGGCGAACCGCTAGGCGAAGAGGAGATCGAACTGACGAAGGAGGTCTACGGCTGGCCGAAGGACGCCAAGTTCCTCGTCCCCGACGGCGTCCGCGAGCGCTTCGACGAGGTGATCGGCCAACGCGGCGCCGAGGCGCACTCCACCTGGGTCGAGAAATTCAACTCTTTCAAGAAGGCGGAGCCCGGCAAAGCCGCCGAGCTGGAGCTGATGCAGCACCGCGGCCTGCCCGGCGGCTGGGACGCCGACCTGCCGAGCTTCGAGGCCGACGAAGAGAAGGGTGTCGCCACCCGCAAGGCCTCGAACAAGGTCCAGAACGCGATCGCCGCGAAGGTGCCCTGGCTGATCGCCGGCTCCTGCGACCTCACCGACTCGACCTCGGTCCGGCTCAGCGACGCCGACCAGTACGAGCCCGGCAGCTACGACGGTCGCCAGGTTCACTTCGGGATCCGCGAACACGCCGCCGCTGCGGCCTGCAGCGGGATGTCAACCGCAAAGCTGCGCCCGCTCTGGTCGACCTACCTCACCTTCTCCGACTACGGCAAGGCCGCGATCCGCCTTTCGGCGCAGATGGAGCTGCCGGTCGTCCACCTCTTCACCCACGACTCGATCGGCCTCGGCGAGGACGGCCCGACCCATCAGCCGGTCGAGCAGCTCGCCGGCCTGCGGGCGATGCCGGAGCTCGACGTGATCCGCCCCGCCGACGCCAACGAGGTCGTCGAGGCCTGGAAGGTCGCGCTCAACCGCACCCATTGCCCGGTCGCGATGGTGATGACCCGCCAGAACGTGCCGGTCTTCGACCGCTCCAAGTACGCCTCGGCCGAGGGGGTCCGGCATGGCGGCTACGTCCTCGCCGACCCCGAGGACGGCGACCCGGAGCTGATCCTGATCGCCACCGGCAGCGAGGTCCAGCTCGCGATCGGCGCCCATGAGCGGCTCCAGGCCGACGGAATCCGCAGCCGCGTCGTCAGCCTTCCCTGCTGGGAGATCTTCGAGCAGCAGGACCAGTCCTACCGCGACGAGGTGCTGCCGCCGGACGTCACCGCCCGCCTCGCGATCGAGGAGGCCTCGCCGCTCGGCTGGGAGAAATGGGTGGGCAGCGAGGGTGCCATCATGGGGATGACCACCTTCGGGCAGTCGGCGCCGTTCACGGACGTCGAGGCCGAGTTCGGGTTCACCGTCGACAACGTCACCAAGGTGGCGCGCGAGGTCGCAGAGCGCGCGACTACCAACCCAACGACCTGAGGGGGCGCCCCGAATGAAACCGACGCAGCGTCTGCACGACCTGGGACAGAGCCTCTGGCTCGACAACATCACGCGGCCAATGCTGCGCGAGGGTGTGCTCGAGGGCTACATCCGCGACCTCTCGGTCACCGGCCTGACCTCGAACCCGTCGATCTTCGACAAGGCGATCTCCGGCGGCGACGCCTACAACGACCAGATCGCAGAGCTGGCGCCGAGCGCGGCCGCCGGCGAGGGGGTCGGCGCCAACGACCAGGAGCGAATCTTCTTCGAGCTGGCGCTTGCCGACCTGCGCGACGCCACCGACCTCTTCGCCGACGTCCACCGCCGCACCGCCGGCGTCGACGGCTTCTGCTCGCTCGAGGTCTCGCCGCTGCTCGCCGACGACGCGGCGGCGACGATCGAGCAGGCGAAGGCGCTGTTCGAGAAGGGCGGCCGCGAGAACCTCTTCATCAAGATCCCGGGCACCGAGGCCGGGCGGGAGGCGATCGAGGAGGCGATCTTCGCCGGGATCCCGATCAACGTCACCCTGCTCTTCGACGACAAGCAGTACCTCGGCGCCGCCGACGCCTACATGCGCGGGATCGAGCGGCGGATCGAGGCCGGACTGGATCCCAGCGTCGCCTCCGTCGCCTCGCTCTTCATCAGCCGCTGGGACGTCGCCGTCGCCGAGGAGGTGCCGGATGAGCTCGTCAACCGGCTGGGGATCGCGGTCGGCGGGCGCGCCTTCCGCGCCTACCACGAGCTGCTCGACTCCGACCGCATGCTGCGCCTCGAGAACGAGGGCGCGCGGCCGCAGCGGCTGCTCTGGGCCAGCACCGGGACCAAGGACCCCGACGCCTCCGACACGCTCTACATCGAGGCCTTCGCCTCTCCCTTCACGGTCAACACGATGCCGGAGCCGACCCTGCACGCCTTCGCCGACCACGGCCAGGTCACTGACCTCTTCCCCAAGGACGGGGGCAACGCCGAGCAGGTCCTGGCCGAGTTCGCCGAGGCCGGGATCGACGTAGTCGCCCTCGCCGCCCGCCTCCAGGAGGAGGGCAAAGAGAGCTTCAACAAGTCCTGGGAGGAGCTGCTGAAGTCGATCGAGTCCCAGAGCGGAGTCACGGCCGGGTGAGCGAGCTCTCGGCGTTGCGGCAGGCGCCCGCCTGGGCCGAGCTGCAGTCTCACTTCGAGCAGATCGGCGGCACCCACCTGCGTGACCTCTTCGCCGCCGACCCGGAGCGGGGGGAGCGGCTGGTAGCCGAGGGCGCCGGCCTCTACCTCGACTTCTCGAAGAACCGGATCATCGACGAGACGCTGCTGCTGCTCGGTTCCCTGGCGCAGCAGCGCGGCGTCGCCGAGCGCCGAGACGCGATGTTCGCCGGCGAGCACATCAACGTCTCCGAGGACCGGGCCGTGCTCCACGTGGCGCTGCGGATGCCGCGCAACCGCTCATTGGTGGTCGATGGGGTGGACGTGGTCCAGGAGGTGCACGAGACGCTCGACCGGATGGCGGAGTTCTGCGAGCGGGTGCGCTCGGAGGAGTGGCGCGGCCACACCGGCAAACCGATCCGCAACGTCGTCAACATCGGCATCGGCGGCTCCGACCTCGGCCCGGTGATGGCCTACGAGGCGCTTAAGCACTACAGCCGTCGCGAGATGACCTTCCGCTTCGTCTCCAACGTGGACGGTACCGACTTCGCCGAGAAGACGCGCGACCTCGACCCTGAGGAGACGCTCTTCGTCATCTCCTCCAAGACCTTCACCACCCTGGAGACGATGACCAACGCCCACACCGCCCGCGAGTGGTCGCTGGCCGGTCTCGGCGGCGACGAGGACGCGGTCGCCAAGCACTTCGTCGCCGTCTCGACCAACGCCGACGAGGTCGCCAAGTTCGGGATCGACACCGAGAACATGTTCGGCTTCTGGGAGTGGGTCGGCGGCCGCTACTCGATGGACTCGGCGATCGGGCTCTCGACGATGCTGGCGATCGGCCCCGCCCGCTTCGAGGAGATGCTGGCCGGCTTCCACGCGATGGATGAGCACTTCCGCGAGGCCCCGACCGGCGCCAACCTGCCGCTCTTGCACGGGCTGCTGGCGGTCTGGTACTCGAACTTCTTCGGCGCCGAAACCTACGGCGTCTTCCCCTACGAGCAGTACCTGCACCGCTTCCCCGCCTACCTGCAGCAGCTGACGATGGAGTCGAACGGCAAGCACGTCACCCTCGACGGCACCCATGTCGACTACGAGACCGGCGCCGTCTTCTGGGGCGAGCCGGGGACCAACGGCCAGCACAGCTTCTACCAGCTGATCCACCAGGGGACGCGGATCATCCCCTGCGACTTCATCGGCTTCGGCAACACCCTCAACCCGCTCGGCCGCCACCACGACATCCTCATGTCCAACGTCTTCGCCCAGGGCGAAGCGCTCGCCTTCGGCAAAACCCCGGAGCAGGTTCAGGAGGAGGGAACGGCGGAGACGGTCGTCCCCCACCGGGTGATGGAGGGGAACCGGCCCTCGAACACGATCCTCGCCGAGCGGCTGACGCCGGAGACCCTGGGGTCGCTGATCGCCCTCTACGAGCACAGCGTCTTCACCCAGGGAGCGATCTGGGGGATCGACTCCTTCGATCAGTGGGGTGTCGAGCTGGGCAAGGTCCTGGCGGTCGCGATCATTCCCGAGCTCGAGTCCGAGGCGGAGCCGAGGCTGCGCCACGACAGCTCCACCAACGCGCTGATCCGGCGCTACCGCAGCCTCCGCCGCCAGGCGTGAGCGACTTCACTGTCGCCGCCCGGTCGCGGCGCTAGCCTCCCCGCATGCTGCCGTTCGACCTGCTGCCGCTGGCGGCGGAGTCGTCCAATCTCCTCGCCGCGCGCAACCAGATGGCGTGGACGCTCGGCTTCCACATCGTCTTCTCCTGCCTCGGGGTGGCGCTGCCGGCGACGATCCTGGTCGCCAACTACCTCGGCATCAAGCGCGGCGACGAAGCGGCGATGGAGCTGGCCCGGCGCTGGTCGAAGGCGATGGCGGTCACCTTCGCCGTCGGCGCCGTCAGCGGCACCCTGCTGAGCTTCGAGTTCGGCCTGCTCTGGCCCGAGTTCATGGACCGCTTCGGCGCCGCCTTCGGGGTCGCCTTCGCGATCGAGGGCATCTTCTTCTTCCTCGAGGCGATCTTCCTCGCCGTCTATATCTACGGCTGGAAGCGGCTCAGCCCCTGGCAGCACTTCTGGGCCGGGGTGCCGATGGTGATCACCGGGATCGGCGGCGCCTTCGCGGTCGTCGCCGCCAACGCCTGGATGAACCAGCCGCAGGGCTTCACCCTCGACGCCGCCGGCAAGGTCATCGACGTCGAGCCGCTGAAGGTGCTGCTCAACCCGGCGACCGGCTACGAGGTCCCCCACATGCTGCTCGCCGCCTACATGGTGACCGGCTTCCTCGTCGCCTCGATCTACGCGGTCGGGATGCTGAAAGGCCGCCGCGACCGCCTCCACCGGCTCGGCCTGCTGATCCCGCTGACGATCGCCTGCATCGCCACCCCGATCCAGCTCTTCGTCGGCGACACCGCGGCGCGCGAAGTCGCCGACCACCAGCCGGCCAAGTTCGCTGCGATGGAGTGCATCCAGGAAACCGGGACCAACCAGACCGAGTACCTCGGCGGCATCTGCACCGATGACGGGGTGGTGGGCGCAATCGGGATCCCCGGCCTCGACTCGTTCCTGGTCGGCTGGAGCACTGACACCAAGGTGACCGGGCTGAACGACATTCCCGACGACGAGGAGCCGCCGGCGCACACGCTGCTTCACCTCTCCTTCGACGCGATGGTCGGGATCGGCAGCGGGCTGATGCTGCTGGCGCTCTGGCTCGCCTTCGCCTGGTGGCGGAAGCGCGACTTCCCGCAAACGCCATGGTTCCTGCGCATCGTCGCGGTCTCCGGCGTCGGCGCGATCGTGGCGCTGTGGTGCGGCTGGATCGTCACCGAGGTCGGCCGCCAGCCCTGGATCGTCTACGAATACATGCGCACCTCCGAAGCGGTGACCAAAGCCGACGGAATCTGGTTCACCTTCGCCCTGGTGATGTCGATCTACGCGGCGCTGACCGCGATCACGATCGGTGTCCTGCGGGCGATGTCGAAGCGCTGGCGCGAGGCCGGCGCCGACTCGGAGGTCGGCACTCCCTACGGGCCCCAGACGGAGGAAGGATGAGCCTCGCCGATGCCGCCGCGGTGATCCTCTGGACCGCGATCACCTTCTACGCGCTGTTCGGCGGGGCCGACTTCGGCGGCGGCTTCTGGGACCTGGTGGCCGGTGGCGCCGAGCGCGGCGAGCGTCCGCGGGCGACGATCCAGCGCTCGCTGACGCCGGTCTGGGAGGCGAACCACGTCTGGTTGATCTTCATCCTCGTCGTCCTCTGGACCGCCTTCCCCCCGGCCTTCTACGCGGTGATGACGACGCTGTACGTGCCGATCACGATCGCCGCCTTCGGGATCATCCTGCGCGGCTCGGGCTTCGCCTTCCGCAAGTCGATCGAAGGCCTCTCCGGCCGCCGCGCTGCCGGCGCCGTCTTCGCGATCTCCTCGCTGCTCACCCCCTTCTTCATGGGCACGGTGGTCGGCGCGGTGGCCGCCGGCAACGTCCCGGCCGACGGCAACGGCGACGCCTTCAGCTCCTGGCTGCAGCCGCTGCCGCTGCTGATCGGGGCGATCTTCGTCGTCAGTGGTGCCTACTTGGCGGCGATTTTCCTCGTTGGCGACGCGCATCGCGCCGGCGATGCCGAGATGGAGCGCTACTTCCAGCGCCGTGCGCTCGGCGCCGCGGTCCTCGCCGGAGCGCTCGCGGTGGCCGGCCTCTTCGTCCTCGACTCCGAAGCCGGCTACGTCCAGGACCGCCTCCTCGACCAGGGTCTGCCACTGGTGATCCTCTCGCTGCTCTGCGGCGCCGCCGCGATCGCCGTCCTCATGCGCGGTGGCCGGCGGCCCCTCCGGCCGCTTGCCGGTGGTGCCTTCGTCGCCGTGATCTGGGGCTGGGGCGCTGCCCAGTTCCCCTACCTGCTGCCGACCAGCCTCCGCATCGACCAGGCCGCCGCCCCGGACGCGGCCCTGACCGTCATCCTCATCGTCTTCGGCATCGCCGCCGTCCTGGTGCTGCCCTCGCTGGCGCTTCTCTACACGCTGGCGCAGAAGGAAGTTCTCGAATCCGAGCATTGATCGCCACGTTGGATGAAGGATTCGATCCAAGGGGCTAGCGGCGTCCGAAATTGGTCGATGTGTCCACATGCGAAAGACCTTGGCCACCGCCCTGCTGCCCACCGCCCTCGTTCTCCTCTTTGCCTCCAGCGCCGTAGCCGCCGGACCTGAGCTGAGCCTCTCGCCCTCGCCGGTCACCTTTGACAAGACCACGGTCGGCGAGGAATCGAACCAGGCCGCGATCGAAGTACAGAACGTCGGCGACTCCGGCGGCTCGGTCGAAGGCACCGCGCTCGAAGGCGTCGATGCGACCGACTTCAAGCTCAACGGCAGCGACTGCGGCTGGGTCGAAGCGGGACAGAAGTGCACCGTCTGGATCCGACTTGCCCCCGGCAGCCCTGGTGCCAAGGCCGCGAGCCTCGCCGTTCGCCTCAAGGAAGGCCCGGAAGCGACGGTGGCGCTGAACGGCACCGCGGTCGTCCCGCAACTCTCCTTCAGCCCCGCCAGCCTCGACTTCGGCATCCAGCGCCTCAACCAGGGCGGCAGCGAGAACCTGCAGGTGACCAACAGCGGCGAAGCCGGCGCGCGGATCGGCTCGGTCGGGACCGAAGGCAAAGACAGCAACAACTTCTGGATCTCCACCAACGACTGCTGGAACGGCCGCTGGCTGTCCCCCGGCGAAAGCTGCTGGCTCCAGGTCAACTTCAACCCCTGGAACATCAGTCAGTACGAAGCGACGGCGACGGTTTTCGCCAACAACGTCCCCTTCAGCGCCACTCTCCTCGGCACCGGCGGCGAAGCGCTGCTGGCGCCGGAGACCAACCCGGTCGAGTTCGGCAGCGCCGCGCTCGGCGGTGAGGGCCAGGTCCAGACCATCGTCCTGCGCAACCAAGGCAACCTCGGCGGCGCCTTCTTCATCGCCGTGATCGCAGGTGGCGACGTCGGCAGCTTCGAGCTGATCGACGAGAACTGCACCGGCGAAGAAATCGCCCCCGGCGCCACCTGCGTCGCCCACGTCCGCTTCGACCCGGCCGGTCTCGGCACCAAGGTCGCCCGCCTGGCGATGTTCGGCGACAGCAGCGGCGGGGCAATGGTCTTCCTGCGCGGCGAAGGGGTGCCGGCGACGGTCACGCCCGAATCCCACGATGGGCTCTCTCCGCGGTCGGCGAAGGCAGCCCGCAAGGGCCGCTTCGCCCGCGGGACTACGCTCCGCGCCCCGATCCGCTGCAAGCGGATCAAGGTCTGCAAGCGGGCCAAGGTGTTCCGGGCGCGGGTCGCGGCAACTGGCTGACCCCGGCCGCCGGTAGCCTGCTGCGGCCGTGATCAAGGCCATCCTCTTCGACATCGACGGCACCCTGCTGGTCACCGGCGGGGCCGGCGCGGTCGCCTGGCAGCGCGCCTTCCGCGAGATGCACGGGATCGAGGCCAACATCGACGAACACACCCGCGCCGGGATGACCGACCCGGAAATCGCGGCGATCATCTTCCGCGAGGTGATCGGTCGCGAGGGCACCGCCACCGAGCGAGCGGAAGCGATCGCCGGCTACCTCTCGCAGCTCCAGCGGGCGGTTGACGAATCCGGCGGCTACCGGGTGATGCCGGGAATCGAGGAGCTGCTGCCGCGCCTGGCCGAGAGCGGGGTGCTGCTCGGCATCGTCACCGGCAACATCGAAGCCGCCGCCCAGATCAAGCTCGCCCGCGGCGACCTCAACCGCTACTTCACCTTCGGCGGCTACGGCTCCGATTCCAGCGACCGCACCGAGCTGACGAAGAAGGCGATCGAGCGCGGCGGTGAGGTGCGCGGGGAGCCACTCGACCTCGCCGCGACGATCGCCATCGGCGACACCCCGCGGGACGTGGTCGCCGGCCACGGCGCCGGGATCAAGGTCGTCGCCGTCGCCACCGGCAACTACTCGATCGAGGAGCTGGAGGAAGCCGAAGCGGACTGGGCAATCGCGGATGTCAAATCCGGTTTCCCAGCCTGACGGCCGGTCAGACTTTCTCGCAGCGCGCCTGGTAAATGTCGGTGAAGCCGTTTTCGAAGCCGTTGCGGGCGGCGCGGAGGTAGAGGCGCCAGACACGGATCCGTTCCGGGCCGGCGAGGCGGGTCGCCTGCTCGAGGTTGTCGTCGAGGTTCTGAGCCCAGTGCTTCAGCGTCTGCGCGTAGTCCATCCCGAAGTTCTCGACGTGGCGGGTGACGAAGCCCGCCCGTTCCAGCGCCAGCAGGTTGCGGGAGAGGTGCAGCGGGGCGGCGTCGGGGAAGACGTAGCGCTCGGAGAAGGCGCCGGCCTCGGAGTCGGTGTGGCGGAGGCGGGTGATGCCGTGGTTGAGCAGGCGGCCGCCGGAGTCGAGCAGGCCCGCCAGCGTCTCCGCATAGACCTCGATCTGCGAGGCGCCGACGTGCTCGACCATGCCGATGCTGGCGATCGCGTCGAACTTCTCGCCGGTCCCGGTGAGGTCCCGGTAGTCCATCACCCGGATGTCGACGCGGTCGGCGACTCCGGCCTCCTCGGCCCGCTGCCGCGCTTTTTCGGCCTGCGGGGGGGAGAGGGTGATGCCGACGACGTTGGCGCCGTACTTGGTCGCCGCCCAGAGCGGGAAGCCACCCCAGCCGCAGCCGACGTCGAGGATGCGCTCGCCCTCCTTGATGTCGAGCTTGCGGGCGACGGTGTCGAGCTTCTCCTCCTGCGCCTGCTCCAGCGTCTTCATCTCGCCGTCGCGCCAGATCGCGCAGCTGTAGACCATCGTCGGCCCGAGGAAGAGCTCGAAAAACTCGTTGGAGACGTCGTAGTGGTGGCGGACGGCGCGGGCGTCGCGCTCCTTGCTGTGGCGCTTGCCGCTGGGGCGTAGCTCGGCCGCCGGGAGCGGCGGCGGCTTGACGATCCCCATCGCTCGCACGGCCGCCAGCATCAGCGCCCGTTGGGCGGCGCCGTCGAGCGAGGGAGCCTGCCAGCCGTCCAGCACCCGGATCACCTTGTCGATGTCGTCGACCTCGAGCTCGCCGCTGACGTAGGCGCGCCCCAGGCCCAGCTGGCCGGGCGCCCGCAGCGCGTGGGCGATCGCGCGCGGCGAGCGGACGCTGAAGACGGGACCGTCGCCGGACGTGGCGGGAAGCTCGGAGCCGTCCCAGAACTCGATCGTGAAGGGACGCTCGGGGAGGCGGGCCCGATCTCCCGTCGCAGCGGCGCGGTGTTCGCGAAAGCCATCGCCGCAGGACCCTACAACTTTCGATTTGGAAGCCTTCGGGCCTGGTCCGTATGATCGCCAAAGATGACGACCGTCGGACCACTGCCATCGGACATCCAGCCGGTTGCGAACGAGACCCGCGACCGGATCATCACTGGCTTGGTCACGCTCGTCCCGTTCCTCGCCCTGGGCTTCGCCGCCTGGCAGGTCTGGGGTAGCGCCCTGCACTGGAGCGACGTTTTCCTCTTCCTCGGCATGTACATCTTCACCGGGCTGGGGATCACGGTGGGGTTCCACCGCCACCTCACCCACCGCGCATTCAAGGCAAAACCCTGGCTGCATCGTCTGCTAGCCATCGCCGGCTCGGCGGCGATCGAGGGGCCGGTCATCTCCTGGGTCGCCGACCACCGCAAGCACCACACCTTCTCCGACGAAGATGGAGACCCGCATAGCCCCCACGTCGACCACGGCGGCGGCTGGAAGGGAGCGATGCAGGGGCTCTTCCATGCCCACATGGGCTGGCTCTTCATCCACACCCAGCGCGGCAACAAGGAGCGCTTCGCTCCGGACCTGATCAAGGACCCGGTGATCAGCTACGTCGACCGCACCTTCCTACTCTGGGCGATCGCTGGGCTCCTGCTCCCCTTCGCCCTTGGCTGGGTCATCGGCGGCACCGTCTTCGCCGGCCTCACCGGCCTGCTCTGGGGTGGTCTGGTCCGGGTCTTCGTCCTCCACCACTTCACCTACAGCATCAACTCGCTCTGCCACACCTTCGGCCGGCGTGAATTCGACACCACCGACCACTCGCGCAACCTGGCGCTGATCGCGATCCCGACCCTCGGCGAGGCCTTCCACAACAGCCACCACGCCTTCCCGACCTCGGCCACCCACGGCCTGCGCTGGTACCAGGTCGACATCTCGGCCCTGGTCATCGACGGCCTCGAGAAGGTTGGGCTCGTTTGGGATGTCGTTCGCGTAAGTCCCGAGCGCATGGCTTCTAAAGCCGCCTAGGGCGCTTCGTCGGCTTCGTACCAGTCAATCCACTCGCCGCAAGCTTGGCTCAGTGGCACCGTGCGGTGGGGCTCGGCTGGAACCGCGACCAGCTCGCCGATGTAGGCCTTGCCGTCGTAGCCGGTCAGGTCCTGCAGGGTGCTGGCGTCGGCGGCGCGCAGGCTGAAGATGACCGGGCCGCCGTCGCTCTCGAAGCGGCCGGCCGGCCAGAACTGGCCGTTATTGCCGAGGCTGATCGTGTTCGGCCTCTGCCCGTCGAGCGCCGCCGGCAGATCCTCGTGGAAGCCCGGCGCCGAGAGGGTTAGGTCAATGGGGGAGAAGTACTGGAGCGAAAGGTTCCAGCTGCCTGCCGGTAGCTGCAGCGGTTGCAGGGCTTCCTCCCCGGTGCCGAGCACGCTGTCACCCATCCAGCGCCCGATCACCGCGCCGGGGAAGAGGCCGGCGCGGCCGGGGTTGCCGAGCAGGAGGCGGATCTCCGGCGCGGCACAGACGGCCGGCGCCCCGGCCTCGGTGCCCTCCAGCAGGACGTGGCGGTTCTCGGGCGGCGGTCCGGTTCGTTTCCAGAGCACGTAGGAGGGCGTCACTGCGACCCGCTTGAAGTTGGGCGGCGCCTGGCTGTTCCAGGCGGCGCGGCCGGTGATCACGTAGGGGAAGCGGTCGAGCGTCCCGCGCGAGAAGGAGTCGAAGTCGATCGGGCTGTAGGCGTCGCCGGTGTCGAACGGCTTCTCGGAGTTGGGCGAGACGGCGTCGTCGGGGAACTCGACCAGGGGCACGTGGGTGTCGGCGCCCATCAGCCCGTAGGCGGCGTAGCGATCTTGGCCCGCGTAGAGGACTGGTTCGCCGCGGAGGATCGGCAGGAACGCCTGCAGCTCAGATCCGTGGCCGGGTGGTCCGACCGGCGCGTCCCGCAGCGCCAGGAAGCTGGAGTAGATCGCGCCGCCGATGAAGGCGACCGCCAGGACGGTCCAGCCGAGCCGCAGCAGGGGCCGGGGCAAGGGGACCCCCGCCCCAGGCACATCTCGCGGTGCTCGATGTTGAGTGCCTGGGGCGGGGGTCCCCTTGCCCCGGCGGCGCGGGAACTCTTCGAGCAGGGGGCGGATGATTACGAGCATTGCGAGGGGGGAGGCGATCATCAGGGCCTTTGCCAGCGAGTAGTCGCCTGCGGACGGGAGCGCGACTAGATAGAGGAGCCAGGTGGCGCCGAGGGCGATTGGGATCGTTGCTTCGCGCCGCCGCACCCACCAGGCGACCCCGGCCAGGAGGGCGAGGATCGAAACGGTCCCCGCCAGCCCCGGCAGGCGCGCCCCGCCGGCGGCGTCGAGGCGGTAGTTCGAGGCCGGCCAGATGCCCAGCGCCTCCAATGGCGAGACCGGCCCGTAGGTGTTGCTGCCGGCGACCTTGTTGAAGGTGCCGGCGAAGCCGAATGGGCCGACGACGGTGACCAGCACTGCGATCACAGCGAGCACTGCCAGCGTCACCAAGGTCAGCGGTCGCAGCAGGAAGCGCAACAGTGCTCGCGGCCGCAGCGCCGCCCGGACTGCCGGCAGGGTCAGGCTCCAGAGGGCGAGGATCGCTACTGGCCAGGCGATCCCCGCGAAGCTGTAGGAGAAGAAGATTCCGCCGGTCAGGGCCAGGGGCGGGAGCAGGACCCCCACCCCAGACACATCTCGCCGCGCTCGATGTTGAGTGTCTGGGGAGGGGGTCCTGCTTCCGGCAGTGACCGCCTCCGTCGTTCGCTCTCTGGAGAAGGTGGTCAGCCAGATCGCGAAGGCGAGGACGAGCAGCGCCTCTGCGGTCTCCTTGAAGGCTGCCTGGGCGTAGTAGGAGGCGGCGAGGTAGGGGAGGGCCACCATTACCGCCGCGAGGGTGCGCCGGCCCGGCGTCATCCGCCGCAGTGCCCCCAGCGCCGTCAGGCCGGTCATCGCCCCGATCGCGATGATCTCCCCGAGGAAGGCCTGGCCGAGGCCGATCCCCGGCACAGTCGCCGTCGCCACCGCCAGCCCGTGCGGCCCCAGCGGGTAGCCGGGCTCGGCGTCGGGGCCGAAGCCGCTGCGCAGCCACTCGGCCCAGGCGAGGTGCAGACCGAGGTCGTTGTTGAAGCCGACGCCGAGCAGCCCCCAGCGGCCGGCGATCGCGAACGGGATCGAGAGCACCACCACGAGAATCAGAGCCACCGGCAACCCCTCGCGCCAAACACGTCCGGCGTTCGTCCTTTGTAGCCCGGTGGGCGACAAAGGACGAACGCCGCCTCGCCAAAGCACCAGCGCCGCGGCCGCCGCCAGCGCCGCCAGCCCGAGCGTCGCCGAGGTCCCGTGTCCGGGAGCCCGCGCCAGCACCCCGGTCACGGTCAGCACCGCGCCGAGCCCAACCGCGGGCTCCAGCCAGGACCACTCGCGCCTGCCGGCAAGCGAGAGCACCGCGCGGCCGACCAGCAGCGAGACGGCACAGATCAGGGCCGCCGAGGCGTAGGTGGCGATCATCAGGCGCTGGAACTTAAGGCAGGAGGCGTTTTCAGTACTTCTCGGCCGCCCGTTCGAGCGTCTCCCGCAGGTTCTCGCCCCGCAGCGGATGCTCGTGCCCGGTGCCCACCACCCGCGGTTCCAGCGCCGCCAGTCGTCGCAGCGACTCCTTCGCCTTAGCGTGGTTCCAGGCCCAGGCTGGGTGGGGGACGCTCGCCTCGCCCTCGGGCAGCGGTTTCAGGCGCGTGGAGTCGACGAGGTAGACGACGTCGGATACCAGCGCCACCCGGTCGCTCTCACGCCAGAGCCCGATCAGCCCCGGCGCGTGCCCGGGGAAGTGGAGCACCTCGAAGCCGGCGACCTCGTCGCCTTCGATCACGGTGTCTGTGATCTTCACCGCGCCGCCGTCCCAGCGCCGCAACAGGAAGGGGTAGAGGCGCCGCACCCAGGCCACCGGCAGCTGCGAGAGGTCGAAGTAGGGGGCGAGCGCGGCGTTGCTTTCGGCGTCCGCCTGTTCGTCGGGGTGGCAGAGCACCGGGACGCCCATGTATGGCGCCGTGCCGCGATGGTCGGCGTGGGCGTGACCGAGGACGACCCGCTTCAGTCCGCCGAGCTCCTCCGCCGCGGCTTTCGCTTTCTTGCGCATCGCCTTGGTCCCGGCGTCGAACTGGACCACTCCGTCGCCGTCCTCGAGAAAGTAGATGTTCATCGCCCCACGGAAGTCCCCGCGCAGCAGCCAGACCCCGTCCGCAACCTTCTCCAGTGCCATCGCCCCAGCCTAACGTCGATCACTAGGGTTTCGGCGTGCCTTGGATCTGGAGAGCGGGGATGATCGTCCTCGTCGTCTGCCTCGCGATTTCGATGGTGATCGCGATCTACCGCCTCGCCACCACGCCGACCGAAATCCTCGGCGATGGATATCGCAGCCTCCCGGCGCAGCAGCGTTAGTATCGAGCCCGTTCAGCGACGAAGGAGGCGGCGTGTTCAATCGCATCGTGGTGGGGACCGATGGATCCGAGACGGCCGCCGAGGCGGTGGGTCAGGCGATCGACCTGGCGAAACTCACCGGCGCCACCATCAGCATCGTCAGCGCCTACTCGCACGCCTCCGGGCGACGGTCGAAAGACGAGCAGTCCGAGGCCCCGGCCGACGTCCAGTACGAGGTGGGGCCGCGTGAGGACGTCATCATCGTCCTCGATGCCGCCGCCGCCGAGGCGAAGGAGGCCGGCATCGAGGTCCAGACCCACCCGGTCGAGGGCGACCCCGCCGACGCGATCCTCAACGTCGCCGAAGAAGTCAAGGCCGACCTGATCGTCGTCGGCAACAAGGGCATGACCGGGGCGCGCCGCTACCTGCTCGGCAGCGTCCCCAACAACGTCTCCCACCACGCGCCCTGCTCGGTCATCATCGTTCGCACTACCTGAGGCTCGCGGCGCCTACTTGGGCGTCGCGAAGAATTTCGGCCCGGTCCCAGTGGCCGCGTCCGCGTCGAGCAGCCCGGCGCCCTGCTGGTTCTTCGGCAGGCCAAGGTCGCGAGCGGTTTTGCGCAGGCGCTTGGTCACCGCGCGGACCCGCGCTTCGGGCTTCAGGATCGGATTGATCGTGTGGCTGGCGAGGACCATCGCGGCGACGCCGGAGACGTGGGCCGCGGCCATCGAAGTACCGACGTAGTCGACCGGGATCCCGAAGGTGCCGGTGCTGTCGGGCCGCAGGGTGACCTGGTAGATCGGCCGCGCCGCGACCGAGGGGCAGCGGCTCTGGGGAACCCCGCCACCGGGGGCGACGAGGTCGATTTCGGGTCCCGCCAGCGAGTAGTTGCCGAGGCAGGCGCCCTCGGTGGTGCCGCCGACGCCGATCACCCGCGGCCCGGTCGCCGGCGCCGAGACGCAGTCCTCAGAGCCGAGATTGCCGGCGGAGGCGACCGTGAGGACGCCCCGCTCGTAGGCTTCCCGCAGCGCTTCGTTGACCATCGGGACCCGCTTGCCGCAGGGGAAGTTGAAGCTCATATTGATCACCTGGGCGCCGTGGGAGACCGCGAAGCGGATCCCCTTGGCGATGTTCAGCGCGTCGCCGAAACCTTCCGCGTCCAGCACCCGGATCGGCATCAGCTTCGCCCGGTAGGCGAGCCCGGTCACGCCGATGCCGTTGTCGGTCTTCTCGGCGATCGTCCCGGCGACATGCGTCCCGTGGCCGCTTTCGTCGAGAGGAAGGCGGTCGCGGCCGACGAAGTCGTAGCCGGGGACGAACTGCTTCGGCCCGAAGTCGGGGCTGGCCCGGAACTTCGTCCCTTGCGAGCGGTAGGCGATGCCGCTGTCGAGAACCGCGACGACGATGCCGGAGGCGCCCGGGCGGCCGGCTTCGATCAGGTTGCGCCAGGCGCCGACCGCGTCGATGCCTCCGGGCGAGACCGGCAGCGAGCCGTTGCCGGAGGGTTCGGGAGAGAGGAAGTTCCACTGTTTGAAGGCCCAGTCCCCGGCGGCAGTCGAGGTGCCGGCGCCTTCTTCGAGTGCCCCCGAATCATCGGGGTCGAAGGGTTCGGGGGCGGGTGCCGAGGCCGTGGCCAGGTAGTTCGGCTCGGCGTAGACGACCGCCGGGCTCTGCCGCAGCGCCCGGGCCGTCTCGCGCACGCCGGCGCCCCGCGGCAGCGCGATCGCCTCGCCCTGCCGTTGGCCCTCGAACTTGACCAGGAGCTGGCGGGGGGCGAACTCGCGCGCCGGCGAGATGCCGGTCTCGGCCGGGGCGGGGGAGGCGCCGAAGGTCAGCGCCCCGAGCGCCCCCAGCAACGGCAGCAGGGTGGGAAGAAGTCGTCTCATCTGTTCTCGAGTGCGGCCAAACCCCCAGGGTCCGGCCCTCCACCAACACCGCAATGCCGCGGAAGTTGCCGGCGGACATACTCCCCGATCGTGGACGCGAGCGCCCTCGATGCCGGGATGGAGATCGCGATCGAGGAGGCGCGCAAAGCCGAAGCGCACGGCGACGTGCCGATCGGCGCCGCCGTCTTCCACGACGGCGAGCTGCTGTCGCGGGCCGGCAACGAGCGCGAGCTGCGCAAGGACCCGACTGCCCACGCCGAGCTGCTGGCGATCCGCGCCGCGGCGGCCGAGCTGGGGGGCTGGCGGCTGCCGGGCACGGCGCTCTTCGTCACCCTCGAGCCCTGTGCGATGTGCGCTGGCGCGATCGTCCTCGCTCGCGTCCCCCTGGTGGTGTTCGGCACCCGCGACCCGAAGGCGGGCGCCGCCGGCAGCGTCCTCGACGTCCTCGCCGAGCCGGCGCTGAACCACCGCCCCGAGGTGATCGGCGGCGTCCGCGAAGACGAGTGCGCCGCCCTCCTGCGGGACTTCTTCGCCAACCGCCGCGGCTGAGACGGTCCAATACCCTGTGTTGATCCGGAGAGGTGTCCGAGTGGCTTAAGGAGCGCGATTGGAAATCGCGTGGGCGGGGTTAACCCGCCTCGTGGGTTCGAATCCCACCCTCTCCGCTATCGCAAGCAGCGTGCTTTGCGCGCTCAAGTATTTCCCCGGTAATTGAGGCCGACTCTATACTCAGACTGGTAATGAAGCTCTTCGGTGCTTCGTTGCGACTCGGGAGGGCCGGCATTTCTTGGCCGATAGTGCCGGTCCTCTCCCGTTCCCTACGTCCCAACGGTTTACAAGAAACCGCTCTAGCAATCAAGTTAGCGTCTCAGGCTTGGCTCAGGGCGGGAATCGAGGGATGGGCTGGAACTGGCTCCCGATCGCGGTAGTCGTCGAGGGCGACGACGATCGCCTCGGACTCGGGCATAGGCGTTGCCGGCCGCCTGCCGCGCAGCCGCTCGTGGCTGCAGACGACGTAGCACCACTCCATCAGCTGCAGCCGCGCATCAGGGTCGATTTCGAGGATCGTGGCGCCGATCAGGATGCTCGCCTCGTCCTGGGCCTGGCGGCAGGTGCGGATTTCGACCTGGGCGGCGATCTCGTGCGGCTCACCGGCGGCGTCGGTCAGGGCGAGCAGCACCGCCGGCCGGCTTCCAACCGCGACTGGCGCGGCGGAGACCATTCCCAGCCCGGCGGCGGAGGCGTCGACGAGGCGGGCGGGGGTGTGGGCGTCGGGGCTGTAGAGGTTGGCCTCGGCGTCGCCCTCGAAGCGGTAGACGAGGCGGCGCTGGCGCCTCCGTCCCACCGCCACGAGCGTTGCCGCCAGCCGCCGCAGCTCGAAGAGGCCGAGCAGGGGGACGACCACCGCCGCGATCCCCGGCAGGTCGGGCAGGGGCCGGCGCCGGCGAGGTCGAGCAGCCGCAGCAGCGTCCCCAGTCCGAGCAGGGCGGTGCAGAAGAGCACCAGGTGGAGCTTGCGCAGCGCCGGGATTCCACCACCGTCGCGTCCCTGCTTCGGCGTCACCTTGAAGGCGGTTCGGCCCGGGATCAGGGCGCACCGCAGGGCGCGCGTGTAGATCTCCATCGTCAGCAGCTCGTAGTGGGCGGTCTCGGGAATCCGCATGTAGCCGCGCGCGAGGGCGGCGCCGGCGCCGAGGTTGAGCAGCAGCGACGGCACCCAGAGAGCGGCCAGGGCGGCAACGCTGATCTTCATCGGCAGCTCGCCGGTCCAGAGGACCAGGCCCAGCGTCAGCAAGAGCAGCAGGCGCATCGGCGGCGCCAGGTAGGCGAGCAGGCTGGCGAGGAAGGAGAGCCGCTGCAGCGGGCTCAACGTCCGCGCTCGCAGGGGCGACTCCGGCAGCCGGAAGACGGCCAGGTTGCCGCGCGCCCAGCGGTCGCGCTGCAGCAGGTAGCCGTCGAGGTCGTGCGGCGCCAGTCCCTGGACCAGGATCTCGTCGTGGTAGGCGGTGCGCCAGCCGTTGCGGATCAACCGGATCGTGGTGTGGAAGTCCTCGGCGATCGTCTCGGTCGCGACGCCGCCGATCGCGACCAGGGCGTGGCGGTTGATCAGCGCCCCCGAGCCGCACCAGTAGGCGGCGTGGTGGCGGTCCTTGCCCGGGCAGACCACCCGGTAGAAGAGCGACTGCTCGTGACGGCCGACGACGTAGTGCTGGACCGAGTCGTGGTTGAAGAAGTCGTGCGGGGTCTGGACGATCGCCATCCGCTCGTCGTCGAAGTAGCCGGCCAGGGCGTCGAGCGCGTCCGGCATCGGCACGTGGTCGGCGTCGAGGACGAAGACCAGGTCCCCGTCGGTGCACGGCAGGGCGGCGTTGATGTTGCCCGCCTTGGCGTGCGAGTCGTCGGGCCGGGTCAGGTAGCGGGCGCCGGCCAGCTCGGCGAGCTCGCGCATCTCCGGCCGCCGCCCGTCGTCGAGCAGGTAGGTCGTGTGCGGGTAGGTGAGCGCGCGGCAGCCCGCCAGCGTCGCCATCACCACCTCGACCGGCTCGTCATAGGAGCAGACGTAGACGTCGACCTCGCGGCCGGGGGTGGCCGGCGGGCGCCGCGCGGGCGAGCGCGACCAGGAGAACCAGGTGAGGACGGCGAGGGCGTAGAGGCCATAGACCTCGGTCGCCAGCAGCATCGCGAAGGCGACCGGGTTGGCGCCTTCGCCGCTCCACCCAACTCGCCAGGTGAGGTAGCCAAGCCCCCAGATCAGCGCCAGCAGCGCCAGCGTCCGCAACAGGCGCGGGTGACGATCGAAGAATCGCCCGACTTTCGTCTGCTCACCATCGACCACATGGGTTTTTCGACAGACGCCGATGTCTACTTAAGCCATGAAGCGGAGGGGGTGGGATTCGAACCCACGAGCGCCTTGCGACGCCAACAGTTTTCGAGACTGCCCCGTTCAACCGCTCCGGCACCCCTCCAGGAACCGCGGGCCAGTGATTCTAGGCTCGCTCGCCCTCCGGCGACGGCCCCTCCGGCCGGCAGGCCCACAGGGCCACCATGGGCGGAAGGAGAAGGAACGCCAGGGAAGTGATCTCGGCCACCGCGTCGGCGGCTCCGAAGCCCTCGAGGTGCCCGGCGTGGAAGAGCAGATGGAGGCTCGCCGTGACCAGCCAGGCGATGCAGAGAGGGCGGACCAGGGGACGCTCGAAGTTCCAGGCCGCCCAGCCGAAGAGGATCGCGAAGCCGAGGTAGAGCCCGCCGACGTCGGTAACCAGATGCTCGTTGTACGGGGGTAGAAGCTCGACCCACTGGGTAAGAAAGGGGAAGTCGTCGTAAAAGACGCGCGGAAGTGCGGTGGCGGTCAGACCGATCGACAACGCCGCAAAGCAGAGCAGGGCAAGCGCGAGACGGCCGATCTGACTTTTCTCCATGAGCTGGACCCTAAGAGACGCGTCTACGAAAAGGGCTGTACTTGTTGTCCAATTTTAGTACTCTGGATCTAGTTGACCGCGAACGCCTCACTTGCCGCCTCATGACCCTCGTAGGGAAGAACCACGAAGTACATCAGCGAGGGCAGCAGCGCCTCGAGCTGGTCGTACTCCTGCTTGCAGAGTCGCGAATAGAGCAGGGATTCGACTCCGCCGACGATGCCCGACGCGGTCAGCGCCGTGTGCGGGCGCGCGTCGGGGAGCAGCTCCCGCGCCTGCGATTCCAGGCAATGAGCGAACTCGTCCATAAGCTCGACACGACGCCTAACCGCAGTGGCGCTGGCGGCGCGAGCCTCGACCACCATCGTGCGGGCGGTGTCGGGTTCGCGACTGGCGAAGCGGAGCAGGGCTTCGAGCGAGTAGCGGACGCGATCGCGCCAGACGTCCCCGCCCCTGGCGGCGGCGGAACTGACCTTCTTGCGGAGGCGTTCGGCGCTGGTGTCGAAGGCGGCGAGGAAGCAGTCTTCTTTGTTGGAGAAGTGCTCGTAGAAGGTTGGGCGAGAGACGCCGGCCCGGTCGATCACGTCCTGGACGTTGGTTTCGAGGTAACCGAGGTCAGCGGCGGCGTTGAGCATGGCTACGATCAGCCGCTCTCGCTGGATCGCGCGGATCAGGTCCGAGGGGAGTTTTCGAACTCCCGAAGGGAATTTGCCACTGCTGTTGGCGAGCAGCTCGAGAGCTACCTCGACCTGCTCGGGGGGCCAGTCATCACCGATCGCAGCGAGGAGGGTCTCTTGGCTCAGCTGAATTCGATTGGCGGGCACCGAGAAACTCACAAGTATCCATTAAAAACAACGCAAGTTTCCTCACGGTACCAGAACATTGGTCGTCTGCGCGTGTCGTCGGGCACCGGGATTGCTTCTCGACCGTCCGGTGAGGAACCAGGAGGGGGCTCAATATGAGCTCGACGCGCCCGGAGTTGCCGCGCGAGTTCGTCGCCAGCCACAAGCGACGGCGAATGATCGACGCGATCGCCGAACTGACCGCCGAGAACGGCTACGAGGCGACGAAGATCGCCGACATAGTCCGCCGTGCGGCGGTCGCTCGCAAGACCCTTTACGACAACTTCGACGGCAAGGAGGACCTCTTCCTCTCCGCTGTCAACGCGACCTTCATGGAAATGCGGGCGGCGATCGAAGCGGCATGCGAGGAGGCGGAATCTTCCGAGGGTGCGATCGTCGCCGGCCTGGAAGCCGTGCTCGACTACGTCGCCGAGCATCCAGCCGCGGCGAAGATGTGCATGCTGGAGGCGATCTCCGCCACCCCCAGCTCGGCCCGCCTCTACGACGCCGGCGTCCGCGACTGCGTCAACCTGCTCCGCGCGCAGGCACCCGCCGACGCGAACCTGCCGGCGACGATCGAGGAATCTCTGGTCGGCGGCGTGGCCTGGATCCTGCAGTTGAAGATCCGCAGGGGCGAGGCGGAGCAGGCCCCCGAGTTGCTCCCGGAACTGTCCCAGTTTGTCCTTTCCCCGTACCTCGGTGTAGGAAAGGTGGTCGATACCGGGAGGCGAAAGTGACAGTACGGTGGCAGACTCCAATACCGGTATGGACCGATTACCACGGGGACGCCACGGGCTTTCGCCTGAGTTTGTCGCGCGAAATCAGCGCGAGCGGCTGATCGCCGGCCTCACCGAGGCGCTCTACGAGGTGGGGTATCAGAAAACCACGGTGTCAATGATCGGCCAGATGGCGGCCGTCTCGAAGAGTGACTTCTACAGACACTTCGAGAGCAAAGACGAGTGCTTTATCGCCGCCTACGACGTGGCGATCGATCGAATCCGGGGAACTGTGATGAGCGCCTGCGACGAAGCGGCCGGCCAGGAGTGGTCGCGGCGGGTTCGGGCGGCGATCGACGCGTTGCTCAAGCAACTGTCGCACGATCCGGCCCTGGCCACCATCACTCTGGTCGAAGGGTTGAGGGCGGGGCGGGAGGTCTACGACCGCTATCAGGCGGCCCTCGAGTCCTTCGTCGCCTACCTGCGCGACGGCGCGCCGCCGGTGCCCGGCCGCGGCGAAGTGCCGGAAGCGACCGACGAGGCCGTCGTTGGCGGGATCGCCTCGCTGTTGGGCCGCCGCATCCTCGCTGGCGAAGCCGAGCAGCTGAGTGAGCTGTTTCCGGAGATCCTCGAGTTCACCCTCTCTGCCTACCTGGGCGCAGAGCAGGCGCGGCGAATAGTCTCCGCGGGATGAGCGAGCCGAACAGCGGCGTCTTTCCCTCGCAGGCGCTGAACGAGGCGATCGCCGCCGAGTGGATCAGCTCCGGGGACTACCGGATCCGCCCGGAAGCGGTGCAGCCGGCCAGCATCGACCTGCGACTGGGCGACTTCGCCTGGGCACTGCGCTGCTCGTTTCTCCCCGATGTCGACTCGACCGTGGAGGAGAAGGTCGACGACCTCGCCTTCCAGCGCGTCGACCTCCGCGACGGGGCGGTGCTCGAGCGCGACCGCCCGTATTTGGTGCCGCTGATCGAGGAACTCGAGTTGCCGGACGACGTGCGGGCGAAGGCGAACCCGAAGAGCTCGACCGGCCGGCTCGACGTGTTCACGCGGGTGATCACCGACCGTCACCACCGTTTCGACGACATCCGCGCCGGCTACCGGGGGCAGCTCTATCTAGAGATCGTCCCGCGCTCGTTCGCGATCCAGGTGAAGTCCGGGCTCTCGCTCAACCAGCTGCGCCTTGCCCGCGGTGATGTCCGCCTCTCCGACGACGAGATCCGCGGTCTGCAGGACGAGTTCCCGCTGCTCTACCTCGACTCGCACGCGCTGCGCCAGTCCGAGATGGCTGTCTCCGACGGCCTCTTCCTCAGCCTCGACCTCTCCGGCCCGTCCGACCGGGTGGTCGGTTACCGGGCGAAGAAGAACAGCCTCCCGGTCGACCTCTCCCGGATTCGCGCCTACCGCTGGACCGACTACTGGGACCCGGTCTACCCCGAGCCCGGCGGTCGCGTCGTGCTCGAGCCTGAGATCTTCTACCTGCTGCTCTCCGCCGAGGGGGTCTGCATCCCGCCCCAGATCGCGGCCGAGATGATGGCCTACGACCCCACCGCCGGGGAGCTGCGCACCCACTACGCCGGCTTCTTCGACCCGGGCTTCGGATACGACCCGGAGGGTGGCCGCCACGGCAGCCGCGCCGCGCTCGAGGTCCGCGCCCGCGACGTCTCCTTCATGGTCGAGCACCGCCAGCCGGTCTGCAAACTGGGCCTGGAGTGGATGTCCTCGCCGGCCGAGCGGCTCTATGGCGCCGGGCTTGGGTCGAACTACCAGGGGCAGGTGACGATGCTTAGTAAGCATTTCGAGGAGCAGACGGCGGGCGCAGCAGTTCCGGTCGACGCTTCTTCTTGAGTCCCGGTGGGGGAGGGTGCCGGTGGGGGTGTCCCGGGAGCACCTCCGCCGCGTGGATCGTGGATTTGCTGACGCCACAAGCGCTTGTGGCGCGGCTCCATGCTGAGTACCCGGGACACCCCCACCGGCACCCTCCCCCGACGGCTTCCGCGGGACACCGATCTTCTTGGCGACGTTAGGGTTCCGCTCATGGAGCGGACTTGGAGCGTTTACCTGTCGGGGGAGATCCATAGCGACTGGCGTGAGCGGATTGAGGCTGGCGTGCGCGAGGCCGGGCTGCCGGTGAGTTTCTCGGCGCCGGTTACCGACCATGCCGCCTCCGATGACGCTGGCACCGGCACTTTGGGAGATGAGAGTGAGGCCTTTTGGCGCGATCACAAGGGGGCTGGGGTCAACGCGATCCGCACTCAGACCTTGATCCGCGATGCCGACGTGGTCGTTGTTCACTTTGGCGACAAATACCGGCAGTGGAACGCGGCTTTCGACGCCGGCTACGCCGCCGCCCTCGGCAAGCCGATCGTCACTCTCCACGAAGGCGAGCTGGACCACGCCCTGAAGGAGGTCGACCGCGCCGCCCAGGCCACCGCCCGCACCGCCGAGCAGGTGGTCGACGTCCTCCGCTACGTGATCAAAGGCGAGCTGCCCGCCGGTTAGGCGTAAGGTGAGCGCATGTCTGCCGCTGAGAACCAGGCGACGATCGAGCGTTTCTACGAGGCGTTCGGGCAGTGCAACGGCGCCGCGATGACCGCCTGCTACGCGCCGGAAGCTCACTTCCGCGACCCCGCCTTCGGCGACCTCGAGGGCGATGAAATCGGCGCGATGTGGCGGATGCTGACCGGCCGCGCCACCGACCTGAAGATCGAGCTGCACGAGCACGAGGCCGGCGAGGAGACCGGCAGCGCCCACTGGATTGCCCGCTACACGTTCTCCACCGGGCGACCGGTGGTCAACGACATCCAGGCCAGCTTCCGCTTTACCGCCGACGGCCGGATCGCCGACCACGTCGATGACTTCGACTTCCGCACCTGGGCCAAGCAGGCGCTCGGCCCGAGCGGCCACCTGGTTGCCCTGCTGCCGCCGCTGCGCTCGAAAGCCCGGGCGAAAGCGCTCGATCAGCTCGCGACCTACCGGATGGAAGAGACCGGCTCCAGCGTCTAGGAGGGGTTGGCGAAACGATTGGCGAAAGTCTTGAACTGCATGGGTGACGGACCCTAGGTTCGGCGGGTCCGAAAAACAAGCGCCCCCGCGCTGCGCTAACAGCCGGGGGCATGGCACAGGAGGTTCTAGCTCCCATGCACGACCAGAGTAAGGCAGCGTCGAACGCTGCCGAAGACCAGACGACCGAGCGGGTGGTCCTCACCCACGTAGCGGAGGCCTACCCCGCCACCCTGCGGCTCTCAGACGTGATCCGCGAACTCGGCGACGCCGACGACTTCCCCCAGCGGGACGGGATCGAAAGGGCGGTGCGCGAACTCGTCAAGGGCGGGCTTCTGTTCAAAAGCGACGGGGCGGTGCTGCCGACCCGAACCGCTCTACGGGCCTACGAACTGCTCGTAGAGGCCGCGTAGATGACGGTCGCCGAGCAGTTCGGCTGCAATCTGTTCATGGCGCGTCGGCGCGCGAGACTGACGCAGGTGCAACTCGGCGAAAAGGTCGCGGTGCACCACTCGCTCCTATCCCGGTGGGAGCGCGGGGTCCGCTGTCCGCGAATCGATGTCGTCGTGAAGCTCGCGGAGGCGGTCGGGGTGCAGGTGCGCGACCTCCTCAATGGGATCGTTTAGCTACCCAGCCCGAGCGCGCGACAGCGCGCAGGCGAGCTTCGTCAGAACCGTCAAGTCGGTGTGGAGTCGGACGCGCTCAAGCCCACGGACCCGCAGAGGTCCGAGACCCCAGTTGTGCTTGAGCCGTCCGAACTCCCTCTCAACTGCCGCCCGCTTGCGATAGCCCGCCTTCCAGCGCTTGGTCTCTCGCGGGATCAGCGGGTGCAGCCGGTCGGCGGCAACCCACGTCGATGCGGGCTTGCACTCCCCCGTGGGGCAGCGCCACTTGGTCGCCCCGCGCTTGCGGTCAGCGCCCGCGAAGGTCCAATCGCCGTGCTGGCATTCGGGCGGGCGATGGTCGCCCCGCTTCACGTCCGGCGTCTGCCGCAGCGGGATCAGCGGCAGGCAGTCGCGCTCGGCGAGGTCGGCGTAGACGCGGTTGTTGTCGTACCCCTTGTCGCAGGCGGCGGTCGCCGCCATCGCGCCGCGCCGCCTTGCCGTGTCGAGCAGGTTGGCGACGAACCGGGTTTCGTTGGCCTTCGCGGTCTCGACTGACCAAGCCACCGGGAGGTCGGTTGCGGTGCAGACGGCAGCATGGAGGCGGTAGCCGAAGAAGCCACCGCCGCGCCGGGTCGAGACCGCCGAGCGGTGTCCCCATGAAGCGTCCGGGTCGGTGTGCCAGTTGCGTTCGACCTCGCTGCCCTTGGAGACGTAGCGCTGGCCGTTTGCGTAGGCGGGCATGTCGCTGGCATCGATGGCGAGGTCGCGGCCATAGGTCGGGATCTTCGCTTTCAGCCCTTCGACTACGGAGTCGATGCAGCGCTCTACCTTGTCGCCGTTGTCGCGGAGCTTTTCAGCGAACCGATACGCGGCCCACTTGCTCGGCGGGTCACCCTCGCAGCCAAGCACTCGCTGCAAGCGCCAGTGGTCGGCCACCAGGGCGACGACTCGCGTCCAGGTCGGCAGCGCGTAGAGGCTCTTGGCGAGCGCCAGCCCGATCATGGTGCGGATCGGGTAGCCGGGTCGGCCCGTCCAGCGGGTCGCTTCCAACTCGCGGATCAGCCGCCCAATCTCCGGGGAATCGAGAAGCACTGCAAGTTGAGCGGTACCACGGGCGGTACCATCGGGAACTGCCAAGCGAGCTACACCTCGTCTGGTCGGCCCCTCGGACGGTGCAACGTCGCGGGGGGCTTCTTCTTGAGTTTTGCCCGCTCAGACTATGGGTTGAATCGGACGGAAAACCGCTCTAGCAAGCGAAATCTTCCGGTTACAGGATCGGGGAACGGCTACTTCCCCAATGGCAGGATCGCGGCGATCACTCCGACAGTCGTGACACCGATCCCCGCCTCGCCTAGCTTGATGCTGTCGGTCAGATAGAGCACTCCGAAGACAGCCACGGCTGCCAGCAGAGCTACCGCGATGACGGTCCACTTCAGAGTCCCGCCACCGCGATCTTCCGATCCCTTGCTGACCGTGCTGCCGCCCCCTGCGCCTTGCGAATCGTCTCCGGCTACCGCGGTGCCATCAAACCCGGCTTGTGCGAATCGCGTCCCCGGACTGTGGTTGATGTTGTAGGTCGGCGCATAGACGATTTGACGCGACTCGGGATTGGCGTGCCAAGGTGCCGCCCGGTCGAGACGATCTTCCAAATCCGTCTGAACAGCGACGTCTTTTTTTTTGAGCCGGATCGCTCATCGTCACGCAGGAGGCGCTGCACGTACTCCTGCTTCGGGGTGTAGGTGACGAGGAGGTCAGATTCCTGAAGTTCGAAGGGCTCGCAGTCGCCCGTTTTCTCGATGAACAACTCTCCAAAAGGGACTTCCTCTTCGAGCTTGTAGCTCTTGATCGTCCGGTCGGTATCGGGGCAGACAACATCGAAATGAACTTCCAAGATGCCCTGCTTCTTCAGCCCGGCCAGTTGCTCATGGGCCTCGGCGGTGGAGATGCCGACCTGCTTGGCTACGTATGAGGCGTGAAAGTGGGCGGAGCCAGAGAGGGCGAGGTCTTTGACGACATCAACCGTGTCCATCAGATGCCCTTTACCCGGCAGAAGACTTCAAAGACCCGATCAATCACGGCTTCCGGCACGGCATTAACAAACCAGATGCTGCCATTACGCGTCGAGACCCGCGCCCGCACGTCGCCGTATTCTGGGTCTTCGAAGACCAAATCCAATCGAGATTTCGCGCCGCCTGCGATCTTTTCGTCTGCTTCTTTCGAGGTCGAAAGGTCTTGGCAACTCGGCCCCGCCGTTACCTCGACGGTGCCGCAGTCCTTCCCATCTTCCGCTTGGCTCCGGATGCGGTCGATGACGGCACCAAGCTCCTGCTTGAGGCTGTCAACGTCTCCCTCCGTGATGTCCAGGATCTGGTAGCTCACTCAGCGCCTCCTTCCTCATCGTCGTCGCCGAACAAGAGTTCGTCAAAGTCTGCGATCCAAGTCGTCGCGAAGCGTTCAGCGCGTTGGTGACTCGTCCGGATTTCCATGATCGCTTTGTCGAGACGAAGGACCGCGACGAAAAAGGCATCGCCCTCGACCGTCTCGACTTCGAAGTTTGAAAGGACGCGGGCAACCGGCTTCTTAACGCCGAACGATAGAAATAGGCGTCCATCGGCTTTAGTCGCGTCGATCAAAGTGGGCTTCCGCGTCAGCACATCGGGCCGGATGTCCCCCTCCAGAGGATTAACGCCATCGCACATGTCAGTGAGTGCCTCGACAACGTCCGCCTCTTTCAGCGGCGTTCCGTCGCCAAACCGGACATAGGTGACCGAGGTCTGCCCCGCGTAGATCCACTCGGATGCGTGGGGGGCGAGTTTGCTCGTTGAGAGCTTCGAAAGCTCTTTGACGACATCCCACTTTCGCGCGCCGGTCGAAATGGAAACGTCCAACTCGTCAGCGATGTCCCGAAGCTGCCCCAAGGGCAGGTTCAGGAGATTTATGAACTCCTGGGATACCTGCATGGCGCGGCAGGCTATAGGAACATTCGGGGAACCTTTATAGAACAGGCCTGTTTTCCCAGTTCTGGGTACTGGGGTAGCCCTGGACTGCGTGTGAGGTATCGCCGAAAGCAGCGACTCGGCCAACCCGCCCTACAAGCGGGCTAGCGAGTTTCGCCAATCCCTCCTAGGCGCCGCTCCGAGGGCTAGTTGCCTTCGTCCAACTGTTCGAACTTGCACTCCCTGGGCGCTTTGTCGTCCCGGAACCGGTGGAACCGCGCCCCGTGGCGGATCCGCCCCGAAGCCGCGTGGTCGTACCCGACCTCGATCACCAGCTCCGGTCGCAACTCGACCCACTCCAGGTCTCGCCCGCCGGTCCACCTGCTCGGCTCGGCCGTCCCGCTTTCGCCCGTCTCCAACGGCGCCAGCATCGCCCGCATGCTCTTTTTCGCGGCTTTTGAAAATCCGGAGATGTGGCCGACGGTGCGCAGTTCCTCGCCGTCGTAGAGGCCGAGGATCAGCGAGCCGACCGTGCCCTCCTCTTTGCCAGGCCGCCAGCCCATCACCACGCAGTCGATCGTCCGCTCCCGCTTGACCTTGGCCATCCCTTTGCGTTTGCCGGGCACGTAGGGCGCGGTCAGGTCCTTCGCCATCACCCCCTCGATGCTGCCTAGCCACTTCTCCGCCTGCGCCCCGTCGGGGGTCAGCGGGGTCAGCTCCAGGCCGGCCCGCTCGGCGATCGCCTCGAGCCGCTGGCGCCGCTCGCGCAGCGGCCGCTCCAGCAGAGCCTCGTCGCCCTCGGCGAGGAGGTCGAAGACGATGTAGCCGGCCGGGATCTCCTTCGAGAGCAGCTCGATCCGCGACTGCGCCGGGTGGATCCGTTCCTGCAGCGAGTCGAATTCGAGGTTGCCGTCGGCGTCGCGGATCACCAGCTCACCGTCGAGCACCCAGCGCCCGGGCGCGAACTCAAGCTCGGGGAAGTAGCGATTCAAATCTTTGCCACCGCGAGACTGGATGTAGCTCTCATCACCGTCAACAAAGACAATCGCCCGGAACCCATCCAACTTAGGCTCATAAGCCCACTCCTCCCCCTCAGGCAGCACTTTGCGGGTAAGCGCAAGCTGAGGCTTGATCGGAGGCGAAAGCGGCAAACCCATCAACCGCGACCTTACGCAAGCTGTGGAAAGGGGGCGCGGGACCCCCTCCCCAGGCACTCAACATCGAGCCATAAGCGAGATGTGCCTGGGGAGGGGGTCCCGCGCCCCCTAACCTCACCGGCTTCGAACCCGCGCGCGGCTCTCTCTGGGATCCGGAATAGGAACCGCCGCCAGCAGCTTCTTCGTGTACTCGTCCTTCGGCTGCTCGCAGACCTGGTCGGCGCTGCCCTGCTCGACGATCTTGCCCTCGTTCATCACCGCGATCCGGTCGGAGATGTGGCGGACGACGCCGATGTCGTGGGCGACGAAGAGGTAGGCGAGGCCGAACTCGTCCTGGAGGTCGTCGAGCAGGTTGACGATTTGGGCCTGGATCGAGACGTCGAGAGCGGAGACCGGCTCGTCGCAGATCACCAGCTTCGGCTTCAGCGCGATCGCCCGGGCGATCCCGATCCGCTGCCGCTGGCCGCCGGAGAACTCGTGCGGAAAGCGGTTGTAGTGCTCGCTGGAGAGTCCGACCCGCTCCAGCATCTCCTGGACCTGACGCCGCAGCTCCGACCCCGAGGCGACCCCCTGGCGCTTGAGCGGGTCGCCGACGATCTGCCCGACCCGTTTACGCGGGTTCAGCGAGGCGTAGGGGTCCTGGAAGATCATCTGCATCTCCCGCCGCAGCGGCGTCATCTGCCGCCGGCCGAGGCCAGCGATCTCGCGGCCCTCGAACCTGACCGAGCCGGAGGTCGGCTTGATCAGCTGCAGCATCGCCCGGCAGGCGGTCGACTTGCCGCTGCCGGACTCGCCGACGAGCCCGAGGGTTTCACCGCGCTCGACCTTGAAGTCGATGCCGTCGACCGCCCGCACCTGGTCGACCTCGCGGTCGATCAGGACCCCGCGCTTGATCGGGAAGTGCTTGACGAGGTCGGTGACCTCGAGCAGCGGGGCGCTGTCGCTTGCCGCAGAGCTCATGGATGGACCTCGCTCTGGGCTTCGAGGCCGATCTGCCCCTCGACCACGCGCTTCTCGCGCTTCTGCTCGGGGGTGAGCCAGCAGCGGTCACGGTGGCTCGGCGCATCGCTCAGCCGCGCCTCCAGCCCCGGGTACTCGCTGCACTTGCCGAACTCGTGCGGGCAGCGGGGCCGGAATGGACAGCCCGTGGGCAGGTCCAGCAGCGACGGCGGCTGGCCGGCGATCTGGGGCAGGCGCTCCGGCCGCGGCCGGTCGATCCTGGTCAGCGAGCCGAGCAGCCCCCAGGTGTAGGGGTGCTGGGGGTCGTAGAAGATCTCGTCGAGCGTCCCCTCCTCGACCACCTTTCCGGCGTACATGACGAGCACCCGGTCGGCGACCTCGGCGACGACTCCGAGGTCGTGGGTGATCAGGATCGTCGCCAGGTTCCGCTCCCGGTTCAGCTTCTCGAGCAGGTCGAGGATCTGCGCCTGGATCGTCACGTCGAGCGCCGTCGTCGGCTCGTCGGCGATCAGCACCTCCGGCTCGAGCGCCAGCGCCATCGCGATCATCGCCCGCTGCCGCATCCCGCCCGAGAACTCGTGCGGGTAGTCGTCGACCCGCTGCTCGGCGTTGGGGATGCCGACCGATTCGAACAGCTCCACCACGCGGGCCTTGGCGTCGGCCTTCGAGGTATCGGGCCGGTGGGCGCGGATCGCCTCGACGATCTGCGCGCCGAGCCGGTAGACCGGATTGAAGGAGGTCATCGGGTCCTGGAAGACCATCGCAATCTGCTCGCCCCGCAGGCGGCGCATCTCGGCGTCGCCGGCGTCGGTCAGCTCCAGGCCGCCGAGCTTGACCGAGCCCTCGATCCGTGCGTTGTTAGCGCGGGTCAAGCCGATGATCGTCTGCGCGGTGACGCTCTTGCCCGACCCGGACTCGCCGACGATCGCCACCACCTCACCCGGCCGCAGGTCGAAGCTGATCCCGTCGACCGCCTGCACGACGCCCTCTTCGGTCGCGAATCCGACCCGCAGCTCGTCAACGGACAGAAGTGCCTGGCTCATTCGGATGCGCTCTCTCCGAGACGCACGCGCGGATCGAGGTAGGCGTAGGCGACGTCGACGATCGTGTTGAGGAGGACGACGAAGAAGGAGCCGTAGAGGGCCACGCCCATGATCGGCGGCAGTTCGAACTTGCCCACGGCCTCGGCGGCGTAGAGGCCCACCCCGTCGATGTTGTAGATCGTTTCGGTGATGATCGCGGTGCCGGCGATGGTCGCTCCGAAATCGAGGCCGAAGAGGGTGATTACCGGGATCAGCGAGTTGCGCAGCACGTGCCTGGTCATCACCTGTCGCTCGCTCAGCCCCTTGGCGCGGGCCGTCCGCACGTAGTCCTCGTTCATCACGTCGATCATGTTGGAGCGCAGGACCCGGCTGTAGAAGCCGATCGAGAGGACCGCGAGCGTGAACCAGGGCAGGATCAGGTGGTTCAGCCACTCGGCTGGGTCTTCGCTGAAGGGGACGTACTGGCCGTTGGGGAAGATTTCGAACTTGTAGGTGAGGAAGTAGAGGAGCACCGGGGCGAGGAGGAAGACCGGGATCGAGATGCCGGCGATCGAGACCCCGGTGAGGAACCGGTCGAGCCAGCCGCCGGCCCTGATTGCGGAGAGGTAGCCGAGCAGGAGCCCGAAGAAGAGCCAGATCACCGCCGCCCCGATCGTCAGCGAGAAGGTCGCCGGGATCCCTTCGATGATCTTGTCGTCGACCGGGATCCGCGGTTCGTACTGGATCAGCTCGCCGGTGAAGACCTTCTTCATCATCGTCAGGTACTGCTGCGGCAGCGAGTCGTCGAAGCCCCATTCGGCTTCGATGTTCTTCACCAGCAGCGGGGTCGCGTTCTTGCCGGCCAAGCTCTGCGCCGGGTTCTGCTTCGGCAGGACCATGAAGACGACGAAGACGATCACCGAGACCGCGAAGAGGACCGCGATCATCCCGGCCAGGCGTCTGGCGATGAAGCGGGTCACGGGAGGACCGGTCCCGACTCGGCGACGGTGCCGGACTGCGCCTCGAACTGCAGCGCCGCGTCCATCCGCGCCTTGCCGCGCGGGTCGAGCGCGTCGCGCAGGGCGTCGCCGATGATGTTCAGCGACAGCACCGTCAGCATGATCATGAAGCCGGGGGCGATCGCCAGCAGCGGCTGGATCCTCAGCAGGTCGACGCCGACCGTGATCATCGTCCCCCAGGAGGAGTTCGGCGGCTGCACGCCGGCGCCGAGGAAGGAGAGGCCAGCCTCGAAGAGCATGCTGTTGGCGATCATCAGGGTGAAGAAGACGATGATCGTCGAGGCGAGGTTGGGGAGGATCTCGCCGAACATCACCCGCAGCGGGCTCGCTCCCTGGGCGATTGCGGCCTCGACGAACTCCTTTTTGCTGAGGGCGAGGACTTCGCCGCGGATCGGCCGCGCGATGTAAGGCACCGTGAAGATGCTGATGATCAGGATCGGGTTCCAGAGCGAGCCGCTGGACAGTTCGAGCGGGCCGATCTTCAGCCCCCCGACCGCCAGGGCGATTCCAACCGCCAAGCCGATGAGGAAGACGGGGAGGGACCAGATCACGTCGAGGACGCGGGCGATGATGCTGTCGGTCCAGCCGCGGAAGTAGCCGGCCAGCAGCCCGAGGACGATGGCGAGGAAGGTGGCGATCAGGGCGGCGCTGATCCCGACCAGCAGCGAGGTGCGGCCGCCGTACATCAACCGCACCATCTCGTCGCGGCCGAGGCGGCTGTCGGCACCGAGGAAGAACTTGCCGTCGGCGCCGAACCACTGCGGGCCGATCGGCTTGCCTTCGGGGGTGACGACGTCGCGCTTTTCCCCGTCGACGGTGATCTGTTCGACCGTGTGCTCCTGATTGGGGCCGGTATCGGCGACGTGGTCGGCCCACAGCGGCGCCGCCAGGACGAAGACGACGATCAGGATGAAGACGCCGAGGAAGGCGACGGCGAGGCGGTTGCGGAGGAAGCGGCGCAGAGCGAGGGCCCACGGCCCTCGCTCTGCGCTTGCTTCTTTCGACACGTTGTTCTTCTTACCCCTGGGGGTGCTACTTGAATTCGAAGCTGCTCAGGTATTGGCCAAAGGTGGGGTTGAAGATGACGCTTTCTAGGTCGACCGCGTCGGAGACGAAGGTGGACAGGGTCCGCGTGCCGTACGGCGCCCAGGGAGCCTGTTCCATGATTTCTTCGTCCAGTTTCGCGTAGGCCTCTTCCTGCTCCGGCCCGAGCTGTTCTTCGCCCAGTTCGGTGATCTTTTTGTTCACCGCCGGGTCGTCGAATTTGGCGAAGTTGCCGTTGTTGGTCGGGAGGATGCTTTCCCCGGCCAGCATCGGCTGGAAGAAGTCGTTCGGGTGCGGGTAGTCCTGGAACCAGTCCGACCAGCCCGCGTCGAGATCCTGGGTCGTCGCGTTGCCGATCACGGTGAAGTAGTTGTCGGCGTTGAGAATTTTCAGGGTCGTGTTGAAGCCGAGTTCCTTCAGGACCTCGTTGAGGTATTCGCCCGCTTCGTCGTTCGGGCTTTCGGTGTCGGTCCAGACGGTGATGTCCATGTCCGACGGGTTGGCTTCTTCCATCATTTCTTTGGCTTTCGCCTTGTCCGTCGGGTAGAGGTCGAACTGTTCGTAGCCCGGCATCCCCGGCGGCAGGATCTGATGGGTGGCGGCGATCTGGCCGGCGTAGATCCTTTCCAGCGCCTTGGCGTCGATCGCGTAGTTGACGGCCTGGCGAACCTTGACGTCGTCGAACGGCGCCTCCTGGGTGTTCATCCAGAAGTAGTAGGTGCTGATCGTCGGCTCGACCCGGAACTGGGTGCCTTCGAAGTTTTCCTTCACTTCCGCGTAGCGCGAGGACGGGGGCGGATTTTGCATCCAGTGGTAAGTGCCCTGTTCGATGTCGTCGACCTGGCTCTCCGGGTTGCGGATCACCGTGATCTTGGCGCTGTCGATAACGCCTTCGGGCAGGTCCGGCATCGCCTTGCCGTTGGCTTTCGCCCAGTAGGGATTGCGCTCGTATTCCCAGCCCTTGCCCGGCTGCGATTTGGTGATCATGTAAGGGCCGGTGCCGGGGGGCGGGTTGGCCGACTGGTCTGAGATCGGCGTGTCCTGCGGCAGCGGCGCCACGAACATCAGCCCGAGCTCGTTAGTGAAGGTGCCTCGCGGTTTTTCGAGGTTGATGACGATTTCCCCGGTTTTGTCGTCGGTCTTGATGCCGGGGATCGGGCCCTGTTTGGTTTCGGCGAACTTTTCGGCGCCGTCGATCGTCAGGTAGAAGGGCGAGCCGCCGGAGTTGAGCTGGATCATCCGTTCGACCGCAAACGGGAAGTCGGAGGCTTTGACCGGGGTGCCGTCGGAGTATTTGAGGCCGGGACGGAGGAAGAGGGTGTAGGTCTTGCCGTCATCGCTGATCTTCGGCAGTTCTTTCGCCAGGCCGGGGATGACTTCCGAGCCTTCTTCGCCGTTGGCGTGCTTGTAGGTGAGCAGCGGCGTGTAGACGTCCGCCATCGCCGTCCAGCCTTCCGCCGTGTAGGAGATGGCCGGGTCCATGTAGTCGGGGAAAGACGCGTAGGTCCCGTTCAGGCTTCCGCCTTTCTGGCCACCCCCAGAGGTCTCATCGCCGTCGCCTCCGCACGAGGCCAATCCGACCGCTGCAAGAACCAGAACCGCGAATACTGCGCCTAGCTTCTTCAACGTCTCTCCTCCGGTTACCGGGCTTTGTTCCCTGGGATCAACTCCACCACAACGTCGTCGGGCCCGTCAAGCGACGCCTCTTGTGGCATTCCACCAGGCACTTCGCTCTTCCCGAGCCAATTCCCCCCAAGCAAAGGTGCCATGACGGCAACGATGGCCAGTACCCCGCATCCGGCGACGAGAAACGTCATCCGCGGGCTGACCAGAGCGGCGATCACTCCCCCGATCGCGAATCCGATCCCCGGCATCGCCGCGCCGATCGACTCGAGCACGCTCATCACCCGCGCCTGCATCGATTCCGCGGTCAGCTCCTGCACGGCGCTGATCGCCGTCACCCACTGGATCCCGTTACCGGCGCCCCCGACCACGGAAACGGCGCAGGCCACGGCGAGGGTCGGTGCCGCGGCGAGCCCGAGGTAGCCGGCGCCGACGGCGAGGGTGCTGAAGAAGAACAGTTGGGGAAGGGGTGCCTGACGGAGGCGGGCGAAGAGGAGGCTGCCGAGGACCATGCCCCCACCCCAGCTGGCGAGCATCAAGCCGTAACCGGTGTCGTTTGAGCCCAGCGTCTCCTTCACGTAGATGACCTCGACCGGGAGCACCGCGGCGAAGAAGACGAAGGCGGCACCCTGCGCGGTGAGCAGCCGGCGCAGCACGGTCTGGCGGCGGATGTAGACGATCCCGGCCCGGACCCGTTCTCGCATCCGCCCCGGTTCTGGCTCGGCCTGCGGCATCGACCCGGCGGTGAAGAGGATCCAGGCCACCGCATAGAAGGAGACGGCGTCCAGCAGCAGCGCGGATTGCACGCCGAGGCCGGCGACGGCCAGGCCGGCCAGCGCGGGGCCGATCGCGGCGCCGCCGGTGAAGGCGACGTTGAGCAGGGCGTTGCCAGCGCGCAGTTCGCCTCGCGGCTCCAGCGCGGTGGCGACCACGGCCCGGGTCAGCGCCCGGCCGGCGAGGGCGAGGGTGCCGTCGACCGCGGCCAGCCCCACCACCGCCGCCAAGGAGAAGTTGTCGACCAGCAGGGCCAGCCCGGCGAAGGCCGCGGCCTCGCCGCAATAGATGACCGGCAGCGCGAAGCGCGGCGGCGGCCGCTCGGCCTTGGTGACCAGGACGGGCGCCAGTAGAGCCGGCAGGAACCGGGTCCCGAGGAAGAGCGCAGCCGTCGCCAGGGCGCTCCCGGTCTGGTCGTAGACCAGAACCGAGAGGGCGATGATCCCCATCCAGTCCCCGAGCTCGTTGATCGCGTACGACGCCGCGAGCCGCCGGAAGAGGGGCTGTTGAAGGGGGGCGGTTAGGCGTTGGCTAGACATGGGTGGCCGTGCGTACTACCGCATTTCTGCACAACTTTTCCTGCAGATGCACAAGTTTCCGCAAAGCTGTGCTACAAAGTGACCAGCAATTGAGAAGTTTCCACGATGCAGCGCACAAGGTTGCGGGCTTCAACGACTATGGAAGGGGCAGAAAACATGGGCTTTCGTCACTAGAGATTTCTTCGCAGGCCAACTGATCGGAAGGTCTGCACCAGTCTTTTGAAGGGCGTCCTGGATGGGGGCGCCCTTCTTTTTTTTCTGGGCCATCTGAGCCATCTATATCCCCTCTGCACAGGTTTAGATCGCTCCATCGGACGAGAATCGGATTCTGGGCGAATTTGGCCATCTGGCTAAAGGTCTTGCCGATTCCCCATATAGACGTCTAACTTTGGAGTTCCCAAATAGCGGAACCGTCAACCTATGGCGCGCTCCGCGCAGGGAAAAGAGAAGCGCCCGTGAAGAAATAGCCGGATTTCCGGCACGGGGTCTCCCCAGTCGACGACTTTCCGAAAACAGAGATGGAGCAAACTCGCCCTACGCGCACCGCAATCGCCGTCATGGTTGGCGCTCTGCTGCTCACCTTGGCCGTTGCGATCTGGGATTCGCCGCGCTCTGAGTGGGATCTGGCCTTCTTCGCGGTCCTGCTTGCCTTCTCCGTCTTCAGCGACCTGACCGCGGTCACCACCGAGTCGAAGCTGAAGATCTCCGGCAGCTTCCTGGCGCTGGTGATCGCGATGGTCTTCCTCGGCGGCACCCCCGCGGCGCTGATCGGCGTCGCCACCATCCTCACCGGCTGGCTGCGCTGGCGCGACGAGTGGCACTTTCTACTGGACAACGTGCTCACTTACGCGCTGTTCCCGCTGGTCGGCGGCATCATTTTCCACGAGGGCATCATCGCCCTCGGCCTGACCCCGTCGGACCCCTGGTTCTACCTCTGTGTCTTCGGCCTCTTCCAGCTCGCCCTGGCGATCAACTTCGTGATGATCGCCAGCTACGGCTGCTACGTCGAGCGCTCCTCCTTCTCGACCAAGCTTCGGGTGCTGCCACCGGTGCTCCCCTCCGAGTTCGCCAGCGCGATGCTTGCCGTCGCCGTCGCCTACATCTACCACGAGATCGGGATCGCCGCGATCGCCCTCTTCGGCGTCGTCCTCGTCACCTTCCAGTACCTGCTCGGCCAGCTCCTGCTTTCTCAGCAGCGGGCCAAAGAGCTGGAGCTGCGCAGCAAGCAACTGGCTAGCTTCCAGGTCGGGATGTTGAGCGCGATGCTGCGCACCCTCGATTTGCGGGACCAGATGACCGCCCGCCACAGCGCCGCCGTGGCCCGTTACTCGCGGGCGATCGCCCAGCGCGCCGGCTACTCGCGCCGCGAGGAGGAGCTGGTCCACATCGCCGCGCTGCTGCACGACATCGGCAAGTTCATCCTTCCCGACCGCATCCTCAAGGCCAACGTGCCGCTCACTGACGAGGACTGGATGCTGATCAAGCGCCATCCGCAACAGGGCGCGCGGGTTGTCTCTGCGCTCGACGGCTACGGGCCGGTGGCGGACATCATCCTCGCCCACCACGAGCGGATCGACGGCAAAGGCTATCCGCGCGGTCTGGCCGGGGACGAAATACCCGAGCTGGCGCGGATCATCTCCGTCGCCGACACCTACGACGTGATGACCGCCCGCGACTCCTACCGGACGCCGATGTCGAGCTACGACGCGATCGTCGAGCTGCGGCGCGTTGCCGGCAAACAGCTCGACGCCCGCTTCGTCGAGATCTTCATCGAGCTGCTCGAGGGCAAGGACGTCTCCTTCCAGCACGGAGAGGCGGCCGACTTCGAGAAGGAGCTGGCGCTCGAGGCGCGGATCGAGGAGACCGCCAGTCCCAGCGGCGAGACCAACCGCTTCCAGGTCGCCGGCGTCAACTAGCGACCTCGACCGGTAGCGTTGCGCGCGATGCGCGCCGTCACCTTCCAGGCACCCGAGCAGGTGCGGATCGAAGAGAAGCCGGACCCCGAGCTCTCCGCCGGCGACGACGTAATCGTCCGTGTCGAGGCGAGTGGGATCTGCGGCTCCGACCTCCACATCTACCACGGGCGGGTGCCGGTCGAAACCGGCTTCACGATCGGCCACGAGTTCGTCGGCACGGTCCTCACCGCCGGTGACGACGTCGAGCGGGTCGCCGTCGGCGATCGCGTCCTCGGCACCTTCCACACCGCCTGCGCGACCTGCAGCTCCTGTCTGCGCGGCGACTACCACCGCTGCCGCAAGCAGCGGACCTTCGGCCACGGCGCCCACCTCGGTGATCTGCAGGGCGCCCAGGCGGAGCTGCTGCTGGTGCCGCGGGCGAACCTGACCCTGCGGAGGGTGCCGGAGGGGATGTCAGCCGACGTCGCCCTCTTCGCCGGCGACGTGATGGGGACCGGCTACCACGCGATCGCTCACGCCGGGATGCAGGCCGGCGACACGGTGGCGGTCCTCGGCCTCGGCCCGGTCGGGCTTTGCGCGGTGCAGGCCGCGATTGCCGGCGGCGCCGTCCAGGTCTTCGCGGTCGACACGGTTCAGGAAAGGTTGGATATGGCGGCGTCCTTCGGAGCCACGGCCTTTCACCTCGAGGAACAGGACCCGAAGCAGGCGGTGCGTGCGGCGACTGACGGTCTCGGCGTCGACGTCGTCGTCGACGCGGTCGGCGACCCGGGGCCGCTGGCGCTGGCGGTCAGCCTCGCCCGCGACGCCGGCACCGTCTCCGGGATTGGCGCCTACGCCGGCAAGGGCGAGGTCCCGCTCGGGCTCGCCTGGCTGAAGGGTCTGCAGCTGCGCCTCGGCCTCGCCAACGTGATCGCCCACGTCGATCGCGTGCTGGCCCTGATGGAGGCCGGCAAGCTCGACCCGAGCCCGCTCGTCACCCATCACATGCCGCTTGACGAGGTCAGCGAGGCCTACCGGGTGTACGACAACCGCGAAGCGCTGAAGATCGTTCTTACGCCGTAGTGGTAGGGCGAGTGGGAGCCCCTCGCCAGACACATCTCGCTTATGGCTCGATGTTGAGTGTCTGGAGAGGGGCTCCCACTCGCCCCCAACGACAGCCTCAGAACTGTTGTAGTTGAATGGCACAGCTCGGATCGTTAGTGTGCGAACTGGTGGCACAGCTAGCGAATCCCTTCGCGATTGATCCCAGCGATGAGCTGCCGGTGGGGCTGCAGCTCGGTTGGCGTTTGCGGGCGCTGATCAGTACCGGCGAGCTGGAGACCGGGGAGCGGTTGCCGAGCTTTCGCCAGCTTGCCGAGTGGGCGGGGGTCAATGTCGGCACCGTGCGGGCGGTTTACGAGACGCTCGAGGCGGATGGCCTGGTCGTCACCCACCAGGGCCAGGGCACCTTCGTTGCCGACGGCGTCGAGGCGGCGCCGCAGCTGGAGGAGATCGCCTCCGACGCTCTGCGCCGGGCCGAGGAAGCCGGGCTCGGCCTGCGCGACCTGGCGATCGTGGCGATGGCCTGCACCGGGCTGCCGGAAGCCGACAGCGAAGTGCTCGAGGTGCGGCAGGAGCTGCGGCGGCAGATCGCCCGGTTGGAGGCAGAGCTCGCGAGTTACACCGGCCACCTCAAAGCGGACCTGGCGACGGCGCCGCGGCGCGCCGTCGCCCACGTGGCGGGGGTCGAGGAGCTGGAGCAGACGCGCGACACGCTGATCGCGCAGCTGGCGGCGGCGCAGAGGGAAAGCGAGCAGGAGGTGCGGCGGCGCGCAAGCGACCGCGGCCCCCTGGGCAGGGCGATGAGCCGGTGGCGGGCAGCGCGCTAGGACGCGGGCTGCTGCCCGTGAAGAACGTGTTCGAAGAGGTGGGGGTGATGATGATCCTCACCGTCAAGACGCTGATCTCGGCGGTGAAGCCTCCATACCCCTACGGCGAGGAGCTCGTCTGGCAGTTCCTCTTCGTGCTGAAGCTCTCCTGGTTCCCGCTCCTGGTCTCCACCTTCGCCCTCAACCTCGGCGCCCCCGGGCTGCAGGCGGCCGGGATCCTCTCGCTGTTCGGCGCGCTCGACCGGCTCGGCGGCTTCTTCGTCGTGATCGCGATCCGCTGGATCGGGCCGCTGGTCACCGCGGTGGTGGTGGCCGGAGTGGCCGGCACCGCGATCACCGCCGACTTGGGAGCCCGGAAGATCCGCGAGGAGCTCGATGCACTGCAGGTGCTGGGTGTCGATCCCGTCAAGAACCTGGTCGTGCCCCGGTTCCTGGCGCTGATGGTGGTCACCGGACTGCTCGACATCTTTGCGATCGTGATGGGCCTCAGCGCCGGGATCGCCGCCGAGCTGCTCTACGACCAGTCCCTCGGGGGATTCTTCGCGACGCTCTTCAGCAACGCCACGATCACCGACCTCTGGTCCTTGGTCCTGATGTGCACGATGTTCGGCGCGATCGTCGCCGTCGTCTGCTCCTATAAAGGGATGTCGGCCTCGGGCGGTGCCGCCGGGGTCGGCCGCGCCGTCAACCAGGCGGTGGTGATCTCCCTCGTCGCGGTGTTCTTCTTCCAGTTCGTCGTCAGCTCGATCCTGCTCGCCACCAACCCCGAATTGCAGGCCGTGCGGTGATCGGCTGGCTCGACGTTCCCCGCTCCTGGCTCGACTCCTTCGGGGAGATCGGCCGCTTCGGCCTCAAGGTCGCCGGCCAGGTCTACTCGGGCCGGGTCTTCAAGTTCTTCGGCGAGGGGGTGCGGCAGGCCGGGATCTTGATCTTTGGCTCGGCGCTGATCATCTGGGCCTTCGTCTTCATCCTCGGCCTCCAGTGCGGGCTCCAGGGCGCCTATTTCAACCGCTCGATCGGGGCGCCCTCGCTGGCCGGCCTCTTCTCCGCCTACTGCGACCTGCGCGAGGGGCTGCCGTACGCATTCGGCTACATCCTCGCGGCCAAGGTCGGGACCGGGATCGTCGCCGAGATCGGGGCGATGCGGATCTCCGACGAGATCGACGCGCTCGAGGTGATGGGGATCCAGCCGATCACCTTCCTCTGCGCGACCCGCCTGCTGGGCGCGTGGATCGCGATCCCGTTTCTCTATCTGGTCGGGATCGGGATCATCTACTTCGCCAGCTACCTCTCGGTGGTCAACCAGGTCGGCGACGTCTCCTCCGGCGGCTACTTATTGATCTTCTGGATGTACCAGAGCCCTCCCGATTTGATCTTCAGCTTGATCAAGGGACTGACGATGGCGACCGTGATCGTGCTGGTCGGCTGCTACTACGGATACACGGCCTCCGGCGGCCCGGTCGGCGTCGGCACCGCGACCGCTAAATCGATGGTCTTCAACATCGTCGCCGTCCACATCATCGGCATGCTGGGGACGGTGGTCTTCTGGGGCGCGAACCCCAGAGCGCCTATCGGCGGCTAGCCGCCTTTGGTGATCAGCACCGAAGCGAAGGTAAGCGCTACACCGAAGCCGACCCGGGCAAGGGTCGTCTGAATCGATTCAACGCTCTTCTTCAGGTCTTTAAGATCCCCTTCGACGCGGTCGAACCTGTTATTCGTCTCTTCTTTCAACTCGGTGACGCGCCGATCGACTTCCGATACCCGCCTGCCGACATCGACGATCCGTTCGTCGATCCGTGCAAAGCGCTGCTCCTGTTCCCCGGCCGGCGGTGCCATCGTCTGCTGAAAGCAGCCTAGCGGGAAAAATGCAACATATTGTCTGAGAACGTAAATTCTCTGAAACTTCTTGCTCAGCGACGGCGGTGCTTGCGGAAGGTCTCCCCGACCCACCTGTATCCGCGACGCTCGCTGAGGCTCTCGCGGAAGCGCTCGAGGGCGGGCGGGCGCGGCAGATTTGGGTCGAGCGGGCCCTCGGGGGGAACCACCAGCGGATAGAAGAGGGAGGCGGCGGTCAGATCGGCGACCGTGAAGCTGTCGCCGACGAGGTAATCACCGTCGCCCAGCTCGCTCTCGACCTTGTCCAGCGCGGCGACGATCGCCTCCCGCGCGCGGTCGGCATCCTCGTGGCTGTTGGCTCCCCAGCGGATGCTGGTGTAGGCGCGGGCATAGGCGCCGATCACCGGTTTCGCCTTGCCCAGCGGGCCGGGAACCGATTCGGCGGCGACCTCGGCGAAGATCTCGGGCTCTTGGATCAGCTCGTAGAAGGGGAGCAGGCGGGTGTGGGGACCGAGGTTCTCGTCGAACCAGTCCTCGAGCTCGAGGGCGCGGGCGCGCTCCTCGGCGTCGCTCGGATAGAGCGGCGGCTCCGGGTATCTGGCCTCGAGCGTGGCGATGATCGCGGTCGAGTCGCCGACGTTCTCGCCGTCGATCTGCAGGACCGGCATCGTCGGCTGCGCTCCGCGGGTCAGGAACAGGGCGATCGGGATGTGGCTCCCCGGCAGCGCCGAGCGGCGACCGTGGTCGACGCCCTTGTACTCGAGCGCCCAGCGGGCCTTCTCGCCGTAGTGCGAGATGTCGATCTGCCAGAGCGTCGGCTTCTGGTCGGTTTGCGCCGCCATCGTTCGCCTGCCAGCATAAGCGCGTGGCGGTGCTCGGTGACGCGGAGGTGGAGGAGAGGCTGGCGGGCCTCGCCGGTTGGCGTCGCTCCGGGGAGGCGATCGAGAAGGACTTCAAGCGCGACGACTTCGTCGGCAGCGTTCGCTTCGTCGAGGGCCTGGTCGAGCCAGCCGAGGAGATGAACCACCACCCCGACATCTCGATCTCCTGGGACACGGTGACGGTTTCGCTCTCCACCCACTCCGAAGGCGGGTTGACCGCGGCCGACTTCGAGCTCGCCGCGACGATCGACGCCCTCGCCTGAGCGTGGCCAAGCGGAAAAAGCAGCGACGCTCGCGCGAGAAGGTGCTGACCGTCGATTACACCGACCCCGAGGGCAACGTCCTCACCCTGCGGCAGACGCTGAGCGCCGGGACGATCGCCAAGGTGGGGGAGCCGCCGACGGGGGACGCTGCCTCGCAGGAGGATGCCTGGCGCCGCCGCTCCGAGGCGCTCTTCGAGCGGTTGGCCGTGAGCTGGGAGATCGCCGGGCTCCCCCTCGACGACCAGAAAATGCTGCTCGGCCGCTACCGGATGGCCGACGCCGAGACCCAGCGCTGGGTGCGGCAGACGATCGCCGAGCACCTCGAGCGGCACATCCCGGAGCTGTCCGGCTAGATGGTCTAGTGGCCGACGAGCTGCGAGTCAACGACCGGCTTTCGTTGCCGCTGAGCGAGATCGAGCTGCGGACCAGCCGCTCCTCGGGTCCCGGCGGCCAGCACGCCAACGTCACCGCCTCGCGGGTCGAAGCGGTCTTCGCCGTCGAGGCTTCGCAGGTGCTGGACGACGCCCAGCGGGCGCGGCTGCTGGAGCGGCTGGGCCCGGTCGTCACCGCGGTCGCCCAGGACGCCCGCGGCCAGTCCCGCAACCGCGAGCTCGCCCTGCAGCGGCTGGCGGCAAAGATCGCCGCCGGGCTGCGGGTGCAGCGCAAGCGCCGCGCGACCCGGCCCAGCCGCGCCTCGCGGCAGCGGCGGCTGGACCAGAAGCAGCGGCAGGGGGAGCGCAAGCGCGGCCGCCGCCGTCCTTCGCCTGAGGAATAGGAGGCGGGCCGATGACTTTTGGCCGCCACTGGCGTCTAATAGAGAGAACGGGTAAGCGACGGAAGGAGCAGTGATGTTGAGCAAGAGCAAAGCGACCAGCGGGTTCGCGGTCAAAGACATAGAGGCGGCGCGGGAGTTCTACGAGGGGACCTTGGAGGTTCCGGTCGAAGTCCTGGCTGAGGAGCACGGCGTGACGGCGCTGAAACTGGCCGGCGGTGACGTGCTGATGTACCTCAATCCCGAGATGACCCCGGCCAGCTACACGATGCTGAACTTCGAGGTCGACGACATCGACGCCACCGTCGAGGCCCTCGCTGAGCGCGGCGTCGGCTTCCAGCGCTACGAGGGCTTCGACCACGACGAGAAGGGCGTCGTCCGCGGTCCAGGGCCGCAGATCGCCTGGTTTGAGGACCCCTCGGGCAACGTCATCGCCGTGATGCAGCAACCGTAGGAGCTCGCGACGTCGGCGGTCGCAGAACCGCCACGGAGACGACACAGAAAAGATCCAGACTGCGCGCCACCATTGAGTTCCGGCTTCCTAGACTGGTGCCATGGTTGATCGGAAGGATCTCGAGCAGGCGGTGCTACGGTGTCGCACATGGAAATCGGAGTGCGCGAACTGCGGAATCGGACGGCGCGGGTGATCGATGCGGTCAAGGCGGGGGAGCGGGTGGTTCTAACCGTGAATGGAGAGCCGACCGCGGACATCGTGCCCCACGGGAACCGTTCTCGCTGGCTGAGCGGGGACCACCTGCGGGAGCAGCTCAGGGAGCGGTCTGCCGACCCCCGCTTGAGCGCTGAGCTCGATGAACTTGCTGGAGAGACGCTCGATGAGCTCTGAGCCATGACGGCTGGCCTCCTCGACACCTCGGTCTTCATCGCGCGTGAGGATCAACGGCCCCTTGGGAACCTGCCCGACAGAGTCGCGGTATCGGTGGTGACGATTGGCGAGTTGCAGCTGGGTCTACTCAACGCAAGCGATGATGACGTCCGAGCCCGCCGCGCGGACACCCTCGCCCTTGCCAGGGCCGCCGACCCGATCCATATCGGCGAGGCGATCATGGTTTCTTGGGCCCGGCTGGTCGCCGACTGTCGTCGGGCGGGCGTCCATCGGACGGTGAAGCTGATGGATGCTCTGATCGCCGCGACCGCAGTCGAGCACGGGCTTCCGGTGGTCACCCAGGATGCCGGCTACGAGAAGATCGCCAAGGCGCATGCCCCGCTGCGAGTCGTGAACGTTTAGCGCCCCCGCCATCCGTTGCAATCGATTCGCGCCCGTCAATGACGAGTAGGGAAATCGGGATGGGCACGGCTGGTTTCGAACCAGCGACCTCTCGCGTGTGAAGCGAGCGCTCTCCCACTGAGCTACGCGCCCGGGAGGGCGCTGATGATACGCGCTCATGCATCTGTCTAGAGGTCGTCCGGAGTCGTAGAGGGGCGGGTACATCGGCGCTAGCCCGCCGCTCAGGTGCGGGGATGCGATCGAAAGGAAGAACCGATGCGAAGCACCAGAGGACGGCTTGCCGCCTCCTGCTGTGTCGCGGTGGCGGCTGCCTGTTTGGTCGCTGGACCCGCGGCCCAGGCGGCGATTGACACCTACCCGGCGGGGGCCGGCACCTTCACGGGCGGCCCGCAGGGATGGCAGGTGACCGACGCCAGCTGCAACGTACCGGCGCTCTGCACCGCCTCGGGCGGTTATGACGGCAGCAATGGAAACCCGCCGGGGTCGATTGCGGCGAATACGTCGATCGCGCTCAACCTGCTGACGTTGTTCAAATCGACGGTGACGCTGCAGTCGCCGGACTTCACGGTCAGCAGTAACGGCGATGCGACGTTGCACCTCGACAGGCAGTTCGCCGCCGGGTCGGCGATCGACCTGGCGCCGGAACTGACCTACGACGTCACTCTGCTCGATCGCACCGCCGACGATAAATCGGAGCCGCTGACGGAGACGCTCGCCAGCGAGCCCGACTTCGTCGGCAAAGACCGCGCGGTCACGGTCAAGCAGGGTCACACCTACGCGCTCGTGATCACGGCCCAGACCAGCTCCACGGTCGCCGGCACCGGCCTCCTTTCCGGCACCACCAGCGCCCGCTTCGACAACGTCTCGGTCACCGTGCAGACGGCGAGCGGGGGCGGCGGGAAAGGCAATGGTGGCGCTGGTGGCAACCTCACCGACTCCAGGCTCGCTGCCCTGATCCAGGGCAGTGGCCTGATCGGTCCCGCCATCCTCATCAAGGGCAACAAGGTCTCGGTCAAGGTGCGCTGCCCGAAGCAGGTCGGCCGCACTTGCAAGGTCGCCCTGACCGGGATGCTGACGAAGCGCAAGCCGGCCACCACCACCCGCAAGGTCACGGTCCGCAAGGGCAAGGTCAAGCGCGTGGTCCTCGAGGTGAAGCCGAAGGCGAAGGCCAAGGTCGCGAAGAGCAAGCGCCTCCTCTTCAAGGAGAGGGTCCGCGCAGGCTCGGCCAAGGCGACCGTCTACAAGCGCCTGAAGCTAATTCGCCGCTAGGCAGCCGGGAGCGGCTGGGCGGGCGGGGCCGGCTCTGCGTCGGCTCCGCTCCGCAGCGCCATGCCTACGAAGGGGTAGATCAGGGTCGAAAGCATGGCGGCGCCGACGAGCCCGGCGGCGGTGGATGAGTGCATCTCTCCGGCGTCGATCGCGATCGTCGTGATCGCGACGACCAGCGGCAGCTCGGTGGCGCAGTAAAAGGCGAGCGCCATGCGGTCGCGGGCGCCGAGGACCCGCCGGTACAGGAGCATCGCCGGCACCCCGCGGACGACCAGGAAGAGGCCGAGGAAGAGGATGAGCTTGGCGATCGCTTCCGCCGAGCCGAGCGCGGCGAGGTCAAAGTCGATGCCGCTGGCGACGAAGAAGAAGGGGACGAAGAAGCCGAACCCGACCGCGGTCAGCTTCGACTCGAAGATCTGCAGCTCCTGCCCCTTCAGCGCCAGGCGGGTGATCATCCCGGCGACGAAGCCGCCGAGGAGGATGTCGAGCCCGAGCGTGCCGGCGAGCAGGACGAGGCCGAAGACGAGGACGACGGTCACCCGTACCGCCAGCTGGCTGCTCGTCTCGAAGGTGCGTTCGAGCGCCGGCCAGCCGCGCCAGGCGTAGCGGACCGAGGCCAGGGCGAGGACGAGGGCGAGGGCGACGAAGGCGAGTAGGATCGCCGCCTCCCGGAACGGGTTGGTGGTCGAAAGGACCAGCGTCACCAGCAGGATTGGGCCGAACTCGCCGGCGCCGCCGGCGGCCAGCAGGTGGGTGCCGAAGCGGGTCTTCAGCTCGCCGTTGTCGCGGAGGATCGGGATCAGGGTGCCGATCGCCGTCGTCGCCATCGCCGAGCCGGTGTAGAGGAAAGAGACGACGACGCCGGCGGCGGCGAGGATGCCGCCGAGGCCGTAGGCGAGGATCACCGAGAGCAGCCAGCCGATGGCGCCGAGCCGCAGCGGCGCCCCCTTGATCCGCTGGAAGTCGATCTCGTAGCCGGCGAAGAAGAACAGCATCCCGAGGCCGAGGTTGGAGAAGAATTCGACGAACTCGTCGTTGTGGGCGAGGCCGAGGACTTCGGGGCCGATCAGGATCCCCATCATCAGCTCGATGACGACGACCGGCGGCGCGAAGCGTTTCGGGATCGCGGCGACGGTGATCGCGGCGATCGCGGCGACGGTGACGATCGCGAAGAAGGAGCCGGCGTCGACCTCTATCGCTGCGGTGGGCAGGGCGAGCAAGGGCGACATCCTATGGTCGGGCCGGTAGGATCACCAGCGGACCGTGCTAGGCGGGGTGTCAGCGGTGCCTTGTGACCCGAAATCCGCTTAGCGGGGCCGACTACCGTTCCGAGGGACTGGCCGTCGGGGTCAGTGCGTTGTGGCGGCGTTGACGGCCGGGTCCTGCGCGACGTGGGCACGCGAACCAGGTCAGGTCCGGAAGGAAGCAGCCTTAAGCGGATGCCGCGGGTGCCGCAGGCGAGCCCGGCCTGAGCCATAAGCAACGGACACGCCCGGTGACCTCGTTTCAAAGGACGGGTGCACGGTCCACTTAATAGTCGGCGTTCGTCCTTTGTCGCCCTAAGGGCTACAAAGGACGAACGCCGCGCTAGTCGATCAGGCGCTTGCGCATCTGGTGGATCGCCACCCGCCAGGTGACGACCGCGAAGGCGACGAGGAAGGCGAAGCGCAGCAGGTCGTCCCACTCGTAGCCGAAGGCGCCGCCGCGGACCAGTTCGACCAGCTGGTGCAGGGGGTTGAGCTGCGCCGCCACCTGCACCCCCTCGGGTAGGCCGTCGATCGGGAAGAAGGTGCCGGCGACGAGGAACAGCGGCGTGATGAACAGCGCGGTGACGTAGTTGAACTGGTCGATCTTGGCGACGGTCGCCGCCATCGCCACCCCGAAGCCGGCGAAGCCGAGCGCGGTGACGAAGCAAAACAGCGGCACCAGCAGCATTCCCCACTCCGGATCGAGGCCGAAGGCGATCGTGACCAGCAGCGGGACGCAACCGTAGGTGCCGGAGCGGATCGCGATCCAGAGCATCTCGGCGCTGACCAGCTCCTCGACGTCGACCGGGGCGGCGAGGATCGCGTCGTAGGTGTTCTGGAAGCGGTGCTTGACGAAGGTGCCGAACATCGACGGCAGGGCGGAGGAGAAGATCACCGCCGTCGCCACCATCCCGGTGCCGACGAACTCGATGTAGGGGACGCCTTCGACTTCGTCGACCAGGGTGGCGCTGAAGCCGAGTCCGAAGGCCAGCAGGTAGACCAGCGGTTCAAGCACGCTGGAGAAGGTCGTCCCCTTCCAGTAAGTGCGGAAGTTGGCGACCTCGCGGCTCATGATCCCGGCGATCGCCGTCGGTTCGAGCCGGCGCATCTTGCGCGGCGCCGGCGGGGTCTGGCTCTGGTCCGGGGTCGCGGCCTCCATCACTCCGCCTCCTCTCCGGTCAGCAGCACGAAGACGTCCTCGAGCGAGGCGGCGCGGACGACCGCGTCCTCGGGGATGGCGCCGTCGGCGCGCTCGGAGCCGACGATCGCGATCGCCGGCCCGGCCGGCCGCACCGAGAGGCCCTTCGCTTCGGCTTCGGTTCGCGCCTCGGCCAGCCGGTCCGGCGGTCCGTAGACCTCGGCGGTCTGACGCCCGGCGTGCTCGGTGATCAGCTCGACCGGGTGGCCGCGGCTGATGATCTTGCCCTGGTGCATGACCGCCACCTCGTCGGCGAGCCGCTCGGCCTCCTCGATGTAGTGGGTCGACATCAGGATCGTCGTCCCGCGCGATTTCAGGTCGCCGATCAGCGTCCACAGCTCGGTGCGGATCTGCGGGTCGAGCCCGACCGTCGGCTCGTCGAGCAGGACCAGCCGCGGCTCGTGGACGAGGCCGCGGGCGAGCAGCAGGCGCCGGCGCATCCCGCCCGAGAGCTCATCGACTGCGTCGCGCCGGCGCTCCTGCAGGCGGGCGATGTCGAGTGCTTTTTCGACCGAGGCTTTGACGTCCGGCACCCGGTAGAGGCGAGCGAAGATCGCCAGGTTGTCTTCAACGGTGACGTCGACGTCGAGGTTGTCGAGCTGGGGGACGACGCCCATCAGCCCGCGGGCGGTCTTCGCTTCGCCGGGAAGCTCGTGGCCGAGGACCCGCAGCTCACCCGTGTCGGCGATCGCCTGCCCGGTCAGCAGCCGCATCGTCGTCGACTTGCCGGCGCCGTTGGGGCCGAGCAGGCCGAGGCAGATGCCTTCCGGCACCTCGAGGTCGAGACCGTCGACCGCGGTGATCGGGCCGAAGGTCTTGACCACGTCGCGTAGCTCTATCGCCGCCATCGACCTGATGGTTTCACGACCGGACCTTTGCCAGACTGCCGCCGATGCTGGACGAGCACTGGATCCGGTCGCTGCACGTTGAGTCGATGCGCCGCGCCGATCTCCACCGTGAGCGAGACTCGCACGTCCTCTTCCAGGCCTCGACGATCGGTGCCCTGCTCGAGGGGGCTTTCGAGGGTGACCTCAGCTTCGCCGAGCTGGCCGAGCAAGGCGACCTCGGCCTCGGGACGCTGAACCACCTCGACGGCGAGATGGTCGCCCTCGATGGCGAGTTCTTCCGCGCCGACGTCGACGGGCGGATCCACCGGGTCGGCCCGGATGAGCGGACCCCGTTCGCCGTCGTTACGCGCTTCGAGCCGACGGTCGACGAGCGCCTGCCCGCGGCAAAGCGCTCGCATGATGAGCTGCTGGCCTGCCTCGACGAGCTGGCGCCCGCGGGGGCGTCATCCTGCGCCCTGCGCCTCGACGGCCGCTTCGCTCTCGTCCGCGCCCGCTCGGTGCCGCGGCAGAACCCGCCCTACCGGCCGCTGACCGAGGTGGTCGCCGACCAGCACGTCTTCGAGCTGGCCGACGTCGAGGGGACGATGCTCGGCTTCCGCTTCCCCAGCTACGTCGAGGGGATCGAGGTCGGCGGGTATCACCTGCACTTCATCAGCGCCGACCGCAGCCGCGGCGGCCACGTACTCGAGTCGCGCTCGGGCGAGCTGCGGGTGCGGATCGACCCCTCGGAGGACCTCCACATCGAGCTGCCGCCGGAGGTCGAGCTCGAGGACCCGGACCTGGCTGCGGAGACGCACGAGGCCGTGCTGCGGGTCGAGGGCGGGTAGGCCCGCTAGCTAGGGAACGCAGGGCGCCCAGGGGCGGGCGAAGAGGTCGTAGTCCTTGCGGATGACGCTGAAGCGGAGGTGCTCGGCCTGGGCGCAGATCGCCGCCAGTGGTTCCTCGTATTCGGCGACGAAGACCGCCTTGCCGGCGTCGACGAAGGGGCTGAACATCCCGCACTCGTCGTAGGCGAAGCACTCCTCGACCACCGCGAAGTCGAAGCTGCCGATCAGCTGCCTGACCTGACCGGGATCGTTCTTCAGCGCCACCGACATCCCCCGCCGGTGGACTTCGCGGGAGACCCAGCGGTTGAAGCGGAGCTGGTCGCCGGCGGTGAGCGGGAAGCCGGCTTTGTTTTCGTAACCGGCGATGTTGTCGGGCTCGATCGCGTCGAAGCCCTTGCGTCGGCAGAGATCGAACCGATCGCGGAGGATCGGCGCCAGGAGGTCGATGCGGCGGATGTCGAGCCAGCGCTCGTCGGGGTACCCCTCGTAGGCGCGGCCGAGGATTGCCTGCGGGAAGCGGTTGGCGTCGGGTCGGTAGCTCTCCCAGGCTCCAATATCGAGGTAACAGATCACCTTCCGTCCCTGGCGGTGCAGCCTGGCGACGGTCCTGGCGCCGACTTCGAAGCCGTCGACCTCGTAGACGCCGGCGTCGATCGAGGTGTCGATCTTTCCCTGCAGCTGCCACTGCCAGGAGGCAGTGGTCGGCTTCGGGTGCCAGCGGCTGGCCGAGGCCGCGGGAGCAAGGGAGAGCGCGGTTGCACAGAGCGCGGCGAGCAGCACCGCGGTGAAGGTGGGCCGGCTCAGGGACATCGCCGGTAGACGATCCAGGAGTCGTTGGCGGCGACCTTGGTGAACCCGGCTGGGACCGGGAACGAGGGATCGGTCGGGTCGTTGGGGTCGAGGACGAAGTTGTGGATGACGAACTCGGAGGCGGGGGCGACGAAGTAGCCCTGCTCGGGGATCTCCTCCTCGCTGGCACTGACGATCTGGGTCGGCTTGACGTCGAGGTTGAAGGCGAGGCGGGGGACGGCGCGGTGGTTGGGAACGGCGACTTTGCCGCAGAGTGGCTCGAAGGCCCCCGCATCGACCAGGTCCGAGAGGTCGCGCTCGATCCGCGCCTGGTTGGTGAGGTCGGTGTCGACCTTGGAGTCGAGGTCCCACTGATTCGGCGCCCAGACGAGGAACATCGCCAGGACGAGGCCGGCGAAGACCTGCCAGCGGCGGCGCCAGGGGTGGCCGGGTTCCAGTAGTCGCCAGCCGAGCAGGCCGACGCCGGCGAAGATCGCCAGGATCGCGGCGGCGAGCATCGTGTAGCGGGGGAGGATCGCGAGGCCGCCGCAGGCGAGCAGGGCGAAGGCGCCGAGCGCGAGCGCCGCGGCGGCGGCGCCGAGGATCGAGCGGCGGCGGAGGAAGGCGAGCCCGAGGCCGACGCCGCCGAGGGCGCCGACCATGCCTGGCCACTGCAGAACCTCGCCGAGGCGGCGGGGGCCGTAGAGGACGAGGTCGATTGGGCCGGTTTGGCGTTCGAGAGTCTCTACCGTTTCTTTGGTGCCGGTCCAGGAGTAGGTGGGGGAGCCGGTGGTTATCCAGTCGAACAGCGCCCACAAGATCGGGCCGGCGAGGGCGAGGAGTACTAGCCCAATCGGTGGGGGGAGAAAGACTCCCTCGCCCGGACAAGTGCCGGTCTAATTAGACCGGCACTTTGAGTATCCGCCCGTTCGAGGGAGTCTTTCTCCCCCTTCACGGAGGTTGGCGTTTGACCCTGGTCTCCGGGGTCGAATGAGAGGTAGAGGAGGTAGACGATGGCGAATAGCCAGGCCTCGGGGCGTAGGAGGCCGGCTAGTGCGAGCAGGAGGAGGACGGGCCAGCCAGCCTTTGGGCGCTTTGCCTCTACTAGTAGTGCGGCTAGGCAGAGGGCTATGTAGGGGAGGTCTATGTAGGCGCGTAGGCCGTTGGAGAGGAAGGGGGCTCGGGTTAGGACGATTGCTGCGGCGACTCCGCCGATCCAGCGGTCGAACCAGATCGTCCCCAGGCGGTAGACGAAGTAGCCGATCAGCCCCAGCGAGGCGTAGGCGCCGATCATCGTCAGCGTGATCATCCCGTCGCCCAGCGGGGTCGTCGCCAGGCCCCACAGCTCGGTTAGCGGATGCGGCGTCGGCGGCAGCGCGGCGCCCATGTCGGGGCTTTCGAGGTGGGCCAGTTCCCGCCCCCAGACCAGCGCGTAGATCGTGTCGTAGTTGGGGAACCCGACCGGGAAGAGGAGCAGCAAGACGCCACTCACCGCGGCGACCCAGGCGGCGGGCGTCAGCCAGTTGCGGGCCCCCTTCGGCACGGGCGGGACGGTATAGGGACCACCGCTCAGGGGTGCTGCCGGGCCGTGGATACACTGGCCTGGATGATCAATCCCGCGACCAGGCACGCCTGGATGACGCGCCTGGCACCCTTCGCATATCCGCGTCCTCGGGTTTGCCTTTGCCAACCGGCAAAGGCTGCACCCTGCGTCCTTGATCTGCTCGGCCAGGCGCGCCCCCAGTCGCACCTGGCCGCAGAATCGACCATCTGGAGCCGATGAGCGAGTCGACTTCCCTCTACCGCCGCCACCGCCCTGGGTCCTTCGACGAGGTCGTGGGCCAGACCCACGTCGTCCGCACCCTGCGCAACGCGGTCGAGCAGGGCAAGGTTCACCACGCCTACCTCTTCGTTGGCTCGCGCGGCACCGGCAAGACCTCGATGGCGAAGATCCTCGCCCGCTCGCTGAACTGCGAGCGCGGCGGCCCGACCGTCACCCCCTGTGGCGAGTGCGAGTCCTGCGTGACGATCGCCGCCGGCACCTCGGTCGACGTGATCGAGATGGACGCCGCCTCGAACCGCTCGGTCGACGACGTCCGCGACCTGCGCGAGCGGGTCGCCTACGCGCCCACCGGCGGCCGCTGGAAGGTCTACATCCTCGACGAGGCGCACATGCTGACCAAAGAGGCCTGGAACGCTTTCCTCAAGACTTTGGAGGAGCCGCCACCGAACACCGTCTTCGTCCTCGCCACCACCGAGTCGCACAAGGTGATGGCGACGATCGCCGACCGCTGCCAGCGCTTCGACTTCCAGCGGCCCTCGCTGGAGCAGATCTCCGAGGTCCTGAACCGGGTCGCCGTCGCCGAGTCGATCCAGGTAGAGGAGGGGGCGGTGTCGATGATCGCCCGCTCGGCCTCCGGCAGCTTCCGCGACGCGCTCGGCACGCTCGACCAGCTGGTCGCCTTCGGTGGCGAGAACGTCGAATTGAAGGACGTGCTGGAGATGCTCGGCGCCGCCGACGCCGATCTGCTCTTCGAGGCGGTCGACGCGGTCGTCGCCGAGGACCCAAAGGGGGTTCTGATCGGGATCGAGAGGATGGCCCGCTCCGGCCGCGACCCCTCGCAGTTCGCCCGCGACCTGCTCGCCCACCTGCGCCACCTGCTGATCGTCCAGACCACCGGCGAGGTCCCAACCAGCTTCGTCGTCACCGCTACCGACACGGGGCGGATGCAGTCTCAGGCGGCAACGATCCGCCCGGCCAACCTCATCAGGACCATCGACGAGCTGGCCGACGCGCTGACCGCCGTCCGCGAGGGAGACGACGCCCGCATGGCCGTAGAGATCGCTCTTCTCAAGGCAGCGCGGCCGGATCTGGACTCCGATACCGCGGGACTTCTTCGTCGCATCGAGCGACTCGAGGAGCAAGGGACGGGAGGCCCTCAGGCCGCGGGTCCTGTCACGGCAGGGGACCCACCCCCTCCTGCGCGACAGGAGGGGGTCCCCCCTACCGCGCCACCCACGGCAGAGGCGTCTCCGCCAGACGACCCACCTCGGGCGCAAGAAGACCCACCCCCATCTGAAGAAGAGGCGGAGGTCAAGGCTGCACCGTCGGAGGCCGAAGTCGCGCCGTCAGCTGATCCCTCCCCTCCGGTGGGTGGCGACGATATCGAGGACTCTCCCGATAGGGAGAGCCCGATGTCGGAGACAGGACCCGCCGGCCAGGAAGCTTTGTCCCTAGACGAGATCCAACGCATCTGGCCCACGGTCCTGAAGAAGCTGGAGGAGACCGCCCCGGCTCTGGCCGGCGCCCTCGAAGGCGCACGCCCGGCCAGCTTTGACGACGGCCGCCTCGAGGTGGGCTTCCCACCTGACCAGACCTTTCTGAAGAAGAATGCCGACAGCCCGGAGAAGCGCGACACGGTGGCGGCGGCCTTTGCCGCGGTCACCGGCACGGGGCTGCGGCCCACTTATGTAGTGCTGGAGGGGGAGGCGCCGCCGGACACGCCGGCCCCTGGCAGCGAGGAAGTTGACGAGGAGCAGCTGCTGGAGCGGCTGAAGAGCGAGTTCGACGCGGAGGAGGTCAGTTAAGTGGCACGAGGAGGCGGACCCGGAGGTTTTGACGTCAATGCCCTGATGAAACAGGCGCAGCAGATGCAGGCCGACATGATGGCGGCGCAGGAGAAACTGAAAGAGGAGGTCGTCGAGGCGAGCGCCGGCGGCGGCATGGTCAAGGTGAAAATGGGTGGCGACTTGACCCTGCGGGAGATCGTCATCGACCCCGAGGCGATCGACCCCGAGGACGCCGAGCTGCTGCAGGAGATGGTCCAGGCCGCCGTCAACGAGGGCCTTCGCGCCGCCCAGGAGCTGGCCAGCTCGAAAATGGGTGGCATCGCCGGCGGCGACCTCGGCGGCATGGGGGGTCTGCTCGGTTGAGCGAAGGACCGGCACCGCTCGCTCGCCTCGTCGCCGAGCTCTCGCGGCTGCCGGGCATCGGCCAGCGGACCGCGCAGCGGCTCGCCTTCCACCTGCTGCGCGCTCCCGACGAAGAGGCCTTCGCGCTCGGCGACGCGATCCGCGAAGTGAAGGAGAAAGTCGGCCTCTGCGAGGAGTGCTTCAACCTCGCCGAGGGACCGCTGTGCCGGATCTGCGCCGATCAAAACCGCGACCGGACGATGATCTGTGTGGTCGAGGAGCCGGCCGACGTGATCCCGATCGAGCGCACCCACGAATATCGCGGCCTCTACCACGTGCTCGGCGGTGCCCTCTCGCCGATCGACGGCGTCGACGCCGAAGACCTAAAGATCGCCGAGCTGCGGCGGCGGGTCGAGCGCGGCGGCATCGACGAGGTGGTGCTGGCGACCAACCCGACCACCACCGGCGAGGCCACCGCGCTGCACATCGCCGATCTGCTGCGCGGTCAGGTGAAGGTGACGCGGTTGGCCAGCGGTCTGCCGGTCGGGGCCGACCTCGAGCACGCCGACGAGGTGACGCTCGGTAAGGCGCTGGCGGGCAGAAGAAGTCTGGAATAAGCGGATAAAGACATCCGTCCTGGACGAGTGTCGAACCGCAAATAGCGCGTTTTCGGGAATCCGTTGTCCGGCGCTTTCGCCAAGGTCACTGCGTGTCTGACCAGTCACCGGGCAACCGCCGCAAAACCGATCGCTCATCCGGCGGTCGTTTGGCTCTTAAGGTCTCCGAGCTGCACGCCGATCTTCTTAAGACGTTGCACGAGGAGCTTGGAACCAATGGGGATCGCTTTCCCCAGATTGCCGCGCAGCTAGCGGCCGATCTGGGAACAGTTACCGCTACCGCGGTTGACGCTGCCGTCGAGGGGGGCCGGGAGGAAATCCGAGGAGCCCTTCCTGCCGTTGCTCCGGAGGACGCCCCCGCGGCTCCCGCCGCTGATGTCGCGTCGTCCAACGGAAGCTCCGTCGAGGTCCCGGAAGAACTCCCCAGCCTCTACCAGCCCGGCCACATGCGCCGCCGGCTCGATCAACTGCTGGAGACGAACCGTCGCTACGGGCATCCGTTCGGGCTCGCGGTCTTCGACGCCTCCGGGCCTGGTATCCGCCCCGGTGACGTCGCTGGCGGTCAGGACACAGTCCTCTCGATCGTCGGTGCCGCCCTGCGCGACAGCATCCGCATCGTCGACGAAGCCTTCCGCCTCGAGGAGGAGGCGATCTGCGTCCTCGCCCCGAACATCGGCACGGTCGAAGGGGTGCAGATGTGCGAGCGGCTGCTGGGCCAGCTCGACGACCTCGAGCGCGCGGGGGGCCTGCGGATCGCGCTCTCGGCCGGGGTCGTCGCCTGTCCGGACCACGGGGCCGACGCCAGTGAACTTCTGCACAAGGCAGACGCTGCGATGTGGCGCGCACGGGCGGTTGGCCAGCCCGTAGGCGTGGGCGCCTTGCAAGATCGCTAACAGTTTCTGCGAAATCTGTCGATAACCGGTGTAAACCTGCGGATCCGGTGGGAGAATCCCCATCCGGTTCGAAAAACGCTGCACCGCCGCTCAATCGACCTTCTTAACTAATGCCAGGAATCCGCACTAACGCCGCCGCCGAAGTTCTCGGCGTGAGCCCCAACACCCTGCGTAGCTGGGAGCGCCGCTACGGCTACCCGAAACCGAAGCGCACCGAGGGCAATCACCGCAACTACGAGCTGGTAGAGCTGCAGGCGCTGCGCGACGCACTGGCCGAGACCGGCAACATCTCCTCGGCGATCGAGCTTTCGCGCCAGCGCCAGCAGGCGCCCGCCAACGACGACAGCCTCTTCGCCGCCTTCGAGAGCTTCGACGAGCCTGCCGCCGACCGCGCGGTCGAGGAGAGCCTCGCCGTGCGCTCGCTGGAGCGCACCGTGGAGGAGCTGTTGCTGCCGGCGATCGACAAGCTCGCCGCCGACCCCGAACGGGAGGCCGAGCTCGAGTTCGCCGCCCGCTGGGCGACCGGGTGGCTGCACGGCGCCCGCCGCCTCGCCTCCGTCGCCGCCCGGCCCGCCGGCATCCTTCTGCTCGACTCCAGCCACGGCCAGGACGCCGAGGAGGTCTACACCCAGGCCCTCGACCTCGCCCTGCGCCGCGCCGGCTTCCGCGTCCTCGTCCTCTCCAACGAGCTCGGCGACGAGCGGCTCGACCGCGCCCTCGGCGCCCTCGACCCGACCGCGATCGTCCTCTGCGGTCCCGGCGCCGACACCCAGAGCGCCGTCAAGCTGGTCCGCAAGATTCGCGACCTCGGCTTCGTCGCCCCGCTCTACGGCTTCCGCGCCGACGGCCTGATCGGCGCCGCCGTCCCGCCGGCCGGCAACCGGCCTAGCGAGGTCACCGGGATGCTCAACACGGATCTGCGCCGCCGCTCCACCCAGGCTTTCGGCTAGTCGCCGAAACCGTCTAAGCGACCGTATAACGGACCTTTCTACGGTCTCGCGGTTACCGGAGCATCCGAGGCCGTCTCGTTGATGCCCCAGCGTTCGTGCAGCTTCCGCAGTGGTGCTGGTGCCCACCAGTTCCATTTGCCGAGCAGCTCCATCAGCGAGGGGACGAGGAGGGCTCGGATGATGCTGGCGTCGATCAGGACGGCCAGTGCGGTGCCTACCCCGTTCTCCTTGATGAAGATGATCTGGGAGGTGGCGAAGGCGCCCATCGCGACCGCGAAGAGGAGGGCGGCGGCGGTGACGATTCGTCCGGTTCGCTCCAGCCCGATTGCCACCGACTCCGAGTCGGAGGCGCCGTGGTCGCGGGCCTCCTTGATCCTGGAGAGCAGGAACACCGCGTAGTCGGTGGAGAGGCCGAAGGCAACGGCGAAGAGCAGGATCGGCATCGTCTGCTCGATCGCCCCCGGGCTGGAGTAGTCGAGGACGCCTTCCAGCCGGCCGTCCTGGAAGATCACCACCAGCAGGCCGAAGACGGCGCTGAGGTTGAGGAAGTTCATGATCAGCGACTTGATCGGCAGGATCACCGAGCCGGTCATCAGGAAGAGGATCACCAGGGTCGCGACGATCACGATCGCCAGCGCGATCGGCAGGTGTTCGGTCAGGCTCGACTGGAAGTCGACGAAGTCGGCGGTGGCGCCGCCGACCAGGACCGTGGTCCCCGGTGGTGCCCGCAGGTTGCGGATCTCCTTCACCGTCGTCTGGCTCGCCTCGGAGATGAAGGGATCGGCGGAGGTGACCTGCAGCGCCGCCACTCCCGGGGTCAGTTGCTGCGGTGGTGCCACGTCCGCGACTCCCTCGACCTGACGCACCTGCGCCGCGAACAGCTCCGCGCTACCGGACCCGCCGCCTTCGACGTCGATCCAGATCGGCGTTTCGCGGTAGGGCGGGAACTCCGAGCTGACGGTGTCGTAGGTCTGCCGTGCGCTCGCCGACTCCGGCAGCACCTCCGGGTCGACCGTGTTGAACTTGATCTGCAGGAAGGGGAGGCCGAGGATGATCAGGAAGAGCGCGGAGAGCGTCGCCACCGGGATCGGCCGGCGCTGCACGAAGCGCGAGAGCCGGTACCAGAAGCCGTGCTCGTCAGGGCGCGCGTCGGCCTCGGCCCGGCGCTGGAGGAACTTCGGGGCGCCGGAGTTGACCCGGTTGCCGAGCAGGGTCAGCACCGCCGGCAGCACCGTCAGCGAGATCAGCGCCGCGAACAGCGCCACCAGCGCGCCGCCCAGGCCCATCGAGTAGAGGAAGCGCTGGGGGAAGACCAGTAGCGAGGCGAGCGCTGCCGACACCGTCAGCGAGGAGAAGAAGACGGTGCGCCCGGCGGTCGCCAGGACGCGCTTCATCGCCTCCAGTCCGGGTCCGCTCTTGGCGATCTCCTCGCGGTAGCGGGAGACGATGAAGAGGCTGTAGTCGATCGCCAAGCCCAGGCCCAGCGCCGTGGTCAGGTTGAGGGCGAAGATCGAGATCGAGCCGATTTCGCTGGCGATGCGCAGAATCAGGAAGGTGCCGATGATCGCCAGGCCACCGATCATCAGCGGCAAAACCGCGGCGACGAGGCTGCGGAAGAAGAGCAGCGAGAGCAGGAAGAGCAGCGGGAAAGCGAGCAGCTCGGCCTTTTTCAGGTCTTCCTCGACCTGCTTGTTGACCTGCTCCTGGGCGACGGCGGCACCGCCGACGAGGACACCGGGCTCCTCGTTGAGTTCGTCGGCGATCTCGGCGCCTGCCTCCTGCCAAGGCTTGTCTTCAGTCGCCTTCAGGGCGATCGCGAAGTAGGTCGACCCCCCGTCGTTGGCGACGAAGGCTTTGGAGCGGGTGGTGTAGTAGCCGGTCACCGAGGCGACGTCGGGTCGTTCGCGGACCTGCTGTTCGAGCGCCTCGACCCGCCGTTTGGTGGCTGGCTGCGCCACCGGCGCGTCCTCGACAACGGCGATCACCGCCGGGATCCGCAGGCCGGCTTCCTCGAGGCGATCCATCGCCTGCACCGTCTCGGTCGCCGGGTCCTCGGCGCCGTAGGGGTCGAGCCGATCGGCGACCGAGCCGCCGATCGCACCCGCCAGGAGGAAGAAGGCGAGGGCGATCAGGGCCACCCGCCTTGCCTTGCTGTCCGCGAGCCGCGCCAGGGAATCGAACATCACTTGCTCCTTTTCTCGGGAGCGGAATCGAGGAGCTGGGCCTCCATCCGCTCGCACCAATCGGCAAACCATTGCGAAAACTCCAAGCCTCCCCGCAAGACGATCATCGGGAAGGGGTCCTCGATCTCCCCTTTCAACTCCTCGATCGCCTTTAGCTGCTCATAGACGGCGAGCCGCCGGGCGCGCATCGAGCGCAGGATCTCGACCGCCTCCTCGCGCGGCAGTGCGTCGGCGAAGAAGAGCTTCAGCAGCCCTTCGTCCCGCATCTCGAAGGTCTCGGGCGCTTGGCGCAGCCAGGCCCGTAACTCCTCCTCGCCATCGGCGGTGATCGCGTAGACCGTCCGCTTGCGGCCGCCGGTGGGGGAGTCGGAGCCGGCGATCAGCCCCGCTTCCGAGAGCCGTTTCAGCTCGGGATAGATCTGCCCGTAGCTGGCCGCCCAGAAGAACCGGGTCGAGTTGTCGACGAGGGCTTTGATCTCATATCCCGACCTGGGTTCGTTGCGGACGAAGCCAAGGATCACGTAGGCGGTCGGGCCGAGCTGCTCCATGGATTGACTATATATCGGATCGATATATCGGCAGGTGTGATCAGCGTCACGTTATGGTCAGCGCTCCGCGTTCCAAGACCAGCAGGAGGAAGGAGCTTCAGATGTCGCTTGATCAGAGCAAGGTCGGCCGGGTCGTGGCCGAACAGATGGAGGCGATCGAGAACGACTACGGCGACGACTGCGAAATCGGCGACGTCTGCACGATCGTCGAGGTCGTGGGCCCGCACGGATCGCACGTGCGGGTGCGGAGCAGCGACATGCGCCCCCACAGCGGCCTCGGCCTGATCCGGATGGCCGAACAGGCGATGCTCGGCAACCTCGGAGGCTCGGCCGAGTAAGAAGCCGGCGGTGACTATCCTCAGGCCAATCATGCCTGGGGATGGCTCTGACATCGTCGTAATGAAGTTCGGCGGCACCTCGGTTGCCGGCGCCGAGCAAATCAAGCGCGCCGCCGGGCGGATCGTCGCCGCCCGCGAGGAAGGTAACCGCGTCGTCGCCGTCCTCTCCGCCCGCGGCAAGACGACCGACGAACTGGTTGAGCAGGCGCACGAGATCTCCGAGCGCCCGGTGGCGCGGGAGATGGACATGCTGCTCTCGACCGGAGAGCGGATCTCCTGCGCGCTGGCCGCGATGGCGATCCACGACATGGGCCACGAGGCGATCTCGCTGACTGGCTCGCAGGCGGGGATCGTCACCGACTCCTCCCACACCAAGGCGCGGATCATCGACGTCCGCGCCGACCGCATCTCAGAGGCGCTGACCCAGGACCGGATCGTCCTCGTCGCCGGCTTCCAGGGCGTCTCCACCGATAGCCGCGACGTCACCACCCTCGGCCGCGGCGGCTCCGACACCACCGCCGTCGCCCTCGCCGCGGCCCTGCGGGCCAGCGTCTGCGAGATCTACACCGACGTCTCCGGCGTTTACAGCGCCGACCCGAGGATCGTCGCCGACGCCCACAAGCTCGATCGCGTCTCCTTCGAGGAGATGCTGGAGATGTCGGCCTCTGGCGCGGGGGTGTTGCAGCTGCGTTCGGTCGAGTACGCCCGCAACCACGGGGTCCGCATCCACTGCCGCAGCAGCTTCGAGGACGGTCCCGGTACCCTCGTCGTCGCAGAGGAAGAGACCATGGAGAACCCTTTCGTAACCGCAGTGACGCATTCCGACTCGGAGGCCCGGGTCACTCTCACCGGCCTCCGCGACGAGCCCGGCGTGGCCGGCCGCGTCTTCGGCGCCCTGGCCGAGGCCAACGTCAACGTCGACGTGATCATCCAGAACGAGCCGGTCGGCGACGATCAACTGGCCGACCTCTCCTTCACCGTCGACCGTGCCGATCTGCCGACCGCCAAGGACACGATCGCCGCCCTGGGCGCCGTCTCGCTCGAGGTGCTGGCCGACGAGCGGATCGGCAAGGTCTCGATCGTCGGCGCCGGCATGCGCTCCCACCCCGGCGTCGCCGCCAAAGTCTTCAACGTCCTCGGCGAGGAAGGGATCAACATCGAGATGATCTCCACCTCGCCGATCAAGATCTCGTGCGTCATCTCCGCCGACCGCGTCAGCGACGCCGTCAACGCGTTGCACAAGGCGTTCGACCTCGGCGAGGACGCTGTCCAGCCCGAGGACCCGACCGGCCCCGGCCATCGGCCGACGGTCGCCGGCTGAGCACGGTCATACTCGAACGAGATGGCCGCTGACGGGTACAAAGTCGGGGTGCTGGGCGCGACCGGGCTGGTCGGCTCGACGATCCTCGAGCTGCTCGCCGAACGCGACTTCCCGGTCGCCGAGCTGAGGCTGCTCGCCTCCGAGCGCTCGGCCGGCAAGACGATCGAGTTCGGGAGCAAGGTGCTGACCGTCCAAGCTGTGAGCGAGGACTCGATCCAGGGCCTCGACCTCGTCCTCTCCTCCGCCGGGGGCTCGGTCAGCGCCGAGTGGACCCCGAAGCTGGTTGCGACCGGGGCGACCGTGGTCGACAACACCAGCTACTGGCGCATGCACGACGACGTGCCGCTGGTCGTCTCCGAGGTAAATCCGGATGCGCTCGACGGCCACAACGGCATCATCGCCAACCCCAACTGCTCGACGATGCAGATGGTCGTCGCCCTGAAGCCGCTCCATGACGCCGCCGGGATCGAGCGCCTGGTGATCTCCACCTACCAGGCGGTCTCCGGGACCGGCAAGGCGGCGATCGACGAGCTGCGGGCCCAGGCGCGCGCGGTGGTCGGCGGCTACGACGTGCCGGAGCCGCAGAGCTACCCGCACCAGATCGCCTTCAACGCCCTTGCCCAGGCCGGCAGCTTCCCGGAGGGCGACGACCACACCGACGAGGAGCGCAAGCTGATCAACGAGACCCGCAAGATCCTCGGCGACCCTGGGATCCGGATCAGCGCCACCTGCGTCCGGGTCCCGGTCGAGACCGGGCACTCCGAGGCGGTCAACGTCGAGACCCGCGAGCCCCTCGATCCCGACGAGGCGCGCGAGCTGCTCGCCGCTGCGCCGGGCGTGACCGTCCTCGACGACCCCGCTGCCGGCCGTTATCCGATGGCGATCGACGCCGCCGGCAAGGACGACGTCTTCGTCGGCCGCATCCGCCGCGACCCCGGCAACGACCGCGCCCTCGACATCTGGGTCGTCTCCGACAACCTGCGCAAGGGCGCCGCGACCAACACCGTGCAGTTGGGCGAGGCCCTGATCGAGCGCGGGCTTCTCAAGCGCGGCTGAGGCGCCTTAGTCCGAAGGGCGCCGCGAGCGTCGTCAGCACCGCCATCCCGACGACGATCGCGAACAGCTCCGCGTCGACGACTCCCTCGGCGGCGCCGATCGAGGCGATGACGATCCCCACCTCGCCGCGGGGGACCATGCCGACGCCGACGATTGCGGCTTCGGCGCGACCCAGCGGCCGCGCCGCGAGGTAGGCGGGGACGAGCTTGGTCGCCGCGGCGATGACGGTGATCGCCGCCAGCAGCCAGAGGGCGTGGCCGTTGAGCAGCGCACCGAGGTCGAGCTCGATGCCGATGAAGGCGAAGAAGAAGGGCGGAAAGAACCAGTAGAGCGGCCGAACTTCTCTCCTCGATCGAGGTGTGGTCTTTGGTCTCGGCGACGATCATGCCGGCGAGGAAGGCTCCGATCAGTGCCGCGAGGCCGATGCTGGCCGAGAAGGCGGCGAGGCCGAGGCAAACGAGGACCGCGGGCAGCAGCGGCGATTCGGCGAACCGCGGCGCCTCCAGCAGCCGTGGCCAGCTGCTGAGCAGCCGCGTCCCGCCGAGCGCGACGAAAGCGACGAAGGCGATCGCCACCCCGAGGGCGAGGGCGATCTTGCCGGCGTCGACGCCGCCGTCCGCCGCCATCCCGACCGCGACTGAGAGCAGGATCAGGGCGAGGATGTCGTCGACGACCGCGGCGCCGAGCACGGTGCGGGCCGCCCGGGTCTTCGCGATGCCGAGGTCGAGGAAGGTGGCCGAGGTGATCCCGGCGCTGGTCGCCGCCAGCGCCGCGCCGAGGAAGACGCTGGTGTCGGTGTCTCGCCCAAAGCCAACCCGAACCCGATCCCGGCGAGGAAGGGGACGATGACACCGGCGGAGCCGACCGCGACCGCAACCTTGCCGACCGCGCGCATCTCCGAGAGCCGCGTCTCCAGACCGACCCAGAAGAGCAGGAAGACGACGCCGAGCTCAGAGAAGACCCGCAGCACCTCGCCGACCTCGACCAAGCCCAGCACCGAGGGCCCGACCAGCACCCCGCCGAGGATCTCGCCGACGATCGCCGGCTGCCCGATCCGCTTGAAGACCTCGTCACCGAGCTTGGCAGCCAGCAGGACAAGAAAGAGATCGGTCAGCACCGAGGCGGTGTCTGCGGCGGCGAGGGGGAGGGCTGAGGTGAGGTCCACGGGAGTCTCAGGGGTCGGCTAGTCGGGTGCCGACCAGTCTTCCCGGCTCACCTGCGGATGAGGCTATCGAACGAGATGGCAATTGACCCCCATATAGGGGGCCTAATTGCCATCTGGATTCTTTGGCTAAGCCGCAGCGCCGGCGGTGAGGCGCTCCTCGACCCAGCCGGTCGAGGCGATGTGCTTGCTCATCCCCAGCTCCTTCGGCTCGGCGCCGAGGGCGAGGCCGACCAGCTGCGGCAGGTGGAGGACGGCGAGGCCGAGGTCGCGGTTGACGACCTTGGCCGCCTCCGGCTGCTGCAAGTCGAGGTTGAGGTGGCAGAGCGGGCAGGGAGTGACCAGGCAGTCGGCGCCGGCGTCGATCGCGTCGCCGACGTGGGTGCCGGACTGGCGCAGTGAGGTCTCGCGGTTCATCGTGATCACCGGGAAGCCGCAGCACTTGCGGGCGCCGTCGTACTCGACGACCTGGCCGCCGAGCGCCACGATCACCTGCTCCAGGTAGATGTCCCGGTCGGGGAACTCGTTGTAGCCGAGCCGCTCCTTCGGTCGCACGATGTAGCAGCCGTAGAAGGGGCCGACGCGGAGGCCGCTCAGCGGCCGCACGACCTGCTCCTCGAGCCGGTCGAGGCCGTAGTCCTCGACCAGCAGCCAGAGGAAGTTCTTGTTGGTGAACCCGTTCTGGTCCTTCTCGTAGGAGAGGCCCTGGCCCGAGAGGGTCTCGTTGATGTGGGCGCGGTAGGCCGAGTCGGCGTCGAGGCGCTGCTGGCACTCTGATTGGGCGCCCTGGCAGGTCGAGCAGATGTTCATCATCGAGAGCCCGGTCTGCTGGGCGAGGGCGAAGGTGCGGGCGTTCAGCGTGTCCGCCAGCTCCTGGTTGTGCTCGGCGATGACGCCGGCGCCGCAGCAGTTGGCGCGGTCGAGTTCGACCAGCTCGATCCCGAGCTTCTGGGCGACGATCGCCATCGAGCCATGCAGCTCGGGGGTGAAGCCGCGCGAGACGCAGCCGGGCCAGTAGGCGACCTTGATGTTCTCAGCCATTTTTGACCTCCGGCGCGGTGTCGGGATCGGTGGAGCGCTGGATGCCCTGCTCGACGTTCTCGTCGATCAGCTCACCCTCCTCACCCTTGATGTACAGGTTGAATTCCTCGCTGTGCTCCTCGGCGTGGGCGTAGATCGCCTTTACGTCGTCCTGATCGGGGAGCTTGTGGTGCACGCCGGGGATCAGCTTCGACAGCGAGCGCATCTTGCCGGTCTTGATCCCGCGGATTGCCGTCGGCAGCGAGCCCAGCATTTCCTTGATCGCCCGTTTCGTCGGTTTCAGCTTGCCTTTGACGCCGGGGGCGAAGGACTCCTGCAGCAGCAGGGACTCGTCCAGGGTGCCCTTCTTCTCGATGATCTTGACGAAGGCCAGCTCGTGGTCGTGGCCGCTGTTGGGGTCTTCGATCCCCTCCTCGCCGGCCTTGCGGCGCAGGCGCATGATCTGGTCCATCGGCGCCACGCCCTTGGGGCAGGCGTCGATGCAGCTGAAGCAGTGGGTGCAGTCGTAGATCCCGTGCGGGTCGTCGGCGAGGTCGTGGAGGCGCTCGTGGGTCTCGGCGTCGCGCGGGTCGCCGACGAAGCGGTATGCCTTGGCCAGCGCGGCCGGGCCGATGAAGTCGGGGTCGGCTTCCATCGAGAGGCAGGAGGAGACGCAGGCGCCGCACTGGATGCAGGCCATCGACTGGGTGATGTCGATCATCGACTCCGGCTCGACGACGTACTCGCGCTCGGGCGGCTCGCCGTGCGGCAGCAGCCAGGGGGTGACGCGGCGGATCTTGGTCCAGTGCGTCGACTCCATGTCGGTGACCAGGTCCTTGACGACCGGCATGTTCCCCATCGGCTCGATCACGATCGGGGCGTTGTCGACCTGCGTGCCGGACGCGCTCGCTTTCTTGTTGGCAAGTTCCTGCGCCTCGCCGATCTGGGTCTTGCAGCCGAGGCCGGACTGGCCGTTGATCTTCATTCCGCAGGAACCGCAGATCGCGGCGCGGCAGGAGCAGCGCACGGCGAGCGAGCCGTCGTCGCGGTCCTTCGCCTGCAGCAGGCCGTCGAGCACCGCGAGCGAGGGCTCGAGATCGACGTTGAACTCCTCCCAGTAGGGCCCCTCGCCGCTCTCGGGCTGGTACCGCCGGACTTTGATCGTGTACTCGGCCATTAGTAGGTCCTCTCTTCCGGTTCCCACTGGGTGATCGTGACCTCGGAATAGGAGATCTCCGGGCCGTCGTCGGTCATCTCGAGATCGATGTGTTTGAGCCACTCCTCGTCGTTCCGCTCCGGATAGTCGGTGCGGTACTGGGCGCCGCGGCTCTCCTTGCGCTCGAGCGCGGCGACGCAGGTGCACTCGGCGTTGTCGAGCATGTACCCGAGCTCGATCGCCCCAAGCAGGTCCTGGTTGAAGACGCTGCCGTGGTCGTCGATGTAGGCGGTCTTCGCCTCCTCTTTGAGGCGCTTGACGATCTCCAGGGCTTCCTGGATTCCGGCCTCGTCGCGGAAGACGGCGACTTTGCCGTCCATCGTTTCGCCCAGCTCGCGCTTGATCTCGGAGATGCGGCGGCCGGAGCCTTTCTCGCGGGAGACGAGGTCGGCGATCAGGTTCTCCTCGTCCTCGAGCACCTGCTTCGAGGGGCGGGTGGCGTCGATCCGCTTGGCGCGGGCGGCGGCGTCGCGGCCGGAGCGCTTGCCGAAGATCAGGGTGTCGAGCAGCGAGTTGGCGCCGAGACGGTTGCCGCCGTGGACCGAGACGCAGGCGGTCTCGCCGGCCGAGTAGAGGCCGGGGATGTCGGTGCGGCCGTCGACGTCGGTCTTGACGCCGCCCATCGTGTAGTGGTTGCCGGGCTTGATGTGGATCGGTTCGCGGGTGATGTCGACGCCGGCGAAGTCGCGGCCGACGAGGACGATCTCGCGCAGCGCCTCGTGCACGCGCTTTTTCGGGACGACGGTGATGTCCAGCGCGACGGTGCCGTCGGGGAAGCCGCGGCCCTCGTTGATCTCGGTCTGCTCGGCGCGGGAGACGACGTCGCGCGAGGCCAGCTCCATCTTGTTCGGCGCGTACTTCTCCATGAAGCGCTCGCCCTTGGCGTTGAGCAGGTGCGCACCCTCGCCGCGGGCGCCCTCGGTGATCAGGAAGCCCTTGCCCGCCAGCGTCGTCGGGTGGTACTGGATCATCTCCATGTCCATCAGCTTGGCGCCGACCCGGTAGGCCATCGCGATCCCGTCGCCGGTGCAGATAAGGGCGTTGGTGGTTGGCTGCCAGACCTGGCCGTTGCCGCCGGTGCAGAGGATCACCGACTTGGCTTGGAACAGCTCCATCCTGCCGTCGGCGACGTTGCGGGTGACGACCCCGCAGCACTCGCCGTTCTCGTCGATGGCGAGTGAGCTGGAGAACCACTCCTCGTAGCGGGCGATCTGCTCGGAGTACTTCATCAGCTGCTCGTAGAGCACGTGCATGATCGCCTGGCCGGTGATGTCGGCGACGTAGTAGGTGCGCGCGGCCGAGGCGCCGCCGAAGGCGCGGGTGCCGAGTTTCCCCTCCTCGTTGCGGTGGAAGGTGACGCCGAGGTGCTCGAGGTGGAGGATTTCCTCCGGCGCCTCGCGGGTCATGATTTCGATCGCGTCCTGGTCGCCGAGGTAGTCGGAGCCCTTGATCGTGTCGAAGGCGTGGGACTCCCAGGAGTCGCCGGGGTTCAGGGCTGCGTTGATCCCGCCCTGGGCCGCGTTGGAATGGGAGCGCACCGGGTGGACCTTGCTGATGATCCCGACCGATACGCCTTCCTCCGCGGCGGCGAGAGCGGCGCGCTGGCCGGCGAGGCCGGCCCCGATTACGAGTACGTCATGGGATGGCACGGGCGCGGATGCTATAGCGGGGAATTCCGACGGTGCAGTCGGGATTCGTCACTTTGTAATTGCTCACATAGCGGTGGGGGAGGCGGGGAGCCCCTCTCCAGACACATCTCGCTTATGGCTCGATGTTGAGTGTCTGGAGAGGGGCTCCCCGCCTCCCACTTACAGCCAGCGGTTGCCCAGGCGACGCGTTGCCTTGTCTGAGATGGTGATTGCTCGTTCCAGGGTCTCGAAGTTGACGTGCTCGGCGAGGTCGTTGGGCCAGTGGTATCTCCCAGGCTGCTTTTGGTCCGTGCAGCTGCAGAGGGCGACGGTCTCGTAGCCGGCGACCCGCGGCTCGAGGGCGTCGGTGCCGTTGTAGGTGCGCAGGTTGGGGTAGAGCCAGATGTCGAGCTCCTCGGCGATCCCTTCGATGAAGGCGAGGGCCCGCGGCGGGTAGTCGCGCATCTTCAGGAATCCCTCGCCCTGCAGCGCCAGCAGGTGGGTGGCGCCGAGGGTCTCCAGGCAGAGGAAGAAGGTGCTCTCACGCGGCAGCTCGTCGAAGTGGCGCTCCCCGAAGGCTTTCATCCCCTCGCTGAAGCTCTCCTCCGATCCGGTTGAGAGCAGGATCACCCGCACTCCCTCGGGCGGGTCGGCGAGGAAACGGCGGGCGAGCTCCAGCAGAGCGACGACGGCGGTGCCGTTGTCGTTGGCGGCGGGGACCGACTTGCGGACGCCGATGTCGGCCATCGCCGCCATGCTCCCGAGGCCGAGGAAGAGGCCGACCTTGGCGAGGAGCCGGCGGCCGGTGACGGCCCCCAGCGCTGCCAGCAGCGGGCCGCCGACCACCGGGGCCATCAGCGGCGGGCTGGTGTCGGTGCGGTCGAGCATCCCCAGCCGGTCGGCGAACTCGGGCAGCACCGGGTGGAAGACGAGGCCGGAGTGGGGGGCGTCGTGGTGGGCGCTGATCACGATCGTGCGCTCGGCCCGCGGGTCGCCCAGCTCGCAGACGACGTTGTAGGTCGTGCGCACGGGGAGGACCCGGCGCAGCCGTCGCTGGCCGGGCGGGAAGTCGTCGGCGATGCCGGCGGCCCCGGCCAGGCTCAGCAGGGCCCGAGGACCCGCCGGCCCCGCAGGGTCGCCGCCGCCCCGAGCGCGCCGAGCGCAGCGCCGATCCCGAGCGGCCACCAGTAGGTGCCATGCGCCGGCTCGGCCTCGATCCGGGCGTCGGCGCCGAGCTCGCTGAGCTGCCCCACGAGCCACTCGGCGGCTTGGCGCTCGCCGTCGGAGGCCGACGGCCGCTCGATCCGCTCCAGCTCCTCGAGCCGCTCCCGCAGCCAATGACCTTCGCCAGGCATCGCCCGGGGAAGCTAGCCGCTTACCATTGACCCATGCTCGGCGGTGGGACGATCACGCTCTTCCACTTCCGTGGGATCAAGGTCACCGTCGATTGGTCCTGGTTCATCGTCCTCTTCCTCGTCATCTTCTGGATGACCGGCCGCTTCGAAGACATCCTCGGGGAATCCGGGACGACCCCCTTCGGCCTGGCTCTGCTCAGCGCCGTCGGCTTCTTCGGCTCGATCCTCCTGCACGAGTTCGGGCACGCGATCGTGGCGATGCGCAACGGGATCGGCATCTCCAGCATCCAGCTCTGGATCTTCGGCGGGATGGCGCGGATGGACCGCGAAGCCGACTCGCCGTCCACCGAAGCGAAGGTGGCGCTGGCCGGTCCGGCGGTGACGGCGGCGATCGTCGTCTTCTTCGCCGCGGTTGGCATTCTCGCCGACGGCTGGTCTGGATTCCGCGAGGCCGCGATCCTGGAAACCAATTCGGACGTCTCTGGCCTGATGGTGCTGGCCGCCTGGCTGGCGACGATCAACCTCCTCATCCTCATCTTCAATCTCCTGCCGGCCTATCCGATGGACGGCGGCCGCGTCGCCCGCGCGATTGCCTGGTGGAAATCCGGCAACCGCAACTCGGCGACCCGCTTCGCCGCCAACCTGGGGCGGGGCTTTGGCTACCTCTTCATCGGGGGCGGCCTCATCCTCGCCTTCAGCGGCGACCTCTTCGGCGGCGTCTGGCTGGCCCTGGTCGGGATGGTGATCAACGGCTCCGCCCGCGGCGCGGCGATGCAGACCGCGCTCACCAGCCGCATCGGCGACGTGCGGGTGGCTGACGTGATGGACCGCGAGCCGGTGACGATCCCCGGCGATCTCAGTGTCGAGCGCGCCCTAGACGAGTACTTCCTCCGCTACCGCTGGCCCTGGTTCCCGGTGGTCGACGCCGCCCATCGTTTCCTCGGCCTCGTCCAGCGCGACCGCGCCGACGAGGTACCCGAGGTCTCCCGCTCCAGCTCCCACGTCTCGGACCTGGTCGACCACGACATCGGCCTCTTCGTCCGCGACGACACCCCACTCGACTCCCTGCTCGCCAACCAGAACCTGCGACGCCTCGGAGCGCTGATGGCGGTCGACGCCGAAGGCCGGCTCAGCGGCGTGATCACGATCGAGCAGGTCGGGCGGGCGCTGCGGGACGCGCCTCAAACCCCCGCATAGTCCGCCGGCATCTCCCGGCCCGGGGGGAGAATCGAGGTCGCGGCAGAGCTTTTCAACCTCATGGGTACAAAAGCTCTGCCGCGGGGGCAGGAATTGGCGGCTCTCGCGGATCGACAGCATGGGGTCGTTTCGATTCGGCAACTGCGCCGGCTCGGCTACACCCATCGATCCGTCCAACGAGGGGTGGAGGTAGGGCGTCTTCATCGACTCCACCAGGGTGTATTTGCTGTCGGCCACACGAACCTCTCGCTGCAAGGACGATGCCTCGCGGCAGTGCTGGCGTCTGGGCCAGGGGCGCTGCTGAGTCACTACTCGGCTGGGTGGCTGCACGGCCTCATCGCCACCAGGCCGATCCCGATCCACGTGACCACGCCGGTTCCACGCAAGCGACGGGACGCGGTTCGCATTCATCATTCGCGGACCCTGATCGACGCCGACCGGACTCTGGAGCAGGGAATTCCGATCACCTCCGTCGCCCGCTCCGCGCTTGACCTCGCGGCAATCGTTCGCTTTCGGAGCCTCCGTCGGTTCATTCGGCGGTCCGAGGAGCTGAGGGTCTTCGACCTAGCCGACTTTCGCTCGGTCCTCGCACGCAATCGAGGCCACCGAGGTGCCTTTCACCTGGAGCGCGCGATAGGCATTTACGAGCCACCGCGCCTCACTCGCTCGGAACTCGAGCGGGAGTTCCTTGTGCTCGTCGAGCGGGCCGGTTTACCGCTACCCAGCACCAACTTTGTGGTCGCTGGCTACGAGCTCGACGTCTACTGGCCTGAGCTGTGTTTCGCGGTCGAACTTGACGTCTACGAAACGCATGGCGCCCACGAACCATTCGAGGAAGACCGCCGTCGAAACGAGGACCTGAAGCTTGGCGGCATCGAGATGACCCGCGTGACCGGTCGTCGTCTGGAACGTGAACCGCGACAAGTCATGGAGCGAATCAGGCGGCTTCTGGATCAGCGCCGGCGACAGCTCGATGCCGGATCCTGGACGGTGGGCTAGAGCTACGCGACCGGTGAGTGGCGCTCGATGATGCGGCCGAAGTCGGTGTCGGCCGGGAGGGTGCCGAAGGCTTGGCCCCAGTCGCCGGAGAGGCGGGAGGCGCAGAAGGCGTCGGCGACGGCTTCGTCGCCGTAGCGAACGAGGAGGGACGCCTGCAGGGCAAGGGCCATCCTCTCGACGATGCGGCGCGCCCGCGCTTCGATCGTCTCCAGGTCTCCCGGCAGCTCGTCACGTAGGGAGGCGGTGTAGGCGGCCAGTCGCGGCTCGGCGACGGCGCCCACCTCGACCTCGGCGAAGAAGGCCTCCAGTGAGGCCGGGCTCTTGACCATCGCCCGCAGGACGTCGAGGCACTGGACGTTGCCCGAGCCCTCCCAGATCGAGTTCAGCGGGCTCTCGCGGAAGAGGCGGGGCATCCCCGACTCCTCTACGTAGCCGTTGCCGCCGAGGCACTCGAGCGACTCGCCGGCGTGCATCACCGCGCGCTTGCAGATCCAGTACTTGAGGACGGCGTTGGCGACCCGCTTCAGCTGCGCCGCCCCCTCGTCGCCGGCGATCGCTTCGTCGTAAGCACGGGCGAGGCGCAGGGCGCCGATCGTCGCCGCCTCCGACTCGACCGCGAGGTCGGCGAGGACATTCCGCATCAGCGGCTGCTCGATCAGCTCGCGACCGAAGACTGAGCGGTGGGTGGCGTGGTGGATCGCCTGAGCGACTCCCGCCCGCATCCCGGTGGCGCCGCCGAGGACGCAGTCGAGGCGGGTGTGGTTGACCATCTCGATGATCGTCCGCACCCCGGCACCCTCCTCGCCGACCAGCCAGGCCGAGGCCGAGTCGAACTCGACCTCGCTGGAGGCGTTGGAGCGGTTGCCGAGCTTGTCCTTGAAGCGCTGCAGGCGGAAGCGGTTGCGGGCCCCGTCCGGCGTCCAGCGCGGGAAGAGGAAGCAGGAGATTCCGCCGTCGGCCTGGGCGAGGACGAGGAAGGCGTCGCACTGCGGTGCCGACATGAACCACTTATGGCCGCTCAGCTCGTACTCGGCGCCGGGGCCGCCGCCGTTGACGGGCCGGGCGACGGTGGTGTTGGCGCGGACGTCGGTCCCGCCCTGCTTCTCGGTCATCCCCATCCCGGCCAGGGCGCCCGCCTTGCCGGCGGCCGGCCCGTTGGCCGGGTCGTAGGTGGAAGAGAGGAAGCGAGGCTCCCACGCGGCCGCCAGCTCCGGCTGCGTGCGCAGGGCTGGGATCACCGAGTAGGTCATCGAGATCGGGCAGCCGATCCCCGCCTCGGCCTGAGACATGCACATGAAGGCGGCGCCGCGGGCGACGTGGGCGCCGGGCCGCGGGTCCTTCCAGGGAGAGGAGTGAAGCTCGAAGCCAACCCCGACGCCCATCAGCTCGTGCCAGGAGGGATGAAACTCGGGGATGTCGACGCGGTTGCCGAAACGGTCGTGCGTCTTCAGCTTCGGCGGGTTCTCGTTGGCGAGCCGGCCCAGCTCTTGCGCTGCTCCGCTGCCGGCGTACTCACCGGCGGCGGCGATCCGCTCCCGGTCCCACTCGGCTCCCTCGCGCTGCACCGCCTCGACCAGCACGGTGTCGGCCTCGAAGACGTTGTAGTCGACCAGCGGCGGCGGCTGGTTGACCACCTCGTGGTTGCCGGAGGTGGTGCGCTCGACGGTTGCCATCAGGTGCTGATTGTGCCATGCCCTGGCTGGTCGGCCAGAGCGCTGGGCAGATAGCATCGCCGCTCGGTGTCCAAGATCGCTGTCAACAATCCTGTCGTCGAGCTCGACGGCGACGAGATGACCCGGATCATCTGGTCGTTCATCAAGGAGCAGCTGATCCTGCCCTACCTCGACGTCGAGCTGGAGTACTACGACCTCGGCATCGAGAGCCGCGACGCGAGCGAAGACCGGATCACGGTCGAAGCCGCGGAAGCGATCAAGCGCCACGGCGTCGGCGTCAAGTGCGCGACGATCACCCCCGACGAGGCGCGGGTCGAGGAGTTCGGCCTGAAGGAGATGTACCGCTCGCCGAACGGCACCATCCGCAACATCCTCGGCGGCGTCATCTTCCGCGAGCCGATCGTGATCTCCAACATCCCGCGCCTGGTGCCGGGCTGGACGAAGCCGATCGTGATCGGCCGCCACGCCTTCGGCGACCAATACCGCGCGACCGACCTGGTGGTACCCGAGGAGGGGACGCTGACCCTCACCTACACGCCGAAGAACGGCTCCCAGCCGGTCGAGCTCGACGTCTATGACTTCCCCGGCGGCGGCATCGCGATGGCGATGTACAACCTCGACGAGTCGATTCGCGAGTTTGCCCGCGCCTCGATGCGCTACGGACTGAACCGCGGCTTCCCGGTCTACATGTCGACCAAGAACACGATCCTCAAGCGCTACGACGGTCGCTTTAAGGACCTCTTTGCCGAGGTCTACGAGGCGGAGTTCAAAACTGAGTTCGAGGCTGCCGGTCTTACCTACGAACACCGCTTGATCGACGACATGGTCGCCGCCGCCATGAAGTGGGAGGGCGGCTACGTGTGGGCGTGCAAAAACTACGACGGTGACGTTCAGTCCGACACGGTCGCCCAAGGGTTCGGGTCGCTCGGCTTGATGACGAGCGTGCTGATGAGCGCCGACGGTAAGACGGTCGAGGCCGAGGCGGCCCACGGCACCGTCACCCGCCACTACCGCCAGCACCAGGAGGGCAAACCGACCTCGACCAACCCGATCGCTTCGATCTTCGCCTGGACCCGTGGGCTCGCCGCCCGTGGCCGGATGGACGAAACCCCCGCGGTCTCGCAGTTCGCGGAGACGCTTGAGCGCGTCTGCGTCGAGACCGTCGAAAGCGGGAAGATGACGAAAGACTTGGCGCTGCTGGTCGGTGGCGGCCAGGAGTACCAGACCACGCAGGAGTTCCTCGCCTCGATCGACGAGAACCTCCAGCGCGCGATGGCCTAGCGGTCTTCCAAACCCCCGACTCCGAGGAGACGATTTAGTGAGCACCACCCCTGTCAAGGTCACCGTTACCGGCGCCGCCGGCCAGATCGGCTACGCGCTCCTGTTCCGCATCGCCAGCGGGCAGATGCTCGGCCCCGACACGCCGGTCGAGCTGAGCCTGCTGGAGATTCCCCAGGCGATCAAGGCCGCCGAGGGCACCGCGATGGAGCTCGACGACTGCGCCTTCCCCCTGCTGCGCAAGATCGAAATCAGCGACGACCCGAAGCAGGCTTTCGACGGCTGCAACGTCGGGCTGCTGGTCGGCGCGCGGCCGCGCGGGCCGGGCATGGAGCGCGCCGATCTGCTGGAGGCCAACGGCGGCATCTTCAAGCCGCAGGGCGAAGCGATCAACGCCGGCACCGCCGATGACATCAAGGTGCTGGTGGTGGGGAACCCCGCCAACACCAACTGCCTGATCGCGATGTCAAACGCCCCCGACGTCCCGCGCGAGCGGTTCACGGCGATGATGCGGCTCGACCACAACCGGGCGATCTCGCAGCTGGCCAACAAGCTCGGTAAGCAGGTCTCCGCGGTCACCAACATGACCGCCTGGGGAAACCATTCCCCGACCCAGTACCCGGACCTGGTGAACGCCAAGGTCGACGGCTCCAGTGCCTGGGACGCGGTCGACGACGAGGCGTGGATCGCCGACGAGTACATCCCGCGGGTGGCCAAACGCGGCGCCGAGATCATCGACGCCCGCGGCGCCTCCAGCGCAGCCTCCGCGGCAAACGCGGCGATCGACCACATCCACGATTGGGTGCTGGGCACTCCCGACGGAGACTGGGTCTCGATGGCGGTTCCCGCCGACGGCTCCTACGGGATCGGCGAGGGCATCATCTGCGGCCTCCCCTGCACCTGCAGCGGCGGTGAGTGGAGCATCGTCCAGGGCCTCGATGTCCCCGACTTCTCACGCGAGCGGATCGACCGCAGCGTGATGGAGCTTCAGGAGGAGCGCGACGCGGTCAATCAGCTAGGGCTGATCTGAGCTTCGCCCTCATACCTACGAAAAGAGGCCGGCGAATCGCCGGCCTCTTTCGTGAGTAATGGTTGAAATCGATCAGCTGCCTGGGTAGTACTGGCGCCCGTCCTTTTTGACCCGTCCCTCTTTCTCGAGGTCGCCGAGGACCCGGTAGAGGTAGTTGGGCTTGATTTTCATCGTCTTGGCGACGTCGGAGGCGCTGATCCCGGGCTGACTCTCGATCAGAGCCACGGCCTGATCGGCGCGGGTGCCACCGCGGCGTTTACGGCGTTTGCGGCGGGGAGTGGTGCCCGCGGTGGTCGCAGTGGCTTTTTTGGCACTGCTGCCACGCGGCCGGCCGGGACCGCGGCGAGTGACTTTGCCGCCGAGTGCGGCGAGGGCCTGCTCAGCCTGCTTGAGTTGATCCTCGAGCTCGCGAACGGTCCTCTCCAAGGCGTCGCGGGCTACGTCCAAATGGTTGGTGCTGGGGGACATCTAGATCCTTTCCATCCAAAGTTAAGAAAAACACCCTGGGGAGAGTGTGTCAGAGTCACACCACACTGTGACACTCGATTGGACCAAATCAACTTTTGGCCCAATTCAGGAAGAAGAGCGGACGAACCTGTTCCCAGGGAGGGTGCCGGTGGGGGTGCCCCGGAGCACCTCCGCCGAAAGACGCGTCTAGCTGCTGACGCCCAAGGGCTTGCGGCCCGGCTCCATGCTGAGTACCGGGACACCCCCACCGGCACCCTCCTCGACAGCCTGCCGTCAGAGGCCGATCACCGAGACCCCGACAGTGCCCCGTATAGGTGTTCTCTCGCGGTCTCGGTGAGACAGCCGTTCCTCCCTACCGGAAAGCGCCGGTGCTAGCTCCGATATTTGCTGCGCTTCTTGGGATACGTGCGGAAGACGTGATCCCAGATTGGCGAGGAGACGCCGTAGCCGGCGCTGTGGTCTTGGAAGTGGTGGCGCATGTGGTGTTCGCGCAGCCGTTTGGCGGAGTCCGTCTTGGGCACGAAGTGGTGCACGTAGTAGTGCGTGTAGTCGTAGAAGAGGTAGCCGAGGAGGAAGCCGGCGAAGAGCGGGTAGGCGGCGTTGCCGAGCAGCGCCCAGAAGCCGAGGAAGAAGAGCGCCGCGAGCGGGATCGAGACCGACGGCGGCATCACCAGCCGCATCTTGTCGTTGGGATGGTCGTGGTGGACGCCGTGGATGATGAAGTGCATGCGGCGGCCGAAGGCGTTGTCGGGCTCCCAGTGGAAGACGAGCCGGTGCAGCCAGTACTCGGTCAGGGTCCAGACCGCGACCCCGGCCAGGGTCAGCAGCGCCAGCTGCCAGGCGGCGTAGCCACGATCGACCCCCAGCCACTCCATCGCCACCACCACCGGCAGAAAGATGATTGCCGGGACCGCGGGGTGGACGCGGGAGAAGTAGTTGAGGAATTCGCTTTTGAAAAGTGGCGGAGAAGCGGAGAGCTTCTCGCTGCGGGAATGACCCTCCATCGCCCTCGATACTAGCGCTGGCGACCCGTGTTCCCGGAAGACGCAGGGAAGCTGTGACGAAGCTGTTTCAAAGAAGTAGCCATTTGCGGAAACGACCCTCGCGGATACCCGGAGCGGGTGCAACCATGCCCGCCGATGCCGCGCAAGCCCAAGCCGCCGACCTGCGAGGACTGCTACTTCCGCAAGAACAACCTCTGTGCCCTGGAGCTGAACGAGGCCTGCGCCACCTTCCGCCCCAACCGCCCAGAGGGCCTCGTCCCGCCGCGCCAGCCGGTCCTCCTTATGCGGGCCCCGCGCTGGGCGTCCCGCCCCGCCTGACGCGTCCCGCCCGCCAGGGCGGGCTATTTTGTGGGCGATGCCCCAACGCGACCTTTTCGTCGACTGGAGCCGGACCAGATACGTGACCCGGCGATCCAGCGGCTTCTCCCCCAACGTCGACGTCTACTACTGCGGTGAGCCGCAGCGGGCGATCGTCAAGGTCGACCTCGCCGGGGTCGAGCTCTCGGAGGTGGGAATCGAGGTCAGCGGCCGCCACCTGGCGATCGTCGGCGAGCGGCAGATGCAGGAGACCGAAGGCCGCGTCTACCAGCAGATCGAGATCCCCTCCGGCTCCTTTCGCCGGGTCGTCGAGCTGCAGGTCGAGGTCGACGCAGAGCGGGCCAGCGCCACCTACGAAGAGGGGATCCTGCGAATCGAGCTGCCGCTCCGCGATCCCAGCGCGACCACCCGCCGCGTCCCGATCGGGCGCAAGTGATGGAGGGCGCGCCGGTCCTCGAAGTGGTCGACGCCCCGCTCGACGCGGAGGACGTGATCCTCACCGGCCAGTCGCTGCCTGAGGCGCTGCCGGTCCTGCCGCTGCGCGACACCGTGGCCTTCCCCGAGACCCTGGCCCCGCTTGCGGTCGGCCAGGAGCGCTCGATCCACCTGATCGACGATGTCCTCGGCACCAACCGGATGCTGGCGATGGTCACCTCCCGCGATCCCGAGAAGGAGGTGCCGGGGCCTGAGGACCTCTACGACGTCGGCGTCGTCGGCGCGGTTGCCCGGATGGTGAAAATCCCCGACGGCAGCCTGCGGATCCTGGTCCAGGGGATGCAGCGGGTGAAGCTCGATGGCTTCGTCACCGAGCAGCCCTACATGGTCGCCAAGGTCACCGAGCTGCCGGATGTGATCGAGCCGAGTCAGGAGCTGGAGGCGCTGAGCCGCAACGTCCAGCGCACCTTCTCGGAGATCGTCGAGCAGATCCCCTACCTGCCGGAGGAGCTGCAGATGGCGGTCGCCAACATCGACGACCCCTCCGACCTCGCCCATCTGATCGGCGGCGCCCTGCGAATCGGCACCGAGGAGAAGCAGAAGCTGCTGGAAGAGGTCGATGTCGCCAAGCGCCTGCGCCACCTCTCACGGATCCTCACCCGCGAGCTCGAGGTGGTCCAGATCGGAACCCAGATCCAGACCCAGGTCGAGTCGGAGATCGACAAAGGTCAGCGCGAGTTCTTCCTCCGCCAGCAGATGAAAGCGATCCAGGACGAGCTCGGCGAGGGCGACGAGCAGCAGGCCGAAGCGAACGAACTGCGGGAGAAAATCGAGGCGGCCAAACTGCCGGAGCACGCCCTCAAAGCCGCCGAGCGCGAGCTCTCGCGGCTGGAGAAATTGCCGGCGGCGGCGGCCGAGCACGGTGTCATCCGCACCTACCTCGATTGGCTCGTGGAGCTGCCGTGGTCGGTCGAGACCGAGGACAACCTCGACATCAAGCACGCCCGCAAGGTGCTCGACGCCGACCACTACGACCTGGAAAAGGTCAAGGACCGGATCCTCGAGTACCTGGCGGTGCGCAAGCTCAACCCCGACTCGCCCGGCCCGATCCTCTGCTTCGTAGGCCCGCCCGGCGTCGGCAAGACCAGCCTCGGCAAATCGATCGCCAAGGCGCTCGGCCGCGAGTTCGAGCGGATCTCGGTCGGCGGCGTCCGCGACGAGGCGGAGATCCGCGGCCACCGCCGCACCTACATCGGCGCCATGCCCGGCACCATCGTCCGCGCCCTGCGTGACGCCGGCTCCCGCAACCCCGTCTTCATGATCGATGAGATCGACAAGATGGGCGCCGACTTCCGCGGCGACCCGGCCTCAGCGATGCTCGAGGTGCTCGACCCGGCCCAGAACGACAGCTTCCGCGACCACTATCTAGACCTCGAGTTCGACCTCTCCGACGTCGCCTTCATCGCCACCGCCAACGTCCTCGACACGATTCCGGGGCCGCTGCTCGATCGCATGGAGATGATCGAGCTGGCCGGCTACACGCTGGAAGAGAAGCGCCAGATCGCCCGCCGCTACCTGGTCGGCCGCCAGATCGAGGCCAACGGGCTGAAGCCGGCGCAGATCGAGTTCGCCGACGCGGCGCTGACCGCGATCATCGAGGAGTACACCCGAGAGGCCGGGGTCCGCAACCTCGAGCGCCAGATCGGCACTATCTGCCGCAAAGTCGCCCGCGAGGTCGCCGAGGGCAAAGCAAAGGGCAAGGTGAAGATCTCCGGCAAGAAGGCCCGCGAGCTGCTTGGCCGGCGCCGGGTCTTCGCCGAGCAGCGGCGCCGGACCAAAGTGGCGGGCGTCGCCACTGGCCTGGCCTGGACCCCGACCGGCGGCGACGTCCTCTTCATCGAGGCGACGGCGATGCCCGGCTCCGGGAAGCTGACGATCACCGGTCAGCTCGGTGAGGTGATGAAGGAGTCGGCCCAGGCCGCCCTCTCCTACGTGCGCGGCCACTACCGTGAGATCGCGCCGAAGCTCGACGACGAGTGGTTCGCCGAGCACGACGTCCACGTCCACGTCCCGGCCGGCGCGGTGCCGAAGGACGGCCCCTCGGCGGGGGTGGCGATGACTGTCGCCCTCTCCTCGCTGATCCGCGGCCGCCCGGTTCGCAACGACGTGGCGATGACCGGCGAGGTGACGTTGACCGGGCAGGTGCTGCCGATCGGCGGTCTGAAGGAGAAGTCGCTGGCGGCGCAGCGGGCCGGAATCAAGAAGGTGATCGTTCCGAGCCGCAACGAGGGCGAAGTGGCGGAGATCCCCGAGCACGAGCTCGGGAACCTCGAGTTCGTCTACGTCGACGAGGTCTCCCAAGCCCTCGAAGCCGCCCTTCCTTAGTGCGCAATCGCTCCCGCGTCTTCTGGCTTCTGGTCGGCGTCACCGCGCTGGGGGCGGTGCTGCGCTTCGCGACGCTCGGGGCCCAGGCCTACCACCACGACGAGATCGTCACCGCCAGCCGGGTCCTGCGGGTCGGCTTCGGCCACGCGATGGACGCGGTCGGCTTCTCCGAGTCGGCGCCACCGCTCTACTACGCGCTCGCCTGGCTCTGGACCCAGGTGGCGGGGACCGGAGAGTGGGGCCTGCGCTCGCTCTCCGCGGTCGCCGGCGTCGCCACGATCCCGGTCGCTTTCCTCGTCGGCCGAGAACTGCGCGGCCAGCGGGCGGGGCTGCTGGCGGCGGCGCTGGTCGCGGTCAACCCGATGCTGCTTTGGTACTCGCAGGAGGCCCGTGCTTACTCGCTGTTGGGACTCTTCTGCGCGCTTTCGCTGCTCTTTTGCGTGCGGGCGCTGGACCGCGAGCGGGGGGAGAGGCGGGACTTCATCCTCTGGGGGGTCTTCTCGGCCCTGGCCCTGGGAACCCACTACTTCGCCGTCTTCCCGCTGATCGCCGAGATCGTCCTGCTCTGCTGGCGACGGGGGCGGGCGGCTCTCCCAGGCCTCTGGATCGTCGGTCTCGCGGCGGCGCTGCTGGCGCCGCTCGCCTACCACCAGATGTCCTACGGGCACGCCGAATGGATCGGCAAATTCAGCCTTGGCCACCGGCTCGGCGAAGTCGCGATCTCCTTCATGGTCGGCGAGATCGGCGACATCATCGGCCGCGTCGAGCGCCCCGAGCCGGCGCTGGTTCCGCTGGCGCTGGTCCTCGTCGCCGTTGTCCTGCTCGCCGTGCGCGGCAGCACCAGGGAGCGCCGAGCGGCTTTCGTGCCGCTGGCGGTGGCGGCGACCGCGGTCGGTATCCCGCTGCTCCTGGCGCTCGGCCCCGGCGGCAAGGACTTCGTCCTCGCCCGCAACCTGCTGCCGGCCCTGGTCCCGCTGCTCTGCGCCGTCGCCGTCGCCCTGACCGTCGAGCGCGTCCGCCGGCTCGGCACCGCGATCGCCGCCCTGTTGCTCGTCTACTCCCTCGGCTTCTGCATCTGGGCGAGCGCCGATCCCGACCTGCAGCGCCCGGACTGGAAGGCGGTCGCCGATCGCCTTGGCGAGCCCGACGGCCCGCGGGCGACGGTGACCTGGGTGATCGGCGAGGCGCCCCTGCGCTACTACCTCTCGACCGGGGCGATCCAGCTGAAAGCCTCGGAAGGCTACGAGTGGCTGGTGCGCGAGGTCAACTTCGTCTCGCTTGGATCGGCGCCGCCCCCGCCCGCCCGCCTGATCGGCCCGCGCCTGCGCGAAACCGGCTACGAACGGGTCGGCGAGCTGTTCATCCGTCGCTACCGGGTGCCCGGCCCGGAGCTGGTGCCGCTGCGCCTGCGCACCCTGCGCTACGCCGAGACCAACTTCCGGAACAACGGGGTGCTTCTGGACGGAGTTGGCCCTGGCTGAGGCTTTGGCCACGCATTGCCGGGGTAGAGGGCTATTCTGAGGGTGGCCACGGAATCCAGTGAGGAGAAGGCATGAGCAAGACGACTACGGCGCGCGCCGGTGACATCTACGAGACCGCTCGCGAGAACCCCTATGTGCAGCGGTTGATCGAGGACGAAGAGCTGCGCGACAGCCTCAAGGACGCTTTCGAAAGCGCCAAGAGCGCCTACGGCCGTGCAACCGGCAACGGCAAGGGAACCGTCAAGGCGGTGACCGGCGACAAGAAGGTCCAGAAGGACCTGCGTAAGGCCGCCGAGAGTCTGCAGGAGGCTTCCGAGAGCCTGCGCGCGAAGCCGAAGCGCAAGGGCGGCATCGGCCGTTTCCTCCTCATCGCCGTGATCGGCGCCGTCATCGCCCTGGCCGTCAGCGAGGGTGCGCGCAAGGCTGTCCTCGACGCCCTCTTCGGCGCCGAAGAGGAGTTCGAGTACACGAGCACCACCAGCATCAACGGGTCCTGATCGGGCCCGGTTGATGGAGGCGGCCACCAAAGAGCGGGAGCTGAGCGGCGACAAGGCGCAGCGGATCGTCGACGCGATGCGCGAGTCCGTCGCCAAGCGCGGCGCCGCCGGCTCCACTTTTGAGCAGGTCGCCCGCGAGGCGGGGGTCAGCCGCGGGCTGCTCCACTACTACTTTGGGACCAAGGAGCAGCTCCTGGTCGAGGTAGTGCGGCGCGACACCGAGCTGCGGGTCGAGCGGCTCGATGACCGCCTCGCCCCGGCGAAGACGGTCGACAACGTGGTCGGGGCGCTGGTCACCAGCCTCACCGACATGATCGAACACGAACCCGGCTTCTTCCTCCTCCTCTACGAGCTGTTCAGCGCTGGTCGCCGCAACCCTGACATCCAGCGCGAGGTCGGTCAGCTCTTCGAGAAGACCCGCTCCCACGTCGCCGAGGTCCTGCGCAGCAAGGACGAGGAGGGCGTGTTGAGCCTTCGCTTTGCGGCCGAGGACGTCGTCTCTTACCTCTTCGCTCTTGGCGACGGCTTCGCCCTGCAGGCTCTCTCCGACCCGACGCGCGACAGCAGCGGTGCGATGGCGGTCGGCGTCGCCTCGGCTCGCTACCTGCTCGGCTCCGACTGACCTTTAGAGCCAGCCGGCGCGCTTGAAGCGCCAGTAGAGGATCAGGCAGATCGTGAGGATGACCACGAGCACCGTCGGGTAGCCGTAGCGCCATTCGAGCTCCGGCATGGTTTCGAAATTCATCCCGTAGATGCCGCCGACCATCGTCGGCACCACGGCGATCGCGACCCAGGCTGAGATTTTGCGCATGTCTTCGTTCTGGCGCATCGATACCTGGGTCAGGTTCGCTTCCAGGGCGCTGTCGAGCAGCTGGCGGAAGTTCTCGATCCGGGTGGAGACGCGGCGCAGGTGGTCTTCGACGTCGCGGAAGTACTCGTGCAGGCCCTCCGGGATGACCGCGGAGTCGGCCCGGCAGAGCTGTTCCAGCGCTTCGGACAGCGGCGCCGATGCGGCCTGGAACTCGAGCACCTCGCGCTCGAGCTTGTAGATCCGCTCGGTCGGGTTCTGGCCTTCGCCAAACACCTGCAGCTCGACTTCGCGCACGTCCTGGTCAAAGCCGTGGCCGGCCTCCATGTAGCGATCGACGACGTGGTCGGCGATCGCATAGAGGACCGCGCCGGGTCCCTTCGCCAAGAGATCGGAGCGCTGCTCGAGCCGCTCGCGGACTGGCGCCAGGTCGGCGTCGCCATGGCGCACGGTGATGATGAAGCCGGGGGCGACGAAGACCGAGACCTCGCCAACTTCGATCACCTCTTCGGGATCGACGTAGCGCGCCGTCTTCAGCACGACATGAATGGTCTCGCCGTACTCCTCGACCTTCGGCCGCTGGTGAGCCCGCACCGCGTCCTCCACCGCAAGCTCATGCAGTCCGAACTCAGCAGCGATCGCTTGGAACTCGGACTCATCCGGCTCGACCACCCCCAGCCAAACAAAGGTGCCCGCCTCCTCCGCCGCCGCGCCGGCTTGCTCCAGGGAGAGACTGCCCTCCCGGCGCTTCCCGTCCTCGTAAGCCGCGCAGTCGACGATCACCCGGCCCAGAGTACGGGCTGCGCGTGACGGTCCGCACGCCTATCCCTTCTATGTAGAAGCGAAATCCGCCCAGCACCACGCCTAGCTTCCCGGCCTACAAATGACAAGCGGCCGGGGCACCGCGTGAACGGCCCCCGGCCTGGCACCGAAAGGCGGACCTTCCGATGCAATTACAGGCTACGGCAGCACCAGATGACGGCTTCATTGAGGAAGCGGTTCTGAGGCACATTCTCGACTGGCAACCGACCATCCTCCGGCTGGAGGACTTGATCCGCGAAGTCAGCCCCGACCCCCGCGAGTTCGCCCACCGAGACGCGGTGGCGCGAGCGGTGCGGGACTTGGCGAAGGTCGGTTTGCTCCATCAGCAGGGCGAGTGCGTCCTGCCGACCCCGGCAACGGTCTACGTGCAGGGGGTCGAACTCGGATGAGCGAGCGGAACCGGGTCAGCATCCAGTTCGGCCGCAATCTCGCAGAGGCGCGAGGGTGGGCGGACCTGACGCAAGCCCAACTCGCCGAGCAGGCGTCCCTGCGTCAATTCGACATCGCCCGGTTCGAGCGTGGCATGAGGTGCCCTCGCTTGGACGTGGTGGTGAGGCTCGCAGAGGTCGTTGAGGTGCATGTGCGAGACCTGCTCTTTGGGATCGAGTAGCGATGCCCTCAGAACACATCACGTTCACGACCATTGCCGAGCGGTTCGCGTGGAACCTGCGAATCGCCCGGCAGCGGGCGGACCTGACGCAGCGTGCGCTTGCGGCCAAGATGGGCAGGACTCAGGAGCGGATCGCAGAGTGGGAGAGCGGCAGATGCCTGGCCCGAACCGATGCGATTGTGCGACTCGCAGAAGCGCTGGAGATCGAGCCTGGAGAGTTGCTCCGGGAAACCAAGGGACTCGCCAGCTAGCCGTTCATGCCGGAAATAGCGCCTTTTCCGGGCAGGGCTCTCAAGGCATCCGATGGTGCCTCAAGAATCCCTCTGTTCCCATGAAATCCCAGTTCGGTCGCCCGCTGCAACGGGTTCGACTGAGCGTGATGCCACTAGAAAGGAGGTACCGCGATGATTCACCGCCCCGGCAACATCGTGCCTGTCAGCGGCATTTACAACGTCGTTGACATGTTCGGCAACTACATGCAGCGCCAGGTGACCAGCGAGGAAGGCGAGATCTTCCCCGCCGTGAACACCGCTCGCGGCGAGTACGGGTTCACGCTCCACGTGCAGACCCAGCATCTCGCCTAGGTAGCTCATGCGGCCGGAAGTATCAAGCGTCGAGCGGCGGTAAAGCGTCGCTCGACGCCTCGGCCGTTCCGAAGGTGACCCACATCCAGGTGTCGTCCAACTCCTCAGACGACACGCTTCGACCCGTTGCCTCGCCGATCCTCAGCAACATCTCGGCGTTGGAGTTGTGAAGGCAGTCTTCGACCACCTCGTCAGACTGCTTCAACATCTCCCAAACGCGGCCGACCTCCACCCCTCGGACGAACTCCGTGGTGTTCGTGTCGAAAGCAAGTGCGAGCGCGAATCCTTCCATCGTTTCCCTCCATTCGGTCCCGAGGTGGCATGCCCTGCATACCCGGCGGGGCTGCAAGCTAGCCTTCGCGTTATGTCCAGCAGGCGCAAGCAGAAGACCGACAAGGGTTTGGAGATCCCGGTCCCGACCAAAGGTGACTTCGACGCCGCTATGCGGAAGGTCGCTCCCCCAGTAGGTCGTAAACGCCCTGACGAGAAAGACCGGCCTCAGAAGCAATCCGAGTGATCGGAACGCCCGCCGCCTGAGCCTCGCGGCAGGACTTCCGCAGCAGCTCGGTCGCTTCCCGTTTCGCCTCGTCGGCTTTGGCGCGCTTGCGCGCCGCCGCTTTGATCTTGCGGATCACGGCTGCCTCGCTCATTGGTTCGCTGCTTCCTTGACCAGGGCGTGGAACATCGAGCGCTGACCCGAGTAGCGGTGGTTGTAGCGCCACGCGTACTCGTCCAGGTAGGACTGAAGCCATTTTTTGGAGACGAACTTGTAGGTGCCGCGCATCCCGGTTTTGAGGTTGCCGAAGAACCCCTCAATCGTGTTCGTGTAGATGTCGCCCTCGACGTAAGAGCCAGCGGAGTGGTTGATCACCCGGTGCCCACGTACTCCCGCTTGAGCGGCCGGTAGGACATCCAATCGTCCGTGTAGAGGATGGATTCCGGGTTGACGTTCGCCCGCACGGCGTCACTTAACGGTTCGCCGTGCCGCGACGGGATCACGCGCGCGCGGACGCGCCCACCCCGCTCGACCATGCCCAAGACGGTGGGCTTGGCTTCCCGAAAAGCAACGGACTCCTGGCGGGTCTTGAACTTGCGCCGGGGCTTGCCTCCCCAAGAGGTCTCGTCAACCTCGACCTTGCCGCGCAGGCTAGGTGCCGGCTCGCCCTCGGCCATCAAGTGGTTCCTGATCTTGTTGAACATGCGCCAGGCGGTCTTGTAATGGACTCCAAGCTCCCGCTCTAGCTGCTTGGCAGATATGCCGCAGCGAGTGCTCGTCATCAGATACATGGCGTGGTACCAAAGCCGCAGCGAGGTAGAGGAGCGGTGGAAGATCGTCCCGGCCGTGGGGTGCAGGTGGTGCCCGCAGGCCGTGCAGGTCCAAGACTGCCGCTGCTGCTTGGTCGCGTAGCGCTTGAAGACCTTCACCGCATTGCATTTCGGGCAATGGGCGTGTTCGCCATCGGCCGCGTGGCGGGTCCGCCACAGGTGCTCCAGGCTGGCGGCGTCATCTGGGAATTCGGCTAAGAACTCCGTAACCGAATAGTCGGAGGTCGATGACGCCGCTCGCCTGGGGTTATGGCGGTTGGCCGGTGGCATGGTGTAAAGCTACTTGACGGACGGAGTATTGTCAAGGCGCTTTACACGTAGCTGAAGGCTCCTTCAGTCGCCTCCCGGACACTGTCGAGGAACGCCGAGGTGTCGAGGAGATAGTTCGGGTAGGCGCGCTTCAAGGCGGTGATGGAGTCAGCGCTTACAAGCACCACGTCAATCGCCGGGTCGCCTTCGCTGCGACGCTCGGCGATGGAGTACTGGCGGGCGGCAGTTGCAGCATCGTCGTAAGGATCGACATGAAGCACGCGTTCATTCAGATTTAGCTCCAGCAGGAACGCGTGCTTTTTCCCCGGTTTCAGCTGACGCTCCACATGCTGAAGGGTGGCTCCGTAGGCGCTGAGGCGGTCAATCACCTGTAGCTCCTCAGAGTAGCGGCGCAGCTCATCCACCAACTCGTCGGGATCATGCGGAGTTCCCGGAACTAGGGGAGTGTTCTCGCGAAGCGCAAGGGCCGAACTCATCAATGCGAAGAATCGAAGCCAGCCCGCCTCGCCCAAGCTCGACTTCAGCGCCTGTTGGCTGAAGGTTCCAACCGTCTCAACCGCCGTCGCCCAAGCATGCTGAAGCTGGGAGCGCAACTGGATCTCGATCTTCAGGCCGTTGTACGTGTCCTTTTTGTCCGAGTGGTACGCGTAGACGAGATGAACGCTGCGGTAGCCGCTGTCTTTCGGATTCCAGATGTAGAGATCCTCGCGGATCAGTTTGTGCTTCATCTGGGTTCGTTCGCGATAGAAGTCGAGTAGCTCCTTCACTCGCGCCACATTGGTGACAACGGCACGGCAGCCGCCCAGATCCTGCATCCGCGATAGCTGCATCCCTGGAAATCGCTCAAGCTTGTGGCGGATCGAAGGCAGCCGCTTGATCCGCTGTGCAACGGTGGGGTCCGGGTCGACTTGGCCTGCGGCGTAGCGGAGGTTCGTCTGCAGGGTGTTCAGCGGGTAGCTGTGCGACGACCGCCAGTTGTTGATGATCAAGCGGGCTTTGTCGCGCTCGACTTGGGAAGACTCGGGATTGGCGTAGCAGGCGCCTGCTTTATCAATTGACGAGCGCGAGTAGCGCGGTTCGGTCCAATACGCCATGTCCGGGCAGCATAGGCCCGGCGCAGGGATGAAGGGCGGTGCGATCACCGCCTCAGCTAAGGGCACGACGCCTCCTGTCTCGCCCCCCCAGCCCGGATTTCGCTTCTACATAGAAGGGATAGGCGTGACGGTCCGCACGTAGTGATGCGGCTCACAGACTTGGGTCGTGTCCGGGCGGGAGGCTTCCCTTCAACGCACCAAACCGGCGAGAGATGAGGGAGAGCGGCATGAGAGATGCGATGAGGTCGATGGCGGGGTTCCTGGGAAGGCGCCGCCGCTGGGTGGTCGCGGCCTGGGTCCTGATCGTGCTCCTTGCCCTTCCCTTCGCGGCCAAACAGACCGAGCACCTGACCGGCGGTGGCTTCGACGTTCCCGGCAGTCAGTCGATGAAGGTGAGCGAATCGCTGCAGGAGGACTTCGGCTCCCAGGCAGACGGGATCGCCGTGGTGCTGAAGGCCGAGCAGGGCGCGACTGCGGCTGAGCGGAATGCGGCGGTGGCGCGGGTGCAGGAGGAGGTCGCGACCGTCGACGACGTGACCCTGCCGCCGCCCGCCGCGGCGCAGGCTCGTCGCCAGCTGGAGGGGACCGATGTGGTCCTGGTGCCGCTGCGCAGCAACCTCTCCTCGGATGAGCTGATCGACCCCGCCGCGACGATCCGCGAAGACCTCGAGCTGGGGACCGCCGACGCCGACGTCACTTCCTACCTGGTCGGGCAGCCGACGATCTGGGCGGGGATGCAGGAAATCTCCAAGGAAGACCTGGCCAAGGCCGAGGGAATCGGCTTCCCGATCGTCGCGATCATCCTCCTCCTCGTCTTCGGCTCGCTGGCGGCCGCGGCGCTACCGCTGGCCCTCGGCTTCGTCAGCGTGCTCGTCACCGGGGCGCTGATCTACTTCATCTCGCTGGAGATGACGACCTCGGTCTTCGTCACCAACATGGCCTCGATGATCGGGATCGGCGTCGCGGTCGACTACTCGCTCTTCATCCTCGCCCGCTACCGAGAGGAGCGCGAGGCCGGCCACGAAAAAGCCGAGGCGCGGGCGCTTTCGCTTTCGACCTCGGGCCTCGCCGTCACCTTCTCCGGCATCGCGGTGATCATCTCCCTGGCCGGGTTGTGGATGGTCGACAACCAGGCGCTGCGCTCGATGGCGCTGGGGGCGATGACCGTAGTCGCCGTCTCGATCCTGACCGCGACGACGCTGCTGCCGGCGCTGATCGCGATGCTCGGCGATCGGGTCCTGCCGGGCGGGATCGTCGGCCGGGTCGAGCGCTTCTTCCAGCGCCGCTTCTACCGCCGCCGCACGCCCGAGCAGGCCGCCGCCGGCAACAATCGCTTCTGGCGCGCCTGGACCGAACGGGTGATGGCGCACCCATGGACGGCGATCGTCGGCGCCTCGGCGGTGCTCCTCTTCCTCGCCAGCCCGCTGCTCTCGCTCGAGACCGGGACCGAAGCGCTGGCCCAGTTCCCGAAGGACAGCGACGTCCGCGTCGGCAACGAAATCGCCTCCGAGGAGCTCAACGGCGGCACCGACCCGGTGCAGATCGTCGCCAGCTTCGACGGGGGCGTTGACAAGGCGGCTGTCGTCGGCTTCGCCCGCGAAGTCGAAGGGACCGCCGGGGTCAGCTCGGTGGCGCCGCCCGCCTACGGCGGCGACAGCGCCCTGATCCAGGCCACCCCAAGCGCCCCGAGCGAGTCCGACGCCGCGGTGGCACTGATCGACCGCCTGCGCGACAACGTCGTCCCCGCTTCGGCCCTGGCGCAGCAGGCGGAGGTAAACGTCGGCGGTGAGACCGCCCGCGGCGACGACGTCCGCCAGCAGGTCAGCGGCTCGATGTGGAAGATCATCCTCTTCGTCCTCTCGCTCAGTTTCATCGTTCTGATGGTGATGCTGCGCTCGCTGATCCTGCCTTTGAAGGCGGTGCTGATGAACCTGCTCTCGATCGGCGCGGCCTTCGGCATCCTCGTCGCGATCTTCCAGTGGGGCTGGTTCGACGGCTTGCTCGGCTTCGAAAGCCAGGGGGCGCTGGACACGATCAACATTCCGCTGATCTTCGCCATCGTCTTCGGGCTCTCGATGGACTACGAGGTCTTCCTCATGTCGCGGATCCGCGAGCGCTACATGGTCCACGGCGACAACGAGCGCGCCGTCGCCGAGGGTCTCTCGACCAGCGCCCGCACGATCTCCTCGGCGGCACTGATCATGACCTCGGTCTTCGCCGTCTTCGTCCTCACTGGCGTCCCCTCGATCAAGGAGCTCGGCGTCGGCTGCGCGGTAGCGATCGCCCTCGACGCCACCCTGGTCCGCCTGATCCTGGTCCCGGCGGCGATGAAGCTGATGGGTGCCTGGAACTGGTGGATGCCCTCATGGCTGGATCGTCTGATCCCGGACTTCAGCTTCGAGGGCGGGGGAGACTCCGAGCCGGAGGCGGAGCCCGCGAAGGCATAGCTGTAAGAGGGGACGAGGTACCCCTGCTCGGAGCACCTCCGCCGAGAGGATCTATAACGGCTAGCCGTGAAGGCTCGCGACTCGGCTCCATGCTGAGTACCGATCAGGGGTACCTCGTCCCCTCTTCGACACGCAGAAGCAGGACGGCTGTCGAGGAGGGTGCCGGTGGGGGTGTCCGGGTACTCAGCATGGAGCCGGGCCGCGAGCCTTTGAGGCGTCAGCTGTAGACGTGTCTCCCGGCGGAGGTGCTCCCGGACACCCCCACCGGCACCCTCCCCCACAAACCTGGCTGCTCGGCCAATAACATGCTCCGCATGAACGGGGATGAGTTGGCTTTTGTCGGGGCTGCGAAACAGGCGGAGATGGTTCGGGCTGGGGAGGTCTCGCCGAAGGAGCTGGTGCAGCTTTCGCTTGACCGGATTGCTCGGCTCGATCCTGAGCTGAACTCTTTTCGGAAGGTCTTCGCCGAGAAGGCGCTGCTGGAAGCTGAGCAGGCCGAGGCGCGGATCAAAGCTGGCGAGGACCGACCGCTGCTTGGGGTGCCGATCGCGATCAAGGACGAAATCGACGTCGCCGGCGAGATCAACACCCACGGCACCGACGCATTCACCGAGGCGGCCACGGCCGACTCGGAGGTGGTGCGGCGCCTGCGCGAGGCCGGGGCGATCGTCATTGGCCTCACCCTGCTGCCGGAGATGGCGATCTGCGGCTTCTCTGAGTCGGCGACCTACGGCGTCACTCGCAACCCCTGGAATCCGCAGCGCACCCCCGGTGGGTCGAGCGGCGGTTCAGGGTCCGCGGTGGCCGCGGGCCTGGTGCCGATCGCCTCCGCTGGCGACGGCGCCGGCTCGATCCGAATCCCCGCCGCTTCCTGCGGCCTCTTCGGCCTCAAGGTCTCACGCGGGCGCGTCTCGCTTGCTCCCAACCTCGAAGGCTGGCGCGGGCTCGCGGTCGAAGGCTGCCTCAGCCGCTCAGTCCTCGACACCGCGCTCTGGCTCGACATCGTCTCCGGCGGCTCACGGGAGGACGATGCGCCGCCCCCGCCGGACAAACCGTTCGTCGAGGCCGCGCGAGCCGTCCCCGGCAGGCTGAAGGTCGCTTGGTCGACCCACGCTCCGCGCGCGGTCGCGCCGCCGAGCGTCGACGAGGAGGCCAAGGGCGCGGTTGCCGATGCCGTCGAGCTCCTTCGCGGTCTCGGCCACGACGTCACCCAGCGCGATCCCGACTGGGGCAACGTCGGCAACAACATCACCGCCCGCTTCCTCGGCGGGGTCGCCGAGACCGTCAGGGAAGTGCCGCACCCCGAGCGGCTCGAAAGCCGCACCCGCGGCTTCGGGCGCCTCGGCTCGATCCTCCCAGGCAGTCTCTACGAGCGCGCCCGCACCGAGGGCCGCGCCGCCGACTCCGCCCGCATCAACGCGATCTTCGACGACTTCGACGTGCTGGTGATGCCGGTGATGGGCGGGACGGCGCTGCCGATCCGCCGCTGGGAGGGCAAGGGCGCCCTGCAGACCGTGCTGGGGATGAGCCGCTTCTATCCCTACTGCGTGCCCTGGAACCACCTCGGCAACCCGGCGATGGCGGTCCCGGCCGGCTTCTCCCCGGAGGGGATGCCGCTCTCGATCCAGGTCATCGGCCGCCCCGGCGATGAGGCGACGCTGCTCTCGCTCGCCGCCCAGATCGAGGCCGAGCGGCCCTGGGCGGACACCCGCCCGCCGATCTCCTAGGGCCGGTCGTCTCAAGGGTTTCTATCCTGCCCTTGTGAGCATTGAGGTTCCACCGAGTCCTGGGGGATCCGCCAGGAGCGCGAATATGCGGAGCATCAGGCGGCGCGACACTCAGCCTGAGCTGCTGCTGCGGTCCGCTCTACATCGTCACGGATACCGATTCAGGGTCGACCTTCCGATCCCGGTGAAAGAGGGACGTTCTCCTAGGGCCGATGTCGCCTTCACCCGGCAGAGGCTGGCTGTGTTCGTCGACGGCTGCTTTTGGCACGGATGCGCAGAGCACTCGAAGCCACCGGAGAAGAACAGCGGTTACTGGGGGCCAAAGATCGCCCGGAATATCGAGCGGGACGAAGAAACCAGCGCGCGGCTCGAAGCCAGTGGTTGGAGGGTGGTCCGAGTTTGGGAACACGTTGATCTGGATGAGGCCGTCGAAAGGGTCAGCGAGCAGTTGAGAGACTGCTGAGCCAGCTGCCCAAACTGATGATTCGTTGTTCCTCCAGAAGGTGCTTGAGGTGCGATCGGGTCCTTGGCAGGTCTTCCCGGTCAAGTTCGTGGACCACTCGCAGTGCGTCTGGGCAGACATGAACCACTGCATCAAGGAGATGCCGATTGGCCTCGGTATTGGTCGCGTTCGCGACTAGCCGGGCAGGGTCGAACTCGTTGGTTACCCAGACGAACTCGAATGGGTCCCGGATGCTGTTCGCCGAAACGTAGGTTAGGAAGTCCCCACGCATCTGCTTCTCGCGATCGGCGCGTACAGACCACTTCGCGGTTACCAATATTCGCCGGTGCTGATGAGGGGTCAGCCACAGGTCGACCTTCTCCGACTTGTCCCCGGAGCGGGGTGAGCGGAAGCCTGGAATTTCCTCTATGGCCGTTTGCGATCCGTAGCCGACCGGAGAGCCATCCTCGAGCCTCTTCAGGATGCCGACGAGCACATCCTCGAAACCACGGCCCAGAAGGTTCTTGCGCTTGTTCTCGTTCCCAATCTGCGTTCGCATCTTCCTCATCACCTCGCGAATAACGGCTTCCTGAGGTCGCTCGCTTGGATTGGCGGAAAGCAGCGGCTCAAGGAGCAGCCGCAGCTCCGGATCGTCGCCGGGAGTAGGCATCGTCAGGTCGTACTTGCTCCGCTGGTCCTCGGCCTTCAAGGCCAGAGCTTCCCGGCGCATGGCCTCCTCCCCCGCAACCTGATTGATGACTTGGCGGAACATCCAATCCAGGGCGTCGGGGAGGGCGTCGTTGCTGAGGTCGAACTGTTTTCCCAGCCAATCGTGGAAGGCGAGGGTCCGCTCGTACCAAGGCCTCCCCGGTTGGGACTTGTCACTCTCGTAGCAGTGGGCGAGGCCCGTGGTCGGATCGCACCAGAGAAGGAGGCGGTAGACGTCTTTCCAGGCGTCTTTCGGGCTGACCTTGCGGTCACCGAAGTATTGATCGATGAGGGCTACTCGATTTGGATGCGAGAACGGCCCGTCTGCCGGGGTCATGCCGCGGTCAGCTCTAAAGCCACTTGCGCTCTCGAGCTGGAAACCAGCAACTCGATCAGCTGGTCTCCGACGGCTTTGGCCAAGGTCGGTGGAACAGCGTTTCCCACTTGCCTGTACCGCGAATGACGAGCGCCGTTCTTGTATTGGCCCGGGGTTCCAGGAGGGGCGGTGGTGAAGTGGTAGGCATCGGGGAAGCCTTGAAGGCGCGCGGCCTCGCGAACCGAGAGACCTCTGGGGAGCTCGTAGTGGTAGGCAAAGTCAGCCTTGGTGTTCACGGTCCACGCCAGCCACTCAGGATGTAGGCGGCGGTAAGCGTAGAAATGCTGCCGGGCTAGCCTTTTCCCGTTTCCGGCCGGCCCCCAGCGCTCCGTGCTGATGTAACGCTGGAGAAGCTTCTCCGGCAGGTCGTGGACATTGCCGCCGGGCGGGATTGCTTTGAGGCGCCGAACGGTATCCGTCCGGATCCGGGAAGGTTCATGGTCCTGTGGTTCGGTGCTTCCACGTCTAGCCCAGGACTGGAAAGCCGACTGTGGGTCGCCCGTATAGCTGGAACCGGACTTCTTCAGGTCGCTGATGGCTTGCTCGACGGTAACCGCCCGCAGGTCTGACGCATCTCGCAGCATCTTCTGTAGTCGCTCGACATCGTCGAGGTGCCCGTTAGCGCGTTGCCGCGCGCCTGCTTCGGGAAGCATCCGGGTGACCCCAGTTCCCTCCGGCAGGGATGGCTCACCAGCGTCTTTCTCTAAGCCAATGAAGACCAGACGTGGACGGCGTTGCGGAGTGCCAAAATCTCCGGCATCGAGTACACCCGACACCACGGTGTAGTGCCCATCGAGGGAAAGGTCGTCTTCGATTTGGCGCCTGACCGCACCGCCTGCCAGCTGATTCATCCCCGGGACGTTCTCGAACAGTAGGGCCCGCGGCCTTAGCTCGCCGAGGATCTCGACGAACTCGCGGTACAGCCGGTTCCGTGGGTCGTCCAGCAGGCGATCGTGATTGTGGATCTGGCTAAACGACTGACAAGGCGGCCCGCCGGCGAGCAAATCTAACTGACCGCGAGCCGAGATCCCGAGTATTGCCTCATGGTTCTCGCGATCGCTCAAGTCGCCTTCGACGAGGATGGTTCCGGGATGGTTTGAGCGATAGGTGGCGCAGGCGTCGGGATCATGGTCGGCCGCCACGAGAATCTCGAACCCCGCATCGGCGAGCCCTTTGCTCAAGCCGCCGGCTCCACAGAACAGATCTACTGCGGTAAGTGACTGACGAGCATGGGATGAGAGGTCTTTGCGTCTGGCCATTGAATCTGGCGCGATTGCAGTGCCGATCAATGCAATCGCAGAGCGCGAAGACTAAGAACCAGAGCGGACGCAGGCCGCTGCGGCGGAGGCGACGTTGCTCTCGCTCGCCGCACAGATCGAGGCCGAGCGGCCCTGGGCGGATTCCCGCCCGCCGATCTCCTAGCGCAGCCCCCGGAGGAACGCCCCTAGCCGCCGTTCGTAGAGGCGGGGGTCGACGTTCCACTCTTCCGTGTGGCCCGCCTCGGGGACGCGGAAGTAGGTGACCCGGTTCGGCAGCTCGGCGGCGAAGTCGTCGCTGGCCGAGATTGGCACGACGTCGTCCTCGGTCCCGTGGAAGAGGAGGATCGGCAGCTGGAAGTCGTCTGGGTGGCCGATCGCGTCGAGGCTCTCCCAGTCGGCGTCGATGCGGGTGCCGATCGCCCATTCCACCGGCTTGGAGAGGAAGGAGGGGAAGCCCATCTCGGTCGCGTTGAAGGAGAGGACCGCCTGCCAGTCGAGGACCGGGGCGTCGAGGACGAGGCCGGCGACCCGTGGCGCCAGCGGCGAGCGCTGCATGAACTGGGTGACGATCGCGCCGCCCATCGAGTAGCCGACGAGGACCAGGCGCTGTGCCCCGTGCGCGAACGCGTAGCGCGCGGCGGCATCGAGGTCGCGCCACTCGGTCAGCCCCATGTGGTGGAAGCCGTCGGGGCTGGGTGGGGCGCCGAGGTCCTCGCGGTAGGTGATCAGCAAGGTCGGTAGACCGGCACGGCGCAGTGCCGGCACGATCCGCAGCCCGGTCTGCGGGGTGGCGTTGATGCCGTGGACGACGATCGCCCAGGTCCGCTCGCGACCGGGTACCAGCCAGGCCGGCATCGGCCCGAGCTCGCTGGGGATCGGCACGGTGGTGGACCGAATCCCAAATGCAGCGGATCGATCGCCGGCCCAGACCGTCGGGTTGAACGCGACCTCCATTTCCGGCGCCAAGTAGCCGTCTACCTCCCGCAACTGCCGCGTCACCTCGCCGTCGTCTTCGCTGAGGATGGGTCCGATGATCGCCCGTCCGCCCTGCCACTCGAGGCCGTGGACACCGGGGCGGCGGCTCTCCTCGGTGCTCTCGAGCGCGATCCGCCCGGCGGGTAGCCCCTCGACCTCGGTTTCAGCCGGCCACGACGAGTGGTCGGGGACCAACACCGCGGAGGAGAAGTGCCAGGCGGATGCCGCGCCCACTCCGAGCGCGATCACTGCAACCGCCGCGCAGGCGAGGATCGTCCAGCGCCTGCGCGTCATGACCTCTGCTGAAGGCTTAGTTGAAGACCTTGCTGAAACGCCTCAGGTCGCGGACCTTGCCGCGGGGGCGGAGCCGGCGCTGGAGCACCATCTTCATCTGGTTGGCGTCCGGTTTGCCGGCGGCGATCCAGTCGCCCCAGCTGGTCTCGATCGTGACGTTGGCATTCGGCGCCTCGCCCGGTTCCGCCCGGGTCGAGCCGTTGTCGAGGACCAGGTGCCACGGGTCGGCGTCGGTAAAGCGCCACTGCACGGTGAAGGGCGAGCCGTTGGCGGCGGCCGGGTCGGCGACGCGGCTGATCAGGTCAAAATAGAGGCGCTGGATCTCCGGATCCTTGCTCGGCGGCGGCCCTTCCGGCGAGCCGATCACGCCGGCCATCATCATCTTCACCTGCCGCTCCGCGAGGCCTTTCTCGTCGTCCTCGGGCGGGAAGGGGAAGACGCCGGGGGGGAACTCCTCGGTCGGGTAGCCGATCGTCCGCCAGCGCTGGCGGATCAGTTTCATCCCGAAGGCGTAGATGTCCTCGAGGGTGAAGCCGTAGCACTCGGTGTAGGAGCGGTCCATGTTCGGCGGCGAGAAGACGGCCGGCCCGTAGGGCAGGACTTCGCGCAGCAGCTCGGTCACCGCCTCGCGGTTTTCCTGCCAGCCCGGGGTCGGGTCGTTGAGCAGCTCGGAGAGCACCTTGACGCCGAAGCCGATGTGGCGCTGCTCGTCGCGGGAGACGTTCTCCATCCCGGCGGTGAAGCCGGGCATCGTCTCCTCGGAGGCGAAGAAGTCCTCGATGAAGTGCTGGCCGGGCTGGGCGAGGCTGCCCTCGACGATCAGGTGGTAGAGGGTGATCGCCTGGGCGAACTTCGCCACCGAGCGGTCCTTGCGCAGTTCCTCGGCCATCACGTCGAGGCGGTCGAAGATCCCGCGGTAGCCCCAGTTCAGCTGCGGCAGGGTGGAGGAGAGGGTCTGCTGGATCGAGTCGCCCCCGACCCCGATCACCTCCTTGAAGAAGCGGTGGAAGAAGATCGAGTGACGGACCTCGTCCACCTGCTGGGTGGCGAGGAAGTAGGACATCTCCTCGGTCGGGGCAGCGGTGACGTAGGGGGCGAGGGTGTCGGCGACCCGGTCCTCGCCGTAATAGAACATCGAGTAGATCCACATCGCCGAGCGCCGCTGGATGTCGCTCAAGGCCTCCCAGCCGGCGCGGTCCTTGGAGAAGTCGAGATCGTAGGCGCTCCAGTTCCCCTGCTCCCACCGTTGGTAGAGATCCTCGTAGGTGATGTTGTCCATCAGGCGCTGGGAAGCGACGCTCATCTCGTCTCCTTTTGGTGCATAGGCGGGCACCGAGGAGACTACCGCGATCCTGGCCAGCTAGCCAGGATCGATCTCGCGCTTGAGGATCTTCCCCGTCGGCCCCTTCGGCAGGTCGTCCATGAACCAGACGACCCGCGGGTACTTGTAGGCGGCGATCCGCTCCTTGACGTAGGCGCTGACTTCCTCAGGCGCCAGCTCCTCACCCTCGTGGAGGACGATCGCGGCGCCGATCTCCTCACCCCACTCGTCGTGGGGGATGCCGATCACGGCTGCTTCGCGGACCTTTGGGTGCTCGTAGAGAACCTCCTCCACCTCGCGCGGGTAGACGTTGTATCCGCCGCGGATGATCAGGTCCTTCTTGCGGTCGACGATGAAGAAGTAGCCCTCCTCGTCGACTTTGGCCATGTCGCCGGTGTGGAACCAGCCGCCGCGCATCGCCTCCTCGGTCGCCTCGGGCTGCTGCCAGTAGCCCTTCATCACGTTGTGGCCGCGGACCACGATCTCACCGACCTCGCCCAGCGGCACCTCCGCGTCGTTCTCGTCGACGACTTTCATCTCCACGTCGCGCAGTGGCGTGCCGATCGAGCCGGCCTTGCGCGGCCGGCCGGGGTGGTTGGAGCTGGCGACGGGGGAGGTCTCCGAGAGGCCGTAGCCCTCGAGCAGTTCGCACTCGAAGGCGTCCTCGAAGCCGCGCAGCACCTCGACCGGCATCGAGGCGCCGCCGGTGATGCAGATCCGCAGCGCCGAGGTGTCGAAGTCCTCGCGGCCGGGGTGGTGGAGCAGCGCCCCGTACATCGTCGGCACCCCGTAGAAGTGGGTGACGCCGTCGCGCTGCATGATCTCCAGCGTCTCGCCGGGGTCGAATTTGGGCAGCAGGGTGAGAGTGGCGCCGACCCGGAAGGAGGCGTTCATGCTCACCGTCTGCCCGAACGAGTGGAAGAGCGGCAGCGCTCCAAGGACGACGTCGCCCTCGTTGATTGCGCAGGTCGTTTCGGAGGCGATCTCGGCGTTGCAGAAGAGGTTGGAGTGGGTCAGCTCGGCGCCCTTCGGTTTGCCGGTGGTGCCGGAGGTGTAGAGGATCACCGCCGTGTCCTCCTCGTCGGTCTCGGCGATCTCGGTCTCCGGCTCGCGGTCGCCGAGCAGCTCGGCGAAGGATTCGGGCTCGACCTCGATCAGCTCGCAGCCGGCGCCGGCCGCGCCCTCGCGGGCGTCATCGCCGAACCCGTGCCAGGCGAGCAGCAGCTTGGCGCCGGAGTCTTCGAGGTAGAAGGCGATCTCACGCCGCTTCAGCAGCACGTTCATCGGCACCACGACCCCGCCGGCGCGCAGCACCCCGTAGTAGGAGATCGGGAACTCGAGCACGTTCGGCAGCATCACCCCGACCCGGTCGCCGGGCTCGAGGCCTTTCTCGCGCAGCGCCGCCGCGAGGCGGGCGCTGCGGTCGTCGAGGTCGGCGTAGGTCAGCTCCAGCGGCCCGAGGCGCACGGCCACGGCAGCCGGCTGCCGGGCGGCGCTCTCAGCCACGGTCGATGCGAGATTCAGGCCCATCATTTCCTCCCCATCCGAAGTTGATCCCCGGCGCCAGTGTAAGCGGACATTGCCGTTCGCTAGGCTCGGCGCGATGGAGGACCTCGGCCACGCCGTCTCCTACCTGGTGGCGAAGCGGGGGATCCCCGTCTTCTCCAGCGACGGCCAGAAGCTCGGCCGGGTGGTCAAGGTGCAGGCGGCCCCGGAGGCCGACCTGTTCGACGGGATCGTCTTCGACACCACCCGGGGTCCGGGCGGCCACCGCTTCGTCGACGCGCCCGAGGTCTACCGGATCTACGAGCGGGGCGTGGTCCTCACGATCGACGCGGCCGAGGCCGCCTCACTGCCCAAGCCGCCACGCTGAGACTCGCCCGCCGGCCGCGTTTTCGCGTAGCATGCCGCGGATGCAAAGACTTCTCTTGATCGTTGGTGCCTGCTTGGTCCTCTTCGTCGCCGGTTGCGGCAGCGACGATTCCTCGACCACCTCGGACTCAACCGCGGCTTCGACCGAAGAAGCGGAAGCTCCGCAGGAAACCGAATCTTCGAAGAAAAAGACGAAACCGAAGGTGACGGTGCCGAACGGAGCGCCGCCGAAGTCGCTGGAGACCAAAGATCTCGAAGAAGGCAGCGGCGCGACCGCGAAAGCGGGCGACGTGGTGAGTGTCCAGTACGTCGGCGTCAACTACAAAACCGGCAAAGAGTTCGACGCCTCCTGGAGCCGCGGCGAACCGTTCACTTTCACCCTAGGCGCCGGCGAAGTCATCCCCGGATGGGATGAAGGCCTTGTGGGCATGAAGGTCGGCGGCCGGCGCGAGCTGATCATCCCGCCCGAACTCGGTTACGGGTCGACCGGCGCTCCGCCCGCGATCCCGCCGAACGAAACGCTGGTCTTCGTCGTCGACCTCGAAGCGATCGAATAGCGGACCGGCGCGGCTTGCCCGAGTCGTGCCGCGCGCTCCACTTCCCGAACGACTGACCGCCCAGGCGCTGGCCGGCGAGCCGCTGCGCTCGCCCGCGGCTGTCGCCGAGCGGCTGCTGGCGGTGCAGGGTCAGGATCCGCGCGGCGCCCGCCTGGCGGTGCGGGCGCGAACCAGCGGGGTGACGGCGGCCGACGTCGACTGGGCGCTGACCGAGGACCGCTCGCTGCTGATCACCTGGCTCAACCGCGGCACGCTTCACCTCGTCGGCAGCGAGGACTATCCATGGCTGCACGCGCTGACCGCCCCGACCCACTTCGCCAGCTGCAGGCGCCGGCTGCAGCAGGAGGGGCTATCCGAAGGAGACGGGGAGCGGGCGATGGAGGCGATCGAGAAGACCCTGGCCGAGGAGGGGCCCCTGAGCGGGAAGGATCTGCGGGAGCGGCTGGAGGACGCCGACGTGCGGACCGAGGGCCAGATCTTCATCCACCTGATGTTCCTCGCCGCCGCGCGGGGAATCCTCGTGCGCGGGCCGATGCTCGGCAAGCAGCACGCCTACGTCCTCGTCCGCGACTGGCTTGGCAAGCAGAAGCCGGTCGACCGGACCCAGGCCGTGACCGAGCTCGCCCGCCGCTATCTGGTCGGGCACGGGCCGGCCGACGACCGCGACCTCGCCCGCTGGGCGGGGCTGCCGCTGCGCGACGCCCGCGCCGGGCTCGAGGCGATCGCGTCCGAGCTGCACCAGCGCGAGGACGGGTTGGTCGAGCTGAAGAAGCGAGCGCCGACCGCGCCGATCCCGCCGCCGCGCCTGCTCGGCGCCTTCGACCCGCTCCTGCTCGGCTGGACCTCGCGCGACGAAGTCGTCGGTCCGCACAAGATCCTGGTCACGATCAACGGCATCTTCCGGCCCTTCGCATTGGTCGGCGGCCGCGCCGTCGCGACCTGGAAGCTGAGCGGTGGCAAACTGACGATCGAGCACCTGGCCCGAGTCAAAAAGAAGGACGCCGCTGCGCTCGATGACGAAGCGCAGCGGGTCCTGGAGTTCCTTGGCGCTTAGTGGCTAGGGCTGGTCGTCGAGGCGCGGCGGCATCGCGTCGGCGGTTGGCGGCGGGGCGTCCTGCCCGGGTAGCGGCTCGGCCTCCTGCTCCCAGATGTTGTTGAGCGAGACCTGGAGGTAGGCCCACATGCCCGGGGAGAGCAGCAGGTAGAGGATCAATGCGATCCAGCCGCTGACTGGCTCGCGACCGGCGACTTTCGAGGCGCCCTGGACGCGCTTGGTGCCGCGCCAGTAGGTGACGAGCGCAGGGATGAGGATGATCCCGCCGGGAAACAGCGCCAGCACCGAGTTGGTCGGGTTCTGGCCGAGGTCGAAGCCCTTGGCCTCGCCGTAGGCTTTCAGCTCCTTATTGATCTTGTACCACCAGACGAGGTGGTAGATGCCGAGGGTGATGATCGGCAGCAGGGCCACGGCCCAGGGGCTGCGCACCTTCACCTCGTGCTCGGTGCCGCGAATCTTCATTTCGTAGGCCATGGATCTCCGTTCGGATGGTGGACTGGGTGGCCGATACTCAGGCCGTTTCGGCTGCCGCAGCCTCGCGCTTTAACCGCAGGAGCGCAAGTAAGCCGACGATTCCGACCAGGGCCGAGAGGCCGCCGGCGTAGGCGAGGGTGCCATGGCTCAGGCCATCTCCGGGGACTTGAAAAATATCTATAGATACCGTTATAAAACCTGTCTAATGAAATTCTCATTCGTGATCTTCGCCCTCTGCCTGACCCTCGTCGCCGGTGTTTCCGGCTGCGGGAGCAACGACGCGACGAGTTCGGAGACGCAGGACTCCGGTGCAGCGACCACTGCCGACAGCGGAGGGAACGCGAAGACCGAATCCGCCCCGCTTAAAGCTCGAGCCACGGAGGTCGTCATCGGGGACTACGAGGAGGAAGGATCCTTTGCGGCCATCTCCGGCCAGCAAGGTGACAAGAAACCGCGCTTTGAACCCTCCGGCCAGACGGCTTCGAAGAAGACCATAATCAGAGAGCTCAAGGTGGGATCCGGCCCCGCCGCCCAGCACGGAGACGAAGTGAGCGTCTACTACGCCGGCGCTGATCAGGCGACCGGCAAGATCCAGTACTACGGGTGGCCGCCAAATCTTCCGGCGACCTTCCAGCTTGGGTTCAGCACCTTCGGAAGGACCTGGGAAAAGACCATCGAGGGAATGAAGGTCGGGGGCGTTCGCCAGGTGATCATCACCGCGCCCTACCTCTCCAAGACCCCCCTCGACTACGTGATCGTGCTGACGGCCCTGCAGCCGCAGTCGGGCACGTCGGAGTAGAGCTCAGCCTAGCTTCGGGCTGCGCCAGGGTGCTGCGAGGCGCTTGACCAGCTCGTCGCCGAGGCCCTCGATCGGGACCCGGACCTGCTCGAGGGAGTCGCGGTCGCGGAGGGTGACGGTGTCGTCCTCCATCGTCTGGTGGTCGACGGTGACGCCCCAGGGAGTGCCGATCTCGTCCTGGCGGCGGTAGCGCTTGCCGATCGAGCCGCCCTCGTCGAACTCGGCGGGGAGGCGGCGGCGCAGATCCTGGAAGAGCTCGCGGGCCTTCTCCGGCATCCCCTCCTTGGAGACGAGGGGGAGGACGGCGACCTTGACCGGGGCCAGGCGCGGGTGCAGGCGCAGAACGGTGCGCTGGCGGCCCTCCACCTCCTCGACCTCGTAGGAGTCGACGAGGAAGGCGAGGGTGGCGCGGTCGGCGCCGGCGGCCGGCTCGATCACGTGCGGGACGTAGCGCTCTTTGGTCTGCTGGTCGAAGTACTCGAGCTTCTCGCCGGAGAACTCGGCGTGCTGGGTGAGGTCGAAGTCGCCGCGGTCGGCGATCCCCTCCAGCTCCGACCAGCCGATCGGGAACAGGTACTCGATGTCGCTGGTAGCGGAGGAGTAGTGGGAGAGCTCGTCCTCGCCGTGGGCGCGGACCCGCAGGTGGTCGGGGCGGATTCCGAGCTCGGTGTACCAGTGCTCGCGCTCGTCCATCCAGTGCTGGTGCCACTTCTGCGCTTCGGCCGGCGGCACGAAGAACTCCATCTCCATCTGCTCGAACTCGCGGGTGCGGAAGATGAAGTTGCCGGGGGTGATCTCGTTACGAAAGGACTTGCCGACCTGGGCGATCCCGAAGGGCGGCTTCTTGCGGGCGAAGCCGAGCACGTTCTTGAAGTTGATGAAGATGCCCTGCGCCGTCTCCGGCCTTAGGTAGACGGTCGAGCCCTCCTCGGCGACGGGGCCGACGTGGGTTTCGAACATCAGGTTGAACTGGCGTGGCTCGGAGAGCTCGCCGCCGCACTCGGGGCAGACCAGCTCGGCGCTCGGGTCGCCGCCTTCGGCCTCGACCGCCTCCCGCAGATGGTCCTCGCGCCAGCGCCGCTTGCACTTGCCGAGGCACTGGACGAGCGGGTCGGTGAAGCCGGCGAGGTGGCCCGAGGCCTCCCAGACGCGGGGGTGCTGGAGGATCGCCGAGTCGAGGGCGACGATGTCGTCGCGCTCCTGCAGCATCGCCTTCCACCACTCGGCCTTGACGTTGCTCTTCAACAGCACGCCGTAGTGGCCGTAGTCGTAGGTCGAACCGAGGCCGCCGTAGATCTCAGAGGAGGGGAAGACGAAGCCGCGCCGTTTGCACAGCGCGACGATCTCCTCCATCGTCACCTCGGTCGGGCGGGTTCCCTGCTCGGTCGCCATGGCGGGAACGGTAGCGGCTGCGATAATCCCGCAGCCTCATGCCTATTTACGAGTACAAGTGCGAGAACGGCCACGTCTTCGAGGCGATCCAGAAGATGACCGACGAGCCGCTGCACGAGTGCGAGGAGTGCGGGGCTCCCGCCGCGCGGGTGCTGAGCGCCCCGGCGATCCACTTCAAGGGCTCGGGCTTCCACAACACCGACTACGGGACGCGGAAGGGCGGCGCCAACGGCGGCTCCTCCGAGGGCGGCTCCGGCTCGGGCGGCGACTCGGACTCCTCGTCCAAGTCGGACTCGGGCAAGAGCGAGTCGAAGTCGGACTCAAATCCGGCCGCTTCGACCGCCGACTGACGCGGATGTCGGGGCAGGTGCGGGTCGGCCTGGTCTGGAGGTTCGCCTTCGGCGCCGGCGCGATCGTTGCGCCGGTAGCCGCTTATGCGCTGGCGGCGCTCCTGGTCGACGGGCACGCGCAGAAAGAGTACTTCGAGGCGGTCTCGCAGATCCTGCCGGTGCTGCTGCTGGCGCTGGCGATCGAGCAGCGCTACTTCACGCGGGCCGGCAGTGAGCGTGCGCCGGAGTCGCCCGTGCAGCTGGAGTTGGCCGGCCGCCGCCTCGACGACCGCGAGATGGCCCGCTGGTACACGCTGGCGGCGCGGGTCTACGCGCTGGTCGTGCTGATCCTGCTCGGCTTCGGCGAGTGGATCGCGGTCGAAGTGCTGGCCACGGGCGAATCCTCCGGCGCTGACCTGAAGAACACCGCCGGCTCGCTGGCGGCGGGCTTCACCGCCCTGATCGTCTCGGCCCTGGTGGGGACGAAACAGCGCAGCGAGTGACGATTGGCGAGTTTTCCTCCCTATAGGGGGTAAAACTCGCCACGCATGAGGTCCCTCAGCCGTTGAGCAGCTTGTCGACGGCCTTCTTGCGCGCCGACTCGGGGACTTCGATCGAGCCTTCGGGGCCGGGAGAGCATTCGGTCGGTTCGGTCCCGCACAGCACTTCGGCCGGGGCGCTGCCGCCGATCCCGGCGGCGAGCACCAGCTGCGGCATCGTGAAGAAGCCCATGTCGCTGACGAACGCTTTCGGCGCGTCCCAGCCGATGATCGGGCCGTGGATGAAGTTGTAGGGGAGGCGGAGGGGATCGGTGAGGCGGTCCTTGATCCCGTTGATCACTTCCTGCTGGGCGCGCTCGCGGTCGAGGTCGTCGTAGCCGCCGAGTGAGTAGACGCTCTTGCCGGGCCCGGGGCATTCGCTGACATGGCGGACCCGCGAGTAGGCCAGCGCCTTTTCACCGTTGAGCGTGTTCTCGCCCTTGTGCAGGCGGATGGACGATCCGCCCTGGCCGCCGCCAGCGCCGCCGGAGATGTCGGCGCAGAGCTTGACCGGGACGTCGACCTTGACCCCGCCGACGGCGTCGATCAGGTCTTCGAAGCCGGTGAAGTCGACGATCGCGACGTGGTCGATCTCGATCCCGAGGAACCCCTCGATCGCCTTGATCTGCAGGGCGGCGCCGCCGAAGGCGTAGGCGCCGTTGATCTTCTGCGGGGCCTGGCCGGGGATCTCGGCGAAGGCGTCGCGGGGGATCGAGAGTTTGCGGAAGGCGCCGCCGCCGGCGCGGATCAGCATCAGCGTGTCGGCGCGGAATTCGCCCTCGAAGCAGGGGTCGTGCGGTTTCTCCCCCTTCGACTGCTGTTCGAAGCACTCCTCCGAGGTGTTGCCGTCGCCGCTGCCGGGTGGCCGCGCGTCGGTGCCGAGGACGAGGATCGTCTGCGGCTTGAAGAGCAGGAACGGGTTGCCGTTCAGAGTGTCGCGCGCTTCGCCGGAGAGCTTGAAGGACTGCAGCTGGGCCGAGACGGCGAAGGCGAGGAAGCTGATCAAGATCCAGCCAAGCGCCGCCAGGCCGACCCATTTGAGCAGGCGCTTGACGTTGAACGGCGCCCGCGGCGACCCCGGCCGGCGCGGCTCCTTGTCTCGCTTCGGCTTACGTGAAGGCAACCTTGCACGGTCGCGCAGGGACGACAGATCCGCGCCTTTCAGGCGGGAAAACAGCCCCTTGCGGGAGCGGTAGATCTTGTACTCGGGCTCGTATTTGGGCGGCTCGGGGGGCCGCTGCTCGCCGTCAGGGGTCATGAAAGGCTAGAAATCATGGCGATGTACTCGGTCATCCGCCTCCCAGCCTCCTGCCGCGCATGAGCGGCGGCGAGACGATCGGGGTCGATCTCGGGGGCACGAAGATGCTCATCGGGGTTCTTTCCGAGGCCGGCACCGATCCCCTTTACGAGCAGCGCGAGGCTTCCACCGGCCAGACCGAGGACGAGCTGGTCGAGCTGCTGGTGCGCGAGGTGAGTGAGGCGCGGGACGCCCACCCCGAGGTGACCGCCATCGGCCTCGGGATCCCGGCGACGATCGACCACGACGACGGGATCGCGGTTGCCGCCGTCAACCTGCCGCTCGCCGACCTGGCGATCCGCGACATCGTCAGCGAGCGGGTCGGCCTGCCCGTCTTCGTCGACAACGACGGCAACGTCGCCGCCTACGCCGAGTACCTCTACGGCGCCGCCAAAGGGATGCCGCACATGGTGATGCTGACCGTCGGCACCGGGATCGGCGGCGGCCTCGTCCTCAACGGCGAGATCTACCGCGGCTCGACCGGCGCCGGGGCGGAGCTCGGCCACATCGTGATCCAGGCCGACGGCCCGCCCTGCCAGGGCAATTGTCCCAATCACGGCTGCGTCGAGGCGCTCGCTTCGGGAACGGCGCTCGGCCGCGAGGGGCGGGCGACGGCGGAAAGCTCGCCTGGCTCGGCCCTCGGCAAGGTGCTCGCCGCGGGCGGCGTGGTCGACGGCAAGGCGGTGACCGAGGCGGCGTTGGCCGGTGACGAAGTCGCGATCGGCCTCTTCGACCTGATCGGCGGCCGGCTCGGTGTCGCCTGCTCTTCCCTCGCCAACATCTTCCAGCCCAACGCGATCGTCGTCGGCGGCGGCGTGATCGCGGCAGGCGACCTGCTGCTGGAGCCGGCCCGGCGCGAAGTGCGCGAACGGGCGCTGAACCCGATGAACAAGACTCCGATCCTCGAGGCGACCCTCGGCAACGACGCCGGGATGATCGGCGCCGCGGCGATGGCTCGGAGCGAACTCGCCAAGGTCGCCAGCTGATGCCGGGCGCCCTCGTCGTCTGCCCCACCCCGATCGGCAACCTCGACGACATCACGTCGCGGGTGCGCGAGGCGCTGGTCAGCTCCGACTACATCGCTTGCGAGGACACCCGCCGCACCGGCTCGCTGCTGGACAAGCTGCGGATCCGGCCGGCGCCGCGGCTGATCTCCTTCCACGAGGGCAACGAAGCGGCGCGGGCGGTCGAGCTCTCGCAGCGGATCGAGCGGGGCGAGGTCGTCGCCCTCGTCTCCGACGCGGGGATGCCGGCGATCTCCGACCCCGGCTACAAGCTGATCCGCCGCTGCATCGACCGGGCGCTGGAGGTGACGGTGCTGCCGGGCCCGTCGGTAATCCCGGTCGCCCTAGTCGCCTCCGGGCTGCCGACCGACAAATGGCGCTTCGAGGGCTTCCTGCCGCGGCGCGCGGGGGAGATGGAGCGGGTCCTGCGCTCGGCCGAGACCGTCGTCGCCTTCGAGTCGCCGCGCCGGGTGGGCGAGTCCCTCGCGGCCCTCGCCTCCCTGGCGCCGGACCGCGAGGCCGCCGTCTGCCGAGAGCTGACCAAGATGCACGAGGAGGTCGCCCGCGGCTCCCTCGCCGAACTAGCCCGCCGCTTCCGCAGCGACACCAAAGGCGAGATCGTCCTCGTCATCGGCCCCGCCGCCTCCAACGAGCACGACAAAGACGTCGGCTTCGCAGTCGACGCGCTCCGCCACCTAGTCCAGTCTGGGGCGAGGCCGCGAGCGGCCGCAAGCGTCGTCGCGGCGCTGACGGGGACGCGGGCAAACGATCTCTACAAGGCGCTGACCGGCCGCGAGGCGCGGCGATAGCGGCGCTTTGTCTTCAGCTAGCGTGGGCTCTTCGATGAGCGACACGCGCTTTTACACCACCACGCCGATCTACTACGTCAACGCGGAGCCTCACCTGGGGCACGCGTACTCGACGATGGCCGCGGACATCCTGGCCCGGCATCACCGGCAGCGGGGGGAGGATGTCTTCTTCCTCACCGGGACCGATGAGCATGGGGAGCCGGTGGAGAATGCGGCTAAGAAGGCGGGGGTGACGCCGCAGGAATTGGCCGATACGAATGCGGCCAAGTTCGAGGGGCTGATGCCGATTATTGGGGCGACGAATGACTTCTTCATCCGCACCAGCGATCCGCGGCATGAGGCGAAGGTCGCCGAGATCATGCAGCGCGTCTATGACAACGGCTGGGTGACGAAGGGGACCTACGAGGGCTGGTACTGCCCTCGCTGCGCCGACTTCAAAACTGAGCGCGAGCTTGGTCCTGGCAATACGTGCCCGATCCACGAGATACCGCTCGAGCGGGAAAAGGAGGAGAACTGGTTCTTCAAGCTCTCCGCTTTTCAGGCGCAGTTGGAAGGTCTTTATGAGGAGCGGCCGGACTTCGTCGTCCCCGACTTCCGTCGCAATGAGGCGCTCTCGTTCATCAAGCAGGGGTTGGAAGACGTCTCGCTCTCGCGTCCCAACCTGAAGTGGGGGCTGCCGCTGCCCTGGGACCCCGGCCAGCGGATGTACGTCTGGTTCGACGCCCTCCTCAACTACGTCACCGCCTTGCAGTTCGCCCGCGAGGGGGAGGACCTGACCGACCGCTACTGGCCCGCCGACCTGCACGTGATGGCGAAGGACATCCTCAAGTTCCACGCGGTGATCTGGCCGGCGCTGCTCTGGGCCGCCGGCCTGGAGCCGCCGAAGCGGATGGTGATCCATGGCTTCCTGCTGATGGGCGAGAAAAAGATGTCGAAGAGCCTCGGCAACGTGCTCGACCCGTTCGAGGTGATCGACCGCTTCGGCGCCGATGCGCTGCGCTTCTACCTCTTCCGCGAGGTCAGCTTCGGCCAGGACGGGGCGATCTCCACCGCCGGTTTCGAGCAGCGCTATGAGACCGAGCTCGCCAACGACTACGGCAACCTCGCCAGCCGGGTGCTGGCGATGGTCGAGCGCTACCGCGACGGCGTCGTCCCACTTGCCCAGGTCGACGCGACCCTGGCCGAGGACTTCGAAGGCACCGTCGAGCGCTTCAGCGGCCTGCTCGACACTGCTGAGCTGAGCCAGGCGCTCGACCTCGTCTGGACCCTGGTCCGGCGCCTCAACCGCTACGTCGAGGAAACCCAGCCGTGGGTCCTGGCCAAGGACGAGGCCGACCCCGAGCGCCTCGACGAAGTCCTCTACAACCTGGTCGAGGGGCTGCGGGTGGCGACGCTCCTGCTCGTCCCCTACCTGCCGCAGACGAGCGAGACGCTGCTCGCGACCCTAGGCGAAGAGGGACGCGCCCTGGCCGAGCTCGGCTCGCGCGAGGGCGGGCAGAAGGTGGAGCGAGTGGCGCCGCTCTTCCCGAAGATCGACCCGCCGGCCTGATGGCCGCGCCGGTCCTCGCTGTCCAGGAACTACACAAGCGCTACGGGAGCCAGGAGGCGCTCGCCGGGGTCGACCTCGAGGTGGAGGCGGGGCAGCTGGTCGGGCTGCTCGGTCCCAACGGCGCCGGCAAGTCGACGCTGACCAAGATCGCCTGCGGCCTGGTCCGTCCCAGCGGCGGCGGGGTCGAGGTGTTGGGACGGCCGGCGGGGTCGCCCGAGGCCCGCGCTGCCCTCGGCTACCTGGCCGAGCTCTTCCGCTTCCCCGGCTGGTGCACCGCGGACGAGCTGCTGCGTTTCCACCAGCGCCTCGCCGGCTCGGCCGGGGGCGAGGCGGAGCGGCGCGAGCTGCTCGACCTGGTCGATCTCGCCGCCGCGGCGGGCAAGCGGATCGAGGCGATGTCGAAGGGGATGCAGCAGCGGCTCGGGGTGGCGCAGGCGCTGGTCGGCTCGCCGCGCCTGCTCCTGCTCGACGAGCCGACCAGCGCCCTGGACCCGGTGGGGCGGCGGATCGTCCGCCAGCTGCTCGAGGAGCTGCGCCGTCGCGGGGTCTCCGTCCTGCTCAACTCCCACCTGCTGAGCGAGGTCGAGCTGGTCTGCGACCACGTCGCGATCATCGCCGGTGGGCGCCTGGTCAAGGCCGGGACTCCGGCGGAGCTCGCGGGGCCGGCGGCGGTCGAGGTCGAGACCGGATCCGGGGTCAAGACCTTCGCGGGAGCGGTCCGCGAGGACGCGCCGCGGATCGTCGCCGAGCTGGTCGCGGCGGGCGAGCGCGTCTACCGGGTCGAGGTCCGCCACAGCTCGCTCGAAGACGTCTACCTCGACGCGGTCGGCGGGCAGACGGGATGAGCGGCGGGCAGCTGCGCTCGGCCGCGGCGGTGGTCGGCCTCTCGGTCCAGGAGGGGGTCCGCAAGCGGGTCTTCCTCGCGGTGCTGATCCTGACCGCCGGCTTCCTCGCGCTCTTCGCACTCGGCGCCCACTTCGCCTTCAGGGACGTCGACGAATTTGCCGCCGGGGTGCCCGAGGTGCTCGACTCGCACGCCTTCACCGGGGCGACGATCTTCGGCCTGGCGATGTTCGCGACGCTCTTCCTCGGCGCGGTGCTGGCCGTCTTCCTCACCCTCGGCGTGGTCCGCGGCGATGCCGAGTCGGGTCTGCTGCAGCCGATCGTCGTCCGCCCGATCGGCCGCACGACGATGTTGCTCGCCCGCTTCGCCGGCGCCGCCCTGCTCTCTGCCGCTTACGTGATCGCCGTCTACCTAGCCGCCTGCGCGATCACCGAGGTGACCGGCAATTGGTCGCCGGACCACCTGCTCGGCCCGGCGCTGGGCCTGGCCCTGGCGGTGGCGATCATCGCCGCGCTCTCGCTGCTGGCCTCGACGCTTCTCTCGGTGACCGCGCAGGGGATCGTCGTCTTCATGGTCTTCGGCGCTGGGCTGACGGCGGGGCTGATGGCCCAGATTGGCAACGCGATCAATTCGGATTCGCTGCACCAGATCGGCCGCGTCGCCAGCTGGGCGCTCCCCTTCGAGGGGCTCTATGCAGCCAGCCTGCACGCGCTGATCTCCGGCACCTCGGGGCTGACCGGCGTGGTCCTGCAACTGGGGCCGTTCGGCGGCTCGGAAGCGGCGGGGGCGGGGTTGATCGCCTGGGCGTTCGCCTACCTGCTGGGCGTCCTCGCCCTCGCCGCCTTCGTCTTCTCGCGGCGCGATCTCTGAAAAGCGGTGCGCCTTTTCCCCGCTATAGGGGGGATAAAGCGCACCGCTGGTTAGGCCAGCAGGTCCGGCCCGATCTCCTCGGGCCGGACCAGGCCGCAGAGCGCCATCGTCAGGTCGAGCTCGGCGAGGACCATCTTCAGAACCGCTTCGACGCCGGCCTGGCCGTCAAGCGCCAGACCCCAGACGTAGGGGCGGCCGAGACAGACGGCGTCGGCGCCGAGGGCGAGGGCCTTCAGCGCGTCGGCGCCTCCCCGGACGCCGCTGTCGAAGAGGACCGCGAGGTCGTCGCCGGCGGCCTCGGCGATCGCCGGTAAGGCGTCGAGCGAGGCGATCGCGCCGTCGACCTGGCGGCCGCCGTGGTTGGAGACCACGATCCCGTCGATCCCGCGGCTCACCGCCTCGCGGGCGTCGTCGGGGTGCTGGATCCCCTTGACGGCGATCGGCAGCGAGGTCATCCCGCGCAGCTGCGCCAGGTCATCCCAGCTCAGCGCTGGGTTCGCCTGCACGCCGAGGAAGTGGCCGGTGGCGGCGCCGACGTCCTCCTCCGGCGGCTTCTCTAGGGCCGCACGAAAAACCGGGTCTTGGAAGTAGTTGGCGACGCCCATGCCGTTGAGGAACGGGAGCCAGGCCTGCTGCAGGTCGCGCGGCTTCCAGCCGGGGATGAAGGTGTCGACGGTGAGGACTATGGCGCCGTAGCCGGCCCGCTCGGCCCGCTCGACCATGCTGCGCGCCAGCTCCGGGTCGTTGGGCCAGTAGAGCTGGAACCAGCGCGGCGCGTCGCCGCCGGCCTCGGCGACCTCCTCGAGGCTGAAGTGGGAGGCGGTGCTGACGATCATCGGCGCGCCGACCGCCGCGGCGGCGCGGGCGGTGGCCAGCTCGCCGTCGGGGTGGACGACGGCCTGCACCCCGATCGGCGCTAGCAGCAGCGGCGCCGGCATCGCCGTCCCGAGGACGGTGGTGGAGAGGTCGCGAGCCGAGACGTCGCGCAGCATCCGCGGCACGATCCGGTGGCGCCGGAAGGCCTCGACGTTGGCGCCGATCGTGTCCTCGGTGCCGGCGCCGGCCCAGACGTAGTTGGCCGCCTTGGGGTCCATCGCCGCCATCGCCTTTGCCTCGAGGTCAGCGACGGGGACCGGGATCGCCGGCGTCTCGCCGCCGAGGCCGCGGGCGTAGATCTCGCGGTAGTAGTCGGCTGGGTCGGGCATCGAGCGAAGGATAGGCTGACCCCTCCGATGATCGACTCCCACACCCACCTCTTCCTCTGCGACGGCAGCGGGGAGGAGCTCGTCGCCGCGGCCGCCGAGGCGGGCGTGACGCGGATGCTGACGATCGGGATGGGGGCGGAGTCGAACCCGGTCGCGGTGGCGAGCGCAGAACGCCACGAGGCGGTCTTCGCTGCGGTCGGGCGGCACCCCAATGACGCCACCGGATTCGATCAGGTGGCGGTGGAGGAAATCCGCCGTCTCGGCGCCCACGACCAGGTGCGGGCGATCGGTGAGACCGGGCTCGACTTCTACCGCGACACCGCCGCGCCGGCCGACCAGCGGCGCGCCTTCGCGGCCCAGATCGAGATCGCCTGCGAGCTCGGCTTGCCGATCGTGATCCACGCCCGCGACCCGGAGGGGGAGACCGCGGCGACCGACGAGATCTTCGCCACGCTCGACGCCGATGCCGGCGAGGCGCGGGTGATCCTCCACTGCTTCTCGGCGCCGCACCGGGTGGAGGACGCGGCCGAGCGCGGCTGGTACTGCTCGTTCGCCGGCAACGCCACCTACCCGAGCGCCAAGGAGCTGCTGTTCGCGGCGGCGAAGGTGCCGGAGGACCGGATCCTGGTCGAGACCGACGCTCCATACCTCGCCCCGCAGCCGATGCGCGGCAAGCGCAACCAGCCCGCCTTCGTGGTCGAGACGGCGCGCGAGGTAGCCACGGTGCGCGGCGTCTCCTACGAGGAGCTGGAGCGGACGGTGGAGGCCAACGCGCAGGCGCTCTTCGGCTGGTAGCGGTGGTCCGCCTCGGCCAGAACTTCCTCGCCGATCCCAACCTGCTCGACGCGATCGTCCGCGACGCCGAGCTGGCGCCGGGAGACGTGGTGCTCGAGGTCGGCGCCGGGGAAGGGGTGCTGAGCGAGCGGCTCGCGGCCGCGGCGGCGCACCTGCACACGGTCGAGATCGACCGCGGGCTGGAGCCGGCGCTGGCGCCGATCGCGGCGCTGCCGAACGTCGACCTGCACTGGGGGGATGCGATGAAGTTCGACCTCGCCGCGCTGGAGCCGGCGCCGACGGCGATGGTCGCCAACCTGCCCTACTCGGTGGCGACGCCGCTGATTTTGCGCACGATCGAGTTGCTTCCCTCGCTCGGCCGCTGGACGGTGATGGTCCAGCGCGAGATCGCCGACCGGCTGCGGGCGGCGCCCGGCAACCGCACCTATGGCTCGCCGAGCGCGGTGGTCCAGCTCGCCTGCGAGGTCGAGCTGCTGCGCGCCGTCGACCCGGCCGTCTTCAAGCCGCGGCCGCGGGTCGACTCGGCGATCCTGCGCCTGCGGCGGACCGGCCCCGGCGCCGACCCCGAGACCCGGCAGCTGATCCGCGCCGCCTTCGCCCACCGGCGCAAGTCGCTGGCCCGCTCGCTCGAGCACGCCGCCCCCGGCGGCCTGGCGGCGACCCGTGCGGCGCTGGCCGAGCTCGGGCTGCCGGAGGACGCCCGTGCCGAGGCGCTGGAGCCGGAGCAATTCGCCGCCCTCTCCGCCAAGCTGCGCGGCTGATGCTGCTGCACGCCCCGGCCAAGCTCAACCTCTGTCTCTACCTGGGTCCGACCCGCGACGACGGGCTGCACGAGCTCTGCTCGCTGTTCGAGCCGCTGGCGCTGGCCGACCTGATCGAGGTCTCCCCGGCCGAGCGCGACGAAGTCATCTGCGCCGGCATCGACGGCGAGAACCTGGCCGCGAAGGCCCTGGCCGGCCTGCGCGAGCGCGGCTGGGAGGGCGAGCCGCTGCGGGTCGAGATCGAGAAGAAGGTGCCGATCGCGGCTGGGCTCGGTGGAGGGAGCGGCGACGCCGCCGCGGTCCTCCGTCTCGCCGCTGGCGAGGTCGCCGACCTGTCGCGGCTGGCGGCCGAGCTAGGCGCCGACGTTCCCTCGCAGCTGCGGCCGTCATTGGCCCTGGTCCGCGGCTCCGGCGAGCTGGTCGAGCCGCTGCCCGAGCCCGCTGAGCATGCGGCGGTGCTGTTGCCGGGCGGCGGCGGACTCAGCACCGCCGCGGTCTTCGCCGAGTGCGACCGGCTCGGGCTTGGCCGCCCAGCGGCGGAGCTGGAGGAGATGGCCGGGCGGCTGCGCCAGGTCGCCGGGGCCGGCGCCTCGCCGCTCGACTATCCCGACCTGCTCGTCAACGACCTCGAGCCGGCGGCGCGCTCGCTGCGGCCGGACGTCGGCGAGGCGCTCGACGCGCTGCGCGGGGCCGGCGCTCCGCTGGCGATTCTCAGCGGATCCGGCCCGACCGCGGTCGGCCTCTTCCGGGACCTCGCCGCCGCCAGCGTCGCCGCCGAGCGGCTCGCCACGACCGAAGCAATCGTCTGCGCCGCCGGGCACGCGAAACTGGGGCCATGAAGCTGCCGGGGGAGGGAGAGGGGACGAGCAGGCGCAAACGGCTGCTGATCGGTGCCGCGGTTGCGGTGGTCGCCGTCTTCTACTATTTCATCAGCCGCCAGCTCGGCCACCTCGACCTGCAGAACCTGCTGGAAGAGATCTCGGAGACGCTTGGCGCCTGGACCTACCTGCTGGTCGGCTTCTTCGCCTTCGCCGAGACCGGTGCCGGCATCGGCCTGGTCGTGCCGGGGGAGACGACGATGCTGCTCGGCGGCGCCGTCGCCGGCCAGGGCGCAATCGACGTCTACCTGCTGATCGCGATCGCCTGGTTCGCCGCCTGGCTCGGCGACACCTTCAGCTTCTTCCTCGGCCGCCGCCTCGGCCGCGAGTTCGTGCTCAAGCACGGAGCGCGGGTCGGGATCAGCCACGAGCGCTTCGAAAAAGTCGAGGACTACTTCAGCCGCCACGGAGGCAAGACGATCTTCATCGGCCGCTGGATCAGCCTGGTCCGCGCTCTCGCCCCCTTCATCGCCGGAAGCTCGAAGATGAGCTACCGCGGCTTCGTCCCCTACAGCATCCTCGGCACCGGCCTCTGGGCCTCGCTCCACATCCTCGTCGGCTACTTCTTCAGCCGCAGCATCGAGACCGCCGGCCATTACGCCGCCCGCGGCGCCTTCGCGCTGGCGACGCTGATCGCGCTGGTGATCGGCGCCGTCTACCTCGTCCGCTTCCTCAAAGTCGAGGCCAACCGGGAACGGGTGGTGCGCTGGATGGAGCGGCACCGGCTGACTGCCTGGATGGTCGAGCTCTCGCGCCGGCAGGAGATTCGCTTCCTCTGGGACCGGGTGACGCCGGGCGGTACCTTCGGGCTCGAATTCACCTCGCTGATGGCGGCGCTGGCGGTCTCGCTCTTCGTGTTGATCGCCTACACGGTGATCGTCAGCGGCGACGCCGGGCCGACGCCGTCCGACGAAACCGCGACCGAAGTCGTCGAATGGCTGCAGACGGGGTTCCTCACCAGCATCGCCAAGGTCATCACCTTCCTCGGCTCCGGCGGCTTTACCTGGGCCCTGGCCCTGGTCGGCGCTGCGCTGCTCGCCTGGCGCCGGCGCTGGGTCGAGTTCTGGGTCCTGCTGGTGGGGATGACGATCACCCAGGCGGGGATCTGGGAGATCAAGGACGCGGTCGACCGCCCGCGCCCGCCCGAGCCGCTCGCCTCCAGCTCCGGCTCGTCCTTCCCCAGCGGCCACGCCGCCCACTCGGTCATCTACCTCTGGCTGGCGGTGACGATCGTCCTGCGGCTGCGACCGGGGATGGCCCGCGCCACCGCGGTGGTCGTCACCGGCATCGTCCTCACCGCGCTGGTCGGGCTCTCGCGCGTCTACCTCAACGTCCACTACCTCTCAGACGTCAACGCCGGCTGGGCGCTGGGCGCGGCGGCCTTCTCCTTCTGTGCCCTCGTCGGACTGGTCGTCTCGCAAGTGCGCCAAAATCCAGAGCAGTGACTCTCTATGCGCTGACCGACCTCGGTCATCAATACGTCCTCTACGCTGCGGCTGGGGTGATCTGCCTCGCGATCTTCGCGATCCTGATCCTGGTCCCGGCGCTGAGTTCCTACGGCCGGATTTGGGAGAAGGCCGCGGCCGGCTTCCTCTCGCTCTTCGTCCTCGCGGCGCTGGTCGTTGGCGGCGTCCTGATCGGCCTGGCGGTCGTCTACTACTACACGGACATCGTCAACTTCATCAACGGAACTTAGGTTCCGCGCCGCGTCGGGATAATGGCCCGATGTCTGGCTCTACGAGTACCGAGCGTGCGGGGCTGCTCGACGCGCTCTCCGAAGCGGTCGAGTCCGGCGCCGGGCTGCCCGCGGTCGCCCGTGCGGCGGCGCGGCTGCTCGACGCCAGCGTCGCCCTGATCGACCGCTCCAGCGCCGTCCTCGCCGTGGCTGGTGCCTCCTCCGACCAGGAGCAGAAGCTGCTCTCCGGCGGCGAGGGGGTGACCGCGGTCGAGCTGCGGGTGGCAGACACCGTGGTCGGCGAGCTGCGCTACCGGGCGAAGGCGGCGCCGGACCCGACGATCGCGCGGATGGTGACGACCCTGCTGGCGCTGGAGTTGGAGCGCTCGCGCTCGCCCGAGTGGGAGAGCGAGGAGGCCGCCGGCGCCTTCGTGCGGGCGGTGCTGCGGCGCGAAGTGACCGACCGGCGGGACATCGTCGCCCAGGCCTCGGAGCTGGGCGCCGATCTCGACCGGGGCGCCGGCGTGGTGGTCCTGCGGGCGGCGCCGCGGGCGGCGCAGACGGGCGAGTGGCGCGAGCGCGTCCTGGTCTTGGCGCAGCGGGCGCTGCGAGCGCTGGCGCCAGGCTCGCTGGCGGCGAGCGACGGCGGCGAGGCCGCGGCCGAGATCGCCGCGATCGTCCCCGCCGAGGACGACGAGCGGCTGGCCCGGGCCGCGGCAGGGCTCTCGCGCGAGCTCGACGACAGCCTCCCGGGTTTCCACCTCACCGTAGGCCGCAGCCGCCGCGCCGCCGACCCGGTCGACCTCTACCGCGCCGGCAGCGAGGCGCAACTGGCGGTCAACGTCGGCGAGGCCGAGGGGACGGCTTCGCTCGCCTTCGAGGACACCGGCGCCTACCGGCTGCTGCTGCCGGCGATGAGCGAGGACCCGGCCGAGCTCGAACGCTTCTACGCGGAGACGGTTCAGCCCCTGGTCGCCTACGACGACCAGTACGAGACCGAGCTGGTCGCCACCGTCGAGGCCTACCTCGACAACGACGGCAACGTCGCCGCCACCGCCAAACAGCTCTTCACCCACCGCCACACGATCCGCTACCGGCTCGAGCGCGTCCGCGACCTCTGCGGCCACGACGTCAGCGCCACCGAGGGTCGCGAGAAGCTCGGCCTCGGCCTGAAGGCGATGCGCGTCCTCGGCATCGCCTCCCCCCGCGGCCCGGCGCTGGAGCCCGGCGCCAAAGGCGGCAAGGTGGCGCGGTCGGCGGAGGAGTAAGCGGTCGAACGGTAAGCACTCCGGGGAGAGGATTCGAACCCCTCCTTCTTGGACCAAAACCAAGCGTGCTAAGCCATCTACACCACCCCGGAATGTCCGTCTGGAGACTACCGCGAGCATGCAGGGAATTCTTCTGTCTGCTGCAGACGATAGATTTCGCCCCATGCCTCGCTACACCGAAGCAGAAGCCCGGGAAGCCGTAGCCAGCTCGTCGTCTGTCAGTGAGGCCCTACGCAAGCTGGGTATGCGTCCTGCGGGCGGTAACCACCGGCTCTTCAAAGAATGGGTGGAGAGGTGGGAGATCCCGACGGACCATTTCGATGGCGGTGCTTCTGCTCGGAGGGTGCCGTCGACGACGGCCAGGCCGCTGGACGAGGTCTTGGTGCAGGGTTCGACCTACTCCCGAAACAAGCTGAAGCAGCGTCTCTACCTGGAGCGGCTGAAAGAACGCCGCTGCGAGATGTGCGGCCAGGACGAAAACTGGCGTGGACGGACGATGTCGCTGATCCTGGATCACATCAACGGTGTCCCCGACGACAACCGCTTGGAGAATCTGCGGATCGTCTGTCCTAACTGCGCTGCGACGCTCGATACTCACTGCGGCCGCAAGAACCGCCGTGAGCCCGAGGTCCGTAGCTGTAAGCGATGCGGGAAGGAGTTCCAGGCTCAATACCGCGATCACCGATATTGCTCACACGCTTGCGGATGCCGTTGGGATCGGGTGCGGCTGCGCGGCAAGCCGAAGCCCGAGAAAAGGCGGGTGAGGCGCCCGCCGTACGAGCAGCTCTTGGCCGAGATCGAGGCGACGAGCTACTGCGCCGTCGGCCGCAGGTACGGCGTTTCCGACAACGCTGTCCGCAAGTGGGTCAGGTTCTACGAGCGCGAACGTGAGCGGAACGCTTGCGAGTCGTCCGCGTAGGCGTTTAGGTTCCCCCGCATGGAGATTGGAGGAGCTTCGCTTGACCCCCAAGTGCGCGAAGGCCTGAGCCGCAGCTGGAAAGCGCTGATGTTCGTCGGCGTCGCGGCGATCGTGCTCGGCTGCATCGCGATCCTGGTGCCCGCGGTGGCCTCGGTGGGGACCGCGATCTTCATCGGCTGGCTGCTGCTCTTCGTCGGCATCGTCCTGGTCGCCGCCTCGTTCTCGGCCCACTCGGTTGGGACGTTCGCGCTACGGATGCTGTGGGCGGTCCTGACCGTGATCGTCGGCCTCTGGCTGATCGTCGAACCGCACAACGGCACTCTCACCCTCACCTTCGTCCTGGGGATCTACTTCCTCTTCATGGGCCTGACCCGGACGATCATCGCCTTCATCGCCCGTGGCGAGCCGAACGCGGGCCTACTCGGCCTCAGCGGCATCGCCGGTCTCCTAATCGGGATCCTGATCCTCGCCAAGTTCCCCAGCTCCGCCGACTGGGCAATCGGCCTCCTCGTAGGAATAGACCTAATCTTCGCCGGCTGGACTCTCGTCTCAGTAGCCCTCCTCGGCAAAGACCTCTCTAAGCGCACCTAACGGAGCGCTTACAGGAGGGGCCGTGTGCCCTTCCCCAGAGGCTCCCGGTCAAACAAGCCGAATTGGAGCCCGCAATCTGCTGCGCAACGGCCTCTGGGAGAGGGCACACGGCCCCTCCCCCCAATACGCTCTGCGGGTGAGTTCGCCTCTGGTTCTCGTCATGGCGGCGGGCGAGGGCACGCGCATGCGCTCGACGACGCCGAAGATGCTCCACCCTGTCTGCGGCCGGCCGATGGTGGCTTGGCCGGTATTCGCTGCGCGCGAGGCCGGCGCCGGCCGGGTGGCGGCGATCGTCTCTCCCGGCCGCGACATCACCGCCGGTCTGCCCGACGACGTCGAGATGGTCGAGCAGCCGCAGCCCGACGGCACCGGCGGCGCGATCCGGGCCGCCCTGCCCCTGATCGAGGAAAGCGAGACGGTGCTGGTCCTCTCCGGCGACGTGCCGCTTCTCTCGCCGGAGACGATCGCCGAGCTGCTGGGGGCGCACGAGTCCTCGCAGGCGGCGGGGACGCTGCTGAGCATCGAGCTCGAGGACCCCGCCTCCTACGGTCGCGTCGTCCGCGACGAGGCGGGCGCCTTCGAGCGCGTGGTCGAGGCCAAAGCCGCCGGCGACGCCGCCCCGGACCAGCTGTCGATCCGGGAGATCAACGCCGGCACCTACGTCTTCGACGGCGCCCCTCTCGCCGCGGCGCTCAACGCGATCTCCAACGACAACGCCCAGGGCGAGTACTACCTGCCCGACGTCTTCCCGGCGCTGCGGGAGGCGGGGCATGCCGTCGCCGCGCAAAAGACCGACGACATCGCGGTGACGATGGGCATCAACGACCGCCGCGACCTCGCCTCGGTCGAGGCCGAGGCGCGGCGTCGTCTGCTCGAGGCGCACATGCTGGCCGGCGTCACCGTCGTCGACCCCGCCTCGACCTGGATCGACGCCGGGGTCGAGATCGCCGCCGACGCGAGAATCGAGCCCGGGACGACCCTGAGGGGTCAGACGTCGATCGCCGCCGGCACCGTCGTCGGCCCGCTCAGCACCTTGATCGACTGCTCGGTCGGCGCCGGCTCCCAGGTCCTGCACTCCTATCTGGTCGAGTGCGACGTTCGCGCCGGTTGCTCGGTCGGCCCCTTCGCCTATCTGCGCCCCGGCGCTCTGCTCGAGGACGGCGTCAAGGCCGGCACCTTCGTCGAGATCAAGAACTCCCACGTGGGGGAGGGGACCAAGGTGCCGCACCTCTCCTACATCGGCGACGCCGACATCGGCCCCGGCAGCAACCTCGGCGCCGGCACGATCACCGCCAACTACGACGGTTTCCGCAAGCACCGCACTGTCATCGGCCGCGACGTGCGCATCGGCGTTGACACGATGCTGATCGCACCGGTAGAAGTCGGCGACTCCGCCTACACTGGCGCTGGCGCAGTGATCAAGGACGACGTGCCCGACGGGGCACTTGGCGTCAGCGAGAACGCGCAACGGAATATCGACGGATATGCCGCTCGCAAGGCGGCCGAAATGCGAGAGGACGACAACGCGTGAGCATGATCGAGGAGCGCCCCCAGGTGGGCACCGCCATCGACCACGATTACACGAAACGGATGATGGTCTTTGGGGGACGCTGCTCCATGGACCTGGCCGCCAAGGTCGCCGGCAAGCTCGGCGTCGACGTGGGCGAGGTAACCCTGAAGACCTTTGCCAACGGCGAGGTCTACTGCCGCTACGGGGAGTCGATCCGCGGCGCCGACGTCTTCCTCGTCCAGTCGACCTGCGCCAACGAGGCGGAAGGGATGACTCCCAACGACGCGCTGATGGAGCTGCTGACGATGATCGACGCCGCCCAGGGTGCCTCCGCCCACCGGATCATCGCCGTCCTCCCCTGGTACGGCTACGCCCGCCAGGACAAGAAGTCGGCCCCTCGCGAGCCGATCTCCGCCCGCATCGTCGCCAAATGCCTCGAGAACGTCGGCGTCGACCGCGTCCTCACCATGGACCTCCACGCCGGCCAGGTCCAGGGCTTCTTCCACGTCCCGGTCGACCACATGACCGCGATGCCGATGCTGACCCAGTGGTTCATCGACCAGGAACTGAAAGACGAGCTGGTGATCGTCTCCCCGGACGCGGGCCGGGTCAAGACCGCCCGAAACTTCGCCCGCCGGATCGGCACCCACTGGGCGGTAATGGAGAAGGAGCGGCCCGCTCAGCAGGTGGCCGAGATCGGCTACGTGGTCGGTGACGTCAAGGACAGGACCGCGGTCCTCGTCGACGACATGATCGACACTGCCGGCACCCTCTGCGCCGCCGCCCAGACTGTGCTCGACGAGGGTGCCGCCAAGGTGATCGCCTGCGCCACCCACGGCGTCTTCTCCGGCCCCGCCTTCGAGCGGCTCGAAGGCTCCGGGATCGAGCGGATCGTCGTCACTGACACCCTGCCGTTGCGGCCCGGTGCGCCCGACAACATCACCGTCCTCTCCACCGCCGGCATCTTCGCCGACTCGATCCGCAGCATCTTCACCGACGGCTCGGTCTCCGAGATCTTCGCCGGCGAGAACCAGCTCTTCTGAGCACCCTGGCCGACGAGCCCCGCATGCTGCGCCTGGTTGGCCACAAGGGGGCCGACACGATCGTGCCCGGAAACACGGTCGAGAGCTTCCTGGCCGCGGCCGAGGCAGGGGTCGACACGATCGAGATGGACGTGCTCTGGCTGCCGGACTCGCACCTGCCACTGGAGCAGCGGGCGCCGCTGGTGATCGCCCACGACTGGGCGGACGCGGAGCGGCGGACGCCACTGAAGCTGACCGAGGCGCTCGACGCCTTCCTCGAGCCGCCGCTGGACGGGATCGAGATCGACCTCGACATCAAGCTGCCAGGCAGGGAGGAGGAGGTGGTCGAGGCGCTGCAGGAGAGGGGCCTGGTCGAGCGAGCGATGATCTCGACGATGGAGATGCACACGCTGAAGCGCATCCTCGAGCTGCAGCCGGCGCTGCGGCGCGGCTGGACCTATCCCAAAGTCACCAAGGACTGGTCGAGGAAGCGCTGGGCGAAGGCGCCGATGCTGGGGGCGATGGTTGCGATGCGCCACCGCCTGCCCGGCCTAGCCGCCCAGAAGCTGCCCCAGTTCGGGGTCGCGGCGATGTGGGTCTACCACCCGCTGGTCACGCCGCGGCTGGCCCGGATCTGCGACCTGGCAAACGTCGAGCTGATCGCCTGGACCGTCGACGAGCTGCCGCAGATGGAGAAGCTCGTCGCCGCCGGCGTCGACGGCATCTGCTCCAACGACCCGCGGCTCTTTCAACAGCTCCGAGATTGACCTCGCCAGGGCGGGGTCAATCTCGGAGAGCGGCTCAGACGGTGCCGGGCGTCGCCGTCGGCGGCGCGTTCTTGCCGCCCTTCTTCACCTTCACGGCTGACTCCATGTCCTCCTGGGTGAAGCCAGCGACCACCTCGCCGTCGAGGGCGTAGCGGTAGAGGGCGACTCCGAAGATGCCGCTCAGGGCGCGGGAGATCAGCATCGCGATCGCCAGCACCAGGGCACCGATCACGACCAGCACGGCCCCGACGAACGAAGCCGAGGACCAGATCACGATTCCGGCGACGATCAGAGCCGCAGCCGGCACCACGCCGAGCAGGAAGACCGCGGCGCCGATCGCGATGTTGCCGGTGATCTGCTGGCCCCAGCGTTCGCGGAAGAGGGAGCCCGAGCGCTTGATCGTCTCGAACGGGCCGGTGCCCTCGATCGCGATCACCGGCACCGCGAGGAAGGTGATCAGGGTCCAGGCCATCCCGACCAGCCGCGCGGCGACGGTGCCGAGCGCCCCGCCCTGGTTTTCGAGCAGCCCCATCACCAGGCTGATCGCGGCCGAGACCGCGGCCCAACCGCTGATCTGCCTGATGCGGCTACGCGAGACGGCGAGGCCGTCGCTGACGGTCGCCTCCTGGCCGCGGAAGATCATGTCGGCGCAGGCGGCGAGGCCGACGCTGAAATAGAAGCCGACGAAGCTGAGGATGTAGACGCCGATGACGAACAGCGGGATCGCCCCGGCGAACTGGTCGTTGTCCCACAGGTATAAGCCGGGGCCGAGGGTGACGATCGCCAGCAGGGTGGTCGCCACCGCGCCGTAGAGAGGGAACCGGATCAGCTCGCGGTGCCCGTTCAGCAGCGCCCAGCTTTTCTTGGTCAGAACCCAACCGCGTTTGATCCTGCGCATCGTTCCTCCTCGGTCCCTGTTGGTCGCGCCTGCTCAGAGCGTCTCGGTCAGGCCGGGCGCTCGCTTGAGCCCTCTTTCCTCGAAGTACTCCCATTCCTGCTCGCCGAGCTCGGTCACCGGCCGGTCGGCGTAGACCCACTCGCGGAAGATGCTGTGCCAGTTGCGTTTCGCCCGCAGCTGGCCGAGGACCGCGACGACGCCGATTTCCATCCGTCGTCCCATCAGCTCCTCGGCCGGGATCGACTCGCGCCGCATCAGCTCGTAGAACTCCGAGCGCGGGTCGTGGGTGGACTCGATGATCTTCATCACCCGCTGGGGGCTGATTTCGATCTCGCGGTCCTCGATGTACCAGCCGCCGACCGCGCCCATGTGCTCCAGTAGCCGCTCGGCGTCGAGCTTCGAGGGCTTCTTGATGAAGCCGAGGTCGTGCAGCGCCTTGCGGAACGACTCCGGGTCGTCGCGCGTGGCGGCGTCGAAGGCGCGCTGCTCGAGCACGATCTGCTCGCGGTCGAGCTTCTTCGTCATCCCGAAGTCGAGGAAGGCGACCCGGTCGTCGTCCATGAGGATGTAGTTGCCGGGGTGGGGGTCGGCGTTGAAGTGCTGGAGGTTGAACATCGCGCCGATGCTGCCGCGGAAGATGATCTCGCCGAAGCGGCTGCGCTCCTCGTGGGGCAGTTCCTTGGTTTCCTCGAAGTCGCGGCCGCGGACCAGCTCGGTGACGAGGACGCGGCGGCGGGATAGCCGGGTGACGACTTCGGGCACGTAGATGAAGGGGTGTTCGCGGTAGGCGCGGGCGAAGGAGCGCTGGTTCTGGGCCTCGTACTCGTAGTCGAGCTCCTCCATCACCCGCTCGCGGATCTCGTCGGCGATCGCCTTGGCGTCGAGGCCGGGGGCCAGCGCGCGGGCGAGGCGGACGAGCGTGCCGGCGTTGCGAAGGTCGGCGTCGAGCGCCTCGGCGATCCCCGGATACTGGATCTTGACCGCGACCTCGCGGCCGTCGAGCAGCTCGGCGCGGTGGACCTGGCCGATCGAGGCGGCGGCGAAGGCCTCCTGCTCGAACTCGGCGAAGAGCTCGGAGAGCGGTTCGTCTTCGTACTCTTCTTCGAGCACCTTGACGACCTTCTCCCAGGGCATCGCCGGCGCGTCGGTCCGCAGTTTCGCCAGCTGCTCCTGGTAGATGTCGCGGTACTCCTCGGGGATGAACTCGGTGTCGATGAAGGAGGCGAACTGGCCGAGCTTCATCGCCGCGCCCTTCATCTGGCCAAGCGCGGCGACCATTTTCATCGCCGTCTCCAGGTGTCGCTGCTCGAGCGCCTCTTTGCCCTTGTCCTCGCCGCGGCCGACGTTGGCGGCTTTGGTCCCGGCGTAACGCGCGCCCTGGACGCCGACGATCGAACCCAGCTTGGCCGAGCGGCGAATTCGGCCCTTGGGGATCTTCGATTCGTCAGACATCAGGGTCCGAAGGGTGCCACAGCCGGTCGCGCGGCGATTTCTCTATCCTCTCCCGTCCGATGGCGAGCTCCCGCTCCACTCTCAAAGCCGCACCCCGCGCCGACTTCGGCTCGCGCAACTCGCGCCGCATGCGTCGCGACGGCCTGGTCCCAGGCGTCGTCTACTCCGGCGGCTCCGAGGCGAAGCCGTTCCAGGTCAGCGAAAGGGACGTGCGCAACATCACCAGCGAGGGCGCCGCCCTCTTCGATCTCGAGATCGACGGTGGCAAAGCGATTCCGGTCGTCATCAAGGAGGAGCAGCTGCACCCGGTGCGGGGCAGCCTCCAGCACATCGACCTGCAGCAGGTCCGCCTCGACGAGAAGATCCAGGCGGAGGTGACCCTCGAGCTGGAGGGCGCCGAGACCGCGCCCGGAGTCAAGGGCGGCGGCGTGCTCGAGCACGTCACCCGCGAGATCACCGTCGAAGCGCTGCCCACCGACATCCCCGACAACATCGTCCTCGACGTCTCCGGGATGGAGATCAACGACACCCTGCAGCTCTCCGTCGTCACGGCGCCCGACGGCGTCACCTTCGTGACCGATGACCCCGAGGAGGTCACGATCGTCACCCTCTCGCCGCCGCGCGTCGAAGAAGTCGTGACCGAGGTCGAGGAGGATCCCGAGCTGGTCGGCGAGGGCGAGGACGGCGAGGGCGCCGAGGGCGAGGGCGGCGACTCCAGCGAGGGCGAGGGCGAGTAGCCCCTGTCGCTGTTCCGCCGCCGCGACGGCGGCGAGCACGGCGACCGCATCCTCATCGTCGGACTCGGCAATCCCGGGCCCGAGTACGAGCGCACCCGCCACAACGTCGGCTTCATGGTGGCGAGCGAGCTGGCCCAGCGCTGGGACCTGCCGAAGCCGAAGCAGAAGTTCAACGGGGTGATCTCCGAAGGGCGGACCGGGCCGGGGGGGCCGCGGGTGGCGCTGCTGCAGCCGCGGACCTACATGAACGAATCCGGCACCGCGGCGGGGCCGGCGCGCGGCTCGCTGAAGGTGCCACTCGACCGGGTCGTCGTCCTCCACGACGAGATCGACCTGCCCTTCGGTGAGATCCAGGTGCGGCAGGGCGGCGGGCTCGCCGGCCACAACGGTCTGAAGAGCCTCAAACGCGGGTTCGGCGACGCCGAGTTCTGGCGGGTGCGGGTGGGGGTGGGGCGGCCCGATTCGACCGACCCCGAGATCGTCTCCCGCCACGTGCTCGGCCGCTTCAGCGAGCCCAAGGGGGAGGTCGAGGCACTGGTCGGCGACGCCGCCGAGGAGACCGAGCGGCTGGTCGAACGAATAGCTTCTGAGGCATGAGCGCAGACAACGGCAGCCCTCCCGAGAACGAGGTCACCAGCTACGCCGTCGACGAGGGGGGCGTGGCGACGATCCGCTTGAACCGCCCCCAGGCGCGCAACGCGATCAGCACCCAGATGCTGGGCGAGCTGCTGGAGCACCTCGCCGTCGCCCGCGGCGACGAGGCGGTGCGGGTGCTGGTCATCAGCTCCGCCGACCACATAGGACTCTCGGCCGGCGCCGACGTCAAGGAGCAGCTCGACGAGGAGGGCAAGGTGCGGCGGATGCAGCTCTTCGCCGACCTCTACGACGCCGTCGTCGACTTCCCCAAGCCGACGATCGCCGCTTGCCACGGCGACGTGGTCGGCGGTGGGGCAGAGATCGCGATCGCCTGCGACATGCGGATCGGCGGCGCCAACCTGCGGATGCGCTTCCCCGGCGCGGCCCTTGGGGTCCCGGTCGGGCCGGCGCGCCTGGTCACCCTCTGCGGCCTTGCCACCGCCAAGTACCTGCTGCTCAGCTCGCGCACGGTCGGCGCCGACGAGGCGCTGCGACTCGGGCTCGTCAACCGCGTCGCCCCCGCGGCCGGGACCGAGCAGGCGGCCCTGGAGCTCGCCGCCGAAGTCGCCGCCCACCCACCCGAGGCAACCGCCCAGCTGAAGCGGATGCTGCACGAGTGGGACGACGTCGTCGGCCGCTCCGCCGCCGAGGGCCGCGGCCAGGTCGAGTGGCAGCGCACCGGGCCTGGTTTGCCCTCGTCCGACTGACTAGGGCGTTTGGCTAGGAATCCTCGTTCGTCCGCCTGCGCGGGATAGGGTCGCGCGCATGAACCTCCGCCGCCGCGTCGCCCTGACGCTCCTCGCTGCCCTGTTCGCCCTCGCCTTTCCGGCCGCCGCTTCGGCCGTGGTCTACGAAGTCAACACCACCGCCGACGAAGCAAATAAAGCGGAGTGCGAAGCTCACGCTGCCGGTTGCACCCTTCGCGGAGCGATCGAAGCCGCCAACGGCACCGCGGGGGTCGCTGACGAAATCAAATTCGTCGCCCCCTTCAACGGCGAAAACGGCGACACGATCTCCGCCGCCACCCCGATGCCGACGATCACCGACCAGGTCAGCATCCGCGGCGGCAGGTGCGACACCCTCGCTGGGGTCAAAGGGCCGTGCGCCGGGGTCATCAAGGCCGGCGCTGGCCTCCTGCTGCAGGTCGAAGACGACGACGTGGAAATTCGGGATCTGGCCCTGTCCGGGGCGCTGATCGCAATCAACGTGATCAACGCCTCCGAACGCTTCGTCGCCAAGGGCAACTGGATTGGATTCGACTTGACTGGGTCGGGCTCCAGCAATGCCACCGGCATCTTCATCGACCCCGACTCCGACGGAGCGACGATCGGCGGTACCACCGAAGCCGACCGCAACGTGTTCGGCTTCAGCGTCCAGATCGGCCTCGACCTCGAGGGCGCGAGCGGCGCCACGATCCAGGGCAACTACTTCGGCGTCACCCCCAAAGGCGACGCCGCCGCGGCCCAGCCCACGAACATCGAGATCACCGACTCGACTTCGAGCGGAGGCTTCGCGGCCGAAAACAACGAGGTCGGCAACACGATCGAAGGCGCAGCGCTGACCAGCGCCGCCTGCGACGGTGGCTGCAACGTGATCTCCGGGGCGACGGGCACCGGGATCGATCTCAACGGCTTTGGCCCCGGCGAGAAACCGGCGAGCGGCCCGAACACGGTCCACGGCAACTTCGTCGGCCTCGACGCAACCGGAACCGGTGAGCTCCCGAACGCTGGGATCGGCATCTCGGCCGGCGGGGCCGATCACCTGACCATCGGTGGCGCGACGCCGGGCGATGCGAACTACCTGGTCGGCAGCGAAGCGATCTTCAGCGGAAACGACGGCGATGACTTCGATGCGATCGGGAACAGCATCGGGTTCAGGGCCAACGGCGCCGCCGCGACGTCGCCGACCAACAAAGGCATTTTCTATGTGGCCTTAAGCGTGACCGAAGAGCCGGAAATCGACAGCAACGACATCCGTGTCACCGGTGCTGCGGGGATCGAAGGGAAATTCACGATCGGGCGGATCATCGACAACGACGTCGAAGGCGGAGTGAACGGGATCCTTGCCGGCTTCGGCGATGGCGGGGGCTTGATCGCCGGCAACACCGTCGAATCTTCCACCGGTGCCGCCGTCCTGATCGAAAGCGGAGACAACGAAGTCCGCCGCAACACTGTTCTCAACTCAGGTGGCGCGGGGATCGTCGTTAAACCGCCCAACGGTGTCACTGCCACGACCGGCAACCTGATCGGCGGCAACAACGAGGAACGCGAAAACACGATCGAAGGCAGCACCGGTGCGGCGATCGAAATCGTCGAAGAAGCCGGAGAACCGGGGAGCTGGACCGAAATCGCCCGCAATAACGGCAGCGGCAACGGCGGCCTCTTCATCGATCTCAAAACCGGTGCCAACGAAGCGATCGTCTCGCCCGCCTTCTCTTCGGCGCTCAAAACGAGCGCCGAAGGGGCTGCGGCAGAACCGAACGCCACGATCCGCGTCTTCCGCAAGGCCAGCGGCGAAGCCGGGGAGCTGCAGTCCTTCCTCGGCGAAACGGTGGCCGACGGCAGCGGCAACTGGAAAGTGACCTACCCGGCGCTTCCGGGCGAGACCATCGTTGCCGCGACCCAGACCAACGAAAACGGCGCCACCTCGGAGCTCTCGACGGCGACCACGCCGGCTGATCCCAGCAACGAGTGCAAAGACGCGCTGCCGGCGGCAATGTGTGCACCCCCGGCCGGTCCACCCGCTCAGCCCGTGCCGCCCCCTGTCCCTCAGACGACGATCAAGAAGTCGCCGAAGGCGAAATCGGCCAACACCACGGCGAAGTTCAAGTTCGTCTCCTCGGTCGCCGACTCGAGCTTCGAATGCAAGCTCGACAAGGGCAAGTTCAAGAAGTGCAAGTCGCCGAAGACCTACAAGAAATTGAAGGTGGGCAAGCACGTGTTCAAGGTGCGGGCGGTCAACTCGGCCGGGGTCAAGGACCCGACGCCCGCGAAGCGCAAGTTCACGGTCTTGGAAAGCTGAGAACTCGGCTGTCTTTGACTTGAAGGCGTCGGCGGGCGAGACTGCCGGCGCCGATGCTCGATCCACACGCAAAACCGCTCAGGAGGAAGCGAGACCGGACTCGCCCGTTCGCTGGATCCCGGCCGACGAAGAGCGGGGAAAGCCCGAATCGGGCCTGGGGCTCTGTCTCTCAGGCGGCGGCTACCGGGCGATGCTGTTCCACGCCGGCGCCCTCTGGCGGCTGAACGAGCTCGGCTACCTGAAGCAGCTGACGCGCGTCTCCAGCGTCTCGGGCGGCTCGATCGCCGCGGCCGTACTCGGTCAGCGTTGGAGCAGGCTGAAGTTCACTGAGCAAGGGCCGAAGGGCCACCCGGTCGCTGCCAACCTGAAGGCGGAGGTGGTGGCGCCGATCCGGAGCCTGGCCACACACACGCTCGACGTGCCGGCTGTGCTGACGGGCATGCTCCTACCGGGCACGACGATCAGCACCAGGCTCGCGGCCGCCTATCGCCACCACCTGTTCCAGAACGACACCCTGCAGGACCTGCCGAGCGACGAGGAAGGCCCGCGCTTCGTCATCAACGCCACCAACCTCCAGTCGGGGGTTCTCTGGCGTTTCTCGCGCCCGTACATCGCCGACTACCGGGTCGGGACGATCCTCGAGCCCGAGGTCGCCCTGGCCGATGCGGTCGCCGCCTCCTCGGCCTTCCCGCCGATCCTGGCGCCGGCGCGGATGCGGTTCGCGGACGGCCAGTACGTTCCCGGCAGCGGCGAAGACCTGCAGACACCGCCTTTCACCACCAATCCCACCCTCGCCGACGGCGGCGTCTACGACAACCTCGGGCTGGAGACGGCCTGGAAGAGCTGCAAGACGGTCCTGATCAGCGACGGCGGCGGCGCGATGGAAGCTGACGGGGGAGGGTCCTGGCGCTGGCGCGACTGGGCGACCCAGATGGTGCGGGTGACGAGCGTGATCGACAACCAGGTCAGGAGCCTGCGCAAACAGCAGACGGTCGAGGGGTACCAGGCCCCCGCGGACTCCGATGAGCACCGGCTCGGGACTTACTGGGGGATCCGCAGCGACATCGCCAACTTCGAGCTGCCGACGAGCATGGAAGCGCCCTTCACAGAGACGCTCGAGTTGGCCGGAGTGCCGACCAGGCTGGCGAAGCTCGACGAGCCGACCCAGGACCGGCTGATCAACTGGGGCTACGCAATCTGTGACACCGCGATGCGGAAATGGGTCGACGAAACCCTGCCGACACCACCCGGTTTCCCCTGTCCGGACCACCCCCTCGGCAGGGACTGATCTCCATCTAGAATCGGACGTCGCGCCCTGGATCGGTTGATCCGGGCGTTTCCCCTGCCATGAGCCTGCGTCCCCTGATCGACATCGCCGCCGAGAACGAGCGCGTCCACGCGCTCGCGGGTCGGGCGAAGGCGGCCGCGGACGGCGGCGGGGCGATGGCGCTGCGAGTCTCGACGATGCTGCGCCCGCTGCTGCTGGCGACCCTGCTCGAGGACGAGCGCGGCCTCGGCGAGCGGCCGGTGCTGCTGGTCGGCGCCGACGACCGCTCCGCCCGCGACCTCGCCGCCGACCTGCGCGCCTACCTGGCGCCCCGCCGGGTCCGCTTTTATCCCTCGCGCGGGACCGGCTACGCCTCCCATGTCTCGCCGCCGCCGCACTTGGTCGGCCTGCGGATCGACGCCCTCGACGCGCTCGGCTCTGAAGCCGACGCGATCGTCGTCGCCTCGGCCACCGCCCTGGCCGAGGCCGTGCCCGACGCCTCGCTGCGCCCGGCTGGCTTCGCGATCGAGAAGGGCGAGGAGATCGAGCTCGGCGCCGTCTCCGAGGACCTGGTCGGCGCCGGCTACGAACGGGTCGAGCAGGTCGAGGAGCGCGGCCAGTTCGCCGTTCGCGGCGGCATCCTCGACGTCTATCCCGCGACCGAGGAGCGGGCGGTGCGGATCGAGCTGTTCGGCGACGAGGTCGAGTCGATGCGCTGGTTCTCGACCTTCACCCAGCGCTCGCTCGGCGACGCCGAGCGGGTCGAGCTGGCGCCGGCGGCGGAGATGGACGCCGAGCACCGCGAGCTGGCCGAGCTGGCGGCGATGGCGGCCGAGGAGGAGGGGAGCGAGTCCCCCAACCTGGCCGAAGTCCTGCCGCTGGAGCACTTCCGGGCTCCACTGGACCTGGTCCCCGCCTCCGCCGCGGTCGTCCTCGTCGGCGCCGAGGAGATCGAGCCGGCGCTGCGCGACCACTGGGAGGACGTGACCACGGCGATGCACGCCGACGACGCCCAGCACCTCTACGTCGACGTCGCCGCCCCGCTCGGCGACCGCGCCTCTCTCTCGCTGACCACCGCCGGGGAGGAGGACGAGGACGCCTTCCGCGCCTCTCGCGCCGAGTCGCCCGCCCGCAACATCAAGGAGGCCGAGGGCGAGCTGGAGAAACTGGTCCGCTCCGGCTACCGCACCGTCGTCGCCTTCGAGAGCAGGGGGGAGGCCGACCGCGCCCGCTACGGCCTCGACCGCCTCGACGCCCGCATCCTCGAAGGCGGCCGCCTCTCGCCCGACCCCGGCCTCGCCTTCGCCGAGGCGCGCCTGCGCGAGGGCTTCGTCAGCCCCGAGCTGAAACTCGCCGTCTATCCCTTCCGTCGCCTCGTCCACCGCCGCCGCGCCGAGGAGCCCGCCCCTGGCGCCGGCCGCGGCCGCCTCGCTTTCAGCGAACTGCGGGTCGGCGATTACGTCGTCCACGAGGACCACGGCGTCGCCCGCTTCGCCGGCTTCGAGACCCGCGACGTCGGCGGCGTCACCCGCGACTACCTCTACCTCGAATACAAAGGCGAGGACCGGGTCTTCGTCCCCACCGACCAGCTGGCGAAGCTGAGCCGCTACGTCGGCGCCGGCGGCTCGCCGACCCTCTCGGCGCTGGGCGGCAAACGCTGGCAGAACATGAAAGCGCGGGCGCGCAAAGCCGCCGGGGCTCTGGCTGGCGAGCTGCTCAACCTCTACGCCGAGCGCCGCGCCCGCAGGGGCCACGCCTTCCCGCCCGACGGCGAGTGGCAGATCGCGATGGAGACCGCCTTCCCCTACCGCGAGACCGCCGACCAGATCGAAGCGATCGAGGCGGTGAAGGGGGACATGGAGTCGGAGCGGCCGATGGACCGCCTGGTCTGCGGCGACGTCGGCTTCGGCAAGACCGAGGTGGCGCTGCGGGCCGCGGTCAAGGCCGCCTCCGACGGCATGCAGGTGATGGTCCTGGTCCCGACCACGATCCTCGCCCAGCAGCACTACGGCACCTTCCGCGAGCGGCTCGCCGACCTCCCCTTCCGGGTCGAGGGCGTCTCCCGGCTGCGGCCGGCGGCCGAGGTGAAAGCGGTGCTGAAGGACTTCGAGGCGGGCAAGGTCGACGTCCTGATCGGCACCCACCGGCTGCTTTCGCGCGACGTCCGCGCCAAGGACCTGGGCCTGGTCGTGGTTGACGAGGAGCAGCGCTTCGGGGTCAAGCAGAAGGAGCTGCTGCGCCAGCTGAAGCTGAAAGTGGATGTGCTGGCGCTCTCGGCGACGCCGATCCCGCGCACCCTGCAGATGAGCCTCGCCGGCCTGCGCGACATCTCGGTGATCGAGACGCCGCCGGAGGGCCGCCGCCCGGTCCGCACCTACGTCGGCCCCTACGACGAGGACCTGGTCGGCAAGGCGATCAACCGCGAGCTCGAGCGCAAGGGCCAGGCCTTCGTCCTCCACAACCGGATCGACTCGCTACCGGAGACGACCGAGCGGCTGCGAGCCCTGGTCCCCGGCGCCCGCTGCCTCGAAGCCCACGGGCAGATGGACGAGCACCAGCTGGAGGAGACGATGCTGACCTTCCTCCGCGGCGAGGCCGACGTGCTGGTGACGACGACGATCATCGAGTCCGGGCTCGACATCCCCACCGCCAACACCCTGATCGTCGAGCGCGCCGACCAGCTCGGCCTCTCGCAGGCCTACCAGATCCGCGGCCGCGTCGGCCGCTCTCGCGAGCGCGCCTTCGCCTACCTGCTCTATCCCTCGGCCGAGGCGCTGACCGAGGAGGCGGCGGCGCGGCTCTCGACCCTCGCCGACCACACCGAGCTCGGCTCCGGCTTCCGGATCGCGATGCGCGACCTCGACATCCGCGGCGCCGGCAACCTGCTCGGCGACGAGCAGTCCGGCCACGTCGCCGCGGTCGGCTTCGAGCTCTACTGCCAGATGATCGACGAAGCGGTGGCAGAGGCCGCGGGCGCGGAAGGGGAGGAGCGGGAGGAGGCGCCGGAGCCGGTCCGCCTCGACGTCCCGGTCGACGCCTACCTGCCAGCCAGCTTCGTCCCCTTCGAGGCGGCGAAGATCGACGTCCATCGCCGCATCGTCGCCGCCCGCGAGCCGGGCCAGCTGCGGGCGATTCGCGACGAGCTGGGCGACCGCTTCGGCCCACTGCCGCCCGAGGCGGAGAACCTGCTGAAGCTGCAGAAGGCGCGGATCGAGCTGGGGCTGGCCGGCGCCCGCAGCGTCGAGTTCCGCGGCGGCCGGCTCAGCGTCACCGGGGTCGAGCTCGACTCCGAGGCGGCGGGGGTGCTGGCCGAGCAGGTCGAGGGAGCGCTCTACGAATGGCGCGAGCAGACCGCCGCGGTGCGCGTGGCCGGCGACCCGCAGGAGCGTCTGGACGCCGTCCTGGCGATGGCCGAGGGCCTGCGCGAGGCGCGGCGGGCGGCCGAGCAAACGCCTGCCTGATAGCCGTGTTAAGCCCGGCCTCAGGGGATTTGACTATGCTGCGCGCTTCGTGGGAGCGAAAGCTGGGCAGAGAGGGAAACCTCAGGGGAATCAAGCGGCCGGCCGCCAGCGCCTGGCGCTGATCCTCTTTGGCGCGCTATTCGTGCTGCTCTTCGTCGGTTTCGCCGTCACCCAGGGCCTCGGCTCGCCGAGCGTTCCCTCCGGCGACGTGGCGCTGGTCGAGGACGTCCCCGACGAAATCGGGCAGGTCAGCCAGGAGGACTTCGACCGGGCGGTGCTGCAGCAGGTGGCCCAGGCGAAACTGAAAAAAGCGCCCGAGCCCGGCACCGAGAAATACGCCGAATTGAAGGTCGCCGCCCTCGGCGAACTCCTGGATCAGGTCTGGATCGAAGGACAGGCGGAAGAACTCGACATCTCGGTCACCGACAAACAGGTCGAAGACGAACTGGTCACGATCAAAAAACAGAGCTTCAAAACCGATAGGGCCTACGACGAATTCCTCAAAGAATCGAAATTCACCCAGGAGGACGTCGACGCCCGGGTGCGACTCCAGATTCTCAGCACCCAGATCCAGGAAAAGGTCAGCAGTGAAGCGCCGAAACTGTCGAGCTCTGCGATCGAGGACTACTACAACGCCGAAAAGGCGACGCAGTTCACGACCAAAGAAAGCCGTGACGTTCGCATCATCATCAACAAAGACGAGGGCGAAGTGGAAGCCGCCAAGGCGCAGCTGGAAGATGACAGCTCTCCGGCCAGCTGGGAAAAAGTCGCGGCCAAATACTCCAGCGACCCGACCAGCAAATCCAAAGGCGGCCTGCAGGAGGAAATCACCGAAGAATTCCTGCAGGGAGCGCTGAAAGAGGCGGTCTTCAACAGCGCCACGGGCGAACTCGTCGGCCCGGTCAAATTCCAGACCAACTTCGTCCTGGTCGAAGTCGTGAAACTCAACCCGGGGAAAGAGCAGTCCTTGGCTGAAGCTAAAGCGCAGATCGAATCGACCTTGGGGCAGGAAAAACAGCAGGAATTCTTCTCCGAATTCGTCACCGAATATCAGACGAAGTGGGGTCAGCGGACCTTCTGCGCTTCCAGCGTCACCGATGGCGTCGAGAAAGCGCAGCTGCTCGACGAACTGGCGAAACGATGCGCCAACGTCACCTCATCCGGGCGCCCGGCCAACGCCCCTGAAGCCTGCTTCGAAGAGGATCCGAAAACGCCGGCGACCGAATGCCCATCGCCGGTCACCCCGATCTCCCCCGCCCTGCCGGGAACCGTCACGGTGACGAAACCGAAAGGTGAACCGTTCCCGCAGCGGCCGCAGCCCGAAAACGCGGGCGAAGCGGCCGAAGGCGCCTCCGAAGTACCGCCGGGCACCCCGCCCCCCACGGGCGAATAAGCCCTACTAGACTGGCGCGCCCGTGAGCGCTATCGCCTCTATCCACGCGCGTCAGATCCTGGACTCGCGCGGCAACCCCACCGTCGAGGTGGAAGTCGTGCTGGAGTCGGGGGCGCGCGGTCTGGCTGCGGTCCCCTCGGGCGCTTCGACCGGCGAGTTCGAGGCGGTCGAGCTGCGCGATGGCGGCGATGCTTGGGCGGGCAAGGGCGTCGGTCGCGCCGTCTCGAATGTCAACGGTGAGATCGCCTCGGCTCTGACCGGCGCCCGCGCTGCCGAGCAGGGAGCGCTGGACCGGACGATGATCGAGCTCGACGGCACCCCGAACAAGGGCCGGCTCGGCGCCAACGCGCTGCTCGGCGTCTCCCTCGCTGCCGCGAAGGCGGCGGCGGCTGACTCGCAGCAACCGCTCTACCGCTATCTGGCCGAGCTCTACGGCGGCGGAGAGCCGACCGTTCTCCCGGTGCCGATGATGAACGTGCTCAACGGCGGCGCCCACGCCGACAACTCGGTCGACTTCCAGGAGTTCATGGTCGTCCCGGCCGGCGCCGGGAGCTTCTCCGAGTGCCTGCGGGTCGGGGCCGAGGTCTTTCACGCGCTGAAGAAGTCGCTTTCCTCGCAGGGCCTCTCGACCGCGGGCGGGGACGAGGGCGGCTTCGCTCCCAACCTGGATTCGAACGAGGCAGCCCTGCAGGCGGTCCTGGCCGGCGTTGAGGCCGCCGGCTACGAGCCCGGCCGCGACGTCTTCATCGCCCTCGACCCGGCCACCAGCGAGGTCTTCGAGAACGGCTCCTACAACCTCGAGCACGAGAGCCGCACCCTCTCCTCCGAGGAGATGGCCGCCTACTGGGCCGACGCCTGCTCGCGCTACCCGATCGTCTCGATCGAGGACGGCATGGACGAGGAGGACTGGGACGGCTGGAAGCTGCTGACCGAGAAGGTTGGCGAGCAGGTGCAGCTGGTCGGCGACGACCTCTTCGTCACCAACCCGGAGCGGCTCCGCCGGGGAATCGACCTCGGCGTCGGCAACTCGATCCTGGTCAAGGTCAACCAGATCGGCACCCTGAGCGAGACCCTGGAGGCGATCCGCATTGCCCGCGAGGCTGGGTATACGGCCGTGATCTCTCACCGCTCGGGCGAGACCGAGGACACGACGATCGCCGACCTCGCGGTCGCCACCGGCGCCGGCCAGATCAAGACCGGGGCCCGTCGCGCTCGGACCGCGTCGCCAAGTACAACCGGCTGCTGCGGATCGAGGAGGAGCTGGGCGATGCCGCGCAGTTCCCCGGCCTGAACGCTTTCGTCCAGCGCCGCTCCTGACCCCCGGCCCGATGCAGGAAAGCGGAGCCCGGTCGCGTAGCACCGGGTATGGCAGCGAGCGCTCACGCCGGCCGGCGGTCCGCCCCGGCGCGTCGGCGCCCGGCGGCGCGCAAACGGCGTCTCGCGGCGCGCAGCGGCCCCAGCCGGATCAAGTGGGACCGGGTCGGGCGAATCGCCCTCACCCTCGTCCTCTTCGCGGTCCTCTACTCGTATCTGAACCCGTCGATCGACTTCGTCAAGACCTACACGGGCACGACCGCCGCCAAAGAGAAGCTGCACGGGTTGCTGGACGAAAACCGTCGGCTCCACAACCGCATCCAGTCCTCCGACGACCCGATGGTCATCCAGCACGAGGCGCGGGCGCAGGGGATGGTCGCCGAAGGCGAGAAGCCGGTCGTCATCAGCGGCAACCTCGGCGGCTGAGCCGGGGGGGCATCCTCAATGGTTGACCTCGGCGGCTACCTCCTGGCGGCCGTCCAGCTGGCCTTGGTGGTCGTGCCGGTGGGGTTCAGTGCTTTCAGGTTGCGGCGACGGCTGCTGCCAGCGTGGGAGGGGGCGCCGGCGCGGTTGGTCGAGGTGATCGCCGGGGTTGCGCTACTGATCTGGCTGTCAGAGCTTCTGGGCGCTGTTGGGTTGTTCTACGCCGGGGCTTTGATTGCCGGGGCACTACTGGTTGCAGGGACGGTGGCTTTCTGGCCGGCGGGTCCTGTCACGGCAGGGGACCCACCCCCCCTTCCGGTAGCTAAAGCTTCCTCAGGGGGGGTCCCCCCTACCGTGCCACCCCCCGGAGTAGGGCTGGTCTCGTTGCTCGTGATGCTGGCGGTGATCTCGGCGACTGTGTTCAGCTACGCCGTCACGACCAAGCACGCCTTGGACCGAGGTGTCTTCAACTTCGATTCGCTGTGGTACCACCTGCCATTTGCCGTGGACATGGTGCAGACGCATTCCGTGGTTGGGATGCATCACACGGACACGGTGTTCACGAACTGGTTCTATCCCCAGAACTCCGAGCTGCTCCACGCGGTCGGGATTCTGCTGACGGATCGCGACACGCTGAGCCTGTTCCTGAACTTCGGATGGCTGGCGGTGGCTTTCCTGGCTGCGTATTGCGCTGGCAGGCCCTATGGGCGCGGGGCGCTGACGGTTGTTGCTGCCGCCATCCTCCTGGAGTGCCACACGTTGGTCGTCCGCGATCCGGGCGCCGCCAAGAACGATCTGGCTGCGGCGGCGTTATTGCTGGCATCGATCGCGATCTTGGTGGAGGCTTGGGCGCAGCGGAAGGATGGGTGGGAGCGTTGGGCCTTGGCGGCGGCTGGGCTTGCGGCTGGGCTCGCCGCTGGGACGCGGGTCACTGCGCTGGCGATGGCGGCGGCGCTGACGCTTGCCGTCGTGGTGCTGGCGCCCCAGGGGCGGCGGTGGGCGGCTGCGGGATGGTGGTTCCTGTCGGCGCTTGCGGGTGGGGCCTTCTGGTACCTGCGCAACCTGGTGGTTGCCGGCAACCCGATCCCCGAGGTGCACTCGCTGGGGCCGATCCCCTTGCCGCACCCCGAGCGGCTGCAGGAGGGGCGGCCGGACTTCAACATCGTCCACTACGCGACCGACACCGGCGTCTGGCGGGAGTACTTCGGCCCGGGCCTGCACGAGGCCTTCGGGGCGCTCTGGCCGCTGGTCGTCTTCGGCGCCGCCCTGGCGGCCCTGATCGCGGTCCTGCGCGGCCGCGACCGCATCGTCCGCTGGATCGGCGCGGTCGCCCTCTTCGCCCTCGTCGCCTACCTCTTCACGCCGCTCAGCGCCGCCGGGGCGGAGGGGGAACCGGTCGGCTTCGGGATCAACATCCGCTACGTGATCCCGGCCCTGCTGGCCGGAATCGTTCTGCTGCCGCTCGATCGCTGGCTCGATAGCGAGCGGCGCCAGTGGTGGCTGCTGGGAGCCCTGGTCCTGGTCTTCCTCATCACCGACCGTCCCGACGACGCCCTCCACGACAAGGCGCGCGTCTTCGCCTTCTTCCTAGTTGTCCTCGCGGTGCTGCTGCCCGCCCTGCTGCTCTACCTGCGTGGACGGGGAACCAGCGCCGCCGTTGCCGCTGGAGCGGCAGCCGGCCTCGTCGTCCTGCTGGTCGCGATCGGCTACCCGGTCCAGCGCAACTACCTCGAGGCCCGCTTCGCCAACGACGGGCCCGCCGCGGAACGCATCCCCGGTATGCACCTCGACAGTGCCTACCGCTGGGCGCGGGGGATCGAGGACGCCCGCATCGGTCTCGCCGGCACCACCGCCGGCTTCGCCGGCTACGGCTTCTACGGCACCGACCTCTCCAACCGCGTCCACTACCTCGGCGAAGACGGCCCCCACGGCGGCTTCAACGCGATCCCCACCTGCGCCGGCTTCCGCGCCGCCGTCAACGCCGCCGACCTCGACTACCTCGTCACCTCGCCCTTCCTCAACTTCCTCCACCCCGGCGATCCGATCCCCTCGCCGGAGGCGCGCTGGCTGCGCGGGTCTGACGCAGTGAGCCCGATCCTCCGCAGCGGTCCGGTGACCGTGTGGCGAGTCGAGGGCGAGCTCGACCCCGCCGCCTGCGGCCCGCTCAACGCCCCGCTCCGCGAGATCCCCCAGACGCCCACGACCTGATTGCCGGCGCGCCCGGCTGGGTAACCTCGCCCGGTGGCCTATCCAATCGAGAACGCGCTCTTCCAGTGGGAGGAGGGACGGCGGTCGCTGCAGGCGATCGACGACCCACGCCAGCGCCGGTTGTCCGACCGCGTCGTCGACGCGATTCGCGAAGAACTGCGGCGCCGGATCGGCCCGACCTTTAGCGCCGCCGAGCTTGCCGATCTCTATGGCGAGGGAACTGACTGGGCGCAGCAGGTTGCGCTCGACGTCGCCCCCTCGATCGAGAGCGATTCGCAGGCGCTCGCCGACGCGGCCTTCTGGCTGTACCTACGAGGCGCTACGGATTTCGCTGGCGGGCGCCAGCTGCCGGTCTAGCTACTCGTCTGAGTCGTCGGACTCGCCGCCACCGTCGCCGTTCTCGGCGGCGGGGCTGCCGGCCCGGCGGATGACGATCTGGTCGGCCTCGATGCGGACGGTGACGTCGCGCTTGCCGGCCCAGTGCTCGGTATAGACGGGGTTGTCCTTGACCGAGGCATCGAGCCAGAGGCCGTAGCCGTCGGTTTCGCCGTGGTCGAAGCTGGCCTCGATCTCTTTGCGGCGACCGCGGCCGCCGCGACGACCGCGCCGACGACGACGTCGGCGGCCGGAACCGGGCTCGCCGCCCTCGGAACGCTCCTCGCGCTCCTGGTCCTCGTCGCCCTCGCCCTCATCAACCTCGTCCTCGCCCTTCTCGGCCTCTTCAGCCTCCTCGGCCTCGGTTGCGGCCTCGATCTCCGCTTCGATCTCGTCGCGGAGGTCGATTTCGCTGGCGCCGGCACTCTCGTCGTCGGCTGAAAGGTCGTACTGCTTGCGGAACTCCCGCAGCTCGGTCGCGCTGATTTCGAGCTGGTGGGCGATCCAGGCATCGGTCCGCCCCTGGTGTACCCAGGCGCGGATCTGGTTCAGCTGCGGCTTCAGTGAGCGTCGAGCCATCGGCGCGCGAGTCTATTGAAGGAGGGCAATTGGAGGAGGGAGCCGGGGGAGGACTAGGCCATCAGGAAGGCGAGCGCCTCGAACATCGCGACCACGACGACGATCACCGTCGCGATCAGACAGACCGCGAGGACGCTGAAGCGGACCTTCCCCTCCTGCTCGACGCGGTTGATTTTCCGCGCCCGGGAGCGATTGGCCGCGCGGTGGCGCAACTGCTCGCGCCGGCGGCGCTCGAGGTAGGTCTCCTGCTCGAACGCCGTCTCGAACTGGGAGATGCTCTGTCGCATTCTCATAGGGGAAAAGGCCCTGGGGCCAGCGGGCACCGTAGCAAAAGATCTTGCAGGGCTTACGAATCGCTCACAAATCAGCAGGCGCCCCAGAGACCCCGTCCGGCCCGCGCAGCCCCCGTCTCGAGCCGCTCGAAACGCTCCGCGAAGCGGTCGTTGGGAGGGAACACCAGCGTCCGCGCCAGTCCCCGCCGCAGCAGGATGGCGTTGACGAAGCGATCGCCGAGGTAGACGTAGGCGAGCAGCCGGTCGTACTGGTCGCGCCGTTCGACGCCGAAAACGAGCCGCACCGGCCGCCCCTCGACCAGGCGGTGGTTGAAGTTCGAGGCCTGCGGCCCGAAGCAGTCCACCGGCTCCCCCGGCTTCACCGTCTCCGGGGTGTCGACGCCGATGTAGCGGACGTCCTCAGTCTCGCCTTCCAGTTCCACCTCGACCGTGTCGCCGTCGACAACCCGCGTCACGGTGACCGTGGCGGATCGCGGCTCGGTCTGCCCCAAGGCGTCCAGCGACTCCCAGGGCCGCAGCAGCACTACTGCGGCAAGCAGGAGCAGCAAGGCGCTGCCCCTGCCGCCGCCAAATCTCATCGCTTACGGCGTGCGCCGCACGTTCGAGAGCAGCGTCTCCTTGATCTGCTCGACGATCGCCAGCGCCTCGTTCCACTCGCGCTGCCAGACGTTGCGGCCGAAGATGACCCCGGAGCCGCCGGCCTCCATCACCTCGCGGGTGTTGGTCAGCACCGTCTCGTCCCCGGTCTTCGAGCCGCCGGAGAGGACGACCAGCGCCCGGCCCGCCGATTCGACGCACTGGCGGATCGCCTCGGCCTGGTCGACTTCCATCTCGTTGTAGGGCGCCGGGGCGTCCTTGTCCTTGGAGGAGTCGATCTTCGGCATGTTGAGCTTGACCACGTCGGCACCCATCTCCATCGCCATCCGCGCCGCGTAGTCGATCGCGTAGAAGGAGTTGGCCGTGCCCTTGCCGTCGACGGCTTCGCCGCGCGGGTAGGACCAGACCACCAGCGGCATCCCGAAGCGGTCGCATTCCTCGCGCACGCGGCGCAGCTGGGCCAGGTCCTCATCCTGGCGCGGCGAGCCGACGTAGAGCGTGTAGCCGATCGCGTCGGCGCCGAGGCGGACGCCGTCCTCGACGCTGGCGTTGCAGGAGGAGAAGGACTTGGCCGAGGAGGGGATATCGGTCTTGCCGTTGACCTTGAGGATCAGCGGCACCCGGCCGGCGTAGTCGGGGTAGTACTTCTCCGCCATCCCGATCTGGCAGGCCAGCGCCGAGTAACCGGCCTCGGCGGCGAGCCGGAACTGGTAGTCGGGGTCCTTGGAAGCCGGATTGGGAAAGAAATCACGCGGGCCGTGCTCGATCCCCTGGTCGATCGGCAGCAGCATCAGGGTGCCGTTGCCGGGGCCGAACTCGAACAGAAGGCGGTGCAGGCGGGCCCGTTTGCCTGGCGGCAGGACCTCCAGCAGCGATTTCTGCTCGGTCAGACTCTTCAGCTCCACGTCAATTCCTCCTAGAAGTTTGGGGTCCGGGCAGTATGGCACCGGTACCCCTGGCGGCGCGCCGCAATCGGCCGCCTAATGGGGAATCGCGCGGCTGGGTTTATCCTCGGAGGATGAGCGAGACTGAGCTCAGCGTCATCTGCAAGAACTGCGGCTCCGAGGTCAGTCCGTATGTGACCGAGTGCCCCTACTGCGGGGCGCGGTTGCGCAAGCGGGCGCCGAAGCTCGAGCGCCGCGGTGATGGGCTCGAGGCCCAGGAGCCGCGCCGCCGCCGGCGGCGGATGCCGCGGCCCGGCCGGGGGGTCAGCTTCCCGGTCTCCACCGACCGCCCTTACGCGACGATCTCCATCGTCCTCGCCTCGGCGATTCTGCTGCTGATCCAGAAGGCGACCGGCTACGGCCTGGTCAGCTTCGGCGGCGTCATCGTCCCCCTGGAGGGCGACTGGTGGCGCTACCTCTCCGCTCCCTTCGCCTACCTCGACGTCGGCTACCTGTTCGTCATAGCCATCGCTCTGGCGATCTTCGGCACCGGGATCGAGCGCCGCCTGGGGACGGTCCCGACCCTCGTCCTGCTGTTCGCCTGCGGCTCGCTGGGGGTGCTGGCGGCGGCGACCGTCGCCGATGCCCGCAACGAGATCGCGGTGATCGCCGGTGGCAACGGGATCGCGCTGGGCGCGGTCGCCGCCTGGTTCGTGATCCGCCGCAACGAAACCAGCGACGCGATCGGCGAGGACTACGACCGGGTCGGGGTGGCGGTGTCCGCCGTGGCCCTGCTTCTGCTGCCGTTCTTCGTCGAGACCGCGAACTTCTGGGCGGGCCTGGCCGGCGGCGCCGTCGGTGCCCTCTGCGGCGTGCTCGCCACCGCGTTCCATCGCTCCGAGTAGGGCGAGGAGAAGCGATGGGGCTAGGCTCTCCTCGTGCCCGACGATAAGGAGCTCGAAGCCGCGATCGAGCGGCTGCTCGACCCGGAGCGTTTCTCCGCGGCCGAGCTCGTCGTCGCCAAATCGGCGCCGCAGCTGCAGAAGGTCCTCGCGGCCGCTCTGGCGGAGGGTGGCTGGTTCGGCGAGCCGCACGAAAACGAGACTCTCAAGGCCGCCACGCTTCCCGACCCGGACGAGCGGATCGCCGCCGTCCGCGCCCTGCTCGCCGAGGAGGCGAGGATGGGGATGATGGTCGGGGTCGCGGTCGGCTGGGCGCTGAAGGAAGAGTTGGCCACGGGCACAAGGGTCGAACCCACTGAACCGGGAGGAGAAGGCTGATGGAGATCAAGTACCACGGGCATTCCTGCTTCGAGCTGAGCGACGGGGAGGCGACCGTCCTGGTCGACCCGTTCCTGAAGCCGAATAACCCCGCGGCGGTCCACACCGCCGATGAAGTCGAGCCGACCCACATCGCGATCACCCACGGCCACGCTGACCACATGGCCGACGCGATTCCCGTCGCCAAGCGCACCGGCGCCCACTGCGTCGCCGCGGTCGAGCTGGCGGAATGGTTCAAGGGCCAGGGGATCGAGGAGGTCAGCGACCCCAACCTCGGCGGCACGGTCCGCTTCGACTGGGGCTGGATCAAGCTGGTCCCCGCCTGGCACACGAGCACGCTTCCGGGCTCGGCCGAGGCTCCGTTCAGCGCCGAGCACGGAACCGCGATCGGGACCGCGATGGGCCTCCTCATCAATATCGGCGGGCTGACCGTCTACCACGCGGGCGACACCTGCCTGTTCGGCGACATGAAGCTGATCGCCGAACGCAACCCGGTCGACGTCGCGTTGCTGCCGATCGGCGGCCACTACACGATGGACCGCCACGACGCCGCGGTTGCCGCCGAGTTCACCGGCGCCGCGACGGTGATCCCGATCCACTTCGAAACCTTCCCGCCGATCGAGACCGACGCCGAGGCGTTCAAGACCGAGGTCGAGGCCAACACCTCGTCCGCGGTCGAGATCCTCGAGCCGGGCCAGACGCTGAGCGTCTGACCTCGACGAGCGGGTCCCGCTGGTTCGGATCATGGCGACGCTGATCGAAGAGTTGCTGCGGCAGCGAGAGGGCGCCGGCGTTGACTTCAAGGTCGATGCATCCTCGCCAAGGGGCATCGTGAAGTGCTTCGTTGCTCTTGGGAACACCGCCGGGGGGTGGATCGTGATTGGGGTCGACGATGACCGGAACGTGGTCGGTCTCGATGATCCACAGGGCGTCGAGCAAGCCATCTCCAATGCCATTTACGCCTCAACTGACCCCCCTCAGCGACCCCGGATCACGTTTGCTACGCACGAAGACAAGGAAGTCGTTCTCGTCGACGCCCAGTACTTCCAAGGTGCAGAGCCGTTGAAGCTCAAGGAAGGCGAGCATCGCACCGTCTATGAGCGTGTCGGCTCAAATGCCGTGCCCGTCCGGGACGCGGGGCGGCTCGAGCAGATCCGGCGTGAGCGACATGGCGGAGCCGGGTTCGATCAACTGCCTGCGGTTGGAGCAACGAAGCAGGATTTTGACCTCGAGACGCTCGAGTCAGAGTTCGGCGAGGTCGAAGTCGAGATCGACGACGCCAAGCTCGTGAGCTACGAACTCGCAGTGCAACAGAACAATGAGCTCGTTCCTACCAACGCGGGGATCTTGCTCTTTGGGAAAACCCCGACTCGTTTCCTGCCCGATGCCTACTTCCGGGCGATCCGGTATCCCGGTAAGGACAAGACGGGGGATGTGATCGATTCGGCTGAGTGGCCGGGTATCGCTCTGCTCGCGGCAATCGATGAGGTTGAGAAGTTCATCTCTCGTAACTCGGGCACGGCGCAGACCGTGAAGGGCAGAAGACGAGAGGTATTTCCTCATTACGACGGTGGGGTGCTGCGCGAGGTTCTCCACAACGCGATTGGCCACGCCGACTACAGCGCCGAGGGCCTTCACCTCAACGTTTCCATCTATAGCGACCGTCTTGTTGTGGATAGCCCCGGGAGGATGCCCGTAGGGATGAGCGTCGAGCAGCTCAAAGAGGGCATCAGCCGGGTTCGCAACAGAGCGGTTATGAACGTCCTCTACAGGCTCGGTTATGTAGAGAAACATGGAACGGCCTACGCCAAAGCCGTCGCTGCTCAGGATCGGGGATACCCCTTGCCTGAATGGACGGAGCTCGGGCCGATTCTGCGCGTGACGCTAAGGCCCCATGGCCAGCGCCCTGCCAGGACTGGCGAAGGAAAGCAGGAGCGAAGGGATCGCAGAGCGGAAATTCTGGGCCTGTTGGAGAAGGGTGAGAAGTCGCCGAGGGAACTCGTGAATGAGCTGGGCGATGTGAGCCCGCGACAGGTGCGACGGATCCTCCGGGAGTTGCAGCAAGAGGGGGTTGTCATTCCCAATGAGGCTGCGACTACCAGCCCTCGTCGCAAGTATCGACTGGGAAGTAACTAGGACATAACTAGGACTTCTCGCATATGTCCTAGTTATCCTTAGCGTCCTAGCTGTGTCCGAGTCAGGGTCCATGTCCTAGTAGAGGGGGCGGTGTAGGCTCGCCTCGGCAGTCAAAGAGGAGATCGTGAGATTGGAGGCGAAACCGAAGACCGGGACCGAGTCGAGGACCGGGCGGTCCGACTTCCAGGCGACCGCGGACCCGGCGCTGATGGAGGCCGCCGACCGCACCTCGGAGGTGAAGCTGCTCAGCTACGCCGAGCTGTACGACCTCTGGGAGCGGCAGCAGTGGCAGACGCAGGAGCTCGACTTCACGCGTGACCGCGAGGACTGGCACGAGCGGATCAGCCCCGAGGAGCGCTTCCAGCGGATGTACGGGCTCTCCTCATTCTTCATCGGCGAGCAGAAGGTGGCCGAGGAGCTGGGGCCGATCATGCGGGCGGCGCCGACCGAGGACCAGAAAATCTTCCTCTGCACGCAGATCGCCGACGAGGCCCGCCACGTGCGCTTCTTCGAGCGCTTCTACCGCGAGGTCGGGGTGCTGGAGTCAGACGAGCTGAGCGAGATGCTGGCGGAGACCTCCGAGCACCTCAACGACAACTTCGGCCGCCTCTTCGACGGGATGCTGAAGGAGCGGACCAACCGCCTATCCACTGAACCGGAGGACACCGAGGCACTGGTCGAGGCGGTGACGCTCTACCACATGGTTATCGAGGGGATGCTGGCCCTCACCGGGCAGCACTTCATCATGGACTACAACGAAAGCGAGGGGACGCTGCCCGCCTTCGTCGAGGGCTTCTCCAACGTCGCCCGCGACGAGCACCGCCACGTCGCCTTCGGCTCGGTCTTCCTGCGCGAGAAGGCGGGCGAGGACGATCGCTACAAGCGGGCGATCGAGCGCACGCTGGAGGAAGCGTTGCCGGTTGCCGACGGGGTCCTGCAGCCGCCCTGGGCGGTGGACGCCGGCGACGACTTCGAGCTGTTCGGCTACTCGCTGGAGGAAACCCGGCAATTCGCCGGTACCGCACTGATGCGCCGGCTGAAGGTGATCGGGCTCGACTAGCTGCCGCTGGGGCCGCGGTCGTCAGCCGCGGGTGGCGTCGATTCCGGCGCCGGGGCCGGAGGTGGCGTCACTTCGATCACGACCGGAGGTGAGCTGGGGGCCGGTTCGCTGGGCGGGGGACTGCTCGGCGGCGGAGTCGTGGCGGGCGCTTCGCTCGCGGGCGGCGGGCTACCGCCGACGGTGACGACGACGGTGCCCGTGCCTCCGTGGGCGCCGGCGACTTCTTCGGACGGTTTCGCCGCGGTGATGCCTTCCGCCTCGGGGTCGCCGATCGTCACCTCTTCGCCGGCAGCGGAGCCGGCGGCTTCGTCGGCGGGAAGGGTTTCGGGCGCGGGAGCTGCAGCCTCTTCGGCGGTCGGCGCCGGTACCGGCGGCGCCACCACGGCTGCGCTCTCGACCGGCTGCGGCTCGACCGCGGGGGCGGGCTGCGCGGCGACGATCTGAGCGGTTACGGGAGCCTTGTCGAAGTGTTGAACCTGGGCGGTGGGGGTGGGATCGACCGGGGTCGCGTTGTGCTGCTTGACCTCGACGGCACCGGCGGTCAGCACGGCCGCCGTCACGACTCCGGCGACCGCCTTGGTCCCGATCGCGCCGCCGAGGGCGCCGAGTCCGCTAGCGGCCGAGCCGCCACCGATGGCCGCCGCCGCGCCGACGCCGCCGATTGCGCCGGCACCTGCACCGGCCGCACCGGCGCCGCTGGTGGCACCGGTCGCGCCGGCACCTGCGCCGCCGCCGAATCCGAGCTTGCCGAGGATGAAGCCTTTGAGGGCCAGCAGCGGGCCGATCGGCGAGAGCGCCGCCAGCGCCTTGTCGGTGGTGCGGATCTGGCTGCGGAAGTCGGCGCACTCGTCGCACTCGCGGACGTGGCGGCGGACCGGGGCCGAGGCTTTACGTAGGCCCTCGGCCGCTTCGGCGAGCTCGAGCCGGACCTCGCCGCAGGTCAGCAGGCGCGCCTGGCTGCCCTCGGTGAGCGAGATCCGCGCCCGCACCAGCAGCGACTTGACCGACGGCACCGTGGTGTCCATCGCGGTGGCGATTTCCTCGTAGGAGAGGGCGTCCATCTCGCGCAGCAGCAGGGCGGCGCGCTGGGTCTCCGGAAGTTTGCTGACGTCGCTGAGGATCTGGCGGAACTCCTCGCGGTTGTGGACGCGCTCGGCGGTCGAGGCGGCGTCGACCTCGGGGACCATGTCCATCGTTTCCTGGGCGTCGGCCTTCGGCTTGCGCAGGTGGTTGAGGCAGCGGTTGCGGGCGATCCGGTAGAGCCAGGGGCGGAGGTTGATCTCGCGCTCGTCGGCGAGCATCGCTTTGTAGGCGTTGACGAAGACCTCCTGCAGAACGTCCTCGGCATCCTCGGTCGAGCTCAGCATCTGGCGGCAGAAGCCGAGCAGGCGGCCCTGGTAGCGGTCGACGATCGCCTCGAAGGCGCCGGGGTTGCCGGCGCGGGCCATCGCGATCAGCTTCTCGTCGCCCTGCAGTTTCAGCAGCGGCGAACGCCGGGCGAGAAGCCCGCGGCGACTGGCGTGAGATAGGGCTGAAGCCTCCAAGCTGACTCCCTGTGGAAGGACGGTTCCAGGGCTTTAGACACCGTAACAAGGGCCGAGTTGCGCCCTTAGAACATTTATTGCCTTTTTACGGATTACGAAACCCCGAAAAAGCAGGGAAAACGGGGACCCGGCGAGGCCGGTGAATGCCCGGGGCGGGACTCGAACCCGCAAGCCCCCGAAGGGGCAGCGGCTTTTAAGGCCGCCGCTTTTGCCAGTTTCGCCACCCGGGCCAGGCGATGGTAACCCGAGGGGGGCCTGTCCAGCCAATAGGCTGCAGCCATGGCTGAGCACGGCGGCCGGCTGGTCGCGAAGGCTTTGAAGTCGCGGGGGGTGGATCACCTCTTCACGCTCTCGGGCGGGCACCTGTTCTCGATTTATGACGGCTGCAAGGAGGAGGGGATCGCCCTCGTCGATGTCCGCCACGAGCAGACCGCCGCTTTTGCCGCCGAGGGGATCGCGAAGGCGACCCGGAACGTCGGCGTCGCGGCGCTGACCGCGGGGCCGGGAGTGACCAACGGGATGAGCGCTATCGCCGGCGCCCAGGCCAACAACTCGCCGATCTGCGTGCTCGGCGGGCGGGCGCCGGAGATGCGCTGGGGCTCTGGCTCGCTGCAGGAGATCGACCACCTTCCCTTCGTCTCGCCGCTGGTCAAGTCGGCGGAGACGGTCAAGGACCCGGCCCAGATCGCCGCCGTCACCGCCGCCGCCCTCGACCGCGCCGCGGCGGCGCCGAGCGGGCCGACCTTCGTTGACTATCCGCTCGACGTCGTCTTCACCGAGGCCGAGGTGGAGATTCCCGGCCTGCCCGAGGCGCGTGTGGCCGAGCCCGCCGCCGGGGTCGAGGAGGCGGCGGCGCTGCTGGCCGCGGCAGAGCGGCCGGCGATCATGGCCGGCAGCGGCCTCTACTGGGGCCACGGCGAGGGGGAGCTGCGGGCGCTGGCCGAGGGGCTCGGCATCCCGGTCTTCCTCAACGGCCTCGGCCGCGGTTGCCTCCCGGCCGACCATGAGCTCGCTTTCAGCCGGGCGCGCGGCACGGCCTTACAGGGGGCCGACGTCGCCCTCGTCGTCGGCGTGCCGATGGACTTCCGGCTCGGATTCGGCGGCAGCTTCGGCGAGGAGACCCGGATCATCCGCCTGGATGTGGCCCCGAACGCGCTGGTCGCCAACCGGGCTCCCGAGGTCGACCTGGTCGGCGATGTGCGCGCCAGCCTGGCGGCGCTACGCGGGGCGGCCGGGGCGGGGGAGCCGCGAACGCGGGCCTGGCTCGAGCAGCTGCGGGGCGTCGAGGCGGAGAAGCGGGTGGCCGAGCAGGAGGAGCTGAACGAGGAGCGCTCGCCGTTGCACCCGGTGCGCGTCTACAAGGAGCTTGGCGAAGTCCTCGACCGCGACGCGATCGTGATCGGCGACGGCGGCGACTTCGTCTCCTACGCCGGCCGCTACATCGAAACCTTCGAGCCGGGCTGCTGGATGGACCCCGGGCCCTTCGGCTGCCTGGGCGCCGGGCCGGGACAGGCGATCGGCGCCAAGGTCGCCCACCCGGACCGCCAGGTCTGCCTGCTGCTGGGCGACGGCGCCTTCGGCTTCGCCGGGCTTGAGTTCGAGACCATGTCGCGTCACGGTCTGGGAGTGGTCGGGGTGATGGGCAACAACGGCATCTGGGGGCTGGAGCATCACCCGATGCAGTTCCTCTATGGCTACTCGGTCGCCGCCGAGCTGCGGCCGGAGACCCGCTATGACGAACTGGTCGAATCGCTCGGCTGCGACGGGATCCTGGTGCGTGATCCGAGGGAGCTGAAGCCAGCGCTGGAGCGCGCCTTCGCCTCCGGCCAACCGACCTTGGTCAATGTCCTCACCGATCCCGAGATCGCCTACCCGCGCAAGTCTAATCTGGCCTGAGTGCTGCCACAAACGAGAATCGGCCGCCATCGCTGACGACCGATTCAGGTGGCCCCCGGGACGGGCAGGGGTTCGTCTTCAGGAGCCTTTTATTAGGTGGGCCCAGACGGCGGGAGGCGCCATGATGCGGCAATCGCCTAAGCCCTATATGCCGGCCGCAAAATGGAGCGAACCCCATCTCTTGCCCGGTTCATCCAGTATGGACGGGGGGATTTGGCTCTGACAATGGCCTGCAGCAGCGACCTACCGATAAGCGAGTAGGCTGAGTTACCGACTTCTAGTGGTTCCTAGCTCCGACTGACCATTCTGTCCGTTCTGGACAAGACAGAGTGTCCACCCAGTACGGCGACGGCTTTTGATGGGTGGGAGGACCTTTAGTGGCGGTCGGCTGCGGCGAGCGCGGTGCCGTAGAGGATGTCGTGCTCGGAGACGGCGATTTCCTCGAGCCCGAAGGCGCGCATCGTCTCGATCAGGATGACGACGCCGGCGACGATGGTCGGCGCCCGGTCCGGGTGCAGGCCGGGGATCTCCACCCGCTCGGCCAGCGGGACCGAGGCGAGGCGGGAGAGCATGCGTTGAATGGACGGCAGGGCGAGGACGTGGCCGTGGACGCGGGCGGGGTCGTATGGCTCCAGCTCCATCTCGACCGCGGCAAGCGAGGTGGGGGTGCCGGCGACGGCGATCCCGTGGCTGGCCTCGACGCCGGCGCCGACCGATTCTTCGATCAGGCCGCGGATGTCCGTGGCGAGCGCTTCCAGCTCGGTGGCGGCGGGCGGGTCGCTGCCGATGTGGCGCTCGGTGTGGCGGACGACCCCGGCCTGGAGCGAGTCGTGGAAGGAGATCTCGCCGCCGCTGCCGACGATCAGCTCGGTCGAGCCACCGCCGATGTCGACAATCAGGGTCGGCGCGGTGGGGAGGGACTCGGAGGTGGCGCCGAGATAGGTGAGCCGGGCCTCCTCCTCGCCGTCGAGGACACGGGCCGAGAGGGCGAAGCGCTCACGCAGCTCGGCGATGAAGGCGCTGCCGTTGTCGGCGTCGCGGACGGCGCTAGTCGCGATCGCGTCGACCGTCTCGGTGCCGAGCTCCTCGAGGATCCCGACATAGCCGCCGATCGCCGCGCAGACGTCCTCGATCGCCTCGGCCGAGAGCAGGCCGGAGAGGTCGACCCCGCGGCCCAGCCGCGTCACCGTGCTGCGCCGATCGACCGGCGAGACCCGCCCACCGGCCACATCGGCAACCAGCAGCCGCGTCGAGTTGGTCCCGACGTCGATCACCGCGACCCGTGTCGCCCCCTCAGTCACCCGGCCACTCTAGAGCGAGCCGCCGTCAAGAAGACACCTGCGCAAATCCCCCACCCCACGCCGAATCCAAGCCCACTCAAGCCCTCACATTGCTAGCATCCCCAGTCCGCCGCGGGGTGGAGCAGCCAGGTAGCTCGTCGGGCTCATAACCCGAAGGTCGCAGGTTCGAATCCTGCCCCCGCTATTTCACGAAAGCCCCGCAAACGCGGGGTTTTTGTTTGTCTGCGAGTGCAGACAAGAGGGTGCAAAATCGGTCATGGGGCAAGCCCTGGGGCAAGGTGAGGTATGAGAGAGGTCGATTCCAGGCCTTGAAACGGGGCTGCCCGTCCACCTACGTTCGCCGTCGAAACCGCTCGCGGAGCCAAGTCGCGGACCAACTGAAGTGATCGCCCTCGATGCAAGCGGAAAGGAAATCGGCCAGCAACTGGTCGATGACTCGCCTCACCCAGGGCCGCGGATCGAATGGGGCGGCTATGCGTCACCAGGGAGCCCCGAACCCTGAGCCTGGATCAGGGCCGTACGTAGCTGCATTTTTGGCGCTCGTCCCAACAGAGGCCGCCGGCTCGGCGGTCGCGATTCGCGTGCAGTTCGGGCAGACGGCCCGTAGGAACCTGACGGTCGGATGGTCGCCCTGCCTGTGGAAGCTAGGAACATCGTTGCGACCAGTCCCGCACCTGTTTGGTCGCGAAGGACCCCGAATGTAGGCCCTCGCAGTTCTCATTCAAGTCCCTGCGGGGGCCGTAGCGAGCCCGCTCTTGCAACGCTGAGCCCGAGCCGGACACCTATATAGATAGATGGCCCCGAGCCCGATCGAGAAAAAGGCAGCCCTCGGCGAAGAGCTCGCCAAGGTGCGCCTCGGCAGGCTCTACTGCGAGCAGGCAAGGGCGATTCTTGCCTACGCGCTGCGACGAGTCGAGAATCCCGAGGACGCCTCCGATGTCGTTGCGGAGACCTTCCTGGTGGCCTGGCGGCGCCTCGACGAGGTCCCGCTCGGCCGCGGAGAGAGGCTCTGGCTCTTCGCGGTTGCGCGTCGCGTAGCCGCGAATATCCGTCGCGCCGAAGGGCGTCGAACGCGGCTGTCGGAACGCCTGGCCGAAACGCTGCCCACCGAGCTGGCGAACCCCCCAGAGCCGGGCGGAGAAGCAGCAGGGGCGCTGCGGGCGATGGCTGGCCTTGGCGACGAAGAGCGCGAGTTGCTCTTGCTCGTCACATGGGATGAGCTCTCCCCAAGCGAAGCGGCGAAGGTTCTCGGACTCACGCAGCTAGCCGCTCGCAGCCGCCTGCACCGCGCCCGGCGCAGGCTACGGGGACTGCTGGAGGAGCATGAATCTGGGGCGCTCTGCGGCCCGCAACTCGACACGGAGGAGGCAGGATGAAAGCGCGTGGACCCGAGACCTCGCTCGTCGCGGCCGATCCGGTCAAGCAACACCTGCTGGACCAAGTCGACCTCAAGGCACTGGAAATCGAGTTGCTCGCCGATCTGGAGGACGAGCAGCCGGCTCCCTCGCCGCTTCCGGCCGAGGGGCCCCGCCGGGTGGGGAGGCTCGCACTTGCCACGGGCATCGCGGTTCTCATCGCGGTTACGGCGGTTGTGATCCTGGCAGGTGGCAGCTCCCAGCGCGCGTCCCGCGCCTACGGCGCGGAGCTTGTTCGCTTCGCCGAATCAACCCCCCTTCTGCTGCTCGAAGGCCCGGGCTGGCGCGTTCAGGATCTGAACGAGTACAAAAGCCGCGAAGGGACCCAAGGGTTTATGGAATTCGTCACCGGCAAGCCGGTCCCCGACGAAACGTTCCGCGTTACCGTCGGCAAGAACGGCGTTTTGCAGGAGGAGGCCGGAATGCTGCCCGCGGCCGTTCGTCAGCGCAAGGTGGAGCTAAGCTGGCACTCCGGCAAGGTCGAAGTCCCGGTGACGGTGCCTCATCCCGTACGGCTGCCTGTGCTCGGCACGACCGCCCGTGTCAACACTCACGCCGATCGAATCATCAGCACAACGAAAGCAGGAAAGCAGGTCATCGAACCTGGCAAACCGGGCGACCGGCAGATGGCCGCCATCTGGACGGAAGACGGCTACGTCCTGGAACTGCGTGCCGCTGTGCCCGACCTGGCTGCCTTCGCAGAGCGGCTCGGCTGGCTGGCCAAGGTGGACTCTCAGACTTGGCTCGACGCAATGCCCGCGAAAGTGGTCAAAGCTGCCGACCATGAAGAGGCCGTCCGCGAAATGCTGAGAGGGATCCCACTGCCCAGCACCTTCAAGCCGTCACGGATTCCCGACGAAGGGCTCACCACCGCCCGCTCTCAGCTGGCCGGCGAGGTCACCGTCACTGTCTCCTGCCTCTGGTTCCGTCAGTGGGGAGAGGCTCGTAGGGCCGGCAACCGGGCGGCGGAGCTTGAAGCCGAGAAGGCGATGGCGACCGCCCTGCGTTGGCCCGTCATGCGGCAGTTGGAAAGGGAAGGGAGGTCTAATGAAACGCTCTTGAAGCTGGTCAAGTCGATGCCGAGCGGGGTCTGGCAGTTCGGGCCCCATAGGTGGCGGTTGCTGCCCAAGGCCGAAGGCCTTGGATGCGCCCGCCTCGGAATCCCCTTGCTCCCGCGCAAGATGGAGAGGCAGCGCGAACACGGAGTTCCGCCGCCTCCGCAGTGAGCCTGTAACAACCGCGGCTGATCTGACATCTAGTCCTAGATGCCCTCGATCGACAACGCGCCGGCGCCAGACATTTACCGCGACCGCTTCGAAAGCTGCTTCCGCGAGCATCACGCGCGGCTGCTTGCCTTCACGATGCGGCGAGTCTTGGGGCGCGAGGCGGCTGAGGATGTGGTCGCCGACACCTTCGCCGTGGCCTGGCGTCGGCGCGACTGCATCCCCGACAGTCCTCTGCCCTGGGTATATGCGATCGCCACCAATGTGATCGCCGCCCAGTACCGCTCGACGCGCCGTCGCCACGACCTCGGAGCACGCCTCGTTGACGAGGCTCGCTCCGAGGTGTCGGGCGTCGATCCGGCTGAGTCCCTTGCCCTACGCGAAGCCTTTTCCACCGCCTTCGCGCAGCTCAAAGAGCCTGAGCGCGAGGTGCTCCGTCTGGTCGCCTGGGACGGGCTCGAGGTGCGTGAGGCGGCGCAGGTCCTCGGCTGCTCGCAAGGCGCCTTCCGGGTGCGCCTCCATCGCGCACGCCGCAAGCTCGCGAGGCGACTCGACGCAGCGAAACCGATCGACCAGGAAGGCCGGGCCGCGATGCCCAGGCCAGCCGAGGAGGCCCGATGATCCGCAACAGCCGAACCGATGCCCTCGCCCAGATGCGGGCCGCCAACCCGGTTTCCGCCGGGGAGCTCCGCAAGACGATCGGCGAGGTGGAGCTGGCGCGCGCGATGCAACGGGCGATCGCCGCCGGGGATTCCCCGGCTCAGCCAGTCCCGGCCGCCGACCGTGTCGCAGTGGAGCGCGGCGCGGGCGGTGAACACGGCCTAGCCGGGATCTTTTCGCGACACCGCTCGGCCTCGCTCGGCCTCGGCTTTGCTCTCGTTGCCGCGATGGCGATCCTGTTCGTCCTCGGCGGCGGCTCGGTCGGGGACGGTGGCCGCCCGCCCTACGCCGCCGCCGCGGTCAAGGTGGCCGAAGCCAACCCGCGCCTGCTCGTTACTGCTCCTGGCTGGTCAATCATTCACGCCAACAGCTTCGAGGCCGAATACGGCGGACTGACTTACAAGGAGGCCGGGCATCCGGCCTTTGGTCCCGAAGGCTTGAGCCTGACGATGAGCTGGGCACCGGCAGCGCTCTATCGCAGCACCCTGCGCGGATACCGCCCGAAGGCGAGGGTGGCGAAGTCGATCGTCCTCGGGCGGCAGGCGACTACCTTCCAATACGGCGGGCGGCCCGCCTACGTCACCGTCCTGCCTCCGCAGGGCAACGTCTTCGTCACGCTCGCGCTCCCCGCGCGCGAACACGAAACCTTGCTGCGATCGCTGCGCGCCGTCAGCGTCGAGCGGTGGCTGGCGGCGATGCCGCCGGAAGTGGTGCAGCCGGCCACCGAATCCGGCGTAATCGCGCAGATGCTGCATGAGGTGCCGCTGCCGCCTGGCTTTGACCCCTCCACGCTCGAAGCAGAAGGCGAGCTCACCAACCGCTACGAGCTCGGCCAAGCTGTCGCCGGCACGGTCGCCTGCGGTTGGCTCGAAAGCTGGGATGCGGCGACTCGTTCTGGCGACGCCGCAACGGCCGAAGCGGCGGTCGCGGGCATGAGCGGCGCCCGTCACTGGGCCGTCCTTCTCCAGATGGTCCATGAAAAGGGCTTCCGCGGAGACGTCCTGCCGCCCCACGGCAACGGGTGGCCCGCCAGCATCGTCACCGCCGCCCGCGAAATCGCCGCCGGGCACCTGCGCCGCCAGCCTGCCGTCAAGACCCGCTACGAACACGGCGTCGTGGTCGGAGTGCAGACCCCGAGGAACGCCGCCCCGGCAAGCGTCCTCGGCTGCCAGTTGGGAGGCTGAGCGGTTTTCTTTTGGCCATGCAGGCGAGGCAGTGAAGGGGGGCCCGGCGGATCGCTGGGGCAACAAATGGGGCAACATGCCCCACAGATTCCAGCCGATCTCAGCCGATCTCGATTTCGCGAAAACCGCTTGAAACCGTGCCCTACGTAGTCCAGCCGGATCCCTGGTTCGGGCTCATAACCCGAAGGTCGCAGGTTCGAATCCTGCCCCCGCTATGTGACGAAAGCCCCGCATTTGCGGGGCTTTCGTCTTTCTGGAGGCGCAGACAAAGGAGTTCAAAATCGCCCATGGGGCAACGTCTGGGGCAACACGAGCTTCGAGAGAGGTCGTTTCGGCCCTTGCGGAGAGTCTCTCGTCCACCTACGTTCGACAGTCTCTGCTTCATCCCGAGTGGGCTGTCTGTCTATGCATCGAAAAAGTGGTCCGACGTCGAACATATGTTTCGCGAGACTAGGCATGCGCACGATGCTTCCAAAGCCGCGTGCGGACCAAGACCGCGCGACCTCAAGAGAAGGCTTCCCGCATAGCGGCGGCATGCCGACGCTCGACCTTTTCGCCGGAGCCGGTGGCTTGTCGATCGGGATCGCGGCAGCCGGGCTAAAGCCAATTCGAGCCGTAGAGGTCATGGGCGATGCGGCCGACACCTACGAGGTGGCCCACGATTTCGATGTCGATCGCCGCAGGCTCGAGGACATCTCGGAGCGCGAGCTTCGATCGTGGTCCGAGGACGTGCAGGTCGTGGTCGGGGGTCCTCCCTGTCAGCCATGGTCTACGGGTGGGTTGCGCTTGGCGGAAAGGGATAGCCGCGATGGATTTCCGGCAATGTGCCGAGCCTTGCGACTGATTGCCCCCGAAGCCTTTGTCGTCGAGAACGTCGCGGGCTTGCAAAGCGGAGTGACGCGGCCATATTTCCTCGCCCTGATCGATGTTTTGGAGGACCTGGGCTATGACGTTGTTGCGAAGACCCTTGACGCGGCCGACTTCGGGGTCCCTCAGCACCGCCGGCGGACGTTCATCGTCGGCATGCGCGGTAGGCGCTTCCGATTTCCCGAGCCGACCCACGGACCGACTCGGTCAAGCCCGTGGGTCACGGCGGGCGATGTCCTTACGCTTGACCCTGTGGGTGACCCGAACAATTCGATCGTCACCTACGCGAAGCGGCCCGATATCCGCCCTAGCCCATACGACGGACTTCTCTTCAACGGCGGCGGCCGCGCGATCAATCTCGATGCCCCGGCGCGCACCGTTCTCGCATCCGCTGGCGGCAACAAGACTCCCTTCATCGATCCGGACGGGTCCGTCCCCGAGTACCACGCTCGCCTCTGGGACGCCGACGCTGGCAGGCCGCGGCGGGGCTACCGGCGCAGGGTCCGCTCAGGGCGGCTCCGGAGCGCGCGCAGGCTCACGGTGGAGGAGTCCGCGGTGTTGCAGAGCCTCCCGGCAGAAATGGAGTTCCGTGGCACGAGGAGCACGCAGTACACGCTCGTGGGCAACGCTGTGCCCCCCAAGCTCGCGGCTGCAGTCGCGCGCGAGCTGCGCTCTCAGCTGGCCAGGGCGCCTCACTGACCGCCTGCTGGCGGGCATCACGCCGAAAAGACCAATCGAAGACAAGCTCTCTGTTCACTAGTCGACGGGAGGTTGACCCTGCCCGGCACCTTGACGCTCGCCGTGGGACGATTTGGAACTGATGCCGTCCAGCTATCCGCATCCATCAAGCCAAGTCGTATCGCGTCGCATGAGAGCAATCAAGCGCCGCGACACGGGCCTCGAGAGGACGATTCGGTCCAGCCTCTATTCCCAGGGCTTGCGATTTCGGGTTGACTATCTGGTGCAGCTGCCGGATGTTCGCGCGGTTCGAGTCGATGTTGCCTTTCCAAGGCCGAAGCTGGCCATCATGGTTGACGGCTGTTTCTGGCACGCATGCCCAACTCATGGGCGGGTTCCGTCTACTAACCCGCAGTACTGGCCAGACAAGATCGCAAGGAACCGCCGAAGAGACGAAGTGGTCAACGAGCAACTTGCACAACTCGGCTGGAGCGTTGTCCGGATCTGGGAGCATGAGGAGACCGACGCGGCGACGGCAAGGGTAGTCACGACGCTAGATCGACTGCTGGCAGCATGACCGGAATTAAAAGGGGAGCCAAAACGGGGGAAGAGCCAGAAAATGAGGCTCTGCAGATCGTCGAATTGGCGTGGGAGACCTTGGCCCGATTCATTGGCGACAAAGCTGCGCGGACCCATGCTGGAGAAGTTGCTACCAAAACGCTGCCGCCCAAAATAGTCGAGGCGGTTGATGCGCTAGCCAGCCTTACGCAGTCACTCGCATATCGCGACGGCGTTCTGACTGCCTTGGCTCACCCGATAGTGCAAGGCAAGGTTGTTGACGTAACCCAGCGCCCACCGAGTGGCCGGCCAGCGAGTGACGCTATTGGCAAGGAGGTGCTGCCTGAGCTCCACATCAAAGGTGTAAAGGGGGCGTATCAGAACATCGGAAAGAACCAGCCAAACCTCGTCCGTGGCAATAACAAGCATTGGGATGAGTTGCTGATATGGGCAGCACAGGAGGCAACGGTTGAGGAAATTCGCATCGCGTATGAGCGCGTTGCAGCCGCCATCGCAGCGACCGCGAGGACCGTCTTGGCCAAGCCTCGGTTTCGATTGGCTCAACTGACCTTTGCCAAGGTGATGGCGCTTATCGACGAAATGCTCGGCGAGCCGAGTGCTGGGGCGCACGAGCAGTACGTGACTGCAGCCCTGTTGACGGCGACGGTGCAGCAGGAGTCCACGGGCCTGCGCGTTCAGACTAAGGCGCTTAACGCCTCGGATTTGTCCTCGCGAAGTGCTGGTGACATCGAGGTCTTCCATCGCAACAAGCTTCAGGAGGCCCTGGAGGTCAGCGCGAACCATTTCGAGACGAAGCTTGGCCAAGCTGAAGACGCCATTCGCGAGTACGGTCTGTCGAGAGTTCACATCGTCGCTCCGGGGCTTGACAGCAGTGGATACGAGAAGCTTGCGCAGACGGAGGGCGATGTCTCGGTGTTGGATCCGCGCTCACTTGCGGCGACGCTAGTAGCGCTGCTGGACCGCAGCGGCCGAGAGAATGCGCTGGTCGAGCTGTATTTGCTGCTTGACCGCTACGCGTCAGTGCACATCACCAACGCCTATGTTCGGCGTTGTTGGAAGCGTGGTCTCGCAGAGCTCGGCGATGACATTCCGGGCGCCCCATAGGAGCGGTTGATTCCAGCCTTTAGATGGGCTCCGGCGATTTTCGTACGCCTCACGCGCTGCCGCGAGACTCTCGGACAACGGACCTTGAGCTTCTTGGACGCGAGGCCCTCCCAGGGCAGACTCGGCCGGACGTTGCCGGCCGAGTCGCCGATACGGACAACGTGTTGGATGCTGAGCGGGACATCGGCGCCCGCTTGGCGCTGCAGCTCGTGCGCGAACGACATCTCGTGGGTGAAGACGATCACCTGGCGATCGGCTGCGAGGCGAGTGATCGTCCTGGCGATGTGGCGGCGGCCCTCCTGGTCGATCGAGGTGATTGGGTCGTCGAAGACGACGGGCTACCGCCGGCAGGACCTCCATCTCTGCCAGGAAAGCCGCTAGGACTAGGCGCCGCTGCTCCCCCTGGCTCAGCACAGCCGTGAGCGGGGCGCCGTCGACCGTTTTGAACCTTGATCTTTTAGGCTCGAAAGAATTGTGATCTAGGTACGCTCTCGGCCCATCGGATAATTACAGGGGACTAATGAGCGACATTTTTGAGGTCATAACCGAAGAGGCGCGAGCAAACCGGACCGTGCTGATTGAGGGTCGTAAGAAGGATGGCACCGAAGAGAGTCGCGAGATCGAGCCATACAGCATTCGTGACGGCAAAGACGAGGATCTTCTCGTTTTCTTTTGCCTAAAGCGCCAGGAAACTCGCAGTTTGCTTCTCTCGAACATTCTTGCGGCCGAGCCAACTGGCAACAGCTTTGAGCCCCGGTTTGAGGTTGAGTTGTAGCCATGGCTGTTCAGGTGATGGACAAGGGGCAGATCCGGCCGATCGAGTCCCATCTCGATCTGGCGCTGGGCCTCCAGCCGGATGAAGTGGAGGCGATTCGGATTCTCGCGACGCAGCTTGAGAACCAGGCGGTTTTGCCGATCCTCGGTGCGGGGGCATCTCACGACTGTGGAATGAGAGTGGCCGGCAAGATCGCGGTCGATCTACACATCGAGTGCTCGGCTAACGGTTTGGGTGACCGCCTCGAGCGTGTGGCCAGCGGCGACCTCGGCGGGATCGCGGAAGCGATCTACGAGCACCATGGCAACAGCCACCAAGCGGTTCTGGAGGCGATCGGCATGCCGGACCCAGATCGATGGCCCGGGACGCCCGAAGTCGATCCACACTTCTGCGCCCTGCGCATCTTGGCCCGTGGCGTCCGAGAGCACGAGGGGCTTAGTCAGGCGTTCAGTTTCAACTACGACTGCTGCGGGGAGGCGGCTTTGCAGTCAGAGGGGTTCAGTTTGACCCGCGAAACGACCGCTGGCCTGATCTGGCTCGACCATGCCGAAATCTTCTGCAGCAAGGAGATGTACCAAGGCACCGGCGTGAAAAAGGGATTCAAGCTCGTCAAGGCCCACGGTTGTGCCGAGCACTATCGCGAGGCCTACGAAGAGGACGAATGCGAGGCGATAGCGGAAGCCATCGTCATCCGGGCCGAGCAGATCGCGACCTGGAAGGAGCGGCTCTGGGTTCAGAGGGGGTTGAGCGACAAGGTCCAAGACCACATCCTGCTCCTGGTTGGTTTTTCCGGACAGGACCCGGCAATGGCAACTGAGTTCAAAGAAGTCCTAGAGGACATCTACAGCGGCGACTCTGCGTCGAGCCCGCCGCGATTGGTGGTCATCGACGACAAACCCGACACCGACGCGTTGCGGGAGTTGATTGATTTCGGCGTGGGTCCTGAGGGCGCGAGCGATGGGGCGGTGACGAAGGTATGCACCGCGAACAGCAGCACCACGGCGGTGCTGATGGTGCTCCTAGCGGAGATGATCGCGCTCGAGCTCCAGCCCACGATGGTGGAACTGGGATTCACCCTCCCGCCTGACCTCGACGCACGTCTTGGGTTGTTGACCCTGACCGGGCCGGCGATGGCCCGTTGGTCGTTCGTGCTTGGAGGGGGCGACCCAGGCACGTTCATGCAGCGGATCAACGCCGGGATGGAAGGGCTCGACTACGTACCGCTCCGTCACGAGCCCCATATCGCTGTACGGGCGTTCAAGATTCGTCAGGAGATGCGAGAGAGGTTCGGGTTGACCGATCCAGAGCAAGCACGCCCGCTGTGCGGCACTGACGGCTTCATCCTCCACGGCGGCTGCGCCTACCTCCCCCTTGGCAACAGCCTGCAGCAGTTGAAGACTGCGCACCGGGGCGGCGCTCTTGCACAGGCCAAGGACGTCCTCCCCTGGCCCGAAGGCGTCGAGTCGATCTTGGTCTGCGAAGAAGATGGAGTCAGGAAGGGCATCTCGATTGCGAGGGGGCTGGAGGTCCCGGTGCCGTGAGCGGCGCTCGCGACCGGATTTTCAGGCGGCTCCAAGGGGTGGGCTTCGAGGTCCACGAGGGATCGTTTGAGCCGTTTGAGCAGAAGCTGCCATTTGTGGTGGGAGCCGCTTGGGACAAGACAACGGCGCAGCTGGCTCTGGTCGTGGAGCTGGACGAGTCGCAGGAGGAAGACGCATGGCGGCAGGTGCTGTTCGCGGCGGCTGGCCTGCGCCACCATCTCGCCAACGACGGACGGGCTGCATTCGGGCCACCCCTTGTGCTGATGGTCGTCGACGCGAAGGGAGAGGAGAGAGTGCGCTCCCTGGTCGAGGACATGAACCAGCACTACGCCGTCTTCACTCGGGTCGACCTCAGCCTGGTCAGGCGCGACCGGATCGACGACGACGACGTTCTCGACGACGCACTGGCCCCGCTGCTGCCGCGCTGCCGGGACGCGGGCGAGTGGGAGATCTCGAAAAAGGACGTGCTGCACTTCTGGGACCGGTTGCGGGGAACGGTGAGGGATGCCGCCGCGGACCTCGACGATGTGTTCGCCGGGTACCGCAAGACTGCGGGGGAAGTGATCGCAGAGCGACTGATCGGAGACTTGGCGGAGCGCCCGGAGCTGCCGTCCCTCGCCCCGCTGTCGAAGCTGAAGCTGAAGGACTTCCGCTCGTTCGCCGAAGAAGACCTCGCGCTCGCGCCGGTGACCGTCGTGCACGGCACCAACGGGAGCGGCAAGAGCGCGGTGCTTGAGGCGCTGGAGCTTTGCTGGGCGGGAACTTCGCAGCGCAAACCCCGGGATGTCGAGCCAGCGGAGTACGCGCGCCACCTGCCCCGGGGAGGGAGGGCGGAGTTCGAAGTGGTCGCCGACGGCCCCCCGGTCACCGCAGTGCTCGAGGAACCGGCTGCCGAGCTCGTGCGCTGCGTGCTCACCCAGGACGCCGTGTCGAGCCTCGTCGATCAACGGCCCGAAGAACGCTATGAGTGGCTGCTGGCGATCACCGGCCTCGAGCTGCCTCAGGTAGATCAAAGGACCGACACGATTGTTCGCGAGGCCAAGAAAGAGGTCGACGGAGCTCTGCAGGAGGCCGGCTTGTCCTCGCTAAAAGCGGTCAACTCCGACGGCCTCAAGCACCTCAACGCCGAGCTCCGCGGAAGCCTCGCTTCCCACCTGCCCCCCCGGGCGGATCTCCTCGGAGTGGAAGATCTGTTGGCCAAGGTTTCCCAAGGCGCCTACGCAAGAGAGGACTGGAAGCAAGAGAAAGCGCTTATCAAGGCGGTCGAGGCGGCCGATGAGATCGTGGCGACCACGCCGTTTGGGGCTGAGCTGGACGGGGCTGTCCTCGAAGGGGCGGCGCGCGAGACCAGAAAAGCTGCCGATGCCCGGCGTGAGCGCGCTCGCCCGGTCAGTCTCCTGCTCGACGCGATCCGCGCGGCGGAGGTACAGGGTGGGGAAGGGTCAAAAAGCGAACCCGAAGAACAGCTACTTCCGCTGGTTCCGAGGCGGCTGGCGGTTCGATGGCTGGGCCATGGCCGTGGGCTCGAGGAGGCCGCGAAAGAATTTCATGACGAGGCTGGTGAGCTCGACGACGAGGATTGGTCTGCGCGCCTTGATGCTTACGCCGAAACCCTGGATGCTGCTGCCGCGGGCATCCCGAGGAAAGAACTGGAGGAGATCGTTGGGGCCGCCGTTCGCCCAGACATAACTCCCGCTCCGGCGGCCGGGGAGGGGGTTCCGGAGGATCGCTACCGTGCCGCCGGCTTCTCACAGACGCTAGGGCGGCCGCTCGATGGCATACCCGCGCTGGAGGAGTATGCCGACCTCCTGCAGAGGCAAGCAGCTGAACTCGAAGCGCTCGCCACTCGCCTCGATGGCCACCCGTCGCGAGGCTTCCCGGCTCACGCCGAGCGCGTCCTCGGGGCGATGTGCAGGTTTGAGGTCGCACGTCGCCTGCGTCCTCGCAAGGGATATAGGAGTCCGATCGCGGAGGCAAGCGAGAGCGTAGTGGCCGAGCTCCTGAAGGGGCGATTGGCACCTGTTGTGCGGGAGCTCTTGGCCGCGCTGGTTCGCTTTGAGTGGTATTTCAAGCCCCCGGCGATCTCCGGGCAGGACCGAAGGCTCGTCCTCGGGGGGATCGCCACTGACCGGGAGGATCTCGATGCTCGGTTGATGCTGAACGCTGCAGAGCGCAGCATTGTTGGTCTTGCCTGGTTCCTCGCCCTCCACTTGCTACAACCCAGCGACAGGCGCCGTGTGCTGGCGATTGATGATGCGTCCGCCGCCTTCGACCCGGCTAATCAGGCTGGGTTCGTGACCACCCTGAGGGCATTTGTTCGTCTAGTGCGGCCGCAGCAGTTGGTCGTTGTCAGTCATGACGACGCCGTCGCCGGATCACTGGCGGAGGAATTGGCTCCGGTCGGCGATTGGCCCGCTGCCGTCTCTCGCGTCAGATGCGAACGGAACAAGGACGATGTCAGCGTTCTCCGGCTTCAGCAACGCGACGAGACCGCGCGTGACCTCGGATCCGATCTGAAGCGCCTCGGTCTGACGGGCGACTTGCCTGTTTCTGCGTGAGGCTCAGGATGCAGGCACGTGGATGTCAACTGACCGTCTGTTGTCGCGCCTCGTTGGGTGCCTTGCGGTGCAAATGGGGCAACAAATGGGGCAACATGCCCCACAGATTCCAGCCGATCTCCACGTAGTTCGATCTCGCGAGAATCGCTCTAGAACGCGCCCCGCAGCGCCCAGCCGAGTCGGCGGATCAAGCTCATAACCCGAAGGTCGCAGGTTCGAATCCTGCCCCCGCTATCCCAGATTCAGAGCTAAAAACGCCCCCCGCAGAGGGGGCGTTTTTCGTTCCGGGTCAACGCCCAGGTCAACACCATGCAGGCGTGATGCGGACTTGGGTTCCGTTGCGCCCAGTGCAACAATGGGGAGGCAATGAAGCCCCAAGCTCCCAGCACTCCTACGAGGACCACTGAGAAGCCCGATATGAAGTCGGGCCTGCCGGGCACTCCGGAGGAGCAGCGCCGCGAGCTTCGTGCCGCCATGAAGAAGCATCAGGAGACGCTGCGCCGTTTGGCGCAGTAGCCGCCGCTCAAAGTGGCCGAAGTCCTGTACGTCACGTTCGGCGACTACTGCCGCATCGCCGCCGAGGTGCTAGGAACCACCCCCGAGCAGGTCGCTCGGCTGCCTCGTATTGCGTTAGCCGACTCCGCGCTGGCTTCGCCCCGCGCTGGCTTCGGCGACCAAGATGCCTATCCGACCCTGATCGAGAAGGCCGCCGTTCTCGTCGAGCACCTGGCGCGCAATCACCCACTCCCCGACGGCAATAAGCGCTGCGCCTTCCTGGCCGTGGAGCGCTTCTTGGCGGCCAATGGCCAGCCGATCCGCGATCCCGATCCTGGCACCGACGTGCCGATGGTCGAGCGAATTGCAGCGGGAGAAGCGGCTCCTAATGAAATCGTGAGCTGGCTGAAGGAGCGCACCACCTCATAACCCCGCATCGTGGTCCGCAACACTCAAGGTATCCGCAGTCACGCTCTCGCAGTCGGGTTTCTACTAGGGGGCATTCGCCGTCTCTAGGAAGTCGAGGAGCCTATCGGCGTCAAGGGCTACGGCTAAGCAGCCTCTCCCAACTCTTGGGCGCTATCCGAGCCGCCGATGGTCACTTTTCTCGCCCACGGAGGCTCGAACTTAGACAGCTCTTGGATGATGCCGCTGTAGTACTCCGACACATAGCTAGCGCTGATCTCCCCTTGGAGAAAAACGGACATCTCCTCAGCTGGCTGACCGACTGCTCGCTGCTTGCCCATTGCGAGCGTCAACGGCTCCCCTACCCTTGGACCACGCCGCGAATGCTCCAAACGCTCTGGCGTCATTTGGCTTGGAGGAGTCCAGAAGTCGTAGAGAACGGCCGCCTCCTTCGCCCGCGTCACCGCCTCGGGGCTGGTCGGGTCCTCAAATAGCTCCACCCCCGACTTCAAAGGGAAGAAGATCCGCCTCATGTTGTTCGAGTATGAACCCTGAGTCGGCTCGAGCCGCGATGGTTCTACGTGTAATCCAGAAGACTGAGAACAAACGCCCCGATGGTCGCTAGCCCCACGATCAGGCTCCAAACGACTCCGACACCGCGAGCAGCAGTCGAGTCCGAGACGGAGTCGGAGAAGCCTGCAGCCTTGAGCAGGTAGCGCGGGAAGCTGATCAACCGCTCGAACGCGAGCTGAATCCACCGCCACGGTAAGAGCAGATCTCGAAAGCGGTATCTGGCTTGCACCCCTAATTGGTACTCCGTCTGCGTGAGCGCATCCAGGCGCTCAGAGGATTCGACGCCGAAAGTCGTGAGGTCGAAACGGTCCTCAGCCAGCGGCCGGAGGCGGGGCCAGCTGGACGGGACGGCATTCTGAGCCCGGGCCAAGGTTGGCCCGGGCCGGGACAGCCGGCGTTCATATCCTTCGTCCATGAGATCTCTCTTGACCCGCGCGGGCTCAGTCGCACTCGTCGTCGCGGCCACGATGGCCGTCTCCCCGACGGCGGACGCCGCCCCTTCGTGGACCCCGCCAACCACCCTCGGTCCGGCCAGCCGCGATGCCGGTGCGCCCGAGGTCGTCGTCGCCTCTGACGGGGAAGCGATCGCCACCTGGGTGGGCAGCCGGCCGAACGGCGTCAAGGTGAGCAGCCGACGGCCGGGGAAGGGCTGGTTGCCACCCATCACCATCGCGCCCGTCAGGGAAGAAATCGAAGGGCCCCATATCGCCGTGTCCGCCGGGAAGGCGGTGATCGTGTGGACTGACACCATCCGCACGCGCAGCGGGGAAGCCCGGGTCGTCCTGGCGGCGACCCGTCTTCGCGGGGAGCGGTGGAGCAGGCCGCGGAACATCTCGGCGGAAAAGCGGTGGTACGAAGAACCCGAAGGGCGAGAACCGCAGGTCGCGATTACCCGCCGCGGCAAGGCGATCGTCGTCTGGGGTGCCCACAACGAAGGGCACTCGACGGTCTCCTTCATCGGCTCGGCGACGCAGGCCGCGGGGGGAACGGGCTGGACCGCGCCGGTCGGCATCCGCGGCTCCTACGAAGGGGAGGCACCTCAGGTCGCCACGACTCCGGCGGGCGAAGCGGTGGCGATCTGGGGCGCCTCCTACAACGAAGAATCCAAGATCGCCGTGTCGAGCCGCCCGCCGAAGGGGCCGTGGAGAGGAGCGGGGCAACTGGCGACCCCGGGCACCTTCCCGCAGCCGCAGCTCGCGGTTACCTCCAAGGGCGAAGCCATCGGGGCCTGGACCAAGGAGCTCGTAGAAGGCGCCGAAGGAAAAGTGCAGGTAACGACGCGGACGCCAGGCGGGAAATGGAGGGTGAAGACCCTCGACCCGCAGGGCTATGGGACCGGCCCCAGTATCGTGGCCGAACCCGGCGGCCGGGCAACGGTCCTCTGGGTCAAGAGCGCTCCCTTCTCCTTCGAAGAAGGGACGGTCGTCGCGTCGACCCATGCCCCCGGCAGTGCCTGGAGCGAACCGAGGAGCGTCGCCGCGGAAGGACTGCCGCTCCCCGGCGTGGAGAAATCGCCGATCGCGGTGACCCGCGCAGGCGAATCCATTGCCGTGTGGGAAGCCGACAACTCGAGCGGAGAAGGGACGACCATCCTCTCTTCGAGCAGGCGCCGCCGTCAAGCTTGGAGCGAACCGACGCAGGTCTTCACCTCTCCTCCCGGGCCGCTCTCCGGAGCCTACGATCTCCAGCTTGCGCTGGCGCCAGACGGCAAAGCGTTCGCCGTCTGGTGGTCCTTCAACGGCACCCGTTGGGTGATCAAGGCCGCCACTCGTCCGGCGGCGGGCTCTGAATCTTGACTCGCGCGCCTGGTCGCCCGCGAGTGGAACCCGACCCAGCCCAACCGCCTCTGGGTCGCCGACATCCCCTACTGCCGCAGCTGGGAAGGATGGCGATAGCCCCGGTCTACATAAAGGTGGCCGAGATGTTTCCCGGGACTTTCGGGTAGTTCTCCGGGGTGAGCCCCGGTCCCATTGAACGACTTAACGGATACGGTCTTCCGTCGTGAGTACGGCAGCAACCGCGACTCCCCGGCCGCCCGATGCCGATCTGCCGCCCGCCCGTCTCTACTGGCGGGAGGCGGTCGCTCGCTACGAGCGACCCTCCGTGCGCCGCAGCCTGCTCGATCTGGCCACCTCGGTCGTGCCCTACCTCGTTCTGACCGTGGCCATGTACGTCAGCCTCCAGGTCTCGGTCTGGATCAGCCTTGCCCTCGCGGTCCCGGCGGCGGGCTTCCTGCTTCGCACCTTCATCGTCTTCCATGACTGCGCCCATGGCTCCTTCTTGCCGAACCGGAGAGCGAACCTGTGGGTGGGCAGGTTCGCCGGCCTGCTCGTCTTCCAGCCCTTCGCGAACTGGCGTCACAACCACGCCGTCCACCACGGCAGCTCCGGTGATCTCGACCGCCGCGGCACGGGCGACGTCCCGACCCTGACGGTCGACGAGTACCTGGCCCGCCCCTGGAAGTCGCGGCTGGGCTACCGGCTCTTCCGCAGCCCGGTCGTGATGTTCGGGATCGGGCCGATCTGGTCGCTGATGATCGGACCGCGTCTGTGGTCGAGCGGGATGCGCCCGCGCCAGCGCCGAAGCGTGATCGTGACGAACGTCGTCCTGGCGGTTGTGATCGCGGCGATCATCTCGATCGTCGGCCTGGAGGGATGGCTCCTGGTGCAGATGCCGACCGCGATCCTCGCCGGCACCCTCGGGGTCTTCATGTTCTACGTCCAGCACCAGTTCGAGGACGCCTACTGGGAGACGTCGGATCGGTGGAGCTATGCGGACGCCGCCCTGCAGGGAAGCTCATACCTGAAGCTGCCGAAGCTCCTCCAGTTCTTCACCGGCAACATCGGCCTCCATCACGTTCACCATCTCAGCGCCAAGATCCCCAACTACAACCTCCAGCGGGCCCACGACGAGAGCCCGATCTTCCATGACGTGCCGGTGCTCAGCGTGGGCGACGCCCTGCGGGCGGTTCGCCTCAAGGTGATCGACCGCCAGAGCGGCCGCTTGCTCACCTGGCGTGAGGTCAAAGCCCTCGGTTAGCCGCGGGGAAAGTGACCGCGACCTCGCATCATTACTCGCTATAGCCTTGAGTGGCATGAATGGCCCTCTCCATAACCAAGCGCTGTGAGCCTTGCCGCGGAGAGAGGGGCTGGGAAGCGTGCTGGTCGCGCTCTTGTTTGGCTGATCGTCGTTCTCGCCCTCGCGGTTCCCTGCGGCGCTGGAGCCCATGTCACCTTGCAACCCCAGGAAGCACCGGCCGGCACCTTTACCGTCCTCGACGTGAGGGTTCCCAATGAGAGCGGTGATCGGGCGACGACGAAGGTGGTCGTCAAGTTTCCGCCCGGCTTCAACTACGCTCTTTACCAGCCGATCGCGGGTTGGTCGGTGGACGTGAAGATGACGAAACTCGCCAAGCCCATCACCGTCGATGGGCAGACGATCACCGAACGGGTCGGCGAGGTGACCTGGACTGCTCAGAGCGACAGGGCGGAGATCGGGCCGGAGCAATTCAAGGACTTCCCGATTGGGACTCAACTTCCCGGGCAGGCTGGGGACACGCTGACGTTCGAAGCCCTTCAGACCTACGAGGGCGGAGAAGTGGTGCGCTGGATCGGTGGGCCGAACTCGGGGGCACCGGCGCCGCAGATCCTCGTCACCGATGGGGAAGGGAGCTCTGCCGCCACGAGGGAAGAGGAATCCGCGGCTGAGGACTCCGGGGGTGACAGCGATGGCCTGGCCATTGCGGCTTTGATCGTCGCCATCCTTGGCCTCCTGGCCGGCGGCGCGGCGCTGGTTCGCTCACTGCGAACGGCTGAAACCATGAAGACAAACGAAGGGGACGAGATGGCAACGCAGACCAAGGTCATAAGCGGCACCGACTTCATCACCGTTTCGACGCAGGACTACGAGCGCGCGGCGAGCTTCTACGGCGAGACGCTGGGGCTCGAGTTCTCGAAGCGTTGGGGGGACATGCCCGCCGGCGAGTTCGAGACGGGAAACCTGACGATCGCGGTGATGCAGTCGGACGCCTTCGGGATCGAGTTCCGCGCCAACAACCACCCAATCGAGTTCCGCGTCGACGACTTCGAGGCGGCGAAGGCGGAGTTGGAATCGCGCGGTGTCGAGTTCCAGGGCGAGACCCTCGACTCAGGCGTCTGCCACCAGGCCTTTTTCGCCGACCCGGATGGCAACGCGCTCGCTATCCACCACCGCTACGCACCGCCGGACGCAACGCCAAGCGTTTAGCCCTCGACTCCGAGATTCGCCGCTAGCCCGCGGCTGCGCCTTCGACGTCACCGAAGACGAGCCCGTTGTCCAACAACCCGGTAATCGAGAGGATCCGTTCGACCTGGTGCGTCGGCGCGCAGGCGACCAGACGGCGGTCCGACTCCTCGAATTTGTTGCGGGCGGCGAGGATTACCGCCAGGCCGCTCGAATCGATGAACTCGCAGTGCTCCAAGTTGATGACGACCACGTCAGTGTCTGAGTCCACCGCGTCGATCGCGGATTTGAGCTGGGCGGCGACGGCGAGATCGAGCTCGCCGGCGACATCGATCACTCGGCAACCGGGACGCAGATCGCGTTCGCTGATCGAAAGTGTGCTCATCGAGGCTTAGCTCGCCTGCGCATCCAAAGGCATGACGATTCTCAGCTCGGTGCCTCGTCCGGCTTCGCTCGAAAGGTCGAAGCGCCGCGAGAGCGCCCCGATCAACGGCAGGCCCAACTTCAGCGACGGCACGTCAGCCTCGGGCCTGGGGCGGATGCCGCCTCCCTGGTCGCGGACCAGGACATTCAGCCCCTCCCCGTCGAGCTCCAACTCGACCTCGAGAGGCCCCTCGACGTCCTCGTCGTAGGCGTAATTGACGACATTCGCGCACGCCTCCGAGACGACCGTCTTCAGGTCGGCGATGACAGAAGCGGACATCCCGAGCTGGACGGCTTGAGCGCTCGCCTCGGCTCGCAGGAGACCAACATTCTCGGCTCTAGCTGGAAGTTGCATATGCCACCTATCCCTTGGGGACACCCTCTGCCCGCTCCGATCGTTTTCGCTGTCCAGGACTCCTACCCGGCGGTCGGGGAAACAACCGGGAACTAGTTATGCCTGGGGTACGAGGCGATATCCCCCGGAGCGGGGGCGAACCCTGCCAGGCCTCCTCGCAAGGTCCACCTCGAGTTCGGGCCGAAGCCGCAGAAATAGCGGCAGTCAGACGCTGGCGACCGAGGCAGCCAACTCGCGGTCGATCTCCAGCAGGTATGGCGCGACCTCGCCCTCGTAGGAGGTTTTGCGCTCGGACGGCAGGTCCTTCCAGCCGGTGACCGAGCCGCGGCAGATGTCGGCTCCGCAGAGACATTCATCCGGGAAGTGCTCGATCGAATAGTTGCGCATCGCGTAGTCGAAGGTGATCTCTTCGCCACTTGAAATCGACTTGCGAGCCACGAAGTCGCAGGCTCCCGTGTCGTTCAGCTCGACGCCGCAGTTGGGGCTGCATGAGTGGTTGACCTGCGGGCCCAGGTCACCGTGTCGGGCCCAGGTATCGCGACCCACCTGGGTCGCATGCGAGTCGTTGCGGGGGACCTCGCCTTCGAGGATTCCGACCATCACCGTCTCGCCAATCTGGAAGCCGCGGGTGGCGCGAACGCCACCGCCCTTGCCACCTTCGGGAGTACAAAGCTCATAACCGACAGGACTCAAGGGACCGCCTCTCAATTGTTTCGCGCAGCGAAAACTGCGCTCGACGACTGTAGGCCATCGACGCTTTGGCACCGGATGCCCCTCGCTGAGCCGCGCTCAGGACGCCGGCAGGTAGGTGAGGAGCACCACTCCGGAGTCGAATCGCTTGATGTCGTTGAGCTGCATCCGCAGGGTTCCCCTGTCGCCGAGAACGTGGACATTCCCCCCGCCCCAGACGATCGGATTGAGGTAGACCTCGAACTCGTCGACCAGGCCCTTCTCGGCCAGGGCGTAGGCGAACTCGCCGCTGCCGTGCATGAAGAGGTCGCCGTCGACCTCGTCCTTGAGCTTCGGGATCGAGTCCTCCAGGTCCCCCTCGAGCAGGGTCGCGTTCCACTCGAGGTCGCCGGAGAGGGTGGTGGACCCAACGTACTTCGGCATCGGGTTGATCATGTCCGCCCACTTGCCCGACTCGCTCGGCCAGTATCCCGCTAGCCCCTCGTAGGTCTTGCGGCCCAGCACCAGCCCGCCGGAGCGCGCCTGGCGCTCGAACGAGTACTCGGCATGGTCCCCGCCCGGCTGCACCCACTCGCCGACCGGGTCGATGACGCCGTCGAGGGTGGCCTGCGTGGATGCGATCAACTTGCCCATCTCGATTCTCCTTCGGTTACGGAGCTCTCTGACCCCTTTACCCAGACGACGAACGGGAACGCGGGAAATCGACACTTTGGGCAGGATCGCGGGCATGCGGTTCACGCATGAGGAGCTGGAGGCGTTCCGGGGCCATGAGGTTCCCGATCTGGTCGGGCCGGGGCTGAAGCTGCTGTTCGCCGGCATCAACCCGGGCCTGTGGACGGCCGCGGTCCAAACCCACTTCGCGCATCCCACCAATCGGTTCTATCCGGCGCTGGCCGCGGCCGGGATCACCGACTACGAGGTCGATCGAGTGGCCGGGATGACCGATGCCGATCGCGCGCACCTCGTGGCCCGGGGCGTTGGGATCACCAACCTCGTTCCGCGCGCCACCGCGCGTGCCTCCGAGCTCTCCCGCGAGGAGTTGCGCGAGGGCGGCGAGCGCCTGCAGCGGTTCGTCGCCGAGCACCAGCCGGCGGTCGTCGCGATCGCCGGCGTCACCGCCTATCGCGACGCGTTCGGCGAGCGCGGCGCTGCCCTGGGCCGGCAACCGGAGACGCTCGAAAGCGCGGCCCACTGGTCCGGGGCTGCGCTCTGGGTGGTTCCCAACCCCAGCGGGCTCAACGCCCACGAGACGGTCGCGACCCTCGCCGCCGCCTATGCGGCGCCGGCCACCGAATCTGGCGTCACCTTGCCAAGGGCCGCGCGGTGAGTGAAGACGGGAGCAGCAGGGCGGAGAAGCAGACCATCGCCAGGGCGGTGACTTGGAGCACGATTCCGAGCGGGCTGGGGGAGAGGGGGTCGCCGAAGACGAGGATGCCGGCCACGATCTGGATCGCGTTGGCGACGATCCCCATCAGGCCGATCGTCTCGATCGCGCCGCCGCTTTGCAGCGCTGCGACCGCCGCGTACTGGGCGAGGGCGCCGCAGCCGATGGTGAGGACGATGAGGGAGGAGGTCAGTGCCCAGCCGCCGGGGTCGCCGGTGAGGGCCTTGATCGCGATGCCGGCGAGTGCGAAGAGCAGGCCGGCGAGGATCGCGAGCAGGACGCCGCGACGGGCGGCGAGGCGCTCGGCGCGGTGGCCGAGCGCGATCCCGAGGGCGAGGAGAACCAGCCCTCCCTCGAAGCTGACGATCGCCTCCAGGGAGAAGCCCGAATGGGCGCCGCTGAAGCGCGGAAGGGTGGCCGCGAGCAGCGCCAGGCCGACGCCGCCGAGGATCAGGGCCAGCCACTGCCGCCGCTCGACCCGGTCGCCGAAGAGGCGCTGCGAGAGCACCGCGAGAGTGACCGCGCCGCCGGCGAGCACCGCCTGCACGAGCGAGATCGGGGCCAGTGAGAGTGCGGCGATGTGGGCCAGCCAGGCAAGGGCGGCGAGGCCCCAGCCAGCGGCGAACCAGGGCGAGGCGGCGAGACTGCGCAGGCTCATCAGGGGCCTGCTGATGGAGATGGGCTGCACTTGCTGACAACCACGGTGCTTGAAGAGCGAGGCGAGGTTCGTCATCAGTGCGACAGCAGCGGCGAGGCCAATTCCGATCTCCATGGTTCCGGCCTCGTCAGCCGTTGCCGTGGCGACGGGTCTCAGCTTGGGCTGCCGCCGGTTCGAGCGACGCTTCGCGGACCGCCGCGACCGTCCCGGTCGAGGTGCGGCAGGCCTGCGCGATCATCCCGTTGGGCGCTTCGGGACAGCGATCGATCTCGAACTCGATCAGCGCCGTGCGCCGGAGCCGAACGAGATCCTCCCGCGGGCAGTCCTCAGGAGCGGACTCGACCGCCGTGTCCCCAGCCTGGGCGCGGCTACAGGTAAGACAGAAGATCTCGGACTCCGATCGGGTCCAGGTGACGGGCAGCGCCACGTGCCTGCCGTCGATCTGGCCGACGGAGACTCCACAGCGAGCGCAACTCCACCTGATAGTGATGTTTCCATCTCCTGGCTGAACGTCTGGGGGAGATCCTGCGGCCCCAAGGCACCAACCGGCACACGGAGGAAACGGAACCTCTCGGGTGGCGAATCGGCCAAACCCGACCTATTCACGGTAGCAGCCGTTCTTCGGAGCGTCGCTAGGCTCGAGTCGTGACGCCCGAGGAGCTCGAGAACCTCGCCCATCTGCGCCGCGCCCGCGATCTGATGGACCGGGAGTACGCGGAACCACTCGACGTCGCCGCGCTAGCGCGGGCGGCGCTGATGTCGACCGCGCACTTTTCGCGGCAGTTCCGAGTGGCTTATGGGGAGACGCCTTACGGCTATCTGATGACGCGGCGGATCGAGCGGGCGCAGGCGTTGCTGCGGCGGGGCGAGATGTCGGTCTCCGAGGTCTGCATGGCGGTCGGCTGTGCGTCGCTCGGCTCGTTCAGCGCCCGCTTCACCCAACTGGTGGGGGAGACGCCGACGGCCTACCGGGCGCGGGACCATGGCGCGCTTGCCGATGTGCCGGGGTGCATCGCCAAGGACGTCACCCGCCCCAGCCGCGAACCGAGCAGGATTGGAGAAACGGAGGGGGCGCCGGCTCCCTAGCCTTGCGGCCATGAACCTTTCTCTCTCCCAATGCTTCGTAATCGTCCATGACCCCGACCAGGCGCTGTCCTTTTACAACGACACGCTCGGCCTCGAACTCCGCAACGACGTCGCCAAAGGCGACTTCCGCTGGATCACCGTCGGCGCCGCCTCTCAGCCCGAAGTCTCGATCGTCCTCACCAACTACCTGAACGGCAGCCCGGCTGACGGCGAGGCGGTTGCCGCCCTCGTCGCCAAGGGCGCCCTCAACGGCGTCCATTTCCACGCCGATGACCTCGACGCCACCTTCGAGAAGGTGCGCGCCGCGGGAACCGAGATCGTCGAAGAGCCGACCGACCAGCCGTGGGGGGCGCGGGACTGCGCCGTGCGCGACCCGTCGGGGAACCTGGTGCGGATCGACCAGGCGCCGTGACCAAGACGCACGCCGCCGACAGCCATGACGCGATCCGCGTGCTCGGCGCGCGGGTGAACAACCTCAAGGACGTCAGCGTCGAGATCCCGAAGCGGCGGCTGACGGCGTTCACCGGCGTTTCCGGGTCGGGCAAGAGCAGCCTGGTCTTCGGCACGATCGCCGCCGAGTCGCAGCGGCTGATCAACGAGACCTACAGCGCCTTCGTCCAGGGCTTCATGCCGGCGCAGGCGCGGCCCGAGGTCGACGTGCTCGACGGGCTGACGACGGCGATCATCGTCGACCAGGAGCGGCTGGGCGCCGACCCCCGCTCCACGGTCGGCACCGTCACCGACGCCAACGCGATGCTGCGCATCCTCTTCAGCCGGCTCGGCAAGCCGCACGTCGGCTCGCCGCAGGCGTTCTCCTTCAACGTCGCCTCGGTCGAGGCGAGCGGGATGATCAAGAAAGGCGACGGCCAGTCTGAGCGGGTCAACTTCAGCCGTACCGGTGGCATGTGTCCCAACTGTGAGGGCCGGGGCCGGGTCACCGACTTCGACCTCTCGGCGCTCTACGACGAGGGTAAATCGCTGAATGAAGAGGCGCTGACGATCCCCGGCTACAGCATGAAGGGCTGGCAGGGACGCATCCTCAGGGGCTGCGGCTTCTTCGATCCCGACAAGCCGATCAAGAAGTTCACGAAAAAGGAACTCGACGCCCTGCTCCACAAGGAGCCGACCAAAATCAAGGTCGAGGGCATCAATCTCACTTACGCCGGCCTGATCCCGACGATCCGCAAGTCGATGCTGGCCAAGGACCCCGAGGCGATGCAGCCGCACATCCGGGCCTTCGTCGAGCAGGCGGTGACCTTCGCCACCTGTTCCGAGTGCGATGGCACTCGGCTGAGTGAGGCGGCGCGGTCGTCGAAGATCAAGAAGAAGAACATCGCCGAGGCCTGCGCGATGCAGATCAGCGACCTGGCCGAGTGGGTGCGCGGCCTCGGCGAGCCCTCGGTGGCGCCGCTGCTGGAGGTGCTGGGAGAGACGCTGGACTCGTTCGTGGAGATCGGGCTGGGGTACCTCTCGCTGGAGCGCTCCTCGGGCACGCTCTCGGGCGGCGAGGCCCAGCGGACGAAGATGATCCGCCAGCTCGGGTCCTCGCTGACCGACGTCACCTACGTCTTCGACGAGCCGACGATCGGGCTCCACCCGCACGACATCCAGCGCATGAACGAGCTGCTGTTGCGATTGCGGGACAAGGGCAACACGGTGCTGGTGGTCGAGCACAAGCCGGAGGCGATCGCGATCGCCGACCACGTCGTCGACCTCGGCCCGCAGGCCGGCGGCGAGGGCGGGGAGGTCGTGTTCCAGGGCACGATCGCGGGCCTGCGCAAGAGCAAGACGCTGACCGGGCGGCACCTCGACGACCGAGCCTCGCTGAAGCCTGAGGTGCGCACCTCAACCGGGTCGCTGGAGGTGCGCGGCGCCGACACCAACAACCTGCGCGACGTCGACGTCGAGATCCCGCTTGGGGTGCTGGTCGTCGTCACCGGGGTGGCGGGCTCGGGCAAGAGCTCGCTTATCGACGGCTCGGTCTCCGGCCGCGAGGGGGTGGTGACGGTCGACCAGACCGCGATCCGCGGCTCGCGGCGGAGCAACCCGGCGACCTACACCAAGCTGCTCGACCCGATCCGCAAAGCGTTCGCGAAAGCCAACGGGGTCGAGCCGGGCCTGTTCAGCGCCAACTCCGACGGCGCTTGCCCCAACTGCAACGGCGCCGGGGTCATCTACACCGATCTGGCGATGATGGCCGGCGTCGCCTCCACCTGCGAGGAGTGCGAGGGCAAGCGGTTCCAGGCCGAGGTGCTCGAGTACGAGCTCGGGGGCAAGGACATCAGCGAGGTCTTGGCGATGTCGGTGGCCGAGGCCGAGGAGTTCTTCGGCGGCGGCAAGGGGGAGATCCCGGCGGCCCACAAGATCCTGCAGCGGCTCGCCGACGTCGGGCTCGGCTACCTCGGCATCGGCCAGCCGCTGACCACCCTCTCCGGCGGCGAGCGGCAGCGGCTGAAGCTGGCCACCCAGATGGCGGGGAAGGGCGACGTCTACGTCCTCGACGAGCCGACCACCGGCCTCCACCTCGCTGACGTCGAGCAGCTGCTTGGCCTGCTCGACCGCCTGGTCGACGCCGGCAAGTCGGTGATCGTGATCGAGCACCACCAGGCGGTGATGGCCCACGCCGACTGGATCATCGACCTCGGTCCCGGCGCCGGCCACGACGGCGGCCAGATCGTCTTCGAGGGCACGCCCGCTGAGCTCGTCGCTGATCGCGCGACCCTCACCGGGGAGCACCTCGCGGACTACGTCGCCGGCTGAGCCTTCAGGCTCGGATCACATCGACTTCCTCGAAGGAGGAAAAGTCGGCGTCCTGGGTAAGGACCGAGGCGCCGTGGTGCATCGCGGTCGCAGCGATCCAGGTGTCGTGGCGGCGGAGGCGGCGGCCTTGTCCGCGCTGGGCCGCGGCGATGCGGGCGAAGCAGCTTGCGATCTCGGCCCTGACCGGAAGGAGGGGATAGATGGACTGCACGCGGGAGAGAGTGGCAAGGCGGCGGGCGCGGGCGTCTCCGTCGGTGGCGCGCAGGACTCCCAGCTCGAGCTCGGCAACGGTGATCACCGAGACCGCGAGCTTCTCCGGTAGATCTCCGAGTTCTCGGCCGTTCTCCTGGGTGATGAAGATCGAGGTGTCGGCAATCGCTTTGTTCATTCGTCCAGCTCGGCGCCGCGGACATCGGCGAGATCGTCGAGCAAGCCGGGGTCGGCAGGTGCCTCCCGCACGATGCGCCGCAGCTCGGAGGAGGAAACCCAGGGGTCACGCTGCTCGACGTGGGGAAGGATGTCGGCGACGGGTCGCCGGTTGACGGTCAGCGTCAATCTCTCACCGGCTTCCAGGTCGGCGACAACGCTTGCGGTCGAGTTGCGCAGCTCGCGGATGGAGACCTTCCGGGGCATGTGCACGACTGTAGCACCGGTTGCACACCCAATTGGCGATGAGTTGGCCGCCGCCGGTCATAGGATCGCCGCGTGGACAGCCGCAAGAAGCGCATCCTCATCGCGATCTCGGTGCCGCTGATCATGGTCGGGATCGACGGGACGATCCTCAACGTCGCCCTGCCGACGATCGCTCGGGATCTCGATACGACGTCCTCGGAGCTCGTCTGGATCAACTCCGCCTACATCATCACCTTCGGCTCGACGATCCTGCTCTCGGCCTCGATCGGCGACAAGTTCGGCCGCAAGCGGGTGCTGCAACTGGGGATGGCGGTGTTCATCCTCGGCTCGGTGCTGTCGGGGCTCTCCGACGTGGCTGACAGCGCCACCTTCCTGATCTTCGCCCGCGCGATCCAGGGGCTGGGGGCGGGCGCGATCCCGCCCTCGACCCTCTCGCTGATCCGCTCGACCTTCGAAGACGAAAAAGAGCGGGCGCGGGCGATCGGGGTCTGGGCCGGGATGTCGGCGATCGGCCTTGCGGTCGGGCCGATCCTCGGCGGGCTGATCCTCAACTCGACCGAAGCCTGGGGCTGGATCTTCTACATCAACGTCCCGATCGTGATCCTCGGCCAGGTGATGATCTACCGCAACGTCGAGGAGTCGAAGGATGCGTCGGCGGCGCCGATCGACGTGCCCGGGGCGCTGCTTTCTCTCGCCGGCCTCTTCGCCCTCTTCTACGGCTTGATCGAGGGGCCGGTGCAGGGTTGGGACTCGGCTCCGGTCCTGGGCGCCTTCGTCCTCGCCGCCGTCCTCCTCTTCTCCTTCATCCGCTACGAGCTGCGGGCGAAGTTCCCCGAGCTCGACCCGCGTCTCTTCCTCTCCGCCCCCTTCACCTCGGGCATCCTGGCGATCGCCGTCGCCTTCCTCGCCCTGATGGGTCTCGTCTACGAGCTGACCCTCTACCTGCAGACGGTGCGCGACTACTCGCCGCTGAAAGCGGGCGTCGCCCTGGTGCCCTTCGCGGTCTCGCTGCTGATCGTCGCCCCGCTGGCACCGAAAATCGCCGAGCGGCGCGGCGACCGGCGCACGGTGATGGCCGGGATGGCGATCCTCGCCGCCGGCCTGCTCGCCTTCCTCGCCGCCAACGAGGATTCGTCCTACCTCGTGGTCCTGATCGGGCTGCTGCTCGCCGGGGCCGGCGTTTCACTGATCCAGCCGCCCGCCTCGGCGGCGATGATGAGCTCGGTCTCGGCCGACAAGGCGGGGATGGCCTCGGGGACCAACGCCGCGATCCGCCAGATCGGCGCCTCCTTCGGGATCGCGGTGATGGGAGGGATCGGCCAGTCGGTCTTCAGCAGCCACCTGACCGACTCGAGCATCTACGAAAAGCTGCCCGCCGGGGCGCAGGAAACCGCCGACTCGAGCATCTCCGGCGCGGTCGCGGTCGCCGACAAGGTCGGCGGCAGCGGCGGCAGCCAGCTGCTCGAAGTTGCCTCCACCGGGTTCGTCAACGGCATGCACTGGGCGGTGATCGTCGCCGCCGCCTTCGCCGCGCTCGGGTTCGTTCTCGCCGCCAGGCTGATCCCCCGCGAGGCGGACGTCGAAGCCGAGCACCGGCGCCCCGCCGGCGGCGTCTAGCGCAAGTCCCGCTGGTGCTCGCACAGGCCTCAGCCGTACCGGCGTTAGAATCGCTGGTCATGGCGGCCAGGCGTGAGCGAATCGGCAACTGGAGCCCCGATGGCGAGGCCGAGCGCGCGAGGCTTCGCCGTGACTACCTGGAGTTGGCCCCAGCTCAGCGCATGAAACAGGTCTGCGAGCTTTCCCGATTCATGTCGCGAGTCGCCGAGGCGGGCCGCCGTCAGAGCGGTGCCTGAGCTCGATATCCAGGGGATCCTCGAACGGCTCGCCGAGGCGCAGAGCCGGTCGGGCCGGGCGAGTTAGAAGCCGCCGAGCTGCCCGATCCTCTCGACGCAGAGGTCCTCGCGCTTGGCGGCAATTGGGTTCTTCGGACGCGGCTCGGCCGCTTCGACGTGATGCAGTGGGTAGCCGATACCGAGCTCTGGGACATGCTCTCGCCGTCTGCGGTGGAGGTCGAAATGGAGGGCATGAAGGTCAAGGTTGCAGGCTACGACGATCTCGTTGCCCTAAAGCGGCTGGCGGCCCGACCGGGCGACCTGGAGGATCTCGAGCGTCTGCGCCAAGCGCGGGGTGAGTGAGGGCGCGCACGGTCATCGCCGTGTGGGAACCGGGGCGCCGTCGTATTCCTCGACCGCGGTTGCGAAGGAGCTCCAGGCTGGCAGCCGCTCCCCATCTTCGTAGAGGATCCCGAACCATTTCTCCTTGTTGCCGTTCGGTTCCGTCGCATTCCCCCGCTGGCGGAAGGTGTAGAGGTAGACCGCGTCCACGTAGGCGTAATCGTCTTTGCCTAGCTCGCCGAAGATGACGGTCAGCCACTCGGCCTTCCGTTTCTCCCGCTCTGCCTGGGTCTCCCCCGGCACGCATTCGCTGCCGCCGTCGCAGGAGGAATAGCCCACCTCGGTGATCCAAACCGGTCTGTCGACGCCGACTTCGCGCCACCTTTCGTAGTCGATGCCCGTGTTCAGGAAGGCGCTCTCGGTGCCTGCTCTTGGTTCGTAGCCGGGAGCGTTGCCAGCCGGGTAGGGATGCACCGCGAGCCCGTCGATGTAGTCGCCGAGCGCCGGCTCGGCTTCGACCAGCGACTCCGCCCAGTTGACCCAGCCCTGCCGGTCGATCTCCGGTTTGACCCTCGCGCCGACGGCCGACTGGATCAGGTAGCGGGTCGCCGGGTTAGCGGCACGCCCCGCGGTCACCGCGGCTTTGTAAAGGGCGGCATAGCGGGTGGGGTTCACTTCGTCGTTGGTGAACTGGGCCAGGTAGGACTCGTTCCAGATCTCCAGGTAGCTCGGTGCCAGGCCATCGTCGAGGCCGGGATGGGCGTCCCAGAAGTCGCCGCCAGGCCCGTAGCGGGCAGCCACCTGCGCGACGTACTCCGCATACTCGGCGTCGGCCACCGGATAGGTGCTCCAGCAGTCGTTTTCGTCGGTTCCCCTCGGCACCGCCCAGCAGGGGGAGCTGACCAGCAGCGGAAGGATCGTCATCTCCCGTTCCGCCGCCTTCTCGAAGAGCTTGTCGGTCTGGGACCAGCTCCAGGCGTCGTCGCTCGGCTCGACCAGGTCCCACTCGATGTCCTCGCGCAGCCTTCTCACCCCGGTTTCGGCAACCAGGTCCTGGTCCTCGCCTGGATTCACCCCCCTGGTGTGGGCGTTGATGCCGACGTGGAGGTGGCGCGTGCCGGATGTGCCCGACGTGCCGGAAGACGACGGCAACGCGATCAACGCCACCAGCCCGGCCAGCGCGATCAGGACCACGATTGCTCCCAGCTTCCGCACGCGCGCAGGCTCGCAGATCCGCGTAGGTTGCCTTCGCGTGCTCCCGCGTCTACATCAGCGCTTCCCGGCCCTGGCCGAGACCCTCCCTCACCTCGCGCTGTCCGAGCGGCCGGCGCCCGTCCGCGAGCTGGCCGGCCTCGGCGTCTGGGTGAAGGAAGACGGCGCCTTCGGCTCCGGCGGATGGGGTGGCAACAAGGTGCGCAAGCTCGAGTGGCTGATCCCCGACGCCCGGCGCCGCGGCCGCCGCTCGATCCTCACCTTCGGCGGCCTCGGCACCAACTGGGGGCTGGCGACCGCGCTCTATGCGGGCGAACACGGGCTCGAGACCGCTCTGGCGCTGGTCGACCAACCGGTCGACGATCACGTCCGGGCCCAGCTTGCGCGGCTCGACGCCTCTGGCGCGCGCATCTACCGCACCCGCACCAAGGCGCGCACGGTGGCGATGCTGCCGTGGCTGCTTGCCCGCACCGCCCGCGGAGGTCGGCTGCCGTACCTGTTGCCGGCCGGCGGCTCTTCACCGGCCGGGGCGCTCGGCTACGTCGAGGCGGCGCTGGAGATCGCCGCTCAGGTGGCGGACGGCTCGCTGCCCGAACCGGCTCACGCCGTCGTCCCGGTCGGCACCGGCGGCACCGCGGCCGGTCTGGCACTCGGCTTCCAGCTCGCCGGAATGCGGACCCGCGTCGTCGGCGTCGTCGTCAACGATCAACTCCGCCTCGACGCAGCGGTCTTCGCCCGCCTCGCGCGGCGCAGCGCCAAGCTGCTCGAGCGCCGGGGTGCGCGCCTCGGCCCGCTTCGGCTCGAGCCCGACACCTTCGAGGTGACCCGCGACCAGATCGGAGCGGGCTACGGCCACCCGACCGAGGCCGCCGCCCGCGCCACTGCCCTTGCCGCTGAGGACCGCCTCGCCCTCGACCCCGTCTACACCGCGAAGGCGATGGCCGGCCTGCTGGCGCTGCGGGCGGAAGGCCGCCTCGGCGACCCGGTGCTGTTCGTGCACACCGACGGGCCGCGCCATAGCGAAACGTCTCAGTACCTTGGATAGGTCAGAATGCCCCGCGTGATCTGGCGTGCAGTGGGGGCGGGGGTGCTGGCGATGCTGCTGGCGGCAAGCGCGGCAGCGGCCGCGGCGCCCGCCGGGCCGCGGCTTGCTGTCGTCAGGGCTTCCAAGTCGGGGCTCGAGCTGCTGAGCATCAGTCCTAGTGGCGGTCGCCCCGTTCGCCTGGCCGGAGGGGGCCGCCACGCGCGGCCGTACGTGGAATTCTTCTCGCAGGTCTCGTGGTCGGCTGACGGAGGCAGAATCGGGTTCAGCGGGATCACCGGCTTCCGCAAGGGGGATGACCATGAGCCGGTCCGGAAAGTCTTCACGGTGCCGGCCGAAGGGGGCAAAGCGCGGGTTATCCGCGGTACGTATGGAGCGATGGGACCGGTGTTCTCGCCGGACGGGGGCACCGTCGCCTTCACCAGGCTGATCGACCGGGAGACGCCGACCACCGTCGGTGGCAAGTCGTACGAGGAAGGCTTCCACGGGACCAGCATCTGGACCGTGGACATCCCGACCGGGGCCCGTCGCCAGTTGACGCCTTGGAGCGAGGAAGGCAACTACACCGCCTCCTCCTTTTCCTCCGATGGCTCGACCTTGCTGGCGACGCACGAGGACCCGTACCTGAGCGAACCGGAGCCGGTGGCGTTGGAAGTCGACGGCAGCGGGTCGAGGCGGGTCTACGAAGACGGATCGTCGCCGGTGTACTCGCCCGACGGGTCCAGGATCGCTTTCCTGCGCGGCACGATGCGCAACGAGGGCAACCCGCAGGGGAGCGCCGACCTCTATGTCATCGGCGCGGACGGCACCGGCCTTCGCCGGCTGACTCACACGCCGGGGCGGGATGAGCAATTCCCCAGCTGGGACCCATCCGGCGAGCGCCTGGCCTACGTGCGCTTTTCCGCCGCGGAAACGGAAGCGGCGGCTTTCGGCGTCGGCGACGCGCTGATGCAGATCAACGCCGATGGCACCTGCCAGACCAAGGTCTTCTCGTCGCCCCGGATGGCCTTCTGGGCGGTCGCCTGGCAACCCGGGGTCGATCGCGGAGCGGGACGGATCGAGTGTTAGCGGGGAGGCGATCGGAATGGGTCGCGTGATCTGGCGAGCGGTGGGAGCGGCAGCGCTGGCGCTGGCGCTGCAGGTCGGAGTCGCCGGGGCGGCGGCACCGGAAGGGCCGCGCCTTGCTGTCAACAAGTTCACCTGGAAGCCGAGGCGGGTCGCGATCCTCAGCGTCGACCCCAGCGGCAGGCGGCCGTTCCTGTTGGCCCGCAGCGACGAGTTCGTCACCGTCGATGGCTTCCCCTCGATTTCATGGCGGCCGGATGGCGAAGAGGTTGCGTTCAGCGGCCTGTCGAACTTCTTTCTCGCGAAGGCGGACGGCAGCGGGGCAGACCCCGTCAACGCCGCCGGGGCCGACCGGCCGGTCTTCGCGCCCGACGGCCACACGATCGCGTTCACGCGGGGAACTGACATCTGGACGATCGACCTCGATACCGGGAAGCAGCGGCAGCTGACTCCGGAGCGGCGCGGGCTTCTGTACATCGCCACCTCGTTCTCCCCCGACGGCAAGACCCTGCTCGCGACCCGCGTCGATGACCGCCTCCGCGGCGACGGGGAACCGGTGGCTCTGCACCTCGACACCGGCGGCGTCACCCGCCTGCTCGCCGAGGGGGTCGAACCGGTGTACTCGCCCGACGGCTCGAGGATCGCGCTCTTCCGCGATTTCGGCAATCGCAAGAAACCAAGCCGGAAAGCCAACGACCTCTTCGTCCTGAAGCCCGCCACCGGCTCCCTGCGCCGGCTGACCCGAACCCCGCACAAGGACGAGCAGTTCGCGAGCTGGGATCCCTCCGGCGAGCGCATCGCCTTCGCCCGCTTTCGCCGCAACCAGTTCGAATGGGCCAACTCGATCGTCCAGATCAACGCCGACGGGACCTGCGAGAAGGAGATCCTTCCGCAGAAGAGGAGGACCGTCTTCTTCGCACTTGCCTGGCAGCCCGGCCCCGGTCGCGAGGCCGGCCGGATCCGCTGCTGAGGATCTACTGGAGGGCGAAGGTCGCGGCGACCGTCGCGGTGACGGTCGAGCTGCCCGGCTTGACCGGGGGCGAGGGTGCCGCGCAGGCGCTCGCGTTCGTGCTTTTCTTGCGAATCGGGACGCGAGTGCAGTCGCTGGCCGGTTCCACCGCCTTTGCCCCCTCGAGCGGGACCACGTTGCCGCTCTCGGCGATCGTGATCGCCGGGCCGAGCGTGGCGCCCGCCGCTGCGGCCAGCATTTCCGCCTTCTTTTTCGCCTGCGTGAGCGCTTCGACCAGGGCGGCGTTGTAGGCGGCTTCGCGGTCGCCGACGAAGAAGTTCGGCCCCCGCGTGCTCGTCGCCCCCGCCACGACCCCAGCCGCGACGAGGTCTCCCGCGGCCTCCGGGTTATGGGTGACGACGGTGACGCTCTCGCTCGCCCGGTAGACAGGGCGCTTGCCGCGCTCCACGCGCCGCACCGAGATCGACCCGGTGCTGACGTCTCCTGGGCCGACGCCCGGAGTCGCTTGCGCGGCGGCGATCACGGCCCGCAGCCGCACCGCGACGATGCGCAGGGCGGCGGCCCGTCCCGGCCGTTCCTTGCTGACCGTGAAGCGGACTTCGGCGGCGTCGTTGGGTACCTCGCGTTCGACCGTCGCCTGGACGCTCACCGTGCGTTCCACGCCAAGGGCGGTGGCCGGCGCCAGCAGGGCGGCGGAGATGACGAGCAGGAAGGCGAGTCGGCGCATCTGCCCCATTATGCAGTCCGGTTCAGCTGGTCTCTGCCGGGCCGAGCGCGCCGGCCAGAATTTCCACCGAGCGCAGCCGGTTTGGGACCGAGTCAGAGTAGTGCGCGGCGATCAGCTCGTCGGCGCCGGTGTCGGCGGCGAATCTCTCCAGGTAGGCGGTGACCTCGTCGGCGAGGCCGACGGCGGTGCAGGCGAGCATTTCGTCGACGAGTGCGGCTTCGGGGGAGGCGAGGAGGTCGGTGACGTCGTCGTCGCTCAGTTTGCGGCCACGGCCGAGGACGGCGCGGGTGCGGACCCGGCGGGCGGCCTCGAGCTGGGCCGCGGCGCTCTCCGAGCTGTCCGCGGCGATTACGCCGACGCCGGCGATTACGTAGGGCTCGCTGAGTTGCGCCGAGGGTTTGAACCCATCGCGGTAGACGCGAATCGCCTCGTGTAGGTAGCGGGGAGCGAAGTGGGAGGCGAAGGCGTAGGGCAGGCCCAGCTGCGCCGCCAGTTCGGCGCCGAAGAGGGAGGAGCCGAGGAGGTAGAGCGGCACCTTGGTGCCGCGGCCGGGGATCGCCCGCAGGCCGGGCAGCGGCTCTTCGTCACTGAGGAACTTCTGCACCTCGAGCACGTCCTCGGGAAAGCGGTTGCTGGCGGCGGGGTCGCGCCGCAGCGCCATCCAGGTCCGCTGGTCGGTGCCCGGCGCCCGTCCCAGGCCGAGGTCGATCCGCCCCGGATGGAGCGTCTCCAGGGTCCCGAACTGCTCGGCGATCACCAGCGGCGAGTGGTTGGGCAGCATCACCCCGCCGGCGCCGAGCCGGATCGTCTCGGTCTGCGCCGCGACGTGGGCGATCAGGACCGCGGTCGCCGAGGAGGCGATCGAGGTGATGTTGTGGTGCTCGGCGTACCAGACCCGCATGTACCCGCCGCGCTCGGCCGCCTGCGCCAGCGCGACGCTGCCGGCGAAGCTCTCGGCGATGGTCTCCTCGCGGCCGACGGCGGCGAGGTCGAGGATCGAGATCGGGGTCGTCAAGTTCATGCCAAGGATCGTTTTACCCGGGATTGAGTCGCGGCGTTAGCCTCGCGCCTGCATGGACAGCCCCCTCATCGTCTCAGTCTTGCTGCCGGCCGCGATCGCGGTGATCATGTGCAGCCTCGGGATGGAGCTGACCCGGGATGACTTCCGGCGCGTGCTGACCGCCCCGCGCGGGGTCGCGATCGGGATGGTGAACCTGGCGGTGATCTCGCCGCTGTTGGCGTTGACGATGGCGGAGCTGTTCGGGCTGCCGCCGGAGCTGGCGGTCGGCCTGGTCCTGCTCGGGGCTTCTCCCGGCGGAATGATGGCCAACATGCTGACCAACCTCTCGCGCGGCGACACGGCGCTCTCGGTGACGATGACGGCGATCAGCAGCGTCGGCGCGATGATCACGGTGCCGCTCTTCCTCGGCATTGCCGCCGACCACTTCGGCGCCACCGAGGTCGGCGATGTCGGCATGCTCGGGATCGTCCTGCGCGTGTTCGCGATTACGATCATCCCGGTCACGATCGGGATGGAGCTGCGGCGGCGCTGGCCCGACCGGGTCAAGGCCGCCCACCCGCGGGTCAAGCGGATCTCTCTCGGGCTCTTCGCCCTGGTCGTGGTCGGCGCGATCGCCAGCGAGCACGACACGGTCACCGAGAACCTCGCCGACGTCGCCGGTGCCGCCCTCGCCCTCAACCTGGCGGCGATGGCGCTCAGCTTCGCGATCTCCAAGCTGGCCCGGCTCGACGACCGCCAGGCGACCGCGATCGCGCTCGAGCTCGGGATCCACAACTCGGCCCTGGCGATCGCCGTGGGCGCCTCGCTCGCCGACGACCTGGCGATCCCGGCCGCCGTCTACAGCTCCTTCATGCTCTTCACCGGCGGCGCCTTCGCCTGGGTGATGAGCCGCCGCAACGCAGCGCCGAGCCCGGCCCCGGTCCTCTGACCGGCGCGAGGGCGACCTACGGCCCGGCGAGCACCGCGGAGACCGGCAGCTTGCGCTTGGTCATCCCCTGCTCGTACATCCACTCGATCAGGTCTTCGAGCCTCGCTTCGTCGATCTCGCCGGATCGGGAGAGCAGGGAGGTGGTCGCTTCGACCCCCGCCTGGTTCGGTTTGAGCGGAGCTTCCCCGAAGCTCTGTTTGACGATCGCTTCGGCGGCCGCTCGGGGATCTTCGCCCGCCGCCTCGTTGCCGCGGATCGAGGCGTCGAGGAGGCGCTGGAACAGTTCCGGGTCCTTCGCGTAGCGATCGCGCCGGGCGATCAAGACAAGTTCGTCGTAGCCGGGGATGCCGAGGTCCGTCGCCTTGGTGACCATGGGGTCCAGTCCCCGCGCTTCCAGCAGGGCGCCCTCTTCGTTCGCCGAGCCGCCGAAGATGGCGTCGGCGCGGCCGGAGGTCAGCGCCGGGGCCAGCTCATAGCCGACGTCGGCGAGCTTGACGTCAGCGAGCGAAAGGCCGGCTCCTTCGAGGACGTAACGCAAAAAGTCCTTCTGGAAGGGGACGCCGGGATAGGCGACCGTCTTTCCCCGCAAGTCGGCGATCTCGTTGATCCCCGAGTCAGGCAGCCAGATCATCGCCAGGGTGGCCTCGGGGACGAGGCTTCCGACGGCGATGACCGGCCGGCCTTCTTCCTGCGCCAGCACAACCTGGGGCGCTTGGGCGATCGCCGCGTCGACCAATCGTTCGTCGACGTATTTGGTCGGGCGTTCGGGATAGATCGGGGTGTTGATCCAGATCCCGAGCTTGACGTCCTGGAAGTAGCCGAGCGCTTCGGCGAGCACGGGGCCGACGTTTTCGGGTCCTGGTTCCCAATCCAGGTTCAGCCTGAGTTCTTCGAACGTCCAGTTCTGCTCGTCGGCTTCGCTGCTCGTGCCGCTTTCCCCACCGCACCCGCCGAGCAAGATGACGGCTACTACCCCCAAGAGCAAAAGCGGGCGCAACAGGTTCATGGCTCACTCGCCTTGGCTGCTCCGCTTTCGGCGATCAGCTCCGAGACCGGGACCTTGCGCTCGATCATCCCCTGCTGGTACATCCAGTTGACCAGATCCTTCAGCTTTGCCCGGTTGATCTCACCGGTCTTGGAGAGCAGCGGCGCGGTTGCTTCGACCCCGGCCAAAGTCGGTTTCGGCGGCGCCAGTTCGAGGGTCTTGTCGACGATCGTCTGGCTGCCTGCCTGGGGATCCTCTTCCACTGCGACCGCGCCGCGGGCGATCGCCTTCAGGACGCGGCGATACAGCTCGGGGTTCTTCCTGAAGCTGTCCCGCCGCGTCGTCAGGACGAGTTCTTCGTAGGCGGGGATTCCGAGATCCTCCGCTTTGGTGATCACCGGTTCCAGCCCGCGCGATTCGAGCGCCGCGCCATCGGCGTTCCAGGACGCTCCGAAAACGGCGTCTACCCGCCCGCTGGTAAGGGCGGGAAGCGATTTGGGGACGACCTTCACGGTTACGTCAGCCAGGTCCAGGCCGGCGCCTTCCAGCGCGTATTCGAGGAAGGCCTTCTGGTAGGGCGCTCCCGGGATCGCGATCGTCTTCCCCTTCAGGCCGGCGACGCTGTTTATCCCGGACTCGGGCAGCCAGATCATCGCCACGGCGGGCTCGGTGAGGACGCTGCCGATGGCGACGACCTGCTTCCCCTCGGCATTCGCCCGGACGACTTCCGGCAGCTGGGTGACGACCACGTCGCTGGCGCCGTCGGCCGCGTATTCGATCGAGTACTCGGGGCGGATCGCCCCGATGATGGTCAAATTGAGCCCGGCGTCGGCGAAATACCCGAGCCGGTCGGCGAGGAGGATGCCGGCGTCCGGGGGACTGGCGTATCCCTCCATCGAGAGCTGCAGCTTCTTCAGGTTCTGCGGCTGCTCCGCCGCTTCGGTGCCCGTGCCCGGAGCGGTTTCCCCCTCATCCCCGCCGCACCCGGCGAGAAGAGCGGCGACTGCTATCCCTGCCAGAAGCAGCCGAAAACATTTCATTATTCAATTTATAACTCAATCGTAGTTGCGAATCATCCTCACGTTGAGCAGGAGCATGATCGCGCCGAGGGCTGCGACGACGGCGAAGCCGGGCAGGACCTTGCCCCAGTCGAGGTCGGTGAGGATCAGCGAGCGCAGGGCCTCCATCAGGTAGGTGACCGGGTTGAGGGTGGCGGCGACCTCCATCGGCCGGGCCAGCATGTCGCGGGGGACGAAGTTCGGCGTCAGGAAGAGCAGCGGGAAGAAGATCAATCCGCCCGAGTTGGTCGCCGCCGCGCTCCGCGTCTTCAGCGCGATCAGCTGCATGAAGCCCGCGTAGACGACCCCCCAGAGGGTGCTGAGCGCGATGATCAGGACGAAGCCCAGTGGTCCGCTGGCGATCGTGATCCCGAAGGGGAGGGCGATGAGGACGATCAGCGAGGAGAGGAACGCGCCCTTGACCGCCTCGGAGACGAGGCGCCCGAGGACCATCGAGTAGCGGGGGATCGGCATTGCCCGCAACTTGTCGAAGTAGCCGCCCTCGATTTCCTCGACCAGGAACAGCGCCGCCATCCCGAACGAGGCCGCCAGCAGCAGGGTGATCGGCAGCTGGAAGGCGCCGTAGCCCTGGCCCTCGAGGAACCCGGTCGAGTCCGAGGGAAAGACCTTCGCCGCCTGACCGGTGTTGACGACCAGGAAGAAGATCGGGATGAACATCGTCATCAAGAGGGCGTCCGGCTGGCGGAGGGCCTCCCGCAGCGAGCGCTTGCCCAGGGTCAGCGTCGCGTTCATGCGCCCACCTCCTGGACCTCGCCGGCGGCTCGGTCGCGGCTGCGGCCGGTGGCGTCGAGAAAGACGTCGTCGAGCGAGACCTCCTCGCCGCCGCGGCGCTGGCTCAGCTCCGCCTTCAGGCTCGCCGGGGTGCCTTCGCGGACGATGAGCCCGTCGTCGATGATCGCCAGCCGGTCGCAGAGCTGATCGGCCTCCTCCAGGTACTGGGTGGTGAGGAAGACGGTGGTGCCGCGCCCATTGATCCGCCGCACCTCCTCCCAGATGGTCAGGCGGCTGGCGGGGTCGAGGCCGGTGGTCGGCTCGTCGAGGAAGAGGACCTCGGGCTCGTGAACGAGCGCGGCAGCGAGGTCGAGCCGGCGCTGCATGCCCCCGGAGTAGCCCTTGATCACCCGGTCGGCCGCCCCCTCCAGTTCGACCAGCTCCAGCAGCTCCTGGGTCCGGGCGACGGCCTCGTCCTGGCTGAACCCGTAGAGCCGTCCGTGCAGGGTGAGCAGCTCGCGGCCGGTCTGCCGGGGGTCGAGCCCGGCCTCCTGGAGGGCGACGCCGATCCGCCGCCGCACCGCGTCCGGTTCGGCGGCGACGTCCGTGCCCAGCACCTCGGCGCGGCCGGCGGTGATCGTCAGCAGCGTGGTCAGCATCCGCACCGTCGTCGACTTGCCGGCCCCGTTCGGGCCGAGGAAGCCGAAGATCTCCCCGGGGCTGACCTCGAGGTCGACTCCCCGGACCGCCTCCACGGCATCGTCACCGCTGTCGTAGTGCTTGACGAGACCCTCGGCCTTGACGGCCGGTTCTCCGTGCTCCTGCATCGCTGCTCCTTTGATTGGGCTTTGACTGGTAGACCGCGACGAGCGCCCAAACTCATCGGGGCGCGAAGTTATCGGTTGGCGATGCGGGCGGGCGTCATGGCCCAGGTACTCCGAGCGTTCCTATACAGTCCCGCTGATCGCTCGGGACTGGAAAGCACTCCTTGGCCTGGCCGTGGTCGCGCTCTTCGTCTTGGCCGGCGCGGCGTCCGCCGATCCCGCATCCGATCTCAGCGCCGCGGAATCGCGCCTGGCGACGGCGGAAGCGGAAGTCACGGCCGCGCGGGACGAGCTCGACGCCGCCCGCGACGATTACGCAATAGCCGCGCGCCGTGCCGGTCCCCGCGACGCGGCTGCCCGTGCGGCGGGCATCAGGGTGCGCGAGCTGAAGGCCATGCTGCTCGATCGGCAGCGAGAGGCACGGGCGGAAATCGCGCGACTGGAAGCAGACCGGGAAGAGGAAGAAGAGGATCAGGACGAAGAAGCAGCCGCCGGCCTCGGGTTCGGGCTGGCCGCCCTGATCGCCGGGGCGATCGCGCTCGCCTGGGCGTGGTTTCGCTCCTCGGCTCCGGTCGCGGCGCTCGCCGAGCTGCGGTTGCCGCAGGCGATTGGACTCTGTCTGGGAGGGGCTCTTCTCCTCCTGGTGGTCGGAAGCGTGATGCTGGGGGAGGGGCTGTCGGGTGTGATCGGCGGGACCTTGATCGGTCTCGGGATCGCGTTGCCGATCGCTTTACTCCTGGCGCGTCATTCGTTGGAAGTGGAGCGGGGGAAGGCGAAGCCGGTTGCCGGTCGCGAGCGGTTGCCCAACTGGGTTCCCCGAGCCACCGCCGCGCTTCTCCTGCTCTTGGCCGTCGCCGGAATTCTGGGGGCGCTCGGCGACGACGAGTCGATCGCACCGCCCGTCACCGTGCAACTGCGCGAACAGGCTGCGGACCCCGAGAACGGGCCGGAAGGGGAACGGCTCGCGCAGACCGAAACCGCAGCCACGGAAGCGGCCCAGGTGGCCGCAGGTCCCGTCGCCCGGCGGGACGCCGCGCGTCGCGTCGTGCGTTCGACGTCTCGACAGATGGGGCAGGCCAAGGACGAGTTGGTCGAGGCGCGGGCGGAAGTGCGGCGCTTCACCCGCCAGCTCGCGGTCTTGGTGGCGCGCGAAGAACGCGAAGCCGAAAAGCAGGCCGAACGGGAAGCGGAAGAAGCGGAAGATGCCGCGGAAGCTGCTGAAGAAGAACTCGAATTCGAAGAAGAATCCTCTGGGTGTGACCCGAACTACTCGGGCTGTGTTCCCGTCTATCCCCCCGATGTCGACTGCGCGGAAGTCGGGGAATCGGTTTCGTCCTATGGCACCGACCCGCACGGCCTCGATGCCGACGGCGACGGAATCGGCTGCGAGTAGCCGCGACTGGTGAGTTCGTGTCCCTATAGGAGGGATTGGCGTTTCGATTGGCGAAAGTCTTGATCTTCATCGCTGATCGTCCATAGGTTCGCCCGGTCCAAATCAAAAGTGGCCGGGCGACTGCCGAAACAGCCCCCGGCCGTGACAAAGGAGTGTGACCTCCCTTGCACGACCAGACTACGCCAGCCCCGCTGGAGGATGGCTACTACGAGGAAGCCGTTCTACGGCACGTTCTCACCGAGCGACCAACGATTCTGCGGCTCTGCGATCTCGTCCGTGAACTCGCCAGCGACCCCTGCGAATTCGGCGACAGGGACGCTGTGAAGCGAGCGGTGCGGGAACTGATCAGGGTCGGCCTGCTGTACCGCCAAGGCGATTGCGTCCTGCCGACTCCCGCAGCGGTCTACATGCGCGGCATGGACATCGGATGACGCGCGAGGCGATCAGCAGTCAGTTCGGCCGCAACCTCGAAGAAGCGCGCGGCTGGATCGGCATGTCGCAAGGGCAGCTTGCGCGGAAGGTCGGCGTAGCTCCCAGTCAGGTGGGCCGGCTGGAGAACGGCGAGCGCTGTCCCCGGTTGGACCGGATCGTGGCGCTCGCCGACGCGCTTGGCATTCAGGTGCGCGATCTGCTCTACGGGATCGAATAGCTACCCAGCCCGAGCGCGCGACAGCGCGCAGGCGAGCTTCGTCAAGACCGTCAAGTCGGCGTGGAGTCGGACGCGCTCAAGACCACGAACCCGCAGGGGCTTCAATCCCCATTCGTTCTTGAGCCGTCCGAACTCCCGCTCGACCGCGCTTCGTCCCCGGTAGAGCTTGCGCCAGCGGTCGGTCCCGTAAGGGATCAGAGGATGCAGACGGCTGGCCTTGATCCACGTCGAAGCCGGTCGGCACTCGCCGGTCGGGCATCGCCACTTTGACGCGCCGCGCTTCCGATCCGATCCCGCGAATTTCCAAGTGCCGTGCTCGCAGGAGGGCGGCAGATGGTCGCCGCGCTTCACTCCCACCGTCTGCTTCAAAGGGACGACGGGGAGGCAGTCGCGCTCGGCGCACTCTTCATGGACCCGGCCGATGTCGTAGCCGCGATCCATTGCCACCGTGTCAACAAGCAGGCCGCGACCACGGGCCACGTCGATCAGCGGTGCCGAGAAAAGTGACTCGGCTTCATTCGCGGATTCGACGTGCCATGCCACCGGCAGCCCCGTCCTCGTGCATGCGGCAAGGTGCAGCTTGAAGCCGTAGAAGCCGCCGCCTTTGCGAACCGATACCGCCGAGCGGTGGCCCCACGTCGCATCGGGATCGGAGTAGCGCTCGCGCGGCTTGCCGGTGGGCGTGAAGCGGTGGCCAGCAGCGTAGGCGGGCATGTCGCTTGCGTCGATGGCGAGGTCTCGGCCGTAGGTCGGCAGCTTGGCTTTCAGCCCTTCGACCACGGTGTCAATGCAGCGCTCAAGCGCCCCAGAATTCTCGCGGAGCTTCGCCGCGAATCTGTACGCGGCCCATTTAGACGGCGGTTCGCCCTCGCATCCGAGCGCCCGCTGTAAGCGCCAGTGCTCGCCCACCAGGGCGACGACTTTCGTCCACGTCGGCAGCGCATACAAGCTCTTCGCGAGCGCCATGCCGACCATCGTCCGAACCGGGTATCCCGGCCTTCCGGTCCACCTCGTCTCCGTCAGTTCAGCAATCAAGCGCTGAATCTCGGGAGACTTGAGGAGCCTCTCGATTTGCGCAACCGACGCGGGTTGCGGTGCTAACTTGGGTACGTCCACGGAGCCAATACCTCTGTGGTCCTGACCCCCGGAAGCGCCAACTTCGCGGGGGTCTTCTTTGTGCGTTTCTGAGGAGCACTCTACGGGTTTGATCGGACGTAAAAATGGCTCTGGCAAGCCAAAAACCGCCCGTCGCTCGACCTGTCGAACGGCCGGTGTGAAACCGATCAGCGATTCCCGCAAATTGCAGGAATCGCCCTCCTCCGCGAGAAAGGCACGGCCATATGGCCCATGAGTGCACCCCTGTTCACGAGGACTTCCGCGTCACGTTCCCCGGTCCTTTTCAGCATCACGATGTCGTCGTAGACGGTTGGAGCGTTCCCTTCGTCAAGGCAAGCTTCAGGTCAGACGACGAGGATCATGTCCGCTTGATCCTCGATGACCGGATCGGCATCGACCTCAAGTCAGCCGAAGCCGAGAAGCTGATGCCTTTTCTCGCCGACGCCATCGCCGTTGCTCTCGGGTACGGCGCGCACCCGAGCAAGGAATCGTCGTCCTTGCCCGAGCGCGCACCCCATATGGCACCCCGGAGAGTGGTCCGGGTCGAACCCGAGTTGGCGAGCTAAAAGCTGGGCAGGTCGAGAAGGTTGTTCTTCTCGGTGTAGTCCGGCTCGGTGGTGATGTAGTCGCCTGAACCGCACGTCGGGCAGCCAGCCACGATCACTTTGGCTTCCGGAACTCCCGGAGCCGAGGTCACGTAGGTCATCTTCATCTCGCGGATGTAGCGGATGACTTGAGCGCGAGTCTCGACGGTCCCGCCGCTCAGCTTGACTTCTGCGATGTGCGGATGCGAGTAGCCCGGAGGCTGCTCCGTGCGAACTGCGACAACCTTGTAGGTCATCTGAACTCCTATTCGTTCTGGTGGTCCCCGTATCGAAACGGCCAGGGCCACGCCAGTAGCCGACCGCCCTACTCGGGGTTGAGCAATGGGTTTTAGACCAGCGCTCGGACACCTTCTCCATCGGACCGATAAGAGATGACGCCGGAGGCCCAGATAACGTCCCCGGCGCTTCTGGTGCCCTGACTCGCGGGGCCGCTTTCTCGCCACGCCAACGACTTCTGAGAAGCGGCCCCGCCCTTTCTCTTCAACCGGCCTGTCACGCACCTTCGACGGTCGCAGAACATCGCGTTGACCCAATGGGGTCGGTTCCAACCGTGGGGTAGCGCCCCACCGAAAGCGAGGTATCCATGAAATCACCGACCCTGCAAACCCGCTTGGCTACTCGCGCTGCGAGTTTCGCCAATCCCTCATAGGGGCATTAACTCACCAGTCGTGCGCTATTCCCCGATCCCCTCCATCAGGTTCTCGAGGAAGCTGCGTTTCTTCGACTTCTTTGGCTTCTCGCCGCGCCGCTCCTCGTGCTCTCTCTTCTCCTCGGGCTCGCGGCCGGCGTACTCCCGCTCGTAGTGGGCGCTCTCGGCGTCGATCAGGCGCTCGAGCTCACCGCGATCGAGGAAGATGCCGCGGCAATCGCCGCACTGGTCGACGGTGACGCCGTTGCGCTCGTACCTGCGCATCTGGCCACCGCACTTGGGACAGGTCAGGGCTTGGGTTCCGTTCATGCCCGAAAGTTAGCTGGCAGCATCGTTGGGGGCAGAGTCGATTAGCCTGCACCCGTGACGACGGGATCGCCGCCAGCGTCTATCCTTCCCGGCGGTCTCGGGGAAAGGGAAGAAGACCATGGGGAATGAGCGGCGAGCAGTCAGCCGTGTGGGAATTGTTTTGTTGGCTTGCGTCGCTCTCTCGGGTTGTGGCTCGAGCGGCTCGCAGGACGACGGGACCCTGCGCGGGACCTACTCCTCCTTCCCCGAATACCTCGACCCTGGGCTCTCCTACAGCCTCGAAGGGGCGACGGCCCTGGCCAACACCTACATCCCGCTGCTCACCTACGAGCACGCAAACGGGAAAGCGGGGACCGAGCTGATCCCCGGCCTCGCCGAGTCGCTGCCGGAGATCGACCAGGGCGGCCGCCGCTACACGCTGCAGTTGCGGCCGGGGCTGAAGTACTCGGACGGGACGCCGGTGCGGGCCTCCGACTTCGGCCGCGCGGTCGAACGGCTGATCCGGCTCAACTCGCCGGGCACGCCCTTCTACATGAACATCGTCGGCGCGGAAGAGTTCGCGGAAACGAAAAAGGGCGGCATTCCGGGGATCGAGAGCGACGACGAGAGCGGCCGGATCGTCATCCACCTGCGCGAACCGGACGGGAGCTTCAGCTACGTCCTCTCCCTGATGTTCGCGGCGCCGTTGCCGCCGGACACCCCGGCCGAGGACCAGACCGCCGACCCGCCGCCGGCGACCGGGCCCTACATGATCACCGCCGTGCGCCCCGGCCGCAGCTGGAAATACGAGCGCAACCCGGCCTGGGAGTCAACGAATGGTGAGGCGATGCCACAGCTGCCGGGCGGCCACGTCGACCGAATCGAGTTCGAGGTGCGCACGAACCCGAACACCCAAGTCGACGAAGTCGAACGGGGGCAGGTCGACTGGATGAAGAACCCGCCGCCGCCCGATCGCTACAACCAGGTGAGGGAGAAATACGAGGGGACCCAGTTCCGCGAGGAACCGACGGTCAGCGTCTACTACTTCTGGATGAACACGCAGGAGCCGCCCTTCGACGACGTGCGGGTGCGGCAGGCTGTCAACCACGCGATCGACCCCGAGGCGCTGGAACGGATTCACGCCGGCACGCTCAGCCGCACCCAGCAGGTGCTGCCCTCGCAGATGCCCGGCTACCGCAAGTTCGAGCTCTACCCGCACGACCTGCCCCGGGCGAAGAAGCTGATCGCCGAAGCCGACCCGGCCGACCGTGAGGTGACGGTCTGGACCAACAACCTGGCGCCCAACGACGAAGCCGGCGAGTACTACGAGCAGGTGCTGACCGACCTCGGCTTCGACGTGACCCTGAAAGCGGTCAGCGCGGCCAGCTACTTCACCCTGATCGGCAACAGCGGCACTCCCAACCTCGACACCGGCTGGTCCAACTGGTTCCTCGACTACCCGCACCCCGACGACTACTTCCAGCCCCAGCTCTCGGGCGAAAGCATCCTCCCCAACGGCAATACCAACTGGGCCAACTTCGACGATCCGGCGATCAACGCCAAGATCAAGGAGCTGGGCAGGCAACAGCTGACCCCGCAGGTCGAGCGCGAATACGGCGATCTCGACGAAGCGGTGATGAAGCAGGCGCCGTGGGCGCCGTTCGGGACGCTGACGCTCGGCACCTTCGTCGGCGAGGACATCGACCTCGACGAGCTGGTCGTCAGCCCGATGTTCGGGCAGGACCTGGCCAGCTTCCAGTTCAAGTAGCGGCCGGCCAGCCGCCGCTCAGCCTCCGTACTCGCGGTACGGGTACCACCATTCCTTGCGCTCGATCCGCGACTCCATGTGGACGTGCTTGGTCTCCTGGAAGGCCTCCAGGCCCTCGCGGCCGAGCTCGCGGCCGAGGCCGGACTGCTTGAAGCCGCCGAAGGGGCCGGCGTCGTTATCGGTCAGCGGGTCGTTGATCCAAACCGTGCCGGCGCGCAGCTCGCGCATGCAGCGGACCGCGTTCTCGAGGTCCGCGGTGTAGACGTTGGCGCCGAGGCCGAACTCGGTCCCGTTGGCGAGCGCGATCGCCTCGTCCAGGGAGGAGACGGGGACGATCGGGGCGACCGGGCCGAAGGTCTCCTCGGTCAGCAGGGCGCTGCCGGGGGCGGCGCCGGTGACGACGGCGGGGGAGAGGAAGTGGCCGCGCTCCTGGCCGCCGCTGTCGCCGCCGGTGAGGACCTCGGCACCGGCCGCGCTCGCGGCCTCGAGTTGCGCGACGACCTTGGCCCGCTGCGGGTCGGAGACCATCGGCCCGACGTCGGTTGCGACCTCGAAGGGATCGCCGAGAATGAGGCTGCGGGTGTGCTCGACGAAGGCCGCGACGTAGTCGTCGTAGACCTCCTCGGCGACGTAGAAGCGCTCGGCCGAAGTGCAGACCTGACCGGCGTTGAGGAACGCGGCCCAGGCGCCGCCGCGGGCGGCGACCTCGAGCTGGGGGGCGACGTCGGCGCAGACGATGAAAGCGTCCTTGCCGCCCATCTCCAGGTTCATCCGCGCCATCCGCGGGATGCAGGCTTCGGCCACCTTCTTGCCGGTCGCGACCGAGCCGGTGAAGGCGATGCAGTCGACCTCGGGATGGGAGGCGATCTGGGCGCCGACCTCGCCGGCGCTGGCGACGATGTTGACGACGCCGCGCGGCAGGTGCTCGAAGACCGGGGCCAGGGCCAGGGTCGAGAGCGGGGTCAGCTCCGAGGGCTTGGCGACGATGCAGTTGCCGGCCGCCAGCGCCGGCGCCACCTTCCAGGCGAGCAGCAGCAGCGGATAGTTCCAGGGGACGATGCAGCCGACTACGCCGAGCGGGTCCTTGACCACCATCGCCAGCTGGGTGTTCTCGATCGGCGGGATCACCCGGCCGGCGTGGTCGCGGCCGATCTCCGCGTAGTAGTCGAAGGCGGCGGCAGTCCACTCGAGCTCGTCGCGGTTCTCGATCAGTGGCTTGCCGCCCTCTTCGGTCATCGTTCGCGCCGGCTCCTCGGTGTTCTCGCGCAGGCGGCGCGCCACCTCGTGCAGCAGCTCGCAGCGCTCGCCGGCGCTCATCCGCGCCCAGCCGGGCCAGGCGCGGCGGGCGGCGGCGACGGCGGCGCCGACCTGCTCGGGGGAGGCGGCGGCGAGCTCGGCGATCGTCTCGGTCGTGAACGGGTTCTCGACCGCGAGCGTCGCTCCGGCGCCGGCGATGAGCTCGCCGTCGATCAAGAGCTGCTGGTTGTGCTGGGGCGCAGGGGGCACGATTCTGCGCTCAGGCTACGCGACCCATTCGCTCGGCATCCACCCGTATAGTCAACCGCGATGAAGTCGCGATCGGGATGGCTGGCTACCTTCTGCGCGCTTGCGGGCGCCGCCTCGATCCTGCTCGCCCCCACCGCCCAGGCCGAATGGCTGCCGCCGGTGGAGATTTCGGAAACGTCCGAGAACGTCGCCCGCCCGCACGTCGCGCTCGACTCGGAAGGAAACGCTACCGCGGTATGGGACCGCTGGGACGGGACCGCGACCGTGGTCGAAACCGCCTACCGGCCGGCGGGCTCCCCGTGGGGCGAACCCGAGGTCCTCTCGCCGCCGGACTCGATGGCGCCCAATGTCGTGGTCGACCGCAATGGAGTGCTGACCGTCGTCTGGGAACGCCGCACCAGCGTCAACCACTTCGCGATCGAATCGGTCAGCCGCCCCCCCGGTCAGGAATGGACCGAACCGGTCGAAGTCACGGAATTCGAACAGGGTGCCAACCCCGACGCCTGGCTCGCCGTCGACTGGGAAGGCAACAACACGGTGGTCTGGCGGCAAGGCGAGACGATCATGAGCTCCTTCCGGGTCTTCGCCAACAGCTGGGGCGAACCCGAGCCGCTGTCGGGCGACCACAGCTTCACCCCGCAGACGGCGATGGACGCGCGCGGCGACGCCACCGCGGTCTGGATGCACTACGACGGCGGCGACCCCGTGGTCGAAAGCGCCTACCGGCCCGAACAGGGCGAATGGGAAGACCCGACCCTCGTCTCCGAGCCCGGCGAAGCGGGCGGCAACCCCCGGGTCGCCGTCGACGGCAAAGGGGACTCCTTGGTCGTTTGGCGCGGCGAATACGAAGGTCAAGAATTCGTCCGTGCCGCCTACCGGCCGGCGGAAGGCTCATGGAGCGCGCCGGTCAACGTCTCGAACGAAGGCGAACAGGTGGTGTCGTTACGGGCAGCGGTCGATCCCGGAGGCAACGCGATCGTCGCCTGGTCTGGCAGCTTCGGCAAAGAAGGCGAACACGACACCGTCCGCACCGCCTACAAGCCGGTCGGCGAAGGGTGGGAAAAACCGGTCGACCTCTCCGAAGAAGGGGTCAACGGATACGTCAACGACGTCGTCTTCAATCAGGGCGGCAATGCCGCGATCCTCTGGTTGCGGTGGGACGGCATCACCTGGTCGATCCATGGGGCCTATCGCCCGGAAGGCGAAGAATGGGAGGAACCGGTCCAGCTCTCCGAAGAAGGCAGGGACGGGATGGATGCGGCGGTCGTCCTCGACGCCCCGGGTAGCGCCACCGCTGCGGACGGCGACGCCACCGCGGTCTGGGTCAGCGCCGACCCGGTCGAATGCCCCGGAGGAGACAAAAGCGAGCCCTGCAATACCTACGTCGTCCAAGCCGCCGGATACGACCCCGATGGCCTGCCGGAAGTCGAAGTCGAAGTGCCCGAGGAAGGGGAAGTCGGCGAGGAAATCGAAATTTCGACCCCGACCGAAGGTCTCTACTCGCCGCACATCGACTTCGGCGATGGGGCCAAAGTCGCCGGCATCGAGGCGGTCCACGTCTACGACGAGCCCGGCACTTACCTGGTGAAGGCCGCCGGGGCGGAGGAGCTCGGTTACTTCGGAGTCGCCGAGCGCACGCTGAAGATCGTCGGCGAGGGCAGCGGGGAGCCCGACCCCGACCCCGAAGGGGAGACGGGGTCCGGCGGCCAGGCATCGCAGATCGATTCGCCGGCCCAACTGTCGCCGCCGACTGCGAGCGAGCCTTCGCAACGGTGTCTGGACGCAAAAGCAAGCCGCGCCGCCGCCGCTCGACGGCTCCGAAACGTCAGGGTGAAGCTCGAGCCGACCGGGGATGTGAGATTGCAGCGACGGCTGGTCAGCGCGATGCACAAGCGCCAAGCGGCGGTGCGTCGTGCCCGCGCCCGGGTCGACTCCGCCTGCTGAGGACGGCGTCGTTCACGGCTGCGCCCGCTTAGCATGGCGGGGATGGCGACGGGTGAATTTGCTGAGAGCAGGAGCGAGCAAGCCTCCGACTTCCGCTTCGCCTCCTGGGCGGTGCTGCGGCCGTATGCGTTCGGGCTCTACTTCATCGGCCTGATCCTCTGGACCGCCAACTACGGGATCCCGGTCCAGCGCGAGCTGGTGATCCTCTGGACCTGCGGCGCCCTGGCCTGCGCCTCGATCGGGCGGCCACCGCGGGAAATCGTCCAGCTGGTGATCGACTGGCTGCCGATCGTCGCCGTGCTCTGGGTCTACGACCTCACCCGGGGGGCGGCGGACTCGACGGGGATCGGCGTCCACTACCTCCCGATGATCGACTTCGACCGCTTCCTCTTCGGCGGCGAGGTGCCGACCGAATGGCTGCAGGACCACCTCTACGAGCCCGGCGCCGTCAAGTGGTGGGACGTCCTCTTCACCTTCACCTATACCTCGTACTTCATCGTCCCCTTCGCCCTGGCCGGCTACTACTGGGCGCGGGACCGGCTGGCCTTCAAGCGCTTCACCAAACGACTGGTGACGCTGGCGCTGGCCGGCCTCGCGACCTACATCCTCTTCCCCGCGGCGCCGCCCTGGATGGCCGGGGAAATGGGCCTGATCGACGAAGTCCACCGCTCGACCGGCAAGGGGTGGGAGGTGATCAGCGTCGGCACCGCCTCGCTCTTCTCCAAGGGCCAGGCCTCCAGCAACCTGGTCGCCGCGGTGCCCTCGCTGCACACCGCCTTCGTCACCCTGGTCGCGCTCTTCCTCTGGGGCCGGGTGCGCCGCCGCTGGCTGCGACCCCTGCTCCTGCTCTATCCGCTGCTGATGGGCCTGACCCTGATGGCGACCGGCGAGCACTGGTTCTTCGACGTCCTCCTCGGCTGGATCTACGCCGGGGCGGTGATGGCGGCCTGGTCGCTGTGGGAACGGCGGCGCGAAGCGCAGGCGCCCGTAGCGGTCGAGGTCGAGGCGAATTAGGAGGGGCTAGGCGATTCGGCGGCAGAAGCTCTCCTCGAGAGCCTCCTTGCCGTCTTCTCCCGGCACCGTCTTGTCGAGCTGGATCGCGGCCTTGCGGCGGTCGATGTGGAGGGTCCCGACCTGGTTGTCGAAGTGGGGGCCCTCGAGGGTGCGCCAGCGGATCCCGGGGTCGGGGGTGCCGGCGGCCTTGGCGAGCAGTTTGGCGACGGCGGTCAGCGGCCGGCTGAAGCCCCAGCGCACGACCCGCCGCTCTTTTTCGTCGAGCGGATTGCGGTAGGGGGAGCAAACCGCCTGGTAGACCGGGGCGCGGTCGGCCGAACCCGGGAAGGCGACCTCGGAGAGGTAGGCGTGGTGGACGTCGCCGGAGAGGACGACGACCGAGGCCGGCGCCTTGCCGCGGCGGCCGCAGGAGACCTCGTGCAGGAGGTCGCGCAGCTTCGCGAAGGAGGCGCCGAACGCGGGCCAGTGGTCGAAGTCGACTTCGCGGCGAATCTTCTCGCTCACCCAAGCCGCCGCCTTCCCCCAGGCGGCCCCCTCGACCAGCTGCTCGTTCCAGGCCTCGATCCGCTCGAAGGCGGGGGAGAGGAGCCAGGGGATCGTGGTGCAGACGATCAGGTGGTCGAAGTCGCCGTCGGTCCTCTCGACGATCCATTCCCACTCTTCGTCGTCGACGATCTCCCGCCGGTCCTCCTCCAGCACCCGCGCGGCGCGGGCGTCGATGAAGATCGCGCGGGTGCGGCCGAAGTCGCGGTAGAAGCTCCAGCGGCTGCCGTCGCCGCTCGACTGGATCCGCCGCGCCCAGTCGAACAGCGCATCGCCCGCAGTCTGATTGCCGCGCACCCGCTGGTAGACCTCGTTTTCGGCCAGCTCGCCGGGGGAGAGGTTGCCGATGTGCTGGTAGATCCAGTAGCTGGCGAAGCAGCCGATCACCCGCCTGTGCCACCACGACTTCTGCTGCATCTCGGTAAGCCAGCCGCGGGAGATGTTCCAGTCGTCGCTCATGTCGTGGTCGTCCCACAGCATCGAGACCGAGACCGTCGAGAAGAGCCAGCGGATCAGCGGCTCCTCCCAGCTCTCGCAGTAGAGCCAGGTGTACTCCTCGAAGTCGGTCACCTCGTCGAAGGGCGGGGTGTCGGTGCCGCGCCGCTCGCGGATCTTTTTGCGCGTCTTCGGCGAGCCCTCGTCGACGTAGACCTGGTCGCCGAGGAGGAAGAGCTGGTCGGGCCACTCGTCGCGCTCGCCCGCCGCCATCTGCTTGGCCAGCACCCAGAGGGCGTCGACCTCGTGGCCCTGCTCGGTTTCGTCTTTGGACTCGGTGAAGGGGGCCTCGTGCGGGACCGCGACCCGGCAGGAGCCGAAGCAGATGTCGAGTGACTTGTCGGCGTCGGTGGTGCGGATCGCGCTCGGCGGCAGCTCGGAGCCGGGCTCGGGCCAGCGCACCTCGCCGTCCAGCCGCACCTCGTACTCGTAGCGAGAGGCCGGCTCCAGCCCCTCGATGCAGACCAGCGCGTAGTGGTGGCCGTCGACGCGGAAGGTCGGCTCGCGATGGCCGAGCACCTCGACCTCGCAGGGCTGGCTGGTCTCGACCCAGACCGTCGCCTCGTTCTCGGAGACGTAGCGGAGCAGGGGCCCTAGGAGGAGATCTGGCATTTGCATCGGTTTCCCTAACGAACGAGCGGGAAACCAATTCGTCAGGTGTTTTCCAGATATGCGCTGACAGGTTCCGGGCCGGTCCGTTTAAGGGGAGTCGGCATCCCACCCACCTTTGAACGGACTGCCAGCGATGCAAAGATCAGCCAATGAGCGAAGTGGCGGCCGCGGCGGGATTCAGCCGCTGGCTATCGGACGAGCGTCTCACGCGCCGCGCCTGCGGCGGGGACGAGCGCGCCTTCGCGGCGATCTTCCGCCGCTACCACCAGCCCCTCTTCCGCTTCTGCCTGGCGATCGCCGGCAACCCCGAGGACGCCCAGGACGCGCTGCAGAACACGATGGTCAAGGTGCTGCGGGCGCTGCCCGGCGAGGAGCGCGAGATCGAGCTGAAGCCCTGGCTCTACCGAATCGCCCACAACGAGTCGATCGACCTGCTGCGGCGGCGGCGGGAGACGCGGCAGCTGGACGCCGAGCAGGCGGCGCCGGGCTATGGGCTTGCCGAGGACGTGGCGACGCGCGAGCGGTTGCGAGGGCTGCTCGCCGACCTGCGCGAGCTGCCCGACCGGCAGCGCGAGGTGCTGGTGATGCGCGAGCTGGCGGGGCTCGAGTTCGAGGAGATCGGCTCCGCCCTCGGCACCTCCGACGCGGTTGCCCGGCAGACCCTCTACGAGGCGCGGCAGAGCCTGCGGCAGATGGAGGAGGGTCGCGAGATGAACTGCGATGAGGTGAGCAGGGCGCTGTCTGATGGCGACGGCCGGGTGATCCGGCGCCGCGACGTCCGCGCCCACTTGCGGTCGTGTTCCAGCTGCCGTGCCTTCAAGGAGGAAATCGAGGGCCGCCGGCACGACCTGGCGGCGATCTCGCCGCTGCCGGCGGCTGCTGTCGCCGGCATGCTGCAGGGCCTGATTGGCGGCTCCGGGGCGGCGACGGGCGGCGGTCTGGCGACGGTCCTGGGTGGCGGCGCGGCGAAAACGATCGGCGCCTCGGCGGCGGCGAAAGGGGTGGCAACGGTGGCGGTTGTGGCGGCGGTCGGCGTCACCGCTGCCGACCGCACCGGGGTCGTCCACCTCGGGCTCCCGGGGGAGGGCAACTCGCAGCCGAGCCACTCGGCGCCGGCCACGCCCGGTGCCTCCTCGCCGAGGGATCCAGGTTCTCCGTCGAGCACGGGCGCCGGCCCCGGCGCGAGCGGCGGTGACGCTGAAGGCGACGCAAAGCCGGGTCAGGGTAAGGCCAACGCCGCCCATAAGCCCAAGCCGGGAAAGGCGAAGCCCGACTCCCACGAACGCGGCAAAGGCAACCAGCAACACAAGGAGTCCCCGGCTTCGGGGGTTCCGGGGCAGCCCCCGGAGCACTCGGCCGGCCAGGGTCGGGAAAAGGAGATGACCGACCGGGGAGCGGGAGGCCAAGAGAAGGAGCCGAAGCCCGAAGACCCCGGCCAGGCCGGCAAGAACGAAAAGCCGGAAAAGGCCGCGAAGGCGGAAAGGGCGCCAAAGCCTGAAAAGGCGCCAAAGCTTGAAAAGTCGCCGCCGGGAGAGGAAGCGAAAGAACCGCCGCCAAACCCTCCGCCGGCGGCGCCTGAGCCACCGAGCCAGGCGCCGCAGCAACCACCGCCGCACTCGCAGGGCAAAGGGGCGGAAAAGGCCGCCGGTCAGTCGCCGGCGAGCGAGGAGATCGTCGCCACCACCGACTCGGCGAGCGCGGGCAGGGCGTAGCCGCCCTCGAGCACTGCGCCGACTGGGGCGCACCACTCCTCTGCCGCGGCGCGGACCGCTGCGGCCATGCGGCCGAAGGAGGCGGCCTCGAGCCGGCACTCGGCGAGCGGGTCTTCGCGGTGGGCGTCGAAGCCGGCCGAGATCAGCACCAGTTGCGGCCCGAAGCGGCCGGCGGCCGGCACGATCTCTCGTTCCAGCAGCTCCATCCACTCGCCCTCTTCGCTGCCGGCCGGGACCGGGCGGTTGATCGTGAAGCCCTCGCCCGGCCCGGAGCCGGTGTCCTCGCGGCGACCGCTGCCGGGGAAGATCCCGCCCTGGTGGATGCTGGCGAAGAGGACGTCGTCGCGGCGGCGGAAGATCTCGGCGGTGCCGTTGCCGTGGTGGACGTCCCAGTCGAGGATGAAGACCCGCTCGATCCCGAGCTCGGCGATCGCCAGCGCCGCGGCGACGGCGATGTTGTCGAAGAGGCAGAAGCCCATCGCCCGCGAGGGCTCGGCGTGATGGCCGGGTGGCCGGCCGGCACTGAAGCCGACCTTTGCTTCGCCGGCGAGGACCGCCCGCGTCATCGCGCAGGCACCGCCGGCCGAGCGCAGTGCCGCCTCCCAGGAAGCAGCGCCGGCGTAGGTATCGACGTCGATCGCCCCACCGCCGTCTTCGCAAAGCCCCCGAATCGCCTCGACGTGCTCACGCGGGTGCACGAGCATCAACTCCTCTTCGGTCGCGGCGGGCGCCTCCCGCCGCTCCCACCCAAGCCAGCCGACCTCCTCCAAAGCTGCCTCGACAGCCAGCAACCGCTCCGGCCGCTCGGGATGCCCCGGCACCCCAACTCCCGGATCGTGCTCGAGGCTTGCGGGATGACTGAAATACAGCATCGGTCAACGCTACTCGCCGTCCAGCGAAAGCTGTCGCGAGGAGGGACGAGGTACCCCTTTCCGGTACTCAGCATGGAGCCGAGCCGCAGAGCTAAGAGGCGCCAGCTGTCAGCTTTTCTCTCGGCGGAGGTGCTCCGGAAAGGGGTACCTCGTCCCTCCCTACCGCCAAGCCGCCGCGTCTGCACGCTGTGATCGAATGCCCCCTCATGGAGAAGAAGCTCAGCGTCGGCGACACCCTCGGCGAGACCTTTTCGATCTACCGCGACCAGGCTGCGGTGCTGCTGCCGGTGGCGTTCTGGCTGTTTCTCGCGGTCGCGATCGCCGAACTGCTTGCCGGTGACAACGAACTCTCGTTGTTCCTGGTCAGCTTGGTCCTCGGCCTGGCGATCACGTTCCTCTATGAGGGGATGGTGGTGGCGCTGGTGAAGGACGTCCGGGAAGGCCGCCGCGACCACTCCGTTGGCGACATCATGCGCTCGGTCCTGCCGGTCCTCCTCCCCCTGGTCGGCGCGGGCGTGGTGATCGCTTTCGGCGCGGGGTTCGCCGCGCTGCTCTTGGTCGTGCCGGGCCTGTACCTGCTGACGATCTGGGCGGTGACCGCTCCCGTGATCGTGATCGAGCGCCGCGGCGTGTTCGACGCGCTGGGGCGCTCGCGTCAACTCGTTCGAGGCTATGGCTGGCCGGTGTTTGGGGTGATCGTCGTTGCGGTCCTGATCGGGGTCGTCGTCGCCCTGCTCCTCGTCGCGTCGGCCGACGCGATCACCGATGGCGAGATCCTTGGCGCCGTCTTCTCTACCCTCGCTGCGACCGTCACCGCGCCGATCGAGGGCCTGGTGGCCTCGGTCCTCTACTTCCGCCTGCTCGAACTGCAGAGCGGGCCCGCTTCAGTGTCGCAGCAGCCCGGCGACAGCCTGGGCTAGCTGTTCGCCCCGCGCCGTCAGCGTGTACTCGGTGTGCGGCGGGCGGCCGGGGACGAGGTGGCGCTCGACGACCCCCGCCGCCTCCAGCTGCTCCAACCGCTCGGAGAGGGTGGTAGGGGAGACGCCGGGCAGCGATTGGCGGAACTCGTTGAAGCGTGCGGCGCCGCTGGAGCAGGCGTAGATCGTCGCCATCGTCCAGCGGCGCTCGAGCAGGCCGGCGGCCGCCCGCATCTCAGGCGGCACCGGGGAGCAGTTGCGACAGCGGGGGGACATCTACGCCGCCACTGCCTCGTGACCCTTCTCGGCCGGCTCCAGCGCCAGCGCCAGCACCTCGTCGATGCTCATCACCGGGTGGAAGCTCATCTGCTCACGCACCTCCTCCGGCACCTCGTCGAGGTCGCCGCGGTTGCGCTCGGGCAGGATCACCTCGGTCAGCCCGGCCGCGTGCGCGGCCAGCACCTTCTGCTTGAGGCCGCCGATCGGCAGCACCCGGCCCTGCAGGGTGACCTCGCCGGTCATCCCGACCGTGTGTTTCACCGGCCGGCCGCTCAGCAACGACACCAGCGCCGTGGTCATCGCCGTTCCGGCGCTGGGGCCGTCCTTGGGGATCGCTCCGGCGGGGACGTGGAGGTGGAACTCGCGCTGGAAGCGCTCGGCCTCGATGCCGAGCTCCTCGCGGTGCGCTCGCACGTATGAGAGAGCGATCCGCGCCGACTCCTTCATCACGTCGCCGAGCTGGCCGGTGAGGACCAGGCCCTTGTCGCCGTCCATCGCGGTCGCCTCGATGAAGAGGATGTCGCCGCCGGCCCCGGTCACGGCCAGACCGGTCGAGACGCCGGGGATCGCCGTCCGCTCGACCGACTCCTGGAAGAACTTCTGGCGACCGAGCGCCTCGCGCAGCGCCTCGGCGTCGACGACGATCTTCCCCCCGGTCTCGCCAGCGGCGATCTTGGTTGCCGCTACTCGCGTCACCTTGCCGATCTCGCGCTCGAGCCGGCGCACGCCCGCCTCGCGGGTGTACTCGGAGATCACCGCCCGCAGCACCTCGTCGGAGACCTCGACCTCCTCCGGCTTCAAGCCGTTGCGCTTCAGCTGCCGGGGCAGCAGGTAGCCGCGGGCGATCGCCAGCTTCTCTTCGGTCGTGTAGCCGTCGAAGGCGATCGTCTCCATCCGGTCCAGCAACGGCGCCGGGATCGTGTCGACCAGGTTGGCGGTGGCGATGAAGACCACCTCGGAGAGGTCGACCTCGACGTCGAGGTAGTGGTCGCGGAAGGTGTCGTTCTGGGCCGGGTCGAGCACCTCGAGCAGGGCTGCCGAGGGGTCGCCGCGCCAGTCGGCGCCGACCTTGTCGACCTCGTCGAGGAGGATCACCGGGTTCATCGTCTTGGCATCGCGCAGGGCGCGGATGATCCGGCCCGGCATGGCGCCGATGTAGGTCCGGCGGTGGCCGCGGATCTCGGCCTCGTCGCGGATGCCGCCGAGACTGATGCGGACGAACTCGCGCCCCAGCGCGTTGGCGATCGACTCGCCGATCGAGGTCTTGCCGGTACCGGGCGGTCCGACCAGGGTGAGGATCGCGCCGTTGGCGCGGTCGTCCTCCTCGATCCCACGCTCCTCGCGCAGCTTGCGCACCGCGATGAACTCGGTGATCCGCTTCTTCACGTCCTCGAGTCCGGCGTGGTCAGCGTCCAGCACCTCGCGGGTGTGGACCGGGTCGAGCAGCTCCTCGGAGCGCACGCTCCACGGAACGGAGATGAGCCAGTCGAGGTAGCTGCGGATCATCGAGCTCTCCGGCGACTGCTCGCCTTGGCGCTCCAGCCGCCGCAGCTCCTTCTCGGCCTGCTCGGCGACCGCCTCGGGCATCTCGGCCTCGGCGATCTTGCGCTCGTACTCGCCGATCAGGTCGGCCTCGTCCTCGCCCAGCTCCTTGCGGATCGACTCCATCTGTTTGCGCAGGAAGTAGTCGCGCTGCTGTTTCTGCGCCCCGGACTCGACGTCGTCGCGGATCCTGCTCCGCACCTGCAGCTCGGTCAGCCGCTCGCGCTGCAGCTCGACCGCCAGCTCCAGGCGGGCGGTGACGTCGACGGCCTCCAGCAGGCGCAGCTTGTTCTCGTTGGAGATGTCGGGGGAGAGGCCGGAGGTGTCGGCCAGCGCGCCGGGCTCGTCGATCGAGCGTAGGAAGGCGGCGATGCGGCCGTCGTCGCCACGGTGCTCGAGGATCTCCTCGACCACGGCGCGGTATTCCGTCGTCAGATCACGCGTGTGGTCGTCGTCCGGGTGACCATCGCGGATCTCCTGCACGTCAACGCGCAGCGAGTCGCCCTCGCCCGGCTGGGCGGAGCCCGAGATCAGCCCGCGGTGCAGGCCGACGAGGGTGGCGACGGGGCGACCGCGACGGGAGAGCCCGGTCTCGATCACCTCGGCGACGACGCCGACCCGGCCGAACTCGTCGTCGCGGCGCGGAATCAGGAAGACGCGCTCGTCGGTGCCGACGTCGATCGGCAGGGTCGCGGTCACGGTCGGGAAGACGATTGCCTCATCGAGGGGGATCAACCGATAAGTCATAACCAAGTCCACTTTCTGTAGTTAGTCCTCAGACAGGATAGCGCTGATGGTTTCCGCGTCAAGTGATTCCGGTCACGGCGGTCGGGTACGGTCCCGATGTGGGCCAGGTCAAGTGCCAGATCGCAGTCTCCGCCGACGGCTTCCTCGCCGGGCCGAACCAGAGCGAGGAGCAGGGGCTGGGCGAAGGCGGCGAGGTGCTGCACGAGTGGGCCTTCAAGACCCGTTTCTTCCAGGAAATCCACGGCCGCGAGGGCGGCGAAGGCGGTGTCAGCGACGACGTCGTCCGTGAGGCCTCGGCCAACAGCGAGGCGATCGTCATGGGGCGCAACATGTTCGGCCCGGTGCGCGGGCCCTGGACCGAGCCGCTATGGAACGGCTGGTGGGGGGACGAGCCGCCCTTCGGCGTCCCGGTCTTTGTCCTCACGCATTACGAGCGCGAGCCGCTGACCCTCGGCGAGACCACCTTCCACTTCGTCACCGAGGGAATCGAGCGGGCGCTCGAGCTGGCCCGCGAGGCGGCCGGCAATGGCCACGTCTCGATCGGCGGCGGCGGTGAGACGATCCAGGAGACGATCCGCGCCGGCCTCCTCGACGAGCTATTGATCAACCAGGTGCCGGTGATCCTCGGCGGCGGCACTCGCCTGCTCGACGGCATTCCGCCGAGCGTGAAGCTGGAGCAGACGAGGGTGGTCGACGCCCCCGGCGTCGCCCACCTCTTCTACTCGCTCAGCTACTAGCCGAGCAGCTTCGCCTTCTGCGCGGCGAACTCCTCCTCGGTGAGGATGCCCTGCGCTTTCAGCTCGCCCAGTTCCTTCAGCTGCTCGATCGGTGAGCTCGCGGCCGCGGCCGGGGCGGCAGGTGCCGGCGGGGGCGCTGCGGCCTGCTGCTGTTGTTCTTCTTGCTGGGCCCAGCGCTCACCCTGGCGTTTGGAGACGCGGTTGCTGACAGAGGTAGCGGTGCCGGCGATGACCGCGGTACGGGCGACGCCTCGAAGTAGTCCTGGCATTGGGTGTTCCTCTCTCTAGGCGTTGGCCTCGGCCGCGTCGAGCGCGGCGAGGACAGCTTGGACGGGGATGCGGCCGCTGGCGACGAGCTGGCCGCCGGAGCGGCGAACCGCGGTGGCGAAGGGTGCGGCCCAGGTGTTCTCGTAGACGAGCAGGGCCGCCGAGGTGCCGGGCTCGAGCGCGGCGGCGGCCTCGGTCAGGTCGTCCTCGTGGAGCAAACCGGAGGACGCGCCCGCGAAGACCTCGAGCTCCGCCGCCCCGTCACCGAGGTCGGCGAGCTCGAGGCCGGCGACAGTGCCGTCCTCGTCTTTGGTGACGAAGGCGAGGTCGAGGATCCTGACCAGGCCGCGGTCGACCAGGTCGACCAGGTACGGCGCCACCTCGCCGTTCGGTTGCCGCCCAGGCCACTCGACCAGCAGGTAATCGATCGGTCCCATCTCAACGCTCGCGTCCATCTCGCTCCTCCTGTTGGAAAGAAATTCCGCTTCAACATAGCTCGCCGCGAGAGGGTCGGCCCGGACCGTGGTTGTCAGCCGCCGTCCTCGCGAGCCTCCGCTGCCTCCTCGCGGCGTTCCTCACGCGCGTCGATGCGGGCGTCGATCGCGTCCTCCCGTGCCTCCAGCTTGGCGGTCGAGGTGGGGCCGAAGTGGGCGGTGACGACGGCGACCGCGACCGCGGCGATCGCCAGCGCGACCAGGATCGAGCCGATGATCTGCGTCATCTGCGAGGGGGGGGACGCATCACTCGACCCCGAGGAAGTCGCCGGCGGAGGTGAGCCAGGTGGCGGCGAAGAGACCGAAGAGCGCGATCCCGATCCACGGCAAAAGCGGCGAGCTGGAGCCGCCGATCCGCACCGCAAGAACCTTCAGCGCCAGCGCCCCGAGCAGCAGGCAGCCGAAGACGGCATGGGCGCCGCCCTCCTCGAAGCCGTAGTAGCTGACGCAGGCGATCGCGACGAGGATGGCGAGGACGATGATCGTGTCGCCGACAGCTCGGTGGGCCCAGGTCGCCGGCCCCGATTGCAGGAAGCGGGGCGCTATACCCCTACGTTCGTGCCTTCGCCGACCGGCAGCCAGCGCACGCTCGCGCGGACCTCGGCCGGCGCTCCGGCGAACTCGGTTTCGACCGCTTCGCGGCCCTGGCGGAAGTGGCGCCAGCCCTCGTAGTGGATCGGGATCGTCGTCCGGGGCCGAAGCCGGCCGCAGAGCTCGACCGCCTCGGCGGCGGTCATCGTGTAGCGCAATGGGCCGGTGGCCGGGAAGCGGACGCCGCCGAGATGGACGAGCGCGGTGCCGACCTCGACCCGGTCGGCGACCTCGCGGACGCCGTCGTAGAGGACGGTGTCACCCGAAATCCAGAGGGCACCGTGCTCCTGTCCCTCCCAGGTGAGGGCGAAGCCGACGACGTCGCCGACCAGCGGCCGGCTCAGCGGCGGTCCGTGACGGCAGGGGGTGGCGGTAACCGCGATCGGCGGTTTGCCCTCGGCCGTCAGCTCGGTCGTGCCCCAGGGCGCCAGGCCCTGCGCGTTGCCGCCCAGGCGGCGCGCCCCCGCCTCGGTCGTGAGCACGGTCCCGGCGCTCGGCAGCAGCGCCCGTCCCGCCTTGTCGAGGTTGTCGTCGTGGTGGTCGTGGCTGAGCAGCACCGCGTCGATCGGGCCGAGCTCGGCGGCGGCGACTGACGGCTCGGTCAGTTTGGTCGAGCCGGTGCCCCAGCCGAAGTTGTACTTGCCGCCGGCGGGGTCGAAGGTCGGGTCGGTCAGCAGCCGCCAGCCGGCGAACTCGATCAGCACGGTGGGACCGCTGATGTGAGTGAGCTTGATGTCCACGTGCCCACCCTAAGCGGTTGAGGGCGGACGGTGGGTTAGTCTCGCGCCGACCCCCGATCAAGGAGCGCAGGACCAGATGAACGAGCCGCTGAATCCCGAACAGGCCGCGAAGCTCTACGGCAACCGCTTCCTGACCGAAGACGCACCCGCCAAGGACTTCCCGGCGAGCGGGATGCCCGCCCTCGACGCGATGCGGCTCGTCGACGAGGAACTGGTGCTGGAGGGGGATCCCTGGCGCAACCTCGCCACCTTCGTCACTACCTGGATGGAGCCGGAGGCGGAGCGGATCGTCAGCGAAAACCTCCACCGCAACTTCATCGACCACGCCGAGTATCCGATCTCGGCCGAGATCGAGCAGCGCTGCATTCGCATGCTCGCCGACCTCTACAACGCGCCCGGCGAGACCACCGGCTGCCGCACCCAGGGTTCCTCGGAGGCGATCATGCTCGGGGCGCTGTCGCTGAAGTGGAAGTGGAAGCAGCGGCAGGAAGCGGCGGGCAGGCCGGTCGACAAGCCGAACCTGGTCTTCGGCGGCGACGTCCACGTGGTCTGGGAAAAGTTCTGCCGCTACTTCGACGTCGAACCGCGGATCGTGCGGCTGCAGAAGGACAAGTACGTGATCGGGCCCGAGGACGTCGAGCCCCACGTCGACGAGAACACGATCGGCGTCGCGGCCGTGCTCGGCACCACCTTCACCGGCCACGCCGACGACATCCAGGGCATCAACGACCTCCTGCTGAAGATCAAGAGCGAGAGGGAACTCGACGTCCCGCTCCACGTCGACGCCGCCAGCGGCGGCTTCGTCTGGCCCTTCCTCTACCCCGGCTCGGAGTGGGACTTCCGGCTCGAGCAGGTGCGCTCGATCAACGTCTCCGGCCACAAGTTCGGGCTCGTCTACCCGGGGATCGGCTGGCTCGTCTTCCGCGAGAAGGCCGACCTCGCCGAGGACCTCGTCTTCTACGAGAACTACCTGGGCAAGACCGACGCGACCTTCACCCTCAACTTCTCCACCGGCGCCTCGATGGTGCTCGCCCAGTACTACAACTTCGTCCGCCTCGGGCGCGAGGGCTACGCGCACGTGATGGGGGCGATGCAGCAGAACGCGCGGGCACTGGCCGAGAAGCTGAAGGAAAACGGCAACTTCAAGCTGATCGGGGAGGACAAGGAGCAGCTGCCGCTGGTCGCCTTCCAGCTCACCGGCGAGCAGGACTACGACGAGTTCGACGTCTCCTGGCAGCTCTCGGCCGAGCGCGGCTGGATGCTGCCCGCCTACACGATGCCGCCCGAAGCCGAAGAGGTGAAGATCATGCGGGCGCTGGTCAAGGAGACGCTGAGCCGAGCCCAGGTCGACCGCCTCGCCGACGACATCCGCGAGGCCTGCGAGACGCTGGACAAGAAGGGCGGCGCCCATCCCGAGGAGCGCCAGCAGATGAAGCGCAGCCCGAGCGTCTAGGGGCGCTGGGCGGAGTCGCCGTCGGGCGCGGCCCGCCCGGGCCACCAGGCGCGGTCGCCGAGCCGGTAGGTGATCGCTGGGATCAGCAGGGCGCGGACGACGAAGGTGTCGAGGAGGACGCCGACGGCGACCGTGGCGCCGACCTGGACCAGCTCCTCCAGCGGCAGCAGGGTGAGGGTGGCGAAGGTGCCGGCGAGGATCAGGCCGGCGCCGGTGACGACGCCGCCGGTGCTGACCAGGGCGGCGAGGGTGCCCTCGCGGGTGCCGCGGGCGACCGCCTCTTCGCGGGCCCGGGTCATCAGGAAGATGTTGTAGTCGACCCCGAGCGCGACGAGGAAGATGAAGGACATCAGCTCGAGGTTGAAAGCGAGCCCTTCCGCCCCGAAGACCTCGGTGAAGGCGAAGGTGGCGAGGCCGAGGGTGGCGGCGAACGAGGCGACCACGGTGAGGATCAGGTAGGCCGGCGCGACCAGCGCCCGCAGTACCCAGATCAGGATCAGGCCGATGACGAGCAGGACCAGGGGCACGATCAGCTTCGTGTCGCGGGCGTTGGTTTCCTCGACGTCGAGGTTCTCGACCGGGACGCCGCCGAGCAGGCCGCCGGGGGAGAGCTCGTGGAGGCGTTCGCGGATCTCTTCCACCGCGTCTTCGGCCTCGTCGCCGTAGGGGTCGCCGCCGAGGATGAGGACGACCACGGCCTTCTTGGCATCGGAGGGGACCGGTGCCGGCAGCACCAGCTGCACGCTGTCGAGCGCTTCCATCCCGCGCGCGACCTTGGGCGCCTCCTCGGCCTCGACCACCGCGGTCAGCGGCGATCCGAGGCCGGCGGGGAAGTGGCGTTCGAGCGCTTCGGTGCCGCGGCTGGAGTCGGTCGGTTTCGTCACCCCCTGGCCGAAGCCGAGCGTTTCGTAGTTGGTCAGGTTGCCGAGGGCGAGGACGGCGAGCAGCGCGAGGACGCCGACGATGATCCGACCGGAGCGGCGGCGGACAAGATTGGCGACCCGAATCCAGATCGAAGGGCGAGGATCAGGGGGATCCCCTCCGTCGCGATTTGGGGAGGCTCCTCCGGGGATCCCCCTGATCCCGGTCACGTGCCGGTTCGCCGGCCAGAAGGCTCGGTCGCCGAGAATCGAGAGCAGGGCCGGGAGCAGGGTGAAGGAGGCTGCGAGCATCACCGCGATCCCGATCGCCAGCACTGGCCCGAGCCAGTGGGTCGACTCCAGGTCCGCCACCAGCAGCACCAGCATCGCGGCGATCACGGTTCCGCCCGAGGCGGCGATCGCCGGCCGGGTCTCACGCATCGCGAGGGCCAGCGCCGCGTCCGCTGGCGCCCCGGTGCCGAGCTCTTCTCGGTAGCGGTGGACCAAGAGCAGCGAATAGTCCGTGCCGGCCCCGAAGATGAGGACGAGTAAGAGCATCGTCCCCTCGGTGTTGACGACAATCCAGCCGGCCTCGATCAGCAGATAGGTGACGCCGATCGCCGTTAGGTAGGCGAGGCCGACGACGAGCAGCGGCAGCAGGGCGAGGATCGGCGCCCGGTAGACCGCCAGCAGCAGGAGGAGGACGAGACCGAGGGTGGCGATCAGGAGGGTGCGGCCGGCGTCGGCGGCGATCCGCTCGAGGTCGGCGGCGACCCCGCCCGGGCCGGTGACGAAGGCCCGCACTCCCGGTTGTTCGTGGGCGCGCAGGTAGCGGCGGATCTGCTCGACGCCGCTGACGATCGCGCCGCGGTCCTCGGCGTCGATCGCCAGGACCAGGAGCGCCGCTTCGCCGTCCTTGGAGATCGGCCCGACTCCGTTGGCCAGCCGCGCCACTTTCAGCAGGTCGTTGCGGTGTTCGCCGGAGAAGGGATCGACGATCGGCGTCGCCCCGCTCAGCCCCAGTTCGCCGAGCCCGTCGCCGATCCGGCCGATTGCCGCGATGTCTTCCCGGCCGAGACCGCCGCGGCGTTCGAAGACGATCACCACCGGCACGTCTTCGCTGCCGGAGGAAGCCTGCTGGAGCGCGTCGAGCGCCCGCGTCGATTCCGAGTTCTCGGGAAGGAAGCTGCTCTGGCCCGCGGCGGTGACGTCGTCGATGTGGGCGTGGGCGAGCAGGCCGGCGCCGCCGATCACGAGCCAGATCGCAACCGCAAGCCATCGTCCTCTTGATCCGATTGCCACGGCGGCAGCGTATTCGTGCCAAATGACTGATTCGACCGGTGCGTGCCGGGTAAGGGGAACCGCATGGAATTGAAGCCGCTGCTCATCGCTGCCCTGGTCGCACTCTCCCTCGGCCTTGTCGCTTGCGGTGACGGCGGCTCCGATTCCACCACGAGCGAAGCCGAAACCGCCCCCCCGGCGAGCGAATCTGGCGAAGGAACGGCCAATGCGCCGGGCGGAGTCGAAACCGGCAGCGAACCGGCCCCCAGCGGCGAGGCCGCGAAGTCGGAAAAAGTCGACATCGTCGAATTCACCTACCAGCCCGATCCCGTCGTGGTCCAGGTCGACGGCAAGGTGACCTGGCAGAACCAGGACGCCGCGCCGCACACCGCGACCGCCGACGACGGCAGCTTCGACACCGGCACGATCGAGAAAGGCAAGCTCGGCTCGGAGACCTTCAAGGAAGCCGGCACCTTCACCTACTTCTGCGAGATCCACCCGACGATGAAGGGCACCGTCGAGGTAGTCGAATAGCCTCGCCGGCCTGATGCCCTTCTGGCTCGCTAAAAAAGCCGCGCCCCACGTCTGGAAGCGGGTGCCGTGGGCGAAAGTCTGGGTGGTGACCCTGTGGCTCCTGAAGAAAGGCCGCGACCGCATCGAGCAGAACCTGACCCAGCGCGAGCAGACCGAGTTCTGGAACCTCTTGAAGAAGTCGAATGGCCTGCCGGGCAACCTCACCAAGCGCGACAAAACGCGCCTGAAGCACCTCGTCGGCAAGGCGATCCGCGGCTGATCGGTAAAGATCCCCCTGTGTCCGAGGGGGAGCGAGACGACCTGGCGGAGCTGCTGGCGCGGCGCGCCCTGACCGAGGACGCCGCCCGCCCCGACGCCGTCGAGAAGCGCCACGCCGCCGGTGGACGGACCGCGCGAGAGAACCTCGAGGACCTCGTCGACCCCGGCTCCTTCGTCGAGTACGGCCGCTACGCGATCGCCGCTCAGCGCGGCCGCCGCGAGCTTGAGGACTTGATCGCCCGCACCCCCGCCGACGGTCTGATCGGGGGCACCGCCCGCGTCAACGGCGACCGCTTCGAGGCCGAGCGCGCCGCCTGCGCGGTCCTCTCCTACGACTACACGGTGCTGGCCGGGACCCAAGGGGCGCTCGGCCACCGCAAGAAGGACCGCCTCTTCGAGCTGATCGAGCGGATGCGGCTGCCGGTCGTCTTCTACGCCGAGGGCGGCGGAGGGCGGCCCGGCGACACCGACTACCCGGTCGTCTCCGCCCTCGACACCCGCGCCTTCGCGCTCTGGGCGAAGCTCTCCGGGCTGGTGCCGCGGATCGCGATCGTCCACGGCCGCTGTTTCGCCGGCAACGCGGTCCTCGCCGGCTGCGCCGACCTGATCGTCGCCACCGAGGGCAGCTCGCTGGGGATGGGCGGCCCGGCGATGATCGCCGGCGGCGGCCTCGGCGAGGTGCACCCCGACGCGGTCGGGCCGGTCGAGATGCAGGCGACGAACGGGGTCATCGACGTTGTCGCTGCCGACGAGGCCGAGGCGACCGCGGTGACCAAGAAGCTGCTTGGCTACTTCCAGGGTCCAACCGAGCCGGGTCCCGAACCCGACCAAACCCGTCTACGCGAGCTGGTCCCCGAGCGCAAGCGGCGCGCCTACGACCCGCGACCGATCCTCGAGACCCTTGCCGACGAGGGCTCGGTTACCTTCCTGCGCGAGCGCTTCGCGCCGGAGATGGTGACGGCGCTGGCGCGGATCGAGGGGCGGCCGGTCGGCGTCATCGCCAACGACACTCGCCACACGGCCGGCGCCGTCACCAGCGAGGCGGCCGACAAGGCGGCGCGGCTACTGCAGCTCTGCGACGCCTTCGGGCTGCCGGTCCTCTCCCTCGTCGACACCCCCGGCTACATGGTCGGCCCCGAGGCCGAGGCGACCGGCCTCGTCCGCCACGCCTCCCGTCTACTGGTCGCCGGCGCCGCCCTGCGGGTGCCGCTGATCGCCGTGGTGCTGCGGCGCGGCTACGGCCTCGGCGCCCAGGCGATGGTCGGCGGCAGCCTGCACGAGCCGCTGCTGACGATCGCCTGGCCGAGCGCCCACCTTGGGCCGATGGGGCTGGAGGGGGCGGTGCGGCTGGCGCTGCGCAAGGAGCTGGAGGCGATCGCCGACGAGGCCGAGCGCGAGCAGCGCGTCCGCGACCTCACCGCCCAGGCGGAAGAGAACGCGAAGGCGCTGAACGCGGCGGCGCTGTTCGAGCTCGATGACGTGATCGACCCGGCCGAGACCCGGCGCCTGATCGCCGCGACCCTGACTGCGGCCGGCGAGACCCGTCCGCCCGGCGCCCACCGCTTCGTAGACACGTGGTGACCCGCACCCCCAACAAGTCAAAGGAATCGACGTGACCGACTACAGCGACCTGAAGGCGCTCTTCATCAACTGCACCCTGAAGCGCAGCCCTGAGCCCTCGAACACCCAGGGGCTGATGGATCTCTCGATGGAGGTGATGCGCAAGCAGGGCGTCGAGGTCGACTCGATCCGGGCGATCGACCACGAGATCGCGATCGGGGTCTGGCCCGACATGACCGAACACGGCTGGGAGCGCGACGAGTGGCCGCAGATCTACGAGCGGGTGATGGCCGCCGACATCCTCGTGCTGGGGATGCCGATCTGGCTGGGGGAGAAGTCATCGGTTGCGACCCACGTGATCGAGCGCCTCTACGGCAACTCCCATCTGCTCAACGACGAAGGCCAGTGGGCCTACTACGGGCGGGTCGGCGGCTGCATCGTCACCGGCAACGAGGACGGGATCAAGCACTGCGCGATGAACGTCCTCTATTCGCTGCAGCACCTCGGCTACACGATCCCGCCGCAGGCGGACGCCGGCTGGATCGGCGAGGCAGGGCCGGGGCCGTCATACCTCGACGAGGAATCCGGCGGGCCCGAGAACGACTTCACCAACCGCAACACCACCTTCGCCGCCTGGAACCTGATGCACCTGGCGCGGATGCTGAAAGATGCCGGCGGCATCCCCGCCCACGGCAACCAGCCGAAGGAGTGGGAATCGGGCTGCCGCTTCGACCTTCCCAACCCCGAGCACCGGGTCTAGTAGGCATGGCCTACTAGCTGCCGCCGCCCCCGCAGCCTCCGCCGCCACAACCGCCTCCGCCGTCGCCGCCTCCGGAGCCCGCCCCGACCGCGCCACAACCGCCGCCGTATCCCACGCCGGCCCAGCCCGCTGCCGGGTATGGGCTGCGGGCGCGCGCTGCCGCGAGGTCGCCGCCGTCGATTCCCAGCGGCTCCGCGATCCCCAGCCTCTTGTCGAGGTCCCACAGGACCGACTCCTCTTCCCGTCCTGCCTCCGAGCGGTCCCAGGCGCGGACCGTCTCGCCGAGGGCATCTCCCATTGGCGTCGTCATCGCCTCGTCCGGCGTGTGGTGCAGGTATTCGCCGAACGCCGCAGTGCAGAAGCCGGCGTACTCACGGGTGTCGACGATGAGCTCGTGCCAGGCCTCGTCCACCGCCCGCGACGGCATTCCGACGACGGTGCCCCATCGCCAGGCGCAGCAGATGAACCACTCCCGCAGGCCGCGCTCGACCAGTTCGAGCTCTTTGGGGGAGAGGTCGGGCAGGCGCTTCTGCGCCTTCTCCCAGAGGTAGGAGGGGAACTCGTACTCGGCGATGTAGCGCTCGTGCTTGCGGGCCGCCCGGCGCAGCCAGGCCACTTGGACCCGCGTCAGCTTGCGCGGCCTACCAAAGCGCATCGTGCTCCTCCATCACCCCGAGTCCCTTGGCCAGCTCGACGCCGCCTAGTGAGCCGCTGAAGCTGCCGAACTGGTGGCGGTAGTCGGAGCGGATCAGCAGGTAGTTCTCGTTGTGGACGTGTTCGGACTCGCCGGCGAAGTCGAGACGCTTGCCGCCCAGGTCGATTCCCTCCGTGCCGTCGAAGCGAACCGGTGGCGGCTCGGTCGGCTTGCCGTCGATCCAGATCGCCCGCTCGCTGCCGGTTTCCGGGTCGTTGATCCCTTCGACCAGGTTCCAGGCCAGGGCGCGGCCGTCGGCTGACTCCCCGACTCCGGCCGACCAGCGCCAGCTGGTCTGCCGCTTGTGATGGCCGGCGGACTCGTCGTCGACGCCGCGGCCGCTGACCTCCCAGCGCTTGCCGGGCACCTCGACCGTTCCCTCGACCGGCATTCCGACTCGCTTCCGCGTCCAGGCCTCGGCCTTGCCGCTGGGGTTGGTTACCTCGATCGGGGCGATCTCGCCGAGCAACAGGCTGGCGCGCAGGTCGGGGCTGTCGATCTCCAGTCGCGGCCCGTCCAGGGTCACCTCGCGGCTGCCGGGGAGGAGGATGGTCCGCGCCGCGTGGTCCCGGTCCTCCCGGTTCCAGAAGATCCAGAAGGACTGGGTCAGCGGCCCGACCTCGGCCCGGGCGGCGCAGAGCATCAGCTCATCGGCGAAGACGCCGACGTAGCGCCAGCGCTTGCGCAGCTGGCCGTGGTTGAGGAGTGGGAGGGAGGCCGGGTCCATCGCGCGAAGGTACAGGCCACTAGGCTCGCCCGTATGGACCAGTTGATCCAGGTCGTCGGCGCGCTGCTGATCCTCGCCGGCTTCGCTGCGGTGCAGTTCCAGCGCATGCGACCGGACTCGCGCCTCTACCTAGCGCTCAACCTCGTCGGCTCGGCGATCCTCGCGGTGCTCGCCTGGCACGAGTCGCAGTGGGGGTTCCTGCTGCTGGAGGGCGTTTGGGCGATCGTCAGCGCCTGGGGGCTGTGGGTGGCGCTTTCTTCCTCCCCGTCAGGGAAAAAAGCGCCAGGCCACTAACTCGCGTTGGCTTCGAGCCGCTCGGCCAGGCGATTCATCCCTCGCTCCCGCGCCGCCTCGGCGGCGCCGGTCCAATCCGTCGTCCGGTCCTTGGGCCGTTTCACGCCGGCGTCGCGCAGGGTCGCGATGTCCTTGAACTTGAGCAGGTCATCGCGGCCCTCGATCAGGGCGCCGCGCAGGGCCGGCCGCCGCTCGCGGATCGCGTTGTCGAGGATCGCCTCCAGGGAGCCGTGCTCGCGCAGCAGCTCCGCCGCCGTCTTCGGCCCCACGCCCTTCGCGCCCGGCAGCCCGTCGGAGGGGTCGCCGCGCAGGGCGATGAAGTCTGGGACCAGCTCCGGGTCGATCCCGTAGCGCTCGCGAACCTCCGCCGGCCCCACCTCTTCGGCGCCTTTCTTGCCGCCGGTGCGGACGTAGAGCACGGTCACGTCCTCGGTCGCGCACTGGTACATGTCGCGGTCGCCGGTCAGCAGCAGCGCCCGGCCGCCGGCCTTCGCCTCGAGCTTCGCGTAGGTCCCGAGCAGGTCGTCTGCCTCAAGGTCCTCGGCCGTCGTCACCGTCCACCCGAACGCCTCGAAGAACTCGCGCGAGTCGGCGAACTGGTGCGGCAGCTCGTCGGGCATCGCCTCCTCGCGCTCGGCGTGGTAGGCGGGATAGAGCTCGGTCCGGTAGGCGGCGGCGTCGGGGCCGAAGCAGAGCACCACCGCCCGCGGTTGGTGCACTTCGACCTCGCGCAGGATCAGGTTCGCCGTCCCCAGCAGCGCGTTCACCGGGCGCCCGTCCGGCCCGACGATCTTCTTCGGCAGCGCGTAGAAGGCACGGAACAGCATCGAGGGGGTGTCGACAGCGAGCAGCGGCGCGGGCACCCCGCACTTATACGCGACGTGTCTGACTTTGTCCGTCCCATGTGAGGGGAAAACTCAGACACGCCTTGCGTTAGCGTCGGGCGATGACCGAAAGTCAGACGCCGCGAATACCGCCAGGCGACCGTCGCCAGATCGGTCCCGTCAACGCCGCGATCGCTTGGGTGCTGGGACGCGCCAGCGGCGGCAGGCCGCCGCACATCTTCACCACGCTCGGCCGCCACCGGGGTCTCTTCCGCCGCTGGCTCTGGTTCGCCGGCGGCCTGATGCCCGGCGGCAAGCTGCCGCGCCGCGACAGTGAGCTGGTCATCCTCCGCGTCGCCCACAACACCAGCTGCGAGTACGAGTGGGGACATCACGAGCGGCTCGGCCGGCGCGCCGGCCTCAGCGCCGAGGAAGTCGAGCGCGTTCGCTCCGGCTCCGGCGCGCCGGGTTGGACGCCGCGCCAGCAATTGCTCCTCCGCGCCTGCGACGAGATGCACGCCGAGGGCGAGATCGGCGACGAGCTCTGGTCCCAGCTCGCGGCTGAGCTCGACGAGCGCCTGCTGATCGAGCTCTGCCTGCTGATCGGCCACTACGAGATGTTGGCGATGACCCTGAAAACGCTGCGGGTCCAGCCCGAGGCGCCAGCCAACCGGCTCGGCTGATGAAGGCCTCCGTCCCGAGTCTCGACGGCAAGCGCTGCTTCATCACCGGCGCCGCCAGCGGCATCGGCCGCGCCACCGCCCTCGCCGCCGCTCGCCGCGGCGCCGACCTCTACCTCACCGACATCGCCGCCGCGGGCCTGGAGGAGACGGCGGAGGCCGTGCGCGCGGCCGGCGGCCGGGTCAGCCACACGCGCGCCGCCGACGTCGCCGATCACGACGCCGTCGTCGCGATGGCGGCCGAGATCCACCCCGCCCACGGCAGCATGGACGTGGTGATGAACGTCGCCGGGATCTCGATCTGGGGAGCGATCGAGAAGCTCGACCACGATCACTGGCAGCGGGCGATCGACATCGACTTGGTCGGCCCGATCAGCATCCTAGAGAGCTTCGTGCCGCCGATGATCGAGGCCGGCCGCGGCGGCCACGTCGTCAACGTCTCCTCCGCCGCGGGTCTCCTCGGCCTGCCCTGGCATGCGCCCTACAGCGCCGCCAAGTTCGGCCTCCGCGGCGTCTCCGAGGTGCTCCGCTTCGACCTCCGCCGGCACCGGATCGGCGTCAGCCTCGTCTGTCCGGGCGGGGTGAAGACGCCGCTGGTGGGGACCGTGGAGATCGTCGGAGTCGACCAAGACGATCCCGAGGTGCGGAAGCTGAAACGGCGCTTCGAGAAGCACGCCGCCTCGCCCGAGCACGTCGCCGAGAAGATCCTCGCCGGCGTCGAACACAACCGCTATCTGGTCTTCACTTCGCGCGACATCCAGCTGGCCTACGCGTTGCAGCGCTGGTTCCCGCCCGGCTACCGGCTGGCGATGCGGATCCTCAACGACCGCCTCGTCGCGGTCGCCGGGCCCCGCTGATCGGCGTTCGTCCTTTGTCGGGCATATCCCCTACAAAGGACGAACGCCGCGGGTGGCTAGAGTCGTCAGCCGCATGAAGGCTCTCGACATCAAGGACCTGGAGAAGCGCTACCCGACCGGGGTGGAGGCGCTGCGCGGTGTCTCGATCGCGGTCGAGGAGGGCGAGCTCTTCGGTCTGCTCGGCCCCAACGGCGCCGGCAAGTCGACTCTGATCCATTGCACGACCGGGCTGGCGCAGCCGACCGGCGGCTCAATCGCGGTCTTCGGCAACGACGCGATCGACAACTACGCCGAGGCGCGGCAGGCGGTCGGCCTCGCCCCGCAGGAGGCGAACATCGACTGGTTCCTGACCGTTGAGGAGACGCTCGACTACCACGCGGGCTACTTCGGGATGGCGCGCAAGGAGCGCCGCGAGCGGACCAAGGAGCTGCTCGAGACCTTCTCCTTGACCGAGAAGCGCGACGAACGCACCCGCACCCTCTCGGGCGGGATGAAACGGCGACTGATCCTGGCGCGGGCGATGATGCACCGCCCCCGCTTGCTGATCCTCGACGAGCCCACCGCCGGCGTCGACGTCGAGCTCCGCCTCGAGCTCTGGCACTACGTCCAGAAAGTCAACCAGGAGGGGACGACGATCCTCCTCACCACCCATTACCTGGAGGAGGCGGAGCAGCTCTGCGACCGGATCGCCTTCATCGCCGAGGGGCAGATCGTCGCCGAGGGGTCCAGCGACGAGCTGTCCGAGCGCTTCGACGTCGCCAACCTCGAGGACGCCTACCTGGCGCTGGTCGGCCGCAAAGAGCTCTCCCGCTCGCACATCGAGCTGACGCCCGAGGTGGAGGCGTGAGCGCAGCGCAGATCCGCTTCGCGACCCTTTGGCGGCGCGAGATCAACCGCTTCATGAAGATCAAGAAGCAGACGCTCGGCGCGCCGCTGCTGGAAACCTTCCTCTACATCTCGGTCTTCGGCGCCGCGCTGGGCTCGCGAGTCGGCGACCTGCACGGGATCGACTACGTCGTCTTCGTCATCCCCGGCCTGATCATGATGGCCTGGTCGATCAACGCCTTCACCAACAACTCCTCCTCGATCCTCCAGCAGAAGTTCCAGGGGGCGATCCAGGACCAGCTCTCCTCGCCCGCCTCACCGGCAGAGCTGCTGCTCGCCTTCTCGCTCGGCGGCTTCATGCGCGGGCTGATCGTCGCCGTCCTCACCTTCATCGCCTCCTCGCTACTGGTCGACCTCCCGGTCGACCACATCCTGGTCCTGGTCCCGTCCCTGTTCCTGGTCGGGTTTTTCTTCAGCCAGCTGGGAGTGCTGATCGGGGTGCGGGCCGAACAGTTCGACGACGTCGCCTTCGCCCAAACCTTCGTCCTGACGCCTTTGATCTTCCTCGGCGGCGTCTTCTACTCGGCCGAACTACTGCCCGAGCCCTACGAGACCCTCACCCACTTCAACCCGCTCTACTACATGATCAACCTGGTCCGCTACGGGTTCGTCGGCTACACCGAAGTAAGCATCGCCCTCTCCCTGGCAGCACTAACCGCAGCAACCGCAGCCCTCTTCTTCATAAACCTCCGCCTCTTCAGCCGCGGCTACCAGCTACGCGACTAAAAGGCCCGGCCCGCGGAACGAGCTTAGAAGGGGAGCCGGGTGGCCCCCTCCAGACACTCAACATCGAGCCATAAGCGAGATGTGTCTGGAGGGGGCCACCCGGCTCCCCGACCACGCCAGTCCTAGCCGGGATCGGCCACCGGCACTGCGACTTTCTCGTGGTCATCAGGAAGGAGCAAGATCGCCCCCTCGCCGGTGACGTAGGCCTCCTCGCCGTGCTGGTTGATGTCCATGCCCATTGCCTCTTCGCGCTCGGTCGCCCGCAGGGGCATCACCGCGCCGATCACCTTCAGCAGGATGAAGGTGGCGACGAACGCGTAGGTCGGCGCCGCCAAGACGGCAAGCACCTGGTCCCAGAGCTGCGCGGCGTTGCCGTAGAAGAGCCCGTCGGAGACCCCGTTCCAGCTCTCCTGAGCGAAGAAGCCGATGAAGAGGATCCCGAACAAGCCCGCGGTGCCGTGGGCGGCGAGGACGTCGAGGGTCTCGTCGACCCGGGTCCGGGTCCGGTAGGCGATGATTCCCCAGCTCGGGATCGCCCCCAGGGCGCCGAGCAGCATCGCCCAGCCGGGGCTGACGTAGCCCCCCGCCGGCGTGATCAGGACGCAGCCGACGATGATCGCGGTGGCGGCGCCGATCGCGGTCACCTTGCGGCCGGCGATGACGTCGAGCGCGAACCAGACGACCAGGGTCGTCGCCGGGCAGAGCAGCGTGTTGGTGAAGGCGAGGACGCTGGGATTGCCGGTCGAGAAGCCGCTGCCGCCGTTGAACCCGAACCAGCCGAACCACAGCAGCCCCGCCCCCAGCAGCACGTACATCGCGTTGTGGGGGAGGAGCGCCTGGCGCCCGTAGTCCTTGCGCGCGCCGACCACCAGCGCCGCGGCCAGGGCCGAGAAGCCGGAGGCCATCTCGACCGGGACGCCGCCGGCGAAGTCGAGGGTTCCGCCGGCGATCAGCCAGCCACCGCCGAAGGCCCAGTGGGCGAGGACGGCATAGACCAGGACCGACCAGAGGGCGGAGAAGACGAGGAACGCGCCGAACCGCATCCGCTCGACCACGGCGCCGGAGATCAGCGCCACGGTGATGATGCAGAAGGTTCCCTGGAAGGCGAAGAAGACCAGCTCCGGGATCGTCGATCCTTCTTCGCGTGGGAGGAAGTCGACGCCATTCATGAAGGCGTTGCCGAAGCCGCCGATCAACGCTCCTTCGCCGTCGAAGGCGAGCGAGTAGCCGACCGCGGCCCAGGTGACGGTCGCCACGGCGATCGCGGCGACGCACATCATGAAGGTGTTGAGGGTGTTCTTCGAGCGCACCAGTCCGGCGTAGAAGAGCCCCAGCGCCGGCGTCATCAGCAGCACCAGCGCCGTCGCCATCAGCATCCAGGCGGTGTCGCCCGTGTCGACCGCGGCGATCATTTGCCCACCGGCGTCACGGCGCCCTCGTCCGCGTCCCCGGTCCGGATCCGGACCGCCTGCTCCAGCGGCACGACGAAGATCTTGCCGTCGCCGACTTCGCCGGTGCGGCCGCCTTCGCAGAGCGCTTCCACGGTGCGGTCGACGAAGCTGTCGGAGACGGCGACCTCGAACCTCACCTTCTCCGAGAGACCCATCTGCACGGTCGTGCCGCGGTAGGTCTCAACCCGGTCCATCTCGCCGCCGTGCCCTTGCACGCGGCCCATCGAGAACCCCCGGACCTCCGCCCGGTGGAGCGCCTCGAGGACTTGGTTCGCCTGCTCGGGGCGAACGATCCCGATTACCAGTTTCACTTTTGCCTTCCTCTCCCCTTGGTCACGAGCCTGCCGCGCGCGAGCCTATCGGGACGGCAAGCGGGATTGCGCGCACCCGCGAAGCAGGGCGCCCGGGGTGCCCGCCTCCCTACAATCCGCGGGAATGGCCACGCGGGTTCGCAGGCGGCGTCGCAAGCCGCACCATCCCATCTGGCACAAGGTCGCGATCCCGCTCGGGGCTCTCGCCGCGCTTGTGATGGTCGCTGGCGGCATCGCAGCGGCCTGGGCGATCGACATCTACAACTCGGCGCCGGCGCTGGACACCCTGAAGCCGGTGCAGAAGGGCCGCTCCTCGGCCATCTACGCAGCCGACGGCAGCCTGATCGGGTTCATCCGCTCCGAAAACGTGCGCCAGCCGCTGCCGGAAAAGTCGCAGCCGCAGGTGCTGCGCGACGCGACGATCGCGATCGAGGACAAGAAGTTCTACGAGCATGGCGCCCTCGACTACGAAGGCATCGCCCGCGCCGCCTGGAAGGACCTGCAGGCTGGCGCCGCGGTCCAGGGCGCCTCGACGATCACCCAGCAGCTGGTCCGCAACCTCTACATCCACAACCCGGAAAACACGATCAAGCGAAAGCTGATCGAAGCCTCGCTCGCGGTCGAGCTGGAGGAAGCGCACGACAAGGACTGGATTCTCACCCAGTACCTCAACAGCGCCCCCTACGGGACGGTCGAAGGCCAGACCGCGGTCGGGGCCGAGGCGGCTTCCCAGACCTACTTCTCGAAACCGGCGAAGGACCTCAACCTGACTCAGGCGGCGCTGCTCGCCGGCCTGCCCCAGGCGCCCTCCGAATACAACCCCTTCCTCGACCCGAAAGCGGCGCTGAAGCGGCGCAACGATGTCCTGCAGGTGATGCACGAGCAGGGATACATCGACGGCGAGGAGTACCGCGAGGCTCGTACCCGCGGCCTCGGCCTCGACGCCGGCAACAAGTACCAGGTGATCAAGGACCCGTTCCTCTTCGACCTGGTGCAGAGCGAACTGATCGAAGAGTACGGAATCAACACCGTCCGCAAAGGCGGGCTCAAGGCCTACACGACGATCGAGCCCGACCTGCAGGAAAAGGCCGAGTACGCGGTCGAAAACTACTGCTACGTCTGTTACCCGGAAGGCGGCCCGGCTGCCGGCCTCGCCTCGGTCGACCCCGATACCGGCGCGATCGTCGCCCTCGCCTCGACCGAAGGCTACGCCGACGAAAGCCAGTTCAACTACGCCTGGCAGGCCCACCGCCAGCCCGGCTCCTCGTTCAAGACGATCGTCCTCGCGGCGGCGATGAAGGAGGGGATCGACCCCGCCACCACCTACTACGACGGCTCCTCGCCGAAGACCCTTGAAATCCCCGGCGGTGGCACCTGGACGGTGAACAACTCCGAGGGCGACGGGGGCGGGACGGAGAACCTGGAAAGCGCGACCTGGCACTCGGTCAACGTCGTCTACGCCCAGCTCGACCTCGACGTCGGCCCCGAAAACGTGACCGAGATGGCGCGGGAGCTGGGGATCGAGGCGCCGCTGCAGTCGGTTCCGGCGGAGGGGATCGGCGGTCTCGGGATCGGCGTCACCCCGCTGGAAATGGCCGACGCCTACGCCACCATCGCCAACGGCGGCATCCATCACGACCCGACCGCGGTGAGCAAGGTCGAGTTCCCCGACGGCAAGGTCGACGACTTCGAGAAAGACTCGGGCGAACGCGTCCTCACCGAGGGCCAGGCCTACGAAGTGACCCGCATCCTCGAGGGCGTGATCACCCAGGGCACCGGCGCCGGCTACACCTCGATGGGCTGCAGCGACGCCGCCGGCAAGACCGGCACCTCGGAGGAGCACTCCGACGCCTGGTTCGTCGGCTACACGCCGCTCTACTCGACCGCGGTCTGGGTCGGCCACCCGACCAGCCGCGAATACACCGGCTTCGGCGGTCCCACCGCCGGCCCGATCTGGGCCAACTACATGTCGAGTGCGGTCGAAGGCGACTGCCCCGAATTCGAGGTCCCGAGCTCCCTGCCCGAACTCGATGAGCTCGACAGCGACCACACCTCCGAGAGCTACGGCGGCTACGAAGAAGAAGAAACCTTCGAAGGCGAAGAAGAAAGCGACGAGCCCGAGGGCAAAGACAAAGCCGAAGACGGGGGAGAGGAACCCGACCCGGAGCCCGAAGCCACCCCGGAACCGACGCCCGAAGCCACCCCCGCACCGACTCCCTCGTCCCCGGCCGGCGGGGGCATCAGCGCCGGCTGAGCCCTATTCCCGTTCTTCTTCTTCTTCGTCCAAGCTTTCCGGGTACCGAGCTTCTGCGCGCGTGAGTTTCTTCGGGCCGTAGAGATGGCGCGCCCACCAGGACTCGGGTCGCGCGAGCCTGAAGGCGGCGAACCACCAGACGAAGCCCACCGTGTTGAAGCCCGCGTCGAATAGAGGCCACTGACCCTTCACCGCCGTGACCGTTGCCGGTCCGATCACCACGACAACCCAAAGCCCGATTCCATAGGCGATCGCGACCCCCGTCGACACCGCGAGTAGTTCCACGGAGGCAGTATTCCCGGTTCGCGAAGAGCTTGGCCCGGAAATGGCGGCAGCGGGCCTCAGTCCCCAATTACCTCGACGCGATAGCCGTCCGGGTCCCTGACGAAGCAGATGCGGTGGCCCTCGGTGCGGCCGCCGGGGCGGTAGGGCGGCTTTTCCGGCTCGATGCCGAGCGCGGCGAGCTGAGCGAGGGTGGCGTCGAGGTCGTCGACGCCGAGGGCGATGTGGTTGTAGCCGGTCCCGTGGTCGTAGTCGGTGACGCCGTGGTTGTAGGTCAGCTCGAGGCGGGGGTCTTCGCCGGGCATCGCCATGAAGACGTTGATCGCCTCTTCGCCGATCGGCATCCGCCGCACCTCTTCGAAGCCGAGCTTTTCGTAGAAGCCGACCGAGCGATCGATGTCTCCGATCCGGTAACAGGTGTGGAGGAAGCGATTGGGGGCCACGGCTGGGCTCCAGGTTACCGAGGGCGGAATCGCCCGAAAAGCAGGTAGACACCGGCTTTCCCCATTGAACTCCGCCGATTCAAGTATTACCGTGGCGCGGCGGCCAAATCTGGGGTCGTCCCCGGAGCGGGGGTTCGCGCTCCGGTCTCGCAATCTGCACTCGAAGGAAAGGCACGCTCTTGAAGCTTTCACGCGCCCGTCTGCGGGCACTCGTCCTGGTGACCTCGGTTGCTGCTCTCGCGCTAGCGATCAGCGGTCCGGTCTCCACCGCTGCGACGACGCCCACCGGCAAAACGGAGGTCATCTCGGCGGAGCTGACCAAAGGCAAGCTGAAATTCGTCGGACCGGAAACGGTCACCGCCGGCGACCAGCTGGAAATCGTCAGCAACACCAACCCGAAACAGGTCGGCCCGCACACCTTCTCGCTGGTCACCAAAGGCTCGCTGCCGAAGACCCGCAAAGCGATGCAGAGCTGCTTCTCGCCGAAAAAGATCTGCCTGGCGATCGCCAAATGGCACGGGTTCAACCCGAAAACCGAACGGATCACGAAGAACCTGGTCAAAGCGGGCCCCGCGGGCTGGAGCACGATGGGCAACGCCACCGGCAAGACCGGCGACTCCTGGTTCAGCGGCGAAACGAAAAAAGGCACTCACGTCTCCCAGGAAGTGACCGCCGAACCGGGCACCGTCCTCCACTACATCTGCGCCGTGCATCCTGAAATGCAGGGCGAGGTCGAGGTAGTCGCCCCGGTAGTCCCGCTGCCCACGCCGACGCCGTAGCGTCACGGCTGGGCAGTCCTCAACTCCGCCCCGCTACGGGCGCCGAGCTTTCCTCGGCGCCCTTGGCGGCGGCACCTTGGCCGCGCTCCTGCCCCTGCGGGGCGGGGGCGACGGCCTGCTGCCGCTGACGACCGAGCCACCGCCCGCGCTCGCCGCGGTTCCCTTTCGCTCCCGGCTTCCCATCCCGGAGGTGCTGTCCGGCGACCAGATCCGGATCCCGATCTGCGCCGCCGAGCAGCGGATCTTCGCCGGGCCGAAGACCAGGCTCTGGACCTTCGGCGGCACCTTTCCCGGGCCGACGATTCGCCGCCGCGCCGGCCAGCGCACCCGCGTCACCTTCGACCACCAGTTGCCGGAGAAGGTCGGCGAGCTCTCGATCCATCTCCACGGCGGCCACAACCGCACCCAGTTCGACGGCCAGCCCGGCGGCCTCACCAAGCGCCAGCCGGTCTCCGCCTTCTGCAGCATCCCCCGCGGCCTCTCGGCCCGCGAGCAGGGCAACAACCTGCTGCTCGAGCCGGGCGCGAGTAAAACCTACGTCTACGACCTGGTCGAGGACGGTCACCCCGAACGGGCCTCGTTCCAGTGGTACCACGACCATCGCCTCGACCGCACCGCCCCGCACGTCTGGAAGGGGCTGGCCGGGATGTGGATCGTCGACGACGGTTTCGAGGAATCGCTGCCGCTGCCGGAGGGCGACCGCGACATCCCGCTGATGATCGGCGACCGCACCTTCGACCGCCACAACCAGCTCACCGACCCCTTCACCAACCGCCGGCCGCCCAAAGACGGGATCCTCGCCGAGACGATCCTCGTCAACGGGGCCCACATGCCCTACCACCGGGTCGGCCCCTGCCGCTACCGGTTGCGCCTGCTCAACGTCTCCTCATTCCGCAGCTACAACCTGCAGCTCTCCAACGGTGCGCCGATGGTTCAGATCGCGACCGAGAGCGGGCTGATGCCGAAGCCGGTCCGCCGCCGCGAAATCCTCCTCGGCCCGGCCGAGCGGGTCGAGGTGATCGTCGACTTCGCCGGGATGGCGGGGGAGAGCGTCGAGCTGCGCAGCACCAAACGCCACCCTGGCCGCAACCCGGAAGGGGCCCACACCTACGGCGGGGCGCTGATGCAGTTCCGGGTCGATACCAACCGCGTTGCCGACCGGGCGCGCGTACCTCGCAATCTGCGCCCGCTGCCGGCCTGGACCCGCCGAGCCGCGCGCAAGCCCGACAAGCGCTGGACGATCACGATCGGCGGCTTCTTCAAAACCACCTGGCGGATCAACGGCCGTACCTTCAACCCTGCCCACTCGGAGGCCTTCCCGGAGCTGAACACGACCGAGACCTGGGAGATCCACAACAAGACCGCCGTCGCCCACGTGATGCACCTCCACCACAGCGACTGGTACCTGCTCGAGCGCAATGGAAAGGCACCGCCCCCCTGGGAAAACTGTCTCAAGGAGAGCTTCTTCGTCTACCCCAACGAAAAAATTCTCCTTGCCGGTCACTTCTCCGATTACACCGGCAAGTTCGCGATCCACTGCCACATGCTCGACCACGAGGATCACGGCCTGATGAGCCAATTCCAGGTGGTTCGAGGCTAAAGACCCAGCTAAAGAAAACACCCTCGTTTGCCGATGGCCGGGCATGGAGAGTGCTGAAAATCAGGTAAGCGTTCAGCCCAGCATCCGCCCGGCCAACCGAACCAGGGCGCGTGCAGTCGCCGCCCTCCTCGTCGCCGGCGCCGGTCTGGTTGCGATCTCGCTCGTGCTTCCCCATCCGGAGGGGGCCGACGAAGTCGCCCTCGTCCTCACCGCCCTGGGCATGGCCGTCGCCGGTGGGACCGTCTGGCTCTTCTCCAGCAGGATTCCAGGCCCGGCTGTCCACCTGCTGCTCGGCGGAGCTTCCGTGGTCACCTGCGTCCTCATCTACGAGAGCGGAATCTCGGTCGGTCAGTACGGAACGATTTTCGTCTGGGTGACCCTGCTCACCTCCTACTTCTTCCCGCGCCGGACCGCCGCCATGCACCTCGCCTGGCTGCTCGCCTCCTACGGGTTCGTCCTGCTCCTGGTCGAAAACTCCGCTGGCTACTCGCCGCTCACCCGCTGGCTCTTCACGACGATCTCGCTTAGCGTGGTGATGCTGCTGATGACCGGCATCGTCGCCCGCCGCGCCCGCGCCGACGAGCGCGCCCGCCATTTCTTCGACCTCTCGCGCGACATGCTCTGCACCGCCAACATGGACGGCTACTTCGTCGAGCTCAACGACGCCTGGACCCAACACCTCGGCTACACCCTCGAGGAGATGCGCGCGACCCCATTTGTGGAGCGCGTCCACCCGGAGGACCGCGAGCGGACCGAAGCCGAGGCGGCGGCACTGTTCCGTGGCGGCGAAACCCTCAGCTTCGAGAATCGCTTCCAGGCCAAGGACGGCAGCTGGCACTGGTTGCGCTGGAGCTCACAGCTCTCACCCGACGAGTCGATGATCTACGCCCGCGCCGCCGACGTCACCGAGCTGAAGCAGATCGAGGCCGAACGCGAGGAGCTGCTGGGTCAGGTCCAGGACCTGGCACGGCGCGACTCGCTCACGGGTCTGCCGAACCGGCGGGCTCTGGAGGAGCAACTGCCGCAGGAGATGGCCCGGGCCCGCCGCAGCGAATCGCCGCTCTGCCTGGCGATCGTCGACATCGACCACTTCAAGAGCTACAACGACACCCATGGTCACCTCGCCGGCGACGAGGTGCTGCGCGCCTGCGCCCGCGCCTGGGACGGCGCCCTGCGCGGCGAAGACACGCTGGTCCGCTTCGGTGGTGAGGAGTTCCTCATCCTGCTGCCGGACACGGAGCCCGATCAGGCGGCGGAGGTCGTCGAGCGGCTCCGCGGGCAGACCCCGATGGACCAGACCTGCTCGGGCGGTCTCGCCCGCTGGGACTACACGGAGAGCATCGACGACCTGCTGCGGCGGGCCGACGAGGCGCTGTACCTGGCGAAGGCCAGCGGCCGCGACCAGCTGGCGCAGGCCGAGCTGACCCAGTCGTAGCTGACCCAGTCATGATGCGCGCATGGGTCGCGCAGAGCACGAACGCGCGGTGCGCTTCCGCACCGCCCGCCGCGACTCCGAGCTGACCGTCGTCGAGGGCTTCCACGCCCTCAAGCACGCGCTGCGCTTCGGCGCCGAGCTGGTCGAGGCGGTGGCCGTCGACCCGCCCGCGCTGGAGGAGATGGCGGCCGAGCTGGCGCCGGACCTGGCCGGGCAACTGGCGGGCCGGGTCGAGCCGGTCGACAAGGAGACGCTGGCGGACCTGGTCCCGCTCGTCCCTCACACCGGAGTCGCCGCGATCGCTCGCCGGCCGCGGGTCGACCTCGCTGCGGCGCTCGCCGATCCCGCCCCGGCCCCGGCGGTCCTGCTCGAGCAGCCGCGCAACATGGGCAACATCGGCGCCTGCATCCGGGTCGCTGCCGCGGCAGGTGCCGCGGCGCTGATCACCACCGGCGAGAACGACCCCTGGCACCCCGACGCCGTGCGGGGCGCCGCCGGCCTGCAGTTCGCCCTGCCTGTCGCTGCGGTCGAGGCCCTGCCCGAGAGCGATCGGCCGCTGCTGGCGATCGACCCGGAGGGGGAGGAGCTAGCGCCGGAGCGGCTGCCGGCCCGCGCCGTGCTCGCCTTCGGCACCGAGCGCCACGGCCTCAGCAGTGAGGTCTTCGAGCGCGCCGACGCCCGCGTCTCGATCCCGATGCGGGCGGGTGTTTCCAGCCTCAATCTGGCTACGTCGGTTGCAATCGCTCTGTTTGTGATGACAATGGGGAACCCCTAAGGGTTCTTAAACCAAGAAAGGAACAACTTTGCTCCCACTCCCTATCGCCGACATCAGCTTCGGCGAACTCCTCCTCATCGCGCTCGAGGTCTTCTTCTTCGTGATCTGGATCTGGATCCTGATCACGATTCTCTCCGACCTCTTCCGCGACCACGAGCTCTCCGGTTGGGGGAAGGCCGCCTGGGTTTTCTTCCTCGTCTTCATTCCGTTCCTGACGGCGTTGATCTACCTGATCGCGCGCGGGTCCGGAATGCGAGACCGGACGATCAAAGCCCAAGCGGACGCGAAAGCGCATTTCGACGAATACGTCCGCGAGCAGGCGCACAGCTCGCCGGCTGACGAGTTGCACAAGCTCTCCGAGCTGAAGGCCAAGGGCGACCTCAGCCAAGAGGAGTTCGATCAGGCGAAGGCCAAGCTGCTGACCTGATCCCGGTTGCGGGTCCGGGGGTCGACGGAGATCCCCGGACTCCTCCAAAACCCGCAAATTGCAAGGGAAGTTGCGGGTTATCGACCACTCCGGAGCGTCTAGGCGGCTTCGCTAGCCTGCGCCGTCGTGCTGTTCAGCTCCTCTCCGAGCCCGGCTCGCCGCCGCGCCCTGATCTTTGCCGCGCTGCTTTTCGCGGCCCTCTGCGCCCTGGCTGGCTCCTGGGCGTCGAGCGCCCCTGCCGACCCGCAGGAAAAACTCGATGCGACGCGGGACAAGCTGGAAAACGTCCGCGAGCAGGGCAGTGACCTGGCGGCGTCGATCGCCGCCCAGAACGCCGCCATCGACGCCAAGCTGGGCGAAGTCTCGCGGCTGCGCCAGGAACAGGAAGCGGTCGAGGCGGAACTGGCCGCCAAGCAGGCGGAGCTGGATCGTGCCACCGAGGCGCTGGAGGCCGAAGAAGCGCACCTGGAGCGAGTGCGGGGCAAGCTGCGTAAAGCGCTGGACCTGCTCGGCGACCGTCTGGTCGCGATCTACGAGGCCGGCTCGCCGGACATGCTGAACGCGATCCTCGAATCCGAAGACTGGACCGACATGGCGGCGCAGACCGAATACCTGCGCCAGATCCAGGAATACGACGACGCCGTCGTCGACCGGGTGAAGACGCTGCGCGACGAAGTGCGGGGCGCAGTCGAACGGCTAGACGAGCGCCGCGCCGAGATCGAAGCCGCGCGCGATGCGATCGCCGCCAAGGAGGCCGAAGTCCGCGCCCGCAGCCAGGAAGCCGCCGCCAGCTTCCGCGAACTGAAGTCCGAACAGGCCGCGCGCCAGGAAGCGCTGGAGGCGCTCGAATCGCGCGAACAGTCGCTCAGCAACAACCTCTCGGTGATCTCCGAACAGGTCGCCTCCGAAGGCGGCGACGCGACCACCGGCCAGATGCCGGCGCCGCTCAACCCCGGCCAGGAAGCGGAGCTGATCTCAGAAAGCGAAGCGAGCGCTCCGGCCTCGGCGCCGCAGGCGGTCAAGGACGCGATCGCCGCCGCCAACGCGATCGCCACCACGCCCTACATCTGGGGCGGCGGCCACGGCTCCTTCGAATCGTCCGGCTACGACTGCTCGGGCGCCGTCAGCTACGCGCTCCACGGCGGTGGCATGCTGGAAAGCCCGCTCGACTCGACCGGGCTGACGACCTGGGGGGAACCCGGGCCGGGCCGCTGGATCACCGTCTACGGCAACTCCGGCCACGCCTGGATGGTGATCGCCGGCATCGCCTTCGACACCAGCGGCGGCGCCGGCCCCCGCTGGCACGACCCCTGGGTCAACTCGCCGGAAGGCTTCATAGCCCGCCACCCAGCCGGCTACTAGCTCCATCGTTTCCACCCTTTTGGCCCCTATAAGGGCCTCGATCGTGGAAACGACGGTTCCTGGCTGGCGCGCTCGGGTAGGTTTGCGGCCATGGATCTTGAGCGGCAGTTGGAGGACATGCTCGCGGTCGAGGAGTTCGAGCCGCCGGCTGAGTTTCGGGCGCAGGCCAGATGGAGCGATCCGAAGGTCTACGAGGAAGCTTCCGCCGACCCCGAGGCCTGGTGGCTGGCGCAGGCGAAGGAGGTGCTCGACTGGGACGTCGAGCCGACGCAGGGCCTCGACGACTCCAACCCGCCCTTCTACAAGTGGTTCGCCGACGGCCGCCTGAATGCCTCGGCGCAGTGCCTCGACCGCCACGTCGAGGCCGGCAACGGCGAGCGCGTCGCCTTCCACTGGCGTGGGGAGGAGGGGGAGGAGCGCGACGTCACCTATGCTGACCTTCACCGCGACGTCCAGCGCTTCGCCAACGCCTTGAAGGACCTCGGCGTCGAGAAGGGCGACGTGGTCGGGATCTACCTGCCGATGATCCCCGAGGTCGTCGTCGCGATGCTCGCCTGCGCCCGCATCGGCGCTCCCCACAACGTCGTCTTCGGCGGCTTCTCGGCCGAGGCGGTCGCCGAGCGGATGGACTTCTCCGAAGCGAAGGCGCTGGTCACGGTCGACGGTGCCCGCCGCAAGGGGAAGACGGCACCGATCAAGATCTCGGTCGACGAGCACATGGGCGGTCACCAGGCGCTGGAGAAGATCGTCGTCGTCCGCCACACCGGAATCGATTGCCCGATGACCGAGGGCCGCGACGTCTTTTACGACGAGATCGTGGCGGCGGCCGGCCCCGAGTGCCCCGCCGAGCCGATGGAGGCCGAGCACCCGCTCTACATCCTCTACACCTCGGGCTCGACCGCGAAGCCGAAGGGGATCCTCCACACCACCGGCGGCTACATGACCGGCGTCGCCGCCACCCACCGCTACGTTTTCGACCTGAAGCCGGAGTCGGACGTCTACTGGTGCGCCGCCGACGTCGGCTGGGTCACCGGCCACTCCTACATCGTCTACGGCCCGCTCGCCAACGGCGCCACCTCGGTGATGTGGGAGGGGGCGCCCGACTATCCCCACAAGGGGATCTGGTGGGAGGTGATCGAGCGCTACGAGGCGACGATCCTCTACGCGGCGCCGACCGCGATCCGCACCTTCATCAAGTGGGGCGCGGAGATCCCGGCCGAACACGCTCTCTCTTCGCTGCGTCTGCTGGGCTCGGTCGGCGAGCCGATCAACCCCAAGGCCTGGCTCTGGTACCACCAGGTGATCGGCGGCGGCCGCTGCCCGATCGTCGACACCTGGTGGCAGACCGAGACCGGGGCGATCATGATCACGCCGCTGCCGGGGATCACCCCGACCAAGCCCGGCTCGGCGACGACGCCGTTCCCCGGGGTCGAGGCCTCGGTGGTCGACGAGCGCGGGGGCGAGCCGGTCGACGAAGGCCAGGGGCTGCTGGTCCTGGAGCGCCCGTGGCCGTCGATGCTGCGCGGCCTCTACAAGGAGGACGACCGCTTCATCGAGACCTACTTCTCCCGCTTCGGGGTGGAGCGCTATCTGGTCGGCGACGCCGCCCGCCGCGACGAGGACGGCTACTTCTGGGTGATCGGGCGGATCGACGACGTCGTCAACGTCTCCGGCCACCGCCTCTCGACCGCCGAGGTCGAGTCGGCGATCGTCGCCCACCCCGACGTCGCCGAGGCGGCGGTGATCGGCCAGGCCGACGAGGACACCGGCCAGGCGATCTGCGCCTTCGTCACCCTGCGAGGCGGGATCGAGGAGGGCGACGATCTGGTCGAGGGCATCCGCGCCACCGTCGCCGAGCGGATCGGCAAATTCGCCCGCCCGAAGCGGATCATCTGGGCCGACGACCTGCCGAAGACGCGCTCCGGCAAGATCATGCGCCGCCTCCTGCGGGACATCGCCGAGGGCCGCGCCCTGGGCGATGTTACGACCCTGCGGGACCCGGACGTGATGCAGGAGCTGGAGGCGAAGATCGCCGAGGAACAGGCGCAGGGCGAGTAACCGCCATTCGCTCGATCGCGAGCTCGAGCGCCTGCAGCTGCCCCTGGACGCTTTTCAGTTCTCGTAGGGCGAGCGCCTCGGCACTCAGCTCATCCTCCTCCAGCTCCTCCTCGATCTCGGCGATTTCGGGGGCGAGGAAGCGCTGGGCGAAGGAGCCGGTGAGGAGGGCGACGAACCCGATCCCGATCAGGAGGACGAAGACGGAGACGACCTCGCCGCCAGTGGTGCTCGGCTCGATGTCCGAGCCGAGGGTGGTCATCGTCGTGATCGCCCAGTAGATGTCGTCCCAGAAGTCGAGGTCCTGTCGCTGCTCGAAGGCGTCGAAGAGGGCGGCGCCGCCGGCCACCGAGAGGGTCGCCAGCAGGGCGGCGTAGCGGACGCCCTCGAGCGAGAAGACCTCGCGCGAGAGCTGGGCCAGGCGCAGCAATCGGAGCAGGCGCAGCAGGCGCAGGACCCTGAGGCTCTGCAGCCCAGCCGGCAATACCGGCGGCGTGAAGAAGACGATGACGAAGTCGAGCGGGTGGTGCCGCAGCCATTTGCGGCGGTTCGGGACTACCGAGAGCATCACCACGAACTCGATCAGGAAGGCGGTCCACGTCACCCAGTTGAGGACGATCGCGATCAGCTCCAGCAGCCCACCCGGCTCGGACTCGGTGATCGCCACGGTCGGCAGCGTCAGCGCCGCCGCGATCAGCATCGGCGTCTTCAGCCGTTCCGCCACCTGCGTGCTGCGGGCGTCCATCCCCGGCTCGTAGCGGACGTGCGGCTGGGCGGCGTTAGCGCTCACCGCGACTGATTCGACGGCTTACCGAATGGCCCTTGTCCGTCCCTAGAAACGACAAGACCCGCCGCGTTAGCCGGGCAGAGCGGGTGTCGGCCGCCTGGAATTTAGCCCTGGCGGGCGGCCTTGACCAGGGTTGCCCCCGGCTTCATCACCCGGAACGGCACGAAGCTCTTCTTCGCGACCGAGACGGTGATCGGGCCGACGCTGGGGTCGCCACTGGGGAGGATCTCGAAGCTGCCGGTGATGCCGTTGCGGACAGAGGTCGAGCGCACGGCGTCGATCACGGCACTGCGATTGCCGCCCTCGGCGATCGCGTCGAGGACGACGCTCGCGGCCTGACCCGCGTACGGCGCGTACAGTTCGACCGGTCCGTCGAGCTCTTTTTCGAGTTCGCCGACCAGCTTCTTGCCCGGTCCGGTGAGGTTCTGTGGCACCTGGCCGGGGACGCTGGCGAACATGCCCTTCGACGCCTGGCCCGCCAGGTCGATCGTCGACTGCTGGGCGAAGCCGTCGGGCGCGAGCAGCTTGACGCCGCTGTTGGGGCCGAGCACCGCGACCTTGTCCTTGATCAGCCTGGCGCCGTTGGACTCGGTGAGGCCGGCGAGGAGGACTGCGTCGGGAGCGGCGTCGGCGACCATCTCCATCAGCCCCCGGTAGCTGGAAGCGTTGACGTTCCAGGCCTTGAAGCCGACTACGCCGACGCCGAGCTTGCGGGCGGCTCCGCGGAAGGTCTTCGCCTGGCCGAGGCTGGTCGGGTCTTTGCCGGCGTAGAGGACGTAGGCCAGCTCGACGTCCTGCTGCTTGGCGAAGCTCGCCAGGCCGGCGCCCTGGTAGGCGTCGTTGGGGACGACCCGGGCGTAGTTGCGCCGTCCGGGGTAGAGGCTCTTGGGCTCGCCCTTGCCGCAGCTAGGGCTCGTCTGGGTGAGGCAGATCAGGGTGTTGCCGGGGGAGACCATCGCCACGCCGCCGCCCGGCGCCTGGCTGAGGATCGGGATCATCGCCTCGGCGCAGCCTGAGTTGTAGGTGCCGATCACGGCGAGGACACTCGCGTTGGCGGCGTAGGCGTTGGCATTCGCCTGGCACTGGGCCTTGGTCCAGAGCCCGGTCTTGGCGCTGGAGTCGTCGCAAGCCTGGAAGCCGACTTTGACCCCGCCCGCCTGCCAGTTGGCGCCTTCGAGGACGAGGCGGATGGCGTCGTTCATCTGCGCCGATCGCTGCTTCGAGTCGCCTTGCAGCGGCAGGTCGGAGACGACGATCGCCTCGGGAGCACCCTGGCCCCCGAACTGAAGCGGCCCGCAGGCCGAGGAGCTGACGGGGGTGACGATCGCCGTGGCAGCGCCGCTGTTGCCGCCGAAGGCGAAGAGCGCGATCGCGATCAGCAGCAGAGCGGCGAGGCTCAGGGTCTTCGCGTAGCGGAGGGTCAAGATCCGCTCACCCTATCCGCTACGACGGAGGTCTCCAGAAACGACAAGACCCGCCGGAGCGGGTCGAGCCTGGTGAAGCGGGGAACCACCCCGCACGCGATTCACACTCTGCCTGAAGGTACCACGGCAGATCGCGCTCCGGCTCGGTTGCTCCGGTGGTCTATGTCTGCGGAGGGCGCCGGACTTGAACCGGATCTGGCTGGTTAGGCCTGACACATCGAGTGTGAATCGAGTGGAAGCACCTGCCTCCTTCACCCTCCGGCGGCCGATCCTAGGGACGAAATTCGCCCCGTCAATAGGCGTTACTGAATTGGCACGAAGAAATGACACTTCCGTGCCATTTCAGGTGACAAATGCTAGGAACTCGATTCCGCCGCTGGCTCGGCCCCCAGCTCGACGTGCGCTTTGCTGTCGGAGCTGCGGATCAGGAAGAGGGTGGCGATCAGGCCGAGGACGGCGAAGCCGGCACCCACCAGGAAGGCAGAGGCGAAGCCGTCGGTGAGGACGGCGGGGTCGTGGGAGGTGCCGATCTCGGAGTTGGCGATCGCTGCGAGGATGGCAAGGCCGAGGGCGCCGCCGACCTGCTGAGAGGTGTTGATCAGGCCGCTGGCCAGTCCCTGCTCGCGGTCCTCGACCCCGGAGACGGCGGCGATCGTGACCGGGACGAAGGCGAAGCCGAGGCCGATGGCGGCGAGCAGCGAGGGGCCGAGGATGTCGGCGAGGAAGGTGCCGTCAACGGAGATCTGGGAGAACCAGAGGAGCCCCACGGCGATGAACGCCATGCCGGCGGCGAGGATCGGCTTGAAGCCGACCTTGGTCACCAGGCTGGAGGCGATCCCGGCCGAGAGGATGATCGCGATCGCCAGCGGCAGGTATGAGAGCCCGGCCTTGATCGCGCTGTAGCCGAGCACCTGCTGCATGTAGAGCGAGATGAAGAAGAACATCGAGAAGAGCGAGGCGCCGACCAGGATCCCGACCACGTTGGCGCCGGTGATCGTCCGCAGGCGGAAGATCGAGAAGGGAACGAGCGGGGCGCGCGAGCGGCGCTCGATCGCGACGAAGGCGGCGAGCAGGATCGCCGAGGCGACCAGGGTGCCGATCGTCTGCGCCGAGCCCCAGCCGGCGTCTTCGGCGTCGAGCAGGGCGAAGACCAGGGCCGAGAGGCCGAGGGTGATCGTCGCCGCGCCGGCGACGTCGAAGTGGCGGGTCTCATCCTCGTTCCTCGATTCGGCGATCAGCGAGGGGGCGACCGCCGCGGCCGCGATCCCGATCGGCACGTTGACCCACAGCACCCACTCCCAGCCGAGGTATTCGGTGAGGACGCCGCCGAGGAGGACGCCGGCAGCGCCGCCGGAGCCGGCGACCGCGCCCCAAATTCCCAGCGCTTTGTTGCGCTCGGCGCCGTCGCGGAAGGTGGTGGCGACGATCGAGAGCGCGGCGGGGGAGAGGATCGCCGCGCCCAGCCCCTGCACCGCCCGCGCCGCGACCAGCTGACCCGAGGTGCTCGCCAGCCCGCCGAACAGAGAGGCGATCGCGAACAGGACCAGGCCGAACATGAACACCCGGCGCCGCCCCAGCAGGTCGGCGAGCCGGCCGCCGAGCAGCAGGAAGCCGCCGAAGGTGAGTACATAGGCGTTGACCACCCAGGGCAGGCTGCTCTCGGTGAAGTCGAGCGCTTCGCCGATCGTCGGCAGGGCTACGTTGACGATCGAGGCGTCGAGGACGACGACGAACTGCGCCGAGCAGAGCAGGATCAGCGCGATCCAGCGCCGGTCGCGGGCGTGTTCGACGTCGGTCATCGGGTGCCCTCCATGACTCGCGGGAGGATTTCACATCGCCCCGGTCGGCTCTTCTCGAAACGTGCTGTTTCGGCGCGCCCTGTTGCGGCTGGCCGAGGCGCGCCTATCATCGAGGCATGTGTAGAAACATCCGCACCCTCCACAACTTCGATCCACCCGCGACCGGCGAGGAGATCCAGGCTTCGGCGCTGCAGTACGTGCGCAAGCTCAGCGGCTCGACCAAGCCGTCGCAGGCCAACGCAGAGGCCTTCGACGAGGCGGTCGAGGCGGTGGCCGCCGCGAGCCGCGAGCTCTTGGACCGCCTCGTCACCAAGGCGCCGCCGAAGGACCGCGAGGTCGAGGCCGCCAAGGCCAAGGCCCGCTCGGAAGCGCGCTTCGCGGCGTAGCTAGCCCTCGGTTATCGGCGCCCGACCCGTCCGAGGAACTCGGCGAGCAGTCGCTCGACCGTCTCCGGCGCGTCGGCGTAGGGCCAGTGGCCGCTGGCCGGCAGGACGTGGACGTCGGCTGAGGGGAAAGCCTCGCTCTGCCGCTGGGCGAAGCTGGAGGAGAGGTAGGGGTCATGTTCGCCCCAGACAACCAGCGCCGGGATGTCCCGCGGGCGGAAGAGGCCGATCAGGTTTTCTGACATCGCCCCCGGGTCGGGCGTCGCCCGGTAGAGCTTCAGCACCGCCCGGCGGGTGCGGCGGTCGTAGTGGTCGTACATCTTTTCGGTGAACTCGCGGGGCAGTCCGCGCGGCTCTTTGCTGTTGATCATGAAGCGGAAGAAAGGGCGAGAGGCGGCGGCCTGAAGCAGCTCGCCGGCGATCGGGGTGCGCCAGATCCGGGCCAGGCTGTGCCAGCGGTAGCCCGGCATGATGCCGGTGTCGATCAGGGTGACGCTGGCCATCGTGTCCGGGTGCGCCATCGCCCAGACCAGCCCGATCGGGCCGCCGAAGTCGTGGATCACGAGGTGGACGCGCTCGACCCCCAACTCTCCCAGCGCTTCGCCGACGAAAGCGGCGTAGCCGGGCACGTCATGGGCGAAGCCGTCGGGGGCGACCGTCTCGCCGAAGTCGGGCAGGTCGAAAGCGACCGCTCGCTTGCCGGCGCCGGCAGCCGCGCCGACCAGCCCCTCCCAGTCGTCGGCCGAGCCCGGGTTGCCGTGGACGAAGACGACTGCCTCGGTGGCATCTGCAGGTCCTGCCTGGACGAGCCGGGTGCGGGTGCCATCGACGAGGAGACTGGAGCGTTCCACCGCGGCGCTCATCGCGCCAGCGCGTGGCGGGTGTTGACGGCGATCGCGCGTGAGAACGCCCGCGGAAGCATCTGCCCGGGTCCGATCTGCCGCGTCCCGTAAGCCTCGAGGACGAGGGCCAGCTCCGGATCGCGCGCGGCTGCGGACCAAATCATCCGCTCGGCCGGGTTGAAACGTCTCCCCGTCGCGTAGTCGTGGATGAAGAAGGCATGTCCGCGCAGCTCCTTCGTATGCCGGCGGCGGTAGCGCTCCAGTCCCTTTTCCAGCGGTTCAGCGCCTTGGAGCGCCGGGCCGACGCTGTCCGAGAGCCACTCGGCAGACTGGAATGCCCAGCCGCAGCCGACGCCGAAGAGCGGATCGGTCGCCAGGGCGGCGTCGCCGATCAGCGCCAGGCCGGGCGCCATCGGCTTGCGCATCCGGTTGGTCATATCGATCTTCCCCATCACCGGTTCGACCAAGCGCCCCTCTTTGATCGGCGGCGCCTCGGGAACGTCGGCGATGAAGTTGACGAGGGCGCGCTCCGGGTCGCGCTTGAACTCCGGCAGGCGGTCCTTGGTCGGCATCGCCGCGTAGAAGGTGAGCGCGCTGTCGGTGGGGAAGGCCGCTCCCCACTGCGGGTTCAGGAACCAAGCCGTCGCGTCGGGGGCGTTGGCGGGTGCGCCCCCTTCGAAGTAGCCGCCGTAGGCGAACCGGTTGTGGGGGTAGGTCTTGGTCGGCACCCCCGAGAGCTCGGCGACGCGCGAATCGCGGCCGTCGGCGCCGATCGTGAGGCGGGCGCGGATCTCCCGTTCCTCGCCCTCGGGGTTGCGAACGGCGACGCCGGCGAAGGCCTCGCCCTCCTTCAGCAGCCGCTGCGCCGTCCACCCAAGCGTCATCTCGACCCCGGGCGTCTCCGCCGCGGTCGAACGCAACATCGGGTCGAGGATCTCGCGCCGGAGGTTGATGCCGCGGGGCGCGCGCTCCGGCGGCGCCTCGATCCACCCCCATTGGCTCCAGATGTGCACTCGGGGCCGCCTCGCGCCTGCGGCCTCCATTGGCTCGAGCAGGCCCAGCCGTTCGATCGCCGGCACGCCCGAGGCCTGGATGAAGTGCGAGCAGATGCGCTTGTACGCGTGCGGATCTGGCTGCTTCTCGACCAAAGCGACGCGGTTGCCGGCGCGGCCGAGCTGGATCGCGGTGGCGCAGCCGGCGAGGCTGGCGCCGACGATGACGGCGTCGTAGGGGGAATCGGTGCTGGGCATCTCTGGCCTCCTGCCGGTTGGCCTTACCGTTCGACCCGTACTATACGCTTCGAATCATGGAAAGCAAGCCGATCAAGCTCACCGGCACCTCCTATGCGCTCCTCGCGATGCTCGACGAGTTTGGCGCGATGACTTCCTACGCCATCAAGCAGGCGATGGAGAGTTCGATCCAGAACTTCTGGCCGGTTCCCCACACCACCGCTTACGAGGAGCCGGTCCGCCTCGCAGCCGCCGGCTATCTCTCCGCCCGGCAGGAGGAGGAGGGCCGCCGCCGCCGCGTCTACTCGCTCACCGGCCTCGGCCGCGAGGCGCTGGCCGACTGGGCAGGAGAGCCGGCCGCCGCTCCGCCGCAGCTACGCGACGAAGCGATCCTCAAAGTATTCGCGGGGGCGGATCCCGGCGGCCTGCACGACGCGCGGGTCGCGTGGCACCGGGAAAAGCTCGGTGAGCTGCGCGCATACCTCCAGCTGGCCCGTGTCGGCGAGGGTTTCGGCCGCTCGGTCCGCACCCTGCAGGCCGGCGTCGCCTACCACCAGAAGATGCTGGAGGCGATCGAGATGGTCGCCGCCGAACGCGAGCGAGAAGAGGAAGAGGGATAGTTTGCTAAACTAATTATCAACGCTAAGTAATGCAGGCGAAGACCGACATCCCACTCAGTGAGCGCGCCGCGCACCTGCGCACGGCGATCGTCCGCACCGCCCGGCGCCTGCGTCAAGAGGCGGCGGCGGAGACCAGCGGCCTGACCCCGACCTCGGTTGCGGCGCTGGCGACGATCGAGCGCCATGGCCCACTGACCCCGAGCGAGATCGCGGAGATCGAGCGGGTCAAGCGACCGACCATCACCCGCACCCTCGGCTGCCTCGAACGCGAGGGACTAATTGACCGCGCCCCGGATCCCACCGACCGGCGCAGCGCCCTGGTCAGCGTCAACGGCGCCGGCCGCGAGCGGCTGCGGCGGCTGCGCGGGCGCAAGAACGCCTACCTGGCGCGGCGCATGAAGGATCTGACGAGCGAGGAAGTGGAGACGCTCGAGCGCGCGGCCGAGATCCTCGAGCGGATGCGGGAGGGAGAGCGGTCTTGACGGCCGCGATCCGCCACTCGTTCAACTCGCTGGAGGTCCCCAACTACCGCCGCTACTTCGCCGGCCAGCTGATCTCCCTCTCCGGGACCTGGATGCAGACGGTCGCCGCGATCTGGGTGATCCTGACCTTGACCGACAGCGGCGTCGCCGTCGGCCTCACCACCGCCCTGCAGTTTCTGCCGATGCTGCTGATCGGCGCCTGGGGCGGGCTGCTCGCCGACCGCATCCCCAAGCGCCGCCTCCTGATCGCTACCCAGGCCCTGATGGCGATCCCGGCGATCGGCCTCTTCGCCGTCACCGCCACCGGCGTGGTCACGCCGTGGATGGTCTACCTCGCGGTCTTCGCGATGGGGTCGGTCAACGCTGTCGACAACCCGGCCCGGCAGAGCTTCGTGATCGAGATGGTCGGTGCCGACCGGGTCGTCAACGCAGTCAGCCTCAACAGCGTCATCGTCCAGGCGGCGCGGATCGTCGGCCCGGCGATCGCCGGCCTGATGATCGCCACCGTCGGCGTCGTCCCCTGCTTTGGCCTCAACGCCCTCACCTTCGTGGCGATGATCTTCGCCCTCTGGCGAATGGAGCCGGCCCGGCTGCACGCGGCGCCGGTCGCCCAGCGCGAGCCGGGGGCGATCCGCGCCGGCCTCCGCTACGTCCTCGCCACCCCCGAGCTGCTGGTGCCGCTGGCGCTGATGGGCTTTGTCGGGACCCTGGGCTTCAACTTCCAGGTGGTGCTGCCGCTGCTCGCCAAATTCAGCTTCGAATCGGGAGCGATGACCTACGCCATCCTGGTCTCGGCGATGGCGGTCGGCTCGATCGCCGGCGCCCTCGTCAACGGCCACCGCGGCCGCACCGGCCCGCGCCTGATCGCCGGCGGCGCCCTCGCCTTCGGAGCCTCGGCGCTCCTGGCGGCGGCGATGCCGAGCCTCGCCCTCGAGGTGGTGATGCTGGCGCTCCTCGGAGCCGCCTCGGTCACCTTCGCGGCAACGATCAACTCCACCCTCCAACTCGCGGTCACCCCCGAGATGCGAGGCAGAGTGATGGCCCTCTACTCAGTCGTCTTCCTGGGCTCAACCCCCATAGGCGCCCCCCTGACCGGCTGGCTAGCCCAGTCCTACGACCCCCGAGTAGCCCTGGTCTTGGCGGGAGCTTCAGGCCTCCTCGCAGCCTGGGCAGCCCACGTCAGCTTCAACCACATCCGCCGTCACCGCGCTGAGCCAGCCACGGGCGAACACGCTGTGGCGTAGCCCCTCGCCGTCAAATGGAAGCTGTCGTAGAGCCGGCCGGTGGGGGTGTCCCGGTACTCAGCATGGAGCCGGCCCACCAGCGCCCGAGGCGTCAGCCGTAAAACGAACCGGCCGGCGGAGGTGCTCCGGGGCACCCCCACCGGCCGGCTCCAAATCAACTAGCCGATGTAACCAGCCGATTCGAGGTAAGCCGTGGCCGCGGCCTTAGGCGTTTCCTTTTCGAGTTCGACCCGAGCATCAAGCTCCTGCATCACTTTCAGGTCAAGCCCTTCCTGCACCTGCAGAATCGTCTCTTCGTAATCCGGGCCCGCTTCCTCGGCCACCTTCTGCGAGGTCACGAAGATGACGTTGCCGGCCGGGAAGACTTCCTTGTCGTCTTCGAGGATCACGAACTTGTCGCTCTCGGCCGAGAGCTGCGGATCGGTGGTAAAGAGGATCGAGAGATCCGCCTGACCCTTTTCCAGCACCGTGTAACGGAGGCCGATGTCGACCGGGGTGAACGACTTGAATTTCAGCCCGTAGAGGCTTTCCAGCCCGGCCAGGCAGTCGATCCGCTGGCGGCACTCGGGGGAGCCGTACAGGGACAGTTTCTCGGAGACGCCTTCGAGGTCGGAGACCGTTTTCAGGTCATATTTTTCGGCCGTCTCGGTGGTCGTGCCGACCGCGTTGGCGCTGGCGAACGGCGTCGGTTCGAACGCCTCCAGGCCTTCGGATTCGAATTCTTCGTTCGCTTTCTCCCACGCTTCGGTCGCGTCGGAAGGCACTTCTTCGGGTTCGAGGCCGAAGAACGAGGTGAGGGCCGTGCTCGCGTACTCCGGGTAGCCGGAGATCTGCCCCGTCTTCACTGCCTTGCGGGCCACGGTTTCGGAGCCGAGGTTGAGGGCGCTCTTGACCTGGTAGCCGGCCGCGGTCAGGGCCTGGGCGTAGATTTCGCCGAGGATTTCCTGTTCGGGGAAGTTCTTCGAGCCGATCGTCAGGCTGACTTTCCCGTTGTCGGGGTTGGAAACGATGGCGCCGGCCTCGCCGCCTTCGGTCGAGCCGGAAGTGGTGCTGTCGTCGCTACTGCCGCACGCGGCGACGGCGAGCGTCAGCGCGAGCGCCGCGATTGCCGCAAGCAGCATGCGAAGTCGCGTCTGGTGGGTCCTCACTGGGGTGCCTCCTCTTGGGGTGGTTTTGGGACGAGTCGGTGAGTCGTTGTTACGCAGTCTTTACCTTCAGCCCGTCGGAAGTAAGGCGACGCTGCAGGATGGCGAGCAAACCCTCCAGCGAGAGGGCGAGGACGGCGACCAAGATTGCGCCAGCGAGCAGGCCGTTTTCCCCGTAGACGTTGCTGTTGAGGATCAGGTCGCCGAGGGTTTCCACTCCTGCCAGCGGGGCGATGGTCGCCGTGGCGATGATCACGATCGCCGCCCCCCGCACCCCTCCCATCACAGTCGGTAGGGCGAGGGGAAGCTCGACCTTGCGGATGATGCTGAGCTCGCTCATCCCCATGCCCCGGGCCGCGTCGACCGCGGCGGGGTCGACTTGGCGGACGCCGACATAGGCGTTGACGAGGATCGGTGCGATCCCGAGCAGGGCCAGGGCGGGGGCGACGTTCCTCATGCCGACCCCGATCAGGGTTGCCACCAGGGCGATCACCGCCAGCTCGGGTATCGCGCGGCCCGCGGTGCCGATGCCGACGGCGAGCAGTTCGCCCTTGCCGTGGTGACCGAGGTAGAGCCCAATCGGCAAAGCGATGACGATGGCCAGCGCCAGCGCCAGAAAGGTCACCTCCAGATGTCCCACCACCAGTTCGAGGCACTTATCGAAGCCGCCGACCTTGTTACCGCCGGTGACGTTGGACTCCTGCGGGGTGAAGATGAATTCGATCGCCCCACCGAAGGAGGCGAACAGGGGTTGTCCGGTCATCTCGTCCTTGCCCTCCGCCAGGGGGTCAGGAGCCGTTGGACCGTCAGCAGAATCAGGTCAGAGGCGATTGCCATCAGCACCACGATCGTGGTGGCGATGATGATCGCGGTCGGGAAGTCGAGGTTGGCGCCGTACATCTCGGTCCCCAGCCCGCCGGCGCTGATCAGCACCGCCAGCGTCGCGATCGCGATCGTGCTCACCACCGCGACCCGAAGGCCGGCGATGATCTCGGGGATCGCCAGCGGCAGCTCGACCCGCCAAAGGATTTGGCGGTTGGTGAACCCCATTCCACGCGCAGCATCCTCGACCGACGCGGGAACGTTCGCCAGGCCGAGCATCGTGTTGCGGTAAATGATCTGCAGGGTGTAGGCGGCAAGGACGATGATCGCCGTGTCCCTGCCGAACCCGGTCACCGGTAGCAACAGGAAGAAGAAGGCGATGCTGGGAATCGTGTAGAGGACGCCGGTCGCGGCGAGCAGCGGCGGCTGTAGCCAGCGGGTGCGGTGGGCGAGCAGCGCCAGCGCGAAGGCGACGACGAACCCGATCAGCACCGCGAAGATGACAATTTCCAGGTGCTGGACCGTCGGCGTCCCGTATCGGTCGAGGTTTTCCCTCGCCCAGTCGAAGCAGAACACCTCGTTCGTTTTTGCCTGGCACGGCAGCGTGTCGCTGGTCCGTTCTTTGAAGAAGTCGCCGCCGACTTCGCCCGCGGCGGCCAGCAGCAGTGAGCTATTCATGCGGCCGCTCCACGGCCGGGTGCTCGTCGCTCTTGGCCTCCGGCGATTTGAGGAACTCGGAGATGATCTCGACCGAGAGCACGCCGATGATCCGCCGCTCGTGGTCGACCACCGGGGCGTACTGCGCCTCGCCCTGGAGTAGGTCGGCGAGGGCGTCGCGCATCACGTCGTCGAGCTCGAGTACCGGCCCCAGTGGCGAGTCGGGCCGCTGCGGGACCGTCTCGGCGGCGAGGTCGCGCTCGCTGAGCCAGCCGAGAGGCCGTCGTTCGCTGTCGACCAGCAGCGGGTAGGCGACTTCGACGGTGGGCGAGTCGAGCTTCGCCCGCACCTCCGAGGTCGCCTGGCCGACGTGCGCCAGCGGCGCCTCCCAGAGGTCGATGTCGCGGACCCGCATCAGCGCCAGCCGCTTCAGCGCCCGGTCGGCGCCGACGAAGTCCTCGACGAACTCGTTGGCCGGTGCCATCAGCAGCTCCGCCGGAGTCGCGTACTGCTCGACCCGGCCGCCCTCGCGCATCACCGCGATCCGGTCGCCCATCTTGATCGCCTCGTCGATGTCGTGGGTGACGAAGAGGACGGTCTTGCGGATCTCCGCCTGGAGGCGGAGGAACTCGTTTTGCAGGCGCTCGCGGTTGATTGGGTCGATCGCCCCGAAGGGCTCGTCCATCAGCATCACCAGCGGATCCGCCGCCAGCGCCCGCGCCACCCCGACCCGCTGCTGCTGGCCGCCGGAGAGCTGCGCCGGGTAGCGGTCGCCGAGCTCGGGGTCGAGCCCGATCAGCTCCAGCAGCTCCGCCGCCCGCTCCCGCGTCCGCTCCTTCTTCCAGCCGAGCAGCTGGGGGACGGCGCCGATGTTCTCGCTGATCGTGCGGTGTGGAAAGAGGCCGATTTGCTGGATCACGTAGCCGATCTCCCGCCTCAGCTGGGCGGGCTCCCGGTCGCGGACCGAGCTGTCGCCGATGAGGACGTCACCGGAGGTGATCTCGACCGTGCGGTTTACCATCCGCATCGCCGTCGTCTTGCCGCAGCCGGAGGGCCCGACGAGGACGCAGATCTCGCCCGCCGGCACCTCCAGGGTGAGGTGGTCGACGGCGGGCTCCGAGTTGCCGGGGTAGACCTTCGTCGTCTCCTCGTAGCGAACCGAGGAGGCTGCGGGACGGTCGCTCACAGTCCCAGTTTCTCCGCTCGCTCGGCGGCGCGGGCGACGATTTCCCCAAGCTCCGGGATCTGGCCATCCCGCATCAGGACCCTGCCGGCAACGACCGTGGTTTCGACCACCGAGCCGGAGGCGGCGTAGACGAGGTCGGCGGTGAGCTCGCCGACCCCCAGCTCCGGCGAGTCGGGGCGGAGGAGGAGGAAGTCGGCCGGAGCGCCGGGCTCCAGCGCGGTGGCGCCGAGGCGCGGGGCGCGGGCGCCGGTGGCGACCGCCCAGGCCTCGGCGGCGTCGATCGCGGTCGGGTCGGCGGCGGCGTGCTTCTGCGCCAGGGCGAAGACCTTGAGGTCGGCGAGCAGGTCGAGCGAGTCGTTGGAGCCGGCGCCGTCGGTGCCGAGGCCGACCGGCACCCCGGCGGCCCGCGCCGCGGGGTGGGGGAAGACGCCGCCGACCGCCAGCTTCATGTTCGCCACCGGGTTGGTGACGACGGTGGCGCCGCGCTCGGCGACCAGCGCCAGCTCGTCGGGGTCGAGCCAGACCCCGTGGGCGAGGACCGTGCGCTCGCTCAGCAGTCCCAACCGATCGAGGTAGAAGGCTGGCCGCTCGCTGTGCGCTGCGATGCAGTCCTGGACCTCTTTCTCGGTCTCGGAGAGGTGGATCTGGACCGGCAGGTCGCGCTCGGCGCTGAGCTCGGCGATCCAGCGCAGCGACTCTTCGCTGACGGTGTAGATCGCGTGGGGGGCGAGGGCGGGAGTGATCTCGGGTCCATACCCACTTAGGGCCTCCAATCCACGCCGGGCCGCCTCGCGCAGCTGCTCGGGACTGCCTTTGAGATCGAAGAGCGGGGCGCCGATCGCTGCTCGCAGGCCGGAATCGGCGACTGCCCGCGCCGTCGCCCCCGGCTGCCAGTACATGTCCCAGAAGCGGGTGGTGCCGTTGCGCAGCATCTCGGCGCAGGCGAGGCGCGCCCCCCAATAGACGTCCTTGTCGGAGAGCTTGGCCTCGACCGGCCAGATCTTCTCTTCCAGCCATGGCATCAGCGGCAGGTCGCCGCCGGAGCCGCGGAATAGGGTCATCGCCGCGTGGGTGTGGCCGTTGACCAGCGGCGGGACCAGGTGCGCGCCGCCGGCGTCGATCGTCTCGTCTCCCGGCGCCGGCGAGACCTCGGCCCGAGCGCCGAGATCGTCCTGCCCTCGCAACGCAAACCCACGCGCCGGCCATCCATCAGCGCATCCGCCACCGCCAGCGTCATCGCCCCACCGCCCCGAGGCGCGGCAGGACCGCCTCCAGCCCCTCGCGCAGGCGCTCGGCGTTGATCAGCCGGTCGGCTTCCATCCCGGCGGTGCTGACCGTCTCCTCGGCGAGGCCGTTGGCGAGGTTGTCGACGACGCAGAGGGCGGCGTAGTCGAGGCCGAGCTCGCGGGCGACGACGCACTCGGAGGCGAGCGTCATCCCGACCACGTCGGCGTGGGTCGCCATCAGCCGGATCTCGGCCGGGGTCTCGAAGCGCGGACCGCGCGCCTGCCAGTAGACGCCGCCGTCGCGCGGCGCCTGGCCGCCCTCGCTCCAGGCTGTGATCACTTCCTCGCGCCAGCGTGGCGTGAAGCCCGGTGCGGAGTGCGCGCGCCCGTCGTCGAAGATCGAGTCGCCGAGCCCCAGGGCGATGAAGTCGTCCGGGCAGACGAGGGCGCCGACCGCGAGCCCGGCCGGTTTCAGCGAGCCGACCGAGCCGATCCCCAGCACCCGGTCGCAGCCCTGCTCGAGCAGCGGCCGCAGGTTCGCGGCGTGGTCGATCAGATGGGGGAGGACGAAGGCGCTGTCGGCGTCGTGGCGCTGGACGATCGCCGCCCCCTGGGCTGCCGCGGCGGCGGTGATCTCCTCTCCGCCCGGCCCGAGCGCGTTGCTGCCGAGGATGACCGCCAGTCGTCCCATCGGCCGATCCTACGCGCCGCGATGCGCCCTGAATGCCGCCGCGGCCTCGTCGTGGTCGACGATCGGCTGCGGGTAGTCGAGGCGCTCGAACCCCTCCGCTCGCCACGGTTCGAAGATCTCCTTGTCCCGCACCGACTCCAGCTCCGGCAGGTAGCGCCGCACGTAGGTGCCATCGGGGTCGAAGCGCCGCGCCTGGCGCACCGGGTTAAGCACCCGGTTGGGCCGGGTGTCGTTGCCGGTCCCCGCCATCCACTGCCAGTTGCCGGCGTTGTTGGCGATCTCGCCGTCGCTGAGCAGGTCCCAGAAGTGCCAGGCTCCCTCGCGCCAGTCGACGTAGAGGTCCTTGCAGAGGAAGGAGGCGACCGTCATCCGCGCCCGGTTGTGCATGAAGCCCTCCGCGGTTAGCTGCCGCATCGCCGCGTCAACCAGCGGGTAGCCGGTGCGGCCCTCGCGCCAGGCCTCCAGCGCCCGCTTCGAGCGCGACCAGCGATCGCGTCGCGGCCGGTAGTCGCGCCGGGGGAGGGAGGGGGTCGCCGCCAGCACCTGATGGTGGAAGTCGCGCCAGCAGAGTTGCCGCGCGAAGGCCGCCCCGCCCCGCCGCTCGCCGGCCTCGCGGGCCAGCTCCAGCGGCGAGACGCAACCCCAGCGCAGGTGGGCGCTGAGCCGGGAGGTGGCATCACCCGGCAGGTCGTCGTGGCGCTCCTCGTATTCCCCGACCCCGTCGCGGAGGAAGGCGCGCATCAGCTTCCGTCCCTCGCTCTCGCCGCCGGGCATGCGGCGCGGCGACGGTCGGTCCTTGGTCAGCGATTCGAGCGTCGGCAACCGCCCGGCCTTCAGCTTCGACGGCGCCGCCAGCTTGCGCGGCGCTCCCAGTTGCTGCCGCCAGGGCAGCCCGCCCCAGGCGCGGTGGTAGGGGCTGAAGACCTTGAAATGGTCGCCGCCGGTCGGGGTCACCGCGCCCGGCGGAACCACCGTCACCCCTGGGTGGGCGCAGAACTCGATCCGCTCCTCCTCGCAGGCCCGCGCCAGTCGCTCCTCCCGCGCCCGCGCGTAAGCGCTCCAGTCGGCGCTGACGTGGATCGCCGTGGCCCCACACTCCCGCGCCGCCGCGATCGCCTCCCGCACCGGATCGCCGCGCCGCACATAGAGCCGCGCGCCCATCCGCCGCAGCCGCTGGTCGAGGTCGCGCAGCGCCTCGAGCATGAAGGCGACCCGGTTCGGTGCCGCGAAGCGCGACCCCAGCAGGCGCTCGTCGAAGACGAAGAGCGGCACCGTCCGCTCCGCCTTCGCGGCCGCCGCCAGGGCCGGGTGGTCGTGGACCCGGAGGTCGCGGTTGAAGAGGACGAGCGCGGTTTCGATTCCCGTATGTTGCGGGAATGCAACGGGATGTGGAGGGGAGACACACGCAAGGCCGCGATTCGGGGCGCGAAGAGACCGAAGAGGAACGCCTCGACCGCAACCTCTCGGAGATGCTGCAGGAGCTGCGCGTCGCTCTGCCCGGCGTCCAGGTTCTCTTCGCCTTCCTGCTCGCGGTCCCGTTCCAGCAGGGATTCGTAAAAATCACCAGCTTCCAGAAGGACGTCTATTTCGGGACCCTGATGTGCACCGCGATCTCGGCGGTGTTGCTGATGGCTCCGACCGCCTACCACCGGCTGACCTTCCGCTACCAGCAGAAGCGCCGGCTGGTCTACTACTCCAACCGCTTCTCGATCGGCGGGCTGATCTTCCTGGCGCTGGCGATGACCGGCGCGATCACGCTGGTCACCGACTTCCTCTTTGGCACGGTCGCGACGGTCGTCGTCACCGTGTTGACGGTGCTGGTCTTCGCGATCTTCTGGTTTGGGCTGCCGCTGCAGCGCCGGGTCAGGCTCGCGGTTGACCAGGAGCCTCTAGGGAAGCCCGAAGCCGACTGAGCTCATCTCCGAGCTGGTCGAGGAAGGGCAGCTCCGGCGCTTTCTCGCGCAGCAGCCCCAGGTCCGCTTCCCAGATCTCGAGCTTGAGCTCGACCGGGACCTTGAATTCATCCCGCACCGCGTCGCCTTCGGCGGCGTGGGCGTCGCGCAGGGTGATGACGTTGGTCAGCTTGTCGGCACCGTAGATCGCCAGCGCGTCCGCGGGTGCGGCCGCGACCCGTTCACGGTGCTCGGCCTTGCGCTCGCGGTAGGAGTCGATCGATTCGTCGTCGGAGAGGGCTCCGACCAGTCCGGCGACCTCGCCGCCGAAGAGCTCGCGCAGCTCGTCGAGCGTCGTCCCGGAGTCCTCGATCACGTCGTGCAGCAGGGCCGCCGCCAGGACCTCGTCGCCGACGCCTAGCTCGTCGAGCCGGGCCGCGACTGCGATCGGGTGCTCGATATAGGGCATCCCGCCGCTGCCGTTGCGGATCTGCCCGGCGTGGGCCGCGCGCGCCTTCTCCAGCGCGCCGCGCACTAGGGGCGATCGCTCCGCGGCTGCATCGATCCGCTCAGCGGGGGACACGCCGCCAGCGTAGATGATCGGTTCTTCAGGCCGGCGTCGCGGCTTGCGCGGCGCGCGCGGGCAGGTCGTACTCGGCCCGCTCGGCGGCCAGCTCCAGTGTCGCCGGGTCGCCGCCCAAAGCCACCCACTGCTCGCGCGCGTCGGCCGCGAGGCTGTCGAGCTGCTCGTCGGAGTGGAGCGGGTCGTGGTGGAAGAGGACGGTGCGCTCGGCGCCAGTCCGCCGCGCGAAGCTGAGCGCGTGGGAGGTGGCGGAGTGTCCCCAGCCGATGTGGTTCGGGTACTCGGCGTCGGTGTACTGGCCGTCGTGGATCAGCAGCGAGGCGTCGCGGGCGAGGTCGAAGCCGGAGATCCAGCTCTCCTCCAGCTCGTCGAGGTCGGCGCCGAGGGCCGGCTCGTGGTCGGGGATGTAGGCGAGCGAGGAATCGCCGTCGTCGATCCGGTAGCCGAGGGTCGGGCCGCGGTGCGAGACCGAAGCGGCGCGAATCCGCGCCGAGCCGATCTCCCACTCGCTCTCGGGGCAGTGGCGGAAGGAGACGTCGCAGGGCAGCTCGCGGACCTCGACCGGCGAGAGCGGGGCCGAGATGTAGCGGGCGATGCGGTCGCGCAGCGAGGCCTCGGGCGAGGCCGGCCCCCAGATCACGATCTCGGTCTGCGGCCGGAAGGCGGGGGCGAAGAAGACGAGCCCCTGGATGTGGTCGAGGTGAAGGTGGGTGAGGAGGATGTGGAGCCGGGTCGGCTCGTCGGGCAGCGCCAGGCCGAGGCAGCGGATGCCGGTGCCGGCGTCGAGCGCCAGCATCGAGCCGTCGCTGAGGGTGACGCCGACGCAGGAGGTGTTGCCGCCGTAGCGGATGGTTTCCGGCCCTGGGGCGGGGATCGAACCGCGCGTGCCCCAGAGCTTGACCTTCACGCCGGCAGCGCTCCGTTGCCGTTGCGCAGCGAGGGCCAGAAGACGGCGATCGCGCCCTGCGAGCCGTGCGCGGTGAGGATCGGGAAGGCCGAGACCTCGACCTCGTGCTGGGTCCCGTCGGTCGAGCGGACGGTCAGCTCGGCGTGGGCGGGGCGGCCGGCGCGCACCGCCCGGACCAGCGGCAGGTCGTCATAAGGGATCGGCTCCCCGCTCTCGTCGAAGGGGCCGAACAGCGAGCCCCACTCCTGCGGCCCGACCGTACCCAGCTCCTCGAAGCGTTTGCCGAGCAGCATCCCGGCCGCTTCGTTGTAGAAGACGAGCAGGCCGCCCTCGTCGACCAGGAACGCCGGCGTCGAGAGCGCCGACATCAAATTACGGGCAAGGATCAGCTCCAGGGGTCTCTGCGTCACAAATGACACTTTAGATCGTCAGGTGCAGGTCTGGGGATGCCGGATTTCGCCGCAGAGAGCCAAGAACATGGAGGTTCCCTTTGTTGGGCCGGTGTAGGCGTGATTTTCGTCACTTAGATGACTTTGATCCGGTTGGTGCTGGCGGTTGGGGGCGAGGAGGGTGGGGTCCTCCAGGCACATCTCGCTATGGCTCGATGTTGAGTGCCTGGAGGACCCCACCCTCCTCGCCTGTCGACAGCTGGTTAGCCCGCGGCTTCAGCTGAGCGGAGGCCTCCTCGGCCCAGAGGGCGAAGAGGGCGGAGAGGGTGATTGCTATTGCGAAGGCTGCTGCTACTAGGACTGGGTCGCCGGAGATGAAGCCTCGGCCTGCCTCTAGGAGGGCGGTGACTGGGTTGATCGAGGCTATGGCGTGGATCCATCCGCTTAGTAGGTCTAGGGGGACGTAGACGGGGGCTAGGAAGAGGACTAGGAAGACCGGGAACTGCATCAGTGGGCCGCCTTGGATCGAGCGGACCCGCAGTGCCACTCCTGCCGCCCAGAGGGTCGCCGCGACGTTGACCAGCAGCGCCAGCGCGTAGAGGGCGACGATTTCGCCGGCGCTGCCGCCGACGTTCATCCCGGCGATCAACGCCACCGCGGTCAGCACCACCCAGGTGACGAGGGAGCGGAACAGGGCGGCCAGCGCGTATCCGCCGACGATCCCGCTGCGGTGGCCGGCGGCCAGCATGTAGCGGCGGCCGAACCCGGTCTCGAAGTCGCGCGCCATCGCGAAGCCGGTGAAGACGCCGCCGAAGGCCGCCGACTGCAGCAGCACGAAGACGAACTGGAAGGCGGTGTAGCCGCTGGGGAAGTCGAAGCCGGGAACGTCGCCGATGGCCGCCAGCCCGCCGGCGAAGGAGACGAAGAAGAAGAGCGGGAAGAGGATCGCCGGGAAGAAGAAGGCCGGGTTGGTGAGGAAGTTGTGGATGCTGCGCCAGGCCACCGCGCGGGCGACTGCCGAAGTGGGGGCGGGATCGGGACGTGCCTCGTTCACGTGCGCACCAGCCTCGTCTTCAGGGCGCTGGTCGCGGCCAGCATCCCGAGCGCCCCGATTGCGGCGGCGATGCCGAAGCCGAGCGCCAGGTCGGGCAGGTTCCAGCCTTCGATCAGGAGCGAACGGAAGGCCTCGAGCAGGTAGGTGATCGGGTTGATGCTGGCGATCGTGTGGAACCAGTCGGTGGTCAGGAGGTCGAGCGGCAGCGCCATCGCCGAGAGGAAGAGGAAGACGAAGAAGACGGGGAAGAGGCCCTGGACCGCCTCGCCGGAGCCGAAGCGCAGGGCGGCCAGGAGGCCGATCGTGCCGAAGGCGACGGTGATCGAGACCGAGAGGGCGAGGATGACCAGCGCCCCCGCGGGCCCAGCGGCGAGCTCGGCGCCGGCGATCAGCCCGACCGCGAGGTAGACGACCGCCTGGACGACGCCGAGCAGGAAGGAGCCGGCGAGCAGGCCGCTGAGCAGGGCGGCGCCCCGCAGCGGGGTGAGGGCGAGTCGGTTGAGGAAGCCGGTCTCGATGTCGCGGGCGAGGTCGGTGCCCGAGTTCATCACCGAGAAGAGGGCGCCCTGGATGAAGGGGACGGCGAGGATGAAGGTGATGTAGGAGTCGGTCGGGAAGCCGGGCAGGTTGGTCGCGTCTTTGAGCCCGGCGGCGTTGACCGCGAGCAGGAAGAGCGGGAAGACGAGGGCGGGGACGATCTGCGCCGGCTGGCGCAGGGTGCGGAGCACCGAGCGGCGCGCGAGCTGCCCGACCTGGGTGCGGAGCCCGTGGCTCACTGGGTCCCGGCCGCCTCCGCCGCGGGCGCGTCGGTCCCCTCCTCGTCGGCGCCCTCGAGCGAGCGGCCGGTCTTGGCGAGGAAGACGTCGTCGAGCGAGGGCGCGTGCAGCTGCAGGTGCTCGATCGCGATCCCCTCGGCGTCGAGGGCGCGGACCACCTCGGCGAGTTGCGACTCGCCGCCTGCTAGACGGACCGAGACGCCGCGGGGGGAGGAGCCGGCCTGCTCGCCGAAGCGGCCCAGCACCGCAGTCATCCGCCCGCGGTCGGCCTCGTCGCGGGGGGCCGCTTCGACCGTCGGCCGACCGATTTCGGCCTTCAGCGCGGCAGGCGTCCCCTCGGCGACGATGTGGCCGTGGTCGATGATCCCGACCCGGTTGGCGAGCGCGTCAGCCTCCTCCAGGTACTGGGTGGTGAGGAAGACCGTGACCCCGTCGTCGGCGGCGAGGCGGGCGACCTCTTCCCACAGCGCGGTGCGGCTCTGGATGTCGAGGCCGGTGGTCGGCTCGTCGAGGAAGAGGATGCGCGGCTGGTGGGCGAGGGCGAGGGCGAGGTCCAGCCGGCGTTTCATCCCGCCCGAGTAGCCGCCGACCTTGCGGTCCGCGGCGTAGGCGAGGCCGACCCGCTCCAGCAGCTCGTCGCCGCGCTGGGTGCGCTCGCGCTTGCCGAGGCCGTGGAGGGCGGTCTGCAGGCGCATGTGCTCGCGGCCGGTCAGCAGCGGGTCGAGGGCGGCCTCCTGCAGGGCGGCGCCGATCGAGGCGCGCACCTTGGGCCCGTTCTCGACCACGTCGAAGCCGGCGACGCGGGCGGTGCCGGAGGTGGGAGGGAGGAGGGTGGTCAGCATCAGCACCGTCGTCGACTTGCCGGCGCCGTTGGGGCCAAGGAAGCCGTAGATCTCGCCCTGGCCGACCTCGAGGTCGATCCCGTCGACCGCCCGCGGCCCGTTCTTGAACTCACGGACGAGGCCTTCGACCTCGATCCCGCCGCTGCGCTCCGCCTCTGCCATCACTTCGCTTGAGGCTATCCAGTAGAACTCCCGGTCCGATGCGCGAGCGGACCCGCACCTACGGCCTGGCGATGGCGCTCAACCTGCCCGTGGCCCGCTGGGGCCGGCTGCAAGTGGAGGGCCTGGAGGCGGTACCCGAGTCGGGCCCGCTGCTGATCCTCGGCAACCACGACAGCCACTGGGACCCGGTGATGGTCGGCATCGCCGCCCGCAAGCGGCGGCAGATCCGCGCCCTGGCCAAATCGGAGCTCTGGGAGGTGCGCGGCCTCGCCCCGATTCTCAACGGCATGGGCCAGATCCCGATCCAGCGCGGCAAGGGAGACAAAGACGCGCTGGCGAAAGCGATCGAGACCCTGCGCGCGGGCGCCTGCATCGGCGTCTTCCCCGAGGGAACCCGCTCCAGGGGCAAGGTCCTGCGGGCGCGCAGCGGCATCGGCCGCCTGGCGCTCGAAGTACCGGAGGCGCACGTCACTCTGGTCGCGATCGAGGGCACCTCCGACCTCACCGGCTTCCCCCGCCGTCCGCGTCTCCGCATCCGTTTCTTCGACCCGGTCAGCGGCCAGCCGCGCCCCGGCGAGGATCCCGGCGCCCTCTCCGCGCGCCTTCTCTCCGAGATCCGCGAGCTCGTCCCACCCTCGCTGAGCTACCGCAAGCGCGCCAAGCTCAGCGGCGTCGCCGAAGACTGACGGCCGACTCCGAACTTTGGCCCCTTCTGGGGGACCAAAGTTCGGAGGGCCGGCTCGGGTCCTACTTGAGAGGAGAGCCCTACTCGAGTTTTCCGATCTTGAAGATTTTCGTCCCGCAGTCCGGGCAGACTCCCTGGATCGCCGGCCGACCGTTCTTCATCGTCACCTGTTTGGCGTCTTTGATCTCGACCTTCTTGCGCTCTTTTACGCAGTAACCCTCAGGCATGAAGGGGCCCTCCTTTCGATTGCCGCTACGCGACAAATCTCGCCTTGCGAGCGAGGTGGATTGAGGCGAATGTAACGCAGGTCCATGACGCTCCGGCGTAACTTTGTGCGAATTCGCACGAAACGCCCATGTCGCCCGTCAACTACCCTGCTGCCGCAGTCGCAAGCCCTTCCAAGCTTTCAAGGAGATAAGCAATGCCCGAAGCAGTCATCGTCGACACCATCCGCACGCCGATCGGCCGTGCCTTCAAGGGCTCGCTGGCCCAGCTGCGGCCCGAGGAGATGGGCGCCTTCGTGGTCGACCAGCTGCTCGAGCGCAACCCGGGCGTCGACCCCGCCCTGATCGAAGACGTCTTCTGCGGCGTCGGTATGCCGCAGGGCCTCGAGGCCTTCAATATCGGCCGCATCGTCTCCCTGCTCAGCGAGAAGCTGCCGCAGGAGGTCAACGGGGTCACCGTCTCCCGCTACTGCTCCTCCAGCCTCGACGCGATCCGCCACGCCGGCAACGCGATCAAGGCCGGCGAGGGCGACGCCTACCTCGCCGTCGGGGTCGAGTGGGTGAGCCGCTTCAACGAGCGCACCGAGCCCGCCGGCGCCGACGACCGCAACCCCAACCTGATCGGCGAGAACGGCCAGCCCAACGCCTACATCGACATGGGCATCACCGCCGTCAACGTCGCCAAGAAGTACGAGGTCAGCCGCGCCGACATGGACAAGTTCGCGCAGCGCTCCCAGGAACTCGCCGTCAGGTCCCAGGAAGACGGCTTCTTCGACCGCGAGATCGTCCCGGTCAAGCTCGAGGACGGGACCGAGGTGACCAAGGACGACGGCCCGCGCGCCTCCTCGACCCTGGAGAAGCTCTCCGAACTGCCGGAGGCCTTCGGCGGCGGCGGCGTCACCGCCGGCAACTCCTGCCCGCTCAACGACGGCGCCGCCGCGGTGCTGCTGATGAGCGACACCAAGGCCAAGGAGCTGGGCCTGACCCCGCGCGCCCGGATCATCACCGCCGCCACCCACGGCAACGAGCCGGAGCTGATGGGCGTCGCCCCGATCGGCGCGATCAAGAAGGTCCTCGACCGCGCCGGGATGTCGATCACCGACGTCGACCGGGTCGAGCTGAACGAGGCCTTCGCCGCCCAGGTGATCCCGATCATGGCCGAATGCGGGATCGACGAAGGCAAGCTCAACACCCACGGTGGCGCGATCGCCCTCGGCCATCCGTTCGGGATGACCGGCGCCCGGATCATGGGCACCCTGCTGAACGTGCTCGAGACCGACGACAAGCAGGTCGGCCTGGAGACGATGTGCGTCGCCGGCGGCCAGGGCAAGGCGATGCTCGTGGAGCGGATGAACTAAGCGCGACTGGCGAGTTTGGGCCGCTATAGGGACCCAAACTCGCCGATCGTTGCAAGGGTGATCTCGGGATGAGCGATCAGCGGCACCCCAGCTCGATGATCACCGCGGAGACCGTCCGGGACTTCCTGCCGGGGAGCTTCCCGGGTGATCTCGGGATCGAACCGCTCGAGGTCGAGGACAGCCACGCCCGCGGGCAGATCGTCGTCGACCGGCGCCACCTGCACCCCGGCGGCTTCGTCCACGGCGGCGTCTGGACCGCGCTCGGCGACACCGCCGCCGCCTGGTCGACCTTCCGCTGCATCCCGCCCGGCCACAACTTCACCACGATCGAGCTGAAGCTGAACGTCTTCGCCGCCGGGATCCTCGGCGACGAGATCGAGGCCCGGGCCGAGCCCCTGCACGTCGGCAAGAGCACGGTCGTGATCGAGGTCCGGATCGAGCGCCGCCGCGAGGGCTCCGAGCCGCGACTCGCGGCGAACCTGATCGTCTCGCAGTTCGTCCTGCCGCCGAGCGAGGCCTAAGCCGCGGGGTCGGGAGCGGGTTCGACCCGCTCCTCAGGCACTTCCCACTGTTCGATCTGCGGGAGTTTCCACAGCACGCTGGCCAGGGTCAGTCCCATCGCCGCCGAGAAGAGGGCGAGGAACCATTCTGGCGCGCTGAGCAGCACCAGGTCGAAGAACTCGCGCAGGAAGGGCAGCGCGAGGATGCCGGCGAAGGCGGCGCCGAGGGCAGCGACCATCGCCAGCATGTTGCTCTGGATCGCAATGTGCTCGCGGCCGGGGCCGCGCTCGAGCAGGAGGATGAAGCAGAGCCCGAGCACGATCAGGGTCGTCGTCGCCGCGGTGCGGCCGGCCTCGACGCTGGCGCCGGCAACGGTGTCGACGAGGAAGAAGGAAAGGATCGAGCCGATCGCCGTCGCCAGCCCGGCCGGCACCGCGAAGGCGGCCAGCGCCCGCAGCAGGCGGCCGCGGTAGAGCGGGCCGTCGGAGGGCATCAGGGCCAGCACGAAAGACGGGATCCCGATCGTCAGCAGCGCCGCCACGGTCAGGTGGCGGGGGAGGAAGGGGAACTCGAAGCCCGGTATCCCGACGAGGAGGATCAGCGCCGCCGCGTAGACGGTCTTGGTCAGGTAGAGCCGGCCGAGGCGGTGGATGTTGCGGGCGATCCGCCGCCCCTCGCCAACCGCCTCGGGCAGCCGCGAGAACTGGTCTTTGAGCAGGACGACGTCGGCGACGCCTTTGGTCACTTGCGTCCCCGACCCCATCGCCACCGCCATCCGCGCCCGCTTCAGCGCCGGCACGTCGTTGACCCCGTCGCCGATCATCGCCACGTAGCGCCCGGCGGCGACCAGCGCCCCGACCAGCGCTTTCTTCTGCTCCGGCTTGATCCGGCAGAAGATCGTGTTCTCCGCCGCCGCCTGCGCCAACCCCTCCTCGTCCTCGGGCAGGTCCGGCCCCTCGATCACCCCGGCGTCGCGCGGCACGCCGACCGCGTAGGCAACCGCGGTCACCGTCGCGGCGGCGTCGCCGGAGATCAGCTTCAGATCGACTTCCTGCTCGCGCATGAAGGCGATCGTCTCCGCCGCGTCGGGCCGCAGCGTCTCCTCCAGCACGACTAGCGCCAGCGGCTGCATCTTCGGCGGGGCACCGGCCGCCGGGTCATCCGGCAGCGCCTCGCTCGTCTGGCCGAAGGCGACGACGCGCCGCCCGGCGGCGGTCTCCTCCTCGAGCTTGGCGGCGAGGCCCGGCGGCAGGGTGAGGGCGCCGGACTCGGTGAGGATGTCGGGCGCGCCGAGCATGTAGGTGGCGCCGCCGCCGGCACCGTCGACCGCGAGGCCGCTCCACTTCCACTCCGAGGAGAAGGGGACCTCGCCCCGCACCGCGCTCGCCTTGCCGGGGAACTCCTCGGCGATCGTCTCCAAGGTCTTGTTGCGGTCGCCGGCGCTGGCGGCGAACCGGCCCAGCGCCGCCGCCCCGGATTTGGGATCGACCCCCTCCGCGTACTCGACCCCGCTCAGTCGCAGCTCGCCGGCGGTCAGGGTGCCGGTCTTGTCGACGCAGATCGTGTCGACCGAGGCGAGGCTCTCGGTCGCGCTCATCTGCTGCACCAGCGTGTCGCGTTTCGCCAGCCGCATCGCGGCGACCGCGAAGGTGACGCTCATCAGCAGCACCAGGCCCTCGGGGATCAGGGTGATCAGGCCCGCAGTCGCCGTCTGCGCCGCCTCCTCGAGGGGGACGTCACGGAGGTTCAAGCTGAGGATCAGCAGTACCGCCAGCGGCAGCATCACGTAGGTCGAGGCGAGGATCACCCGGTTGACCTCTTCCTGCAGCGGTGAGGGCGGGTGGCGGAAGGTCTTCGCCTCGCCCGCCAGCTGGCCGGCGTAGCTCTCCTCGCGCACCGCGTCGACCTCGTAGTGGCCGGAGCCGGAGACGCAGAACGAACCGGAGAGCACGCGGTCGTCCTCGCCCTTGCGGATCCCGTCGGCCTCGCCGGTCAGCAGCGACTCGTCCATCGTCATCCCCCTCGAGGCGATCACCTCGCCGTCGGCGACCAGCTGGTCGCCCGGCCCGACCGCGACCACGTCGCCCGGCACCACCTCGGTCGCGGTCAGCTCGGTCTCGGCGCCGTCGCGGATCACCCGCGCCTTGGGGGCGACGAGGACGGCGATTTCGTCCAGCGTCTCCTTCGCCTTCTTCTCCTGGTAGATCCCGATGCTGGAGTTGACGACGGCGATCAGCCCGAAGATCGCGTCGGCGTAGAGCCCGAGCCCGATGTTGAGGACGAAGAACCCGGCGATGATCGCGTTGAAGAGGGTGAAGACGTTGGCGGCGACGATGCTCGCCAGCGAGCGCGAAGAGTTCTGCGGCGGGGGCCCCAGTTTGCGCAGCCGCGCCTGTGCCTCCTTGGCGGAGAGTCCCTGATTCATCGTGGATTGGCCATTACCCATCAGGCTCCCTATTCAATAGGGTGCGAAGGCGATGGGCCTGAAGCTTGGACTCAACCTTGGGTATTGGGGGATCGGCCCCGCCGGCTCCGACGCGGCGGAAGTCGTCCGTGCCGCCGAGGGCTTCGGCTACGAGTCGGTCTGGGCGGCGGAGTCCTACGGCTCCGACGTGGTCAGCGTGCTCGCCTGGCTGGCCGCCAAGACCGAGAAGATCAACCTCGGCGCAGCGATCCTGCAGGTGCCGGCACGGCCGCCGGCGGCCGCGGCGATGGCCGGGGCGACGATCGACAAACTCTCCGGCGGCCGCTTCATCTTCGGCTTCGGTCCGTCGGGCCCCCAGGTCTCCGAGGGCTGGTACGGGGTGCCGTACGCGAAGCCCTGGGGCCGCACCCGCGAGTACATCGAAGTCGTGCGCGAGATCATCGCCCGCGAGGGCCCGGTCAACCACCAGGGTGAGCACTACACGCTGCCGCTGCCCGGCGGCGAGGGCAAGCCGCTGAAGCTCAACTTCCACCCGCTGCGCAACGAGATCCCCGTCTTCGTCGGCGCGATCGGTCGCAAATCGGTCGAGATGGCGGCGGAGATCTGCGACGGCTGGATCCCGATCTTCTTCAGCGTCGATGCCTTCGAGCAGACCTGGGGGGAGCACCTCGAGGCGGGTTTCGCCAAGGGCGGCCGCCAGCGCTCCGACCTCGAGGTCAGCCCCTCATTGCAGGTCGCGATCGACGGCGACCTGGAGGCGGCCAAAAACGTCGTCAAGGCCGGCCTCGTCCTTTACTTCGGCGGCATGGGCAGCCGCAAAACCAACTTCTACGTCGACCTGGCCCACCGCTTCGGCTTCGGCGACGTCGCCGACGAGGTCCAGAAGCGTTTTCAGGACGGCGACCGCGCCGGTGCCTTCGAGGCGATGCCGGATGAGATCGTCGAGGCGACCTCGCTGGTCGGGACCGAGGCCGAAGTCACCGAGCGGATCGAGCGTTTCCGCGGCGCCGGCATCGACCGCTTGATCTGCTCACCCGTCCACGTCGAGCGGGACCAGCAACTGCACACGCTGGAGCGATTGGCGTCGCTGGCCGGAGTCTCTGCCTGAAGGTTGGGGGTCGGGACGCGCTCCCGGCCCGATGGCATAACCTTCCGCGCCGCTTATGAAGATCGGAGTGCCGAAAGAGACCGCCGAAGGGGAGCGCCGCGTCGCTCTCATCCCCGACGTCGTCAAATCGTTGAAGAAAAACGAGAAGGTCGACGTCGTCGTCGAGTCCGGCGCCGGTGAGATCTCCGGCCACACCGACAAGGCCTACCAGGAGGCCGGCGCAGAGGTTGGAACCGCCGACGCCGCCTGGGGAGCCGACATCGTCCTCCACGTCGCCGTTCCCAGCGTCGACGCGATCGGCCGCCTCAACGGCAACCAGCTGCTGATCTCCCACCTCAACCCCTGGGTCGCGGCCGACACCAACAAAGCCCTGGCCAGCGCCGGGGTCACCGCCTTCGCGATGGAGGCGATTCCGCGCACCACCCGCGCCCAGGCGATGGACGCGCTCTCCTCGCAGGCCGCCGCCGCCGGCTACGCCGCCACCCTGATCGGCGCCCGCGAGTCCGGCCGCTTCTTCGGGATGATGACCACCGCCGCCGGCACCGTGCCGCCGGCCAAGGTTCTCGTCCTCGGCGCCGGCGTCGCCGGTCTGCAGGCGGTCGCCACCGCCAAGCGCCTCGGCGCGATCGTCACCGGCTTCGACATCCGCCGCGCCGCCTGGGAGCAGATCGCCTCGCTCGGCGGCCGGCCGCTGGAACTGGACTTCATCCCCGACGCCGAGGGCGAGGGCGGTTACGCCCGGCCGCTGACCGACGAGGAGAACGCGCAGGTGCGCGACGCCCTCACCGAGAACGCGGCGAAGCAGGACATCATCGTCACCACCGCCGCGATCCCCGGCCGCCCGGCGCCGCTGCTGATCACCGCCGAGGCGGTCCGCAACATGGCCCCCGGCTCGGTGATCGTCGACCTCGCCGCCGAGACCGGCGGCAACTGCGAGCTGACCGAGCCCGGTCAGACCGTGGTCGAGGGCGGGGTGAAGGTGATGGGACCGCGCAACCTCGCCTCGGAGATGCCGGCACCCGCCTCCCAGCTCTACTCCAAGAACCTCGAGAATCTGCTCGGCCTGATCGTCACCGACGAGGGCACCGTTTCGGTCGACTTCGAGGACGACATCATCGCCGCTTCCTGCATCACCCAGGGCGGCGAGATCAAAAACGAGAGGGCGGCGAAGTAGCCATGGACCTGATGACCGAGATCACGATCTTCGTCCTCGCCGCGTTCGTCGGCTTCGAGGTGATCTCGAAGGTGCCGACCACCCTGCACACGCCGCTGATGTCGCAGACCAACGCGATCCACGGCATCGTCATGCTCGGCGGCCTGATCGTGCTCGGCTATGCCGACGACAACCTCGAGTACGTGATCGGGACGATCGCCGTCGCCTTCGGCGCGATCAACATCGTCGGCGGCTTCATGGTCACCGACCGGATGCTCGGCATGTTCAGCAAAAAGCCGAAACCGAAGGCTGACGCGGGCGGGAAGGGCAGCTGATGATCCAGGCCGTTCTGCAGCCGGGTGGCGACGGCGCCACCGCGCTCTACATCGTCGCTTTTTCGCTCTTCATCATCGGGATCAAACGCGGAACCCACCCGACCACCGCCAAGCAGGGCAACCTCGTTGCCGCGGTCGGGATGGCGGTCGCCGTCGTCACCACCCTGCTGCTCGACGGGATGGGCAACTGGGGCCTGATCGCGCTCGGCCTCGGGATCGGCACCGCCGTCGGCGTGATCGCCTCGGTGCGGGTGCAGATGACCGAGATGCCGCAGATGGTCGCCCTCTACAACGGGGTCGGCGGCGGCGCCGTGGCGCTGATCGCCTGGTCGGAGATCCGCAACGAGATCGCCGAGATCGACGCCGGCCACATCTCCTCGGTGCCGCTCGACATCCTGATCCCGATCCTCTTCGCCGCGGTCGTCGGCTCGGTTTCCTTCTGGGGCTCGAACATCGCCTTCGCCAAGCTCCAGGACCTGATCCCGACCAAGCCGCTGGCGGTGCCCGGCCAGCAGGTGATCAACGGCGCTCTGCTGATCGGCATCATCGCCGCCTGCGCCAGCATCGCCGTCGGCAACGACGATCCCTCGCAGCTGACCTTCATCGGGATCCTGATCGCCGCCGGCCTGCTCGGGAACCTCGTCGTGCTGCCGATCGGCGGCGCCGACATGCCGGTCGTGATCTCGCTCCTCAACGCCTTCACCGGCCTCTCCGCCGCCGCAGCCGGCTTCGCCCTCGACAACGTCGCCCTGATCGTCGCCGGCACCCTGGTCGGCTCCTCGGGAACGATCCTCACCATGGAGATGGCGACGGCGATGAACCGCTCGGTCGCCAACGTCCTCTTCGCCGGCTTCGGCGGCGCCCCCTCGGGTGGCGGCGGTGGCAGCACCGAGGAACGCCCCCACGTCTCGATCGGCGCCCAGGACGCGGCGATCAAGCTCGCCTACGCCGACACGGTCGTGATCGTCCCCGGCTACGGCCTCGCCGTCGCCCAGGCCCAGCACGCGATCAAGGAGGTCGCCGACGAGCTCGAAGCGCGCGGGGTCACGGTCAACTACGCGATCCACCCGGTCGCCGGCCGCATGCCCGGCCACATGAACGTCCTCCTCGCCGAGGCCGACGTCGCCTACGAGAACCTGAAGGAGATGGAGGAGATCAACCCGGAGATGGCGCGCACCAGCGTCGCCGTCGTCGTCGGCGCCAACGACGTCACCAACCCGGCGGCGAAAAACGATCCGGACTCCCCGATCGCCGGGATGCCGATCATCGAGGTCTCCGAAGCCCAAGAGGTGATTGTGATCAAGCGCTCCCTCAGCCCCGGCTTCGCCGGCATCGACAACGACCTCTTCTACGAACCGAACACCTCGATGCTCTTCGCCGACGCCAAACAGGCTGCGGCGGACATAGCATCCGAGATCGGCAACCTCTAACCAGGGGCTTCTGCCGCTTCGACCCCGGGGCTCGCGAGCTCCGAGGCGAGCTTGTAGATGGCCGTGACCCCTCGGACTACGAGGGCCTCGCCGACCCGGCGCGGGAGCTCGGCGACGAAGGCGGTGGTGTGGGGGAGGCGGTGGTTCTGCCAGCGAGAGGCGCTGCCGGGGTAGCGGCCCGGCAGCTGGCGGAGCGGAAGCCCGATCAGCTCGGAGAAGCGGCGGGCGGCGAAGGGGTTGCCGCTGGGCCGGTCGATCAGGCCAAAGGGCTGGTGGAACCAGATCGTCGCGTCGGGCTTCTCCCTGAGGATGAGGTGGTGGGCAGCGCGGGACTCGGGCTCTGAGAGCGGCCCTGGCCCGGAGTATTCGCCACCCGTCAGCGGGCGCCAGTCGAAGGGGAAGTTGCGATTGAGGTCGACGCCGTGGGCGTTGCCGCGGGTGCCGGCGGAGACCCCGTCGGGGTTGAGGGTCGGGACCACCAGGAGCTCGGCGCCTCGGGGTGGCCCCAGCGCGATCAGCAGACGCGCGATCCTCGTCCCCGCCCGCTCGTTGCCGTGGATCGCGCCGATCACCAGCACCTTGACCGTGGGGTCTGCGGCGCCGTCGCGGATGCCGACGATCGGTCTGCCCTGCACCGAGTGGCCGATCACCTGGCGCTCGTAGGCGGCCGCCGATTTGCCGTCTGACTCTTGGAAGGCGACCAGCGCGAAAGTTGCGACGAAGACGGCACAGAGTCGGCACCTGAGGCTCACACGCGTGAATTCTTCCTCCCTAGCGTCGGCTCATGCAGTCCGAGCGGGGACAGGGGACCGTCGAGTGGATCGGATTGGTGCTGCTCGTCTCGGCGCTGATGCTTGTTGCGGTCGCCTCCGGAGCCCGGGTCCCGGGGGTCCCGCTGGCGCGTGCCCTCGCCGACCGGCTGCTCTGCGCCGCCTCGCTGGCGGACGGGTGCGGGGACGAGCCAACTCTGATCGCCGCCTACGGCACCGAGGTCGGAGGACTGGTGCAGCGGCACATGCCGACCCTGGTCTTCGAGCGCGGATCGAGAGCACTCCCGGTCGACTTCCGCCGCTGCCGCAGCCCGCGCTGCGGGGATGGGCCAGACAGCGGACTTGTCGACGGAACCGACGAGGGCCTGCCGGTAACCGCCTTCGTCCATGTGATCGACTGCCGGGAGGGAGAGGCGGAGCGAACCGAGGCCGCCGGGGCCGATTGCTCGGGCGAGCGTGCCGGCAACCTCTACATCCAGTTCTGGACCTACTACCCCGACTCGGCGACCCTGCGAGGGGTGCCGGTCGCGGGGGAGAAGGGGTACCACCGCGACGATTGGGAGAGTGTTGGGATTCGCATCGCCCCCGATGGCCGGGTCGACCAGCGGGCCTCCTCCCACCATGGCTACAACCACGCCCGCGGCGCGCAGAATTGGGCATCGGACGCCGGCGCCGTCGCCCGCGACGCCTGGGCGACGGAGACCGGTCTGCTCTTCGTCTCCGGCGGCAGCCACGCCGGCAATGCGTTCGCCTTCTCCGAGATCGAGCGCTTCACTCCCGGCCGCCGGGTCCACCTGATCCCTCTGGAGGGAATTGCCGCGGAATCAACCGTCCGCTTCGCGGTCTCGCCTCCCTGGCTGAAGGAGGTGTGGCTCGACCCAGAGTCCCAGGGGACCTCGTGACGACCACGTTTACATGCGAGGACTCAGACCGCTGTAATGTCTTTGTCATCGCCACCGACGTGTCCTCACAGTCGAAGGCAGAGATCGCGAACGCACTCTGCGAGGCCCGGGAGCGAACCCTGGCGCTGGTCGAGCCGCTCGACGACGGGCAGCTGAACACGGTCTACTCGCCGATCCTCAGCCCGCTGGCCTGGGACCTGGGGCACATCGCCAACTTCGAGGAGCTTTGGCTGGTGCAGAGGATTGGCGGGCGCGAGCCTTTGCACGGTGACCTCGGCCGCTTCTACGACGCGATCGAGAACCCGCGCAAGATCCGCGGTGAGCTGCCGATCCTGCGCGATTCCGAGCTGCGCGCCTACATGGCGGACGTCCGCGAGCGGGCGCTTGACGTACTGGACGGTGTGGAGATCGGTTCCGAGGTCGGAGACCCGCTGCTGCGGGACGGGTTCGTCTACGAGATGCTGCTCGCGCACGAGCTGCAGCACAACGAGACGATGCTGCAGCTGCTGCAGCTGGTCGAGGGCTACGAGCTGCCCCCCGCGATGGAAGCCGAACGCAGTTCTGCCCGGATAGCGGGAACAAGTGCGTTCGGAGGCGAGGAGATGCTCGCCATCGAGGCCGGCGAGCATGAGATCGGTGCCGCCGCCGCCGGCTTCGCCTACGACAACGAGCGCCCCGGTCGCACGGTCGAGCTCGCCGCCTTCGAGATCGACCGGGCCCCGGTCGGCAACGGTACGTACATCGCTTTCATGGAAGGCACCGGTGCCGGCCCACCGCTGTATTGGGACCGCGAGGGGAACTGGTGGGTGGACACCTCGTTCGGCCGCCGGGAGCCGATCAACCCCGACGACCCTGTCATCCACGTCTCCTGGGACCAGGCTGACGCCTTCGCCCGGTGGGCCGGCAAGCGCCTCCCGACCGAGCTCGAGTGGGAGGCGGCGCACGACCGCCTCGACGGCGTCGGCCACGGCTGGGAGTGGACCTCCTCGGCCTTCCTCGCCTACCCGGGCTTCGCCGCCTTCCCCTACCCGGAGTACTCCGAGGTCTTCTTCGGCGACGAGTACAAGGTGCTGCGCGGCAGCTCCTGGGCCACCCACCCGCGCGTCGCCCGGCCGAGCTTCCGCAACTGGGACCTGCCGCAGCGGAGCCAGATCTTCACGGGCCTGCGCTGCGCGAGGGACGCATGATCGCGATCGACGTCCACCTCGACGCCGACGCCGCCGCGAAGATGGCGCGTGACGTCCGCGCCGGCCTCTGCGTCTACCCGAAGGAGGTGGCGCCGAAATACTTCTATGACGACCGCGGCTCGGGGCTGTTCGAGCAGATCACCGAGCTGCCCGAGTACTACCCGACCCGCGCCGAGCGGCAGATTCTCGAGCAGCGCTCGGGTGAGATCCACATCGCCGCCGGCTGTCCCAGCACCCTGATCGAGCTCGGCTCCGGCTCGGCGGCCAAGACCCGCCATCTGCTGAGCGCGATGCGCGACTGTCACAGCCTCGAGACCTACGTCCCGGTCGACATCTCCAAGGAGATCACCGAGAGAACCGCGACCGAGCTCGTCGAGGAGTACCCGGGCCTCGACGTCCACGGCCTCGTCTGCGACTTCGAGCAGCACCTGGAGCGAGTGCCCCACGGCACCGACAGGCGGATGATCGCTTTCCTCGGCGGCACGATCGGCAACCTCTACCCGCGCCAGCGCCACGCCTTCCTCGAGCGGATCGCCGCCCTGCTCGGACCCGATGACCACCTCCTGCTCGGCACCGACCTGATCAAGGACCGCACCCGCCTCGAGGCGGCCTACAACGACTCGGCCGGGATCACCGCCGAGTTCAACAAAAACGTCCTCGCCGTCCTCAACAACCAACTCGGCGCCGACTTCGACCTCGAAGCTTTCGAGCACGTCGCCCGCTACGACGACGAGGCGGAGCGGATGGACATCCGCCTGCGCTCGCTCGCCGACCAGGAGGTTCGCCTCGACGACCTCGACCTCGAAATCTCCTTTGCCGCCGGGGAGGAGATGCGGACCGAGATCTCGACCAAGTTCACCCGCGAGCGCCTCGAGTCCGTCTACGCCGGCGCCGGGCTCGAATTGCGCGGCTGGTTCACCGACGCCGCCGGCGATTACGCCCTCAGCCTCGCCCGTCCGGCCCGTTAGAGCTCAGGCCGCCGGCACCTGCTGGGTGATGCAGTGGATGTTGCCGCCGCCGAGGAGGATCTCCCGCGCCGGCACGCCGACGACCTCGCGGTCGGGGAAGATCCGGCCCAGGATCGCTTCCGCCTCGCTGTCGTGGCGGGGGTCGAGCAGCGGCATCACGATCCGCGAGTTGCCGAGGTAGAAGTTGACGTAGGAACCGGCCAGGCGTTCGCCGGCCCGGCGCGCCTGGGTGCCTTCGCGGGCGTCGATGCCAGCCGCCTCCTCGGCTGAGAGCTGCAGCGGGCCGGGGGAGGGGAGCAGCACCACTTCGAGCGGACGGCCGCGGGCGTCGGTGGCGACTTCGAGCCGTTCGCGCGCGTCGCGGGAGATCGCGTTCTGCGGGTCGTCCTCGTCGTCGGTCCAGGTCAGCAGCACCGTCCCCGGCCGGGCGAAGCAGGCGAGGTTGTCGACGTGGCCGCCGGTCTCGTCTTCGAAGACACCGGCGCCGAGCCAGACCACCTTCTCGGCGCCCAGGTAATCGAGCAGGACCCGCTCGATCTGCTGCTTCGATAGCTCCGGGTTGCGGTTCGGGTTGAGCAGGCACTCTTCGGTGCTCAGCACGGTCCCCTCACCGTCGGCGTGGACCGACCCACCCTCGAGCACGATTGGGGCGCGGTAGCGGCCGGCGCCCTCGATCTCCAGCACCTTGGCCGCGACCCGTTCGTCGCGGTCCCAGGACTCGTAGATGCCGCCCCAGGCGTTGAAGTGCCAGTCGACCCCGCGCCGGCCGCCGTCGCCGTCGACGACGAAAGTCGGTCCGTGGTCGCGGATCCAGGCGTCGTCGGCGGAGACCTCGACCACTCGCACCGCTGGCGATAGCACCGCCCGCGCGTTCTCGAACTGCGCGTCGGAGACCGCCATCGTCACCGGCTCGGCTTTGGCGATCGCCTCCGCCACCGCCGCGTAGGCGCCCTGCGCCGGCTTCGCGCCGAGGCGCCAATTGTCCGGCCGCTCCGGCCAGGCCATCCAGCAGCCGCTGTGGGGCTCGAACTCGCCGGGCATCCGGAAGCCGTCTTCGGCGGGCGTCGATTTCAGGCTCGCGCTCACTGCCTCTATCTTGAACCAGTGGACGAGATCCGCCTGATCCGCGCCGAGCAGCCACCCGAGTCGCCCGCCCGCACCCGCGACCCGCAGCGGCCGCCGTTCCGGATCGCCGCCCTCCAGCACCGCTGGCACCCGGACCCCGGCGAGCACGAAGCGGCGCTGGCGCGGGGGATCCGGATCGCCGCCGAGGAGGGGGCGCAGCTGGTCTGCCTGCAGGAGCTGACCCTGAGCCGCTACTTCGCGGTTGATCCGGCAGGACCCGAGGCGGTCGGCGCCGAGCCCGAGGACCTGCCCGGCGGCCGCACCTTCGAGTTCGCCGCCCGGATGGCGATCGAGACCGGCATCCACGTCCACGCCTCGCTCTACGAGCGCGCCGACGGCGACGACGGCCTCGGCTTCAACACCGCGATCGTCGTCTCGCCAGGCGGGGAGCTCGTCGCCCGCACCCGCAAGCTCCACATCCCGGTCACCGCCGGCTACCACGAGGACCGCTACTTCCGGCCCGGCCCCAGCGGCTCCGACGCCTTCCCGCTGGTCGGTCTGGGGGCCGTCCGCCTCGGCCTGCCGACCTGCTGGGACCAGTGGTTCCCGGAGGTAGCCCGCGCCTACAGCCTCGAGGGCGCCGACGTCCTCGTCTACCCGACCGCGATCGGCTCCGAGCCCGACCACCCAGAGTTCGACACCCAGCCGCTCTGGCAGCAGGTGATCGTCGCCAACGGAATCGCCAACGGCGTCTTCATGGTCGCCGTAAACCGCATCGGTTCCGAGCAGCCCCTCACCTTCTACGGCTCCTCCTTCATCTCCGACCCCTACGGCCGAATCCTCGCCCAGGCCCCTCGTGATGAACCAGCAGTCTTGGTTGCCGATCTAGACCTTGACCAGCGTCGAGACTGGCTGGAGCTCTTCCCTTTCTTGAAGACGAGGCGCCCGGATGCCTACGACTCACTAACTGAGGGCTAGCTGGTTGGGAGGTGTCGATGGGGGTCGCCCGGAGCACCTCCGCCGCGTGAACCGCTGCTCAGCTGGCGCCTCGAGCGCTTTCGGCGCGGCTCCATGCTGAGTACCGGTCGACCCCCATCGACACCTCCCGCAAGCGAGCTCCGAAAGACGCCCAAGGTGCAGCAGCTTTCCTTGAGCTGCCGTCGACTCAGCCGTCCGCTGAAAGCTGTCGCCAGGAGGGGCGAGGTACCCCTTCCCGGTACTCAGCATGGAGCCGAGCCGCAGGCCTTAGCGGCCAGCCGGTGGCGATCCCCTCGGCGGAGGTGCTCCGGGAAGGGGTACCTCGCCCCTCCCTACCGGAAAGCTGCCTTAATTCGGAGCCAGCGCGTCGATCGTCTCCGCCAGCTTGTCCGGAGTGACGATCGGAGTGAGGATCGGGAGGGTGATGCCGCCGGCAACGAATTCGCCGAGGCGTTCTTTCATCTGCTCGGGCGTGCCGAAGATGAACATCTCCTCGATTGCCTCCCAGGGCGCCGCCGCGGCGGCTGCCTGACGGTCGCCTGCCTCCCAGGCCTCGACCATCGGCTGGATTTGCTCGCCGTAGCCGAGCCAGCGGTAGAACTCGGCGTAGACCGGGACGGTGATGTAGGAGGAGAACATGAAGCGGGCGAGCGGCTCAACCTGCTCACGCTCGCCGGGGATGCAGAAGAAGCGGCAGAGCAGCTCGAAGCCCTCCGGCGCGTCGCCCAGCTGGGCGGTCACCTTTGGCAGGCCGGTCAGCGGCAGGAAGTTGGTGAAGGCGCCGTCGGCGCGCTCGACCGCCAGCTCCAGCATCTTGCCGCGCAGCGCCGCCAGCACGATCGGCACCCGGTGCGCCGGCTTCCCTTCCAGCTTGAACCCGGTCTCGGTCCGCTCGCCGGCCAGCGCCGGGCCGAGGAAGTCGAGCGTCTCCCGCACCTTGCTCAGCGGCTTCTCGAACGGGATCTGATTCCAGCCTTCGACGATGCGGTCGGAGGAGGAGCCGATGCCGAGCACGAAGCGACCCTCCGATGCGTCGGCCAGCGCCGCCGCCTGCTGCGCCAAGAGCGCCGGCCCGCGCTGGAAGACGCCGACGATGCCCGTCCCCAGCCGCGCCCGCTCGGTCCAGGCCGCGCTCAGGGCCAGCGGCGTGAAGCCGTCGGGCCCGGCGGTCTCGCCCGTCCAGAGGTCGGTGTAGCCGGCGGCCTCGGCGCGCTTGACCAGCTCCTCGTGGTCGGCGAGCGTCAAGCCCGGCAGTGGCAGCGTCAGGCCCCAGCGGTCCATGCGCTGACCCTAATCGTTTCAATAGGGTTCGGCGCAGATGGAGGCCACCCCCTCGACCGCCAAGCCGGACCGTAACCTCGCGCTCGAGCTCGTCCGCGTCACCGAGGCCGCCGCCCTGGCCGCCGCCCGCTGGGTCGGCCGCGGCGACAAGCTCGCCGCCGACGGTGCCGCCGTCGACGCGATGCGATTCGTCCTCGACTCGGTCGCGATGGACGGCGTGGTCGTCATCGGCGAGGGCGAGAAGGACGAAGCACCGATGCTCTTCAACGGTGAGCAGATCGGCGACGGCAGCCCGCCGGTTGTCGACATCGCGGTCGACCCGCTGGAGGGGACGACCCTCTGCGCCAAGGGGATGCCCAGCGCTCTCGCCGTGATCGCGCTTGCCGAGCGCGGCTCGATGTTCGACCCGGGCCCCTGCGTCTACATGGAAAAGATGGCCGGCGGCGAGGAGATCGCCGACCTGCTCGACCTCGACCGGCCGTTGCCCGAGACCCTGAAGCTGATCGCCGAGCGCAAGGGCGGCAGCATCGGCGACGTCAGCGTCGTCGTTCTCGACCGCCCGCGCCACGAGGAGACGATCCGCGAGATCCGCGAAGCCGGCGCCCGCATCCGCCTGATCAGCGACGGCGACGTCTCGGCGGCGCTGCTGGCGGTCAGTGAACGCTCCCCCGTCGATCTGCTGTGGGGGGTCGGTGGCACCCCGGAGGGAGTGCTCTCGGCGGCGGCGCTGAAGTCGATGGGCGGCGAGCTGATCGGCCGCCTCTGGCCACGCAACGACGAGGAGCGCTCGGCCGCGGTCGATGCCGGCTACGACCTCGACCGCGTCCTCACCGCCAACGACCTCTGCTCCGGCGACGACGTCTTCTTCTCCGCCACCGGCGTCACCGACGGCGACGTGCTGCAGGGCGTCCGCTACCGCGGCAACGGCGCCACCACCGAATCACTGGTGATGCGCTCCCGCTCGGGCACCGTGCGCCGCGTCCACGCCCGCCACGACCGCTCGAAGCTGCGAGCGGTCACCGGCGAGCGTTACGGCTGATTTCGCGCTGACCGGGTAGGTGAGCGGCGTGATCGCCGTTGCCGGATCCACTGGCTACATCGGCGGCCGGCTCTGTGGGCGGCTGCGGGGCGAAGGGCGCGAGGTGCGGGCGCTGGCGCGTCATCCCGAGCGGGCCGAGGAGCTGAAGGGGGCCGGCTGCGAGGTCGTCCAAGCCGACGTTCTGAAGCCGGAGACGCTCGCCCCCGCCCTGGAGGGCGCCGATGTCGCCTATTACCTGGTCCACTCGATGGGCCGGGGAGCAGACGGCGACTTCGCCGAGCGTGACCACGAAGGGGCGGAGAACTTCGCCCGGGCCGCCGCCGCGGCCGGGGTCAAGCGGATCGTCTTCCTCGGTGGGCTGGGGGAGGGGTCCAAGCACCTCGACAGCCGCCATGAGACCGCCGAGACCCTACGCCGCGGCAAGGTGCCGGTCACCTACTTCCGCGCTGCGGCTGTGATCGGCGCCGGCAGCGAGTCGTTCCGCACCGCCTTCTACCTGGTCCGCCGCCTGCCGCTGATGGTCACGCCGCGCTGGGTCGCCACCCCGACCCAGCCGATCGCCGTAGGAGACGCCGTCTCCTTTCTTGCCGCGGCCGCGGACCTCGGCCTGCCGGTCGATCGCGAGATCGAAATCGGCGGCCCCGACGTGACCACCTACGGAGGCATGATCGACGAGCTGGCCCGCGCCCTCGGCCGCCATCCGCCGCGCCGGATCACGGTCCCGTTGCTGACCCCCTGGCTCTCGTCCCTGTGGATCGGGCTGGTGACGCCGGTCGATGCGGGAGTCGCGCGGCCGCTGATCGAGGGCCTGGCGACGGAGACGACCGTCAGCGACCCGTCGGGCATGGAGCTGTTCGCGGGTGTCGAGCGCACCCCCCTGCGGCCGGCGTTGCGGGAGGCGGCGGTCGGTCAGCGCTGAGCGGCGGCGGCCTGCTGCTGTTCCCGCGCCACCTCTTCGCCGACGAAGGGGACGAGGAAGTCATAAGTGAGGTCGGGAAGGAGGCGGGGGAGCTCCGCCACCTGGTCGAGAAGGATCTCTTCGTAGATCCTCGCCATCAGCGCACCGACCCCTAGCCCGGTGGCCTCGGTCAACTCGGGCCCCGGCGTCCCGTCGTCAAAGCCCTCGTCGAGGAGGCCGGTAAAACGCGCGTACTCACTCTGGAAGATCGAGCGGAAAGCCGGGCCGACGGTGCTCGTCTCGACCAGGAGGAAGCGCGAGGCCTCCGGGTCGGCCGCGAACCAGTCGAGCGTCGCCTCGAGGCCCTCCCGCACCCGCCGCGGCCAGGGGTCCTCGCCGATGTAGGTGGCCCGGATCTGCTGCTCGAGGTCGTCGAGGAGGATTTTGTGAGCGGCGACCACGCAGGCGAGTTTGTCGTCGAACAGTTCGTAGAAGCTCTCGCGGCCGACGCCCGCTTCGCCGAGGATGTCGCCGACGGTGGTCGACTCGTAGCCCTTGGCCACGGTGACCCTGACCACGGCTGCCAGCAAACGCTCGCGCTGCGAGCGTTCGACCAGCTCCCGCGGCAGGCCGTGCCGGCCGCGGGGCAGTCGCCACTGACGCAGATCCTCGGGCTCGCCGATCACCGTTCGGCGGCGCCGCTGGTCTCGGTGTCCCGCGCGATCCGGGCCTGTTCGAGCGCCTCCTCGTGGCCCCCGTAGGGGCTCACCGTCAGGTAAACGATCTCTCCGCGCAGATCAGGCAGGCGATCGGCCTTGCCGGTGGCGATCTGGTTGAGGATCAGCACCTGCGCCTGGCCGAAGGCGAGCCGCGGGTCGGTGTGCGCCTCCGGGCTGTCGCCGTTTCTGCGCCACAGCGCCTCGAGGGCCGGGACGGTCGCCCGGCGATAGCGCTCGACCACCTTCGGCTGCAGCGCGATCGCGTCGCCGGTCAGGAGCTGGGCGAGGCCGGGGCGGGCGGCCAGCGTCTCCAGCACGGCGGTCGCGGCTTTGCGAGCCGCGTCGCCAGGAGGGTCGGCGGAATCGTGGGAGGCGGCCGCGATCCCCTGCAGTTCGCCCAGGCAGTGGTCGAGCGCCGCGTCGAAGCAGGAGCGTTTGTCGTCGAAGTGCTTGTAGAAGGTGGTGCGGGAGATGCGGGCGCGGGAGACGATGTCGGTGATCGTCGTCGCCGAGTAGGTCTTCTCCTCGCAACTCTCGATGATTGCGTCGACGATTCGCTGCCGCTGTGTCCTACCGGCGATATCTGGCGGGGTGGTCGGACGCAAAACACTGCCGGGGCTTTCAGAACTCCGATGTTTTTGCATCAATGCCGATTGTCCCACCTTCACCGGCAAATTGGACCGCTGGTCCAATCCGGTAGTAATCACCCGCCCAGAGGATATGACAGTTTTTAATTACCGCTGGCGGAGATGCCGCTTTTCGAGGCAGGGGGCTGTTCATCGCACCCTTGACAGGGGCTGGCCGGCTGGGCGTGATACGGGATTTCACCGGTCTCGTCGTACTCGAACCGGAGCGAATTGATCACCGCGCCCACCATCAACGCCAGACTCAGCACGTAGAACCAGAGCAGGGCGATGAGAATGAAACCGACGGTCGAGCCGAAGCGGGAGAGACTGGACACGTTGGAGAGGTAGAAGGGGAAGAGCCAGTTGGCGATGCCGGCGCCGAGGGTGACGAAGAGGGCTCCCGGCCAGACCGCCCGCCACGGCATGTGGCCTTTGGGCACCGCCCAGAAGATCACGCAGCAGATGCCGAAGGTGACGAGGAGCGCCGCTACCAGCAGCAGGATCGTGTCGATCGCCTTGATGTCGGAGAGCCCGAGCGGCAGGCGGTCGGTGCTGGTGACCACCGCGCTCTCCATGGTCGGGACGAAGATGCTGGCGGCGATGAAGAGAAGGACGACGACGAGCATCGCGAAGGAGAAGCGCTTCTGCTCGATCCAACCGCGGCATTCGACGTGGTAGATGCGGCAGAAGGCGGTGTCCATCGCCCCCCAGAAGGAGGCTCCGATCCAGAGCGAGCCGGCGAAGGCCGCGATCCCGATCGTCGTCGAGTTGCTCTCGATCCGGTTCAGCGCGTCGGCCAGCGTCCCCTGCTCGACGTTGGGGAAGAGGCGCTGGAGGTCGGCGAGGACGCTGGTCTCGACCCCCCCGATCTTCAGCACCTGGCCGAAGACGAAGAGGACCAGGAGGGCGAAGGGGAAGACCGAGAGCATCAGGTTGTAGGCGACCATCGCCGAGAGCCCGGTGACGTTCTCGCTGTAGGCGCGGCGCCAGAAGGCGCGCAGCCAGGTCGTGGGATTGCGGGAAGATTCGGGCATTGACTTCACAAACTGAAGCGAGTACCATGCGAACAGGCGTTTGACCGGTTTCAGACGCTCGCCCACCAGGCACAATGACGATGTAGACGCTACTTCGCGGACCACGTCTTCGGTCCGCTTTTTGTCGGTACGGCGCGACTTTGGGGTCGCGAGGACATTTCAACGCCCAGAACTAAAACATCGAGCGCAAGGGAACGAGTAAGAACGGATGCTGGTAGCAGAGCTTCAGGAACTGGACGAGGTCAAAAACCTTATTAACCGTGGGCAGCAGCTTGGCGTGCTCACTTTCGGCGACATCGCCTCCGCCGTCTCCGAGGTGGACCTCGATGAGTCCGATGTCGAGGACCTCTACGGCCACCTCGAGAAGTCGGGGATCGAGCTTGTCGAGGACATGGACCCGGCCCAGAAAGCCGCCGCGGAAGCACTCCCCGCGGACACCGGCAAAAAAGGTCGCCGGCGCCAGAAACAGGCGCTCGACCTAAAACCGGACATGACCACCGATTCCTTGCAGCTGTTCCTCAAGGACATCGGAAAAGTCCGCCTGCTGACCGCGGCAGAGGAGGTCGAACTCGCGAAACGGATCGAGCGCGGCGACCTCGACGCGAAGCAGAAAATGGTCGAGTCGAACCTGCGCCTGGTCGTCTCGATCGCGAAAAATTATCGGAACCAGGGCCTGCCCTTCCTCGATTTGATCCAGGAGGGAACCCTCGGCTTGGTCCGCGCGGCGGAGAAGTTCGACTACCGCAAGGGGTTCAAGTTCTCCACCTACGCGACCTGGTGGATCCGCCAGGCGATCGCCCGCGCGCTGGCTGACAAGGCGCGGACGATCCGGATCCCGGTCCACGTCGTCGAGAAGCTGAACAAGATCGGCCGCGCCGAGCGCAAGCTGGTCACCGAGCTGGGCCGCGAGCCCACCCCGGAGGAGATCGCCGAGGTAACGGGGATCGATCCCGAGGAGGTCGACTCGATCAAGCGCTCCGCGCAGGCCCCGGTTTCGCTGGAGAAGCCGGTCGGCGACGAGGAGGAGTCCGAGTTCGGCCAGTTCATCGCCGACGAGAAGGCCGAGTCCCCGTTCGACCGGGCCGCGGACCTGCTGACCAAAGAGGCCCTCAAAGAGGCCCTCGAGAACCTCTCCTACCGCGAGCGCCGCGTGCTCGAGCTCCGCTACGGGCTCGGCGGCGAGCACCCGCGGACCCTGGACGAGGTCGGCCGCACCTTCAACGTCACCCGCGAGCGGATTCGGCAGATCGAGAATCAGAGCCTTAAAAAGCTCCAGTCATTGGGCGAGGCCCAAAAGCTGCGCGAGGTTGCTTAGTAGTACTTCGGCTTTGGTGAGGGGGGCCTGTTTGCCCCTCTCGCAAAGCCCGTCGCGCAGCTGAGCGGGCTGTTTGCTGCGAGGCCGTGTCCCTGAAGCCTTTGCGAGAGGGGCAAACAGGCCCCCTACAACAGCCGGCGAGGGATCGAGCCACCCACCGTTAAGCGATCGGTTGGTCCGGCCGATAGATGTCGAAATGTTCGATATCGACTCAGCGCTGCGCACCCTGGTCGAGCGGGGTGGGTCCGACTTGCATGTGAAGGTCGGGGTGCCGCCTACGGCTCGGCTTCATGGTGAGCTGGCGCCGCTCGAGGGTTACTCGCCGCTCGAGCCGAAGGACACCGAAGGCGCTTTCAACGAGATCGCCGAGGTTCGGTCGCTGACCGAGTTCGAGGAGTGCGGCGAGGCCGACTTCAGCTACTCGATCCCGGGTCTCTCCCGTTTCCGCGTCAATGCCTTCAAGCAGCGCGGCTCGATCTCGATCGTCTGCCGCGCGATCCCCTTTGAAATCCGCTCGGTCGACGAGCTCGGGCTGCCGCCGGTGGTAACCAAGCTCGCCGAAGAGCAGCGCGGGATCGTCCTCGTCACCGGCACCACCGGCTCGGGCAAGAGCACGACCCTGGCGGCGATGATCGACCACATCAACCGCACCAGGACCGATCACATCGTCACCCTCGAGGACCCGATCGAGTACCTGCATCAGGACAAGAACTCGATCGTCAACCAGCGCGAAGTGGGCTCCGACACCGAAAGCTTCGCCCGCGCCATGCGCCGCGTCCTGCGTCAGGACCCCGACGCGATCCTGATCGGCGAGATGCGCGACGAGGAGACCGTCCGCACCGCGCTCTCCGCAGCCGAGACCGGCCACCTCGTGCTCTCGACCGTCCACACCCTGGACGCGACCGAGACGATCAACCGCATCGTCGACTTCTTCCCGCCGCACCTGCAGCACCAGGCGCGGGTGATGCTGGCGGCAACCCTGAGGGGGGCGATCGCCCAGCGCCTCGTCCCCGACGTCACCGGCGACGGCCGCGTCCCCGCCTCCGAGATCCTCGTCGTCACCGGCCGGGTCAAAGATTTGATCATGAACCCGGAGGAAACCGGCAAGATCACCGAAGTCATCTCCGAGGGCGAGTTCTACGGGATGCGCACCTTCGACCAGTCGCTGCTGGGGTACGTGATGGAGGGGAAGATCTCCGAGGCGGTGGCGATGGAGTACGCCTCGAACCCGCACGACTTCAAATTGATGCTGGCCGCCGGCGGCCAGCGGGCGAGCGGAATCGAGCAACTTGCACCCGCAACTGAGTAGGACGGGCGTCCAAATCGCTGCATTCGGCGAATTTCGATTCAAGTCGACCCCCTATCTGACGATGGGGTAAGGCGAATGACCGCGATCGATCGATTCATGGATCTGGTTCGTCAGCTCCGCCGCAGCGAGGCAGGGATGGCGCTGCCCGTCGCCCTCTTCGCGATGATCAGCAGCATGGCGCTGGCCGGCGCAGCCGTCACCGCCACCACCGACGTCCAGATCGGCGCCCATCGCGACGACTCCTCGAAGGACGCGATCGCCGCCGCTGACGCCGGCGCCAACGTCGCCCGGGTGCGCCAGACCCGCTACGGGTTCGTCCTCAACAACTGGAATCCGTGCCTGGTCCTCAGCGGAGGCCAACTGACCAAAGGTCCCGCCGAGATCGTCGATGGGCAGCGGTGGTGCCCGCCGGTCTCCGGCACGGTCGGCGGTGCGAGCTACGTCTACCAGGTGAGCCCGGTCGGCGAAGACTGTGGCCAATACGAACTCTGCGTCGTCTCGACCGGCACCGCCGACGAAGTCGACCGCCGGATCGAGGTCACCTACAACCGCACCGGTCTGGTCACCAACGAATCGGAAAAAATCGGTCGTGAGACGCGCGAACAGATCGAACAGACCGAACGCGAACTGAAAGAAGCGCAAGAAAAAGAAGACGAACAGCTCGCCAAAGAACTCGAAGAAAAAATCAAAAAAGAAAAAGAAGAAGAAGCCAAACGCGCCGCGGTCGAGGGCTTCATCGGCCGTGACGGCATCACCCTCAGCGGCAACGCCGACATTCGTGTCGGCCTCGGGACCAACGGCCACCTGAGTACGTCTGGCAACGCCAGCATCTGCGGTGACATCCGCGTCGGCGTCGGCAAAAAATGGACCAAAAGCGGCAATGCCTCGCAGTGCAGCGGCTACCAGGCCACCGAAGGCAACGTCGACCTGCCTCCCGTAAGCAGCTTCATCCCTTCGACTATCGCGACCTACAACTCGAATAACCGGCTGCGTGCTTGCACCAGCACCAATGTGCCGGTCGACTGCCAGAAAGACGCCTACACCGGCAACTGGAAATCGAAGCCGCCGTTCAACGCGACCAGCCGCGCGATCACGCTGAGCAGCAACGACACGCTGACCGTCGGCGGCGGCGATTACTGGATCTGCTCGATCAGCATGAGCGGCAACTCGCAGCTGATCATGGCCACCGGCTCCCGCGTCCGCTTCTTTTTCGACACCCCCGAGAAATGCGGCACCGGCAACCAGCTCAGCCTCAGCGGTAACAACCGCATCTCGGCAACCGGCTACCAGCCCGGTCTCGGACAGTTCGACGTGCCGGGCTTCTACTTCCTCGGCTCGCCTACCGTGGCCAGCCAGATCAACCTCTCCGGCAACTTCGGCACGGTCAACGAGATGATCGTCTACGGCCCCGACACCTACATCAACATCAGCGGCAACGCGACCTTCAAAGGCATCCTGGTCGGCAAGCAGATCGCGATGAGCGGCAACGGCAAGGTCGAACAGGACGCCGGCTTCCCGGTGCCGCCTGAGCTCAACCCGGGTGCAACCGAAGAAGAAGGCAACCCCAGTGAAGAAGAAGCCTCCGAAGAAGAAGAAGAAGAAATGACGCCTGAAGAACGCGAAATAAAAGAACAGCAGGAAAAAGAAGAACGCGAGCAGGCGGAAAAAGAAAGAACCAACCGCTCGGCGATCTACTTCACCCCCCAGGCGTACTTCGAGTGCATCGGGCTGCCTCCGGCCGGCAGTTCCCCCAACGCCAACTGCTGAGTCCCGCGAGCCGGGCAGCCGTGCCCGCCATTCAAGCTCCAGCCGCCGCTTGCCGAGCTAAGTCGAGGTAGGCATGCGTGAGCAGCTGAACAACAATCCGCTGGTGCAGATGGGCGCGATCGCCGTCCTGCTGCTGGCTGCCGCGGTCTTCCTCCTCACCTCTATGGGGGGCGGCGGCGAAGAGGAAAGCGAATCGGGCGCGGGCGCGATCGTGATCACCGCCCCGGGCGAAGGCGCGGCGCCCTCTCCCGGCGAAGCGCCACCGCCCGAAGCGACCCCTGGCGCCGGCGCACCGACCCTCGCCACCCAGCCCCTGCCGCAGCCAGTGATGGACGCCTGGAACGCGAATCAGATCGTGGTGCTGCTGATCGCCAACGACGGCGGCATCGACGGCGAGTTCGTCAAGCTCGCCAGCTCCCGCCTCAGCGGTATTCCCGGCGCCACCACCTTCACTGTTCCCGCCAGTCAGATTGCCCGCTACGCGTCGATCACCCAAGGTGTCGGCGTCGACCGCGTGCCGGCGCTGGTAGTCCTCAGCCCCAAGAAGCTCAATCAGGCTGTTCCGACCGCCTCGGTCAGCTACGGCTTCCAGGACGGCGAGACCATCGAACAGGCGGTGATCGACGCCGGCTACAAGGGCCCGACCCTCGAATACCACCCGTGAGCATGGACGGCCGGGATTTCCCCAGCCACCTGCGTCCCGTTCCCGACTCAGGCGGCTCCACCGCCCCGGCGCTACCGGCTGAGCAGAGCGGCACCCCCGGCCTCACCCCGCCGGTCTCGCGCGGGCGCTCCAGCGGCTTCGTCACCGACGTCCTCGTTGACCTCGGCTTCGTCGCCGAAGACCGCGCGCGGCAGGCGATCGAAGAAGCGCGCACCGCCGGCCGTCCTCCGGAGCGTTTGCTGCTCGAGCAGGGAGCCGTCGACGCCGACCAGTTCTCCCGCGCGGTCGCCGAGCGTTACGGGCTCGACCACATCGACCTCTCCGCCTTTCAGGTCGACATGGCGGCGGCGAACCTGATCACGGTCAACACCGCCCGCCGCTACAAGGCGCTGCCGGTCGGCTACGCCGACAAGAAAACGCTGATCGTGGCGATGGCCGACCCGACCAACGTCCTCGCCGTCGATGACATCCAGATGGCCACCGCGCTCGACTGCCGGGTCGCGGTTGCCACCGAGGAGGACATCGAGGCGCTGCTCGGCCGCCTCAACACCCTGCAGAGCGCGGTCTCCGAGGCGGTCACCGAGGGGGAGGCGGAAGCCGACGAACTGGCCGAGGTCAGCGACATCGAAGTCAGCGCCGAAGACGCGCCGGTGATCAAACTCGTCTACAGCATCCTCGGTCAGGCGGTGGGGGAGGGTGCCTCCGACGTCCACTTCGAATCGGGCGAGGACGACATGCGGGTCCGCTTCCGGATCGACGGGGTGCTGCGCGAGGCGGCCCACGTCCCGAAGCGGATGGTCAACGCCGTCATCTCCCGGGTGAAGATCATGAGCGACCTCAACATCGCCGAGAAGCGGGTTCCGCAGGACGGCCGGGTCAGCGTCACCGTCGACGACCGCCGCGTCGACCTCCGCGTCACCACGCTGCCGACCCAGCGCGGGGAGGGGGCGACGATCCGCATCCTCGACAAGGACAACGCTCAGCGCTCGCTCGACGAACTTGGCATGGACGGGGACGCGCGGCAGCGGTTCGAGGAAGCCTTCCGCCAGGCCTACGGCGCGGTGCTGGTCACCGGCCCGACCGGCTCGGGCAAGAGCACGACGCTCTACGCGGCGCTCCAGGACCTGAATACGGTCGAGAAAAACATCATCACGATCGAGGACCCGGTCGAGTACCGGCTGGAGGGGATCAACCAGATCAACGTCAACCGCAAGGCCGGCCTCGACTTTGCCACGGGTCTGCGCTCGATGCTGCGCGCCGATCCCGACATCGTGATGGTCGGCGAGATCCGCGACGGCGAGACGGCGCGGATCGCGATCGAGGCGGCGCTGACCGGGCACATGATGCTCACCACCCTCCACACCAACGACGCCCCGGGCGCGATCACTCGCCTGACCAAGATGGGGATCGAGGCTTTCCTGATCGCCTCCGCGGTCGATTGCGTCGTCGCCCAGCGCCTCGCCCGCAAGCTCTGCAGCCACTGCAAGCGGCGCACCGTGATTCCCCCGCAGGCGCTGGCGGAAGCCGACCTGCGGGCGGGGGTCGAGATCGAGGCCTACGAGCCGCTCGGCTGCGCCCGCTGCAACCAGAGCGGCTACCGCGGCCGGGTCGGTCTCTACTCGGTGATGGGCCTGAGCGAGCGGATCAAGGAGATGGCGGTGGCGGGCTCCCCGGAGGCCGAGATCGGCGCCGTCGCCCGCGAAGAGGGGATGTGCACCCTGCGCGAGGACGGCCTCGGCAAGGTGCGCGCGGGGCTGACCAGCCTGGAGGAGGTCCTGCGTGTCACTGCATAACCGAAAACAGGTATCGAGGATTTCGGCCTGCGTGCCGATCTAAGTCAAATGGATTTCGACTTCTCTGAGGTCCTCGCCCACATGGTCTCCGTCAAGGCCTCCGACGTCCACCTGACGCCGGGGTTCGCCCCTGCGATCCGGGAAAAGGGTCAGATCCAGCCGATGGACGGCTACCCGGTGCTGAGCAGTCAGCACACCCGCGAGGTCGTCTACGGCATCCTCAACGACGACCAGCGCAAACGCTTCGAGACCGAAAAACAGCTCGACTTCGCCTACGCGATCCCGGGCGTCGCCCGCTTCCGCGTCAACTGCTTCTTCCAGCGCGGCGCCGTCAGCGCCGCCTTTCGTCTCGTCCCGCAGGACATCCCGGCGCTCGACTCGCTCGGGGTGCCGCCGGTGCTGCGCGAGCTGGCGTCCAAACCGCGCGGCTTCGTCCTCGTCACCGGCCCGACCGGTTCGGGCAAGAGCACCACCCTGGCGGCGATGATCGACATGATCAACCAGGAGCGGCGCGACCACATCCTCACGATCGAGGACCCGATCGAGTTCCTCCACCACCACAAAAGCTCGATCGTCAACCAGCGCGAGGTCGGCTCCGACGCGGTCGACTTCGCCCTGGGTCTGCGCGCCGCGCTGCGAGAGGACCCCGATGTGATCCTGGTCGGCGAGATGAGGGACCTGGAGACGATCTCCACCGCGCTGACCGCGGCCGAGACCGGGCATCTCGTCTTCGCCACCCTCCACACCCAGTCGACCGCGCAGACGGTCGACCGGATCATCGACGTCTTCCCCCCCCAGCAGCAGGGCCAGGTCCGGACCCAGCTCTCGATCGCCCTACAGGGGATCGTCACCCAGCAGCTGCTGCCGACCGCCGACGGGATGGGCCGCGTGGTCGCCACCGAGGTCCTGGTGCCGACGCCGGCGATCCGCAACCTGATCCGCGAGGGCAAGACTCACCAGATCTACGCCGCGGTGCAGACCTCCGGCGCGGTCGGGATGCAGACGATGGACGCCGACCTGGCGCGCCTGGTCCGCGGCGGCAAGATCACCCGCTCGCTGGCCGAGCAGCGGGCCTCGGTCCCGGAGGAGCTGAAACGACTGCTGGGCGGCGTGCCGGTGGCGCCGCCGCAGTACACGCAGGCGGTTTAGGCGATGGCCGGCGCGACCACGTTCGCCTTCCGGGCGATGGATCTCACCGGCGTCGCCTCCACGGGAGAAGTCGAGGCCGAATCCAAGGCCCAGGTCACCGAGCAGCTGCGCCAGCGCGGGCTGATCGTCCTCGAGGTCTCAGAGAAGGCAAACCCGTTCAACCTCGAGGATGTCTTCAAGCGCTTCAAGAAGGCCGACATGCGCGAGCTGTCGGTCTTCTCGCGGCAGTTCGCCACCCTGGTCTCCTCGGGGATGCCGATGCTGCGGGCGCTGCACACGCTGGAAGAGCAGACCGAGGACGAGCTGATCAAGGAGGCGGCCGCCGGCCTGCGCGCCGACATCGAGGCCGGCAGCACTCTGGAGCAGGCGATGTCCCGACATCCCCAGGTCTTCGACCGCCTCTACCGGGCGATGATCCGCTCCGGCGAGGAATCCGGCCGTCTCGACGAAGCGCTCGACCGGATCGCCTACCAGGTGGAGAAAACCGACGCCCTGCGCCGACAGGTGAAATCGGCGCTGATGTACCCGGCGCTGGTCTTCGGCTTCGCGGCGGTGGTGCTGGTCGCGATCGTCGCCTTCGTGATCCCAGTCTTCGCCGGCATCTTCAAAGACCTCGGTGAGGAAAACGGCGAAAGCGCTTCGCTGCCGCTGCCGACCCAGATCTGCGTCAGCACTTCCGAAGCGATCACCGGCTACTGGTTCGTGATCCTCCCGCTGATGGTGATCGGCGCTTTCGCCTTCGTGCAGTGGAAGCGGACCGACAAGGGGAAGGAGGTGTGGACCCGCATCACCCTGCGCATCCCGTTCAAGATCGGCGACGTGATCCAGAAGGTGGCGCTGGCCCGTTGGTCGCGCACCTTCTCGGGCGCTGTCTCGGCCGGCGTGCCGATGCTGCAGGCGATCAAACTCACCGGCGAAACGTCGGGGAATGTCGTCATCGAGCAGGCGATGGAGGACGTCTACGCCTCGGCCAAGCGCGGCGGTTCCCTGGCCGCGCCGATCCAGGCCAACGCGATCTTCCCGCCGATGGTCGGTCACATGGTCTCGGTCGGCGAGGAGACCGGTCAGCTGGAACACATGATGAGCAAGATCGCCGACTTCTACGAGGCTGAGGTCGACGCCAAGGTGAAGGCGCTGACCGCCCTCCTGGAGCCGGTGATGATCGTCTTCGTCGGCGGCATCGTCGGCTTCATCGTAATCGCCATGTACATGCCGATGTTCAGCATCTACGAAAAGATCCGCTGATATTCGGACTGAAGTGCTACGGTGGCGCACATGGAACGTCTCGGGGTCCGTGAGCTGCGCCAGAACCTTTCCAGGTACCTGACGGAGGTCAAGGAGGGCGAGAGCTTCCTGGTGACCGAGAGGGGGGTGGAGGTGGCTCGGCTCGTCCCCTCCGGGCCCCCCGATTCGCCGATCGCCCGCTTGGTTGCCGAGCGGGGCGCGACGATGCCGCGCGGTGATCTGCTTGCGCATGCGGCCGAATCGGAGCTGCCGCCAGCCGGAGGGCCGCCGAGCCTCGAGCTCCTCGACGAAATGCGTGAAGAGCGTCTGTGACCCCAGGGCTGGCCTATCTCGATACCTCCGCCTACGTGAAGTTGCCTTTGCGGGAGCCGGAGGAAGTTGCCCTGCGGGGCGAACTCGCGGAGTACGGCGGCTACGTGTCGAGCGCACTGCTCGGCGTCGAGGCGGTTCGTGCCTGCGCGCGATACGGGGAGCGGTACGTCGAGCAGGCGAGGGCCTGGCTCCTCGACGTGGCTCTGCTGCCCCTGGACGATTCGCTGCTCGATCAGGCGACGGCCATTGACCCAGCTGGCCTACGCAGCCTCGACGCCATCCATCTCGCCACGGCGCTCAGCGTCCGCGACGACATCGGCGCCTTCTTTTCCTATGACGAGCGCCTCCGGGAGGCCGCCGCCGATCATCGTCTCCCGGTCTGCCCGCCCTTTCGGCGCTGACTCATCGGTTTTCTGTGACTGAGGCTGGACGGGAGTCCAGCGTTCCCACTTTTCGCTGCAGGTAACCCGAATTTCAGGGATCAAGGTCTGGCTGAGTCGGTCGATGTAGGCCCTGTGATGAATCTGCCAGTGCTTCGGTGCAAAAGGCAAACTCGCTGTGAGGCGGGGGCGCAAAGCCATCGGGACTCCGAAATCGGAGTTGGCCGGGCTACCACCGGGGTCGACAGACACCACGTGGCTTCAGGCGACGGGGCTCTGGCGCAAACGATTAGGACCATAGGAGGTCACTAATGTTTCTCCAGAATCTCCGGGCCAAAGTAGGCGCCCGGCTCAACGGCGACAGGGAGGCCGGTTTCACCTTGATCGAGCTCCTCGTCGTCATGCTGATCCTCGGCATCCTCGCCGCGATCGCCCTGCCCGCGTTCTTCAACCAGAAAGACAAGGCCGGCGACGCGAAGGCGAAGGAGAACGCGCATACCGCTCAGGTCGCCCTCGAGACGTACGCGACTGACAACGGCGGTAAATACACCGGCGCTGAAATTGGGGCAGGCAAAAACCTCAACGCGATCGAGCCGACCCTTCCGACGGACGGCTCCATCATCGTGGAAGTTCCGGTTGCCGACGAAGGTAAAGGGTATGTCCTCACCTCGAAATCGGGCGGTGGAAACGAATTCAAAATCACCCGCGCAAAAACCGGTGTGACCACGTTTACCTGTACGACTGTCAGCACTGGCGGCTGTCCTAGCGATGGAAACTGGAGCAAATAGCTCGGAACTCATCTGAGATCTGACTCGAAGGGCGGGCCATCGGCCCGCCCTTCGCTCTTTCGGCTACCGAGTTTTCTGCAAAGCGTTAAGCGAAACGTCTAGGCCGGCCGATACATCGGTGATGCCCACGCTTCCTCTTCCACGTCTGGGGCTCGCCGTGGCCTGGTTTGCCTTCGCTGCGCTTGCCGCCGTCCTTTTCAGCGCATCCGCCGCTCACGCCGCCATCCCCAACTTCAAGGGCTCCTCGGCCGACGGGTCAGTGGTCTTCTTCGAAACCGAAGACCAACTGGTCCCCGGCGACACCGACACCAAGCGCGACGTCTACGCGCGATCCTTCGAGGAGGCGTTCGGCGCCTACGTCACCCGCGAGGTCTCACTCGGGCCGACCGGCGGTAACGATGCCTACCCGGCCCAGTTCGAGGGGACTGACGACCTCGGCGGTCTTGTTTTGTTCTCGACCGAAGAGCGTCTCGTCGCGGAAGACACCGATCGCAGCCTTGACGTCTACGTGCGCGACCTCGAAGACGGGCTGACGACGCTCGTCACCCAGGGCAGTTCTGAATGCGCGCCGACCTGCGGCAACAAAGCCTTCGCGGCGACTTTCGCCGACGTGGACTCCGACGGCGAGGTGGTCTTCTTCGAAACCAAAGAGCAGCTGGTGGACACCGACACCGACACCGACACCTTCACCGATCTCTACGCGCGTGACCTGGCCGGGGCAGAGACGGCGATCGTCTCGGCCGGGGAAGCTGGTTGCCAGCCTGCCTGCGGAAACGGCGGCTTCGAAGTCTCTCGCCGCGGCATCTCCGCCGACGGCAGCTTCGCCTACTTCACCACCACCGAGTCGCTCTCCGGCGCCGACGGCGACAGCACCTTCGACATCTACGCCCGCGACCTCGACGGCGAAGCCACCTCACTCGTCTCGACGGGGAGCTGCGCTGGCTGTGGCAACGGCGGCGCCGTGCCGATCTTCAACGGCAGCTCTGCCGACGGCGCCCGAGTCTTCTTCAGCAGCGAAGAAAAACTGGTCGAAGGCGATGGCGACAAAGCAACTGACGTCTACGCCCGTGATCTGCCCGGCGGGCCGACGACCCTGATCTCCGACGGCGAGGAGGACATCACCGCCAGCTTCGCCGCTGCCTCGGCAGACGGGCTCGAGGTCTTCTTCACCACCGCCGAGGGCCTGCTCGAAGCCGACCAGGATGGGGCCAACGACGTCTACGAGTGGACCGGCGGGACGCTCGTCCTTGTCACCTCGGCGCCCTGCGGGAGCCTCTGTGGCGCGAACTTCGAGGCGGTCAGCGCGGACTCGACGCAGGTGGTCTTCAGCACCGCCGCGCCCCTGGTGGCTGAAGACGAAGATACGGCCGTCGACATTTATCGCCAGGAGGTCGGAGGCGGTGCGCCCCTACTCGTCTCCCGCGGCGACGCCGGTTGCCCTTCCTGCTGGAACGGCGACTTTGACGCCCGCTTCAACGAAGCGTCGGCCGACGCCTCCCGCGTCGTCTACACCACCGCCGAGCCGATCCTCCCTTCGGATGACGACAAAGTGGTGGAGGAAGACGACATCTACCTGCGCGACGTTGAGGCCGGGACGAGCAGCCTGATCACGATTGCGCCGAGCTACTGCCCGCTGAAAGCGGGCAACTGCGGCGCCACCTACGTCGGCTCCTCCGAGGACGGGCAGCACGTCTTTTTCCGCACCGTCGAGCGCTTCACCCTCGAAGACGGCGACAACGAGGCCGACGTCTATGAACGCTTCCTCGGCGAAGACCCGAGCGAGGAGGCAACCCGGTTGGTCTCGACCGGCAACGACCCCAATCTCGACCTCGGCCCGCAGCCGCCGGTCCTGACCGGTACCGATCCCGACTCGTCCGGCCCAACGACGACCCCGCGAATCCTCGGGGAAGCGACGGGGTCGACGGTGAAGATCTACTCGACCGAGGACTGCGCCGGCGAACCGGTCGCGACCGGGACCGCGGCGACGCTGCTCGATCTGGGCTTGCAGGTCACTGTCCTCCCGGGCTCGCTGACCACCTTCCGGGCCACCGTCGAGGCCGAAGGGTTTGTCTCGGATTGCTCGGAGCCGATCTCATACCTGCATCTGTTGGATGAGCCGGAAGATGGCGGTGGTGAGGAAGCCGGTGGCGGGACTGTGGTCGTCAAGGGGACGTCGCTGTCCCCGTCCGGACCCGAGTTCCTAACCCCCCGCACCCGGATCACCTTCGCCCCGGCGTCGAAGACCCGCTCGCGCAGCCCGGTCTTCCGCTTCACCGACTCCACCGGGCAGACTGGCACGACTTTCCAGTGCAAGGTCGACCGCAAGCCGTGGCGCCGCTGCAGCTCACCGCTGCGCCTCAAGCGCCTCAACCGCGGCAGGCACGTGATCGAGATCAAGGCGACTAACGTCGTCGGCGAGGCGGAGCCCAAGCCAGTTAAGCGCGTCTTCAAGGTGGTGCCGGGATGAGGCGGCGACTCCGGCGCATCTCGCCCGCTCGTGACGAGTCGGGGATGACCCTGATCGAGATGTTGGTCGCCTCGCTGATGAGCGTGATCATCGTCGGCGCCTCCTGCGCGATGCTGATCAGCGCCGTCCGCGACCAGCCGGCGCTGAGCAAAAAGGCGCAGAACGTCACCACGGCGCGGTACCAGCTGGAACGCATGGTTCGCGAGATCCGCAACGGGGTGACGTTGGAAACGAAGACCCCGACCGAGGTGACCCTGGTCGCCCAGGTGCGCCAGGCTGCCTGCGGCGGCGGGACCCAGACCGATTCCAGCGCCGACCCCGTCCAGTGCAGGATCACCTACAGCTGCAGCGGGTCCACCTGCACCCGCAGCGAAGCGACCCTCGAAGGAGCCCCGGTGGGCACTCCGACGGTGGCTCTCAGCGGTCTCGGCGACACGGACGTCTTCTGCTTCGTCCCCAGCGCCGCGGCAGACCCGACCGAATGCGGAGCCGCCCAGGAAGGCGAAGAAGCCGACCCGCCCACCTACGTCGGGGTGAACCTGGAGGTCCCGAATCCGGAAGGGCCGGGCCTCTTGACGATCGCCGATGGCGCGACCCTGCGAACCGCGGCGTTCAGCTCATGACGATCGTGCGCTTGAACAGATGGATCCGGATCGCCCGCGATGAGGAGGACGGCATGACCCTGATCGAGGTCCTCGTCGCCTCGATCATCCTCGCCCTGGCCGCGATGGCGACCTTCGGCGTCCTCGCGGCGACGACGCGCAACGCCCAGCGGGCCCAGGCCCTGCAGGTCGCGCTCGACAAGGCCCAGGAGGAGATGGAGAAGCTGCAGACGCTCTCCTACGACGAACTGGCTCTGACGACGACGCCGTCACCCTCGAGCAACCCGCTCAACCCGGGCTACCGGGTCTCCGGTAAAGAGTTCGCGGTGCAGCGCGATCCCCTCGGCCAGGACAGCCAGATGATCATCAACAACGTGACCAGCTTTTACGGCGGAGGCCCGGTCGAAGGCGGTGTGGTCGTGCCCGGGCCGCTCTCCTTCCAGGAGGGAAACGTCAGCGGCAAGCTCTATCGCTACATCGTCTGGCGCAACGACCCCGAATGCCCGCAGAGTGAAATCGGGGCTGAAGACTTCTGCCCGGGAGACCAGGACTACAAGCAGCTGATCGTCGCCGCCAAGCTCGACACGCCCGGCAACCAGGCCGGCGAGCGCAACTACGTCGAAGTCCAGTCGAAGGTCTCAGACCCCGAGGCGGTCGCCCAGCGCTCGACCCGGGAAGGAGAAGTCGGGGAAGGCGGAACCGGCGAAGAAACCGAGCAGGAAAAAGAAGAACGGGAAAAAGAAGAAGAAGAAAACGACGAAACCGGCGGCTCGGGCACCGGCAAAGCGATCACCGCGCAGCAGTTCTTCCTCTCTGACACCCCCTGCTCCCCGGATGGTGAAACCAGCCGCGGAGAGATAAGCGCCGACCATCTCCTACACAACACGCTCGGCACCTGTGCCAGCGGCCTGCGCAACGGGCAGACCAAAAACGGCGCGCCGGACGCGCTGGTCCTCGGTCCGCCGCCCGACCCGGACCCGGCCGACGAAACCAACCCGCTGCTCTACGACTACTCGAGCGACTCCTACCTCGAGCCGACGCCCGATACCGACAAAGGCGTGCAGATCCTCCACGACGATTCGGCCGGCTGCAACTACGTGCCTAAAAGCAGCGTCCACCCCGAGGCCAAGGTGCACCGCTGGGTGACCGACTCGATGCCGCGTGACTTCAAGATGAGCGGCACGGTGACGCTCGAGTTCTACTCGCGGACCCTGAACGAAGCCAGCTACCCGGGGACCGTCTGCGCCTTCCTCTTCGTCCGCAACGAAGAAGGGTCCGGCGAATCGACCAAAGCCACGGACACCCTGCTGGAGAACAGTGAAGTCCCCGGCAGGCTGTACTGGACCTACTCCTCGCAGGGAACCGGCTCATGGCCGCGAACCGAATGGACCAAGTTGAGGCTGAAAATGAACATCGCCGGGACGATGCCCAAAACCATCCTCGAAGACCAGCGGCTCGGGGTGGCGCTGAGCGTCGACGCCGGCACCACCCCCGCCGACGCGATCCCGGTGATGTACGACCACCCCAATTACCCGACCCGGCTCGAGGTCGACACCACCACTCCCTTCGAAGGGAGCTAGGGAGTGGCAGCCGCCGCTGCCATGGCCTTCTTTGGGGGGCTCCTCATCGGCAGCTTCATCACCGTCGTCGCCCACCGGGTGCCGCGGGGGGAAGGGGTGGCAGCCGGACGCTCGCACTGTCCCGCCTGCGGCACCCAGATCGCCGCTTACGACAACGTCCCCGTGCTCTCCTGGGTCGTGTTGCGCGGCCGGTCCCGCTGCTGCGGGACCCGGATCTCGGCCCGCTACCCGCTGACCGAGCTGACGATGGCGCTGCTCTACGCGGCGACGGTCCTCGTTCTCTGGGACGACGCGACCGAGATCGCCCTCGGGCTGGTCTTCGTGACGATGCTGGTGGCGGTGACGCTGACCGACCTCGAGCGGCGGATCATCCCGAACAAGATCCTGCTGGTTGCTGTAGTCCTCGGCCTCGTCATTGCCGCGGTGGGGGACCCCGGCAGCCTGCCCGAGCGCGCGATCGCCGCGGTGGGTGCTGGTGGCCTCTTCTTCCTTGCTGCGCTCGCCTATCCCAAGGGGATGGGGCTCGGCGACGTCAAGCTGGCGGCGGCGATGGGTCTCTTCCTCGGCCGCGACGTGGCCCCGGCGATCCTGGTGGCGCTGCTCGCCGGGTCGATCGTTGGGCTGGCGATGATCGCGCGCCACGGCGCCGCTGCACGCAAGCGGGCGATCCCGTTTGGGCCGTTCCTTGCATTCGGCGGGGTGGTCGGATTGCTGCTCGGAAGCGAGCTGATCGACCTCTACACGGGCACCTTCTCGTAGAGACGTCCAGGTTCTTCGAGAAATGAGTACTTGCAGCGCGAAAGTTCTGCGCCCTTTCTGTCGATTCAGGGATTGCGGCCGCGCTGCGAGCGGCGCAATCCACCCATGCAACTGCAACTGACGAGAACGAAGAAGCCCACCGCCGTCGCCGGCCTCGACATCGGGGCGGGCAGCGTCGCCGCGACCGAGCTGCGGGTAAACGGGTCCGTGCAGGTCGCCGGCTCGGCGATCGCGCCGCTGCCGCCCGATGTCTTCCACGAGGGGGAGGTGCTGGACGCCGACGCCCTGTCGAGTGCCCTCAAGTCCCTCTTCAACGAACACAAGCTCTCCAAGCGCGTGCGCCTTGGGATCGGCAACCAGCAGGTCGTCGTCCGCACCGTGCGCCTGCCGGTGATCGAGGATCCGAAGGAGATGGAAGCGGCGGTCCGCTTCCAGGCCCAGGAGCAGATCCCGATGCCGCTTGACCAGGCGGTGCTGGAGCACCAGGTGATCGGCGGGGTCCCAGCCGAGGAGGGTGCGGCGCCCCAAGTTGACGTGGTCGTCGTCGCCGCTCGCCGCGAGATGATCTCCTCCTTCCTCGACGCGGCGCGTCGCGCCGGGCTGGAGCCGGCGGGGATCGACCTCTCGGCCTTCGCGATGATCAGGGCCCTGGCCGACGGCGCCGCGACCGGACAGGTCCAGCCGGGAGAGAGCCCCACCGAGGCGGTTCTTTACTGCGACGTCGGCGATGTCACCAACCTCGCCGTTGCCCGTGGTCGCTCCTGTCTCTTCACCCGCGTCTCGGGCGTCGGCTTCGAGGCGATCTCCGGCCGTCTCGCGGCGGCAACCGGTCTCACCCCCGAACACTCCTTTCAGTGGCTCTCCTATGTCGGGCTGGAGCGTCCTCCGGAGGCGATCGAAGGCGACCCGACGATCGTCGCCGAGGCGCGCAAGTCGCTCGAGGAGGGTGTCGCCTCGCTGCTCGACGAGCTGCGGCTCTCGCTCGACTACTACGGCGCTCAAGAGGCTTCCCTCCCGGTTCGCCAGATCGTCCTCAGCGGTGCCGGCAGCGCGGTCCCGGGGCTGGCGCCGGCGATGGAAGAGCAACTTGGCACGCCGATCCACGTGGTTCGCCCGGCGGCATTGGCGGGCTTCGACGACGCCGCCGCGGCTCGCCTGACCCTCTCCTACGGCCTCGCCCTGGAGGGCTGAGCGGTGCGCCCGGTCAACCTGATCCCCCCGGACATGCGGCGCGGCGACAGTGCGCCCCTGCGCACCGGCCCGCTCGCCTACATCGTGCTCGGCGCGCTGGCGCTGGCGCTGGTCGGGGTGACGATGCTGGTCTTGGCCTCCAACGAGGTCGCCGAAAAGAAGGACGAACTGGTCACGCTCCGGCAAGAAGACGTCGCCGCCAAAGCGCGCGCCGAAGCGCTGGCGCCGTACGCCCAGTTCCAGGCGATGAGCCAGCAGCGGGTGGAAACCGTGGCCAGCCTCGCCGACAGCCGCTTCGACTGGCCGCGGGTGATGCGCGAACTCGCCCTGGTCCTTCCCGACGACGTCCTGCTGACCGAGCTCAGCGCCGGCGCCGGCGAGGAAGGCGAAGCTGGAGGCGAAGGGGTCGGCGGGGTCCTGGCGCCTCGCTCGAGCTCGGCGGCTGCACCACCGGCCAGGACTCCGTCGCGCGCTTCGTCAACGCCCTGAAGGACATCGACGGGGTGACCCGGGTCGGTCTGCAGTCCTCGGCGGTGGGGGAGGGCGACTCGGCAGGAAACACCGGTCACTGCGAGACCGCGGGCTTCGACGCGCAGTTCCAGCTGACCGTCGCCTTCGACGCCGCTCCGGTGCCGCTTGCGGCTGAAGGCGAAGCTGCGCCCGAAGCGGAAGCCGAAGGCAGCGAGCCGGCAGAAGAAGACAGCGAAGAAGCCGAGGAAGGCTGAACGTGAAAGCCCAGACCAAGAAGCGCACCAATCTCCTCGTCGTCGCGATGCTCGTCGTCGGCGCGCTGGCCGCAGCCTTCTGGATGGTCCTGCTCAGCCCCAAGCGCGAAGAAGCGCAGAAGCTCAGCGGCCAGATCGAATCCGTCGAATCCTCGCTCTATCAGCACCGCTCCGAAGCGGCGGCCGCAGCCGCCGCCAAACGCTCCTTCCCCGAGGACTACGCCCGCCTCGTGGTGATCGGCAAGGCCGTGCCCAGCGGCGACGAAACCGCCTCGTTGCTGGTTCAGCTGAACCACCTCGCCAACCAGGCGGGGGCCAAGTTCGAAACCCTGAACCTGGAGTCCGGAGGAGAAGAAGCGCCGGCCGAAGCTGCTTCCGGCGCCGCCGCCAGCCCAACCGAGGCCGAAGCCTCCCTGCTGCCGCTCGGCGCCACGATCGGGCCGGCTGGCCTCGCCGTGATGCCCTACTCGCTCACCTTCGAAGGGGACTTCTTCCAGCTCGCCTCCTTCATCGAAAAGCTCGACAACCTGGTCAAGACGACCAACGCCGACGTGGCCGTCAACGGTCGCCTGATCACCGTCGGCAGCTTCTCGCTTTCCCCCGGGGAGGCGGCGGAAGGCGGCTCGGCCAGGCTGACCGCCGACGTCTCGGTCACCACCTACCTCACTCCGCCCGGCCAGGGCCTGACCGCGGGCGCCACTCCCGGCGGCCCTGAAGAAGTGACGACCCTGACCTCCTCGACCACCGGGACGCCATGAAGAAGCCCAAAGGACCAGACCTGAAAATGCCGGACGTAAAGGTCCCCGGCTTCGTCACCGACCTTTATTACGACCTACGGGATCGGCGGCTGCTGCCTCTGGTTGGCTTCGTCCTGGTCGCGATCGTGGCTGTGCCCTTCCTGCTTTCCGGCGGTTCGAGCGAATCGGGCCCCCCGAAGGTCGAACCCCCCGTGGGCGACAGCGCCAACGCTTCGCAGCTGACCGTCGTCAAGGCCACGCCGGGGCTACGCGACTATCGCAAACGGCTGCAAGGACGCTCGGCGAAAGATCCATTCAAGGCGCCGGAAACCAAGCCGGACCTCTCGGATGCGCAGCTCGGGACGGAAGGCGACAACGGCTTCGAATCCAGCGAAGTGACGTCGACCTCTACCTCGACCAGCACGACTACCGAAGGCACGAAGACCGAAACCAAGAAGACGACCAAGGACGAAAACGGCGTCGTCACCACGGAAACGGAAACGAAGACCGAAGCCGACGAGCCCGGATCCTCGGGGGAAGGAACGCCTGGAGGTATCACCCTCTTCGCCTTCGCGATCGACGTCCGCATCAAGAAGGCGACGACCACGCCCGACGGCGGCACCAATTCGAGTGACCCTGTGACCCGCTCGCGGGTCCTCTCGCCGGCGCCCCTGCCAGGCGAGAAGGCCCAGGTTGTGACCTACGCGGGGATCAGTCCTAAAACGAAGAACCCGCTCTTCCTGGTCTCCGACGAAGTGACCTCGGTCTTCGGCGAAGCGATCTGCCTCTCGGGCGACAAAACCTGCCAGCTGCTGGAAGTCGAAAAGGGGATGCCGCTTACCTTCGTCTACGGCCCCGCCGGAGCTCGCTACAAGATCACGGTGCTGAAGATCTTCCCGGTCACCGCCGGAAAATTCTGAGCACAGCAGGGTTTTACCAATGCTTCAGTAAGTGAAGCCATGGCGCTACACTTCTTGAAGCGAAGGGTTAGATCCCCCTTTGTTTTCGATTATGAGCGCCGAGAGCAACTCGACCTGCCCCGTTTGCAAGACCGCCGAAGTCGTCTGCGGGAAGTGGACTCTGCTCCTGATCCGCGACCTGGCCGAGGGCAGCGCCCGCTTCTGTGAGCTCGAGCGCTCGCTGGAGGGCATCAGTCCGCGCACGCTGTCGCTGCGTCTGCGGGCGCTGGAGGAGGAGGGCATCGTCGAGCGCCACACCTATCCCGAGGTCCCGCCCCGGGTCGAGTACGCGCTGACGCCGAAGGGCGTGGCGCTGGTGCCGCTGGTCGAGGACATGCGCAGCTACGGCATGCGCTGGCTTTTGGGCGACGCTGCCGATCGCACGCCCGCTGCCGTCTAGTCGCGGCTGCAAGCGATCATTCAAACGCAGGAGCGACCACCCGCGGGCGGAAGCCTGGGGCGTGCGTGATTTCCTCCTGAACGAATCGGTCAAGCGCCTCGCGACCGAGGCCGCTACCCGGCTCAGTTCCCTGGTCGCGATGGGGGAGGAGATCCCGTTCGACGTCGCCGCCGAGAGCGGCGACGACTCGGCCTTCTACAGCTACGTGCCGATGACCGGCCGCTACGTCGCCGAGCACGGCGACGAGCTGCGCGCCCTGCCCAGCTTCGCCCCTGCCCGCGAGGCGGCGGTGGAAGCCGGGGTCGCCTCCCCTTACCTGGAGGAGCGGGGCGAGTCCGTGCCGGCCGATCCGGGCGCGCGCGCCGAGCAGATGCTGATCACCTTCTTTGCCGAGCTCTGGGAAAGCTCTGCCGGGTTCACCCTCGACCGCGAGCGCCTCGAGACCGCGCTGTCGACCCTCGACGCGGAAAGCCGCGACGCCGACGAGGCGGAGACGCTGCTGGCGCCCGTCGTCGGCCTGCGGATGTCGATGCCGCGCCTGCAACTTCCGCACGGGATGCGAATTGTCCGCGCCGACTCGATCGAAGCGCCGGTCGAGTCGATGCGCAGCGAGGGCATGGGTCGCGCGGCCTGGGAGCCGCAGTATCTGGCGGTCGCCGAGCAGGATTCCGGAGACGGGGTGGAGGGTGCCCTTCAGCAGCTGCGCGAGCTGATCAGCGTGATGAGGCTCTTCAAGGGTGGCGGCATCGGCCTCGGCCCCTACGCATTCGCCCCGACCGGGGAGGGATGCTGGCGGCGGATCGCCACCGGCGCGCCGGCGACCCGCCCCGGCGGCTACCGGCTGGGCGAGGACGAGGCCGACGAACTGATTGCCTTCGGGACGACGCTGGAGGCGCGCCCGGACCCGGACACCGCTCTGACCTGGGCTGTCGGCCGCTTCGAGATGGGCTGCGAGCGCCCCACCGCGCTGGAGGGCCTGAGTGACCACCTGCTGGCGCTGCGCGCCGTGCTCGAGGGCCACGGCCCGGTCGGTGCATCCCTGCCGCTTCGTGCGGCGGCGCTGATCGCCGACGAGTCGATGGACCGGATCGAGGCCGGCGAAAAGGTCGAGGCGGTGCTGGGGCTGGAGCGGGCGATGATGAACGGCCGCCCTGTCGAGCGCGCCGTCGAACTTGCTGGCTGGACCGAGGAAGGCGTCCGCGACCTGCTGCGCCAGGCGGCGCTGGGTGAGCTCGGCAACGACCTCAGCACGGTCGCCGACGAGACCCTGATCGTCAACGGCCTCGCCGAAGGCGACGCACAGATCACCGTCTCCGAGACTTTCGAGCCCGAAGTGGAGCCAGAGGCCGAGATCGAGATCGTCGCCGAGCGCGACCTCGCCCCCGAGCCCGAGGATGGGGAGATCTCGATCGAAGCGATCGAGCCCGAGCCCTCGGACGAACTTCGACTGCCCTTCGACGAGCTACCCGAGGAGGAAGACGTGGAGCAGGAGACCCGCATCATGGAGCCGATCCCGGCCGAAGACGAGATCAAGATCACCGCCACCCCGTGGCTGGAGGAGGTCTCCGACCCCCGCGGCGGCGACACGATTCAGTGGCCGGCCGACGCCGAGCGCGACCTCCAGCACCGCGAGCGGATCGACACCCCCCGCGTGCGCCATCTCTTCCCCGTGCCCGAGGACGCCGACTGGGAGGTCAGCCACCTCGAGTTCGAGTATTCGCGCAACAACGCCGGCTGAACCGGCTCAGGCCCGGCCCGCCGCCATCTCGACCCGCTCCTCGGCCGTGGCGAAGAGGTAGCGGTCGATCTCGGTGAGGCCGCGGAGGTCGTGGACGTCTTCGTCCAGGTAGGGGACGCGGATCACGCTGCTGGTGCGGAGCTCCTTGGCGAGGTGGTCGATGTTGCGGGCGTCGCGCTCGGCCAGGGCCTGGTAGTCGGCGAAGTTGTCGGCGACGCGCTTGGCGAGCTTGGCGTCATCCAGCCTCTCCTCCAGGTAGGCCGGTAGGTCGTCGACCTCGGCCTGCAACTCATCGGCGGGGTAGTGGACCTTGTTGACGATGACGCCACCGAAGGGCAGCTTCGCCTCGACCAGTTTGCGGTGGAAGTAGACGGCCTCGCCGATCGGCTCTCCCTGCGGCCCGCAGACGACGAGGAAGCAGGTCTCGGGGTCGCCGAGGAGTTTGTTGACGCGCTTGGCCCGCGCCTGGAAGCCCTCGACCATGCCGCTGAAGGCGTTGAAGAACTCGGCCAGGTCGGCGAGCAGGTCGAAGCCGACGATCTTCTTGAAGACGCTGAGGGCGACGGAGACGCCGCGGCCGGTGACCTTGGCGGCGATGCCGGTCGGCTTCATGAACACCCGCAGCGATTTGCCCTCGATGAACTGGGTCAGCCGTTTCGGCGCCTCGAGGAAGTCGAGCGCGTTGCGGGTGGGAGGAGTGTCGAGGACGAGCAGGTCGAACTCGCCTTCGGTGTGCAGCTCGAACAGCTTCTCCATCGCCATGTACTCCTGCGAGCCGGCCAGGGCACTGGAGATCTGCTGGTAGATGCGGTTGTTCAGCACCCGGTCGCGCGACTCCTCGTCCGGCGCCTGGCGCGCGATCAGCTCGTCGAAGGTCGCCTTCGCGTCGAGCATCATCGCCCACAGCTCGCCCTTCATCTCGATCCCCTGCTCCTCGAACAGGGCCGGGTCGACCCGTCGCGCCTCGTTGCCCAGCTCATCCAGCCCGAGCGAGTCGGCGAGCCGCTTCGCCGGGTCGATCGTCAGCACGCAGACCTTCAGCCCCCGCGTTGCCATCCCGGTTGCGATCGCCGCCGAGGTGGTGGTCTTGCCGACGCCGCCGGAGCCGGCGCAGATGCAGATCGATTTGCCCTCGAGGGCTTCGCCGACCGAGGGCATCAGGAGAGCTTTCCGGCGAGCTTGCGCGCCGCCTCGACGTCGAGCTCGGGCTCGAAGAGGAAGGGCAGGGTCTTGACCGGCGCCTCGACGCCACGGCGCAGGCGCTGCAACTGGGAGCGCTGGGAGCGGGCGCGGCCGTGCTCGGAGAGCGCTGCCCGCGCCGCTGCCCTGGCGGCGCCGTTCTCGTTCTCGGCCAGCCGCGAGAGCACCTCCGCCTCTCCCTTTTTGAACCGCTCCGGGTAGAGGCCGTTGAGGTAGACGCGATCGACCGCGACCCCGACCTCGTTGCGCAGGTCCCGCTCCAGCGCCACCGACTCGTTGACCGGCATCTCCTCCGGCAGCGCCACGATCGCGGTGCCGGTGTGCTCGTGGTCGGTGATGAAGCGGTCGAGGGTCTCGGCCTGGGAGTGGATCGGGCCGACGCGGGCGATCGAGGCGAAGGTGCGCGGCGTCTGCAGGAAGCCGACCCCGTGGCCGGTCGCGGGCGCGTCGACGATCACCAGGTCGTACTTGCGCCCCTGCTTCACCTTGCGGTCGAGCTGGGCCAGCTCCCAGATCTTGCCGATCGTGACCAGCTCCTTCAGGCCCGGCGTCGCCGCGGCGAGGTAGTTGAAGATGCGGCTGCGGAAGAGCATGTCCCGCATCGCCCGCACCTTCAGCTGCAGCAGCACGTACTCGCGCATCGACTCGTCGGGGTCGATCGAGATCGACCAGAGGTTCTCCTCCATCTCGACCTCGTGGAAGCCGACCTCGGTGTGGTCGAACATCCGCGAGGCGTTCTCCTGCTGGGCCACCTCGCAGACGATCGTCCGCTTGCCTTCGGAGGCGGCACGCAGCCCGAGCGCAACCGCAACCGTCGTCTTGCCGACGCCCCCCTTGCCGGTGACGATCACGAGTCGCTTGTCTAAAAGATCGTGGATTGGCTGATTCCTAGCAATTTCGGGGGCTGGCAGGAAAAGCGGGGTCCCATACGAATATCCGCGCAATGGGATTTCTAAGCCGCAAGAAGCCGAAGCCTGCCCCCGTCGACATTCACGAGGAACGTCCGATGGAGGACGAGCTCCAGGGTATGGAAGAAGCCGTGCCTGAGCGCGCCGTCGACGAGACGCCAATCGCCGAAGAGCAGCCCACGACCGTTTTCGAGGCTGTGGTTCCCGAGGTCGAAGAGGCAGTGGAGGCTCCCCTGGAGGTGGAGGAGCCCGATCTTCCCGACGAAGAACTGGACGAGGGCGATGGGCGGATGAAGGCTGTCGATCTGATCGCGCCCACTCGGCTCGACTTCCTCAACGACAAGGCTGAAGTTGACGCGAAGCCGGTTAAGACCGCGGACGTCATCGCCTTCGCCAACCAGAAGGGCGGGGTTGCGAAGACGACCACGACCCTGAACCTGGCCGTCGCCTTCGCCGAGTCCGGCTACCGCGTGCTCTGCATCGACCTCGACCCGCAGGGGAACCTGACGATGAGCCAGGGGATCGACCCCGACAAGGTCGAGAAAAGCCTCTACGACGTGCTCGTCAACGACATGCCGATCTCCGAGATCATCGTCAAGCGGGAGATCGACATCGCTGTCGCGTCGATCGACCTCGCCGGCGCCGAGATCGCGATGAGCACCAAGATCGGCCGCGAGCGCTCGCTGGAGAAAGCGCTGAAAGAGGTCGAGGGCGACTACGACTTCGTCTGCATCGACACCCCGCCGAGCCTCGGCCTGCTGACCATCAATGCCCTCACCGCCGCGAACAAGGTGATCGTCCCGGTCCAGTGCGAGTACCTCTCGATGCGCGGCTTGGTCCAGCTCCAGAACACGCTGAAGATGATCCAGGAGAACCTCAATCCCGACGTCCGGATCGAGGGGATCCTGCCGACGATGCTCGACACGCGGACGATCCACGCCAAGGAGGCGGTGGAGATCCTCGAGGAGAACTTCGGCGACCTCGTTTTCCAGTCCCGGATCAAAAAGGCGATCAAATTCGCCGAGGCGCCCGTCAAAGGCGCTTCCGTGCTGAAGTACGATTCGACTTCGAGCGCGGCGAACTACTACCGGGAGCTGGCGAAGGAGGTTCTGTCCCATGGCTCGGCGTAACAAGCGGGCAAGCATGCGCGAGGGGCCGCTGTCCGACCTCTTCCGGTCGACCTCCGACGACGCGCCAGTCGATCCGCCCGAGGCGCCTCGGTATGGACGCGATGATCCGGCGGAGGCGCAGAAGGCTCAGGACGAGAGCCCTCAGCCCGCGGGTCCTGTCTCCGATACGACCTCCTCGCCAACTGGCGAGGATCCCGCATCGTCGCCACCCACGGGAGGGGAGCTTGAGGCCGAGGCTCCGGCGCCTTCGGGTGACGTTCCCCTGAAGCAGGACGAGGCACCCACCCTTTACGACCAGGATGAGGGTTCGGGACGCGAGATTGAAACTTCCAGCGAGTCGGCTCCGGAGCGGTTGAAGAGGGTCTTCAACGAGGAGCCATTGCCGCGCCGGGGCGAGCAGTTCCAGCCTGAAAACCCGCGGTACGGGCGAGACGAGCCTGCTTATGAGCCGCCTGGTAGCGGAGAGCCGCACCAGCCGGTGATCAAAGTCGTCGGCGTCGGCGGTGCCGGCGTCAACGCGGTCAACCGGATGGTCGACGCCCGCATCCCCGGGATCGAGTTCATGGCCGTCAACACCGACCTTCAGTCGCTGCAGCTCTGCGTCGCCGACGTCACCGTCCACATCGGCGACGAGCAGACGCGCGGCCTCGGCGCCGGCGCCGATCCCGACGTCGGCCACCGCTCCGCCTTCGAGGAGCAGGACAAGATCAAGCGCCTGCTGAAGGGCTCCGACATGGTCTTCGTCGCCGCCGGTGCCGGCGGCGGCACCGGTTCCGGTGCTGCCCCGGTTGTCGCCCGCCTCGCCCGCGAGGTCGGCGCGCTCACGGTCGGCATCGTCACCAAGCCGTTCAGCTTCGAGGGCAGCCGCCGCGCCACCCAGGCGGACAAGGGGATCGAGGAATTGGCCGCCGAGGTCGACACCCTGATCGTCGTCCCCAACGACCGCCTGCTCGAGGTGCTCGACCAGCAGACCTCGATGGTCGAGGCCTTCAAGGTCGCCGACGACGTCCTCCGCCAGGGCGTGCAGGGGATCTCCGACCTGGTCACCCTCCCCGCCGTGATCAACCTCGACTTCGCCGACGTGCGGTCGATCATGGCCGACGCCGGGCGCGCCCTGCTCGGCATCGGCATGGCCTACGGCGACGAGCGCGCCGTGCTCGCTGCCGAAAAAGCGATCTCTTCGCCCCTGCTAGAGACCTCGATGGAGGGCGCTCGTTCGATCCTGCTTTCGATCACTGGCGGCGCCGACCTCTCGCTGGTCGAGGTCTCCGAGGCGGCCAAGGTCGTCGGCGAGGCGGCCCATCCCGACGCCAACATCATCTTCGGCGCCAACATCGACGAGGAGATATCCGACCAGATCTGGGTCACCGTCGTCGCCACCCGCTTCGATGGCCGGCCGCAGCAGCCGCGCCGCAGTGCCGAGCCGACGATCCGCCGCACCAAAGAGCCGGACGCCGGTCGCCGCGGGCGCGGGTCCGACCGCGAGCTCGGCATCGACGTCCCCGAGTTTCTCCCCGGCTGAGCGCGGACCCCATGCGCGGGGTCGTCGCAGCCGGGCATCCGCTCACCGCCGAGGCCGGCGCCTCGGTCCTGCGCGAAGGCGGTAACGCGGTCGACGCCGCCGTCTGCGCGGTGCTCGCTTCGTTTGCGGTCGAGAGCCCGCTGACCGGGTTCGGCGCCGGCGGCCACATGATGGTCCACGAGGGCGGGGAGACGACGCTGATCGACTTCTTCGTCGCCGCGCCAGGCCTCGACGGGATCGAGCGCGAGACCGAGTTGGTGCCGGTACCGGTCCGGTTCGACGCCGAGACGACGCAGACGTTCTACGTCGGGCCCGCCTCCTGCGGCGCCCCCGGGACTGCCGCCGGGCTGGCGCACGCGATCGAGCGCTTCGGCTCGATGCCGCTCGCTGACCTCGCCGGTCCTGGAATCCGGCTCGCCCGCGAGGGAGCGCCGATCAACTCGGGCCAGGCCTACATCCTCGAGATCCTCGCCCCGATCCACGAGCGGATGCCGGGGACGCGCCAGCTCTACGCCCCGGAGGGCCGGTTCCTGGGAGAGGGCGACGTCTTCCGCTTCCCGGAACTGGCCGGGGCGCTGGAACGGTTCGGGGCCGAAGGGGCCGAGCCCTTCTACCGGGGGGAGCTGGCGGCCCGGATAAGCGAGTTCGTTGTCGAGGGCGGCGGCACCCTTGGCCCCGGCGACCTCGCCTCCTACCGGGCGGTCGAGCGGGCGCCGGTCGTGGCGCCGTTCCGCGGAACCGAGGTGCTGACCAACCCGCCGCCCTCCTCGGGCGGAATCCTGATCGCCTACTGCCTCGGGCTGCTCGAGCGCTTCGGCGAGCGCAGCGGCCCCGAGCAACTGGTGGCGGCGATGGAGGCGGCCAACGACCGCCGCGACCTCGCCTTCGCGGAGGCTCTCTACGAGGAGGGGATGGAGGCCGGCTTCCTCGACCCGGTCGGCCTCGACCTCGCCGCCGCCGACCTGCTCGGCTCGACCACCCACATCTCGGTTCTCGACGCGGACGGCAACTGCGCCAGCGTCACCTGCTCCAACGGCTCCGGCTCGGGAGTGCTGGTGCCGGGCACCGGGGTGATCCTCAACAACATGCTGGGAGAGGAGGACCTCAACCCGGCCGGCTTCCACAGCATCGCCCCGGGGCGGCGGGTGCCGTCGATGATGGCGCCGACCGTGGTCCTGCGCGACGGGGAGGTGGTCCTCGCGGTCGGCAGCGCCGGCTCCAACCGGATTCGCTCGGCGATCCTGCAGACGGTCGTGCGGGCGGTCGAGCAGGGCTACCCGGTGGCGGCGGCGGTGGGGGCTCCGCGGCTCCATTTCGAGCAGGGGATTGTCCAGGCGGAGAAGGGGGTAGACCCCGATGCCCTCGCGGCCTTGGAGGAGCGTGGCTGGAAGGTGGCCCGCTGGCCGTCCCTCAACCTCTTCTTCGGCGGCACCCAGGCCGTTGCCCGCGACCCCCGGACGGGGGAGCTGAGCGGCGGCGGCGACCCGCGCCGCGGCGGCGCCGTCGCCTACGCCGACTGAAACGGGACAATGGCCGCCATGCCGCCGGGGCCTGAGATCGACTTCGAGGCCGAGGGGCTGCTCGACGAGCTGGAGGGGGAGGCGCGCGAGGCGCGCCTGGACCTGCTCGGCCGGCTCGCCGGCGAAGGCGTCCCGCTCGAGGATCTACGCCAGGCCGTCGCGGCCGGCCGGCTTGCCCTGCTGCCGGTCGAGCGGGCGCTGGCGGGGTCGGGCCGCCGCTACACGGCGCGAGAGATCGCCGAGGTCGTTGGCATCGACCTCGAGCAGCTACGCCGGTTCAGCGCCGCTCTCGGCGTCCCCTACACCGATCCCGACGAACCGCGCGGCACCGAGGCCGACCTCGAAGCGGCGCGGCGGATGAAGGCCTTCCTCGACGCCGGCCTGCCGGAGGAGGGGATGCTGCAGGTGGCGCGGACGATTGGGATGGGGACCTCGCGGATCGCCGAGGCCAACCGCGAGCTGGTGATCCGCACCCTGACCCGGCCGGGCGACAGCGAGCGTGACGTCGCCCTGCGCTTCGCGGCGGCGGCCGAGGCAATGATGCCGCTCGTCGGCCCGACCGTCGTCCACGCTCTGCAGGCCAACATGCTGGAGCAGATCCGCCGCGACGTGATCGGCCACGCCGACCTCGCCTCGGGGGCGATCGGCGGTACCGCCGATCTCACCGTCTGCTTCGCCGACCTGGTCGAGTTCACCCGCCTCGGCGAGGAGATTCCGGCCGAGGAGCTGGGTCTGGTTGCGGGCCGGTTGGAGGAGATGGCCAGCGCCGTCGCCGAACCGCCGGTGCGGCTGGTGAAGACGATCGGCGACGCGGTGATGTTCGTCTCCACCGAGCCCGAGCCGATGCTGCGAGCCACCCTGCAACTGATCGCCGCCGCCGAGGCCGAAGGTGAGGAGTTCCCCTGGCTCCGCGCCGGCCTCGCCTGTGGTTCAGTGCTGCCCCAGTCCGGCGACTACTACGGCCGCCCAGTGAACCTCGCAAGCCGGATCACCGGCGTCGCCCGCCCGGGCAGCGTCGTAGTCGACGCCGCCGTCAAGGAGGCGGCAGGTGACGACGACTTCACCTACACCTACATCGGCGAGCGCCGTCTGAAGGGGATCGACGCCAAGGTGAAGCTGTTCCGGGCGCGCATGCCCGGCGAAAAGAAGCGCTGACGGCTGGTGGTGGAGCGTGCCGGTGGGGGTGTCCCGGGAGCACCTCCGCCGCGTGAATCGTCTTTGGGCTGACGCCTCGAAAGCTTTCGGCGCGGCTCCATGCTGAGTACCCGGGACACCCCCACCGGCACGCTCCCCGACAGCTTTCTGTCAGATGCCGATCGTCGAGACCGTAAAAAGGTCCGCTATACGGACACTGTGGCGGTCTCGGTGAACCAGCTGTTCCCCTGAACGCTGTCGCTGGGAGGGACGAGGTACCCCTGATCGGCACTTAGCATGGAGCCGAGCCGCCGGCCTTTGCGGCCAGCTGATGGGCGTTCCTCTCGGCGGAGGTGCGCCGAGCAGGGGTACCTCGTCCCTCCCTACCGCCAAGCGCTAAAGCGGCTTGCGCGCCGAGACCAGCAGGTTGTAGAAGAGCTCGGCCGGGAGGTAGGGCTCGAGGATGCGGGTGTCGACCTTCTGCAGAGCGATGTAGCTGCGGAAGGCGAAGCGGCGCCAGCCGAAAGGGATCGATTCCGGCTCGGCGCTGGACTCGACCGTGCGCAGGCCCCAGCCCCAGGCGTTGGAGAGCAGCTCCTCGCCGCCGACGTGGCGACTCTCGAAGCCGGCGTCGCGCAGCAGGCGGCGGAGGTCCGCCGGCGCGAAGGCGTGCACGTCGACCTCGCCCTCGAGCGAGTGGTCGTGGGACTGATCGCCTTCGGCGACGGCACGTTCGTCGGCGCCGATCGCCCGGCGCCAGACCGGCGCCAGGGTCAGCCCGGCGCGCTTCGGGAGCGCCGCCAGGGTGTCGCCGTAGCGGGACGGCTCGCCGGCGAAGGCGATCATCCCGCCGGGCCGCAGGACGCGGCGGAATTCGGCGAAGGCTTTGTCGAGGTCGGGAATGTGGTGGAGGACGGCATGGCCGAGGACGAGGTCGAAGCTTTCGTCTTCGAAGGGCAGGGTCTCGGCCTCGGTCTCGACCGTGGTCACTCCGTCGAGGCCCAGCGCCTCCGCCGTCGCCGCCAGCCGCTTCAGCATCCCCAGCGAGATGTCGGTCGCGGTCAGCCGCTCGATCACTCCGAGCTGGACGAGGTTGAGCGAGAAGTAGCCGGTGCCGGAGCCGATCTCCAGCGCGTCGCCGAAGGAGCGGCCCTTGAGCCCGCCCAGCGCCTTGACCAGCTTCAGGCGTACCTGGCGCTGGCCGATGTCGCCGAAGTCGATGCCCCACTTGGCGTCGTACTCCTCGGCGGCCGCGTCGTGGTAGCGCGTGTTGACGTCCTTGATGTGCTCGTGAGTGGCGGTGGGGGAGGCTGGCATGGAGCGGAACTCTAATAGCGTCCCGCCCTTGGAGCGCGAGTACGTCCAACTCGACCAGCCCGCCGGGGTGCCGCCGCTGCCGCTGACCGGCGAGCGGACGCTGCCGGACGTGCCGGAGGAGAACTACTGGTTCCGCCGCCACCTCGTCGTCTACGAGTGGATTGCCGCGCGGGTCGATGGGCTGCGGGCGGTCGACATGGCCTGCGGCGAGGGGTATGGCTCCGACGTCCTCGCCCGCACCGCTGCCAGCGTGGTCGGGGTCGACGCCAACCCGGAAGCGCACGAGCACGCCCGGCTCCGCTACACCCGCCCCAACCTGCGTTTCGAGCGCGACCTGGTCGAAAGTTTCTCCGAGCCCAGCGACGCCGTCGTTTTCCTGCAGACGATCGAGCACGTCCAGGACCCCGGCGCGATCCTCGAGCACTTCAAGTCGATGCTGGCGCCGGGTGGGGTCGCCTACGTCTCGACCCCGAACCTGTTGACGCTGGCGCCCCCCGGGGCGGAGAAGTCCGACAACCCCTGGCACGTGAAGGAGTACCGGGCGCAGGAGTTCCAAGCGCTCTGCGAGCCGCACTTCGCGCGGGTCGAGATACTCGGCCTCTTCCACGCTCGCAGGCTGCGCGCGCACGAGCTGGCGATCAAGCTCGGCTGGGACTCGGTCCACAAGCGCCTGCGCCTGACCAAGCCCTTCTACGACCGCTTCACCCCGGCGATCGCCGCTTCTGACTTCAGCCTGCGGCCGGGTGACCTCGACCGCGCTCTCGACTTCCTGGCGATCTGCCACCTCGAATGAGCCCGGAGGGGACCGCCGGGGACCTGGCGATCGTCCTGCACAGCCACATGCCCTACGTCGAGGGCTTCGGCACCTACCCCTTCGGTGAGGAGTGGCTGTTCGACGCGGTGGTCCGTTCCTATCTGCCGGTGCTGGAGATGGCGCGGGACCTGACGATGACGGTGACGCCTGTCCTCGCCGATCAGCTCGAGGACGCAGGTGCCGCCGAGCGGTTGCGGCGCTTTCTGATCGAGTGGCGGATTGGCGCTGCGGAAGCGGACCTGAAGCAGGTTGCACCGGAGTGCCGCGCTGCCTGCGAGGGGGAGCGGGAGCGCTATCAATATGCGCTCGAGCTGCTCGATGCGGCCGGCGGCGACCCGCTGGCCCCGTTCCAGCGCGCCGCGGCGGAGGGACGGATCGCGCTCGCCGCGTCCTCGGCGACCCACGCGGTTCTGCCGCTGCTGGCGACGCGCCAGGGGCAGCGCTTGCAACTGGAGACGGGCATCCGCTCGCACCGCCGCCGCTTCGGCTGGGACGGGGGGTTCTGGTTGCCGGAGTGCGCCTACGTCCCCGGTCTCGAGTGGCGGCTGGCGGAGCAGGGGGTGGGCTGGTTCTTTGTCGACCAGAGTGCCCACGACGAGTCGCTGGAGGCGCTCGCCCCGGTCCAAACCGTGGCCGGGCCGGTGGCGCTGCCGATCGACTGGGAGGCGATCTCCTGGCTCTGGTCGCTCGACGGCTATCCCTCTGACCCCGCTCATGCCCAGTTCGCCGGCAAATCGCTGCGCGGGATCCGGATTTGGCGGGTGGGGGGAGGTGCCTATGACCCTGAGCCTGCTGCCGCCGCGGCGCGACGGCAAGCGGAGGAGTTCCTCGCCGTCGCCGCCGCGCGCCTGCGCGACTACGCCGCGAGCCACGACCGTCGCGGTCTGCTCGTCTTCGCGATCGATACCGAGCTGCTCGGGCACTGGTGGTCGGAGGGCCCGGTCTGGCTGCGCGGCGTGCTGGAGGGAGCGGAGGCGGCCGGTGTCCGCCTGGTCACCGTCCCCCAGGCGTTGAGCGAGCACGAGCCTGTCGAGCGTCCGCTGCGCGCCTCGACCTGGGGCGAGGAGAAGGACCTGCGCACCTGGGACTCGCCTCCGGTCGCCGACCTCGCCACGGGTGCTCGACGGCTCGAGCTGCGGCTGCTGCGGGCGATCTCGGGCGGGTTGCGGGGCGCCGCCCTGGAGCGCGCCACGCGGGAGCTGCTCGCCGCCCAGGCGAGCGACTGGGCCTTTCTCGACCAGCGCAAGCAGGCGGGCGACTACGCCTACCAGCGCGCCACCGATCACGCCCGGGGGGTGTTGGAGGCCATAGACTGCGGCGGCGCCACCGATCCGCGAGTGCGTTCACTCGCCCCGGACCTCAGCCTCGCTCCCCTTCTGGAGCCTTGAAGACCACTCGGGACCAGCCACCACCAACTTTGACCCGCGTACTGATCCTCTCCTGGGAGTACCCGCCGCTGATCGAGGGTGGCCTGGCGCGCCACGTCCGCAAGCTCTCCGAGGCGCTGGTCGAGCGCGACGTCGAGGTTCACGTGCTGACCCGCGGGGGAGAGGAGTCACCGGCGACCGAGCGCCGGGGCGGGGTGATCATCCACCGCATCCGCGAGCCGAAGCGCCCGACCGACCTCGGCGAGTTCGTCGCCTGGGTCGAGCGGATGAACTCCGACATGCTGGCCGCTGGCGTCGAGCTCGGCGACCGCTACAGCTTCGACCTCGTCCACGGCCACGACTGGCTCGTCGCCAATGCCTGCGACCACCTCGCCAAGCGCTTCGACGCGCCGCTGGTGATGACGATCCACGCCACCGAGTACGGCCGCCACCAAGGCTGGGTCGACAAGCACCCGCAGACCTACATCCACGGGGTCGAGCGCTGGATCACCAACCGCTCCCGCCGGGTTATCACCTGCTCCCACTACATGCGCGAACAGGTGGCTGACATCTTCGGCGTCGAGGAGACGAGGATCAGCGTTATCCCGAACGGGATCGACCCTGACGACCTGCCCGAGCAGCCGGCCGAGGACCTGGCCCGGCTGCGCTCCGAGTTCGCCACACCGGACGAGAAGCTGGTCCTGCTGATCGGCCGCCTCGTCTACGAGAAGGGCTTCCAGCTGGCGCTGGAGGCGATGCCGCGGGTGATTGAAGAGGCGCCCGGGACGCGCTTCCTGGTCGCCGGCTCCGGCACCCACGAGGCGGAACTGAAGCGCCAGGCCCAGGAGCTGGGACTGATGGAGCACGGCACCTTCCTCGGCTGGATCGGCGACGACGTGCTCCACTCGCTCTACCGGATCGCGGACCTCACCGTGGTCCCCTCGATCTACGAGCCCTTCGGTCTGGTCGCGCTGGAGGCGATGGCCTCCGGCTGTCCCTGCATCGTCGCCGACACCGGCGGCCTGCGCGAGGTGGTCCCCCACGAGGAGGCCGGCCTGCGCTTCCGCGCCCACGACCCCGAAGCGCTGGCGGAGGTTGCGATCCGCGTCCTCTCGGACGACGAGCTCGGGCGCCGGCTGGTCGGCGAAGCCTACGAGCACCTGCGCCGCTTCGACTGGGGCGACGTCGCCGAGCAAACCGCGGCCGTCTACGCCGACCTGGCCGGGGCAAAGACCGCCTAAGCCAGCGCGGAGCTCAGCAGCTGTCCCGGCGACGGCGCTGCAGGGTCCGCTCGCTGATGCTGAACCCGCCCTCGGCCGGGTTGCCGGGCATCCAGTGGATGCCCTCGAGCAGCTCGGTGGGGGAGACGGCCAGGGCGCCGGCGAGCTTCATCAGGGTGTCGACGCGGGCGAGGCGGGTGCCGTTCTCGAGCATCCCGATCTCGGTCCGGTGCAGCGAGGCGAGGGCGCCCAGTTCTTCCTGGGACATCGCCGCGCGGCGGCGGCAACGGAAGAGGTTGCGCCCGAACTTGGTCGCGACCTCCTCCGATCGCAGTCTTCCGTCGGTTGCCATGCGGGCAGCATTGCGGCAGAAACTCATTGTCAGCCAGACAGTACACGTCTGACCTGCGGAAATTCTTGCGGTCGCCCGCTACGAAATCGCCCTGTTGAGGAAGTCGACCTGCTGCTGCTTGCGCAGGATCAGGTGCTCCAGCAGATGCTCGAGCGCCTCGGAGCGACCCTCGCGACCGGTCGGCTCGATCGCTTCCTGCAGCGCTTCGACCGCGGCTTCCTCGCCCTCGACCAGCGAGCGGATGGCGCTCTTGGCCTCCTTCTCGAAGTTGAGTTCCGCCACCTTCGTGGTCGGGCTACCGCCGAAGGAGACGATCTTTTCGATCAGCGGCCGGGCGTCGGCAAGCTCGGAGTCGCCGAACTCGGTCAGCTCCGAACCCAATGCCTGGGCCTCGATGCCGGTCAGGCTTGAGGCGACAATCGAGTGCTGTAGCGCCGAGCGATACTGAAGCTCCAGCGCCACGTTGAGGCGCTTCACCGCCTCCTTCGCGTCGAGCTTCTCTTCATCGGGCATGGCTACGACCTACCCGACGGAGAGGTTCCCTACTCGTCGCGGCCGGCCGGCTCCGCTGGCTGCATCGTCGTCCACGCGGTCGGGTCCGGTTCGACCGGGCGCTCCCAGCGCAGCCCCTGCGGTGCCTCGCGCATGCGGATGATCCGGGCCGGAATGCCGCCGACGACGGCGTTGGCCGGGACGTCCTTGGTCACCACCGAGTTGGTCCCGACCACCGCATTGTCGCCGACGCTGACGCCGCGCAGAATGCAGGCGCCGTAGCCAATCCAGACGTTGTTGCCGACCTCGACGTCGCGCTTGTAGATGCCCTGCAGCCGGATCGGCCGCTCGACCTCGACCATGCCGTGGTCGAAGTCGATGAACATCGCCCGGTCGGCGATCACGCACTCGTTGCCGATCCGCACCCGCTGGTAGGCGGAGATCGTGCACTCCTGTCCCATCACGGTCTTCTCACCGATCTCGACGACGCCCTCGTGGCAGCGGATCTTGGCCCCGTCGCCGATCCAGACGAAGCGGCCGAAACGGATCTCGCCGGCCGGCTCGATCTTCAGTTCCAGCCCGCGGCCGAGGAAGAAGGGACCGTCGGAGCGCCAGCGCCGGCCGGCCGGGGTCAGCAGGCGGCGCCAGAGGTAGCGCCAGAGGAGCCGCGCGTAGGGCGGCGTCAGCATCCGGTTGCGGGCCAGGAAGCGGAGCACAGCGGGGCAACTCTAGACTCACTGCGCCTTGACTGATGTGGCGAAAACCGCGCCCCTCGCCGAGCGCCTCCTTGCTGGCGAAAAGCGGGCGCTGGCGCGGGCGATCACCCTGATCGAGTCCGACGACCCGGCCGGGTGGGAGCTGGTGCGCGAGGTCTACCCGCGAACCGGCAAGGCCCGCATCGTCGGCTTCACCGGCCCGCCCGGGGTCGGCAAGAGCACCCTGATCGGGGCCCTCACCGGCGAGTTGCGCAAAGCCGAGCGCGAGGTCGCGGTGCTCTCGATCGACCCCTCCAGCCCGTTCACGCGCGGCGCCCTGCTGGGCGACCGGATCCGGCTCACCGACCACTTCCTCGATCCCGGCGTCTTCATCCGCTCGATGGCCTCGCGCGGCGCCCTTGGCGGCCTCTCGGAGGCGGCACTGCAGGTGGCGCTGATCATGGACGCCGCCGGCAAAGACGACGTCCTGATCGAGACCGTCGGCGTCGGCCAGGCGGAGATCGACATCGTCGACCACGCAGACACGATCGTGCTGGCGCTGATGCCCGGCTCCGGCGACTCGATCCAGGCGCTGAAGGCGGGGGTGATGGAGATTCCCGACGTGATCGTCGTCAACAAGGCCGATCATCCGATGACCGACACGATGGTGCGCGAGGTTCGCGGCGTCCTCGCCCTCTCCCAGGATCCGGAGGGCTGGAAGGTGCCGATCCTGCGCACCGAGGCGGCCCGCGGGGAGGGCGTGGAGGAGCTGGCATCGGCAATCGACGAGCATCGCGCCTTCATCGAGCAGGCCGGGACCCTCGCCGAGCGCCGCGCCCGCAACCTGCGCAGCGAGGTGCTCGGGATCGCCACCTCGCGGATGCGCCGCCGGCTCGAGCAGACGGTCTCCGCGGACCCGGCGACGGCCGAGTTGCTGGATCGAGTGGTGCGGCGTGAACTCGACCCGGCCACCGCCGCCTCCGAGCTGCTGGAGAAGCACGTCGATGACTGAGCCGGCGCGGCCCTCGGCCGCCGACGCGATGGGCTGGCTCGGGGCCGACCTGGCCGAGGTCGGCGGCAGCGCAATCGGCCAGGTCCAGGGTTTCTACGTCGACGCCGACAGCGGCGAGCCGGCCTGGTTGATTGCCCGCCTCGGGCGCCGGCGCCGGTCCCGCGTCGTCGCCGTCCCCTTCTCCAACTGCGCCGGGGCGCCGTTTGGCGTCTGGGCGGGCCAGGAGGCGGATGCGATTCGCAGCGCCCCTGTGGTTGACCCGACCCGGCCGCTGCGACGCGAGCACGAGCTGGCGATCTGCGCTCACTTCGGGATCGGCGAGAAGGTCGGGCGAGCCGCCGAGGTCGTCGGCCGTGCCTCCGGTGGCGTTACGGCGACGCCACCCGCTCGCTAGTCGGGGCCATTCCCAGAAAGGGGGTTGCATTTGCGCCCCCTATCGCGCATAGAATCCTGATCAATGAGGGGGACTCTATGGATATTGGCTCTGGCCGCGGCAGCCATGCTGTTGGCGGGGTGCGGGGGAAGCGATGAGGGGACGACGGCGGATACCGCCTCGGAAACCGTTTCGCGACCCGATCCGAAGAAGCCCCTGCGAGAAATGTCGATCACGCTCGACGGCTACTCGGGTCCCGAGAACCTAGGTGTTCTGATGGCCGACTGGGAAGACTATTTCGACGAAGCTGGCCTGAAGATGACGACTTACTCTCCCAATACGCCGGACCGTCCGGTCGAATACACGGCCGACGGAACCGTTGACGTTGGGATATCGCGTGAGCCTGAACTGGTTCTCGCCCAGAGCAAGGGCGTTCCAGTGGTCGCGATCGGCAGCCTGATCGCCGAGCCGACCGCGGCGATGATCTGGCTGGGGAAGTCCCAGATCGACGATGTCGCCGATCTCAAAGGGAAGACCATCGCGACCGCCGGCCTGCCGATGCAGGAAGAGCTCCTGAAAAGCGTCCTGTCCGACGCCGGGCTCTCCGTGTCCGACGTGAAGCTCGAGAACTCCGGCTACGACATGGTTCCCGCCCTTGAAAAGGGGAAAGCCGACGCCATCTTCGGCGCTAGCTGGAACCTCGAGGGAGCCCAGCTCGAAGCAAGGGGGCTGGATCCGGTCATTACCCGAGTGCAGGATCTCGGCATTCCGCCCTACGAAGAAATGCTCGTCATCGCTCGCCGCGACCGGCTGGCGAAAGACCCGCAGTTGTTCCGTGACTTCATGGCGGCCGTGTCCCGCGGCACCGCGACCTCGATCGAAGATCCGGATCTCGCCTTGGAAGCGGTCAGTGAAGACGTCGAATCCGACTACAGGGTCTCCCCGGAAGGGCAGAAAGCCCAGGTCGAAGCGACGCTCCCGCTGCTCTCGGAAAGCGCTGAAATGGACTCGGCCCAGGCTAAGCGCCTGGTCGACTGGATGTACCGCGAAGGGATGATCAAAAAGAAACCGCAGGTGTCGGCCCTGCTCACCAACGAGTATCTGCCGCCGTCTTGACCGGAAGTCCGCGATGAGGCGGATTCGCTGGATGACGATCGTGGCCGCCGCGGTCCTTGTCGCCGGCTGCGGAGGGGGAGGAGAGCCGGAAACCGGGGAGCCCGCCGGTTCACTACTGCACCTGCGGGAAGTGCGGGTGTCCCTCAACCGCGAAGTGGGTCCCGAGCACGCGGGCCTGCTAATGGCCGAGGCAAACGGCTACTTCGCCGACGTTGGTCTCGAAGTCGTCCCCAACTCGCCCGCCAGCCCGGCCTGGCCGGTCCGGTACCTGCTGAGCAAGCTGGTCGAATCGGACTTCAGCATCTCGCATGAGCCGCAGGTTGCGGTCACGGTTGACAACGGGCTGCCGGTCGTCGCCGTCGGAAGCTTGCTCTCGGGGCCCACCGTGGCGCTGATCTGGCTGAAGGGGTCTGACATCAAAGGCATCCCCGACCTGAAGGGCAGGACCATCGCGGTCCCTGGCCTTCCCTTCCAGGTGGACTTCCTCGAGAGCCTTCTGGCCCGGTCGGGTCTGAGGCTCGACGACGTCGAGATCAAGTACGTCGGGTACGGAGCGGTACCTGCCTTGGTCGGTGGACAGGCCGACGCGATAGTCGGCGACGCTCCGCAGCTGGAGGGGGTCGAACTCCGATCACTCGGCCGGAAGCCGGTGATCACCCCCCTGCGGAGCGCGGGGGTTCCCTCCTACGAGGAACTGGTGCTGATATCGACCCCCGGTCTGGTGTCGAAGGACCCGCAGTTGGTTCGCGACTTCCTGTCGGCCCTAACTCGCGGGACCGCCGCGGCGGTCAGGAATCCCGAGGCCGTCGTCCACGAGATCGAAGCCGACGCCGAACCGAGCCCGGTTTCGAGCCGGAAGGCGCGGGAAGCACAGGTTGCCGCGGTTATGCCGCTGCTCTCCGAAGACGGCTACATGGATCCCGAGCAGGCCGAAGACCTGGTCGACTGGATGCACGGCGAAGAGATGATCCGGAAAAAGATCCCGGTCTCCTCGCTGCTCACCAACGAATACCTGCCGCAGCCCGATGGCTGAGCGCCGCTACAGCTGCAGGCTCTTGACCTGCAGCAGCTCCTCGATCCCGTAGCGGCCGTTCTCGCGGCCGTGGCCGGACTGGCCGTAGCCGCCGAAGGGGGCGAGGGGGTTGAAGGCGCCGCCGTTGATCTCGATCTGGCCGGTGCGGATGCGACGGGCGACGGCGATCGCGCGGTCGGTGTCTGCCGACCAGACGCCGCCGGCGAGGCCGTAGGGGGTCGAGTTGGCGATCCGGATCGCGTCGTCCTCGCCCTCGTAGGGCTGGATCGCCAGCACCGGCCCGAAGATCTCCTCCTGGCCGATCGTCATCTCGGCCTCGACCTCGGAGAAGACGGTGGGGCTGACGAAGAAGCCGCGCTCGAGGTCTTCGGGCGCGTTGGCGCCGCCGGTGATCAACCGCGCCCCCTCGTCCACGCCCTTCTGGATGTAGCCGCGGACCCGCTCGCGCTGGACCTCGGAGACGAGTGGCCCGAGCCGGGTGGAGGACTCGAACGGGTCGCCGGGGGTGAAGGTCTCCGCCGTCGCCTTGGCCAGCTCCTCGGCCTCAGCCAGGCGTTGGCGCGGGACCAGCATCCGGGTCAGAGCGCTGCAGGTCTGGCCAGAGTTGAGGAAGCACTTTGCAACCCCGTCGGGGACCGCCCGCTCGAGGTCGGCGTCGTCGAGGATCAGGTTCGGCGACTTGCCACCGAGCTCCATCGCCACCGGCTTCACGGACTCGGCGGCCAACTCGCTGACCCGGCGCCCGGCCCGGGTGGAGCCGGTGAAGGAGACCATGTCGATGCCGGGGTGGGCGGCGATCGCCTCGCCGACCACCGGCCCGACCCCGGTAACGAGGTTGAAGACCCCCGCCGGCAGGCCGGCCGCCTCGATCACCTCGGCCAGCTGGAACGCGTTCAGCGGCGTCACCTCACTCGGCTTCAAGACCACAGTGCAGCCGGCGGCGAGGGCGGGGGCGACCTTGGCGGCGATCTGGTTCAGCGGGTAGTTCCAGGGGGTGATCGCGCCGAGCACGCCGACCGGCTCGCGCAGGACCCGCGAGCTGCCGATCTCCTCTTCCCAGGCGACTTCCTCCATCAGCCCCGGCGTCGCCGCGAACTGCGAGGCGGGCAGGCCGACCTGGATGATCCGGCTCAGCTTCAACGGCATCCCCAGCTCCTGGGTGATCGTCGCCGCGATCTCGTCGCCGCGCTCGTTCAGCCCGGCAGCGATCGCGGCGAGGTAGCCGGCCCGCTCCTCACGGGAAGTCTGCGACCAGCTCTCGAACGCCGCGCGGGCGGCCTCGACGGCGCGGTCAACGTCCACGGGCGAGCAGCCGGGGACCGTCCCGATGGTCTCCTCGGTGGTCGGGTTCACCACCTCGATCGGATCCGCCCCATTCGACTCGACCCACTCCCCGTCGATGAAGATCTTGCTCTTGACCTGAACCTCAGCCGCCGTCGCCATCTCTTCTCCTCCCGTCATCTTTCTTTCACTGAAACGTAGCGCCCGTTCGGATCAAGCGGTCATTCGTGACAAAAGTCTTCATGCCATAGAACCGGCGTCATGGAAGCTACGACTGCTGGAGATCTGCTTCGCAAAGCTCGCATTCGGCATGGGCTGAGCCAGGAGGGTCTGGCGATTAGAGCGGGGATTGACCAAGTGGTCGTAGTCGACATTGAGGCCGACCAGATTTCTCCCACGGTTGAAATGCTGAGCGGGTTACTCAGGCTGGTTGGCGAGGATTTGTTACTGGGCTCGGAGGAGTGGGACACCGGTGTCGATCTCACTCTTAATCAGGGAAATCTGAAGCTGAGTACCGAATCCCGAGTCCGGAAGGGGTTGGCGTTTGCGGATGTTGTTCGCCAGAATCGGCGTGGCGGCGCGGATGGTCTGGGTTGCTCGCTGAAGCCTGAGCCTTTGCTGGGGGCACTCGCTCGCCACGGAGTGGACTTCGTAGTCATAGGGAGCGTCGCAGGACTGGCGCATGGATCGGCCTATCCGACCTATGACCTTGACGTTGCCTATGCAGGAGGGATTGAGAACCTGAATCGCTTGGCAACTGGGCTAACCGAATTAGGGCTCCAGGACCACTGTCAGGTTTTGGGCGAGCAGGACGCACTCAGCATCGACACCGAGTTCGGCACTCTCGACCTCCTTCGACGGATTCCTGGGGTCGAGAGCTATGAGCAATTGCGACAGGCATCGAGCCGCGAGCTACTTGCGGGTGCCGTAGTACAGGTGGCCTCGCTCGATCACCTGATTGCGATGAAGCGAGCGGCGAACAGGGTCAAGGACCAGCTGATGGTTCTCGAGTATGTGGAGCTATCCGACGAGGTCCGCCGGCGGGAAGCAGCGGGCGACGAGGACTAAGCGGCCGTGGTGACCGCGTCGGCTTCAGCCTTAGCGCCGGGCCCTCGCACCTGCTTTGCATCCCGCGCCGTCAGCAGCTTGCTGCAGCTTTCGCAGATGCCGCGCTCGCTGACGGTGCCGCCGCACTCCTTGTGGACGATCAGCCGTCGCGGACCCTCGGGGCTGGGGGAGTAGCGGTCGCCCCAGTTCAGCAGGGCGATCAGGGCCGGCCAGAGGTCGAGCCCCTTCTCGGTCAGGAAGTACTCGTAGCGGGGCGGGCTTTCCTGGTAGGCGCGGCGCTCGAGGATCTCCTCGTCGACCAGCCGCTGCAGCCGCGACGAGAGCACGTTGCGGGCGATCCCGAGGGACTCCTGCATCTCGCCGAAGCGGCGGTTGCCGTGCATCACCGAGCGGACGATGAGGAGCGACCAGCGCTCTCCGATCACCTCCAGCGCCTTGGCAACGGAGCAATCGAGGCCGGGGTAGTCACGGTGCAGCACGTGTGAATCTTCGCACACTTGGTTGCATCAAGCAACTGACTGCGTTAGGCTCTCGCCGTCCAGAGTTGCTTGATGCAACCAAGCTCGATTGGAGGCCCTCAGATGAGGCTGATCCCACGACACAGGCACCACCGGCGTTCCAAGGGTCCGCGGATCGCGATCAGCGAGGCGGAGATCAGCGCCGACCTGCACTACCCGGCGCAGCCGCCGCGACCGCGCCGCGCCGCCGACGTTCAGAGACTGGAGATCAGGTGAGCGATAACGGTCTGGTGACGGCGCCGGAGGGAACTGCCACTGGGGTGGCGGAGGCATTTGCCGCCATTAGCCCGGAGACCTCCCGTAGTCGCACCCTTGTTTGGCAGGACCCGGTGGCGACGGCCTCAGCTGGGATGACGATGACCGGCATGGAGTACATGACCGCGGTCGTCACCGGCAAGGTGCCGCCGCCGCCGATCGCGGTGACGATGCGGCTGCGCCCGGTCGAGCTGGAGGAGGGGAGGGTGATCTTCGAGGGCGAACCCGGCGAGGAGCACTACAACCCGATCGGCGTCGTCCACGGCGGCTACGCGGCGACCCTGCTCGACTCCGCCCTCGGTTGCGCCGTCCACACGACCCTGCCTGCCGGCGTCGCTTACACCTCACTCGGGCTGGAGGCGAAGTACGTGCGGCCGATTACCCGCGACACCGGCCGCGTTCTCTGCGAGGCGAAGGTCCTCTACCGAGGTCGCCAGCAGGCGACCGCGGAGGCGAACCTGACCGCTGCCGACACCGGCAAGCTCCTCGCCCACGGCATCGCCACCTGCATGCTGCTGGGGGAGGGCTAGGAAGCGTGCTGGCGGGCGAGCTCGACCAGGAGCCGCACGCCGAAGCCGTTGGCGCCCTTGCCGACGTACTCGCGGCCGACGTCCCAGGCGGTGCCGGCGATGTCGATGTGCGCCCACGGCGTCTCGCCGACGAACTCCTCGAGGAAGGAGCCGGCGGTGATCGTCCCCGCCTTGCGCTGCGAGGCGAGGTTGGAGAGGTCGGCGAACTTGCCCTTCATCAGCTCCTTGTACTCGGGGTGCAGCGGCAGCCGCCAGATCAACTCGCCACTGCGCTCGCCGGCCGCGGTCACCGCGCCGGCGAGGGCGTCGTCGTTGGCGATCACCGCGGCGTAGGTGGAGCCGAGGGCGATCGTCACCGCGCCGGTCAGGGTCGCCAGGTCGACGATCTGCTCGGCGCCGAGCTCGACCGCGTAGGCGAGGGCGTCGGCGAGGATCAGCCGGCCCTCGGCGTCGGTGTTATTGACCTCGACCGTCTTGCCGTTGTACTGGGTGATGATGTCTCCCGGCTTGATCGCCGTCCCGGAGGGCATGTTCTCGGTCGAGGGGACGACCGCGATCAAGTCGAGCGGCAGTTTCAGCTCGGCAATCGCCGAAACCGCCTCCAGGACCGCCGCCGCGCCGGACATGTCCATCTTCATGTCCGGCATTCCGGCGCCGGGCTTGAGCGAGATGCCGCCGGTGTCGAAGGTGACGCCCTTGCCGACCAGGGCAAGGGTCGGGCCGGAGCCGCCGCCGTGGTAGCGGAGGACGATCAGCTTCGGCTCCTCGGGGCCGCCCTGGCTGACCGCGAGCAGGCCGCCCATGCCCTTCGCCTCGAGCTCGGCTCGGCCGAGGGTCTCGGTGGAGAGCGCCTCGGAGACGGCGGCGATCTCCTCCGCGCGCTCGGCGAGGAAGGTGGGGGTGGCGACGTTGGCAGGGGTGTTCTGCAGGTCCCGCGCCCGGTTTTGGGCTTCAGCGGCGACGCGGGCGACCTCGGCGGCTCTTTGCAGCTCGGTTGGCCCGACCAGGGTCAGCGCCTCGAGCCGCGGCGCCTCGTCGCTACCGCCGGACTTGAAGCGGTCGAAGCGGTAGGTGGCGATGATCGTCCCTGCGACCAGGGCCTCGGCGGTTGCCTCGGGATCGGCGCTCTCCGGCAGGACCCAGGCGAGGGACGTAGCCCGCAGGCGCGAAGTCTCTTTGGCGGCGAGGGCGGCGGCGACACGCAAGCGCTCGGTATCGAGCTTGTCTTTCGCACCGATACCCACGACCAGGACCGGCGGGAAGCCGTCCGGGCGCAACAGCGTCAGCTTCTTGAAGCCTGTCTGGGCGTCGCTCGCCCCGGCAGCGGAAGCGATCGGCCCCGGCAGATCATCGCCCTCGGCGAGGCCGAGCGCCATGAGGTCGGTCCCCACCTCCGCCAACTCGGCCTGCTTCACATCGACCTTCATCGGCCGCGAGTTTACGTTGCCCTGTCGGTATCGTCACCCGCTGGACCTGGCGGACAGGGGCCAGGCCAGCGAACTTCGGAAAGGAAAGGCAGTAGATGCCCAGCTCAGTGATCCTCGGTACCGCACGCACCCCCTTCGGGAAGATGGGCGGCGGACTCTCCTCCCTCGACGCCACCGACCTCGGCGGCACCGTCATCGAGGCCGCCCTCGACCGCTCCGGGGTTGCCCCCGATCAGGTCGAGCAGGTCGTCTTCGGTCAGGTGCTGCAGGCCGGCCAGGGGCAGATCCCTTCGCGCCAGGCCCAGATCAAGGGCGGGATCCCCAAGGAGGTCCCCTCGGAGACCATCAACAAGGTCTGCGCGTCCGGCATGCGCTCACTCGGCCTCGCCGACCAGGCGATCCGCGCCGGCGACTCGAACGTCGCCGTCACCGGCGGCATGGAGTCGATGAGCAGCGCTCCATACCTGCTGCCCGGCGCCCGCTTCGGTTTCCGGATGGGCGACGTCAAGGCGCTCGACGCGATGACCCACGACGGGCTCACTAACCCCTTCACCGAGAAGCAGATGATCAACGAGGCGAGCGAGGTCTCCAACGAGCTGGAGATCAGCCGCGTCGACATGGATCGCTTCGCCGAGCGCTCGCACCGGCTCGCCGCCGAGGCGACCGACGCCGGCCGTCTCGCCGAAGAGATCGTCGGAGTTACGGTCAAGTCGCGCAAGGGCGAGAGCACGGTCGAGGCCGACGAGGCGATCCGCCCCGACACGACGCTGGAGACGCTGGCCGGCCTGAAGGGGATCGGCGGCCCCGATGCCACCCACACCGCCGGCAACGCCCCGGGCGTCAACGACGGCGCCGGCGCCATCGTCGTCGCTTCCGAGGAGTGGGCACAGAGCAACGGTAAGACCCCGCTGGCGCGGATCCTCTCCTACGGGACCGTCGCCGACGACTTCCCCTATTTGGCGAAGACGCCGGCCAACGCCGCCAAGCAGGCGCTGGAGAAGATCGGCAAGAGCCCCGGCGAGGTCGACCTCTGGGAGATCAACGAGGCCTTCGCCTCGGTCGCCCTCAACTCGGTGCGGATGCTCGGCGTCGACGAGGAGAAGGTCAACGTCAACGGCGGCGCGATCGCCCTCGGGCATCCGATCGGTGCTTCCGGCGCCCGCATCGTCGGCGCCCTGGTGCACGAGCTGCGCCGCCGCGGCGGTGGCCTCGGCGTCGCCGCGATTTGCTCCGGCGGGGGTCAGGGCGACGCCATCGTGATCGAGGTCAACGGGGGCTGATCCCCTTGAGCGAGCAGCCCGCGAGCGAAGGTATGCCGCGGGCTGCGGCGTTCTTTGATCTGGACAAGACCCTGATGGCGGGGTCGAGCGGGATGCAGTTCGCCCGGATCGGCGCCAAGCAAGGGCTCGTCGGCAAACGCCAGCTCGCCGGCTGGGGGTTCGAGCACCTGCGCTATCGGCTGCGCGGGACCACCGACGAGCGCACCGCCGAGGTCCTGAAGGTGGCGCGGGAGCTGATCCGTGGCCTCCCCGAGCGGACGATCGACCGGATGGGGCCGGAAGTGATGGCGGCGATCCTGCCCCGCGTCTTCCCGCAGATGCTGGACGAGGTCTACGTTCACCAGGATGCCGGCCGGCCGACCTTCATCGTCAGCGCTGCCGGCAACGGAGTGGTCGAGCAGCTGGCCCACGTGCTGGGAATGGACGGCGGCATCGGCACCCGCTACGCAGTCGACGGCGAGGGCAATTTCACCGGCAGCCTCGACGGCCCCTTCGTCTACGGCGAGGGCAAGGTCGTGGCGATGCGCGAGTTCGCCACTCGGCACGAGATCGAGCTCGCCGCCTCCTACGCCTACTCCGACTCGATCTCCGACCTGCCGATGCTGCGGGCGGTCGGCAACCCGGTCGCGGTCAATCCTGACCCACCGCTGGCGGCGATCGCCCGCGAGGAGGGCTGGCAGACGCTGCGCTTCGAGCGCCTCGGCCGCCGTCTGGTCGCCCTCACGGTGACGTTGCTGGCAACCGTCGCCGGCTTCGGCGCCAAACGGGTGGCGACCCGCCGCCGGGTGCCGCCACCCTCCCGGTTCGCCCGGCGTCGCGGCGCCGGAACCTGATCGCGCTAGGGTTCCGGGCCGGATGGGGGCAGCAACCGCACGCAAGATTCGCGTCGTCGTCGCCAAGCCCGGCCTCGACGGGCACGACCGTGGCGCCAAGATCATCGCCCGGGCCCTGCGCGACGCCGGGATGGAGGTGATCTACACCGGGCTGCACCAGACCCCGGAGCAGATCGCCGAGACCGTGATCCAGGAGGACGCCGACGCCGTCGGCCTCTCGATCCTCTCCGGCGCCCACATGACCCTGGTCCCGAAAGTGGTCGCGCTGCTGAAGGCCCAAGGGGTGGACGACGTGCTCGTCACCGTCGGCGGCACGATTCCGGCCGACGACATCCCCGAGCTGAAGGCCCTCGGGGTCGCCGAGGTCTTCACCCCCGGCTCCGGAACCGACGACATCGTCGATTTCATCCAAGAGCGGGCTACCGCCCGCCACGCCAGCGCCGAATAGTGCATTCGACACAGATCGGTGCATAGGTGCCTATTCGCCGGGTATAGTCCTGATTGACTCGTCAGTCAACCCGTGGCGAAGCGCTATTATCGCGCCCCGCGAAGACCTGAGAATCGTTCCCAAGGAGGCTTTGTTTTGAAGATCTGCGTCCTGGTCAAGGAGGTACCGGACGCCGCCGTTCAGAAGCGCATCGATCCCAACACGATGCGGCTGGACCGTGGCGGCGAGAAAAATCTCAACCCCTTCGACACGCACGCCCTCGAGGCGGCTATGCAGATCAAGGAGGGTGGCGCGATCCCGGTCGAGGAAGTCGTGGCGGTGACGATGGGGCCGGACTCGGCTGTCCGCGCTCTGCATAAGGCCGTCGCCCTCGGCGCCGACCGCTCGGTCCACCTCTCCGACGACGCGCTGGCCGGCTCCGACGTCTGCGCCACCGGCTACTCGCTGGCAAAAGTGCTTGAGTCGGAGAGCCCCGACCTGGTCCTGCTGGGCCAGCAGTCGGACGACGGCGAGTGCTACACGATCGGCGCGGTCGTCGCCGACCACCTGAAGATGCCCTCGCTGACCCAGGTGATCCAGATCGACGTAACCGACGGCAAGCTCCGCTGCGAGCGCCAGGCCGAGTACGGCTACGACACGGTCGAGATCGAGTTGCCGGCCGTGATCAGCGTCGGCGACGCGATCAACGAGCCGCGTTACCCGAGCCTGAAAGCGATCATGGGCGCGAAAAAGAAACCGCTTGATTCGAAGGCGACCGGCGACGTCGGCATCGACGCCGGCCAGGTCGGCGAGAGCGGTTCGAAGACCAAAGTGCTCGCCTTGAACCCGCCGCCGGCGAAGGAAGCGGGGGAGATCATCGAGGACGAAGACACCAACGAGACGGTCGAAAAGATCGTCGCCTGGCTCGACGAGAGGAAGCTGATCTAGATGGCAGGCATTCTGGTTTACGCCCTCCACGACGACGAGGGCAACTTCAACAAAAACTCACTGGGGGCCATTTCCGAGGCCGCCAAGCTGGCCGGCGAAATCGGCGGCGAGGCTGCTGCGCTGGTCGTCGGCGATATTGCTGACGACGCTTGCGCCTCGCTCGGCAACTTCGGCGCCGCCAAGGTCTACCGGGCCAAGAGCGTGCCCGAGGGCTTGGCGCAGCCGATCATCGACGCGATGGCCAAGGTCATCCAGGACCAGGGCTTCTCCTACGCCCTCTTCGGCGGCGGCCTGCTCGGCTTCGAGATCGGGGCCGGCCTCACCGCCCGCCTCGGCGCCGGCGTGACCATGGAGGTCACCGCGGTCAAAGTCGACGGCGGCAAGCTCGTCGTCGAGCGGCCGATCCTGCAGGACTCCGAGATCGCCGACGTCGGCTACGTCGCCGAGCCCGGCATCATCATCGGCCGCCTCAACGCCTTCGACGCCAAGGAGTCCGGCGGCACGGCCGAGGTCGTCGACGTCGACGTCGAGCTGTCGGAGTGGTCGTCCAAGGCGAAGCTGGTCCAGCGCGGCGAGCAGCGCGGCGCCGACGTCAACATCGAGGACGCTGACATCCTCGTCGGCGGTGGCCGCGGTCTCGGCGCCAAAGAGGGCTTCGGGCTCTGTGAGGAACTCGCCGAGTCGATGGGTGGAGCCGTCGCTGCGACCCGCGCGGTCGTCGACGCCGGCTGGTACCCCTACGCGGCCCAGATCGGCCAGACCGGGAAGACGGTGGCGCCGAAGCTCTACCTCGCCGCCGGCGTCTCCGGGGCGATCCAGCACAAGGTCGGGATGCAGAATTCGGAGAACATCCTTGCGATCAACAAGGATCCGAACGCGCCGATCTTCGAGTTCTCGGATCTCGGCGTGGTGGGCGACCTGCACAAGATCGTCCCCAAGCTGACCGAGGCGATCAAGGCCAAGAAGGGTTAGAGCGATGCCAGTAGCTCCGAGCGAGTTCCCGCCCCCGTTCGATCCCGACAGTGTCATCGCGGCGCCGACGGATCCCGAGGACGAGCGAATTGAGGTTGGCGTGGCGATCGTCGGCGGTGGTCCCGCCGGCCTCGCCTGCGCCAACAAACTCATGCAGCTGCTCGAGAACGAGCCGGAGCTACTGGAGAAGCTGGGAGAAGTCCCGGTCGCGGTGATCGAGAAGGGCAAAGTCGCCGGCGCGCACCTGCTCTCCGGTGCCAACGTCGACCCCTCGGCGATGGAACGGCTCTTCCCCGACCTGCCGCCGGCGGAGTGGCCGCCGGTCTACCAGGAGGTGACGAAGGACGCTACGTACTTCCTCACCAAGGGCAAAGCCTTCCCGCTGAAGCCGCCGCCGCCCAACTTCCGCAAAGAGGGGACCTACACGATGTCGGTCTCCAAACTCGGCCGCTTCCTCGCCGAGAAAGCCGAAGAGGCGGGCGTCTACATCCTCGCCGAGACCGCGGCAACGCAGCTGCTGGTCGAGGACCGGATCGTCAAGGGCGTCCGCTCGGGCGACCGCGGCCGCGGCAAGGAGGGCGAAGAGCTCGGCAACTTCGAGCCCGGCTCCGACGTCGTCGCCAAGGCGACGGTGTTGGCCGAGGGAACGATCGGCCACCTCACCTACGGCGCGATGGACTACTTCGACATGCGCGAGGGTTCCGACCCGCAGGTCTGGGAGCTCGGGGTGAAGGAGGTCTGGGAGGTGCCGCAGCCGCTCGACCGGGTCATCCACACGCTCGGCTGGCCGCTGCGCTGGGGCCCGAAATACAAGGAGGCCGGCGGCAGCTTCATCTACCCGATGGGTGAGGACAAGGTCTGCTTCGGTCTCGTCGTCGGCCTCGACACCACCGACGCCACCTTCTCCGTCCACGACGCCCTGCAGCTGTTCAAGACCCACCCCTTCATGAAGAAGATCCTCGAGGGCGGCAAACGGGTCGGCTGGGGCGCGAAGACGATCCCCTCGGGGGGCTACTGGGCGCTGCCCAAGCGCTTCTCGGTGCCCGGCATGCTGATCGCCGGCGACGCCGCCGGGATGGTCAACATCGCCGAACTTGCCGGCGTCCACTACGCGATGCACGCCGGGATGTATGCGGCGGAATCGATCGTCGAGTCGCTGAAGAAGGACATCGACTCGGTCAACTTCGAAAGCTACGACGAGAAGATCCGCGGCTCGGTGATCGAGAAGGACCTCTACCGCTCGCGCAACATGAAGCAGCCGCTGACCAAGGGGCTGATCTTCGGCGGTGCGATGGGCTCGATGATGGTCGCGACCAAAGGCGCCTTCCCCGGCGGCCACTGGAAGATCGAGGACAACGCCGAGATCCCGGTCTACGAGGGCAACGCGGGGGAGAAGTATCCGAAGGCCGACAACGAGCTCACCTTCAACAAGCTCGACTCGGTCTTCCTATCCGGCAACGCCACCCGTGACGACGCTCCGAACCACGTCCGCATCCAGACCCGCGTCCCGCGCGAGGTCGCCCAGACCTGGGTCTCGATGTGCCCGGCCCAGGTCTACGAGATTCCCGAGGACCAGCTGGAAAACGGCGCCACCGACGTCGACGTCCACGTCACCGCCTCCAACTGCGTCCAGTGCGGCGCGATCACCGCCAAGGGCGGAAGGCTGACGCTGCCCGAGGGCGGCGACGGCCCGCTGTACCAGGAGACCTGAGACCCCTCAACAAATTAGGGGCGCCGATCTTCAGCGACCGGCGCCCCATATCTCAGTAACGCAACAGCTTCATCCTGAAGCTCGCGAGCCCACGCTGCACGAGATTAGGCGGGGCGTGCTCTTTTGAGCGGGCCAGATCGGGGCGCTTCACCCAAAATCCCTGGAAATCTCGTAGAACGAGATTTCGCGTGCGCCGTTTCGAGCCCCGCGATTTTCGGCTCCTCCAACACTTCAAACAGGTTTTATGTTCTACTTAGGTACCTTATGGGTACTCAGTCGAATCTTTTGATCCTTCGAAGCTAAGGGAGTCATCGTGCGATCGGGAGCCGAAGCCCTGTCGATGCTAGCGGTCCCTTTGAACGTCAATGTCCTTCGAACCCTGGAGGAGGGGGAAGGGCCAATTCAGCTCCCGGATCTTCGGCGGACGATCGGTCATCCACCGGTGACGACGATGCGCTCCTATCTGCGCCGGCTGGTGGAGCTGGGTTTGGTCAAGCGGCACCGGGAGGACGATTTCCCCGGCTCCGTCAGTTACCTGATCACCCCACGGGGTCAGAGGCTGCTGGCGGTGGGCGAGGTGCTGCAGGTCTGGCTTCGGTCGGCGCCCGAGGACGAGATGGAACTGGGGAGCACCGCCTCCAAGAGCGCTGTCAAAGCGCTTGTCGATGGCTGGTCCACCGGGCTGATCCGCGCCCTGGCGGCTCGCCCTCTCGGTCTGACGGAGCTGAATCGGGTGATTCCTCAGGTCAGCTACCCGACGCTCGAGCGTCGTCTGACTGCAATGCGCCAGGTGGGCCTGACCGCGCCGGAGAGAGAGGCCAACGGTCGTGTGACCCGCTGTGAAGTGACCCCATGGCTGCGACGGGCGGTGGCCCCGGTGACGGCGGCGATCGGATGGGAGTGCACCTGCATTCCCGATCGAACGCCGGCTCCGGGGCGCATCGATGCAGAGGCGGCCTTCTTGCTTGCGGCCCCGACCCTCGAGTTGCCATCTGAAATAAACGGCGTCTGCCGCCTCGCGGTCGAGTTCCGGCGTGGCTCCGAGCTCGACTTCGCCGGCGTCACGATCCGCGTCGCTGATGGAAGGGTCGAGTCCTGCGTCGCGCGCGTCGACGGCGAACCCGACGCCTGGGCGACCGGCGGCGTCCTCGACTGGTTCCGCTGGATGCGGGACATGGACGGCCACCGGATCGAGGTCGGGGGAGACCCCTCGATCGCGAATGCCGTCGCCGACGGCCTGCGCAGCGGATTCCTCGTTTCAACGGGCAATTAGGCCCAACGCGGCCAGGTCCAGAGCGCCGGTCTGGGCCGGGCCCGCACGATGCCCCGCGCGGGCTGGAAGGTGGCCGCCACCAATTGATGGCCTGCGCCAAACGACGCGCGCGCATCTCCGTCCCACGCACTTTCCAGGGCCTTCCCCCAGTACGCGCAAGGTACAAAGCTGTATTGATTTAAGAATCTTGATTGTGCAATGCCCATGTGGTTAGAAAGGCCCGGGAAAGCTACCCGGGCGCCGAGGCGTCCGGATTCAAGGAGAAAACACATGAAGTACGTCAAGATTCTCGGGCTGCTTGCCGTTGCTGCAGCAGCCATGATGTCGTTCGCCGGTATCGCTTCGGCAGATACAGTCACATCGCCCACAGGCACCGACTACACAGGCGCGCTTTCGGCCAGTTCCGAGGGACACGCCGTCCTCCACAACCCGATCGCCAAAATCGAATGTAACGGGACCGCCACGGGCTCGGTTGAAAGCCACCCAGAAGGAGGCAAGGTCTCGGGAGCCGTTAACCCGGAATTCACCAACTGCACAAACAGCTGGCACGTAACAACGGCTTTGGGAGGCACGCTCTCGGTTGAACACTCCAGCGGCTACGACGGCATCGTCTACTCGAACGGCGCGACAGTCGAAGCGACACGGTTCGGCATCAACTGCCGTTACGTGACCTCCACAACCAAAGTCGGCACCGTCACAGGCGGCAGCCCGGCGACAATGCACATCAACGGCGCGATTCCGTTCCACAACGGCAGTGTTCTCTGCGGCACTGGCGCCACCCTGTGGACAGGCAGCTATACCTTGAACTCCCCGAATTCGCTGTACGTCGACAATTCCTGATTCGCGAACAGCCCTTTAGGGGATAGCAGCAAAAGCACGGCCGCCTTCTGGCGGCCGTGCTTTGTATCCGCTCCGACGCAATACCGCAGCTGTTCCTTGACAGGATCTGAGGATGTATCTATTGTCACGCCAGTTCAACGGGAGCAGGGAGGAGCCAGGGCATGGGAAGTTCAATCTCTTGGGAGAAGTCTGTAGCGGGCTCTGTGGCCCTGCTCTGGGTTCTGCTCGCTGCCGCCCCTGCGTCTGCCGCCGAACCCTACGAACTCGACCCCGTCCTCTCGCTGACCGGCAACTGCAGCACCAGCGTCTTCGATCCCGTCCCGGACCCGAGTTGCAGCGGCGAACCGCCGGCCTATCCGGCGCCTCCCAACGGTCCGACCGGTCGCTTCGACGAAGCGCGGGCGGTCGCGATTGATCCCTTCGGCAACGAGTACGTCGCGAGCTATGCCGAATCGGATGACGCGAAAGGCCGCATCGACGTCTTCGACGACGAAGGACACTTCATCACCGAGGTCGCAACCCCGGGCCAAAGAGCATCGCGGTTGACAGCAAAGGCCACCTCTACGTCTTCGAAGACGCCGGCAAAGTCGTCCGCTATCCCCCTTCTGAATACGACGGCGAAGCCGGTGAAATCAAATACGCCAACCCGCCGGTGACGGTCGCCTCGGGAGGCCTCGGAGCCAACTTCATCGGTGCCGTCGCCGTCGATACCGACGGCCGCCTCTACGTGGTCCGGGCAAATGACCTCACCATCTATGGCACGGGCGAAGAATCGAATCCGGTCGTTGACGTGGTCGGAGACATGGGCGAGTGGGTTGAAGCGATCGCCGTCGACTCCCAGCGCAACCGCATCTATCTGACCCACTGCGACGACGGGAAAACCGACGAATGCGACGTCAAGGTTCTGGCCGACACCGCCCCCTACGCAGTGCTGGAAGAGATCGACGGTCCCACGGAAGCGACCAAATTCGCCTCCTCCTTCGGCCGCATGGGCCTCGCCGTCGACGAAGAGACGGGCGACTTCTTCGTCAGCGACATCATCGCCGCCAAGACGATCTACCAGTTCGACGAAGGCTACGAACTCATCTCGCAGTTCCAAAACAACGAGTTCCAGGCCAATATCTCGGTCCAGCCCGCGGTCTCCAACGGCGAGCGTGAACTTGCCGCGGAACCCTGCGAATACCCTGTCGACCCCGCCCCCGGCGATGCCTGCAACCGCCACTTCCTCTTTGTCCCGGTGCTGAAATCAAACGGCCGCGTGGCCGCCTTTCACCCACCCGGTCAAATCCCGCCGGTGATCGAAGGCGTCGCCGCCGGCGGTATCGGCGAGACCGAAGCCGAGCTCACGGCGACGATCTTCCCCGGCGGTCTGCCCACCGAATACAGCTTCCAGATCATCACCCAGGAGGCCTGGGAAGCGGAACCCGAAAAATTCAAAGAGGCCACCACCCTGGCGGGCGGCACCATCCCTGCCGACAGCCTGGCGACCGAGGTCAGCACCTTCGCCACCGGTCTTGTCCCCGGGGAGACCTACCGCTTTCGGGTGACGGCTAAAAACGTACTCGGCGAAGCCGAAGAAGAAGGCCAAAACGAAACCACCTTCACCACCTACGAGGATGCACTCCTCTCCCCAAGCTGCCCGAACCAGGTACTGCGCATTGGCCTCTCGGGTCGCTTGCCCGACTGCCGCGCCTATGAGCTGGTGACGCCCTCCGACACCGGCGGTCGCCCGCCGAAGGGGGTCGGCTTTGTCGGCAACCTATTCACCACTGTCGAGGCCTCACCCGCTGGCGATGCGGTCTGGTTCAAGATCGAAGGCGGCTCGCTGTCGGGATCCGAGGGCGTCGGCAGCTTCGAGGGCGACCCCTATGTAGCCACGCGCGGCGGCTCCGGCTGGGGCAGTGAGCTCGCCGGCGCCAGCGGCGAGGAAGCGACCGTCTCGATCCCCGGCAGCACTTCGCCTGATCAGGGCTTCGCCTTCTGGAGCGCGCGGATCGAAGGACCCCTGGTCATCAACGGGGAAGAAACCCAGTACCTCCGCTACCCCGACGGGCACTCGGAGCTGATCGGCAGGGGAAGCCTAGGCACTGATCCCAAGGCGAGCGGGAGGCTGATCACCGAAAACGGCGCTCACGTGATCTTCGAAACGCTCAAAACCACCAAAGCCCCCTTGCAGCTCGAGCCGAACGCGCCGCCAACCGGGACTCCCGCAATCTACGACCGGACCATCGACCCGGTCACGGGCGATGAGGAAACCCACGTGGTCTCGCTGCTTCCCGGCGACGTCACTCCTGTGGGCGGAGCGAACGAAGCCTACCGTGGCGCCTCCAAGGACGGCGAGGGAATCGCCTTCTCGATCGGCAAAAAACTCTATCTCCGGGTCGGCAACGAAACCACCTACGAAATCGGCGAAAACGTCACCTTCGCCGGGGTCTCCGAAGGCGGCGAGCGGATCTTCTATGTCGAGGGCGGCGACCTGCTCGCCTTCGATACCAGCTCCGAAGAAGTCATCGACTTCAGCTCCAGTGGCAACGTCACCCCGGTCAACGTCGCCACCGAAGGCACCCGCGCCTACTTCGTCTCGCCGAGCGTTCTCGGCGGCGCCAACCCCGAGGGCGACGTTGCCCAGCCGGGAGAGCAGAACCTCTACCTCTCCGAAGAAGGCGCGATCAGCTTCGTCGCCACCGTCACCGACCGAGACGTGGACGGGGAAATCCCCCCCTTCCAGACGATTCCCACTGACGGGCTCGGTAGCTGGACCGAAGTGCTTTCGAGTCAGCTAGCCAAGGATCCCTCTCGCACTACCGCCGCTGGGTCGGTACTGCTCTTCCAGTCTCGTGCCGAGATCACGGGCTACCCGGCGAGCGAATTCCCCCAGATCTACCGCTACGACTCCGAAGAGGAACGCCTGCATTGCATCTCCTGCATCCCGACCGGGACGGCGGCGAGTGGCGGCGCCAGCCTGCAGACCATCACCTTCGACTCCTTGGCCCCGCCGCCTCTCAGCCCAAGCGGGTTCGTTCCTAGCATCACCCCCGGGGGGGACCGGGTCTTCTTCGAGTCAGCCGAAGCACTCGTCTCCACCGACACCGACGAGGTCAACGACGTCTATGAGTGGGAGGAAGAGGGCGTGGGCAGCTGCGACCGTGCAGGCGGCTGCGTCTATCTGCTCTCCTCGGGGCAGAGCTCCCGCGACAACTTCCTCTACGCCCACAGCACGAGCGGGGACGACGTCTTCATCACGACGGAAGACGCTCTCACCGATGCCGACACCGGCGGAGCGGTCTCGATTTACGACGCGAAGGTCGGCGGCGGCTTTCCAGGGTCAACCAAACCGGATCCCTGCGTTGCCGACGGCTGCCGACCGACGGTCACCCCGACCCCGAGCTTCCCGGCACCGGTGGCAGGCGGCGAGGGCGACGTGCCGTCCCAACCCAAGAAACCGCGCACCTGCCCCAAAGGCAAGCACAAGGTCAAGCAGGCCGGCAAAGTCCGCTGCGTAAAGAAGAACAAGAAGCAAAAAGGCAAAGGCGGCAAAGCCAAGAACCGATCCGGCGCCAACCGGGGGGCGGGCAAGTGAGGGGCCTGAGCGCGAAGACCGCCGGTCTGCTGGCCTGCCTTGCGACCTGTCTGCTGGCAAGCGCGAATCCGGCGATCGCCGACAAAGAATTCAACAAATACGAGGTCGAATCGGTCTCCGCCTCGCTCTCGACTCAGCAGGCCGGCGCCCACGCCGACTTCACCACTGGCTTCGAACTGAGCTCGACCGAAGAAGTCCCGGCCAAACCCTGGGCCTTCACCCGCGACATCGAAGTCACGCTGCCCCCGGGCGTGATCGGCAACCCACAGAACTTTCCTCGCTGCACCTTCGCCCAGCTCGGCAAAGCGCCCGAAGAAAGCGAATGCCCCCAGGACGCCCAGGTGGGCATCAGCGAAGTCCGCCTAGCCGGCACCGTGAACACGACCCTGATCGAGCCCGTCTACAACATGCCCTCACCCGGTGGCGAGGTCGTCGCCCGCTTCGGCCTGTTCGCCGGCCTCTACCCGACGGTGATCAACGTCGAGGTCGACCCGGTCGACTTCTCGTTGGTGGCCAAGGTCGAAGGCGCCTCCTCGGCGGCGGAATTGATCGCCGCCGACACCACCCTGTGGGGCGTGCCGGCGGCCGAAGACCACGACGAATTCCGCCTCACCCCGCAGGAAGCGATCGAAGGAGTGCTGCCCCCGGGCGGTCGCGAATCAGGCCAGCCGGAGATCCCCTTCCTCTCCAACCCGACCGACTGCACGCTGAAACGCGAAGTCTCGGTCACGGCGATCAGCTACCAGCAGCCCGGCGTGGAAGTCAGCAAGAGCGCCCCCTTCCCGCAGATCGGCGGCTGCGAGAAACTCGTCTTCAACCCGACCTTCACCGCGACCCCGACCAACCCCGAAGCCTTCGCCCCGACGGGCCTCGACGCGGTTCTGACGATTCCCCAGGACGAAACCCCACAAGGGCTCGCCACCTCGACCCTGAGGGGCGCGGTGGTCAGCCTGCCGCAGGGGATGAGCATCAATCCCGCCGCCGGCGACGGCCTCGAGGCCTGCTCGGCCGATCAGGTCGGCTTCGAGACCACCGACAACTCCAACTGCCCCGACGCCGCCAAGATCGGCTCGGCCGAAATCGAGGTGCCGGCGCTTGAACGCACCCTCAACGGCTCGGTCTACCAGCGCACCCCAGAACCAGGAAAGCTCTTCCGCTTCTGGCTGGTCACCGACGAACAGGGCGTGCACCTGAAGCTTCCCGCGGAAATCACCACCAACCCGCTGACCGGCCAGGTGACCACGGTCTTCAACGGCATCCCGAGCCTCGGCGGCAACCCCCAGGTGCCCGTCGAACAGATCCGCTTGCACGTCTTCGGCGGCCCCAGGGCGCCACTGGCCACCCCTGGGTGCGGTACCTACCAGACCCACTACGAGTTCAGCCCCTGGTCGGGTAGGCCGGCTGCCACTGGCGACACGGCGATGCAGATCACCTCGGGCTGCAACAAGGGCGGGTTTGCTCCCAAGCTGGAAGCTTGGACCCAGAAACTGCAGGCCGGCGCCTTCAGCCCCTTCACCATGACCCTGACCCGCCAAGACGGCGAAGCCAACCCGCTAAGCCTCTCCATGCACCTGCCCCAGGGCCTGCTGGCCAAACTGGCCGGCGTCCCCCTCTGCCCCGAGCCCGGCGCCAGCCAGGGCAACTGCCCCCAGGGCTCCCAGGTCGGCTCGGTAACCGCCGCCACCGGAGTAGGCGGAGCCCCGCTGTGGATCCCCCAACCCGGCAAGGCCCCCACCGCGATCTACCTCTCGGGCCCCTACAAATCCGCCCCCTACAGCCTCGTGGTCAGGGTCCCCGCTCAGGCCGGCCCCTTCGACCTCGGAACCGTGGTCACCAGGGCGGCGATCAACGTCGATCCCAATAACTCCACTGTGACCGCGCAGACCGACCCCCTGCCGCAGATCCTCGAGGGGGTGCCCGTCGCCTATCGAGCGATCCACGTCGACGTCGATAGGCCCAACTTCATCCTCAACCCCACCGGCTGCACCGAAAAGCAGATCACCGCCAGGGTCCTCGCCACCAACGGCCAGGTAGCCACCCCCTCTGACGCCTACCAAGCCACCAACTGCGCCCGCCTCCCCTACACCCCCAAGCTGAAGCTAACCCTCAAAGGCGCCACCAAGAGAAGCGGCCACCCCGCCCTGAAGGCAGTCCTGACCCAAAAGCCAAACCAGGCCAACAACGCCAAGGTCTCGGTCCAGCTCCCCACCAGCCAGTTCATCGACCAAGACCACATCAACAACCCCTGCACCAGGGTCCAGTTCAACGCCAACGCCTGCCCGCCGCTCTCGATCCTCGGCACCGCCAAGGCAACCACCCCGCTGCTCGATGCGCCCCTCGAAGGCCCGGTCATCTTCAGGTCAAACGGAGGCGAAAGAGAACTCCCCGACATCGTCGCCGACCTAAAAGGCGGCGGCCTGCGAGTGATCCAGGTCGGCTTCGTCGACTCGGTCCCAGTCAAAGGCACCGAACTGGCACGCCTGCGGACCCGCTTCCTAAGCGTCCCCGACGCCCCGGTGCAGAAGATCACGATCAGCCTCTTCGGCGGCAAGAAACGTGGCCTGCTGGAAAACAGCCGCAACCTCTGCAAGACCGACCGCAAGGCCAAGGTCTCCTTCACCGGGCAGAATGGCGCGGCGCAGAACGGGAACGTGAAGATGGGTGCTAGCTGCGGGAAGAACAAGTAGGCCAACACCTTCTTCTGACGTACTCAGCCTAGATCCCCGTTAGATCGCCCGCGGTTCCTCGGCCTGGAGCAGCTCCGCCCCGTCGAAGATCTGGGGGGCCCTGGAGGCGGTGGGGGTGAACTCGAGGGTGCTGCGGCGCCTTGGGGCGGCGATCACCGTCCACTCGTCGCAGCCCGCGAAGGCTTCGTCGAGGCGCTGGGCCATCGTGCTCCGGGGGCGGTGCTGGTCGAAGATTTGCTCGGGCATTGCTTTCTCCGTCCTCTAGCGGTTGGTAAAGCTTCCCCCGCCCGTCGGACGAAAAATATGCTCTTTGCGATTGTTTGGGAACGTTTGTTCGTTCGGGTGCTCAGGATGAGGTCGCAAACTCGGCGATCTCCTCGGCGACTCGCTGGGGCTGATCGAGGGCGACGAAGGTGCTGGCGTCCGGAATCGAGACCAGGGTGGCGTTTTTCGCTTCGCTCGCGAGGCGTTCCGCGTAGGAGATCGGGAAGTACTTGTCCCCCGGCGCCCAGAGGAGCCGGACCGGCAGGTCGGAGCTGCGCAGCTTCTCGGCCGCCGCGAGCGTGTAGCGCTTGTTCATCCCCGCGGTCACCTTGCCGGCGTCGCGCAGAATCGCGCGGTTTGACTTGGCCGGCTCCATCCAGGATGCGATCAGCTCGTCGGGGATTTTCGTCTTCGCGAAGGGCTTGAAGGCGTAGCGGGCCACGGCTCCGATCCGGAACGGGGCCGCGATCAGCTGCATCCCGCCCGGCAGTTTCGCCACCGGCGGCATCGCCTTGAACGGGCCCGGCGGGAAGTTCTCATGGGTGTCGCAGTTGGTGAGGACGAGGCGGCCGATCCGGTCCGGGTAGGTCGTCACCAGCACCTGGGAGATCGCGCCGCCGGAGTCGTTGCCGACGATCGTCACATCCTCGAGCTCGAGCTTGGCGAGGAAGTCGGCGATCAGTTTCGCGATGCCGGTGGGGGAGAGGTCGGCGTCGCGGTTCATCGGCACGCGATGGGCCCCCAGCGGCCAATCGGGCGCGATGCAGCGGTAGCGGTCGGAGAGGCCGTCGACGACCCCGTCCCAGAGGCGGTGGTCGACCAGGTACCCGTGGACGAAGACGACGGGTTTGCCGGCTCCCGCCTCGCGATAGCAGATCGTCCCCTGCTGAAGTTGAATCTCTTTCTGCTGGTCGGTCACGATGGCCCTCCTGTAGTTGACGCGAGGGCCTAACATACATACTGCATGCACGTAAGTCCAGAATGCACGTAAGTCCAGAACCCGAAAAGCGGCGCACCCAGGCCGAACGCACCCAGGCGACCCGCGACGCCCTGATTGCCGTTGCTCTAAAGCTTTTCACCGAGCGCGGCTACGACCACGTCGGCACCGAGGAGATCGTCCGCGCCGCTGGCGTCACCCGCGGTGCCCTCTACCACCAGTTCGGCGACAAGGCGAGCCTGCTGGATGCCGTCTACGAACGGATCGAGGCGGAATCGACCGAGCGCGTCGCCCGCATCGTCCTCGGCTCCGAGCTGCACAGCCCGCTGGCGGCGATGAAGGCCGGCATCGAGGCCTTCCTCGACGAGTGCGCCAAGCCGGAGCTGCGGCAGATCGCCCTCCACGATGCCCCCGCCGTCCTCGGCTGGGAGCGCTGGCGCGAGATCGGCGCCGCCAACGGCCTCGGGCTGATCGAAGCCAGCCTCGCGGCGGCGATCGAAGCGGGGGAGATCCGCGAGCTGCCGGTCAAACCGCTCGCCCACCTGCTGTTAGGGGCGCTGGATGAGGCGGCGATGCTGATCGCGCGCGAGGATCGGCCGCAGGGCCGGGCCGAGGTGACCGAGGTCCTACTGGCTCTGCTCGAGAGCTTCGCGGTCGAGCGGCGCTAGCGGGCCCGCCAGCCGGCGCGACTCCTTCTGCGCGTACATCCGCACGTCGGCCAGCTGCATCGCCGCCGCCGTTGAGTTCGCCTCCTCGGGGACCGAGGCGATCCCCCAGGCGGCGCTGAGCTCGAACCCACCGCCTTCTGAGGTAAGCGCTTCGGCGGCGCGAGCGGCAACCGCCTCCCGGTCCGGGACTCGGCCCTCGATCAGGACCACGAACTCGTCGCCGCCAAGGCGATAGCCGACGCCCTCCGGTGCCACCGCCCCCCGCAACCTTCCGCCTAGCAGGCCCAACATTTTGTCCCCGGCGGGGTGACCAAAGGTGTCGTTGTAGTGCTTGAAGCCGTTGAGATCGAGCAGGATCAGGGTGAGCGGTCGCTCTGCGCCTGCCGGGCCGCCGGCCTCGAGGTCCATCCGCAGTCGCGCCTGGCTGCCGAGACCGGTCAGCTGGTCGGTGCGGACCATCTCGAGCAGCCTGGTGTTCTCGCGCAGGCTCAGCGCCAGCCGCCCGAGCACCGCTAGCATCGTCAGGGACCAGAGCACGGTGGTGAGGGCGCTCGAGCTGTGGAGGTACTGCAGGACGCCGAGGACGATCATCGCCCCCGCGACGATCCCGGGGACGATCATTTCCCGCCAGCCGTCGAAGCGGGCGCCGGGGCGGATCGGGTCGGCCGGCGGCTGCCAAGCCTCGGACCCGAGCAGCACCGCCGAGATCAGGTAGATCGGTTCGACCCAGTCGCCGCCCGGGATCGCGTCGTAGGTCTGCAGAGTGAAGGCGACGTCGGCGACCGCCATCACGGCAAGGCCCAAGAGCAGGAGGGTCAGGGTTCTGCCCGGCCGCCAGCGGGTGAGGGCGATGACGCCGACGATCAGCGCGATCAGGACCACGTCGCCGAACGGGTAGGCCAGCGTGGTCACCACTTCGGCCGTCGTCCCCGAAGCCCGCTCGGCGACGAACTCGAAGATCAAGGCGGCGCCGAGCGCGGCGGTGCCCAGCGCCGCGATCGCCCCGTCCATCCAGAGCCGGCGATCGAGTTCGGTGGTGCGGGCGCGAACCAGCAGGAACAGTCCGAGGATCGCAAGCGGATAGAAGGCGATGTAGCCGATGTCCGCCGGCGACGGATAGGGCGGGGAGGCGCTGTCTTCGATGAAGGTGGTCCACCAGATCTCGCCCGCCGCCCAGGCGAGGACCGCGGCCGAGATCGCCAGCCAGGCACCGCGTTCCGGCCCGCCCCGCAGCGCCCTGGTCAGGCAGCCCAGGCCGGCGCAGACGACGACGGCGTCATAGACGACGCTGTTGATCGCGACGTCGAGGTTGGCGCCTCCGATCCCGACCCAGTCGTAGAGGACGACGAGGCCGAGACCGCCGAAGAGGACTGCTGCGATCGCTTTCCGCACAAGGTCCTAATCGGCAGCTTGCGCGGTTCTCTAGACTGAGTGGAGATGAAGGCTTCAATCCACCCCGAATACACGCTTGCCAACGTGCATTGCTCGTGCGGCAACCAGTTCTACACGCGCTCCACGAAAGAGGACTTGCATGTAGAGCTCTGCTCCGAGTGCCACCCCTTTTACACGGGCAAGCAGAAGCTGGTCGACACCGGTGGCCGCGTTGAGCGCTTCCAGCGCCGCGCCGCCAAGCACAGGGCCGGGAAGTAGCGCGTGAGCCCGCCGTCGGGCTCGGCACTCGCATCCCAAAACTCCCCTTCCGCGAACAACGGAGGGGATGCGCTGCGCATGCCCGATGGGGCGCTGGTCGCCAAGCGCGACGCACCCGTCGGCGGTCAGGCCGTGCTCGAGGGCGTGATGATGCGCGGCATCTCCGTCTGGGCGGTCGCTGTCCGCTCCCCCGAGGGGCAGATCGAGGTCGAGTCCGAGCAGCTCGTCCCCTGGGCCCAGCGGCACCGGATCTATCGCGTGCCGGTGATCCGTGGCGTCGTCGCCCTCGGCGAGTCGCTGAAGATTGGCTTCAAGGCCCTCGCCATCTCCGCCAACGCGCAGATGGAGGAGGACGAGGAGGGCAACAAGGAGGAAATCGGCGGCTGGCTCTGGGGCCTGACGATCCTCTTCTCGATGCTGCTGGCGGTCGGGCTCTTCTTCGTCATCCCGGTCGGCCTCACCAGTCTGATCAAGGATCAGCTCGGTTCCTCGCTGCTCTTCTGGCTGGTCGAGGGGGTACTGCGGACCGCCATCTTCATTGGCTACATCCTCGTGATCAGCAAAATGCCCGATTTGCGCCGGGTCTTCGAGTACCACGGGGCCGAGCACAAGACGATCTCCTGTTACGAGGCCGAAGACGAGCTGGTCCCCGCGCGGGCGAAGCTCTACTCGCGCTTGCACCCCCGCTGCGGGACCAGCTTCCTGCTGATCGTGATGGTGCTGGCGATCTTCGTCTTTGCCCCGATCGGGCTGCCGGCCTGGTACTGGCTGCTGGCCTCACGCATCCTCGGCATCCCGCTGATCGCCGGCCTCTCCTACGAGGTGATCAAGTGGGCCGGCAAAAACCGCCGCAAACGCTGGGTGCGGGCGGTCATGTGGCCCGGCCTGATGCTCCAGAACCTGACCACCCGCGAGCCCGACGAAGAGCAGCTCGCGGTGGCGATCGCCTCCCTCAACGCCGTCCTCGCCCGGGAGACCCCCGAGGAGGCAGCGAAAAAGCCGCACATCGAGATCGTCGCTTAGCGGCGCCGCTCTACTCTTCGGTCCCATGATCGAGCAGCTGGTCGAGCAGGTGGAGGCGCGCTTCTCCGAGCTGGAGGCGCAGATGTCCGACCCGGAGGTGATCTCCGACCGGGCGCGCTACGCCGAAATCGGTCGCGAATACCGAGAGCTGCAGCACGCCCAGGAGCTGGCGGCGCAGTGGCGAACGCTGCGCGACGACCTGGAAGGTGCGCGGGAGCTGCTCGCCGAGGACGAGGACGAGGAGCTGCGTAGGGTCGCCGACGAGGCCCCGGCGCGGATCGAGGGACTGGAAGAGGAGATCCGCCTGGCGATGGTCGAGCGCGACCCCAACGACGCCAAAAACGTGATCGTCGAGATTCGTGCCGGTACCGGCGGCGACGAGGCGGCGCTCTTTGCCGGCGACCTCTACAAGATGCAGAACGGCTACGCCGAAGAGCGCGGTTTCACGACCGAGGTGCTCTCCCAGTCGGGTTCCGAGGCGGGCGGCTTCAAGGAGGTCACCTTCGAGGTCAAGGGCGAGGGCGCCTACTCGGTGTTCAAGTTCGAGGGCGGGACCCACCGGGTGCAACGGGTGCCCGAGACCGAGTCCCAGGGCCGGATCCACACCTCGACGGCGACGGTGGCGGTGCTGCCCGAGGCCGAGGAGGTCGAGGTGGAGATCAACCAGAACGACCTCCAGATCGACGTCTACCGCTCATCGGGCCCCGGCGGTCAGTCGGTCAACACGACCGACTCGGCGGTGCGGATCACCCATAAACCGACCGGGATCGTGGTCTCGATGCAGGACGAGAAGTCCCAGCTCCAGAACAAGGACCGGGCGATGCGGGTGCTGCGGGCGCGGCTGTATGAGCGCGAGCTGGCCGAGCAGCAGGCGAAGATCGCCTCCGAGCGCAAGGCCCAGGTCGGCAGCGGCGAGCGCTCGGAGAAGATCCGCACCTACAACTTCCCCCAGGGCCGGGTCACCGACCACCGGATCAAGCACACCTCGCACAACCTCGAGGGCGTGCTGGCGGGGCAGCTGGGCGAGTTCACCGACGCGCTCGCGGCCGAGGAGAAGCGGCAACGCCTCGAGGCCGCGGCTTCGGCCGCTTGACCCGATGGCGACGATGACCGGCGCAGAGGTGCGTGAGGCGCTGAGCTCGGCGGTGGACGCGTTGCGGGCGGCCGGCGTCGAAGACCCCCGCCTCGACGCGGAACTGCTGTTGGCGGAGGCGACGGGATGGAGCCGCGCGGCGCTGGCCGCCGATCCGAGCGCGGAGGTGCCGCCGGCCGCGGCCCGCAGCTTCGGCGAGATGGTGCGGCGGCGGCTGCGGCGCGAGCCGGTCGCCTACATCCTCGGCCGCAAAGGATTTCGGGAGATCGAGCTGGCGGTCGACCCGCGGGTGCTGATCCCCCGGCCGGAGACCGAGCTACTGGTCGAGCTGGCGCGGGAGGTGGAACCCGACCGCGTGCTCGACGTCGGCACCGGTTCGGGCGCGATCGCTCTCGCGGTCGCCGACGAGCTGCCGGGGTGCGAGGTGACGGCGACGGACACCTCACCCGTCGCACTCCAGGTGGCGCAGGCGAACGCCGAGCGACTCGGCCTCGCCGACCGCGTCCGCTTCCTCGAAGGGACCTTGCCCCAGGGCGGGGACTTCGACCTGATCCTCGCCAACCTCCCGTACGTTGCCGAGCGTGATTGGCCATCGCTCCAGCCCGAGGTAACCCAGTGGGAGCCCCGCGAGGCGCTGCTCGCGGGACCCGACGGCCTCGACGTCTACCGCGCCTTCGTCCCAGAGGGCGCCCGTCATTTGCACCGCTATCCGGAACAAATGACCGGAGCACTTGCCGTCGAGGTGGGGGAGGGACAGACGCTTGCGGTGACGGAGTTGATGATGGAAGCCGGCTTCGGCGAGGTCGAGATTCGCCCCGACCTGGCCGGGATCGAGCGCGTCGTCGTCGGGCGCGCCGGCGGAGCGGCGGCATGACCGAGCTGATCCGGCTGCAGAGCGGGGAGGCCCAGGTCGCCCGCAAGGCGCTCGAACGCACCGTCTCCGGCGGCGGCGTCGCGGTCTTTCCCTCCGACGGTCTCTACGGGCTCGCCTGTGACCCGCTCGACGCGGGGGCGATCGCCAGGATCCACCGGCTGAAGGGCCGGGACGACGGCAAACCCTCGGCGGTCATGTATTTCTCGCCGCTGGCGATCCGCGAGATCGTCTCCGGCCTCGGCCCGCGGACCAAGGCCGCGGCTAGCGCCCTGATGCCGGGGCCGGCGACGCTGGTGATCGCCAATCCTCACCGGCGCTACCCGCTGGCCTGCCGCCGCGACCCCGAGCGGCTCGGCATCCGCCTGATCGGCGGCCCGCTGGGGGGGACGATGTGCCCGGTCTTCCAGACCTCGGCCAACCTCAGCGGCGAGCCGGCTCCGGCCCGCTTCGAGGACCTGCCGCAGTCGATCCTCGACGGCGCCGACCTGGCGATCGACGGGGGCCAGTTGCCGGGGTTGCCCTCGACCGTCGTCGACGTCACCACGATCGAGGACGACGGCCACTGGCGGATCCTCCGCGACGGCGCCCTCTCGCCGGGAGACCTGGCTAGCCGGCTCGCCTCGGTCGGTCTCGGCTGAACCAGCGGAGCGGCTAGCAGCCGGAAGCGCCGCGGTACGGCAGCCGAACCATGCGCTGGGACGTGTTGTCGTTCTCGTTCGACTCGAAGAGGTGTTCCCCCGGGTCGACGATCATCCGGTAGACGAAGCAGCCGCGCAGGCCGGCGACGTCGATCCACTGCTGGTGGTAAGCGGCCGGGTAGACGTCCGACCAGCCGACCGAGGTGCCGAGCTTGACCCGGTCGCGGAACGGGTCCTGGTTGCAGCCGGGGTAGACGCGACCGGGTGGCGATTTGCGCCCGGCCTGGGTGCGCGTAAGGTCGCGCAGGCAGTAGTTGAGCTTGGGGCTGGTGCGGACGACGTCGCCGGCTTCTCCGTCCGGGGTCACCCGCAGCAGTTCGAAGGTGGCCAGCTGGTGCACCTTCCAGTAGGAGCCGCCGAAGTAGGTGCCGACGTAGGTGAAGCGCAGCTTGGCCCCGCTCGGCACGGTGATGTGGCCGCCGCCCTCTTTGTAGATGCGCTGGTTGGTCTTCATGCTGCGCGGGCCGTCGCGCCGGCCGCGCAGCTCCATCGGGCCGCGGCCGCGGCTCTGCACGTCGCTGGTCGCCCGCAGCCGCACCTGGCCGCCGGCCGTTTGGACGTAGAGCTCGCTCGGCTTCGCAATCCGCAGGTTGGGGCAGAGGAGGAACTGCGCTTCGGCGCCTTCGCACGGGTTCTCGACCGCGGCGAAGGCGGTGGAGGGCAGTGCTAAGGCCAGAAAAAGGGCCAGCGGAGCGAGGAGGACTCTGGCTCTCACCGTCCCCAGAATATCCATGGCCGTTGCTATCGTCGGCCGACCATCGCCGAGCTTCCAGAAAACTTCCAAAACGCACCGCTGAGCGAGGTCGATCCCGAGATCGCCGGTGTCCTCGACGCCGAGCTGCGGCGCCAGCAGCGCACCCTGGAGATGATCGCCTCGGAGAACTTCGTGCCGCAGGCAGTGCTGGAAGCGGTCGGCTCGGTGCTGACCAACAAGTACGCCGAGGGCTATCCCGGCCGCCGCTACTACGGCGGCTGCGAGGAGGTCGACGTCGCCGAGGAACTGGCGATCGAGCGGGCCAAGAGCCTGTTCGGAGCTGAGCACGCCAACGTCCAGGCCCACGCCGGCGCCCAGGCCAACAACGCCGTCTACATGGCGCTGCTCGAACCGGGCGACACCTTCCTCGGCCTCGCCCTCGACCACGGCGGCCACCTCAGCCACGGGATGAAGATCAACGTCAGCGGCAAGCTCTACAACCCGGTGCCCTACCACGTCAGCCGCGAGGACTTCCTGGTTGACATGGATGAGGTGGAGCGCCTTGCGCAGGAGCACAAACCGGCGCTGATCGTCACCGGCTGGTCCGCCTACCCGCGCCAGCTCGACTTCGCCGCCTTCCGTCAGATCGCCGACTCGGTCGGCGCCAAGCTGATGGTCGACATGGCCCACTTCGCCGGCCTCGTCGCCGCCGGCGAGCACCCGAATCCGGTCGAGCACGCCGACGTCGTCACCACGACGATTCACAAGACGCTCTGCGGACCGCGCAGCGGCATGATCCTTTGCCGCGAGGAGCACGCGAAAGCGATCGACAAAGCGGTCTTCCCCGGCCAGCAGGGTGGGCCCTTGATGCACACGGTCGCCGCCAAGGCGGTGGCTTTCCAGATCGCCGCCAGCGAGCAGTTCCGCCAGCGCCAGCGGCAGACGATCGCCAACGCCCAGGCGTTCGCGGCCGGCCTCGAAGCCGGCGGCGTGCCGGTGCTCACCGGCGGCACCGACGTCCATCTGGTGCTGGTCGACCTGACCCCGACCGGGCTCGACGGTCAGACCGCCGAGGACCGGCTGGACGAGGTCGGGATCACGGTCAACCGCAACGCGATCCCCTTCGACCCGCGGCCGCCGATGAACCCCTCGGGGCTGCGGATCGGCACCCCCGCGCTGACCACGCGCGGCATGGGAGAGGCGGAGATGACCGAGATCGCCGAGGTGATCGTCACCGCCCTCGGCCCCGACTTCGAGTCAGCCAAGGACGACCTCTCGGCGCGCACCAGTGCCCTGATGGATCGCTTCCCGCTCTACGCAGAGCTCGCGGCGGCCGTCTAAACCCCTTGAAGGTCTGGGTCGACATGAGCGCCCCGGCGCATGTGCTGGTCCTGCGCCCGATCATCGAGCGCCTGCGCCGGGAAGGTCACGAGGTCGAGATCACCTCGCGGGACTACGCCCAGACCCAGCAGCTGCTCGAGCTGCACGGGATGGAGCACACGCCGATCGGCCGCCATGGCGGCGCCTCGCGCTTGCGCAAGGCCGCCAGTCTCGCCTCGCGCAGCAGCGGCATGCTTCGCTATGGGCGCGGCCGGGGCTTCGACCTGGCGCTCGCCCACGGCTCCAATGATCTAGCGCTCGCTGCCAAGGGGCTTGGCGTTCCCGAGGCCAACATGCACGACTACGAGTACGCGGTCACCCAGCACCGGATCGGCTGCCGCCTCGCCAAGCGGGTGATGTTCCCCGACTCGGTGCCATTGGAGCGGCTGCGGCGCTTCGGGGTCACCGAGGAGAAGTACTTCCCCTATCCGGGCTTGAAGGAGGAGTACTACCTCTACGACTTCGAGCCCGACGCCGAGGCACTGCGCCGGCTTGGCGTCGACGAGAAGCGGGTCGTGGTCATCGTCCGGCCGCCGCCCGACGTCTCGCTCTACCACCGCAAGTCGAACCCGCTCTTCCCCAAGGTCCTCGACCGCCTCGGCCGCGACAGCGAGGTCCACGCCGTGGTCCTGCCGCGGACCGGGGCTCAGCGCGAGTTCATCACCGGCCTGGCGCTGCCCTCGGTGATCGTCCCCGAGGGCGCCGTCGAGGCCCAGAGCCTGGTCGCCCTCGCCGACCTCGTGGTCTCAGCGGGGGGGACGATGAACCGCGAGGCCGCCGCCCTCGGCACCCCCGTCTACACCACCTACGGCGGTCGTCTCGGCGGCGTCGACGAAGCCCTGATCAAGTCGGGCCGGCTGCGGCCGCTGACCGACTCGCGGGCAGTGGAGCTGAGCAAGCGGACCGCGGAGACTGCGCCCACCAAGCGCGATCCGTCCTTTCTGGTCGAGACCATCCTCGGTACCGTCGGAGCCTCACCATTGCGCGAAAAGCCTCATCCCGTAACGCCTTCTTGAGCGACCTGCCCGAGGCCGAGGCCGGCCTCGAAGAGCTCGTCGCGCCCGCGGCCGAAGGCGACCCGCGGCCGATCGACCGGGTCCTGCGGGCCCTCGACATCCTCATCTCGGCCTCGATCCTGCTCGTCCTCTCGCCGCTGCTGGCGCTGATCGCGCTGGTCATCGCGCTCGATTCGGGCCGGCCGGTGCTCTACCGCGGCGCCCGCGTCGGCAGGGCCGGCCACCTCTTCTGGATGTACAAGTTCCGCACCCTCAAGCCCGACGCCGAGACCCGCCTCGGGCCCTTCTACGGCGAGGAGCTGACCCGCCGCACCGAGGAAGAGCGGACCCGGATCGGCGGCGTCCTGCGCAAAACCCACCTCGACGAGGTGCCCCAGCTCTGGAACGTGCTGCGCGGCGACATGGCGGTCGTCGGCCCGCGCCCGATCCGACCCGCCTTCTACGCCGAACTCTGCCGCGAGATCCCCCAGTACTGGCAGCGGCTGGTGGTACGGCCGGGGGTGACCGGCTTCGCCCAGACCCGGATCACCCGCGAGGAGTCCTGGGCCGACAAGCTCGCCCACGACATGGAGTACATCGCCGACCGCTCGGTCCCGCTCTACTTCCAGGTCCTGCTGGCCACGGTGGGCAAGGTCCTTGGCCAGGGTCCAGCCAACACTTCATCTTCCGCGTAAGACGGAGAGGTCGGGTGGCCTCCTCCAGAGGCTCCCAGGCCAACCTGTCGAAGCGAGCAGCCCGATCAGCTGCGCGACGGTCTCTGGAGGAGGCCACCCGACCTCTCGACAACCAGCGCGGCTGCGAGACTGCCGCCCATGTGCGGTATCTGCGGCCTCGTCGCCGCCGAGCGAGAGGGCGCTCCGGATCTGGAGGCGGTGGCGCGGATGAGCGGCCGCCTCGTCCACCGCGGGCCCGACGACGACGGACTCTTCCACGAGGGGCCGGTTGCTCTGGCCGCCCGGCGCCTCTCGATCATCGACCTCGACCACGGCCACCAGCCGATCGCCAACGAGGACGGTTCTTGTGTCGTCGTCCAGAACGGTGAGATCTACAACTACCGTGAGCTGAAGCGCGAGCTCGAGGGGCGCGGCCACCGCTTCGCCACCGACTGCGACACCGAGGTCCTGGTCCACCTCTACGAGGAGCACGGCGAGGATTTCGTCGAGCGGCTGCGGGGGATGTTCGCGATCGCCCTCTGGGACAAGCGCCGGCAGCGCCTGCTGCTGGCCCGCGACCGCTTCGGGATCAAGCCGCTCTACTACCGCGAGGCCGGCGGCGGCCTCGCCTTCGCCTCGGAGCTGAAGGCGATGCTGGAGCTGCCGGGCTTCTCCCGCGAGATCGACCCGAAGGCGGTCTCCGCCTACCTCGCCTTCAACTCGATCCCGGCGCCGCTGACGATCTTCGCCGAGGCCCGCAAGCTGCCCCCGGGGCACCTGCTGACCTGGGAGGGGGGAGAGGTGCGGCAGCGTCGCTACGCGCGGCCGGGGCCACCGCCGGCCGGCGAGCTTCGCCGCGGCTTGGTCGACGAGCTGGCGGACGAGCTGCGCGAGGTGCTCGACGACAGCGTCCGCGCCCACCTCGTCGCCGATGTCCCGGTCGGCGTCCTGCTCTCCGGCGGGGTCGACTCCGGCGGCCTCGCGGCGCTCGCCAGCGCCCACGCCGGCGAACCCCTGCGGACCTTCTCGATCGGCTTCGAGGAGGCCGGCTTCGACGAGCTCTCCCGCGCCCGTCTCGTCGCCGAGCGTTACGGCACCGACCACCACGAGCTGGTCCTCCGCCCCGACGCGGTCGAGCTGCTGCCAAAGCTGGTCGAGTCCTTCGACGAGCCCTTCGGCGACTCCTCGGCCCTGCCGACCTACATCGTCTCCGAGCTTGCCGCCGGCCAGGTCAAGACCGCCCTCTCCGGCGAGGGCGGCGACGAGCTCTTCGGCGGCTACTACACGTACGTCGCCGACCTGCTCGCCCGCCGGGTCGGCCGCCTCGCCCCGCTGGCCCGGCCGCTGGCCGAGGCGCTGCCGAGCCGCCACGACCGCGTCGGCTTCGACTACAAAGCCAAGCGCTTCGCCCGCGCCGCCGCTCTGCCGCCGCTGGAGCGCCACCACGGCTGGAAGGAGATCTTCGCGGCCCAGACGCGCGCCGACCTGGCCGGCCCGGTGGCCTCCGCCTGGGACCCGCTCGACCTCTACCGCGAGCGCTATGCCGAAACCGCTGGAGCCGAGCCGCTGGCGAGGATGCAGGACCTCGACCTCGGCATCTACATGGTCGACGATCTGCTGGTCAAGACCGACCGGCTCAGCATGGCCCACTCGCTGGAGCTGCGCGTTCCCTTCCTCGACCCCAAGGTCGCCGAGTTCGCCTTCTCGCTGCCGACGCGGATGAAAGTCCGCGGCTTCGAGAAGAAGCGCCTCCTGCGCCGCGCCCTTGGGCCGCTGCTGCCGAAGGAGATCATCCAGGGCCGCAAGCAGGGCTTCTCGATCCCGATCGCGGCCTGGCTGCGCGGGCCGCTGGCGCCGTTCGCCCGCGAGGTGCTGGCGCCGGGGGCGGTCGAGCGCCAGGGCCTCCTCGACCCTGCGGCCGTCACGCCCATCCTCGATCGCCATATCTCCGGCCGCGAGGACCTCAGCCGCCAGATCTGGGGCCTGATGGCGCTTACCCTCTGGTTCGACCGCTATGCCCACTGACCTCGACGCCCTCTTCGCCTTCCTGGTCGCCGGGGTGCTCGCGCTCCTCCTCGTCCCGATGACCAGATGGCTGGCGTTGCGGGTGGGGGCGATCGACCACCCGATCGAGCGCTCCCTGCACACCGTGCCGACGCCGAAACTGGGCGGCCTCGGGATCCTCGGCGGCGCCGTCGTCGCCGGCTTCCTCTTCCTCCCCAACGACAGCGAAAGCCACGCGATCCTGATCGGCGCCGTGGCGATCGCCCTGATCGGCGTCCTCGACGACATCTTCGACCTGCCCGCCGCGGTCAAGCTGCTCGGCCAGACGGTGGCGGTGATCATCCCCGTCTCGGCCGGCGTCACCGTCGACGAATTCACCTTTCCGTTCTTCGGCCGGCTGACTCCGGGGACCGTCGACCTGCTGACCCTGCCCGGGGGAGGGGTGGTCCACCTCGGCGACGTCGGCACCGTGATCGCGATCGTCGCCGTGATCAACGTGATCAACCTGATCGACGGCGTCGACGGCCTCGCCGCCGGCGTCGCGGTGATCTCCGGCATCACCCTGGCGACGATCGCCCTCTCGCTCGACCGCACCGCCGCCGGCGTCCTCGCCGCGCTGACCGCCGGCGCCGCGCTCGGCTTCCTGCGCTGGGGCTTCCCCCCGGCCAGCGTCTTCATGGGCGACACCGGCTCCAACCTGCTCGGCTACCTGCTGGGGGCGGTGGCGGTCCAGGGAGCGCTGAAGACGAACGCCGTGGTTGCCCTCTTCCTGCCGTTGATCATCCTCGCGGTGCCGATCCTCGACACCGGATTCGTCGTCGCCAAGCGGCTCAAATACCGGCGGCCGATCTACAAAGCCGACCGCTGGCACTTCCACCACCGGATGGCCGACATCGGCTTCTCCCAGCGCCGCACCCTGCTCTACCTCTACGGCTGGACCGTCGTCATGGCGTTACTGGCCCTGGCCCTGCGCTTCGTCCCCTACAGCGACGACCACGGCAACTTCGACCCGCTCTGGACCGCAGTGATAGCCCTCTTCGGCGTCCTAGCCCTAGCCGCCAGCGTCTACCTAGTAGAGGTCCTGGAGATCTTCAAGCTCCGTCAAACCCGCCTCCGCCAACTGATAACCCTGCGTCGCCAGGTCGGCGCTCCTGAGCCGGAGCCCCAAGAGGTCGAGCGCGCGGTCGAAGAGGAGCTCGAGACCGGCACCTTCCCAACTGTGGACCCGGAAACCGGCGAGTTCGAAGCAATCGGAAAATAGGTCGAGGCGAGGGAGGGATCATGGAGACCCAAGGCTCGACTCCCCGCCTCGCGCTGCTACTGGCGGCGGCGATGTTCGTCTTCGTGATCGACACGTCGCTGATGAACGTCTCGATCTCGGCGGTCGTCCACGACCTCGACACGACGGTGAGCGGCGTGCAGTCGGCGGTGGCGATCGAGGCGTTGGTCTCTGCGGCCTTCATCCTGATCGGAAGCAAGGTCGGCGACCTCTTCGGCCGCAGGCGGGCGTACATGGTCGGCCTGCTGCTCTATGTGTCGGGCGCCCTGGCGATGGTGGTCGCCCAGAGCCTGACCCCGATCATCGTCTTCTGGGCGATTGTCGGCGGCCTCGGGGCCTCGCTCTACATGCCGGCGATGCAGTCGCTGATCCACGGCAACTTCGAGGGGACCGCGCAGGCAAAGGCCTACGCCCTGGTCGGCGCCTCGGCGGCTATCGCCGCCGCGATCGGCCCGTTGCTCGGCGGCTTCCTCACGACCTATCTCTCCTGGCGGGTGGGCTTTGCGCTCGAGGCCGTCGTGATCGCGATCGTCCTGCTCGGCAGCAGGCGGTACCTCCGCGACGTTGCCTACACGGGTGACCGCGCCGTCGACGTCGTCGGCTCGGCCCTCTCGGTGATCGGCATGGGCGGCCTCGTACTCGGCGTCCTCGCCTGGCAGGAGGGGGGCGAGTCTGTCGCCGCCCTGCTCGCCCTCGGCCTGGCGGCGATGGCCCTGCTCGTCTACTGGCTGCTGCGTCGCGTGCGGGCCGGCAAGCCGGCCCTGCTCGACCCGCACCTGTTCAAGTCCAAGCTGTTCAGCTTCGGGATCTCCCAGGGAGTCCTCCAGCAGGTCGCCCTCGGGGGGATGCTGATCGCGCTGCCGATCTACCTCCAGATGGTTCTCGACTACAACGCGATGGAGGCGGGCCTCTCCCTCGCCCCGCTCTCCCTGACCATGTTCGCGGTCGCATTGATCGCCGGCAAACGAGCGGGGAGGCGCCGGCCCGCCGGCATCATCCGCGCGGGCTTTGCCCTGCTCACGCTGGCGCTGGTCGGGCTGATTCCGCTGGTTCCGCGCGTTGACACCGGCTGGTATCTGGTGGTGCCGCTGATGCTGGCCGGGGCGGGGTTCGGCCTGCTCGTCTCCCAACTCAACAACTACACCCTCGCCCCGATCTCCGAGGACAGGATCGGCGAGGCCGCCGGCATCAACTCGGCAACCGGGTCGTTCGGCCTTTCTCTGGGGTTGGCGTTCGCCGGCGCGGTGATGCTGGCGACGCTCTCCATCGCTTTCAGCGACCAGGCCGAATCGAGCAAGGTTCTTGCCCCAGCTGAGCAGCAACGGGTTGCCGGCACTTTGGAGGACGACGCGCAGGTGATGAGCGATGCCCAGCTCAACCAGCTCCTGGCGGACCAGCCTGCCGATGTGAGCCAGGAGATCGTCCAGATCAACGAGGACAGCCGTTCCCTGGCACTCCAGATAGCGCTTGCCGTTCCCCTTCTTGCCGCGCTGATCGGATTACTGAGCTCGTTCCGGATGATGCGCCTTCCCAACCCCGCGCCGTTGGCCGCAAAGCGGTAGTGGCAACCCTCACGAAGTGGCTTCACAAAGCCATTCCCGGGACCTTTTGGGTATAGTCGCCCCTACGCCCGCTCTGCCCCGAGCTGGGCGTATTTCCTCATTTTCTGACCCTATGTCACCTCCTAAGTACGTCGACCTAATCGCGCTGCTCGCCGCGCTTGCAGTTTTTCTGCTCGCGGACCTGCCCCTGCTCGGTTACACCGTGGCGGCCGCGGTATGGCTGCTGCAGCGGGGGATCCAGATGCTGGCCCAGCGGCGGATGAAGCAGGAGTTGGCCGCCGGCAACCGGCAGAAGGCGATGGGCTTCGTCGCCGGCAGCACCCTCGGCCGCGTCTGGCTGATGGCCACTGCCGTGCTCCTGGTCGGCATCGCCGAACGGGAGTCAGGGCTCGCCGCGGCGATTCTCCTGCTGGCGCTGTTCACGATCTCCTTCGCCGCGCAGGGCCTCGCGCACCTGTTCGACGATCAGCCTGAGGGCCAGGGGGTCGCGTAAGCATGGAGGCGGCAACGGTGCAGGCGCCGGGAGGCGCCCCCCAGGCTGACCCGCCCAAGAGCGGTCTCAGCACCAAAGCCAAGGTCCTGATCGGCTTCGGCGCCTACTTCGCGATCTCGATCCTGCTGCTGCTGATCTTCAAAAGCGACGGCAAGAACGAAGCATTCAAACCCCAGAACGAGTTCAAACTGGAACCGTGGGTGACGATCGAACTCGCGGGGATCGACTTCAGCATCAACAAGGCGGTCCTCTACCTCTTCCTCGCCAGCGCCCTGACGATCGCGGTGATGGTCTGGATCGCGCGGCGGATGGCGGAGAAACCGAACCGGGTCCAGACCGCGGTCGAGGTCGCCTACGACCTGACCAAAAACACGATCACCGGCGGCAGCCTCCACGGCGAGCTGGCGCGCAAATGGTTCCCCTTCATCGGCGCCCTCTTCTTCTGGATCTGGTTCTCGAACATGCTCGGCTTCCTGCCGCTGCCGACCAACACCGAGCACACGTTCTCGATCGGCGGTCTCGAAATCCCCTCCTTCGCGATCTACGCCGCCACCGCCAACATCGCGATCCCGCTGGTCCTGACCCTGGTCGTCTGGCTCTCGTACCACGTCGAGGGCATCCGGGCGAAGGGCGTCGGCCCCTACTTCAAGAGCTGGCTGCCGCCTGGTCTCGAGGACATGCACCCGATCGGCAAGGGCGCGATCTTCGTGATCGAGGTGATCTCGCACTTCGTGCGGCTGATCTCGCTCTCCGTCCGTCTTTTCGCCAACATCCTCGCCGGCCACCTGCTGCTGCTCTTCATGGGCGGCGGTCTGGCGGTCCTGCTGGGGATCGCGGCCCTCGGGGCGCTGACCTTCCCGCTCGCCTTCGCCTTCTTCATCTTCGAGGTCGGGCTTGTGGCGACCCTGCAGGCATTCATCTTCTCAACGCTTAGCGCTATCTACATCGGCGGAGCGACCTCCGCCTCTCACTAGAAAAGGAGTCAGAACTCGATGGATCTCACCGTAATACCTCTCGCCGAGGTCACCGACGAAGGCGTGAAAAGCGCCGGCAAAGCGATCGCCCTCGGCGTCGGTGCCGGGCTGGGCTCGATCGGCGCCGGGATCGGCGTGGGCTTCATCTTCGGTAAGGAGATCGAGTCGGTCGCCCGCCAGCCGGAGATGAAAAGTGAGCTGGAAAGCATCCGCTGGCTCGGCTTTGCGCTGACCGAGGCGGTCGCCTTCTACACCTTCATCTTCGGTCTGATCGCCTTCTTCCTCGCCTAGGTCGATGGAGCTGTTCGGCTACATACTCCCGCTCGCCGCCGAGGCGGCAGAGCACGGCGAGGAAAGCGGCGGCAGCTTCCTGGTCAGCCCGGGCCTCGGCCTGATGATCTGGACGCTGGTCCTGTTCCTGTTCACGATGTGGGTGTTGAGCAAGGTCGCCTTCCCGAAGATCCAGGAAGCGCTCGACAAACGCGCGGAAGCGATCAGCGAGTCGATCAACGCTGCCGAACGGCAGCGCAAGGAATCGGATGAGCTGCTCACCGAGTACCGTGCCCGCCTCGCCGAGGCCCGGGAGCAGGCCGACGACATCATGGCCCGCGCCCGCAAATCCGCCGAGACCGCCGAAGCAGAGGCGGCTACGGCCGGCAAGGAGAAACGCGAGGAGCTGGTGACGGCGGCCAAACGCGACATCGAAGCGGAGACCCGTCGCTCACTCGACCAGATCCGCCAGGAGGTCGCCGACCTGACCGTGCTCGCCACCGAGCGGGTGACCCGCAAATCGCTCAACGACGAGGACCAGAAACGCCTCGTCGAGGAGGCGCTCAGCGAGGTCGACTTCTCGGCGCTCTCGGGAGCGGAGAAGAACTAACGATGGCCGACGCAGCTCGCGTATACGCCGAGGCCCTCTTCGAGGTGGGCCGTGACAAAGGCAAGCTGGACGCGTTCCAGCAGCAGCTCGGCGAGTTCGCCGACGCTGTCGACGGCAACCGCGAGCTGCAGGTCTTCCTCTTCAGTCCCTATCTCTCTTCCACTGAGAAGAAAGAGGGGCTGGGGCGAGCGATCTCGGGCGCCGAGCCCGAGCTGATGAATTTCCTCGAGGTGCTCGTCGACAAGGGCCGGATGACGGAGGTCTTCCGCATCCGGCGCCAGCTCGACGAGCTCTGGAAGCAGGAGAACCGCCGTATCGACGTCACCGTCACCAGCGCCGTCGAGCTGGACCCGGCCGTGGTCGAGAAAATCGGCCAGGAGGTCGAACGGCAGACCGGCGAGAAGGTCGACCTCAGCAGCGCCGTCGACGATCAGATCCTCGGCGGCATCGTGCTGCAGGTCGGCAACATGGTCTTGGACGCGAGCATCCGCAGTCGTCTGGAGAAACTTCGAAAGAGCGTCGCCACCGCGGCGTAAGGAGGCATAGAGCACCCGATGGAGATCAAGCCCGACGAGATCGCAAGCATTCTGCGAGAGCGGATCGAGGGACTGGAGACCGATTCCGCAGACCTTTCCGAGGTTGGCACGGTCCTGTCCGTCGCCGACGGCATCGCCCGTATTCACGGCCTCGACAACTGCATGGCGCTGGAGATGCTCGAGCTGCCGCACGGGGTCACCGGCCTGGCGCTGAACCTCGAGGCCGACAACGTCGGCTCCGTGCTGTTCGGCGACTGGGACCAGATCGTCGAGGGCGACACGGTCAAGCGGACCGGCAAGCTGCTCGAGATCCCCGTCGGCGACGCGCTGCTCGGCCGCATGGTCGACCCGCTCGGCCGCCCGCTCGACGACCGCGGAGAGATCGCCACCACCGAGACCCGCCCGGCCGAGTTCAAAGCCCCCGGCGTCGTCCAGCGCCAGCCGGTCGAGGAACCCGTCCAGACCGGATTGATGTCGATCGACGGAATGATCCCGATTGGCCGTGGCCAGCGAGAGCTGATCATCGGCGATCGCCAGACCGGCAAGACCGCGATTGCGATCGACACGATCATCAACAACAAGGACAAGGACCTGATCTGCATCTACGTCGCGATCGGGCAGCGGATGTCGACGGTCGTGCAGCTGAAGGAGACGCTGGAGGAAAACGGCGCGATGGAGAACACCATCATCGTCGCCGCCCCCGCCGACGAGGCGGCTCCGATCAAGTACATCGCCCCCTACGCCGGCTGCGCGATGGGCGAGCACTTCCTCTACAACGGCAAGGCCGCGCTCTGCGTCTACGACGACCTCACCAAACACGCTTCCGCCTACCGGCAGATGTCGCTGCTGCTGCGGCGCCCGCCGGGTCGCGAGGCTTACCCCGGTGACGTCTTCTACCTGCACTCGCGGCTCTTGGAGCGGGCGGTGAAGCTGAACGACGAGCTCGGCGGCGGTTCGCTGACGGCGTTGCCGATCATCGAGACCCAGGCCTCCGACGTCTCCGCCTACATCCCGACCAACGTGATCTCGATCACCGACGGCCAGATCTTCCTCGAGTCGGACCTCTTCTTCTCGGGGGTCCGGCCGGCGATCAACGTCGGCATCTCGGTCTCCCGCGTCGGCGGTAACGCGCAGACCAAGGCGATGAAGAAGGTCGCCGGAAAACTGCGCCTCGACCTCTCCCAGTACCGGGACCTCGAGGCCTTCGCCCAGTTCGGCTCCGAGCTCGACGCCGAGACCCAGAAAGCGCTGACCCGCGGCGAACGGCTGGTCGAGCTGCTGAAACAGAAAGAGCGCGAACCGCTCTCGGTCGGCGACCAGGTCGCCTCGATCTACTCGGGCACCGGCGGCTACCTCGACCGGATCAAAGTCGAGCGCGTCGGCGAGTTCCTCGCCGACCTGCGGGTGCGCCTGCACTCGGAGAACGCCGAGCTGCTGAGCCGGATCGAAGAGACCGGCAAGCTCGAGGAGGCCGACGAGGAGGCGCTCGGAAAGGCGATCGCCGAGTTCGTCGACGACTTCGGCCCCGACTTCGACGAGCACGGCGACCCACTGGAGGCGGGCGAGTCCGACCGCATCCACTCCCAGGAGGAGCGCGAGGCCCCGGCTCGGACCGAGTCCGACTCGGACAGCACCGAGGATGAGGAGGCGGCGACCCCGGCCTAGCGCTCGGGAGCCCAGTTCCTCATGGCAACGCAGAAGGAAGTCAAGAACCGCATCGCGTCGGTCAAGAACATCAACAAGATCACGCGAGCGATGGAGATGGTTGCGGCGGCGCGCCTGCGGCGGGCCGAACAGCGGATCTCCGACATGCGGCCCTACGCGGAGGGGATGCGCAAGCTGACCCGCCGCGCCGCCGCCCAGGCGGGCGGCATCCCGCGGGTGCCGGTTCTGGAAGAGCGGGAGAACGTCAAACGGGTCGGGATCGTCCTCGTTACCGGCGACCGCGGCCTGGCCGGCGCCTTCAACTCCAACATCATCCGCGAGGGAATGCGGATGGCGGCGAGTGTCCGCGAGGAGGGCGCCGAGCCCGCCTTCGCCGTGGTCGGCCGCAAGGGCGTCTCCGCTCTGACCTTCCGCAAGCAGGAGGTGACCGACTCCTACGTTGGCTTCACCGACCGCCCCGCCTTCGCCAACGCCCGCGAAATCGGCGAGGGGCTGACCGCCCGCTACGTCGACGAGGATCTCGACCGGGTCGAGCTGATCTACAACCGCTTCGTCTCACCCCTGACCCAGCATGTCTGGCGTCAGACCCTGCTGCCCCTGCAGCAGGCCGAGGTGATCGGCGAGGGCGCCGGCGAGGAGGATGCTGCCGCCGAGGAGGAAACCGACGCTGAGAAGGCCCAGAGCCGCTCGGAGTGGGTCTACGAGCCCGACCCGGAGGAGCTGCTGGCGCGGCTGATCCCGGAGTACGTGACGATCTCCGTCTACCGGGCGCTGCTCGAGTCGGCGGCTTCGGAGCTGGGCGCGCGGATGACGGCGATGAGGAATGCCGCGGAGAACGCGGAGACGATGATCGGCGACCTGACCCTGGAGATGAACCGGGCGCGTCAGGCGGAAATCACGCAGGAGATCTTGGAGGTCGTCGGCGGCGCCGAGGCGCTCGGCTAGACGACAGGCCCAGGATCACCAACAGCACTTCAAAGACGAGAAAAGGAACCCATGGCTGAGAGCAACGGAAACGGAAGCAACGTAGGGCGCGTCGAGCAGGTCACCGGAGTGGTCATCGACGCCGTCTTCCCCGACAAGCTGCCGGAGATCTTCTCCGCGGTGACGATCGAGACCAGCGGTGGCGACAACGACGGCGAATCAGCCGTCCTGGTCTGCGAGGTGCAGCAGCACCTCGGCGACGACCGCGTCCGCGCGGTCGCGATGGACGCCACCGACGGCATCGCCCGCGGCGCCGCCGTCACCGACACCGGCGGCCCGATCACCGTCCCGGTCGGCGACGCGACCCTGGGCCGCATCTTCAACCTGCTCGGCGAGCCGATCGACAACGGCCCCGAGGTCCAGGTCGAGGAGCGCTGGCCGATCCACCGCCCGGCCCCGAAGGCCTCCGACCTGACCCCGACCCAGGAGGTCCTCGAGACCGGGATCAAGGTCATCGACCTGCTCGCTCCTTACGCCAAAGGCGGCAAGGTCGGGCTGTTCGGCGGCGCCGGCGTCGGCAAGACCGTTCTGATCCAGGAGCTGATCCGCAACATCGCCGAGGAGCACTCCGGCCTCTCCGCCTTCGTCGGCGTCGGCGAGCGCTCGCGAGAGGGGAACGACCTCTGGCTCGAGATGAAAGAGTCGGGCGTGCTCGAGAAGACCATGCTCGTCTTCGGCCAGATGAACGAGCCTCCGGGCGCGCGCCTGCGCGTCGCCCTCTCCGGGCTGACGATGGCCGAGTACTACCGCGAGCAGGGTGGCCAGGACGTGCTCCTGTTCATCGACAACATCTTCCGCTTCGTCCAGGCGGGCTCCGAGGTCTCGGCGCTGCTCGGCCGGATGCCTTCCGCGGTCGGCTACCAGCCGACGCTGGAGACCGAGATGGGCGGCCTGCAGGAGCGGATCACCTCGACCGACCGCGGCTCGGTGACCTCGATCCAGGCGGTCTACGTGCCGGCTGACGACTACACCGACCCGGCCCCGGCCTCGGTGTTCGCCCACCTCAACGCGACCACCGCGCTGTCGCGGTCGATCTCCGAGAAAGGGATCTACCCGGCGGTCGACCCGCTCGACTCGACCTCGACGATCCTCAAGCCGGCCGTCGTCGGCGACGAGCACTACCGGACCGCGACCGAGGTCCAGGAGGTGCTGCAGCGCTACAAGGAGCTGCAGGACATCATCGCCATCCTTGGCATCGACGAGCTCTCCGACGAGGACCGCCAAACGGTCTCCCGGGCCCGCAAGATCGAGCGCTTCCTCTCGCAGCCGTTCTTCGTCGCCGAACAGTTCACCGGCCGCTCCGGCGAGTACGTGCCGGTCGCCGAGACGGTCCGCGGCTTCCGCGAGATCCTCGACGGCCAGCACGACGAGCTCTCCGAGGGCGCCTTCTACATGCAGGGCGGAATCGACCAGGTCACCGAGAACGCCAAGTCCGGCGCCGCTGCCTAGGAGATCCAGATGGCGGCGGAGCACATGGTCGATGTCGAGGTCCTGACCCCCGAGGGCGAGGTCTGGAGCGGTGAAGCGCGCCAGGTCTCGACCCGGACCGAGGTCGGCGAAATCGGCATCCTCGCCAACCACGCGCCGGTGCTGGCGGCGCTGCGGCCGACCGAGCTCCGCCTGCATCTCTCCGACTCGGAGACGAAACGCTATGCGCAGGCCCACGGGTGGCTGCAGGTCTACGGCAACCGGGCTCGGCTTCTGCTCGAGGAGGCGATCGCGCCCGAGGATCTCGATTCCGGAAAGCTGAAAGAGCAGCTGGCGGATGCTGAACAGCGGCTTTCGGAGTGCGAGGACGGCAGCGCTGAGCAGAACCGGGCGCAGAAAGACCGCGACCGCGCCGAAGCGTTCCTTTCGATCGCCGGGGGGTGAGTCGATGAGCGAGGAGCTCGTTGTCCTCGCAAAGCGCCTCATCAGCTTCGAGACCTGCGAGCCCGATGCGATATCCGAGGCGGCGGGCTTCATCCAAGGTTGGCTGGAAGCTCGGGGGATCGAGACGAAGGCCGACGAGGTGCGCGGTCTGCCGGTGGTCATGGCCGAGGTTGGCCCGCAGACGCCCCGACGGTGGTTCTGCACGGGCACGTCGACGTGGTCCCTGGGCACGCCGGGCAGTTCGTGCCTGAGACCGAGGGCGATCGGCTGATCGGGCGCGGGGCCTATGACATGAAGGGCGCGATTGCGGCGATGTTGATGGTTATCGCGGCGATGCGGGATCAGGACCGGGTGCGGGTGCGGCTGGGGATCGTCGGTGACGAGGAGTCCGAGGAGGAGTCCGAGCGTGGATCCGACCACCTCGTCGACAGCGGCTTCACCGGCGACTTCGCGATCACCGGCGAGCCGACCGACCTGCACATCGGGATCGAGGCCAAGGGGGTGCTGGCGCTGCGGCTTACGGTCGGCGGCACCGCCGCCCACGGCGCCACTCCCTGGCTCGGCGACAATGCCGTCCTCAACGCAATCGACGTTTTCCGCAGTATCGAGTCGCTACCGTTTGCCCGGCACAGCTCGGAGCTGTTCGACCGGCCCTCGATCAATCTGGGGAGGATCGTCGGTGGCGACGCTCTCAACAAGGTGCCCGACCGATGCGTGATCGACGTCGACATTCGCCATCTCCCGGACCAGGATCCGGAGGAAATCCTCGCGCAGGTGCGTGGGATCGAGGGCTGCGAGGTGCAGGCCCTGCTGACCCGGCCGCCGGCGACGGTCGACCGCGACTCCGCCTTCGTGCGGGCACTGCGCGACTCGGCGACCGCTCACCACGACGGCGAGCCGATGAGCGTCGGCCGCGACGGCGCCTCCGACGCGGTCTCCTTCCTGCGGGTGGGGGTGCCGGCGGTCGAGTTCGGGCCGATCGGCGCCGGGCACCACGGGCCGGGCGAGTGGGTCTCGGTCTCCTCGCTGGAGACCTACCGGCAGGCGCTCGAGTCGTTCCTGCGATCGATCCCGGGCCGGCTCGATGAGTGAGCCATTGGGCCCGGGCTGGGCGCCGAAGAAGCCACCGCCACAGGGAGATGGAGGGGAGCCGCCGAAGCCGAAGCGCTTCTGGTGGCGGTTCACCCTGGCCGCGGTCCTGATCGTCGCCGTCTCGGCCGCGACCACCGCCACCGCGACGCTGCTCTATCTCGACAGCATCGCCAGCGCGATCCAGCCGAAAAACGACAAGCTGCAAAAGAAGCTGAACCGCTTTCTGGCTGACGCCGGCGACGGCGGTGCCCAGACCTTCCTCGTGATCGGGTCCGACCTGCGGGCGGGGGCTGAATTCAGCGAAGACAAGGGTCGCTCCGACACGACGATGCTGATCCGGCTCGACCCCGACAAGGACCTGATCTCGATGATGTCGATCCCGCGCGACCTCAAGGTCGAAATCCCCGGGGTCGGCACCGGCAAGTTCAACGAAGCGTATTTCTACGGCGGCACCAAGCTGACCCTGCAGACGGTCAAGCAGCTGACCGGCCTGCCGATCAACCACATCGTCAACGTCGACTTCCTCGGCTTCGCCCAGGGCGTCTACGCGCTCGGCTGCGTCTACACCGACGTCGACAAACGCTATTACCACTCCAACGAAGGCGTGCCGGCCGAAGAACAGTACGCCGAAATCAACGTCCAGCCGGGCTATCAGCTGATGTGCGGCAAGCAGGCACTCGACTACGTCCGCTACCGCCACACCGACACCGACATCGTCCGCTCGGCCCGCCAGCAGGACTTCCTCAGCGCCGCCCGCTCGCGGATCTCGGTCCAGGATCTCGTCTTCGACCAGGGCGAACTGATCGAGGCCTTCACCGATTACACGACCTCCGACATCAGCGACGGCAAGACCTTGCTGGAAGTGCTGAAACTGCTCGCCGCCTCGCGCAGCGCGACCATCAACGAGGTCAACTTCCCGGCCGAACTCGGACCCAGCTTCGTCTACACGACCAAAAGCGCGCTCGACGCCGCGGTGCAGGAATTCCTCGGCGGCGAGACCGTGCAGGAAGCGAAAGCGGCCCAGCGCCGACAGCGTGAAGAAGCCGAAGCGGGCAAGAAGCAGAAACGGCAGCGGTCGAAGCCCCAGAAGAAACAGAAGCAGAAAAAGCCGCAGGTGGAGGTCAACGGGTCCGGCAGCGATGGCCTCGTCCCCGCCGGCGAAGCCGGCAAGGCGGAGGCGAAGATCGCCGTCCGCCGCGCCCGCGGCCACTTCCCGGTCTACTACCCGACGCGCCTGCCCGAAGGGACCCGCTTCGTCGAAAGCGATCCCTACGAAAAGGTCGTCGATCCCTACGTCTACAACCTCAAGGACGAAGACGGGGACCGGCACATCGCCTACCGGATGGTCATGGTCGCGGAAATGACCGATGGCACCCATTACTTCGGGGTGCAGGGGATCCGCGGCTGGTCGGATCCGCCGATCCTCGACGACCCGAGCCTGACGAAGACGATCAACGGCCGCGACTACGACATCTTCGTCGACGGCGAAGATGTGAAAATGGTCGCCTGGCGCCGCGGCGACAACGTCTACTGGGTTTCGAATGACCTGCTGCGAACCTTGACCAACGATCAGATGATCGGAATGGCGCGATCGGCGAAGGTGATCGTTCCGAAGAAGAAGCCGAAGCGCGTGAGGAAGGAGCAGGGATGAGTGAGCAGAGGGAGCCCATAGGCGTCATCGGGGCGGGTTGGGTCGGCCTGGTCACCGCCGCTTGCTTCGCCGAGCTCGGTCACCCGGTGATCGCCCGAGACATCGTCCAGGAGAAGGTAGATGCCCTCTCCCGCGGCGAAGTCGCGATCCACGAGCCCGGCCTCGAGGACCTGCTGCGGCGAAACGCCGAGCGGCTCACCTTCACCACCGACATGGACGAGCTGCTGGCCGGTGCGCGGCTGCTCTTCGTCTGCGTCGACACTCCACCCACCTACTCCGGCGACGCGGACCTCTCGCGGGTGCGGGCCGTGGTCCAGGAGCTGCCGGAGGCCGGCGACCACGTGCTGATCATGAAGAGCACCGTGCCGGCCGGGACCGGGGAATCGATCCGGCGCGACATGCCCGATCTCTCTTACGTCTCCTGTCCCGAGTTCCTCAAGGAGGGGACCGCGGTCGCGGACTTCATGAATCCCGACCGGGTGGTGATCGGCGCCGACGCCGGTGACGAGGCGGCGGCCGATGCGGTCGCGGCACTCTACCGGCCGCTCGGGGGCGAGATCCTCACCACCGACGTCGCCAGCGCCGAGATGATCAAGCTTGCTTCCAACGCCTTCCTGGCGACCAAGATCTCCTTCATCAACGAGATTGCCAACGTCTGCGAGGAGGTCGGCGCCGACGTCGGCCAGGTGGCGAAGGGAATGGGGCTCGACGAGCGGATCGGCAGCTCCTTCCTCCGCGCCGGGATCGGTTACGGCGGCAGCTGCTTCCCCAAGGACGTCAGCGCCCTGAAGATGCTGGCCGGCAACACCGGCTACCACTTCCAGCTCCTGACCGCGGTGATCGAGGTCAACGAGCTGCAGAAGCGCCGCGTCGTCGGCAAGCTCGAGAAGCACCTCGGCTCGCTGATCGGCAAGCGGGTGGCGCTGCTCGGCCTCGCCTTCAAGCCCGACACCGACGACATGCGCGAGGCCTCGAGCCTGGTCCTCGCGGCGCGGCTGCAGGGCGAGGGGGCGGAGGTCGTCGCCTACGACCCGGTCGCCGCCGAGCGCGCCGCCGGGCTGCTCGGTTCGGTCGAGATGGCCCCCACGGCGCTGGAGGCGCTGGAGGGCGCCGACGCGGCCGTCCTCGTCACCGAGTGGGCCGAGTTCGCCGAGCTCGACTGGGCCGTCGCGGCGGAGCGGATGACCCGGCCGCTGATCGTCGACGGCCGTAACTTCCTCGACCCCGAGAAGCTCGTCAGCTCCGGCTTCGAGTACGAGGGCATCGGCCGCATCAACAACAGCACCCCGGCACCCACTCCCTAGATGCAGGCGATTGTTTTGGTCGGCGGCGAGGGGACTCGCCTGCGGCCCCTCACCAGCGACGTGCCGAAGCCCGCGGTGACGCTGGTTGACCGGCCCTTCCTCGCCTACGCGATCGAGTGGCTCGCCGGCCACGGGGTGACCGAGGTGGTGCTCGCCTGCGGTTTCCTACCCGACGTCCTCCGCGAAGCGATGGAGGGCCACGAGCCGGAGGGGGTGCGGGTCACCTACGTCGCCGAGCCCGAGCCGCTCGGCACCGCCGGTGCGATCCGCTTCGCCGCCGACGCGCTCGGCGATCGCCTCGAAGACCGCTTCTTCGCTCTCAACGGCGATGTTCTCGCCGACCTCGACCTCTCGGCGCTGCTTCGCGCCCACGCCGAGCGCGGCGCCAGTGCCACGCTCGGGCTCCACCCGGTCGATGACTCCTCCGCCTACGGGTTGGTGCGCTGCGACGAGGCCGGCCGGGTACTCGAGTTCACCGAGAAGACGGGAGAAGCGGTGCCGGGGGAGATCAACGCCGGCACCTACGTGCTCGAGCGCTCGGTCCTCGACCTGATCCCGGCCGGGCAGGCCGTCTCGATCGAGCGCGAGGTCTTCCCCCGGCTGGTCGGCGAGGGTCTCTGCGGCTTGCTGCTCGACGGCTACTGGATGGATATCGGAACCCCCGAGCGCTACCTGCAGGCAAGTTGGGACATCCTCGAGGGGAATGTGGAGACGCGGGTGAAGCCGACCGCGCCGGGGCTGCTGGTCGGCGCCGGGGCTGAGATCGACGAGGGGGCCCAGATCGGTCCCCGCGCCGTTGTTGCCGGCGGCTGTCGGATCGAGGCTGGCGCCTCGGTCGCCGACTCGGTCCTGCTCGATGGCTGCGTCGTCGGCCGCGACGCTCACGTGCGGGACTCGATCCTCGCCCCCGGAGCAAGAGTCGAACCGGGCGCCCAGCTCGTTGACGCCGTGATCGGCCGAGATGAAAGAGTTCCCGCCTGATGAGCGCGATGATCGACGACGTCCTAGGCCTGCCCGACCAGCTGCGCGATGCGCTGTGGCGGATCGAAAGCGCGCGCCTGGAGGGGGCCGACTCCGCCGGGCTGATGGTTTGCGGGATGGGCGGCTCGGCGATCGGCGGCGACCTCGCCGCCAGCGCGATCGGCGATCGGCTGACCAGGCCGCTGGTCGTGGTCCGGGGGTACGAGCTGCCGAGCTGGGCGACCCCCGAGTGGTCGGTCCTCTGCTCCAGCTACTCCGGCAACACCGAGGAGACTCTCGCCTGCTTCGAGGCGGCGGAGGCGCTGGGCGCACGGCGCTACGTCGTCAGCACCGGCGGCGCGCTCGTCGACGGTGCCCGCGAGGCCGGCGTCCCGGTGGTCGCCCCGCCGGGGATCTACCAGCCACGGGTCGCAGTCGCCTACATGTTCGTCGCCGCCGCGGAGGTGGCGGGGCTGGTCGGGGTAGCCCCTGGGATCCGGACCGAGATCGACGCCGGCGCCGCCTTCCTCGAGCGCGAGGCGCTGACGATCAAGGCCAAGGCCGCGGAGATCGCCGCCACTATCGGTGCCGCGCCGACGGTGATCTACGGCAGCGACCTGACCGCCCCGGTCGCTTACCGCTGGAAGACCCAGATCAACGAGAACGCGAAGCAGCCCGCCTTCGACTCGCAGCTGCCGGAGGCCGACCACAACGAGATCTGCGGCTGGTCTGACGAGGCCGGCGCCGGGGCGATGGCCGCGGTCTTCCTGGAGGACTGCGACCAGCACCCGCGCGAGCGCCGCCGTTTCGAGCTGACCGCCGAAGCGGTTGCCGCTTCCTCCGCCGCGGTGGTGCGGCTGGAGACCGTGGGGGAGACCCGGGTCGAACGCTTGCTATGGGCGACGCTGCTCGGCGACCTCGTCTCGCTCGAGATCGCCCGCCAACGGGGAGTGGACCCGGAGAGCATCGTGGCGATCGACAGGCTGAAGGAGGGCATGGCCCGATGAGGGCAATGGTCTTGGCGGCGGGGCTGGGGACGCGGCTGCGGCCGATCACCTACGAGATGCCCAAGCCGATGGTCCCGGTCCTCAATCGGCCGATAATGGAGCAGATCCTCCGCTTGCTCGCCCGCCACGGCTTCACCGAGACGATCGCCAACCTGCACTGGTTCCCGGAGCTGATCGAGGGGTACTTCGGCGACGGCTCGGCCTGCGGCGTCTCCCTCTCCTACAGCCGCGAGGAGAAGCTGCTCGGGACCTCCGGCGGGGTACGCAACGCCGCCGAGTTCCTCGGCGACTCGTTCCTGGTCATCTCCGGCGACGCGCTGACCGACATCGACCTCGGGGCGATGCGCGAGTTCCACGAATCCCACGACGGGATCGCGACGCTGGCGATGAAGCGGGTCGAGGACACCAGCCAATTCGGGGTGGCGATCGTCGGCGCTGACGGGCGCGTGCAGGGCTTCCAGGAGAAGCCCGACCCCTCCGAAGCCCTCTCCGACCTCGCCAACTGCGGCATCTACATGTTCCGCAAAGAGATCTTCGACTTCTTTCCATCTCCCGGGACCAGCAAAGCGGCGGGCGAGGGCGATCCGCCCGGCTTCGCCGACTGGGCGATGGACGTCTTCCCGAGCCTGCTGGAGGGTGACATCCCCTTCTACTCGCACGAGATCGACGCCTACTGGAACGACATCGGCAACCTCGAGGAGCTGCGCTCGGGCAACATCGACGCGCTGACCGGGGCGGTCAAGGTCGACCGCGAGGGGGAGTTGGTCGAGGGGTATCGGAGCGGTGAGCGGATGGAGGGCGAGCCCGCCCTGGTCGGCCCGGTCCTGCTCGGGCCGGGCTGCGAGATCGGCGACGACGTGCGGATCGACGGCCCCTCGATCATCGGCGACAACGTCAAAGTGGGAGATGGGTCCCGCCTAAAAGAAGTGATCGCCCTGCCCAGGGCCGAAGTCCCGGCACGCTCGGTGTTGATCAACGCCATCGCCGCCGCACGAAGCTGAGTTCGACTCCAGCTGGTGGTGGAGGGTGCCGGTGGGGGTGCCCCGGGAGCACCTCCGCCGCGTCAATCGCAATCTGCTGACGCCTCAGGCGCTTGTGGCGCGGCTCCATGCTGAGTACCCGGGACACCCCCACCGGCACCCTCATTCGACAGCTTCCGAAGGACGCTAATCAGCGAGTCCGCGAAAAGTCGTACACAGCCAGGGTTTTCGCGACATCGGTGGCGGCCGTCGCCACTGACTTTAGGAACGGCGGGGCATGCGGCTACTGCGCAGCCGACTCTTCGGCGCCGTCCTCTTCAGAGTCATCGCCGGTAAAGAGAACTGCCAGTCCTCCTACCAAGAAGAAGGCAGCCACCGAACCAGGAAGCAAGGAGAGAAGCGAAAAGCCGTCGTCAACAATCTTGTAGGTCCAATAGGCAAAGGCAAGCCCGATGGGGATCGAGAGGATCACCGTTCCCCAGGGAATCTTGCGCTTGTGCTTCAGCCCGATGCCCGAGTAGTCGGCAATCTCCCGGTTGATGTGGTCATGGAGATAGTTCGCGGTTTGGCTTTGAGGTCCATAGGCGTCTGACTTTCGAATCTCGTCGAGGAGGACTAGGTCTTCTCGAATGTGCGCGCGCTTCCGGGTTCGGCCCACGTAGCCAAATCGGGCGAAGATGACCGCGAGGAACTCGGAAACGGCATTGACCAAGGCTTCCATCGCACGCATCTTCTAACGGGGATCGGCGGGATTCCTTGGGGACCCTCACCAGTGACTTGTTGGATAGGCGAAAGCGGCTGCTCGTATCCATGAGTCCGCGAGAGACCGCGATATAGGCGGTCTGACGCGGACTCGCTGTTTTGACGCGAAGTTGGCACGAAGAATTTGCCTTTTGCGCACCACGCTTGCGTTGTTGCTCGGCAGGGTCGGGGCATGGAATTGTTGCCGACCATTGGGGTGGCTTTGGTGCCGCCGTTGTGTGCGTCCTGTGGGAGGTCCTGCCGGCCTGAGGCCGTGGTTTGCACGCGTTGCGGACGACGGTTGGCTGATGCGGATCCGTTGCTGGGGAACGGGCCTGCTGGGTTGGACAAGGTCTGGTCCTCGGCCTCCTATGAAGGTGTGGCGCGGAATTTGGTTGGGGCCTTGAAGTTCCGGCGGCTGCTGCCGGTCGCGGATCTGATGGCGGAGCGGATTGAGTGGTTGGCTCCGGCGCACATGCTGAGTGGGACGGTGGTGCCGGTGCCGCCGGCGCGGGCGCGGTTGCGGCGGCGGGGGTTCGATCCGGCGGGGGAGTTGGCGATGGCGCTGGCGGCGCGGCTGGAAGCGCCGCTGGAGAACTGCCTCGAACGGCGCGGGGCCGGGCGGCAGGTGGGCAAGCGACGGGCGGAGCGGGTCGGTCACCCGCCGCGGATCCAGGCTCGCGCCGCGGCGCCGCGCAGCGTCCTCCTCGTCGACGACGTGCTGACCACCGGGGCGACCCTCACGGCCTGCGCTCGCGCGCTTCGGGCCGTGGGGGCGTCCCGTGTGGTTGCGGTGACCTTCGCCCGGCGCCTTTAGTTGGCGCTCCGCGGCCCTACGGCCGTGCCTCGGCCGGGCGGCCCCGCATCTGGTCGACAAGCCGTCGCGTGCGGCGGCGCTTGCGACGCAGTTCTCGGTGCTTCTTCACCTGCCGGCTCATGTCCTCGGCAAGTTCCCGAACGGTATGGGTCATCTCCGGGCTTGCCTCATGGGCGTGCAGCGTCACTCCCTTCAAGTAGAACGTCGCCTCCGCCACCTGGCTGTCGGCGACCCGTGGATTGCGCTCTTCCGAGAGCACCACCTCCAGAGTCGCGAGCGGTGAGACCTGTCGTCCCAGCCGCTGGAAGCGTTTCCGCACTGCCTCACGCAGGTCGTCCGTCATTTCGACGTTTCGGCCCCGAATCTCTATCCGCATGAGTGCCTCCTTGTGGGTTCTCGCACGAGACTAAAGGTCGGAGCGGAAGGGAGCAAGGGGCAATTTCTCCGGCACCGCTACTCTTGACCAATGCCAGCGATGGACCTTGTAACGAAGGCGCTGCGCGCGGGAGAGGGACGGAAGTTCAAGGCCTACCAGAAGCGCGTAGCGGCAATAAACCGCTTCGAGCCGGAGATGGAAGCGCTCTCGGATGAGGAGATCCGCAGCGAGGCGGACTCCCTGCGTGAGCAGGCACGAAACGGCAAACCGCTCGATGAGCTGATGAACGAAGCTTTCGCGCTCTGTCGCGAGGCCTCACGCCGGTCCACCGGGCAGCGCCACTACGACGTCCAGCTGATTGGCGGCATGGTCCTTCACGACGGCGCGATCGCCGAGATGAAGACCGGCGAGGGCAAGACCCTGACCGCCACCCTGCCCGTCTTCCTCAACACCCTGGCCGGCAAGAGCGTCCACTTGGTAACCGTCAACGACTACCTCGCCCGCCGCGACTCGGAATGGATGAAGCCGATCTACGACGCGCTCGGGGTCACCGTCGACGCCCTCCAGGACCCTGACGACCACGCCGCCCGTCAGCGCAAATACGCGCTCGACGTCACCTACGGGACCAACTCCGAGTTCGGCTTCGACTACCTGCGCGACAACATGGCCGATGCGCTCGAGCACTGCGTCCAGCGCGACCACAACTTCGCGATCGTGGACGAGGTCGACAACATCCTGATTGACGAGGCGCGGACGCCGCTGATCATCTCCGGCCAGCCCGAACAGGCGGCCCAGACCTATTACACCTTTGCCCGCCTGGCCAAACAGATGGTCGGCGTGCCGGCCAAACAGAAACTGAAATCGCTGGGCGAGTCCCGCGAGACTCACGAAGCCGAGTACGACTACGAGTACGACGAGAAGCACAAGACCGTCGCCCCGACCGAGCAGGGAGTGAAGAAAGCCGAGGATTTCATCGGCGTCGACAACCTCTACCTCGGCGAGCACGGCAGCCTCGTCAACCACCTCAGCCAGGCGCTGAAGGCCGAGTCGCTCTACAGGAAAGACGACGACTACGCGGTGATCGACGGCGAGGTGATGATCATCGACGAGTTCACCGGCCGCATCCTCGAGGGCCGGCGCTGGTCGGAGGGCCTGCACCAGGCGGTCGAGGCGAAGGAGGGCGTGGCGATCCGCGAGGAGAACCAGACCCTGGCGACGATCACCCTCCAGAACTACTTCCGGCTCTACGAGAAGCTCTCCGGGATGACCGGAACCGCCCTCACCGAGGCGACCGAGTTCATGAAGATCTACGAGATGCCGGTGGTCGAGATCCCGACCAACCAGCCGATGGTGCGGGCCGACCAGAACGACCAGATCTTCAAGACCAAAGACGGAAAGTGGCAGGCCCTGATCGACGAAATCGTCGCCCGCCACGAGAAGGGCCAGCCGGTCCTGGTCGGAACCGTCTCGGTCGAGGTCTCGGAGATGATCTCCGAGGCCCTCAAGCGGCGAGGGATCCAGCACGCCGTCCTCAACGCCAAGCCCGAGCACGCCGAACGAGAGGGTGAGCTGATCGCCCAGGCCGGCCGTAAGGGCGCGGTGATGATCGCCACCAACATGGCCGGCCGCGGCGTCGACATCAAGCTCGGCGGCGACCCCGAGCACCTGGCGATCGCCGAGCTGAAAAAGAAGGGGATCACGCACGAGAGCGAGGACTACGAGGAGGCGCTGGCCGAGACAGCGGCTGAGCTCGAGCCCCGGTGCAAGGCCGAGGCCGAGGAAGTCCGTGAGCTCGGCGGCCTCTTCATCTGCGGCACCGAGCGCCACGAGTCACGGCGGATCGACAACCAGCTGCGCGGCCGCTCCGGCCGCCAGGGCGATCCCGGCGAGTCGCGCTTCTTCCTTTCCGCCGAAGACGACGTGATCCGCCTCTTCGCCGGCGACCGCATCTACAACATCCTCGACAAACTCGGGCCGACCGACGACGACGGCTCCGAAGTGCCGCTGGAAGCGAAGATGCTGACGAAAACCGTCGAGAGCGCCCAGAAGAAGGTCGAGGAGCAGAACTTCCTGATCCGCAAACGCGTCCTCGAGTACGACGACGTGATGAACGAGCAGCGGCGAGTGATCTACAAATACCGCCGCGAGACCCTCGAAGGCCGGGACATCTCCGAGACCGCCCGCGACGAGATCGAGGGCGTGATCGAGCGCCTCGTCGACGAGTACACGGCCGGCGAGCTTCTCGAAGAATGGGATCTGGAGGAGCTGGAGACCCAGCTGCGGCAGATCTGGCCGGTCGGCGTCGAGGTCGCGAGCCTGGCGCCGGAGACGGTTGACAAGGAGAAGCTGAAGGACGCCCTCGACGACGACGCGATGAGCGCCTACGACGAGCGCGAGGAGCAGCTTGGCGAGGAGCTGATGCGCTACCTGGAGCGCTCGATCCTGCTGCAGGTGATCGACAACCGCTGGCGCGAACACCTCTTCGACATGGACTACCTGCGGGAAGGCATCCACCTCCGCGGCTTCGCCCAGATCGACCCCCTCGTCGCCTACAAAAACGAGGGCTACTCGATGTTCGAAGAGCTGATGCACTCGATCTGGGACGAGTTCTCGAAACTGGTCTACCGGGCCGAGATCGAAATCCAGCCCGGGCAGGCAGGCGCGCCGGTCGCGGCAACCAACGGCGACGGCGAGACGACCCTGGCCTACTCCGGCGGCACCCCGGAGAACCAGCCCTCGGCCCTGCGGGAAGTGGTCGCGACCAGCGGCGCCACCGCCTCCGACGTCGCCGCGGCAGAGGCCGGCAGCCCCGGCAACGGCGAGGTGGTCGAGACCGTGGTCAAAGACGAGCACGACAAAATCGGCCGCAACGACCCCTGCTGGTGCGGCAGCGGCAAGAAGTACAAGAAGTGCCATGGGGCTTAGGCCCGGCGCCTGAGCCTTGAGCCACGACCCCGTCCGCGAGTTCATCCGCGCCTTCAACGAGCGCGACCTCGATGCGTTCGTCGCCGTGCTCGACTCGGAGGTGGAGCTGCACGCGATGCGCGGCTTGCGCAAGGGCCGCGAGGCAGCGCGGGTCTGGGCGACGCGGGCGCCGGGCGGGGTGCAACAGACGATCGCGCTGGAGCAGCTCTACGAGGACGGGACCGAGGGCGGGGGCGGCCGCGCGGTGGCGCTGATTCGGCGCCACTGGCACTGGGAAGAGGACGACAGCCTCGCTGGAGTCGACGAGATGGCCTGGTTCTTCGAGCTGCGCGACCACAAGATCCTCAGCTGGCGTCCCTACGACGATCGCGACGAGGCGCTCCGCGCCGGTCGCTTCGCCCGCCCCTAGCCAGACGCTGGTAAGCGGCCTAGGATGGGCCGATGGGCTCCGTCGCTCCCGACAACGTCGAGGCCACCGAGGCCTGGAGCGGGCCGCTCTTCGACCTCTTCGTCAAGTACCGCGACCAGACCGCGGCCGGGCTCGGCGCCCACGGCGACGCGGCGCTGGGACTCAGCGCTCCCGACCCCGGCGATCGCAGCCTCGATCTCGGCTGCGGCTTCGGCGAAACGACGCTGCGGCTGGCGGAGATGGCCGGGACGGAGGGGTCGGCGCTGGGCATCGACGTCTCCGCGCCGTTCATCGAGATGGCGCGGAAGGAGGCCGCGGAGGCGGAGATCGGCAACGTCGAGTACCTCTGCGCCGACGTGCAGACCCTGGAGCTGCCGCGCGAGTTCGACTTCGCCTTCGCGCGGATGGGGCTGATGTTCTTCGCCAACCCGGTCGCGGCGCTGCGCAACGTCGCCGCGGGGCTGAAGCCCGGCGGCCGCCTCTGCGCCGTCGTCTGGCGCCGCAAGCTGGACAACGAGTGGGTGCACCGCGCCGAGCAGGTCGTCGACGAGTACCTCGAGCACCCGGAGGAGAGCGACGAACCGACCTGCGGACCGGGGCCCTTCTCGATGGCCAACGCCGACACGGTGACCGAGCAGCTGAAGATCGCCGGCTTCGAGGGGATCTCGCTGCGGCGCAGCGACCTGCCGCTGAAGATCGGCGACAACCTCGACGAGGCGGTCGAGTTCAACATGGCCCTGGGCCCGGCCGGCGAGGTGCTACGCCTCTGGGGCGACCGAGTAGACGAGATCCGCCCGGCGATCGCCGCCAAGCTGCGCGAGGCGCTAGCCGACCTCCAGGGCCCGGACGGCATCAGCGCCCCGGCCTCCACCTGGATCATCACCGCGCGAGTGCCGGAGGCCTAGGACGAGCGGCTGGTGGGGAGGGTGCCGGTGGGGGTGTCCCGGGAGCACCTCCGCCGGGAGGGACGTCTACAGCTGACGCCTCGAAGGCTTGCGGCCCGGCTCCATGCTGAGTACCCGGGACACCCCCACCGGCACCCTCATAACCCACAGCTCTCGGTTGACGCCGATCATCGAGGTCGCGAGAAGCGTCGCTATGCGACGCCTACTGCGGCCTCGATGAATCAGATGGTCCTCCAAACGCTGTCGCTAGGAGGGACGAGGCACCCCTGCTCGGTACTCAGCATGGAGCCGCGCCGCAGACGTACGCGGTCAGCAACTGGCGTTCCTCGCGGCGGAGGTGCTCCGAGCAGGGGTGCCTCGTCCCTCCCTACGGGAAGACATTCGAGCGCCACCCAATAACCTGTGCCAATGGCCGATGCCGCGCAGAGAGAACCTGTAGCGCCCCGCCTGGCCTCTGTCCGGGAGCAGCTGTCCCTGCTCTCGGACTACCTTTGACCCCGCTGCGCTAGAGACCGAAGCTTCGCGGCTCGAGGAGGAGATGGGCAAGCCCGGCTTCTGGGATGACCAGGAGGCCGCGGCTCGCACCTCGGCTGCTCATGCCCGCGCGCACAAGCGGCTGGAGTTGTTCCGGGGCCTGGAGAGCGACGTTGCCGACCTCGACGACCTGGCCGAGATGGCCGCGGAGGACGACGAGATGGCGGCCGAGCTCGACGCCCAGCTGGGTTCGGCCGAGCAGCGTTTGGCCGAGCTCGAGGAGGCGCGCCTGTTCAGCGGCGAGTACGACGCCGGCGACGCGGTTGTCACCGTTCACGCCGGGGCGGGGGGGACCGACTCCCAGGACTGGGCCGAGATCCTGCTGCGGATGTACCTGCGCTGGGCCGAACGCCGCGGCTTCCCGGTGGAGATGGTCGAGGCTTCGCCGGGGGAGGAGGCCGGGCTCAAGTCGGCCACCTTCATCGCCCGCGGCGAGAACGCCTACGGCCTCTTCGCGGCCGAGCGCGGCGTCCACCGGCTGGTGCGGATCTCGCCCTTCGACTCCTCCGCCCGCCGCCACACCAGCTTCGCCCAGGTCGACGTCGGGCCGGTGGTCGAAGGCGATGTTGAGGTCGAGATCGACGAGGGCGACCTGCGGATCGACACCTACCGCGCCTCCGGCGCCGGCGGCCAGCACGTCAACAAGACCGACTCGGCGGTCCGCATCACCCATATCCCCACGGGGGTCGTCGTCCAGTGCCAGAACGAGCGCTCGCAGACGCAGAACAAGGCGGTGGCGATGTCGCTGCTGCGCTCGAAGCTGATCGAGCTGGAGGAGCGCAAACGCTCCGAAGAGCTGGCCAGGGCGCGGGGCGAGGTCAAAGACGTCGCCTGGGGATCGCAGATCCGCAGCTACGTGTTGCACCCCTACACGATGGTCAAGGACCACCGCACCGAGCACGAGGTCGGCGACGTGCAGCGGGTCCTCGACGGCGACATCGACGAGTTCATCCGCGACTACCTGAACAAGACCGCGGCGGCGTCGGCCGGCTAATGGCGGAGCCGCTCTTCCAGGTCGAACGGGCGGCGGACGGCGATCCGGAGGGGCTGCTGGTTCTCCACCACGGCCGCGGCACCGACGAGCGCGACCTGCTCGGGCTGGCCGACCTCCTCGACCCCGAGCGGCGGCTGCGAGTGGTCAGCCCGCGGGCGCCGCTGCAGCTACCCGGCTCGCCGGGCTACCACTGGTACCTGGTGCCGCGGGTCGGCTACCCGGACCCGCAGACCTTTGAAGCGGCGCGGGCGGCGCTGGCCGAGCTGCACGACGGGCTGTGGGAGGAGACGGGGATCGGGCCGGGGCAGACCGTGCTCGGTGGCTTCTCGATGGGGGCGGTTATGAGCTACGCGATGGCGCTCAGCGCCGAGCGGCCGTCAGTCGCCGGGATCCTTGCCTTCAGCGGCTTCGTGCCGACGGTCGAGGGCTGGGAGCCGGCGCTTGCCGATCGCACCGACACCCGCGCCTTCATCAGCCACGGCGGTCGCGACCCGGTGATCGGGGTCGATTTCGCCGAGCGTGCGCGCGAGCTGCTCAGCGAAGGTGGGCTCGAGGTGACCTACCGCGAGTCCGAGCTCGGTCACCAGATCGATCCGGCCCACCTGCGCGAAGCGAGCGCTTGGCTCGGCGCAGTGCTCCGTTGACTTCGATCCGGCAATAGCGCGGCGAGTTCACCGCCTGCACCTCGACCTCGAACTCGCGCGCGGCGAGGACGCGCTCCATCCGGTTCTCGCCGAGGGCGAAGGTGTCGCGGAAGGTGCCCGAGCGGCGGAAGCGGGTATGGCTGGCGCCGAGGTGCAAGCTGCCCTTGCCGCCGCGCAGGCGGGAGTCGATCGCGACTGCGGCCGGGGAGTAGGCGCGATAGCGAATGCTGAGGACGACGGTGCCGTTGGCCGGGTTGGCGGCAACTTTGGCGGTCGCGTCCTCGATCACGCACTCTTCGGCTTCTGCGGCTTCCTGTCTTTCTTCCTCGGCGATCTCGGCGCAGAACTGAGCGTCTTCCTCGTCTTCGACAATGCAGTCGCTCGAAACTTCGTCTCCTTCGGTTTCGTCCGCCCCGTCTTCAGCGGCGCTTTCGGCGGCTTCGTCGTCCCCCGGGGCGGCCAGGGGCGCAAGCGGCAGCGGCAGGCTCAGTGCCTGTGCCGGGACGGCGACTGCGCAGATGGCGAGCAGGGCGATGAGCAAGGCGGGGAGCAGCTTTCGCATCGCCCCACCATCGGAGCTTTGGCCGTGCCCCTTTAGGAACTGGACTTATCGTCCAGCACGCCCTCCAGCTCCAGCAGGGCCTGCTTCATCGGCAGCCCGCCGCCGTAGCCGCCCAGGGCGCCGCCGGTGCGCAGCACGCGGTGGCAGGGGACGACGAGGGGGATCGGGTTGCTGCCGCAGGCGCTGCCGGCGGCGCGCACCGCACGCTCGTTGCCGGCTTTGCGGGCCATCTCGGTGTAGCTGCGGGTCTGGCCGTAAGGGATGCGGTCGATCGCCCGCAGCACCCGCTGGCGGAAGCCGCTGCTGAGCCGCCAGTCGAGTGGCAGGTCGAAGTGGTCGAGCTTGCCGTCGAAGTAGAGGTCGAGCTCGCGGCGCGCCTCGTCCAGCTGGGCGGGCGCCTCGAGCACGCGCGGGGAGACCCGGTCGGCGAGGTCGACGAGCAGCTCGTCGGAGTCCTGGTTCGGCAGTCCGACCCGGACCAGGCCGCGCTTGGTGCTCGCCAGCAGCAGGGGTCCAAAGGGGGAGTCGGCGCTGGTGTAGGCAACGTCGAGCAGGCCCTCCTCGGCGGCGCGCGCCCTGAACTCGGTGATGGTGGTGCCCTTGATCGATTTGTCCGCTGCGGTCTTCATGCCAGCTCCTTTCGCAGTCGCTTCAGTCCCTCGTGCAGGCTCCGCCGCGCCGCCTCCGGCGAGCAGCCGAGGGCCGCGGCGATCTCGTTGTGGGGGAGGTCGCTGCCGTAGCGAAGTGCCACGGCCGCGCGCTGCTTTGGCGGCAGCGCTCCCACGGCGGCCCAGAGCTCGTGATCGGGCTCCGGCAGACCGTTCTCCACGGCAACCTCCGGCACCTCGGCCACCGGCAGCGGCCGGCGCCCTTTGGCGCGGTGGTGGTCGATCGCCTTACGGTGGGCGATCGTCAGCAGCCAGCCGCGCAGGTTACGCGCGTCCTCCAGCTTCGGATAGGCGCGCAGGGCGGCGAGGAAGGTCTCCTGGAAGCAGTCCTCGGCACCGTCGCGGCCGACCGCACCGCGTAGGATCCCCATCACGGCGGCTGAATGCTCGTCGAGGACGGTTTGAAACGGCGGCAGCGGGGTCACTCTGTGGGATTAAACGTGTCTGATGGGCAAGACGTGAGATCGAAAGAATCGAACCTGCGATTCACCCCCTATATGGAGGTCAAACGCAGGCTCGTTAGGGTGGCGCGATGATCGAGCTGGCGGAGGAAATCGAGGAGCTGGTCGGCCGCGCGTTGGCCGAGGACCTGGGCGAGGGCGACATCACCTCGGAGGCGACCGTGCCCGCCGACGCGCGAGCGCGAGCGCGGATCGTGCAGAAAGGGCCGGGCGTCGTCTACGGGCTGGCGGTGGTTGCCGAGGCGATGCGCCAGTGCGGGGTCGAGGACGTCGACAACCTCGTCGTCGAGGGCCAGTGGCGCGAGGAGGTCCCGGTCGAGGTCTTGATCGCCAGTGGAAGCGCCCGCGCGCTGCTTGCCGCCGAGCGCACCGCGATCAACTTCCTCGGCCACCTCTCGGGGGTGGCGACGCTGACCGCACGCTACGCCGAGGCGGTGGTCGGGACCGGGACCACGATCCTCGACACCCGCAAGACGACGCCGGGTCTGCGCCACCTGGAGAAGGCCGCGGTCGCCGCCGGCGGCGGGATCAACCACCGGCTCGGCCTCTACGACGCGATCCTGATCAAGGAGAACCACATCGCCCTCGCCGACGGGTTGGCGAAGGCGGTCTACGGGGCCCGCACCGCCCAACCTGAAAAGGCGATCGAGGTCGAGGTGCGTGACGTCGAAGAAGCCGCCTACGCGATCGGCACCGGCGTCGACCGCCTGCTTCTGGACAACATGAGCGCCGACTCGATCCGAGAGGTGGTCGCTCTGCGCGACGAGAACGCCGGCGGCCCCGACGGCGTCTCGCTAGAGGCCTCCGGTGGCGTCAACCTCGAGAACGTTCGCGAAATAGCCGAGACCGGAGTCGAGTTCATCTCGATAGGCGCCCTGACCCACTCTGCAGCCACGCTCGACTTCTCGATGCTGCTGGAAGCTACTTGAGCAGTTTCGAGAGTCGCCGGTCTTTGAGGATGCGCCCGCCCGTCTGCTCCTGTGGGCAGTAGTTGGTCTGGTGTTCTGAGAAGAAAACCGCCTCGATCGTCGTCCCGCAACGGGGGCAGGGCTCGCCCTCGTGCTTGTGGATCTTCAGCGGCTTCGGCACCTTGTCCGGGATCTCGGGGCCGATGGTTTTCTCGTAGTGGTCGATCGCATCGCCGAGCAGGTGCAGGGCGGCGTGTAGCCGCTCGACCTCCTCGGGCTCCAGCTCCGAGCCTTTCTTGAAGGGCGAGAGCCGCGCCTCCCAGAGGATCTCGTCGACCCAGGAGCGGCCGATGCCGGCGATGTCTTTCTGGTGGCGCAGAAGCGGGTGGAGGTGGCGCGGCTTGTCGACGGCCGCCGCGAGCTCCTCGAGCGGGGGAGGGGGCCAGGCTTCTGGTCCGAGGCGGGCGACCATCTCGTCCGCGTCGACGGCGTCGGCCGGCAGCAGCTTTGCCCACGCTCGCTGCTTCGTCCCCATCTCCCGCAACCGCAGCTCCCGTCCGTCGGTCAGGCGGATCAGGACCCTCGAGGCGCGGTCTTTGAGCGAGGCACGCTTGTCGAAGACCCGCAGGCGGCCAGCCGACATCAGGTGGATCAGCAGCGCCAGGTCGCCGAACTCGACCACCGGCATCTTCCCGACCCGACGCACGCCGCTCACCTCGCGCCCGGCCAGCGCTTCCAGTGGCGGGTCGAAGGTCTTCATCACGTTCATCCCTGGCGCCAGCGCCGATTCCACCTCCGCGCCCTCGAGGGCGCTGTCGAGGCGACGGGCGACGATCTCGACCTCGGGCAGCTCGGGCACGCCAAGAAGGCTAGACGGGGCCTGTCATCGACTAGACTGGATTCACCGTCATTCGACCGGTCCGGACCCCGTCCCGCCGGCGAACATCAGGAAAGAGAGGGCTCATGCAGGAGCTCCCGACTATCCAACCTACGCTGGCCCCGGAGCTGACTTCGGAGCAGATCGCTGAGATCAGCGACGAGGTTCGCGCGCTCGCGCAGGAGCGGAACGCCGTCATCCTCGCCCACAACTACGAGCTGCCGGAGATCCAGGACGTCGCCAACTACCGGGGTGACTCGCTCGGGCTCTCGCGCCAGGCAGCCGCGACCGACGCCGAGGTGATCGCCTTCTGCGGGGTCCACTTCATGGCCGAGACGGCCTCGATCCTCTCGCCGCAGAAGAAGGTCCTGATTCCCGACCTCGACGCCGGCTGCTCGCTGGCCGACTCGATCAACGCCGACCAGCTGCGCGCCTGGAAGGCCGAGTACCCCGCGGCGCTGGTCGTCATGTACGTCAACACCTCGGCCGAGGTCAAGGCCGAGACGGACTACTGCGTCACCTCCTCCAACGCGGTCGACGTGGTTCGCCACATCTGGGCCGAGCACGGCCCCGACCAGGAGATCCTCTTCGGCCCCGACATGTGGCTCGGCGCCTTCGTCGAGCGCGAGACCGGCCTGATCGACGAACCCGAGCGCCGCGGCCGCTTCCACATCTGGGACGGCGAGTGCCACGTCCACGCAGGGATCAAGCCGCTGGACATCGTCCGCACCCGCGAGGAGCACCCCGACGCCGAGTTCCTGATCCACCCCGAGTGCGGCTGCTCGACCCAGGCGATGGAGTACGTCGCCTCCGGCGACATCGATCCTGAGGGGGTACACATGCTCTCCACCTCGGGGATGCAGAAGCACGTCGAAGCGCACCCCGACGGCGAGTTCATCGTCGCCACCGAGAACGGGATGCTCTACCCGCTACAGCAGGCCGCCCCGCGGGCGAACCTGATCGAGGCCAACCGGATGGCCACCTGCAAATACATGAAGATGATCACCCTGCCGAAGCTGCGCGACTCGCTGCGCGAGCTGCGCTTCGAGGTCAGCGTCGCGCCGGAGATCGCCGAGCGGGCGCGGGTGCCAATCGAGCGCATGGTCGCTATCGGTTAAGAGCGGTCTGGGGGAGGGTGCCGGTGGGGGTGTCCCGGGAGCACCTCCGCCGCGTGAATCGCATTTGGGCTGACGCCTCAGAAGCTTGTGGCGCGGCTCCATGCTGAGTACCCGGAACACCCCCACCGGCACCCTCCTACGAAACGCCGGCATTTCCCATCTATCGGAAGCTGTTGAGAGGAGGGACGGGTGCCCCTCTCCAGACACTCAACATCGAGCCATAGCGAGATGTGTCTGGAGTGGGGCACCCGTCCCTCCCAGCTCGGCGGCGAATGCTGTTCTGAAAGATCGGCTGCGTGGGCGGGATCTTGCGGGGCCGAGGTAGCGGAGGAGTCACCCTGTCTTCGCAGAAGGCACCCCTCTGATGGCTCTCCGAAAGAAGAAAGATCACGGCAGTGAGGAGCCGCGACGCCCCCGCGGGCGCCGCGCGCCGATCATCGAGCTGAACGACGTGACCAAGGTCTACTCGGGCGGCCACATGGCGCTGGACCGGGTCAACCTGGCTGTCGGCCGGGGTGAGTTCGTCTTCCTCGTCGGCCCCACTGGCTGCGGCAAGTCGACGCTGATCAAGATGCTGATCCGCGAGCTCGCCGCCACCGAAGGCTCGGTGAAGATCGCCGGGCGCGACATCGGCCAGCTCTCGGAGAAGAAAATCCCGCAGCTGCGGCGCAACATCGGCACCGTCTTCCAGGACTTCAAGCTTCTCCCCGACCGCACCGTCTACGACAACGTTGCCTACGCGCTGCAGGTGATCGGCGCCAGTCGCGCTGAAATCCGCGAGCAGGTGCCGCAGACGCTGCGCCTGGTCGGGCTCTCGACCAAGCTCCACAGCTACCCGGACGAGCTCTCCGGCGGCGAGCAGCAGCGCGTCTCCGTCGCCCGCGCCTTCGTCAATCACCCGCCGCTGCTGCTGGCCGACGAGCCGAGCGGAAATCTCGACCCGGTCACCTCGATCGGGATCATGCAGCTGCTCTACCGGATCAACAAGGCCGGGACCACGGTCGTCGTCGTCACCCACGACCGCGAGATGGTCGACAACATGCGCCGCCGCGTGATCGAGCTCTACGAGGGCCGCGTCGTCCGCGACGAGGTCAGCGGCGGTTACACCGAGGAGTCGACGACCGAGTTCGGCCTGCGGATGCGGGCCGAGATGGGTGTCGGCGCCGACGGCGGCACCCAGACCAACGGCCACGCCGACCACGACCACCTGAGCTGATGGGACGACTCGCTTTCTTCATCCAAGAGGCTTTGCGTGCGTTGAAGCGCAACGGCGCGCCGAGCCTGGCGGCGATCGTGACCACGGTCGTCACCGTCGTCCTGCTCGGGATGCTGATCCCGATCTTCCAGACCACTCAGGCCAAGAGCGAAGACGTCCGCGGCGAGCTCAACCTGCAGACCTCGATCTTCGCCGACGCGACCAACGGCGAAATCGCCCAGCTGCGGAGCCAGCTGCAGGGGTTGCCGCACGTCACCTCAATCGAGTTCATCACCAAACAACAGGCCCTGCGGGAACTCCGGGAGTCGCTTGGCGCCGAGAAGGCGAGCGAACTCACCTCGGCGCTGAACCGCAACCCACTGCCGGCCAGCTTCAAAATCACTCCTGACGACGCCGCCAATCTGGCTGGCCTCCGGGAAACGATCGAAACCGGCCAGGGGAGCGGAAAGTACTTCTCGCCGATCATCAGCGACGTCTTCGACCGCCAGCAGGCGACCGCCGAAATCGAGGAGGTCACCAGCGCCCTGAGGATCGTTCTCACCGTGATCACCGCGCTGCTCATCCTCGCCTCGCTGATGCTGGTCGGCAACACGATCCGGCTTTCGATCTACACCCGCCGCCGCGAGGTCGAGGTGATGCGGCTGGTCGGCGCGACCCGCTGGTTCATCCGCTGGCCGTTCATGATCGAGGGGATGATGGTCGGCTTCACCGGTGGCCTGCTGGCCATACTGGTCCTGTGGATCGGCAAGATCACGGTCGTCGACCCGCTGGGCGAAACCTTCGCCTTCCTGGCGGCGCAGAACAACTCAACCCTGGGCTTCCCGGCCCTGGTCGCGATCCTCTTCGCCGCCTCGATCTTCGTCTCGACGGTCGGCTCCGGCGTGACGCTGCGCCGCTTCCTCAAGGTCTGAGGCCCGCGTGAGAGCACGCGGGGCCGTGGCCTTCGCCGTGGCGCTGGTGGCAATGCTCGCCGCCGGGCTCTGGCTGGGCGGCCATCCGCGTCAGCTGCCGGAACCGCTGCGCGAGTGGTTCGTCTCCGAACCGGCGGGGCTGACGACGGAAGCGGCGGAAGCGATCCAGGACCGCTACTACCGGCCGGTCGGCGATCAGGAGCTCGGCAACGCCTCCCTACAGGGGATGGTCCGTGAGCTGCGCCAGCGCCACGGCGACCGCTTCACCGAATACTTCTCGCCGGAAGCCCTCGCCGCGTTCAACGAGCAGATCGAAGGCCATTTCTCGGGGGTCGGACTCTCGGTGGTCGAGGTGAAGAAGGGGCTGCGAGTGGCGCAGGTCTTCCCCGGCTCGCCGGCCGAGGAGGCGGGGATCGAAGTCGGCGACACGATCGTCTCGGTCGACGGCAGCTCGATCGCCGGTCAGAGCAGCGCCGAGTCGACGAAGCAGATCAAGGGCCCGGAAGGGACGCAGGTGAGGCTTGGCGTTCGCGGGGCGAATGGGGGCAAGACCAGGCAGCTGAGGCTGACCAGGGCCGAGGTGACCCTGCCCAATGTCAGCAGCAGGGTCGAGGAGGCCGGCGGGAGCAGGCTCGGCTATGTGCGGTTGCTCAGCTTCAGCGAAGGCGCCCACGGGCAGCTCGCGCGGGCGGTGCAGAAGGTGGAGAAGAAAGGCGCGGAGGGGATCGTCCTCGACCTGCGCCACAACCCTGGCGGCCTGCTCGACGAGGCGGTGCTGACCGCGAGCCTCTTTCTCCCCGAGGGGGAAGTGGTGGTCTCGACCGAGTCGCGGAGCGAGGGCGGCAGCGTCCACAAGACGACGGGTGGGCGCATTTCTGAGCTGCCGGTGGTGGTGCTGATCGACCGCGGGAGCGCTTCGGCGGCCGAGATCCTCGCCGCGGCGCTGGCCGACAACGCCGGCGCCGAGGTGGTCGGCACTCGCTCCTACGGCAAGGGGGTCTTCCAGGAGGAGCAGGCTCTCTCCAACGGCGGCGCGCTGAAGCTGACGGTGGGCGAGTACTTCACCCCGGAGGGGGTCAACCTCGCCGAGACTCACGGGATCCATCCCGACGTGAAGGCGAAAGACAACCCGAAGACGGATGCCGACGAGGCCGAACAGCGCGCCCTCGGGGTCCTCGCCGGCCAGGTGGAAGGCTGATGCCGGGCCGAGGTCGGCGGCGAAGCGCCCAGCCGCGGCGACGCGACCGTCGTTTCCACCCTTCTCCTCGTCCCAGCGAGGAAAAGGGTGGAAACGATGCGCGCCAGCAGCGCTCGGCGCGGGAGACGGTGGAGGAGATGCTGCGCGAGGAGCTTGGCTTCCGCGGCTTCCGGCCGACGATCGAGGGCGAAGCGCGGGAAGCGGCGAAGTGGGCCGAGCGCGAAAGCGGCCCCCGCCGCGACCTGACCGCGCTCGCGACCTTCACCGTCGACCCGGCCACCGCGCGTGACTTCGACGACGCCGTCTCGGCCCAGCGGGAGGGCGATGGTGCTCGGGTCTGGATCCACATCGCCGATGTCGCCGCCCACGTCAAACCGGGATCGGTGCTCGACCAGGAGGCGCGGAAGCGCGGCAACAGCACCTACATTCCCGGCGCGGTCGAGCCGATGCTGCCGCACGCGCTCTCGAGCGAAGCCTGCAGCCTGGCGCCGGGGGTCGAGCGGCTGGCGGTGACGACCGAGGTCGAGCTGGGACCGGGGATGGAGCCGCGCCGGGCGCGCTTCTATCGCAGCCGGATCCGCTCCGACGCGCGCCTCAACTACGACGAGCTCGACGAGATCTTCGCCGGGCGGACGCAACCGCCAACCGAAGTGGCCGAACCGCTCGCCGCCGCGCGGGAGGTTGCCGCCGGCCTCGGCGAGCACCGCGGCACCAGCAGTCTCGACGTCGAATCGTTCGAGCCCGAGTTCCGCTTCGATCCCGAGGGCAACGTGGTCGCCGCTCAGGGAGTCGCCCAGACCGAGGCGCACCGGTTGATCGAGCGGCTGATGATCCTCAACAACGAGCAGGTCGCCGAGCTGCTCGAGCGCGAGCGGGTGCCGGCGATCTACCGCGTCCACGCGCAACCCGACGCGGCCCGGATCGAGCGCCTACTGGAGCAGCTGGCGGCGCTCGGGGTCCCGACCCCGCCGTTGAAGCGGGGTCTGGCGCCGAGCGAGGCGGGACGGGTCGCGGCCGAGGCGAGCCGGCTGGTGCGCAAGGAGGCCGCACGACGCGGACACGGGCGGGGGGCGTATACCTCGCTCGTGCTGCGATCACTGAAGCAGGCCACTTACAGCGAGCGCAACATCGGCCACGCTGGCCTCGGCAGCTCCGCCTACTGTCACTTCACCTCGCCGATTCGGCGCTACCCCGACCTGGTCTGCCACCGGGCGCTGCTGGCGGCGCTGGGCGAGGGGGAGGAGGCGCCGAGCCTGGCCGAGTGCCGCGACGCCGCCGCCGACTGCTCGGCGCGGGAGCGCACCTCGGCCCAGATCGAGCGCTCCGCCGACGACGTCTGCGCCGCCTTCCTGCTCGAACGCGAGCTGGGTGAGCGCGGGCTCGACGCGGTCTTCGAGGGGGAGGTATCCGGGGTGATCCGCTCCGCCGCCTTCGTCACCTTCGGAGGTGAGCTCGGCGACGTTTACGAGGGGATGCTGCCGGCTCGTCGCCTTCAGGGCGAGCGCTACGAGCTGGACCGGGCCGAGGTGGCGCTGGTCGGCCGCGGTTCCGGGGCACGGGTCAGCCTCGGCGATCCGATATCCGTCCGGGTGGCCGGGGTCGACGCGCCGCGCGGCCGGGCCGAGCTGGTGCCGGCGGGAGAGCCGATCGATGGCTAAGAAGCAAAAGAAGAAAAGGGCGCCGGCCTCGGGCGACGTGGTCACCAATCGACGCGCCCGCCACAAATTCGAATGGGTCGAGAAGTTGGAGGCGGGGATCGTCCTCACCGGCTCTGAGGTGAAGGCGCTGCGCGGCGGCCAGGCGCAGATGAGCGACGCCTACGCGGTCGTCGAGGAAGGCGAGGTTTGGCTCCGCAAGCTGCATATCCCGCCCTATGAGTTCGCCCCGGTCGACGCCCACGCGGCCGATCGGCCGCGCAAGCTGCTGCTGCACCGGGAGGAAATCGAGCGCCTAGTGGGGAAAACCGCGCAGAAAGGTTTGACCCTGGTCCCAACCAGGATCTATTTCAAAGGGCCGCGGGCGAAGGTGGAGCTGGCTTTGGCGCGAAACAAGGAGGGTCGCGACCGGCGCCGTGAGATCGCCGACCGCGACGTTCGCAGAGAGGTCGAGCGCGAGTTCAAGGGAAGGATGCGTTGAAGTTGAAACTGCCGAAGCACATGCAAGGATGCAAGGCAATGCGGACCCGGAAGAGTTTCCCCGCCGCCGTCTTCGCTGCGATCATCGCTGTCGTGATGGTCGCGCCCGCGCAGGCCAGCGCCGATTCGTTCCCGGAAAAGGCGAGCGATTACGTCAGCGACAACACTCCCCTCTTCGTCGGCGCCCTGCTGGTCGCGATCCTGCTCCTGTTGCTGATCGTGCGCATCAGCAACCGGCGCACTAAGGAGAAGCAGCAGAAGCAGGCCGCGCAGCCCGCCGCCGGTGCTCCGGGCGCCCCGCCCGCTGTACAGACCCCGCCGCCCGCTCCGCCCCAAGCCGCTTCCGCGCCGACCGCCGAGATGGCGGCCGTCCCCGCAGCGGCCGCATCCGCTCCGGGTCAGTCGGCCCCGCCCCCCGGTCAGTCGATGCCACCCCCGGGCTTCTCGACTCCGCCCCCGGTGCCGGGCCAGACGCCGCCGCCCGGCGAGAGCGCCAAGGACCGCAAGCGCCGCCAGCGCGACGAGCAGCGCCAGAAACGGGCGCAGATGCGTGAGGCGCGCAAAGCGGAGCTGCAGCGGCGCAAGGAAGAGCGGGCAAACCGCAAGGCCCAGAAGAAGGGCGGCGCGGTCCCCGTGTCCCCTGCCGCCGCCGCTCCTGCCGCTCCTGGGGCTGCCGCCGCGACGCCGGCGCCCGAGCCTCAAAAGCAGAAGAGCTTCTTCGGGATCAAGTACGGGGGCGGGAGCAAGCAGAAGCGCGAGGCGGCTCTGGCCGAGCAGCGCCTGGCCGCTGCCCGCGCCGCCAACGAACGCGCTGTCGCCGAGGCCCAGGCGGGCGGTCAGGTGCCGCCCTCCGGCCAACTGCCGGCGTGGGAGGAGGCGACCACCGTTCAGCCGCCGCAGGTAGGTGGGCTGGCCGCGGTGCCGCCGCCTCCGGGCGGCACGCCGGCGCCGGGCGAATACGACCCGACGCTCGCCGAGCAGCGGGTCCAGGACAAAGTTGCCGGGATTCGCACCGAGACCCAGCGGATCGGCGCCGAGGCCGATCGGCGCATGGACGAGGCCGAGCGCCTGCAGGGAGAAAGCGGCCTAGCGGCCGCCGGCACCCCGATCCAGGACGCACAGCCCGGAGTCGCCCAGACTCCTCCCGGCGCCGACCTGCACACCGCCGAACAGCGGCTCGAGGGCGAACGTCAGGCCCGCGAGCGGGCGATGCAGGAGGCCGAGGAGCGCCTGCGCCAGATCGAGGAGCGGACCAAAGCGGCCGAACAGCGGGCCGCCGACGCGCAGCGGCTGGCCGAGCGCCGGGCTGAGGAGGAAGCACAGGACCGTCGCCTCGAGGAGATCCGCCGCAGCGTCGCCGAGGCCGAAGAGCGGGCCAGCGAGGCCGAGCGCCGGGCCGCCGAGGCAGAGCAGGCTGCGGTCCGCTCGATGCAGGGCGGTGCGCCACCGGCCGGGTTCGCGCCGCCGGCGCCGACCCCGCCACCCGCGCCGGAGCAGTCCTTTGCGCCACCGACTCCACCACCACCGCCGGCACCCCCGGCGCCGAGCGACTCTTTCGCGCCGCCAACCCCTCCGTCGCCTCCGGCCGAGCCGCCGACCCCGCCGCCGGCTCCGGCTCCGCCGGGCGCCAGCGAGCCCGGGCCGCCGCCGCAGCCGCCTGCCGCCGAGCCCCCGGCTCCGATTGCCGCGCCCAGCTTCGGTGCCCCGAGCGGCGAGGCAAGCCCCGCCGGCGGTCAGATCAACCTCAACATGGTCACCTTCGAGCAGCTGCGCGAGCAGAGCCTCTCGGTCACGCAGGCGACCCGCCTGCTCGCCCACCGCGAGCGCCTCGGCGGCTTCCAGTCAGTCGACGACCTCGACCAGGTCGCTGGGTTCCCGGACGACCTGCTCGCCGACTTGAAAAGTCGCTCGACGGTCTAGCAAACGCGTGTACACACAGGTGTACACTTGACTTATGGCGAAGACCGTTCCAGTCCGCGAGCTGCGCAGCAACCTCAGCAGCCTGCTCGACGACGTCAGCGATCGACGCGATCACGTCTTGGTCACGCGCAACGGAACTCCCGCAGCGGCGCTGGTCCCGATCGATGAGTACGAGGCGCTGGAGGAGACCGCTGAGATCCTCTCCGATCCGGATGCCCTCTCGGCGCTGGAGACCGGGCTTGCCGAGATCGAGCGCGGCGAGACGATCACCCTTGGGGAGCTCCGCGAAGAACTGGCAGACCGCCGGCCGACCGCTAGCTGATCGTTGGTGCGACTCGTCCTCGCCCGCCGGGCCCGCCTGGACTTGCTCGAGCTGCACTGGCCGCTGATCGAAGCAATCGAGGATGCGCTTGGCCTGCTCGAGCGGGATCCCTTCGCCGGTTACGCCCTTCGCGGCAAACTCCACGGGCTGTACTCGTTACGGGTCGGCGCCTATCGGATTCTCTACCAGTTGACCGACGGGGGGAAGACCGTTCGCGTCGCAGCGATTCGCCACCGCTCGGTTTCTTACGGCAGCGACCCTCGTTGATTGAGGTTGCCGCCTAGTAGGCCTCGGCCTTCTCCAGCAGCTTCAGCCAGATCTCACTGCGGGAGGGGTAGGGGGCGACTGCGTGGCGCAGCTTTGAGAGGGGTACCTCGGCGATGATCGCGACGGTCGCCGCTTGGAGGAAGTCGGCGGTCTCGAAGCCGGTAAAGGTGGCGCCGACGATCGTTCCCTTTGCTTGGTCGACGACGATGCGGCAGGTGCCGCCGGTGTCCTTGCCCTGGAAGCTGGCGCCGGCGCTGCCGTCGGTGGGGACGTCGATGGCGCGGGCGTCGATCCCGGCTTCGCGCGCCTGCTCGAGGGTCTTGCCCGCCGCCGCCACCTGCGGGTCGGTGAAGGTGACGCGGGGGGAGCCGATGCCTTCGGCGCCGGCCGCGGTCTCGCGGCCGAGCAGGTTCTCGGCGGTGACCCAGGCCTGGTACTTGCCCATGTGGGTGAAGAGGGCGCGGCCGTTGACGTCGCCGATTGCGTAGAGCCAGTCGCGACCGCCGACCCGGAGCCGGTCGTCGGTGTCGAGGAAGCCGTGCTCGTTTGCCTCGACCCCGGCGGCATCGAGGTCGAGATCGGCGGTGTGGGGGACGCGGCCGACCGCGATCAGGATCTCCGCCGCCTCGATCTGCTCGCCGCCCTTCAGGGTCGCGACCACACCACCGCCCTCGCCGGGCCTGACGGTCTCAACTTTCGATCCGGTCCGCACATCGACGCTGAAGTTCTCGCGCAGCGACTCGGCCACTTCCTCGCCGGCAAACGGTTCCTCCCGCGAGAGCAGGTGCTCGCCACCCTCGACCAGGGTGATGTTGGAGCCGAGGCTCGCCCAGGCCTGGGAGAGCTCGCTGCCGACCGGGCCGCCTCCGAGCACGATCATGCTCTCGGGCACGCTCTTGGCGGTCGTCGCGTCGCGGTTGTTCCAGGCGGCGACCGGGTCGAGGCCGTCGATCGGCGGCATCGCCGCCTTACTGCCGGTCGCGACGACGATCGCCTTCTCGGCGACGAGCGTCTCGTCGCCGACCCGGACCCGCCGCTCGCCCTCGAAGCGCGCCTCGCCGCGGAAGAGGTCGATCCCATGTTCTTCCAGCCAGGGCAACTGGCCGGAGTCGTCGCCGTCGTGGATCACCTCGTCGCGGCGGTCGAGGACCGTTTGGGCCTCCAACTCCTCGTGGCCGGTGGGGACGCCGGGGATTCGCTTCGCCTCGGCGAGGACGTCGGCCGGGCGCAGCAGCGCCTTCGAGGGCATACAGGCGTAATAGGAGCATTCGCCGCCAATCAGGTCGCGCTCGGCGATCGCCACCCGCAGGCCGCCGTCGGCCAGGCGCCCGGCGCAGACCTCGCCCGCGGGCCCAGCTCCGAGGACAATTGCGTCGTAGCTGCGCTCGTTCACGGGCATCATCATCACAGGGCAGTCAAGTCCTACCCTCTACAATCGAAAGGCATTCCCAAGCACGGGGGCGACAGGCTTCGACGTGGTCGACTCGTGCGAACGGTTGCAGGTCGAGGTTGCTGGAGGCCTCGTTAAACCCCAGCACAAACCAATACGTGCGGACCATGAGTTCGCCCTCGCCGCTTAGTCAATAGCTAAGCGCTGTGAGAGTCGGTCCTTCCTCGCCCGCGGGAAGGGGCACCGGCTTCAAAATGCGGGCTAACCCAGGCGGATCGCCCTGACCGTCAGGGGACATCAAAGGGGCTTTATCTCCCGCAGTGCCCGCTGGCGCGGACCCCGGGAGACGAGAATCAAGCGCCAGCTAAACCTGTAGACACCCTCGCACCGCGTCCGCGGATCCGAGTTCGAATCTCGGCGCCTCCATCGGCAACAGGTCGAATCCCTAAAAGGGTTCGACCTGTTGCTAGACGTCGCCTGGGGGATTGCCCTCGAACTCCTCAGCCAGTTCCGAGAGCCGCTCTAGCGAGACGCCCAGCGCCTGAGCCACCAGCCGCACGTCCCCCCAGGCGGGGTCCGCCTGGCCGCTCTCGATCTCGGTGATCAGAGAGAGGGGGAGATCCGAGCGCTCAACAAGGGTCGCTTGGTCGATCCGAGCCTCCTCACGCAGGGCTCTAACAGCCTGGCCCAGGCCACTCTGCGGTTCTTGCGGAGGTTCGTCAGGCATCGTAGGGGGAGAGGTTGTGGTCACATCGGCTTAGGGGAACATTGCCCCCAAACGCGACATCAAGCAGTTCCAACAGGCGTGTGACGCCGTGGGCCTCCTGCCACAGGAGCGGCATCAGGCGAGCGAAGATCTGCATTCGCAGAAGGAATCGTTGGGACGGGGGAGGGACAAGAGCTATGGCGAACTGCTGGATTGGCTGAGACAATGGAAATGGAACCGATGACGATGGTAGTTGCCGAAAAGGAATCTCTGGCAAGTTTGCTCCGCTCTCTGCGGGGAGAGATCGTGACCGCCCGATTGGGCTACCCGGAGGTTCTGCATCTCAATATTTGCGACGGTGCCGGCAATCATTGGCACCTGGCGACCCAGGATGCGGAGTGGTCCCCCGCGGATCCTGCTGGTTTGGTCGGGCAGACCATCAATGGCGCTGAAATCGATGAGAAATCCCTCGAGCTTCGCTGCAATCTCGCCAGCGGCTCGGTCTTCGCGGTTCAACCGGCGGAGCAGGAGGCCCCCGACGACCCCTGCAACTGGGAGCTGATCACTCCCGGCGGCGTCGCCCTCGAATACGGCCCGGGGCCTCGCTGGCAGATCAGTGACGCTGACGTGCCCCCTATGGGCCGAAATTCCCGCTGACGAGCACGAGGTGGACCGCTACGTCGCCTTTCTGCGTGGGATGAACCTCGGTGGGCGGCGGATCAAGAACGACGACTTGCGGCGGCACTTCGAGGAGATGGGGTTCGAGGAGGTCGCGACCTTCCGCGCCAGCGGCAACGTCATCTTCGCCACCGCCGAGCGGGAGGCGGAGGGGAAGCTGGCCCAGCGGGTCGAAGCGGAGCTCGATGAGCGGCTCGGCTACGACGTCCCGGTCTTCCTCCGCAGCGCCGCTGAGGTGGCGGCGGTCGCCGAATACGAGCCCTTCAAGACGAAGGCCGTCGCGAAGGCGAAGGGGAAGCTGCAGGTCTCCTTCCTGAAGGAGACTCCGACCGCCGCGGCACGGAAGAAGGTGCTGATGCTGTTGACGGACGAGGACCAGCTGGCGATCGAGGGGCGCGAGCTTTACTGGCTGCCGAGCGGCGGCATCAGCGAATCGGAGCTCGACCTGAAGGCGATCGATGCTGCCCTCGGCGCCGGCACGATGCGGACGATGGGGACGGTCGAGCAGATCGCCGCCAAGCTGCGTGGCTAGCCGCAGTCCGAGCGCGGTAGCGCCGCCACTTCGAAGTCGCGGCTGACGGCCCCGATCTCTTCGGGGATGTGGGCCAGCTGTACGTTGGCGACGAAGTCCATCTCCTCGCCCAGCGGCCGGAAGAAGTTGTCGTAGTGAGTGGGGACGACCGCCCGCGGTTCGAGCAGCGGCAGGATCCGCTGCCAGTAGTCGCGGGTAAAGCTGCGGCCGGCGACGCCGGCGAGGAAGACGTCGACGCCGCGCTCGCGGACCGCCTCGTCGACGAGGTTGGCGCTGCCTTGGTGGTAGAAGCGGACCCCAGCGACCGCGATCGAGATTCCCCAGACCTGGCCGCAGCGGTAGGCGCCGGGGGATAGCGAGTCGAGGTGGTCGCAGCAGAGTTCGCCGTCGTAGGGAACGGCGAGGCCGAGGAGCAGCTTGGAGTGCAGGCTGGGGGTGAAGGAGACCTCGAAGGGACCGAGCTCGTAGGTCCGGTAGGGCTCGGCCTCCACCGTCCTCTCGGCCAGGCCGTGCAGCGCCATCAGGTTGACCAGCGAGCGCGAGCCGTAGGCCTCGCAATCGAACCGGCGGGTGATCGCCGGAGCGTCGAGGGCGTGGTCGAAGTGGGTGTGGCCGACCAGCACCCCGACTACCTCGCCGGGAGCGTGGACGAAACGGTCGAGCGCATCCGGGTCGGGCAGCGCCGTCCGCCGCAGGACGAGGTCGCGGAAGGGGACGCGCGAGAGGTAGGGGTCGATGAAGATGGTTTTCCCCTGGTAGCTGAGCCGGTAGCCGGAGACGCCGAGCCATTCGACCTCGAGCCCCGCCGGCAGCTGCAGAGGTCGCGCCTCCAGCTCGCCCAGCGCCTGGCGGTCGTCGCGTTCGCTGGAGCGGCGCGTCGCTCGCGCCTTCGCCAGCTCACCGAGGTGGCCGAGCGGTCCCGGCATGCTCAGGCGAGCGTCGCCGACAGCAGCGGCGGTTGCGCCAGCGTCTGGAAGACGACGCAGTAGCGCTCGGTCAGCTTCAGCAGCGTCGCCAGTTGCTCCTCGTCGGCCTCGGTCTCCAGCTCGAAGCGGAGGCGGATGTCCCGGAACCCGACCGGTGCCTCGCGGTCGACCGCCATGGTGCCGCGGAAGTCGAGGTCGCCCTCGGCATGGACGCGTCCTCCCTCGACCGGGATCCCGAGCGAGGTGGCGACGGCGCGGAGGGTGACGCCGGCGCAGGCGGCGAGCGCCTCTAGCAGCATGTCGCCGGAGCAGAGCAGGGTGCCGTCACCGCCGCTGGCGGGGTGGAGGCCCGCCTCGGCGATCGCGCGACCGGTTTGGACCGAGCAGGAGACGCCCTCGCCCAGGGTGCCCTCCGCCCGCAGGGTGATCGCCGCGCTCTCGGGCGCGCTTTCGTAGCGCTTCTTCAGCGGCGCCTGGATCGCCCGCAGCTCCTCTCGCTCCACGCAGTCACCTTACGCGCTCCGTGCTCAGCCGCATCCCATTACCTTGGTCGGTGCCATGGCGATCGCGACCGCAACCTCGCTCGACGTCTACGTCGGCGGCAAGCTGCTCTTCGAAGACGTCGGCTTCAAGCTCGAGCCGCGCGAACGGATGACCCTGTCCGGCCGCAACGGTGCCGGCAAGTCGACCCTGCTGCGGGTGCTGTCCGGGGAGCTGGCGCCCGACTCCGGCTCGCTGACCGTGCAGCGCGGCTCCCGGGTCGCCCTCCACGACCAGCGGCCGCCGCGGGAATCGCAGGCGACCCTGGGCGAGTACGTCTTCTCCGGCCGCACCGACATGCTCGAGACCGAGACCGAGCTGGAGCGGTTGGAGGGGGAGATGTCCGGTGAGGCGAGCGAGGAGACGATGGCCGCCTACGCCGCCGCCCAGCACCGGCTCGAAGCCGGCGGCGGCTACCGCTGGCGCGACCAGGTGCTCGAAGTCCTCCGCGGCCTCGGCTTCGACTCCGAGCAAGCCGAGCGCCGGCTCTCGACCTTCTCCGGCGGCGAGCTGACCCGCGCCTCACTGGCCCGCGCGCTCGCCACCCGTCCCGACCTGCTGCTTCTCGACGAGCCGACGAACCACCTCGACATCCCCTCGCTGGAGTGGCTCGAGAGCTACCTGGTCGAACTCGACTCGGCGGTCGTCCTCGTTGCCCACGACCGCTGGTTCCTGGAGGCGGTCGGGACCTCGGTGCTGGAGCTGGAGGCCGGCCGTGCCCGTTTCTTCGCCGGCCCCTGGCACGCCTGGCGCGAAGAACAGGCGAAACGGGAGATGGCGCTGGGCAAGGCAATCGAGCGTCAGCAGGCCGAGATCGCGCGGATGGAGCGCTTCGTCGAGCGCTTCCGCTACAAGGCCTCGAAGGCGCGGCAGGCGCAGTCGCGGGTGAAAATGATCGAGAAATCCAAGCGCGACGGGCCGATGGCCGAAAAGCGCGACGACCGCAGTCTGCGCTTCCACTTCAAGCCGCCGGAGCGGCCAGGGCGGGTGGTGCTGAAACTGGTCAACGGCAGGCTCGAGGTGCCGGGACGGGTCTTGCTCGATGGCGCCAACCTCGAAATCGAACGCGGCGAACACGCGGTCCTGGTCGGTCCCAACGGGGCGGGCAAGACGACCCTGATCGAGACCCTCGCCGGCCAGCGCGAGCCCGCCTCCGGCAGTGTCCGCAACGGCCACAACGTCAAGCTCGGCTACCTCTCCCAGCACGCCGAGACCGCCGCCGGCAGCGGCAGCGTGCTCGATGCGGCAAAGCGCGAGACCGGTCTCAACGAGGTCAAGGCCCGCACCCTGCTCGGCGGCTTCCTCTTCTCCGGTGCCGACGTCGAGAAGCAGCTCTCCGACATCTCCGGCGGCGAGCAGCGACGGCTCTCGCTGGCGATCCTGGTCGCCTCCGGGGCCAACGTCCTCGTCCTCGACGAGCCGACCAACCACCTCGACATCGAGAGCCGCGAGGCGCTCGAGGACGCGCTGGTCGAGTTCGAGGGGACGGTGCTGCTGGTTTCCCACGACCGGGCGCTGCTGGAGGCGGTCGGCAGCCGCACCCTGGTCTGCGAGGACGGGCGGCTGGAGAGCCACCCCAGCGGCTGGGCCGAGTACCAGGGGCGGCGCGACGAGGCTGAATCCCAGGCGAGCGCGGCGGCGAAGCCGAGCTCAGGCGGCGGCAAGAAGTACAGCGCCACCAAGCCGGCGCAGAAAGCGGCCCGCAAAGCCGAGAAGCTGGAGCAGCGGATCGAGAGGGCGGAGGCGAAGCTACACAAGCTCGAGGACGAGCTCGCCGACCCAACGGCCTGGTCGAGCCCAGGCCGGATCGAGCGGGCGACCAAGCGCCACGCAGAGGCGAAGGCGGTGGTGGAAGAGCTCTATAGAGAGTGGGAGGCCGCGCAGCAGGAAGCCGAGGGAGCGGCGACCTAGTGACCTGAGTCATTAGTTCGCAGGCATAGCTCCCTGCCCGTCGAAGTCGTCGCCATCGCAAGCGACGATGGGAGGCGGTTATGCCCGTACGTGCGGAAGTCGTTCTCAGCAGCGAGGAGCGAGAGGTGCTCGAGCGGTGGGCCCGCAGGCCCACCAGCGCCCAGGCCCTGGCGCTGCGCTGCCGCATCGTCCTGGCGGCGTCTGACGGAGAGCGCAGCATCGACATCGCCGAGCGCCTCGGCTGCACCCGCTCGACGGTGGGCAGGTGGCGAGGGCGCTTTGCCGAGCGAGGCCTAGACGGCCTGCATGACGAGCCCAGGCCGGGCAAGCCGCGGCAGATCAGCGACGAAGACGTGGAGCGGGTGGTCGTCAAGACGCTGGAGGAGCAGCCGAAGAACGCCACGCATTGGTCGACGCGCTCGATGGCCCAGGCAACCGGCATGAGCCAGAGCGCGATCAGCCGCATCTGGCGGGCGTTCGGGCTAAAGCCCCATCGCACCGAGCACTTCAAGCTCTCCCCCGACCCGCAGTTCGTCGACAAGGTCAGAGACATCGTCGGGCTCTACCTCAACCCGCCCGAGGCGGCGGTCGTGCTCTGCGTCGACGAGAAGTCCCAGATCCAGGCGCTCGATCGCACCTCGCCGATCCTGCCCCTGATGCCCGGCGTGCCCGAGCGCCATACCCACGACTACGTCCGCAACGGCACCACCAACCTCTACGCTGCCTTGGACGTCGCCTCCGGGAAGGTGATCTCCGAGATGACGCCCCGCCACCGGACCGAGGAGTTCCGCCGCTTCTTGAACCTGATCGAGCGCTCGGTTCCAGAAGGCCTCGAGGTCCACGTCGTGCTCGACAACTCCTCGACCCACAAGACACCGTCGATCCAGCGCTGGCTCAAACGGCACCCCCGCTTCACCCTGCATTTCACGCCCACCTACAGCTCCTGGCTGAACCTGGTCGAGCGCTGGTTCGCAGAGCTGACCACGAAGTGGCTCAAGCGCAGCGCCCATCGCTCAGTCCGTGACCTGGTCGCCTCGATCCGCACCTGGATCGCCACCTGGAACGATGAACCCAGACCCTACGTCTGGCACAAGAACGCCGACGAGATCCTCGACAGCCTCGCCGCCTACTGCCAGCGGATCAACGACTCAGGTCACTAGGCGAGCCGGCGCTCCAGGACGACGCGAGTGTTCTTGGCCGGGGCCAGGGTGATGTTGCGGACCCGGACCTTTTCCGGCTTCGGCCCGGCCGGGCGCAGCTCGGCCCGCTCGACGAACTCGCGCAGAATCGTCCGCATCTCGTATTCGGCGAAGGCGGCGCCGATGCAGCGGCGGACGCCGCCGCCGAAGGGGATCCAGGCGTAGTTGTCGGCCTTGCCCTCGAGGAAGCGCTCGGGGCGGAACTCGTAGGGCTGCGGGAAGACGTCCTCGCGGTAGTGGAGGGCGGCGATCGCCGCCAGCACGAAGGAGCCGGCGGGCAGCTCGTAGCCGCCGATCGTCGCCGGCTGGGTCAGCTTGCGGCCGACGTCGACGATCACCGGGCGGAAGCGCAGCACCTCTTTCACGGTCGCGCCGAGGTAGTCGTCCTCGCCGGCTGCGATCGAGTCGCGCAGCTTCGCCAGCACCGCGGGATTGCGGTTCAGCAGCTCGACCGCCCAGGCGAGGCCGGTCGCGGTCGTCTCGTGGCCGGCGCCGAGCACCGTCACCAGCTCGTCGCGCAGTTCTTCGTCGTTCATCGCGTTGCCGTCCTCGTCGCGGGCCTCGAGCAGCAGCGAGAGGACGTCGTCGCGATCCTCGTGTCCGGGTTCGGCCCGGCGCAGCTTGATCTCTTCGTAGATGAACTCGTCCAGCGCGGCGCGCGAGCGCAGGAAGCGCGGCCATGGGCTGCCGGGGCCGAGGTTGCGGCGCAGCATCGGGAAGGAGGTGATGACGCCGACCCGGCGGGCGAAGTCCTCGATCAGGCGCCCGAAGCGGGTGAGCCGCTCCTCGTCGTGGACGCCGAAGACGGCGCGCATGATCACCGCCAGGGTGATCCGCTGGGTGTGGGGGCGCATCGCGAACGGCTCGCCGACCGGCCAGGTCTCCATCTCCTGGCGGGTCATCTCGACGATCAGCTCGCCGTAGCGCTGGATCCGCTCGCCGTGGAAGGGCGGCAGCAGCAGCTTGCGCTGGCGGATGTGGGGCGCGTCGTCGAGGGTGAGGACCGAGTTCGGCCCCAGCGCCGGCTCCAGCATGGTGGCGTTGGCCTCGCCGGCGTGGAAGGTGGCGGGCGAGCCGGTGAAGAGCGCTTTGACCAGGTCCGGGCTGGCGACGTAGACGATCTTGCCGAAGTAGGGGAAGCGGATCGTGAAGATGTCCCCCTCGCTGCGCTGGTGGGCGGCGAGGAAGCCAAGCGGGTCGCGAGCGTAGTTGAGCGCTTGCAGGAGGGCGGGCCTACGCGGCCCCGGCGGAAACGGGTCGCGGCGCGCGGCGTGGGGACGGGGGAGGGTCGCCTGCTCCATCGGTTGGCAGGTTACAGATAACTGGCTGGCTGGCCAGTTTTCAGCTGTGCTTGGCGATCCGTACCGTCGAGACAGCCGGGGTGACCTGGTCAATCTTCATCTAAAAGACGATCGTGCGCTCGCCGTCGACCAGGACGCGGTCGTCGAGATGGGCCATCACCGCGCGGGCGAGGACGAGGCGCTCGATGTCGCGGCCGATGCGGATCATGTCGGCGACCTCGTCGCGGTGGTCGACCGGCTCCACGTCCTGAGCGATGATCGGGCCGGCGTCGAGCTCGGCGGTGACGTAGTGGGCGGTGGCGCCGATCAGCTTCACCCCGCGCTCGTAGGCGCGGTGGTAGGGGTCGGCGCCGACGAAGGCCGGCAGGAAGCTGTGGTGAATGTTGATCGCCGGCGCGGCGAGGGCGCGGAGGAAGTCGTCGGAGAGGATCTGCATGTAGCGGGCGAGGACGAGCAGGTCGATCCCGTCCAGCAGCTCCAGGGCCTGCCTCTCCGCCTCGGCTTTCCCTCCCGGCTCGACCGGCAGGTGGTGGAAGGGGAGGCCGACCGCTTCGACCTGGGCGGCGTGATCGGGATGGTTGGAGATCACCGTCACCAGCTCGCCGCCGAGGTCGCCGTTGCGCCAGCGCCAGAGCAGGTCGGAGAGGCAATGGTCCTCGCGCGAGACCATCACCGCGACCCGCTTGGTCCGGCTCGTCTCGTGGAACTCGTAGTCCATCTCGAACGGGGTGCCGATCTCAGCGGCGAAGCGGGCCTCCAGCGTCGCCTGCTCGTCCTCCGGAATCCGGTCGAAGACCATGCGGATGAAGAAGCGGCCCTCGGCGGTCGAGTGCTGGTCGACATCGACGATGTTGAGGCCCGACTCGGCGAGGAAGCCGCTGACGCGGGCGATCAGGCCGGGGCGATCGGGGCAGGCGAGCAAGAGGCGCGAGGTCGGGGCGTCTCCCATCCACCGATCATCGCGGATAGGGTGGCGCCGATGCGGCTCGGAGCGATCCCCGACAGCCTGCTCGAGCGGCTCGGACTGTTGCTCGGCAAGGTGCCGACGCCGATCGGGGAGGCGATGTACTCGATGCCGGTGGCGCGCTCGCTGCAGGTGGCGCAGCGGACCGGGATCCTCGGGGCGCTGGCCGAGGGGCAGCGCGATCCCGCCGAGCTGGCCGAGCACCTGGGGCTGCAGGCGACCGGGACGGTCCGCGTCCTCGACGTGATCGCGACCCTCGGCCACGTCAGGCAGAACCCGGACGGGACCTACGAGATGACCAAGAGCGGTCGCCGCTGGCTCGACCCGCGCTCGGACACCTACCTGGGCGACTTCCTCGCCGACACCTACGAGTACTGGGACTGGTACGCCGGGCTCGAAGACCTGGTCCGCGACGGCAAGCACGTCGAGCTGCACGGGAAGGCGCCCGACGACCCCTACTGGCAGTCCTATATCCGCGGTCAGTTCCAGCTGGCGCGGCTCTCCAGCTCCGAAGTGGCGAAGGCGATCCCGCTGCCCCGCGGCGCCCACTCGGTACTCGACGTCGCCGGCGCGCACGGCGAGTACTCGATGGCGCTCTGCCGCCGGCACGAGGGGCTGCGGGCGACGATCGTCGACTTGCCCGGCAGCGCGGCGGTGGGGGAGGAGATCGTTGCCGAGGCGGGGATGGGTGATCGCGTCCGCCACCTGGTCGGCGACATGTTCGAGGTCGACTACGACGGCCACTACGACGGCGCGCTCTGCTTCAACATCATCCACCACCTCTCGCCCGAGCAAGCGCGGGCGCTGTTCAGTCGCATCCACGCGGTGCTGAGGCCGGGGGCACCGCTTTGCGTTCTCGACCTCTACGACCGGGAGGGGGGCAAGCAGGCGAACCTAGCCTCGATCCTCGGCCTCTTCTTTCACCTCACCAGCGGCGCCGACACCTACTCCGTCGACGAGGTCTCCCGCTGGATGAGCGAGGCCGGCTACGGCAGCGTCGACGTGAAGTCGTTCCGGACGCTGCCGGACTTGCGGCTGTTGGTCGCCAATGCTGTCTGAAACGTTTCGTCTGAGAAAATTGCTAGTCTCGCCGAAATGGGTGAGACGGCAGAGGCTCGGTCAAAGCATGGCGTAGGGAAGGTGCTCGCAGTCCTGGGTGTCGCGGTCTGCGCCGTGGGCATAGCCCTCCTTGTCAAAGGCCTGTATCCGGTCGATCTGCCGTTGACCGAGACCCCCGACTTCATCGACAACGTCTTCGACAATCGGGCCGTCGTCTGGGCGGCCCGCCTTCTGCTTGTTTCTGCCGCTGTGGTGCTGGCCTTTGGCGGCATCTTCATCGCTGTCTCGACGGGAATCCGGATGAAGAACGGCGAGTGGCTGAGAAGGGCGGGTCCGTTCGAGATTTCCGAGACGGCGGTGAGTGAGATCGAAGGACACCTGGACCAATGGCGCTCCGCGGCTCTCGCGAGACAAGAAAAGGTGGTCGAGCTAATGGAGCGCTTGGATGAATCAGAGGAATTAATCGCGGAGCTCGACGAGATTGTGGCTACTTCCTCGAGTGATTCTTTAACCGGGATATCCTGAAAGGAGCAGATATGACCTATGAGCAAATACATATGCGGGTGGAGCGCACGCTGAGGCGGAATAGGGCTGCCATCAAACGAGCGAATGAGAGTTCGCAGAGACTGAATCGACTCGCCGAACTGTCTGAGCCAATTCTCGATCGCGCCTTCCGGCAGCTTCGCCGCGGCATCAACTAAGCGGCTGCCGCAGCAAGATCCTTGCCAATGAGGTAGGCGGAGAAACGCAGTTCGTGCCTGAGCTTGTGCGCTGTGTTGCGAGTGGTAGCGCTTATGTGATTGGGGCCACACATGGGTTGAGCGTTAGACGCCACGGTTTCGCGCTTGCTCACAAAACGCAAATATTTCACCCCGATCTTTCTCATCCTCCTTGCCTTCCCGGCTGCGGCGTTGGCCGCCGCTGGGGACGAGGGCGAGACCGCTGGGCCGGCTATCGGCCAGGCCGAGGTGGCGCCTTTGGCGCCGCTGCAGCGGCCCGTCGACCGCTTCCACCATGTTGTGAGGACGATCGCCGCCGACATCCGCGCCGATGAACGCGCTGCCGCGGAGCGCAAGGAGCGGGAAGAAGAGGAACGGTTCGCCGAGCTCGGCGTCTCGATGGCGACCCTTGAATCGATTGCCTCCTGCGAGTCCGGCGGTGACCCGACCATCGTCTCCTCCGACGGCAGCTACCGCGGCAAATACCAGTTCGACTTCGGCACCTGGGAATCGGTCGGCGGCAGCGGCGACCCCGCAGCGGCTCCGGAGGCTGAGCAGGACTACCGCGCGGCGCTGCTCTACGCGCAGTCCGGCTCCAGTCCCTGGCCCGTCTGCGGCTGAACTTCGCGGCGTTCGTCCTTTGTAGGGCATATGCCTACCAAAGGACGAACGCCACCCGATGGCGCATCTACGATGCGCGCGATGACTGACGAGGCTGACGAGCGCACGCCGGGCGAGGAGCAGGTTCCGGCGCCCGATCCCAGCGGGCCGAAACGCAAACCGCCGAAAGAGGCGATCGCCGAGGCTCGGGTGCGGGCGCCGAGCCGCGGCAACCGCAAGCTGGAGAGCTTTCTCGAGGCGGCCAACTCCGATGAGCAGGTGCGGGCCTGGTGGTACATGACCCAGGTCCACGCCGAGCGGCTGGGGATGTCGGACCACAGTTGGGTCCACATGCAGATCGTCCTCAACATCGCCCTGCGGCTGCTGCGGCTGCTGGTCCGCGCCGGGGTCGAGCCGGCGATGGTCTCCGACCATGGGATGCGCGACCGCGACTCCGAGGTGGTGGTCGCCGGCGGCGCCCTCCTCCACGACGTCGGCATGTCGATCCACCGCGCCGACCACGAGGCCTACTCGCTGTTCCTTGCCAACGGCGCCCTGCAGCGCCTGCTCGCCGACGTCTACAAGGAGCCCGAGCGCACCGTCGTCGCCTCGGAGATCCTGCACGCGATCATCGGCCACCGCCGCCGCGGCGAGCCCTACACGGTCGAGGCCGGAGTCGTCCGCGTCGCCGACGCCCTCGACATGGCCCAGGGCCGCACCCGGATCCCGATCGAGGCCGGGCAGGAGGGGATCCACTCGATCTCCGCCGCCGCCGTCGACGAGGTGCGGATCAGCCAGGGGGAGGAGCGCCCGGTGCGGATCGAGATCCAGCTCAACAACTCGGCCGGCATCTTCCAGGTCGACGACCTGCTGGCGACCAAGATCCGCGACACCCCGCTCGAGGGCCGGGTCGAAGTGGTCGCCAAGGTCGAGGGCGAGACCGAGAAACGGTTGCTGACCGGCTTCCGCTTGTCCTAGCGGCTAGCGCTGTCCAGCTCCGCGACCAGGTCGCGCACCCGCCGGTCGATCTCGTCCCGCGTCGCCCGCACCGCCGCCAGCGGTTGGCCCTTGGGGTCGGGCAGGTCCCAGTCGAGATATCGCTTGCCGGGGATGTAGGGGCACTCGTCGCCGCAGCCCATCGTCACCACCACGTCGGCCCACTCGGCGTCCTCGCGGCTGAGTCGCCGTGGCTTGCGGCCGCCGAGGTCGATCCCCAGCTCCGCCATCGTCTCGGCCACCTCGGGATGGACCCGGTCCGCCGGCGTCGTCCCGGCCGAGCGGGCCTCGTGGCGGCCCTCGGCGGCGCGGGTGAACAGCGCCTCACTCATCTGCGAGCGGCCGGCGTTATGGAGGCAGACGAAGAGGACGCGGGTCATCAGTGAGCCTCCGGCGCCGGTTCTCCGCCGCGGACGAGCTGGTAGGCGAGCGCCCCCAGCGCGGCGCCAAGCGGCGGCGCGAGCAGGTAGATCCAGAGGTGCTGGAGCTCGCCGGAGACGAGGGCGGGCCCGAGCGAGCGAGCGGGGTTCATCGACGCCCCGGTGACGGGCCCGCCGAAAAGGGCGTCGAGGCCGACGGTGCCGCCGATCGCGATCGCTGCCGCCGCGCCGACCGCCCGGGTATCGGTGGCGACGGCCATGATCACGAACATCAAGAAGGCGGTGAGGATCACCTCGTAGACGAAGGCGCTGCCGGTGCCGACGGTGGGGAGGGTGGTGCCGAGTGCGGCGGGCTCGGCGGGCCAGATTGCCGCCAGCGCCGCCGCGGCCAGCAACGCGCCGCCGAGCTGGGCGACGAGATAGGCGGCGGCCTCGCCGCGGGGGAAGTGACGGGTGGCGAGGAAGGCAAGGGTGACGGCGGGGTTGAGGTGGGCACCGGAGAGGTGCCCGGTGGCGTAGACCATCGCCATCACCACCAGGCCGAAGACGGCGGCGATCCCGACGGAGCCGAGCGAGCCGGGATAGGTGGCCTCGGCGACGATCGCCCCGCAGCCGGCGAAGACGAGAGCGAAGACCCCGATCCCCTCGGCGGCGGCGCGGCGGAGCAGGTCGGGTTGCGAGGTCACCTGTTCCTCAGCAGTGGGACGGGGCGGTCGCGAAAACGTCGCGCACCGCATCGAGCGCGCCGGGGACGAGGGCGAAATAGCTGCGGGTGCCGCACGTCTCCCGCTCGACGAGACCTGCCGCGGAGAGGACCTTGAGGTGATGGCTGACCGTTCCCTGCGAGAGGCCCAGGAACGGCTCGAACTCGCAGACGCAGACCGGCTCGCCCTCGGCGCGCAGGAGCATGTTGACGATCCGCAGTCGCTGGCGGTCCGCCAATGCCTTCATCACCGACTCGAGCTCCGCCGCCTGCTCCGCCCCCAGCGAGCTGCCGGCGAGCGGCGTGCAGCAGTTGATCACCGGCAGATCCGTCATCGGCCGCGAACCTAGCAGATCCATTGATGGTCATCGATGAATAAACCGAAACGAGGGGCCGCGCCGAAGCGCGGCCCCTCGCTGACCTGCGTGAGCCGCCGCTAGCGGCCGATCAGGGTCTGGAACAGGTCGGTCTGGTCGCGGACGCCCATGATGTTGGTCGCCCCCGGTTACATGGACAGAGGGGTGCCGGCCCCTTCCCGTCCGGGGTCAGTTGAAGCGGGCCAGGTCGCCCTTGCGCTGTTCCTTGCGCTTCTCCAGGCGGCCCTGGATCAGCGAGAGGATGATCACCAGGGCGGCGAAGAAGGCGATCACCCCGAAGCAGAAGAAGGTCACCGTCTTGTCAGTCACCGGGCCGGCGAGTCCGACCCCCTCACTGGCGAGTGCCGCGGGGGCGGCGACCAGCATCAGGGCCATGATCGAGAGCAGGGCTGCAGCGGTGCGCTTCACGAGGCGGAAATCTAGCGCACATGCAGGCGGGGCTGCGGAGGCTGCGGCCGCTCGTCGCAAAATCGAGGGTGGCCGAGGTCACCTGTGAAAATCCTGTGAACGCAGGCGGTTCCGGCGCTCGGGCTGCATACAATCGGCTTATCCGAATCGCCGTCCTCGATACTGACAGCGGCTTTGTCACCGTCCTTGCCCGCCGCGCCGAGGCAGCCGGTTGGCACCTCAGCCGGAAGACCGGCCCTGTGCCGCCGCGTGATCTGGTCGCGCTGAAGCTGAACGCGCTGCTCGTCGACCCGGCGGTGCTGGGCGACGAAGCCTGGGATTACCTCGACCGGGTGGCCTCGATGCTGCCCGATCTCGGCCTGGTCGTCTGCACCGGCCGCTCGACCGTCGCCCAGCGGGTGCGTGGGCTGCGACTCGGGGTTGATGACTGGATGACCAAGCCCTGCCATCCGGAGGAGGCGATCGCCCGCCTCGAAGCCGTCTCCCGCCGCCGCCGGCGCGGTCGTCAGGAGCACGAGGCGGCGCCGCTTGCCGTCGGCGAGCTGGAGATCCGCCCGGATCGCTTCCAGGCTTTCGTCGGCAAAGAGGCCCTCGACCTCACCCGCCGCGAGTTCGAGCTGCTCTACCTGCTGGCCGAGGATCGCGGGCAGGTTTTGGAGCGGGAGCAGATCTACCAGCGGGTCTGGGGCTACGCGATGGCCCACGGCGATCGCTCGGTCGACGTCTTCGTCCGCAAGCTGCGCAAGAAGCTGGAAAGCCTCTCGCCGAGCTGGACCTACATCCACACCCACTTCGGCATCGGCTATCGCTTCGACCCCGAACCGGCCGGCATCGTCGCCGAGGAAATCCACCCAGCGCCCGAGCAGCCCGCCGAGTCTCACTCGCAGGCCGCACCGCCGACCGCCGCGCCTTCACAGGCCGTTCACAGCAGCTTTACGACGGGATAACCGCGCTGGCTTAGCCCGTCGCCATGCTCGCACGCATGGGACAGCTGGAGGTCAAGCCGGAGGAGCACGCGGCCCTCGTCGACGGTCGCCCGCTGCGCCTCACGGTCCGCGAGCTGCAACTGCTGGTCACCCTCTCCGAGCACCCGCAGAGGATCATGACCCGCGAGGAGCTCTTCGCGGAGGTCTGGGGTGGGAGGCCGCGCCGGGATGACCGCTCGGTTGACGTCTACGTCAGCCGTCTGCGGGCCAAGCTCCGCGAGGCGCTTCCCGGCTCCCGTCTGATCCACACCCACAACGGGATCGGCTACCGCTTCTCGCCCGAGAGCTGAGCACCGCGTCGCCTTTTACATCTTTTTCACACCCCCGACACAGCGGCGTAACAAGCTGGGTAGGGGCCGCTGCGACGCTGCCGCCAACTGTGGTGAACAACCTGAAGGAGACAGAGTGACTAGCTCTAAGTGGCTCGCGGTCATCGTTGCCGCGGCAATCCTCGTGATCGGCGTTGCCGCCTGCGGCAGCAGCGATGACGACACGACCGGCGGCAGCAGCGGAGGCGGAGACCTCTCCGGCTCGATCCGCATCGACGGGTCCAGCACCGTCGCCCCGTTGACCGAAGCGGTCGCGGAGGAATTCATGGCCGAGAACTCCGGCGTGCGGGTCACGGTCGGGACCTCGGGGACCGGCGGTGGTTTCGAAAAATTCTGCGCCGGCGAGACCGACATCAGCGACGCCTCCCGTGCGATCGAGCCCGAAGAGGAAGACGCCTGCAAAAAAGGCGGGATCGGATACCAGGAGGTCCATGTAGCGACTGATGCGCTGACGGTGATGATCAACAACGAGAACCCCGTCTCCTGTCTCACCGTTGACCAGCTGGCCGCGATCTGGGGTCCCGACTCCGACATCAACAACTGGAGCGACATCCCGGACGTCAAAGAGGACTACGACGAGGAGCTGGCGCTGTTCGGCCCCGGCACCGACTCGGGCACCTTCGACTACTTCACCGAATCGATCAACGGCGAAGAGGGTGTCAGCCGCAAGGACTACAACAACGTCGGCGAGGACGACAACGCCACGGTCAAAGGCGTCGAGGGCTCGCCCGGCGGCATGGGCTACGCCGGCTTCTCCTTCTACACGGAGAACGAAGGCAGCCTGAAAGCGCTCGAAGTCGACAACGGCAAAGGCTGCGTCCTGCCGTCGGTCGAAACCGCTCAGGACGGCAGCTACGCGCCGCTGAGCCGGCCGCTGTTCATGTACCCGAGCGAACAGGCGCTGCAGAAGCCCGAGGTCAAGGCGTTCATCGAGTACTACCTCGAAAACGTCAACTCGGTTGCCGAATCGCTCGGCTTCGTGCCGCTGACCGAAGAGCAGCTGACCGAATCCGAAGCAGCCGCCGAAAAGATCGGCGCCTAGCAGCATGTTGCAGGCCGAGAGCAAGCGCTACGGGGAGCGAGCAATCAAGTGGTTGCTCGCTTCCTGCGCTGTGCTCTCGGTCGTCACCACCACGGCGATCGTCATCTCCCTGCTCGGGCCGACGATCGGCTTCTTCGAAATCGTCTCGCCCGAGGAGTTCTTCTTCGGCATCGACTGGACCCCCCAGTTCGAGCCCCCCAGCTTCGGCGTCCTCTCGATCGTCGCCGGCACCCTCAACGTCGCCCTCTGGGGAATGGTGTTCGCGATCCCGATCGGGCTCGGCTCGGCCGTCTATCTCAGCGAGTACGCCTCGCCGCGGATGCGGAAGACGATCAAGCCCGTGCTCGAGGTCCTGGCCGGCATCCCCACCGTCGCGATCGGCATCTTCGCGGTCAGCTTCCTCCTGCCGCACGTGATCGTGCCGGTCTGGCCCGAGAGCCTCCTCGGTGGCGCCGCCGGCAAGCCCTTCATGGCCCTCGCCGCTTCGCTCGGGATCGGTCTGATGGTGGTGCCGATCATCGCCTCGCTCTCCGATGACGCGATGCGGGCGGTGCCGCGCGGCCTGCACGAAGGGGCCTACGCGCTGGGGGCGACGAAAGCCAAGGTGGCGACGCGGGTGATCTTCCCGGCGGCGCTCTCCGGGATCGTGGCCTCGGTCGTGCTGGCGATCTCCCGCGCAGTGGGGGAGACGATGATCGTCGTCATCGCCGGCGGCTCGACCCCGAAGTTCACCCTCAACCCGGTCGAATCGATCCAGGCGATGACCTCCTACATCGCGACCACCGCGACCGGCGACATCTCGACCGGAACCGTGGACTACAAATCCGTCTTCGCGGTCGGGTCCGTCCTCTTCGTGATGACGCTGGTGATGAACGTGGTCAGCATCCGCCTGGTGCGTAGGTACCGGGAGGTGTACGAGTGATGGAGGCCGGCGGCGCGAGCGCGCAGCGGAACCGGCTGGCCGCCGCTGGGGCGCGGGCGACGACGCAGGCGATGCTGCGCGACCAGCCGCGCGGCGACGTGATCCGCAACACCATCTTCGCCGGCCTGCTCCTACTGGCGGTGGCGATCGCCCTCGCCGGGCTGACGGCGTTGCTGATCCAGGCTTTCGTCAGGGGCTCTTCGGCCCTCAGCCTCGACCTGCTCACCAATCCGCCCTCGACCATCAATCCGGAGAAAGCCGGTTACCGGCCGGCGATCATCGGCTCGCTGCAGCTGATCGCCGGGGTGATTCTCTTCGTCGTCCCGGTCGGGGTGGGAGCCGCGATCTACCTCGAGGAGTACGCCGACAACTCGCGCTGGTGGAACCGGCTGGTCGAGGTCAACATCCAGAACCTGGCGGCGGTGCCTTCGATCATCTACGGCATTCTCGGCCTCGCCTTCATCGTCCGCGGGCCGCTCGACCTCGGCTTCATCCTTCTCGCCGGCTCCCTGACCCTGGCCCTGCTGGTGCTGCCGATGGTGATCATCGCCTCCCGCGAGGCGCTGCGGGCGGTCCCGGACTCGATCCGGCAGGGCTCGCTGGCGCTCGGCGCGACCCAGTGGCAGACGATCCGCCGGCAGGTGCTGCCGGCCTCGATCCCCGGGATCGCCACCGGCGTCATCCTCGCCGTCTCCCGCGCCCTCGGTGAGACCGCGCCGCTGCTGCTGGTCGGGGCGACCGTCTTCGTCACCTTCGACCCGACCCCCCTGGGCGACGACGGCTACTCGGCGATGCCGGTGCAGATCTTCAACTACGCCCTGCGGCCCCAGGACGAGTTCCAGACCCTGGCCTTCGCGGGGGTGATCGTGATGCTGGTGGTGCTACTGGCGATGAACTCCTTCGCGATCTGGCTACGAAATCGTTACGAGCAAAGGTGGTAGGTGATCTACTTTGAAAGGACAGATGGCCCAGGACGAGATCAGACCTGAGGCGGCGAGGCAGGCTCGGGAAGAGGCTGCCGAGCGCGCGTCGATCGCAGTGCGACCGGAGTTCCGCGCCCAGACCCCGTATGCCTCGAAGGAAAAGGTCTTCGAGATGAAGGGCGTCGAGGTCCTCTACAGCGGCGTTACCGCTGTGAAAGGGATCTCGATGGACGTCGGGCACAAGGAGGTGACGGCGCTGATCGGACCCTCCGGCTGCGGCAAGAGCACCCTGCTGCGCTGCCTCAACCGGATGAACGACCTGATTCCCAACGCGGAAGTGCAGGGTGAGCTCCTCTACCACGGCGAGGACCTCTACGGACCGAACGTCGATCCGGTCCAGGCGCGGAAGCTGATCGGGATGGTGTTCCAGAAACCGAACCCCTTCCCGAAGTCGATCTACGACAACATCGCCTTCGGCCCACGTGTCCTCGGCCGTAAGGACGGCATGGACGAGACGGTCGAGAAAGCGCTGCGGCGAGCGGCGCTCTGGGACGAGGTCAAGGACCGGCTCAAGGACAACGCCTTCGGGCTCTCCGGCGGCCAGCAGCAGCGCCTCTGCATCGCCCGCTGCATCGCGGTCGAGCCCGACGTGATCCTGATGGACGAGCCCTGCTCGGCGCTCGACCCGATCTCGACCGGGAAGATCGAGGACCTGATGATCGAGCTGAAAGAGGACTTCTCGATCGTGATCGTCACCCACAACATGCAGCAGGCGGCACGGGTTTCGGACCGGACCGCCTTCCTGATGGTCGAACTCGATGCCGAAGAGCACAACCGCTGGGGCCGGCTGGTCGAGTACGACGTGACCGAGAAGATCTTCACCAACCCATCCGACAAGCGCACCGAGGACTACGTCTCCGGGAAGGTCGGCTGATGGCGGAGAGCGTCCGTGTGTACTACCAGGAGGAGTTAGAGAGGCTCGAGGCCAGTGCCCTGGAGGGCCTTGACATGGTCAACGTCGCCCTCTCCCGGACGATGGAAGCGGTCGAGCATCAGGACGTCGAGCTGGCCCAAGTGGTGATCAACGACGACGACCGGATCGACGGCCGCTACCTGGAGGTGCACCAGAGTTTGATCACGCTGCTGGCGACGCAGTCGCCGGTGGCCACGGACCTGCGCCTGATCTCCTCGCTGCTGCACGTGCTGAAGAGCATCGAGCGGATGGGCGACCAGTGCGTCAACGTCTGCAAGGTGATCCCGCTCTCCGGGACCGAGCCGCCGGCCGACGCCGAGATGGTGAAGCTGATCCTGACGATGGGCGGTCACACCAAGACCCTGATCACCCAGTCCAAGCGGGCCTTCGAAGAGCGCGACGTGGAGATGGCGCGCGACCTGGTTCGCCGCGACGACGCCGTCGACAACCTCAACCGCGAGTGCTTCCACCTGGCGCTGGCGATCGGCGACGACGCCGACAAGCGCGAGTGGGCGATGACGATGCTGCTGGCGGCGCGGGCGATCGAGCGGATCGCTGACAACGCGGTGGACATCGGCGAGCAGGTCGCCTTCGTCGTCACCGGGCTGTTCCGCGAGTTCGAGGACGCCTCGCATCCTTCTTAGTGAGGAGAGGGCCGGACGGGGGTCCCTGGGAGCACTTCCGCCGCGTGTCTCGCCTTTGGGCTGACGCCTCGAGCCTTGCGGCGCGGCTCCATGCTGAGTACCCAGGGACCCCCGTCCGGCCCTCTCGACGTGTCGGATCCGGTCGGCCTGGGAACATGCGGGGTCTACGCCCATGACGCTTTGCGCCGCCATAGATATTGGTTCGAATACGACTCGGTTGCTCGTGGCCGAGCCCGTTGATGGGCAGCTGAAAAAGGTGATGGAGCAGCGGGCCTATACGCGGATCGGCAAGGCGGTCGACGGCGAGGGCCGGATTACGGCGGAGAAAGTCGGGGAAGTCGGCGAGGTGGTTGCCACGCAGGTCCGGCTTGCTCAGGAGCTCGGTGCCGAGGAGATTCGCGCCGTCGCCACCGCGGCGATCCGGGATGCGAAGAACGGCGAGACGGTGGCCGAGGCGGTCGCCGCCGCCGCCGGGATCCCGATCGAGATCCTCTCCGAGCAGGAGGAGGGCCGGCTCTCCTTCCTCGGCGCCACCAAGACCTTGGGGCACTCGGCCGAGGGCCTGATCGGCGTCGTCGACATCGGCGGCGGCTCGACCGAGGTGATTCTCGGCACCGTGCCCGACGGAGTGCAGAGCGTGCGTTCCTGGCCGGTCGGCTCGGGCAACCTGGCCGATGAGCTGATCTCCTCCGACCCGCCCTCCGCGGCTGAAATCCGGCGTGCCCGCGACCGCATCGAGGACATCTTCGACGGGGTGGAGATAGAGCGCCCGGCCCAGGCGGTGGCCGTCGGCGGCTCCGCCACCTCGCTCCGTCGCCTGGTCGGCGCGGTGCTCGAGTACGAGACCCTGGAGCGCGGCATCCGCGTCCTCTGCGGCGACCCGGCGGCCGACGTCGGCCGCCGCTTCGAGCTAGACCCAACCCGGGTCCGAATCCTCCCAACCGGCGTCCTCCTCTTGGAGAAGCTCTCCGACCTCCTCGGCCAGCCCCTCCAAATAGGCAAGGGCGGCCTCCGCGAGGGAGTCATCCTCGACCTCCTCAATGGCAGCTTCAACGGCTCGTCTTCCGAGCCACTCGCCGCTTAGCCAAATTCTTCTCGCAGAGCTAGCTTTCGTGCTTCGCGGAGGCGAGCTTGTTCTTCATCTCGCCTCTCGTTCTCCGCCCTCATCCGAATCAGGCGTTCTGCTTCTGCAGGATCGAACTCAACGATTTGAAGCGCTTTCTCGAAATTCAGGACGTTTGAGCCCTCGGCGAGACGCCAGGCCAGATCTCGTGCTTCTCGTTCGGTCATCGTTTCGAATCTACTCCCGGTTGCGTGCTGTCTTCAGTCCCTTGATTTCCACGTTCGCGGTGGTCAGCGCTTCGTCGAGGTTGCCGACGGCTGCCCTTAGCCTTCTTATGTCTGCTTCATTCCGGTTCGCCGATTGATCGGCTCCCTCCGCAAATTTCGCGCCCCGAGTTGAAATCTCGATCGGTAGTCGTCCTCGGGTAAGTCCGAGGAAAGCTGGAGTGACCAGCAGGAGAACGCCGTAAAAGACGAGGAGGGCAACCTCCAGTCGGTAAAGAATCAATTGTCCGAGCGCAACTGCCGGCAATACATCGGCTGGGGCGATAGCAGCGACGAATAGTGCGGTGCAAAAGGCGGCACCTATGAGGATGCGAACGAGGATCTGCTCGATTTGAGTGGACACGCCTGGATAAGGCGCTCGACCGGGAAGTTCTCCCCTTTTTCACATCTTTTCCCTGCGCATAGCGAACTCTGTGGGTGAAACGACGAATCGATAGAGGGAGAGCACCGATGACTTCCCGTGTTGACATGCATTGTCACTCGACCGCATCGCAGTACTCGAAGCTGGGCGTTCAGCGCTCGCTGGGGTTGCCGGAGTGCGCCACCCCGCCCGAGGAGGTCTACGAACTTGCCAAGCGACGGGGGATGGACTTCGTCACGATCACCGACCACGACACGATCGACGGCTGCTTGGAGCTGCCTGATCGTCCCGACTGCTTCGTCTCCGAGGAGCTGACCGCCCGCTTCGCCGGCGAGCCCCAGGCGGTTCACGTCCTCTGTTACGGGATCACTCCCGGAGACCACGAGTGGCTGCAGGCGCATTCCGGCGATGTCGAGGCCTGCGCCGCGTACCTTCACGAGCAGGGGATCGCTACCGCCCTGGCGCATCCCTTCTTCAACGTCGCCGCGCCGCTGACCCGGCGCCACCGGCGGCGACTGGCGGAACTGTTCCCTGTCTGGGAGGTCCGCAACGGCTCTCGGGCCGCCGAGCTGAACATGCCCGCCGCCGTCTACGTCGATACGCACGGCGGCACCGGCATCGGCGGTTCCGACGACCATGCCGGCGTCGACATCGGCCGCACCTTCACCGAGGTGCCGGCCGCGGAGACGCCGGAAGAGTTTCTCGCCCACCTGCAGCGCGGCGACGCCGAAGCCCACGGCGAACAGGGCAGCGCGGCAAAGTGGGCACACGCAGCGATGGCCCTGGCGACGCGGGCGCTGGGCGATGAGCCCGGTCTCACGGGGGAGCGTTCGGTCAGCCCCGACCCCACCGCCGTCCTCAAGATGGCGGAGCGGGTAATCCGCGAGGGCGCCGCCCGCGAAGGCAAGATCGCCGCCGACGTCGGCCCCGGCGATGCCCGCGCCCTGCTCGAGGCCTGGCTCGACGGGGTCGGTCTCGAAGTGCGCGGCCGCGAGCTGATCGACTACATGCAGTCCGACGAGTTCTCCCACGCCGATCTCTACCGGCGCGCCCGCCGCACCCACGACCGGCGCCTGCGGGAGACCGTCGACGGCGGCGCCCAGGCGGTCGCCGACGGCGACTTCCAGGCAGCCGTCAACAGTCTCTTCGCCGCCCTCGTCCCGGCGATCCCCTACGCGCCGGCCACCGCCTTCCTCGGTGCCGAGAAGGCGAAGCTGCGCGATCGTCGCGGTGAGCGCCAGAGGGTCGCCGTGATCGCCGACGGGATCGGCTCGATGCACGGGGTCACCCACACGATCGAACAGATCCGCGAGCGCGGCGTCCCCGGCTTCGAGGTCGACATCGTCGGCACCGACCCCGGCGTCGATCGCCGCCTCCCGGCCGCCGCCGAGCTGGAGATCCCCTTCTACGAGGGGATGACCCTCGGCGTCCCCGGCCTCCCGGACCTGGTCGAGACCCTGGCCGAGGGCTCCTACGACCTCGTCCACGTCACCGCCCCCGGTCCGGCCGGGATCGCCGCGACCCTGATGAGCCGGATCACCGGCGTGCCGCTGCTGGCCAGCTATCACACCGAGATCGCCACCTACGCCGGCATGCGCAGCAAGGACAGCACCCTGGAGGCGCTGACCCGCGCTGGCCTCAGCGCCTTCTACACGGCCCCTTCGGCGGTCCTCTCTCCAAGTCCCTCGGCCGATGCCTCGGTTGCCGCGCTCGGCGCCGACCCGGCTCGGATCGGTCGCTGGGAGCGGGGCGTCGACCTCGACCGCTTCGACCCGGCCAAGGCCGACCGTGACGCCTTCCCAGGTGAGATCAAGGTCCTCTACGCCGGCCGCCTGACCCGCGAAAAGGGAGTCGACCTGCTGGCCGAGACCTTCCTCCGCGCCCACGAGACCGATCCGCGCCTGCACCTGTTGCTGGCCGGCGGCGGTCCCGAGGAAGCCGAGCTGCGCGAGCGGCTCGGCGAACGCGCCACCTTCCTCGGCTGGCTCGTCGGCGAGGACTTGCCGCGCGCTTACGCCAGCGCCGACGCCTTCCTCTTCTGCAGCAGCACCGACACCTACGGCCAGGTGATCCTCGAGGCGGCGGCCAGCGGCCTGCCGATCGTCGCCGTCGCCGAGGGTGGGCCGGCGGCGCTGATCGAGAACCGCCACACCGGCCTCCTCTGCCGCCCCGACGCCGACCACCTGGCGGGGACGCTGCTGCAACTCGCCTCCTCGCCCCGCCTGCGCCGCCAGCTCGGCGAGGCCGGCGCCCGCGCCGCCCGCGAGCGTTCCTGGGAGCGCTCGATGGCGCAACTCGCCGCCGGCTACCGGCGCGCACTGGATGCCGCCGCGGCGACCCCCGCGCAGACGCTCGCCCGTGCCGCCTGAGCCCGGCGATCAGCCGGGGGCCCCTCAGTACGATGGGCGGATCGACGACCCCGCCCTCTATTTCAACCGCGAGCTCTCCTGGCTCGACTTCAACCAGCGGGTCCTGGAACTGGCCGAGGACCCCGCGGTGCCGCTGCTGGAGCGGGCCCGCTTCTGCGGCATCTACGCCAACAACCTCGACGAGTTCTTCATGGTCCGCGTCGCCGGCCTCTTCGACCAGCTCGACGCCGGGATCGAAGCCCGAGGTCCCGACGGACTCACCCCGAGAGAGCAGATCGACGCGATTCAGCGCCGTGTGCTCGAGCTCGACGACCGCCTCTGCCGGTGCTTCACCGGCGACCTGCGGCCGGCGCTGGAGGAGCACGGGATCGACATCGTCACCCTGGAGACGGCGAGCGAGGAGGAGCGGCGGGAGATCGACGCCCGCTTCGAGCAGCAGGTCTTCCCGGCGCTGACGCCGCTGGTGATCGGCCTCGGCCGTCCCTTCCCCTACATCTCCAACCTCTCGCTCAGCCTCGGGGTCCTGCTCAGCGACGCCGAGTCCGGCAACGAGATCATCGCCCGGGTCAAGGTCCCGAAGGAGCTGCTCGGCCGCTTCCTGCCGCTCGGCGACGACGGCAAGACCTTCGTCCCCCTGGAGGAGGTGATCGCCGCCAACCTCGACGCCCTCTTCCAGGGGATCGAGGTGATCGACCACGGCTACTTCCGGGTCACCCGCGACGCCGACTTCACCGTCTCCGACGAGGCCGACGACCTCCTGCAGGCGGTCCAGGACGAGATCCGGCGCCGCCGCTTCGGCGAGGTGGTGCGGCTCGAGATCGCCTCCGGGATGAATCCCAAACTGCGCTCCCAGCTGGTCGAGGCGCTGAAGCTGGAAGACCGCGAGGTCTACGACGTCGAGGGTCTGGTCGACCTCGCCGACCTCGACGCGATTGCCGACGTCCCCGGTCACGCTGAGCTGCGCTGGCCGCCCTGGTCGCCGGTCACCCAGCCACGCCTGCAGGGCGACGACGACGACCAGGGCGACATGTTCGCCGAGATCCGCCAGCGCGACATGCTCGTTCACCATCCCTACGACTCCTTCGCCACCTCGGTCGAGCGCTTCGTCGCCCAGGCGGTCGCCGACCCCGACGTGCTGGCGATCAAGCAGACCGTGTACCGGACGAGCGACGACTCGGCGCTGGTGCCCTCGCTGATCCGCGCCTCCGAACGCGGCAAGCAGGCGGTCTGCATGGTCGAGCTGAAAGCGCGCTTCGACGAGGAGGCCAACATCCACTGGGCGAAGTCGCTGGAGGAGTCGGGGGTCCACGTCGTCTACGGCATCCCCGGCCTGAAGACCCACGTGAAGGCGATCCTCGTCGCCCGCCGCGAGGGCGAGGAAGTGCGCGAGTACGTCCACGTCGGCACCGGCAACTACAACCCGGCGACGGCGCGCCTCTACACCGACTTCGGCCTCTTCACCGCCGACCCGGACATCGGCTCCGACGTCGCCGAGATGTTCAACTTCCTCACCGGCTACGGGCGGCCGGCCGAGTACCGCAAGGTGCTGGTCTCACCGACCACGATGCGCGACCAGATCGTCGCCGAGATCGAGCGCACCGCCGAGGCGCAGCAGGCCGGGGAAGAGGCGCGGATCGTGCTGAAGATGAACGCGCTGGTCGACGCCCGCTGCATCCGGGCGCTGTACGAGGCCTCCCAGGCGGGGGTGCGGATCGACCTCAACGTGCGCGGGATCTGCTGCCTGCGGCCCGGGGTCGAGGGGGTCTCGGAGAACATCACGGTGCGCTCGGTCGTCGGCCGCTTCCTCGAGCACTCGCGGGTCTACGCCTTCCGCCGCGGCGAGGAGACCCGCGTCCTGATGGGCTCGGCCGACCTGATGCCGCGCAACCTCGACAGCCGGGTCGAGCTGGTCGCCCCGGTCGAGGACACGGGGCTGAAAGCGGAGCTGCTGGACGTGCTCGAGCGCTGCTTCGCCGACAACGCCAACTCATGGGAGCTCGGCTCCGACGGCACCTGGGTCCGGCTCAGTCCGGACGGGGAAGTGCGCAGCGTCCAGGAGGAGCTGATGGCTCGGTATTCCGCACGCGCCGCGGAGCACTTGGCCGGTCCCCCGACTTCGGAAGCGCAGGCCCTCTCGCCTCACTAGGATGCGCCGCAGTGGCGCGCTTCTCGCTCCTTCCTCGCGACCGGACCTTCTTCGACCTCTTCATCCAGGCGGGTCAGAACTCGCTGCACGCTGCCCGCCTGCTCGACGAGATGATGCACACCTGGCCCGACTCGGGCGGCCTCTCGCGGTCGATCGTCGAGGCCGAGCAGGAGGGTGACCGGATCACCCACGAGATCATCAAACGCCTCAACTCGACCTTCGTCACCCCGATCGACCGCGAGGACATCTACGGGCTGGCGACCCAGATGGACGACATCGTCGACTTCACCGAGGAGGCCGCTGACTTCCTCGGCCTCTACAAGATCGAGGCGCCGATGGAGCAGGCACAGGCGCTGACCAAAGTCCTCGTCGCCTCCTGCGAACAGCTGGCGATGGGGTTGGACGGCCTGCCCACGTTCAAGGACCTCGACAAATACTGGATCGAGATTCACCGGCTCGAGAACGACGGCGACCGGATCTCCCGCGATGCCGTCGCCTCGCTCTTCTCCAACGGGATCGACCCGATGATCGTGATCCGCTGGAAGGACATGTTCGCGGTGCTCGAGGAGGCGATCGACGCGACCGAGACCGCGGCCCAGATCCTCGAGGGAATAGTCATCAAAAACTCGTGACGGGCAGGTAGTGGACTCCGACGTAATTCTCGTCATCGTCATCGCCACGGCGCTGGCGTTCGACTTCACCAACGGCTTCCACGACACGGCCAACGTGGTCGCCACTTCGATCTCGACCGGGGCGGCGCGGCCGCAGGTGGCGATCGGGTTCGCGGCGCTGCTCAACTTCGTCGGCGCCTTCATCTCGATCAGCGTCGCCGCCACCATCGCCAGCGACGTCGTCGACGCCGAAGTGATCACGCCGACGATCGTCTTCGCCGGCCTGATCGGGGCGATCGCCTGGAACCTGATCACCTGGTACTTCGGGCTGCCCTCGAGCTCATCGCACGCGCTGATCGGCGGCGTCGTCGGCTCCGCCGTGGCGGCGGTCGGGTTCGACGCGGTGATCGCCGAAGGCGTGATCGGCAAAGTCCTGATCCCCGCCGTGGTCGCGCCGGTCCTCGCCTTCCTCGTCGCCGGGGTCGGGATCGGGATCTCCTACCGGGTGGTGGGGAAGCAGCGGCCGGGCATCGTCACCCGCGGCTATCGCTACGGGCAGATCGTCTCCGGTGGGTTGCTGGCGCTCGCGCACGGCACCAACGACGCCCAGAAGACGATGGGCATCATCACCCTGGCGCTGATCGCCAACGGCTCCCTCGGAGCCGGCGCCGACCCGCCGTTCTGGGTGATCGCCTCGGCGGCGATCGCGATCGCCCTCGGCACCTACAGCGGCGGCTGGCGGATCATCAAGACCACCGGCACCCGGATCATCAAGATGGACGCGGCCCAGGGCTTCTCGGCCCAGGGCGCGGGGGCGGCGGTGATCCTCGCCTCGACCCACTTCGGCTTCCCACTCTCGACCACGCACGTGATCAACGGTGGCGTGATGGGATCGGGGGCGGCGAAACGGCTCTCGGCGGTGCGCTGGGGCGTGGCCGGCAACATCTTCGTCGCCTGGCTGCTGACCCTGCCGGCGGCGGCGGCGATCGGCGGCCTCACCTACGGCTTCACCCGGATCTTCGGCACCGGCCCCCTGGGCCCGATCCTGGTCACCCTGATGGCGCTCTCGCTGATCGCCGTCGCCTTCGCCCGGCGGGCCGAGCGTGGCGCCCCGGTCACGGCGGCCGGCGGATGATCGCCACGATCGTCCATACCGACGAACTGCTGCAGACGATCCTCGCCTCGGTTGTCGCCGGGATCGGCGTCACCTTCGCCTTCTCGGTCGCGATCTGGGGCGCGGGCCAATTCACCGAGCTGAGCCGCAGCGAACGGCCGGTGGCGGCAACGGGAGCTGCGGTCGTGGGAGTGCTGGGACTCGGCTGCGTCGTCGCGGCCGTGGTCATCGGCATCGTCGTGATGACGGCCTAAGTAGGCCGGAGAGAGGCCCGTCTCGTCAGCCGAGGGAGTTGGCTTCCATCCAGACCCGCCAGATCGCCGCCACGGAGCCGGCGAGAAGGAGGATCCAGAGCAGGGTGCCGCCGCCGCTGGAGAAGAGCTTGTCGGTGCCGGCGATCAGCAGGGCGATCATGGCGACGGCGCCGTAGAGGACGGCGCGGCGGCCGTCGCTGAGGGTGGCGAGGGTCAGCTGGTTCTCACGGGAGAGCGTGTAGACCATCCAGGCGACGCCGGCCAGCAGGGCCATCGTCAGCGCCGTGATCAGCGCTTCGGCGGCGTTGCCACCGCCGGGCAGGAAGGCGACGATCAGCGCCAGCCCCATGATGATCGCGAGGTTGCGAGCAGCTCTCACCCCTCAAGTGTAGGAGGGACCCTCATGGGGCGGGGTTGGCAGTTCCGTAGCTGAGTCGGCCCAGAGATTTTGCGATCTGCGCGCCACGGGTGCGACCTGCCTCGGCACGGTTGCCCCATGCCATCGGGAGCCCGAGAAGCAGCGCACGGGGAGGAGGGGACCGCCTCGGTCGAGCTGGTCGCGGTTGTCCCCTTCCTGCTGCTGGCGATTCTGGTGGCAGCGCAGATCGCGCTCGCCGGGCAGGCGCTCTGGTCGGCGAGCGTGGCCGCGCGGGCGGGGGCGCGAGCGGGGTTGGTCGGCGGGGACGCTTCCGCCGCCGCCCGTGCCGCGCTCCCGCCCTCGATGCGGAGGGGGGTGCGGGTGGTGGAGGAGGACGGGGTTGTGGTCGGGGTTGAGGTGCCGCGGCTCGTCCCTTCCCTGCCGCGCCTGCGGGTCGAGGCGCGGAGCGGGCTGGAGCCGGGCGATGGCTGAGCGCGGGCAGGCGACCGTGGAGCTGGTCGCGGCGCTGCCGGCGCTACTGCTGGCAGCGTTGGTGGCGTTCCAGTTACTGGTGGCGGGGTACGCGATGACCCTGGCTGACGGGGCGGCTGAGGCCGGCGCCCTGGCCCTGGCTTCGGGCGGGTCCGCCGCCGACGCCGCCCGCGCGGCGTTACCTGGGTGGGCGGAGGATGACGTCTCGGTCGAGGTCGAGGGCGGCATGGTCTCGGTGCGGCTGCGACCGCCCTCGCCCCTCGCGGCTCTCTCCGAGCGGCTGATGGTGAGCAGCAGCGCCGCGGCGAGACCAGCGCGATGAGCCTCGCTAGCCCCGCCCGACCTGAGGCGAAGGTGTTCGTCAATCCGCTGGCCGAGACCCCGGTCGTCCTGGTTGCCGCGATCGGAGATGCCGAGGGATCGCGCGGTGCCGCGGCGGCACTTGCCTGCGCCGGCGCGGATGTCGATCTGGCGACCTTGCTGGTGGACGTCGGTGGCAGGACGCCACGGCCAACGCTGATCGCCTCCGCGGCGGCGCAGAAGCTGGAGGAGCGGCTGCGGGCGCACCTGCCGGAGGCTCGGGTGGCCGCCCGCGGCCAGGTTTGTCACCTGGCCGTTTCGGCGGATGACCGGGGACTCGATCAGGTCGCGGCAGCGATCGCCGTGGTCCGGGGAAGCCACGCGGTGGTCCACCTTCCGCCATGTCTTCTGCGGCAGGCGGTGGATGGGTCCGAGCTGCGCCCCTCCGGCGTTCTGCTGCGTGCCGACCTATCGGGCGACAGGGCCTTGGTTGCGCTGGCGGTGCGCGATCTGCTTGGGCGGGACCTGGCGGTCGGTGTGCTGAAGCGTCGCCTCGGCTGGGTCGCCGAGCGGCGCGCCCTGTTCGGTGTCCTGCCGGCCGGGTCGCCGGGCGGGCTCTCGGCGCGTCTGGTCCAGCGGCTCTGCGGCAGGCGCCGATGAATCGGGAGGACGGTCAGGCGCTGATCCTCGCCCTCGGCGGCGCCTTCGCCCTGATCGCCGCGGCGCTGGCGCTGGTCGCGGTCGCCGGTGCCATCACCGGCAAGGGCAGGGCGCAGCGGGCTGCCGACCTGGTGGCGATTTCCGCCGTGCGCTCGATGCGCGACGACCTGCCGCGGTTGCTTGCGCCGCCGCGCCTGGCCGACGGCCGGACGAACCCCCGGCACATCGACAAGCTGACCTACCTGGCGCGGGCGCGGATGGCGGCGCTGGCGGCCGCGAGGGCGAACGAGGTCGACCCCGACCGCGTCCAGGTCCGCTTTCCCGATCGCGGGACGTTCGCGCCGGTCCGGGCGAAGGCCTCGATCGTTGCCGCCCTGCGGGAAAGCGGCGGCCACCGGGTCGAGGCCTCGGCGGCGGCCGAAGCGGCCGCACCCTACGGCGCGGCGACGGACGGGGAGGGCACGGCGATGGCGACCGGCGGCGGCTACGGGGGGTCGCTGATTTTCCGAGACGGCGAGGGGATCAGGCCTGACGCCGCGGCGGCGTACGACCAGATGGCGGCTGCGGCCCGTGCCGATGGGTTGGTCCTTATGGTGGTCTCCGGGTTCCGCTCCGACGCCGAGCAGGCGGAACTATTCGCCGCCCACCCAGACCCCACCTGGGTCGCCCCGCCGGGCCAGTCGCTGCACCGCTGCGCGACCGAGCTGGACCTGGGCCCTTCGTCCGCCTACGCATGGCTCGCGGCCAACGCCGGTCGCTTTGGCTTTGTACAGAGGTACAGCTGGGAGGCCTGGCATTACGGATTCGCCAGTGGCCCGGCTCCATGCTCCCCTGAGGGTGAAATGGTCACGGCTGACGGGGGAGAGGCTTCCCTCACCTCAACGACCTTGCCTTCGTTCGTGCCGACGCAGTACCGCGAGCCGATCCTGCGCTCGGCCGCGCGTTGGGGCGTCCCCCCGGCGTTGATGGCCGGGCAGCTGATGGCGGAGTCGGGCTTCGACCCCAACGCGGGCTCGCCCGCCGGGGCACAGGGCATTGCCCAGTTCATGCCAAGCACCGCAGCCGCCTACGGCCTCACCAACCCCTACGACCCGATTGCCGCGATCGACGCGCAGGGCCGCCTGATGTCCGATCTCCTCCGCCAATTCGGCTCGCCCGAACTGGCCCTGGCCGCCTACAACGCCGGTCCCGCCCCGGTCGAAGCCTGCCACTGCATCCCGCCCTATCCCGAGACCCAAGCCTACGTAACCCGCATCCTCGCCCTGATCAGCGGCGCCGGAGCGATCGCGATGCCCAGCTTTGAAGTGCGGCTTATCGAATAATGAATTACTGCTATATCACGCGTGATACATTGGAGGAATGAGCAACGTGAGCATCAGGGACCTGAGGAATAACGGTGGAGAGATAGTGGACCGAGCCGCTGGCGGCGAGCGGATCACGATCACCCGCGGTGGCAAGCCGGTTGCCGAACTGAGCCCACTACGTCCAGAGCTGACCGCCGACGTGATCCTCGAGAGATGGCGGCGGCTGCCCCCGATCGATTATGAGGCCTTCCGGGCTGATGTCGACGAGGTAATGGGTGAGATCCTTGAATGAGTCTCGAGGCGTACATCTGAGAGCAATCCTCGATACCTCGGCGCTCATCCATCTCGAGCGCTTTTCGAGCGTCGAGTATCTGCCGCGAGTGCCGAAGATCACCGCGATAACCCTGGCCGAGCTCAGCGTCGGTCCCTTGGTCGTGAAGAGCGACATAGAGCGCGCCCGTCGGGTTGCGCACCTTCAGCAGGTGGAGGCGTCATTCAACCCACTCCCGTTCGATGTCGACGCCGCGAGGGCCTTCGGCGGGGTTGCGGCTTCGCTGCGCCAAGCTGGCCGCAAGGTTTCGGCGCGTCGCAACGATGCGATGATCGCTGCGATCGCGCTGGCGAACCGATTGCCGGTATACACCTGCAACGCACGGGACTTCGAGGGCATTGACGGTCTCGAGATCGTCACGATCCCGGTCCCGACCTGAGCCAATGTCGAAGCCGACCCTGCTCGCCCAGCTCAGCGATCTCCACATCGGCGGGAACGAGAACGGGGTCGACCCCCTCCCTCGTCTGAAAGCGGTTGTCGAGGCGGTGCGATCGCTTCCGAACCGGCCCGACGCGGTGCTGGTCTCCGGTGACCTGACCGACGATGGCGCCGAGGCCGGTTACGAGATCGCACGGGAGGTTCTCACCCGGTTCGAGATGCCGCTGTACGTCATCCCCGGCAACCACGACGACCGCGGCCGGATTCGCCGGGCGTTCGGCCTGCCCGGGTCAGGAGACGAGCCTGTCAACTACAGCGTGGGGGTGGGAGAGATTCGCCTCGTCGCCCTGGACTCGAACGTCCCCGGACGGGATCCTGGGGCCTTTCCGGCGGAGCGGCTCGAATGGCTCGATGCAGAGCTGGGAGCGGAGCCGCGGCGACCGACGCTGCTGGCGATGCACCACACGCCGCTCGCCACCGGCAATGCCGCCTGGGATCGGATCAACCTCCTAGCCGCCGAGCGGGAGGCGCTGGCGGGGGTCGTCGGCCGGCATCCGCAGGTTCGGGTGATCGTCGGCGGCCACCTGCACCGGGTCGCGGCCTCGGCTCTCGCCGGTTGCCCTGTCCTCTCCGTCCCCAGCACCTACTTGCAGGCAATCCCCGACTTCGAGGCCGACGACGTCGAGTTCGGTGGCCCTCCCGGGTTCGCCCTCCACGTCTTCAGCGGCGGCGTACTCTCCTCGCAGGTCGAATTTCTCGCCGCCGGCTGAGGCTCAGCCAGCCCCGGTCGCCGCTGGCGCCAGGTGCTCGTGGACGAACCGCACCACCGCCGCTCCCTCGCCGACGGCGATCGCGCAGCGCTTGATCGAGCCGGAGCGGACGTCGCCGGCAGCGTAGACGCGGGGAGTGCTGGTTTCGAGCAGGCCGTCGGCGCCGGCCTCGGAGCCGGTGAGGATGAAGCCCTTCTCGTCGCGGGCGACGGCGTCGCCAAGCCACTCGGTGCAGGGTGAAGCGCCGAGGAAGAGGAAGAGGTACGAGTAGGGGAGGCGGGTGCCGTCGGTGAGGGTCACGGCTTCCAACTCGTCGTTCTCGCCGTGCAGCTCGGCGATTTCGCCGCGGTCACGAACCTTGACGCCGTAGCGGTCGAGCTCCTCGATCAGGTAGCTGGACATCGTCTCCGAGAGGTCGGCCCGCCGGTGCAGGAGGGTCACCAGGGCGCCGCCGCGGGCGAGCCAGACGGCAGCTTGGCCAGCCGAATTACCGCCGCCGACGACCCCGACCCGCTGGCCACCGCAGATCTGGGCCTCCGGCGGCCCGGCCGCGTAGAAGATGCTCAGCCCCTCGTACTGCTCCAGGCCGGCGACCGGCAGCTTGCGGTATTCGGCGCCGGTGGCGATGACGACGGCGCGCGCCGTGATCTCGTTGCCCTCCTCGAGCCGGACGAGGTGACGTTGCTCGCCGGGCTCCAGCGCCGCCACCCGATAGGGGGTCGCGGTGCGGGCTTTGAACTTGCGCGCCTGGGTGACCGCGCGGCTGGTCAGTTCGGTGCCGCTGATCCCGGCCGGGAAGCCGAGGTAGTTCTCGATTCGCCTCGAGGTCCCGGCCTGCCCTCCCAGCCCGGTGCTCTCGACGACCAGCGTGTCCAGCCCCTCCGAGGCGCCGTAGACGGCGGCACCCAGGCCGGCCGGGCCGCCGCCGATCACCAGCAGGTCGACATCCTCGCGCGGCTTCAGCTCGAGCCCGATGCCGAGCCCGCGGGACAGCTCGCCGTCGCTTGGCGCCCGCATCTCGCCGCCGCCCGGCAGTCGCACCACCGGAATCTCGGCGGGATCAAGGGCCGCCAGAGCCCGCTCCGCCTCCGCGTCCTCCTCTGGGTCGGTCCAGGTGTAGGGGAGGCGCTGGCGTTTGGCGAAGTCGATCAGCTGCCGGGTCGGCGCCGAGTCGCGCGGGCCGACGATCTCGATCCCAATTCCCTGGCGCTGCTGCAACTGCTCGCGGCGCTCGATGAACGCCGAGAGGAGGATGTCGGAGAGCGGCGCGTCCTCCAGCAACAGCTTGCGCAGCTCGACGCGGTCCACCGCGACGTAACGCATCGGCTCCGTCACCACCGCGGTGAGGAAAACCGTCTGCCCGGTGAGCAGGTTCATCTCGCCGAGGAATCCGGAGGCGCCGTGGCGGACGATCTCCTGCCCGGCCGCGTCCAGCACCGCCGCCTCGCCCTCGAGGATGGCGATGAACGGGTAGGTCTCGTCGCCGATCCGGAACAGCTCCTCGCCGGCCGCCGCCGTCCGCACCTCGCCATGCTGGGCCAGCGTCGCGAGCTGGCTGCTGGAGAGAACGCGAGTGACTGGACCGACCACGCGTCAAGGCTACTGAGGCGGGGTAGGTTGCTCTTGACGTCAGCGACCGAAAGGAACCGATGCGCAATCCCTTCACCCATAAGAGGCTGGACGAGGTCAAGGACTCAGCAGCCGATTTCGGCCACGGCGACGCGATGGAGGCCCGCTTCGCCAAGGGGGACCTCGAGACCGAGGACACCGGCTTCAGCTTTCACCGGCTCAAGCCGGGCAAGCGCCAGCCATTCGGCCACAAGCATGAGGACGCGGAGGAGGTCTACGTGGTGGTTCGCGGCGACGGCCTGCTCAAACTCGACGACGAGATCATCGAGGTGGAGACGCTCGATGCGATCCGCGTCTCACCCGAGGTGACCCGCGCCTTCGAGGCCGGCGACGACGGCCTCGAGGTGATCGTCTTCGGCCCGCGCCGCGACGGCGACGGCGAGCTGAATCCGGACTTCTGGAGCAAGTGAGCGGGCGCGGATAGACTGCGCCGATGCCAACCGAGGTACAGGGTGTGGAAGGGATGAAGGCGCTGGTCGGCCAGGAGGTCGGCCCGAGCGAGTGGCGCACGATCACCCAGGCCGACATCGACGCCTTCGCCGAGCTCTCCGGCGACCACCAGTGGATCCACGTCGACACCGATCGGGCCAAAACCGAGAGCCCCTACGGCACCACGATCGCCCATGGAAACCTCACCCTCGCCACCGTCGACGGCTTCCGCGGCGAGCTGATCTCCTCCACCGGTTTCGCCCTCGGCGTCAACTACGGCTGGAACAAGATCCGCTTTCCCGCCCCCGTGCCCGTCGACTCCAAGATCCGCGGCAAAGCCGAGGTCGTCTCGGTCGAGGACAAGGGCAGCAACTGGTACGAGGTCATAACCCGCTTCACCCTCGAGGTCGAGGGCGGCGAGAAGCCGTGCTTTGTAGGCGACTCGGTGACGCGGGTCATGGCAGCAGAAAAGTAAGTCTCCTCGAACTTCGTTGGTCTTACCTGCGCGTGGCGACTTATCGCTGTCATGCAACGATAAGTCGCCACGCTAGGCCCGACCGCACTACTTGACCGTCAAGGTCCCTTCCATGCCGCCCTGGCGGTGGCCCGGGACGGAGCAGTAGAAGGTGTATTCGCCCGGTTTCAGGTCGACTTTCGCGGATTCGTTGCCTTCCGCTAGGACTTCGGTTCCGCCGACGTCTTCACCGTCGGAGCCTTCGATCCTCACGTCGTGGGGGACTGGCGAGGAGTTGGTGAAGTTGACCGTCACGTTGCCGGCTTTGGCGGTGGCGGCGTCGGTGGTGTAGGCGAGCGCCCCACTGGGGTCGGCTTCGAAGTCGACGGTGGCCGCACCGGCGGTTCCGCCTTCGGCTTCTTTTTCTTTTTCGCCGCCGTTTTCTTTGGCCGGCGGAGCTTCGCTCGTGGTGTCGGAGGTGGTGTCGTCACCGCCGCCACAGGCGACGAACGCCATGGCTGCGACGAGGACTGCGAACAGGACTGCGAATTTCTTCATCTGGTTCCTTTCCCGCGAAGGACTGGTCGAAAGGGAATCTAGCCGCGATACGGGCGGCACCGCTACCCGGTTCAGCGGCCGTGGAACTCTGGGGTGCCGCCGCTGAAGAAGGTCTCGACCCCGTTGCGGAGGTCTTCGGTCGCCATCGAGTCGGCGATTCCGTGCCGCTCCAGCTGCAGATGGTCGTGGATCGAGTTCTCGATGCTGACCCCGCAGAGCACTTTCGCCATCCGCACGTAGTGGGGCGCCTTCTTGGCCAGCTCGCCGATCAGGGCGCCGGCGCTGGTCATCAGCTCGTCCGGCTCGACCACCTCGCGCACCAGCCCCAGCTCCTTGGCATCGGCGGCGCTCAGGTTCGGGTCCTCGAGCAGCAGTTCCAGCGCCTTGCTCGGACCGACCACGCGGGGGAGGAAGTAGGTCATGCCGCCGTCCGGTGAGGCGCCGATCCGCCCGTAGGCGGGAGCGAAGAAGGCTGCACTGGAGGAGATCCGCATGTCGCAGGCGAGCGCCAGCGAGAACCCGGCGCCGGCTGCCGGCCCGTTGATCGCCGCCACCACCGGGTAGGGGATCCGGCGCAGGTCGATGATCGCCTGGTGCAGGGCCTCGGCCCCGCGCCTCACGTCGGAGGGCAGGTCGATCTCGTCCGACTCGACCCCTTTGCGGAACCAGGTGACGTCGCCGCCGGCGCAGAAGGCCTTGCCCGAGCCGGTGACGATCAGCCCGCGCAGCGGCGCCAGGTCGGCGAGCCAGCCGAAGGCGACGATCATCTCGCCGATCATTTCCGGGCTCATCGCGTTGAAGGCGTCGGGACGGTCGAGGGTCAGGGTCCCGATCTCCCCGTCGATCTCGATTCGCATCGTGTTCAGCTGCGGCGGGTTGACGGTCTCGCTGGTCATCTCTCTCCCTTTGGCGTCGGTTTGGCCGAGTGGCCAGCAGCCTACCCTTAGAGCGATGGCCAAAGGCAGGCGGAAAGCAAGCGAGGACGGCGCGGGCGAAGGCGCACTGAGCCGGGCCGAGCGGATCGCGCAGCAGCGCAAATCGCTGCCCGACCAGCCGGGCGTCTACCTCTTCTACGACCGCGAGGGCGAGCTGCTCTACGTCGGCAAGGCGCGCTCGATCCGCAAGCGGATCGCCTCCCATTTCTCCGGCGGCGACACCCGCCTCACCTCCCGCATCGACCGCATCGAGAGCCTCGTCACCGCCAACGAGGCGGAGGCGCTGCTGACCGAGCAGAGCTTCATCAAGCGCCACCGGCCACGCTTCAACATCCGCCTCCGCGACGACAAGTCCTACCCCTACGTCGCGGTCAGCCTCGACGAGGACTACCCGCGCGTCTACTTCACCCGCGAGAAGCACCGCACCGGCCGCGCCTACTTCGGCCCCTTCTCCAGCGCCAAGCGAGTGCGGGAGACGCTCGACCTGCTCGGCAAGCTGTTCCAGTTCCGCACCTGCGAGGGCAAGGAGCCGGGCCGTCGCTCCGGCAGCCCCTGCCTCGACTACTTCATCAAGCGCTGCGGGGCGCCCTGCGTCGACTACGTCAGCCGGGAGGAGTACCGCCACAACATCGATGCGATCGTCGATTTCCTCTCCGGCCGCTATCGCCAGGTCGAGCGCGAGGAGGAGGAGAAAATGCAGGCGGCGGCCGCGGCGGAGGAATTCGAGCGCGCCGCTGTCCACCGCGATCGGCTGAAGGCGATCCGCTCGCTGTTCGAGCGCCAGCGGGTGGCCGGGGCGACGATCGGAACCGCCGACCTGATCGGGGTCGCGGTCGAGGGGGTCGACGCCAACGCCCAGGTCTTCCAGGTCCGCGACGGGATCCTCGCCGAGCGCCAGAGCTTCTACCTCGAGAACGAGGGTGAACGCGAGCCGGCCGAGGTGGCGGAGGAGTTCATCTCCCAGTACTACGCGGCCTCGCCCTCGATGCCGCGGACGATCGTCGTCGGGCCTTACCTGCGCGACCGGGCCGGGGTCCTCGCCGAGGCGCTGAGCGAGCGCCGCGGCTCCCCGGTCGAGGTCCGCGCCGCCGAGCGCGGCGACAAACGGCGGCTGCGCGAGCTGGCCGAACGCAACGCCCAGCTCGCCCTCGACCAGGACCGGCTGCGGCGTGAGCACCGCCGCACGCGGCGGGTCGAGTCGCTCTCGGCGCTCGCCGCAGCGCTGGGGATGGAGGAGCTGCCGGTGCGGATCGAGGGCTTCGACATCTCGACGATCGGCGGCGAGCACACCGTCGCCTCGATGGTCGTCTTCGAGGGCGGGGCGACGAAGAAGTCCGACTACCGGCGTTTCAAAGTCCGCGGCGACCTGCGCACCGACGGCGTCGGCAACGGCGGCTCCGACGACTTCGCCTCGATGGAGGAGGTGCTCTCGCGGCGGATGGCCCGCTATCTCGAACAGGCCGACCTCTCGCCGCACGACCGCAAACGCGACGCCAGTTTTGCCTCGCTTCCCTCGCTGATCCTGATCGACGGCGGCAAAGGGCAGCTGGCCGCCGGGGTGCGGGCGTTGCGGCCATTCACCGAGCGCGGCGTCATCGTCGCCAGCCTCGCCAAGCGGATGGAGGAGGTCTACGTTCCCAGTCGCGCCGAGCCACTCGACCTCGCCGCCGACTCGGAGGCATCGCGCCTGCTGCAGCGGGTGCGCGACGAGGCGCACCGGTTCGCGATCGACCACCACCGCGGCCGCCGCGACCGCGGCATGCTCGCCGGCTCGGTGCTCGATGACCTGCCCGGCATCGGGCCGGCGCGGAAGCGGGCGCTGCTGCAACACTTCGGGACGCCGGAGCGGTTTCTCGCCGCCACCCGCGAGGAGCTCGAGGCGGTGCCCGGTCTGCCTGGCAAAGTAGGCCGCGAGATACACGAGCAGCTGAACCGGACCAACTGAGGAGCGGATGGCAGAGCAGGTCACGCTGGTGGTCATCACCGGCCACTCGGGAGCGGGGAAGTCGGAGGCGATCGCCGCCTTCGAGGACGGCGGCTACTTCTGCGTCGACAACCTGCCGCCGCGGATGATCGCCGGGCTCGGCGAGCTGTTCCGCCACGAAGGCAGCGGCGTCGAGCGCGCCGCGGTCGTCTCCGACGTGCGCGGCGGCGAATACTTCGCCGACCTGCTGCAGGTGCTCGCCGACCTCGAGGCCGAAGGGCTGCGGCCGATGGTCCTCTTCCTCGAGGCCGACGAGGAGACCCTGCTGGATCGCTACAAGGAGACCCGCCGCCGTCACCCGCTGGCCCCGGAAGGGCGGATCGTCGAGGGAATCCGGGCCGAGCGCGAGCTTCTGGCGCCGCTGCGCGAGCGCGCCGACAAGGTGATGAACACCAGCGACCTGACCGGAGGCGAACTGCGGCGCCAGATCGCCGAGGAGCTGCTGGGGCAGGAGGGAGGCGGCAAACTCGCCCTCACCCTGCTCACCTTCGGCTTCAAGAACGGGCCGCCGCGCGACGCCGACCTCACCCTCGACGTCCGCTTTCTCCCGAACCCCTACTACGACGACGAACTGCGGCCGATGACCGGGATGGACCAGGAGGTTCGCGACTACGTCGAGTCCGGCACCCAGGCGGGCGAGTTCTACGGCCGGCTGCTGCCGCTGCTCGAGTTCCTCGTCCCCGCCTACGTCACCGAGGGCAAGAGCCACCTGACGATCGCGGTCGGCTGCACCGGCGGCCGCCACCGCTCGATCACCGTCGCCGACCGGATCCGCCGAGACCTGGCGGCGCGCGAGGACGTCATCGTCCGCGTCAAGCACCGAGACGTCGAGCTTGGTTGAGGGTCCCGGAACCCTAGAATCGCCGGTTCTTGGCTGAACCTGTCATCTCCATCAAGGGCCTGCGGAAGAGCTACGGCGACACCGAGGCCGTCCGCGGCATCGACCTCGAAGTCAATCGGGGCGAGATCTTCGCCTTCCTCGGCCCCAACGGCGCCGGCAAGACGACGACGGTCGAGATCCTCGAGGGCTACCGCAAGCGCAGCGGGGGAGAGGTGTCGGTATTGGGCGAGGACCCCGAGCGCGCCGGGCGCGAGTGGCGGGGGCGGATCGGGATCGTCCTCCAGAGCTGCCGGCTCGACCCCTACCTGACCGCGCGCGAGTCGCTCTCGCTCTACGCCGGCTACTACGCGAACCCGCGTCCCGTCGACGAGGTGATCGAGCTGGTCGGCCTCGGCGGCAAGGCCGACGAGCGGACCGGCAAGCTTTCCGGCGGCCAGCAGCGGCGGCTCGACGTCGGCATGGCCCTGATCGGCGATCCGGAGCTGCTCTTCCTCGACGAGCCGACCACCGGGTTCGACCCGGCGGCGCGGCGCCAGGCCTGGGAGACGATCGCCGGCCTGCGCGACCTCGGCAAGACCGTCTTTCTCACCACCCACTACATGGACGAGGCGCAGCGCCTCGCCGACCGGGTGGCGATCCTCTCCGGTGGCCATGTGGTCGCCCGCGGCGCCCCGGAGGAGCTCGGCGACCGCGACAACCAGCCGACCGTGATCACCTACCGCGGCCCCGACGGGGAGGTTTCGCTGACCACGACCACCCCGGTCGAGACCCTCAACGAGCTGACCGGCCGGGCGCTGGCCGAGGGCTTCGCGCTGGAGGGGCTCGAGGTCAAGCGGCCGAGCCTCGAGGACGTCTACCTGGAGCTGACCGATCGCAGCAACGGGGCGGTCGAGCAGGAGGTGCCGCTGCCATGAACATGGTCCTCCACCAGTTCCGCTACGACCAGAAGGCGTTCTGGCGCAACCCGGCCGCGGTCTTCTTCACGGTCGCCTTCCCGGTCGTCCTGCTGCTGATCTTCGCCACCGTCTTCAACGGCCAGACGATCGAGGTCGACGGCGGGGTCGAGATAACCGCCTACTACGTGCCGGCGATCATCACCCTGGCGGTGATCTCGGCGACGATGCAGAGTCTGGCGATGTCGCTGGTGATCGCCCGCGAGGACGGCCGCCTCAAGCGCGGCCGGGGGACCCCGATGCCGGCCTGGGTCTTCATCGCCGGCCGGGTCGGCAACTCGATCGTGGTGGCGCTGATGATGCTGGGGCTGATCGCCGTGCTCGGCCGCGTCCTCTACGACGTCCCGATTCCCTGGGAGGAACTGCCGGCGATCCTGGTCACGCTGGTGATCGGCGCCGCCGCCTTCAGCTGCCTCGGCATCGCCCTCACCGCGGCGATCCCCTCGCAGGACGCCGCCGCCCCGATCGTCAACGCGCTGCTGCTGCCGCTCTACTTCCTCTCCGGCATCTTCATCCCCGACGACGAGCTCCCGAGCGGCGTGATCGAGTTTGCCAACCACTTCCCGATCCGCGACTTCTTCCAGGCCTTCTTCAACGCCTACCTGCCGGGCGGCGATTCCGGCCTCGACTGGGGAAACCTCGCCGTAGTCGCGATCTGGGGCGTCGCCGGCCTGCTGCTGGCGATCCGCTTCTTCCGCTGGACGCCCAGGTCGGGTTGAGGCTCAGAGCAGGAACAGAAGCCCTGCGAGGCCGAAGAAGCAGGTGACCATAATGGTGATCGTGGCAAGAAACCCCTGGTACATCGTCCGCCGAATTTCCCTGATGTCCACATCCATTCGATCGAGCCTGGCATCGACCTGGCCGAACCGCCTATCAACCTGATCGAAGCGTTCGTTCATCGACCCCTTCAGGTCGTCGAGGCGCTCGTCGGTCCAGGTCTCTCTCATCGTCTGCATGAGAGTACCGTAACTTTCTGTCTGTAACAAAACAAGACAACAAAGTGCCGGCTTCAGGCCAATTTCGAAGCCGAAGTGTCACCAGTGCCAAGTCCTTCCGGGCCACCCCTCCTATAGCCTCCGTCCCGCAATGCTCCACCACGTCCTCCTGGAGGTCGGCGATCTCGACCGCAGCGCCGCCTTCTACGACTCGATGCTGGCCCCTCTGGGCTGGCGACGCCATTTCGAGCAGGACCAGACGATCGGCTGGGGCATCGCCAAACCCGTCTTCTTCGTCTCCGCCAAGCACGATCCCAAGCCCGGCTTTGGCCTGCTGAGCTTCTCGGCGCTGGGGATCGTTGCGGTCAAGGCGGCCTGGGAGAACGGGGTGAAATCGGGTGGCGTCAGCGTCTCCGACCCCGGCGAGCAGCGCTCACACGGGTCCGGCTCCTACTCTGCCTTCCTCAAGGACCCGGATGGGTACGAGATCGAGATCACGATCGGCTCCGACTAATTCGGAGCCGGAAGCGCCGAGTCCATAGGATTCGGTTCCCCCAAACGACCCGCCTCACCAACACGAATCAGGAGGAACCAGTACATGGCTGTGAAGGTCGGCATCAACGGTTTCGGCCGCATCGGGCGCAACGTCTTCCGCGCCGCCAAGGCAGCGAATGCTGACATCGAGTTCGTCGCGGTCAACGACCTCGTCGACACCGGCACGATGGCCCACCTGCTCAAGTACGACTCGATCCTCGGTCGTTTTCCGGGCGAGGTCGCCGTCTCCGGCGACTCGATCACGATCGACGGCGCCGAGCTGAAGGTCCTTTCCGAGCGCGACCCGGCGCAGCTGCCCTGGGGCGACCTCGGGGTCGACGTGGTGATCGAGTCGACCGGCTTCTTCACCAAGCGCGAGGACGCCGCCAAGCACCTCGAGGCCGGCGCCAAGAAGGTGATCATCTCCGCTCCAGCGACCGAACCGGACGTCACCGTCGCCCTCGGCGTCAACTTCGACTCCGGCTACGACCCCGAGAGCCACCACGTCATCTCCAACGCCTCCTGCACGACCAACTGCCTGGCGCCGCTGGCCAAGGTGCTGCACGAAGCCTTCGGGATCGAGCAGGGCCTGATGACCACGATCCATGCCTACACCGCCGACCAGCGCCTGCAGGACATGCCGCACAAGGACCCGCGCCGCTCGCGCGCCGCGGCGCTGAACCTGATCCCGACCACGACCGGCGCCGCCAAGGCGGTCGGCCTGGTGCTGCCGGAGCTGAACGGCAAGCTGAACGGGTTCTCGATGCGGGCCCCGGTCCCCACCGGCTCCGCCGTCGACCTCGTCTTCACGACCGCCGATCCGCTCGACGTCGACCAGATCAACGCCGCCCTCAAGGCTGCGGCCGAGGGTCCGATGAAGGGGATCCTCGACTACACCGAGGACGCGATCGTCTCCAGCGACATCGTCGGCGACCCGCACTCCTCGATCGTCGACGCCGGCTCGACGATGGTGATCGGCGACGGCCGCATGGCCAAGGTGATCAGCTGGTACGACAACGAGTGGGGCTACTCCAACCGTTGCGTCGAGCTGGCTGGCAAGGTCCTGCCGTCCTAGCGCACCGCCGCGGCAGCCGATGAGCTTCGCCAAGGCAAGCGTCCGCGACGCCGAAGTCAAGGGCCGTCGCGTCCTCGTCAGGGTGGACTTCAACGTCCCCCTGGCCGATCACGCCCCCGGACGCGAAGCGGAGGAGGTAGGTCGTCATGTTGCCGACGACACCCGCATCCGGGCGGCGCTGCCGACGATCGAACTGCTGCGCGAGCGCGGCGCGGCGCTGATCCTGATGGCGCACCTGGGCCGGCCTAAGGGCAAGCCCGACCCGGCGCTCTCGCTGGCGCCGGTGGCAAAGCGGCTGGGAGAGCTGCTCGGGACGAATGTGAAGCTGGCGCCAGGGGTGATCGAGGGCGACGTCGACCTCACCTGCGGCGGGCTCGGCCCGGCGACGTGCTGCTCCTGGAGAACACCCGCTTCGAGCCGGGGGAGACGAAGAACGACCCGAAGCTGGCCGAAAACCTGGGTCAGCTGGCCGACCTCTACGTCAACGACGCCTTCGGCGCGGCCCACCGGGCCCACGCCAGCACCGCCGGCGTCGCCGACTACCTGCCCGCCTACGCGGGGCTGCTGCTGGAGCGCGAGGTGACCGAACTGACCAAGGTCGTCGAGTCGCCGAAGCGGCCGCTGGTTGTCGTTCTGGGCGGGGCGAAGGTCTCCGACAAGGTCGGGGTGATCGACCGCTTCCTCGAAGTCGCCGACCGGATCCTGATCGGCGGCGCGATGTGCTTCGGCTTCTTCAAGGCGCAGGGGATCGAGACCGGCAACTCCTTGGTCGAGGGGGTCGAGCTGGCCGGCGAGGCCCTGGAGCGCGCCAAGGGGGCCGACTGCGAGCTGCTGCTGCCGGTCGACCTCGTCCTCGGCCGCGAGTTCTCCGCCGAGACCGAGCACAAAGAGGGCGACGGGGTCGAGGTCCCGGAGGGCTGGATGGGGCTCGACATCGGCCCGCGCTCAGCCAACGCCTACGCCCAGGCCGTCGGCGAGGCCGGGACGGTCCTCTGGAACGGGCCGATGGGAGCCTTTGAGCTCGAGCCCTTCGCCGCCGGCACCCGCGCCGTCGCCGAGGCGGTCGCCGCGTCTTCTGCCACCACGGTGGTCGGCGGCGGCGACAGCGTCGCGGCGCTGAACCAGTTCGGCCTCGAGGACGAGGTCGACTGGGTTTCGACGGGGGGAGGGGCTTCGCTGGAGCTGTTGGAGGGTAAGGAACTGCCGGGCGTCGAGGCCCTGCTCGATGCCGAGGAGAACGTTGATGCCTGAGCGCACGCCATACATCGCCGCCAACTGGAAGATGCAGAAGACGGTCGCCGAGGCGGCCGAGTTCGTCGACGCCCTGCTGCCACGGATCGCCGCGACCCAGTCGGACGTCGTCATCTGCCCGCCCTTCACCGCCCTGACCGCGGTGGTCGAGCGCCGCTACGGGACCGCGGTCAAGGTCGCCGCCCAGAACATGCACGAGGAGGACTCGGGCGCCTTCACCGGCGAGGTCTCGGCGCCGATGCTGGTCGAGCTCGACGTCGAGGCGGTTGTCCTCGGGCACTCCGAGCGGCGCCATTACTTCAACGAGACCGACGAGGCGCTGGCCCGCAAGGTCCCCGCCGCTCTCGCCGCCGACCTCGAGCCGATCCTCTGCGTGGGGGAGAGCGAGAGCGCCCGCGACGCGGGGGAGACCGAGGAAGTCCTCGAGCGCCAGCTGCAGGCCGACCTCGCCGGACTCGAGGCGGGGCAGATCGAGAACGTCGTCGTCGCCTACGAGCCGATCTGGGCGATCGGCACCGGCCGCACCGCGACGCCGGACCAGGCCCGGGAGGCCTGCGCCTTCATCCGCGACGTGCTGCGAGCCCGTGGCGCCGCTGCCGACAAGGTGCGGATCCTCTACGGCGGCTCAGTCAAGCCGGCCAACGCCGCCGAGCTGCTGGCGCTGCCCGACGTCGACGGCGCCCTGGTCGGCGGCGCGAGTCTCGACGCCGAAGATTTCGCCGCGATAGTCGACGCAGCAGGCTGATGAGCCCGCTCGTCCCTTCCTTGGCCCTCGTCATCCTCGACGGCTGGGGGTTGGCCGAGCCGGGGCCGGGCAACGCGATCTCGCTCGCCAAAACGCCGGTCTTCGACCGTCTCTGGGACCAGTTTCCCCACACCCAGCTCTCGGCCCAGGGCCCCGACGTCGGCCTGCCCGAGGGGCAGATGGGGAATTCCGAGGTCGGCCACCTCAACCTCGGCGCCGGCGCGATCGTCAAGCAGGACCTGGCCCGGATCGACGACGCGATCGCCGACGGCAGCTTCTTCGAGAACGAGGTGCTGCTGGGCGCCTGCGAGCGGGCCCGCAACAGCCCCCGCGGCCGCCTCCACCTGCTTGGCCTCGTCTCCGACGGCGGCGTCCACTCCGGCTGGGAGCACATCGAGGCGACGATCGAGCTTGCCGCCCAGGAGGGCGTGCCGGACGTCGTCTTCCACGCCTTCACCGACGGCCGAGACACGCTGCCGCACGGCGGCAAGGGCTACCTGGAGGAGCTGGAGCGGTGGCTGCGCCAGGCGGGCCGGGTCGGGACCGTCAGCGGCCGCTACTACGCGATGGACCGCGACACCCGCTGGGAGCGGACCAAGCTCGCCTACGACGCGATCGTCCACGCCGAGGGCCTGCGCGCGCCCGATTCCGCGGCGGCGATCGCCGAGTCCTACGAGCGTGAGGTGACCGACGAGTTCGTCGTGCCGACCGTGATCGGCGACTACGACGGCGGCGCCGAGGGCGACGTCGCCTTCTTCGTCAACTTCCGGCCCGATCGCGCCCGGCAGATGACCCGCGCCCTCGCTGAGCCGAATTTCGACGAGTTCCCGCGCGGCGGTGGCCCGACGCTCGATTTGACGACGATGACCGAGTACCGCCAGGGCTGGCCGTACTCGGTCGCCTTCCCCGAGCAGCGGCCGCAGACGACCATTGCGGAGACGATCGCCGCGGCCGGCGGCAACCAGCTGCACGTGGCGGAGACCGAGAAGTACGCGCACGTCACCTACTTCTTCAACGGCGGCAAAGAGCAGGAGGTGGAGGGAGAAGAGCGAGCGCTGGTCGAATCCCCACGCGACGTCCCCACCTACGACCACAAGCCGGAGATGAGCGCCGCCGATGCGGCCGAGGCCTTCGTCACCCAGTGGAGCGAGGGCAGTTACCGCTTCGGGGTCATCAACTTCGCCAACCCCGACATGGTGGGACATACGGGCGTGATCCCGGCCGCGGTCAAGGCGGTGGAGACGGTCGACGGCCAGCTCGCCAGGGTGGTCGAGGCGGTGACCGCCAAGGGCGGCGTCTGCATCGTCACTGCCGACCACGGCAACTGCGACCACATGCTCGAGCCCGACGGCTCCCCCAACACCGCCCACTCGCTCAACCCGGTGCCGCTGATCGTTACCAGCCAAGGTCTCGACCTGCGCGAAGGCGGCATCCTCGCCGACGTCGCCCCAACCGCCCTAGACCTGCTCGGCATCCCGCAGCCGGAGGCGATGACCGGCCGCTCGCTGGTCGAATAAAGACTGGCGGGTTGTGGTGGCTATGGCCCCCCAAACTCGCCAAATGTCGAGATGAGGAAAGACGAGAACAGGCTCAGGTTCCAGATCGAGGCCCGTGAGGGCAGCGCCCGCGCGGGGGTGATCCACACCGCCCACGGGCCGATCGAGACGCCGGCCTTCATCCCGCTGGCGACCAAGGGGACGGTGCGGGGGCTTGAGTCGGCGGAGGTGGCCGAGCTTGGCTACCAGCTGATCCTCGGCAACACCTACCACCTGTTCGTCTCGCCAGGACCGGAGCGGATCGCCGCTGCAGGTGGGCTGCATGGCTTCATGAACTGGGAGCGGGCGATCATCACCGACTCCGGTGGCTTCCAGGTCTTCTCGCTCGCCCACGGGGGGGTCGCCAACGAGGTCAAGGGCAGCGGCCGCTCCGGCGACCACGGCTCCAAGGTCGAGATCAGCGAGGAGGGCGCGCGCTTTCAGTCTCCTCGCGACGGCGCGGAGCTGTTCATCTCGCCGGAGGTCTCGATGAGCGTGCAGGCGGCGCTCGGCTCCGACATCGCCTTGGTCTTCGACGAGTGCACGCCCTTCCACGCCGACCGCGAGTACACCGCCCGCTCGACCGAGCGCACCCACCGCTGGCTCGACCGCTGCCTCGTCTGGCACGAACGCGAGGGGCCCGAGTGCCAGGCGGTCTTCGGGATCGTCCAGGGAGGGACCCACGAGGACCTGCGGCGTGAATCTGCCGAGGGGGTCTCTGCGGCCGAGGTCGACGGCATCGCGATCGGCGGCACCCTCGGCCGCGACAAGGAGGAGATGGCCGCGGTGCTGGCGATGACCGCGCCGCTCCTTCCGGAGGCGGCACCCAAGCACCTGCTCGGGATCGGCGAGGTCGACGACCTGCTCGGCGGCATCGCCCTCGGTCTCGACGTCTTCGACTGCGCGGTGCCGACCCGCCTCGCCCGCCACGGCGTCGCCCTCGCGCCCTCGCCCGAGACCCGCTGGCGCCTCGACATGCGCAAGGGCGGATGGGTGGGCAACCGCGAGCCGCTGGTCGAGGGCTGCCCCTGTCCCACCTGTCAGCGCCACGACCGCGACTACGTCAGCTACCTATCCCGCGCCGAGGAGCTGACCGCAGTCCGCATGATCGTCCTCCACAACCTCACCTACATGCACGAGCTGACCACCCACGCTCGAGCTGCGATCAAGGCCGGTGGCTTCGAGGCGTACCGCTCCGCCGTAATGGCCGGCGCCGCCCCCTGGGCCGCCTAGCTATTCGGTGTTGTCGCGGACCAGTTCCTTCACTTCTTCGACCACCTTGTCGACGGTGTCGCCGGCCACCCGGCTGACCTTCACCCCGGCCGCCTTGTCGGTGGTGACGATCACCGCGGTGGCGACGATGGCGGCGACCAGGATCAGGGCCACCGCGGCGAGGACGAAGCGGACGAAGCGGGAGAAGGCGCCGCGCTTATGCGATTCGGCAGCCCTCGGCGCGGCCGGCGCTTGCGCCTGCGGGGCGGGGGAGACCCGCGGCTGCGGCCGCCGCGTCTGCGACTGCGCCGGGCGGTACTCGGTCTGGGCGGTGTCGCGGCCCATGTGGCGGGTCGCCGCGGTGTCGCCGCCGAGCACCCGCGTCGCCGAGGTCCCCTCTTCCGGCGGCAGCGTCACGTCGCCGCCTTCGAGCCCCAGCCGCAACCCGGCGGCCAGCTCGTCGGCGCTCGCGTAGCGCCGGCTCGGGTCCCCCTCCAGCGCTCGCAGCACCGCCCCGCCGAGGGGCTCGGGCACTTCGCTGTTGTAGGTGTCGGGCGGCAACGGCTTCTCGTTTTGCTGGCGCACCGCCAGCTCGGCCAGCGAGGACCCCTCGTAGGGCAGTCGCCCGGTGAGGAACTGGTAGAGGACGACGCCGAGCGCGTAGACGTCGGTTGCCGGGGTCGCCTCCTCGCCCCGCACCTGCTCGGGCGCCAGGTAGGCGGCGGTGCCGACCACCGAGCCGACCTGGGTGATCCGCGTCTGCTCGATCGCCCGTGCGATCCCGAAGTCGGTCAGCTTGACGACCATCTCGCCGCCACCCACTGGGCCGCCGACGACCATCAGGTTCCCCGGCTTGACGTCGCGGTGGATGATCCCGCGCCGGTGCGCGTAGTCGAGCCCGGCGCAGGCCTGGGCCCCGATCTCGGCCGCGATCTCCGGTTCGACCGGCCCGTGCCGCTGCAGGATCTGGGCCCCGGAGCGGCCCTCGACGTACTCCATGACGATGTAGTGGCGACCTTCGTCGAGGCCGGTGTCGTAGACCTGGACGATGTTGGGATGGATCAGCTTCGCCACCGCCAGCGCCTCGCGCCGGAAGCGGGCGACGAAGCGCTCGTCGTCGGAGAGGTGCTCGGCGAGGATCTTGACCGCGACCGTGCGCTCGAGGATGCGGTCGGTCGCCTTGTAGACGTTCGACATCCCGCCGGTACCGAGCTTCTCACTGGTTTCGTAGCGACCCGAGAGGGTGCCCGCGCCGGCCGCCATCATTCGACTCCCACGCCAGGACCTACACCACCGGAAGGCGGGGTTTCTTCGGCTTCCGGTTCGGCCGGCGGCTCCCCGCCACCTTTTTCTTCGCCTTTGCCATTCGCCTGCGAAGGCAGATCCGGCCCTTCGCCTTCGGAAGGTTCTTCCTTCGGTTCCTCGTCCTTCCCGGGCTTTTCCTTCTTCGGCTTCTTTTCCTTTTCGTCTTCCACTTCTTCCGGTTCAACATCGGTTTCCACCGATGGTTCCGTTTCTTCGGTGGTCTCTTCTTCGCAGCGGCCGACCACTTCGCTCAGCTTCGCGGTTCCATCCTCCAACGCCGCCTTCAGCTTCACGTCGACGCCTTCGAGTTCTTCGACCTCACCGGCGACCTCGGCGACGGCGTCTTCGGCGCCGAAGCAGTCTTCTTCGGCGGCCAGCTGCTCGACCCGATCGAGGTTGGCTTCGATTTCGTCCGCGGTCGTACCCGGGAGGAGGTTGGCGTCACTGCCGCTCCCGCAGGAGACCAGCCCCACGGCGGCGGTTGCGCCAAGGGCGAAAGCGAGCAGAAGTGCGCTCAGGCGGGCCATGATTCGAGTCTAGACAACGGCTTGGCGTCGATATTTGCCCTGCAATTTCGGATCAACGGCCGACCCCGAGGCGCTCGGCGAGGACGCTGGGCAGGCCAGCCGCGGTAATCGCAGCCGCCGCCCCCTCGATGTCGTAGGGCACACGGTGGTAGCGGGCGAGCCAGGACTCGGTGTCGAGCTCGAGCCAGGCGGCGCGCGGGTCGCCGTCGCGGGGCTGGCCGACGCTGCCGGGATTGAGCAGCCAGTCGCCCTCGCCGATCTCGATCTCGGCCTCGTCGGCCGCCTGCGCCCCCTGCGGGTAGCCGCGGGAGCCGGGGGCGCGGACGAAGAAGAGGGGGATGTGGGAGTGGCCGATCAGCCCAACTCGCTCCTCCTGCACTTCGAAGCCGGCTTCGGCCTGGTCGGCGGAGAGCACGTACTCCCAGATCGGGTCCCGGGGGGAGGCGTGGAAGAGGCCGACCCCACTCTGTGAGGCGACTGGTTCGAGCGAGCGGAGGAAGTCCAGGGTCTCCTCGCTGACGTTCTCCCGCGTCCATTCGACCGCGGCGGCCGCCGCTTCGGAGAAGGTCGAGATGTCAAGCGTTTCCAGGACCGCCAGGTCGTGGTTGCCGACCAGGCAGACCGAGCTGCGCTCGCGGATCAGCGCCGTGCAGGCGTCGGGCTCGGCGCCGTAGCCGACCATGTCTCCCAGGCACCAGATCTGGTCGGCCCCGGTCCCGTCCACGGCCTCGAGCACCGCCTCGAGGGCGTGCCGGTTGGAGTGGATGTCGCTGATCACAGCTGCGCGCAAGCAGAGGAGCGTACCCTGGCCGCGCCCCGGTCCATACGATTGCCCGGTGACCGCCACCGATTCAGTCAGCGCCCTGCGGGGTGCCGTCGAGGGGGCCGCGCGGGCCTTGCGAGACGGCGAGCCGACCGCCCAGCGGCCGACCATGGAGCGCCCGCCGAAGCCCGAGCTGGGCGACTACAGCTCCAATGCGGCGATGCTCCTCGCCGGTCCGCTCGGCGAAAGCCCGCGCGCCGTCGCCGAGCGGCTGCGCGGCGAGCTGGAGGCGGATTCGGCGCTGGCGCCGGACCTCGAGCGGATCGAGGTCGCCGGTCCCGGCTTCGTCAACTTCTTCCTCGCCGACTCCTGGTACCTGCGGGCGCTGGACGCTCTTCTGGGGGCCGGGGAGGACCTCGGCCCGGCGCCGACCGAGGCGCCCGAGAAGGTCCTGGTCGAGTTCGTCTCCGCCAACCCGACCGGGCCGTTGCACGTCGGCGGCGGTCGCCACGCCGCCTACGGCGACGCCTTGGCGCGGTTGCTGCAGGCGGTCGGGCACCAGGTCGAGCGCGAGTACTACGTCAACGACGCCGGCGGCCAGATCGAGCGCTTCGCGGAGTCGATCGCCGCCCGCATGGCCGGGACCGAGCCGCCCGAGGATGGCTACGCGGGCGAGTACGTGGCCGAGCTAGCCGAATTGATCGGCGCCGGGGAAGGACCCACCGACACCGAGTCGCTGGAACGTCGCGGCGTCGAGCTGATGCTGGAGCAGGTGCGTGCCACTCTGAGGCGCTTCGGGGTCGCTTTCGACACCTGGTTCTCCGAGCGCAGCCTCTACAAGCTCGGCGAGGTCGAGCTGGCGCTGAAAGCGCTCGACGAGGGCGGCCACACCTATCGGCACGAGGAGGCGCTCTGGCTGCGAACCACCACCTTCGGCGACGACAAGGACCGGGTCCTGATCCGGGCCAACGGCGAGCCGACCTACTTGGCCGCCGACGTCGCCTACCACTGGGACAAGCTGCAGCGAGGATTCGGACGGCTGATCGACGTGCTCGGTGCCGACCACCACGGCTACGTCGCCCGTGTCCGCGCCGCGATCGAGGCGCTGGGGGCCCCGCCGGAGAGCTTTGAGGCGCTGATCATGAACCTGGTCCACATCGTCGAGGAGGGCGAACGGGCGCAGATGTCGAAGCGCAGCGGCGACTTCGTCACCCTCGACGAGCTGATGGACGACATCGGCGTCGACGCGACCCGCTGGTTCATGCTCTGGCGCAGCCACGAGACGACCGTCGACCTTGACCTAAAGCTGGCGCGCAGCCAGTCGAGCGAGAACCCGGTCTATTACGTCCAGTACGCGCACGCGCGGATCGCCAGCATCCTGCGCAAAGCCGAGGGCGCGGAGCCTGGCGTAGCCGCCGAGGGCGCGGGCCGGCCGCCGCTGGAGACAGGCGAGAAAGTGCTGGTCAAGCGCCTGCTCGAGTTTCCCGAGGAGGTGCGGATAGCCGCCGAGCGGCGGGCTCCGCATCGGATCTGCGCCTACTCGACCGCGGTCGCCGCCGATTTCCACGCCTTCTACCGCGACTGCCAGGTGGTCGGGGCCGAGGGCGAGGGCGTCGAGGCTTCGCGCCTGGCCCTCTGCCTGGCGACGAAGCGGACGATCGCCGCCGCGCTGGGGCTGCTGGGGATCTCGGCGCCCGAGCGGATGTGATGCTGCGCGGCCGCGCCAGGCTGCCGCTGCTGGCGGAGATCTCGGGGCCGGCGGACGGGCGCGCCTGGTCGCTGCGGCGGCAGGACCTCGCCGGCCTGCGGGAGGCGCTGCCCAGCCTTGCCGAGCAGCGGGTGCTGCTGGTCTCAGGGGAGGGGGAAGCGCCAGCGGTGACCGCGATCGCTATCGCCACTGCCGCTTCGATCTCCAACCGCGGCACGATCCTCGTCGACTGCGACCTCGCCCAGTCGAGGCTGGCGGGACAGGTTGGCCTCGCCGCCGCCCCCGGCCTGCACGAGTACCTGCGCTGGGAGGCCGAACCAAAGGACGTCCTGCAGCCGGTCGTCTTCGCCGGTCCCGAAGCCGGAGGCGCGGGCGAGCAGCTGGTCTGCGTCTGCGGCGGGCGGCCGGCGAGCAAGGCCGAGACCCTGCTCGGCCTGCAGAGCTTCGGCCACATGGTCGCCAAGCTGCGCGGCGCCTACGAGCTGGTTGTGCTCCTCGCGCCGCCGGTCCTCAACGAACCGGCCGCCTGCTTGGCGGTCGCGGCCCAGGCGGACTCGGTGGTCGCGGGCCTTGCCGCGGGCGAGGCGAGCGGCCGCAGCGGCCGCGAGGTGCGCGCCGCCGTCCGGCGCCTGCCGCTGCCCGCGATTGGTGCCATCGCGGTAGATGGCTCCTGAGCGGGGCGACTTTTCGTTGCCATACAGCGATAAGTCGCCCCGCTGTGGTTAGAGGTCGTAGCGCGCGAGGTCCGCGTCGAGCCGATCGGCGTCATCGCCGCTCGGCCCTGCCGCCCGCGGCGTGCCGCCGTCCTTGGCCCGCCGGCTCGGCGCCAACGCCAGACCCCGATCGCCAGCGCCACCGCCGCGATCAGGAAGGCGATGATCGGGACCAGGTAGGCCGAGAGGCTGAAGCCGGAGTCCGGTGGCAGCGCCAGCACCTCCTCGCCGTACTCGGCGACCAGAGCGTCCTTGATCTGGTCTTCGGTCTTGCCTTCGTCGATCAGGCGTTTGACGAAGGCCTTCTCGCGTTGCGCCTGGGGGGATTCGGCCAGCTGCAGGAGGGTGCCGCAGACGGGGCACATCACTTGCTTTTCGATTTCGGCCAGCGAGGCGCGCTGCTCGGCGGCGGCGGCCGGCGCCAGCGCCGCGAAGGCGAGGAGCGCGGCGAGAAATACTCGCGTCCTCACGACTGAGCCTTCGGCAGCCACGGTTCGACTTCGTTGCGCAGGTACTCCTCGCTGACCGGCCCGACGGCGCGCACCCGCAGCTTGCCGGCGGGGTCGATGAGGAAGGTCTCCGGCACCCCGGTGGTGCCGTATTCGTCGGCGGCGTCTCCCTTGCCATCTCGCAGCTGCGGATAGGAGAGCCCGTACTTCTCGACGAAGGCCCGCGCGTCCCCGCTCAGGTCCTGGGTGTCGATGCCGAGCACCGTGAACAGCGGCCCACCGTGCCGTCGCTGGAACTGCTCCAAGGCCGGCGACTCCGCCCGGCAGGGGATGCACCACGAGGCCCAAAAGTTCACCAGCACCCATCTGCCCCTGTAGTCGGCAAGCGATTCGCTGCCGCCACCTTCGAGCCGGGGGAGGGGAGCGGTCGGCGCTGCTTCGCCTATCTCCAGTCGAGAAGACCCCTTGCTGAGCAGCCCGAAGACGAGCAGGCCGACGACGGCCAGCACGCCGATAACAGCGATGAAAGAGCGAGCGCTCACGGGGAGACGGAACACTAGATGCCGCTGTCCCTCGGCGGCCGCCAGCGACGTAGAATCAACCCGCATGCGGACGTAGCTCAGTTGGTAGAGCGCAAGCTTCCCAAGCTTGAGGTCGCGGGTTCGACCCCCGTCGTCCGCTTCTTCGCTCAGCTCCAGAGCCAAAAAAGCGGGTGGGGTTCGAGACCCGACGCGGACTCTCATCGGCAAGGGCAACGTATTTGCCCTACACCCGGCACTCGTTGGAGTCAATGTGGGTATAGCGGCCTGCGGTGGGCCGCCGACCGAGAAGCGACTATCAACCAGCTCTAACCAGGTAGGCCCGGAGCGTTTGGCCGGTCAGGGCCACCCCGGAGCGTCCCGGCATATCCACGGTGAGGTCGCCGCTCCAGCGTTGCCCGGCCTTCTTGTCACGGTCATAACGCGCGCTTCCGGAAAACGGAGCGGGCGCTCGGACGGTCGCGGTGCGCAAACGATGGTCGTAGGTGAAGTACTTGCCTGGCATCCGGAGGCTCGCGTACCTGGAGATCGAAACCCCGTTGACGTATTCACGCATCGAGGCAAACATCTGCGCGGCAGCGCCCGGCTGGCGCTTGAACACAGCCAGCCCGGGGCCCAAGCCGGGGTTGCGAAGGAAGAGTTCGGCCCCCGGCCGAGGCCCGTTACCGGCACCGCTCCAGAAGACTTCACAGATTTCCGCGCGAACGTAGTCGAGGTTCCCGGGCACGGCAGTCGCTTCGACGCTCGCGTAGCCCTCCTCGCCCTGGAAGCGGATCTCGCCTTCCCACCGGCCGGAGTCGTAGGGGATCACCCGCTTGCCACAGGTGACGGTTTTAGCCTGGTTGGTGGGATGGAAGGTGACTGAGATCCTCCCCAATGCGCCTAGATCCGCCTGCATGGAGGTTTCGGTCACCGTCGCGGGCACCGAGTAGCGGACCCCCTTGCCTTTTGCGGTGGCGTAGATCAGCAGCGTGGTCGAACGGCCCGCCCATGCGGGCTCGGCGAGCACGTAGAGCGAGAAGCCATTAGTGGCAGGCAACCGGAACGCCCCAGGGATGAGTAGCGGTGCCTCGGAGGCGGGTGGGGATTTTAGGGCAGAGGCCCCGGCTGCGAGCGCCGGCACACACAGGAGCAACATTGCGACTGCGATCGGCGCCAGTAGACGATGCAGCCCGGCTGCCCTAACCATGTCGCCCACCGTGGGTTCGGACGACGACGGGTTCGGGATCGGCGGTAGCGACGTCAAAGCCTCGGTTCGATCCCTCCCAGATCACCGAAATTTCGATCCGTTCGCCATCGCGGAAATACACCGGGCGGTTGCGGGAGTCGAGAAAGGTCCCCGGCATACGCACTCGGAACTTCGCCGCGCCCCTGGAACCGGTTCGGGCGCCGGCAAAGGTTCGCGCGCCGCAGGCGTCTTCGCAGATGGCACCTGGCAAGAAGGAGATCTGGGTCTCCCCCTTGCCGGGAAACCCGACCACCCTGATGGTCTCGAGGTGCCCAGGCCGCAGCCGACCGTCGGTCAGAACCTTCGGATGCCGCCTGGCTTCCTTGACCGCCGCGAAACCTGAGGCGACAAGTCCAAGGCCGAGAACAACACCAGCCGCCAGCGCCAATGACATTCCCCCCACCGATCGCACTCTTCGAGACTATCGGAACGCGCGCGGTATTCACGGCCTGCTGCTGAGTAATATGCCGCCGATGCGCCGCTGGTCCACGATCGCCCTGTTCAGCCTGCTCGCGCTCCTGGCATTCGTTCCGCTCGCAAAAGGTGCATGCATAAAGAGGCACGACGTGCGGATTGCATCTGGCCTGAGCCCGAGCGGCTGGAAGTGGACTGTTGACGGCGGGATCGGCAACAACGGCAATAGCTGCCGCGAATGGTTGTTCGGGATGGACTTCAACCTCGAAGGAGCGACTAGCTGGGGCTGGGGGACCGGGATACCGGCTGGCGACCACCTTGGAAGCAACTTCGACATCAGCGCTCAGGACGACCTCCTCGAAGACGGCAGTTACCGGGTCTTCAGCGGCACCGCGGGCGGTGAAGTCGCCAAAGTGCTGATCGCGCTGAGCAACAACAAACACATCGCCATCCGCCCGAAGTCTCCCTCGCCGCGCCTGCGACGTCAGGTCGTCTGGCTGCGCAACGTCCGCTACTTCGTCGAGTACTACCCACCGGAAGGGTTTGTGACCGGCGTTGCAACCTTCGATGATTCAGGCGTGATGCTATATCGCGACAAAACCTACGAAGGCTTCTAGCTGAGTCAGCGTTCTGCCCTCATCGTCGCGCTCCTTCTCGCCGTGGTCTGGGGAGCATCCTTCCTGAGCGCTTGTGGATCGCAGGAGACCCAAGATTTCTCGAGCTGCAGGGACGTCGAATCGGGATACCAAATCACCAATCGGGTCAAGATTCGTTGCGAAGAGGCCTGGGCGATACTTTTGGTTTTGGCATCGGCCGAACATGGAGTTCAGACGGTTAACGGCAACCGAGGAACTTGGACCTGCCACGCTTATCCGAGTAGCGACAGTGGCCTCAAGTATCGGTGCAACAGCGGCTCGCGGCATTTTGATGTGAAACAGAGTTGATCTGGCTTCACAGCCCTCGGGCCAGCCTTTGCCGGCGCTCAGCGGGGCTTAGACGGGATCACCAGAGGGTGATACCGAGTGAGGGGTTCTGCTGTTAGGGCTATGAGGCTGGTGGGGACTCTGGCTGATGAGGCTCAGACTCTGGGCTTCGATGGATCGCTAAAAGCTAATCGGCATTCGCGTCTAGTCCCGAGGAGTCGATGCCTGGCTATGGGTCTTCCTCTTGGCGTTTGGCGAGAGGGACGATTTCCCCACTCGCCAGCCCGGAAGAAATCGGCCCCAAAAAGCGACCGTCAGTGACCCTTGAAGATCATTGCCGCAGTCTGCACGACCGGGACCTTCTTGATCGTCATCGGCGCTCACCTCCTCCGTTTACTCAGCGCTTGGGGACCGCCCAGTTTGATGCGAAGCCTCTGGGCGGTCCCTGTAGCGCTACCGCCTAGGCAGCCTTGGCGACCATCACGGCGTTCAGAACCGTCCCGATCTTCTTGATCGTCATTAGCGCTCACCTCCTCCTGTGTCAGCCCCGGCGTAGGTCGCCAGGAGAGAGGCGAATGCTAGAAATGATTCAAGTATCCATCAGTTCGTGAGTAGCCAATCATCCGTGACTGAGGTCACCTCTATGGTCTGGTTTTGCCTGAATGCAGGAGAAAAACCAACGTAACCAAGGAGGCGCAGGTGCCTAGCAAGTCGCGGGTCAAAGACCGCAAGAAGCGGATCGAGGAAGTCGTGACCTACGCCTGGGGGCACAGGACGCGGGTGCTGATCCTCATCGTCCTGAACGAAGGGGTCTACACCCCCGGCGAGGTGGCGGCGATCATCGACGAGCCGCTCAACAACGTCTCCAACCACATCAAGGAGCTGGTGGAAGCCGGGTCCATCGAACTAGCCAAAACCGAGCCGCGCCGCAATACGACGCAGCACTATTATCGCGCCGTACAGATGCCCTTCTACTCGGACGAAGATATGGAAGCCATGACGCCCGAGCAGCGCAATGTCACGTACGGCTTGGTTATTCAGTCAATGGTTGCGGAGATGATGGCGGCGTTGTGGAAAGGGAAGATGAGCAGCGATCCGCGAACGTGGGTGTCTTGGCGCTGGTTCAACGTTGACGGCCAGGGTCGCGAGGAGATCGCGGAGGAGCTTGCCGGCTCATGGGAGCGCATGTGGGAGATCGAGTGCGACTCCACCAACCGCCGTGCGGAGTCCGGCGAGGAGTCGAAATCCATCCTCGTGGCACAGGCCGGTTTTGAGCGAGCGCGGAAGGCTCCGAAGCCGCCACCTCGGCCAAAGGAATCATAGGACCGTGAGTATCCACCGCCTTGGGATTGACCCAAACTCAAGCCGCCCATAGCTTGCATCACTCAACGTGTGCCGACCGCTCGGCGGTTTAGGCGGAAGGCACTTGTTGTCTGAAGCGGGGGCAGGCCACCTTGACTCACCCATCCACGATGCGGCCTGCCCCTGCCTAAACCGAACCCACCGTGACGACTTCCTCCCACAGATCCCACGCCCCAAGGCCGTCTATCGCCGCCCCGGCCGCTGGTGCGCCCCCGAACGCACAGCTGAGGCCGCGATGGACCCTGACGGCAGGAGCGACGGCTCCGGCAGGGGTAGCCGTCGCCCCTCCGTCACCGCCGGAGGGCTGACCGATGCCACTGTTCGGACGCGACCGGGGCCGGTTCGAGGTCGACCAGACACAGGCGATCAGCCATCCCGTCCGGCTCCGCATCCTGGAGCTGTTCACACGAGATACAGACCGGTCCCTTGCCGCCGCCGATCTCCGCGCGGCCCTGGTGAGCGAGGACGCCGCCTTCGAGAAATACGGCGTCGGTCAGGTCCTCTACCACCGCGCCCGCCTGCAGGCCGCGGAGCTACTTCCCACCGGATGACGGCACAGCAACGCCGGAAGCCTCGCGACCCCGAGGAGGCCGCCGCATTCAAAGGGATGGGCCAAGCCATCACCGCGATCCGCGAGCGGCGCGGTATGGATCGCGAGGAGCTGGCGGCGAAGCTATGGGAGGAGCTGAACTCGTTACTGGCCGGCGCGGTGCCGCACGGGGCGAGTGAGAAACAGGCCGAGGACGCGATCTTGTTCGCGATCATGGGCAGCGACACCGAGATACGCGACCTCTACGAGCGGGTGAGGCGACTGGCGCGGGACCGTCCGGGCTATCTCTGCAAGCGTCTCGAGGAGCCCGGCCCCGTTGCCCGCGTCCGGCGTCGTCTCTATGGCCGGTGGGCGTGAGGGGCGTCGTGTCGGTCGGCGAAGCAAAGGTCTGCCCGATCCACCTGCTCTGCAAGGGAAAGGGCTGACCCGCCACACGGCGAGCAGCAGACGTAGCGGGCGTCGTGGTCTTTCTCATGGACTGGTCTAGACGGCGCCCGCTAGGTCTGCACCGCCGATCCATACTCACATGTCACGTCCCTCAGATACCGCAGCCAAACAAGCTCTCAAGCATTCCCTGCGGCGTCGGCTGTTCATCACCCTCCGGTTGCGCCAAGGCCACCGAGTGCTCGACGAGCCGGGCCGAGGCCGAACCCCGCGCGGGTTTCGGCCTAGTCGGTCCTCTGCGGCTCGCTAAGGGTGACGCGGACCCTCGAACCGGGCGTGCGCATAGAACCGGGCCTCGGACTTTGACTCGACACCTTGGCGCTGCGGGCCTTAGCGCCGTCGAGCTTCGTCACCCGACCGATTCGACACCGGGCCTTTCGCAGCCTTGCCTTGGCGGCCCTAAGACTTCGATGCTTCAGCTTCGGCACGACACAGGCCAGATACCTGAACGGCGAGGAGACGACGCCCGCCGGCGTGGTGACGGAAACGGGGACAGATCCCGGGGCGCTCGCCCGAGGGGAGTAAGCGGAGATCTGGGTGTCGGATTCGACCGCAAAGGCGGCCGCTGGCACGTCGCCGAAGGAGACGGCGGTGGCGCCGGAGAAGTCGGTACCGGTGATGGTAACTTCGGTTCCGCCCTGCAGGGGACCCTTCACTGAAGCCAAGGATTCGATAACGGGCGGGGGCTGGATGTCAGCATTGAACCCGAGGACGAGTCCTTCACCTTCGGCCGGACTGCGAAGTTTCTGGTCTCCAATCGGCGGTTCCCACCCTAGAGTCGGAGCGCTGGAATTGACTTCGAAACCAATGACCGATTCCGGGGATTCTAAGTTGATCGCGACAGTCTGCCCGGCCTCGATAGGCAGGTTTGCGGGGAAGGTCTCGAAATTGGAGGTCGGGCTCTGCAGAGGACTTGAGCGAATGCCGATGTAGGGGACGCCGCTCGTCTGCCTGAGCACCCGCAGGCGATAGCCAGCGCCTAGCTGGGTAGCCCCGAAGAGGCGCCAGCGGACGATCACGCCGCTGATCGGCGCGCGGTAGGAAGCGCCGAGCGGCAGTTGGGAATTGGTCAGGGTGCACGCGGATTCGCAGCCGAGACGCGCCTGGTCGGGATGGACGAGCGGCAGCTGTGGACCGACGGTGACGGTCGATCCGTATGCCGGCATAGAGAACAGGGCGAACAAGCCGAGGAGCGATGCGAGGATCGCGACCAAAGGGCTGGTGGGGCGAGTCGCCCCCGCCGCTGGACTATGACGAGACATCATCGGGCGCGAACTATGCCACGAACTGACGCTTGGGGACCGATGGCGTACCGAGACATTCCAGTGGCTTTACCCGCCGAAACCGCCACCTAAGGCGATACCGACGAGGCAAGCACCGCCCCAGCGCCACTCCCCGAGCCGAGCAGAACGGGGAGGATCTGGCAGGTCACACATGCGACCTCGCCCTCGCCCTCGTCGAGCGCCTGGCCCGCCATTTGGATCGAATCGAAGTAGGCCTGCCGATCTGACGGGCCTCAGCGGATGTCGTCCTATCCCCCGGTAACCTTGTCCGGTACGGACGAGCAGGTCTCTTCGGTTCATAAGTGGCTGCAGTCGCGGGTTCGACCCCCGTCGTCCGCTTCTTGAAGTCCTCTGGGCGAATCATCGGTCTGCTCGCTGTTGGCGTGGCGTCCAGCGTGCTTTTGGCTGGATGTTCGGGTTCGGACCCAGGGGAAGTGGCAGGGGTCGGGGTAACCGGATGTGAGCGACAGATCAATGATGTGGCATCGAAGACTCGGACGGAAACGAGCAAGCTCAACTGCGCCGCGATCAACGATTTGGTCTCCTCCATACCTGGTGAACCGGAAAAGTTCCTGATCAGGGGCGACTCGCCGCGCTTGTTGTGGAAATGCAGTTATTACGGAACCGAGCAGGGCTCACTGCTGCTTCGCTGCGAGAGCGACAAGCGCCATTTCAGCATCGTCAAGGGCGCTGACTAGCCCCGGCAAGGGACCGAGGGTTATGCGGCCGCCGGGATTGGAAGTACTTCATCACGGAAACCAGGTGCGAATGGTATGGAAAAACCAAAGATGGTGCGCCCGTCTATGCTCCCTACGGCAAGCACATCACCCATACGGCGAGTGGAACTGGGGGCGAGCCTATAGCTGGGATGGTCCGTGGGCCATCGGGGGCCAGTCGGACTTGCCCTCTACATCTGGGCCTCGAAGACCAAACACATTGGTCGCCACGAAACCCACCTGCATCGATTGCTCTTAAATGCCAGCTTCCCTCAAGACAGCTGAGTGACAGGAGAATTCAATGACTACTAGTAGGAAATGTGTGCTGTTGCTGGGCGTGATAGGGACCACCCTGCTGCTGGCAGCTTCCTACGCTCCTGGCAAATCTCCGTATGCGGCGTTTCCGCTTTGGAAGGATGTGTCGGGCAACGGCCCATTCGCGACGCTTGGTGAAGGGCAGCTGCAGAATGGAGCTCGTTGGGGGGCGTGGGCGTCGCGCGTGGGGGCGGGTCGACGTGGATATGAGCAACCGTGCTTGTCATTGGCGCGGATCACCCGATTTGGCGAGTACACCGATGTGCATGGGTGTGGACAGGTGGTTTCGGCGAGGGACCAAGAATCAGCCAACTACGTTCCGAACTATGTATACATCGCGGCCACCTATCAGACCAGACCGGATGGGCCGTTCGCCGGGGAAACGTTCCTAGGACTCACGTTCCATCCTAGCGTGAGGTCGGTAGTGCTCAAATACGCGGGCGGCGGACAACCTCAGCGGCGAACGCGACTCTTCAATTCCAAGCAGCAGAAGAAGACGAAGCTCCCTCCGTTCCGCTATATCGCGCTTGCGCTGCAGGACGATGTCTGTGCTGAGACCGTCGTGGGATATGGCAAGAATGGCACCGAGCTTTTTTCCGCTGAAACGATTCTTTGCTCCGACGACGTAGACGGCTGACCCTTTCAGGACGACTGATAGAGGCCTGCGACGTGGGTTTCTTCGCTTGGTTGGCCAGCTCCCGATGGTGGTCACCGTCCAGGTCGGCCCGGCCCCCGAGGGTCCTGATCGCAAGGGAGGGGGGACCAGCCGCGACCGGGGGGCACCTGACCACGGCGCAGCGATCGGGACCGGTGCTGCGGTCGGCGGCAGCCCGAGCTCCGCCGCGCCGGCCGGCTCCACTCCCACCCCGGAGCCGGCCCGACAGCCAGCCCGCCGCCCGCGCCGGCAATCCCAGCGATGAGGACAGCAACGGCCTCAGCCTCCCCGGCGCCGCCCTCGGGTTGATCATCACCGGCGGGCTGCTGGGGCTCGGGGCCTTCAGCGAGGCGAGGAGCCTGCTGCCGTGAACGTCGAGCAGATTCTCTTCGAGGTTTCCGAAGCGCTGGAAGTTCCGGTTCTGGTCCTCGCCCTGGTCGCGCTGGCGGTGGCCGTGGTCGAAGCCGGCGCCCTGGTGATGGAGCTGTGGCGCCGCCGCGGCCGCAGCCTCTGGCAGCTCGACCACGCGATCGCCGAGTGCCAGGGCAGGCTGGCCGCCGGGATGCGGGAGCAGGCGCTGATCGCCCTGCTGCCGGTCGCCCGCAACCCGGCGATGGAGGACGTGCTGGCCGACCTCGTCGCCCAGCAGGGCGCGGCCGACAGCGAAGCCCGTGTCGCGAAGATCCTGGCCGAGTACGACTACCGCTCGTTGCGCAAGTTGGAGCGCACCCGCATCCTCGTCCGCATGGGCCCGGCGCTGGGTCTGATGGGGACCCTGATCCCGCTCTCGCCGGCGCTGGCCGGGCTCGCCAATGGCGACGTCGCCACTCTGACCGAGAACCTGCGGGTCGCCTTCGGCGTCACCGTCGCCGGCCTCCTCGTCGGCGCGGTCGCCTTCTCCATCTCCCTGGTCCGCGACCGTCTCTACGCCCAGGACTACTCCGACGTCGAGTACGTCGCCGCCCGCCTCGCCGCGGCACCCGCGGCCAACGGTTCACCCACCGGCCACAGCCACTGGGCGGTGGCGCCATAAAGGTCGCGGCCCGCGCCCGCAGTCGCGACGACCGCGCCGGCGACCCGCTCGACGGCCTCGTCAACCTCTTCGACCTCGGGATCGTCCTCTCGGTCGCCTTCCTGCTGGCCGCGCTCTCCTCGCTCGACCTCACCTCCTCGGCCCTGACCGAGAAAGCGAAAGAGACGCAGCCGGCCGCGGCGCGCTCCCAGGACCCGGTCGTCGCCGACCGCAACCAGCAGGTCAAGCCGCTGGAGCTCGAGCCCGGTCAGCGGGTCGTCGGCCGCGGGGTGGCGGTGGGCATCGTCTACCGGCTCGCCGATGGCCGCACCGTAATCGTCAAGCGCAGATAGGCGTTCGGAGCGCGCCCGCGCGTGGCCCTCAGGCCAGCGCCCAGGCGCGCTCCGAATCCTCGGCGGGCTCCTCGCTGCGGCTTGCCTCGGCGGCGGTGTCCGGCAGGCGGTAGAAGTGCTCGGTCGCACCTCGCACCTGACGCTCCCGCACCAGCTCAATCAGTCCCGACTTTGCCAGCTCGGTGACGTGGTAATTGGTGTTGCTGAGCGGGATTTGGAGCTCGCGGCTGAGATCGCTCGGAGAGAGGACTCTGCCGCCATCGATCCCGAGAATTTCGAGGACCGAGACCCGCAGGGGATGGGCGGTGGCCCGGGCTAGATGCTCCCAGTCAACAGGGACCGAAGGGCGCGAGCCGTTGTGGCCATTTGCAGCGGAATTGCCGTTTGAATGGTGACCGTTGGGGGAAAGGCCGTCTTGGGTTGGCATGAGGCGACATTACCAAAAATTATTGACTCATGTCATTAATTTCGGGTAGGTTATTCGTTGAGAATGCCCAATGGGAGGAAAAATTGAAGCGGCACATCGCTCTGCTGACGGTCCTGATCATCTGCCTACCGGCTCTGTTGGTGCCGGCGTCTGCGCTCGCCGACACCGGCGACATCATTGCCCCCAGCGACCCGGCGCATCCCAGCGTCGATTCGGGATGGCAGGCGGGCACCTGCAGCGAAGAATCTCCCTACGACGCCGGTGCCGACGTCTGCTCGATCGCCACTCCCGATCAGTTCTTCGACACGGCTGGAGCCCACCCCAACTGGGGCTTCACCCAGTTCATCGTCAAACACGGGCCGCCGCCCGGGGAAGCGCCGGTCGGCGAACTCAAAACCGTCCGCGTCGACCTTCCCGTCGGCCTCAGCGTCAACCCCAGCGCGACCGTTCGCTGCAAACTCACGGTCTTCGAAGCCGGAGGAAGTGGCTGCCCCCCCGAATCGAAAGTCGGCGAAAGCTTCGTCACCGCAGCCGGCCCCCTGGGGCCGATCGCTCCCGTCGCCGGCGTCACCCAGGTTCCGGTCTACAACGTCGAACCGAAACAGGGTGAGGCGGCCCGCTTTGGCCTCGAACTTGCCGAGAACGAAGTCTTCCTCGAAGGCGACGTCGACTCGGCTGGTGACTTCCACGAGGGATTCACCATTCACGTCCCCGCCGCCCTGCCGGGGGATCTCGGCGAAGTCCTCGGCCTGCTGACCGGCCAGAAAGGGCTGATCCTGAAAAACCGCCTGGTCTTCGACGGCCGCTCCGGCGACGGCACCTTCCTGACCACGCCGACCACCTGCTTCGGCCCCGCCTACGCCGCTGACTGGGTGCCGGGAGAGCTGCCCGACGGGCCCTCCGGCAAGCTCTACTCGACCTTCCTACGCGCCGAGGGCGCGAGCGAAGCCGAACCTGACTTCCCCGACGGCTACTCGTTCTTCGAGTCGCCGATCCCGCCCGAAAGCGAAACCAGCGGGCCGGGAACCGAACCGAAAGAGTGCGGCTCGATCCCGTACGACCCGGCGATCGCTGTCGACCCCGGCACCGCGCAGACGGACTCGCCCGCCGGTGCCAAAGTCGACGTGGCCGTCCCGCACCTGATCCCCGACTTCGGCGCGGGAGAGAACGAACAGGACAGCTCCCACACCAAGCAGGCGACGGTGGCGCTTCCGAAGGGGGTGGGTCTCAACCCCTCCGCCGCCAACGGTCTGCTGACCTGCAGCGACGCCGAGTTCGGCAAAGGCACCACCAACCCGGTCGCCTGCCCGCCGCCGTCGATCGTCGGCCGGGCGAAGATCGAATCGCCGCCGCTCGAGGACATCGCCAACCCGCAACCCGAAGAAGCCCTCGAAGGCAACGTCTACGTCGGCAAGCAGCTGAGCCGCGACCCGACCTCCGGCGAGGAGTACCGGATCTTCATCGAAGCCAAATCGGATCGTTACGGGATCTCGGTGCGCCTGATCGGAAACGTCCGCGCCGACCCCCAGACCGGCCAACTGACGACGACGATCGCCGACACCCCGCAGGTCCCGTTCACCTCGGTCGAGCTCTCCTTCAACGGTGGCGCCCGCGCGGTGCTGACCAGCCCGCCGACCTGCGGCCCCAACAAGGCGACGACGACGATGGTTCCGTGGTCGGGCAACGCCGCGGCACATCCGGAGGACGAGTTCGCCATGAGCAGCGCCCCCGGCGGCGGCCCTTGCGCGAAGACGATGGCCGAGCGGCCATTCGCTCCAGGCTTTGCCGCCGCTCCGGAGAGCTCCAAGGCCGGCGCCTTCAGCCCGGTCTCGATCCGGATCACCCGTCCCGACGGCGCCCAGGAGCTGAAAGGCGCCGACGTCGTGCTGCCGCCGGGTATGACCGGCAAGCTGCGTGGGATTCCTTACTGCCCGGAGGCGGCGATTGCCACGGCCGCGACGAGGAGCGGCGAAGAAGAGAAGGGCAGCTCGAGCTGCCCCGCGCAGAGCCAAGTCGGCTCCGCCGCGGTCGCCACCGGCAGCGGTCCCGCCCCTTTCAATATCCAGGGCAAGGTCTTCCTCTCAGGTCCTTATAAGGGGGCGCCTCTCTCCCTCGCAGCGATCACCCCCGCCACGGCCGGGCCGTTCGATCTCGGCACGGTCGTGGTGAGGGTGGCGCTGTTCGTCGATCCGGAGACGGCCCAGATCCGGGCTCTCTCCGATCCGATCCCGCACGTCTTCGGCGGGGCCCTGCTCAGCATCCGCTCGGTCGATCTGAAGATGGACCGGCCGAACTTCACCCTCAACCCGACCAGCTGTGAGCCTGCCGCCACCGCCGGTTTTCTAAACGGTGGCGGCAGCGACCCGGCCAACCCGGCCACCTTCAGCTCCTTCGCGGTCAGCGCGCCCTTCCAGGCCGGTGACTGCGGCGCGCTGAAGTTCCGGCCGAAGCTCTTCACCAAGCTGATCGGCAGCCGCAAGAAAATGCGGCGCAACGGCCACCCGGCCTTCCGCGCGGTGCTCGTGGCCCGCCCCGGCGACGCCAACATCAAACGGGCGGCACTGACCCTGCCCCGCTCCCAGTTCCTGGATCAGAGTCACATCGGGACGATCTGCACCCGCGTCCAGCTTGCCGCCGCGGCCTGCCCGGTTCGCTCGGTCTACGGCTTCGCGCGGGCCGAGTCGCCGCTGCTCGACGATCCGGTTGCGGGCCCCGTGTACCTGGTCTCGTCCAACAACGAACTCCCTGACCTCCTGGCCGATCTCAAGGGGCAGGTCAACGTGCGGCTGCGGGGGGTAATCAGCTCCTCGAAGCAGCGGATGAAGACGGTCTTCTCCTCAGTGCCTGACGTTCCCGTCAGCAAGTTCGTGCTGAACATGAAGGGCGGACGCAAAGGCCTACTGGTCAACTCGCGCGACCTCTGCAAAGGCCCCAACCGCTCCATCCTCGGCTTCAAAGCTCAGAACGGCAAGAAGCTGAAGGTGAAGAAGCTGCCGCTGCGGACCCCTGGCTGCAAGAAGGCCGGGAAGCGGAATAAGTAACCGCTCGCGGGCGACTTGTTTAGTCACCGCGAGCAGCTGGGTAGACGGGGCACGATGCAGAGGGGGTTCGCGACTGGAATCGTGCTGGCGGCATTTTGGCTGCTGGCATTGCCCCTGGCCGCCTCGGCCGACACCGGCGACATCATCGCCCCGCAGAACAACCCGCCCAGCGCCCAGGACGGGTGGCAGGCGGGGACCTGCACGACGGACCTGCCCGAATGCACGCCGCAGACGCCGGGGCAGTTCTACACCCAGGCCGCCGGGCACCCGAACATCGGGTTGACCCAGTTCATCGTCAAGAACAAACCCTTCGAACTCATTCCCGGCATACCGATTCCGGGGACCCAGAACCCGGTGGGCACCCTCAAGACCCTGCGGGTCGAGCTTCCGGTCGGTCTCAGTGTCAACCCCCAGGCGACGCCGCGGTGCGAGCTGGCGAGTTTCCAGGCCGAACAGTGCGCGGTCAGCGCGCCCGGCTCGCAGGTCGGCACCAGCGCGGTGACCGCCGCGCTGGAAGGCCTGCCGGCGCCCGCCCTCGACGGGCTCACCAAAGTGCCGGTCTACAACCTGGTGCCGAAAGAGGGACAGCCGGCGCGCTTCGGCTTCCGCATCCTCAACGAGGAAGTCTTCCTCGAGGCCGACGTCGACTGGTCCGGTGACTACCACGAGGGCTTCACGATCGCGGTGCCGAAATCGCCGATTGGCGAGATCCTGAAAAACCGGCTGGTCTTCCAGGGTCGCGCCGGCAACGGCACCTTCCTCACCCTTCCCAGCACCTGCTTCGACCCCGCGCAGGCCGGGTTCGAGCACGTCTACTCGACCCTGCTGCGGGCCGACTCGGTCGAGCAGCCAAACCCAACCTTCCCGACCGGCTCCTCGTTCTTCGAGTCGACCCTGCCGCCGGGGATCAAGCCGACCGGCTGCGACAAAGTTCCCTTCCAGCCGACCACCGCCGTCGACCCTGGAACCCAACAGACCGATTCGCCCAGCGGCCCGGTCGTCGAGGTGAAGGTCCCGTTCGAGGAGTCCGGGACGGCGATCGCCAACTCCAACGTCAAAGACGCTGTCGTCACCTTGCCGCGGGGCATGGGCTTGAACCCGGCCGCCGCGCAGGGGTTGCAAGCCTGCACCACCGAGCAGTTCGGCAAGGGCACCCGGAACCCGGTCGGTTGTCCGGCCGGCTCGAAGATCGGGACGGCCGCGATCGAGACGCCGCCGCTTCCCGCCGGCTCGCTCAGCGGCAGCGTCTACCTCGGCCAGCAGCTCAGCCGCGATCCGCAGTCGGGCAACCTCTACCGGGTCTTCCTCAATGCGGTCTCGACCCGCTACGGGGTCGACGTCCGCCTGATCGGCAACGTCAAGGCCGACCCGCTGACCGGCCAGCTGACGACCGTCTTCAAGGACAATCCGCAGGTGCCGTTCACCTCGGTGAAGCTCGACTTCGACGACGGCAAGGGGGTGCTGACCAGCCCGCCCACCTGCGGGCCGAACGCCGCCACCCACGCGATGACCGCCTGGTCGGGCACGCCTGACCAGGGCCCGCAGGAAAAAGGCTTCACCCTGACCAAAGCTCCCGGCGGCGGCGCCTGCGCGAAAACGATGGCGCAGCGGCCCTTCGCCCCGGCCTTCAACGCCAGCCCGAAAACGCAGGCAGCCAAGACCTTCACGCCCTTCTCGGTCCAGATCACCCGGCCTCCCGGCCAACAGGAGCTGAAGGGCGTCGACGTCACCCTGCCGGAAGGGGCCACCGCGAAGCTGAAGGGGGTCCCGTACTGCTCACCGAAAGAGATCGCGAGCGCCGCCGGGCGCTCCGGTGCGGCGGAGCGGAAAAACGCGAGCTGCCCGGACGACAGCCGAATCGGCGGCGCCACCGTCCTCGCCGGCAGCGGCGGCTCGCCGCTGAAAATCGGCGGCGACGTCTACCTCGCCGGGGCTTACAAAGGCGCTTCGATCTCGATCGTCGTCGTCACCCCGGCGGTCGCAGGCCCGTTCGACCTCGGCAACGTCGTGGTCCGCGTACCGCTCTTCCTCAATCCCGAGACCGCGCAGATCAACCCGCGGACGAACGCGATCCCCGACGTCTTCGGCGGTGCCAAGCTCGACCTCCGCTCGATCTTCGTCACGGTCAATCGCAAAGACTTCACTCTCAACGGGACCAACTGCCGCAAAGGGGCAACCGCGGGCACGATCGCCGGCGGTGGGGGGGACCCGGCCAACCCGGCCGCCTTCTCCGTCTTCCCGGTCTCCGACCCGTTCCAGGCGACCGGCTGCCGCAAGCTCAAGTTCCGGCCGAAGCTGAACGTCCGCCTCTTCGGCAAGGCCCAGCGCGCCAAGCACCCGAAACTGCGCGCGGTGCTGAAGGCGCGGGGCAAGGACGCCAACATCCGCAAGGCCTCGGTGGCCCTGCCGCACGCGCTTTTCCTCGACCAGGCGAGCCTCGCCACGGTCTGCACGCGGGTCCAGTTCGCCGCCGGCAAATGCCCGAAACGCTCGATCTATGGCAAGGCCCGCGCCTTCAGCCCGCTGCTCGGCAAACCGCTCGCAGGCCCGGTCTACCTGCGCTCGTCGAACAACACCCTGCCGGACATGGTCGCCCACCTCGAGGGCCAGGTGACGGTCGACTTGGTCGGGCGGATCGACAGCTTCCGCGGCGGCATCCGCACCACCTTCGGCCGCGTCCCCGACGTGCCGGTGAGCAAGTTCGTGCTGACTTTGCCCGGCGGTAAAAAGGGACTGCTGGTGAACTCGAGAAACCTCTGCGCTGATCCGGTCAAGGCGATCATCCGTTTTAAAGCTCAGAACGGCAAGAAAGTCAACCGCCAGCCGAAGCTCCGGACGCCTTGCGGTGTTAAAGGGAAGACTAAGAAGTGAGGATTTGACACCGATTGGTGTCGTGTCACAAATCAGTGTCACGGTTACTCGGGTAGTAACTGGGGAACGAACTTGAAACACCCGCCGAGCCCTGTATGTTCTTTTGCGGGAGAGTTGTTTACATGGGCGCTACAGGGGGCGTCCTCGTTAAGGGAAACGAGGAGGGAATTAATGACTAAGCGCTCGCTTGCGCTGCTTCTCTGTTGTCTAGGGACTATGGCCGCGATGCCTGTGTTGGCACACGCGGATACCCAGGACATCATTCAACCGCAGAACGAAACCCGCGATCAGGGGTTCCAGGCTGGAACCTGCATCGCTGAAGGAGTGCCGGGGCCGCCGCCCGCGCCCTGTTCTCCGGAAACGCCGACCATCTTCTTCAACACCGCTGGTGGGCACCCGCAGATCGGGTTCACGCAGTACATCATCGAGCACGAACCGTTCGCGCCCCTTCTGCCGCAGCCGCCCTACCCGGTCGGAAGCCTCACTGCGCCGATCCCCGGGGCGGACATCAAAGAACACACGATCAGAACCCTGCGGGTCGATCTACCGCCGGGCCTGACGGTCAACCCGGAGGCGACTCCAAGGTGTTCGATCGCGGACTTCACGGCAGGCGCGCCCGGGGCGAAAGTCCCTCTCTGCGATCCGGCGACCAAAGTCGGCAAAGAGAAAATCACCCTGGTGACGAACAAAAACGAAGTCGAAGTCGCACCGGGATTCAAACCGCCGACCGGCTTCGTCATCCCTCCGCAACCGGAACTGACCGAAGTCGACGTCTACAACCTCGAGCCGGAAAAAGGTGAACCGGCGAAATTCGGGTTCATCGTCCGCAAAGCGATCCCGATCTTCCTCGAAACCGAAGTGGCGTGGGAGAACGATTACCACGAGAGCTTCACGATCAAATTGCCGAACACGGCCGAAGCGACGGGTCTCTCGACCTTGATCAGCCGTCTCGTCAACTTTGGTAGGAGCGGCGATGGGACCTACATCAGCAACCCCACCACCTGCTTCAACCCGAACGAAGCTGAGTTCAGCACCCTCTATTCGACCTGGTTCCGGGCCGAGTCCTACGCTGACCCGGAAGGCAACTTCCCGCAGGGGTACACCCCCGTCGAGGCGAAACTGCCGAAAGACGAATCCGGCAATCGGATCATGCAGGACGGCTGCGAGACGGTTCCGTTCGATCCGTCGGTCGATGTCGCCGCTGGAACCAACGACGTCGATTCTCCGGCGCCGGCAACGGTGACGGCGAAACTGCCGTTTGATCCCGCTACCGAAGGCGGGGAAGGGCAGATGCAGTCGCACGTGCGGAAAGCGGAAGTCTCGCTTCCGGCCGGCATGGGTCTGAACCCGTCCGGCGCGCAGGGCCTCGACAAATGCACCGACGCTCAGTTCAAGAAGGGCGTCCGGGTCGAGACGAACGAATGCCCGGCGGCTTCCAAGATCGGCACCGTCGAAGTGGATTCGCCGCCGTTGGCGGAACTGCTGACCGGCGATGTCTACGTCGGCGAACAGAAGAGCAGCGATCCGGAATCGGGAGACCTGTACCGGATCCTGATCGAAGCCAAGAACGTGGACGAGGGCATCGTCGCCCGTCTGGTCGGCCGCGTGAAGGCAAACAAAATCACGGGCAACCTCACCGCGGAAATCTACGACGACCTCAAAGGGCAGTTCACGGACCAGCCCGCAGGTCTGCCGCAGGTTCCGTTCGAGGAGATCAGGCTCCACTTCGACGGGTCGAAAAACACCCTGACGAGTCCGCCGATCTGCTCGGCTGAGGGTACGAGCCGCTTCGAACCATGGGCGCGGCCCGGTACCAACGTCGATGCCAAATCGACGGTCACCGTTGCCAACGACCCGACCGGTGGCGCCTGTCCGAAAACGCTGGCGGAGCGGAAGTTCGCGCCGCTGTACAAAGCCAAAGTGGACAGCAGCAAAGGTGGCGCCTACTCGCCGTTCCACGTCAACATCGGGCGCCGCGACGGCGAGCAGGAGCTCAAAGTCGTCGACGTCACCCTGCCGAAGGGGCTGACCGGCAAACTGGCCGGGATCCCGTACTGCCCGGAGGAGGCCATCACGGCCGCCGCCGGCAAGAGCGGCAATGCCGAGATAACGAGTGCGAGCTGCTCGACGGCAAGCCGACTCGGCAGTGTCACGACGAAATCCGGCTCCGGCGCCAACCCGTTGCAGCTGACGGGCAGCGCCTACCTCGCCGGTCCATACAAGGGCGCCGCGCTATCGATGGTGACGATCACGCCAGCGGTGGCGGGCCCGTTCGACCTCGGCACCGTGGTCGTCCGAGTGGCGCTCAACGTCGATCCGGAAACCGCACAGATCCACGCGGTCTCCGATCTCATCCCCAACGTCTTCGGAGGGGCGAAGCTGGACATCCGCTCGATCGATCTAGACCTCGATCGCAGCCAGTTCATGCTCAACCCGACGAACTGCACCGCGCAGGCGACGACGGGGGCGATCAACGGCGGTGGCGCTGACCCGGCCAACCCGGCCGCGTTCAGCTCCTATCCCGTCAACGATCCGTTCCAGGCGACCGAATGCAACAAGCTCGCCTTCAAGCCGAAGCTGAACATCCAGCTCTTCGGCGGCACGGCGCGGAACAAGTACCCGCGTCTGAAGGCGACCCTGACCGCGCGCAACGGCGATGCCAACATCGCTCGCACGGCGGTGACGATGCCGCGCTCCCTGTTCCTCGAACAGGCGCATATCGGCACCGTCTGCACCCGGCCGCAGCTCGCCTCGCACACCTGCCCGAAGGGTTCGGTCTACGGCAAGGCGTGGGCGAAGTCGCCGTTGCTCGACAAGAAGTTGCAGGGGAAGGTGTACCTCGTCTCCTCCAACAACAAATTGCCGGACCTGCTGGTTGACCTTCGCGGCCAGGTGGAGATCTACCTCCGCGGCGCGATCAGCAGCGGCAGCACCGGAGGCCTGAAGACGGTCTTCCGGACGGTGCCGGACGTGCCGGTGAGCAAGTTCGTCCTCAACATGAAGGGCGGCAAGAAGAGCCTCCTCGTGAACTCGACCAACACCTGCGCCAAGCCGCAGCGGGCGATCGTGAACATGAAGGCTCAGAACGGCAAGAAGAAGAACGCCAAGAAGTTCAAGCTGAACATCGCTTCCTGCGGAAAGAAGAAGGGCAAGAAGTAGGAGCAGTTCCAGCAAGCGAGTCGATCGCACCGGCGCGGATGGCCGAATAGCCTCCGCGTCGGTGCGCCCGACGCTTTCAGTCCTGATCGTCGCCTACGACAGCCGCGACGATCTCACTAAGACCCTTCCCGCCCTGCTCCCCGAGCTGGGCGACGGCGACGAGCTGATCGTCGTCGACAACAAGCCGGGCGACGGCAGCGCCGAGGTGGTGCGGGAGCTGGCCCCGGCGGCGCGGATCGTGGCGACCGGGCGCAACAGCGGCTTCGCCGGCGGCTGCAACGCCGGCGCTGCCGAGGCGAGCGGCGACCTGCTGGTGATCCTCAACCCCGACGCCGCCCCGCAGCCGGGCTTCGGCAAGGCAATTCGCCGGCCCTGGCTGGAGGATCATGGCTGGGAGGCCTGGCAGGCGCTAGTCGCCGATGGCAGCGGCGAGTTGATCAACTCGGCCGGCAACCCGATCCACTTCACCGGCATCGTCTGGGCCGGTGGCCACGGGCGGCCGGTCGACGAGGCGCCCCCGGCCGGCGAGGTGGCCGCCGCCTCCGGCGCCTGTCTGGCGATCCCGCTGGCGAGCTGGCACCGGGCCGGCGGCTTCCCGGCCGAGTTCTTCATGTACCACGAGGACGTCGACCTCTCGGTCCGGCTGCGGTTGGCCGGCGCCGCGGTCGGGATCGAGCCGGCGGCGGTCGTCGCCCACGACTATGAGTTCGGCGCCAACGCCGACAAGTGGCGCTGGCTGGAGCGCAACCGCCTCGCCTTCCTCATCCGCACCTACCCCGGCGCGCTGCTGGTCCTGCTCACCCCGGCCTTGCTCGCCACCGAGCTGGCGCTGTTGGCGGTCGCCGCGAGCGGGGGGTGGGGAGAGCAGAAGCTGCGCGCCAACATCGAATTCCTCCGCTGGCTACCGCGATTGCTGCGCGAGCGGCGCGCGATCCAGAGCCGGCGCACCATCAGCGCCGGCGAGTTCGCAGCCTGGCTCACCCCCGACCTCGATTCCGACCTGATCTCGCCGCTGGTCCGCTCGCGACCGGCCCGCCTGTTGCTGCGCGGCTACTGGCGCCTGGTGCGCCTGCTGCTGCGCTAGCCAGCGCCCCTGCGACAACCGCCATCACCCGCTCGGGTTCGTATTCCAGCTGCCGATCCGTAAAGCGCAGCTCGGTGTAGCCGGCGGCGTGGAGGTCCAGATCACGCGCGTGATCGTCCTCGAAGGCGACCGAGCCGCGGTGGTAGGTCCAGTAGTCGGTCTCGACAACAAGGCGCTGCGAGCGCCAGAGGAAGTCGACTTCCCAACGCCCGAGCTTGACGTTGACCTCGGGACGCGGGATGTCATAGCGGGCGCAAAGCTCGAGGAAGAGCGTCTCGAGGTCTGAGCGCGTGCGGTCTGACTCGACACCTTCGAGATCTATCCCCATCAGCTCGGCCTGGCGGCGGGCGCGGCGGTGGAGCTTTGGAGAGACCCAATCCTCTAGGTCTTCGATGGTGCGCTGAATCGTGGTCACGGGGATTCGGTCGCGGCGGGTGGTCAGGAGCCGTCTCCCTCGCCCTCCTCTACCTGGCAAGGAGGAGGGCGAGGGAGACGGCTCCGCGGGCGTTGTGAGCGAGGGACAGCGGTGGAGGTTGATGCCGCTGCGTCGCTTGCGGCCTGAGGTGGATGGGACGGAGACGTGGGCTGGGCCGTCGATTGGGCGCAGGAGCTTCCAAAGGACCGCAGCGGAGGTGTGGCTTAGAACGGCGTCCTGACCACAGGCGAGGACCGCGGCCATGAAGTGGGTGTGGAGGTGCGGGGCGCGGTGGCCTACGGCGTAGACGCCCTGGTGGATGCGGTGGAGGTGCCCGTCGCGAAGGCCTTTCGTAATCGCGTTCTTGCCGACACCGACCTCACGAAGCTGTCGCGAGGTGACTACACCGTGCTGCTGCGCGGCGATTCTCGCGAGGCGAGACCAAGGGGTGTCGCTTTTGTCCCTCACGGGTGGGAATAAGGCGACAGGCGCCCAAATTCACCCCCCTACCCCGCTGTTTTTCGCGCTCTTAGCGCGACTGGCTCGTCGGGCGGATCAGGATCTCGTTGACGTCGACGCTGGGCGGCTGTTCCAGCGCGTACATCACCGCGCGGGCGATGTCGTCGTCCTTGAGCGCGTAGTCGCCGGGGCTGTTGTCGAAGAAGGGGGTGTCGACCATGCCCGGCTCGATCAGGGTGACGCGGATGCCGTGGTTCTCGTGCATCTGGCGTAGCTCCTGGCGCAGGCCCTCGCCGATGGCCGTCGCCGCCCACTTGGTCGCCGAGTAGAGCGAGCCCGGCAGGACCCGCCGGCCGGCGATCGAGCTGGTGACGAGGAAGTGGCCGTCGCCGCGCTCGAGCAGGTGGGGGAGGGTGGCGCGGATCGTCAGCGCCACCCCGTAGACGTTGGTGAGGACCATCGAGCGCCAGTGCTCGGGCGTCTCCTCCATGTAGCCACGGCTGGCGCCGAAGCCGGCGTTGGCGAAGACCGCGTCGATGCGGCCGAAGCGCTCAAGCGCCGTCGCTGCCATCGCCTCGACCTGATCCCACTCGGTGACATCGCAGCGGATCGCGATCGCCCGCTCCTCACCGCCGAGCTCGGTGGCGAGCGCCTGCAGCTCCTCCTCGCGGCGTGCGGCAAGCGCCAGCCGGTACTTCCCAGCGGCGGCCCGGGCGGTCGCGGCGCCGATGCCGCTGCTGGCGCCGGTGATCAGCATCACGGGGTCGTCGGGCATGCCGTGATTCTCCCAGGTCGGCGGCTTGCGATAATCCCCGTTGCCTGTGGACCCTCAGCGCAAGCGGAAGATCCGGCTCGTCGCAGCGCTCAGCACCGCCGTGCTGCTCGCGGTGGCGTTGATCTACACCTCCTTCTCGGCCTCGACCGAGGCGAAGGAGCCATCCCAGCTGCTCTCCGCCACCCCCGGCACCAGCTACGAGATGAGCGGCCGCGTGGTCAAGGGCTCGATCCAGCGCGAGGGCACCGGCATCGCCTTCCGCGTGGTCGACCGCGATGGCGAGGGCAAGAGCCTGCCGGTGACCTACGACGGGACCGTCCCCGACCCGTTCCGGGGCGGGCGCGAGATCATCCTCACCGGGGCGATCCAGAACGGTGTCTTCGTCGGAGAGCCGGACACCCTGATCACGAAGTGCCCATCGAAGTTCACGACTAAATCTGATGGCTAGCCTCGGCAGCGCCCTCCTGGGCCTTGCCTTCCTCTCCGCTCTCGCCGCCGCCGCGCTGGCGCTTGCCGGCCGCAACGGTGACGAGCGCCGGCTGCTGCAGTCCCGCCGCGTCGTCTACGGCTTCTGCGCGCTGCTAACCGCCTGCGTGGTGATCATCGAGATCGCCTTCGCCAGCAACGACTTCTCCTTCAACATCGTCCAGCAGCACTCCTCGATCGAGACGCCGCCCTTCTACAAGATGGCGGCGATGTGGTCGAGCCAGGAGGGCTCGCTGCTGCTCTGGGCCTGGGTCCTCTCGATCGCCGCCGCCGCCGCGCTCTACGCGACCCGCAACCGGCTGCGCGACCTGGTCCCGTGGGCGACCGCGGTGATGATGGGCGTCGCCGCCTTCTTCACCGGCCTGATGCTGTTCGCGGCGAACGTCGACCCGTTCGCGACGCTCGACCCGGCGCCGGCGAACGGGGTGGGCCTCAACCCGCTGCTGCAGCACCCGAGCATGATGATCCACCCGCCGATGCTCTACTCGGGCTACGTCGCCTTCACGGTGCCGTTTGCCTTCGCGATCGGCGCACTCGTCACCCGCCGGATCGACGCCGAGTGGATCCGCGCCACCCGCCGCTTCGCCCTGATCGCCTGGGCCTTCCTCGGCCTCGGCCTGCTGCTCGGCGCCCGCTGGTCCTACACCGAGCTCGGCTGGGGCGGCTACTGGGCCTGGGACCCGGTCGAGAACGCGGCGCTGATGCCGTGGCTGCTCGGCACCGCCTTCCTGCACTCGATCATGGTCCAGGAGAAGCGGGGGATGCTGAAAGTCTGGAACGCCAGCCTCATCGTCGGCACCTTCTCGATGGCGCTGCTCGGCACCTTCCTGGTCCGCTCCGGCGTCCTGCAGTCGATCCACGCCTTCGGCGACAGCACCGTCGGCCCCTACATCCTCGGCCTGATCGGGGTTGTCCTGGTCGGCTCGACGGCGCTGATCGTCAGCCGCCTCGACGACCTGCGCTCGGAGAAGCGGATCGACTCCCTGGCCTCGCGCGAGTCGGTCTTCCTGGTCAACAACCTGCTGCTGGTCGGGATGACCGCGGTGATCTTCTGGGGCACCTTCTTCCCGCTGATCTCCGAGCTCTTCACCGGCGAGAAGGCGTCGCTGGCGGCGCCCTGGTTCGACGAGTACACGACGCCGCTGGCGATCCTGATCGTCCTCTTCACCGGGATCGGGCCGCTGCTGGCCTGGCGCCGGGTCAGCTGGGCCTCGGCGAAGCGTGTCTTCCGGGTGCCGCTCGCGGTCGCCGCGGTTGTGGCGCTCGGCCTGGTCGTCTTCACCGACGCCGCCGACCACCTCTGGGCCCTGGCCCTGTTCTCGTTTGCCGCCTTCGCCCTGACCGGCCTGGCGCAGGAGTTCTGGAGCGGGGCTTCGGCCCGCCGCCAGCTGACCGGCGAGCCCGGTCCGCAGGCGCTGCTCGGCCTGGTCGGCCGCAACCGGCGCCGCTACGGCGGCTACATCGTCCACGTCGGCATCATCGTCCTGCTGATCGGGATCGCTGCCTCCTCCAGCTTCCAGACCAACCGCGACGTCGAGCTGAGGCCGGGGGAGAGCACCGTGGTCGACGGCCGCACCATCACCTACGTGAAGCCGACCGTCTCGGTCAGCGAGGAGAAGCTCGGCTTCGGCGCGCTGCTGCGGATCGAAGAAGACGGCGAGGTCGTCGGATTCCTGCGGCCTAGCCGCCAGTACTTCCGGCCCACCGGCCAGGAGTCGGGGCTGATCTCCAGCTTCTTCTCCGGCGAGGCGACCAGCGAGATCGGCCTGCGCCCGGGGCTCGGCTCTGACCTCTGGATTGCCGAGGAGCCGGACATCTCTGCGATCCAGCGGCGGGTGCGCCGGGCCGACAAAGGCTTCGAAACCTGTATCCAGGGTGGGCCGGGGACTCCCGTCGAGTGCAAAGCGCTGGGGGCGCTGATGCGCGCCTCGGTCGGCAACCCGGAGCGCGAAGCGCAGGCGCTGGAGCAGATCACGAGGCTGCAGTCGGCGGCCGCCGAGGACGTGGCCGAGACCTATCTCGACGACAACGCGGCGGCCACCTTCCGGATCATTGTCGACCCGCTCGTGACCTGGATGTGGATCGGCGGGATCATCGCCCTCGCCGGGGCCCTGATCGCCCTCTGGCCGACGCGCGGCCGGCGCCGCGGGGCACTGGTCAGGACCGAAGCCGACGCCCGCAAGGAAGCCAAGTACCGGGAGATCCGCGACGCCGAGCTCGACCACGCCGCCGGCAAGCTCAGCGATAAGGACTTTGCCGCGCTTAACGCCGAGTTGCGGCGGGAAGCGCTGGAGATCCTCGACCGCACCGATGAGGCCGGGGGCAACGGAAACGGCAACGGGGCCCACCCCCGCGAGCCGGAAAAGGCCGAGCAGAGCTAGACTTTCTCGCCCATGTTCACGTTCTTCGCCGTTATCCAGGTGTTCCTAGCCGTCGTCCTCATCTTCCTCATCCTGCTGCACTCGGGGAAAGACGCGGGCCTCTCCGGCGCCTTCGGCGTCGGCGGTGCCGGGGGCAGCGGCGTCGGCGGTGGCTCGATGGTCGAGAAAAACCTCGACCGGGCGACCGTAATGGTCGCCGTCGTGTTTGCCCTGAACACCTTCCTGCTCCTCAAGATCTAGAGGAGGTCTATTCGGCTTATTGCGTCCGCAATTGCGGACATCTTGCGCTGCGCTGTAGCTCTCCTTGACAAAATCCCAATCTGTGTAAAGCTACAGGACGGTTCCTGGGAAAATGACAAGGAGGGGCTGTGGAGGCACACGCCGAGCACGCGCATCACCATCACCACCATGAGCACGTCGAGGTCAACCCGGCGGAATGGACCGACGGCAAGCGCTACGCCTGGCTGCTGGGGATTGTCGTCCCGCTTTCCCCCTTCTTCGCCTACCTCTACTGGTCGCTGACCGGGATCGGCGCCTTCTGGTTCATCGGCCCGCTGCTCGTCTTCGTGATCTTCCCGCTGCTCGACATGGCGATCGGGATGGACTCGACCAACCCGCCCGACAGCGTCCTCAAGTTCCTCGAGCAGGACCGCTACTACCGCTGGTGCACCTACCTCTTCATCCCGATCCAGCTCGGCGGGCTGGTCTTTGCTTCCTGGCTGTGGTCGAGCGGCGACCTCAACACGATCGAATCGCTCGGCCTGGCGATGACGATGGGTGTGGTCGGTGGGATCGCGATCAACACCGCCCACGAGCTCGGCCACAAGCGCGCCAGCTCGGAGAAGTGGCTCAGCCGGGTCGCCCTCGCCCAGACCGGCTACGGGCACTTCTTCATCGAGCACAACCGCGGCCACCACGTCAAAGTCGCGACCCCGGAGGACCCCGCCAGCTCGCGCCTCGGCGAGAGCTTCTGGGCCTTCCTGCCGCGCACCGTGGTCGGCAGCCTGCGCTCGGCCTGGGGGATCGAGGCCGCCCGCCTCGACCGGCTGGAAGAGCGGCACTTCAGCCGCCACAACGACATCCTCACCGCCTGGGCGATGACCGCCGCCCTCTTCGCCGGCCTCGCCCTCGTCTTCGGCCCGGTCGTCCTGCCCTTCCTGCTGATCCAAGCGGTGATCGGGTTCTCGCTGCTGGAGGTCGTCAACTACCTCGAGCACTACGGCCTGCTGCGGCAAAAGCGCGAGGACGGCCGCTACGAGCGCTGCATGCCGGAGCACAGCTGGAACAGCAACAACGTCGCCTCCAACGTCCTCCTCTACCACCTGCAGCGGCACAGCGACCACCACGCCAACCCGACCCGCCGCTACCAGGCGCTGCGTCACGTCGAAGAAGCGCCGCAGCTGCCGACCGGGTATGCCGGGATGATCGTCCTCGCCTGGTTCCCGCCGCTCTGGCGCCGGGTGATGGACCCGCGCCTGATCGATCACTACGACGGCGACCTCAGCCGCGCCAACATCCAGCCGCGCAAGCTGGGCCGGGTGCTGGAGCGCTACGGGCGGCCCGCATGAGCGCCTGGCACTGCCCCAGCTGCGGCTACGTCTACGACGAGGAGGCCGGTCACCCGCGAGAGGGGTTCCCCCCCGGGACGGCATTCGCCGAGGTGCCGGACGACTGGGCCTGCCCCGACTGCGGAGTGCGGGACAAGGTCGACTTCGAGCCGGTAGTGGTCGACGCCTGACCGCCTCCGCTGCGACGATAAGGAGCATGCCGAACGGCAGGACCCCTTACCAGGAGGCGGCACGGGAGCTGCTGCGCCAGACGGTCTTCGACGCCGCCCGCGACCAGTTGGGAAGCAAGCCCTGGTCGGAGATCACGATGGCGGACATCGCCAGCGGCGCCGGGGTCAGCCGCCAGACCCTCTACAACGAGTTCGGCAACCGCAACGAGTTCGGCTTCGCCTTCGTCATCCACGAGGCCGAACGCTTCCTCGACGACGTCGAGAAAGCGGTTCGCGAGCACCTGGAGGATCCGCAGGCGGCGGTCTTGGCGGCGCTCGAGCACTTCCTGCAGGTGGCGGGCGACGACCCGCTGATCCGCATCCTCCTCAGCGACGACGGCACCGGCGGCATGCTCCCCTTCGTCACCACCCAGGGCCTGCCGGTGGTGCAGTGGGCGACCGACCGGCTCTCGACCGTGATCGAGGAGGGCTGGCCGCAGGCGCCGAGAGCCGATGTGGCGACGCTCTCCGAGAGCCTGGTGCGGCTGGCGATCAGCTACGTGACCACGCCGGGGGAGTCGGCGGAGGAGACGGCCAGGCGGGTTGCCGACCTGCTCGGTCCCTTCATCGAGCAGGCGCTCGGCTCGGCGGTCGAGTAGGGAGTCGTACCGCGTGAACAAATGAACCCGGCTGTTTGGCCGGAGCGGCCTTTGCCTGCGGGGGTCGCCGCGGGGTAGCGTCGGTGCAAGCGCAAAAGGAGGTCGTATGAGCGCACAGGCAAACAAGGAATCGGCCGAAGCCGCCTACCGGGCTTTTGCCAACGGCGACGCTGCCGCCGCAATGCAAGACATGAGCGACGGCGTCGTCTGGACCGCCGGGGGTGACAGTGCCCTCACCGGTACCTATAGCGGCAAGGAAGAGGTCGCGGGGCTGTGGGCGAAACTCGGCGAAAAAGGTCTCGAGACCGAGCCGCACGACTACATCGCCGATGGCGACAAGGTCGTGGTTCTGACCACGGTCACGCTCGACGGTCAGACCAACGAGGTGGCCGACATCCTCACCTACGACGATGGAGGGAAGCTGATCGCCTTCGAGCAGCTCGGCGATCCGACGATCGGCAACAGTCTCTATCCGCGTTGAGGCCGACGGGAGGTCGTGCGCCCGGCGTACGGCCTCCTACGAGTTGGGAAGATGGCGCATGCGCCCGAACCCGTTGTTTGCCTCCGAGGACCCCGAGCTCGTCCGGCGGTTGGTGCGCGAGCATCCCTGGGCGACTCTGGTCTCGGCGACTGGGTCCGGCCTAGCCGCCTCCCACTACCCGGTGCTGCTCGACGAGGACGCGCCCGGCCTGACGCTCCTCACCCACCTCGGCCGCCCCGACGAGGAGGTGCTGGAGATCGAGCGGGGAGAGGTGCTGGTGATCGTCCAGGGCCACCACGGCTACATCTCGCCGGGCTGGTACCTGCCGGAGGAGCGCATCGTCCCGACCTGGAACTTCACCGTCGCCCACCTGCACGGCACGCCGCAGATCCTCGGCGAGGACGAGAACTTCGAGGTGCTGACGAAGCTGGTGGAGCACTTCGAGCGCCGCCTCGACCAGCCCGCGTTCCTCGAGCAGGCCGACGCCCCGATCGCCAAGGGCACCGTCGGCCTCCGCATCCCGGTCGATCGCTTCGAGATGAAGCGCAAGCTGAGCCAGAACAAAGGCGACGAGACCCGTCGCAACATCGTCGCCGCCCTGCGCGAAGACGGCCCGTACCGGCACCCGCTGCTGGCCGACGAGATGGAGCGGGAGCTGGACGAAAACGGCTAAAAGCTCACCGTCAAAACCGAAACCTTTAGCCCTGAGAGGCCATTTGGCCGAATGTTTGAGAGAACTTTTCGAACAAATGTGGTCCCATGTCTCCTGTGTTTTCTCCTGCCACCCGGATCAAGGCGTCTCTCGGCTTGCTCGCGGCGACCTGCGTACTAGCGGTCGTCGCGATTCCGGGTGTTGCCGGCGCCAACAGCCTGGCTTCGTCCGCCGAACTGACCTTCCCCTCGGACGAGGCGCACGTGACCGGCTCCCGAGCATCGTTCTGGGTCGAGTGCTCGAGCTCGGAAGCGAGCACCTGCAGCGGCACCGTGACACTCACCACGAACGGCAAAAAGCACAACCTGCCATTCGCGGTGGTCGCCGGCACCCGCCAGAACCTCAGCGTGAGGCTGGGACCCAACTCAACCGCCAAACGAGTAGTCGCCGTAGCCAGAACCGCCCAGACCAGCGGCGGCTACGTCCGCTCCTGGGGCCTCCTGGAGCTTCGCTAGACGCGGCTGAGGCGGGCGGCGAGATCGTGACGAGTCCGAGGGTTGGTGTTCGTGAGCTGCGCGATCGGCTCAGCGAGTACCTCAGAAGGGTCGAGCAGGGAACGGAGGTTGTGGTCACCCGACGCGGCAAGCCGATCGCCCGTCTGAGCCAGATTGACGCTCCTCGGCCGTTCGAAGATCTCGAACGGCGTGGACTGATGCGATGGCCCGAGAAGCCGCGGCAGGCTCGAAAGCCTCTGGCTGGAAGCAAGGGACCTGTCTCCGAGCTCATCAAGGACCAGCGCCGCTGACCCTCTACTTCGGCACCTCCGCGCTGATCAAGCTCGTGCTCGACGAGCAGGGATCTGACTTGGCGTTGGAGCTCTTGGGCAGTTCGGCTGGCGCAGCGTCGAGCCTCCTTGCTTGTCGACGGAACCTCTGCTTGGGTGCTGCCGAGAGGGTCAACGCCGTTGATTCGTAAATTACGAGTTGATGCAACCTCGACTCCGAATCTTGGCAAGTGTTCGCCATCAGGCGTACGGTCTGCGAAAATCTCTGACATGGAGTTCGCCCACGTCAAGATCAGCGGTGATCGGGCTGGCGAGTACGTCGTCACCGAGGAGCGCCCCGACGGGTCGCTCACCCTGGTGCCGGATACTTCCTTCGACGCGATCCGCAAGCGCCTCGGCACCGAGCCGGGGACGCTGGCTGACTTCGAAGCCGAGTACGGGCCGGTTCAGCCCCCCGACGGCGAGGGGTAGTAGGTGAGCGACAAGCGGCCAGGCCGCGCGCCTGTGCTGTTCGATGGTGCCGCTTTTGCCGAGGACCTTGGGCGTGCAAGCGATGCAGGAAAAGAGGTAGCGCTTGCGGCCCGTAAAGAGTTTGAAGCGACAGGAATCTCGATCGAGAGCCTTCTTGCCTGCGATGAGGAGGGGCCGGAAGGAACCGCCCTTCAGCATTGCCTGAAGCTGCGACTACCGGCCCCGGATGGCAAATTCGGCATGGTTTTCCGAATCGAGCTGCGGAACGGCAAGTCGGTCCTGGTTTATGCGGCTTTCGGTATCCGCCATCACCCACGGGGATCGAACGCGCCCACGGTCTACGAGATCGCCCATCGTCGCCTCTACGTCAGCTAAGCCGCTCGCTGTGCATCTTGCACTCTGCTGGGTGGCCGTTTCGTTTGGGTCTCAGCAAGTGAAGATTGCGCTTGACGTTGACCTTTTTACGGGATTTGCATGGGGCGGGGACGATCTTGCTCGCGCCAGGCCCTATGGTCGAAGCGCACCCGAGCAAAGGAGCCTTATGTCGATTAAGACCGAGTACCGGATGCACTTCGAGTCCGGAGACGGCAGTGCCGAGTCGTCACTCGAAATTTCGGCGAGCGGGGAAGGTGACGACTTTGGGGTGTTTCTCGCGCAACCTGATCGCGCGGGAGGGACGGAGTGGATCATCTCCATGGCCGGAAGGAGGCCCTTGAGTTGAAGGCGATTCTCGCCGTTCTTACCGATACTGCGACCGCGGAGGAGGCGGCTGCCGCGGGGGCGACGTCCTGATGGATACCGAAGCCAAGGCGGTGATCGCCATGCTGAAGGCGCGGCGGGTTACCGCCGACGACCAACGAGCGGCGCTGCAAGAGGTCTTCTCAGAGACTCGGCAGGCAATCCTTGCCCAGGGGGCCGACCTGCACCTCCTGCGCGAATTCGAGTTGTTTGCCGTCGACTTGGCCTTAAATGACGTGGTTCTGCGCAATATGGACGCGCAGATTGACAACGCCGAATCGGCGGCGCAGGACTAGCCCGCGCATATGGATCTCTACTTTGCACAGCAGTTTGGCGTCGACGAACAACTGCTGGTGGACTACGGCGCCCTCAATATCAGCGTCGTTTCTGACCTGCCGCTCTTTGTCGACCCGTTCCTGTTGTTCAACAGCGACAAGCCTAAGTACCAGCAGCTACACGAGGACATCCTGAAGTACCTTCGCTTCTTGAAGGATCAAGCGCTTCCAGAACTGGATGAAGCGCTCATCAAAGACTGGTACTGCTTCGGTGAGGTGAGGCAAAACTGGTTCGGCTACACCTTGTTTGGCAATGACGGCGCTGGCCTTGGGTTAGAGTTCGCGATCGCCCTTCACGAGGGGCTGGGCGACGTGCTTTCGAACTTCGGGCAGGAGACGATCACTCAAAGCTCGCACCTAGAGAAGCTTTGCCTCATAAAGCCGGGGGTCGGCAAGGACAACATCAGCGATTTCACGACCAACCTGATCAAGGGCTATCTGCTTGATTACACCCAGACCTTCGCCAAGAAGCATCTAGATCCATCAAAGGTCGCAAAATTTCCCGTGCCGCGGGCAGCTTTCAACTACAAGACGAAGACCTGGGAGACGCGCAGCTACATCCTTCCGAAGCTGATGCGTCAAGACTTGCGGAAGCCGAGACTCGAATTTGTCCTGCTCACGCCGGTCGACATGCTGACGAAGGACGACACCTGGATCAGTCACAAGGACATGCTCAGTCAGTTCGAGCTGGTCCCGGACGCTATTCCGAACGATCAGCTGAGAGCACAAGTCAATCGCTATTTCAAAGAACAACTCGGTCGTCGGCCCACGGCGAAGGAACGAGCTGAAGCCGCGATGAAAACGATCCGGGAATTCCCCGAACTCCTCGACCGCTACATTCGCCTGCGGGAGGAATCCGGCGAACGTGCGGAAGCTGTCAGCGCCGCAAAAGTCGAGGAAACCAAGGTCGCCCTCATCGAGCAGGTGGGCAAGACGATTAGCGATCTGGAGGCCACGTCCGACTTCTACGAGAAGTCATGGACGAGCTATGGGGAGTGCCTGGAACGAGTCGGCTTCTTCAGGAACTACATCGAGAACGGGGACGGGTACAAACTGCTCAATCGAGGGTCGGGCGAACCGTTTTCGAATGAGAAGGAAGTCCAACTCGCGTTCGGGTTGGTTTGGTGCAATACCGACCTCGACCTCAACCGGGAGGCCAACAACGGCCGGGGCCCGTTGACTTCAAGGCAAGCTATGGCGCTGGTGATAAGTCGTTGATCGAGTTTAAGCTCGGCAGCAATAAGCAGCTCAAGAGGAACCTTGAAAAGCAGGTGGCGATCTACGAAGCGGCCAATGGAACTCGATCATCGGTCAAGGCCATCGTCTGTTACACGGCCAACCAAATACGTCGAGTGGCAAAAATCCTCAAAGAATTGAATCTCCAGAGCGAGGAATCAGTCGTCGTGATCGACGCACGAAACGACAACAAGCCATCGGCGTCAAAGGCCTAACCATGGCGCTGATACCTGCGCCCTGTGGAAGTTGAGTGAATACTCTTCCCAACAAAGAGCATCAGCGAGCGAGCCAAGAGGGCGTGAAGGCAGGCGATCAAGCGAGCGTGAGCGGCAGAGAAGGAGGGCCGTGAGGCGATTGTGCTTCGCCCGATCACTCTCCATGAGTGCCGCCACACGTTTGCCTCGCTCTTGATCGACGCCGGGGTCAATGCCTAGGCGATTCAGGAGTTCATGGGCCACGCGACCATGGAGGAAACCTTTCTCGCTACGGCCCCCTGATGCCCGGTGCCCGCGACCAGGCGCGTGAGCTGGTTGACGCCAATATCGACGCTGTTCCGGGCGAGCGCACCGCCGCCCTGGCTGCGTAGCGCTGGCTGGCAAAACTTGCGTCAGACTGGCGCATGAACTGGCGCATGAGCGATAGTGGCCGGCTGGCGTGAATGGCGTCGAGAACGTGAAAACCCCCGACAAGCGGGGGCTTTCTCATGCGGCTGAATGGAGTCGAACCATCACGGGTGTTTCCACCCACAAGGCCCTCAACCTTGCGCGTCTACCAGTTCCGCCACAGCCGCTCGAGGACGAGGGATTCTAGATGTTTGGTTGCAGGGGGCGGGCGCTGGTTGCGGGTGTCCGGGGGAGGCGGTAGCCTGCGAACAAGTGTTCGAAGGCAATTTGCGCCTTTTTGACCCTGGTAATCCGGCACCGGAGGAAATTGAGACGACGATGGAACTCGACCTGACCAAGCGGCAGAAAGAGATCTTCGACTTCATGCGCAAGTACGCGGCCAAGACCGGGTACCCCCCGACCGTGCGGGAGATCGGCAAAGCCGTCGGGCTGCATTCCTCCTCGACCGTCCATGCCCACCTGGCGAACCTAGAGAAGCTTGGCCTGGTGCGGCGGGACCCGTCGAAACCGCGGGCGATCGAGCTGCTGTTCGACAAGGCGAAGCGGACGATCCGGCCCGAGAACGGCCTGCCGCTGGTCGGTCAGGTCGCCGCCGGCGCGCCGATTCTGGCTGAAGAGAACATCGAGGAGTACCTCGAGATCCCCGACGTGATCGGTGGCGAGGACGGCGACTACATCCTCCAGGTCCGCGGCGAAAGCATGAAGGACGCCGGCATCATCGAGGGCGACTACGTGATTGTGCGGCCCAGCGACGACGCGATCGACGGGGAGATCGTCGTCGCCCTGATCGGCGAGGAGGCCACCGTCAAGCGGATCTTCCGCGAGAAGGACCACATCCGGCTCCAGCCCGAAAACGAGGAAATGGAGCCGATCCTCACCACCGAGGCAAGGGTGCTCGGCAAAGTGGTCGGCGTCTTCCGCAAGGTCTGACGCCGCAGGCCCTCTCTAGGGCCAGCGCCCCGACTCGATCAGCTTCTTGTAGTGCCGCTGGCGCCTTCGCGCATCCCACATCACCAGCGGCAGCATTCGCAGCGATACGCGCGGGAAGAGGTCGGCGAACCGCAGGAATGGGCCGCGCCAGCGGGGGACGATGAGGATCGGCCGGGGGCGCTCGGTCAGCTTGCCGACCTCCTTTGCGACCTCCTCGGCGGTGAGCAGGCGGCCGGAGAAGGAGGGGGCGGAGTCGGGATCGTCGAGCTTGTCCTCCAGCATCGGCGTCCAGATCCCGTCAGGGCAGACCGCCGAGAGCCGGACTCCCTTGATGCCGGCGCGGCGCAGGTCGAACTGGGTGCCGAGGGTGAAAGCGAGCGCTGCGTGCTTGCTCGCCGAGTAGGCGACCTCGCCGGGGGCGGCCACGATTCCCGCCAGGGAGATGATGTTGACCACGTGACCTTGGCCGGCGGCCCGCATAGGCCCAGCGCCGCGATCGTGCCGTTCATCAGCCCGGTGACGTTGACGTCGAGCATCGTCTGCCGGGTCTCGGCGCTCTGCTCCCACGGCGGCCCGGGGAAGAAGACGCCGGCGTTGTTGACCCAGAGGTCGAGCGAGCCGGTGCGGCCGATCGAGTCGGCCAGGCCGCGACAGGCGGCCTCGTCGCGAACGTCGAGCGCCGACCCGCGCGCCTCGCCGCCCAGCTCGGCGGCGGTCCGGTCGGCGGTTCCAGCGTCGACGTCGGTGACGTGGACGCGGTAGCCGCGCCCCGCCAGATCGGCGGCGATCGCGCGGCCGAGGCCGCTGCCGGCGCCGGTTACAACCGCCGTTCGCATGCCCGCCACCATAGCCGCCGCGCCCTTCGCCGGAGGCAGCAGCCGAGCTACCATCGGGGAGCGGGCCGAGCGACCGCGGAGGGAGAGAAAACCCTTCGAGGAAAGTCCGGACACCACAGGGCAGGGCGGTGGGTAACGCCCACCCGGGGAAACCCGCGGGAAAGTGCCACAGAAATGACACGGCCGATGGCGCGGCCACACGTGAGTCGCGTACAGGCAAAGGTGAAATGGTGCGGTAAGAGCGCACCGGCGTCGCGGTGACGCGGCGGCCAGGCAAACCCCGCCCGGTGCAAGGCCAAGCAGGACCGTCGACCCGGCTCGGCGAGGTCCAGGTAGGCCGCAGAGATAGATGGCCGCTCAAGACAGGATCCGGCTTATAGGCCCGCTAAGGGAAAGGCCTCCGAAAAGGAGGTCTTTCCTAGTTCTGGAGCCAAAAGCAGCGGTCCCAAACGTGCTTGCAAGGTTTCTGTCTTAGCGTTTGCTAATCTGCCGCCCACATCCGCTGAATCTCCGTCCCACATAGACGGAAAGCGGGGGACCCGATCAGTTGGGGCGAGTCGCGGCGAGTGCCGCGTAGCGCAGCTCTTTCAGCGCGAGCCCGACAGCTAACCCCGTAAGCGCCTGGAAAGAGATGCAGACGATCAACCAAACCTCCCTGCGCTGGGCCCTGGGCCTGCTCGCATTCTTCGCCCTCTTCGCCGGGGTCGTGACTGGTGCGCAGGCGGCGACCGGCGGGGCCTCGAGCTACGCCCCGACCGCCAGCGCCGGCGATGAAGAACTGGCCTTCGGCACCTGGCGCTACGGCGGCGCCAGCTGGTACGGCCCTGGGCTCTGGGGCAACAACACCGCCTGTGGGCAGACGCTGCGACCGCAGACGCTGGGCGTCGCTCACAAGACGCTGCCCTGCGGGACCACGGTCAAGTTCGTCTACCACGGACAAAGCGTCGTCACCCAGGTGATCGACCGCGGCCCCTACATAGATGGCCGTGCCTGGGACCTGACCAAAGCGGTCAGCGACGCGCTCGGCTTCGAAGGGGTGGGGCGGGTCCGATACGCGATCGCCCTCGACGACGCAGCCGCCGCCAGCAACCGCTGAGATTCCGCTTCTCCAGCCGCTCTGAGGGCTACGCTGCCGTGTTCAGGCAGGTCCAATGACGAGAAGAGGAGCAGCGTCTATGTCGAGGTCTTCACAGGGAGCACTAGCCGTCGCCGGGTCGCGCAGATGGCGCTGGTCGGTTTTGGGCCTGGTCGCCTGTTCCCTCGCGCTCCTCGTCAGCCTCGTCGCCGACAGCGACGCGGCGAAGGTCGGCAAAACGACGGTGATCCTCGGGCAGACCGCGACCGAGCCCGATCCCTCCTGTCCCGACCTGCCCTGCCAGGCGATCGGCAGCGTCACCGGCTTTCAGGTCAACAACGGTCAGACCAACCTGCCCTTCCTCGTCACCCAGGACGGCACGATCAAGGCCTGGACCCTGACCCTGGCCCAGCCGACCAACAGCCAGCGGACCTTCTTCAACGGCTTCTTCGGGACCCCGCCGCAGGCGCGTCTCGCGATCCTCCGCCGAGTCCCGGCCACCAACCCGCCCCGCTACTCCCTGGTGCGCCAGGGTTCGGTCAAGGTGCTGACGCCCTATCTGGGGCAGACGGTCAAGTTCAGCGCCAACCTCAAAGTCGAAAAGGGCGACATCATCGGCCTCACCGTGCCGACCTGGGCGCCGGCCTTCGCCCAGGACCTGAACACGAACAACGTATGGCGCGCCAGCCGCGAACCGGGCACTTGCAAGAACGCGACGGACATCCGCCAGGGCGAGCCGCAGGAAAAGGTCGGCCGTCGCGCCGACTACGGCTGCAAATACACGACCGCGCGACTGCTCTACACGGCGACGCTGGTGCAGGGGCGGTAGCCCCTCAGCCGCCTAGGCAGCTGAGGGGAGAGCCCTGGGACCGCCCTGGTCCTGGGGCAGCGCCGCCGCACTCGCGATCAGGCTCTGGAACTCGTTCAGCGCCAGGTGGCCGACCGCCTCGAGGATCTCCTCGTCGGTCCAACCGATCTCACGCGCCTCCTCGTGGAGATGGAGGGGTGGGGCCCCTCGGGGTCAAGCGTCTCCTTGAGGAAGACGAGGAGGGCGGCCTCCTTGGGGTCGGAGGAAGTGAAGCTTCGGGCTTTGGAGACCTCGTCGAGGCCGAGCCCGGCCCGCCGCGCCGACTTCGCGTGCTGGGCGATGCTGTAGTTGTCCTCGCGGTACTCGGCGACCGCGAGCGCGATCCGCTCCCTCGTCGCCTGCGGTAGTGCTCCGCCGCGGAGCTCCGAGCGCATCCGGGTGTAGGCACGCAGGACAGCGGGCGCTCCGGCGAGCACGCCGACGAACTTCGTCACCGCGCCACCGGCTGCCTGAATGCTCTTGATCAGGGGGGCGCTTTCATCCGGCGCCGTCAGCTCGTCGTGGATTTGGAATCTGCTTACTGCGGTTTTTACCGTCACTGGCTTCTCGCTTTTGGCTCTGTGCCGGCGGCAAATCGTCTTTTACAGAGCCGTTATCTGGCCTTTACTTTACTTTTAGCCGCTTACTTACCTGATGTAAGTTATACCGACATAACCGGACGCTTTCAAGCGGTTACGCGGCACATTTCTCTACCCGTACTACGGCTTTCCGCATCAGATCGGTTCATTCGCCTAACCTTGCCGCCTTCTAGACAGCCAAGGAGGCAATGAGGCATGGCAGAGCAACCCCGTAGTGCCGCCGACGTGATCGAGCTCGTCAAGGAGCACGACGTTCGCTTCATTCGCCTCTGGTTCACCGACGTGCTCGGTCAGCTGAAGAGCTTCTCGGTCAACGCCTCCGAGTTGGACGACGCCTTCGCCGGCGGCATGGGCTTCGACGGCTCTTCGATCACCGGCTTCAACCCGATCGAGGAGTCCGACATGCTGGCGGTGCCGGACCCGGCGACTTTCGCCCTGCTTCCCTGGCGGCCGGGGGAGGACGCTGTGGCGCGGATGTTCTGCGACATCCAGGTCCCCGGCGGCGGCCCCTACGAGGGCGACCCGCGCTGGATCATGCGCCGGGCCCTGAAACGGGCCGAAGACCTCGGCTTCGACGCCTACAACATCGGCCCCGAGCTGGAGTTCTTCTACTTCCGCTCCGCCAAGCCGGCGGGTGGCGTGCCCGAGGTGCTCGACGAGGGCGGCTACTTCGACCTGACCACGCTCGACGCCGGCTCCGACCTGCGCCGGGAGACGGTGCTGGCGCTGGAGAAAATGGGGATCCACGTCGAGTACACCCACCACGAGGTCGGGCCCTCACAGCACGAGGTCGACATGCGCTACAAGAACGCGCTCGAAATGGCCGACGACTGCATGACGTACCGGATCGTCGTCAAGGAGTACGCGATGAAATACGGCTACCACGCGACCTTCATGCCGAAGCCGCTGTTCGGCGAGAACGGATCCGGGATGCACGTCCACCAGTCGCTCAGCCGCGATGGCAAGAACGCCTTCTACGACGAGGACGACCCGTACTACCTCTCGCCGACCGCGAAGTCGTTCATCGCCGGCCAGCTCAAGCACGCGCGGGAGATCTCGCCGCTCTTCGCCCAGTGGGTCAACTCCTACAAGCGCCTGGTCCCGGGCTACGAGGCGCCGGTCTACCTCGCCTGGTCGCGGCGCAATCGCTCAGCGCTGATCCGGGTGCCGCTCTACCACCCCGGCAAGGAGAGCGCGACCCGGGCCGAGCTGCGCTGCCCCGATCCCGCCGCCAACCCGTATCTCTGCTTCGCGGGGATGTTGCAGGCCGGCCTCGAAGGGGTCGAGAAGGGCTACGAGCTGCCCGAGCCGATGGAGCAGAACCTCTACCACCTCTCGCAGGAGGAGCTGGCCCACCAGGGGATCGAGCAGCTGCCGGCGACCTTGGGCGAGGCTGTTGAGGTCGCCGCTGAGTCGGAGCTGGTGCTGCGGACCCTGGGGGAGCACACTTTTCGGCGGTTCGTTGAGATCAAGCGGCAGGAATGGGACGACTACCGGGTGCAGGTCACTCCCTACGAGATAGAAAACTTCTTGCCGATTCTCTAGTGCGATGTGGTGGGGCCGGGAAGGGTCACCCTCCCTGGGCACATCTCGCTATGGCTCGATGTTGAGTGCCCCGGGAGGGTGACCCTTCCCGGCTGGCACAGCCGCTAGCAAAATACTTCGGTTGCTAGCTGGTTGCCGTTGGGGCTGGTGGCTGTTCGGTGGTCTCGTCCTTCTTTGAGAGGGAGGAGGGCCACCAGAACTTGTCGCCCAGGGTTAGGGCGGCGGCTGGGACTAGGACGCTGCGGACGAGGAAGGTGTCGAGGAGGACGCCGAAGGCGACTACGAAGCCGAGCTCGGTGAGGAAGGTGAGGGGGAGGACGGCGAGGACCGAGAAGGTGCCGGCGAGGACGATTCCGGCGCTGGTGATGACGCCGCCGGTGACCGCGAGGGCGCGCAGCATGCCCTGTTCGGAGCCGTGTTTTTCGGTCTCCTCGCGGGCGCGGGCGACGAGGAAGATGTTGTAGTCGACGCCGAGGGCGACGAGGAAGACGAAGGCGAAGAGCGGTAAGGAGGGATCCGATCCGGGGAAGCCGAAGATGACGTCGAAGACGAAGTAGCCGAACCCGAGGGCGGCGAGGAAGCTGAGGATCACGGTGCCGATCAGGACCAGAGGCGCCGCCACCGCTCGCAGCAGCACCATCAGGATCAGGAAGACGACGAGGAGGATGATCGGCGGGATCACGGTCGAGTCCCAGCCCGCCGCGTCGCGGACGTCGGCTTCGATCGCCGACGGGCCACCGACGAGCGCGCCGGAGTCGGCTTCGTGCGCCGCGTCGCGGATCGGCGTGATCAGTTCGAAGGCCTCGGTCGAGTATGGGTTCGGTTCCAGCGTCGCTTGGATCAGCGTCCCCGGAGCGCCGCTGGCGACCGGCGCGGAGACGGTCTCGACTCCCTCGACGCCTTCAACCGCCTGTTTCACGGCTGCGACCTTGCTTGCCTGCGGGACGATCACGTCGGTGGGCGCGGTGGCGCCGGAGGGGAAGCTGCGGTCGAGCAGGTGCTGGCCTTCGACCGATTCGACTTCGGTGCGGTAGCTGTCTTCGCTGGTCAGGTCGGTCGAGAAGAAGGCGAAGCCGGCGCAGAGGATGAGCAGGACCACGATCGAGCCCGTCATCACCCGCTGCGGACCTGCGGCGACGCGTTTTCCGATCCGGGCCCAGATGCCGTGGGTCTCGTCTTTGGTCTTCTCGAGGCGGTGGCGACGGACCTCATAGGGGGTGAAGACGGTCCGGTCCAGTGCCCAAGCGAAGAGCGAGGGGATGCGGCGGCCGCTGAGCACCCGCAGGAGCCAGTTGAGCAGGACGAAGATCAGGATCGGCGGGATGACCACGACGATGCAGGCGAGGATCACGATCAGGACCGCTTTGAAACCGCTTCCCTCGACGATGTGACGTTGCGACCAGGCGGGCATCGCCTCGGCGCGCGGTGCGGTCTCGGGCGTGTGGGGGACGAAAGGCCAGAAGGCGCGGCGGCCGAAGATCGTCAGCAGGGCCGGCAGCAGGGTCAGCATCGAGAGCGCCGCGCAGGCGATGCCGATGGCGGCGATCGGGCCGAGGCCGGAGGTGCCGTTGACCTTGGCCAGCAGCAGGCAGAGGAGGGCGGCGATCACGGTCAGCGCCGAGGCAAAGATCGCCGGTCCGGCTGACTCCAGCGCGGTCCGCATCGCCGCGTGCCGGTCGGCCGTTTTGTGCAGCTCCTCCCGATAGCGGGCGACCAGCAGCAGGGCGTAGTCGGTACCGGCGCCGAGGACGAGGACCGACATGATCGAGCTCGACTGGCCGTTGATCGTCACTCCCAGCTCGGAGACGCCGAAGCCGATCGAGCGCGAGAGGGTCTCGGCGAAGATCACCGCGATCAGCGGGATGAAGAGGAAGATCGGCGAGCGGTAGATGGCGATCAGGAGGAAGATCACGAGGCTGACTGCGGCCAGCAGCAGGGTGCCGTTGATCCCTTCGAAGACTTCGATCGCGTCGGCGGAGAAACCGGCGCCGCCGGTGATCTTCACTTCCAGGCCGCCGGCTTCGTCGCTGATCTGGTCGCGCCAGAACTTGACCGGGTCGACGATCCGCTCGCCCTCGCCTTCGGCGTTGATGTAGGAGGTGACGATTGCCGCCTTGCCGTCTTTCGAGCAGACCGGGCCGACGAAGGGGCTGAAGTCAGCTGGCTGGCCGGGGACCTCGGTGGTCGGGCCGGCGCAGACCACCGTTTCCGATCCCGATTTGGCCTGGTCGAACTCGCGGTCAGGCTCAGCCGGTTTGCCGCCCGCGGCGGCAGTTTCGCCGTCTCCGATCAGCCCGGGGAAGGGCTTGGAGGCCATCTTCGCGACCGTTTCTTCGATCGATTTGAAGTCCCCTGGGGTGAGGCCGGACTCGCGTCGGAAGACGACGACCGCGGGGGCGATTTCGCCGTTCTGCAGCTCCTCGGTGGCGTTCAGCGCCGCGGTCGATTCGGCGTCCCCGGGCAGGTAGGAGGTCGCCTCGTTGTTTTCGGCCTCTTCGAACTTCTCCGGTAGGCCCGCGGGGCCGGCGGCGACGAAGATGACTAAAAACCAGAGGGCGAAGACGACCCACTTTGACCGGCGACCTGCCGGGAAGGTGAAGAACGAGCCACGCATTCGGGGCGCATCCTTACAGAGATGCCCGGCCCTTCGGGTTAAAGGGTCACAGAAGCCGCCGCAACTCCCCCGGATCCGTGACCGGCAGCTGGCAGGAGAAGTTCTCGCAGACGTAGGCGGCGGACCTGCCGTCGATGGCGGTGCGGGCGGCGAGGAGGGGCGGTTCCTCGCTGCCTTCCGGTCCGCCGGCGAGGACGAGGTGGGGGCGGTGGCGCTCGCGGACCACGGTGGCCAGCTCGGCGAGGTCGTCGCCGGTGAGGGCGACCTCGCGGCTGGGGGAGAGGCGGAAGTCGAGTGCCCGCAGCATGTGGGCGAAGGCGTCGGGGTGTTCGACCGCCGGCTTGCCGAACAGCGCGAACACGCCCTCGGCCCACTCCGCGTAGCGGCGCTCTCCCGTCAGCGCCGCCAGACGCAGCAGGCCCAGCGCGGCGGAGCTGTTGCCGGAGGGGATCGGGTGGTCGCCGACCTCCTTGCGGCGGGCGATCAGCTCCTCGTGGTCGGTGGAGGTCGAGTAGAAACCGCAGCGCTCGGGGTCGCCGAAGCGCTCGATCGTGGTTTCCGCCAGCGCTCGCGCTGCCTCGAACCAGCGCGGCTCGAAGGTCGCTTCATAGAGGGCGAGCAGCGCCTCGAGCAGGAAGGCGTGGTCCTCGAGGTAGGCGTTGAGATGCGCGCGGCCGTCCTTGAAGGTGCGCAGCAGGTTGCCGCCCTCGTCGCGGAGCTGGGTGAGCACGAACTCGGCGCAGGCGCGGGCCGCTTCGAGGTAGTCCTCGCGCCCGAGCACGGCGCCGGCGTCGGCCAGGGCGCCGATCGCCAACGCGTTCCAGGAAGTGAGGCGCTTGTCGTCGAGGCCGGGGCGGACCCGGTCGGCTCGCGCCTCCAGCAGCTTCTCCCGCGCTGCGGCCAGCCCAGGCGGCTCCGGCGCCGCGGCCCCGCCCGTCAAATGGAGCACGTTCGAGCCCTCGAAGTTGCCTCCCTCGCTGACCCCGTAGTGCTCGATCACCGCAGCCGCCGCCTCGTCGCCGAGCACCTCGCGGATCTGCGCCGGCGTCCAGACGTAGAAGCGTCCCTCCTCGCCCTCGGAGTCGGCGTCGAGGGCCGAGTAGAAGCCGCCCTCGGGGCCGCGCATCTCGCGCAGCATCCAGTCCAGGGTCTCCTCGCAGACGCGCCGGTAGCGCTCGTGGCCCAGCTGCTGCCAGCCGTGCAGGTAGGCGCGGGCGAGCAGGGCGTTGTCGTAGAGCATCTTCTCGAAGTGGGGGACGAGCCAGATCGCGTCGACCGAGTAGCGGGAGAAGCCGCCGCCGAGCTGGTCGTAGATGCCGCCGGCCAGCATCCCGTCGAGGGTCAGCTCGACCACCCCGGACTCGCCGCGGGCCATCAGCAGCTCCAGCGAAGAGGCGGGTGGGAACTTCGGGGCGCCGCCGAAGCCGCCGTTGCGCCGATCCGCCGCGGCGAGCAGTCGCTGCACCGCCCCCTCGAGGTCCTCCGGGCCGGGTTGATCCTCGCGCGGCTCGACGGCGCCGATCGCGCCCAAGCTCCTGCGCGTGACCGGCGCTTTTTCGCGGATCTCCTCGCGCTGGGTCTCGAAGGCGTGGACGACCGCTTCCATCACCATCCGGAAGCTCGGCATGCCGCGGTTCTCGTCGGGCGGGAAATAGGTGCCGCCGTAGAAGGGGACGCCGTCGGGGTCGAGGAAAACCGTCATCGGCCAGCCGCCGTGGCCGGTGATCGCCTGCACCGCCTCCATGTAGATCGCGTCGACGTCGGGACGCTCCTCGCGGTCGACCTTGACGCTGACGAAGTGCTCGTTCATGTAGGCAGCGGTCTCGGGATCCTCGAAGGACTCCCGCTCCATCACGTGGCACCAGTGGCAGGCGGAGTAGCCGACCGAGAGCAGGATCGGCAGGTCCTCCTCGCGGGCGCGCTCGAGCGCGGCGGAGCCCCAGGGGTACCAGTCGACTGGGTTGTCGCGGTGCTGGAGCAGGTAGGGGCTGGTCTCCTGGGCGAGGCGGTTGGGCATCCACCTGAACCTACCCGCCGACGGGCAGATCGAGTATTCGCCCTCCGCGCTCGCTGAAAGTGAGGCCAACCGCCGATTTCCCTCTGAAATTGGACGCACTGTCGGGTTTGGCGGATTACCTTCTCTTAGATGAAGGGCCCGCAAGGACCAGGACAGACCGATCCCGCCGTCGACGCGGCGCTGGCAAAGTTGGCGCCGGAGGATCAGGCGGTGGTGCGCGGCGCCCTCGAGCGGGCGGAGAAGACCGAGGCCGAGCTGCGCTTCCTCGCCGACCACGACCCGCTGACCGGGCTGCTCAACCGCCGTCGCTTCCGCGCCGAGCTCGACCAGTTCGTGTCGTTCACGGCCCGCTACGGCGGTCGCGGGGCGGTGATGGTGATTGACATCGACGGGCTGAAGGGGGTCAACGACACCTACGGCCACCAGTCCGGCGACACCCTGATCCGGCGCGTCGCCGAGATCCTGCGCGAACGTGTGCGGGCAACCGATCTGGTGGCGCGGCTCTCCGGCGACGAGTTCGCGGTGCTGATGCCGCAGACCGAAACCGCCGGCGCGATGCAGCTGGGTGAGGACCTGCGCAACCAGGTGGCCGAGGGTCTGCCGGCCGGCAACTCGGAGCTCGAGGGGGCGACGATCAGCGTCGGCATCTCGATGTTCGGCGGCCAGGGCGAGGTCGCCGCCGAGGCGGTGCTGGTGGCCGCTGACGAGGCGATGTACCAGGCCAAGAAAGAGGGGCGGAACCGGATCATGCTCTTCCACACGCCGGGCGAGAACGGCGAGAAGGCCGAACGGTCCCAGACGGTCAGCGCCCGGATCCGCGACGCCCTTACCCAGGACAGACTGCGCCTGGCGACGCAGCCGATCCGCAGCCTCGCTTCAGGTGGGATCGAGCGCTACGAGTTGCTGCTGCGGATGACCGGTGACGACGGGGAGTTGCTGCCCGCGTCGTCGTTCATCGAGGCCGCCGAGCGCTCGGGGATGGTGCAGGAGCTGGACCGCTGGGTGGTTGCCAGGGCCCTGGAGATGATCGCCGAGCGCCAGCGCGCCGGCTCTCCCGTCTCGCTGCACATGAACATCTCCGGTGCCTCGCTGACCGACCTCTCGGTGCTCGAATACATCGAACGCCGGCTCGACGAAGGCGAGGCCGATCCCGCGCGCTGCACCTTCGAGATCACTCAGACCGCCCGGGTCGAAGATTTCGACGCCGCCGCTGGCTTCGCCGACCGTCTGACCGAGTTCGGCTGCGAAGTCGCGATTGACGACTACGGCGCCGGCTTCGGCCCCTTCTCCTTCCTCAAGAAGGTCCCGTTCGACGTGATCAAGATCGACGGCACCTTCATTCGCGACCTGCCGCGCAACGACGCCGACCAGCTCGTCGTCCAGGCGATCGTCCAGGTCGCTCGTGGCCTCGGCAAGCGCACGATCGCCGAGTTCGTCGAGGACGAGGACACGAAGCTAATGCTGCGCGGGTACGGCGTCGACATGGCGCAGGGGTACCACCTGGGACGGCCCGTGGACTCGGCGCAGCTAAGCGCCGCGTAGCTGCGCCCGCTTGATCTTGCCGCTGTTGGTTTTCGGCAGCTCGGCGGCGAACTCGACGATGCGGGGGAACTTGTAGGGCGCGGTCTCGCCTTTGCAGTGCTCCTGCAGCTCGCGGGCTAGCGCGTCGTCGCCCGAACCGTCGCGGAGGACGACGATTGCGCGGACGACCGAGCCCCGCTCGGGGTCGGGTGCGGCGACCGCCGCCGCATCGGCGACCGCCGGGTGCGAGAGCAGCGCCGCCTCGACCTCGGTCGGGCCGATCCGGTAGCCGGAGGAGAGGATGATGTCGTCGCCGCGGCCCTCGAAGAAGAGGTAGCCGTCCTCGTCGGCGCGGACCAGGTCGCCGGTCTGCCACCACTCGCCCTCGAAGCGCTCGCCGTCGAGGTAGCGGGAGAAGAAGGTGGGGGAGGAGGCGACGCGCAGCTGCAGCTCGCCCTCGACGATCCGCGTCTCGATGCCGGGCAGCGGTTTGCCCATCGAGCCCTGGCGGACCGCCTCGCCGATTTGGTTGGCGGTGACGTGCCCCGTCTCGGTCTGACCGTAGCCGTCGGCCGGCTCCAGGCCCATCGCCTCGCGGAAGGCGGCGATCGTCTCCGGGTCGAGCGGCTCGCCGGCGGAGACCATCCGCCGCAGTGCCGGCAGCGGCCGCAGGACAGTGCGGCGGGCCAGCATCCGGTACTCGGTCGGCGCCTGGCAGAGGACGTTGACCCCAAGCGCCTCGGCGAAGTCGAGCCGCTCGGCGGGGTCGAAGCGGCCGTCGTGGATGACCGCGGCAGCGCCGGTCAGCCAGGGGGCGAGGAAGACGTTGCGAGCCGACTTCGACCAGCCGGTCGCGGTGGTGCACCAGGCGAGATCCCCCTTGCGCGAGCCGAACCAATGCTCCGCCTGAACCTGCTGTCCCTGCAGGTAGCGGTAGCCATGAACGACCCCACGCGGCTCACCGGTCGTGCCGGAGGTGAAAACGATCAGCGCCGGGTCCTCAGGCCCCATCTCCTCGAGCGCAGCCGGCGTCTCCTGCGGCAGGTCCTCGTCGAGGACGCGGGCAACGTCATCCATAGTCATCGCCGGAACCCCGTCAGGCAGCTCCGCCAACAGCGCCTCCTCACCAACGCAGAGCTTCGGATCGGCAGCAGCAACCCGATGCTCGAGGTCAGCCCGGCGCAGCATCGTGCTGCAAGGCAAAGCCACAGCCCCCATCCGCCAACAGGCAAGCAAAGTCAAAACCCACTCAATCCGGTTCCCAACCAGGGTCATAACCACATCCCCCCGCTGAACCCCCTGAGCAGCAAAAGCCCCCGAGAGCCCAGCCGACTGAGCAACCAGTTCCCCGAAGTAGTGGTCCCGCCGGTTCCCCTCGGCGTCTATCGAGACGACCCCCAGCCGCGAGGCGGGGGACCGGTCCATCAAGTCCTCGATCAAGTTCACGGCTGGGAGTCTGCCGAATCCCGCCCCCGCTTTCTGTCTATCTGTCCACTGGACTTTTCCTTTGAGCTTCATCTCGATAGGAGTGCTCAGAAGTACAGGATCAATTTGAGGCTGGGCCAGACGGGAGGAGCGGGCTATGGGGAGCGGACGACTGGGGCCGGAGGCTCCGAAGACGACGGGTGCGGCGATGATGCTGGTCTTCGCTCTTTTGGCCTTCGCCTCGCCCGCATCAGGTCGAGAGACGCTGAAGACGGTGGGCCTCGGCGAGGCTCCCCAGGTGGGCAAGGCCTCAGTCGATTGTCGCCCAGGTGAGCCTCCTGTTTTCCTCCGGAAGTCTCAGGCTGAGCAGCGGTATTGCCCGAACTTGCCGCCTCGGGTCGCGCCTGCGGCCCCGGGCAAGGGGGATGAGCACCGTGGCGGGGAAAACGACTATGAGCTCCTGCTCTCCGAACCTGTCACGAACGAAGCCGGTGACAGCCTGGACGTTTCTGCGGCTCAGCCGGCATCGGTCTGGAAAGAAGGTCCGACCACCTGGGTCACCAACTGCGAATTGACGCTACCGGTGGCCGGTTCCGAATACTCCCCCTGCGGCTACGTCACGTTTTACGACGCCGGCTGGGAAACGGCCGAAAAAGCGCCGGACACGAACGTGGTGGAAGACGCCATCTACGACAGCTGCGGCAATCTGGTTGACAGCGACATAAGCGAAGGCTGGCACGTAATCGGTACGGAACACGTCACGCCTGGCTGGCTCTCGAGTCATCACACCGAAGTTCCCCTGAGCGTGCCGCCGGAATGCTTCGGCATCTGGAAAATGGTCTACGTCTGGACGCAGACGTTCAGCGACAAAGAAACCCTGACGGACAGCATCGAAGTTCCATTCGCTGCGATGCCGGGGCCGCGGTTGCTGAGCGCTCGCTGGGGCGGAGGAAATCCCACCGAAATGTCCTGCTCCGAGCAGTGCGTCGGCGATCCGGTCAACTCCGCGACTGGCGAATTCAACGAACAGGCCACCGACCTCGCCTTCCCCGGGCGTGGGCCGAGCCTCGCCATGTCGCGCGCCTACAGCTCGTTCGCCGCGCGGGCGGAAGTTGCCTCGCCGCTGGGCCCGGGCTGGGCGTTCTCCTACGACATGTCCCTCGCCGTCGATCCGGAAACCGGGGACGCCACGATCACCAACGGGAACGGTAGCCAGACCCAGTTCTTCGCCACGCCCAAAGGCTTCCTGTCCTCGCCCCAAGTTCTGGCGACCCTCGTGGAGAACGAAGACGGGACCTATGACTACACGATCAAAGCCCGGACCATCTACACCTTCGACAGCTCCGGCCGGCTGATCTCGATCTCGGATCTGAACGAAAACGAAGTCGCCCTGGCCTATGACGAAGCCGGGAGGCTGCAGACCGCCTCCGACGAAGCGGGGCGGACCCTCACCTTCAGCTATGAACCCTCGGGTCGCCTCGAATCGGTCGCTGATTCGACGGGCAGGTCGGTCGGCTACGGCTACGACGAAGCTGGTCGCCTCGATGAAGTCACCGACGTGCGCGGAGGGGTCGAACGCTTCACCTACGACTCCAGCGATCAGCTGCTGACCCGGAAAGATCCGCGGGAAAACGTCGCCCTGACCAACACCTACGACGAAGAAGGGCGCGTGCTTACCCAGACCGACGCCTTGGAAGGGAAAACGACCTTCAAATACGTCGAAGGCGAACAAAGCGCCACGACCGAAGTCACCGACCCTCGCGGATCGGTGACCAAATTCATCTACAGGAACGGAATCCTGGCGGAAAAGATCGAAGCCGCCGGCACCTTCGACCGGGCGGAATGGATCTACGAGTACGAACCCGCCACGCTGGGTCTGTCCGCAGTCACCGACCCCAACGGCCATACGACCCGCGCGAGCTACGACGCCGACGGCAATGTGACCGCCACGGAAGACGCCCTCGGAAACCGGACCGAATCGGCCTACGACTCGCTCGGCAACCGGACCGAATACACCGACGCGAACGGGGTGACCACCACCTACGAATACGACGAACGCGGCAACCTGCTGAGCTCCTCGACCCCGCTGCTCGGATCGGAACCGGCGGAATCGCGGACCGTCGAATACGACTACGAAGACGAAGGGCATCCGGGGGACCTGACCGAGCTGACGGATCCGAATGGCGACGCCACTCAATTCGCCTACGACGAAGCCGGGAGCCTGGAGAACGTCACCGACGCCGAGGAAAACGAAACGACCTACGAATACGACGCGCGCGGCAACCTCGAAGCCAAGGTCAGCCCGCGGGGCAATGTCGAAGGCGCGGAACCGGCCGAATTCACGACCAGCTTCACCTACGACGCGGCCGGGAACCGCCTCACGGTTATCGATCCTCTGGGTCATGAACGCAAATGGACCTACGACGCCAACGGCAATCGCAAAACCGCGACGGACCCGACTAACCACACGACCACCTACACCTATGATGCGGCGAATCAGCTGACCCTTGTTGAACGGCCGAGCGGCCAGGCCGAACAGACTGCCTACGACGCGGGCGGTAACGTCAAATCGCAGAAAGACGGCCTCGAACGCGCCACCACTTACAAATACGACTGGCTGGGGCACCTGGAAGCGGTCACGGATCCCTTGCTGAGGACGACGAGCTACATCTATGACGGCGCCGGCAAGCTCGCCAGTCGCAAAGACCCGAAAGGGCGCACGACCACCTACGTCTACGACGCCGCGAACAGGCTCGCCGAAGTCGACTACTCCGAAGAAGCGACCGCGGACGTCGAATACACCTACGACGACGCCGGTCGCCGCACCTCGATGACCGATGGAACCGGGGAAAGCACCTACGAATTCGACTCCCTGGGCCGATTGACCTCGACCACCGACGGGGGCGGGAACACCAGCTCCTACGAATACGACCTCGCCAGCAACGCGACCGCGATCACGTACCCCAACGGGAAAACCGTGACGCGCGAATTCGACGACGCCGGCCGCCTCGAGGCCGTCGACGATTGGCTCGGCAACAGCACGAGCTTCGCCTACGACGCGGATTCCAACCTGGAAGCGACGACCTTCCCGGCAGGGACTGGGAACGCCGACGAATACGACTACAACCGCGACGGCTCGCTAACCCAGGTGCTGATGAAGAAAGGCGCCGAAACGCTGGCCTCGCTCGCCTACGGGCGCGATCCGGTGGGTCGGGTCTCCAGCGTGACCAGCGCTGGGCTGCCCGGCGCCGGATCGGCCAGCTTCGAATACCACCTCAACGACCGGCTGACCAAAGCGGGGTCGGAATCCTTCGGGTACGACGCCGCGAGCAACCTCACCTCCGCGCCGGGCACGACCAATGCCTACGACGCCGCCAACCAGCTCGAAACTTCCACCGCGGCGACTTACGGCTACGACTCTCTGGGGCAGCGAGTCAAAAGCACCCCGGGCGCCACGGCGGCGACCTACGTCTCCTCGTTCGGTTCCTTCGGAAGCGCGACCGGCAAATTCTCCCACCCGACCGGGATCGCCGAGGACAGCAAAGGCAACATCTGGGTGGTCGACACCAGCAATCGGCGGCTGCAGAAGTTCGACTCGACCGGTAAATACCTGACTTCCTTTGGGGTCTTGGGCATGGGGAACGGGCAGTTCAAACGCCCCACCGATGTCGCCATCGACTCCAGCGGCAACCTCTGGGTCACCGACTCCGGCAACAACCGGGTCCAGAAGTTCAGCGAAGCGGGTGCCTACCTGTCCCAGTTCGGCACTGTCGGTACCGCGACGGGGCAGTTCAAAGAACCCGAAGGCATCGACATCGATTCGAGCGGGAACATCTGGGTCGCCGACACCTACAACGGTCGCGTGCAGGCGTTCGACAACAAAGGCAAATTCATCCGGGTGGTGGGCTCGAAAGGCACCGCCGAAGGGCAGATCAGTGAAGCCAGCGACGTCGCGATCGGCCTGGAAGGTCACGTCTGGGTCGCGGACTGGAACAACCGGGTGTCCGAGTTCAGCTCGGAAGGAACGTTCATCCGCAGGATCGGGAGCAAAGGCTCAGCCAACGGCCAGTTCCTGCACGCGGACGCGATCGACGTCGATGCCAGCGGCAACGTCTGGGTCGGAGACGAAGGCAACAACCGCGCCCAGAAATTCAACGAAAGCGGTGAATTCCTGGGGAAGTTCGGTACCCCGGGTTCGGGCGCAGGTCAGTTCAGCTTCGGCTGGCCGATGGACGTCACCGTTGGGACGGGGGGCAAGATCTGGGTCGCGGACACGAAAAACAACCGCGTCCAGCAGTGGCAGATCCCGGAACCGCAGCCTGCCACCACCTACAAATACGACCAAGCCGGCAATCTCACCGCCGTTGAACGACCCAAAGCCGGAGAAGTCCCGGCGATCGCCGAAAGCTACGCCTACGACGGAACCGGGCTCCGCGCTTCCCAGACGGTATCCGCGGTGAGCAGCGATCTCGTCTGGGACCAGACCGAAGACCTGCCGCTATTGCTCAGCGACGGCCAGGCGAGCTACATCTACGGCCCCAACGGCGTGCCGATCGAGCAGATCACCTCGGCGGAAGTGCCCAGTTTCTACCACCACGACCACCTCGGCAGCACCAGGATGCTGACCAACTCCAGCGGCGCAGCCACGGGGACGTTGAGCTACTCCGCCTACGGCGTTCCGACCGGCAAAACCGGCACTCAAACGACCCCGCTGGGATTCGCCGGCCAATACACGAACGCGCAAAGCGGGCTCCAGTACATGCGCGCCAGGGTCTACGACCCGGTGACGGGGCAGTTCCTGACGAGGGACCCGATCACCGATGTCACCAGGGAACCGTATGTATATGCCGGCAACAATCCAGCGAACTTCAGCGATCCTTATGGACTTTTCCTAGGCATCGACCTTCCAAGCGCTGAGGATTTCGCGACTGTCTATGTGGGCTTCTGGGATGGAGCCACCTTCCATCTGACGAACGAGGCCCGCGACCTCCTGGGTATCGGTGACGGCGGACTGGAACTTTGCGGTCCGCTCTACGAAGGAGCAGAGATGGCCGGGGCAGCGGCCTCCTCCTTCTTTGCGCCCCTTGGCTTGGCTCGGGGGGCTACCGTAGTGGCAAGGCTCGCAGGCGCTAGTCGAACGAAAGTTCTTGCGTTCCTTGCAGATAACGAGAAAGCCCGCAAAATCTTGATGCACTCTCAGACGAGTTATGACGTGGCCAAAGTTGCCGTCGAATACCTGAAATGGATCGGCAGATATTTCGGATGAGTGAATTTCACGAACGCTTTGAATACAAGCACTCTGCAGCGCTTGCAAAGCAGGGTGATGTCGACGGCATGATTGAAGCCTTGACTCACCCGGATGTTCAGCGCTCCGATCTATTGCGGGGCGCGGTTGTAAGGGAACTGGGAGGCCTGGAAGAGCAGCGTGCTGTTCCAACCCTAATAGGGGTACTCGAACACGACGGGAATAAGACGCCGCGCATCTTCGCAGCACAGGCCTTAGGCAAATTCAGCGATGCTAGGGCCTTGGCTGCCCTTCGAAGCGTGATGTACGACTCTGAGCGAAGCGTACGATTGTGGGCGATCAGCGGCCTCGGTGCCCAACGAGATCGTGAGAGCGTGGAGGCTCTCCTCAAGTGCTTGGGTGATGAGAACTCCTGGATCAGGGAATACGCCGCTCGCGCTCTGGGAGAAATTGGAGACCATCGAGCCACGGAGAGCCTCGTGGCAGGCACCCAAGACTCACATAGCCGTGTCAGGAAGGCGGCCGCCTCTGCGCTCGTGTCCCTCGGTGATTGGAACGCAATCGAGCCATTGCGTGAGGTGCACGATCGAGCAGGCATGTTTACTCGCCGTCCTCTGAGTCGAGCGCTGCGGGAACTCGAAAATCGTTTCGCTTAGCGCCACATGCGTAGAAACGCCCAGGTAGTCGAAGCACCTGCGGAAGAGGCGCAGAGCTGGCTGCGGTATTCGCTAAAGCAGGGCTTCGATATCTCGGCCGCAGTGTTGAAAGCCGGGTTCCTCGACTGGGGCCGAGGATTGGCGATTGTCTCGGACGAATTCCAGCGGAATCCCTTCGAGTTCGCTCACGGAGGAGTTCTTGGGACTGACACGGCTCAGGAATGCCTTGGCCGCCTCCTCGTGGGGGGTGGATTCGGGCCTGCTTGGTCGATACTGATTGAGGACGACGTCCAACGAAGGGAAGATCCAAGGGTTACTGAGGGCAACGAGCCATTGGCATTTATTGCGGACCGGGTACTCCACTGGGCTGACATGGATAGTGGATTCGGCACTGTCATGGACGTAGCCGATCACGGCGCGTTCGGATATCCGCTGAATGCATTTCTCGTGTCTAAAACCTCTGCCGATCTCGGGTTGGTTGATCGCGGGGATGCGCCGAAGAATCTGGCGACGCAAGTCGTTTGCTCATTGACGGCTGTCGTGGTCTCCGCTTTCGACAATGAGTCCTTTTTGATTTGGGTGCCAGCTTCGCCCGACCCGCAGTATTAGTTCAGCCAGCAAGGCCGGGGACGCCCGGCTGCGGGCGTCCCCGGCCGACCTGCCTCCTGGCTACCGGAGTTCGCTTGAGCTCTTCTTCAGCAACTGCCGAGCAATGATTAGCAACTGGATCTGCTGAGTCCCCTCGAAGATGTCAAGGATCTTCGAGTCGCGAGCCCACTTCTCCAGCAGCTCGTTCTCGCCGTAACCGACGGAGCCGCAGAGCTCGACGCAGCCGAGGGTGACCTCGACGCAGGTGCGCCCCGCCTTCGCCTTCGCCATCGAGGCCTGCAGCGAGTTCGGCTTCGAGTTGTCAGCCATCCAGGCGGCCTGGAGGGTGAGCAGCCAGGAGGCCTCGTAGTCGGCCTCCATCTCGAGGAAGCGGGCGGCGGCGGCGTGCTGGTTGTTGGCCGGCACGTCGTAGTCGATCACCACGCCGGCTTTTTTCAGCCGCGTGCGCGTCTCCTCCAGCGCTGCGCGGGTGATGCCGACAGCCATCGCGGCGACCAGCGGCCGCGTGTTGTCGAACGTTTCCATCACCCCGGCGAAGCCTTTCTCCTTCACCTCGGGGTCGCCGAGCAGAGCCTCTTTCGGCACCCGGCAGTCCTGCAGGGTGAAGTTGGCGGTGTCGGAGGCGCGGATCCCGAGCTTGTGCTCGAGCCGGTCCAGCTTCAGACCGGGGTTGTCCCGCTCGACGATGAACGACTTGATCGCCGCCCGCCCCTTCGAGCGGTCGAGGCTGGCCCAGACGACGATCAGGTCGGCCCGGTCGCCCGAGGTGACGAAGATCTTCTCGCCGTTGAGGACGTACTCGTCGCCGTCGAGCTCGGCGGTGGTGCGGATCGCGGCCGAGTCCGAGCCGGCTTCCGGCTCGGTGATCGCCATCGCGGCCCACTTGCCGCCGTAGGTCTTCAGCTGCTCCTCGGTCGCGACCGAGGCGATCGCCGAGTTGCCGAGCCCCTGGCGCGGCATCGAGAGCAGCAGGCCGACATCGCCCCAGCAGAGCTCGATGATGCCGAGCACGGTGGAGAGGTTGGAGCCGTTGCGGTTCTCGCCGTCGTCGCTTTTCTCACGACGGACGCCCGCTGCACCGGCGCCGCCGATGTCGGAGCCCTCGTTCATCCCGTCGATCAGGGAGGCGAGCATGTCGAGCTCTTTCGGATAGGCGTGCTCGGCCTCGTCGTACTTGCGCGAGATCGGGCGGAACACCTCGGTGGCGACCTGGTTGGCCTGGCTCGCCAGCGGCTTGAACTTCTTGGGTATCTCGAGATTGATGGTCATGTTTCCCTTTCAGCTCGTCGGGCCGGGGCCTAGACGAGCAGGGCGCCCTCCATCACGCCCACGGCTCGGAGGTCTCGGTACCAGCGCTCGACCGGGTGCTCCTTGACGAAGCCGTGGCCGCCGAGCAGCTGGACGCCGTCGGACCCGATCTGCATCCCCTTCTGGGTGCAGAGCTTGCGGGCGATCGCGGCCTCGCGGCCGAAGCTCTCGCCGCGGTCGGCGCGGCTCGCCGCCCGGTAAGTCGCCAGCCGCATCGCGTTCGACTCGATGCCGATGTCGGAGACGGTGAAGGCGACGCCCTGGCGGTTGGAGATCGATTCGCCGAACGCCTGGCGGTCGTTGACGTAGGGGATCACGTAGTCGAGGACGGCCGCCGCGGTGCCGCTGGCGAGACCGCACCAGGCGATCCGCGAGCGGTTGATGCAGGCGGCGTAGTCCTTGGCTTTGCCCTCGCCGAGCAGCGCGCTGCCCGGCAGTTTGACCTTGTCGATCAGGAGGCGGCCGGTGGCGGCGGGCCGCAGGCCCATCGCCGGCTCGTCTTCGACCGAGAGCCCTTTGGCGCCGGACTCGACCACGAACAGGGCCGGGCCGAGGTTCTCGGCGTCGGCGGCGATGACGAAGAGCTCGCAATCTTTGGCGCGGGCGACCAGCGACTTGGTCCCGCTGAGGATCCACTCGTCACCTTTCCTCTTCGCCTTGGTCTCCAGCTCGAAGGGGTCGAAGAGCGGACGCGGCTCGAGGATCGCCAGGGCCGCGGCCGGGATGTCCTCGCCAGTGAAGGCGGGGAGGTAGGTCGACTCCTGGTCGGCGCTGCCCCAGAGGCCGATCGCGGTTGCGGCGGCGCCGGGGGCGAGGGCGGTGTAGGCGATGCCCATGTCGCCGTGGGCGAGGGCCTCGCCGATCAGCACGGAGGTGACGGCCGACTGCTCGGTCATCACCCCGCCGAGCTCCTCTGGGACGCCGAGCATGTTGACGCCGAGTTCGTTCGCCTGGTCGAGGATCTCCTTCGGGGTCTCACGGTCCTCGTCGGCCTTCAGGGCGGCGGGGCGGATCAGGTCGGCGGCGAAGGAGCGCCCCGCCTCCTGGAACATCTGCTGCTCGTCGTCAGGGGAAAGGTCGAAGAGGCCTTTCGACTTGCCCTTCTTCTGGCGGGCGGGTTTGCCCAGTCGCTGGGCGGCCTGGAAGGTGCGGCCGGCGGCGGTCGCCCCCTTGAACCCGTTCTTGGTGCCCTGGAAGAGGGCCTGCTCGACCTGCTTGCGGATGCGGATGCGGTCCAGCAGGTCGGAGCCGGCGAGGCGGTTCAGCGCCCGCAGGCCGAAGCCCATGCTGCGCTCCGCCATCCCCTTGTTCTCAGTAGCAGTGCTCACTTGTTTCCTTTCCCTTTTGATCTGGGGGCGGTTTTGGATTTGGGTGCTTTCAGTGGGTGTACGCAACCGTCGAGGTGGGGCGTGCCCTTCCTGGCGTCGCGGATAGCGAAGAGGATGTCCTCGCTCTCGTCCTGACTGGCGAACTCGATCCGAGCCGGCAGCAGGACCGGCTTGCGGAAGCGGACCTCGACCTCGAAGCTGTCGGGGAGCCGGCTCTCTAGCTGGGCTAGCGCCCGCGCCTTGGTCCACATCCCGTGGGCGATCGCGCTGGGGAAGCCGAGCGGCTTCGCGGTCAGCGAGTGCATGTGGATCGGGTTGCGGTCGCCGGAGACGCCGCCGTAGCGGCGCCCGAGCCCGCCGTCGAGCTTCCACTCGGCGCTGGCCGGGGCCTCGGCGGGAAGAGACCCGAAGCCTTTCTCGGCCTTCGGCGCGTCGCCGTTCGCCTTGCCGCGGCGAAGCATCGTGCTGGTGCTCTCCCAGACCACCTCGTCGCCGGCCAGAACCTCGGTCTCCAGCGAGAAGGTCTTGCCCTTCGAGTGCGGTTGCAGCTTCGTCGGGCGGACGCGGATGGTCAGCTCCTCGCCGATCCCGATCGGCCGCTTCTGCGTGATCGAGTTCTCGACGTGGACGAGGCCGACCGCGCCGAACGGGAAGCGGCCGTCGCTCATCACCGCCATGTGCAGCGGGAAGGCGAGCATGTGCGGGTAGGCCGGCGGCAGCTGGTTGCCGAAGGTGAAGCCGCAGACCTTGGCGTAGGCGGCGACGTCGTCCGGCTTGGCCTTGACGCCGGCCAGTTCGAGATCGAGACCATCCGGGATCTCGCCGCCCCCGCCCGGCACGAACGGCAGATGCGAGGCGCCGGGAATCATCGGCAGCGCCGCCCGCGCGTAGAGCGGCAGGATGCTGGGACTGCTGTCGAGGGTCTTCGTCACGCGGTCACGCTCCCAGCAGGCTCTGGCCGCAGACGCGGACGACGTTGCCGTTGACGCCGGTCGAGGCGGGGCTGGCGAACCAGGCGATCGTCTCGGCGACGTCGACCGGCAGACCGCCCTGCGAGAGGCTGGAGAGCCGGCGGCCGGCTTCGCGCGGGCCAATCGGCATCGCCGCGGTCATCTGGGTCTCGATGAAGCCTGGCGCGACGGCGTTGATCGTTGCTTTGCGTTTCGCCAGCTCCGGCGCCATCGCTTCGACCATCCCGATCACGCCGGCCTTGGAGGCGGCGTAGTTGGTCTGGCCGTTGTTGCCGGCGATCCCCGCCATCGAGGAGACGCCGACGATTCGCCCGTTGGCGTTCAGCAGTTTCTTGCCGAGCAGGGCCTCGTTGATCCGCTCCTCGCTGGAGAGGTTGATCTCCATCAGCTGCGCCCAGCGCTCTTCCGGCATCTTCCCGATCGTCCGGTCTTTGGTCACGCCGGCGTTGTGGACGACGATGTCGACCCCGCCGGAGAGCTCGGCGGCAATCCGCTCCGGGGCGTCCTCGGCGGTGATGTCGAGCTCGATCGCGCGGCCACCGATCGCCTCGGTCACAGCCTTCAGGTCGGCCGCCATCGGCGGAATGTCGAGGCCGACGACTTCAGCCCCGTCGCGGGCGAGGGTGTTGGCGATCGCGGCGCCGATCCCGCGCGAGGCGCCGGTGACCAGCGCCACCTTGCCGGCGAGCGGCTGCTCCCAGTCGAGTTTTGGGCTGGGGGCGACGCCTTTGCCGATCCGCACCACCTGGCCGGAGACATAGGCGGATTTGGGCGAGAGGAAGAAGCGCAGCGTCGACTCCAGCTGGTCCTCTGCTCCCGGCTCCACGTAGACCAGCTGCGCGGTCGAGCCGCGACCGCCGATCTCCTTGCCGAGTGAGCGGGTGAAGCCCTCCAGCGCCCGTTGGGCGATGTGCGCCTCGACCGAGCCGGCCTGCGCCGGCGGGGTGCCGAGGACGACCGCACGGCCGCTGCGTTGCAGGCGGGCGACGGCGGGGTAGAAGAAGCGCTGCAGCTCGACCAGCTCGGTCGAGTCGGAGATCCCGGTCGCGTCGAAGACCAGCGCCTTGGCCTTGCCCTCGGCCCCGGCCCGTTCGGCCTTGACGCTGTCGAGGACGGCGGCGACCGCCTTGCCGAGCCGGCCCTCCGGCGCGGCGCCGGTGAGGACGGGGCCGCCGACGACCAGCTGGTCCTCCCGGTAGCGGTCGAGCGCGACGGGCTGGGGTAGCCCGAGCTGCTTGGCGATGGTGCCGACGAGCGGCGCGTTGACGACTTGCGAGTAGCGGTCAGCCATGAGTTACTTGGCACCTCCCGGAGCCTCGAGGATCGCGACGACACCCTGGCCGGCGGCGGCGCAGATGCTGATTACGCCGCGGCCTTTGCCGTCTTCGTTGAGTTGTTTGGCGAGACTGGCGACGATCCGCCCGCCGGTCGCGGCGAACGGGTGGGCGGCCGCCAGTGAGCCGCCGTTGACGTTCAGCTTCTTGCGGTCGATCGAGCCGAGCGGTTTGTCGCGGCCCAGCTTCTCGGCGCAGAAGCCCTTGTCCTCCCAGGCCTTCAGCGTGCAGAGCACCTGGGCGGCGAAGGCCTCGTGGATCTCGTAGTAGTCGAAGTCCTGCAGGGTCAGCCCGGCGCGATCGAGCATCCGCGGCATCGCATAGGCGGGCGCCATCAGCAGGCCTTCGCGCTTGTGGACGTGGTCGACGGCGGCGGTCTGCCCCTCGGTGATGTAGGCGAGGACCGGCAGGTCGTGCTCTTTCGCCCACTCCTCGGAGGCGAGGAGGACAGCGGAGGCGCCGTCGGAGAGGGGCGTCGAGTTGGCCGCGGTCATCGTCCCCTCGGGGCCGCCGAAGACCGGCTTCAGCTTCGCCAGCTTCTCCAGGCTCGAGTCCGGCCGCAGGTTCTGGTCGCGGTCGAGCCCGATGTAGGGAGTGATCAGGTCGTCGAAGAAGCCGCGGTCGTAGGCGGCGGCGAGGTTCTTGTGACTCTTGACCGCGAGCTCATCCTGCTCCTTGCGGTCGATCTCCCATTCCTCGGCCATGATCGCGCAGTGCCCACCCATCGAGAGGCCGGTGCGCGGCTCCTCGTTGCGGGGGATTGCTGGGACGATGTGGCCCGGGCGGACCTTGGTCAGCGTCCTCAGTTTGCCCATCGTCGAGCGCTCGCGGTTGGCCTCGAGCAGGGTCTCGCGCAGCCCCTCGTTGAGGGCGATCGGGGCGTCGGAGGTGGTGTCGGCGCCGCAGGCGATGCCGGAGTCGATCTGGCCGAGGGCGATCTTGTTGGCGACCAGGATCGTCGTCTCCAGACCGGTACCGCAGGCCTGCTGAACGTCATAGCCGGGGGTCTCGGCGGCGAGGCGGGTGCTGAGTACGCTCTCGCGGGTGAGGTCGCGGTCGCGCGAGTGCTTGAGGACGGCGCCGCCGGCGACCTCGCCGAGCGTCTCGCCCTCGAGGCCGTAGCGGTCGATCAGGCCGTCGAGGGCGGCGGTCAGCATGTCCTGGTTGCTGGCGTGCGAGTAGACGCTGTTGGAGCGCGCGAAGGGGATCCGGTTGCCGCCGACGACGGCGACTTTGCGGGTTTTGGCGTTCATTTGGGGGTGGGTCCTCCTTGGGGGGAATTGGAAGTTGGGGTCGAGCGGTCGCGGAGGCCCGGCTCGACGGTTGAGATCAGGAGCTCGGCGGCGTCCTCGGCGCTGATCGCCTCGGTCCGCAGCCACCAGCGGGCAAGTGCCTCGGAGGCGCCGAGCAGGGCGGTGGAGAGGGCCTCGACTTCGACCTTGGCGGCATCGCGGCTGCGCTCCGGCAGCTGCGCCAGCAGCGAGGCGGAGACGAGGTCGAGGATCTGACCCCGGTAGGCGGCGACGCGGTCGAAGACCTCGCCGGCCTGGGGGAGGGTCTCGTCGAAGAGCACCGCCCAGGCGGAGCGGTCGGTGTCGAGGAAGGAGAAGAAGGCGCGGACGCCGGCCCCAAGGGCGTCACCGGGGTTGGCGGTTTCGGTGACGGCGTCGGCGATCGTCGCGATCAGCGCGTCGCCCGCCCGCTCCATGCAGGCGATGTAGAGCCGCTCCTTGTTGCCGAAGTAGTTGTAGAGCAGGGGCTTGGTAACGCCGACGGCGGCGGCGATCTCATCCATCGTCACCGCCGCGTAGCCGCGCTCGGCAAACAGCCCGTGCGCCGCCGCCAGCGTCTGCTCCATGCGGTCGTCCCGCGAGAGTCGAGTGCGAACCGATGCATCCATCGGTGTAGACATTACCCGAATATAAATTTATATAGGCGTAACGTGATGTAACTCACAGGGAAACGCTTGTTCGGGGCGAAGAGTCTTTGGGTACACATCGTTCTACCGAGGAGAAATATGAGACTCAAAGCAGCCGTTGCCGCCCTGGCAGCCCTCGTGGCACTGGCCTTCGCCGCTCCCCCCGTTTCGGCGGGCGACAAGGACTGCGCTGACTTCGATACCTGGCGCGAAGCCCAAAGGTTCTACAAGCGCCACGGCGGCCCCCAGCGTGATCCGCACCGCCTCGACGGCGACGACGACGGCATTGCCTGCGAGAGCCTGCGCTACTAGCCAGGCGCGGTGTCCGCGGCAGTCGGTGAGCCGAAGGGCACGGGCTGGTCGATCGGATGGGCGCTACCCATCGTCCGCGTGACTTTGCGGCCTCACCAGCAATCCCGTGCCCTTCGGCAAATCGTGAGGAGGACGGGGGACTCGAACCCCATCCGAAGAGCTACTTCGGACTCGCGGGTATCAACCGCTCGCGACACCTCGTCGCTTCATCCTCCGTGGCTATAAGGCGCGAGAGTCCAAATCTCTCCCCCGTTGACCAGAAGAAGCCCCGGCATTAATCTCGGTGGCGGGTATCAACCGTTCCGGGGGTAGCTCCCCCGCACGAAGACCCGCCTCGCGGCGGGTCTTCGTGGTTCAGGCCTCGGAAAAGCCGAAGCGGAGCTGGAGGCGGCGCAGCGGGGCGGGGCCCACCAGTTCCAGTCGCCGAGCAGGCGCATCAGGGAGGGGACGAGGAGGGCGCGGACGATGGTCGCGTCGAGCATCACTCCGACCGCCATCCCGATCGCGATCTGCTTGACGAAGAAGACCGAGCTGACGCCGAAGGCGAGGAAGACGACGGCGATTGCCAGCGCGGCGGCGGTGATCACCCGCCCGGTGCGGCCGATGCCGACCGCGACCGCCTCCTCGTTGCTGTCGCCGGCGTCATAGCGCTCTTTGATTCGCGCCATGACCAGCACGGCGTAGTCGGTGGCTAGCCCGAATATGACGGCGAAGAGGAAGACCAGGCTGGTGACCTCGATCGCCGCCGGACCCGTGTAGTCGAGTGGCGTATTGAGCCAGCCCTCCTGGAAGGCGAGGACGAGGATGCCGAGCGTGGCGCCGAGGGTGAGGCTGTTCATCAGCAGGGTCTTCAGCGGCAGTAGGACGGAACCGGTGAGGAGGAAGAGCAGGATGAGGGTGGTGAGCGCGACGATCGCGACCACCAGCGGCGCGTGTTCGATCAGGCTCTGCTTTTGGTCGATGAAGCCGGCGGTGTTGCCGGAGACGAGGACTTCGGCACCGACCGGAGGGGAGAGGTTGCGGATCTCCTGTACGGCGTCCTGCGACTCGCCGCTCAGCGCGGGGTCGGCGAGGGCGAGGTTGGCGTAGGCGACGCCCTCGCCGGCCGGGGCGAACGGGGTGCCGCGGACGACGCCTTCGACCGAGCGGAGGCTGCGCTGGAAGGCCGCCAGCTGGGCGGGGGCGGCCGGCCCGTCGACGGTCACCGTCACCGCCTCGGTGACGTCTCGTGGGTAGTGGTCGTCGAGGTAGCGGTAGGCGTCGTAGGAGGGCTGGCCGGGAGGCACCGCTTCGGCGCTGGGGCCGGTCAGCGTGGTCCAGAGCAGCGGCGCCGCTGCGGCGAGCAGCAGGGCCGAGCTGGCCAGAGCAACCGCGACCGGGCGCCGCATCACTCCGCGGGCCAGCCGGTACCAGCCGTCGGAAGCGTCGGAGACGGCGGGGCCGCGGCGGATCGAGAGCGCGTCGATGCGGGTGCCGAGCAGGCGCAGCAGGGAGGGGACGACGAAGATCGCCATCACCGCCGAGAGCACCGCCACCGAGGCGCCGGCTACCGCCATCGAGTAGAGGAAGCGCTGCGGCATCACGATCAGCGCCGCCATCGCCGCGGCCACGGTTAGGCCGGAGAAGACCGCGGTGCGACCGGCGGTCTGCACGGTGCGGCGGTGCGCCTCCCGCGAGGCGCCGCCGCGCTCTATCTCCTCGCGATATCGCGAGACCAACAGCAGCGCGTAGTCAACGGCGAGGCCGAGGCTGAGTCCGGTGGCGATGTTGAGGGCGAACAGCGAGGTGTCGGCGAAGGTCGACATCACCCGCAGGACCAGCAGGGTGCCGATGATCGAGATCACCCCGAGCAGCAGCGGGATCGCGGCGGCGATCACCCCGCGGAAGACGAAGAGGAGCAGCAGGGCCAGGATCGGGAAGGCGATCAGCTCGGCCGTGGTCAGGTCCTTGCGGGTCTGGTCATTGGTCTCGTTGAAGCCGGCGGCGAAACCGCCGAGGCCGACGTCGAGCGGGCTCGAGGCGAGGACTTCGCGGACGTCCTCGGAGGCGATGCCGCCGGCGTCCTGGATGTCGTCGGTTGAGAGGTAGACGGGGATCGTCAGCGACTCCCCGTCGCGGGCGACGAGCCTGGCGCTCCCTGGGGCGCCGCGTAGCGGATCGACGACCCGGCCGACGTATTCGACCCCGGCGATCTCGCGGCTGAGGCGGCGTACCTCCCGACGCACGACCGGGGCGGTGGTATCGAGCTGACCACCACCCGGTGCCCTGACCACGACCACGAGGCCGGGATTGGGGTCGTAGCCGAGGCCGTCGCGCAGCAGCGCTCCAGCGCGCTCGCTCTCCGAGGAGCTGTCGGTGAACCCGGCCGCCTTCAGATGCTGCTCAACGTCGCGGCCGACCACCGCGGCCAGCAGGGTGAAGGCGCCGACGACGGCGAGGACGAGCTTCGGATGCTTCCAGGTCAGGTCGGCGATCCGGTTCATGCGGCGCGACTGTACCAGAACTCAAAGTCACAAGTTTGAAAATCAAAGTGAGCTACACTCGGGAGGTGCCCCGGAGGAGGAGTTACGACCAAGCCTGCAGTGTTGCGACCGCGCTCGACCACATCGGCGAGCGCTGGTCGATGCTGATTGTGCGCGAGCTGCTGCTCGGGCCACTGCGGTTTTCGGAACTTGGCAAGGGCGTCGGAGGCGCTCCAACCGACGTTCTCACCAAGCGGCTTCGCGACCTCGAGGCCGACAGCATCGTCCGCCGCCGCGAGCTCCCGTCACCGGCGTCTGGGACCGTTTACGAGCTGACCGACCTCGGCTATCAGCTGGAGGAGCCGATCATGGAGCTGGGTCGCTGGGGGCTCAATTTCTACCGGCTGGAAGACCTGCCAGGGCTGGTCACCGCCTCGCTCGCCAACGCGCTGCGAGTGATTTTTGCCCCTCCCGAGGACGCCGAGATGATCGTGCTTCAAGTGCACAACGAAGGGCACTCGAACTGGCTGCGGATCGGCGGCGGCGAGAGCAGTGCCGGCCGCGGCGAGGCGGAGCAGGCCGACCTCGTCCTCAGCGGCACCGCCCCGGACGTGATCAGAGCAATCGCTCTCGGCGGAGAAGCCGAGGAACAGGTCGGGATCGAAGGCGACCGCGGCCTTTTACTCGTCCTGCGTAGTTGGATCGAGCTCCCCGAGCGCCTGCGCGCGGAAGTAGATCAAGCTGCCGGGCACCGGCTGGCGATCTGATGGAGCTACCCATCGACCGCGTGACGTGGCGGCCTCGCCAGTGCTCCTGTGCCCAGCAGCAAATCGTGAGGAGGACGGGGGACTCGAACCCCACCCGGAGGGCTACTCCGGGCTCATGATTGTCAGTCACTCGCGACACCTCGCCGCTTCATCCTCCGCCGTCCTAAGTGCCTGGACCACAAAATTCGCCCCCATTGACGCAAGTAGATTTCCGGACTAACCTCGATATTCGATTGTCAGTCACTCCGGGGGTCGCACCCCCGCACGAAAAAGACCCGCTTCGGCGGGTCTTCGTGATTCAGGGATGGAGCGGGCGCGCTAGCTCAGCTCGGTGCCGTCGTAGAGCTTCTTGACGTGCACGGTGCCGGCGGGGGCGGCTTCGATGCAGAGCTTGCAGAGGACGCACTCGTCGCAATTCTCGTCGACGATTTCGACCGTGCCGCTGGCGTCCTTGAAGATGTCGACGGGGCAGACTTCTTCGAGCTTGGCGGCGAGGTCGGCGTCGTTGCGGATCGAGTCCTCGACCTCGACGTCGATGAAGACCTTGGTTAGCTGCTCGGCCATCAGGCGGTCGCTCCGATCTTTTCCTTGACCACGTCGGGGATCTGGTCGATGCGCTCGACGACGCGGATGCCGGCGGCTTCGAGGCGGGCGATCTTCTCGGTCGCGGTGTCCTCTACCCCCTCGACGATGGTTCCTGCGTGGCCGAAGGACATGCCCTTCATCTCGTCGTCGTCCATGAATTTGCCGGCCATGAAGGCGACGATGGGGAGGCGGCTGTTGTTGTCCTTGACCCATTCGGCCAACTGGGCCTCCATGCGGCCGCCGGGCTCGGTGTAGATGACGATCGCCTCGGTCTGCTCGTCGGCCTCGAAGTAGGGCATCAGCTCGGCGTAGGCGGAGCCGATGATCGCGTCGCCGCCGATCGAGACCGCGGTGGAGACGCCGAGGCCGGCCTGGGTCAGCGAGGAGGAGATCTCGGTCGTCATTCCGCCCGAGCGGCTCATCACGCCGACGCGACCCGGCTGGTAGGCCTTGGCGGCGTCTTTGGCGGGGCCGCCGATGCCGCCCATCTTGCAGACCTCGGGAACGATCAGGCCGAGGCAGTTGGGGCCGATGATCCGGGCGTCGTTCATGTTCGCCAGCTCGACCATCTGGGCGACGTCGCCGCGCGGGATCCGCTCGGTGACGATGACGATCAGCTTGATCCCGTTGAGGATCGCCTCGAAGACCGCGTCCTTGGTGAAGGCGGGGGGGACGGTGACTACGGAGCCGTCGATCGGGCCGCCGTGGTGCTCAACTGCCTGGGCGACGGTGTCGAAGACCGGCACGCCGTGGACCTCGCGGCCCTTGCGGCCCGGGGTCACGCCGCCGACGATCTTGGAGCCGTAGTCGAGGCACTCGCGGGTCAGGTTCACGGCCTCGCGGCCGGTGATCCCCTGGACGATGAAGGTCGTGTCTTTGTCGAGAAGGATGCTCATGCGGGCGCTCCCTGGATCTTGGCGACGGCACGGCCGGCGGCCTCCCACATCGAGACCGAGCGGTCGCAGCTCTCGACCCCGTACTTCTCGAGGATCTTGAAGCCCTCCTCCTCCCAGGCACCCGGGATGCGGAAGATCGCGATCGTCTCGCCCGGGTCCTTGCCGAGCTCGAGGCAGGCCTTGATTACGCCGCGGGCGACGATGTCGACGCGGGTGTTGGAGACGATCGACATCATCACCGCGATCTTCTCGACACCGTCCTTTTCCAGCACCTCCTTGGCCAGACCGCAGGCCTTGGCGACCGACGGGTTGCCGCCGATCTCGGAGTAGTTGGCGGGCTGGCCGCCCTGGTTGCGAACCGCGTCGGTAAGGGTCAGCGAGCCGCCGCCGGCGCCGATCACGAGGCCGAGGTTGCCGGTGAAGCCGTGGTCCTTGCCCTGGATCACGCCGCGATGGTCGGCGGCGTCGATCGCGGCGACGTTGCGCTCGAAGTCGGAGGGCTCGTAGGTCTCGCGGGTGTCGTCCTCGGCGATCGCGAGCTCCTTACGGAGAAGCTTTTTCTGTCGGCCGACCGCCTCGTTCTCCATCTCCATGTGGGCGTCGAGGGCGACGAAGCTGCCGTCGGTCAGCTCGGCCAGCGGGTTGATCTCGGCCAGGGTCATGTCGTTCTCGCGGAAGAGGCGGGCGAGGCGGGCGAGGACCGGGGTCGCCCGGTTCAGCTGCGAGCCGGTGACACCGGTCGCGGCAACTACCTGCTTGGCCTCGAAGTCGGGGATCGGGAAGAGGTTGGAGACGTGTCCTTTGCCGACGTGGTCGGGGTGGGTCTCGGCGACCTCCTCGATGTCGATCCCGCCCATGTCGCTGAACAGCATCAGCGGTTTCTTCGCGGTGCCGTCCCAGACGACGCCGGCGTAGTACTCCTGCTTGATCTCGGCTTTGGGGTCGACGAGGACACCGCGCGGCATGTGGCCGTTGATTTCCAGCTTGAGGATCTCCTCGGCGTGCTGGGCGGCCTCGTCCGGGGTGTCGGCGAACTTGACTCCGCCGGCCTTCATCCGGCCGCCGCTCAGCACCTGGGACTTGATCACGACTGGGCCGCCGATTTCCTCGGCGACCTTGCGCGCTTCCTCAGCGCTGGTGCAGAAGCCGTACTTGGTGACGGGAATCCCCGCCAACTCGACGATCTTTCTGGCCTCGAACTCGTAGAACCGCATCGCGGCGCGGAACCCTATCCAAACGGGGCGTGTTTGAAGTCCCCGACGCGCTTCATCGGGAACGGCACGCTGTTGTGGCCGGCGAAGACCGCCCTCACGGCGCCCTTCTTGCCGCGCCCGTAGCTGCTCTTCAGGGTGCCGCGGAAAATCCCCACGTTGTCGGCTTTGACTCGCGCCAGGCGCACCCACTTGCCGCCGCGGAAGGCTTCGAGCACGACCGACCCCGACCCGCTCGTGGGGGTGCGGCCCCAGTACTCGAGGCCACCCGGTTCTTTTTTGCCGTGTGGCTTGCGGGCGAAGGCGACGAAGGGGAAGCGGAAGGTGACGAGCACTTCCTTCGGCTGATCGGCGGCGAGATCGGCCCCGCGGTAGTAAAGGCCGGACTGGACCGTCCCTTCCCCGCCTCCCAGAGGCTGATCGCGGAGGCCGTACCAGAAGAATTTGGTGACGCCGTTGGCCCAGGCCTCATGCAGGGCTTCGGCGGTCCACTGGGTGAGGATCTTCATCGGTAGGCCTTTGGGGTCGGGTGGGTTGGAGTCCCAGGAGAACTCGCCGATCCAGAGCTGGGTGCGTTTGAACTGTCCCTTGATGTGGCCAGCTTTGTCAGCTGCCTTCAGCAAGGTCTGGAGCTTCGCCAGGTCGCCCGCCTGGACGTCGTTGGGCTGCCCTTCGTGGGTCGGCCCGCCGGTCGAGTAGGAGTGGATGTCGAAGACGTCGAAGCGCACGCCCCCCGGGCAGCCCTTGATCGGTTTCGGCTTTTCCTTCCCCTTCATGCAGAGCATTTCGCGGGCGAATCGCATCGGGCCGACGTTGTAGCCCTTCAGTTCGGTCGGGCCGAGGCCGGCGGCGACGACTACGTTGCTCGGGTCGACGGCGTTGATCGCGTCGTAGAAGCCGTTGATCAGGTTCCGGTAGAGGTAGGGCGAGAGCGGCTGGAACTCGGTGTTGAACTGGGGGAAGAAGAAGAGGGTCAGGTTCGGCTCGTTCAGCCCCTGCCAGTACTGGACCCGGGGCAGGCCGGCGAAGGTGCCGCTGTAGCGGCGCGCCGCGGCAGTCGCGAAGGCGGCGAGGGCGGCGGGGTCGGGATCGCAGACTTCGGTCAGCTGCAGGCCAGGGGGGCTGGTGCAGCGCTGCGCCCATTTCGGCGCGCCGTCGATCAGCAGCAGCGGGGCGAGCCCCTGCCGGGTCGCCTCGATCACGCCGCTGTCGATGTAGGCCCAGTCGCGGTAGTTGGGGTCCGCGGGATCGGTCGGGTTCCAGGCGGCCGGCGCTTTCTCGGGGGCGATGTGAGCCCAGTCGAGGGCGAGCCGGACGTAGCGGGAGCCGGCGTCGCGGGTGCGCTGGAAGGAGAGTGGGTTGTAGTCGCCGATCCCGGAGATTCCGGTTTCGAAGGGACGGGCCGAGGCGCCGCTAGGCAGCGCGAGGAGGAAGAGCAGGAGCGCCACCAGCAGCAGCGCGAAGCGGGATTTGGATGGCGTCAAGTGCATAAGGCCTTTGTCGGGCGGATGGCGCTCTGGGTTTAGGCGTGGTGCCCGGACTGCGCGTGGCGCGTCCGTACCCAGTAGGTGACCGAGCCGATCAGGATCAGCACGATCGCCAGCGGCAACCAGAGCCCGAGGTTGCCGTCGTCGGCCCCGGTCGCCTGGCCGAGCACCTGTCCGAAGCCCGAGGACCCCTGCGGCTGCTTGACGTCGGTGGCGCTCCCACCGCCATTGCCCTGTGAGGAGGCGCCGCCGCTGCCGCCGGACGAGCCGCCGCTCGATCCTCCGGTGCCGGCGGAGCCGCTTTCATCGCCCCCGTTGCCTTCTTCCCGGTTGGAGTCCTTGTCCTTGCCGCTGCTCCGTTCCCCGTCGGCCTGATCGCCGCCGCGGCTGTCGACGACCTGGGAGGGAGCGGTCTCGGCCGCGATTTCGGCTGCGGCCTTGCCTGCCGGGCCCTTCTTTTCGAGTTGCTTGGCGTTGCCGGCGCCGAGTGCTGCGCCTGGGGTCGCGCCGTTGCGTTTGCCGCCGCTTTCGCCGCCGGCGCCCGGGAAGCTTTCCGTGTACTGGTTGGCGGCCGAGTTGGCGGGCGGGACGTAGTACTCGGCTGGCGATGCGGCAGGCAGGACGAGCGCGGTCGCCACCGCGGAGGCGGCGAGGAGCGAGAGGATTTGGCGTCGGTTATTCATCGGTGGGTGGCGAGGGCCGTTGTCCGACCCGTGCTCCTAGGATAGAACCGAATGGAGGCCGGCTCGATGCGGTGGCGCGAAATGACGGCGAAAGTTCGCGCCGGCTGGGACTGGGCTGCTGCCGCAAACTGGGCGCTCTGCTTCGGCCTCATCGTCTTTCTCGGCCTCGAAGGCGGCGGCTATGACCCGCTCGTCCACGACCAGGTCGGGATCGCCGCCTGGTGGGGGCTGCTGGCCGCGGTCGCCGTCGGCCTGCTGCCGCGACGCCGCCCCGGCCCCGCCGCTCTCGTCGCCCTCGGCCTGCTGACCGCGTTCGCGCTCTGGATCTGCCTCAGCCTGACCTGGACCGAGAGCGTCGAGAAAACCTTCACCGACGCCGCCCGCGCCCTCAGCTATGTGGCGATCTTCGCCCTGGCCCTGATCGGCCGCGACTCGCGCGAAACCCAACGACTGATCGGCGCCGTCGCCGCCGGGATCGTCCTGGTGGCGACCGTGGCGCTGCTCTCGCGCCTGCACCCCGACTGGTTCCCGACCGCGCAGCAGACCGGGCGCATCCTCGAGGCCGAGGACCGGCTCTCCTTCCCGCTCAACTACTGGAACGCGCTCGCCGCCCTGACCGCGATCGGGGTGCCGCTGCTGCTCCATCTGGCCAGCGGGGCGCGCTTGATCCTCGTCCGGGCCGCCGCCGCCGCGGCGCTGCCGGCGATGTTCCTGGTCCTCTATCTGACGCTCTCGCGCGGCGGCATCGGCGCGACCGCGATCGCCGTCCTGGTCTTCCTCGTGGTGGCGACCGACCGCCTGCCGAAGCTGATCCCGCTCGCGATCGCCGCGGCGGCGGGGGCGTTCCTGATTCTCCTCGCCCACGATCGCGAGGCGCTGCACGAAGGGCTCGCCAACGCGACCGCCCGTGAGCAGGGCGACGAGCTGATGCCGATCGTGATCGTCGTCTGCTTCGCGGTCGGCCTGCTCCAGGCGGCGATCTCGGCGCTGGGGCGCCAGTGGAAGCGGCCGACCTGGTCGCAGCCTTCGAAACAGGGGGCGACGGCGATGACTGCAATCGGCGTCGTCGTTCTACTCGTCGCGGCGCTTGCCGTCGGGGCGCCGGGCCGCGTCTCCGACGCCTGGTCCGAATTCAAGGAGGGCGGCGGGCCCGGCGAAGGCTCAGAGCGCCTCAGCAGCGCCGCCGGCGAGAGCCGCTACCAGTTCTGGAGCTCGACCCTGGACCAAAACGCCACCGCGCCGCTGGTCGGCACCGGCTCGGGCACCTTCCAGTTCTGGTGGGCGCGGGAAGGCGACGCCGCCGAAACCGTCCGCGACGCTCACTCTCTCTACATGCAGACGCTGGGGGAGCTGGGGATCGTCGGCTTCCTCCTGCTCCTGTCCTTCCTTGGCTGGGTCTTCGCCAGTGGCTTGCGCGCGGCCCTGCTCAGTGATGCCGCCGAGCGCTCGCGGCTGGCCGCGGCCCTGGCCGGGTTCACGGTCTTTCTGTTGACTGCCGCGGTGGACTGGATGTGGCAGGTGCCGGTGGTGCCGGTGGCGGCACTGCTGCTTGCCTGCGGCCTGCTCGTCGCCGGCGGCAGCGAGAAGCCGCGCCTGCCCGTCTCCTGGCGGGTGGGCGTCGCCGTCGCCTCCCTCCTGGCAATCGTCGCGATCGCGATCCCCCTCGCTTCGCTCAGCAACGTCCGCCAGAGCCAGGCGGCGGTCCGCGGCGGCGACTACGAGGCCGCCCTCGAGGACGCCAGGAGCGCCCAGAACGTCGAGCCGGCGGCGGCCACGCCGCGGCTCCAGCAGGCGCTGGTCCTGGAGTTGCTCGGCGACTTTGGTGCGGCCGAAGCGGCAGCCCGCGAGGCGGTCGACCGCGAGTCGACCAACTGGCGCCTCTGGTTGGTCCTCTCGCGCATCGCGGCCGAGAACGGCCGCGCCGACGCTTCGGTCGCCGCCTACAAGGAAGCCCGCAGCCTCAACCCCCTCGGCGAAATCTTCGAGCGCTAGGGAGGGAACGGCGAGAGGGTCGCCGGGCGGCTTGGAATACTGCCCGCGTGCGTTGCCTCTCCGGGGCTGGCCGATGAGCCGGCCACCTCGTCGAATCGCGGTACTTGGACTCCTCGCCTGCGCCTTTTTGGCGGCGGGGTGCGGGACCGTGGTCGACCCGGTCAAGCTCGAGGACACGATTCAGGCCGACCTAGAAGACTCAATCCATGTCAAGATTCGCGAAGTCGATTGCCCCTCTGACGTCTCAGTTGACCCGGGCGCGACCTTCACCTGTGAAGTGATTTTCTCCGACGGCGAGCGGAAAGTAGCGACGTTGAAAATTCGCAACAAGGATGCCGACATCTCGATGGTCGGCCTCAAACCCAAGAATTAGAGAGAGGCGAACCAAAGGCGAATGAGCGATCTGACCACTGCCCCTGCTGAGCTGACGACCCATGAGAAGCTGCTGAGCTGGGTCGACGAAATCGCCTCCCTCACCGAACCCGACGCCGTCCACTGGTGCGACGGCTCCGCCGAGGAGTACGACCGCCTCGCCCAGGTCCTGATCGACGCCGGCACCTTCGAGCGTCTTTCCGACGCGAAGCGGCCGAACAGCTACCTCGCCCTCTCCGACCCTGCCGACGTCGCCCGGGTCGAAGACCGCACCTTCATCTGCTCCGAGCGCGAGGAGGACGCCGGTCCGACCAACAACTGGCGCGCCCCGGCCGAGATGCGCGAGACGCTCAAGGCTCTATTCAAAGGCTCGATGGTGGGCCGGACGATGTACGTCGTCCCCTTCTCGATGGGCCCGCTCGGCTCGGAGATCTCCGAAATCGGCGTCCAGCTGACCGACTCCGCCTACGTCGCGACCAACATGCGGATCATGACCCGGATGGGCAGGGGTGCCCTCGAAGTGCTCGGCTCCGACGGTGACTTCGTCCCCTGCGTCCACTCGGTCGGGATGCCCCTGACCGAGGGCGTCGAAGACGTCTCCTGGCCCTGCAACGAGGCCAACAAGTACATCGTCCATTACCCCGACACGCGTGAGATCTGGTCCTTCGGCTCGGGCTATGGCGGCAACGCCCTGCTCGGCAAGAAGTGCTTCGCGCTGCGGATCGCTTCGGCGATGGCCCGCGACGAGGGCTGGCTCGCCGAGCACATGCTGATCCTCAAACTCACCGCGCCCGACGGCCGCGTCAAGTACGTGACCGGGGCCTTCCCCTCGGCCTGCGGCAAGACCAACCTGGCGATGCTGGTCCCGACCCTGCCCGACTGGAAGGTCGAGACGGTCGGCGACGACATCGCCTGGATGAAGTTCGGCGAGGACGGCAAGCTCTACGCGGTCAATCCCGAGGCCGGGTTCTTCGGCGTGGCGCCCAACACCAGTCAGCTGACGAACCCGAACGCGATGGACACGATTGAACGGAACTCGATCTTCACCAACTGCGCCAAAACCGATGACGGCGACATCTGGTGGGAGGGGATGACCGGCGATTCGCCGGAGCACGCGATCGACTGGCACGGCAACGACTGGACTCCCGAGTCCGAAAAACCCGCCGCGCACCCGAACGCGCGCTTCACCACGCCCGCCTCGCAGTGTCCCTCGATCGCCCCGGAGTGGGAGGACCCGGCCGGGGTGCCGATCGACGCCTTCCTCTTCGGCGGCCGCCGCGCCACCGTGGTGCCGCTGGTCCAGGAAGCGTTCGACTGGGAGCACGCCGTCTTCATGGGGGCGACGATGTCCTCAGAGACGACCGCTGCTGCCGCTGGTGCTGTCGGCGAGCTGCGCTTCGACCCGATGGCGATGCTGCCCTTCTGCGGCTACAACATGGCCGACTACTTCGCCCACTGGCTGCAGGCCGGTCAGCGCGAGGGAGCGCAACTGCCGCGCGTGTTCTACGTCAACTGGTTCCGCAAAGACGCCGACGGCAAGTTCCTCTGGCCCGGCTTCGGCGAGAACAGCCGCGTCCTCGAGTGGGTCTTCCGCCGCTGCGAGGACGAAGCGGAAGCGGTCGAGACCCCGGTCGGGCTGCTGCCGGCGGAGGGCGAGATCAACACCGAGGGGCTCGACATCTCCGACGAGGCGATGCGCGACCTGCTCAGCGTCGACCTCGACCTGGTCAAGCAGCAACTGCCCCAGGTCAAGGAGCACCTCGCCAAGTTCGGCGACAAGCTCCCGACTGAGATCTCAGCCCAGCTCAAGGCCCTCGAAGAGCGCCTGGGCTGAGCGCCCCGGCGGGGGCTTACGAGTTGTAGGCCTCCGCCAGCTCCGGGTCCTTCTCGGCCAGCATTTCCGCCAGCTCGACCATCACCTTGCACTGCTTCCAGGTGGCGTCGTCCTGCATCTTGCCGTCGATCATGTGGACGCCGCGGCCGTCGGGGATCGCCTCGATCACTTTCTTGGCGAACTTGACCTCGTCCGGCGGCGGGCTGAAGACCTTCTTCGCGATCCCGATCTGAACCGGGTGCAGCGACCAGGCGCCGACGCAGCCCATCAGGAAGGCGGCGCGGAACTGGGTCTCGCAACCGGCCGTGTCCTTGATGTCGCCGAACGGCCCGTAGAAGGGGAGGATGCCGGCGGAGGTGCAGGCGTCGACCATGCGGGCGATCGAGTAGTGCCAGAGGTCCTGCTGGGCTGAGACGCGGTCGGCCTCGGGGTTCTCCGGGTCCGCCGGGTCCTCCATCACCCGGTAGCCGGGGTGGCCGCCGCCGACGCGGGTGGTCTTCATCCGGCGGGCGGCGGCGAGGTCGGCCGGGCCGAAGCTCATCCCCTGCATGCGCGGGCTGGCGTTGGCGATCTCCTCGAGGTTGACCACGCCCTGGGGGGTCTCGAGAATCGCGTGGACGAGGATCGGCCGCGACAGTTCGGCCTTCGCCTCGAGCTGGGCGAGCAGGCGGTCGACGTAGTGGATGTCGTGCGCGCCCTCGACCTTGGGGACCATGATCGTCTCCAGCTGGTCGCCGATCTCGGATACCAGCTGGGTCAGGTCGTCGAGGACCCAGGGGCTCTCCAGGGAGTTGACGCGGGTCCAGAGCGAGGTCTGGCCGAAGTCGGTCTCCTTGGCGGCGCGGATCAGGCCGGCGCGGGCGGGCTCCTTGCGGTCGACCGGGACCGCGTCCTCGAGGTTGCCGAGGAGGATGTCGGTGCTTTCGGCGATGGCGCCGGCCTTGGCGACCATCTTCTCGTTCGAGAAATCGAGGAAGTGGATCATTCGCGAGGGCTTGACCGGGATCTCCCGGAGGGGCTCCGGGGCGCCGATCGCCTGCGGCAGGAAGAACTCTCTGGGGTGTCTCAAGCTGCTCCTCAGGTCGTTTCGAAGTTCAAGGGCGGCTGGAAATCTAGTGGCCGTGCAGATTTGCCGCCTGCCGCACGCCTAAATTGCGCGGTTATCGAGGGAGTGCAGCGCGACAGCACGCAGGACTGGGTGGTGCCCCGCGGCACCGTGCCGACCGTAGCCGAGCTCGAGGCTCGGATCGACGAGGCGGTGGTGATCGCTCGTGCTTCCGAAAAGGGGGTGCGGGAGGTCGGGGAGATTGCCTTGGACGCGGCGCAGCAGGCTCGGCGGGCGGCGGAGTTGGCTGAGACGGCGAGTGCAGCTGCGGTGGAGGCCGCTTCGAAAGCTGGTGGTGCGGGTCACGCCGGCGCTGGTGGGCCGGCGGGTCCTGTCCCCGATTTGGAACCACCATCCCTGCCGGGATGGTCCCCCAAATCGGCGCCACCCCCCGGCAGAAGCGCTGAGGGGAAGACTCCTCGGGACGAGAGGCCTCGGGAAGTGGTCATTGATCCGCTGACGCGGTTCAATCGACGGGCAGATGCGCTCGCTGCTCGGTTGGAGAAGTTGCAGCAGGCGCCGGGTTAGTTCGCTGCTCTAGCTGCCGCAGCGGGAGCCGAAGTGTTGGGTCCAGATGCGGACTCCGGTTAGGCCTCCCAGTTGACCGACTCGGAGGTCGATCCCTGCCTCTTCGAAGTCGCCGAGGATGTTTTCCCGGTGGGCGGGGGAGCGCATCCAGGCTCGGAAGATGGAGGCGACCGTTCCTTCGTCTTCGACTCCCCAGGCGAGGTTCTCGCCGACTCGCCAGCACTCGGCCGACATGTAGCCGGTGTCGCGGATCCAGAAGGAGAATTCGCGCCCGCAGGCGGTGTGGCTGAATTCGTTGCAGCGCAGCAGGTCCCCGCCCTTCTCGACCGCCGATTGCCTCAGCGACGTGGACGGGGCGAGGGGGGCTAGGCCGTACTGTCCCCGAGCCTCGGTTACCAGGCAGAGCATCGCGCTTTCCTGCGCGGCAGCTGGGGCGTCGAGTCCGACCCCGGTTGGACAGCCGCCGCGCAGCGCTGCCTGCCGGGCCTGGGTGCGCTCCAGCGCTGAGGCGCCGTCGACGGCGATGGGGTTGTTGGCGGCGGTAGCCGTGGATGCCAGCAATCCGGCACTGATGACGGCGGCGAGCAGTAGGTGTGCGAGGCGACGCTGCATGCCACGCGTATCGCCCCGTTACACGGTTAGTTCAACTTCGTCGAGGGCGACTGGACGAACGACGTAGACGACAGAAATGTCCCATTTCGGCCCCGGTGCGGTGCTTCGACCCAAACTTTTCCTCGTGACCTTTAGCAAAAGTAGTGAGTTTGGCCAAATGTTCGATCTAAAAAATTAGTCAAACGTCCGGCGCTTCTGTACGTTCGCCGCGCGAAGGCCGCCAATTGCGGGCTTCTTTTCTTTTTTAAGAACTGTGAAACCCAGTTAGGAGATCCGCAATGAGTGCTTCAACTTCACGGTCGACGCGCGCGTCTGTGATTGCGATTTGCCTCGGTCTACTCGCCTTGATGGTGAGTGCAGGGCCGGCGGCAGCCGCAAACACCATCACGGTCGAGTCGCTGACCCTGTGCGTCAAGACCTCGGCCCCGAAAAGGGCGTCGTGCGTTTCAACGGCAAGAGCCTGAAATGCAAGCAAGGTGAGAAACGCGTTCAGGTCGTCGGCTCCGGCAAGCAGGGCGTGCTTGGCGTGACCGCTGAATCCGGCGCCGCGGGTGCCAAAGGTGACGCTGGCGCTGCAGGTTCTGAAGGCAAACAGGGCCCTGCAGGAAAAGAAGGCAAACAGGGTTCCGCTGGTAAAGACGGCACCAACGGAAAAGATGGCACCAACGGAAAAGATGGGACCAACGGAAAAGATGGGACCAACGGGAAAGACGGCACCAACGGGAAAGATGGAAAAGACGGTGGCCCCGGTAAAGACGGTGCCCCCGGTCAGGACGGCAAAAACGGCAACACGGTTCTCAATGGAACCGGTGCTCCGTCGAACGTAGTCGGCGCCAACGGCGACTTCTACATCGACACCGCCGCCAACAAGATCTACGGCCCCAAGGCCGGCGGCGAATGGCCGTCAAGCGGCGTCTCACTGGTTGGTCCAGAAGGAAAAGAGGGTCCGCAGGGTCTCCCCGGTGCCGACGGCATCGACGGTAAAGACGGTGCCGAAGGAAAAGAAGGCCCCCAGGGTCTGCCGGGCAAAGACGGCGCCGACGGTAAAGATGGGAAAGACGGCATCGACGGCAAAGACGGCGCCGAAGGCAAAGAAGGCCCCCAGGGTCTGCCGGGTAAAGACGGCGCTGACGGTAAAGATGGAGCCGACGGCATCGACGGTAAAGATGGCGCTGAGGGCAAAGAAGGCCCCCAGGGTCTGCCGGGTAAAGACGGCGCCGACGGTAAAGACGGTAAAGATGGCGCTGAGGGCAAAGAGGGTCCTCAAGGGCTCCCCGGTAAAGATGGAACCGACGGCAAAGATGGCGCCGACGGCATCGACGGTAAAGACGGAGCCGAAGGCAAAGAAGGCCCCCAGGGTCTGCCGGGTAAAGACGGCGCCGACGGTAAAGATGGGAAAGACGGCATCGACGGCAAAGACGGCGCCGAAGGCAAAGAAGGCCCCCAGGGTCTGCCGGGTAAAGACGGCGCTGACGGTAAAGATGGAGCCGACGGCATCGACGGTAAAGATGGCGCTGAGGGCAAAGAAGGCCCCCAGGGTCTGCCGGGTAAAGACGGCGCCGACGGTAAAGATGGCGCTGAGGGCAAAGAAGGCCCCGAAGGAAAAGAAGGGCCGGAAGGCAAACAGGGTCCCGAAGGTAAAGAAGGTCCTCAGGGGCTCCCCGGTAAAGACGGCACCGACGGTAAAGACGGCGCTGAAGGCAAAGAAGGCCCCCAGGGTCTGCCGGGAACCGACGGGACCGACGGTAAAGACGGTGTAGATGGCAAGACCGTGCTCAACGGCGAGGGTTCGCCGTCGAACGTGATCGGCGCCAACGGCGACTTCTACATCGACACCGCAGCGAACGAGATCTACGGCCCGAAGGCCTCAGGCGAATGGCCGGCCACCGGCACTTCGCTGGTCGGACCGGAAGGCAAAGAAGGGCCACAGGGTCTACCGGGTGCCGATGGCATCGACGGTGAAGACGGCGCTGAAGGCCCAGAAGGCAAAGAAGGCCCGCAGGGTCTCCCCGGTAAAGACGGCAAAGACGGCGTCGACGGGAAAGAAGGGCCGGAAGGTAAACAGGGTCCTGAAGGCAAACAGGGCCCCGAAGGTAAACAGGGCCCCGAAGGCAAAACCGGTCCGGAAGGAAAAACGGGCCCCGAAGGCAAACAGGGCATTGAAGGTAAAGAAGGCAAAGAAGGGCCGCAGGGTCCGACCGGAAGCGCCGCGGCTCGTGAGTTGCGCGGTGGCGGTAACGACACGACCGTGACCAACGACGCGACCCGTTACCTCGGTACGAGCATCGACACCTCGTCCTCGACCGAAGCCCCGATGCAGGAGGTTCTGCTGTCGGCTGGCACCGTCAGCAATCTCCGGATCTACCTGATCGGTGGTTCGCCGGGAACGGGTGACAGCTACACGTTCACGGTCCGCCGCGATCCTGCCGGTGCAACCGGTCCGAGCAACACCGGGATCACCTGCAACGTCTCGGGTGGCTCGACCGAATGCAGCGACATCACCCACACGCAGGCGTTCGCCGCCGGCGACGCGATCTCGCTTGTCGCGGTCGACGGAGGCAACCCCACGACGCGGTCGGTGATGTTCCGGCTCGACGTCAAACCGTAGAGCCAGATACACGAGGAACAGTCAGGCAGTGAGCGAGCGGCCGCCTCCCGGGGCGGCCGCTCCGCTGTCTGGGGTCTAAGCGGTGGGAACCGGAGCTAGGCCCCAGGCGGTCCGCAGGTCGTCGCGCAGGGCCGCGGTCACGGGCCCCGGTGCCGCCAGGGCTTTGCCGTCGATCGAGTTGACGACCTCTACCCCGCGGATCGAGTTGGTGAGGAAGACCTCGTCGGCTTCCTGCAGCATGGCGAGGGGGAGGACGCCCTCGATCGTCTCGATGCCGCGGGCTCGCGCCAGATCGAGCATCGTCGCGCGGGTCACGCCAGGCAGGATCCGTCCGTCGAGCGGGGGTGTGAAGAGAGCTCCACTGCGGACTGCGAAGACGTTGGCCCAGGCCGCCTCGAGCACCTCGTCGCCGTCGACGAGGAGCGGCGCCTCACCTGGCTCGGGAGTTGGCAGCGCGGCGCGATCGGCCCACTTGTGGCAGCCGAGGCCGCCGCTCACCTGGTGCGGGCGCAATGAGACCGGCTGCTGCGGGAAATGGGGCCAGCCGTCCAGCTCGCCGGCATCGACCGCGAGGTCGAGCTCCGATGACCCTCCGGCGCGGGGGGCGACGGTCAGCCGCAGCCGCCCCAGCTCCAGGCTCTCTGCACGATCGGCCACGAGCTGGCGCGCACGGGTCGGCAAGCCAGTGCCGTAGACCGCCTCCAGACTCGCCTCCAGCCGCCCCAGGTGCGCGGCAGGCATCACCGGCTCGCCGCGTACGACGAGCATCGTCTCGAAGATCCCCTGGGCGGGGTCCGGGTTCCGGGCGGCCGTCATCGGGGCCATATTCTGCTCCTCGGCTCGGCCAAGCGATGCGCACCCTGCTGATCGACAACTACGACTCCTTCACCTACAACCTCTTCCAGCTGCTGGCGGAGGTCAACGGGACCGAGCCGATCGTCGTCCGCAACGACGAGTCGAGCTGGCCGGAGCTGGAGCGCCTGGAGTTCGACAACGTCGTTATCTCGCCGGGTCCAGGGCGCCCCGACCGGGCCGCCGACTTCGGCGTATGCGCGGCGGCGATCCGCACCTGCGAGCGCCCTTTGCTGGGGGTCTGCCTCGGCCTGCAGGGGATCGGCTGGCTGGAGGGCGGCCGGGTAGAGCGGGCGCCGGAGCCGATGCACGGCCGCGTGGTCGCGGTCGAGCACGACGACTCGACGCTTCTCGCCGGCATCCCCAGCCCGTTTCGAGCGACCCGCTACCACTCCCTCGCGCTGGCGCGGCCGCTGCCCACCGAACTTCGCGAGACAGCAAGCTGCGCCGGCGTCCCGATGGCCGTCGAGCACCGCAGCCGCCCCCAGTGGGGCGTCCAGTTCCACCCCGAGTCGATCGCCACCGAGCACGGCAGGCAGCTTCTCGCGAACTTCCGCGATCTCACGCCAAGTCCGATTAAGGATTCCAGTGTCGCTTTTGTGTCGCATAGGGCAACAAAAGCGACACTCGGATCTTCGACCAAGCTCGCGGTGCGGAAGCTCGACACGTTCCCGGACCCCGAGGCCACCTTCGTCTCTATATATGGAGCGAGCGAGCACTCCTATTGGCTCGACAGTAGCCGCCCTGGTCCACGCGCCCGCTTCTCCTTCATGGGAGACGCGAGCGGTCCGCTTGCCGAGGTGGTGCGCCACAACGCGCGCCAGGGCGAGCCGCTGCTCGACCGTCTGCAGCGCCGCCTGGACGACCTCCGTCCCGCCGAGGTGCCCGATCTCCCCTTCGAGTTCGCCTGCGGCTTCGTCGGCTACCTCGGCTACGAGATGAAGTCCGAGTGCGGCTGCTCTCCCGGCCACCCCACCGAGCATCCCGATGCCGCTCTCATCTTCAGCGATCGAGTTATCGCCTTCGATCACGAGCAAAAGGAGTCCTACGTCCTCTGCCTCCATCTGCCCAGCGAAGAGGAGGGGGCCGAGGCTTGGATCTCCGCGACGGCTGCGCGTCTGGAGTCCCTGGCCGCAGCTCCGGATGCCGGGTCGGCGGAGGGCTCCTCCAGACACTCAACATCGAGCCATAGCGAGATGTGTCTGGAAGGGCCCTCCGCCGACCCGGCCCCACGCAGCCCATCCCTGAGGCGCTCCCACGAGCAATACCTAGGGGACATCGAGACCTGCTTCGGCCACCTCCTCCAGGGCGACAGCTATGAGATCTGCTTGACGAACCAGTTGAGGTTCGACACCCAGATCGACCCCCTCGACCTCTACCGCCGTCTGCGTCGCGTCAACCCGGCGCCGTTCGCCGCCTACCTCCGCTTCGGCGACCTCGCCGTCCTCAGCTCGTCCCCGGAGCGTTTTCTCAGTGTCAGCCGCGACGGCGAGGCCGAAGCCCGCCCGATCAAGGGCACCAGCCGCCGCGGTTCCACGTCGGAGGAGGACGCCGCGCTAGCCGCCGTGCTCGCCGCCGACGAGAAGAACCGCTCCGAGAACCTGATGATCGTCGACCTGCTCCGCAACGACCTCGGCGCGGTCTGCGAGATCGGCAGCGTCGAGGTGCCGGAAATGATGGCGGTCGAGAGCTATGAGACCGTCCACCAGCTGGTCTCCTCGGTCCGCGGCCGGCTGCGCCCGGACGCCTCGGCTCTCGACTGCGTCCGCTCCTGTTTCCCGCCCGGCTCGATGACCGGCGCCCCCAAGCGCCGCACCACCGAGATCCTCGACCGCCTCGAGGGCGGCCCCCGCGGCGTCTACGCGGGAGCGATCGGCTGGCTCGGCCTCGGCGGCGCCGCCGACCTCTCGGTTGCGATCCGCACCATCGTCCACGCCGGAGGACAGGCGACGATCGGCGCCGGCGGGGCGATCGTCCTGCAGTCGGACCCCGGGCGGGAGTACGAGGAGATGCTGCTCAAGGCTGCGGCGGCGCTGCGCGCCATCGACCCCGGGATCGACCCCGCGTCGATATCCTTGGCTCTCCAGAGCGCCGCACCCGCGTTGCCGCGCTGAATCCGCCTTCCAACTACCCGAAGCAGGAGCCATGGCCGTAGACACCGCTGCGTATCGCGATATGACCGACGAGCAGGAAGCGATCATCGAAATGGTCCGCCAGTTCGCCGACGAGCAGATCATCCCCAACGCCGAGCACTACGACCACGAGGACTCCTTCCCGGAGCCGATCGTCGAGCAGATGAAGGAGCTGGGCCTGTTCGGGGTCACCATCCCCGAGGAGTACGGCGGCATGGGCCTCGACCTGACCACCTACGCGATGATCGTCGAGGAGCTCTCGCGCGGCTGGATCTCGATCTCCGGCGTCGTCAACACCCACTTCATCGGCTCCTACCTGTTGATGAAGTTCGGCACCGACGAGCAGAAGGAGTACTTCCTGCCGAAGATGGCGACCGGTGAGATCCGCGCCGCCTTCTCGCTCTCCGAGCCCGAGGTCGGGTCCGACGTCCAGGGCATCAAGGCCTCCGCCAAGAAGGGCGACGATGGCAACTGGGAGCTGAACGGCCAGAAGATGTGGGTCACCAACGGTCTCGGCTCCAGCGTGGTCTTCGTGCTGATGAAGACCGACAACCAGGCCGACCCGCCCTACAAGGGGATGACCTGCTTCATCACCGAGAAGGAGGCTTGGAAGGAAACCAACGAGGGTGACTTCAAGGGCCTCGACGTTCCGCCCAAAATCAAGAAGATGGGCTACAAGGGCGTCGAGTCGACCGAGCTCGTCTACGACGGCTACAAGTGCCCGCCGGAGCGGATCCTCGGCGGCGAGGACGCCGGCGTCGGCCAGGGCTTCATTCAGATGATGGACGCGCTCGAGGTCGGCCGCGTCAACGTCGCCGCCCGCGGCGTCGGCATCGCCCAGCGGGCGCTGGAGCTGGCCCTCCGCTACAGCCAGGAACGGAAGACCTTCGGCAAGACGATCTCCAACCACCAGGCGATCCAGTTCAAGCTCGCCGACATGGCGACCCAGCTCGAGGCCGCCCGCCTCGTCACCCGCAAAGCGGCGCGGATGAAGGACGCCGGCGAGCGCTCAGATCTGGAGGCGGGGATGGCGAAGCTCCTGGCCTCGGAGACCGGCAAGTTCTGCGTCGAGGAAAGCTTCCGCATCCACGGCGGCTACGGCTACTCGAAGGAGTACGAGATCGAGCGGCTCTATCGGGATGCGCCGCTGCTGCTGATCGGCGAGGGGACTTCGGAGATTCAGCGGATGGTTATCGGTAAGAAGCTTTTGCAGCGGCACAAGATCTAGCTGGTTATAGGCGAGGGTCGGGAGGGGTGCCCCAGGCACATCTCGCTATGGCTCGATGTTGAGTGCCTGGGGCACCCCTCCCGACCCTCGATGCGGCTAGCATCGGGTGATGGCTTCGACGTCTGACCTGATCCGCACCGCGGTCGAGCGGTTCCAGGCCGAAGTGCCGGCGCTGCAGAATTTGAAGCTGGTATTCGGCCTGCAGCTGAAAGCCAAGCACGACGTCCAGCTCTACCGGGTGGAGCTGCCTGGGCTGAAGATCGCCAAAGACCTGGCTCAGGATGAGCGGATCCTGGTCGAAGTCGACCGCCCTCAGTTCAACGAGCTGGCAGAGAAAGGCACGCTGAAGAGCTACCGCCGCGCGGCCGAGACCGGCCACATCAAGGCGACCGGCGACTCAAACGTGATCAAGCTGATCGTCCAGGTCGTCGAGAAGCAAGAGGAACGCGCCCGCCTGAAAAAAGTGCACTAGAGGCGGATGAGGTTCTCCGCCTCGATCTCGCGGGTGACGCCGCGGAAGTCGATCACCAGCGGCGCCGTGGCGACGACGTCGGCGTAGTCGATGCCGGGGTGGGCGGTGACGATCGCTGCCAGGTCGCAGTCCCGCAGCGCTGGCTCCAGGTCGACGGAGGAGAGGCCCTGGTTGGGCAGCTCCGGGACGAAGGCGTCGTGGTAGGAGACCTCGCCGCCGAGCTCCTGCAGGCGCTCGACGATCTTCAGCGCCGGCGATTCGCGGGTGTCGCCGACGCCGCCCTTGTAGGCGACGCCGAGGATCAGGATCCGGGAGCCGTTGACCGGCTTGCTGACGCCGTTCAGCGCCCGCTCGATCCGTTCCACGCAGAAGCCGGGCTGGGCCTGGTTCACTTTTCCGGCCAGCTCGATGAACTCGGGGTAGAAGTCGTGCTGGCGGGCCTTGAAGGCGAGGTAGAACGGGTCGACCGGGAGGCAATGACCGCCCATCCCCGGCCCGGGATCGAAGCGCATGAAGCCGAAGGGCTTCGAGGAGGCGGCGTCGATCACCTCCCAGACGTCGATCTCGAGCCGGTCGCAGAGCTGGGCCAGCTCATTGACGAGCGCGATGTTGACCGAGCGGAAGATGTTCTCCAGCAGCTTCGCGAGCTCCGCCGCCTCGGGGCTGGAGAGGACGACGACGGTGTCGCAGATCTCCGAGTAGAGCTCGCGGGCGCGCTCGGTCGAGGCCTCGGTGACGCCGCCGACCAGCTTCGGGGTGGTCTTCACGGTGTAGTCGGTGCGGCCGGGGTCGATCCGCTCCGGCGAGAAGGCGAGGTGGAAGTCGCTGCCGGCGGTGAGGCCGGAGGACTCGAGGATCGGCAGCAGGCGGTCGCGGGTGGTCCCCGGGTAGGTGGTCGACTCGAGCACGACCAGCTGGCCCGAGCGCAGGACCTTGGCCAGCGCCTCGGCCGAGTCGACCAGGTAGGTGAGGTCGGGCTCGCGCGAGTCCGAGAGCGGGGTGGGGACGCAGAGGATGACCGCATCGCAAGCGGCGAGATCGGCGTACTCGGTGGTCGCCCGCAGGCGCTCGGAGAGCGGCGCCAGCGCCTCGCTCGGCACGTCCTCGATGTAGCTGTGGCCGGCGTTCAGCGCCTCGACCTTGCCGCGGTCGACGTCGAGGCCGACCACCTCGCAGCCCGACTCGGCGAAGGCGACGGCCAGCGGCAGGCCCACGTAGCCGAGGCCGATGATCCCGATCTGCATCGCGAGGAGTCTAGATCGCTGCCTCGGATGGGAGCGGCAGATAGCATCCGGCGCCGCCAAACTTCCAAGGAGACGAACGCGAGCATGACCGAGAGTTACGAGCTGACCACCGACCAGGCCGAGCGCGAGGCGAGCGGCGCCCACAGCTACGGCCGCTACCTCGAGGAGTTCGAGGTCGGCGCCAACTACAAGCACTGGCCGGCGAAGACCGTGACCGAGGCCGACGACCATCTCTTCTGCCTGATCACGATGAACCACCACCCGCTGCACCTCAACGACGTCTACGCCAGCGGCTCCCAGCAGGGCAAAAACGTCGTCGTCGGGCCGCTGGTCTACTCGCTGGCGCTGGGGATGTCCGTCTCCGACGTCTCGGGCAAGGCGATCGCCAACCTGGCGACCGAAGAACTCAGCCACCCGAACCCGGTCTTCCACGGCGACACCCTCTTCTGCGAGACCGAGGTGCTCGACGTGAAGCCCTCGAAGTCGAAGCCAGATCGCGGCATCGTCAAGGTCCACACCCGGGTGTTGAACCAGGACGGCGTCCTCGTCGCCGAGTTCAAGCGGCTGGTGCTGGTCCCGAAGAAGAACCCGGGCGAGTCGCCCGAAGCGGCCGCCGACAACGTCGACTGATTCGGTCGATCAGCCTTCACGCACGGCCGAGACCGGCAGCGACTCGACCGTGTGGGTGGTGACCGCGCCGCCCGGCTTCAGGCCCGGGCAGATGCTGCCGGCGATCGCGTAGATGCGGTCGCCGGTGACGGCGTAGCCGAAGGCGTGGCGCTCGACATGGAGGTCGGGCAGCCGCGTCCACCGTTTCGCCGCCGGGTCGAAGGCCCAGGCGCTGGGGGAGACCTTGCCGCCGCCGTCTTCCCAGCCAGCCTCGTCATCGCCCCCGAAGACGACGACCCGGCCACCGGCGGCGACGACGCCGAGCGAGGACATCTCTCCCACCGGCAGGTTGGGGAGCTGCGTCCAGCGGTCCGTTGCGGGGTCGTAGCTGAGGAAGGCATCGCTGGAGTCTTCGTGGGTGAGGCGACCGCCGGCCAGGTAGATCCTGCCGCCGACCGCCGCGGCGCCGACGTGGTGGACGCCTACTGGGGGCGGCGCCGCCGTGGACCAGGTCTCGGTCCGGAAGTCGAAGACTTCGAGCAGCTTGTAGGGAGGTGGGGGCTCGTCGGCGCCGTAGGGCTGCGGGCCGCCGTCGATGACGTACAGCCTGTCGCCGATCACGACCGCCGCGGCGCCCCCGCGCGCCCGCTGCATCGGCGGCAGCTCCGACCACCTACCGGTCGCCGGGTCGAACTCGAAGACGCGGTCGGTCTCCGCTTCGCCCTCGAGGTAGCCGCCCGCCAGGTAGAGCTTGCCGTCATGGGCCGCCGCCGGGCTGTGGTTGAGGCCGACCGGCACCTTCGAGGGCTCCGACCAGCGGCCGTTGCGGGTGTCGAAGGCGAGGACCGTGTGCAGGTTGCCGGGTTGGTTGCCGCCGGCGGTGTAGATGACCGGGCCGATCGCCGCGGCGCTGCCCTCGACCTGTGCTTTCGGCGCTTCGGGCTCGAAGCGCCAGTTGCCGGCGGGCGGCGGCGGCGAGTCCTGCGAGGTCCGGTAGAGGCCAGGGTGGCAGGGTGGGTTGGCGACCGCCTCCTCCAGGCCGAGCTTCTCCCGCCAATTGCCGGGCAGGTCGATCACGTCGGCGTAGGCGAGAACCGCGACGCCGAACAGGATCGACATCGACGCCAGCAGAGCGGCCAGGATCTTCATCTGAAGACCTAACCTCGATTGGGCCGGTTTGTCAGGTTCCTTTTTCTAACTTTTGCAACTAGTTGGTAGGGGCGGTGGCGATGTCAAGCGACTCCACCGTGTGGGTCCCGACCGGGCCGCCCGGCTTGAGGCCGGGGCAATAGCTGCCTCCGATCGCGTAGACGCGGTCGCCGACCGCGGCGACGCCGCTGCCGCGGCGTTCGTACTTCATGTCCGGCAGGCGCGACCAGCGGTCCGTCTGGGGGTCGTACTCCCAGGCGCTGGGGGTGACCCAGCCCTTGCCGTCTTCCCATTCGTTCTGGTCCTCGCCGCCGACGATGACCAGCTTGCCGTCGACCGCGACCAGGCCGGGAGAGGCGACGCCGAGCGGCAGGTCCGCCAGGTTTTCCCACTCTTCCGAGGCGGGGTCGTAGCGTTCGAAGGTGGCGAGTGAGTGGTCTTCTTCGCCGCGGCCGCCGGCGACGTAGAGGTCACCACCGAGGGAGGCGCCGGCGACGTGGTGGCGGGGGCTCGGCATCTCGGGGCCGAGTGACCACTCGCCGGTGGCGAAGTCGTAGATCTGCAGCTCCGGGTAGGGAGCGATCGGCCCGGAGGCGCCGAAGGTCTGGGGGGCGCCGCCGGCGACGTAGAGCTTGTTGCCGACGGCGACCGTGGCTCCGGCCGCGGTCGCTTGCGGCAGCGGCGCCAGCTTCGTCCATTTTTTGGTCGCCGGGTCGTACTCCCAGAAGTTGTCGGTCGGGTTTTCCCCGTCGAGGTAGCCGCCGGCGACGTAGAGCTTGCCGTCGTGGGTGGCCGCCTCGACGTGGTTGAGCCCGGTTGGCAGCTGGGTTGGTTCGCTGAACTTCTTCGTCTTCGTGTCGTAGGCGACGACCCGGTGCAGGTTGCCGGGCGGGGTGCCGCCGACGACGTAGATGACGGGACCGATGGCGATCCCGGTGGCCTCGATCTGGGTGCGCGGGGTTTCCGGTTCGAAGCGCCAGCGGCCGGCGGGGGCGGGCGGCGACTTCGGGTCTTCGGTGTAGAGGCCGATGCGGCAGGGGGGGTTCGGCGTCCCCTCCTCGAAGCCGAGCTTCTCCTTCCAGCTCCCTGGCAGGTTGACCACATTGGCCGCGGCCAGCACGCCGACGACGAACAGGCCCGTCATCGCGATGCCGAGGGCGGCGAGGACCTTCATCCCTCTGCCTTGCATGAAGCGCGCAGTATGCCGCAGCCGCCTGCGGCGGGCGGTGGGCTCGCCGATGCAGGGAAACGCCGTGCAGTGGTTGAATCAAGCGCCGATGGCACCCCCCGAGACCCAGACCCCGATCCCCGTCTTCGACGTCCAGCTCGAGGAGAAGCACGTCGAGGCCGTGGCCGCGACGCTGCGCTCCGGCTGGCTGACGCTGGGGCCGCGGACCCAGGAGTTCGAGGCCGAGTTCGCCGAGCACATCGGCGCTCCGCACGCGATCGCCGTCTCCAGTTGCACCTCGGCCCTGCACCTCGCCTACCTGGCGGCTGGGATCGGGCCGGGGGACGAGGTGATCGTTCCCGGCATCACCTTCGTCGCCTCCGCGGCCGCGGTCCGCTACTGCGGCGGCGTGCCGGTGCTGGCGGAGGTCGCCGGCCAGCACGACCTCGGGCTCGACCCGGAGGACGTCGCCGCCAAGATCGGGCCGAAGACGAAGGCGGTCTGCGCGGTCCACTACGGCGGCTACGCGGCGCCGCTGGAGCCGCTGCGGCAGCTATGCGAGGAGCACGGGCTGGCGCTGATCGAGGACGCCGCCCACAGCCCCGAGGCGACGCCGGTCGGCTCGGACCGCAAACTGGGCACGATCGGGCTCGCCGGCACCTTCAGCTTCTTCTCCAACAAGATCCTCTCCTGCGGGGAGGGGGGCCTGCTGGCGACCAGCGACGACGAGGTCGCCGAGCTGGCGCGGAGCCGCCGCTCGCACGCGATGACCTCCGGGACCTGGGATCGCCATCGCGGCCACGCGATGGGCTACGACGTGGTCAACGTCGGCTACAACTACCGCATGGACGAGCCGCGGGCGGCGCTGCTCTCGGCCCGGCTGCCGGACCTGGCGGCCGACATCGCCCAGCGACGGGCGCTGACCCACCGCTACCGCGAGCTTCTCGGCGAGATCGACGGGCTCGTCCTCCCTTATAAGGACGAGGAGGTGGATGTCAGCTCCTGCTACGTGATGCCGGTGATGCTCGAGAACCCGGATCTGCGCGACCCGGTGCGCAAACTGCTCTCCGAGAATCACAAGGTCCAGACCAGCGTCCTCTATCCCTCGATCAACGAATTCACCGCCTACGGGGCGGGGGAGACGGAGCTGCCGCGCTGCGAACTGGCGGCGCGGACGCAGTTGACGCTGCCGCTGTACCCGCACCTGGGTGAGGAGCGGCTGGTACGGGTGGTTGGAGCGCTGCGCGAGAGCCTGGCCGAGGCCGCGGCATGACTGCTTCGGGCTGTGGCGCGGTTCTTCCGCGCTTGGCCATCACCAAGCACGGCTAGCGCGTCGCCGCGACGGCGGCGAGGAAATCGGTCCAGTCGGCGGCGATGCCCTGCAGCAGGTCGCAGAGGCGGCGCAGGGAGGCGAAGTCGTCCTCCAGCTCCCAGCCCCAGTGCAGGGTGACCGGGGCCCAGATGTTGGCTTCCTGGTCGATCAGATTCTGGACGCCGGCGGCGGCCTCGGCCGAGGTGCCGTAGAGCGGCGCGTAGGAGGGCAGGTAGACGGCCTCGCCCTGCCAGACAGGGGTCGGCTGCCAGCCGAGCAGGCGGACGCTCTCGGGGCCGCCGCAGACGATCTCGAAGCGGTCGGCGAGGAGCGGGTACTGGCCGGCGTCGAAGCGGTTGAAAGGTGGGACGAAGACGGGGGTGGGGAGGTCGAGGCCGTCGAAGATGGCGCGGGCGCCGTCGATCCGGGCGCCGGCCTCCTCGTTGGAGAGTCCGCAGAACTCCGAGTGGTGGCGAGGGTTGGCGTGGCGGGTGCGGTGGTCGGCGCCGTGGAGGCCGAAGACGACCCGGTCGGCGGGGAGGGTGCGCATCGTCTCGATCTCGGCGGGGTCGAGCGGGCGGCGCTCCTGCGTCTCGGGGTCGAGATAGTCGTGGGAGACGTGCGGGGTGATCGCCAGCAGGTAGGGGATCCCGGCCTCGGCGAGGACCGCGTGGAAGCGCCGGAACGCCTCGGTCCCGAACTTGCCGTTCGGGTCGTGGGCACGGGCGTGGGGGAACTCGTCGACCCTGACGAGGACGCGGGGCGGGCCGGGTGCCTCGGCGCCGAGCGCGTCGCGGCGGAAGCGCTGTAGCGGCTCGACGATGCTGCGCTCCCAGCCGAGCCGGCCGGCCTTGAGCGCAACTGCCTGCCCGAAGCGATGCGGCTGGCGGGTGGGCAGGCGCGGCGCCAGCCGGCGCGGGGTCTTGGCGGCGTCCGAGACCCGGTGTGGCCAGACGTGCAGGGCGGCGCTGCGTCGCGAGTCGCTCACCCGCGCATGATCCCGCAGCGAGCGGCGTTTCCCGGTCGGCGTTCGTCCTTTGTAGGGCATATGCCTAACAAAGGACGAACGCCGGCAAGAAATAGGCGCCGGAGCCCTGGTTAGGCTCCACGCCGTGAAGCGAGCTGTCGTACTTGCCGGCGGGCTGGGGATGCGTCTGCGCCCCTACACCACGGTGCTGCCGAAGCCGTTGATGCCGGTCGGCGACCGGCCGATTCTCGACGTGATCGTGCGCCAGCTGCGCTACCACGGTTTCGAGCGGCTGACGATCGTCACCGGCCACCTGGCGGAGCTGATCGAGGCCTTCTTCGGCGATGGCGAGAAATACGGGATCGCGATCGACTACTTCCGCGAGGACGAGCCGCTGGGGACGGTCGGGGCGCTGGCCCTGCTCGACGACCTCGACGACGACTTCCTGGTGATGAACGGCGACGTCCTCACCGATCTCGCCTACGGCGACTTCCTCGCGGAACACACCGAGTCCGTCGCCGCCGCCAGCGTCGCCGCCCACAAGCGCGAGGTCCAGGTCTCCCTCGGCGTGCTCAAGTTCGACGACGGCGACGACCCCGACCGCCTCACCGGCTACATCGAGAAGCCGACCTACCACTACGAGGTCAGCATGGGCATCTACGCCTTCTCGCCGCGGGCGCTGAAGCTGATCGAGCCCGGTCAGCGGCTCGACTTCCCCGACCTGGTGCTGAAGCTGCTCGACGCCGGCGAGACGGTGCGGGCGCGGCGGGCCGAGGGCGACTACTGGCTCGACATCGGCCGCCACGACGACTACGAGACGGCGATGGAGGAGTTCGACCGCCTGCGGGAGCGGCTCTTGCCCGAGTCCCCCGCGGGATGAGGCTGGCCAACCGCGACATCGTCTGCATCGGCTCGGCCGACTGGGCGACCGAACTGCCGATCAACCAGCACCAACTGATGGGCCGCCTCGCGGCTGAGAACAACGTCCTCTTCGTCGAGTCCCTCGGTCTGCGGAAGCCGCAGCTGGCGGGCCGGGACCTGAGCCGGCTCTGGCGGCGGCTGAAGCGCGGTCTGCGCGGGGCGCGACCGGCGCCCGAGGGCCTGCACGTGCTCTCGCCCCTGGTCCTGCCGCTGCACAGCAAGGAGGCGGTTCGGAAGCTCAACCGGTGGCTGCTGCGCCGCCAGGTGAAGCGCGCTGCGCGCAAGCTTGGGATGAGCGAGCCGATCCTCTGGGCCTACGTGCCCCAGGCCGAGGCAGTGGTCGACGTCCTCGATCCCTCGCTGGTCGTCTACCACTGCGTCGACGATGTCGCCGCGCAGAAAGGCGTAGACGCCGACAGCTTCCGCGAGGCGGAGGAACGGTTCGCGCGGCGGGCGGACCTGGTGCTGGCTTCGGCGCCGGCGCTGGCCGAGCGGATGCGGACTTTGTCGGACCGCGTCCTCTACGCGCCCAATGTGGCCGACACGGGGACCTTCGCCACCGCGCTGGAGCCGGGACCGGTGGATCCGGCGCTGGAGGAGCTACCGCACCCGCGGCTGGTCTTCCAGGGGGCGATCGTCGCAACCAAGCTCGACGTCGAGCTGCTGGCGAAGGTCGCCGAGCTGCGCCCCGAGTGGAGCATCGTCCTCGTCGGCCCCCGTGGAGCCGGCGACCCGACCGGCGACCTCTCGCCCCTCGACCGAGCCCCGAACATCCACATGATCGGAGCCCGCCCCGCCGACGACCTACCCCAGGTCCTCCGCGCCGCCGACATCGGCCTCATCCCCTATGTGATCAACGACCTAACCCGCTCGGTCTTCCCGATGAAGGTCTACGAGTACCTGGCGGCGGGTCTCCCGGTCCTGGCGACCCCATTGCCGGCTCTAGACGGGGTGGAGGCGGTCGAGACCGTCAACTCGGTCGAGGAGCTGGTCGCCGCCACCGAGCGCGAGCTGGCAGCGGACTCGCCGGAGCTGCGCAAGGCCCGCTCCCAGGCCGCAGCCTCTCATTCCTGGGAGGCGCGACTTGAGGAAATAGAGCAGGCGCTGGGTTAAGCGTTCCCTACCGAATTAGCTTCACGGAGGCGCTGAGATCACCAAGGCCGGTCCATTCACGATCTGCAGTTAGGACCGGCACGGACAAGCGCCTTCCAAGGGCCAGGCAGGCTCGATCGGCGAGAGATAGGCCTCTTCCTTTGGTATGTGGACGGAGGCGAGCAGCTTCGATGGCGTCTTCTGCGGTGACGGGCTCGATCTTGACTGCGGTTTCGACCAGGTTGGCTGCGGTGATTTCTACGCTGGCAAGGTCGGGATCTTTGCCTTCCTCCGCAAGCTTGGAGAGAACCTCGATCCAGTTGATGACGCTGATTGAGGCTCCATTTGCCATGGCTTCGCGAACCACGGCGGCGCCTGGCTCTTCGTTGATGTGAGCGAGGAGGGCTGAAGCGTCGAGAACAGCTTCTGGTCTCTTGGAGTCAGTTTTTGCCACGGCGCCGGCGTTTCGTTTCTTCCAGGTCTTCTGCTCGTGCTTCGGCGCGACGGTCGGCTATCAACTCATCGACCATGCTTCGACCTGGGGCAAGGTGGGCGAACATGCCTCTCGTTCGCTCGATTGCCGCTTTGCGAGCAGCCGCTAGGTCGGCACCCGTGTCGTTCGGGTTACCTTGCTGCTGGTCTTCGCGCGCGCTTGAGCTTTTTCGGTTCACCAACATCAGTAAACCGAATGATACTGATTGTCTGCGGCGGAAAACTGGGATGAAGCAGCTACGGAACGACTTTGGCGTTCATGTCCGCCGTGATTTCGCTCGCGCTCAGCGCCCGGTTGTAGACGCGGACCTCGTCGATCAGGCCGCTGAAGTACTCGCCCCAGATTGCGTTGCCGCCGATGCGGAGGGGGTTGGTGGTGTTGGGCATGGCGCCGGTGGTGACTTTGGTCGTGACCAGGGCGCCGTTGACGTAGAAGCGGAGGTTGGCGCCGTCATAGGTGGAGGCGATGTGGCTCCAGGCGTTTAGGGGGAGGGCGGTGGTGCCGGCTGCGGTGTTCTCGGTCCCGGTGAAGTTCTCGGTCCTCGGTTTCGAGCCGTTGGAGGTGTAGAGGGCGTAGAGGAGGTCGTTGGTGCCGCGCTCCTTGAGGATCGCGGTGCGCCAGCCGGTGTTGGTCGTCGGTTTGACCCAGGCCTCGAGCGTCATCCCGGTGGTCAGGTCGAGGCTTGCCGCGTCAGGGACGTCGACTTTGTCGTTGGTCCCGTCGAAGCTGAGGGCGCGGCCGTATTTGCCGCTGGCGTTACTCGTCGCCCCGCTGATCGTGCCGTTGTTTTTCGCCGTCGAGGAGTCGTTGGCCGTCGTCCCAGCGATCTCCTCGAAGCCGAATGCCAGGACCAGGCCGGTGACCGGGGGGGCCACATTGCTGACCGTCACCGTCACCTCGTTCGAGGTCGTCGTCTGGTTGGCGCTGTCGCGCGCCCGGGCGCTGATTTTGTGGCTGCCGTTGGCGACGCCGGTGCTGGCCCACTGGACTTCGAAGGGAGAGCTGGTGTCCTCGTTGCCCACCGGCGAGCCGTCAACCAGGAAGGTGACGCCGGCGATGCCGGAGTCGTCGGTGGCGGTCGCTTTCAGCGCCACCGTGCCGGAGACCGTGCCCCCGGTCGGCGCGGTGAGCGTCACCGATGGCGGAGCGTCGGCCAGCGAGGCGCCGACCGCCTCGTTCGAGGCGTTGCTGAGATTGGGGGCGGCGTCGGTTGCCTTCACGCGGTAGTAATAGGTCCCCGCCGCGACGTTGTCGGTGTAGCTGGTGCCGGTCGGGGTGGCGATCCGGTTCGCGAGCGCGGGCGTGAACCCGGCGGTGGTCGAGCGGTAGACCTCGTAACCGGTCACCCCGACCGCGTCAGTCGAAGCTTCCCAGTTGAGGCTGACTTTGCCGATCGCGCCGACCGCTTTCAGGTTGCCGGGGGCGGTCGGGGGGGTCGTGTCGGTCGGCGGCGGCCCGACCCGGCCACGGCGGATTTCATGTCGAGGTCGATCTCGCTCGCGCTCAGCGCCCGGTTGTAGATGCGGACCTCGTCGATCAGACCGCTGAAGTACTCGCCCCAGATTGCGTTGCCGCCGATCCGCAGCGGGTTGGCGGTGTTCGGCATCGCGCCGCTCGTCGCTTTGGTCGTGATCAGGGCGCCGTTGACGTAGAAGCGGAGGTTGGCGCCGTCGTAGGTCGCCGCCAGGTGGCTCCAAGCGTTGAGCGGCAGCGCCGTGGTGCCGGCTGCGGTGTTCTCTACCCCGTTGAAGTTCTCGGTCCTCGGTTTCGAGCCGTTGGAGGCGTAGAGCGCGTAGAGGAGGTCGTTGGCGCCGCGCTCCTTGAGGATCACCGTGCGCCAGCTGGCGTTGGTCGTCGGTTTGACCCAGGCCTCGAGCGTCATCCCACTGGTGAGGTCGAGCGAGGCGGCGTCGGGCACGTCGACTTTGTCGTTGGTCCCGTCGAAGCTGAGGGCGCGGCCGAATTTGCCGCTTGCGGTGCTGGTGGCGCCGCTGATCGTGCCGCTGTTTTTCGCCGCCGAGGCGTCGTTGGCGGTCGGCCCCGAGGTCTCCTCGAAGCCGAAGCCGAGGACCAGGCCGGGCGGTTTCGGTTCCGCTTTGAAGGTCGCCGTGTAGGTCGCCGGCGTTGCCGGGGCAACGATCTCATGCGTGAGCGCCCCGCCGTCCGACCAGGAGGAGAAGGCGAACCAGGCGTTATCCAGCGACTGCGGCGTCGGCGCCGCCAGCGAGATTTTGGAGCCGACGATCAGGGTCTTGCCGAACGGCGCGGTGATGGTGTCCTCCCCGGCGGTCAGCGACAGGCCCGGGGGTTCGGTGGCGAAATTGATGTCCACCGTGCGCGGGTCGAGCCGCAGCGTCTCGGTGTCGCTGACCCCGCCGCTGTCGGTCACGGTGAGGCGCAGTTCGAGGTGGGACGGGTACTCGTGGTCGGGGGCCGTGAATTCGCCTTTGGTTGCGCCGGGGAACGACTGGATGTTGTGCGAGTGGCAGTCGTTTTCGGTCTCGCAATGACGCATCACCAACGACCAGGACATGCTCGCCGCCGCCAGGGTCCCGTCCTGGGGGTCGGTCCCTTTGCCGGAGAATTCGATTTTGTCGCCGACCGCCCATTTCAAGGCCGCGGTCGGGGTTTCGATCTGGGCGTTCGGCGGGTCGTTGCCGGCGCCGATCAGGATCGTGTCGGTGTCCGAGAGGCCGCTTTTGTCGCTCACCCGCAGCCCGACGCTGACGTTGGCGGCACTGATGTAGGTCCATTTCGGTTTGACCGCGGCCGAGTCGTCGTAGGCGCCGTCGCCGTCGAGGTCCCAGGCGTAGGTGAGCGAGTCACCGGTGTCCGGGTCGCTCGAGCCGCTGCCGTCGAAGTCCACCGTCAGCGGCAGCGGTCCCCCCTGCGGTTCGGCTTTGGCGACCGCGGTCGGCGCCCGGTTGCCGCCGGGGTAGCTGATCCGCCGCAACTGGCCCTCGAAGTCGACGAGGAAGAGGTCGCCTCCCGGACCGATCTCCAGGTTCACCGGGTCGTTCTCGTTGAGGAAGACGGCGCGGGTCGAGGGATCGATCTGCCCGTTTTTTTCGAACATCACCCAGGTGCAGCGGCGCGAGTAGTCGGCGAAGAACAGCGCGCCCGAATAGGCGGCCGGATAGTTGCCCCCCTGGCCTCGGTAGAAGGCGAGGCCGGAGATCGACTCGCCGCCGGCGGTGCAGTCCTCGCCGGTCACCACGGGGCCGGTGTGGGAGTAGTAGTAGAGCGGCGCCGAGACGGCGGCGGGCGTGCTGTAGAGCGATTTGCAGAGGTTGAGGCTGGCGCCCTCGTAGGCGGGGGAGCGCTCGGGGCCTTCGTGGCAGGGCCAGCCGAAGTTGTCGACCGTCGAATCGGTTGGCGCGGGGAGCCGGTTGACCTCCTCCCAACCTCCCCAGCCGACGTCGCCGACATAGAGTTCCCCGGTGCCGGGCCGGACCGCGAAGCGGAACGGGTTGCGCATCCCCGCTGCGACGATCCGCCGCGCGTTCGCGTCGGAGCTCGCGCCCAGCGGGTTGCCGGGGGCGGCCGCTCCCGTGTCCGGGTCGATCCGGATCAGGGAGCCGTTGAGCCCGGTCGGGTCGGCCGTCGTGCGGAAGTCCTGGGAGCGCAGGGCGCCGCCTTCGGCGGTCGGGGAGGTCAGGTTGGTGCCAGCCGCTCCGGGCGGGTCGCCGCAGGGGTTTTTTTCCTGGCCGTAGTCGGTGAAGTTGAAGCTGGCACCGTCGCCATGGGAGGCGTAGAGCATCCCGTCGGGCCCAAAGACGACGTCGCCGGCCGAGTGGCTGGGGAACTGCTGGCACCAGCCGTCGACCAGCGGCTGCTGGGCGGTGGCCACGCTGCCGGTCAGGGTCAGTTTCATCAGGCGGCTGGTGACCACGCAGCCTTCGTCGGTCGGTCCGGGGGGCGTCGGGCAGGGGTCGTCGGTGACCCCCGGTTGCCCCCACCGCGGCGCCGTGCCGCCGGGTTCGGCGTCGCGGGTGTAGTGCGCGTAGAGGTAGGGCCGGATCGGGAACTGCGGGTCGAGGGTGATCCCGAGCAGGCCACGGTCCCAGAAGTTGTGGACTTCGGTGCGCAGGTCGGCGGCGATCGCCGGCGTCGGCGTGTTGACGTTGGGGAAGACCTTGATCAAGCCGCTTTTCTCGGCGACGAAGACGCGGCCGTCGGGGGCAAAGGCGACGTCGGTCGGTTCGACCATGCCGCTGAAGACGACCGACTCGGTGAAGCCCGGCTGCAGCGTTTGCGCTTGGGCCGAGGGTGCCCACGCAGCGGCTAGCGCAAGGATCAGGGCGAGGGCAAGGGCGTATGGACGGATTACGGACGAGCGCACGACGCGGCGTATCGTTTGCAACCGGACGGCCGCTGTCAACCGACGCGGGGCTCAGGCGCCGAGCTTCTCCACCTTTTCGATGAACTCGTCCATCGCTTTTAGGTATGGGCCGATCCGGAAGCCCTGCGCGCGCTCGTTCGCGCGCTCCGTCCGGGCCGCACTTGCCTCCGGCTCACCCAGCGTCCGACGCAGCGCTGCGGCCAGCGCGGCGGCGTCGCCGGGCGGGCAGAGGAGCGCCTCTTCGGGGTCGCGGACGATCTCCGGGATGCCGCCGACGCGGGAGGCAATGAGGGGGACGCCGGCCAGCGCGCCCTCGACCAGGACCAGCCCCGCCGGCTCCTCCCAGACCGAAGGGACGACGAGGGCGTGGATGCGCGCGTAGAAGTCCTTCAGGGCGGCGGTGTCGAGCGGGCCGAGGAAGCTGATCCGCTCGGCGATTCCCAGGCTCGCCGCCAGGTCCGCCAGCTCACGCAGGTGCTCGTCCGCGCCGCCGCCGGCGATCTCGAAGTCGACCTCGAGCCCCTCGTCCCGCAGCCGCGCCAGCGCCCGCAGGGCGACGTCGACGCCCTTCTCAGGGGATATGCGGCCGACGTAGCCGACGCTCGCCCGCTCGGCCGGCCGCCGCTCCAGCCCGACCAGCTCCTCGCTCTGCCGGGTCGCCGGCAGCCGCACGTGCTCGAGCGCCGGCCGCAGCAGCGGCGGCACCTCGACCTGACTTCGCAGCGCCTCGCTGTTCCAGCTGACCGCGACCTCTGCGACCGTCTCGTGGTCGAGCCGCAGCGCCGGCAGCCGGTTCCAGGCCCGCGCCGCCCGCCGCCAGCGCCCGCCGGTCAGCCCGCGCATGAAGGGGTCGTAGCGACTGCTGTAGAGAGAGCCGAACCAGTGCTCGCAGACGCGGTAGGCGACTGGGGCGCCGCTGGTCTCCAGGACCCGGATCGCCGCCTGCGGCAGCTGCGCCCCGTTCCAGATGTAGACCAGGTCGGGACGGAAGTCCGCCAGCGCCGCCCGCGCGACCTTCGCTCCGCGCACCGCGTGCAGCGGGCTCAGCGCGTCCGTTGCTCGCCGCCGCGGCAGGAACGGCAGCTCCCGCCGCACACCCGGCTCGGCCGGCGCCCCCTCGCGGTCCTTGTCCGAGGTCAGGACCAGCACCTCGTGGCGCTCGCGCAGGTGCTCGACCACGCCCTGGCACTCGACCTCGTAGCCGCCGTGGGCGATCGGCGGGTAGAGGTTGGTGAGGACGAGGATGCGCCGCCCAGCCGGGCTCACGCCGCCGCCTCGCCCCGGGTGCGGATCAGCCGTTTCAGCTGGTCGAGGTCAAGTGCCCGCAGCGCGATCAGCAGCACCGGGTAGATCGCGATCATCGCCAGGATCAGGACGATCGCGCCGGCGCCCGCCTGGCGCAGGCCCCAGACCGCCAGCGCCGCCACGGTCGCCGCCGCCGCCGCCAGCGCCAGCCGTCGCAGCGAGAGCCGCATCTCGATCCGGCGCAGGACCATCGCGGTGGCGAGGGCGACGACGATGACCTCGGTTCCCAGCGTCACCCAGGCGGCCGCCTCGATCCCGTACTCGGGAATCAGGACCAGGTTGAGGCCGACGTTCAGCACCAGCCCCAGCACCGCCAGCCAAATGTAGCGGCGCTGCAGGTCCATCGCCACCACCATGTTGCCGGCGACGTTGCCGATGCAGATCGGGATGAAGGCGGCGATCAGGATCGTCAGCACGGTCGACCCGGAGGTGAACTCGGACCCGTAGAGGAGCTCGACGATCGGCTCGGCGGCGACGATCGTCAGCGCCAGGCCGCCGAGGGCGACGAAGCTGAGGTAGTCGATCGCCATCTGCATCATCCGCCGCAGCCGCGGTGGGTCGGCGGGGAAGAGGCCGGCCATGATCGGGAACAGGGTCACCATCACCGCCATCGGGATGAAGCCGGCGTTGTCGAGGATTTTGTACATCGCCGCGTAGATGCCGACTTCGGCGGAGTCGGGCGCCAGCTCGTAGACGAGGATCTGGTCGATGCGGCCGTAGGCGAAGGTCAGGGTGGCGGCGATTCCGACGCTGATCCCGATCCCCAGCAGCCGCGGCCAGAGCTCGCGGGCGCCCTTCCAGCGCACGTGAATCGTCCGCAGCGCGACGATCGCCAGGCATCCCTGGACGATGAAGGTGATGACGACGAAGGCGACGGCAAACGCGACCATGCCGCCGCCGGTGGCGGCGATCGCGACCACCGAGCCCGTCCAGAGGACGCTGTTGAGGGTGGTGAAGGCGACGGTGACGTGGTTGCGGACGTGGAGGCGGAAGACGATTCGCAGGGTCGAGAGCGCCGAGACGATGAAGCCGAGCGAGAGGACCAGGCCGGTGACCAGCATCTGGTCGTCGGAGGCGACCAGCGCCAGCACCGCGACGAAGACCGCCAGGGCCGGTACCGCGATCGCCATCCGCAGGCTCGCCGCCGCGCCGACCCAGGCCCCCTCACGCTCGGGTTCCTGCGCGGCGAGCCGGATCGCGACCGTTTCCAGGCCGAGGTTGCCGACCATCGCGACCAGGTCGATGACGGCGAGGATCGTCGCCCACTCGCCGTAGCGGGTCGCCTCCAGGGCGCGGACGAGGACGACCGTGGTGACGATGCCGAGGGCGACGTTGATCACCTGGCCGCCGAGCTGGAAGCCGACGTCGCCGAGGACGCGGCGCGAGCCGACGCGGGTCGCGCGGTGGGTGGTCTGATCGCTCATCGGCTCAGCGGTTCGCCGTCGTCTGTCGCGACGGCAGGTCTTGCCAGGCGGCGGCGAGCCAGCCCAGCAGCGCTCCCAGGAGGATCGTCAGGCGCGACTCGATTCCGGCGAAGGTCGCGGTCAGTTCGACCAAGGCGAGGCCGAGGACGCCGCCGAAGACGGCGATCGCGCAGACCTGCACGATCGGATCGGGGTGGCGGCGCCAGATCTGCACGCTCGTCCACAGCGAGCTGCCGAAGAGGAGCAGGTAGGCGATCGCACCGAGGATCCCGAACGCAAGCCAGTACCAGAGGAAGGCGAAGTGGACATAGCGCCGGTCGTGCGCCTCGGCCAGTGGCTGGTGAACTTCCCAGTTGACGCCGAGGCCGACGCCGGTGACCGGGTGCTGCTCGATGTTTTCGATCACGTTGCGGCGCTCGTCGTTGCGGTAGCGGTCGCCGCGGTTGCCGGACGCGCCCGGGGCCAGCGTCTGGGCCCGTTCGGCGAGCGGGCTGGAGGTCGAGTCCGAGGGACCGGCGATCGAGTTGGCGGCGACGAAGGCGAGTGCGAGCGAGACGGCGGCGATCGCCAGCACCGCCCGGCCGCGGCGGCGGCTGGCGATGATCACGACGAGAACGATGGTGAGGATCGCGGCGATCCAGAACGAGCGCCGGTAGGAGAGCAGCAGTGCGAGCAGCGCAATCGGCAGCCCGCCGTACATCCATGCCGGCAGCTCGACCCGCCGCACCAGCGCCGCGATCACCCCGAGACCGAAGGTCAGCATCAGCAGGTTCGGGAACGGGTTGAGGAAGCTGGCCACCTCCTCTTCGACGCCGCCGCCGAAGCCGCCGAGGCTCGCGTAGAGGCCGGTCACCCCTTTCAGGCAGGCCAGCACCGCCAGCCCGAAGGCGAAGACCTTGAGCGCGCGGGTGTCGCGCAGGACGTTCACCGCCAGCAGCGGGATCAGGATCAGGTGGCCGACCTGGAGGCTGCGGTGGAACAGTTCGGGAGGGCTGACGCTGCCGGTGCTGTAGGCGGTCGCGACCCCGGCCATCACCGCGAGGCCGAGCACGACCAGCGGCGCCGTCAGCGGTTCGGGCAGCCGCGGCCGCAGGTCCTGGGCGACGAATCGCAGCAGCACCCCGGCGAGGCCGAAGAAGATCAGCATGTCCGGCGCGGTGAAGCTGGAGAAGACCTGTTCGTAGAACCGTGCGCCGGAGGGGAGCGCCCCGACCGGTTCGACTTCGGCCATCGCGGTGCCGAACAGCAGCAGGCCGAGGCAGGCCTCGGGGAAGCGGAGGAGGACGACGCAGGCGAGCAGGACCAGCGGCGCCAGCACGCCCTGCGAACCTGCTTTCTCGAGCCCCGCCGAGAGCGCTATCCCCGCGAGGACGCCTGCCACCGCGACCGCGAGCCCGGTGGCGAGGACCGGCGTCGCGAGGTCCCTACGACTCAGACCCTCGCCCCCTGCGAAGGACGCGACCCGGAGTGCCGTGGGTCGTTCGGCCGGTAGGCCTCATACGTGTTCAGTTTGGTGCCGGAGCGGTTGAAGGCGAAGCCGAGCAGTGGCGCGCCGGTCGCCCGCAGCGCCTCGATCGCCCGCCGCGCCTCGCGGCGGCGGGTGTGACGGGAGTCGATCACGAAGACGACTCCGTCGGCGTAGCGGGAGAGGACCACCGGGTCGACGACAGCGAGCACCGGCGGGCTGTCGAAGAGGACCACGTCATTCTCGCCTTGCAGGGTGTTGACGACTTTCGCCATCCGCCGCGAGGAGAGCGACTCGACCGCTTCTTCGGTGTGGGAGCCGGCGGGCAGCAGGCGCAGGGAGCCGGCGTCGGAGCTGCCGCGGGGAGTGCGCACGTCCCGCATCACCCGTTCGACGTCGGGGTCCTCGTCGCCGACCAGCAGGTCGCTGAGGCCGGGGGAGAGGTCGCTCTTGAAGATCTCGTGCAGGGTGGGGCGGCGCAGGTCGGCGTCGACCGCGGTCACCTGACGGCCCTCGGTGGCGAGGGTGCGGGCGACGTTGGAGGAGACGTAGCTCTTGCCGCAGCCGGATTCGGGGCCGGTGACGAGGATCGTGCGGCCGGATTCGGCGTCGAGGTTGATCGCCTGCCTGTCAGTCCGGTCGAGGGCGAAGACGATCGCCGTGCGGAGGCTGCGGAAGGCCTCCAGCGGCGAGTCTTTGCGGGCCCGCGGGATCTCGCCCAGCAGCTGCAGGTCGAGGTCGCGGGCGGCGTCCTGGGCGGAGCCGTAGCGGTCGAAGAAGAGGTCGCGGAGATAGACGGCGCAGGCGCCGAGCAGGAGGGCGACGATGAAGGCGAGGACGGCGTCGCGTCTGGGCTTCGGCGCCACCGCGTTGGGGTCGGGGGCAGCCTGCTCGACGATCCGCAGCGAGTCGCCGGGGTTGGAGGTCTGGGAGGCGATCTGTTCCTGCAGTGCCCCGAGCTCGACCTCGAGCCCGGCCCGGTCGGGGTCGCCGGCCGGCACTTCCAGCAGTTCTTCTTCGATCTGGTTGACCCGTTCCTGCAGCGGTCCGAGCGTTTTTTTCAGCTGCTCGACCTGGAGCCCGCCCAGGTAGGAGCCGAAGGCGCGGGCGTAGGCGTTGGCGAATTCGGCTGACAGCTCCGGGTCGCCGGTCGCCGCCTTGAAGCTGAGGACGCCGATCCGCGATTCGGGGGAGACGTCGACGCTGCTGTCGAACTCGGACTCGCGGCCTTTGACCGTTTCGTCTTCGTGGGCGATGTCGAGCACGGTGCGGGTCGCCGCCAGCTCGTCGTAGACGTTGGAGAGACTGAGCAGTTCTTCCTCGCTGAGGACTTCGCCCGAGGCCTGGCTGGTGGAGACGATCTGGCCGAGCGCGTTGCTTTCGAATTCGTCGGCTTTGGAGGAGGAGATCAAATAGACGATCACCGCAGCCGCAACCGCGAAAAGGGCCAGCCATTTCTTGGCGGCCCAGATGAGTCGAAGTTGGGGGTTCGGATCCACGGCGGTGTTGACCTATCGGGAGCGACGACGACTGACTTGAATCGTGGCCCCGGGGTACCTTAGGGCGCGACAGATTACTTCTACGAGTACCCGCGGCCCCCTCTCTAAACGCCGCGGGTTGCGCTTTGCAGGCGGCTTTGCGTCTGGGCGGGGTCCTCTGCCGCCGAGAGCGGCGGGACGGCGCCGCGCAGAGTCCCCGGTGCCAGGCGCAGGGCCAGCCGCTCGCGGCGGCCAGCGGGCAGCAGGGCATCGACCGGGCGCAGCTGGTCCTCGGCGTCGAGCGCCCGGACCAGGCGCCCCGGCCCGAGCCGGTCGAGCGGGCGGTGGGGGACCGCCGAACCCGGCGGTGGCGCGGCGCCGATCAGGGCCACGTCGGCTCCCGCCGCGGCGGCCCCCTCGAGCCACCCGGTGAGGCGGGCGGCGCCGCGGCGGCCGCGGGCGACGCCGACGATCCGCACCGGGCCGAGCCGCGGCGGCTCCTGGCCGAAGCCGCTCGAACCCTCGCCGCCGCTGTGGCGCAGGCGGTGGATGGTGGCCAGCGAGTCGGCGCCGCACTCGAGCCCGATCTTGGCGGTGCCGCGGCCGCCGTCGCGCCAGCCGCCGTAGAGGATGAGCCGGTAGGCGAGCTTGGCCAGCGGCCGGGCGAGGATCCCGGTCAGCGCCTCGGCGGCGCCCGGCCGCCGCCGCTGGGCGGCCTCCAGCCGCGCGTAGGCGCGGGCATCGGCCAGCGCCTCGTCCCAGGAGGAGGCCAGCAGGTGGCGCAGCTCGCCGGCGAAGGGGTGAACCGGCCCGTCGGGCCAGAGCCCCTCGTGGACGCTGCGCCCCTCGTCGTGGCGGAAGGCGCCGCGGCGGAAGAGCCGGTGGCGGTAGCGCGGGTAGCGGATCGAGGGTCCGAGGGCCTTGCCGAGGAAGACGTCGCGCATCGGGATCGCACCCATGGTCACCGCGGGCGGCGCGGCGAGGAAGGCGCGGAGCTCGGCGGCCAGCTCGGGGCTGACCCGCTCGTCGGCGTCGATCTCCAGCACCCAGTCGCCCGTCGCCTGGTCGAGGGCGAAGTTGCGCTGGGCGGCGAAGCCGGGCCAGGGGTTCTCGACGACCAGCGCCCCGGCCGCGGCGGCGAGCTCGCGGGTGCGGTCGCGGGAGCCGCTGTCGACGACGACCACCTGGTCGCAGAACCCGAGGCTGGCGAGGCAGTCGGGGAGGCGCTCCTCCTCGTCGCGGGCGATCACGCAGGCGGTGATCGTCTCGCTCACGCTGCCTCCCGCGCCAGCTGCTCGCCGAGCCGCAAGGCCAGCGCCGCGATCGTCAGCGTCGGGTGGACCGGGGCGTAGGTGGGGAAGGCCGAGGAGCCGGCGACGAACAGGTTCTCGACCTCGAGGTGGCGCATCTCGCGGTCGACCACGCCCTCGCCCGGAGGCCCCATCCGGCAGGTCCCCATCAGGTGCCCGCCCTGGGGGCCGGGCACGGCTTCGATCGCCTCGACGCCGAGCGGCGCCAGGCGCTCGCGTAGGGCACCGATGGCGGCGTCGATCCCGGCTCGCTCGTAGGGACCGGGTGGCGGGTAGGCGGTGCGGTTGAGCGGCAGCCCGAAGGAGTCGCGGTTGGGCGAGAGCGTGACCCGGCGGTCGGGCCGCGGCACGTCCTCGGTCAGCATGTCGAAGGGGACCGTGCGCCGCCAGCGGGAGAGGGCCGCGGCGCGGGCGTCCTCGCCGCTTTCGCGGGCGACGACGCCGTCGCTGAGCAGCGGGGAGATCGGAGCTCCTGGGTTGTAGGGGCTGAGGATCGCGGCCGAGCGCTCGGAGCGGAAGCCGCCTTCGCGGAAGGCTTCCACCAAGCCGGTGGAGAGACTGTCGCCGACGCCCGGTTCGAGCTCCTCCCGCAGGGTGACGGTGACCGTCGTGTGACCGTGGTCGAAGAGGTACTTACCGACTGCCGGGCCGTCGAGCCCGGAGCGCAGCAGCAGGCCGGGGTTTTCGATCCCGTTCGCTGCCAGTACATAGCGCTTGCCTCGCACCAGCGTCCTGCCGCCACCGGGCTCGATCGTCTCCACACCCTCGACCTCGCCGCCGGGGCCGAGTCGCAGGCGGGCGGCGACCGTCTGCTGACGGAGATCGAGACCGGGGTGATCGAGCACCGCGGAGAGGCCGTTGAGGGGAGAGAAGCGGGAGTCGACCGGACACAGTTCGCAGACCGCCGAGCCACAGCAGGCGGGGCGCCCCTGGATCGGCCGCGAAGGCCGCGCCTGCGGCAGCGGCGCGAACGGTTGCAAGTGTTTTGCCACCGCATTGTCGATCGGGCTGAGAGGGTGGGGCGGAAGAGTGCGGGCGCCCGGAATCCCTGGTCCGGGTTGTCCCGTCCCTGCCGAGGGCGCGCCAGCGACCCCCAGCGCCGCCTCCGCTTGCGCGTAGAACGGATCGAGCTCACCCAGCGAGAGCGGCCAGTCGGCCATCACGCCGAAGCTGGAGCGCATCATGAAGTCGGCGGCGGCGAAGCGCAGCGCGGCGCCGGCCCAGTGCAGGGTTGAGCCGCCGACCCCGTAGACGTAGCTCCACGGGTATGGCGGGGTGCCCGGCGCGGTTTCGTTGTTCGCCTCGGCCCCGGGGACCGCGGCCGCCCACTGCCCATCGGCGACCTGCTCGGCGTGCGTCTTCAGCGCTCCCCGCTCCAGCATCGACACCCGCAGCCCTTGCTGCAGCGGCCGCCAGGAAGCCAGCAGCCCGCTGACGCCGGAGCCGATGACGACGAGGTCTGCCTCGACGGTCTTCACGCGCGCCGCACCAGGCCGGCGCAGGCGGGGCTGCCCGGGTCGGTTCCGGTGGTCGTGTAGGCGAGGTTGGAAGCGGGCTGGGAGAGCATCGGCTCCAGCAGGCTGTCGACCGCCTTGCGGCGCGCTGATTCCGGCATCACCGCCGAGACCGGGTCGCGGACGGCGAGGGCGAAGGCGGCGGCGCGGGCGTCGTACTCGGCGTCGCCGTACTGCTCGCGCGCCCGTGCCAGCAGCTGCTTGGCGAGCTCGGGTTCGATCCCGAGCCGGTCGGCGACCAGCTGCTCGAACTGTTCGTCGGGGACGAGGGCCGCGTAGGGGGCCGCGACCGCGACCGCGGCGACGCCGACGCCGACGCCGAGAACGGTGCGGCGGCGAAAACGCCGGCCGCCGCCGCGGGCCTCGGCGGCCGCTTTCGCGAGGGCGAGGATCCGCGGCGTCTGCAGGGCGTTGTCGTAGTTCTCGTGGACGCGTTCGCGCGCCGCCTCGCCGAGCTGCCGGCGCCGCTCGGGCTCGCTCAGGCGCCGCAGCGCTGCGGCCAGCGCCTCGGCGTCGCCCGGCGGCACCGTCTCGCCGCCCTCACCCAGCATCTCCGGGATCGCCCCCACTGCGGAAGCGACAACCGGCAGGCCGGCGGCCATCGCCTCCAGCACCGCCCAGGGGACGGCGTCGGCGTGGGTGGGGAGGGCGAAGACGTCGGCTTCGGAGTAGAGCTCGCGCAATCGCTCGCTGCCGGCGGTGACGCCGCGGTGGACGCGGACGAAGTCGCGCTCTTCAATCTCGTCGCCGCTGACCACGTCGAGCACCGCCCCGTCGCCGAGCGCGGCGACGGCCTCGATCAGCGTCGGCAGACCCTTGCGGTGGACGTCGTTGCCGACGAAGAGGACCTGCATCGGTCCCTGTCGGTCGCGCGGGCGCCGCGCCGCTGCCTCGCCCCACCAGCCGGCGTCGAGGCCGGGGTGGAGCGTCTCCGCGTGAAGATCGTCGAGGTCGTATTCGGACTCGACGGCGGCGGCGTTCCATCCGGTCCACGGCATCGCCGCCGCGGCGTTGCGGAACGCCCGCCGCTCGAACCGCTGCATCAGCCGCAGCTGGCGGGGGGTCCAGCGGTCGTGCGGGGTGTATTCGAGGCCGGTGAACTGGCCGACGGTGGCATCGATCGAGAGGATCGTCGGCAGCTCGCGCATCGGCCCCTTCGCCAGCAGCGCCAGCGCCTGGGTGTTGACCAGGGCGACGTCGACCTTGCCGCGGTGGCGCTTCAGCAGCTTCCGTCCCTGCCAGGACCAGCGTAGCCGCCAGCGCAGCGCCTGCAGGTCGGCATCGCTGCCGCGGATCCACTTGCGGGTGAAGAGCCGGCCCAGGCGCGAGGGCGGCGGCACCGTCGCCATCGTCGCCTCGACCCCCGGCAGCGTCGCCAGCACCGCTTCCAGCTGGGCTTTCAGGGTGCGGTGGCCGAGCACGCCCTCGTCGATGACCAGCAGGCGCAGCGGCCGCTCCTCGCCGATTCCGGCTTTTGGCACACCCCGCTGGGCTCGATATCGGTTGGGCTTCACACGTCTCCCTGTAGCAAGCGCTCGGCGCGGGCAGCGACCACGGTCCGGTCGAACTGCTCGATCGCCCGTTTCGCCGCCAGCGCCCCCTCGCGCCGCACCCGCTCGGGGTCGCCCTCGTAGCGGCGCAGAACCTCGGCCAGCGCCGGGGCGTCGTTCTCGGGCGAGACGATCGCCCCGTAGGAGTCTTCGATCAGCCCGACCACGCCCTCGGCCCCGGTTGAGACGCAGGGCCTTTCAGCCAGCATCCCGAGGATCACCGCCCGCGGCTGCCCCTCGGCCGGGCTGGGGCAGAAGACGTCGACGTCGAAGGCGGAGAGGACGTCGCCGATCTCGGCGCCGGGGGTGGAGAGGATGTGCGCCCGCGCGCCGAGCGACTCGGCCTGGGACCGCAGTTCGGCCTCGGTCTCCCCGGCGCCGGCGAGGATCATGTGCGTCTCGGGACCGAGTTCGCCGACGGCGTCGATGAGGACGTCGTTGCGCTTCTTCGGGTGGAAGCGGGAGACGCAGCCGACCGTGAAGGCCTCGGCGGGGATGCCGAGCTCGGCCCGCACCCGCGCCCGTCCTTCGGCACTGAAGCGGATCTCCTCGGTTCGCATCGCGTTCGGCAGGTAGGTCACCTTGTCCTCCGCGACCCCGGCGGCGATCACCGACTCCCGCGTCCCCTCGGAGATCGCCATCACCGCGCTGACGCCGCGGCCGGCGCGGGCATAAGCCCAGCGGCCCGGGCCCTGGCGCATCTGCTTCGGCACCGGCCCCCACTCGCACCAGGCGACGCGCGGTCGCAGTTCGGGGGGTAGGCCGGGGGTCAGCAGCTGCTCCTTCTTGTAGTGGAGGAGGAGCACGTCGTATGGCGCCTCGGCCTCCAGTGCCTGGCGCAGGCCGGTCCGCAGCGCCGGCCACTTCAAGGCCAGGCTGGGCCAAGTCTTGCCGGAGAGCTTCGGCCCGATCTCCAGCGGCCGCACCGCAACCGCGGTCTCGCGGCCGATCTCCGGCGAGTCGCTCAGCATCACCGCCTCGTGCCCGCGCTGCACCAGCGCGTCGAGCAGCTCGACCGCGGCGAACTCGGCCCCGCCGGGGGCGGCGCCGGTCATCACCGAGACGATCTTCATGAGGCCAGGCGCCGCTCCAGCGCCTCGATCGAGTACTCGCGCTCGGCCAGCTCGCGGCCGGCGGCGGCGAGCGGGTTGCCGCGCTCGGAATCGAGCGCTTCCAGTAGCGCCGCGGCGAACGAGGGACCGTCGGTGCCGCCCTCGGCGTAGTGCTCGCCGGCCCGCACTTCGAGCCCGGCGGCGGCGCGGGGGGTGGCGGCGACCGGGACCCGGTAGGCGAGCGCCTCGACGAACTTCAGCGGCGAGCCGCCGCCCTCCAGCAGGGGCACCGCAACGGCGCCCGCTTCTAAATAGACGTCGCGCAGGTCGGGAACGAACCCGCTCGGCCGCACCCGCTCATCGGCGGCCTCGATCTCGGCGCTGCCCTTGCCGGCGACGACCAGCTCGACGTCGGGTGCGCGCTCCCACAGCGCCGGCATCGCCTCCTCGAGCAGGAAGCTCAGCGCCCCGCGGTTGGGCTCGTAGGTGAGGTCGGCGACGAACAGCACCTTCCGCTCATCGGTCCGAAACGGCACCGGCTCGATTCCGGCAACGTCGACGACATTGGGGACCAGTCGCAATCGCGCCTCCGGCGCCAGCGCCGCCGCCCCCTCCATGTCGGCCGGGGAGACCATCCAGCTCTCGCTGAACGTGTCGAGCAGCAGGCGCTCGAAGCGCTCCAGGTCGGAATGGGACATGCCGGCGTCGCCGAGCCGGTGGCGAAAGGTCGACTCTAGGTTGTGGGCGTCGTAGACGGCCTCGCGTCGCGAGGCCAGCCCCAGCAGCGCCGCGGCGGCGACCGGGCCCTCGGCGACGACCCGCGTTTCGGGGTCGGCGCTCAGCTCGGCCGTCCGCCGCGCCACCCCCGGCCAGATCCCGCGAGCGAAGTCGTCGGGGACCCGGCGCAGGCGGGCGCGAGCATAGGCGGGCAACCTCTCCAGGCTTCCCGGGTGCTCGACCCGGTGCATCGTCAGCCCCTCGATTCGCTCGAAGGTGGGGTCCGGGTCATCGGCCCCGAAAGCCCCGTAGACGAGATCGACCGGACCGAGGCCGGCGAGCGCCCGCACGATTCCGTGGGTTCGCCGTGCGCGACCCGAGTCGAGGGTCGGCGTAAATGAGGTGGCGATCACGGTCCGCATCGGACGAGGAGGCACCAGGGGTGCGACGCGCGAGTATATGGACGGTCGCGGACTGCCCAGGCTGGCGTCGCGACTAGCCGCGGTACTGCTGCATCAGCGAGCGCACCATCGAGTAGGAGGCCTTCTGGCCGCCGTCGAAGCGCAGTAGCCCGAACCCGTGCTCGCGGTCGCTGCTGTTCAGGCTGCGGTCGCGCAGCTGGAAGACGGAGATCATCCCGATCTTCCATTCGGTGCGGGTGATCGACGCGTTGAGGATCTTCTGCAGATGTTCCTTCTGGGTTGCCTCGCTGACGCACTGGCTGCCGCAGTTGGCGGTCGACTGGCCGTACTCGGTGAGCCAGATCGGCTTGTCCGCGGCGCCTTTTTCGTTCATCCGTTTGCGCAGGACCGAGATCCGGCCGAACGGCCCGGCTGCGGTTCCCTCTTCCGGCGAGTGCCCGTACCAGTAGGGGTGGTCGGCGAAGGCGTAGAAGTAGTTGTTGAGGTTGGGGATCTTCGAGTAGAGGGTGTCCATCCAGGTGGTGTCGGTCCCGTAAGTGCGGGTGACCAGGATCACCTTGACCGGCAGGTTCTGGCTCTTGATCGCTTCCAGGGTGGGGCGGACGGTGTCGGCGTAGAGGCTGGCCGACATGTCGCCGAAGTAGGGCTCGTTGCCGAGCTCGACGGTGGTGATCGCGTAAGCGGCTTCGTTCAGCTCCGGGTGCAGTTTCCAGAAGCTGCCACCGAGGCCGTAGCGGGCGATGAAGCCAAGGACGAATTCGCGATAGCTGGTGGCGGTGCCGAGCACGTTGGCGCCGAGCTGGGCGTGGATCCGGGTGTGGATCTGGGCCGCGGCGGCGTAGACGATTTCGTCCTGGTGGTTGATCGGCTCGGTCGGGTCCCACTCGTGGCGGGTGACCGCGGCGCCGAGCTGGGCGCGGTAGGTGATTTCGGTGTCCGACCAGTAGCCGTGGCCGCCGTCGACCGCGATCGTCAGCCCGTTGCCGGGGAAGGCGCCCGGCGTCGGGGAGGGAGTGGGTTCTGGTTCGGGGGCCGGTCCCGGGGTCGGTTCGGGGGCTGGGTCAACTAGGTTGGAGACGTTGACGGAGATCGAGGCGGTGCGGGTGTTGCCGGCGGTGTCGTAGGCGGTCGCGCTCAGGGTATGGGTCCCGTCGCTGACTTTGGCCGAGTCGAAGGTGCAGTTCCAGGGCGCGTCGCTCTCGGTGTTGAGGACGGCGCCGTCGATCTTCATCACGACTTTCTCGATGCCTTTGTCATCGCTGGCAAGGGCTTCGCAGGTCGAGCCGCTGATTTTCCTCGTCACGTTGGAGCCGGCGACGGGAGTCGCCCAGGAGACGTTGGGGGCGGCGTCGGTCGGGGCTGGCTCCGGGGTCGGCTCGGGCTCCGGGGTCGGCTCTGGCTCAGGCGTCGGCTCCGGGATGGGAGTCGGCTCGGGTTTCGGGTCTGGAGCCGGAGCCGGAGCGACTTTGTTGACAACGTTGACGGAAACCGAAGCGGTGCGCGAGTTACCAGCGGCGTCGTAGGCGGTTGCGCTCAGGGTGTGGGTGCCGTCGCTGACTTTGGCCGAGTCGAAGCTGCAGTTCCAGGGCGCGTCGCTCTCGGTGTTCAGCGTCGCGCCGTCGACCTTCATCACAACCTTCGTGACGCCGCGCTCGTCGCTGGCGCTCGCCTCGCAGCTCGAGCCGCCGATTTTGCCCTTGACGGTGGTGCCGGCGCCGGGGGACTGCCAGGCGACCGCGGGAGGAGTGACGTCCTGCGAGCGCTTGCGCGCCGCCGCGGCCTTGTTCATCTCCTTGAGGCAGCGCTGGCGCAGCTCACGGCGCTTGGCGGCGCCGGTGGCCTTGCTGGCCTTCCTGTCGCAGACGGTGGTGCTGATCCGCTTGGCGCTGGCGGCCGGCTTGGCGCTGGCGCTGGCGCCGGCGAAGACGGAAGCGACGAGAAGGAAGGCCATCGCGAAAGCGATTCCTGCGGTCCGGGTGGTGGCGGCGGGGAGGTTCATGGTTCCCCCCTTGTCGGTTCCGGCGGACCGGGATCCGCAGCTAATCGACGACTTTTGGACAAATGACCCACATTAAAAGTGGGTACCCGCAAACGGGGTTGCACAAAAGTAGGTAGCCGCAAGCGGCGTTGGGTCAGCCTCGGTACTGATCCATCGCCGACTCGACGATGGGGTAGGCCGGCTTTGGGGAGCCGTCCTCGCGAATCAGCCCGAACTGGCGCTCGCGGTCGCTGCTCTCGGTACCGCGGTCGCGCAGCTGGAAGACGGAGATCATCTTCACGCCCCAGTCGGAGCGGGAGACGATCGCGTCGAGCATCTGCTTCAGGTGCGCCGCCTGGGTGTCCTCGCCGACGCACTCTTCGCCGCACTCGGCGGTGGACTCGCCGTACTCGGTGATCCAGATCGCCTTCGTGTTGGCGCCGTGTTCGTTCATCCGCCGGCGGGTCGTGTCGATCCGGCCGAAGGGGCCGGCGGGGCCGGTCGAGGCCGGTTCGTGCCCGTACCAGTAGGGGTGCTCGGCGAAGGCGTCGAAGTAGTCGTTGAGGTTTGGGATCAGCTTGTAGAGCGTGTCCATCCAGGAGGTGTTGCTGCCGTAGACGCGGCTCGGCAGGACGACCGTGACCGGCAGGTTGAGGCGGTTGATTTCCTCCAGCACCGGGCCGACGGTCGCGGCGTATTCCTCGGCCGACATCTCACCGAAGTAGGGCTCGTTGCCGAGCTCGATCGAGGTGATCGCGAAGCGCGAACCGTCGAGCTCGGGGTGCTCGGCCCAGAAGCTGCCGCCGATCCCGTAGTAGCGGATGAACTCGACGACCCATTCGCGGTAGTGGGTCGGGTCGCCGAGCTGGTTGCCGCCAAGCAGGGCGTGGATCTTGGTCTGGATTTCGCCGAAGGCGGCTTCCATCACGTCGTCTTGCTCGTCGACCGGCTCGGCCGGGTCCCACTCGTGGCGGGTGATCGCGGCGCCGAGCTCGGCCCGCTCTTCGATTTCGTCGTCGCTCCAGCCGGTGTAGCCACCGTCGATGCCGACCACCAGGCCGCCGCCGACCATCGTCGGCGGGACGGCCGGCTTGGCGCGGCGGCTCTTGCGCTGACGGAGACAGCGGCGCAGCACCTGGGCGCGGGCGCGGCGGCTGGCGCGACGGGCGGCCGCCGGGCGCTCGGCCCGCTTGGCGGCGGCGCGGGCGCGGCTGTTGGCGACCTTCATGCACTTACCGGCACCGGGCACCCCCTTGCCGAGGGAGACGGCGGAGCGCAGCTGCGCCTGACCGCGGGCTTCAGCACCGGCGGCGCTGAAGACGAGCAGCGAGATGGCCGCGAGGAGGAGGGCGAAGAGGGCGACCCGACGACTGCTGAGGAGAAGTTCCATGCCCCGTCATCGGGCCGGGCATGGCACCTCTTGGTTTTTTTGCAAGCGTCCTGGACGGATGTATGAGTGCCCCGGATGGATGCAGGATCGATTGCCTGCCCAGGTAATTGGGATACGTCTTAATAAGATATGTCTGAATTAGCTAATGGCCTTCTTCAATCGCAAAGACGAGCTGGCAGCGCTATCCGAGCGACTGCAGTCGAGCCGAGGGGAGTACTTCGTGCTCTACGGTCGCCGCAGGGTGGGGAAGAGCGAGCTGCTGCGCCATTTCGGCGAGGGCTGTCGCCAGTTCTATTTCGAGGCGAGCGCTGGCAGTCAGCGGGACCAGCTGGAAGATCTCGGCGCCGAGCTCGCCCGCTTCAGCGGTCGTGCGATCTACGCCGAGCAGCCGCTCGGCATCTGGCGCGCGGCCTTTGCCGCCCTCTCCGAACTGCTCGAGGGCGGGCAGACCATGATCGTGCTCGACGAGTTCCAGTTCATCGCTCGCCAAGAGCCCGAGATCGGCTCGTTGCTCAATCGTTTCGTCGACGAGCATGCCGACAACCCTGATCTTTTCCTCTGTCTATCGGGCTCGGACATCAGCTTCTTCGAACGCGAGGTCGTCGGCTATGGGGCGACCACCTACGGGCGCCGCACCGGCTCTCAGCGCCTACTGCCTTTCCCCTGGCGCGAGATCGGGGCCTTTGTCCCCAATTGGAGCGTCGAGGATCGGATCAGGGCATGGGCGGTGTTCGGCGGCATCCCCTACTACCTGAAGGAGATCGACCCGGACGCGCCCCTCTCGGAGGCGATCCGGCGGGCGGTCCTCTACCCCGATGGGCTCCTGCGCGAAGAGCCGCGGTTCCTGCTCTCCCAGGAGAGTCGCCTGCGTGAGCAGGCGACCTATATGTCATGTCTACGGGCGATCGCCGGCGGCGATACGCGCCTCAACGAGATCGCCCAGCGCGTCGGCCGCTCGGCCTCCGATGTTCGCGCCTTCCTCGAGGTCCTCGAGGAGATGGGCCTCGTCGAGCGCCGCTACCCCGTGACCCAAGCCTCGAAGAGGCGGGTGATCTATACGGTCGTGGACCCGTTCCTGCGGTTCTGGTTTCGATTCGTCGCGCCACGCGAAAGTCGTCTCGCGACCCGCCGCGACGCCGATCGCTATCTCGAGGAATCGGTGCTCCCGGAGCTCGACAAGTTCGTCTCCGAGGATGCGTTCGAGCGGGTCTGCCAGACCTGGCTCGGCGAAGAGATCGGCGCCGCGGAAGTGGGGTGGTGGTGGGGGTCGATTCGACGCCGTGAGAACGGCGAGCTACGCAACCGCGCTTATGAGGCCGACGCGGTTGCCGTCGATGCCGATGGAGGGGTGATAGCGCTCGGCTCCTGCAAGTGGCCGGAGGGGACGAATGCGAAACATGTGCACGAGGCCGGCGAGCTCGACAAGCTGGAGACGATCAGGGAAGAGCTGAAAGCGCCGGGCGCCGCGCTCTATTTCTTCGATCGAACCGGTTTTTCGCCCCGCTTGCGCGAGCTGGCATCCGAGCGCGACGACGTCAACCTGGTGTTGGCGGGCGACCTGGAGTAGGTCAGCCCGCCCCCATTTCTACGGGGTGTTGCGATGGGTCGCGTCGAAGGGGTCGCCGAAGGCCTCGTCATCGAGCCCCTTGGCAATCTCGCGGACGCCGTCGGGCACCCGCATCTCCGGTTCGAAGCCGAGCCGCTCCTTCACCTTGGCGAAGGAGACCTTGTAGTCGCGTGGGTCCTCGTCGCGGTGGACGAAGGAGACGTTGCCGCGGTCGATCTCGCCGGTGATGATCTCGACCAGGTCGAGCTTGCGGTAGTTCTCGTCGCTGTGGCCGACGTTGAAGACGTCGTTGCCGACCTCTCCGGGACCGGCCTCCAGCACTCGCACGATGCCGCGGGCGGCGTCGCGGACGTGGATGTAGGGGCGCCAGAACTGCTCGCCGAAGACTTCCAGGTCCTTGTCGGCCCACAGTTCGCGGGTGAACTCGTTGACGGTGAGGTCGAACCGCATCCGCGGCGCCGCGCCATAGACGGTGGCGAAGCGCAGGCAGGTCGGCACGGTGGTGCCGTTGCCGCCGGAGAGCAGCATCTGCTCGATCTCCACCTTCTGTTCGGCGTAGAGCGAGACCGGCGCCAGCTCCGCTTCCTCGTCGACCGGCGTCTCCGGGTCGGCCATGCGGCCGTAGTTGGAGCAGGTGGAGGCGAAGATCAGATGCTTGACACCGGCCGCGTTGGCGTCGGCAATCAACCCGCGGGTGGACTCGACGTTCGTCTCCCGCGCCAGCTCGGGATCGCGGGCGCAGGCCGGGTCGCCGACGATCGCCGCCAGGTGGACGACGGCCTCGGCGCCGTCGAGCAGCTCGCGGCGCAGGCCGGCGTCGCGGATGTCGCCGATCGCGACTCTCGCGCCTTTCTGCTCGAGCATGTCGGCGATCGGCTGCTGGCCGTGGAGCAGCGAATCCAGGATTCGCACCTCGCGGCCGTCTTCAAGTAGGGCAGTTGCCACTTCCGCACCGACGTATCCGGCGCCTCCGGTGACAAGGACTGGTCCGCTCAACGTATTCCTCCGTGTTCTTCGATGTATCGGTCGACCAGCCCGGTTAACGCCGCCCGGAAGGCGGCGGGGCTGAAGCGTTCTGCGTTTGCTCGGATCTTCATCGGATCGAAGCCGCTGAAATCGGTGTCGTGCAAGGCCTCAGCCAGGGCGGCGACGTCTTCGCCCTCGACCAGGACCCCGGTTACGCCCGGAATCACGGTCTCCCGGACGCCGCCGCGGGCAACGGCGACGACCGGGCGGCCGGCGGCCTGGGCCTCGACCGCGGCGATCCCGAACTCCTCGACGTTGGGCACCACGAGGGCGATGCAGCGAGCGTACAAATCGCCCAGGCGCTGGTCGGAGACGCTGCCGAGGAACTCGACGCCGAGGCCGCTGTAGAGCGCCTCGAGCCGCTCGCGGTCGGGGCCGTCACCGACGATCTTGATCGGCAGGCCGGCGATTCGCGCCGCCTCCAGCGCCACTTCGACCCGCTTGTGGGGGACGATCTGGCCGACGAAGAGGAGGAAGTTCTCGGGCTCGCCGACCGTGAAGCGCTCGACCGCGACGGGGGGGTGGACGATGTCCGACTCGACCCCGTAGAGGTCGAGGATCCGGTCCTGGGTGATCTTGCCGTTGGCGACGTAGCGAGTTACCCGCGTGGCCGCCTTCAGGTCCCAGGCCCGGTTCCGCTTCAGGATCGCCTTCATCAGCGGTCGTCCCGGCCACGGCGTCTCCGCCTGTGCCCGCTCCTGCTCGAACCAGGCGTAGCGGAAGGGGCTGTGGCAGTAACAGACGTGGAGCGCCTGCGGCCCGGGTCGCAGCCCGTGGGCGAAGGCGCTCGAGCTGGTCACGATCGTGTCGTAGGAGCTGACCGGCAGCCGCTCGGCTGCGCCGGGGAAAAAGGGCAGCAGGTAGCGGAAGCTGCGCTGCTTGGCGCCGAAGCGCTGCAGGCCGGAGGTGTGGACCTCGCGGCCGGCGAAGCCTTCGGCGACCGCGTCGGCGTCGTAGAGCAGGGTGTAGATCGGCGCCTCGGGCCAGCAGCGGACCATCTCCGCGAAGGTGCGCTCGGCTCCCCGCATCGTCAGCAGGTAGTCGTGGGCGAGCGCGAGAGAGGAGTTGCTAGTACGCGCCACGCCCCGAGAGCACTGCGGGGATGGTGGCAAGCAGGATCTCGATGTCGCGGGCCAGCGACCAGCCGGCTACGTACTGGTAATCGAAGCGGACCATCTCCTGGAAGGGGCTCTGCGAGCGCCCGTAGACCTGCCAGGGGCCGGTCAGGCCAGGGCGCAGCTCGAGCCGGCGCTGGTGCCATCCCTGGTCCAGGGCATCGGTCTCGGGGAAGATCAGCGGCCGCGGTCCGACCAGGCTCATCTCGCCGATCAGGACGTTGAAGAGCTGCGGCAGCTCGTCGAGCGAGTAGCGGCGAATGAAGTGACCGACGCGGGTTACCCGCGGGTCCTCGCGGATCTTGAACATGACGCCGTCGTCGGCCTCGTTTTGCTCCGACAGCTCCGCCTTGCGCTCTTCGGCGTCAACGTACATCGAGCGGAACTTGATCAACCGGAAGCTGGTCCGGCTGCGGCCGGCGCGCGGCTGGCGGAAGAAGATCGGGCCGCGGGACTCGGCCTTGATCGCGATCGCGATCGCGATCATCAGCGGCGAGAAAGCCAGCAGCAGCGCCAGCGAGCCGACCACGTCGAGGGCACGCTTGGCGGCGATCGAGACCGAGGTCAGGGTCGGAGTGCCGATCGAGAGCAGGGGCAGCCCGCCGACCTGGTCGAGGGCGCGGACGCCGTCGAGGAACTCGAACAGGCGCGGGACCACGTCGACGGCGACGCCGGCATCGCGGCAGGCACGGATGCACTCCAGCAACTCCTCGTGGCTGGCTCGGGAGAAGGCGATGATCACCCGGTCGGCCTGCTGCTTCTCGATGATCTCCTTGAGGTCGGCGAAGCGGCCGAGCCAGGGCAGGTCGGGCGAGCCGACGTTGTAGACGTCGTCGTCGACGATCCCGATCGGGAGCAGGCCGTACTGGGCGTTGTTGCCGAGCTTCTCGACCACCTGGCCGGCGACCATGCCGGAGCCGAGAATCAGGGTCCGCTGGCGCAGGCTCTCGTTGCGATGCAGGCCGGCGCGGACGATGGTGCGGGCGACCCCGCCGAGGGCGGCGAGGCCGACGACGGTGAGAAAGGTGAGGAGGACCGGGTCGTCGATCGAGGTCGCGGCGGCGATTCCGAAGAGGGGCCAGGTGATCAGCAGGATGGCGACGAAGCCGCGCGGCACCTCGGGCACCGCCGAGGCCCAGATCGAGAGCTGGTCACCGCGGTAGAGGCCGATGCTGAACGCTGCTGCCGGCCAGAGCAGAACCGCACCGGCGACGAAGATGAGGCCGTCCCAGTGGCTGAAGCCGACGATCAGGACCGAGAGGGCTGCGGCTATCGCCGCGGCGAGGCCGTCGCCGAAGACGAGCATCCGCGCCAGCACCGACCCGCGCTGTTTGGCGCGGCTGGTCTCGGACGACTGCTCGACCGCGGTCGACGCCATCTCGGCGCTACCGGGTGCGTGGGCTGCGGTTGGACTCGACATTTTTTGGATGGGGGGTGAAGGTTCGTAGGGAACGAGAGTGGGCGCTGGAATTCGGTTGGCCTTCGAGGTTGGCCTCTAGCGCTTGAGCTTGCCTGTTTGGACAAGCGGACTTCTGCAATATGGGACTTCTTCGGTATCGCGCCACCTTCGTCAAGTGACGGGCGGGTTCTTTCAGAGCCCGCTCTAGAAAATAAAGGTCTTTGACATGAAACTCCATCGGCTAGTGCACATATCGGCGACTACTCCGTACTCAGAATTTCGGCAAGCAAGCCTGCATCGGATGCACAACCAGTGATTCTGGACGCATATCGAGTCGCTTCTGTCGTAAATAGCGGAGTTTTTAGGCGACGTTCGTGACGCTTGCCGCGCGCTCTGCAGGGCCGGGCGAGGTTGCGCTGGCGATTGTTACGCCGCCGTGGAGCTGCCGCCCTCGGCGGACTCCAGCTCGTCGGCGATCAGCCGCGCCAGTGCCAGCGAGGAGGTGGCCGCCGGCGAGGGGGCGTTGCGGACGTGGATCGCACGCTCGGTGCGATGGACGACGAAGTCGTCGACGAGCTTGCCGTCGCGGCCGAGCGCTTGGCCCGGATTCCCGCCGGCCCCGGCTCCGCCTTGACCCCCTTCAAAGCCGGCACGAAGCGAGCCGCTTCGGCGACGAAGGCACGGCGGCTGGTGGCGTGGTGGAGCTCGCGCAGCCCGGAGCGCCAGTGCTTGGCCATCAGCTTCCAGGTACCGGGCCATGCCACCGTTTCGCGCAGGTCGCGGCCACGGATCCGGCGCAGCTCGTAGGCGTCGCGGGCGGGTGCCATCAGGGCGCTGGGCCCGATCAGGACCTCGCCGCGGAAGTTGCGGGTGAGGTGGGCGCCGAGGAAGGGCAGGTCGGGCTCGGGCACCGGGTAGACGTTGGCCCGCACCAGCTCGGCGGCGGCTGGCGGCAGGCGCAGGTAGCCGCCGCGAAAGGGGACGATGCGCGGGTCGGCCGGGGCGCCGCAGGCGACCGCCAGGCGGTCGGACCAGAGCCCGGCGCAGAAAACGGCGGCGGCGGCGGTGGTGGAGCCGCGCGAGTGGCGCAGGGTGATCCCCGTCCCGGCGGCGCTAGCGCCGGCCACCGGGGTACCGGAGTGAACGGTCCCGCCGGCCCGGCGGACGTCCTCGGCGTAGGCGCGGGCGATGGCGACGAAGTCGGCGACCCCGGTGGCGGGGGAGTGCAGCGCCGCCACCCCGCGGGCGTTGGGCTCGATCTCGGCGATCTCGTCGCCCCGCAGCCGGCGCAGCCCCGGCACGCTGTTGGCTAGCCCGCGGCGTTCGAGCTCGTCGAGGCGGCCCAGTTCGCCCTCGCCGGCGGCGACCACGAGCTTGCCGGACTTGTCATAGGGAATTCCGCGGTCATCGCAGTAGGAATAAAGCTCGCGGGCGCCCTGGACGCAGAGCCGCGCCTTCAGCGAGCCGGGCTCGTAGTAGATGCCGGCGTGGATGACGCCGCTGGAGCGGCCGGTCTGGTGGTGGCCGAGGCCGGGCTCGGCCTCGAGCAGGCAGAGGCGGGCGCCCGGCCGGCGCGCCAGCAGCTCGCGGGCGACCGCGGTGCCGAGGATGCCGCCGCCGACCACGGCCAGGTCGCACTCGCGCGGGGGCGCCGCGCCGTCACTGCCGGCCATCGAGGTCAGTGAGCCTCGCCGGAGGCGTGCGCCGGCGGCCGCGACTCCTCCGCCAGCGAGGTGATCTCCAGCCGTCCCTGCGCCGCCCCTTCGAGCACCTCGGTCGCCTCCTGGGCGGAGCGGGCGTAGAGCTCGACCAGGAGGTGGACGACGATCTGCTCGTCGTCGTGCTTGTGGAAGCGGACGTGGGTGAAGAACTCGCGCACCCCGGCGTCGCCGAAGGCGCCGTAGGTGAGGAACTCGATCGCCTCCGGGCCCGAGCAGCTCTCGACCCGGTCCTGATCCACCTGCACCGTGCAGGAGGCGACCCAGGGGGTGCCGGCGACCATCCGCTCCCAGCGATCTTCGATCGGCACCACGCGGTCGCCTTCGAAGGTGAGGTGCGGCTGGTCGTGCATGCAGTCGAGGCACTGGACGACGCTTTCCTGGACCTCGTCGACCCCGTCCGCCAGCGACCCCGACTCGGGATCGACCCGCCGGATCGCGTCGTAGTGGATCTGGATCTCGAGGTTCTGGGACCAGCAGCGGTAGCACCGCAGCCAGGCCGACCGATCCCCGTTCAACTCGCTCATCGCTCCATTGTTGCGAGGGCGCCGGCTGGGCGCAGTTCCGGGTGCGGTCAACCTGTAGCTGGGAGCCTGAGGCGCTGGCCGGTCTGCTCCGCTTCGTCGGGGGGGACCAAGGCGTTGCTCTCCTCCAGCATCCGGCGGGCGAGGCTCTGATCGCTCCAGTCGATGGCGGCCGAGTACTGCTGGGCGAAGTCGACGACCCGGATCAGCGGCCGCGGGTCGCCGCTGCGAGAAAGAGCTCGCAAGCCCCCCAGGTAGTCGTCTCGATAGGAGAGGGGGATGACGACCCTCTGCTGACCGACGGCTGACAGCTCTGCATTCATGAAGACCCTGCCCACCCGGCCGTTGCCGTCCTTGAACGGATGCACCTCGGAGACGAGGAACATCATGAAGATGGCCCGGCAGAGTCCCTCTGGGAGCGGCTCCAGATATCGCCACCCCTCGGTCAGGGTGCCCTGGACGAGCTCGGGTGAGACGAAGCTGGTGCCGTCGGCGCGATTTGCCCGGTTCTTGAAAGAGCCTGGGTTGACCTGGGCCCGGCGGCTCAGCATCTGCGCGTGCCGCTTGCGCAGCAGATCGAGGAAAGATGGAGGGTCCGCGGCGCGTTCGGATCTCTGCTCGGGATCGTTCACGACTTCGAAGGTCCCGAGAACGTCATGGGCATCCTCTTCGCGCGTCCTGGGCATCTTGCTCTCGAAGACGATTTCCTCGGCCTCCTCGATCTCGAACTCGGTTCCCTCGATCCAGTTGGAGAAGTAAGCCTCGAAAAAGGAGAGCGTGGGATAGGAGGCGGGCTGCTCGTCGCGGCCGGCAAAGGTTTGCCGCAGCAACGCCGCCTGCAGGGTGGCGAAGAGGTCGACTCGTCGCGTGTCGAAGCCCATGCCGGCCTGATGGGCTCGCGCCGAATCCGTCTGCAATGAGGCGTCACGGGTGCCGAGAACCGAGCCGATCAGGTCGTCGAGTATCTCCATGTCGGCCGCTGCCCCGAGCCTGGGAGCGATTTGGCGAGCTCGATCGCGCAGTTCGTTCAGCCCGTCCTGGCCGCGCTGTTCGACGACCCTGGATAGCTCTGCCTCCAGCTCGGGTCGAGAGTAGGTGCGGGCAACGCCTCCGCGAGCACGGGAGGGCCGCGTGTTCTCCAGCATCGCTCGAGGCTGGCTGGCTATGTAGATGCCCATGTAAGGCATGTCTCCCTCGATGGGCCCGGCTCCCTTGCGCGGTCGCAGCTTCAGACCTGGGATGACGGCCGGCCGGCGGCTGGCGTAGGAGGGTCCGGCGTCGAGGAAGAGAGAGCCGTCGGGGGCGGGTTTGGCTTCGAAGGCGCTGCGGTCGACCACCACCGCCTCGGGGAAGTAATGAGCCACGATTGCCTGCCAGTTGCGGCGAGCGACCTGCTCCAGAGGCTCTTCGAGGTTGCGGGTGTAGAGGCGTCCGGCGAGTTTCCGAGCGCTGCCGGCTCGGACGGCGCGCTGGAGGGATTCTGAGATCGCGGTAGAGGTGGGGAAGACCTCCGGGAGATCAGCCAAGGAAAAAGTGCGCTTAGGGCCTTGCATAATCGAGCGAAACCCAGAATAACCGCGCTTAAGGCGGCAAAAAACAAGAAAAAGTGCGCTTAAGGCCTCAGGCGGGGCTGGGGCTACCGGCGCGCTGGCCGACGAGCTCGACGATCTCGCCCATGATCCGGTTCACGTCGAAGTCCTTCGGCGTGTAGACGCCGGCGACGCCGGCCGCGCGCAGGCGCTCGGCGTCGGCGACGGGGATGATCCCGCCGACCACGACCGGTACCTCGACGCCCTCGTCCCGCAGTAGCCGCACCACCTCGGGGATCAGCTCCAGGTGGGAGCCGGAGAGGATCGAGAGGCCGACCACGTCGACGTCCTCCTGCAGGGCGGACTCGGCGATCTCCTCCGGGGTCAGGCGGATGCCCTGGTAGATGACCTCCATGCCGACGTCGCGCGCCCGCAGCGCCACCTGCTCGGCGCCGTTGGAGTGGCCGTCGAGTCCGGGCTTGCCGACCAGGATCTTGATCCGGTGGCCGATCTGCTCCGAGGTCGCGTCGACCTGGCGGCGGATCTCATCCATTTCCTCGCGCGCCCCCGGCGCCGAGGCGCTGTCAACCCCGGTCGGAGCGCGGTAGGCGCCGAAGACGTCGCGCATCGTCTGCGCCCACTCGCCGGTGGTCGCCCCCGCCTTAGCGGCGGCGATCGTCGCCGGCATGATGTTGACGCTGTCGTCGGCAGCGGCCTTGGCGAGCTCGTCGAGAGCCGCCCGCACCGCGTCGGAGTCGCGCTCGCCCTTCCACTGCTCGAGCGCCTCGATCCGTTCGCGCTCGACCTCGGGGTCCGGGGTGAGGATGCCGCCGTCGGCGCCGGCGGTAAGCGGCGAGTCCTCGGTCTCGGTGAAGCTGTTCTGGCCGATCACCTTCTGCTCGCCGGTCTCGATCCGCGCCACCCGCTCGCGGTGGGACTCGACCAGGCGCGCCTTCATGTAGGGGACGGCCTTGACGGCGCCGCCGTGCTCCTCGACCACGGCCATCTCCGCTCGCGAGCCGGCGGTCAGCTCCTCGACCAGCCCGTCCATCACCAGCGAGCCCTCGAAGATGTCGGGGTACTCGAGCAGGTCGGTCTCGTTCGCCAGCACCTGCTGAATTCGCAGGCTCCACTGCTGATCCCAGGGGCGGGGCAGGCCCATCGCCTCGTTCCAGGCCGGCAGCTGGATCGCCCGCGCGCGGGCGTCGCGGCTGAGCGTCACCGCCAGCGCCTCCAGCACGATCCGCTGGATGTTGTTCTCCGGCTGGGCCTCGGTCAGGCCTAGGCTGTTGACCTGGACGCCGTAGCGGAAGCGCAGCATCTTCTCGTCGGTGACGCCGTAGCGCTCGCGGCCGATCTCCTGCCACAGGGCGCTCATCGTCCGCAGCTTGGCGATCTCCTCGATCAGCCTGATGCCGGCGTTGACGAAGAAGGAGATGCGGCCGAAGACCTTGGGGAAGTCCTCGTCGGCGACCTGGCCGCGCGCTTTCACCTCGTCGAGGACGGCGATCCCGGTCGAGAGCGCGTAGGCGATCTCCTGTACCGGCGTCGCCCCGGCCTCCTGCAGGTGGTAGCTGCAGATGTTGGTCGGGTTCCAGCTCGGCACCTCGTTGACGCTGAAGGCGACCATGTCGGCGATCAGCCGCATCGAGGGCTCGGGCGGGAAGGCGTAGGTGCCGCGCGAGAGGTACTCCTTGATGATGTCGTTCTGCGTCGTCCCCTTCAGCTGCGAGCGGTCGACCCCGTTCTCCTCGGCGACGGTGGCGTAGAGGCCGAGCAGCCAGGCCGCGGTCGCGTTGATCGTCATCGAGGTGTTCATCTCGTCGAGCGGGATCCCGTCGAAGAGCTGGTGCATGTCGCCTTTATGGGCGACCGAGACGCCGACCTTGCCGACCTCGCCGCGGGCGAGGACGTGGTCGGGGTCGTAGCCGGTCTGGGTCGGCAGGTCGAAGGCCACCGAGAGCCCCGTCTGGCCCTTGGCCAGGTTCTTGCGGTAGAGCTCGTTGGAGCGGCGAGCGTCGGAGTGGCCGGCGTAGGTGCGCATCACCCACGGCCGGTCGGGCTGGGGAAGTCGGTGGTCGCTCATGCACCGAATGATATTTGGGATTCGGCGTTCGTCCTTTGTGGGGCATATGCCTAACAAAGGACGAACGCCGGATTTCAGGTTCCGCCGGCCCGCATCTTTCGACCTGGGCTGTGTTTAGGCTGGCGACTTGATGGGCCGCCGATTCTCCGCCGTCTTCCTAGCCGCGCTTGCCGTCGGCGTGCTCAGCTGCGCCGTTGCCGGGGCGGCGATGGTCGGGATTTACCGAAACAGCATGGAGACGCTGGCCCAGCGCAGCCAGCTGGTCAAGCTCTCCGGCGCCAACTGCGCCCGCGCCGGGGCAAACGGCGCGATGCGGGTGACGCTGGGCAAAAAAACCGCCGCCTGCTCGTTCCGCACGCCGGTCCTCGGCCGCGACCTCGAGATCTCCGCCACCGAGCGACTGCTCAGCGGCACCCCTGAGAACCTGCAGCGCAAGGCCTTCCTCGGACTCGAGCTGCGGGCCGGCTCCGGGGCCAAGTATCAGCTGCTGGTGTTCCCGCTGCAGAAAAAGGCGCAGCTGGTCAAGGTCACCGCCGAAGGCTCGAAATACCTGGCGATCGCCAAGAACGAGAAAGCGGTGATGGGGATCAACGACGCGAACAACCTGGTTCTGCGCGCGGTCAATATCTCCAGCGGTCCCGAAAAAGGCCAGGCGAAGCTCTTCGCCTACGTCGGCAGCACCCTGGTCGGCGAAGCGGTCGACGCGGGTGCGGGGGAGCTGACCGGTCGCAACTCGGCGGTCATCGTCGGCACGCTCAAGAACGGAAACGGGGTCGTCGCCAGCGTCGACGATGTCGTCGTCCGCGTGCCGAGCCCCTTCTAGGCGCTCTTTCCGGAGCCGTCCCCTCCGGGGCATAATCAGCCAAGTCATGTCGACGAGCACGATCGAGCGACCGAAAACCGCCGGGCCGGAGTCCGGCCTGGGGGGCAACTGGCGGGTGATCGTCTGCAACGACAACCACAACACCTTCGACCACGTCGCTCAGACCCTCGCGAGCGTCCTCCCCGGCGTCTCCCTCGACCAGGGCTACCGGATCGCCGACAGCATCCACAGCGGCGGCCAGGCGATCGTCTGGACCGGCCCGCGTGAGCCGGCCGAGCACTACTGGGAGCAGCTCGAGGCGGCCGGGCTGACGATGGCGCCGCTCGAGCGGGCATGACTCCCTTCGGCCTCGGACGCTCGCGGCGGCGTGGCTCGCAGCCGGACCGCGGCGGCAAGCCGGTCCTCGCCGTCGACATCGACGGTGTCCTCTCGCTCTTCGGCTTCGAGGGCGAGCCGCAGGTGGAGGGGGCCGAGATGGAGTTGATCGACGGCGCCCTGCACTGCATCTCGATGGCCGCTGGGGAGCGGCTGCGGCGGCTCGCCGAGCACTTCGACCCGGTCTGGGCGACCGGCTGGGAGAGCGGCGGCGAGCGGATGGCGCAGCTGCTTGGTTTGCCGCCCTGGCCGGCGCTGAGCTTCAAGGGGGCGGCGCGCTTCGGTTCGGCCGACTGGAAGCTGGAGCCGCTCGACCGCTTCGCCGGCGGACGGCCGCTGGCCTGGATCGACGACAGCCTCGATGCTGCCTGCTACGAGTGGGCGCGGGAGCGGCGTGAGCCGACCCTGCTGGTCGAGGCCGAGCCCGATCTGGGCCTGCAGGAGGTGCACGTCGATGCGCTGCTGGGCTGGGCCGCAGCCTCGAGGCCGACCTGCGCGAGGGCGAGTAGCTCGCCGCCGCTACTCGGCGGCGACGAGGGTGTGCCAGGCCGGCAGCAGCGGGATGTCGTAGAAGCCGATGATCGCCGCTCGGGCCTCCGCCACCTCGTCCGAGTACCAGTAGCGTTCGAAGTCGGCCCTGCTCTCCCAGATCATCGTCTGGCGGAAGGCGAGCGGGTCGTCCTTGGAGCGGATCAGCGACCAGCTCTTGGCCCCGTAGGCCGGGGCCTTGGCCGCGATCGATTCCCACTGGTCGAGGAAGCGATCGGCCCGGAACGGGGTGATGTGCCAGTCGAGCGTGCAGACCTCTGCCATCAGATTCGCCTTTCCAGTCGCGTGCCGCGGTTGCTCATGCGCCGACCTCGGCCCGGATCGCGCCGGGCCCGTCCTCATACTTGCCCTCGTCCTCGGACTCGGCGCCGACGAGGATGGAGATCTTGCCGAGGTGCTTGTTTTCGTGCATCAGCTGGTGGGCGTGGGGGACGCCGTCGAAGCCCATCGTCTCCGAGAGGACCGGCCGCACCTTGCCCTCCGCCATCAGCTGGTTCGCCTTCATGCACTCGTAGGCGTTGGCGAAGTGGGAGCCGATGATCTGCTTCTGGCGCATCCACAGGTAGCGGACGTCGAAGTCCAGCTGGAAGCCCGAGGTGGCGCCGCAGATGACAACTTTGCCGAACGGCTTGACGACGTAGACCGAGGTCGGGAAGGTGGCGCGCCCGACGTGCTCGAAGACGATGTCGGGGGCGTCGCCGAGGATCCCCTGCAGCTTCTTGGAGAACTCGCGCGAGGCCCGGAATCGCTCCTTGTCGGCGGCGGGGTCGGTGAGGTTGGCGTCGTTGCGCATCATCGCGCCGAATTCGTTGCGGTTGATGTAGTCGACGGCGCCGAGCTGCTTGACCAGCTCGCCCTTCTCGTCGGAGGAGACGACGCCGACCGCGTTGGCACCGGCCGCCTTGCAGAGCTGCACCGCGAAGACGCCGAGGCCGCCAGCGGCGCCCCAGATGAGGACGTTGTGGCCGGCCTGCAGCTTGCACTGGTCCATCAGCATCCGGTAGGCGGTGAAGTAGGTCAGCCCGTAGGCGGAGGAGTCGACCCAGGAGAGGTTTTTCGGCTTCGCCAGTAGCTGCTGAGCCTGGACCTTGGTGAATTGGGCGAAGGAGCCCCAGGTGGTCTCGTAGCCCCAGATCCGCTGGCTCGGCGCCGCGAGCGGGTCGAGCCCGTGGACCTCGACGTCCTCGTAGGAGGCCTGGTTGCAGTGGACCACGACCTCGTCGCCTGGCTTCCAGCGGGTGACGCCCTCGCCGACCTTCCAGACGACCCCGGAGGCGTCGGAGCCGCCGATGTGGTGGCCGAACTCGGGGTGGTCGCCGTAGCCGAAGACCGAGACCGGTTTGCCGAGCGAGGCCCAGACGTTGTTGAAGTTGACGCCGGCGGCCATCACCCGCACGATCACCTCGAAGGCGCCGGGCTCGGGGACCTCGATCTGCTCGAGCTGGAAGGCGTCTTTCGGCTCGCCCTCGCGCTCCTGGCGGATCACCCACGCCGCCATCGTCTCCGGCAGGGTGCCGGGCTCCACGTCCAAGTTCGCTACTGCACTGGTGTCAACGGCCAAAACCGGCTCCTCTAAAGGTCGTCTCTCTAAGGGCGCCGAATCCTAGATGAGACCCGGAGACGCCGCCTCTAGCCGCGGGGCTTAGGCGGCTTCGGCTTCGGGTAGCTCGGGGTCGCTCTCGCGCAGCTCGGGAGCCGTGATCTCGCGAACCGTCGCTTCGACTGGCTGGGGCGTCTCGATCTCGCTGCCGCGCCCGATCCCCATGTCCTCGGTCTTGCGCAGCTGGGGCAGCAACCGAGCCTCCATCGAGCCGACCGCCGAGTTGTACGCTTTGGTGGCCGAGGTCAGGCGAGCGCCGACGGCGTCGAAGTCAGTGATGAACTTGCCGAAGCGGGTGTGCAGCGTTTCGGCCGCCTCGGCGATCTCCGTCGCCCGCTCGACCATCCGCTCCTGGCGCCAGCCCAGCTCCATCGTCCGCAGCAGCCCGATCAGCGAGGTCGGGCTGACCAGCAGGACCTTCTGTTTCAGCGCGTAGTCGAAGAGTTCCGGGTCGGCGGCGAAGGCGGCGTGCAGGGCCGGCTCGTTGGGGATGAAGCAGATCACCAGGTCCGGGGTCTGGCCTGGGTTGAACTGGCCCTGATAGTCCTTCGAGCTGAGGGCGCGGACGTGCTCGCGGGCCTGCCGCGCGTGCCGCTCCAAGTGCACCCGTCGCTCCGATTCCACCTCGGCCTCCTGGGCGTCGAGGAAGGCGTCCAGCGGCACCTTCGAGTCGGCGACGAAGCTGCGTCCTTCCGGCAGGTGGAAGAGGGCGTCCGGCCGCAGGCGGCCGTCTTCAGTGCGCAGCGTGTGCTGCAACTCGAAGTCGACGTGCTCGGTCATGCCGGCGATCTCGATGCAGCGGCGCAGCTGCAGCTCGCCCCACTGACCGCGGGTCTGCGGCTGGCGCAGCGCCTTCTTCAGGCCGGCGGTCTCGCTGTTGAGGTTGCCGATCGTCTGGCCCATCTGCTCGAGCAGAGTTCGCGTCTGCAGGTCGGTCTCGCCGCGCCGCCGCACCTCGGCTTCGATCTTCTCCTGCCCTTTGGCGATCCGCTCGGTGAGGTTCTTGATCTCCGCCTGGCGTTTGTCGAGCGCCGCCTCGGCGGTCTTCGTATCGACCTTGCGCGACTCCTCGTTGACCCGCAGCAGGTCGGCAACAACCTGCGAGGCGACCTGCGCGGTCGCTTCCTGGATCGCGGGGGAGAGGTCGGGCTGTTCGGCGGGCTGCTCCTGCCGGGCGACCAGCAGGTAGATCAGGCCGACGGCCAGGACAAGAACGGTTATCGCTAGTGCAATCGTCATCACCACTCAGGCTGACGCCGCCTCCAGACGGAAAGGCTGGGATGAAATGCCGCTTGCAGCGGCTTCGTTTGACGCCTGGCTGTAGGGAGGGACGGGGTACCCCTGCTCGGAGCACCTCCGCCGAGGGGAACGCCACCGGCTGGCCGCGAAGTTCTGCGGCGGGCCGCTAGCGCCTGAGGCGTCAGCCGAAATCCGTTTCTCCCGGCGGAGGTGCTCCGGGCCACCCCCACCGGCACCCTCCCCTTCAGCGCTACGGCGTCAGAACGTCGTTCTGCGAGGAGGCGCGGTACGGGCCCACCTTCAGGTGGGCCGGCCGCGCCCCTGGCAGGCCGGCGGCGGCGATCGTGTAGGTGCCGGTGGGAAGGTCGATCTGGAAGCTACTGGGACTTCGGGCGTACACCTTCTGACCCTTGAGCGCCTGCGAGCGTTTGAGAATCTGGACCGTCGCATCGCGGGGCGTCTGGTTGGCGACCACGAAGGTGACGTCGAGCGGTCCTTTGCTGTCCTTCAGCGGCGGCTCGGGATAGTTCTGGTTCTGCGGGCTCTCCTGGAACTTTTCCGGGCCCATCGCGATCTTCAGCGGCTGCACGATCACCCGGGTGGGGCTGATCGAGACGCTGACCCGGGTCGAGACCTGGGGACGCTGATCGTTGGCGTGGCGGGATTCGCCGCAGCCTGCGAACAGAGCGGTCGCCCCGACCAGCCCGGCAATCGCCGCCGCTCTCGCTCCTCCTCGGCCCATCAGAGGGCTGAATCTAACCGAAGGGGAGGGCGACGACTTCGGCCGTAACGCCATCTTCACCTACGGCAACCGTCGCGCCGGGCTCGGCCTCGCGCCGCAGGATCGCCAGCCCGATCGGTCCGAGGGCGGGGGAGACGGCGGCGCTGCCGACCGTGCCGACCTCCTTCTCGCCGATCAGCAGGCTCGCTCCGGGGTGCGCTGGGGCGCTGAAGCGCAACCCGCGCAGGTGGCGGTTGGGCTTGCCCTTGTAGTGGAGGCGGGCGACCGTCTCCTGGCCGATGTAGCAGCCCTTGGTGAAGCTGACGGCCCGCTCGACGATGCCGGCCTCAGCGGGCATCGTCGCGGCGCCCATCTCGGCCCCGTAGCGAGGCCGGCCGGCCTCGATCCGCAAGATCTCCGCCGCCTCGGGCGAGACCTCGACGGCGCCGGCGGCGAGCAGGGCCTCGCGGACGCGGTCGCGCTCGGCGGCGGGGACGATCAGGTCGACGCCTTCGCCGGTGCGGAGGGAGACGGCCTCGACCGCGCGCGCGATCTCGGTCGCACGCGGCCCGATCAGCGAGAGCAGGACATGCTCCTCGCCGGCGTCGGCAACCTCGACCTCGCGGCCGATCTTGTACATCTGCAGGTGGCGGCTGGCCGCCGCGACCCCCTCCGGCTCGAGGTCGAGCCAGAGATCCGGCCTCTCACCCGGCCTCAGGACCCGCATGTCGGCCTGCATGTGCCCCTTGCGGTCGAGCAGAGCGGCGTAAATCCACCCGCCGGGCGCGATCGCCTCGGTGTCGTTGGTCAGCTGCCCCTGCAGGTAATCGGCCGCATCCGGCCCGCTGACGATCAGCAACCCGCGCTCGGGCCTTTCAACTAGCCCGCATTCCTCGCGCAGCTGCCGGTACTGGGCATCGATCTCAACTGCCTGGACTCCACTCATCTCCTCGATTCTAGAAAGCGGTCATAGCGGGGGCCGGGAGGGGTCCCCCAGACACTCAACATCGAGCCATAGCGAGATGTGTCTGGGGGACCCCTCCCGGCCCCCGCGAACCCCTCCACTTTTAGATCGATCGAAATCGTTTTTAGATGTGTCAAAATCTCTCTTCGTGTCCGAGAACGAGAAAGGGATCAGCCGCCGAAGCCTGCTCGGGGGCGCCGCCCTCGCCGCCCCGGCGGTGGCGGGCCTCGCCCTCACCCGTGGCGGCGACAGCGCCATTGCCGAATCGCCCCAGGGGTCGGGCGGGCACGCCGGCCACTCGGAGTTCCCCCACGCGACCTTCGCCGCCGGCCGCACGGTTGACCACAAAGCCAACGGCTTCAACCCGACCGAGCTGCTGCGCGACTTCGACTACGGCAAAACCCGCCGCCTCGCCAGCGGCCGGGTCCTGCGCGAGTGGGAGATCGTCGCCCACGACCGCGAGATCGAAGTCGCACCCGGCGTCAAGTACGAAGCCTGGACCTACAACGGCCGCGTCCCCGGCCCGACCCTGCGGGCGCAGGAGGGCGAGCTGCTGCGGATCCGCTTCGTCAATGCCTCCGAGCACCCGCACACGATGCACTTCCACGGCCTCCACTCGGCCCTGATGGACGGGATGCCGGGGATCGGCGAGAACCGCGGCGGCGGCCAGATCGAGCCGGGGGATGACTTCACCTACGAGTTCGACGCCTCGCCCTTCGGCCTCCACCTCTACCACTGTCACGTGGCGCCGCTGGCCGCCCACATCGCCCGCGGGCTCTACGGCGCCTTCGTCATCGACCCCAAGGCCGGCCGGCCCGAAGCCGACGAGATGGTGATGGTGATGAACGGCTTCGACACCAACTTCGATCTCGCCAACGAGATCTACGCCGTCAACACGGTCGGCTTCCACTACGTCGACGAGCCGATCCAGGTGCAGCGCGCCGCGCCGGTGCGGATCTACCTCGTCAACGTGCTCGAGTACGACCCGATCAACTCGTTCCACATCCACGGCAACTTCTTCAACTACTTCCCGACCGGGACCTCGCTGCAGCCGACCGAGTTCACCGACACGGTGATCCAGGGCCAGGCGCAGCGGGGGATCCTCGAGCTGGAGTTCCCCTACGACGGCGATTACATGTTCCACGCCCACGTCAGCGAGTTCGCCGAGCTCGGATGGTCGGGCTTCTTCCGGGTCGGCGATCCGAGCCGCCTCAGCGCCGCCGCGGCGGCCTCGATGTACTGCGACCTGCCCTGGGGCAAGGGGAGCCCGGCCTGATGGAGGCGGGCGCCCGAGCGGAGCGCGGCCTCGGCGCCGGCCTGCCGTCCTGGGCGCTGGGCCTGATCCCGCTGGCGCTGATCGCCGTTGCGATCGGGGCGTTCGCCCTGCTCGGCGGTCCCGGCCTCGGCGAGCGCACCGGGCCGCCGGTCGAGGAGGTCGCGATCGAGCAGACGGTGCTGCGGCCGGGAGAGATCGAGTTGACCCTGCGCAACGACGGCCCCGACCCGGTCGAAGTTGCCCAAGTCGCGGTCAACGACGCCTACGCGCCGTTCGTCGCCGAAGGCGGCCGCGAGATCGGCCGCCTCGGCTCGACCACGCTGCGGGTCGAGTACCCGTGGATCGAAGGCGAGGCCTACGAGATCTTCGTCCTCACCTCCGCTGGCGGCACGGTTGAAGCCTCGATCCCGGTCGCCGCCGAAACCCCGGAGAACGACGTCTCCTTCTTCGCCCTAATGGCCCTTTTGGGGATCTACGTCGGCGTCATTCCGGTCAGCCTGGGGATGCTCTGGCTGCCATTCTTGCGCCGGCTCGGTCCGAGCTGGATGGGCGGCATGATCGCCTTCACCGTCGGCCTGCTCGCCTTCCTGGCGATCGACGCCGGGCTGGAGGGGCTGGAGATCGCCGCCGAGGCGCCGGTGGCCTTCGGCGGCACCGGCCTGGTCTTCGTCGGCGGCCTCGTCGCCTACCTCGTCCTCGCCGGCATCGACTCCTATTTGGCGCAGCGCTCGCGGGCCGCGGCTGGGAAGGGCGGGGTCTCGGCCGGCGCCGCCTACCTGGCGCTGCTGGTCGCGATCGGAATCGGCCTCCACAATCTCGGCGAGGGCTTGGCGATCGGCTCGGCTTACGCCAGCGGCGCCCTGGCGCTGGGCGCCTTCCTCGTCGTCGGCTTCGCGATCCACAACACCACCGAGGGGCTGGCGATCGTGGCGCCGCTGCGCGACGAGGCCCGCCCGGGCTTCGCGCGCCTGCTCGGCCTCGGCCTGATCGCCGGGGCGCCGGCGATCGTCGGCGCCTGGATCGGCGCCGCCGCCTTCGACCCGAGCCTGGCGGCGCTGCTGTTCGGGGTCGGGGTCGGGGCGATCGCCAGAGTGATCGTCCAACTCGCCCCGGCGATGCGTGACCCCGAGGGCCGGCTCCTCTATCCGGTCAGTGTGGCGGGGATCCTCGCCGGCATCGCCGCGCTCTATCTCACCGGCCTGCTGGTGTCGGTCTGATGGGGAGCGAGGGCGGTCGCAGCCGCCGCGACCCCAGCACCGAGGCGATCGAGGACTACGCGAAGGCGATCTACGCGATCGCCGCCGAACGCGAGGGCCTCGTCCTCAACGGCGAGGTGGCGCAGCGGATCGGAGTCACCCCGGCGACCGCGACCTCGATGCTGAAACGGCTCGCCGACCTCGGCCTTGTCGATTACTTCCCTTACAAGGGGGTGAGTTTGACGCCGGCGGGGGAGAAGGTGGCGCTGGAGGTGATCCGCCACCACCGGCTGATCGAGGCCTACCTCTCCGAGGCACTGGGGATGGATGACGACCGGGTCCACGAGGAGGCCGAGGTGCTCGAGCACTACATCTCCGAGGAGCTGGAGCAGCTGATCGCGGCGAAACTTGGGGAACCGCGGCACGATCCGCACGGGACGCCGATCCCCGGCCCCGATCTCTCGCCCCCCACCTGGGACCCGCGTTGAGGGTCGAGGACGTCCTTCCCGGCGAGGCCGCGGTCGCCGAGGCGGCGCGCCACTCGCTGGAGGGTCGCCGCCGCGGCCCTCGCGGCCTCTGGCCCTTCCTTGGCCCGGCCTTCATCGCCGCCGTCGCCTACATCGACCCCGGCAACTTCGCCACCAACATCGCCGGCGGCGCCGAGTTCGGCTACCTGCTGCTCTGGGTCGTCCTCTCGGCCAACCTGATCGCGATGCTGGTCCAGACCCAGTCGGCGAAGCTGGGGATCGCGACCGGCCGCAACCTCGCCGAGCTCTGCCGCGAGCGCTTCTCCCGCCGCACCTCGATCGGCCTCTGGCTGCAGGCCGAGGTGGTGGCGATGGCAACCGATATCGCCGAGGTGGTCGGCGCCGCCCTCGGCGCTCAACCTCCTCTTCGGGATCCCGCTCTTCCCGGCCGGGTTGATCGCCGGCGCCGGCGCCTTCGCGATCCTCGCCCTGCAGCGGATGGGATACCGGCGTTTGGAGGCGGGGATCACGGTCTTGGTCGGCGTCGTCGTCGCCTCCTTCGTCTTCGAGCTGATCGACGCCAACCCCGACGGGGGCGAAGTCGCCAAGCACCTCTTCGTGCCCGGCTTCGCCGGCACCGAGAGCCTCCTCCTGGCCACGGGGATCATCGGCGCGACGGTGATGCCGCACGTCGTCTACCTGCATTCGGCCCTGACCCAGCGGCGGATCGTCGGCCGCAACACGGAGGAGCGGCGGCGCATCCTCCGCTTCGAGAAAGTCGACGTCGTCATCGCCCTCTCCCTGGCGGGTCTGGTCAACCTCTCGATGATGATCGTCGCCGCGGCCCTGTTCCACACCAGCGGCCTGACCGGCGTCGACACGATCGACGGCGCCTACGAAGCGCTGGGGTCGCTGGTCTCCCAGCAGGCGGCGACGATCTTCGCGATCGCCCTGCTCGCCTCCGGCTTCGCCTCCTCCTCGGTCGGGACGATGGCCGGGCAGGTGGTGATGCAGGGGTTCATCCGCCGCCGCATCCCCCTCTTCCTGCGCCGCTCGATCACCCTGGCGCCGGCCCTGCTGGTCCTGGCCATTGGGCTCGACCCGACCGAGGCTCTGGTCGGCAGCCAGGTCGTCCTCTCCTTCGGCATTCCCTTCGCCCTGGTGCCGCTGCTGATCGTCGCCGCCGATCGCGAGGTGATGGGAGACCTGGTCAACCCGCGTTGGCTGAGTGCCCTGGCCGGGGTGCTGGCGGCGCTGATCATCGCCCTCAACGTGTTCTTGCTCTTCCAGGTCTTCACCGGCTGATGCGGCGGCGGGCGGAGATCGCGGTCAGCTCGGAGCTCGAGGCCAGCGCCGAGGTGGTCTGGGCGCGGGCCATCGACCCGGCCGGGATCAACTACGAGCTGCGCCCGCTGATGCGGATGACGGTTCCCAAGGGCGCGGAGGACTTCGGGCTTGACGATCCCGAACCGGGCCATATCGGCCGCAGCTGGATCTTCCTCTTCGGCCTCATCCCCTTCGACTACGACGACATCTCGATCGTCCGGGTCGAGCCTGGGCGCGGTTTCCTCGAGCGCTCCTCGATGCTCTCGATGCGGCTCTGGGAACACGAGCGGACGCTGGAGCCGCTGGGTGAAAACCGATGCCGGATTACTGACCGGCTTGCCTGGGAGCCGCGATTGCCGCTGCCGGGGGCGTTGCTGCGACCGCTGATTCGGTTCCTCTTCAATCATCGGCAAGGGAGGCTGCGGGGCGGTTGGGGAGGGGTGGGGTGACCCCTCCAGACACATCTCGCTATGGCTCGATGTTGAGTGTCTGGAGGGGGTCACCCCACCCCTCCATTACGCTTCGGCCCGATGGCACTAGCTCACGACTTCCAGCAGATCCTCGATGCGCTTCCCGCAGACTGGACCGACCTCGAGGTCGATATGCGGATTGAGGATGAGTCGCAGTATGTGGACACCGCGGTTGCGGTGAGCCAGGTCAATGCGCAGGTCTACCAGCACCCCAAGGTCGAGGGTTGGCATTGGCGTCTGCTGGTCGCGAAGAGCTTCGGTCACGCCGCGGCACCGGAGAGCGTCAAGGGAGTGTTGGCCAAGCTGGACGGCGAAGGCGTTGCTGGAGAGCTTCGTATGGCTGAGGTTCGCGAGGGTCGCTCTGAGGTCGTTCAGATGTGGGGACGACCGGAGAGCGTGCGTGAGGAGTTCCGCGAGCGGCGCTCGATTTAGTGGCGCGCGTTCTCAGCATCTCCAATGATCTGATGCTGGGCTCCAAGGTTCAGGAGACCTTGACGGCAGCGGGGCACGAGGTCGTCGCTTCTGTCTCACTCGAGGAGACGACCTGGGACGGCATCGACCTGATCGTCGCGGACCTCGACGTCGAGAACTCCGAGGCCCTGGTTGGGCTGGGGATGCCGGTGTTGGGCTACTACTCGCACGTCGACGTCGCGACCAAGGAAGCGGCTGAAGCCGCTGGCATCGATCTGGCTGTGCCGCGCTCGCGGATGGCGCGGGAACTACCTGAGCTCGTAGAACGCCTGCTCGACGCTTAGCGGTCGCTCCAGCAGGCCGTGTTCCAGGTCCCAGGCTGCCCAGGCCTCGAGGACGGCTGGGTTGAACGGGCGGGGGCGGAGGATCGGCAGCAGGGCGTTCAGCTGTGCGGCTTGGTCGGAACGTTCGAGCGAGGGGTCGGCGGCGAGGAGGTCGTCGAGGGCGGCGTCCGGATTGCCGATCGTGAAGGCGTAGCCACGCTGGGTTGCCGCGACCACGGCGTCGACCAGGCCCGGGTCGCTATCGATCAGCTTCCGCGAGGTGGTGAGGACCAGCTCGGGATAGGGCGGGGCGCCGTAGTCGTCGAGTTTGAAGACGCGGATCGGGACTCCCTGCTGGCGCAAGGCCACTCCCTCGGCGTTCCAGAAGCCGGTTGCCGCGTCGACCTTGTCGGCGGCCAGCGAGGGGACGGCGGTGAAGCCGATCGTTATGCGATTCACCCTGGCCGGGTCGCCGCCGTCGGTTTCGACCTCGGAATCAACGACCGCTTCGTCGGAGGGAAGGCCGGTGACACCGACGCTGCGGCCCTGCAGATCGCGCGGCCGGCGGATCGGGCCGTCGCCGCGGGCGAGGATCGCGGCCAGCGGGCGCTGCACGATCGGCATCAGGCCGACGAGGTCGATGCCGCGCTCGCGGGCGATCCCGAGATCGTGGATGTCGAGGATCGCGAACTCGCACCTTGCCGGCGCCGAGCAGCTTCGGGGCGTCGGTCGATTCGCCCGGCGGCTGGATCCTTAGGTCGACGTCGTCGTCTCCGTAGTAGCCGCGACTCTGCGCCGCGAAGATGCCGCTGTGGACGGCGTTGGGGACGAAATCGAGCACGAGCGTCGCGCCTTTCGGCGCGCCCGGTTCTGCACCGTTCCCGCCGCAACCGGCGAGGCCGGCGAGGGCGAGGACGGTCGCCAGCAGCGCGACAGTCCATCTCATGCGGGCCGGGAAGCTATTTCATTTAGAGATAGTGGGTACACTGCCGCCGCTGTTCACTGATCACGGGAACTTAGGAGGAAGAGAGTGCAGGAGAGAGGTCTAGCCGCATATCTGGCTGAGTTGATCGGCACGTTGCTGCTGGTCTTCTTCATCACCAGCGTCGTTGTCCTTTACGTGTCGACCGGTGGTCAAGCGCAGTTCGGCACTGACTTCGCCGTTGTCGGCCTCGTCCACGCCTTCCTGCTGTTCGGGCTGATCGTCATGTTCGGCGTCGTCAGCGGCGGTCACTTCAACCCGGCGGTGACGCTCGCGGCGCTGGCGATCCGGCGGATCAAGCCGCTCGACGGAGTGATCTACATGCTGGCCCAGCTCATTGGCGGTATTGCTGGCGCCTATCTGACCAAGTTGTTGCTGAAGGACGAGGGGCTTGCCACCAACTACGGCGCCACCGAAGTCAGCGGTCTTCTTTCCGGCGCCTTCCCCGGCATGATCGTCGAGGCGATCGGCACCTTCGTCCTCGTCCTCGTCATCCTCTCCGCTGTCTACTCGGAGAAGAGCTTCAAGGAGTGGGCACCGCTCGCGATCGGCATGACCCTCGGCTTCGCGGTGATGGTCGCCGGCCCGCTCACCGGCGCCGGCCTCAACCCGGCCCGCTGGTTCGGCCCGGCCCTGGTCAGTGGCGAGTGGGGCGACGTTTGGCCTTACCTCGTCGGCCCGATCATCGGCTCACTGGCCGCCTGCGGCGTCTACCGCTTCGTGCTGGAGCCGGGTGGCCTGCCGCCGACCGAACCGCCGGAGCACGTGCGGCCGCCGGTCCCGAAACGGTCGACCCCGACCAGCGACAAGCCCGCCAGCTAGGCAGACCTTCGAAAGCGCCACCCAACCGGGTGGCGCTTTCGCTTTAGTAGCTTGGCCCTGTGCGTAGGGTCACCTTCTCCCGCAACTTCACGCTTTCGCTCTCGCGGACGTGCCAGTGCTACTGCAAGTACTGCGCCTTCGCGACGCACCAAGCGCACGTCCACGCGCCCGAGGACGTCGAAAAGCAGCTTGACGAAGCCGTCCGCCGAAATGCCAAGGAGCTGCTCGTCCTCACCGGCGAGCGCCCCGAGGTAAATCCGGTAGTCGCCGAACGCCTCAAGACCTGGGGCCACGAGGACTTCACCAGCTACGTCGTTTGGGCCTGCGAACGCGCCCTGGAGCGCGGAATGCTCCCGCACACGAACATCGGTGTGCTGGACAAGCGGGACCTGGCGCGCTTGCGCGAGGTGACGGCCTCTCAAGGACTGATGCTGGAGAGCACCTCGGAGCGGCTCATGGAGACCGTCCATGCTGGTAGCCCAACCAAGCACCCGGCTGCTCGCCTCGCGACCATCGAAGCAGCCGGAGAGCTTCGTATCCCGTTTACCTCGGGAATCCTCGTCGGCATCGGCGAGACCTCCGAGGAGCGCATCGAATCCCTGGAAGCCCTCGCCGCCAGCCACGCACGCCACGGACACCTACAAGAGGTCATCCTCCAGAACTTCGTCCCGCACCCGCGCTACTACGGCGCCGAGGTCGCTGAGATCGCCGACGAGGCTTCTCGCCAGCGGTGGGGGGGCGGTGGGGACACCCCCTCCAGGCACATCTCGCTAGGGCTCGATGTTGAGTGCCTGGGGGGGGTGTCCCCACCGCCCCTGCCGGCCTGGGCGAACCCTGTTGGCATTGACGAGATCAAGCACTTGATTCGGGAGTGCAGGCGGTTGATGCCGGATGTGGGGGTGCAGGTGCCTCCGAACTTGTCGGACTGGTGGCCCGAGTTGGTCGAGGCGGGGGCGACGGATCTTGGTGGGCTATCGGCGAACGGCGATCACATCAGCCCCGAGGAGCCGTTCCCGTCCCCGCACCAGGTGCGCAAGGAGCTGGCGCCACGGGGTTATGCGCTGACCGAGCGGCTGTGCGTTTACCCGCAATACATGGACCCCGAGTGGATGGAGCAGGGGGTCCTGGACGTGGTCAAGCTGAAGTACTGGTCTTTCATCCCGCGCAGAGGGTCGGGACGCAGGTCCGAAGATGTGATCGACGGAGGTCTCGCCCCGCGGGCGATCGCCAAGGGTCGCGACGGGCTGGAGCTTTCGGAGGATGAGCTGACGGCGCTGTTCGCTGAGACCCGGCCCGAGGTCATCGAGGAGATGCGGGTCGCCGCCGATGAGCTTCGCGCGGAGCTGGCGGGGGACCGGGTCACCTTCGTCGTTAACCGCAACATCAACTTCACCAACGTCTGCGTCGTCGGCTGTGCCTTCTGCGGCTTCGGCCAGGGCAAGCGCTCGCCCGACGCCTACGAAGTCTCAGAGGTCGACTTCGCGGCGCGGGTCGAAGAAGCGGTCGCCTTCGGCGCCACCGAGCTCTGCATGCAGGGCGGCATCCATCCCGACCTGACCCTGGAGGAATACGGCCGCTGGCTGCGGGTGGCGAAGGATGTGGCGCCGCAGCTGCACCTGCACGCCTACTCGCCGATGGAGATCAACTGGGCCTGCGAGCGCTCCGGCAAGGAGCCGCTGGAGGTCTTCGAGTACCTGCTCGGGTGCGGGCTCGGCTCGACCCCCGGCACCGCCGCCGAGGTGCTCGACGACGGCGTCCGCCAGCGGATCTCGCCGAACAAGCTGCCCGCCGACCGCTGGGTGGAGATCATCGAAGCCTCCCACCGGGCCGGGCTGCGATCGACCTCGACGGTGATGTTCGGCCACATCGAGGAGCCGCGCGAGCTGGCCCGCCACATGCGCGTCATCCGCGCCCTGCAGGAGCGGACCGGCGGCATCACCGAGTTCGTCCCGCTCAGCTTCATCCCCTTCAACACGATGCTCGGCCGCACCCACGGGATCGAGGAGATCTCGATGGGGGAGAACCTCAAGCACACCGCCGCCTTCCGCCTGGCGCTGGGCCGGACGATCCCCAACCTGCAGGCGAGCTGGGTGAAGATGGGCCTGGAGGGGGCGACCGAGGCGCTGCGCTGGGGGGTCAACGACCTCGGCGGGACGCTGATGGAGGAGAACATCTCACGCATGGCCGGCTCCCAGCATGGGGTGAGGCTGGAGCCCGAGCAGCTGATCGCCGCCGCCCAAGCCGCTGGGCGCGAACCGGCGCAGCGGACGACGCTGTACGAGATCGTCGAGACCTACCCGGACGTTGAGCGCGTGCCTGTTCCGGGTAGGTGAGACATCCAAGTCAAGCCAGAGAAGGGATGTCATGACTGACGAGATCCGCAACAAGGACGACGCCAAGGGCCGTGTCAAGGAGGCCGCTGGATCGCTGACCGGCGATGACGAGCTGAAGCGCGAAGGGAAGGTCGACAAGGCCACCGGCGCCGTCAAGGACGGAGCCGAGAAGGTGTCGGACAAGGTCAAGGACGCGGTCGGCAAGGACCGAGACCGCGACTAGCGGAACAAGTCCTCGGCGGGGGGGCGGCGGAGGGCGGCCGCGCCGGGGCCGTCCTCCGCCGTGACGTGGTGACCCAGGCCGCGGACGACGGCGGCAGGGACGCCTGAATCCTTGCTTCGCACGAGGTCGGCCGCGGCGGCGACCTGGTCGGCGATCGCGATCGCGGTCGCCGCCAGCTCGCCGCCGTGGGCGTCTTGGCGTCCGCGCCAGTCGTCCAGTGGCGCCAGCCCGGCGCACCCGATCGCGACCTCGGCCTGACCGAGCCGCCAGGCCCGGCCGAAGCTGTCGGCGATGACGACGGCGATGCGGGCGGGAAGTTCTGCTCGGATGCGGCGCGCCGAAGCGTCGGGATCGGCTGGCAACAGGCACACGGTCCCGTCATCCGGCAGGTTGGAGGCATCGATTCCGGCGTTCGCGCAGACGAAGCCGTGGTGGGTTTCGGTGATCAGGACTCCGCGCTTCGCGCGGAGGATCTCCTTGCTCTCGGAGAGCACCAGCTCGACGATCTCCGCCTCCTTACCCAGCTTGTCAGCCAGTTCGCGGGCGCGGTCGGACGGCTCGACCGCCGACAGGCGCCGCACCATCCCCTCCGCCTTGGAGACGACCTTCTGTGAGATCACGACAACGTCGCCGTCCTGTAATTCGGTCCGCGCGGCGATCAACTCGCCGACCTTCATCCCCTCCGTCACCTCGGGCATTCCCTCGACCGGGAACACCCGAAGCTCGGCGCTCATATCCCCAGGGCCTTGGCGGTGCGGCGGGCGCGCTTCGGCTGCTTTGCCAGCTCGCGGGTCAGCGCGATCACGTCGGCCGGGGTGTCGAGATCGAGTTCGATCGACGGCAGCTCCTCGATCCCGAAGGGGATGCCGGCCGCTCGCGCCGCCTCGACATGGCGCTCGCGGCTGCCCTCGCCGAAGGCGGGGACGATCGCGCTCGGCGGGCTGAGCAGGAGGGCGTTGGTGCCGGTGCCGTGGCGGTCGGGGACGATCCCGACGTAGCTGCCGGGAACCCCGGTCAGCAGCCGGTCGAGCTCGCGCGGGTCGAGCAGCGGGCAGTCGCCGGCGAGTAGCACGACCCGCTCGGCGCCCTCGACCTCCGCGCGGGCAATGCCCGCCAGCACCGCCTCGACGTGACCGGCGTCCTCGGGGTCGGACACGACCTCGGCCCCGGCTTCGGCCGCCAGCTCCTGCGCAAGCGGCTCGCCGGTGACGACGATCAGCCGCTCGATCGCGCGCGCCCCGCCAATTGCCTCCAGCACGTCGGCGACCATTGCCCCGGCCAGCTCGCGGCGGCGGCCGGCCTCGATTCCGGCGGCCAACCGTTGCTTGGCGGCGTCGAAGCGCTTGACGGGGAGGACGGCGGTGGCGTTCAACTCGAGCCGAGCGTAGCGGCGTAGTCGAGGACGATCCGGGCCAGGCGCAGCCGTCCCGCCGCTCCCTCCATCAGGGTCGGAGCCGCCAGGGTTGGGATCTCGCCAGGAGGCGGGTCGGGGTCGCCCTCGTCGACGACCATCGCGTCGATCAGCCCGGCGTAGAGGGAGGCGACGCCGGCGGCGGTGGTCGGGCGGCCGATCCCTTCCATGAAGCGGTCGGTCGGGCCCTTGACGACCTCACCTGCCACGTAGGGGCTGACGGCGACGACCGGGGCGGGGGAGGAGGCGATCGCCTCGCGCATGCCGGGGACGGCGAGGATCGGGCCGATGCTGATCACCGGGTTGGAGGGGCCGAGGACGATCACCTCGGCGAGGCGGATCGCCTCCAGCGCCTCCGGGGTCGGCTCGGCCGCCTCGATCCCCTCCAGCTGCACCCCTTCGACCGCAGGCGTGCCGCCGTCGATGATCAGGTACTCCTGCAGGGCGCGCGGGCCGGCGGGGGTGATCACCCGCGTCCGCACCGGCGTGTCGGCCATCGGCAGCACCCGCGCCTCGACCCCGAGGCCGCGGGCGATCTGGGCCTGGGCATCGGTCGGGCGGCCGCCCTCGTCGAGGAACTGGCGCCGGTAGAGGCAGGCGGCGAGGTCGCGGTCGGAGAGGCCGAACCAGCTGGGGGCGCCGAGCCGCTGCAGGCGCTCGAAGGCGACGAAACCGTCGTCGCGGATCCCCCAGCCGCGGTCCTCGTCGATTTCGCCGCTGAGCCAGTAGGTGACGAGGTCCGGGTCGGGGGAGACGTGGACCCCGAGCGCCTCGATGTCGTCGCCGGTGTTGGCGATCACCGCGAGGTCGGAGCCGACCTCCTCCTGCATCCCGGCGGCGAGTTTGGCGCCGCCGGTGCCGCCGGCAAGGAGGGCGACGCGCATCGGCGCTAGGCCCAGTGGTCGGCGTCGGGGAGGTTGGTGAGGCGGATCCCGGCGTGCGTCTTGTAGCGAGTGTTGACGGAGATCAGCATCGGGGTCAGCTGCTCGACGATGCGGGCCATCTCCAGGGCGCCGGCGTTGACCGCGCGCAGGCCGGGCATCAGTTCGATCAGGCGGGCGACGCGAGCCTTGTCGGCCTTTTTGTCGCCGCAGACGAGGATGTCCTCGTCCAGCTCGGCGTCGAGCTTGGCGAGGGTCGGGGCGCCAACCGTGTGCAGGGCGGCGATGACGGTGACGCCGTCGGGGACCATCTCCTGGGCCTGCTGGGCAGCCGAGCCCTGCCAGACGCCGAGCGAGCGGGTCGCTTTGCCGCTGACCGCGGCGGCGAGGGGGACGGTGCAGTCGACCAGGATCTGGCCGGGCTGGAGCGCCTCGCGCAGGTTGTTGAGGTTCTCCGACTGGGCGCGGAAGGGGACGGTGAGGAAGACGATCTCGCCCTTGGTCGCCGCCTCCTCGTTGGGCAGGCCGGTGACGTCGGCATCGGAGACATCGGCGCGGACCTTCGCGGCCGCCTCCTCGGCCCGCTCAGCCGAGCGGGAGCCGAGCACGACCGGCACGCCGGCCTTCGCCCAGCGGCGCGCCAGGCCGGCGCCGAGGGCGCCAGTGCCGCCGATGATCGGGATCGGTTCGCTGCCCGGGATCAAGGCCGCGCAGTCTATGCTCCGCCGCAATGAGGCTGGAGGGACGCAAGGCGCTGGTGACCGGCGGAGCGAGTGGGATCGGCGCCGCGGCCGCGGCTCGCCTGTCCGCCGAGGGCGCCGAGGTCTGGATCGGCGACCTCAACACCGACGGGGCAGAGAAGGTCGCGGGCGAGGTCGCAGGCCACGCGGTCGAGCTCGACGTCACCGATCTCGAGGCGGCGCGGGCAGCGGTTGCCGCCGTCGGCGAGCCCGACATCCTCATCAACAACGCCGGCACCGACAATTTCGGCTTCTTCGTCTACGTCACCCAGGAGCAGTGGCAGCAGGTGCTGGACATCAACCTCGGCGGCGTCCTCAACTGCACCCACGCGGCACTGCCGGGCATGCAGGAGCGCGGCTACGGCCGCATCGTCAACATCTCCTCCGAGGCGGGCCGTGTCGGCTCCAAGGGCTCGGCCGCCTACAGCGCCGCCAAGGCCGGCGTGATCGGCTTCACCAAGGCGATCGCCCGCGAGAGCGCCCGCTACGGCGTCACCTCCAACGCGATCGCCCCCGGCCCGATCGAGACCCCCCTCCTCATGGGCGCCAAAGAGTTCGGCGAGATCGGCGAGAAGGTGATCGAGACGATGCGCGCCTCCACCCAGATGGGCCGCCTAGGCCAGCCCGAGGAGGTAGCCGCAGCGGTCGCTTTCCTCGCTTCCGACGACGCCAGCTACGTCACGGGCGAGACCCTAGGCGTAAGCGGCGGCCTCGGCATGGTCTGAACCCCCGCAAGCTCCGCGAACAACAGGCTGGGTAGGGGGAGGATCACGAGCGAGTGGCGACTTTTCCACCGTATGGGGTGGAAGATTCGCCAATCGCTGGATGACGATGAGAGAGAGCGCTCCCGCCAGGCTTGGAGTCTCGCTCGACGGCAGCACGACGTTCTGTCTCGCGGTCAGCTGCTCGTGCTCGGCTTCAGCCGCAGGGAGATAGAACGTCGACTGGAATCGGGGCGATTGCACCGGGTTCGAACGGGTGTCTATGCAGTGGGTCGCCCTTCGCTCACTCCGCACGGGCGCTGGATGGCTGCCGTCCTCGCCTGCGGCGATCGCGCTGTATTAAGCCACTCCAGCGCGGCTGCGCTGTGGCGCATCGGTTTCGAGCAGCGCGAGCAGGTAGAGCTCTCCCTACCCAGCCAGTCCCACCGCAAGGTCCCTGGACTCCGCATTCACCGGCGCTCGTCTTTCGACCCGCGCGATGTCACCGCTGAGTACGGCATTCCGGTCACCACGCCTGTGCAGACCCTCATCGACATGGCGCTCCGACTCGACCGCGCTGATATCGAGCGGATGATCAACGAGGCCGACAAATTCAACCTCGCGCACCCGCCGGAACTACGCGAGGCGCTCAACGAACGCACCGGCGAGCCCGGTGTCGCTCGCCTCCGCGAGATCCTCGACCGGCGTACCTTCCGGCTCACCAAGGAGGAGCTTGAACGCCGTTTCCTGCCACTCGCTCGCAAGGCCGGCCTGCCGGTGCCACTTACCGGCCAGGTCGTCAACGAATTCGAAGTCGATTTCCACTGGCCGGACCTCGGCCTGGTGGTCGAGACGGACGGCCTCCGCTACCACCGCACGCCCGCCGAGCAGGCGCGCGACCGCCTCCGCGACCAGGCCCACACCGCCGCCGGCCTGACCCAGCTCCGCTTCACCCACGAGCAGGTCCGCTACGAACCCGACTACGTGCGGCGGATCCTCGCTCAGACTGTGAGTCGGTTCGCCATCTCGACGAAGTAGTCGAGCGCTGCTGGGTTAGCCAGCGAGTCGCGGCTGGCGGCCTTCTCCACCGGCGTCCCCATCAGGATCCGCTTCACCGGCACCTCCAGCACCTTGCCGCTGAGCGTGCGCGGGACCTCGTCGATCTGGAATACCTCGTCGGGGACGTGCCGGGGGGAGCACTGTTCGCGCACCCGCCGGGCGATCTCTCGCGGCAGCTCTTCGTCCACCTCCGCTCCCTCGCGCATGACCACGAACAATGGCATCCAGCCATCGGTGCCTGGCCGCGGGACGTCGACTACAAGCGCGTCGACGATCGCGTCGATCGAGAGCACCGCACGGTAGATCTCGCTCGTTCCCATGCGGATACCGCCGCGGTTGATGGTCGAGTCGGAGCGGCCGTAGATGATTGCCGTCCCGCGGCGGGTCAGTTCGATCCAGTCGCCGTGGCGCCAGGTGCCGGGGAACATCTCGAAGTAGCTCTCGCGGTAGCGGTTGCCGTCCTTATCGCCCCAGAAGGAGACCGGCATCGAGGGCATCGGCTCGGTCACGACCAGCTCGCCGACCTCCTCGACCACCGGCTGGCCCGTTTCGTCCCAGGCCTCGATCGCCGCCCCCAGCGCCCGTGCCTGCAGCTCGCCGCGGTAGACCGGCAGCGTCGCCACGCCGCCGACGAAGGCGGTGCAGAGGTCGGTGCCGCCGCTGGTCGAGAACAGCCAGGTGTCCTCACCGACGTGCTCGTAGATCCAGTCGAAGCCCTCCGGGGAGAGGGGGGAGCCGGTCGAGCCGACCGCCTTCAGGGCGCTGAGGTCTCGATCAGCTCCGGGTTCGACTCCCGCCTTCATGCAGGCGCCGATGTAGGCGGCGCTGGTCCCGAACATCGTCACCCCGGCTCGCGCGGCCAGGTCCCAGAGCGTCCCCAGGTCGGGATGTCCGGGGTTGCCGTCGTAGAGGACGATCGCCGCCTTGGTCAGCAGTCCGGAGACGAGGAAGTTCCACATCATCCAGCCGGTCGTCGTGAACCAGAAGAGGCGGTCGCCGGGATGTGCGTCGACGTGGAGGTGCAGCTTCTTCAGGTGCTCGAGCAGGATCCCGCCCTGCCCCTGAACGATCGCCTTCGGCAGCCCGGTGGTGCCGGATGAGTAGAGGACCCAGAGTGGGTGGTCGAAGGGGACGCGGTCGAAACTCAGCTCGGCGCCGGCGCCGTCCGCTTGCAGCTCGTCCAAGGTGATCGCGTCTCGCAGCGGCGAGAGGTCGGGCTCGGGATTGAGGTAGGGGAGGACGACGGTGCGCTCCAGGCTCGGTATCGCCTCCTGCAGCTGGGCGACGGTCTCGCGGCGGTCGAAGTCCTTACCGCCGTAGCGGTAACCGTCGACGGCGAACAGAACCTTGGGCTCGATCTGGGCGAAGCGGTCGATCACGCTGGCCGGGCCGAAGTCGGGCGAGCAGCTCGACCAGACCGCGCCGATCGAGGCGGTGGCGAGGAAGGCGACGATCGCCTCGGGGATGTTCGGCACATACGCGACGACGCGGTCGCCCCGTTCGACGCCGAGGCCGCGCAGCCCCGCCGCGGTGGCCGCGACCTGGCGCCGCAGATCGTCCCAGCTCAGCTCGCCAAGCTCGCGCAGCTCGGAGGCGTGGAGGATCGCCACCTCGCCGTCGTCCTTGCCGGCGAAGACGTGCTCGGCGTAGTTGAGCCGGGTGCCGGGGAACCACTCGGCGCCGGGCATCTCGCGGTTGCCCAGAACCGCACCGCGCTCGCCATCGGCCTGGACCCCGAAGAAGTCCCAGATCGCGTCCCAGAACGCGTCAAGCTCATCAACCGACCACTGCCAAAGCTCGGCGTAGCCGTCGAAGGCGAGCCCGCGCTCCTGCTCCAGCCAGCGCATGAACTCGACCATCCGCGAGCGCTCGACCAGCTCGGCCGAAGGCTCCCACAGCAACTCCCCCGCAGTCGCGTTCACGGCGTCAGCCTATTCCGCTGACGCCGATGCCGGAGGTGGGATTCGAACCCACAAGCCCGCAAGGGCAATCGATTTTGAGTCGATCGCGTATGCCAGTTCCGCCACTCCGGCTCTGCCGGAAAGATAGAGACAGCGGAGACGACGAACTAAGCCGGTTGGGGTGAAGCGCCGGCGCCGTAGTCCTCGCCCGAGCCGATCGGGCGCTCCTCCTCGACGTGCCACTCCTGGTTGAAGGCGTAGAGCACGGCCGCGACGGTGACGATCTGCAACAGGCCGAGGATGATCACGAGCATCCCGATCAGTTCGGAGGGGAGGAGGGCCTCGTTGAAGCCGGCGCGGTCGCGGTTGAACCAGCTTTCGGCGCCGACCGCGCAAAAGATCGCGAGGATCATCGAGAGTGCCGCTGCCACCGGCAGGATGCCGCGGTTCCAGCGGGCGACCAGGAAGGCGAAGAAGGCGTAGAGGAGGGCGTAGATCGCGCAGACGATTCCCATCCCGCCGCCGCCCTTCAAAAGCGACCAACCACCGATCGTGATCAGCCCTGCGATCACCGCCGTCGCGGCCAGCAAGAGGACGACGACGAACTTGGTCGAGACCGAGCTCGCCCTTTCCCGATTTGGCCGCCACAGTTCGTAGCCGGGCCTGACCTCTCCTACCGCCACCCTCGGATCATAGAATCTGTCAGCGACGCGGCGCGGTTGGCCGCGCGTTAAGGCCCGATCGGGCCAGCCACGCGGGCGTGGCGGAATTTGGCAGACGCGCCAGGTTTAGGTCCTGGTGAGCTTCGGCTCGTGGGGGTTCAAGTCCCTCCGCCCGCACTGAGTGAGAGGATGGTGCCAACGTCACCGACCTGGGGAGAGTCATCTTGTCTCGATTGCGCCGTCCCGCCAAGCCTTTAGTCGCCGTGTTTGCCTTGATCGCGGTGGCGCTTGTCTTCAGCGCCTGTGCTTACTTCAAGCCGGGCAGTCTCTCGCTGTCCCAGCCCGGTGCGATCGGCCCGGCGAGGGTGCATTTCGTCCTCTGCACCGAACCGGAACCCAATTGCCGCCCCAGCGACACCGAAGGGACTTTGCAGTACCTGCTGGGAATCGCTGTTCCTCCCGGATCGACGCCCCCGCAGACGGTGACCGCGACGCCCCTCAACGGCGGTCCTCCCATCGTCTTCACGCTGAACGAAGAAGTTTCCAGGGCGATCGCCGCGAGCTCGCCCGGCAACCAGAGGCTCCTGGAAGAAGAAGGCGCCCCACCGGAAGTCCTCCAGGTAGTCGGCGGCGCTTGGCCGCCGAGTGGACTGCAGGGCGTCGGCTACCTCTCGGCACCGATTCAGGAAACCAAAGGGCCGACCCTCGAATGGTCCGTCGATGCCGACTTCGGCTTGCCCGTCGCCGCTGACGGCAGTCCCTTCGCCGGTCCCTTCGCCACGGGCGTCGCGTTTGGCTTCCGGCCTGTGACTTCGGAGCTTCCGGCGAACCGCCCGGTGCGTTGTGCTCAGATCGAAAGCGAATCCGTGGAAGACGGAAGCGCAGTCTGCGGCGGCAACACCCAGCAACAGCAGATCGGGACGTCTGATCTGCGCATCGCGGGGCCTGCCAAGGCGACGCAAGTCTTCCTCGGAGGCAAGGCGAAGCTCTCGTTCCCATTCAACTTCGCCACCACCGCCTCGCCGTCGCCGCTGTTCAGCTTGTCGGCGACCTCGACCCTGAAGAAGGCGAAGCTGGCGCTGTCGAGCCCGACCTTCGTCCCCGGCGTGCCGGACCCCGCTACCCACCGCTCGCCGACTGCGCCGCAAACGGTCACCGCGACGGTGCCGAAAAACGCAAAGCCGGGCACCTACGAAGTCACCCTGACGGCGAAAACGCCCCAGGGCGGCACCGTCTCCCAGGTGGCGAAACTGAAGGTCACCAAAGCGAAGCTCAGCCTCGGCGGGGCCAAACTGAACAAGACCAAAGGGATCGCGACGCTCTCGGTCAGGATCCCCGGCGCCGGAACCGTGACCGCCACCGGCAAGGGGATCGCCAAGTCGAAGAAGAGCGCCAAGCAGGCGAAGAAGCCAAAGACCCTGAAGCTGACGATCAAGGCGAAGGGCAAGGCGAAGAAGCAGCTGGCCGAAGAAGGCGTGGCCAAAGTGAGCGCCAAGATCACCTTCAAGCCGACTTCGGGCACCCCGGTGACCAAGACCAAGAAGATCACTCTGAAGCGGAACTAGACGACTGAGCGCCGGGCCTACGGGGCCCGGCTCGTCTACGATCCGAGCCCTGGGGCACTGGCCAAACTGGCTAAGGCACCGGTCTCCAAAACCGGCGATTCTAGGTTCGAGTCCTAGGTGCCCCGTCTTCGGTTCTCACTCGTCAGCCGCTGGCTGAGGTCTGGGCGGCCGGGCAGATCCCGAGCCCGTCGGCGAGGGCGAAGAAGGCGATTGCGAAGGGACTCGAGGAGGTCTCTTCGCGCAGCCGGGCCCAGTCGATCTGCTCGCGCAGGGAGCGGGTGATGAGGATCATGTCGCCGTAGTCGGCGCTGTGCTCGTCGAGCGCCATCAACTTGGTGATCAGGATGTCGTCGAGGTTCATCACTCGGGTCCGCAGCGCCATCACGCTCAGCACCTCGCCGCGCGCCAGGACCCCGTCGTCGATCCGCATCCCCGAGGGTTCGAAGATCAGATCGACGAGGATCTCGCCGTCCCAGGCCTTAAGCAGCCACTGCTCGGGCGGTGACTCCGGCCGCATGCCGGCCTCGGCCAGCGCCTGTTGCGCCCGCTCGGCGTCCTCGCGCTTGACCATCAGGTCGATGTCGTTGCTCGACGGCGGCCCGCCGCGCGCCCAGCAGCCGAGGCCGCCGCCCAGCAGGTAGGGGACGCCGCGCTCGTCCAGTGCCGCGACCGCGCGTTTGAGGCTGTCGATCAGCTCTTCGGCTACCTCGCTCTTGCCCAGGTTCTCGGCCATGCACCATTCGCTGCCCTGTCCTCCGGCCCGATAAACGCGGCAGCCGGCGGGTAGGGGAGCAGGGTGCTGCGGATCGCCGCCACCGGTGACATCCACTGCCGCGACTCCAACCGGGAGGCGGTCGTCGGCTCCTTCGCTGCGCTCGGGGACGACGTCGACCTCGTCCTCGTCGCCGGCGACCTGACCAGCCACGGCCGCCTCGACGAGGCGGAAATTCTCTGCGAGGCGGCGACCGCGACCGCGGCGCCGGTCTACGCGGTGCTCGGCAACCACGACTGGCACGCCGACGAAGCCGAGGCGATCCTGCGGCGGCTGGGGGAGGGAGGCGTGCGGATGCTCGACCGCAGCGCCGCCGTCTGCCAGGTCGGCGAGGTCGAGGTCGGGATCGTCGGCGTCAAGGGCTTCGTCGGCGGCTTCGCGCCGTGCCACCTGCCGGACTTCGGCGAGCCCTCGCTGCGTGCCGTCTACGCCGAGGCGACCGCCGAAGTGCAGGCGCTCGACGAAGGGCTACGGGAGGTCGCGACCTGCCCGGTGCGGATCGTTCTCCTCCACTACGCGCCGATCGAGGCGACGCTCGAGGGGGAGCCGCGGGAGATTTTCGTCTTCATGGGTAGCGACCGGCTGGCGGCGCCGATCCTCGAGCACGGCCCGGACCTCGTCCTCCACGGCCACGCCCACGCCGGCTCACCGGACGGGACGATCGGCGAGACCCCGGTCCACAATGTCTCCCAGCCGGTGCTCGGCACCGACTTCCGGATCTTCGAGCTGGACACCAGCCGGGCGCACAGCCCGATCCCCTGACGGGGTGGGCTTCTGCCGGCGCCCTAACGCGGTTCGAGGCCGATCAGGTCGTAGTAGCCGACCAGGTAGAGGCGCTTGCCGTCGGAGACCATCGGCGTGTAGCCGGCGTCCTCGAGGTGGAAGGTGCGCTTGTGGGTGTGGACGTCGAAGCCGCTCGTCACCTGGGTTTCGAAGCTGGAGGTGTAGACGGTGTGGCCGATCACGACCGCGGTGCCGGGGATCGGGCCGCCGATGTCCTTCTGCCAGCGGACCTTGCCGGTGCTGGCGTCGAGGGCGAAGAAGCGGCCGTTTTCGGCGCCGATGTAGACGGTCGGCGGAGTGCCGGGGACTTGGGCGACGGCGGGCGAGCCGTAGACGTAATCGCCGGTGTCGAAGTGCCACTCGATCTTGCCGGTCTTCTCGTCGAAGGCGTAAACGGTGCCGTCGTCGCGAGCGGCGTAGACGTGGCCGAAGCCAATCGCCGGGGAGGAGAAGAAGCCGCCGCTGCCGAAGGGCGGGACCTTGCTGGTGTTGGTCCGCCAGACCGGCTTGCCGCTCTTCGCGTCAAGGGCGAACATCGAGCTCTGGTAATCGGCGAAGAAGACCTTGCCGTCGTCGTAGCTGGGGCTGGCTTTGATCGCGCCCGGAGCGTTGAAGCTCCACCGCGTCCTGCCGTCGGAGGCGCGTAGGGCGACCAGGTCGGTGGTGTCGGTGCCGAGGTAGAGCGTGCCGTCGATCGCCAGCGGCGAGGATTCGAGGTGGGCGTCAAGCTTGCGGACCCAGTCTTTCTTTCCGGTCGCGGCGTCGCCGGCGACGAGGTGGCCGGTGAGAAAGGCGCCGTAGACGCGGCCTTCGTAGTAGACGGGGGCGGTGACGAAGTTCGGCGCGCCCTTGTCGCTGGGCCGGATGTTGATTTCCCAGAGGACCTTGCGGTCCTCCAGGCGCACCGCTTTGCCGTTGCCGTACTTGTTGATCACGTAGGCGACGCCGTCGTGGATCGCGGGGGGGAACTCGATCAGCGCGTGCGTGTTGATCGACCAGGCCTGCTTCAAAGGCGGGTCAAGCGCCTTCTGCGTGGCGGGCAGATAGTGCGTGCGCTGTGGCACCCGGCCGAAGTTCGGCCAGTCGACGTAGCCGGACGAGCCCGCCGCCGGGACCGCGTCGTCCCGACCGGAGTCAGACCCGCTTCGTCCGAAGAGGAGAGGGGAGGCCGCGACGAGCGCAATCAGGAGGAGGAGCGCCAGGCCACCAAGCACGGCGCGTTTGGAGATCGGAGACATCCGCTCTCATATCGACACCACGTCCGCCGACCTGAATGGCGGGCCCGAAGAGAAGCGGCGGACGAGAATCGAACTCGCGTCATTGCCTTGGAAGGGCAAGGCTCTACCGTTGAGCTACCGCCGCACGAGCGAAACCGCCCCGCATCGCGGTGCGGCGTCGATGACAGTTTGCACAAACTACCTCGCACTTTGCAATCTCGTCGAGCACGTCCTGCCAGCGCCGGCCCTGTAGGCCCTCCGAGATCGAGAACTTCTTGTCCCGCAGATGGTCGAACTCAAGGACGATCGGATCGCCCTCGCCGCAATTGACGCAAGGATGCTCCCGCAGAAAAGCAACGACATAAAGGGCTCGTTCCTCCACCAGCGCTTTCTTCCGCTGCCCTGCCAAAGCGACGTAGCGCTCTTTGTTCGCCAGGTAGTGCTCCCGGTGATAGGCCGACCGGCACGGTCGGCAGTAATTGTCCCGCTGGCCCCGCGCTCGACGTCGCCACGCGAATTCGCCAAGCGACTTCTCTCTCTTGCAACGTCCGCACCGCCTCATGACCCGGACCATACAAAGTAGACAAGACGTTCCCATCGACACCGCGCCCGCCGATCCGGCAGAATGAAAAACCCCACGGGGAGTGGCGCAGTCTGGTAGCGCACTCGGCTGGGGGCCGAGCGGTCGCAGGTTCAAATCCTGTCTCCCCGATAGTCAGCAGCTGGGTTAGCGAGAAGACGCTTGCGCTCGGCGGTCCAGGGCGCGCAGCCACTCACGCCTGATCAGGCCGCTGCCGGGCCGGATCAGTAGCCAGTAGAGGCCGAAGCGACGGCGGGCTTGGGCGTCGGTCGCCGCGATCCTGGTCTCGGTCGAGATCTCGCCGTCGAGGAGGCGGAAGTTGAACGCGACCTTGGCGTAGCCGGGCTCTTGGAAGTGGAGGAACTTGTCCACGTCGGTCACTTTTCGCAGGCCGCCGGAGGGGGTCCAGAAGCGCCCGATGCCGGCTACGACCAGTTCTTGCTCTGGCTCCTCGGCGACCTTGCGGAAACCCATTCGCTTGAACCCCTCGAGCACCGTCAGGTCCTTCTCGCCGGCCCTGCGGCCGAGGGTGCGCACGCCCATTAGGACGCGCATCGCCGTCAGTTCGCTCGCTTGCAGATCGTGGATGGCCTCCCAGAGGGCGGGTGGCGATGCGGCGGATTTGCGGCGGTGGACCTCGCTGCGGTCGCAGGAGGGCATGATTTGATCGAGTAGAATCATCTTCTAGAATAGAATTCTAACAGTGACCCGCCGAGAGACGATTTTGGAGGCGGCGCTCGAATCGCTCGAGGCTGGCGAAGAAGTCACGATCGAGGGCGTGCGGGAGCGCTCCGGTGCCAGCGTCGGCTCGATCTATCACCACTTCGGCGACAAGGACGAGATCCTGGGCGCGCTCTACGTAGAGGTTCTGCGCGGGTATCAAGCCAGCGTGGTGCGAGCCCTGCGAGCCGCTCCCGAGGCCGAGGACGGCATCAGGGCGCTCGTCCGCAACCACCTGCGCTGGGTCGAATGCAACCCCGAGCGCGCTCGTTTCCTGCTCGACGGGGGAGCGGGGCGGGGGCGGGTGAGGAACGAGGTGGAGGCCCTGAACAGGGTCCTGTTCGCCACAGTCGAGGACTGGGTCGAGGGTCAGGAGGCGATCCGCCCCATGGGCCGCGAGATCTTCTTCGTCTCCGTCTTCGGGCCGGCCCAGGCGCTCTCCCGTTCCTGGCTGGCGCGCCGTGACGGTTTGCTGCGCGAGGTGGAGGACGATTTAGCCGCGACCGCCTGGCGGGCGGTGCGGTCCGATTAGCGATAGCCGGGCGAACCGGCTCGCTTGCCGAATGTTCGCCCCGGCCGATATTTTCGGGCTGTGATTCCTGTCCTTCTGGCGGTCGACGAAGATGAGACCGCGCTGCGCGAAGTCGAGCGTGAGCTGATCGACCGCTACTCGCGGAGCTACCGGGTCGTCTGCGTCACCTCGGCGCAGGAGGCGATGGCGGAGCTTGAAGCGCTCAAAACCGCGGGTGAGGATGTCGCGCTTGTCCTCGCCGCCCAGTCGTTCGCGGGGATGGCCGGCAGCGAGTTGCTCGGTCAGGTGCGCGAGCTCCACGCCCATGCCCAGCGCGGGCTGCTGATCGAGTGGGGCAGTTGGGGCGACGGCCGGACCGCGGAGGAGATCTTCGAAGCGATGGCGCGGCGGCAGATCGAGTACTACGTGATCAGGCCCTCGCAGACGCCCGACGAGCTGTTCCACCAGTCGATCTCCACCTTTCTGCTCGAGTGGGCACATGCCCGGCGGGTCTCGCCGCACACCGTCCGCGTCATCGGCGACTCCTGGATCGGCAGGGCCCAGGAACTGAAAGAGGTCCTGGGGCGCTGCGCGGTGCCGCACGCGTTCGTTCTCGCCGACTCTCCGGACGGCCGGGCGCTGGTCACGGAGACGGGGGATGGAAAGCCGCTGCCGCTCGTCGTCTTCCCCAACGGGACGGTTCTGACCGACCCGACCAACCTGGAGCTGGCGACTGCCGCCGGCGCCACCATCGACCCCACCCGGCGCGACTTCGACGTGGTCATCGTCGGCGGCGGGCCGGCCGGTCTTTCGGCGGCGGTCTACGGTGCCTCCGAGGGCTTGCGGACGCTGGTCGTCGACGACGGCGGCATCGGCGGGCAGGCGACCTCGAGCTCGCTGATCCGCAACTACCTCGGCTTCCCGCGCGGGGTCAGCGGCCGCCGGCTGGCCGAGGCCGCCTACGAGCAGGCTTGGGTCTTCGGCGCCAAGTTCGCCTTCATGCACGACGCGACCGGGATCCGGCGCGACGGCGACCGTCTCCACGTCAGCCTCTCCGACGGCGGCGAGGTCAGTGCCCGAGCGGTGATCCTCGCCACCGGCGCCACCTATCGCCGGCTCGGGATCGAGGATGTCGAGGCGCTGGCCGGGGCGGGTGTCTTCTACGGCGGACCCGCCTCCGAGGCGCCGACCACCGTTGACGAGAACGTGCACGTCGTCGGCGGCGCCAACTCGGCCGGTCAGGCGGCGCTCAACCTGGCCGAATACGCCCGCAGGGTCACGCTCGTCGTGCGGGCCGACTCCCTCGAGAAGGGAATGTCCCACTACCTGGTGCGCCAGATCGAAGCGACGCCCAACGTCGAGGTGCGGCTCGGGACCGAGGTGGTCGGCGGCAGTGCCGGCGACGACGGCTGGCTGCAGAATCTGGTCCTGCGCTCCGGCGAGGACGGGAAGACGGAGACTGTGGCCTCCGACGGGCTCTTCCTGATGATCGGCGCCGACCCGAACACCGACTGGCTGCCGGCGGAGATCGCGTTGAGCGATGGCGGCTTCATCTGCACCGGGGCCGACGCGGCGGCCCAGGGGGACTGGCCGCTCGCGCGCAGTCCTCTCTCGCTCGAGACCAGCATTCCCGGCGTCTTCGCCGCGGGGGACGTGCGCCACGGGTCGATGAATCGCGTTGCCTCCGCGGTCGGCGAGGGCTCGATCGCGATCAGGCTCGTCCACGAGTTGGTCGCGGCCGAGCAGATCCAGCCGCGCGACCTGGTCTGAGGGCAAGCGCCACCCCGCAACCGCTGAGCCGGCGGCGGGCTAGGTGCCGAACCAGCGGGCGCGGCGCACGGTGCCGAACGCTTCCTTCTCGGCGACCAGGTCGGCGGACGGGGCGTGGAAGACGCCGGTCCGCTCGGGGCCGGAGAGGAAGTCGATTTCGACGCTGCCGACGCGGCCGCTGCCGAACTCGATGTAACAGGTGCCCTGGCCGAGGTGGCGGTTGGGCGGGTCGCCGCCCTGGAGTTCGGCGAGGAGGGTCTGGGCGACGACTCGGGCCGCGCCCTCGGCGTCGCCCGGTCAGGCGTTCAACGTCTGGATCGGCGAAGGAACCGAAAAAGACAGCAACACCTGCTGGTACTGGCTCACCGCCAACATCATCAGCTAGCGGCGCGAGGACGCACGGCGGTCACCGGCCGCCGTGCGATCCTCCCGCCATGTGGGTTCAGCGGACGATCCGTCTCCCGGCCCGGCCACGTGGTTTCCACCTGGTCACCCGCGAGGTCGAGGAGGCGCTGCCGGAGCTGGGGGAGATCGAGGTCGGCCTGCTGCATCTGCTGATCCAGCACACCTCGGCTTCGCTTGCCCTGAACGAGAACGCCTCGCCGGAGGTGCGCCGGGACTTCGAGTCCTGGTTCGACCGCGCGGTGCCCGAAGGCGCCCCGTACTGGACCCACACCCTCGAGGGCGACGACGACATGCCGGCGCACGTCAAGGCCGCCCTCCTCGGCCCCTCGCTGACGCTGCCGATCAGCCGCGGCCGCCTCGCGCTCGGTACTTGGCAGGGCATCTACCTCTGCGAGCACCGCAACCACGCCGGCCCGCGCTCGCTGGTCGCCACCCTTTGGGGTGGAAACACCGACTAGTCCGGCGGTTCCGCGTAATCTCCCCGCCCGATGACGCAGGTGGTGGTGAGAGGAAGGCTGTGGCTGCTGGCGGGAGGAGCGGTGATTCTTTGCCTGCTCGTGCTGCTCGGACGCGGGGCGGATTCGCGCGGAGCGACCACTTCGCCCGACGCTCTGCGGGTCGCGTTCGGCTCCTTCCCGGACTACATGGACCCGCAGCTCTCCTACACGCTCGAAGGCTGGACGGCGATGTACGAGACCTACATTCCGTTGCTTACCTACCGGCGGGCGAACGGCAGGGAAGGCGCCGAGATCATTCCCGGCCTGGCACGAGCACTGCCCAAGGTCACCGACGGAGGCCGGACCTACACGCTCTTCCTGCGCCGGGGGTTGAAGTACTCCGACGGCAGACCTGTGAAGGCGTCGGACTTCGAGTACGCGGTCAAGCGCCTGCTCAGGATGTACTCGGGCGGCATGCCCTTTTACATGGTGATCGTCGGCGCTGATCGGTATCTGCGAACCAAGCAGGGAGGGATCAGCGGCATCGTCGCCGACGACAGGTCCGGCCGCATCGAGATCCATCTGCGCCGGGCCAGTGGAAGCTTCCCGCAGATGCTCGCGGTCCCGTTTGCCGCCCCAGTTCCATCTGGAACTCCGATGCGAGACCGAAGCCTCGATCCTCCGCCGGCTACCGGGCCCTACGCGTTCGACGCAATCGGTTTCAGGCGGTGGACCTACAAACGCAACCCGGCCTGGGTGGAGGGCAACGGGAGGCGGATGCCGCAGCTGCCCGATGGATTCGCCGACCGAATCGAGGTCCGGGTCGTTCGCGACCCAGATGCGCAGGTCCGCCAGGTTCTGAACGGGCACCTCGACTGGATGCTGGGACCTCCACCGCCCGAGCGCCTAGCGGAGCTGCAGCGCGACTACGGCGGTACGCAGCTGCGGGTCGAGTCCAACCTGAACACCCAGTACTTCTGGATTAACACCAGACAACCGCCATTCGATGACCTCCGCGTGCGTGAAGCGGCCAACTACGCAGTGGACCGTTCGGTCCTGCGGGGGATCTACGACGGGCGCCTGAGCCCGACCCAGCAGATCCTGCCGCCAGGGATGCCGGGCTACAGCAGGGCCGAGCCCTTCCCGTACGACCTAAAGAGAGCAAAACGACTCGTTGCCGCCGCCGATCCTCGCGACCGCGAGATCACCGTGTGGGTCGACACCGAAGAGCCCCACCGCCAGGCGGCCGCCTATTACCGGGATCAGCTACGGGCAATGGGCCTTCGTCCCCACCTGAAAGTGGTGGACGCTCTCAACTACTTCACCACCATCGGCAACAGCTCGCGATCCAACCTGGACACCGGTTTCTCGAACTGGTTCGCTGACTACGCGCACCCGGATGACTTCTTCCGCCCGATGCTTTTCGGGTCCAGCATCTTGCCGTCCTTCAACGGCAACTTTGCGCAGTTGAGTGCCCCTGCTCTCGACGCCAGGGCGAAGAGCCTGAGCCGGCAACCGCTCACTCCTCGGCGCGAACGTGCCTATGCCGCCCTCGACCGCGGCTACATGGAGCTCGCGCCGTGGGTGCCGTACGGCAACTTCGCTCTGCAGCTCTTCGTCGCTAGGCGGGTCGATCTCAACAGGGTCATATGGAATCCGCTGATCGGCCCCGACCTCGCCAGTTTCCGCTTCGACTGACGCCGCCGCGGTAGCCCCGCCCGAACCGGGTAGGGGATACCCGTGCCCGGCAGCATCGGCATCGGGGAGCTGTTGAAGGATCGCTACCGGCTCGAGCGCACGCTCGGGCGGGGCGGGATGGCTGCCGTCTGGCTCGGGCACGACGAAGTGCTCGACCGGCCGGTGGCGGTGAAGGTGCTGGCGGACACGATCGCCGGCGACCCCGGCTTCGTCGCCCGGTTCCGGCGCGAGGCGCATACCGCGGCGGGTCTCTCGCATCCCAATCTGGCCGACGTCTACGACTTCTCCGAGGAGGGCGAACGGCCCTACCTGGTGATGCAGTTCGTCCCCGGCGAGAACCTGGCGGTGAGGCTGGAGCGGGGGACGGGTGTCGACTGCGAGCGGGTGGCGCGTGAACTACTGGAGGCGCTGGCCCACATCCACGGGGTCGGGATCCTCCACCGCGACGTCAAGCCGGCCAACGTGATCCTCGAACCCGGCGGCACGGCGAAGCTGATCGACTTCGGGATCGCGTTGCCGCGCGACGCCACTGCGCTGACCAGCACCGGCCTCGTCCTCGGCACCGAGCGCTATGCGGCGCCGGAGGTGATGGAAGGCCAGCCGGCAACCGAGCGCTCCGACCTCTACTCATGCGGTGTCGTCCTCCGCGCCTGCGCCGACGGGATCTCACCCGATCTGCGGGTTTTGGTCGAGTGGCTGGCCAGCCGAAATCCTCTTGAACGCCCGCGCTCGGCTCGTGAGGCACTGGCCCGGCTCGAACGCGGCCATCCCTCGGTGGAGCCGGCGACCGAGGCATTCGAACCGACCCGTCCTTACGAGCCGACCGTCGCCGATAGCTCCGGCCCCAGGGAAAGCTCTTGGCGTGGCCGCTGGGGAGCGGCGGTGGCGCTGCTCGGCTTCGTCGCGGCTGTGGCGGTGGTTGCGGCGCTGGCGCTCGGCGGGGGCGATGAGAAGTCCGGTCCGCGCAAAGCCCAGGGGGATGGGAAATCGCAGCAGGCGAAGACCGGCTCGCAGTCGCAGGAATCCGAACAGCCAGGTTTCGAGGAAGCGGGCACCAACGTCGCCATCCCGGCCCCGGAAGGGACCGACCCCGCAGGCGGCGTCTCCCTCAACGAAGAAGGCTTCGCGCTGATCCAGGCGGGCGAATACGAGGCTGCGGTCCCGGTCCTGGAAGAAGCCGTCTCGGCTTTCCCGGCGGGCACCGAAGACCTGGATTACGCCTACGCGCTCTTCAACCTCGGCAATGCCCTGCGGTTGAGCGGCCGGCCCGACGAAGCCATAGCGGTGCTCGAACGCCGTCTCGAAATTCCCAACCAGGCGGGCGCGGTCGAAGAAGAGCTGGAAGCCGCACGCGCCGAAGCCGGCTGAACGCCCGGTTCATATGCCCTATAAATCAGCCGCAACGTATGCGAACATACGTTCGTGTTCGCGCTGGAGAGAGACCGCCCCCTTGAACCGGGTCCTCGCCTGCGGCACGACGAGCGCGGATCGCGCAGTACCGAAAGAAAGCCGGTGCTGGCGACTTCGCGGAGGAACCTGAGCCCACCTCTATGGACGCGGGGGCGGGAGGCGCATTCCCTTCCCTAGATGCCACGGCAAGAAGACCCCCAGATCGGCCTCAGCAAGGCAATTCGACAGATCCGCAGGGAGGCGCAGCTGAGCCAGGAAGCGCTCGGTTTGCGATCTGACATCCACCCGACCTGGATCTCGCACATGGAGTCCGGGCGCGTCAACCCGACCTGGGGAAACATGCGGCGGATCGCGAGGGGGCTGGGAGTGCCGCTGCACGTGCTGGCGGCGCTGGCCGAAGATCTCGAGGCCAAATACGGAACCGCCCCCCAGTCCGAGAGCGGTGGGGGGCGGTAGAAAACAGCCTCAGGGTGGTTGTGCCTGACTCTATACCCGTGCGTACTCAGACGGACACCCGCTCTCTATGGCTCACCGCCGCCGGCTCGGATAGCCTCGCGCCCGTGACTCGCCGCCCTCTTCTGATCCTTCTCGCAGCCTGTCTGCTCGGAGCTCTCTTTACCGCTGGCCCCGCCGGCGCCTCGCGCTTCTACACGCCCGACTACGGCTCGAAAACCCCGGAGGAGATCGGTGGCTTCGATCTCGGTGCCGACGGTTCGCTGACGCCGATCCCCGGCTCGCCGTTCCCCGCCGAGGAGCCCGGCCTGGGAGGACTTTGGAAACTCGCCTTCAACCCAGATGGAACCCGGGCCATCAGCGGCCTCTTCTTCACCGGCGGCGTTCAGGCCTACCGGGTGCCGCCGAACGGGATCTTCGAACTTGCCGGCGCCGCGGCAAGCGCCTCTGCCACCTCGGTCGCGATCAGCCCCGACGGCCGCTTCGCCTACGCCGCGACCCGTGAATTCGGCGCCATGTTGGCCGAAGGCATCCGCGTTTTCGCGATCGGCGCGGACGGCTCGCTGTCGTCGCTCGGCGCGGCTGGCGCCGCCAGCGAGTACGGGGACGTCGCCCTCACCCCCGATGGCCGCTTCCTCTTCGCGACTTCTGCCAACCAGATCGAGCGCTTTGCGATCGCCGCGGACGGCTCACTCAGCTATCTGGGGACGACCCCCGCCACCGGGTCGCGCTTCCTGTCGATGGCGCCGGACGGACGCTTCCTGTTCGCCTCGCTCAGTGGGGGCAGCAGCAGCGGCTTCAGCTCGTTCGCGATCGGTGCCGACGGCAACCTCCAGCAGGCCGGGGATCCGGCGCTGGTGCCGGATTCCTTTCCCAGGCTCTCCGCGATGGCGCCCGACGGCCGCCACCTCTACCTGACCGATTCCAACACCGAGGCAATCCACGCGTTCGCGATCGCCGCCGACGGCAGCCCCAGCGTGATCGGCAGCATGCCGGTGGACCAGCCGGAATCCGTCGGAGTCTCGCCCGACGGGCGCTACCTCGTCTACTACCGGGCCGGCGGGCTCGACAACGCGCTCGGCGTCGCCGCGATCGGCGCCGACGGAGTCCCGGCATCGCTCAACCGCGAGGTGCCCTGGAATACGGGCGAGCCCGAGCCGATCGTCTTCCAGCCGCAGCCGGCGCCGGTCGCCAGCTTCAGCGTCAAGCCCGGCGCTCCGGGGGAGGCTTCGCGCTTCGACGCCACCGGTTCGGCCCGCGCCGCGCGCTACGACTGGGACTTCGGCGACGGGACGATCGTCGCCAACGGCGGCCCGGCTCCGAACCATGTCTACGCGAACGCCGGCGCCTACCCGGTCACCCTGACCGTCACCGATGCCAACGGCTGCTCGGTCAAACAGATCTACAACGGCCAGAGCACGGTCTGTCCCGGCGGGACGTCGCCGCGTACCAGCGCGACCGTCGACACTCTCCCCGCCCTCAGCAAGCTCAAAGCGACGCCGAAGAAGTTCAAGGCGAAGCCGAAGGCCAAGGCGAAAGGGAAGTTTGGGGCCACCTTCCGGTACAGCGTCAACGAGGCCGCGACGGTCCGCTTCGGGATCGAACGGAGGATGAACGGTCATCGGATCGGCAAAATCTGCAAGCCGCCTCCGGCCAGGGGGAAACCAGGCACGAAATGCATCGCCTACAAGCGAATTGGCAGCCGCACCCAGAAAGCCAAAGCGGGCAAAAATAGGCTCAAATGGAACGGCAGGCTGAAGGGGAAGCCGCTGTCTCCGGGTTCTTATCGAGCGACGGTGATCGCGACCGATAAGGCCGGTGGGCGATCGGCCCCGAAGACGGTAGGGTTCCGCATCCTGCCGCCCCAGGATTCATGAAGAAACTCGCGCTGCCACTCATCCTGCTCGTCGCCCTGGTCGCCGCCGGCTGCGGCAGCTCGGACGACTCCACGGACACGGTCGCCACGGCCGAGTCATGTAAGCCGGGTCAGCTGCCGACCGAGCAGCAAGGTGTGCTGACGGTCGCCACCGACAAGCCGGCCTACCCGCCCTACTTCGAAGACGACGACCCGACCAATGGGGAAGGGTTCGAGAGCGCCGTTGCCTATGCGATCGGCAAGCAGCTCGGCTACCCGAAGGACAAGGTGGAGTGGACGGTCGAGTCGTTCAACTCCTCCTTCGCGCCCGGCCCCAAAGACTTCGACTTCGACGTCAACCAGATCTCGATCACCCCGGTGCGCGAGAAAGCCGTCGACTTCTCGGCGCCCTACTACACGGCCAACCAGGCGGTGGTGGTGCTGAAGGATTCCGAGGCCGCCAAGGCGACCTCGCTGGCCGATCTGCAGGACGCCGACCTCGGCGTCCAGGTCGGCACCACCAGCCTCGAAGCCGCCGAAGAAGTGATCGAGCCGAGCAACCGGCCGGAAGTCTTCAACACCTCCAACGACGTCATCCAGGCGCTGAAGAACGAACAGATTGACGCGGTCGTGGTCGACCTTCCCACCGCGCTATACCTGACCGCGGTGCAGGTTCCGGAGGCGACCGTCGTCGGCCAGTTCGGCGCCCCCGGAGGCGACCAGTGGGGGGCGCTGCTGGAAAAGGACTCCGAGCTGACCGGCTGCGTCTCGGAAGCGGTCGAAGAGCTGCAGAGCTCGGGAGAGCTCGAAAAGATCACCCAGCGCTGGATGAGCGACGCCGCCGGCGCCCCTGAATTGGACTGATGCCGGGAGGGCTTGGCGAAACCCGCGTGTGCGGCTGGCGAGTGCCGGACCGAGCGGGGGTAGGACGCAGGGAGGCCGAATGGCAGCGCCATTTGGCCGACCGAGGACGACGCCCCGCGAAGTGTCCGGCGCCGCCAGGCGTGCGCGGGGGTTTCGCCAATCCCTCCTAGCCGTCGCCTCGAGCGGGAGGCGGCGAAGCGCCGCCGGCACCGCCGCGGGCAGGCGATCGCGGCGCTCTCCAGCGTCGTCGTCCTCGGCGGTCTCGCGGCGCTGATCCTGACCAGCCCCGGCTGGCCGGACGTCCGCGAGACCTTCTTCAACTGGGAAGTCTTCAAGGACTCCTTCCCGGACGTGGCGAAGGCCTTCTGGCTCGACGTGAAGATTTTCATCGTCGCCGAGCTGGCAATCCTGATCGTCGGCCTCGTCGTTGCCCTGGTGCGGATTGCCCGCTCGCCGGCGATCTTCCCGCTGCGCCTGCTGGCTGTCGTCTGGGTCGACCTCTTCCGCGGCATCCCGACGATCCTGCTCGTCTTCCTGATCGGCTTCGGGGTCCCGGCCCTGCGCATCGAGGGGCTGCCGACCGACCCGGTAATCCTCGGCGCGATCGCCCTCATCCTCTCCTACAGCGCCTACGTCGCCGAGGTTTACCGCGCCGGCGTCAACTCGGTTCATCGCGGCCAGCGCGACGCCGCGCTCGCGGTCGGCCTGACCGAGACCCAGGCGATGCGCCACGTGATCCTGCCGCAGGCGGTGCGGCGGGTGGCGCCGCCGCTGCTGAACGACTTCGTCGCCCTGCAGAAGGACGTCGCCCTGATCTCTATCCTCGGTCCCCTGGAGGCCTTCCGCGAAGCCCAGATCATCGAGGCCCAGACCTTCAACTTCACGCCGCTGGTCGCCGCGGCGCTGCTCTACCTGGCGGTCACCATTCCCACCGCGCGGATCGTCGACCGGCTGGGTGGCGCCGAGGGGGCGGTGCGATGAGCGCGCCCGGCGGGCCGGTACTGGAGCTGCGCGGCATCACCAAGGCGTTTGGCGAGCGCGAGGTGCTGTGCGGGGTCGACCTGACCGTGCGCGAGCACGAAGCGGTGGCGCTGATCGGCGCCTCGGGCTCGGGCAAGTCAACCCTGCTGCGCTGCGTCGACCTGCTGGAGGAGATCGACGACGGCGACGTCTTCCTCGACGGCGAGGCGATCACCGACCCGGCGGTCGAGCCGGTCGCGGTCCGGCGCCGGCTCGGGCTCGTCTTCCAGGCCTACAACCTCTTCCCCCACCTGACCGCGCTGGAGAACGTGATGCTGGGGGAGAGGCGGGCTCACGGCGCCTCCCGCGCCGAGGCGGAGGAACGGGGGCGGGAGATGCTGGCCCGCTTCGGTCTCGCCGGTCGCGAGGACGACCGTCCCGACAATCTCTCTGGCGGTCAGCAGCAGCGAGTGGCGATCGCTCGCGCCTTCGCCGCCCGGCCGCGGGCGCTGCTGCTCGACGAGGTGACCAGCGCCCTTGACCCGGAGCTGGTCGGCGAGGTGCTGGCGGCGGTGCGGGATCTGAAGCGGGAGGGGATGACGATGCTGATCGCCACCCACGAGATGAGCTTCGCCCGCGAGGTCGCCGACCGGGTCGCCTTCCTCCACGAGGGCCGGATCATCGAGGAAGGGCCGCCCGCCCAGTTACTCGAGGCGCCGCGGCAGGAACCGACCCGCCGTTTCCTCGGCCGCCTGCTCGAGGCCGGCCGCGCGTAGCTCGACCTGGACCATCTGCCCGCCGGCTCTCCAGGCCGATTTCCAGGAATTTGATCAAATTATTTGACGCGCGCTGGTGATGCGGTTATGCTGCCGCCGCGCTTGAGCAATCAGGGATCGCTCTTGGGCAAGGGAAACATAGCTAGCACCTGTGCCTTAATCGGTTAAAGGGTCGGCGTTGTAAGCCGAAGATCCGGGTTCGAGCCCCGGCGGGTGCATTTCGAACAACCAATTCGAGGCAGAAAGTTCGAAATCACAGCTATGGGCGAGAACATTTTCACCAGGTTCGACGAGGTCGCGGCAGGCGATGGCGGCCAGGCGTTGTGGGCGGCGCGAGCCCCCTACCGGCCCGAGGCCGAGTTCGACCTGATGCTGATTCCACGGCTGCCGAAGGGCGCCGACTGGCGGCAGGACGACGGCGCGGGGGCGGCGCTGGAGCGGATCGAAGCCGAGCCCTGGGTGGACTCGGTCTCGCGCGAGGGCAAGCAGCCCACCGTGAAGCTCGCGGACGAGTGGATCGAAGCGCAGGGAGAGGCGATCCGCTCCGGCGCCGGCGCCGCCACCGAGGTCGGCGACATGGCCGCGGGCAACCGCTACGCCGTCTACTTCTGGGGCGCCAACACGACTAAGGCGCTGCACATCGGCCACCTCCGCAACCTCGCCGTCGGCAACGCGATCGCCGGTGCGCTGAAGCAGGCCGGCGCCGGGGTCGACAACCGCAGCCTGATCTGCGATGTCGGCCGCAGCATGGGCGAGGCGATGGCCGGCGTCGCCACCCGCGCCGGCGAGGACGCCGGTCCCGACGCCGACGAGAAGAGCGACCACTTCGTCGGCTTCTGTTACGCCGACTACGTCACCGCCAGCCGCAACGGTGGCCAGGGCGACGACGGCGCCGAGGACTCGGTCGCCCGCGAGTCCACTAAATACAACGACAAAGCCGACGAGATGATGATGCGGGTCCTCGACGGCGACCAGAAGGCACTGGAACTGTGGTCGCGGACCCGGTCTTGGGTCGTCTCCGGGCAGCGCAAGACGCTCGCCAGTCTCGGCATCACCTTCGACAAGGTGATCTACGAGTCCGACTATCTCCCCGAGGTCGCCGAGTACATGAATACAGGCCTCGCCGAGGGCACGCTGACCAAACGCTGGGGCGACGACATGGTCATGTACGAGACCGAACGCGAGGAGTTGGAAGAGATGCCGCTGGTCCGCTCCGACGGCCTCCCGACCCAGCACATGCGCGCTCTCGCCTACTGGGCCGCCGCCGACGAACTCGACGACGTCGTCTCGATGCAGGTCTGCGGCAACGAGTGGGTCGCCCACGTCACCTGCCGCCGCAAGCTGATTGACGAGATGGGGCTGCAGAACGGCAACGGCAATGGCAGCGCCCGCGGGGGAGGCCCGCCGACCTACGACATCTTCCACGGCATGGTCGCCCGCGAGAACGAATCGATCAGCTCCAGCAAGAAAGGCGCGCTGCTGATCGACGAGCTGGTCGAGTGGCTGGAGGACGAGCTGAAGGCCGACCCCGAGATGGCGGCCGAGATGGCGCGCCATCCGCACCCCGAAGCGGTTCCGGCCCAGGTCGCGCTCGGCTACTTCCTCCTGCAGCCGACGACCAAGCAGGTCAGGTTTGGCAAGGAGAAGCTTTTGGTGGAAGGGAAAGGCAGCCTCGGTTGGGACTTGGCCCGCGCCCAGGCCCACCAAGCTTCCGCGGCGATCGCCGGCGAGCGGCCGGCCGAGGACCCGGACTACCGCTTCGCGGTGGTCCAGTCAGAGCACTACCGGGTGCACTTGCGCAGCGCCGTCGACGAGTTCGACGTCGCGCCGCTCTCCAAGTACCTCTCCCACTTCGCGCGCTGGTACCGGGAAGACGAGCGGGCACCGGAGGTCGAGGCGGTCGTGCAGCCGGTGCTCGAGAAGGGCCTACGGGGCTTGGGACTAGAGGGAGCCTGATATGAAAACGCTGCTGGTCGACAACCACGATTCCTACACCTACAACGTCTTCCACCTGCTTGCCGCCGCCTCGGGCGAGGAACCGATGGTGGTCAACAACGACGCCGTCAGCTGGCGGGTGCTGACAAGGATGGACTTCGACGCGATCGTGCTCTCGCCGGGGCCGGGCCACCCGTCCCGCTGGCACGACTTCGGCGTCTGCCGCGACATCCTCCGCCACAGCGAAGTCCCAGTCTTCGGGATCTGTCTCGGCCATCAGGGAATCGGCAACCTGCTCGACGGGACCGTCAACCGGGCGCCGATGGCGATGCACGGCCGGCTCAGCCGCGTCAACCACGAAGGCAAGGGCCTGTTCAAGGACGTGCCGCAGGGCTTTTCGGTCGTCCGCTACCACTCGTTGGCGATCACCACTCCGCCCGGCCCTGAAGGACACGTGGTGGCCTGGGCCGACGACGGCGTGGTGATGGGGATCGAGCACACCAGCCGGCCGATCTGGGGAGTCCAGTTCCATCCCGAGTCGATCTCGACCGAGTATGGGCTGAAGATCGCCGAGAACTTCTTCGACCTGGCGGCGAGCTACCAGCGGCCGCAGCGTCCCGCCGGGCGGGCGACGATCGCCCCGCGCAAGAACAAGCCGGATCGGCCAGCCGCCGCCGAGAAGGTGCCGGGCGAGCTGGAGCTGCGGATGCGGACGATCGCCGGCGCGGCGCCGACCGAGTACGTCTACGAACGGCTCTTCGCCGAGCACAACCCCTCCTTCTGGTTCGACAGCGCCGACGCGCCGACCTGGCTGGCGCAGTGCTCCTACATGGGGACCACCGCTGGCTCTGACCGCTGCTTCGCCACCTACGACGTCGACAGCGGCGAGATCGCGGTCAGCCGCGGCGGCGTCGAGAGCGTCGAGCACAAGTCGATCTTCGACTACCTGCAGCGGGAGATGAAGCGGATCGAGGTCGAGCCGCCGGAGGGGGTTGAGCGCGGTCTCGTCGGCGGCTACGTCGGCTACCTCGGCTACGAGCTGAAGGCCGACTGCGGCTCGGTCAACGTCCACAGCTCCGACATGCCCGACGCGGCGATGATGCTCGCAAATCGGGTCGTCGCCGTCGACCACACCAAGGACCTGACCTACGTCTTCGCCCTCTGCCGCGGCGAGGATCCCGAGGCCGAGCTCTGGCTCGACGCAGCCGAGGACCTGATCGCGGCGGCGATCGCCTCGCCACCGGCGGAGCGGCCCTTGGCGCCACCGAGCGAGCCGGGCGGCCACGTCACCTTCCACTCCGGCCGCGGCCGCGAGCGCTACCTCGCCGACATCGCCAAGTCGCAGGCCGAACTGCTGGCCGGCGAGTCCTACGAGGTCTGCCTCACCGACCAGTTCTCGACCGATGCCAGCCCGGAGCCGTTTGACCTCTACCGGCAGCTGCGGCGTAGCAACGCCTCGCCGTTCTCGGCCTTCCTGCGGCTCGGCGAGAACACGATCGTCAGCTCCTCGCCGGAGCGCTTCATCTCGGTTGACCGCCAGCGCCAGGTGATGGCGCGGCCGATCAAGGGCACCGTCTCCCGCGTCGAGGATCCGGCCGCCGACGCGGCGATCCGCGAAGAGCTGGAAAGCGACGAAAAGACCTATGCCGAGCACCTGATGATCGTCGACCTGCTGCGCAACGACCTCGGAGTCGTCTGCGACGTCGAGAGCGTCGAAGTGCCGCAGCTGATGGTGGTCGAGCCCTACGCGACCGTCCACCAGATGGTCTCGACCATCGTCGGCCGGCTCGAGGACGGCCGCAGCCCGGTCGACTGCGTCCGCGCGACCTTCCCCGGCGGTTCGATGACCGGCGCCCCGAAGGAGCGGACGATGGAGATCATCGACGACCTCGAGGAAGAGGCGCGCGGCGTCTACTCGGGCTCGATCGGCTACTTCGGCGCCGACGGCCACACCGACCTCAACATCGTCATCCGCACGATCGTGATGCGCGAGGGCGGCCGGACCACGATCGGCGCCGGCGGCGCGATCGTCATGCAGTCGGACCCGGTGGAGGAGTTCGACGAGATCCTGCTCAAGGCGCGGGCGCCGATGGCGGCGATCGCGCGCACCCTGACCGGCAGCGAGGACGCCGACGCCTGGAGCGTCGAGCTGGAGCCCGTCGCCAGGCAGGCGGAGGCCGCGTGAGCGATCCGGTGGCGACCGAGAGCACGGTGCGCGAGGCGGGGGCCGCAGACGTCGAGGGCGTCTCGACCGCGGTCGAGAGCCTCCTGGATGAGCTCGGCGGCCGCCGGCCCGAGCGCTCCGAACTTGAAACTGAGGTCCGCGCCCTTCTGGACGATCCAGAGGGAGGCTCGGTGCTGATCGCGGAGGCCGACGGTGAGATCGTCGGGCTCCTCAGCGCCAGCTGGCAGCGGGCAATCCACGTCCCCGGCATCTACGCGACGATCCAGGACCTCTGGGTCGATGAGGCTTGGCGCAGTCGCGGGGTCGGGGCGGAGCTGGTCGAGGCGATCGCATCCCAGGCGCGAGCTCGCGGGGTCAGCCGACTTGAGGTCGGCCTCCCGCGCGAGACCTTCGCGGCGATCGCTTCGACCGAGTCCTTCTACCGCCGCAACGGCTTCGAGCAGCTCGGGCCGCGGATGCGGAGGCTGCTCGATGGAGAGAGCGAGAGCCGATAGGTGATGTCCGAGCTGTTGATGATCGAGCAGCGCCAGGGCAGCGGCGACGCCGCCTTCTGGGTGCGGGAAGGCGAACGGCTGATCGAAGGACAGGACAGCAACCAGCGCCTAGTCGAGCTGCGGGCGGGGCTGATCCGTCACTCGCGGGTGCGCCCGGTCGCCGCCGACGCCCCTGACGAGCAGGTCGAGCAGACGCTGGCGGGGCTGCACGAGGCCGAGTACCTGCGGGTCCTGGGCGAGGTCTCCTCCGCCGAGCCGGTGGTGATGCCGGACTTCGCGCCGCCCGGCCTCGAGCCCGACATCCCGGTCAACAAGGCGCTCGTCGCCGCCGCGCTGGAGGGGATCCGCACCTCGATCACCGCCGCCGAGCGGCTGCTGGAAGGCGCCCGCTTCACCTATGCGGTCTGCCGGCCGCCAGGGCACCACGCCGGGCCCGCCTTCCACGCCGGCTACTGCTACCTCAACAACGCTGCGGCGGCGGTGCGGCGGCTATCGGACGGCGGCCTCAAGCCGGTCGGGATCATCGACCTCGACCTCCACTACCCGAACGGGACCTCGGCCCTGGTCGAGCGGATGGGCCCGGTCGCCGCCCTGCACTCGCTGCACGCGGCGCCGGTCACCAACCTGCCGCCGGGGACGCCGCTGCCGCAGATGGCCGGCGAACGCGCCGTCTCCTTCGCCGAGAGCCCGCGCGAAGAGACCTATCTGCGCGAGGTCGCGCACTCGATCCACGACCTCTCCGAGATCGCCCGCGCCCTGGTCGTCTCGCTCGGCTACGACACGGTGGCCGGGGACCCGCACGGCGACTGGTGCTTCCGGCCGGAGATCTTCGCCGAGATCGGCCGCCTGCTGGCGCGCTCGGGGCTGCCGGTCTGCGTGATCCAGGAGGGCGGCTACGCGCTGGACGAGCTCGCCGCCTGCAGCCATGCCTTCGCCACCGGCCTGCTCGGGGGCGAGGAGCGATGAGCGCCGCCGGCCTCGAGCCCTTCCGCCGCCGCCTCGACGAGATTGACGACCAGATCGCGAAGCTGCTCGGCGAGCGGCTCGACATCTGCCGCGAGGTCGCGGTTTACAAGAGCGAGCACGAGATCCCGATGATGCAGCCCGACCGGGTGAAGATCGTCCGTCAGCGCTACCTCGACCGCGGCGCCGAGGTGGGGCTGCCGCAGGAGTTCAGCTCCGACCTCTTCGACCTGCTGATCGCGACCACCTGCCGGCTCGAGGATGAGCTGATGGACGAGCTTGCCGCCGGCAACGGGGGAAGGGACGCCGCGTGAGCGCCCTGCCGCCCGGGCCGAGGCTGCCGCGCGCCGTGCAGGCGTGGGGCTGGACCCAGCGCCCGCTTCCCTGGCTGGAAAAGTGCCAGCGCCGCTACGGCGACACCTTCACCCTGCGGATCCGCCACTACGGCGACTGGGTGATCCTCTCTGACCCCGACGACGTGAAAAAGGTCTTCACCGCCGGTCGCGCGGTCGGCGTCGACACCGCCAACCCGCTGCTGGGGCCGCTGCTCGGCCCGCGCTCGGTGATGCTGCTGGAAGAACCGGAGCACATGACCCGGCGCAAACTGATGCTGCCCTCCTTCCACGGCCAGGCGGTGCAGGCCGACTCGGAGATGATGGCCGAGGTGGCGGGGCGGGAGATCGCCCGCTGGCCAGTCGGCGAGCCCTTCGCGCTGTGGCCGCGGATGCAGGACATCACCCTCGACGTGGTGATGCGCGCCGTCTTCGGCCCGACTCGAGCGCGCCGCGCCTGCAGCCGCTGCGCGAACGCCTGCAGGAGCTGACCACCTGGATGAACGAGCCGCGCAACCTGGCGATGCTGGCCGCGCTCGGGCCCGGCTGGGTGACCCGCAGCCGTGGCTACCGGGGCGCGATGGGCGCGGTCGAGGCGGCGGTGATGGAGGAGGTGCGCCGCCGCAAGGCCGATCCGGACGGCGGTTCGATGGGCGTCGTCTCAATGCTGGTCGGGGCCCGCTACGAGGACGGCTCGCCGCTCTCCGACCAGGACCTGCGCGACGAACTCGTCACCCTGCTCTCCGACGGGCCGACCTCGAGCACCCTGGCCTGGACCTTCGAGCGGCTGCTGCGCAACCCCGGCAAACTGGAGCTGCTGCGCGAGGACATCCTCGGCGGCGACGGTTCCTACCTCGACGCGGTGGTCAAGGAGACGCTGCGGCTGCGGCCGCCGGTCCCGGTCGTCGTCCGCAACCTGCTGGAGCCGCTGCGGCTCGGCGGCTACGAGCTGCCGGCGGGGACCACGGTCGCCCCCTGCATCCACCTGATCCACCGCGACGAGCGCAACTACCCCGAAGCGCACCGCTTCCTCCCCGAGCGCTTCGTCGGCAAGCAGCCCGGCACCTACACCTGGATCCCCTTCGGCGGCGGCGTCCGCCGCTGCCTCGCCGCCAGCTACGCGGAAATGGAGATGAAGCGGGTGCTGCGGATCGTCCTCGAGACGACCGACCTGCGCACGGTCGAGACTGGCGGCGAGCGGGCGCGCAAAAGCGCGATCTCCTTCGCCCCCGACCAGCAGGGCATGGTCATCTCCGAACCGAGGGAAACCGAGCCGGCCGGGCCGCGGGCCCTGGCGCCCGTCTAGGGGAGGAATCGTGAGCGACAGCGACATCCTCATCGTCGGCGCCGGCGCCAAGGCGGCCGCGATCGGCGCCAAGGTCCACGTGATCAACAGCCTCGGGCTGGGGGATATCTCGATGACGGTGATCGAGAAAACCGAGCCCGCCGCCTCCTGGAAGGGGCGCAACGGGATGACCTCCGGCGAGGAGCCGCTGGCGATCCCGCCGATCAAGGACGTCGGCTTCCCGTACCAGAGCAGCCGCCAGTTCGGCGAGCTCGGCGACGAGATCGACGCGGCGCTGCTGCCGTTCACCTGGCAGCGCTTCGCGATGGAGCGCCACGAATACGCGACCTGGGTCAACTCGGGATCGCCCTCGGTCCTGCACCAGGACTACGGCGAGTACCTCAGCTGGGTGCTGGAGCGGGCCACCAACGGGGTCACGGTCTACGACGGCCGGGTGACCAAGGTCTCGCTCTCCGAGGAGGGCGATCGCTGGCAGGCCGAGGTCGCCGAGCGCGGCCGCCCCGAGGATCCCGAGCGCCACACCGGCCGCAACCTGATCCTCACCGGCCCCGGCGTTCACCGCCACTTCCCCCACGACCCCGAGGTCGAGTCGCGGGTCTTCCACTGCGACAGCCGCCGCGAGGAGTTCGCCCGGGTGCCGGAGGGGGAGCCGGCCGAGATCGCGATCGTCGGGGGAGGGGAGAGCGCCCTCAGCGCTCTCGTCTTCCTGCGGGAGCTGCGGCCCCAGGCCCGGCTGACGATCTTCACCCCGACGCTGCCGCTGAGCCGCGGCGAGAGCTTCCTCGAGAACCGCGTCTTCGCCGACCCCGACAACGTCGAGTGGGAACACCTCGACGCCGAGACGCGGCGGGACTTCGTCAAGCACTGCGACCGCGGCGTCTTCGACCAGACTGTGCTCGAGCGGATCGCCGACGACGACCATCTCTCCTTCGTCACCGGCCGCGCCGTCCACGTCTCCCTCGCCGACGACGGCGAGGCGGCGATGCTCGAATTCGAGAGCCCTTCGCAGGGCCCCTCTCCGAACGCTACGACTTCGTCATCAACTGCACCGGCTTCGACCTCTTGCGCCAGCTTCGCGGGCTCTTCCCCGACGCGGTCCGCGATCAGGTCGAAGAACAGTGCGGCCCGCTCTGGGACAGCCCGCCGAAATCCGAGGTGCCGATCGGTCGCGGCCTCGAACTCGAAGGAGTGCGGCCGCGGCTGCACATCCCCGGCCTCGGCGGTCTCCGTCAGGGGCCCGGTTTCGCCAACCTCGGCAGCCTCGGCCTGCTCGCCAATCGCGTACTGCAACCACTGCTCGCCGAACTCGACGTGCCCGTCACGGCGAATTCAGCGAAGATGCAGGATAAGTCTCTATTACTCGACTAGGGAGGACCAGAGGGATGTCAGGGATGAAGGCAAGTAGAGCTTGGGCTGCGCTGCTGTTAGTGGCGGCGATGGCCGTGCTCGTGGCCGGCTGTGGATCGTCGGACGACTCCTCCTCGTCGGGAGAGGCAAAGCTGACCGGGGACGCCTGGCCCAACCTGGACCAGGCCAGCACCCGCGAGGCGAAAGGCGAAATCAACCGCAGCAACGCGGGCGACCTCGAAGTCGCCTGGACCCTCCCCTCGCAGGCGCAGAGCACCTACGGTGCCTTCGCCGCAAGCCCGGTGATCGCCAACGGCGTCATCTACATGCAGGACCTCGAATCGACCGTGCAGGCGATCAGCCTCGACAGCGGCGAGGTGCAGTGGACGCACAAACTGGAATCGGCGACCCAGGGACCGAACGGCGTCGTCGTCGCCGACGGCCAGGTCTTCGGCGCCACCGCGAGCGAAGTCTTCGCCCTCGACCAGGAATCCGGCAAGGAACTGTGGTCGGAGCCGATCGCCGAAAGCCCGCTGGCGATCGACATGGCGCCGGGTTACTCGGACGGTCTGGTCTATGTCTCGACGGTGCCGGTCAACGTCAACTCCGAATACCAGGGCGGCGGCGTCGGCACGCTCTGGGCACTCGACGCGAAAACCGGCAAAAAAGCCTGGACCTGGGACACCGTCCCGAAGAGCCTCTGGGGGAACGAGAAACTGAACGCCGGCGGCGGCCTCTGGTACCCGCCCTCGTTCGACGAAAAAGGGTCGATGTACTTCGGTACCGGCAACCCGGTGCCCTACCCGGGGACGCCGCAGGAGCCGTTCGGCTCGAGCCGTCCCGGCCCCAACCTCTGGACCAACTCGCTGGTCAAGTTGGATGCGAAAACCGGCAAGCTCGACTGGTATCACCAGTCGACCCCGCACGATCTCTACGACTGGGATTTCCAGAACTCGCCGATCCTGACCAAGGCCGGCAGCCGAGACGTCGCGATCGGCTCGGGCAAGAACGGGATCGTCACCGCGGTCGACGTCAAAACCGGCAAGCCGGTCTGGAGTGTCCAGGTCGGCAAACACAACGGCCACACCGATGACGGCCTGCTGGCGATGAAAGGCCAGAGCTCGAAGATCAAGAAAGGCGAAATCCTGCCGGGCAACCTCGGCGGCGTGATCAGCCCGCCGGCGGCCAACGCCACCACGGTCTTCGTCCCGATCGTCAACGGCGGCATCGAAGTCACGCCCCAGCAGACGCTGTCGCAGACCAGCGAACTGTCAGGGGGCATGGTCGCTCTCGACATCAAAACCGGCAAGGTCAAATGGGAGCAGGAATTCTCGGCGGCGGCCGCGTTCGGCTCGCCGGTGGTGATCAACGACGTCGTCTTCTTCACCACCTTCGACGGCACCGTCCGCGGTCTCGATGTCAACAGTGGCGGCGAACTCTGGTCGGCGGCTCTGCCGGCCGGCTCCAACAGCGCCGTCACCGCCAGCGGCGACACCCTGATCGTGCCGGCCGGGATCGCCACGGCGGAAGGCCAGAAACCGGAAATCGTCGCCTACAGCCTCGAGTAGGACACACGGTTTGAGTTGCTGATCGACCCGAGTCGGGTATGACTCGGGTCGATGGCGACCAAGCGCAGCGCCGGGATCCTCCTCTTCCGCGGTGGCCGGGCGACGGAGTTCCTGCTCATCCACCCCGGCGGTCCCTTCTGGACGAACAAAGACGAGGGCGCCTGGTCGATCCCCAAGGGGCAGATCGAGGAGGAGGAGGAACCGCGAGCCTGCGCGATCCGCGAGCTGGAAGAGGAGCTCGGCCCGGCGCCAAAATTCGACCCGGACCAGATGATCGAGCTGGGGTCGATCCGCCAGCGAGCGGGAAAAGTCGTCGAGGCCTGGGCGGCGGAGGCTGAGTTCGACCCCGCCGCGCTCGCCAGCAACACCTTCACGATGGAGTGGCCGCCGCGCAGCGGCAAGGAGGCCGAGTTCCCGGAGGCCGACCGGGCCGGCTGGTTCGACCTGGAGACAGCGCGGAGGAAGATCCTCCCGGCCCAGGCCGAGCTCCTCGACCGGCTGCTGGAAAAGCTGGAAAACGGCTGAGCCCGGCATATACTCGCGCGGGATGGAAAACGGCTCTACTCCGCGGGCTGAGGACGCTGGCGACCCGGCCCAGAACGGCAACCTGCCGATTTCCGCCCGCCTGCTCGGGGTCGGTGTCCGCGGGGCGCGGACGGTAACCAAGGCGACGGGGATCGACCGCGCCGTCGAAGTCGCCGCCGAGGAGGCGATCGTCGCCGCGGTTGAGAGCAAAGCGGTCGAGCGGGCGATGGCGCGGGTGCTGGAAGGCCCGGTGGTCGAAGAGGCCGTCGAGGGTGCACTCGAGAGCGAGAAGGTCAAGAAGGCGCTGCTGGAGGCGATGGACTCGGAGCTGGTCGACGAGGTCTGGCGCCGCCTGCTGGCCAGCGACGAGGCGCAGCAGCTGGTCGAACGGATCGCCGAGGCGCCCGAGGTGCGGGCCGCGATCAGCGCCCAAGGAATGGGCCTGGTCGAGGACATCGGGCGCACGATCGGCAACCTCGCCCGCCGCCTCGACGACCGCTTCGAGCGGATCGTCCGCCGCATCTTCTTCCGCCAGCCGCGACTGCTGCCGACCAATCACGCCGGTGCGGTCAGCCGCGGCCTGGCGATGCTGATCGACGGCGTCTTCGTCAACCTCGCGTTCACCGCCTTCGTCGCTTTGATCACCCTCCTGGCGAACGCCTTCGGCGGCAACGGCGAAGGCGGCGGCAGCCTCGCGATCGCCGTTGGCTCCACCGCCTGGCTCTCCTTCGGCGCCGTCTACCTGATCGGCTTCTGGTCGTTGGCCGGCCAAACCCCGGGGATGCGGTTCGTCGGCATCCGTCTCAGCGAGCGGCTCTTGCCGCGGCGCAGCCTCAAGCGGCTGATCGGGCTCGGCCTCTCGGTCGCCACCTTCGGCCTCGGTTTCCTCGGCATCGTCTTCCGCGAGCGGCGCCGCGCCTGGGAAGACCGCTTCTCCGACACCGACGTCCTCTACGACGAGCGGCGCCCTGATCCGGCCCCGTGGGCGGGTCTAGACCGGCGCCCCGGAGCGGTTGGGGAGGTTCCCCTGGACCAACAGGGTGGCGGTGCCGCTGGCGATCATCAGGGTGACGTTGAGGGCGAGGACGAGGAGGGCGCCGAAAGCGTGGTCGATGCCGCCGGCGCCCAGGGCCACACCTAGGTAGGCCGAAGCGGGGATCGTGGTGACAGAGATCGCCACCCCGACCGCGGCGCTGGCGCGGGTCTCGAAGGAGAGCATCCCGGCGATTCCGGCCGCGAGGGCGACGAGCACGGTCGTGTAGTCGGTCGTGGCGAGGTTGCTGAGGCTGCTCTGCTCGACCTCGAAGCCGTCCGGGAGGAAGCCGAAGAAGCTGAGCAGGGCGCTGATCACCATCGCGGTGACGACGACCAGGCCGAGGCCCAGGGTCAGGGTGGCGAAGGCGCGGCCGGCGAGCCTGCGCTCGCCGCGGGCGAGGCCGACGCAGGTGGCGCAGATCGGCAGCAGGTCGGGGCTGACCGCCATCGCGCCGACGATCAGGATCGAGCTGCTGGAGATGACCCCGCAGGCGGCGATCACCGCGGCGACGTTGATCAGGGCCAGGTAGCGGGCGAGCGGCCGCGAGTTCGCTTTCGCCGCTCCCACGACTTCGACCCAGGCGAACCCGTCGACCCCGCCCTCGCCGTGGTGGTGGCGGTGCTGCGGCGCGACCACTTCCATTTTCGTCAGCACGTAGTCCTCGGCCGGGAGCCCCAGCTCGGCGATCTTCGCGACCAGGGTGTCGGCGTAGCTCGGTTCGACGTCGGCGACGAAGACGTATGACTTCGTGCGGGCCGCCTCGTCGGGTTGCTGGACGACCCGGCGGACGCCGTTGTGGCCGCGCAGCAGGGCGCCGAACTCCTCGGCCCGATGGTGGGCGACGGACGAGCGCAGCCTCAGCATCCGGGTGTCAGGAGACCAGCTTGAGGACCTTGAATGAGCGGTCGCCTTTGGGCGTCTCGACGCTAACCGTCGCCCCCACCTTGGCGTCCATCAGAGCGCGGCCGATCGGCGACTCGGCCGAGAGCCGTCCCTCCACGAGGTTCGCCTCGGTCGAGCCGACCAGGGTCCAGACCACGGTCTCGCCTTTGGACTCGTCGAGGACCTCTGCCGTGCGGCCGAAGGAGAAGAAGTCGCTGTCGAGCTCGGAGACCTCGACCACGACCGCGTTCCGCAGTCGTTCCTGGAGGCGCTTGATCCGCGTCTCCATATGCGCCTGGTCCTCTTTGGCGACGTGATACTCGGCGTTCTCCTTGAGGTCGCCCTCCTCGCGGGCGACCTTGATCCGCTCCGCCATCTGCAGCCGGGCCGGGCCTTCCAGCTCGGCCAGCTCGGCTTTCAGCTCTTCGATTCCTGCCTGGGTGATCGGCTCACCGGTCTGCTCCTGGGGGCTCATGCCCGAAAGCGTGGCAGATCGAAGCTAATCGCCGCCGTTGGCCGTGATGAAGGCGCCGGAGAAGGACTTCACTTTCGCCCCGGCGGCCTTGCCCAGCGGGTCGAGCGCGAACAGGTCCTCGATCGAGCGCAGCACCGAGTAGGGGTCGTAAGCGACGCCGTCGGTGCCGCCGGGGGTGAGCAGGGGGAGACCAGCAGCCCGCCGACTTTGCGCGGGTCCACCGGGGTGGCGGCCGGGTCGGTCGGCGGCGCCGGGTCGGCGGCGCCGAAGCTGATGATCAGTAGCCCATCTTTCTTGTAGGCGGGGGAGGCGAGGATTTCCGGCACGACTTTGGCGAGGAAGGCGTCGGCCGCCGCCGCCCCGTCCGCGGTGCCTTCTGGGCAGTTGCCGCGGAAGCCGGCGTTGCAGAGGCTGGGGGAGACGTAGGAGAGGTTGGCGGTCGTGTCGGCTTTCTTCAGGTCGGCGGCGAGTTTGTCCAGGGGGACGTCGTTTTCGTCGCAGTCGCCGAGGTCGAGCAGCGAGTGGAAGAAGATGAAGGGGTTGAGCAGGCCGGAGTAGCCGCTCGGCACCGGTGCCACCGCCGCTTCCGGTTCAGGTGCGACGCAGCTCTCGGGTTTGCCTTCCGGGTTCGCCATCCCCTCGAAGTAGCCGTGCCAGCGGAGGCGGGCACCGACCAGCTGATCGGCGACGGTCAGCGTTTCGACCTCGTTCACGCACTCTTCGTAGCGTGGGCAGCCCGCTTTCGTCGACGCGTTGGGCGGCTGGCCGCTGACGGTGGCGATCCCGTTCGGCAGCGGGGCGGTGTCGAGCAGCGTGTAGTCGGTGAGGAGGACGCCCTGCGGCCGCAGGGTCGCCGAGAGGTAGGGCATCTGGGAGGTCGAGCCGAAGGCCGCCTCGTAGCCGGGGCTTGCCAGCGAGACCAGGAAGACGTGCTGGATCGGGCCCGGTTCGGCCTCTTCCGGTTCGGAGGAGGGGACGACGGGCGTTTCCTTTTCGGGAGCCGGCGCCGGGGCGGGTGCTGGCGCCGGCGCGGGGAGCGGCCCGGAGGGGGCCGCTCCCGCGCTTGACGCCGCTTCCGGCGAGGAAGAGGGGGTCGACGGTTCGGGGGTGGTGATGGGAGCGGCGGCGAGTGCGGCGCCTTCCTCGTTCAGCAGGGCTTGCAGGGCCGCCGCTTCCATTCCGCTCGGTCCGCTGGAGCTGCTGGCGCCGACGGCGACGATCCCCGAGGTGGCTACCAGGGAGGAGGCGACGAGCACCGCGAAGCGTTTCCCGGTCAGGGTCTCGGCGGCCGCGGCCGCTTTCTGTACGAGGCCGGCGAGGAGTTTCACGCTTTCACCTCGGTCGGCTTTCCGTTCGCCGGCGCGGGAGCCGCCGGCTCGGACTCAGCCGGGGTCAGCGAGTGCCCGCACTGGGGGCAGAAGCGGACCGCCGCCCCGAAGGGCGAGCCGCAGCTGGGGCAGAGCCCGGCGGCGTCGGCGCGCTCCAGCTCCAGCATCCGCTCGACCGCGAGCAGGTCAGCGTCGACCCGCTGCAGCTCCGCCGCCTTGCGGGTGAGGACGTCGAGGTGGACGTGGTCGCGGATCGCCATCTCGTAGAAGGCGCCGCCGAGGTCGGCCTGCATCACCGTGAACTTCTCCAGCAGCCGGTCGCGCTGGGCCAGAAGCTCCTTGCTCTCGGGCGCTTTCTCCTGTTTCTCCGTCGCGGGTTTAGCGGCCGGCTTCGCCGGTTGGCTGGGACGCCGCCACTCCGTCGCCCGTTCGAGCAGTTTCGCGCCGATCACGGTTCCACCCCCGAGGGGGCAGGGGCGCTGCCGCCGTCGCCGCCGACGACGACCACGTCGGGCAGGTTCTGCTGGGCGGTGATGTAGTCCGCGCCGACCTGTTCCGGATTTTCTTCGACGATCCGGGTGTCTTCTTCTTCCTTCTGCTTGGAAGCTTTGAAGTTGGCCACTTCGTGGATGTCGCCGTTCTCGGTGGCGACGACTTTGCCTTCGCCTTTTTTCGCGTCTTTCTTGGCTTGGGCTTTGCCTTTTGCTTTCGCGGTGTTAGCCGCTGAGCCGGTTGCCGGTGCCGCCGTGACGCTGGCCGTCGCCTGCCGTTCTTTCAGCGCCTGCAGCAGCGCGTCGCTGTTGTCCTCGCCCGAGCCGCCGCGGCCGACCATGACGCCGAGCGCGACCGCCAGCGGCAGCAGGGAGAAGAAGCCGACGGCGGCGGCGCGGCTGCTGATCCCCGGCTTCGGCGCCGGGCCGCGTCAGCGGTCGCCGCGAGCGTTTGCTCATCGTCGCGAAGTACCGCGAGGCGGGGTTGGCGCCGTTGCCGCGCCGCGCCGCGCACTCGACGCAGTAGCGCTGCTGCGGGTCCATCGGCGCTCCGCACTCCTCGCAGGGCTCGAAGGCCTGGGGCCGGCGCACCGGCTCGAACTCGGTCATCCCTTCTCCTTGTCGTGCTCGGGCTCGTGTTTCTTCTTCTCCTGGCGCTTCTCGCGGGCCTCGAGAATCCGTTCGGATTCCGCCCGGTGGGCGGCCGCCTTGTCCTGCGTCGTCGAGCAACCGCCGAGGGTGCCGGTGGCGAAGACGCCGGCCAGGGCGAGGAGCACCAGTTGCCTGTCGCGCTTAACCGAAGGCACCGCTCACGTACTCCTGGGTGCGCTTCTCGCGGGGGGATCCGAACAGCGCCGTGGCGCTGGCGTACTCGACCAGGTCGCCCAGGTACATGAAGGCGACGTGGTCGGCGATCCGGTAGGCCTGCTGCAGGTTGTGGGTGACGATGACGACGGCGACGTCGTCGCGGAGCTTGACGATCAGGTCCTCGATCACCTGGGTCGATTTCGGGTCCAGCGCCGAGCAGGGCTCGTCGAGCAGCAGCACCTCGGGCTCGGCGGCCAGGGCGCGGGCGATGCAGAGTCGCTGCTGCTGGCCGCCGGAGAGCTTCAGCGCCGGGTGGTCGAGGTTGTCCTTGACCTCCTCGAAGAGGCCGGCGCGGTCCAGCGCGCTGTGCACGGCCGGCTCCAGCGTCTTCTTGCGCTGGCGCCGTGAGCCCTGCTCGCGCAGCACGTAGGCGATGTTGTCGAAGACGCTCATCGGGAACGGGTTCGGCTGCTGGAAGACCATCGTCACCCGCCGTCGCAGCAGGGTCGGCTCGATCGCCTTGATGTCGACGTCGTCGAGCAGGATGCGGCCGCGCAGCTTCGCCGTGCTGGTCAGCTCGGTGAGCCGGTTCAGCGAGCGCAGCAGGGTCGTCTTGCCGCAGCCCGAGGGGCCGATCAGCGCCAGCACCTCGCCCTGGCGCACCGGTAGGGAAACGCCTTTGACGGCATCGCGGTCGGAGTAGGAGACGGAGACGTCGTCGATCTCCATCCGCCGGATCGAGAACTGGGGCGCGCCGACCGAGCGCTTGGCGGTGGTGAAGCCGCTCTGCTGCGGTGCGTGCCCATTGCTCGAAGTTGCCTCGGGCGGGGCTGCCTCCGCTGCCGGTACAGGGTCCTCCAGCTTCAGCCGCCGGATCGGCGGCGGTGACTTCAGTGACTCCACGTTCCTACCTTTCGGGCGCGGCGGTGGACGATGTCGACGGCGCCGTTCAGCACCAGCACCATCAGCAGCAGGACGAAAGCCGCCGCATAGGCTTTCTCCGGCTGGTTGAGGTTCCCGGTGGGGGAGGCCTCGTAGACGAAGTTGGTCAGGGTCGTGCCAGCCCCGCGCAGGAAGTTGAGCGGGAACGGCGCTTCTTCGACCGGGGCGAAGTTCTGGGTGGCGCCGAGGAGGACGATGATGATCGCCGTGTCGCCGATGATCCGGCCGAGCCCGAGCATCGCGCCGGTGGCGACCTGGGGCCGGCTGCTGGGCAGGAGGATCCGCCGCACCGTCGCCGCCTTGGTCTTGCCGACCGCGTAGGAGGCCTCGCGCACGTGGCGCGGGATCGAGTTCAGGCCCTCCCTGGTGCTGGCGACGATCAGCGGCAGCGCGACCAGCGAGAGCATCGCCGAGGCGGCGAAGAAGGAGCGGCCGAAGACGACGCCTTCGGAGCTGCGGCTGAGGAAGCCGAGCGCGGTGCTGGAGAAGATCACCGTGCCGAACAGGGCGAGGACGATCGAGGGGATGCCGGCGATCGCCTCGATCGTCGACTCGGTGATCCGGGCCAGCGCCGCCGGCCGGCCGTACTCGACCAGCCAGATCGCGGTCGCGACGCCGGTCGGCAGCGCGATCGAGATCGCCATCACGGCGACGATCAGGGTCCCGATCAGGGCGTCGGAGAAGCCGCCGCTTTCGGCCTGGCTGAAGCCGGCCGAGGCCGGCGTGGTCAGCATCGAGAGCTCGAGGTAGGTGATGCCCTTGATGAAGAGGTAGACGACGATCGCGACCGCGATCGCGCAGAAGAGCAGGCCCAGCGCCCAGCAGATCGCCAGGCCGATGCGGTCGGAGAGCGCCCAGGTTGCGCTCCCCTCGACCGCGCCCTTGGTGCCATCAGGGGAGGGAGACGACGGCTGGGGCGCGGCCGAGGAGGTCGCTGATTGGGTGGAGGAAGATGATTTCGGCGTCAGCAGGGGTTTCATCACGCCGTCCCGTATTTGCGCCATCGAGCGGCGGGCCAGGTAGCCGGTGAGGGAGAAGAGCGCGGCCGAGAAGAGCAGCACGGCGGCGATCGCGAACAGGGTCGCGTTGGCCGGCGGCGAGCTCAGCTGGTCGATGTTCTTGACGATCGTCGGCGCCAGCGGCCGCGAGGGCTCGTAGATGAAGATCAGGCCGTCGGCCGGGTTCGGCGCGAAGCCGACTGAGCCGGAGATCATCGCCAGCATCACCGCCTCGCCGATCGCCCGCGCGGTGGCCAGCACGGTGCCGGCGACGATCGCCGGACGGGCGCTGCGGACGCCGATCTTCCAGGTCGTGCGCCAGCGGTTGACGCCGAGCGCCAGCGAGCCCTCGAGCCAGCCCGGTTTGACCGAGCGCAGGCCGTCGCTGAAGATCGAGACCATCAGCGGCGCGATCATCGTCGTCAAGACGACGATCGCCGCCATCAGGCTGTAGCCAGATAAGGAGATGACGCCGGCGACCGAGGCCTTCTGTCCCTCGGTGACCAGGTGGTTGCCGATGAATGGCACCAACACGAGGACGCCGAGCAGGCCGTAGATCACCGAGGGGACGCTGGCCAGGAAGCGGACCACCGGCTGCAGGATGTTGCTCATCCACTCCGGCGCGAACTCGACGATGAAGACGGCGACGAAGAGGGCTGAGAAGAGGGCGATGAGGACGGCGCCGCCGGTGATCAGGATCGTGCTCCAGATCAGGGGCCAGCCGTGGAAGGTATAGATGTATTCGGTCCCGGCCTGGCCGGAGAGGAAGATCGCGTTGAGTTGGTCGTCGACGTTGCCGCCGGGGCCGAACCAGGCGAGGCCGTTGTGGGAGAACGAGGGCCAGGCCCGGACGAAGACGGTGACGATCATCGCCAGGAGCAGGCCGACGACGCCGCAGACCAGCGCGCCGAGCATCCGCTCGACGCGCTGGTCGGACCATTTCGGCCCGTACTCCGGCTGGTACTCCTCGCTCAACTAACTAGCCTTTTTTAGGCTTCTTGTTGAACGCGGGGACGCCGCCGGCTTTGCTGATCACTTCACCGGCCAGCGGGCTGCGCCGCATCCAGTCGATGAATTTGACCAGGGCCGGGGGACTCTGACTACCGTCACCCGGAAGGACGATGAACAGGTAGCGCGAGAGCGGGTACTTGAGCGGCTCGACGCTGATCTTGCTCGGCGTGCAGGGGACGCCGTTGACCTTCAGCGGCTTGACCCCTCTCTGCCAGGCGAGGCCGGCGTAGCCGATCGCGTTGGGGTCCTGTTTGACTGCGTTCTGGACGAGGCCGTCGGCGGTCAACGCGTTGACGTTGGAGGCCGGCGGCTCGTTGTTGAGGACGGCCTGGAGGAAGAAGTTGTAGGTCCCTCCGTTGGTGTCGCGGCCGACCGGGTCGATCGTCGTGGTCAGGTTGGAACCGGGGATCTGGCTCCAGTTGGTGATCAGGCCCCGGTAGATGTCGTGGGCCTGCTGGATCGTGATGTTGCTGGCGGCGTTCTTTTTGTTGACGTCGAGGCAGAGACCGTCCATGAACATCTTGATGTAGGTCGTCCCCGCGTCGCTGGGGAGGGGGGTACGGGCGTTGCCGGCGAACTGGCTGGTCCCGTTCTGGACGTCTTTGACTCCGGCGTTGCCGCCGTTGGCGGTGTAGACGAACTTGACGCTGGGCTTGACCTGCTTGGTGTAGGTGGCGAACAGCGCCTGGAGCACCGGCTGGGCAGCCACCGAGCCCGACCCGATCAGGGTTATGGCGTTCGCCGACGCCGGCGCAACCAGTGCCACGAGGGCGATGGCCGCGATGGCGAGGCTCTTGATTCTCATGCGGATTTGAGTCCTTTCCTGCCGGGTAACAGACTTTGTTTACCAACTTGGTCGCGAAACCGTAGCAGCTTCTGTACCTTTCTGAGTCACTTAGTAAAGAAAGGCCGTCCGAGGGCAGCGAAACAGCCGTAGGGGGCCACAGAAATGGAGGATCAATTGCTGAAGAGAAGACTGTCCACCCCCCGAGCCGCGACCGCCGTGGTGCTGTCTGCCGTGGTCGCCGTCTCGGTCACGGTGGTGCCCTCGGTCGCTCAGTCGTTCCTTACGCCCGAGAAGGCGGCCAAGGTCTACGTGAGCAACCAGAAGGCGTCGAAGCTCTACCTGAAGAAGAAGGCCGCCACGAACCTGTTCGTGGCGAAGGCGACGGCGCCGAAGTCGCCGGTCGCCGGTCTCGCCGCCGGCAGCGCCGTGTTCAACGCCTCGGCGACCACGGCCGGTTACATCCCGACGGCCTTCACCTCGATCGCGACCAAGGCCGAAATCAGCTCGGCGGTGATCACGTTCACGGGGCAGGGAACCTGCACCGCGGCGAAACCGGCCCCGGACAAGGCCTGCCCGCTGCAGATCCTGGTCGACGGCCAGGCGACCGGGAAAGTCAACTTCCTGCCGTCGACGGCAGCGACGCCGACGCCGGTGCCGATCAACAACACGATCACGCAGAACGCCGTCCTGACCAAAGGCGGGCACACGGTCGCGGTCCAGTACGCGGGCGCGAAAGACGTCAACTTCACGCTCAAAGGCTGGAACCTGGCGATCCAGGCTTATCCGCAGCCGGATGAACCGCTGACCACCGAGGACGCCACCTCGGGCGGCGGCTCCAAAGGCGGCAGCGGCAAAAAGGGCAGCTGACGCGAAAGAGCCCGGACCCTCGAGAGAGTGGTCCGGGCTCAGGTTTCGCAGCCGGGAGATTCAGCGCTGTCGCTCATGCTCAGCGCTGGGGGCGGGGGAGGGAGTCACCGAGGACCAGCCGCGCCCGGTAGAAGAGCGCCTCGTCGGCCCCGTTCAGCGCCGACTCGCGATTGTCGGCCTGGGTGGTCCGGTTCTGCCCGGTCCCAGCCGGGAACTCGTCCCGCACCAAACCGGTCAATCGCCCCCGCGAACGGAACGTGGTGGTGGCAACGCGTTTAGACATTCCGTCTCCTTTCTTCATTTGTGGATCAACTAAGTCAAGAATAGCAGAGACTGGGTAGGGAAGGACAGATATTGGGGGAGGAGCGGGTCACCCTCCCGCAAAGCCCGTCGCGCAGCTGGGCGGGCTGCTTGCTGCGAAGGGTTGGCTCTGGAGCCTTTGCGGGAGGGTGACCCGCTCCTCCTAAAAGCGCAGTCGGCTACCCGGTCTCAGCTATTCGGGTGGCAAACAGGTCCCGAGGGACAGGTGTCTTAGGAGACCTCGATGCCGATCATGGACCAGAAGGCTGGCTCGGCCACAATGCGGATGCCGTACTTACGGGCTTGCTTTGCCTTTCCCGAGAGGGAGTCGGGATCGGCCACGACCAGCATGTCGAGCTTCTTCGTCACCCTCGGCGCCACGACCATGCCGGCCGTCTCAGCCAGCTCCTGGGCTAGCTCCCTGGTGACGAGGGCACCTTCGTGGTGGCACGTCAGCGCTCCCGTGAAGCACACCGACTTACCCGAGAGCCCCGGAGTTTCCGTCTGAGGATCGTGACTCGCGTCGATTGGCCGGTCCAGGAGTTCGTCGACGCCGGCGATGCCGAGGGCCTCGGCGACCAAAACGAGATCTGCCCGCTCCCGATCGGTCACTACGCCGTCTCGCCGGGCGAGTGCGACAAGCGTTCCGACGTAGTCGCTGTGAACCTTGCGCACTCGATCGGCATTCAATCCCAGCGTGATGGCGGTCGCCGCAAGTTCATCCTGCTCGGTCGCGCTGAGCCGTCGATCCTCGATCGCCCGATCCAGAACGTCGAGGTAGGGGGCGACCTGAAGAGCATCCACGCCGGCGCGCATTTCGATGGTCTGAACCAGCCCTGCGAGAAAGGTTGGCTCTTGCACCTCTGGCTCGATCTCCCCCCGGGGCCTGCAAGGCGCGCGGCTATCGCTCCGGGGCCATCTCTCGCGAGGGAGCGGCTGGCCGTTGATGGCTTCTTCTACCGATCTCGGCGCACTCGTCCGGATGCATTCGGCAAGGAGTTCGGCACAGGCCAATGCGTCGCCCTGGGCGGTATGGGCGGCGGAAGCATCGATTCCCACGGCAGCACAGCAATCGCCTAGACGGGCCTGGCCGCCACCGAGTCCTAATTTTCCTGCCAGCTGCATAGTGCAAAGCGTCGGTAGCGGTGAAACGTCGATGCCGAGACGCGAAAGTTCATGCTCAAGAAAGCCGCCGTCGAAGTGAGCATTGTGGGCCACTACCACTCGGCCGGACAGGCGCTCGAGCACATCGCCCAGGACGGCATCAAAGGTGGGAGCGTTGCGTACATCTCGACCTCGAATCCCGTGGATGCCAGTGGGACCAAGGTCCCTTTCAGGACTGAGAAGAGTGCACCAGGTATCGGTGGGCTCCCAGCTCGTGTTCAGGCTGACAATGGCGAGCTCGATGATCCGGTGGTGCGCACCCGGATAGAGGCCAGTCGTCTCACAGTCGACTACTGCGAAGGAACCCGGATCCAAAGTCTCTTCCCATTCTCAGCATCCATGATTACTGCGGACTTCTATCGCAAACCGACGATTTGAGACCCCTCCTGTTCCCAAAGCCGAAAGAGCGGGATCGGGAGGGGAGAGATTTGCGTCTCAAGCCCTTATCCAAGCGATGGCCGAGGGCTCGCTCTACAAAGTTGCCTACGACGAGGCGGTGCGAGCCTTGTCTGAGCAGCATGACGCTATTGAGAGCGTCCGAACTCGGGCGGGATTGTTGCTCTCGGCCGCTGCGGTCACGACTTCGTTTCTGGGACCGCAAGCACTGGGAGGCGAGCCGAGCTCTTGCTCCTGGCTCGCACTGCTCTGCTTCATTGCGGTGGCCGTAACTTCTCTCGCGATTCTTTGGCCCAGAGCCTGGGAGTTCGCCGCCTATCCGAGCGGCGTGAGCGGCGGCCGAATCGACTCAGAGGACGTTCAAGTAGAGGACCTGTATCGAGACCTGTCTCTCCGCATGCATGGGTGCTACTTAGAGAACTATCTCGCTCTCAAGCATCTTGCCGCCTTCTTCCAGGTCGCCAGCGCCTTGCTGACGACCGAGGTGATCCTCTGGGTAGCCGCCATCGCCTCCGACCTCTAGGATCTGATCCATGTCGCAGACAAATCCATCCCAAGACCCGCTGGAGCCGAAATTCGAGATCGAGATGCTCGGAAGGGATCGATGAGCTTCCGCGAGTTTGCCGGGATCTTGACCCCACGCTGGCTCAAGCGCCTATTCCGTCGCCGCCGCTCGTCTTAAGCCGCGCGGCGCGTCACAATGAGTGGCGAGATGGGGCGGGGCGTCACCCGGCAAGAAGACGCCCCACCCCGTCGCCCCTTCAAACGGCTGCAGATTTCTCCGCGTCGCCGCCGTCGTCGGACCCGAGGGGAGTCGAGGCCCCTTGGGAGTCGGACGGCGATGCACCGTTGAAGCTTTTGGCCTGGATCGGGCGCAGGTAGGCGATCTGGCCCTCGCGCAGCTCCAGGCGTTGGAGTTCGGCCCGGGTCAGCTGCGCCCAGACCTCGGTCCCGTCGGAGAGCACGAGCTCGACCCGCACCTCGAAACCGAGGGTGACGATCCGCTGCACCATGCCCTCCTGGGTGCGGTCGTCGGCGTCGAGCACGACTTCCATGTCGTGCGGCCGGACGAAGTGGTCGCCGAGCCGGTTGACCTCGCCGACGAAGCTCATCACGAACTCGTTGGCGGGTTGCTCGTAGAGCTCGTCGGCGGTGCCGGACTGCTCGACCCTGCCTTCGTTCATCACCACCAGCTGACCGGCGACGTCCATCGCCTCTTCCTGGTCGTGGGTGACGAAGATCGTCGTCACGTGCATCTCCTCGTGGAGGCGCCGCAGCCAGGTCCGCAGGTCCTTGCGCACCTTGGCGTCCAGCGCGCCGAAGGGCTCGTCGAGGAGCAGCACCTGCGGCTCCACCGCCAGCGCCCGGGCCAGCGCCATCCGCTGCCGCTGCCCGCCGGAGAGCTGGGAGGGGAAGCGGCCGGCGAGGCCGTCGAGCTGGACCAGCTGCAGCAGCTCGTGGACCCGCTTGGAGGTCTCGGGCTTCTTCCACTTGCGGATCTTCAGCCCGAAGGCGACGTTGTCGTACACCGTCATGTGCTTGAAGGCGGCGTAGTGCTGGAACACGAATCCGACCCCGCGCTTCTGCGCCGGTTTGCGGGTCGCGTCCTCGCCGTTGATCGTCACCTGGCCGGAGTCCAGGTCCTCGAGGCCGGCGATCGCCCGCAGCAGGGTGGACTTGCCGGAACCGCTGGGCCCGAGCAGGGCCGTAAGAGACCCGTCCGGGACCTCGATGGATACGTCGCGAAGCGCCTGAAAGTCACCGAAGCGCTTGTTGGCTCCCTCGACTGAGATTCCCATCAGGCGTCCTCCTTTCGTTTGAGTAGGCTCATTGCGAAGAGGGTGATCAGCGCCAGAAGCGCCAGCACCAGGGAGGCGCCGTAGGCGCCGGTTGAGTTGAAGTTGTTGTACTGCTTCTCGACGAAGAGCGGCAGGGTCTGGGTCTTGCCGCTGATCGCGCCGGAGACGATCGTCACCGCCCCGAACTCGCCCAGGACGCGAGCCGTGGTGAGGACGATCCCGTAGGCGACGCCCCAGCGGATCGACGGCAGGGTGATCTTCCGGAACGTCTGCCAGGCATTCGCCCCGAGCGTCGAGCCGGCCTGCTCCTGGTCGGTGCCGATCTCCTGCAGCACCGGGACCGTCTCGCGGACGACGAACGGCAGCGAGACGAAGATGCTGGCGAGCACCATCCCCGGTACCGAGAAGAGGATTTCGAGGCCTGCTTCGCCGATGAAGGCAAACCAGCCCTGGGTCCCGTAGAGGAGGTAGAGCGAGAGGCCGATGACGACCGGCGAGACCGCGAACGGCAGGTTGATGATCGCGTCGATCAGCGGGTTCAGCCTCGACCTGTGGCGGACCAGCAGCAGCGCGCAGCCGATCCCGAAGACCGTGTTCAGCGGCACCGCGATTACGACCATCAAGACGCTCAGTTTCAGCGCGTGCAGGCCGTCGGGGGTGGTGATCGCGTCGATTGGCGGGCCGATCCCTTCTTCGAAGGTCTTGTAGAAGATCATCACCAGCGGGATCAGCAGCAGCAGGGTCAGGTAGCCGAGGCCGAGGAATCGCAGTCCCCAGCGGCTGGGTGCGTTTGCGCTCATCAGATGCCACCCCCCGAGACGTCCTTGTTCTCGACCGCGACGATGAAGTCCGTCGAACCGCGGTCATGCCTGATCGCCCAGCGCTGGATCAGCGAGACGCAGGCGAGCAGCAGCAGCGAGGCGACGAGGAGGACGACCGAGACGGCCGAGGCCCCGATCAGGTTGTCCGACTCGACCTGGTTGCGGATGAAAACCGAGGAGACGGTCGTATCCGGATTGCCGCCGGCGAAGAGGAGGACCGAGCCGAACTCGCCCAGCGCGCGGGCGAACGCCAGCGCGACTCCCGCGGCGAGGCCGGGGAGGAGGTTGGGGAAGATGATGCGGCGGAAGATCGTGAAATTGCCGGCACCCAGCGAGGCCGCCGCGGCCTCCATCTCGCGGTCCATCTCCAGCAGCAGCGGCTGCACGGCACGGACGACGAAGGGCAGGGTGACGAAGCAGAGGGCTACGACGACCGCGGCGCGAGTGAATGCGATGTCGACCCCGAGCGGGCTGTCGGCGCCGTAGAGCGTGAGCAGGGTGAGGCTTGCGACGATCGTCGGCAGTGCGAAGGGGAGGTCGATGACCGCGTTGACGATGCTCTTGCCAGGGAACCGGTCACGAACCAGAAGCCAGGCGAGGATCGTGCCGAAGACGCCGTTGATGACGACGACGATCAGCGAGCAGACGACCGTCAGTTTCAGCGCCTTCACCGCCAGCGGCGAGGTGACCTGGTCCCAGAAGGTGCCGAGACCGCCGCTGAATGCTTCGCTGGCGACTGCCGCCAGCGGCAGCAGCACGATGATGCTCAGGTAGAGCATCACCATGCCGCCGCCGATGCCGGTGCCGAGACCGGGCAGGCGGATGCCTGCCCGGTGCTCGCTAGGTGCGGGGAGGTTTGCCGGGTGCGCCTCCATCAGCCGCTCGTCGAGACCCCGAGTTCTTTCTCGATCTCCGCAACCGAACCGGTTTCGTCATCGAAGAACTCGTCGTTGACTTTGCTCCAGCCGCCGAACTGGCTGATCGTGAAGAGATCGGCCGGGGTGGGGAACTGTTTCTCGTCGACCAGTTTCGGGTTGACCGGGCGGTACCCGTTCTCGGCCCAGATTTCCTGACCCTCATCTGACCAGATGAAGTCGAGGAAGTCCTGAGCGGCCGGCTCCGGCGCGGCTTTGGTCACCGCGATCGGGGTTTCGATCTGGATCGTCGAGGGCGGGATCACGTACTCGATGTCTTCGCCCTCCTCTTCGGCTTTGATCGCCTCGTTCTCGTAGCCGAGGAGAACGTCGCCCTGGCCCTGGGTGAAGGCCGAGAGCGCGTCGCGGGCGCTGCCCGGCTGGGCGACGGCCTTTTCAAGCAGGGTCTTGACCGCTGCCAGCGCCTCGTCCTCCGATTTGCCGGCGTTGATCTCAGAGCCGTAGACGGCCATGATGTTCCAGCGCGCCGCGCCGGAGCTGAACGGGTTCGGGGTGACCACGTCGACGTCCTTGGTGAGGACGTCCTCGAAGGACTCGATCCCCTCGGGGTTGCCGGCGCGGACGGTGAGCACGACCACCGAGTTCTGGGCGATCCCGTTGTAGGGCTGCTTGTTCCAGTCTTTGGCGACGAGCTCGCCTTCTTCGACCAGACGTTCCATATCGCCGCCCTGGGCGAAGTGGACGACAGATGCGGGCTGACCCGCGACGACGGCACGGCTCTGATCGCCGGACGCGCCGAACGAGTTGCTGAAGCTGACGCCCTCGCCTTTCGAGCTTTCCTCGAAGGCAGGCTCGAGGTCTTCGGTGTAGACGGCTTCCGGGGTGGAGTAGCCGACCACGGAGAGCTCACCGCCTCCGGATGAGTCCGAGGAGCCGGTGGTGCTGTCACCACCGCCGCATCCAGCGGCAAAGACTGCGAGGAGCAGGGCGAGAAGCGCGGCTGGGAGGCCGACCTTCACGCCGCGCCGCCGGGTAGTGCGAGCGTTCCGCATCTAAAAGTTTCCTTCCTATGTCGACTGACTTACTTTCTTGAGCAACTTACTGCTCAATGAGGCGGGCACCGTAGCACAAAGTCGATCAGGAAAGTAGAGAATCCTGATCTGAATTCCGGGGATTCAGGTCAACAATCCCTATCCGACATAGACTGCGCCGCATGAGCATTGACGCTGTTCGCACCCCAGACGAGCTACTCGAAGGACTCCCGGACTACCCGTTCGAGTCCCAATACAGGGAGGTCGACGGGCTGCGGCTCGCGCACCTCGACGAGGGGGAGGGGGACCCGGTCGTCTTCTTCCACGGCGAGCCGACCTGGTCGTTCCTCTGGCGCAAGGTGATCCCGCCGGTGCGTGACGCCGGTTACCGCTGCATCGCTCCCGACTACGCCGGCTTCGGTCGCTCCGACAAGCCCACCGACATCGGCTGGTACACCTACGACCGCCACGTCGACCTGATGGCGCAGCTGCTCGAGGAACTCGACCTGCGCAATGCCACCGCGGTGGTCCACGATTGGGGCGGGCCGATCGGGCTGCGGCTCGCGGTCGAGCACCCGGACCGGATCAGCCGCATCGTGATCATGGAGACCGGCCCCTTCACCGGCCGCCAGAAAATGAGCGACGCCTGGTTCGCCTTCCGTGACTTCGTCCGCGCCAACGAGGACGTGCCGGTCGGGTTCCTCGTGAAGGGCGGCTGCAAGAACGACCCCGGCGACGAGGTGGTCGCCGCCTACGACGCTCCTTATATAGACGGGCCTTCCAAGGCGGGCGCCCGCGCCTTCCCGCTGATCCTGCCGACCGAGCCCGATGCGGTCGGTGCCGCCGAGGGCAAAGCCGTTGCGGACGCGCTACGCGAGGACGAGCGGCCGGCGCTGGTGCTGTGGGCGGATTCCGACCCGATCCTGCCTTTCTCAGTCGGCGAGCGAGTTTCTTCGGAGCTCAACTTCCCGCCGCCGCGGCCGATCGCGAACGCTTCCCACTTCTTGCAGGAGGATGCGGGGCCGGAGATTGGACGGACTATCGCGGACTGGCTTGGGTGAGGGGAAGCCGGGTGACCCCCTCCAGGCACATCTCGCTATGGCTCGATGTTGAGTGCCTGGAGGAGGTCACCCGGCTTCCCTGCCAACACCGGTGATTAGGTCGGTCATCTCTCGGTGGGAGTAGCTGTCTAGGAGTCGTACGCGGCGCGGGGGCTCGGCGTCTTCCAGCCAGGTCACCGTTCCAGGCCAGTAGGAGTTGGGCGGGTTTCCCGGTTGGTGGAAGGCTGAGGCGAAGACCCAGCTGCCGGTGTTGTGGAGGCGGCCGCCGCGGGGGAGGGGCCACTCCGGTTCGTCGGGTAGCGGGCCGCCTCGGTGGGTGTGGCCGGTGATCAGGTGGACGTCGTCGACGCCGAGCCGCGCCGCCATCTCGGTGGCGGCCGCGACGCCGCTGCGGAAGATCGCCGGCGGCCTTACGTCGGGCTCGAACTCGGCGCGCAGCAGGCCGTTGAGACCGCGAATCGCGAGCGGGAAGCCGGTGCGGGCGGCACGGGTGCCGAGCGTGCGCCGCTGCTCTTCCCCGGCCAGCACCTCCCAGGCGTGCTCGAAGGGGCCGTTGCGGCGGCGCTTGATCGGCAGTACCTGGGCAAGCCCGTAGGCGAACCCGTAGAGAGGGCGCAGCACCCGTTCGTAGTCGGCCGGGGTGGCCCGATTCGGCAGCGGGCCGGAGAGGCGGACCATCGCCGCCGCCGCCACGCACTCGGCCCGCGGCAGGGTCAGGTGGACGTCCATGTAATGGCCGTGAGTCGCATAGACGTCCTCGCGCAGCCAGATGCCGGGGTAGGCGATCTCGAGTCGGGCGTTGCCGCCGAGCCACTGGTCGATGAGCGCGGCCGGACCGGTGGCGGGGGAGAGACGATGCTCGAGCTCGAGCGCGTCGCCGGCGATCGAGAGCTGGTCGAGCAGCGGCTCGGCGAGGCGATGGTCGTGATTGCCGGGGACGAGGATGACCTCGGCCTCACCGAGTGCTTCGCCCAGCTCCTCGAAGAACGGCCGCGCGCGGGCGAGAGAGGCCCGACGGGGAGGTTCCGCAGCTCGACCACGTCGCCAAGCAGGACCAGCCGGTCAGCGCCTGCGACCTCCTCGAGCAAAGTGCGCCGAACATCGCGGTCGCGGGCGACGTCCTCGTCGCTGGCGACGCCGAGGTGCAGGTCGGAGACGATCGCGGTCCGCATCCGCGCGAGTATGACGTTTGGCTGAGCAGCCAGGATGGGTACGATCCCCAGATGCATTGCTTCGGTGAGGAACTCTTCGCGCCCGCCAACGGGATCGAGCTCTGCTACCAGGAGATGGGCGACCCCGATGGGGAGCCGCTGCTCTTGGTGATGGGCCTGGCGACGCAGATGATCGCTTGGCAGGAGGAGTTCTGCGCGATGCTGGCCGACCAGGGCCACCGCGTCGTCCGCTTCGACAACCGTGACATCGGCCGCTCGACCCGGATCGAGGCCGCCGGCGTGCCGGGGAAACTGGCGATGCTGTTCGGCAGCGGCCAGCCGCCATACCTGTTGCGCGACATGGCCGCCGACACCTTTGGACTGATGGACCACCTGGGGATCGAGTCCGCCCATCTGGTCGGAGCTTCGATGGGCGGGATGATCGTCCAGGCCGCCGCGATTGAGCAGCCCGAGCGCGTCCGCTCGATCACCTCGATCATGTCGACCACCGGCAGCCGCCGGGTCGGTCACCCCAGCTACCGCACCTTCGGCCTCATGCTGGGCAAACCGCCGCGCGAGCGCGAGGCGGCGATCGAGCGGGTGATCAAGACCTTCAGGACGATCGGCTCGCCCGGCTACCCGTTCGAAGAGGAGCGGGTGCGGGAGATCGCCGGCCGCTCCTTCGACCGCGGCCACAGCGAGGCCGGGATCGCCCGCCAGCTGCACGCGATCACCGCCTCCGGCGACCGCACCTCCGGTCTGCGCCAGCTCGACCTGCCCGCCCTGGTCATCCACGGCGGCAACGACGTCCTTGTCAACCCCTCGGGCGGTCGCGCCACCGCGAAGGCGATCCCCGGCGCCCGCCTGCGGATGATCGACGGGATGGGCCACGACCTGCCGCGGGCGCTGTGGCCGACCTTCGTCGAGGAGATCGCGGCCAACGCCGCGCGGGCGCCGCAACCCGAGCCCGCCGTCGCCTGAACCGGGCCCGTGCCGCGAGGGCACGGGGCGATGCGGCTGAGAGGAGTCGAACCTCCACGGGCTCTCGCCCACACGGACCTGAACCGTGCGCGTCTACCAGTTCCGCCACAGCCGCGGGAGCAGGCAATTTACCGGTTGCGCGCCGCCCGCCCCCGCCCGCCCCGGCGGAGCACCTGTGACCGACGTCTCGCTTGCTCGTCCGCCAGATCGCTAAAATGCCTCTCCTCCTCGCCGCTATCGTCTAGGGGACTAGGACGCTGGCTTCTCATGCCAGAAACCGGGGTTCGAATCCCCGTAGCGGTACTCCAGAGCTAGAGCCAAATGGCCGCCCAAGAGGCGGCTTTTTTGTCCCGAGGTGGCAGTGGAAGCGACAAGGGCCTGGCCTGAGCCCGGGAACAGCGGCCAGCTTAGCGGCGGCGGAAGCAAGCGATCAATGGGCAACTCGTCGAGGTGGTGACCTCATATAGATTGCTCGTCTAATGGGATTTTCTCGTTGGCTTTTGGCGGACCTTCAGGTTCATACCCCCGCCGACAAGAATCATCGCTTCGGCGACGTCGGAGGCCCGGAGCCGAACGAGACGTTCGCTCGCACGCTCTTGCAGGCACATTTAGACGCCGGGATTCAGATTGTTGCGGTCACCGACCACAACAGCGTCGCTTGGTGGCCCGTGCTGAATGAGGTGGGCAACGAACTCGGCGTCTTCGTTTTTCCGGGTATCGAGGTCAACGCCAACAAGTGCCATCTGATGGCGATCTGGGAGCGCGACGAGAGTGGCTACAAGCTCGCGCAGCAGTTTCTGACCCGATCCTTCGAGCCCGGCGTAGAGCCGCTTGAGCCCGACCGGACCCCGAGGCCCCTCGCCCAGGGATCGGTGCTGGAGGTTGCCCAGCGCGCCGTCGAAGGCAAGGCGCTGGTCTTCGCCCCTCATTCGACGGCGAAGCGGATCGGCCTCTTCGGGAAGAACGTTTGCAACACCAGCTCGGAGGTCGCCCGCTCGGGCATCGTTTCCGGCTTTGACGTAATGAACGAGAAGGGCCTCGATGTCCTCAAAAACCCAGCGGCCGAGTTCGGACCGCTGATCCCGCCGTGGTTTTCCTCGGGCGACGTTCGCGAGCTCGCCGAGGTCGGCAAACGCGCTTGCTTTCTGAAAACTAGCGAGGAGCCAACTCTCGAGAGCTTGCGGCAAGCCTTCCTCATGCCCGAGACGCGTGTGCGTTTGAGGGGCGAGATGGGGAAGCGGTGGAACCACGTCAAACACGTGAATTTCCTCGACACCCCCGAGCCAGCCTGTGCCCGAATTGAGTCGATCTCCATCGAGGGTGGCTTCCACAACGGCCTCGAGGTTGAGTTCGGCCCCGGCCTCAACGCGGTGATTGGGGGCAAAGGCACCGGCAAGTCGACCTTGATCGAGATCCTCCGCTTTGCCCTCGAAGCGCCGCCCTCCATTGCCCCGAAAGCGGTCAGCAAGGACGGTCGCGACAGTCTCTCCGCGAACTTTCCTTCGAACGCCGAAGCCACGGTCGCCTTCGTTGACACCGGCGGCGAGGCCTATGAGGTGAGGCGGGTCGGAGGCAGCCCTAGCGGTGGCCTCTACAGCGATGGAAAGGAACTCGATATCGATCCCCGACGGCGCATGGGAGTGGTGGTCTTTGGGCAGCGCGAGCTCGCTGCCCTTCCGAGCCAATCCAATGCCCTTGGGATCTTCGTGCTCAGCCGCCACGAGAAGGAGCACGCGGAGGCGTCAACCAAGGTCGAAAAGGCGCTTGACAAGGCGCGGAAGATCGCCGAAGAGCTCGACGATCTAGACCACGAATTAGCCGACTTCCGGGAGGCGAAGGAGGAGCTCGAGGACATAAACGAGAAACTCGACAAGATCGTTAAGGCTGGCTCCAGTGACCTTGCCACCGAATCCGAGGCCTTACAGCAGGCCGATGACGCTCTCGGGGAGTTCTTCGCCTGGCCCCAGGAGGTGATCGAGCAGGCCGAGGCGCTTGCCGAGCTTGTCCCGCCGGCGCTCCCGGACCACCCAAAGTTGCCCTCGGGGATCAAGTCGACCCGCCGCGAGGGGCAGCGGGAGATCGCTCAGGCGGCCAAAGCGGCGATCGGCGCGGCAAAGGAGCTCGAAGGAAAGCTCGACGAGCATGAAGCGGCATGGGAGACGACCCGGGAGGCGCGCCGCGAGGAGATTGCCCGCCTGCTGGCCGATGCCGGTCTCGACGACCCCGCGGAGCTCGGCCAGTTACAGGCGCGCAAAGTGGAACTTGCCCGCCAGCTCCGAGACTCCGCCGACAAGCAGAAGGCCCGTGCCGAGCTCCTGCCCAAGCGCGAGGCGGCGATCGAGGGGCTCGAAGCAGCCCGCCGCGCCCGCTCCCGCCTGTTGCAGGACGCCGTCACCGGACTCAACGAGCTGACCGGTGAGCGGGTGCGCATCGACCTGGAGCCGCTCTCGGACCGGTCACTGTTGGTCGAGTTCCTTGGTGAAGAGGTCAACGAGCGAAAGCTCAGCCCAACCCAGGTGAGTCGGCTCGACCAGCTTACTGGCCGTGACCTGGCCGAGGCCGCCTTCTCCAAAGAGGGCGATGCGTTTGACAAGCTCGGTTTGACCTCCGGACTTGTTGAAAAGCTCGAAAATACCGAGGGTCCGACCCTGCGACTTCTTGAGGAGATCGAGAGTCCCGATCAGATCAGGATTGAAGTCAATCTCGCCGAGAGTGGCGCTGCGCGCTGGACCGATGTCGAGGATGCGAGCCCCGGACAGGCGGCGACGGCCATGCTCGAGCTCGCCTTAATCTCAAGCGACGAGCCGCTGATCATCGATCAGCCGGAGGACGACCTTGACAATCGCTTCATTTACGACGAGGTCGTGACCAAGGTCGCCGAGGTTGCTGCTCACCGCCAGGTGATCGTTGCGACGCACAACGCCAACATTCCCGTTCTTGGTGATGCCGAGCTGATCCTTGCTCTCGATGCCACCACCAACAAAGGTAAGGTCCTTGCCTGCGGTGGCCTCGACGAGCCGGCCGTCGCCGACATTGCGCGCAGGATCCTTGAGGGAGGGGCCCAGGCTTTCGATGAGCGAGCGCGGCGCTATTCAAAGGGAGCGTGACTGGGTTCTACGGCGCGGTTGTGCCGGAGGGTGGCAATGGCAAAGTCCGGAAACCGGGGTTCGAATCCCATGGCGGTACTACGCCGATTAGGCGCTGGGGGAAAGGATGATTCCTTCCTTTGCAACTGAGGCGCGCACCATGCGGCGGCGATGTTTTTCCGCTTTCTTGCGGTGTCCTGCGCTGCGCGCGTAATGTGCCGAATAGCCATGCTCGGCAATTTGCCTCTCGGAGGCTGCGATGCCTCTTATTGCCTCAAGCAACACGTCGTCAGGTAGGTCGCGCCTGAGCCCATTCAGTAGAGCCTCACCTTCCATATCGCGTCGACAATCACCGCAGCAACGGACGAGTGGCGGCCGTTCCTCGGCACCGTAGTAGAGAAACTCGTCGCGACATCGCACGCACCATTTGGAGAACGGCATGTGGGGCTCGATGCGATCGAGCGGTCGCTGTGGGTTTGACCTCCCCAGCACTTTCGGAGCCCGACGTGCCCGTCGTGGCGCGCGGCAGATGGCGCAACTTTTCGTAGTTCAGCTTCGTCAATATCCCTCCTCGCTCGGTTGATTGAGATCGTGCCGCCTAGCCATAAGAGTTACGAACTCGCCGGACACAAAAATGATCTTTTGTGATTTGACTTAGGAACGCTGTCGGGCGCGACGGTGCGCTTGAAGGCCCGCACGCGGTGCGACGGTCAGCCAGTGGCACTCAGCGGGTGCGCCGTCCGTGGGTTCGTTGCGGTAGATCAGGCGAAAGCGCGGCTTCTCTTTGTAGCTTGGGATATCGAACCGGACCCGGCGGCAATTTGCCAACTCGGGATGAAGGCCCCGACCCATCAGCGCGCCGATGAAGGGGTTGCCTTTGCACTCGACCAGCAGTTCGGCGATGCGACGCTTCAGGGCCTCGGCTTCGTCTTTGTCGGCTCGGCCGCTGTCGTCGGCGACCGTGGTCAGTTCGGCAACGTCATCGAGGACGCCCTTGGCAAACGTGACGCCCACCGTGCCGGGCGCTTTGTCGGTCATTCCTGGGCGGGGATCTCGATGCCGAGCTTGGCGAGCGCCTCAGCGCCGTCTTCCTTGCGCTCGGCCGCACCGCTGCGGATGCGCTCGGCGGCGATGGCGGCGGCTTCGTCGTCGGCGCGGCGCGCCTCGAAGGTTTCGGCCATCTCGTCGATCCTCGAATTCATCGCTTGCATCTGCTCTTCGAGCCGATGCAGCTTGTCTTGGACTTGATCCAATTGTGGCATCAAGGCAAGGCTACCTGGCGCGTCCGATGCTCATGGGTCGATCTCGAAAAAGCGTGTCCCGAAAATATGTCCCCGACTCCACCGACTCCACCAAACTTTCGTGTCCCGAGAGCGGTACTAGCTGTAAAGCCTTCATGTGCGGACCAAGCTGTAGGCCTGGATTCCATCGCTTCAGACCTAATAGGCCCATAGGCAGCTATTGGAATTCCTTGCGTGTTTAGGCACAATTCCCCTTCGGGAGGTGCAGGGGATGCTGAGGAAAATCGAAGCTCTGTTTCTCGGTGGGCGCTGGCGGCGCGACGAGTACGCGTGGCGCGCTTGGCAGGAAATCGAGGCACTAATTCCAGCGAGGCTTCCGTCCCCGGAATCGGAGGTCCTTCAGATGGCCGGCCGGGTTGCCCGCATCTACCAGCACGCACGCCGCGGCAGTAAGGCCCTGGTCGATTTCGGCCCTGCAGTGGGCACCCAGGGACACCTGGTGGGAGTTCAGTCGTCCGCCGGTGGGAGACTGGGTCATTGTTCAGGCGCATCTTTGGATTCCGCCCGGAACGCATTCAGAACAGCAGGTCCTTGGGTAGACCACTGGGAGTCATGGGCGGCCGGTGATACCCCAATGCGGGCACGGCGCCATCAGCGGAGGATGGAAAGGAAGCCATGAGCCGAGGGGAGGAGCAGGTCGACATCGTCCAGCCGCCGACGCCAGGGTAAGGCCAATGAGCCCTGGTTTGGGATTGATGCCGTGAGAAATCGAGGCGCACATATATGGTGCCGTTGCTTGACCGGCGGACGCACTAGATGAACTGGTGGGAAGCCATACTCCTCGGCGCCGTCGAGGGGTTCACCGAGTTCCTGCCGGTCTCCAGCACCGGTCACCTGACGATCCTCGAGAGCGCCCTCGGGTACTCGACCAACGACCCCGACGTCACCGCCTTCACGGCGATCATCCAGGTCGGCGCGGTCGCCGCGACGATCTACTTCCTGCGCACCGACATCGTCCGCATCGTCGGCGCCTGGCTGCGCGGGCTGGGGAACTCGGCCGAGCGCGGCGATCGGGACTACCGCTTCGGCTGGGCGGTGATCCTCGGCTCGCTGCCGATCGCCGTCGTCGGCCTCGCCTTCAAGGATCAGATCGAGACCACGTTGCGCAGCCTCTGGTTCGTCGCCGGGGCGCTGATCCTCTGGAGCGGGGTGATGTGGTTCGCCGACAGCCGCGCCACCCAGGAGCGCCATGAGGACGACGTCACCTGGCGCGACACCCTGATCATCGGCCTCGTCCAGTGCCTGGCGCTGGTCCCCGGCGTCTCGCGCTCGGGAGCGACGATGTCGGCCGGCCTGCTGCGCGGGATCGACCGCGTCGCGGTCACCCGCCTCGCCTTCTTCCTCTCGATCCCGGCCTTGACCGGCGCCGGCATCCTGCAGACGATCACCGAGTTCGACCAGATCTCCAGCGGCGTCGGCTGGGGCCCGACCCTGCTCGCCACCGCGGTCAGCTTCGTCGTCGCCCTGGCCGCCGTCTCCTGGCTGCTGCGCTACATCGCCCGCCACACCTACTCGGTCTTCATCATCTACCGCGTCGCCCTCGGCACCCTGCTCCTGGCCCTGCTGAGCACCGGGGTGCTCTCGCCGACCTGAGCCCTTTCTCAGGGGGCGAAGAAGATCAGGGCGCCGTCGAGGCTTTCGATGCCTTGGCCGTCGTCCTTGAAGCCGGTGCATTTGTGGGGCACGGTTCCGCTGCAGAACACCCGGAAGTCCTGTTCGGCGCCGGGGTCGAAGCCGATCGCCTTGCCGGATCCGGCGATGACTTCCACGTAGTAGGCGTGCCGCATGTTCTTCGCGAAGGTGCAAATGGACTGCTTGTTGGCGAAGACGTGGCCGCCGCAATCGATGACGAGGCCTTTGGCTTTCAAATCGGCGAGCTCGGCCTTGACCTCGCGCTCTTCCTTGGCTTCGCGCTCTTCCTGGGCATTTTCGGTGCTGCCCGCCGCGGTGTCACCGCTAGAATCGGAGTCCCCGCAGCCGAGCAGCAGGGCGCACAGGCCCATTAGGGCGAGCAGGCTCAAGAGCCGTAGGCGCCTCCGACGGGTTCCCATGGGGGGAACCTACCTCAAAACTCAAAGAATGTTTATCGCTGCTCAACCGTTTGCGGGCGGGGGCGAAGTAGGCTGGCCGCGAGATGGGATTGCTCGATCCAGCGCCGCCCCCGTTCGAGGTAGAGGAGTGGCGCCGGCTGCCGCACCTGGAGCGGATCAAGCCGCTGGCGCAGGACTGGGCGCTGAACGGGTTCGGGACCCCGGTCGCCGTCTACTTCCTCTACGTCCTCAAGATCCTCGTCTACGCTGGCGGCGGGGCGCTGCTGATCTTCGCCACCAGCGGCTGGCCCGCCTGGACCGACCCGATCGTCTTCCAGAAGGCAGTCATCTGGACCCTGCTCTGGGAGGTGCTGGGGCTCGGCGCCGGTTCGCTGCCGCTGACCCTGCGCTTCAAGCCGATGATCGGCGGCCTCCTCTACTGGCTGCGGCCGGGGACGACCCGGCTGCCGCCCTGGCCCGAGCGGGTGCCGGGGACGCGGGGGACGACCCGGACCTGGCTCGACGTGGCGCTCTACGCCGGGCTGCTGGCGGCGGCGCTCTTCCTCCTGGTCTCGCCGGGGACCGACGCGACTGCGCCCTGGGCCGACGGCACGGTCTTGCAGCTCGACCCGCTCGCGGTCGGGGTGATGCTGGCGCTGCTTGGCGCCCTCGGTCTGCGCGACAAGGTCCCCTTCCTGGCGGCGCGGGCGGAGATCTACGGCAACCTTTCGTTGATCTTCCTTTTCCCGCTGACGAACCTGGTGATCGCCGCCCAGCTCGTCTTCTTCTGCATCTGGTGGGGGGCGGCGGCCTCGAAGCTGAACCGCCACTTCCCCTTCGTGGTCACGGTGATGATCAGCAACACGCCGTGGAACAAATCCCGCCGGGCGAAGCGGCGGCTCTACCGCGACCACCCCGAGGACCTGCGGCCCTCACGGGTGGGCGAGCTGTCCGCCCACCTCGGCACCGTGATCGAGTTCACCCTGCCGCTGATCCTGATCCTCACCCAGGGCGGCCTGATCGGGACCCTTGCCCTGGCCGGGATGGTGATCTTCCACGTCCACATCTTCTCGACGTTCCCGCTGGCGGTGCCGCTGGAGTGGAACGTGTTCATGGTCTTCGGCCTCTTCTTCCTCTTCGGTCACTACGCCGACGTGCCCTGGTCGACGCTCGACGATCCGCTGCTGGTCGCCATCCTGGTCCTGACCTGCGTCGGCCTGCCGGTGCTGGGGAACTTCCGCCCCGACCTCGTCTCCTTCCTGCCCTCGATGCGTTACTACGCCGGCAATTGGGCGACGAGCCAGTGGCTGTTTCGGCGCGAGGGCAACGCCGAGGACAAGCTGGACGCCGAGATCGTCAAGTCGGCGCCGATCGTCACCAGGCAGCTGGAGAGCTTCTACGAGCAGGAGATGATCGACGTGCTCGTCTACAAAGGGCTCGCCTTCCGTTCGATGCACTCGCACGGGCGGGCGCTGAACGCGCTCACGGCGCGGGCCGTCGCCGACGTCGACGAGTACGACGTCCGTGAGGGGGAGCTGGTCGCCGGCGTCGTCCTCGGCTACAACTTCGGCGACGGCCACTTCCACGACCACCGGCTGCTGGCGGCGGTGCAGGAGCGGTGTGGTTTCGACCCGGGGGAATTGCGGGTGGTGACGCTGGAGTCGCAGCCGGCTCACATGCAGCGCCAGCGGTACCGGATCTGGGACGCCGCCGACGGCTTGGTCGAGGAGGGCTGGGTCGACGTTCGCGACATGGCCAGTCGCCAGCCGTGGCTGGTCGGTGACGAGCCGTTCCCGGTGCACCAGACCTCATGAGCAGCGCCGTCGTCGTTGGCTCCGGCCCCAACGGGCTCGCCTGCGCGGCGACCCTCGCCAGTCGTGGCGTCGAGGTAACGGTGATCGAGGCGGCGGAGACGATTGGCGGCGGCACCCGCAGCTCCGAGCTGACCCTGCCCGGCTTGCTTCACGACGAGTGCAGCGCCACCCACCCGATGGTCGTCTCCTCGCCGGCGGTGGCCTCGCTCGGGCTGGAGCGCCACGGGCTCGAGTGGTGCTGGCCGGAGGTCGACCTCGCCCATCCACTGGATGGCGGCGGGGCGACGATGGTGCGCTCGCTGGAGGCGACGGCGGCGGGACTGGGGGAGGCCGGCGCGAGGTGGGAGCGGGTGTTCGGGCCGCCGGCACGCGGCTACGACGGGCTCACCGAGGACTTCTACCGACCGCTGCTGCACCTCCCGCGCCATCCGCTGCGACTGGCGCGGTTCGGGTTGCCGGCGGCGACGCCGGCGACGCTGCTGGCGAAGTCCTTGGGCTCACCGGAGGCGGCGGCACTGTTCGGCGGCGTCGCCGCCCACGCCTACGCGCCGCTCAACCTGCCGTTCAGCTCGGCGATCGGGATGGCGCTCGTCAGCTCCGGTCACGCCTACGGCTGGCCGGTGGCGAAAGGCGGCTCCAGGGCGATCACCGACGCCTGGGCCTCGGTCATCCGCGAGCAGGGCGGCACGATCGAGACCGGCCGCCGGGTCCGCTCGCTCGGCGAGCTGCCCGCCGCCGACGCCGTCGTCCTCGACCTCGCCCCGCGCGCGGTGCTGGAGCTAGCCGGGGAGCGGCTGCCGGGTCGCGTCGCCCGCGCCTACCGCCGCTACAAGCACGGCCCCGGCGCCTTCAAGCTCGACCTCGCGGTCGAGGGCGGGGTGCCGTGGAGCTACGAGCCGGCCCGCCGCGCCGGCACCGTCCACGTGATCGGCTCCTTCGCGGAGTTGGCCGCGGCCGAGCGAGAGGTGGACCGCGGCCGGATGCCCGAGCGGCCCTTCGTCCTCGTCGGCCAGCAGTACCTCGCCGACCCCGGCCGCTCCGAAGGCGACGTGCACCCGGTCTGGGCCTACGCCCACGTCCCCAGCGGCTACCCCGGCGATGCGAGCGAGGCGATCCTCGACCAGCTCGAGCGCTTCGCCCCCGGCATCCGCGAGCGCGTCCTCGCCCGCGCCACCCGCACCCCGGCCCAGTTCGAGGCGGGCAACCCCAACTTCATCGGCGGCGACATCCTCACCGGCGCCAACACCCCGCTGCAGACCCTGGTCCGCCCGCGGGTCACCGCGGCGCCCTACTCGACCGGCATCCCCGGCGTCTTCATCTGCTCCGCCGCGACCCCGCCCGGCCCCGGCGCCCACGGCATCTGCGGATTCAACGCCGCCGAAGCGGCGCTGCGGACGATGTGAGTTTGCGATTGACCTCCTTACGAGGGGTCAATCGCAGGTTCGCATCCCGCCAGGATGGGCACGGGTTAAAGAAGCTCCAGCGAGGGGTACATCGCCCTCACTAAAGCAATGGGAACCTCATCCAAAACGGGGATCGGTGCCGGGACCGAGAGCGCCGCGGCGCGGGGGGAGCACAAATTCGGCTCCTCGCCGCCGCTGACGATCGGGGTCGAGGAAGAGCTGCTGCTGGTCGACGAGAACTGCGGTCTCGTTGCCGCAGCCGAAGAGCTGCTGGAGCGGATCGAGCCCGCCCATCGCAAGGCCGTCTCGACCGAGATCTTCGCCACCCAGATCGAGCTCAAGACCGGGGTCTGCCTCGACGCCGATCAGGCGGCCGAGGAGCTGGCGGCGGTCCGGCGGGCGGTCGCCGCCGCCGGGGCGCGGTTGATGGGTTCGGGCCTCTACCCCGGCGACGCCGGTGAGGCGGCCTTGGTCGAGAAGGACCGCTACGCGCCAGTCAAGCGCGACCTGGTCAGCGTCCTCGACACGCCGCCCTGCGGGCTCCACGTCCACGTCGGCGTCCCCGATCCCGAAACCGCGATCGCCGTTGCCAACGCGATGCGCCACCACCTGCCGCTGCTGGCGGCCCTGACCGCCAACTCGCCGATCCGCGACGGGGAGGACACCGGCCTGGCGAGCGGCCGCGCCAGCGTCGTCCGCCGCTACCCGCGCTTCGAGCTGCCGCGCGCCTTCCGCGACTACGAGGACTTCCTCCGCGTCGCCGACCAGCTGATCGCCGCCGCCGGGGTCGACGACTACACCTACATCTGGTGGGACGTGCGGCCGCACCCGAAGCTGGGCACGGTCGAGGTGCGGGGGATGGACGTCCTGCCGCGGCCAGAGGGCAACGCCGCCATCGCCGCCCTGATTCAGGCGCTGGCGGCGAAGGAGATCGACCGCCCTGGCGCCCCCGGCCTCACCCGCGAGGCGATCGAGGAGTCCTACTACCAGGCCTGTCGCTACGGCCTCGAGGCGCGGCTGATGATCGACGACAGCACCGCCGCCCCGGCTCCGGAGGTCGCCCGCGCCACCCTCGCGGAGGCGCGCCCCTACGCCGAGCAGCTGGGCGGCGCCGGCGCCCTCGAGGAGATCGACCGCATCGTCGCCGAAGGCAACGGCGCCGACCAGCAGCGGCGGGTGCACGCCGAGGGCGGGACCGAGGTGCTGCTGCGCGAGCTGGCGGAGTGGACGCGGGTGTAGCCGGCGGCTAGCTCGGCGCTGGGATCTTCAGCCGTTTGCGGGCGGCTACGACCGCGGCGACGGAGGAGCGGCAGGCTTTGGCGATCTCGCCGTTGCCGTGGTTGGGGCGGCGGCGCACCTCGAACTCGACCAGGGCGGCGCGGCGGAGTTTGGCGCGATCCTCGAGGGTTCCCTCGGGCACCGCGTCGAGGGCGGCCTGGGCGGCGCGCTCGCGGCGGCAGAGCAGGCAGAAGGTGCCGTCCTTGGAGTCCGCCCAACTGGCGGGCAGCGCGACCTTCTCACCGCCGGCGCGGCTGACCGTTACCCCGCACTGATCGCAGGTCCACTTCTTTGCCGTAGTCGTAGTAGTCATGCTCATGAAAGGGAGGGGACGGCGAGGACGAAGCTGCCGAACCCGTCTACTTACGGTAGCAGGGCGCCGGTTTTGCCCTGCTAGCACGCACGATCCGCGCTCTTAGCGAGTTTTCCGACTTTCCTCGCCTCCTACACTTGTTCGATGGCCGCCGAAGGAGCCCTGGAGCCCACCTACACGCTTTACCGCCGCGGCATCGAGCTGCTCGAGGAGGGCGACTTCGAGCACGCGACCGAGCCCCTGGCCGAGGCCGCCCGCCGGGTCCCGGAGAAGAGCTCCGTCCGCGAGGCGCTCGGCCGCGCTTACTTTCGCGCTGGCCGCTTTGCCCCCGCGGCCGCCGAGTTCGAGGCGGTGGTGGAAACCCACCCGGTCGACGACTACGCTCACTTTTGCCTCGGCCGCGCCCTCAGCAAGACGGGCCAGAAGCGCCGCGCCCGCCACCACCTGGCCCTGGCCTGCAACCTGCGGCCGGAGCGGCGGGACTACCGCTACTACCGCCGCCTGCTCGAGGCGGAGGCACGCTGAGCCCAGGGTCGAGGCTAGGCCGCCGCCAGCTCGGCGATGCCGACGAGGACGAGTGCGACCACGGTCAGGACCAACACGAGAGACGTGTTGGTCCTGGTGGTGCTGGGTGCGCGGAAGTGCATCCGCAGCCGAGGATAGAGGCGATTAGCCGATCAGTGGCATAACGCAGCGAAATTTTTTACTGGTCGTGGAGAGGGCCGAGCTGACTTCACTCGAAGCCGAAACGGTGATTGCTGCGTATAGACCGACTCCCGACACATTCGTCAGGTCCCCGCTCCACTCGTCCCCTTCCGCCAAAGTCACCCCGGGCTGCTGCGAAAAGGCAACCAGCGAGAGTGCGTCGGGCAGCTCTCCGCCCTGGCTCGCGCAGGCCCCCGCCGCGGCGGGGGCGTTGAGGGCCGTGCCGCTCGCCTCCGATTGCCAGCAGGCTCCGGCGAAGGGCTGGGTGCCCGCTTTGCAGCCGACCTCGTAGCCGTTGACGGTTTTCGCGTTCTGCGCGGTTGCCGAGTTGAGCGCGGTCTCCGCGTCGCGCGCCGACTGCGCCGTCTCCGCGTGAACGGCCGAGGGGACCTGGCCGAGGGTGGAGGCGTCGATCTGGATTCCGGTGATCGACCCCGGCGCCAGCTGGCTGCCGCGGATCGCGCCCGGCTTCAACCGGTTGCCCGGCACCGACCCCACCGCCAGCCGGTTCCCCGGCAGCGACTTCACCTTGATCGTCTTGCCGCTGATCTTTCCCGCCGCGTAGACCGTCCCGCTCAGCGCCGCCACCAGCGCCAGGCCGGCGAGCGCCAGCGCCGGCAGCTGCCGGCTCAATCCCCTGCTCTTCAACGTTCCTCCCATGATCCGAGTTGAGTGGACCGGGCCCGCTCATCGTTGGAGCCCGGCTAAGCGGCGGCACCCTAACCGGAGAATCGAGGCCTTGGACGAATGTCTACACGCGGGTTCGTCAAAGATTTGAGTTCAGCGCTCAGGACAACGCTAAACAGAAGAAGTCTTCGGCATCCGGAACGACGCCAGTCCCACGACCGCCGGTATGAGCTCCTCGGGGTCGTTGGTGCGCGCGAGTGATTCGCGCTCCAGCTCCGGTAGCCACCCGAGCAACTCGTCTAGCGCCTGGGCCAGTTCACTCCATGCGGGGCGGTCGAGTAGGACCGGCTTCCAGGAGAAGTGACGGTCGTCCTCTGCGTCGAAGGTGTCGGCGTCGATCGCTTCAGTGACGCGCTCCATATAGGCGGCGAGGAATGACTGCGACATTTCCTGGCGGACGAGGAGGGGGAGCGATTTCCAGGATGCAGTGTCGAGGAAGGGGTGCCTCAGTCCCCGGTAGATCCGTTCGACGCCGCCACCACGGCGCCCGCCTTTACGTTCCTCGATGATCTCCACCAGGCCCCATTCGGCGAGTTCGCGGAAGCAGCGTGAGATGTGGGTCATCGAGCCCCCGATCTCTTCGACGAACTGCGAGGGACTCAGGGGCCGGCTCGACAGCTCGAAAAGAATCCGCGATCGCCACTTGTTGGAGAGCGCCTTTGCCACCCGTGGGCCAAAAGCGATTTCGGAGTTGTGCTCCGGCGGAGGTTGGTGGCGTCGGGAGGCCAGCAGCATGGTCGTGGGGGATTGGGGGGAGCGAAACGCTGAAAGACCGACCACGGCTGGGATCCGCTCGCCGTTGGGGTCCTGCAGCCGGCGATCGGCCTCGACGGCAAGCTCTGGCAGCCACTCGAGCACCTCGTCCAGCCGGCGCCCCAGTTCTAGCCAGGCAGGGCGGTCGAGCGCAACTCCGTCCCAGGAGACATGGCGATCGATCTCAGCGTCGAAGGTGCCGCTCACGACAGCTTCGGCGATGCGGGCGAAATAGGCGCTGACGGCGGTGCGGGACCACGTGTCGCGGTCGGAGCGCGAGACGGTCTTCCAGGTCGCGGTGTCGAATTGGGCCCGCTGGATACCGCGATAGACGTGTTCGATTGCGGCGCCGCGCCGTCGACCGGGGCGCTCTTCGATCACCTCGACGAAGTCCCACTCGGCGAGCTGGCGGAAGCAACGGGCGATCTGCGTCAGCTCCCCGCCGACCTCCTCGACGAACTGGGAGGGGCTCATGGGACGCACGCTCAGCTCCGAGAGGATCCGGACCCGCCACGAGTCGGCCAGGGCCTTTGCCGTTCGGGTGCTGATCCCGAAAGCCGTCGGTTCCGTTCTTTTGACCGGATTTGCCACTTTCTCCCCTCAGTAGATGCTGAGTAAGAAAGCTAACACTAGTGGACACGCTGTGCAAATTCTTTCCTCCTAAAGTGGGTGAGGAGCAAGTGCTGCCGGGTTCTGCCAGCGATAAACCATCCTTCATCAAACGCTCCGTTTGTTGAAGGGGGGTGAGCAAGTTGAAGATCGAGGCCACTAGTACGAGCGTGCCAACTATCAGCACCAGCAAGTCCGGCTGAGGGATTGGGTTCCCCTCCCTGGGACGGGAGGGGAACCCCCAATCCACGGATTAACTGTGTAGTTACTGATCAGTAAGTAAGTGGAGGAGTTATGAGCAAACAGTGGAGTGCTGGGAACGAGGTTCGGGAGACATATGACACGTACGCACCCGCGTACGAAGACTTCAACCGCGGCTACATGTACGAGCGCTGGACGGGGCGGCTGCTGGAGACGGCGGAGGGGGCCGGGTTGGAGGGAGACCGGCTGCTGGACATCGCCTGCGGTACTGGCCTCAGCTTCGTGACGATGCTGGAGCGCGGCTGGCGGGTTACGGGCTGTGACATCTCCCCGGCGATGCTGGAGATCGCCGAGGAGAAGTTCGGCGACCGGGCGGAGCTGTTCGTCGCCGACATGCGCGAGCTGCCGGAGGTCGGCGAGTTCGACTTGATCTGGGCGATCAACGACCCGCTCAACTATCTGCTCTCGATCGAGGAACTGGAGGCGACGCTGGACGGGATGCGGCGCAACCTGGCGCCGGCGGGGATCGCCCTCTTCGACATCAACACCCTGGCCACCTACCGCGCCTTCTGGAGCGAGGAGGTTGTCATCAACCAGAACGACAGGGAGATGATCTGGCAGGGAAAGCTCTCTCCCGAGGAGGTCGCTCCCGGCGTCTTCGCCGAGGCCTCCTTCGAGGAGGTCGGGGCGGAGGGCTCGGCCCACGTCCACCGGCAGCGGCACTTCAGCCAGGAGGAGGTGCTGGCGGCCTTCGCGGAGGCCGGGCTCGAGTGCGTCGCCGTGTTCGGCGAGCAGGACGGCGCTCTCACCCCCGGACTTGACGAAAACCTCCACACCAAGGCGGTGTATCTGGCCCGGCTTCCTTGAGCCCGGCCGCCGCCCCGCGGATTACTGCCGGATTCTGCCTTCGTAACTCCTCTCGCCCCCGCCTACGCTGCGAAAAGACATCCCTTAGTGGTTACAGGGATTCCGCTATACAGAGGAGGAGAAGCAATGGGGGACGCCGGAATGGTGGCAAAGAGCAAAGCGGTGACCGCTGCCATCGCGAACGGCAACGGCGCCGTCGGCAGGCGGGGCGACAGTCCGCTCGACCGCGTCCTGCACGCCCTCGGGCACCCGGTGCGCCGGCGGATTCTCCGCTCGCTGGTCAGGCGCAACGGCAGCGCCAGCGCGATGGCGAAGGAGCTGGAGATGGACCTCAGCGTCGTCTCCTACCACCTGAACCAGGTCCTGGCCAAGGAATGCGCCGTCGTCGAGCTGGTCGACGCGGTCGAAAGGCGGGGGCCCTGGAGAAGATCTACGCGGTTCGCTTCGAGGCGCTGGGCGGCAGCGACCCGTTCCGCCAGCCCGAGCCCGCCGAGGGGGTCCGGAAGATGACCGTCGAGGAGTGCTTCATCGCCGCGGTCGCGGCGATGGACGAAGCTCCATTCGGCGACCTCCCGGGGAGCACCTGGGAGTGGTCGCTGGCGCAGGTCGACGCCGAGGCGTGGCGGGAGATCAACGAGGCGCGGGAGGAGTTCGACCGCCGCACGCTAGCGGCGGTCGAGGCGAGTCGCGGGCGCGGCGCCGAGCAGGACACCCACGACGTCGTCGTCGGCGCGGCCAGCTTCGCGGTGGAGGACCTTCACAAGGTCGAGTAGCCGCACGGCGGGTTAGACTCGCCGCGTACATATCGGTCGGTGGTCAAGGGAAGTCCGGTGCAAGTCCGGCGTGGTCCCGCCACTGTGACCGGGTGGAGGAGTTCGCGGGCGCTTCGGCGCCAGCCACTGGGGACGACACCTCGTCCCCGGGAAGGCGCGTCTTTCCCTGATCCCGGAAGCCAGGAGACCTGTCCCCGGCCTTTGCCAATTCAACCCTCGAGGAAAGGGTGGCTAAATGCCAAGAATCAATCCGTTCCGGCTGGCGCTCGCGTGCGCACTGGCTCTCTCTCTGACCCTGGTCTTCACGGCGGGTGCCGTGGCCAAGGGACTGCAGGCGGACCTGCGCGTGGTCGGCAGCGGCAGCAAGGTGCTCGCTGAAAAGACGGTCGCCTCGGCCAACGTCTCGGTTGCGGCCAGTCCCAAAGCGACCTGCTTCGGGCCGGACAACGCCGGCAGCGGCGACTCCGTGCAGCTGAAGGGCAACACCGCGATGGGGTTGCTCGCCAGTGGCGCCAAGACCACTGCTGCGCTGCGGCCGCTGCACATCAGCGACGCCTTCGACTTCGGCTTGGCCCTCTGCGGGGTCGGTTCGAGCGTCGCCAAGGGCAGCTCGTCCTGGTACCTGAAGATCAACCACAAGGCGCAGATGGTCAGCGGCGACGTGGCGAAGATCAGGGCCGGCGACGAGGTCCTCTGGGCCCTGGCGAAGACCGAGGCGCCCGCCTACACCTACCCCGGTGAGCTGGTGCTGACGGCGCCGGCTTCGGCCACGGCTGGGAAGGCGTTCACGGTCCGGGTCTGGTCCTATGACGAAAAAGGCCGTAAGACCCCGCTGGCCGGGGCGAAGGTGACCGGCGCCAGCGAGCCGACCGGCAGCGACGGTCGCACCACGGTGACGCTGAGCAAACCGGCGAAGCTGGGCGCGAAGGCGACCCCCGAAATCCCCTCCGCCAAGGTGGCGGTCTGCATCGGGGGCAAGTGCCCTAAATGACCGGACGCCGCGGCACGGCGGTTGCGATTGCGCTGCTTGGAGCGGCGCTCGCGACCGCCGGCTGCGGTCTCGGCCCCGGCGCCGACGTCGGCGACGTGCGGCTGACGGTGACGCGGGAATTCGGCGCGGTGCCGGTGCTCGACCGCTCGCTCGCGGCGAAGGAATCCGACACCGTGATGCGGCTGCTGGAAGGCGAGGCTGATGTCTCCACCCGCTACGGCGGCGGCTTCGTCCACTCGATCGACGGGGTGGCCGAGCAGCAGCGCGGTGGCGATCCCTTCGACTGGTTCTTCTATGTAGACGGGGTGGAGTCGGAGATCGGTGCCGCGGAGTACGAGCTCGACGGGGGAGAGCGGGTCTGGTGGGACTACCGCAACTGGTCGGCGACGAACCACGTGCCGGCGGTCGTCGGCTCCTGGCCGGCGCCCTTCGCGGCTGGGATTGGCGGCAAGCGGCACCCGGTCGCCGTCGAGTGCATGGAACCGCAGGTTTGCGTGGCGGCTCGGGAGGCGCTCGAGCGCGAAGGGGTATCCGTCGCCGAGGGCGAGCCGGAGAAGGCGATCCGGGTCCTGGTCGGGACCTGGGGGCGGCTGCGTGCCGACCCGACCGCGCGATTGATCGAAGACGGCCCGGCCGAAAGTGGGGTCTTCGCGGACTTCTCCAGCGAAGGACTGCTGGAACTGGTTGGGCTGGACGAAGGCGGGGCGCCGGCGCGGAGCTTTCCCCCCGGGACCGGCCTCATCGCCGCCACCAGCCGCTACGGCGGCCTACCGGTCTGGGTTGTGACCGGAGCGACGCCAGCGGCCGTGCGGGGCGCCGCCGAAGCGCTCGACGCCGGGCACCTGCGCGACCATTTCGCGGTGGCGATCGAGGACGGCAAGTCGACGCCGCTGCCGCTGGAGGGTCGATGAAGTCCCCCTTCGCCTACCAGCCGCGGCCGGGGCCGCTGCAGTCGGCCTCGCCCGGCGCCGCGGTGGCTTATCTGGGTGCGATCGTCGCCGTCGCCTTCCTTTACTCGAGCCCGGTGATCTTGGTCGCGGCGGGAGCGGCGGCGATCCTCGCCGGGATCCTGGCCGGCGCCCGGCGGGCCGTTCGCGTTGCCCTGAAGCTGGGCCTGGCGCTGGCGCTGCTGATCGTGGTTGTCAATGCCCTCGTTGTCAGCCGCGGCGAGACCGTCCTCGCCCGCCTCGGCGAGTGGCCAGTCCTGGGCCAGCTCGACATCACCTTTGAGGCGATCATCGCCGGACTTTCCGGTGGACTGCGGGCCGCGGTGGCGATGATCGCCGCCGCCGTCTACTCGGCCTGCGTCGACCCCGACCGGGTGCTGCGAGTGCTGCGGCCGTTGGCCGGCCGCTCGGCGCTGACCGCGACCCTCGTCTCGCGGATGGTCCCGGTCGCGGCTGCCGACGCCGCCCGCCTGCGCGACGCCGCCCGCCTGCGCGGCCCCGGCGCGGCCCCGGTCGGCAAGGCGCCGCTCGCCCGCCGTCTGCTCGCCGGCTCCCTCGACCGCGCCGTCGACGTCGCCGCGACGCTGGAGCTGCGCGGCTACGCCCTCGATGCGCCGCCCGCCCGAGGCCGCCGCACCCGCTCCCGCTACGACCGCCGCTTCTACGCCGTGGCGGTCCTGGTCCTCACCGCCGCGATCGCCGGCAAGGCTCTCGGCGCCGACGACTTCCAGACCTATCCCGCGGTCGAGATCGGCCTCGGTCCGGCGACGCTGGCCGTGTCGGCCCTGGTCGCCCTCAGTGGCCTGGCGCCGCTCAAGCGCAAAAGGCGAGTGTCGCTTTTGTCTCGCATAGGGAGACAAAAGCGACACTCGCCGGAGGTCGCCCATGTCTGAGCTGGCGATCAGGCGTGGCGCGGCGCCGGCGCTTGCCGTCGAGGGCCTGGGCTACTCGTATCCGCACGCGCCGCGGCCGGCGCTCGAGGACGTCTCGCTGGAGGTGGCGCCGGGGGAGTTCGTCCTCCTCGCCGGCCGCTCGGCCTCGGGCAAGTCGACGCTGCTGAAGGCGGCCTGCGGGTTGGTGCCGCACTTCCACGGCGGTGAGATCGAGGGCGAGGTCCGAGTGGGTGACCTCGACGCGATCGCCACCGGACCGGGGGAGCTAGCGGCTGCCGTCGGCTACCTCGCCCAGGACCCGGAGACGCAGGTCGTCTCGACCACGGTCGCGGCCGAGATTGAGCTGCCGCTGGAGATGCGCGGCGACGAGCCCGCCGGCCGTGCCCGCGCGGTCGAGGAGGTGGCGCTAGCTCTTGCGATCCCGCACTTGCTCGACCGCACCGTCGACACCCTCTCCGGCGGCGAGCTGCAGAGGGTGGCGCTATCCGCCGCGCTCGTCACGCGGCCGAGTTTGATCCTGCTCGACGAGCCAACGTCTCAGCTCGACCCGGTAGCGGGCGACGAGCTGATCTGGCTTCTGCGCCGGCTGAACGAGGAGTGGGGGGTGGCGGTGCTGCTGGCAGAACATCGCCTGGAGCGCTGTCTTGCCGCCGCTGACCGGGTGCTGGCGATGGAGGCGGGACGGGTCTCCTTCGACGGCGCTCCAGCCGAGTTCCTTGCCTGGGCGCAGGACGCCGACCCGGCATTGGAGACGCCGGCGGCTCGCCTCTTCTCACTCGCCGGGATCGAACCGCTTCCGGTCGGTGTCCGCGACGCCCGGCAAACCCTGCGAGGGACGGGGATCGGGCACCCTCCTAATCGAGCAAGTAGGGGGGTGCCCGATCCCCGTCCCATCGACCCGGTTCTGAACGCGAAGGACGTATGGGTCGAGCTTGACCGCGGCGAAGACCTACGGGACGTCCTCAAAGGGATCGACCTGGCGATTCGTCCCGGCGAACGCGTCGCCCTGATGGGTCGTAATGGCGCCGGCAAGAGCACGCTCCTGCGGACCGCCGCTGGATTGCACGAGCCGGTCGCTGGGAAGCTGGACGTGGGGTCCGTCGCCCTCCTCACCCAGAACCCCGGCGACTACCTGGTGCGCGAGCGGGTCGGGGACGAGCTGCCGGGCGAGGAAGGCTTGGCAGCGCTCCGCGTCGTCGGCCTCGAGCCAGCGCTCGACGCCGACCCCCGCGACCTCTCCGGCGGCGAGCGGCAGCGCCTCGCCCTGGCTATCGCGCTCGCCGGGCGCATGGAGGGCGAGCAGCTCCCCGGTGTCGTCGCCCTAGACGAGCCGACCCGCGGCATGGACCGTGTCCGCAAGGACGACCTCGTGGCGCTGATCCGCCGTCTCGCCGGGGATGTCGCCTTTGTTGCCGATACGTCCACAAAGGCGACAGGTGCCGCGGTGGTCGTCGCCACCCACGACGTCGAGTTCGCCGCCGCCTTCGCCACGCGCGTGGTGTTGCTCGGCGATGGCGTCGTCATCGCCGACGGGCCCGCCGAGGAGATCCTCTCCGGCGGCTGGTACTTCGCAACCGAGGTGGCGCGGGTGCTGGACCTGCCGGGCGTTGTCACCCCGGAGCAGGGCGCCGCGGCTCTGGGAGGGGAGACGCGATGACCTGGGAGGTCGCCAGCTTCCTGATCGTCGGCGCGGTCATCATCGCCGGCTTCGCCTGGTACGAGCGCTCGCGCCCGCCCGCCCAGGTCGTTGCCCTGGTCGCCGCGCTCGCCGCCCTGGCGATCGCCGGTCGCATCGCCTTCGCCGCCTTCCCCAACGTCAAGCCGACCACCGACATCGTCGTCTTCGCCGGCTACGCCCTCGGCGGCGCCCCCGGATTCGCGGTCGGCGCCCTCACCGCGCTCGTCTCCAACTTCTGGTTCGGGCAGGGCCCGTGGACGCCCTGGCAGATGGTGGGATGGGGGCTCTGCGGCGTGCTGGGGGCGCTCTTGGCGCTCGGAACCCGCAACGCCAGCCGCCTCGTTCTCGCCGCGGTCTGCGGCTTTGCTGGCATTTTTTACGGCGCTCTGTTGAACTTCTCACTGATGGCGACCTACGGAGGGGACCTTTCATGGCGGCATTTCCTCGTGCTGCAGGCGCGTGCGATCCCGTTCGACGTCGCCCACGTGCTCGGCAACGTGGTGCTGGCGCTGATCGCCGGCCCGGCGATGGTGCGGATGCTGGTCCGCTTCCGCGAGCGCTTCGAGTGGGAGCGGCGGGGCGCCCCACGCGCGCCCGGTGGTGACAGCTCGCTGCCCGGCGCCCTGCGCAGCGGCGGCGTCGCGGCAGCGCTGATCCTGGTCGCCTGCTTCGCCTTCGCGCCCGCCCCGGCGCAGGCGCAGTCGCCCTCGGTCACCCAGGCCCTCGGTTGGCTCGAATCCCAGCAGCGCCCCAGTGGCGGCTTCGCCGCCGCCGCCGGACGCGAGGCCGGGGCGGAAATGACCTCCTGGTCGATGCTGGCGCTGGCCGCCGCCGGTCGCAACCCCCTCGACGTCGCCAAATCCGGCAAAACCCCGGTCGATTTCCTCCGCGCGCACCGCTACGAAATCAAGGACGCCGGCGACGTCGCCCGCACGATCCTCGCGCTGGGAGCGGCCGGGGTCGACCCGCGCAGCTTCGTCGGCGAAGACCTCGTCTCGCGCCTGGTCGTGGAACGGCGCAGCAACGGCTCCTACCAGGGGTGGCCGGGGACCAGCGCCTACGCGGTCCTCGCCCTGCGCTCGGCCGGCGCCAACAGCTCGGCCGCCGCGACCGTCGAGTGGCTGCGCAAGGTGCAGGGCAAGGACGGCGGCTGGGGGAACGAACCCCAGAGCCCCAGCACCGCCGAGGTCACTGGCGCCGTCGTCCAGGTCCTGACCCCTGGTTCGCAGGCGTCGGACCAGGCGCTCGACTACCTGCGCAAGGAAAAGCGACCGAACGGTGGCTTCGCCCCCGGCAAGAACCTCTCCGCCAACGCCCAGGCGACCGCTTGGGCCTCTCAGGGCCTGCTTGCCGCCGGCAAGGACCCGGCCAGCTTCGGCACCGGCGGCAGCTCCCTCGCCTACCTGCGCGATCTGCAGGCGCCCGACGGCAAATTCCTCCAGGCCCCGAATACCGAAGTCTCGCCGGTCTGGGTCACCGCCGATGCAATGGTCCCGCTCTCCGGCCACTTCCTCCCGGTCGCCGCGCCGCCGCGTGAGCCGCAGCCGAAGCCCGACAAGCCCAAGTCGCACGGCTCCACGACGCCGGGACCGGCGCCTCCCGCCGGAGCCGACCCCAGGACGTCGTCGGCGATAAAGGGTTTCCTGGAGCAGAATTCGATCGACTCCGGTGGCGCTGCGAGCCCGCCCAAGGGAAGGCCGTCGCCCTCCGGCTCGGGCGGCGCTGCTCCGCTCCCGCTTCCCTCCGGCGGTGGCAAGCCCGAGGGTGACCTCGGCACCCTCCCCGGCGCCCGCTCCGGCGCTTCCCCCGAAGCCTCCGAAGTCCAGTACGGCGAGCAGGCATCCGAGCCGGTCGGTGGCGACTCCGACTCGGGTGCCGGCACCGCCGGGGCGATCCTGCTCGGCCTCCTCGCCGGCTGCGTCCTCTTCGGACTCGGTCTCGCCGCCCGCAAGGGCTGGATGCACTGGCGCTACGGGCTCAAGAAAGGGGGGGGAGATGCTCATGATCGGCGGTTTCGTCACTTTGCTCGCAGCCATCATCGGGACGTCAGCCTTCTAGGGAGGCTGGTCTTCTGGCTATACCCTCGACGGATGGACGTCGAGACCGCGATCCGCACTCGCCGCACGCACAAGGCGTTCGGGCCCGAGCCGCTGCCGCGGGAGCAGATCGAGGAGCTGCTGGAGTTGGCCAGCTGGGCGCCGAACCACCATCTGACGGTGCCCTGGCGCTTCCGGGTGATCGGTCCCGAGACCCTACGGCGACTGAAGGAGCTGACGGGCACGGAAGGTGCCGCCAAGCTCGACCGCGCCCCGACCCTGATCGTCGTCTCCTGCCTGCTGAGCGGCGACCCGGTCGAAGAGGAAGAGGACCTGCACGCGACCGCGTCGGCCTCCTACATCGTCCTCCTCGCCGCCCACGCCCGCGGCTACGCCGGCTACTGGCGCACGCCGGGCCTGCTGCGCAGCGCCGAGGGCCGCGCCGTCGTCGGCTTGCCGGAGGAGGAGCGCTTCGTCGGGCTTCTCCACCTCGGTCACCCGCGGCAGGAGAAGCCCGCCCCCGAGCGTCCCGGCGCCGACCGGACCACGACCTACCTCGACTGATGCTGACCCGCGCCCGCGCCATCGAGGAGATCGCCGGCAAGCACTTCGAGGTGCTGGTCATCGGTGGCGGCATCACCGGCGCCGGGGTCGCCCTCGACGCCGCCTCGCGCGGTTACTCGGTCGCCCTGCTGGAGCGCGGCGACTACGCCGTCGGCACCTCCAGCCGCTCTTCGAAGATGGTCCACGGCGGCCTCCGCTATCTGCAGAACTTCGACCTCGGCCTCGTCCGCGAGGCGCTGCTGGAGCGGCAGCTGATGGTCCGCCTGGCGCCGCATCTCGTCTACCCGACCCCGTTCCTCGTCGCCTCGCTCGGCGAGGAGCGCCGCGATCGCAAACTCGGCCTCGGCCTGAACATGTACGACGTGATGGCGACCACCCGCGCCGGCCGCAGCCGCCGCGAGCGCCGCAGCGGGCGTGAGGAGGAAGACGACTACTGGTCCCCCGACCGCCACCGCACGATCGACCGCGACGAGGTGCTGGATCTGGTGCCTGCGCTCGCCCCGCGCGACCCCCACGACGCCTACCTCTTCTACGACTGCCAGACCGACGACGTCCGCCTCGTCCTCACCATCCTCGGCGAGGCCGAGCGCTTCGGCGCGGTGATGCTGAACGGGGCCGAGGTGACCGAGGTGCTCTCCACCAACGGCAAAGCGACCGGCGTCGCTTTCGCCGAGGAGGGGTCCGGCGAGCGGATCGAGGTCAGCGCCAACAGCGTCGTCAACGCCACCGGGGTCTTCGCCGACCAGGTGCGGCCCGAGGAGCTGTTGGGAGAGGAGGACGTGCCGCGGATCTCGCCCAGCCGGGGCACCCACCTGCTGATCGACCAGGCGGACCTGCCGATGGGCAAGGCGGCCTGCATCGTCCCTGCCGGCGAAGGCCGGATGATCTTCTCCCTGCCCTGGTACGGGCGGACCTTGGTCGGCACCACCGACAACGACTTCGACGGCGACATCACCCACCCGCGCCCGGCCGAGGACGACGTCGAGTACCTGCTGAATGCAGTCAACGACTTCTTCGGCACCTCGCTCGGCGAGTCCGACCTGGTCGGCGCCTACGCCGGGGTGCGGCCGCTGATCTCCACCGGCGACCCGCGCAAGTCGGTCGACATCTCCCGCAAAGCCGAGCTCTACGAGACCTCCTCGGGGATGCTGACGATCACCGGCGGCAAGCTCACCACTTGGAGGCGGATGGCGAAGCAGACGGTGGACCGCCTGGTCGAGCGCGAGGGCCGCGAGGCGCCCTGCCACACCGACGAAATCCCGCTGGGGATGGAGGCACGGCCGGAGGATCTGGAGGCGCCGGAGGGCGTGGGGGAGAAGGCGACCGGGCAGCTCGCCTTCCGTTACGGCCACGCCGCCCGCAAAGTGCTGGAGATCGCCTGCGCCGACTCGAAGCTGGCGCGCCCGATCGTCCCCGGACGCCCTGACCTGCTCGCCGAGATCGTCCTCGCCGCCCGGCTCGAGCAGGCCCGCAGCGTCGCCGACGTGCTCCTGCGCCGCACTCGCCTGGGGATTCTGGCGGCGCCGGAACTGCGCTCCGCCAAGGCGGTGAAGCCGGTTGCCGACGCGCTCGGGGCGGAGCTTGGCTGGTCGCGCCGGCGGCGATCGCAGGAGGTCGACGCCTGGCTCGAGGCCGCCGCTGCGGAGGGAACCGACCCCGCCGCCTCCCGGCCGGGCGGTTGAATAACCTGCGCCCTCGATGAACAAGGCCGAGCTGGAGAAAAAGTCCCTGTCCGATCTGCACCTGCTTGCCGCCGATGCCGGCGTGCCCAAGTACCGGATGCTGAGCAAGCGCGAGCTGATCGACCAGCTCGCCGGCGAGAACGGCAGCCCACCCGCCGCCGCGCCAGCCAAGGCCGGGAAACGTGAGGAGCGCCCGCGCCGTCAGCGGCGCCAGCGTCCCCCGAAAGCGCAGAAAACGCCACCTGAGCGCGAGCAGGGGCCAGAACCCGAGTCGGTCAAGAAGCCGGAGTCCCCGGAGCCGACCGCCGCGCCCGCCGCCGAGCCGGCCCCGCAAGCAGCAGCCTCCGAGCCGGCGCGCCCGCGTCGCCGCCGGCGCCGCCGTTTCGGCCGCCGTGGCAAGCAGGGCGTCACCCTGCAGGGACTGCTGCTGCCGCCCGAGGCCGGTCGCCAAGCGCTGGTCTTCGCCGAGACCCGCGAGGGTTGCACCGAGCTTTTGCGCGGTGTGGCCTCCGATCTCGCCGCCGACTCGAACGGCCCCGACCCGGTTGCCCTCCTGATCGACCCCAGCCCCGAGGAGCTCGCCGACTGGAAGCGCGAGGCGCCCCAGGCGGAGATCGTCGCCGCCGGCCAACCACGCCACGCCAGTGATGCTCTGGCCCAGGCCGCTACCCGTGCCGGCAAGGGCGAAGACGTGATCCTGCTGGTCGATTCCCTCACCCGGCTCGGCGAGGCCCACGGCGACGCCGAGGCCGCCAAGGAGTTCTTCGACGCCGGCCGCGCTCAGGCCGGAGCCGGCGGTGGCTCGCTGACTGTGGTTGCTGCTCTAGAGCGCTTGAACGACTAGCGGCGGTAAGCGATTCGACGCCAGCTCGGCTCTTTGCTGAGCTCGATCAGTTCGTCGCTGCGGTCCGGCTGCACGTAGCCGAAGGTCTGGGTGCGCTCGTCGAAGACGACGTCGAGCTCACCCTCCTTGACCCGCTGGTCGAGCCAGGCGCCACGGAAGACGAGGCGGCGGATCCAGTGCACGAGGCTGCGGTTGGAGGGACCGACGAGGTCCTCCCAGTTCTCGTTGATGTGCTCGCCGAGGCGTGAGCTGGGCTCGGCGATCTCGCCGCTGACGGCGAGGTCGAGGAGGTCGTCGAGCTCCTCGGCGCTGAGGCCCTGGCCGACGAAGCGAAGCTTGACCGCGGCCTGCTCGACCCGCTGCGCGAAGTCCTCCTCGTTGAAGGCGAAGCGAAGCTCGCCGTACTCCAGCACGTAGTCGGAGCCGGACTCGTAGTTCCCTCTGCGGGTCGTTTTCTTATCCATGAGTTGAAGCCAGTCCACCCGCGCAAGCCCAGCGCGAGCAGGTGCAAGATCTTGCCGATCATCGTAGAGACGTGCCTGTTTAGGTAGGTGCCTGAACGTGCGGTTGCACCTTGGCGGCGTTGTTGCACTTCTTCAGCGGCAACCGGGTAGGGGTTCCGGCGAGACGCCGTGATCGACCTCCACTGCCACATTCTCGACGCGATCGACGACGGGGCCCGCGACGCCGACGACAGCGTTGGGATGGCGCGGCAGGCCGAGGCGGACGGGATCGAGGCCGTCTGCGCCACCCCGCACATCCGCCATGACCACGACGTGCGGATCGAGGAGCTGGCGGGGCGGGTGCGGGGGCTGAACGAGCGGCTGGAGCGGGAAATGGTGGCGGTGCGGATCCTCCAGGGCGGCGAGGTGGCCGAGACCGCGGTCGAGGAGCTGGGCGCGGAGGAGCTGTCGCGAGTCGCGCTCGGGGAAGGCAACTGGATCCTGCTGGAGCCAGCGCCGGGGCCGCTGGACGAGAGCCTGCGGCGGCGGGTGGCTCACCTCGCCGACCGCGGTCACCGGACGATCATCGCCCACCCCGAGCGTCACCTCTCCGCCGACATGTTCGAGCGGATGGCGGCGCTGGTCGCCGAGGGGGCGCTGATCCAGGCCACCGCCGACTTCTTCCTCCGCGAGAACATGGCGAAGGGGATGCTGGCGATGGCCGAGCGCGGTCTAGTCCACGTGCTGAGCAGCGACGCCCACACCGTCCACGGCGGCCGGCCGGTGCGAATCTCGCCGGCGCTTCGAGCGCCTGCGCGAGGTCGAGATCCTCGCCCCGCACCTGGAGTGGATCGCCGAGACCGCCCCGCGGGCGATCGTCAGCGGCGAACCGCTGGAGTCCCCCTACAAGCCGCAGGTCTAGATCGTTTCCACCCTTTTCCCCGCCAGAGGGAGGAAAAGGGTGGAAACGATCAGTCCAACTGGCGGAGTTGGACCTTCGCTGCCAGTTCCTCGATCACCGTGCGGGAGCCGGTGCCGAGGCCGCTGTGGAGGAAGTTGGTCGCTCCGGCGGCGGCGCTGAGGCGCAGCACGTCCTCCCAATCGCGCCCGGCGGCGATCGTCGCCGCCAGCGCGCCCATCATCGAGTCGCCGCAGCCCTCGCGGGAGCCGCGCTCGAACTTGGGCGGGGTCAGCTCGGCGAAGCGGCCGTCGCGCAGCGCCAGGGCGGGGTCCCCGGCGCGGGTGACGATGACGCCGCCGGCGCCCGCTTCCGCCACCCGTTCCATCGCCGCGCGCATCTGTTGCTCGGTGTCGACCGGGCCGGAGATGAAGCTGGCGATCTGCCAGTCGTTGATCTTCACCAGATCGGGTCCACCCTCCAGCGATTTGTCGAGCCGGGGGGAGGAGAGGTCGACGACCACCGGCACCCCGTTCGCCTTCACGTCAGTGACGAGGCCGCCGTAAATCTCCAGCGGCACGGTGTTGTCTGGGTAGGGGCCGCAGACGGCCAGCAGGTCGCAGTCGAGCGCGGCCGCGATCGTGACCGAGAAGAGCTCGTCGACCTCGTGGCGGGAGGCGGGGAACGCCGCGCTCTGGGCAACCGGCTCACGCTCACCGCTGCGGCGGTCGTGGATGTAGGTGCCGCTTGCCCCCGCCGTCTCCACCAGCCGCAGCTCGACCGGCATTTCCTCCAGTAGTGGGCGGAGGACGCAGCCGACCTCGCCGCCGACGAAGCCGCAGAGGACCGGGTCGGCCCCGAGCTCGGCTGCCATCCGCGCCACCCAGACCCCCTGGCCGGCGGGGTGGATGTGGATGTCGTCGCCACCGTCGGCGCTGAAGGACTCGATCGCGATCGAGACCATCGGGTTGGGGGAGAAAATCGCGACCCGAGGCCTTGGAGGGGTATGAACCGTCACCTAGGGTCCTTTCCCGTTGCGAAGGATTTCCGAACCCGGCTGCTCGGCCTCAGCTGGCGGGATCGGGCGGACGCCGGTCCCGGCCTGCTGATCCCGCGCTGTTCCAGCGTCCACACCTTCGGCATGCGCTTTCCGCTGGACGTCTTCTTCCTCGATGGCGAGGGGCGGGTGATCTCGGTGCGCCGTCGCGTGCCGCCGCGCCGGGTCGTCTGGCAGCGGGGCGCTGCCGCAATTTTGGAGATTCCGTCGCCGCCCAAGGGGGGAGAGTCCGCCGGTCCCAGGACTTAGGTCGCCATGCTCCCCCAACGAGAAGAGATAGCCAGCCTGGTCGTCTGCGAGGACGACGACGTAACCCTCGACCTGCTCTGCGAGCACCTGGCCGCTGACCGCTTCGGCGTGATGCCGGCCCCGAGCGCCTCCGACGCGCTCCGCCTCTGCCGCTTCAACCACCCGGACTTGCTGCTGCTTGATTTGTCATTGCCGGATGCCTCCGGCCTCGACGTCCTGCGCGAGATCCGCGAGGCCGACGGGATCGACTCCCGCTTCGACCCGCGGCTGCCGGTGATCGTCCTCACCGGTCGCAGCGGCGACACCGACAGGGTGCGCGGGCTCGACTCGGGGGCCGACGACTATGTGGTGAAGCCGTTCAGGTACGGAGAGCTCCGCGCTCGCATCGGCGCCGTGCTCCGTCGCCGCACCCATCCGATGGACGGCCCGAGCCGGGTCGGCGACTTGGTCATCGACCCCGTGCGGCGCAAGGTGATCGTCGGTCACCGCGAGATCCCGCTCTCGAAGAAGGAGTTCGCCCTCCTGCGCGTTCTCGCCACTAATCCGACCCGCGTCTTCACCAAGGAAGAGCTGCTGAACGCAGTCTGGGCCTACAAGGGCAACTCGAAGACGCGAACCCTGGATTCACACGCAAGTCGGCTGCGCCGCAAACTCGACCCCGAGCGCGGTCGCTTCGTCATCAACAGCTGGGGGATCGGCTACAGGCTGGTCGACGGCTAGCAGGGAGAAAAAAAAGCCCCTGGCCGAATCGCATCGGCCAGGGGCTACAAGCGGGAACTGCTTTGCCTGCTGCTACTTCTTCGCCTTCTTCTTCGGCTTCGCGCCGGCCGGCACCTCGAAGTGCATGATCGCCAGCTTGGTGGAGAACCCGTCGCCGTCCTTGCCGAGCCGGCCGGCGGCTTCCTTCTGGATTTCGCCAGCGCGCTTGACGGCATCGGCGAGGACCTTGTTGAGCTCCTTCCAGCCCTTGGCGTCAAGCACCAGCGGCGTGTCGGAGAGGTGGGAGTCCTTGCGACCCTCGATCGTCCCCTCGGCCATCGCGTCGGTCGCGCTCTGGCCGATCGACTCGAGGATCGAGCCGGAGATGCCCTTGCGGGCCGAGGCCGGGATCTTCGCCCAGTCGGCGTCGCTGAGGAAGGCACGGTCGGTGGCGCGGTAGAAGTGCTCGACGGCACCGCGGCGCGGCTCGGTTTTCACCAGTTCGACGCAGTCGTACTCGAGCAGGGTTTTGACGTGGTAGCTGACGTTGCCAAGCGGCTCGCCAAGTTCTTGTGACAGCTGGTTCGGACTCGAAATCCCATTGTGGAGGGAGCTGAGGATCCGGACCCGCAGGGGGTGCGCAAGGGCCTTCGCAAGCTGCTGGGTAATGCCCTCTGGGGAAGTGCGGGACTGTGGCAAAGGAGGACCTCCGTTTCTACTCGGGCGGGGGAGACAGTTGGTGGCAGGAAACACCCGAGTTACTAGACAAGTATTCCAAAACGCCACGCGGAAACTCTGTCCGAAGAAGAGGATATGCAGTGAAAAAAATGAACTGCTGTAATCGGCTCCACCTTCAAAAATGGACATTTGGGAACCGGAACGTTCGGGTTTAGGGTCCCCCTTGGCGCGCTCGTCTTTTGCGGCGCCTGGCCGAGACCGCTGCGGGGGACGGGCGCGCTCAGCTCGCTGAACGCGCACTTTGCGGTGGCCGGCTGAGGTGCGTAGGGGGAGAGGTTGCCGAGCTGACGCCTTGGACCTTCGATGCGCGACGGAGAAGGGGACTAGGCGGTGCCGCTGGAGCTGGCAGAGCTGGCCGCGGGACTGCCCGTGGCCGCATCGTTTGCGATGGCAGGCGGGATTTCGGCGCTACGCGAGGGGCGCCGGCGGCACGCTCTAAACGAGGCGGTGCACGAGCTGCGCCGTCCACTCCAGGCCATCGCCCTCTCGGGGCCCGAGTCGTCCAGCCGGGTGAAGGCGTTCGAGTCGTCGCTGCAGATGGCGGCCGCGGCCGTCGACCGGCTCGATTCCGAGATCAACGGCAGGCAAGGGCGAAGGGCGTTCGACCCGGTTCCATTTCGCGAGATCGTCGCGGCCGCGGTGGAGCGATGGGAGACCCGTGCGTCTCTCGAGGACCGCGTGGTCAGCCTCGAGTGGACGGCCGGCGACCCGTACCTGCCGGTGGACGCCGTCGCTCTCTCTCAGGCGGTGGACAACATGATCAGCAACGGCCTGGAGCACGGCCTTGGCGAGATCGCGATCGAGGTTCGTCGCCTCGATCGTTCAGTTCGGTTCGTGGTGTTGAACCGCAGGCGGGGAAAGGCCGCGACCTTACGGTGGAGATTTCGCGACCTGCGCGCCCGGATCTCCGGCCGCCGCCGCCACGGTCACGGATTGCGGATAGTGAGGCGAGTCGCCGCGCAGAGTGGGGGCGGCTTTCGACTGCGCCAGCGTCAGGAGCGATGCGAAGCCGTGCTCGATCTGCCGCTCGGGGGCAGGCGATGAGCCGCCGGGGGCGGGCGGTCGGCTTCCTGATCGGAGCGCTCCTTGCCGCTGCCGCCGCGGCGGCGATCGCCGACGGGTACGGCCGATCCGTGGTGCGCGGCTACGGGGAGCTGCGTCCGGTCCTGATTGCCTCGGGCACCCTGCGGGCGGGCGAGGAGATCGATCCCGCGATCGCGACCGAGTTGCTCGAGGTGCGGCGGGTCCCGGTCCGCTTTGCCCCTGAGGCGGCCCTGGCGGCACCGCAAGAAGCGCTCGGCCTCGTCCCCACGGCGACCATCCCGGCCGGCTCCTACCTGTTGGCAGCGCAGTTGCGCCCGCCCCGGCCTGCCGGGCAGGGACCGAGCCTCGGCCGCGGGCGGCGGCCGGTCGAGATCGCCGTCAGCGGCGCCGGGGCGCTGGCGGCGTTCGGCGGTCAGCCGGTCGGCGGGCAGGTCGACGTCGTCGTCACGACCGAACCTTCGGGCGCTGAGGAGGGCCGCACCTATGTCGCGGCCTCTGGCGTTCCGCTGCTGGCGCTCGCTCCCGCCGCCGAAGGCGAAGCGGGGGAGGCCACCGTCACCCTGGGCCTGACCAGGGCCCAGGCTCTGCGCCTGATTGCCGCCGAGAGCTTCGCCCGCCGCCTCACCGTGCTTCCCGGACGCTGATGGACCGCCGGGAGAGAGACGTCGCCGAGCTCGCCGTCTCGCTCCGCGAACGGCTGGTCGAGCGCCGCCGCGCCGAGGCCGCAACGGGGAACCGGATGGAGGAGGAGATCGCCGATTCGGCGCGTGTTCTGGTCGAGGAGGGGGCGGCGATCCTGCCGGCGGCCGACCGCGAGCGGGTCGTCGAGCGGATCGTCCGCGACAGCATCGGCCTCGGCCCCTTGGAGGTGCTCCTCGCCGATCCCACGGTGGAGGAGGTGATGGTCAACGCGCACGACTGCATATATGTAGAGCGGCGCGGCCAGCTCGAGCCGACCGAGGTTGCCTTCGAGAGCGAGGAGGAGCTGCGCAACGCGATCGAGCGGATCCTGGCGCCGCTGGGGCGCAGGGTAGACGAGCTGAGCCCGATGGTCGACGCGCGGCTCGCCGACGGCTCCCGCGTCAACGTCGTCATCCCGCCGCTGGCGATCGACGGCCCGGCGCTCTCGATCCGCCGCTTCGGCGCCAGCCGGCCGGGGCCGGATGAGCTGCTCTCGCTGGGGACGCTGACCGGCGAGCAGAAGAGCCTTCTCGAGGAGGCGGTTGCGGCCCGCCGCAGCGTCCTCGTCAGCGGCGGCACCGGCTCCGGCAAGACGACCCTGCTCAACGCCCTTTCCAGCTTCATCGCCGAGGGCGAGCGGGTGGTGACGATCGAGGACGCCGCCGAGCTGCGGCTGCAACAGCCGCACGTGGTGCGGCTCGAGAGCCGGCCCGCCGGGGTCGAGGGGCGGGGCGAGGTGACGATCCGGGACCTCCTGCGCAACGCGTTGCGGATGCGGCCGGACCGGATCGTGATCGGCGAGGTGCGGGGCGTCGAGGCGCTCGATCTGCTGACCGCGCTCAACACCGGCCACGACGGAGCGCTCTCGACCATCCACGCCAACTCACCGGCCGACGCCCTCGGTCGGCTCGAGACCCTGGCGCTGATGGCTGGGGTCGGGCTGCCGCACGCGGCGGTGGCCGAGCAGGTCCGCCGCGGGATCGACCTGGTGGTCCACTTGGAGCGAGGGGCCGGCGGAGCGCGGCGGGTGACCGAGATCGCTGCGGTGTCGTGACCCTGCCGGTGCTGATCGCCGCTGCCGCCGGTGGCCTCGGTGCGCTGGCGGTGCGCGAGGCGCTGCTGGCGAGCCCGGCGGCGGCGCAGTGGCTGCGCTTGGCACTGGAGCCGCTGCGTCGGGCGGGCGCGGAGGGTTACGCGCCCTCGACCCGCGAGCGGAGGCGGCTGGCGGCGCTTGGCACCGGGCTGGCGATCGTCGCCGGCTGGTTCGTCGGCGGCTTCGTCCTGGCGCTGCCGCTGGCGGTGGCCGGGCCGACCATCGCGGGCTCGGCGATCGCCAACCGACGCCGGCGCTACCGCCGGGCAATCGAGCGCTCGCTGCCGGAAGTGGCGACCTCGATCGCCGACTCGCTCAGCGCCGGCCGATCGCTCCGCGCCTCGCTCGCGGGCGCGGTTGCTTCGCTCGACGGACCGCCGGCGGTTGAGCTCGCCCGTCTCGGCGCCGAGCTGGAGGTCGGCGCTCCGACCGGGGAGGCGATCTCCCGCTGGCGCGGGCGGATGCGCTCCGAGCGGGTTGACGCCTTCGCCGCCGCGCTGCTCAGCCAGCGGCTGGCGGGCGGTGACCTCGCCGGCCTCCTGCGACGGTTCGCGGTCGGGGCGGCGGAGCGCGAGCGCGTCGCCGAAGACGCCCGCTCGGCGACGGCGCAGGCGCGCTTCACCGGCCTGCTCGTGGTGGCGATGCCGACCGGCGGGGCGCTGCTGGCGGAGCTGCTCCAGCCCGGCTTCCTCGCCGGGCTGCTCGCCTCGCCACCTGCCGCGGTGCTCCTCGTCCTGGCGGTGGCGCTGCAGTTGGTCGGCTTTGCCGTCATCCGCCGCTTCTCGCAGGTTGTCGCGTGAGCGAGGTCGGTCTTCTCACTGGGCTCGCGGTCCTGCTGGGCATCGCGGGGGGCAGGGAGGTGCTCGCGGGAGCGAACATTCGCCCGCGTCTGCCGCGGGCGCTGCTCGGCAAGTTGCTCGGCGCCGGCGCTGGCCTGTTACTAGGGCTGGTCGCTGCGCCGGTCGCCCCCGGCCGAACCTCGCTCCTCGTCCTGATCGGCTTGCCGCTCGCCGGCTTCGTCGTGCCGGACGCCCTGCGCGAGCGCCGCGTCCGGCGACGGCACCGGCGCCTGGTCGCGGCGCTACCCGACGCCCTGGACTTGCTCGCAGTCAGCGCCGGCTCCGGTCGCGGGCCGGCCGCCGGGATCGAGCAGCTGGCGCGGGCGGGCGAAGGGCCGCTGGCGGAGGAGCTGCGGCTGACGGTCGCCGAGCTTTCCTGCGGCGTCCCGCTCAGCGCGGCGCTGCGGTCCCTGCGGGAGCGGGTGCCGGGGGGCGAGATGGCGACGCTCGTCGCCGCGATCGAGCGCTCGCGCCGCTTCGGATCGCCGCTTGCCGACCAGCTCCGCCGTCAGGCGACGGCGCTGCGCCGCGACAGCCGCCGCGCCGTCGAGGAGAGCGCCGCCCGCGCCGCGCCAAAGATCCAGCTCGTCGTCGCCCTCGTGCTTGTTCCATCGGTGCTGCTGATGATCGCCGCCGGCCTGATCGCCAACGCCGGCACCTTGCTGGCCGGGTTCTGAGCGACGAGTCCGCGAAAGTTCGTCGTATAGGCGTATTTCCGCGGACTCGGTGGGAGGTCCCTACTCCAGCGCCTCGTCGCGCAGCCGTTTCGCGACGGCGCCGGTGGCGGCGGCGACCGCGTCGAGCTCAACGGCGTTCTCCTTGTGGCCGCTGACGTAGCAGCAGAGGGTGCCGCCGACCAGCTCGAAGGCGAACTTGTCCGGGGCCACGTCGGTCATCCAGACGATGAAGGTGGGAGAGAAGAACTGCCGCAGCCGGTTGGCGTCCTGCCCTTTGGTGGCGAAGATCTCGTACTTGTCGAGCAGCGCTTCGCTCTCCAGGGTGACCCGCTCTTTGTCGCCGCGGAAGACGTCCTCGAACTTCTCCAGCGCCCGCATCCCGAACTTGCGCTGGCAGTAGAGCTCGGGGACGAAGGCGACGCAGTCCGGCACCTCGACCAGGCCGAGGGTGTAGCGGTAGTAGTTCGTCTGCGTGTTGCCGTCTGAGTCGCGGGTCTCTTCCTCGTAGGTGAAGAGGGCGAGGGTGCCGTCGAGGCCCTCGGCGATCGGCCCGCTGAGGGTGCGCTCGCTGTAGCGGTCGTCTCCCTTGCGCAGCAGCGGCGTCGCCTGCGGCAGGCGGCCGCGGCCGTGGATCAGGCTGAGCCCGCGCTTGGAGGCGTAGACCTCGAAGAAATCGCTGGCCGCCTTGTTGTCGGCGATTACGAGCACGACAAGCACCCCGAGAAAGAAGACGCCGGCGGCGGCGATCAGGCCGATCAGGGGATTGACCCCGAACCCCCCGGCGATAAAGGCGATCAGCGTCAGCGAGCCGAGCAGGGCGACCGTCAGCGTCTTCGCCATCAGCCGCTTGAAGTGGTAGCCGCGGAGGTCGTTGGCGTCGTCGGGGACGCCGGTGGCGACTACTTCTTCGACCGCCGGCTGCGTCGGCTCAGAGCTGCCCATGGCCGCAACCTAGCGATCGCGGAGGCGGATGCAAACGGGGTTGCAGAGGGGGGTCGTGTTGCAAAGTGGGGAAGAGTGGGTTATTGTGGCGATCGAGTTGAAGCCCAGGACCGGGGTGGTGAGGCTCCTCCCACCTCATCACTCCGGTCCAACCTTTTCCGGCCCTCCCGTTTAGAAAGGACTCGGCCGCAGTGGCGTTCAGGGGTCTCTACGAGCACAGTCTCGATTCCAAGGATCGACTTACGGTTCCCTCTCGCTTCCGGGCTTCCCTTGCTGATGGAGTCGTTCTCTCCAAGGGCTTCGACCCCTGCGTCTGGGTGCACACGACCGAGGAGTTCGAGCAGCTCTCCGACCGCTTCCTCTCGCCGCACAGCCCCTTCGGGCGCGATGCCCGCCAGTTGCGCCGCCGCTTCCACGGTGGCTCCTTCGACGAAACGCTCGACTCCGCCGGGCGCATCCGCATCCCCAAACCGCTGGTCGAGCACGCCGGCCTCGACGGCAACTGCGTCGTGATCGGCGCCGGCGAGTACCTGGAGATCTGGAACGCCGACGCCTGGGCGAAACAGGAGGAGGAGCTCGACGCCGCCGCCCCCGAGATCGCCGAGGGCCTTGCCGCCGCCGGAACCGCGTGATCATGAGACTTAATGCCGCCGCCGCCCAAAATCCTCCCGCCCATCCGCCGATGGGCCTCGAACGGCCCTATATGGAGCGGAACCGGCCCGTCGACCGCAAAGGGCTCCGTCCTCTGGAGGTCGTCATGAGTGAGCACGAGCCCGTCCTCGCGCCCGAGCTGGTCTCGCTGTTGGCCCCCGAGCCGGGCCAGATCGCGGTCGACTGCACCTTCGGCGGCGGCGGCCATGCACGCCAGGTCGCCGAGATGATCGGACCGGAAGGGACGCTGATCGGGATCGATCGCGACCCGGCCGCGCAGGAGCGTTTCAACCGCTTCGCCGCCGAGGTGCCTTGCCGCACGCTCTTCATCAGCAGCGACTTCGCGGCAGGACTTCGCGCCTTGCAGGGCGAAGGAATCCGCCCAGACATGGTTTATGTAGATCTGGGGATGTCTTCGATGCAGGTTGACGCGCGTGAGCGGGGCTTCTCCTATTCCTATGACGCGCCGCTCGACATGAGGATGGACACGCGGCAGGAGTTCACCGCCGCCGACCTCGTCAACGAGTGGCCGGAGTCGCGGATCGCCCAGGTCTTGCGCCGCTTCGGCGAGGAGCGCCACGCCGGCGGCATCGCCCGCGAGATCGTCCGCCGCCGCCCGCTGGCGACCACCGGCGAGCTGGTCGCCGCGATCAAGGCCGGGATGCCGGCCTCGGCCCGCTTCGGCGCCGGCCACCCGGCCAAGCGCAGTTTCCAGGCGATCCGGATCGCCGTCAACGGCGAGCTCGAGGCGCTAGACGAAGCGCTGCCGCTGGCCTGGGAGCAGCTGAAGCTCGGCGGCCGCTTCGCCGCGATCGCCTTCCACTCGCTCGAGGACCGGCCGGTGAAGCAGTTCCTCGCCGGCAAGGCGCGCGGCTGCGTCTGCCCGCCCGAGCTTCCCGTCTGCGTTTGCGGCCACGAGCCCGAGGCCGAGCTGCTGACCCGCCGGGCGATCTCGCCCGGGCCCGAGGAGGCGGAGTCGAACCCGCGCTCGCGCTCGGCCCACCTGCGGGCGGCGCTGAAGATCACCGAGGCGCAGCCCGTGGGGGAGGCCGGCTGATGGCCGTCGCTGCTCCCGCCCGCCGCAGCACCGCCGCTCCGGCACCGGCGCCTTCGCGGACGACGCCACCGAAACGCAAAGCTCCTGCTCGCAAAGCCCCGGCCCGCAAACCGCCTCGCGCCCGCGCCGTCGCGGCCCCGGCCAAGGCTCCCGCGCGCCGCGCTCCGGCCCGCAAGCCGGCGCCGAAACGCCGCTCGGCAGCGACCCAGCCGCGGCTGGTGGTCGCCGCCGGGCAGGCCGCTGTCGCCGTGCGCCAGTTGCCGGACTCCAGCCTGGTCGTGCGGATGACCCGCGGCCGCGCCTGGATTGGCGTCCTCGGCCTGTTGCTGGTCGGGATCGTCGCCCTCAACGTCGCGACTCTCAGCTTCGCCGCCTCGTCCGGCAAGATCGACGAGCAGATCACGGCGCTGGAAAACGAGAACTCGATGCTGGAGAGCCGCGAGGCCCAGCACTTCAGCACCGCTCGCGTCCGCAGCCAGGGCGCTGAGCTCGGCCTGGCGATGCCGACTACCGAAGAGCCTGGCCTGATCGAGTTCGAGCCTTCGGACGTCGCCACCGCGGCCAGCCGCCTCGCGGCTGCCGGGGGCTAGGCCGCCCCGATGCGCTTGGTCGAGCGCCGGATCGGGCTTCTCTTCGGCGCCTTCCTCCTCTGCTTTCTCGTCGTCGTCGGCCGCGCCTTCTGGCTGCAGGGGGTGCAGGGCTCGAGCCTCGCCTCCCAGGCCGTCTACCAGCAGACCGAGGTCGTCACCGTTCCCGGCCTGCGCGGCGATCTGCTCGACCGCCGCGGCAACAAGCTCGCGGCCTCCGAGGACGCGGCGACGATCTACGCCACGCCCTACCAGGTGAAAAACCCGCCACAGGCGGCGGCGCAGCTGGCGCCGATCCTCAAACAGCCGAAGGGTGAGGTGCTGGAAGCGCTGAGCGCCGAAGGTGGCTTCTCCTACGTCGCCCAGAAAGTCGACCTCGCCACCGCGGCCAAGGTGGAAGCGCTGGAGATCGAAGGGATCGGGCAGCTTCCCGAGAGCCGCCGCAGCTACCCCCAGGGGGAGATGGCTGGTCAGGTGATCGGCGCCGTCGGCTCCGAAAACCAGGGGCTGACCGGGCTCGAGGCGGGCGAGGAAGAGGCGCTTGCCGGTAGCGACGGCGAACGGCGGATCGTCAACGACGCCCTCGGCGAGCCGATCCGGCTGGAAACGGTAGAGGAAGCCGACGACGGCGAGGACATCCAGCTCACCCTCGACCCGGTTATCCAGCGGGAAACCGAACGGGCGCTGGCCGGTGTCGGCGAAGCGTATTCGCCGAAGGGGGCGACCGCGATCGTCGTCGACCCGCGCAGCTCCGAGGTCCTGGCGATGGCCAACTGGCCGCCGGTCGACCCCAACAACCTCGAAGAGGCGAGCAACGAGGATCTGCTGAACAAGGCGACCGGGTTCACCTACGAGCCGGGGTCGACCTTCAAGGCTTTCACCGTCGCCGCGGCGCTGGAGGAAAAAACCGTCACCCCGGCGAGCGAATTCACCCTGCCGCCGGTGCTCCAGGTCGCCGACCGCACGATCGAAGACTCCCACCCCCGCGGGACCGAAACGATGAGCGTGGCGACGATCCTCTCCCACTCCTCGAACGTGGGGGCGGCGACGATCGGGCTCGGGGTCGGCGCCGAGAAATTCGACCGCTGGATCCACCGCTTCGGCTTCGGCCGCCCGACCGGGATCCAGTACCCGGCCGAGGAGCAGGGGCTGCTGCTCGACCTCGACGAATACTCGGGCTCTACCCTGGGCAACGAGGCGATCGGCCAGGGCCTGTCGGTCACCCCGATCCAGATGGTCGCCGGCTACACCGCGATCGCCAACGGCGGCATGTTGCGCCCTCCGCAGCTGATCAAGAAGGTCGGCGACGAGCCGGTCGAGGAGCCGAAGGGGAGACGCGTGATCTCGCCGCAGGTATCGAGCGACATCAGGGAAATGCTCGAGGGGGTGCTGGCGCCGGGCGGGACCGCGTCGGAAATCAGCGTCCCCGGCTACACCCTGGCCGGGAAGACCGGTACCGCTGAGGTGGCCGAAAACGGCGAATACTCGGACACCAAATACGTCGCCTCCTTTATCGGCTTTGCTCCGGCCCAGAATCCGCAGTTGCTGGCGGCGGTGATTGTTGATCAGCCGCAGGGGGAAATCTACGGTGGGTCGGTTGCTGGGCCGGCTTTCGGGCAGATCGCGGAATTTGCTCTTCCTTACCTTGGTGTGCCGCAGGAATGAGTTGTTGGTGGGGGGAGGTCGGGTGCCCCTCTCCCAGAGACCGTCGCGCAGCTGGGGCGGGCTGCCTGCTCCGGGGGGTTGGTGCTGGAGCCTCTGGGAGAGGGGCACCCGACCTCCTTCCTAGACTCTGCTTCGGATGATGAGACTTGATGAGCTGGTCGCGGGGACTCCCGGGGCGCGGGTTGCTGGCGACGGGTCGGTTTTGGTTCGAGAGCTGGCTTATGACAGTCGCAAGGTGGAGCCCGGAACCCTCTTCTTCTGTGTCGTTGGGGAGAAGGTGGATGGGCATGAGTTCGGGGCCCGGGCGGTGGAGGAAGGGGCTGCTGCCCTTGTGGTTGAGCGGGAGCTGACTGACCTTGATGTGACTCAGGTGGTGGTTCCGGACTCGCGGGCGGCTATGGCGCCGCTTGCGGCGCGGTTCTGGGGGGATCCGACGGGGCAGCTGCAGGTGGCCGGTGTGACCGGCACCAATGGCAAGACGACGACCGCCTTTCTGCTTCACGAGATCCTCAAGGCCGGCGACGTTCGCTGCGGGTTGCTGGGGACGGTGAAGCAGATCGTCGGCGGCGTCGAGAAGGAAGTGGTGCGGACGACGCCGGAGGCGATCGAGTTGCAGAAGACCTTCCGGCAAATGCTCGACGGCGGCGACGAAGCCTGCGCGATGGAGGTCTCCTCGCACGCGATGGCGCTGCACCGGGCCGACGCGATCCACTTCGAGGTGGCGATCTTCACCAACCTCACCCAGGACCACCTCGACTTCCACGCCGACATGGAGGACTACTTCCTCGCCAAGCGCAAGCTCTTCGAGGCGGAGCCGAAGACGGCTATCGTCAACGTCGACGATCCCTACGGGCGCCGCCTCGCCGAGGAGTTCGAGTGCCTCACCTACTCCGCCGAAGGCGCCGAGGCCGACTACAGCGCCAGCGAGGTCGAGTTCGACGCCTCGGGGGCGAGCTTCAGCGTCGGCGGGATGCGGCTGCGGACCGGGCTGCCGGGTCATTTCAACGTCGCCAACGCGCTCGGCGCCTTCGCCGCCGCCGAGGCGATGGGAGTGGGGTCGGAAATCGCCGTCGCCGGCCTGGCGCGGGCGGCGCGGGTTCCGGGACGGTTCGAGCCGGTCGACGAGGGCCAGGGCTTCTCGGTCCTGGTCGACTATGCCCACACGCCGGACTCACTGGAGAACGTTCTCCGCGCCGCCCGTCGCCTGACCAAGGGCAGGCTGATCTCGGTCTTCGGCGCCGGTGGCGACCGCGACCGCGACAAGCGCCCGAAGATGGGGCGGGCGGGGGCCGAGCTCTCCGACCTCGCCGTGATCACCTCCGACAACCCGCGCTCGGAGGACCCGGAGGCGATCGTCGCCGAAGTGGCCGCTGGCGCCGAGGCGGACGCGGAGGTCGAGATCGTCGTCGACCGGCGCGAGGCGATCGCCCTGGCTCTCGGCCAGGCGCAGCCAGGCGACACCGTCGTCATCGCCGGCAAGGGGCACGAGCAGGGACAGGAGTTCGAGGGTGGCCGCAAGGTTCCCTTCGACGACCGCGAGGTGGCGCGGGAGGAGCTGGGGAAGCTGGGCAGCCCGGCGTGAGGCTGACGCCGGAGGAGATCACCGCCGCCCTGGGGGCCGAGGTCCTCGCCGAGGGCGAGCCGGGCTCGCCCTCGCGAGCAATCATCGATTCGACCGAAGCAGGCGCCGGGGTTCTCTTCTTCGGCCTCAAGGGCGCCAACCGCGACGGCGGCGAGTTCGCCCCGGCTGCGATTGAGGCCGGAGCCTGGGGCGCGGTCGTCTCACCTGAGTGGCGTTCGTCCTTTGTCGCCCAGGGGGATACAAAGGACGAACGCCGGGCCTGGGTCTTTGCCGCTGACGACCCGCTCGCGTCCCTGCAAGCGCTGGCCCGCGCCCAGCGACAGGCCCTCGGCGCCCGCGTCGTCGGGGTCACCGGCTCGGTCGGCAAGACCTCGGTCAAGGACATCTCGCGGGCGCTGCTTCCAGGCAAGGTTCACGCCAACCGCGAGAACCTCAACACCGAGATCGGGCTGCCACTGACGATCCTCGCTGCCCCCGGCGAGACCGAGACGCTGGTGCTGGAGATGGCGATGCGGGGCGCGGGCCAAATCGCCGACTTGGTGGCGATCGCCGAGCCGGAGGTGGCGGTGATCACCAACGTTGGCCCGGTTCACGTCGAGCTGCTGGGCTCGGTGGCGGCGATCGCCGCGGCGAAGGCCGAGATCCTCGACGACCTGCCGCCCGGGGGAACCGCGATCGCCCCGGTCGAGGCCGGCGAGCTGGAGCCGCACCTGGAGCCGATCGCCCGGCAGCTCCGCTTCGGACCTGGCGGCGACGTCGAGGCGACCGAGGTGCGGATCGTCGACGGCGTCACCGAGGCTCTGGTCTCGACCCCGCTCGGCGCTCAGCGCTTCCACTTCCCCTTCACCGAGGCCCACAATCTGACCAACGCTCTGGCGGCGATCGCCGCCGGAGTCGCCCTCGGCGCCGATCTCGCCGGGATGGCCGACCGCGCTGCGAGCATAGGATTCTCTCGCTTCCGGGGTGAGCGATTGGAGCTTCCCGGCGGAATCGTCCTCGTGAACGACTGCTACAACGCCAATCCGGTGTCGATGCGCGCGGCGCTCGACCATCTCGCCACCCTGGAGGCGCCGCGCACGGTGGCGGTGCTGGGGGAAATGGGCGAGCTGGGGGCCGGCTCGGCTGCCTACCACCGTGAGGTCGGCGAGCATGCGCGCGCCGCCGGTGTCGACTTCGTGATCGGCGTTGGGCTGCCAGCCCGCGACTACGGCCCCGACGAGCTGGTCGCCGACCCAGGCGAGGCGGCCGAACTGCTGGCGGAGATGCTGGAGCCGGGCGACGCGGTCCTGATCAAGGGCTCGCGCTCGGCTGGACTGGAGGACGTCGCCGAGCAGCTCGCCGACCTGGTCCCGGCGGAGGACGGCTAATGGGCGAAGTCCTGATCGCGGGGATGGCGGCGATGCTGATCTGCATCTTCCTCGGCCCCAAATTCATCGAATACCTGCGGGTCAAGGAGTTTGGGCAGCACATCCGCGAGGACGGGCCGCAGGAGCACCACACCAAGGCCGGGACGCCGACGATGGGCGGGCTGATCATCTTCGCCTCGATCTGCGTCCCCTACCTCGTCCTCTCCGACCGCGACGCCCAGAGCCTGGCGGTCTTCGGGGTGGCGATGGGCTGCGCAACGCTCGGCTTCGCCGACGACTACGTGAAGATCGTCAAACGCCGCTCGCTCGGCCTCGCCGGGCGCTGGAAGCTCCTCGGCCAGTTGCTGCTCGCCCTGGTGTTGTGGTGGGTGGCGCGCCACGAGGTCGGCTTGGAGCCGACGCTCTACTTCCGGATCGGCGACGGCAGCATCGACCTCGGCCCGGTCCTCTACTTCGTCCTCGTCTTTCTCGTGATCGCGGGTACTTCGAATGGTGTCAACCTCACCGACGGCCTCGACGGCCTCGCCGCCGGCTCCTGCGCGATCGTCCTCCTCGCCTACACGGCGATCTCCTTCGTCACCAACGAGCAGCTCGACCTGGCTCTGCTCTCGGCCTGCCTGGTCGGCGCCTGCGTCGGTTTCCTCTGGTTCAACGCCTTCCCGGCTTCGATCTTCATGGGAGACACCGGCTCGCTCGGCCTTGGCGGGGCGATCGGGGCGCTGGCGGTAATGACCCAGACCGAGGTTCTGCTGATCATCATCGGCGGGATCTTCGTGATCGAGGCGCTCTCGGTCCTGCTCCAGGTCTTCGCCTTCAAGACCTTCCGCCGCCGGGTGCTGCTGATGGCGCCGCTGCACCACCACTTCGAGATGATGGCCTGGTCGGAGACGAAGATCATGCTTCGCTTCTGGATCATCGCCGCGGTCTGCTCGGGGATCGGCTTCACGCTCTACCAGCAGTCGATCGGCAGCTGATGCCCGAGGTAGAGGTAAGCGCCGGACCGATCGACTACGGCGACAGCGGCGGCGAGGGCCGGCCGGTCGTCTTCATTGGCGGGCTGCCACACGACGAGGCGCTCTGGGACGGCGTGATCGCCGAGCTGGCGCCCCGGTTCCGCTGCCTGACCCCGGTTCTGCCACTCGGCGCCCAGCGCAAACCGCTGCGCCGGGACGCCGACCTCTCGCTGCCGGGGATGTCGCGGATCGTCACCGAGTTCCTCGAGCGACTCGGCCTCGAGGACGCGGTCGTCTGCTTCAACGACTGGGGCGGCGCCCAGACGATGGTCTCCCACGGCGGCACCGACCGGGTCGGCGCCTTCGTTCTCGTCTCCTGCGAGACCGACGACAACTACCCGCCCGGCCTCGCCGGCCGGATCGCGGCGCTCTCGGGCTTCATGCCCGGCGGCTTCGGGGTGATGCGCTTCGCCCTCTCCTCGCCGGCCCTGCGGCGGCTGCCCTTCACCTACGGCCGGATGAGCAAGCGCGGCGTCTCCGACGAGCTGATGCACCGCTGGCTGCAGCCGCTGAAGCGGCCGGAGATCCGCCGCGACACGCGCAAGTACGTCCGCGACGTCCGCCGCGGCGGCCGCGAGATCCGCGCCGCGACCGAGAAGCTGCGCACCTTCGAGCGGCCGGTGCTGGTCGTCTGGGACGAGGAGGGGACGATGATGCCCAACGCCGAGGGCCGCCGCCTCGCCGACTCGTTCCCGAACTCGACCTACGTCGAGCTTCCCGATTGCTACACCCTGATCCCGCTCGACCAGCCGGTGGCGCTGGCGCGGCAGATCCGCGAGTTCGCCGGGTCAGCCCGATAGCTCGCGGCAGTCGACGAGGTCTTTGACGATCCGCAGATCCTTGGCGTTGGCCGTGATCAGCACGGCGTCGTGGGCCACAGCAGTAGCGGCGATCGCAAGGTCGGCCAGGCGCCTTCTCGGCTGCCCGCCCCGTTCGGCGACCGTGGCTTTGAGGTGTCCGAGCGCACGCGCCACCCGCTCGTCGAGCGGCAGAGGAGTGAAGCTCGCCTCGATTTCTCCGAGGCGGATGGCCCGCTCGGCGCGGGTGTTCTGATCCTTGGTGGCAAGCAGGCCGAAGTGGAGCTCGGCCAGCGATACGGCGCTGATCGCCGCTTCGATACTCGCCGGGACCGGGCGATCACCGAGCAGCACGGAGGTGTCGAGAACCGCTCGCAACTAGCTAGTCCTCCCAGGGATTGCCGATATCGAAGTCGAAGTCCTCGATATCCCGCAGGAAGGTGGGATCGACCGGCAGCTTCCAGAGCTCTTCGAGCTGCTCGCTTGGGACCCATTGCCGCGGGCGCAGTGGGCTAAGCCGCGCAACCGGCCGGCCGGAAACCGTGATCGTGAACTCCTCGCCGGCCTCGGCGCGGCGGAGGATCTCACCGATCTCGTTCCTCAGCTCCTTTTGGCGAATAGTCGGCACCGGGTCAACGGTAGCGCTATTGCTACCGGCAGCGGTAAAGGGGGATCCGGGGCGCTCGCGAAGCTCTGGCATGTGTCCCTAAGGGTTCCGGCAAAGGAAACTCGCCCCCCCCTGCCCCGGGGCCCGTTCCTCGTAGTGGGATTGGCCCGCTCCGGCCAGGCCGCCGCGCGGCTGCTGGCGGCCCAGGGGGAGACGGTGCGGGCGGTCGATTCGGGCCATCCCGAGGGGGCGGCAGGGTTGGAGGGGGCCGGCGTCGAAGTCTTCCTGGATACGGATGGATTGGCGCAGCTCGAGGGGACGCACACGGTCGTCAAGAGCCCGGGTGTTCCCCGGGAGGCGCCGGTGATCGCGGCGGCGCTGGATCGGGATATCGAGGTGGTGGGGGAGATGGAGCTCGCTTGGCGGGCGCTGCCCAACCGCTTCGTCGGCGTCACCGGCACCAACGGCAAGACGACGACGGTCGAGCTGCTCGGCCACCTCTATCGCAGCGCCGGTGAGCCGGTTGCCGTGGCCGGCAACGTCGGCACCGCGCTCTCGGAGCTGGTCGGGGGGGTCGAGCCGGAGACGACGATCGTCTGCGAGTGCTCCAGCTTCCAGCTCGAGGACACGGTGGCCTTCGCCCCCGAGTGCGCGGTCTTCCTCAACCTCGCCCGCGACCACCTCGACCGCCACGCTGATCTCGAGTCCTACCTGGCGGCGAAGCTGGGGATCTTCGCCAATCAGGGCAACGACGACGTCGCTGTCTACAACGCCGACGACCCGATGCTCGCCGGCACCGATCTGGGCGGCTGCGGGCGCCGGATCGCCTTCTGCCGCGGCGCCGCCCCGGAGTGCGAGGTGGCGGTTGCCGAGGGGACGATCTTCTACGACGGCGATGCCCTGCTGCCGGTCTCCGAGCTTGGCCTCTTCGGCGAGCACAACGTCGCCAACGCGATGGCCGCCGCCGCGGCGGCGCTGGCGATGGGGATCGACCGCGAGGCGGTGCGCGAGGGCCTGCGCAGCTTCGCCGGTGTCCCGCACCGGCTTGAGCGGGTGGCCGAGATCGGCGGGGTCAGCTTCGTCAACGACTCGAAGGCGACCAACGTCGCCTCGGCGACGGTTGGGATCCACGCCTTCGCAGGTGGTGTCCACGCGATCCTCGGCGGCTCCGAGAAGGACGAGCCCTTTGCGCCGCTCGTCGGGCCGCTGACCGAGTGCGCCCGCGCTGCCTATCTGATCGGCGCCACCCGCGAGCGGATGGCGCGGGAGCTGGCGCCCGCGGTCGAGGCCGGGATCGAGCTGCACCGTTGCGAGAGCCTCGAGGACGCCGTCCGCCGCGCCGCCGCCGCAGCCGTCCCCGGCGAGGTCGTCCTGCTCTCGCCCGCTTGCGCCAGCTTCGATGCCTTCGAGAACTACGAGGTCCGCGGCGACCGCTTCCGCGAGATCGCCGGGGAACTGGGATGAGCGCGCTCTCGCTCGGCCGGATCAAAGGCGCGAAGGGCAAGAGCGCCAAGAAGCGCCGCCGGCCGCACTCGCCCGAGTACAACATGCTGCTGACCGCGACGCTCTGCCTGCTGGCCCTCGGCGCGGTGATGGTCTTCTCCGCCAGCTCGACCACCCGCGTCCTCCAGGACGGCGGCCTCTCCGACAGCGCCTTCTATCTGAAGCGGACGCTGATGTTCGGCGCCGTCGGCCTGTTGATCATGCACTTCGTCGCCCGCCACGGGCTCGAGCTCGTCCGCAAACTGACCCCGGTCCTCCTCGGCATCTCCTTCTTCTTTCTGCTCGCGGTGCTCGCGGTCGGGACCGAAGTCAACGGCGCCACCCGCTGGCTCGGGGGCGGCTTCCTCCAGATCCAACCTTCGGAGATCGCCAAGGTGGCGCTGGTTCTCTACGCGGCCGACCTGCTGGCGCGCAAGCCGAAGCGGGTCCAATCGCTGGAAGGGATGATGCCCATCCTGATGGTGGTCGGCGCCTCGGCGCTGCTGATCATGCTGCAGCCCGACATGGGGACGACGATGGTGACCACCTTCGCCGTCGGCGCCACCCTGATCGCTGCCGGGGCGCGGCCGGTGGACCTCGGCAAGATCGCTTTGGTGATCGGCGCTCTGGCGCTGCTGATGGCGGTGATCGAGCCCTACCGGATGGCGCGCCTCACCGCCTTCCTCAACCCGACCGCCGACGCCGCCGGAGCCGGCTTTCAGGCGGCGCAGGCGAAGATCGCGCTCGGCTCTGGCGGCCTCTTCGGGGTCGGGATCGGCAACGGCGTCCAGAAGGCCTTCTACTTACCCGAGGCCCACACCGACATGATCTCGGCGGTGATCGGCGAGGAGCTGGGCCTGGTCGGGATCGCCGGTGTCGTCGGCCTCTTCGCGATGTTCGGCTACGCCGGGTTGAAAACCGCGCAGAAGGCCAAGGATCGCTACGGAAAGATCCTCGTCGCCGGCCTCACCTCGCTGGTCCTCGTCCAGGCGACGATCAACCTCTTCGCGGTGATGGGACTGGCGCCGCTGACCGGCGTGCCGCTGCCCTTCGTCTCCTACGGCAACAGCAGCCTGATGGCAACGCTCTTCGCGGTGGGACTGATCCTCAACGTCGCCGGAGGCGGACGGGCGGCGGCGCGCAAGTCAACGCCCACCCGCGCTGGCAAACTGCGCGTCGTCGAAGGCGGGCGATCGACCGCGCGCGAAAGGAGTCGAGCAAGCGGTGCCAGGAAAGCCAAAAGTGGTGGTGGCGGCGGGGGGAACCGCGGGGCACGTCGTCCCCGCCATGGCGGTCGCCGACGAGCTTCGGGCTAGCGGTGCCGAGGTCAGCTTCCTCGGCACGCGCGAGCGGATCGAGGCGGAACTGGTCCCCGCCGCGGGCTACGAGATCGACTTCGTCAAGGTGCGCGGGATCGACCGCCGCAACCCCCTGCGCGCGGCGCGGGCGGGCTTCGAGGCGCTGGGCGCGGTGGGCGTGGCCCGCAAGGTTTTGAAGCGGCGGGAAGCCGACGTGGTGATGGGCGGCGGCGGCTTCGTCGCTGGGCCGGCCGGGATGGCGGCGACCCTGACCCGCACGCCGCTGGTACTGACCGAGGCCGACAGCCACATGGGGCTCGCCAACCGCCTGCTGGCAGGACGGGCGCGGCGGGTCTGCCTCGCCTTCCCGATCGCGGGGCGCGAGGGGGATCCCTACCTGGTTACCGGGCGGCCGGTGCCGAAAGCGGTGCTGGAAGGCGACCGCGCCGCGGCCCGCGCCCGCTTCGGGATCGAGGCCGAGGCCCGCTGCCTGCTCGTCGTCGGCGGCAGCCAGGGCGCGCGCTCGATCAACTTCGCCGCGATCGAGGCTTTCGCCGACCTTGAGGGTCGCGACTTCGATGTCGTCCAGATCGCCGGCAGCCGCGACTACCCGGAGCTGGAGCGCCGCCTCGCCGCGGCCCCGCACCGCGATCGCTACACCCTGCTGGAGTACGAGCCGAACCTCGGCGACGCGCTCGCCGCTGCCGACCTGGTGCTGGGACGCTCAGGCGGCTCGATCTTCGAGGTGGTCGCCACCGGGCGGCCGGCGATCCTCGTTCCCTACCCCTTCGCCACCGCCGACCACCAGACCGCCAATGCCGAGTGGATGCGGGCGGGGGGCGCGGCGAGCGTGATCGCCGACGTCGAGCTCGACGCTGAGAGCTTGCGGGCGCAGGTGACCGCGGTGATCGAGGATCCGGCGCGGCTGGAGGAGATGGCCGCCGCCGCCCGTCGTCTCGCCAAGCCCGACGCGGCGCGGCGGATCGCCGACGAGGTCCTGGAGGCGGCGCGATGAGCGAGTGGAGCGGGCGGCGCCTGCACTTCATCGGCATCGGCGGCGCCGGGATGAGCGGCCTGGCGCTGGTCTGCGCCCGGCTCGGCGCCGAGGTCAGCGGAAGCGATCGGGCCGATTCCTCTTATTTGGAGCGCCTGCGCGCCGCGGGCCTGAACCCGATCGTCGGCCACGACGCGGCGAACCTGCCGGAAGGGGCTGAGGTGGTCGTCTCGACCGCGATCGCCGCCGAGAACCCCGAGCTGGAGCTGGCCCGCCAGCGCGGGACCGAGCCGATCCATCGCGGCCAGCTGCTGGCCGAGCTCTGCGCCGAGAAGCGGCTGATCGCGATCGCCGGCACCCACGGCAAGACGACGACGACGGCGATGGTTGCCTGGGCGCTGCGGGCGATCGGCGCCGACCCGGCCTTCTTCGTCGGCGGCGAGGTCCCCGGCCTGGGGCCGGACGGCGGCACCGCCAACGCCGGCTGGGGCGAGGGCGAGTGGGTGGTCGCCGAGGCCGACGAGAGCGACGCCAGCTTCCTGCGGCTGAAACCGGAGATCGCGGTGGTGACGAACGTTGAGATGGACCATCACTCCCACTGGGAGTCGTTCGAGGAGCTAAGGCATGCCTTTACGGGCTTCGTCCGCCGCTCCGCTGCGGCCGCACTGCCGAGCGGCGCCGATATCCAGCCTGGCCAGCGCCTCGACATCCGCTCCGCGGCAGAGCTCCTATACGGGGATCGCGGCGCCTACAAATCGGTGATTAGGACGGAGCGGTTCGATCTTTCCGATCCGGGGCCCAGAGGCTCGACCTAGCCGTTCCCGGCGCCCACAACGTCTTCAACGCGCGAGCGGCCCTTGCCGCGATCTCCCTGGCCGGTTTCGACGTGGAGGAGGCAGCGCGTGGGCTTGCCACGTTCTCGGGCATTCACCGTCGGCTCCAGCTGAAGGGAATGCTTCGGGGGGTGCGCATCTATGACGACTACGCCCACCACCCGACCGAGGTGCGGGCCGCCCTCGCCGCCCTGCGCGAACTCGAGCCCTCGCGCCTGGTCGCGGTCTTCCAGCCCCACCTCTACTCGCGGACCAAGGCGCTCGCGGTCGAGTTCGGCGCAGCCCTGGCCGCCGCCGACGAGGTCGTCGTCCTCGACGTCTACCCGGCCCGCGAGGAGCCGGTCGGCGAGCTTGCCGGCGTCAGCGGCCTGCAGGTCGCTCAGGCGGCGGCCGAGCGGGCGGGCGGGCGTCCGGTCTGGTGGCTGCCGGAGGCGGAGCTGGCGCGGCGGGCGCTGGTCGACCGCCTGGACCGCAACCAGGATCTCTATGGCGAGGGAACGGTGCTGGTGACGATCGGCGCCGGCGACGTCTTCAGATTGGGCGAGGCCCTGGTCACGGAGCCGGACGGATGAGCGCCGCGCCCGAGGGCCTGCAGCCCGACTTCCCGCTGGCGCGCCTGACCACGGTGCGAACCGGCGGCGCCGCCGACTGGTTCGGCCGGCCGGGCGACGAGGAGAGCCTGCTGGCGGCCCTGCGCTGGGCCGACGAAGCGGGCCTGCCGGTCGGGGTGATCGGCTCGGGCTCGAACTTGCTGGTCGCCGACGACGGCTTCCATGGCCTGGCGCTGAAGCTCGACGGCGATCTGGCCGAGATCAAGCGCGAGGGCGAGCGGGTGATCTGCGGCGGCGGCTACCGGTTCCCCTTGGCCGCGGCGAAAACCGCCGGATGGGGGCTCTCGGGCCTCGAGTTCGGGGTCAACATCCCCGGCACCGCCGGCGGTGCGGTGCGGATGAACGCCAACGCCTACGGCGGCCAGCTGGCGCGGGTGCTGGAGTGGGTCGACGTCGCCACCGCTGCCGGCAGCGACCGCCGCACCCCCGGCCAGCTCAACTTCACCTACCGCCACTCGAACCTGCGCGAGGGCGAGATCGTCGCCCGCGCCTCGTTCCAGCTGCAGCCGGCCGACCCAGATGAGATCCGCGCCACCCTGGCTTCGATGCGCGAGCGCCGCCGCGAGGCCCAGCCGTCCGGAATCAAGACCTTCGGCTCGACCTTCAAGAACCCCGAGGACGAGCGCGCGGAAGGCAAGTCTGCCGGCCAACTCCTGGAGGCGGCGGGGTGTCGCGGCCTGCGCCAGGGGGGCGCCCGCTTCTCCGAGAAGCACGCCAACTTCGTCGAGAACGACCGCGACGCCACCACCGCCGACGTCCTCGAGCTGATGGCAGCGGGACGCCGCCGGGTGCACGAGCGCTTCGGGGTCGAGCTGGAACCGGAGGTGCAGGTGCTCGGCGACGTTCGCTGGCCGGAGGGATGGGAGTTGTGAGCCGGCGGCTGCTGGCGGGGCTGGTCGCCGTCTTCCTCGTGGCGGTGGCGGTCTACTGGTTCGGGTTCCGCCAGGACAGCGTCGAGCCGAGCGTTCAGGTGCCGCGGCTGGTGGCGGCGATCGGCGAAGGCGAGGACGCGGTAGGGATCGCGGGCAATGGCGCCGCCGTCCGCTGGCTGCCGCCGCCCGAAGACCCGCCGCTGCCGCGACTGCCGCTCGACGAGGTGCCGAAAGGTGGTCGGGTACGCGGGCCGGCGCTCGAACAGGTCCGAGTGCTGGCTGCGGTTCCCGACCAGCTGCGCCCCTATGTCGAGAGCAGCTACTTCGGCGAGAGCGGGGTGGACGTCACCCTCACGATCGGGGTCGAACTGCGCTTCGGCGATGCCTCGCAGGCGCGGCGAAAGTGGCACGCCGCGGCCGCGGTGCTCGCCGATCCCTCGGTAAACGTGCTCGATTATGTAGACCTGCACGCTCCCAACCGCCCCTCCTACGACGGCTCGGAATACGAACTTCCGCCCGCACCCTGAACCTGCCTCGAACTCGGAGAAAGGGCTTTGCAAAGCGATGTCGAAAACTCTCGACCTGAGGGTGAGAGTCGCTCAACCCTCAACCCATAGTCCAGACTCGGAGGCTGCAGGATGGCTCGCGTTCGTTTGACAGAGGCGCCGAAATGCCCTACGTTGAGCGCAATTTCCGTCCTTCAGCGGGAGGCTCGAACCCTAGAGCGTGGCTGAAGGGTCGGACGGAACAAAGGCTCAACTCACATGGAATCCACTTACTTGGCAGTGATCAAGGTCGTCGGCGCGGGCGGCGGCGGCACCAACGCGGTTTCCCGCATGATCGACGCTGGAATTCGCGGCGTCGAGTTCGTCGCGGTCAACACGGATGCGCAGGCGCTGCAGGCCTGTGACGCCGACATCAAGCTTTCAATCGGCCAGGAGCTGACCCGCGGCCTCGGCGCCGGGGGCAACCCCGAGGTCGGCGCTGGCGCTGCGGCCGAGAGCCGCGACGAGATCAAGGAGGCGCTGAAGGGCGCCGACATGGTCTTCGTCACCGCCGGCGAGGGTGGCGGTACCGGCACCGGTTCGGCCCCGGTGATCGCCGAGATCGCCAAGGAGGAGATCGGCGCTCTGACCGTCGGCGCGGTGACCAAACCGTTCGAGTTCGAGGGCAAACGACGGATGCAGCAGGCGCTCGAGGGCATCGAGAAACTACGCAACAAAGTCGACACCCTGATCATCGTCCCGAACGAGAAACTGCTGCAGGCGGTCGAGCGGCGCACCAGCGTCCTCGAGGCCTTCCGCCAGGCGGACGACATCCTCCGCCAGGGCGTCCAGGGCATCACCGACCTGATCACCATCCCCGGCCTGATCAACCTCGACTTCGCCGACGTGCGCACGATCATGCGCGACGCCGGCTCGGCCCTGATGGGCGTCGGCTCCGCCTCCGGCGAGGCCCGCGCCCTCGACGCCGCCAAGGCGGCGATCACCTCGCCGCTGATCGAGGAGTCGATCAAAGGCGCGACCGGGATGCTGCTGAACATCACCGGCCCCGAGGATCTCGGCCTCTTCGAGGTCAACGAGGCGGCCCAGCTGGTCCAGGCCGAGGCCGACGACAACGCCAACATCATCTTCGGCTCCGTCGTCGACCAGTCGATGAAAGACGAGGTCCGGGTGACGGTGATCGCCACCGGCTTCGAGGGCTTCGAGCTTTTGGCTCGGTCTCCGCAGCGGGTTCGTCGTCGTTACGAGAGTCGGCCTCGGGTTTCTGCTGAGGACACTGAGATTCGGAAACTTCGGGTCAACGACGACGACATCGACGTGCCTGGTTTTCTTAAGGAGTAGGTGGTGGAGGGGCCTCATGTGCCCCTCTCCCGAAGACCGTCGCGCAGCTGGGGCGGGCTGCTTGCTTCCGGGGTTGGTCTTTGAGCCTTCGTGAGAGGGGCACATGAGGCCCCTCACGAATAGCCTTGTGGTTCGTGGCTGAGCTTCGGCGCACTCCTCTCTTCGGGCAGCATCAGGACCTTGGGGCCAAGATCGTTCCCTTTGCCGGCTGGGAGATGCCTGTTACTTATGAGGGGATTCGGGAGGAGCACTCGGCGGTTCGGCGGCATGTGGGGATGTTTGACGTGTCGCACATGGGTGAGGTCGAAGTTGAGGGGCCTGGCGCTTTGCGCTTTTTGCAGCGGGTGCTCTCTAACGACGTTGCCAAGATCGATGTCGGCGGTGCTCAGTACTCGTGCCTGTGTCAGGAGGACGGTGGGGTTCTCGATGACCTCTTTGCCTACCGGCTCGGCGGCGACCGCTATCTGATCGTCACCAACGCTGCCAACCACGACGCCGACCTCGTCTGGCTTGGCCGTCAGAGCCGCGAGTTCGAGGTGATCGTCCGCGACGTCGCCGACCGCTACGCGATGCTCGCCGTCCAGGGCCCGCACGCGCGAGCGGTGCTCGGCTCGGCGCTGGGGATCGAGCTGCCGCCGCGCTTCCACGTCTCCCACGTTCAGGTCGGCCGCCGCCCGGCGCTCGTCTGCGGCACCGGGTACACCGGTGAGGACGGGGTCGAGCTGCTGATCGACCCCGAGGTCGCTGCCCCGATCTGGGCCGAGCTGCTCGACGCCGGCGTCGTCCCCTGTGGGCTCGGCGCCCGCGACACCCTGCGGCTGGAGGTCTGCTTCCCCCTGCACGGCAACGAGCTGAGCGCCGAGCGCAACCCGATCGAAGCCGGCATCGGCTGGTGCTGTAAGGAGGAGACCGGTTTCATCGGCTCCGAGGCGATCGCCCGCGCCCGCGCCGAGGGCACCGCCGAGACCTTGGTCGCCTTCGAGATCGAGGGCCAGGGGATCCCGCGCGAAGGCAATCCGGTCCTCCACGACGGCGAGCAGGTCGGCGCTGTCACCAGCGGTACCTTCTCGCCCTCGCTCGAAGTCGGCGCCGGGATGGCCCATGTGAACTCGGAGCTTGCGGAGGTCGGGACCGAGATCGAGGTCGACGTCCGCGGCAAGCATCGCCCCGCCCGGATAGCTTCCAAGCCTCTCTACGCGAAAAGGAGCTGAGCCTTGGCTGACGCCACCTACCCCGACGACCTTCGCTACCACGAGGAACACGACTGGGCCCGGATCGAGGGCGACCAGGCGACCCTCGGAATCACCTGGTACGCGCAGGACTCGCTCGGCGAGGTCGTCTTCTTCGACCCGCCCGAGGTCGGCGCCGCGATCCAAAAAGACTCCTCCTACGCCGAGGTCGAGTCGGTCAAGGCGGTCTCCGACGTGATCGCGCCGCTCTCGGGCGAGATCGTCGAGGTCAACGACGCGCTGCAGGACACCCCGGAGAAGGTCAACGAGGATCCCTACGGCGAGGGCTGGTTGGTCAAGGTGCGGCTGACTGCCCCGGAGGAGGCCGAGACCCTGCTCGGCGTCACCGAATACCGCAAGATGCTGGAGCGCTAGGCGCCAAAGCCCAGCCACCGGCTTCCCTAGCCTTAGCCACGTGACCCGCTACACCTCTGCGACTCCGGACGACCGCCGGGAGATGCTCGACGCGATCGGCGTCACCTCCACGGACGAGCTCTTCGAGCAGATCCCCGAGCCGCTGCGGCTGGGGCGGTCGCTGGCGCTGCCGGCGGGGATGTCGGAGGCCGAGGTCTACGAGCGGCTGGCGGCGCTCGCCGGGCGCAACGCCAGTGCCGAAGAGCAGGTCTGCTTCGTCGGTGCCGGGATGTACGACCACTACGTGCCGGCGATCGTCGACGCGATCACCTCGCGCTCGGAGTTCCTGACGCCCTACACGCCCTACCAGCCGGAGATCTCCCAGGGCGGGCTGCAGGTGATGTTCGAGTTCCAGACCGCGATGTCGGAGCTGACCGGGCTGCCGGTCTCCAACGCCGGCCTCTACGAGGGGCCCTCGTCGGTCGCCTCGGCCGGCTACCTGGCGATGGGCGCGACCAAACGCAGGCGCTTCGTCGTCTCCCGCGGCCTGCATCCCCACAGCCGCGAGACGCTCGCCACCTACGCGGTCGGCTACGGAGCCGAGGTTGTAGAGGTCGGGCTCGAGGGCGGGCTGACCGACGCCGCGGCCCTGGCGGCGGCGGTCGACGGCGAGACCGCCGCGGTCTTCCTCCAGAGCCCCAACTTCCTCGGCGCGGTCGAGGACGTCGAGGCGCTGGGCGCGGCGGCGAAGGAGCACGGTGCGCTGCTGGTCGTCGCCTGCGACCCGATGACCCTGGGGGTCCTCAAGTCGCCGGGCGAGTGCGGTGCCGACATCGCCCTCGGCGAGGGGCAGCCGCTCGGCAACCGCTTGGACTTCGGCGGCCCGTCCTTTGGCTTCTTCTGCGCGACCGAGGCCCAGATCCGTCGTATGCCGGGGCGGATCGCCGGCGAAACCGAGGATGTCGACGGCCGCCGCGGCTTCGTGCTGGCGCTGCAGACCCGCGAGCAGCACATCCGCCGCGAGAAAGCAACCAACAACATCTGCACCGCGCAGGCGCTGAACGCGCTGGGGGCGATGGTCCACCTCGCCTGGCTCGGCCGCCAGGGCTTCCGCGAGCTCGGTGAGCTGCTGGTCCAGCGGACCGCCTACGCGCGCGAGCGGCTGGCCGCGGTGAGCGGCGTCGATTTGCTGCATGAGGCGCCGGTTGCGCGCGAGTTCGCGGTCAGTCTCGACGCTCCCGTGGACAAGGTCCTCGATCGCGTCGCCGAGCGAGGGATCGCTGCCGGCTATCCGCTCGGCCGCGAGTACCCCGAGTTCGAGGACGGCCTCCTCATCGCGATCACCGAGCGCCGGACCAAGGCCCAGATCGACGAGCTGGCCGAGGCGCTCGGAGCGGCGATCGCCGCCGAGCGCGAGGGAGTGGCTGCCTGATGGCCCTCACCCAGACGCCGATGCAAGCCGAAAAGGCGCAGACGATCTACGAGAAATCGAAGCCCGGCCGGCGGGCGGCGGCGCTGCCGGCGACGGAAGTGCCCGAGCAGCCGATCGCCGAGCTGATCCCGCAGAACCTGCTGCGAGCCGAGCCACCACGCCTGCCGGAGATCGCCGAGCCGGAGATCGTCCGCCATTACAACCGGCTCTCGCGCCGCAACTTCGACCTCGACAGCGGCTTCTACCCGCTCGGCTCCTGCACGATGAAGCACAACCCGCGGCTCAACGAGCGGGTGGCGGCGCTGCCCGGCCACGCCCGCCTGCACCCGGCGCAGGACCCGCGCCGCGCCCAGGGCGCCCTGGAGCTGATGTGGCTGCTGCAGGAGTCGCTGGGCGAGATCTGCGGCCTGCCGCACGTCAGCCTCCAGCCGAGCGCCGGCTCCCACGGCGAGCTCGCCGGCCTGCTGCTGACCCGCGCCTACCACGCCGACCGCAATGAGGTGCGGACCAAGGTTCTGGCACCCGACACCTCGCACGGGACCAACCCGGCCTCGGTGACGATGGCCGGCTACGAGGTGGTCAAAGTCGCGACCGACGAGATCGGCGGGGTCAAGATGGAGGACCTGCGGGCGAAACTGGCCGAGAACCCCGACGACGTCGCCTGCCTGATGCTGACCAACCCCAACACGCTCGGGGTCTTCGACGAGAACATCGCCGAGATCGCCGCCCTGATCCACGAGGCCGGCGGCACCCTTTACTACGACGGGGCCAATCTCAACGCCGTGATGGGTCACTCGCGGCCCGGCGACATGGGCTTCGACATCGTCCACGTCAACCTCCACAAGTCCTTCAGCCAGCCGCACGGCGGCGGCGGTCCCGGCGCCGGCCCGATCGCGGTCTCCGACCGGATCGAGCCCTTCCTGCCGCGGCCGCAGGTGGTCCGCCGCGAAGACACGAATGGCCACGGTCCCGGCTTCGACCTCGAGTTCGATCGCCCGCAGTCGATCGGGCGCCTGCGCGGCTTCCAGGGCAACTTCGGCGTCTTCGTCCGCTCCTACGCCTACATCCTCAGCCTCGGTGCCGACGGCCTCGCGGAGGCCTCGGAGACCGCCGTCCTCAACGCCAACTACCTAAAGGCGCGCCTGGCCGAGGGCAAGGCCGGCGAGCGCCTGCCGATCGCCTTCGACCGCCACTGCATGCACGAGTTCGTCCTCTCCGGCAAGCCGATGAAGCGCGACCTCGGCCTCGCCACCCTCGACCTCGCCAAGCGCCTGCTCGACTTCGGGTTCCACCCGCCGACCGTCTACTTCCCGTTCCTGGTCGAGGAGGCATTGATGGTCGAGCCGACCGAGACCGAGACCAAGGAGAGTCTCGACGCCTTTGCCGACGCAGTCGAGCAGATCCTCGCCGAGGCCCAGGAAAACCCGGACCTGGCCAAAAACGCCCCCTACACGACCCCGGTCCGCCGCCTCGACGAGGTCAAGGCGACGAGGCACCCCGTGGTCCGCCAGCAGCTCGGCTAGAGCTCAGGCAGTTTCTGTTTCAGCTCCAGCACCGGGGCGAAGAGGTCGCCGTGCTCCTCGAGTCGCTCGAGGACGTCGCTTGATTCGAAGACGAGCTCGCTGCCGTTGCCTGACTCCGCCGCGGCTTCGACCTCCTCCCAGGTGACCGGGGTCGACACGGTCGGATGCTCGCGGGCGCGCAGTGAGTACACGGCGATCGTCGTTTTGCGTTCGTTGTTCTGGTACCAGTCGATCAGCACCTTGCCGCTGCGGTCGGTCTTTTTGCCCATTTTCGCCAGCACCTCGTCGGGCGCCTGTTTCGCCACGACTTTGGCCAGCGCTTGGGCAAATGGCCGCGTCTCTTCGTAGGTGACTTTGGTGTTGAGCGGTACGTAGAGCTGCATCCCCTTCGAGCCCGAGGTCTTGACGAAGGACTCGAGCTCGAGGTGGTCGAGCAGCGCGCGCAGTCGCAGCGCCACCCGGCAGCAGTCGACGATGTCGGCCGGCGGGCCCGGATCGAGGTCGAAGGCGAGCACGGTCGGCTGCTCGTGTTTTTTCCCGAGCGAGAGCGACGGGTGCAGCTCGATCGCCGCCAGCTGCGCCATCCAGATCAGCGTCGGGCGCCCGTCGCAGACGCAGAAGTCGATGTAGCCGGCGTTCGGCCCGGCCTGCATCCGCGCCGTCTTCACCCATTTCGGCCGGTGTTTGGGGCAGCGCTTCTCGAAGAAGGCGGAGTCGAGGTCGTCGACCCCTTCCGGGAACCGCCGCAGCGTCACCGCGCGCCCTTTCAGGTGGGGGACCATCGCCTCGGCCACCCGCGCGTAGTAGTCGACCATCTCGCCCTTGGTGAACCCCGGCTCGGGGTACAGCACCTTGTCGAGGTTGGTGAGCTTCAGCTCCTTGCCGTCGACCTCGACCTGCCGGTCCTCGCCCACGGCCTAGGCCCTACTTCGAGGCTTTGGCTTTGGAGCGGGAAGAGCTTTTGGCTTTCGCTTTGCTCTTCTTGGCGGTTTTTTTGGCTTTCGCCTTCGGTTTCGCCGTCTTCTTGCCGCTCTTGTCCTTGACCGCGGCGATGCTCTCCTCCAGCGCCGCCATCAGGTCGGGGGTCTTGGTCGCCTTCGGCGCCTCGACCTCGGGCGCGACGATCTCCTTGCCTTCCGCCTTCTGTTCGATCAGCCCCAGCAGCTGCTCGCGGTACTCGTCGCGGTAGGAGGCCGGGTCGAACTTGGTGGAGAGCGAGTCGATCAGCTGCTCGGCCATCTCCCGCTCGCGTTTGGCGACTTTCGGCTTCTTGTCCGGAATCGCGTCGTCGAGATCGGAGGGCGGCACGACCTCGTCGGCGAACCGCATCGTGGTCAGGGTGAGGACCCCGTCGCCGGCGCGCAGGGCGGCCAGGTGCTCTTTGTTGCGGAAGACGAAGCGGGTGACCGCCGCCTTGCCGGAGGCTTCCATCGCCGCGCCGAGCAGCGAGTAGGCCTTCTCGGCGCCGTCCGCGGGCCGAGGTAGTAGGGACTGTTGAAGTACATCGGGTCGATTTCCTCGATGTCGACGAAGTCGAGGACGTCGATCGCGCGGCTCTTCTCGGGCGCCAGCGCTTCCATCTCGTCCTTGCTCAGCGGCACGTACTGGCCGGGCGAGAGCTCATAAGCCTTGACGATGTTCTCGTAGGGGACCTCCTCCTCGGTCCCCTCGGCGACCCGCCGGTGTTTGATCCGGGCGCTGTCGGAGTCGCGGATCTCCCGCAGGGCGATGTTGCGCCGCGCGACGGCGCTGTAGAGCTTCACGGGCACGTTCAGTAGCCCAAAGCTGATCGTTCCGCTCCAAATTGCTCTAGCCATCTGCCGAGGTCACCTACCCGGATTGTTCCAGTCGAACGCTTCCCCGAACGGGCGAGGGGCGGCGACGGGAGTCATCTTGCGTTTGGGGTGTCGATGGGCCATGCGGTCACCTCTATAACCGCGCCCGTCCGCCCGATTCTTACGTGCTCGAGAGGTCGCCTGCCTAGACTCGACCGGGTGTCCCGCCAGCAGCGACTGACGCTGATCGCGACGATTCTCGGCTCGACGGTCGTCTTTCTCGACAGCACCGTCGTCAACGTCGCCCTGCCAGCGATCAGCGACGGGCTCGACGTCGGGCTCGCCGGCCAGCAGTGGGTGGTCGAGGCCTACGTCCTGGCGCTGGTCTCGCTGCTGCTCGTCGGCGGCAGCCTCGGCGACCAGTTCGGGCGGCGGCGGATCTTCGTCATCGGCCTGGTCGGCTTCGGCTTCACCTCGATCCTCTGCGCGGTTGCCTCGACCGACGAGTTCCTGATCGCGGCGCGGGCCCTGCAGGGGATCACCGGGGCGCTGCTGGTGCCGGGCTCGCTGGCGATCGTCGCCTCTACCTTCGAGGGCGCGGCGCGCGGCAAGGCGGTGGGGACGTGGACGGCCTGGACCGGGATCGCGACCGTGATCGGGCCGGCCGGCGGCGGCGCCCTGATCGGGTTCACCTCCTGGCGGGCGATCTTCTGGGTCAACATCCCGGTGATCGCGGCCACCGTCCTGCTGACGCTCCACTCGGTCGAGGAGAGCCGCGACGAGGACGCCTTCCTCGGAATCGACTGGGCCGGGATCGCCCTCTCGGCGATCGGCCTCGGCGCCCCGACCTTCGCCCTGATCGAGCAACCCTCGCGCGGCTGGGAGGACCCGGTGGTCTGGGCCTCGATGCTCATCGGCGTCCTCTGCTTCGGCCTCTTCATCCTCCGCGAGGCGACCGCCCGCCACCCGATGCTGCCCCTCGGCCTCTTCCGGATCCGCAACTTCTGGGTCACGAACCTGACCACGCTCTCGACCTACGCGGGGCTGATCGGCGGGCTCTTCTTCGTCGGGCTCTACCTGCAGCAGGTCGTCGGCTACTCGCCCCTGGAGGCAGGTTTGGCGACGACCCCGATCTCGATCCTGATGTTCTTCCTCTCGCCCCGCTTCGGGCGCATGGCCTCGGGAACGGGGCCGCGGCTGCCGATGAGCGCCGGCCCGATCGTCGGCGGCATCGGGCTCCTGCTGCTGATCATGGTCGACACGGGGGCCAGCTATCTCGTCGACGTCCTCCCTGGTCTGCTCGTCTTCGGCATCGGCCTCTCGGCGACGGTGGCGCCGCTGACCGCGACCGTGCTCGACTCGGTCGACGAGCACCGGGTCGGAATCGCCTCCGGGGTCAACAACGGCGTCTCACGGGTCGCCGGCCTACTGGCGATTGCCGTCCTCGGCGCGGTCATCTCCGCCAGCTTCGGCGCCAAGCTCGACGACCACCTCGGCCCGGCGCCGCTCTCGACCGCAGCCACCGCGGCAGTCGCGGAAGCAAAGGAAAAGCCGCTCGCCGTGCCCAAAACCGAAGGCGTCCCCGCGGCCGAAGCCGACAAGGTGACGCAGGCCGCCGAGGACGCCTCAACCTCGTCCTTCCACCTAGGCATCGGAATAGCCGGAATCCTGATGATCCTAGGAGGAATTGTCGCCGGCATAGGCGTCCAAAACCCGAAACGCCAGCGAGAAGCAATCCCAACCCGAGGTTCGGCTCAAGCCGGCGAGTGCGGCCACGGCACCAACGCCGACTGCGCAGACCAGCAAGAGAAGACTCAGCAAGAAAAGGCCTCGGCTGCTGCCACCAGCTCCTGATGTCCCCACGGCGGCGGTCCGAAGGCCGGGACTGGTGACCCCCTCGAACGGGCGGATACTCAAAACGGCGGTCTAATTAGACCGCCGTTTGTCCGGGCGAGGGGGTCACCAGTCCCGGCTCTCTCATAGGCTGCTCCCGTGGCCAAACCGATCATCTTCAGCGGCATCCAGCCAACCGGCCGCAAGCACCTGGGCAACTACATAGGCGCGATCCGCCAGTACATCGAGGGACAGGATCGCGGCGACCCGGCGATCTTCTGCGTCGTCGACCTGCACGCGATCTCGGTCGCCTACGACCCCGTCGAACTGCGCGAGCGCGTCTACGACACCGCCGCAGTCCTGCTCGCCGCCGGCCTCGACCCCGAGCGCTGCGTCCTCTTCCGCCAGTCCGACGTGCGCGAGCACGCCGAGCTGACCTGGCTGCTCTCGTCGGTCACCGCCCACGGCGATCTCAACCGCATGACCCAGTTCAAGGAAAAGGTCGGCAAGGACCGCGAACTGGCCTCCGCCGCGCTCTTCTACTACCCGGTGCTGATGGCCGCCGACGTCCTCGCCTACCGGGCGACCGAGGTCCCGGTGGGCGACGACCAGCGCCAGCACGTCGAGCTGATGCGGGAGATCGCCCGCCGCTTCAACGAGCGCTTCGGCGAGACCCTCGTCGTCCCGGAGCTGGTGATCCCCGAGGTCGGCGCCCGGATCATGGACCTGCAGGAGCCCGAGCGGAAGATGTCGACCACCGGCGGGACCGAGGGGGGGACGGTGCTGGTGCTCGACGAGCCCGCCGCGATCGCGAAGAAGTTCGGGCGGGCGGTCACCGACTCCGGAAGCGAGATCGTCCGCTCCCCCGACAAGCCCGGGATCTCGAACCTGATCGACATCCTTTCGGTCGCTCAGGGCGTTGGCCCGGAAGCCGTCGAACGGGAATTCGAGGGCAAGGGATACGGCGACTTCAAGAAGGCCGTGGGATCGGCGGTGTGCGACCTCCTGGAGCCCGTGCAGCAGCGCTACGCGGAGCTCCGGCTCGACGAGGCTGAGCTGGACCGGGTCTTCGCCGCGGGCGCCGAGAAGGCGCGGGCCCTGGCCGCCCCGGTCCTCGCCGACGTGCGTGGCCGGATGGGTTTCGCCGCGGCATCCCCCAAATAGCCCGAAAACTGCCCGCCGCCGTCCCGCCCCCGCTCTAGTCTGGGCGCAGTGGCCATAGCCGACCTCGACCTCGATCTGGACCTCGAGCTCTTCGCCGGGCCCTTCGACCTGCTGATGGCGGTCGTCCTGCGCGAGGAGATCAGTCTCCTCGACCTGCAGCTGGGGGAGGTCGTCGTCGCCTACGTCGAGCACCTCGAGCGCGAGGGCGAACTTGAGCTGGAGGTGGCGACCGAGTTCCTCGTCTTGATCGCCGCCCTGCTGGAGCTGAAGTCGCGGCTGATGCTGCCCAGCCCCGAGGAAGACCTCGACGAGCTGGCGCCGGAGGAAGCGGTCGAGGAGCTGATCGCGCGGATGCTCGAGTACCGCCGCTACCGCGACGCATCCGCCGAGCTGGCCGAGCGCTTCGAGTCCCAGCGCGGTTACCTCTACCGCTCGGCACCGCTGCCGGCGGAGCTGCGCCGGGTCGCGGTCGAGGCCGCCAGCGCCGTCTACGACCCCGACGTGCTCGGCGCCGCCCTCGGCGACCTGCTGACCGAGCCGCCCGAGGTCGACCTCAGCCACATCCGCCCGACCGTTTCGCTCGAACGGCGGCTGCGCGCGGTCCGCGACGCGCTCCTGCGGCGCAAGGACTTCGACTTCGACGAGGAGTTCGGCGGCGAGGACCGGCTCACCCAGGCTGTCACCGTCTTCGCGATGCTGGAGCTCTACCGCAAGGGCGAGGTGACCTGGGAGCAGGGCGAGTGCTTCGGCCCGATCCGGGTCAAGAAAACGCTTCCCGACGCGATTCACAAGAGCGGATGAGCGACCTCTCCCGCACGGTCGAGGCGCTGCTCTTCCTCTCGCCGCAGTCGGTTTCTGCCAAGGACCTGGCGGAGGCGACGCAGGCCAGCGAGGGCCAGATCGAAGAGGCGATCGGGTTGCTGCGCGAGGACCTCGCCGAGGGCAAGCGCGGGGTGGTCCTGCGCGAGGTCTCCGGTGGCTTCGGTCTCGCCAGCGATCCCGCCAGCGAGGACGCGGCGCGCCGCCTGCTCTCGAAGCCGCGGACGCCGCCGCTGACCCAGGCCCAGGCGGAGACGCTGGCGATCGTCGCCTATCTGCAGCCGGTAACGCGGCCCGAGGTCGCCCGCATCCGCGGTGTCAGCTCCGAGTCGGCGGTGACCAGCCTGGCCGAGCGCGGCCTGATCGAAGAGTCCGGGCGCTCCCAGTTCGGCGCCGCGATCTTCAAGACGACGGAACTGTTCGAGCGCCTCTTCGGCCTCAGCGGGATGGACCAGCTGCCCGACCCCTCGCGCTTCGACCCCAGCCCCGAGGATGAGCGCGAGCTGCGCGAGCGGTTGCTGAAGGCCGGGGAACAGCGCGCCGAGCCGTGAGGCTGGCGAAGTTCCTCGCCCACGGGGGCGTCGCTTCCAGGAGGAAGGCCGAGGAGATCATCGCCAAGGGGTTGGTGACAGTCGGCGGCGAGGTGGTTACCGACCCGGCGCGAAACGTCGAGGCGGACGACGACGTGCGCGTCAACGGCAGCCCGGTGGCGGCCGAGGCGCGCGAGGTCTGGGCGGTCAACAAGCCGGCGGGCGTGGTCTCGACGGCGCGGGAGCCGGGCAGCCGCTCGGCGGTAGTTGAGTTGGTCGATACCGACGCCCGTCTCTACCCCGTCGGCCGCCTCGACGCCGACTCCACCGGCCTCCTCTTGCTGACCAACGACGGCGCCTTGGCCGACCGGCTCACCCACCCGCGTTACGAAGTGCCGAAGACTTATCGCGCCCGCCTCGGCAAACCGATCTCCGACCGCGATCTCGAGCGCCTGTGCAAGGGCGTCGAGCTCGAGGACGGGCCGACGGGCTCCACCGAGATCCGCCGCCTCGGCGAGCGCGAAGTCGAGATCGTCCTCCGCGAAGGCCGCAACCGCCAGGTGCGGCGGATGGTCGAGGCCGTCGGCAACCGGGTGGTGGCGCTGAAGCGGGTGAAGTTCGGGCCGCTGGATCTGGGTCGCCTGAAGGAGGGCGGAGCGCGAAAGCTGTCGGAGGACGACATCGCCCGTCTTCGGAAGGCCTCCGGATAGGGAGCCGATTCCCCCACCTACTTGCCGGGTGGGTGGGGGAATCGGCTCTCTCTTTCGGGCCCTTCGAGACGGGCGGCGATGGTCTCGGCGATTGCGGTGGCTTCGGTTTTCACCTGGAGGTGCGTGACTCGGAGCGTGGAGTAGCCGGCGGCCATCAGTTCGCGGTCGCGCCAGCGATCGCGCTCGAAGGCGATCGGCGTGGCGTGGAAGTCGCGGCTGTCGGCCTCGAGGACGAACCGGTGCTCGGGCCAGAGGAAGTCGACCTCGATTCGTCCCTGCGCTATTTGAATCGGCGCGTTGAGGAGCGGGTCGGGTAGCCCGCGCTGGACGAGGAGCGGCAGGATCTTCGCCTCCAGCGGGCTCTTGAGGCGTCCTTTCTTGGCGATCGGGGCTGCGCCGCGCCATTCGTCGATCAGGACTCGCAAGCTCCGATTGCCGCGCCGTCCCGGGTCCATGGAGGCTTCGATAGCCGGGATGTCGAGGTATTTCTTCTGCGCGGCGCGCTCGAAGCAGCTGCGCAGCGTCCAGTCGCCAACCGTCCCCGCCAGGTCGACCAGCGTCCGCATCGGACTGGCGCAGGGGATGCCGGCGACCGTCCCGACCTCGTTGGCGCGTAGCGGCCGCAGACGGTGAAGGTGGATTCCGTCGATGGCGCGACCGCGAGTCCCAGGCGCGATGACATCGATCACGACTGGGCCTCGGTCGAGCAGCCCCAGCAGGCCCGCCGCACTGCGGTGCGAGACGACCGCCCCGTCGCCACATGCGAGGACTGCCGCATACGACCGTCCACGCTCGCCAATCTTTGGGTGACCGAGGGCATAGACGCCCCGGAACACCCGATGAAGGTGGCCAAGTGTTACCGCGTGATCGATGGCGCCATCACCCATCCCAAGCGCCCGCATCTGAGCTCGCGAGACAACCCCCCGCTGGGCATCGGCGAGCCTCGCCAGGCGCTGGCCCACAGCGGGGCGACTTTTCCCTGTCATAGCGGGATAAGTCGCCGCGCTGTGAGATTCGCCCCCCTGGTCTGGGAAGATTGCGGTTCGTGAGCCGAAATGGCGACATTCAGCGCGGGGGCTACGAGCCATCAGCCCAGCGCCTCCTTGCGGTGCGCGGCGCGGTACAAGCCGAGGAGAACGAGGCTGCAGCGATCCTTGGCGCCACCGAAGAGCTGATGCGGGAGCTGATCGAGCGCAACGGCCTGGAGCCGGAGGCGATGGTCAGTTGCCTGTTTACGACGACGGATGACCTTGACGCCGAGTTCCCCGCCGTCGCCGCTCGCGATCTCGGCCTGACAATGGTGCCGCTGATGTGTTGCCGCGAGATACCCGTCCCCGGCTCGATGCCGCGGGTGATCCGGGTGATGCTTCACTTCTACGGCCCGGCCGAGCATGTGCCGGTCCACGTCTACGTCGGAGAGGCGCAGAAGCTGCGCACCGACCTCGAAGCCGCGCAGTAGAGCGCTTCCCGCCCGTCCGTCACAATCCGTCGCCGATGACGATCACTTTCGCCGAGAAGCTCGCCCGCATGCCGGGCTACCAGGCCGGGGTTCCGACCGGACAGGCGCCCGAGGCGATCGCCTCGGGCAACATCGCCCAGCTTGCCTCCAACGAGTCGCCGTTCCCGCCGCACCCCAAGGTGGTCGAGGCGATCGCCGCTGCTGCCGGGGCGATGCACCGCTACCCGGACCCCGACGCGACCCTGCTGCGTCGGCGCCTCGCCGAGCGCTACGAGACCGAGCCGGCCCGCGTCGCCGTCGGCAACGGCTCCTGCGAGATCTTGCTCGCCGCCGCCGAGGCGCTCTGCGAGCCCGGGGCCGAGATCGTCTACGCCTGGCCGGCTTTCTCGATGTACCCCTACCTGCCGGCACTGACCGGCGCCCGCGAGGTCCGGGTGCCGCTGGCCGACGGTGACGTACACGACCTCGACGCGATGGCCGCCGAGGTGACCGCGGCAACCCAGCTGCTGATCGTCTGCAACCCGAACAACCCGACCGCGACCCACGTCCCCGCGGCCGAGATCGCCGCCTTCTGCGAGCGGATCCCGGAGCACGTGACGGTGATCCTCGACGAGGCCTACGTCGAGTTCCAGGCCCACGACGATCCCGACGCGACCCTCGACCTGCTCGCCGACTTCCCCAACCTCGTCGTCCTCCGCACCTTCAGCAAGTGCTACGGGCTCGCTGGGCTGCGGGTCGGTTACGCGATCGGCTCGCCGAAGTTCCGCGCCGCCGTCGACGCCGTCCGCCAGCCGTTCAGTGTCAACGCCCTCGCCCAGGCGGCTGGGGCGGAGGCGATCCTCCACCAGGACGACGTCCTGCGCCGGGTCGAGGGCGTGGTCGCGGCCCGTCTCATCGTCGAGGGGGGTCTGCGCGGCCTCGGCCTGCAGACCTCAGACACCCACGCCAACTTCTCATGGATCGATCTGGGCGACGCCGACGAAGCCGCGGTGATCGCCGGTCTCGCCGAGCGCGAGATCGCGGTCCGCCCCGGCAAAGCCCTCGGCGGCTCCGGCCACATCCGCGTCAGCTACGGCACCGCGGAGGAGAACGAGCGCTTCCTGCGTGGCCTATCGGAATTACTTGACTAAAAGCGCGCCCGTGATACAACGTCGGGACCGTGAGGTTGTACAGGCCGACATCCGCGACTGGCACTGAAGCGCTCACCGCTGCCGTCGCGCGGGGCTACCTCACCTATTGGCGATTTAGCTAGGCGTCCGGCTCGGCGGCCACTGCCGCCCGAAGACTTCACATCTTCCGGTCGGGCGCCCTTCATGTTTGCGTCGTGCACGCCGACCAACCTGGCAGCGCGCGACCAGAAAGTACGATTTCAGGGGTTTGGAGAAAGGCAAAGGCAAAATGTTCATCGGGATGGAGGGGACGAAACGGGACGGCGTCCGCGATCAACGAATCGCGAAAGTGGTCGAGCTGGCGCCGCCGGAACGGTTGCTGGCGGAGCTGGCGCTCGGCGAGGAGCGGTCGAAAGCCGTGGTTCGCGGCCGCGAGGAAGTCCGCGACGTGCTGTCGGGAAAAGACAAACGGCTGATGGTCGTGGTCGGCCCGTGCAGCGTTCATGACCCGAAGGCGGCGATGGAGTACGCGACCAGGCTGAGCGCGACGGCGCGGGCGCTGCGCAACGAGCTGCTGCTGGTGATGCGCGTCTACTTCGAGAAGCCGCGGACGACGACCGGCTGGAAGGGCCTGATCAACGATCCGCACTTGGACGAAAGCGCCGACGTCAACGCCGGCCTGCGGATCGCCCGCAAACTGTTGCTGGAGGTGCTCGACACCGGCCTGCCGATCGGCTGCGAGTTCCTCGACCCGATCACGCCGCAGTACATCGCCGACGCGGTCGCCTGGGGGGCGATCGGGGCGCGCACCTCGGAGAGCCAGACGCATCGCCAGCTCGCTTCCGGGCTCTCGATGCCGATCGGGTTCAAGAACCGGACCGACGGCAACATCCAGGTCGCGGTCGACGCGGTGCGGGCGGCGGCGGCCTCGCATGCCTTCGCCGGGATCGACGACGCTGGGATGCCGGCGATCCTCCACACGACCGGCAACCCCGACTGCCACCTCATTCTCCGCGGCGGCCACGGGCAGCCGAACTACCACCCGCCCGAGGTCGAGGACGCGCTGGTCACGCTCGGCGTTGCCGGGTTGCCGGAGCGGCTGGTGATCGACGCCTCCCACGACAACAGCGGTAAGGACCCGGAGAAGCAGTTCTTCGCCGCCGGCGACATCGCCGACCAGATCGCCGACGGCAACAAGTCGATCGTCGGCGTGATGCTGGAGTCGTTCCTGGTCGAGGGCCGGCAGAACCTGGTCCCGGGTGAGGAGCTGACCTACGGGCAGTCGATCACCGACGCCTGCATCGACTGGGAGGACACCGTCACCGCCCTGGAGCGGTTCGCTTCCGCTGTGGAGGCGCGGCGAGGTTCATGAGGATCGCCGTCCTCGGGGTGGGCCTGATCGGAGGCTCGATCGGGCTCGCCGCGCGGCGGCGGCTGGAGGCTGAGGTGGTCGGCTGCGGGCGCAGCCCGGAGCGGCTGCGGCGCGCGGTCGAGCTGGGGGCGATCGACCGTGGCACCGACTCGGTTGCTGAGGCTTGCGCGGACGCCGACCTCGTCTTCTGCTGCGCGCCGGTGGCGGTGCTGCCGCAGCAAGCGCGCGAGGCGCTGGCGGCGGCTGGCGCGGAGACCGCCGTCACGGACGTCGGCTCGACCAAGGGCGAGCTGGTAGCGGCGGTCGGCGACGACGAGCGCTTCATCGGCGGCCACCCGCTGGCCGGTGCGGAGACCGCCGGGGTGGAGAACGCCCGCGAGGACCTCTTCGAGGGCGCCCGCTGGTACCTGACCCCGGCAGAGCGCTCCAGCGGGCTCCTCTACGACCGCCTGCAGCGGGCCGTCGCGGCGCTGGGGGCGCGGCCGCAGGCGATCGACCCCGAGGGCCACGACCGGCTGATGGCGACGGTGAGTCACCTTCCGCACGTGCTCGCCAACGCCCTCGCCAGCGAGGGGTCCGAGTCGCTCACCCAGGACTCCGAACGGCTGCCCGACGTCGGGCCGAGCTTCCGCGACGCGACCCGCGTCGCCGGCTCCAATCCGGCGATCTGGGCCGACATCTTCGCCAGCAACCGCGAGGCGGTGGCCCGGTCGGTGGACTCGGTTGCGGAGCGGCTGCGCCGGGCGGCGGAGCTGATCCGCGCCGGCGACCGCGAGGCGCTAGCCGCCTGGCACGGCGCCGCCGGCGAGGACCGGCGCCGGCTGCTGGAAGCCGAGTCGGAGGCCGGGCCGCTGCGGGAGCTGCGGATCGTCGTCGCCAACAAGCCGGGGACGATCGCCGAGCTGGCGTTGGCGCTGGGTGAGGCCGGGGTCAACATCGAGGACATGGCCCTGCACCCGGTCCCGGACATGACCGCCGGCGCGGTCTCCCTCTGGGTCGCCGGCGACGAGCAGGCGGCGAAGGCCGAGCAGCTGGTGCGCCGGCTAGGCCACACGGTCTCCGTGGTCGAAGCGCCCGACGCGTAATCCCCTGGGTAAGGTCGCCGCATGAGCAGCGCCCGCTTCGATCCGGCTGGACCCCTGCGCGGCTCGCTGCGCCCGCCCTCGGACAAGTCGATCTCCCACCGCGCGGCGCTGATCGCGGCGATGGGGGAGGGGGAGACGGGGATCACGGGTTACCTCGACGCGGCCGATACCCGCTCGACCCTGGCGGCGGTGGAGGCCTTGGGGGCGCGGGTAGAGGGTGAGCTTGCAGCCGGCCTGCGTATCCGCGGCGTCGGCTTGCGCGGTGCAGAGTCAGCGGAAATCGATGTCGGCAACGCCGGCACCCTGTTGCGTCTGCTCCCAGGCTGGCTCGCTGGGCAGGAGGAAGGACACTGGACCCTCGACGGCGATGAGTCGATCCGGCGCCGCCCGGTGGACCGGATCGCCGTTCCGCTGCGGCGGATGGGGGCGCGGCTGAGCTGCCGCGAGGAGCGCCTGGCGCCGATCCAGATCGAGGGGACGACCCTGCACGGCGCCACCTACGAGATGCCGATCGCCAGCGCCCAGGTCAAGTCCTGCCTGCTCTTCGCCGGGCTGCTCGCCGGCGGCGAGACGCGGGTCGTGGAGCCGCTTCCGAGCCGCGATCACAGCGAGCGGATGCTGGCCGCTGCCGGCGCTCCGATCGAGCGGGTCGGCAACGCCGTGGTGGTGCGACCGGTCGAGGGTCTGGAGCCGGGACCGATCGCGGTGCCCGCCGACATCTCCTCGGCCGCCTTCTTCATCGTCGCCGCCTCGCTGGTCGAGGGCAGCGAGGTGGTGCTCGAGCAGATCGGCGTCAACCAGACCCGTACTGGCCTGCTGACGATCCTCGAACGCATGGGGGCGGACATCGACCGCGACGGTGAAACCGAAGATGGAGGCGAGCTGATCGCCAGCCTCCGCATCCGCTCCGCTCCCCTCGAGGCCACCGAGGTCGGCGGCGCCGAGATCCCGCTGGCGATCGACGAGCTGCCGCTGGTCGCCCTCGCCGCCTGCTTCGCCGAGGGGACGACGGTCATCCGCGATGCCGAGGAGCTGCGCCGCAAGGAGTCGGACCGGATCGAGACCGTGACCGCGGCCCTGCGGGCGCTCGGCGGCAAGGTCGAGCCGACCGCGGACGGGATGGCCATCGAGGGCACCGGCGGCCTGCGCGGCGGCACGATCGACTCCCACGGCGACCACCGGATCGCGATGCTCGGCGCTGTCGCCGGCCTTGCCTCGACCGATGGGGTCGACGTGGTCGGCATGGACGCCGCCGCCGTCAGCTATCCCGGCTTCGAGGCCGACCTCGCCTCGCTCCGCAACCGCTGACCATCGTTTCCACCCTTTTAGCCCCTATAGGGGCCACGATTGTGGAAACGATGGTCAATACGCTGCGGTCATGGTGATCGCGATCGACGGCCCTGCCGGGGCCGGCAAGTCCACGGTCGCGCGCGCCGTTGCCGCCGAGATCGGCTTCACCTATCTCGACTCCGGGGCGATGTACCGCTGCGTTGCCTTGGCGGCGCGGGAGGGTGGCATCGATCTCGACGACGGCGAAGGGCTCGGCGAGCTGGCCGAGGGGCTCGAGATCGGTTTCGACGGCCGCCGAGTCCTGCTCGGGGCGCGCGACGTCAGCGACGAGATCCGCACCCCAGACGTCACCGCGGCCGCCTCCCGGGTCGCCGTCCACCCGCGGGTGCGGAAGGCGATGGTCGCCCGGCAGCGGCAGCTGGTCGAGGCCGGGCGCTACGTCGCCGAGGGCCGTGACATCGGCACCGTGGTCAGCCCCGAGGCGCCGCTGAAGGTCTTCCTCACCGCCTCCGACGAGGAGCGGGCCCGTCGCCGCGCGGCGGAGACCGGCGAGGACTTCGAGACGGTGCTGCGGGCCCAGCGCCGCCGCGACGCCCGCGATACCGAGCGCGAGCACGGTGCCCTGCGCGCCGCGGCCGACGCGGTGGAGCTGGACACCACCGGGTTCTCCCTGCAAGAGGTGGTCGCGCGAGTGGTCTCGCTCGTCCGCGAGCGGGGCCTCGCATGAACCCCGCGACCGTCGCCGTCGTCGGCTTCCCCAACGTCGGCAAGAGCACCCTCGTCAACCGGCTGGTCGGCGGCACCGAGGCGGTCACCTCGCCGGAGCCGGGAGTGACCCGCGACCGCAAGCGGCTGGCGACCGAGTGGAACGGGGTCGCCTTCGAGCTGATCGACACCGGCGGCATCGACCTCGGCGACGAGGCCGAGCTGGCCCGCGACATCCAGGCCCAGGCGCGGCTGGCGATCGCCGAAGCCGACGCGATCCTGCTCGTCGTCGACGGCCGCGCCGGCCTCCGCGCCGGCGACGCCGAGCTGGCGAAGACGCTGCGCGGGGGTGGGGTCCCGGTCCTCGTCGTCGTCAACAAGGCCGACCGCGCCAACGACTACGCGATCGCCGCCGAGTTCCACTCGCTGGGGCTCGGCGAGCCGCTGCCGGTTTCTGCCAGCCACGGCCTCGGGACCGGCGACCTGCTCGACGCGATCGTCGTCGCGCTCGGCGACCGCGAGCCGCAGCCCGACGATGACGACGCGGTGCGGATCGCCGTGATCGGCCGGCCCAACGTCGGCAAGTCCTCCCTTGTCAACGCCTTCCTCGGCTCCGACCGGGTGATCGTCTCCGACATCGCCGGCACCACCCGCGACGCGATCGACACCCGGCTCGAGGTCGACGGCCGTCCCGTGATCCTCGTCGACACCGCGGGGCTGCGGCGCCGCTCGAAGGTCGCCGGCACCATCGACTACTACGCCCAGCTGCGCTCCGAACGCGCGGTCGAGCGCGCCGACGTGGCGATCGTCGTCTGCGATGCCGCCGAGGGCGTCACCGCCGAGGACCTGCGGGTGTCGGAGATGGCGATGAAGGCCGGCTGCGCCAGCCTGCTGGCGATGAACAAGTGGGACATCACCGATACCGACATCGACGACGCCCGGGCGCGAGTGGAGCGCAAGTCGCGGCTGCGGCCGGCGGTGATTACGGTCTCGGCCCAGCGCGGCCGCAACGTCGGCGCCCTGCTGCCGCGGGCGCTGCAGCTCGCTGACAAAGCGGCGCAGCGGATCCCGACTCCGGAGCTGAACCGCTTCGTCAACGCCGTCGTCGCCAAGACGCCGCCGCCCTCGCGCCGCGGCAAACGCCTGCGCCTCTACTACTCGGCGCAGGTGGGGGAGAGCCCGCCGCGGATCGCGATCCAGGTCAACGACCGCAAGCTGATCGTCCGCGACTGGGCCTACCACCTGGAGAACCGGATGCGCGAAACGTACGAGTTGGAGGGGGTTCCGCTGATCATCGATTTCACCCCCGCCTCCGGCCGCCGCCGTTACTCGGACTGACCTCCGGCACCACACAAATTTCCTCTAGGCTTCCCGGCATGCCAACTTCAAAGCCGCTCGCCGAGGGCGAGTACCTCTTCACGTCGGAGTCAGTCACCGAGGGCCACCCGGACAAGGTCGCCGACCAGATCTCCGACGGCGTCCTCGACGCGATCATGCGCGAGGACCCGGGCGGCCGCGTCGCCTGCGAGACGCTCGTCAACACCGGCATGGCGGTGGTCTCGGGGGAGATCTCCACCGACGCCCGCCTCAACATCCCGGAGATCGTCCGAGAGACCGTGCGCGGCATCGGCTACCAGGGCGGCGGCTACGGCTACGACTGCGATCACATCTCGGTGATCGTCTCGATCGACGAGCAGTCGCCGGACATCGCCCAGGGCGTGGACAAGGCCTACGAGACCAAGGTCGACCCGAGCGACACCGACGAGCTCGACGTTGCCGGTGCCGGCGACCAGGGAATGATGTTCGGCTACGCCAGCGACGAGACCGAGGCGCTGATGCCGATGCCGGTTCACCTCGCCCATCGTTTGGCGGAACGGCTGGCCGCGGTGCGCAAGGACGGCGCCCTCGGCTACCTCGGGCCGGACGGCAAGACCCAGGTCTCCGTGCGCTACGCCGGAGGCCGCCCGGTCGCGGTCGAGAAGCTGCTGATCTCCACCCAGCATGACGAGGGGATCGACTCACAGAGCCAGATCAAGCCCGAGCTGTGGGAGGGCGTCGTCCTCCCGGTGCTCGAGGCCGAGGTTCCCGATCGCTTCGACCCAAACGAGTTGCAGGCCGAGTTTCTCGTCAACCCGACCGGCAAGTTCGTGATCGGCGGCCCGGTCGGCGACGCCGGCCTCACCGGCCGCAAGATCATCGTCGACACCTACGGCGGCATGGCACGCCACGGCGGCGGCGCCTTCTCCGGCAAGGACCCGTCCAAGGTCGACCGCTCGGCTGCCTACGCCGCCCGTTACGTGGCGAAGAACGTGGTCGCTGCGGGCCTGGCACAGCGCTGCGAGGTCCAGGTCGCCTACGCGATCGGCGTCGCCCACCCGGTCAGCCTGATGGTCGAGACCTTCGGCACCGGCAAGCTGCCCGACACCAAGATCTCCCAACTGGTCGAGGCGCAGTTCGACATGCGCCCCGGCGCCTTCCGCGAGTACCTCGACCTCCATCGCCCGATCTTCCAGAAGACCGCCGCCTACGGCCACTTCGGCCGCGCCGACGACGACTTCACCTGGGAGAAGACGGACCGCGCCGACGCCCTCCGCGAGGCCGCAGGCGCCGAGGCCGCTGCGGCGTAAGTACCGAAACTCCGGGCTCAGCAGGCAGGCAGAGGAGGGCCAGGGGGAGAGAACGTCGTTTCCACGATTGAGGCCCCTATGGGGGCTAAGAACGTGGAAACGAGGAGTAGCTTGACGTGGCATCTCGTGCGGCGGCAGCACGGCGTGGTGACGCGGGGTCAGTTGTTGAGCCTGGGGTTCACCTCGAAGGCGATTCGCCATCGCGTGGCATCCGCACGTCTTCATCCAGTCGGCCTAGGTGTCTACGCGGTGGGACGGTCACAGCTGAATAGAGAGGGCCGTTGGATGGCCGCGCTGCTTGCCTGCGGAGACGGAGCGCTTCTAAGTCATCGCAGCGCCGCGGCCCTTTGGGGCTTCGGCAAGGAGAGACGGGGGCTCATCGACATCAGCGTGGCTCGACACTGCAACATTCGGCGCCCCGGAATCCGTGTCCACGATCGAGCGGGACTTTGGAATCGCGATATCGGAACTCGTCTCGGCATTTCTGTCACCCAGCCCGTTCGCACCTTTCTCGACATCGCTCTCGAACTGCCCGAAAACCGCCTCGAACACGCGATCAGCGAGGCGGACAAGCGGGACGTGATCGATGCCGACGCGCTCCGACGCGCCCTCGACGACTACCCGGGCCAGCCCGGCGTTCGTCCCCTCCGCCGCATCCTCGACGAGCACACCTTCCGGCTCTCCGACGACGAGCTGGAACGGATCTTCCGGCCGATTGCGGCCTCAGCCGGCCTTCCCGTCCCGTTCACCAAACACATGGTCAACGAGTTCGAGGTCGACTTCTTCTGGCCTGATCTCAACCTCGTCGTCGAGACCGATGGCTGGCGCTACCACCGCACCCCCTCCGCCCAGACCCGCGACGCTCTTCGCTTCCAGGTGCACACCGCGAATGGTCTGACCCCGCTTCGCTTCTCGCATTGGCAGGTGAAGAACGAACCAACCCACGTTCACCGCATCCTCACCAAGACGGCAGCGAACTTACGCGCCCGGCCTGCACCCTTACCCGCCCCGTGAGGGTGCAGATCGGGCGCGCCTAGGCTTCAGCTACGGGCCGGCGGCTGGGCCTCGCCCAGGCCGTGGGTGCCTGCGGACCCCACGCCGGTCGCTTTGTCGACCGATTCGACGACCTCGCCCGGGTTCGCCACTCCGTTGAAGACGAAGTTGTAGCTGTCGCTCGCCGCGGTGTCGAAGTCGACGTCGCCGATCTGCATCAGTCGCTGGTAGACGCTCTGCCGGTAGTTGACGTTCTGGACCCGCTCCAGGCGGGTCTCCTGGACCTCTTTGGAGATGAGCCCGCGCTTGATGTTGAGGCGGCGGTCGGTGATCGTGTAGGTCGTCGCCACCCGTTTGACGAAGCCGATCAGGATGGTGAGGGCGAGGATGACGAGGACGACGACGAAGGTCGTCGCGCCGCCGTCGATCAGGTTCGCGATGAAGCCCAAGACGACCGCGACCAGGGCGCCTTTGAGGTAGAAGCCGAGGATCGCCCGCCACGACGGGTGTCCTTCGAAGATCACCCGCTCGCCGGGGTGGAGGTTGATGCCCATGCGGGCCAGCATATGACCTGGGTCGGCAGCAGGCCAGGTCATCCCCCGACACCCATACCCTCGACCGGATGGCGATTCTCCGGGTCGAGCCCCTGACCACCGCGCGTGCCCTGCGCGGTCCCTTCGACTACCGCCGGCCGGAGGCGATGGAAGAAATCGGCGTCGGCAGCGTCGTCCGCGTCCCCTTCGGGCCGCGCCGCCTGCTCGGGGTCGTGGTCGAGGTCGCCGACACCTTGGAGCTGCCGCCGGAGCGCCTCTCGGAGCCGATCGAGGCGCTGGAGGCGGGGGCGACGCCGGAGCTGGTCCGGCTCGGCCTCTGGGTCGCCGGCGAGTACTGCTCGACGCCCTCGCGTGGTCTGCAGCTCGTCCTGCCGCCAGGCACCGGGACCGGCCGCGGCGCCCGCAGCGTCCGCGCCAAGACCGAGGTACGGGCCGCGATCCTGCCCGTCGGCGAGGCCGCCCTGGACGGCGGCGAGCGGCTCGGCTCCAAACAGCGCGCCGTGCTCGAGGCGCTGCGCGGGGGCGAGATGTCGGCCGGCGAGCTTGCGACCGCGATCGGCTCCGACCGCGCCACCCTGCGCCGGCTCGAGGGGCGCGGCCTGATCGCCACCCATAGCGCCGACGTGCGTCGCGCCCCGGCCGAATCCGGCCTCCGCGGAGCCGCCGCCCGCCCGCAGCTCCTCCCCGAGCAGGAGGCGGCGGCGATGTCGATCGTCGCCGCCCTCGACGGCGAAGCCGACGCTCCGCCGAAGCTGCTCCTCCACGGCGTCACCGGCTCGGGCAAGACCGAGGTCTACCTGGCCGCGGTCGAGGCGGCGCTGGAGCGCGGCCGCGGCGCGATCGTCCTCGTCCCCGAGATCGGTCTCGCGCCGCAGACCGTGGCCCGCTTCCGCGCCCGCCTCGGCGACCGTTTCGCGGTCCTCCACTCGGCCCTCTCGGCTGGGGAGCGCTACGACGAGTGGCGGCGCCTGCGCAGCGGCGAGGCGAGCGTCTGCGTCGGCCCCCGCTCGGCCGTCTTCGCTCCCGTCTGCGACCTCGGCCTGATCGTCATCGACGAGGAGCACGACCCCTCCTACAAGCAGGAGGGGGACCCGACCTACGACGCCCGCGCCGTCGCCCGCAAACGGGCCGAGGATTGCGGCGCCGTCCTCGTCGCCGGTACCGCGACGCCGCGCCCGGAGAGCTGGCTGGAGCTGCCGCGCCTGGAGCTGCCGCGGCGGGTCGACGGCCGCCGGATGCCGCCGGTTCACCTGGTCGACATGCGCGAGGCCGACCCGCGCTCGGGCCCGATCCACGCCGAGACCTGGGAGGCGCTGGAGGAGGTCCGCGCCGCTGGCGCCAAGGCGATCGTGATGATCAACCGCCGCGGCTTTGCCCCCTGGCTCACCTGCCGCTCCTGCGGCCACCACTGGGACTGCCCCAACTGCGACGTCTCATTGATCGTCCACCGCCACAGCGGCCGCCTCGTCTGTCACCACTGCGCCCACTCCGAGCCGGCGCCGCGCGCCTGCACGGAGTGCGGCTCGACCACGCTCTCTCAGGCCGGCGCCGGCACCGAGCGGATCGAGGCGCTGCTGGCCGAGCGGCTCGACCCGATGCCGGTGCTGCGCCTCGACTCCGACACCGCCGCCGAGCGCGGCGCCCACGCCCGCATCCTCGCCCGCTTCGACGAAGCCGGCAGCGCCATCCTCATCGGCACCCAGATGGTCGCCAAGGGCCACGACTTCCCCGAGGTGACGCTGAGCGCGATCCTCGACGCCGACGCCACCCTGCGCTTTCCCGACTTCCGCGCCGAGGAGCGGACCTTCGCGATGGTCGCCCAGCTGGCCGGGCGCTCCGGTCGCGGCGAGGCGGGGGGAGAGGTGATCGTGCAGACCCTAGCCCCCAATGCGCCGAGCATCGAGCACGCCGCCCGCCACGACTCGGCCGGCTTCCTCGAACGCGAGCTGACCCGCCGCGAGGTGTTGCGCTACCCGCCCTTCTCCCATCTGGCGCGGGTCAACTTTTCCTCGGAGCGGGAGGACAAGCTGGATGTGGCGGCGACGGCCGTGGCCGGGGAGTTACGGCGGGGGTTGCCGAAGGGGTCGGAGTTGCTCGGGCCGGCGCCTATGTTCCGGGTCCGGAATCGGCATCGGCGGCGGATCTTGATCAAGACGTTGGATCGGGGCGGGACTGTTACTGCGCTGCGTGAGGTGGTCGAGCGGAAGGCTGGCGACCGGTCGCTGAAGGATGTGGCAATTGGGGTTGACGTCGACCCGCAGTAGGTCGATCCACCAAGGATCTGTGGGGCGGACTCGCTAGGCTCGCCCGGGTTGACCGAGCAAGGTGAAATCGTCAGCGCCGACGCGGCGGAGCAAGCTTCTGAGCGGGTGAAGATGACTATCCTGCCGGATGCGGATCAGCGGCTGAACCTGCTGCGCGACGCCCTCCCCGAGGCCTTTGCCGACAACGTGTTCGACCCCTGGGTCGCGGCGGAGATTCTGGGCCTGACCCCCGGCACCCCCTCGGAGCGATACGGGCTTGAATGGGCCGGGAAGGCGGATGCCCTTGGTGCCCTCCAGGTCGGCTCCGCCGCCACGCTTCGCCCCGATCACGAGCTGTCCAAGGGCTACGACGAGGCCGAGAACGTCCTCGTGGAAGGCGACAACCTCGAGGTTCTGCGTCTGCTGCAGCGCTCCTATGGGGGGCGCGTGAAAATGATCTACATTGACCCTCCCTACAACACGGGGGGCGATTTCATCTACCCGGACGACTTCCGCGACGGGCTTGACGCCTACCTCCGCTTCACCGGGCAGCTGGATGCGGCGGGAAACCTGAAGACGAGCGCGCTGGAGTCCGGGGGTAGGTATCACTCGCGGTGGCTGACGATGATGTATCCGCGGCTAGTGATGGCGAGGAATCTCCTGCGCCGGGACGGGGTCATCTTCGTCTCAATCGACGATCACGAGGTCCACAACCTCCGCCTCCTGATGGACGACGTTTTCGGACCGGAGAATTTCGTCGCCTCGGTGATCTGGCAGAAGGTCTACTCGCCGAAGAGCACCGCCAGACACTTCTCGGAGGACCACGACTACGTTTTGGTTTACGCCCGCGATGCGGACACCTGGATTCCCGGCCTGCTGCCCCGGACCGAGGAGCAGGACGCGGCTTACACCAACCCCGATGACGACTCCCGCGGCCCCTGGAAGCCGAGCGATCTTTCGGCGCGGAACTACTACAGCAAGGGCACCTACTCGCTGAAGTCGCCCAGCGGTCGTAAGTTCGCCGGTCCGCCGCCGGGCCGCTACTGGTCCGTGTCGGAGGAACGCTTCCGGGAACTGGAGGCCGACAACAGGATCTGGTGGGGCGAGCAGGGGAATGCCGTGCCCGCCGTCAAGCGGTTCCTCAGCGAGGTCAAGGAGGGCAGGGTGCCCCAGACCATGTGGGCCTATCAGGAAGTCGGCCACAATCAGGAGGCGAAGAAGGAGCTGCTGAAGCGGGTCACCTTCGAGAGTTCGGACAGCGTCTTCGATACGCCGAAGCCGACGCGCCTGATCCGCCGGATGATGAAGCTGGCGACCGCCCCCGACAGCGGTGACATCGTCCTCGACTTCTTCGCAGGTTCCGGTACCACCGGCGACGCCGTGCTGCAGCAGAACGCCGAGGACGGCGGTAACCGGCGCTTCCTCCTCGTGCAGTCGCCCGAGCCGACCGGCTATCAGGACTTCGGGCGGGTCACCGACATCACCCGAGCCCGCCTTGACAGCGCTCTCGCGGACGTGGGCGGCGACGCCGGCATCCGCGACCTGCGGCTCGCCCGAAGCAACTTCAAAGTCTGGGAGGCGACGGCCACCGAGGAGGAGCAGCTGACGAGGCAGATCGAGATGTTCGCCGACAGCCTCTCGACGGATGCCGAAGACGAGGCGATCGTCGTCGAGATCCTGCTGAAGGAGGGCCTGTCGCTGGACGTCCCGCTGCGTCGTGAGACCTTCGAGGGCGTCGAGCTGGTCAGCGCCGGCGTCGGCGAGGGAACCATCGCGATCTGCCTGGCGCGCACCGACATCGCCGCCTTCGACGCCCTGCTCGACCACTTGATCGAGGCCCGTCCGGCCCGCGTGTTCTTCCTCGAGGGCGCGTTCGAGGGCAATGATGCCGCCAAGTCGAACGCCGTCTTCCGGCTGGGGGAAGCGGGGATTGCGCTGAGGACCGGGTAGATGAAGACGGAGGGAGTGCAGGAGGCGTCCAGGGTCAAGATCAAGTTCGACGCCGACCAGCCCCACCAGTTGGCGGCGATCGAGGCGGTCGTGGGGCTGTTCCACGGTCAGCAGATCGCCACCTCCCCCGGCGGCATGATGGCCCTGCCCGGCAGTAATTTCGGGGAGCTGGGAACCGGTAACGCCCTGACCATCGCTGATCGCCAGATCGGGGCGAACCTCAGGGAGGTCCAGGAGCGGAACGCGATCCCCCCGCACCTGCGGGGTGATCTGACGCCGGAGGGCTGGCCAGGCAGCCTCGACTTCTCGGTCGAGATGGAGACCGGCACGGGTAAGACCTATGCCTACTTGCGGACGATTTTCGAGTTGTACAAGACCTATGGCTGGACGAAGTTCACGATCGTCGTCCCTGGCGTCGCGATCCGGGAGGGCGTCGAGTCGAGCCTGCGGCTGCTCGCCGATCACTTCGCGAGCCTCTACGGCGGGGTTCACTACGACAGTTGGGTCTACGACTCGAAGGCGCCGTCGCGGTTGCGCACCTTCTCGCAGGCCGACTACCTGCAGATCCTCATCATCAACATCGACGCCTTCAACCGACCGGACACGAACCTGATCTTCCGCCCGCAGGACCAGATGATGGGGCAGGCGCCGATCGAGCTCATCCGCGCCGCGGCACCGATCGTGATCCTCGACGAGCCGCAGAACATGGAGTCCGATACGGCGCGCTCAGCGCTCGCGAGCCTCTCGCCCCTGTTCACCCTGCGGTACTCCGCCACCCACCTGCACGCTTACCACCAAGTCTTCCGCCTCACTCCCGCCGCCGCCTACCAGGCGGGACTGGTCAAGCAGATCGAGGTTTGGTCGGTGCAGGAGGACGAGAACGCGAATCGTCCGTTCCTGCGGCTGAAGGAGGTGGTCGCCGGAAAGAGGAGCATCACCGCGCGGGTCGAGCTCGATGTGCGGACGCCTTCGGGGGTGAGAAGGAAGACCGTTGCCTGTTCCGTGAGCCGGAACCGAGACCTGCGGGAGGTCGCCGACCGCGAGGCCTACGAGGGGTACGTGATCGCCGAGATCCGAACCGGCGAGGTCGAATTCGAGAATGGCATCACGGTGACCGAGGGGGAGGCGCTTGGGGCGGATCGGGATGTGATCAGCAGAGTCCAGATCCAGACGGCGATCGCCCAGCACCTCGATCGCGAACTGGAGATCAGGGAGCGGGCGGAGGCGGGCGAGATCGCCCCCACCAAGGTCCTCAGCCTGTTCTTCGTCGACCGGGTCGAAAACTACTGGCCAGGTGATGGCAAGTTCCGGCTCTGGTTCGAGGCTGAGTACGAACGACTGAGGAAGCGGTCGAAATACGCCCCGCTCGACCTGCCGTCGGCGAAATCGGTTCACGATGGCTACTTCGCCAAGGATCGGGCCACCGGCGTCGCCAAGGACACCAGGGGCGGCACTCTCGCCGACGGCGAAGCCTATGAGCTGATCATGCGGGACAAGGAGCGTCTCCTCTCGCTCGAGGAGCCGCTGTGTTTCATCTTCAGCCACTCGGCGCTGCGCGAGGGCTGGGACAACCCGAACGTCTTCGTCATCACCACCCTCGACGAGGGTCGCAGTGAGATCCGCAAGCGACAGGAGATCGGCCGCGGCCTACGCCTGCCGGTGATGAATGATGGGACCCGTTGCGCGAATCGGGAAGTGGCGACGTTGGCGGTCGTGGCGAACGAGTCCTACGACGAGTTCGCCGCTCAGTTGCAGCAGGAGATCGAAGAGGAGACCGGGGCCGAGTTCGATCAACGCTTCATCAAGTCGGGTCGCAGTCGGCGCCGGGTGGAGCTGCGGGACGGCTACCAGCAGAACCCCGCTTTCGTGGCCCTATGGGAGCACATCAGGCCGCGAACTGCCTATCGGGTCGAATACGACAGCGAGGCCCTAGTAAAGGCGGCGCTGCAGCATCTCGCCGAGCAGCCATCACTTGAACACAGTTTCGTGAGAGCGAAGCGGGCAGCGCTGCAGGTGGACGATGCGGGCGTCAGCGGCGAGCTCCTCGGGGAGAAGGCGCCCGTCGAGCTTCAAGAGGATTTCCCGGTGCCAGACCTGCTCACCTACCTGTCCGAAACGCTTCCCGTCAGCAGGGGGACCATCGCCCGCGTTCTCTCCGCGTGTGGTCGCCTTGGCGAAGCGGCGATCAACCCTCAGCAGTTCATCGAGCAGGTCCAGGCAGCAATTCGCATCGCTGCCGCCGAGCAGATGGTCGAGGGGATCAAGTACACGCGCCGGCCGACGAAAGGGGGCGAGTCCGAGTACGACATGCGCCTCTTTGCGGAGCGCGAGTTGGTGAGCTATGAGGACAACATGGTCCCGGTTGACAAGAGCATCTACTCCGACGTGGTCTACGACTCCGAGGTGGAGCGAAAGATCGCGCTCGCCTTGAACGGCAGGGAAGACGTCGTCCTGTTCCTGAAGCTGCCGGACTGGTTTCAGATCGAAACTCCGCTGGGGAGCTATAACCCGGACTGGGCGATCGTCAAAGCCGATGGGGAGGGAGAGGAGAACCTCTACTTGGTGCGCGAGTCGAAGGGGACGCGGGATCTCGACAAGCTTAGGTTGGAGGAGCGGCTGAAGATCCTCTTCGCCGCGAAGCACTTCGAAGAGATCGGGACCAGTTTCGCGGTGGTCGACTCTGCCTCGCAGATCTAGGCGTCCCTACTGACGCCAGCGGGTCACTGCCGCGTCCGCCAACAGCTCGGCGGCTCCCGGCCCTTCGCTGAGATAGAGGTTTGGCTCGATTAGCTCTAGCTCGATCAGGGCTGGCTGGCCCGTGAGGTCTTTGACTAGGTCGATTCGGGCGTAGAGCGGGGGCTCTTTGAGCTGGGCTAGGGCACGTTGGGCGAGGTCTGTGTGCTCTGGCTCTGCGTCTGCTGGTTCCATCGTTCCGCCCCAGATTGATTGAACTCGGAAGTCGCCTTCGGCTGGGTGCTTGCGGACTGCGTGGGAGAAGGTGCCTTCGATGTAGATCAGGGAGAGCTCGCCCTCTGATTCCAGCGAGGGAGGAAGGGCTGGGCCATTGCCTTCTGGCGCGAGAGCACTGTGTTTAGTGCGTCCTGCGCCTCACTTGCCCGCACCCGGTGAAGGTTCTTGGCTCCGAGGTCGACTACCGGCTTCACCACGGCCTCTTCCCAGCCCCGCTCGGCTAGTGCCTGCTCCAGGTCGAGGTCTGAGCCGCGCTCGACCCACAGCGTCGGGACCGTTGGTACGCCGGCATTCGCTAGCTGCTGCAGGTAGGTCTTGTTGCTGTTCCAGGCGATCAGGCCGGCTGGGTTATGCAGCGCCGCCGTTGCCTCCACCCGCCGCGTCCAGGCGAGGAACTTGTCGTACTTGTCGTGGTAGTCCCAGGTCGAGCGCACCAGGCAGAGGTCGAACTTGCCCCACTCGACGCCCTTCTCGTCCCAGATGACCGATTCCGCCTCGCAGCCGCGTTCCCGCAGCGTCTCGCAGAGCAGCTCGTCGTCGCCCTTCAGCTCGGGATGGTCGGCGCAGGTGGCGATTGCGATTCGCGGATGTGTCATCGCTTCCACGCAGGAAGTATCAGAACGCTGGCGCCTTTTAGACTCAGGCCCGCATGAGCGACGAGGTGAAAACGCCCGAGCGCGAGGACGAGGACCGCCAGCTCGAAGTCGAGCTGCTGGAGCGCCGCGAAGCCGCCCTCGCCCACGTGGTCAAGTTCGGCGACCCGGTGCTGAAGAGCAAGGCCTCGCCGATCGTCAACTTCGGTCCCGAGCTGCGCTCGGAGGTCGAGCGGATGATCGAGATCATGCGCGACGGCCTCGGGATCGGCCTGGCGGCGACCCAGCTCGGGGTCCTCCGCCGCCTACTCGTCTTCCAGGCCGGCCCGGAGAGTGAGCCGACGGCGCTGATCAACCCCGAGGTCGAGTGGGTCTCCGACGAAATGGCGGTCGCCGAGGAGGGTTGCCTCAGCCTGCCGCGGGTTTCGATGGACGTCGAGCGCCCGCACTTCGCCCGCTTCAGCGGCCGCGACGCCGAGGGCGAGCTGATCGTGATCGAGGCCGCCGGGCTCGAGGCGCGCGTACTGCAGCACGAGATCGACCACCTCGACGGGGTCCTGATCCTCGACCGCACGATCCGCGAACAGCGCAAGGCGGCGCTGCGGGCGCTGCGCGAGGGCGAGGGCTACAGCCCTTCCTCCGAGGAAGAAATCGACGAGGGCGACGACCTGCGCGAGCCTCGCACCAACGCGTGAGGACCGCCTACCTCGGCACCTCCGAGTTCGCCGCCACGGTCCTGCGGAGCCTGGCCGCCTCGCCCCATCGCCCGAGCCTCGTCGTCACCCCGCCGGACCGGCGCCAGGGGAGAGGCCGCAAGGTCTCGCCGCCTCCGGCGGCGCTCGCCGCCCAGGAGCTGGGGCTCGACCTGCTGCAAGCGGAGAACGTCAACGAGCCCGGCGCGCTGGAGCGGATCCGGGCGGCGCAGCCGGGGGCGGTCCTCGTCTGCGCCTTCGGGCAGCTGATCCGCGAGCCGCTGCTCTCCGAGTACCCGCTGCTGAACGTCCATCCCTCGCTGCTGCCGCGCTGGCGCGGCGCCGCCCCGATCGAGCGGGCGATCATGGCTCGCGACGCGACCACCGGGGTCTGCGTGATGCAGCTGACCGCCGGTCTCGATTCCGGCCCGGTGGCGCTCTGCGAGGAGACCCCGCTCGACCCCGGCGAGGACTTCGGCGCACTCTCGGCCCGCCTCGCCGAGCTCGGCGGCGATCTCCTGATCCGCGCCCTCGATCTACAGGTCGAAGGGAAGCTCGAGTTCAGCGAGCAGGACGAGGCCGGGGTCACCTACGCGGAGAAGATCGAGCCCGCAGAGCGCCAGCTCGATCCCAAGCGCCCGGCGACCGAGCTGGCCGCCAAGGTCCGCGCCCTCACCCCGCACGTCGGCGCCTATCTGGTGCTGCCGGGAGGCGATCGCCTCGGCATCCGCCAGGCTGCCGTTGCCACCGACCAGCTCCAACCAGGCGCGTTTGTGTTGCGATTGGGCGACCTGCTGCTCGGTACCGGCGAGGGCGCACTACAGCTGGACGTAGTCCAGCCCGCGGGCGGCAAGCCGATGACGGCAGCGGACTACCTGCGCGGCCACCCATTGCCGGGCGCATGAGCGCCAAGCGGGGGGCGGCCGGCGCCCCGAACCGCGTCTCCCCGGCGCGGGCGCTCGCCTTCTCCACCCTGCGCGCCACCTTCGAGGACGGGGCCTTCACCGAGCGCGCCTTCCGCGCTGAGGCCGACCAAAGCGGCCTCGACGGCCGCGATCGCGCCCAGGCCCAGCGCCTCGCCTACGGCGCGGTCCAGCGCCGCGGCACCAGCGACGTCGCGATCGAGCGCCTCGCCGGCCGCTCGACCAGGCTGCTCGACCCGCCGGTTCTGGCGGCGCTGCGGCTCGGCCTCTACGAGCTGCTCTTCGCCGACGCGACCCCCGACCACGCCGCCGTCGACCAGGCGGTGGAGCTGACCAAGGCCGGCGGCGCCGCCCATGCCTCCGGGCTGGTCAACGCGGTCCTGCGCCGCGCCGGGCGCGAACGGGCGCAGCTGACCGCGGCGCTGCTGGACGATGATTCGACCCCGGCCGCCGCCGCGGTCGCGCACTCGGCGCCGCCCTGGCTGGCCGAGTTGTGGTGGGAGGAGCTCGGACCCGAGGCGGCGCGCGCGGCCCTCGCCGCCTGCAACGAGCGGGCCGAGGTGGCGATGCGGGTCAACGGGCTGCGCGGCGACCGTGAGGGGGCGCTGGCGCGCTTGGCCGAGGCTGGGGTGGAGGCGAGCGCGCCCGAGGCTGCCTGGCCGCTGGCCACGCCGGAGGAGATCGTGATCGCAGGACGGACCGGGGGTGCCGTGCCGGAGGCGATCGCGGCCGGCGAGCTGACGCCGCAGAGCCGTGGCTCCGCCGCCGTGGTCGAGATCCTCGACCCGCAGGAGGGCGAGCACGTCCTCGACCTCTGCGCCGGGCCCGGAATCAAGACCGGGCAGATCGCCGAGCGGATGAGCAATCGCGGCGAGGTGATCTCGGTCGAGCTCGACCCCGACCGCGCCGCCGAAGTCGCCGCCCAGGCGCAGCGGCTCGGCCTCCGCTGCGTGACCGTGATCGAGGCCGACGCGCGCCAGGCGACGATGCCGTCGAACTTCGACCGCGTCCTCCTCGACGGTCCCTGCTCGGACCTCGGCACCCTCGCCTCGCGCCCCGACGCCCGCTGGCGCAAGTCGCCGCGCACGATCGAGCGCCTGATCGAGATCCAGGACGAGCTGCTGCGCAACGCCGCCGGCCTGCTGCGTCCCGGCGGCACCCTCGTCTACTCGACCTGCACGATCTCCCGCCGCGAGAACGAGGAGCGGATCGCCGAGCTGCTGCGCGCTTCTGAGGCAGGCGAGGGACCGCCGCTCGAGCTCGACGACCTCGGTGCGCTGGCGCCGGAGCTGGCCTCACCGGCGGAGCCGCGCACCCTGCAACTGCGTCCGGACCGCGACGGGACCACGGGTTTCTTCGTCGCCCGCCTCACGAAGCCCGCCTAACAAAAAACTCCCAAACCGCCATGATTAAAGGGATGAGCCACCCCAACCAGTCGACCGAGGGGGACTCGAACCCCCTGGGCCGCGCCCCCTGCCCGAATTGCGGCGAGCCGTGGCTGCGCCCGACCCAGCTGCCGGGCCGCCTGCGCTGCGTCAACTGCCTCACCCGCTTCGAACTCGTCTCCCAGTGCCCCAACTGCGGCGAGCACCAGACGATCGCGCGGATGACGAACACCGCCGACATGGAATGTCAGAGCTGCGGCGCATCGATGCTCCAAATCGCCTAGTCCGCGTCCGCAGGCACTCAGTAGGCTCACCGCCGTGAGCGAGCGCATGCGAGAGCTTCTGGACGAGGCGCGGGTCGCGCCTTCGATCCTCTCCGCCGACATGTCGCGGCTCGGGTCTCAGATCGAGGAGGTGATGGCGGCCGGGGCGCGGGTGATCCACTTCGACGTGATGGACGGGCACTTCGTCCCCCCGATAACGATCGGGCCGCTGGTCCTCGGCGCGATCGCCGACCAGGTGCACGCGGCGGGCGGCGTCGTCGACGTCCATCTGATGATCGAGGCGCCGGAGCGCCAGATCGCCGAGTTCGCCAAGGCGGGAGCCGACTCGATCACCTTCCACGAGGAGGCGACGCCGCACGCCCACCGCACCCTTGCTGCTGTCCGTGAGCTCGGCTGCCTGGCTGGGGTGGCGATCAACCCCGGCACCCCCGTCGAGGCGGTGGGGGAGTTGCGCGGGATGGCCGACATCGTCCTCTGCATGACCGTCAACCCCGGCTGGGGAGGGCAGTCGTTCATCGAGACCTCGCCCGACAAGGTCGAGCGACTATCGCCCCTGGTCGGCAACGCCCGGATCGAGGTCGACGGAGGCGTCGACCCCCAGACCGCCGGGCCGCTTGCGGGCGCCGGCGCCCACCTCTTCGTCGCCGGCTCAGCTGTTTTCGGAGCCGACGATCCCGCTGCCGCTTACGCCGAGATCGCTGCTGCTGCCGACGCCGCCTGAGCGTCCTCGAGCGATCAGCGCCCCGGTAACCTCCTGCCACCAGGCGCGCTCGGAGGCGTCGACGTCATCTCGGGCGGCGCGCCCCTCGCACCAGCCGGCCAGCGCCCGCCGGCCGCCGATCGCGACCAGGCCGGCGCTCAGCACCGCGTAGCGACCGTCGGCGAGGGCGACGAGGTAGGCGCCCCGCTCGCTGCGGTCGCGCATCACCCTGACCACCGGGATGCCGTCGATCTCCTCGCCGAGCTCCCCGTCGCCGCGCGCCGGGCGTACGGTGAAGACCTGCGAGGCGCCGCGCCGCGGCAGCGACGGTGGGGCCGGCCTGCCGATCGGCCCCTTGGCCCAGTGGCTGGTCAGGCCCTCGACCTCGTCGCGCAGCTCGCTGCGGACGAGGATGTGCAGCTCATCGCCCTCCTTCAGCTCGGTAGAGCCGCGTGGCGGCATCGCGCTGCCGTCGCGGACGATCACGTTGACCAGCGCCTCGCGCGGCAGCTCGAGCTCACGGACCCGGTGACCGGCGATCGCCGCTCCCTCCGGCACCCGGTAGGCGATCACGTCGCCGCCCATGCGGCGGATCCGGCCCGACTCCAGCAGCCGTCGCGGCAGCGCCGGCTCATCGGTGGTCAGACCCAGCCGCGTCGCCAGCGGCTCGAAGCTGGCGCCCTGGACCAGGGTCGAGGTGACGACGACGAAGAAGACGATCGCGAACTCTTCCTCGCCGCCGGCGATCCCGGCAACGACCGGGAAGGTGGCGAGCCAGATCGGGGTCGCGCCGCGCAGCCCGGCCCAGCCGAGCATCACTTTCTCCCTCACGTTGAGCGGCGCCAGCGCGGTGGCGGCGAAGGTCGCCAACGGGCGCGCCACCAGGATCAGGACGGCCGAGAGCGCCAGGCCCTTGAGTGCCACGTCGTCGAGCTGGCTGGGGAAGACCAGCAGGCCGAGGAGGATGAAGAGGGACAGCTGGGACACCCAGCCGAGCCCCTCGTGGAAGGCAACCACCGTGCGGCGGGCGGGGATGTTGGCGCCGCCCAGGGCAAGCGCGGTCAGGTAGGTGGCGAGGAAGCCGGAGCCGTGGGCCATCTCGGCGAGGCCGAAGGAGAGGGCGGCGATCGCGACCGTGGCCACCGGGTAGATCCCGTCGGTCGGCAGCCGTACCGCGTTGAACGCCGCCACCGCGAGCCGGCCGACCAGGTAGCCGACGCCGATCCCGACCGCGAGTTTGACCGCCAGCAGGCTGGCCATGTCGACGAACCCGAAGCCGGGCTCCTGGATCCATTCGATGAACCCGATCACCAGCAGCAGCGCTACCGGGTCGTTCATCCCCGACTCGCCCTCGAGCGAGCGCGCCAGCCGCTTCTCCAGGGTCGAGCGGCGCAGCACGGCGAAGATCGCGGCCGAGTCGGTGGCGGCGATAGCGGCGCCGACGATCATCCCTTCCAGGGTGCTGAGGTCGAAGATGAATTTCGCCGCGAAGCCGGCGACCACGGCGGTGAGGACGGTGCCGACCGTCGCCAGCGAGGCGGCCGTCCCCAGCACCGGCCGGATCTCCGACCAGCCGGCGGTCAGCCCGCCCTCGAAGAGGATCAGGATCAGCGCGATCGTGCCCAGCGTCCGCGCCAGCTCCACGTTGGAGAACTCGATCCCGCCGATCCCCTGCGAGCCGGCCAGCATCCCGAGGAGGAGGAAGAGCAGCAGTCCGGGGACCCGGACCCGGTCGGCGAGCAGCGCTCCGACGATGCCAGCGCCCAGCAGGGCACCGGCGATCAGGATCAACTCGGCGTCATGGGCTCCCATCGGTGGACCCTAGACAACCGGCTCGGCCGAAATCAAAACCAACTGGTGCAAACAAATCTCAGGTGTTCTCGTCGATAGAGGCGAGCCGCAGCTCCAGTTCCTCGGTCGAGCCCTCGCGGGGGATGTCCTCCTCGCGGCCGTGCGGGTGCCGGTAGACCAGGTAGAGAAGGGCGAAGAGGACGCCGGCGGTGAGCGCAAAGCCGATCTCGACCCGGCGGAACTCGTCGCTGACCAGCGGCACGAAGTTCCAGGCGATGAAGAAGGTGGCGCAGGAGATCCAGCGCACCGCCGCCCGCCGCACCTGTCCCTGCGCGAGGCAGGCCTGGTTGAGGGTGACCGAGGCCAGGTAGAGGCCCATCCCGAGGGTCACCAGCAGCAGCCCCGGCCGGTCGTACTCGAACTTGGCGCTGAAGGCGAGCTGCATCATCTGCGGCCCGGCGATCAGGAAGGCGAGCGCGGCGAGGGCGGTGAAGGCGGTGATGCCGAGCAGGACGCCGCGGACCGAGCGGTGGAACTCGCGCTCGCTGTCGGGGGCGCTGGAGGTGTGGAGGCTGGTGAGGTGGGGCAGGATGCTGGTCGAGACCGCCTGGAAGAGCTGCAGCGGCGCCCGCGCGATCATCAGCACGTTGAAGATGAAGCCGGCGGCGGCGGCACCCTGGAGGCCGCGGGTGATCAACGGCCCGGCGTTGAGGAAGGCCTGTTCGCTGAACATGATCACCATCACCGCCGCGGCGAAGCCGCCGCCCTCTTTCATCGTCATGTCGGACGCAGCCGCCGCCTCCTCAGCTTCGCTTCCGGGCGCGGCGGGTGGCGTCTCAGCCTGTTCTTTCTTCGCCCGGCGCCGAAACGCGAATGGCACGACCATCAGGCTCAGCGAGGGCGCGGCGACGATCCCGACCGCCACCCAGGACTGGCCGCTGAGCAGGCTGACCGCGACGAGGACGGCGAAGAGGGTGCGGAAGACCGACTCGGAGAGGATCAGCGCCGTGAACAGGCCGAAGGTGCGCTGGCCGGCGAGGAAGCCGCGGGCGAAGTAGCTGGCGGCGTAGAAGAGGACGGCGCCGAAGAAGACCCAATAGAGGGTTTCGTTGCCTTCCAGCAGGCCGTCCTGGATCGGCCCGCGCAGGACCAGGGCGGCGACGGCGAAGAACAGCGCCAGGCCGATCTGGATCGTCGCCGCGATCCGCAGCTCCTGCCGCAGTGGTTCGCCCTTCGCCAGCCGCTCGGAGACGTGGCGGCTGAGCAGCTGTTCGACCGGCCGGTAGAGGGTGGAGATGGTGATGAAGACCGCCGACCAGAGCACCGTGATCTGCCCGTAGTCAGGCTTGGAGAGGACGTGCGAGGCGATCAGGAAGTAGGCGTAGGTGATCAGACCGGTGAGGCCGACGCCGATCGCCAGGAAGCTCGCCGTCTTCCCGTATTCGGCGGCGTTCGCCTCCTCGCCGCCGCGTCTCTCAGCGCTCACTCGCCGCTCTCGCGGCCGGCGACCTCGCTGCCGCGCTCGTAGTGGGAGGGCTCGACCCCGACCGCCAGCTCGACCCGCCGCACCCGCTCGAAGACCCGCTGGGTCATCACCCGCTGCCCGGCCAGCAGGTCGCCGATCACGCCGAGGGCGAAGAGCTGGACGGCGGCGATGAAGAGGACGGCGCCGAGGATCAGCGACTGGATGTGGCCGCTGGAGTCGCCGTTGAAGATCGCATCGATCAGGAAGGGCATCCAGGCGGCGAAGGCGAGCAGGAGCACGACGAGGCCGGCGGTGGCGAAGGCGCGCAGCGGCTCGTAGCGGGCGTAGATGCGGAGGATCGCGGGCGCGTTGCGGCGCACGTAGGCGCCGGTCGAGTCGAACAGGCGACTCTCCCGCGTCTTCGGGTTGGTGCCGATCTCGACCTCGTCGACGGCGATCAGCATCTTGCCGGCCTGGATCAGGCTCTCCAGCGTGTAGGTGAAGTTGTCGACGACGAGCAGCTGCAGGGCGGCCTCGCGGTTGTAGGCGCGGAAGCCGGAGGTGGCGTCGGTGACCTCGGTCCCGGAGAGCCGCCGCACGACCCAGCTGCCGAGTCGCTGCAGCCCCTTCTTCGGGCCGGAGAAGTGGTCGATCTGGGAGACCCGGCGGTCGCCGACGACCATGTCGGCCTCGCCGACGACGATCGGCGCCACCAGCTTCGGCACGTCAGAGCCCTTGTACTGGTTGTCGGCGTCGGTGTTGACGACGACGTCGGCGCCGAGTTTCAGGCACGCATCCAATCCCGCCTGGAAGCCGGCGGCGAGGCCCTTGTTGTTGGTCAGGCGGACGACGTGGTCGACGCCGCACTCACGCGCGACCTCGACCGTGCGGTCGGTGCTGCCGTCGTCGATCACCAGCAGCTCGACCGAGTCGATGCCGGGGATCTCACGGGGGAGATCGGCGATCGTCGCGGGGAGGGTCTCCTCCTCGTTCAGGCAGGGAATCTGGATGATCAGCTTCATGGTCTGGGGGGTGGAGCTTCGCGGGGCGGTCCGTCAGGGTATTAGCCGAACCCCCATAGCTACGCCGGAGAGGGGGTAAACTCCTCGTTGATTGACGAGTCAATCAGTCCTATGACGGCCGAGCTGACAGCCACCGACCAGGCGCACCTGCGGCGGGCGCTGGGGCTGGCCGCGGGCGGCCGCGGCCGCGTCAGCCCCAATCCGCTGGTCGGCGCCGTGGTCGTTCGCGACGGCGAAACCATCGGCGAGGGCTTCCACGCCGCGCTGGGCGGGCTGCACGCCGAGCGGGCGGCGCTGGCGGACTGCCGCGAGCGCGGCGAGGACCCGGCCGGGGCGACGATGTACGTGACGCTCGAGCCCTGCGCCCACCAGGGCCGCCAGCCGCCCTGCTTCGAGGCGATCCTCGAGGCCGGCATCGCCCGCGTGGTGATCGCCTCTGACGATCCGAGCGAGAAGACGGCGGGGCAGGGCCCGGAGATGTTGCGGAACGGCGGGATTGCGGTCGATTTCGCGAACGGCGCCGAGGCGACGGCGGCGCGCCAGCTCAACCAACCCTTCCGCAAGCACGCCCGCACCGGCCTGCCGCTGGTGGTGGTGAAGATGGCGATGTCACTCGACGGCCAGACCACGACCGCCCCGGAAGATTCGCCCTGGATCTCCGGCCCCGAGAGCCGGGACCTGGTCCACAAGTGGCGCTCCGAATGCGACGCGATCGCCATAGGCATCGGCACTGCCCTGGCCGACGACCCACTGCTCACCGCACGGGTCGACGGGGCCCGTCAGCCCCTGCGGGTCGTCTTCGACTCCCAGGCTCGGCTGCCCCTGGACAGCCAGCTGCTGCAGACTCTTGATCAAGCGCCGGTGCTGGTCGTAACCGCCCACGATGCTCCCGGCGAGCGCCGCAGCGCGATCGGCCATGCCGGCGCAGAGGCCATCGCCGCCACGGACATCGAGTCCGCGCTCAGGACTCTGGGCCGCCGCGGGATCACCAGCGTCTTCCTCGAGGGCGGCAAGACTCTCGCCTCGTCCTTCCTCGCCTCCGGCCAGATCGACGAATCCCGTACCTTCGTCGCCCCGATGCTGCTTGGCGGATCCGAGCGGGTCGATTCCGACGGTGCGCGCCAGGTCGCCCTGGAGTCGTCAACTGAAACCGTCGGCAATGACGTTCTGATCACGGCCCGATACAAGGAGTGGTGATGTTCACCGGACTGATCGAAGACCTGGGGACCGTCGAGGCGGTCGAGCGCACCAGCGACGGCGCGCGCTTGCGGATCTCCTCCCGCCTCGCCGACGAGCTCGCCCTCGGCGATTCGATCGCTGTGAACGGCTGCTGCCTCACCGCTACCGCCGTCGAGGACGGGGCCTTCGAGACCGAGGCGATGAATCAGACGCTGACCGTCACCGCCCTCTCCGAGATCGACGAGGGCAGCAAGGTCAACCTCGAGCTGGCGATGAAAGCCGGCGACCGCCTCGGCGGCCACATCGTCCAGGGGCACGTCGACGGCGTCGGGACGGTGGCTTCCGTCGAGGACGACGGGTTCGCGCGGCGCGTCCGAGTCGAGCTCCCCGCCCAGCTCCTCCGCTACGCCGCCGACAAGGGCTCGATCACGCTCAGCGGGGTCAGCTTGACCGTGGCCGAGTTGGGCGAGGCTTGGGCGGAGGTGTCCCTGATCCCCGAGACCCTGGAGCGGACGAACTTTGGAGAAGTGCAGGCAGGAAGCAAGTTGAACGTCGAGTGCGACATCGTTGCCAAGTACGTGGAGCGTTTGGTGGCACCATTCGCCGGAAAGGAGTAAGCGTGAGCGGAATGGCGGAGACCCAGCGACAAGACGAGGTGGCGGCAACGGGCGCGAGCTCGTTCGCGACGATCGAGGAGGCGATCGAGGAGATCCGCGCCGGGCGGATGGTCGTCGTCTGTGACGGCGAGGACCGCGAGAACGAGGGTGACCTGGTGATGGCCGCCCAGTTCGCGACCCCGGAGGCTGTCAACTTCATGGCCAAGGAGGCGCGCGGGCTGATCTGCCTGGCGCTGACCGCGCAACGCTGCGAACGGCTCGGCCTCAACCTGATGGCGGCGAAGAACGAGGCGCCGCTGGAAACCGCATTCACGGTCTCGATCGAGGCCGCGGGCGGGGTCAGCACCGGGATCTCGGCCCAGGACCGCGCCCACACGATCCAGGTCGCGATCGACCCCGACTCGGGCCCGCGCGACATCGTCGTCCCCGGCCACATGTTCCCGCTGCGGGCCAAAGAGGGCGGCGTCCTGGAGCGCACCGGCCACACCGAGGCCAGCGTTGACCTGGCCCGCCTCGCCGGCCTCACCCCGGCCGGCGTGATCTGCGAGGTGATGAACGACGACGGCACCATGGCCCGGGTCCCGGACCTGATCCCCTACTGCCGTAAGCACGGGCTGAAGATGATCACCGTCGCCGAGCTGATCGCCTACCGGCGCCGGACCGAGAAGCTGGTCGAGCGCGTCGTCGGCACCGCCCTGCCGACCTCCTTCGGCGACTTCCAGGCGGTGGGGTACCGCTCCCTGGTTGACGACAAACACCACGTGGCGATGGTCAAGGGCGAGGTCGACGGCGAGTCCGACGTCCTGGTCCGCGTCCACAGCGAGTGCCTCACCGGCGATGTCTTCCACAGCATGCGCTGCGACTGCGGCGAACAGCTGGAAGCGGCGCTGGCGATGATCGAGCGCGAGGGCCGCGGCGTCCTCCTCTACCTCTCCCAGGAGGGGCGCGGGATCGGCCTGCTCAACAAGCTGAGGGCCTACAAACTGCAGGAGGAAGGCGCGGACACCGTCGAGGCCAACCTCAAACTGGGCCTGCCGGCCGACCTGCGCGACTACGGGATCGGCGCCCAGATCCTCGGCGACCTTGGCCTGACCAGCATCCGCATCCTCACCAACAACCCGAAAAAGATCGTCGGGCTGGAGGGCTACGGGCTCTCGGTCTCAGAGCAGGTGCCGATCGAGTCGCCCCCCAACGCCCACAACGAGGCCTACCTGCGCGCCAAGCGGGACAAGATGGGCCACTCGCTCCACCACCAGGGCCTGGCCCTCGACGAGGAGATGATCCACGACGAGGAGGAGCGCGACGCCAAGGACGGCCGGGGCAATGGCTGAGGCCGGAGCGTTCCTCGAGCAGTTCGAGGACAAGGAGAAGGAGAAGCTGGAGAACCTGCGCTTCGCGGTGATCGTCGGACGCTTCTACGAGGACCTGGCGCTGCGCCTGATGGAGGGCGCCGACGCGGGCTTCAAAATGGCGGGGGTTCCGATCGGCAACGTCGAGCACTTCTCCGTCCCCGGCGCCTACGAGCTCCCTTTCGCCGCCAAGGGCTACATCGACGGCGTGCGGCGCCACAACGCCCGCGAGGGCGGTGGACAAGAGGTCGGCGGCGTCGCCTGCCTCGGCGTCGTCATCCGCGGCGAGACCGACCACTACGACTTCGTCTGCGCCGAGTCGGCCCGCGGCATCCAGGAAGTCCAGCTCGCCACCGACGTCCCCTGCGCCTTCGGCGTCATCACCTGCGACACGATGGACCAGGCGCTGGCCCGCTCGGGCGGCGACAAGCGCGACCAGGGCCGCAACGCCGCCCTCACCGTCGCCCGCATGGCCCTGCTCAAGCGGAAGCTGGGCTGACCGCCTTCGCGCGGTTGTAAACCTCCCTGTTTCCAGCGACAGTCATAAGCATTGTCTCCGGTTCGGTCACCGATGTCGCGTCGTCTCAATCCCAGAAAGCAGGCATGCCGAAGTTCGCGGTAGCCCTGCTCGTATTTCGCGCAGTCACCGTGATCGGTTGTGCCGCCTCCGGCGCTTTCGGATTGCTCTTGTACAACTGGCCAACTCCGCTCTGCGTGGTGCTCTTCGTGATGGCGGTCTACGTCCTGATCGAGACCGTTCTTCTCGTCGGCTGGGCTTCGGGTAGCGACTTCCAAGTTTCGGAGATGTCGGGATCTCCCTATAAGGAGATGGTCAAGGTCGCGATCACCACCCAGGGGGTCGTCCTCGGTCTGGTCGCCTTTAAGGAAGGGTCGCTGCCGAACGCGACGGTGAAGGTAGGTGCCTGTTCCCTGGTAGGGGGAATTTTGGTTGCCGGAGCTCTCCTGCAGAACGTCGCCTTCGGCGAGCCGGGCGATGAACTGTCCCGGTTCACCGCATCGCTGTTGTTCAGCCTCACCTACTGGGCGCTTGGTTTCGGCCTGCTCTGCGTGGTGGCGGGGAGCTGGTAATGACCTGTAACGAAGGAGAAAGATGAACACCCCCGATCTTCTGTACGAGCGTGGCCTCTTCGAGTTCGATCGTCTGGCCCTCGACGAGCTAGCGCGCGGCTCCGAGGAACTCGGTGTGTACGGCGATCTGATGCCCGAGCTGGTAGGTCTCACCGCCGCAGAGTTCTCTATGGCCCGGCTGTTCCCCTACCGCGGCAGGCTCCTGCCTCTGGAGCGGCCGCTCCCAGTTCTCGCCGATGACGCCTTGCTTGCCTTCGTCAAGACCGACTGCAACACCCTCTGCGTCCGCGGCGAGGGAGAGCAGCTCGACTTGGCCGATATAACCGGGTTCAGTGGCGACATCTCCAAGCTCGCCGTAGCTGGGATCGCGGAACTGCCCGAGCCGGGCGAGGCGATCGGCGCTTTCGCCCGCGCCGTCGATGAGCTGGAACATCTGCACTACGCCTCCCCCAGTGTCAGGGCGCAAGCCCTCGCCGTCTCGGGCGTGCTTCGTATGCAGGGGTTTCTCTGGGCGGTAAAGGCAGCGATGGTCGAAGTGCCGTTGGCGGACGCCATGGCAGACGCCATTGAGGCTTTCGAGCTCTCCCAGCCTCATGGAGAGATAGTCGAGGTTAGGTCTTGAGGGTCCCCTTGCAGGGGACGCCATCGGATGCGAACAGCTACCATCCTCCGTCCTTATGGCCAAGGTATGCCACAGCTGCGGCAAGGGACCGGCCTTCGGCCATTCCCGCAGCCACTCGATGGTCGCCACCAAGCGGCGCTTCGATCCGAACCTGCAAAAGGTCCGGATTCAGGAGAACGGCCGCCCTCTGCGCGCCTACGTGTGCACTCGTTGCCTCAAGGCCGGCAAGGTCACCAAGGCCGGTTAGCGAGCCCTGCCTGTAGGGAGGGGCGAGGTACCCCTGCCCGGAGCACCTCCGCCGAGAGGTTCGTCAACGGCTGACCGTGAAGGCTTGCTGCTCGGCTCCATGCTGAGTACCGGTCAGGGGTACCTCGCCCCTCCTAGCGACAGCTTTCGGAGGAACAGCTGTTTCACCGAAGCCGCGAAAACCCGTGTACAGCACGGATTTCTGCGGTCTCGCTGAATCTGCCGCTGAACCAGGACGCTGTCGTAGGAGGGTGCCGGTATCCCTCGGAGGAATGTTCGGCGATATGCAATCTGGTCTCTGCGCGCGGAGCGCGCAGCATCCTCCCCCCGGAGCGAAGCGGAGGGGAGGTCAATTCCGGAGAGGGATACCGGCACCCTCCCCCTGAAGCGCTGGACTTAGCCGTCTGACTCAGACGCGGCGGGCTTAACTGCTTTCAACTCGCCCGTCGGAGCCGGATCTCCCTCGGCCGGCTCTACGTGGAGCCTGGGGAGGATGCGGTCCAGCCAGGCGGGGAACCACCAGGCGCGGGCGCCGAGGAGCTGCATGATCGCTGGGACCAGGACCGAGCGGATGATCACCGCGTCGATGAAGACCGCCGAGGCGAGGCCGAGACCGAAGAGTTTGATGATCCGGTCTTCGCCGATAGCGAGAGAGAGGAAGACGGTGACCATTATCGCCGCCGCCGCGGTGATTACGCGGCCGGTCAGGGCGAGGCCGCGGGTGACCGATTCGGTCGCGTCCTTGCTGTGCTCCCACTCCTCGTGGATCCGGGACATGAGGAAGACCTCGTAGTCCATCGAGAGCCCGAAAACGATCGAGAAAAGGAAGATCGGGAGGAAGGAAATGATCGGGCCGGTGCTGTCGACGCCGATCAGGCTCGCGCCCCAGCCCCATTGGAAGACCGCCACAACCAGGCCGAAGGCGGCGCCGATGGAGAGCAGATTCATCGCCATCGCCTTCAGCGGGACCAGGATCGAGCGGAAGACGATCATCAGCAGCAGGGCCGAGAGGAGCACGACGACGCCGATGAAGAGCGGCAGCTTTTCGGTGATCGCCTCGCCGAAGTCCTCGAAAATCGCATTGATGCCGCCGACGTGGAGCTGCGTGTCGGTTCGGGCCTCGATTGGCGGGATCACGTCCGAGCGGATGCGATCGAGCAGCTGGGTCGTGTCTTTACTCTGCGGCGAGGTGGTCGGATAAACCTGGAACACGGCGGCGTTCTTCGCCGGGCTGAGGACGATCGGAGTGGTTCCGGCAACGCCCGCTTCTTCTCTCAGCTCCTTGCGAAGCGCGACCACGCCGGTGTCGTCGCCTTTTTCCGGCAGGGCCGCCGCGATTACCAGCGGGCCGTTGAAGCCCGGCCCGAAACCTTCGGCAAGTAGATCGTAGGCCTGGCGCGTGGTTTTGCCGGCCGGTTCGGTGCCAGCGTCGTTGGTGCCGAGACGGAGCGAAAGGGCGGGAATGCACAGCGCGATCAGGAGCGCGCCGGAGAGCAGCGCGGCCGTCCACGGCCGCCGCTGGATGCGATTGCTCCAGCGCTGCCACCAGCTGCCTTCGTCGACACTCCTTTTGCCGCGACCGAGGCCGGGGATCCGCAGGCGGTCGATTCGCCGGCCAACGATCGTCAGCAGCGCCGGTAGCAGCGTCAGGGCGCTGATCATCGTGAAGAGAACCGCAAGCGACGCGGCCATCGCCACCCCATAGAGGAAGCTGAGGCCGAGCAGCATCATCCCCAGCAGGGCGATGATCACCGTGATGCCGGCGAAGAGAACGGCGCGACCGGCGGTGTCGATGGCGGCGACCGTCGCATCGCGCGGTTCCATTCCCTCCGCCAGCCCGTTGCGGAAGCGAGTGAGGATGAAGAGGGCGTAGTCGATGCCGACGCCGAGGCCGATCATCGTTGCCAGGAACGGCGCGAAGTCGGCGGTGGGAAAGACGTGGGTCCCGAGCGTGATCAGGCTGACACCGACGCCAAGGGCGAAGAGGGCGGTGAGGATCGGCAGCCCCATCGCCACCACGGAGCCGAAGGTGAGCAGGAGGACGATGATCGCCGCGAGGAGGCCAACCAGGAAGGAGATGTCTTCTCCTTCTTCCACCTGGGCTTCCGCGACCGGCTGGCCGCCGAGCTCGACCTGTAGCCCGTCCCCGGCGGCGCCCTGCGCGATCGAGATGATCTCCTTGACGTCGTCTTCGTCGAGCTTTTCGCCGGTGACGTCGAATTGGACGGTCGCGTAGGCGACCTTGCCGTCGTCGCTGACGGCGGCCGCGCCGCTTCCCTGGTAGGGGCTGGCGACTTCGCTGACGTGGGGGACCCCTCCAACTTTCGCGAAGACCCCCTCCATCTTCCGCTCGACCGCTGAGGATTCCACCCCCTGGTCGGCCTTGAAGACGATCTGTACTGCTTCCCCGGACTGGGCGGGGAAACGCTCTTCGAGCAGGTCGAGGGCCTGCTTGGAGTCCGAGTTGGGCAGCTGGAATTCTTCGCTGAAGTCCGAGCCCACCGAGCCGGCGAGCATGCCGAAGCCGATCAGGGCGACGATCCAGCCGATGATCACCGTCTTGCGGTGGCCGGTGGTCCAGGTGGCAAAGCGTCTCATCCGGCCGGGGACCGTACCAACGCCTCAGGCGGTCGGATGTGAACGTGGTCACGTCGCGGCGGGGGACTAGATTCCCCCTGGATGCCCGAACCCCAAATCGCCCGCTTCCGCCGGGTTGTCAGCTCTGCCTATGCCTCTCTTGAGGCGCGCCGCCAGGAGGTCAACGACCTCAACGTCTTTCCGGTTGCCGATGGCGACACCGGCGACAACATGGCGATGACGCTGCGGGCGGTGGTGGAGGAGCTCGACCGCCTCGACGGCCGGGAAGTCGACGACGTCGGCCGCACCGAGCTGGTCCAGGCCCTGGCGCGGGCGGCGCTGATGGGCGCCCGCGGCAACTCCGGCGTGATCCTCAGCCAGATCGTCCGCGGCGCCGCCGAGGAGCTCGCCAGCCGGCCGGGAGAGCTGATCGATCCGACCCTGGTCGCGGCCGCCTTCGCCCGCGCCGCCGACGCCGCTTACGACTCGGTGCGGGAGCCGGCCGAGGGGACGATGTTGACCGTCTTCCGCGAGATGGCCCACTCGCTCTCCCGCCAGCTCGCCCACCTCGACAAGGAGAAGCAGCGGCTTGGCCAGGACGCCAGCGAAGAGGAACAGGACGCGGTCCTCGCTGAAGTCCTGGAGCGGGCGATCGAGGACGGCGAGCGGGCTGTCGCCCGCACCCCCGAGCAGCTCGAGGTCCTGCGCGAATCCGGCGTCGTCGACGCCGGCGGCCACGGCCTCGTCCTGATCCTCGCCGGCGTCGTCGCGGCCCTGCGCGGCGACGGCAAGGAGCCCGAGGTCCCGCATCACGAGCCGCCCCGCAGCCTCCCGCACCACGAGGACAGCCGCTACAGCTACTGCACCAACTTCATCGTCTCCGGCCGCGGGCTCGGCAACCGCGAGTACTTGCCGCGGCTGGAGAAGCTCGGCGACTCGGTCCTCGTCGTCGGCGACGACGTCACCCTCAAGGTCCACGTCCACACCGACGAGCCCGAGGCCGCGGTGGCGGTCTTCGACGGGGTGGGAGAGGTGACCAACCTCGACGTCGCTGACATGCGTAAGCAGATGGCCGAACGCGACGCCCGTCTCGGCGCCAGCGCCCGCACCGGCGTCGTCGCGGTCGCCGCCGGCGACGGCATGCTGCGGCTGTTCGGCGACCTCGGTGCCCTCGTCGTCCCAGGCGGCGAGACGCTCAACCCGTCGACCTACGAGCTGCTCGCCGGCATCCACAGCGTCGCCTGCGAGGAAGTGATCGTCCTGCCCAGCTCCTCGAACGTGATCATGGCCGCCGAGCGCGCCTGCGAGCTCTCCGACAAGCCGGCGCGGGTGGTGCCCGCCAAGTCGCAGCAGGCGAGCCTGCTGGCGCTGGTCGAGCTCGACCCGGCGGGGACGCTGGCCGAGAACGCCGAGCGGTTGGAGGAGGCGCTGGAGGGAGTGGCCACCGGCGGCATCGCCCCGGCCGGGCGGGACGACGCCCAGGGCCGCTTCAAGAAGGGCGACGCGGTGGGCTTCGCCAGTGGGGAGATCGTCGCCTGGGGCGGGGCAGGATCGACCCTGACCAAGACCCTGCAGCACCTCGCCGCGGGGGCGGAGATCGTCACCGTGATCGCCGGCGAGGGGGCGCCGATCGCGCTCTCCGAGATCGACACCCACGTCCCCGACGGGGTCGAGATCGAGACCCACGAGGGGGGACAGCCGAGCTGGTGGTGGCTGCTGGCCGCGCAGTAGTGCGCGCCTTCGCCGGCGATCGCGAGCTCGACCGCGGCGAGCTGCTGGCGGCACCGATTCATTGGCCCCGGCCCAGCGTCCTCGAGGTCGGCCTCGGCGCCCTCGAGGGCATCGGACCGAAAACCGCCGAAGCGGCGGCCGAAGCGGGCCTTCGCACGATTGGCGACCTCATCTACCACGTCCCCCGCCGCCACCGGGACCTGCGGATCAGGGAGCTGGGAGAAGTGAGTCCCGGCGAGACCGCAACCGTCCAGGTCGAGGTCCAGGGCACTCAACCGCGCCCCTTCCGCCGCGGTCGCCTGCGCATGGTTTCCGTCAAAGTCGGCGATGGCACCGACCACGTCCGTGCCACCTGGTTCAACCAACCGTGGGTCGCTTCGAAGCTCGTCCCAGGCACCCACCTGCTGATCACCGGCAAACGCTCCGACAAAGGCTTCGCCGTAAGCGAATGGGAGCTCGCGGGGGGCTCGCCACGGGATGCGTCGCCCGATGGCCTGATCCCGATCCATTCCTCGACCGAGAACCTCCGCCGCCGCCAGATCCGCGAATGGGTGGAGCAGGCGATCACTCTGGCTTCCAACGCGATCGAGGGCCTGCCGGCTGAGCTGCGCGCGCGCCGCCGCTTGACGGGGGTCGGCGATGCCTTGCGGGTTGTCCAGTTCCCCGAGTCGATGGAGGAACTCGAGCCCGCCTACGAGCGCCTCGCCTTCGAAGAGCTCTTTCTCCACCAGGCGCTGCTGGCCACTCGCAAGCGCACGCACCGAACCGCGCGGCCCGCCCCTCGATTCGGCAAGCCGGGCGACCTGGTTGCCCGCTGGCTCGACTCGTTGCCGTTCGAGCCGACCGGCGACCAGCTCAAGGCCTTCGACGAGATCGAGACCGACCTCGACTGCGGCGAGCCGATGCAGCGGCTGTTGATGGGCGAGGTCGGCTCCGGCAAGACCGTCGTCGCCGTCTACTCGATGCTGCGGGCGCTTGAAGCCGGCCACCAGGCGGTGCTGATGGCGCCGACCGAGACGCTCGCCGAGCAGCACGCGATCACCCTCGGCAAGCTGCTCGCCGAAGAGGCGACGCCGTTCGCGCTGCTGACCGGCTCGACTCCGGCGCCGCGCCGCCGCGAGACCCTCGACCGTCTCGCCAGCGGTGAGCTCGGCCTTCTCGTCGGCACCCACGCGTTGATCGAGCCGACCGTCCGCTTCGCCCGCCTCGGCCTCTGCGTGGTCGACGAGCAGCACCGCTTCGGCGTCAGCCAGCGGCGGGCACTGGATGAGAAGGGGGTGGAGGGGATGGCGCCCCACGTCCTCCACATGACCGCGACGCCGATTCCGCGCACGCTCTCGCTGACCGCCTACGGCGACCTCGACACGACGACGCTGCACGAGCTGCCTGCCGGCCGGCAACCGGTGACGACCCAGCTCGTCGCCGAGGACCAGCGCGGCGAAGCCTTCGAGTTCCTGCGCCGGCGCCTGCGCGAGGGCCGCCAGGCCTTCGTCGTCTGCCCGCTAGTCACCGAATCCGAGAAACAGCCGGGCAAAGCGGCCGAGGTCGAGGCGGACCGGCTGCGAGTGGGGGAGTTGCGTGAGTTCCGGGTCGGCCTCCTGCACGGGCAGATGGCCTCGGCCGAGAAGGCGGAGGCGATGCGCGCCTTCGCCGCCCGCGAGACCGACGTGCTCGTCTCCACCACCGTGATCGAGGTCGGGATCGACGTCGCCAACGCGACGGTGATGGTGATCGAGGGGGCCGAGCGTTTCGGGGTCTCCCAGCTGCACCAGCTCCGCGGCCGGGTCGGGCGCGGCGAGCACCCGAGCCAGTGCCTCCTCTTCGCCGAAGAAGCGGGAGAGATGGCGCGCAAACGGCTGGCGGCGGTGGCCGAGGAGGGCGACGGCTTCAAGCTCGCCGAGATCGATCTCGAACTGCGCGGCGAGGGGGAGATCCTCGGCACCCGCCAGAGCGGCCTGGCGCGTTTCGCCGTCGCCAAGCTGCCGGAGGACGGCGCCGTGCTGATGGAGGCGCGCGGCGAGGTGCTGGAGCTGCTGCGCCGCCACGGCTCGCTCTCCGACCCGGCCCTCGGCCCGCTGCTCGACGCCGCCCACCGCCGCTTCGGCACCGGCGTGGCCGACCCGATCCCGCTTTGATCGGCGTTCGTCCTTTGTCGCCTATAGGGCTACAAAGGACGAACGCCGATTAGGTTTCTTCGCAATGCGCGTCATTGCCGGAGAGCTGAAGGGCCAGCGCCTGGTCGCGCCGCGGGGGTGGAAGGTGCGCCCGACCTCCGACCGGGTCCGCGAGGCGGTCTTCTCCATCCTCGGCGATCGGGTCGACGGCGCCCACGTCCTCGACCTCTACTGCGGCACCGGTGCGCTGGCGATCGAGTCGCTCTCGCGCGGCGCTGCCTCGGCGGTCCTGGTCGACCGCGACACCCGGCCGGCGCTCGGCAATATCCAGCGCCTTGGCCTGGGAGAGAAGGCCGAGTTGGTCCGCGCTGACGCCGTCCGCTGGCTGGGCGAGGTTTCAGCCTCCCTCGCAACGGGAAAGTTCGACCTCGTCTTCATCGATGCCCCTTATAGACTCGCCGACCGCGTGGCCCAGGATCTCAACACCCACCTTCCGCACCTGCTCGCCAAGGGCGGTCGCGCCGTGATCGAGAGCGGCGCCCGCCGTCCCCTGCGGATCGATTCGCTGGAGCCGCTGCGCCAGCGCCGCTACGGCGCCGCCGACGTCACCGTCTACGCGGAGGCCGGCGAATGAGCGAAAAGAACGGGACGGTCGTCTGTCCCGGCAGCTACGACCCGGTCACCAACGGCCACGTCGACATCATCACCCGCACCTCGAACGTCTTCGACCGCGTCGTCGTCGGCGTCGTCAACAATCCGGTGCGCAAGCAGAAGACGCTTTTCACCGCCGAAGAGCGCAAGGCGTTCATCGAAGAGGCGACCGCCGACCTACCCAACGTCGAGGTTCAGATCTTCGCCAACCTGCTGGTCGAGTTCGCCCGCAACAACGACGCTAAGGCGATCGTCAAGGGGCTGCGGGCGATCTCCGACTTCGAGTACGAGTTCGAGATGGCCCAATTGAATCGCAAGCTCGACCCCGGTATCGAGAGCATGTACGTGATCGCCTCGCCGCATTACAGCTTCCTTTCGTCCACCGGCGTCAAGGAGATGGCCACCTTCGGGGGCGACGTCTCCGACCTCGTTCCGGACGCCGTCGCCGCCGCCCTGAGTGACCGCCTGGGAGACAGGTAGGCTGTGCCTCACCAGTCACGTCCACTTGGGCGCCGCGTTGCAAAAAATGGCTCTTTGAACCGCTTGCTCACCAAAATCCCCGCATACACGTAGGCTTACGACTCTTCGCATGGACGTTCTGGTCCTCATAGACAAGCTCGACGATGTCGTGCACAACGCCCGTCCCGTCCCTCTGACGGATCAGGTGCGCGTTGACCGGGAGGAGATCTACGACCTCCTGGATCAGATGCGTGCCACGATCCCGGAGGAGATCAAGCAGGCGCGGTGGATCGTCAAGGAGCGCCAAGAGATGCTGGCCGAGGCCAAACGCGAGGCGGAGCGGATCGTCCGCGAGGCCCGCGAGCAGCAGGCCCGCCTGATCTCCGACGAGGAGGTCACCAAGCAGGCCGAGCGTGCCGCCGACGAGATCGTCGAGGACGCCCGCACCCGCGAGCGTGAAATTCGCCTCGGCGCCGAGGACTACGCCGACGAGATTCTCAACACCCTTGAAGTGAACCTGCAGAAGTTCCTCGCCGCCGTCCAGCGCGGCCGCGACCGCCTCGCCGGTCGCGAGGAGGATCAGCCGCAGCCTGAGCTGGACCAGCAGCCTTAGTTAGGGCGGGTCTGGGGTGGGGGTGGGTGCCCCTCTCACGAAGACCGTTGCGCAGCTGGTTGCTCTCGAACTTCGAGGCGTGGATCCTTGAGCCTTCGTGAGAGGGGCACCCACCCCCACCCACAAGCGCTAGTCGAGCTTCAGGTCTTTTAGAGCTGACCAGCGCGGGTCGGTTACTTCCTCGTGCTCGTGGGGGTTTTCGTTGAGGGACTCGCCGCAGATCGGGCAGAGGCCGGCGCAGTCGGGCCGGCAGATGATGCGCGTTGGGAGGGCGAGGATCGTTGCGTCGTGGGCCCAGCGGCCGATGTCGAGCTCGTCTTCGTCGACGTAGGGGCTGCGAAGTTCCGGGTCGTCGGTCCTGGCTTGGTCGATCTCGCGCGCCTCGACCTCGAGATCGAGGGCCGCCGGTTCCAGACAGCGCATACAGGGTCCCTCGAGGTGGACGGAGAAGTTGAGCCGGAAGGCGAAGCCGTTGCTGGGGCGTGAGACCTCGAGCCGCACGGTCGGGGACCAAGGGTCGGGCTTGTACGTCTGGCCGGCGAGCTCGAAGGGCTCCAGCGCGACCGGCATCTCCAGTCGCTTGCCCTCGCCGTGGGTGAGCGAGAGGCGGGAAAGATCGACGATCGTTTGCGGCGCTTGTGGCATGCTCCCGACGAGGTTACGAGATGGGCCAATTCCACTGGAAACCAGACAGCTACCTGGAGCTGATCCGCTCCGAGGTCCCACGCTACGACGAACTGCAGGAGCAGGCGATCGCCGCGATCCCCTTCGCGCCCGAGCGCGTCCTCGAGCTGGGGATGGGGACGGGGGAGACGACCCGGCGGCTGATCGAGGCCTACCCGGACTGTTGGGTGATCGGCCTCGACGCCAGCGCCGACATGGTCTTCCGCGCCCGCGAGAACTACGACGACGTGCAGCTGGCGCGGATCGAGGACCCGCTGCCGGAGGGCCCCTGGGACCTGGTCATCGGCGTCCTCTCGATCCATCACCTGACCAGCGACCTAAAGAAGAACCTCTTCCGCCAGGTACGCACCCAAGCCCGCGCTTTCGTGATCGGCGACATCGTCAAGGCCGACCCCCAGATCGCCCCGGTCGACCCCGGCTATGACTTCCCGGAGCGAGCAACCGACCTGGCCGAGTGGGCCGGGGGTCAAATCACCTGGGAGAAAGACGACCTGGCCGTGGTGCGGGCTGTCTACTAGCGATCGTCGGGGAACGGGGTGCCCCTCTCACGGAGGCTTCAGCGCCAAGGTTCGCAGTAAGCAGCCCGCTCAGCTGCGCGACGGTCTCCGTGAGAGGGGCACCCCGTTCCCCCTACACCCGCTACCATCCCGCGACCAATGGCCGTCCCAAAGAAGCGAACTTCGAGCGCCCGGCGCGACAAGCGCCGAGCTCAGCACAAGGCTGGCAAAGCCACCATCAACAGCTGCCCGCGCTGCCACAGCCCGCGGCTGCCGCATCGCGTCTGTCCCACCTGTGGCACCTACGCCGGCCGTGAGGTCGTCGCACAGCGGATCAAAGATCCGACCGTAGATAGCGCCGACTCCGCCTAGCGGTGGCGCGCCGGCGCGCGGTCACCGTTGCCCTTGACGGCTACGGAGCCGAGCAGGGCTTCGAGGTCCTCGCCGGGGGCGCCCGTCTGGCTGCCGCCGACGGCATCGGCGTCCGCGTCTTCGGCCCGCAGCGCGCGCTCGGCCTCGACGGGGTCGAGGGGATCGAGGTGGTCCAGACCGCCGAGGCGATCGCCAACGAGGAGGATCCGGTGCCCGCCGTGCGGGCCAAAAAGGAGGCCTCGGTCGTCCGCGCCGCCGCCGACGTCGCCGCGGGGGCCTCGGCAGCCCTGGTCAGCTGCGGCTCGACCGGGGCGACGATGGCCGCCGCCACCTTCGGCCTGCGCCGGCTCAAGGGCGTGCAGCGGCCGGCGCTCGCGGTCCAACTTCCGGTCCCCGGCAAACCCGTCCTCTTCCTCGACGTCGGCGCCAACGTCGAAGTCCGCGCCCAGCACCTGGTCCAGTTCGCCTTCCTCGGCGCCGCCTTCAGCGCCGCGGTGCTCGACGTCGAGGACCCCGTGGTCGGCCTGCTGACCGTCGGCGAGGAGTCGGGCAAGGGCCGCGAGGAGGTAATCGAGGCGCACCGGCTTCTGAGCGAGGCACCAGGGATCCGCTTCGCCGGGAACGTCGAGGGACGAGATTTACCTGCGGCGAAGACGGACGTGGTCGTCACCGACGGCTTCACCGGCAACGTCTCCCTGAAGCTGCTCGAGGGCACCGCCAAGACCGTCGCCGCCGCGGTTAGCGACGCAGCCCGCTCCAACCCGATCGCCGCGGCCGGCGGCCTGCTGCTGAAACCGGCGCTGAACGGCCTCCGGCGTCAGCTTCACCCCGACACCACCGGCGGCGCGATCCTGCTCGGCCTGCGCGGCATCGCCGTCGTCGGCCACGGCAGCTCCGGGGCAGAGGGGATCGCCAACGCGGTCCGGCTTGCCGCTCGCTGCGCCGAGGTCGACGCTGTCGGCCGCACCGCCGCGCTGCTGGCCGAGGGCGGGGCGGGACGCGGTGCGCTCGCTGCTGGGGACGGCGCCGGATCGCCGTGATAACTCCGTGATAGCTCCGTGATAAACAGAGTCAGGCCATGACCCGCGACGAAGTCCTCACCCTGGTCCGCGAGCACCTCGCCGAGGAGCTCGAAGTCGAGATCGGCAAGATCGACGAGGGCACCCGCTTCAAGGAGGACCTCGACGCGGACTCGCTCGACCTCTACGAGCTGGTGATGGAGCTCGAGGACAACTACGGGGTGACCGTCAGCGAGGAGCAGGCCACCCACATCAAGACGGTCGGCGACGCGGTCGGTTTCGTGCTCGAGCACGCGCCGGCCTGAGCGTTGGCGGCCGATCCCGACCCGCCGGTCGCCGCGCTGAAAGCGCTGATCGAGGAGCTGCCCGACGACCTGCGCCGGCAGGCGCTGACCCACTCCTCCTGGACCGAGCGCCGGGTCGACTCCTTCGAGCGCCTCGCCTTCCTCGGCGACAGCGTGCTCGGCCTCGCCGTCGCCACCCGCGTCTTCGAGAGCTTCGAGAAGCTCGCCGCCGGCGGTCTGACCAAGGTCCACAACCAGGCGGTCAGCGGTGTCTCCTGCGCCGAGGTGGGGAGGCAGCTCGAGGTGCCGGAGATGCTGCGCGGGAACGAGCCGGAGGGGGTGATCGGCGCGATCCCGGCCGAGATCCTGCTCGACGGCGGCCGGCCGCTGCCGGAGGCGACCGAGGCCCTGATTGGCGCTTGCTACGTCGCCTTCGGCTTCGAGCCCACGGCGGCGGCGGTCGCGACGGCGTTCGCGCCGCGGATCGAGCTTGCGGCCGAGACGCGGATCGACTTCAAGTCCGCTTTGCAGGAGCTTTTGGCCCAGCGCGGGGCGCGCGTAACCTACGAGGTGATCGCGGCGACGGGCCCGCCGCACCGGCGAACCTTCGAGGTGGCCTCGATCGTCGACTCAGAGCGCGTCGGGACAGGAAAAGGGCGGAGCAAGAAGGCGGCCGAGCAGATCGCCGCCGAGGAGGCATTGACGCATCTTGGGGGTTAATCAGGCAGGCGTCGCGTCCGGTTCGATCGGGAGCCTTGGAGAGATGCGAGGTGCGCGCGCGTGTATCTGAGGTCGATCTCGATGAAGGGCTTCAAGTCCTTCCCCGAGCGGACGACGCTGGAGTTCTCCCCCGGGGTGAGCGTGATCGTCGGTCCCAACGGCTCCGGCAAGAGCAATATCACCGACGCTGTCCTCTGGGCACTGGGCGAGCAGAGCCCGGGCGCGATTCGCGGCGCCTCGATGCAGGACGTGATCTCCGCCGGCGGCAAGGGGATCGGCCAGCGTCGCGCCGCCGAGGTCGAGGTCACGATCGACAACTCCGACGGTCGCGCCGCCACCGAGTTCTCTGAGATCGCGGTCGAACGGCGCCTCGACCGCGCCGGCGACAGCGGTTACCGCCTCAACGGAGCCCGCTGCCGCCTCACCGACGTCACCGACGTCCTCTCCGACACCAATCTCGGCCGCGAGATGCACTCGGTGATCAGCCAGGGCCGGGTCGAGACCATCATCCATTCCAAACCGCGCGAGCGCCGGCTCCTGATCGAGGAGGCGGCTGGCCTCGGCAAGCACCGCAAACGGCGGCGGCGGGCTGAGCTGAAGCTGCGCTCGGCGCGCGACAACCTCGATCGCGCGCTCGACGTCGAGCGCGAGGCGCGGGCGCGGCTGCGGCCGCTGAAGCGCCAGGCCCAGGCGGCTGAGCTGGGGGCGCGGATCGAGCGCGAGGAGCTGGGCCTGCGGGCACAGCTCGTCTCCGAGGAACTGCGCTTCGGCGCCGACCGGGCGGCAGCGGCCGAGAAGGCCGCGGCGAAAGCGCGGGGCGTGCGCGGGAGGCTGGAGGAGCAACTGGCCGAGGTCGCCAAACGGCGGGCCGCCGCCGAGGAGCGCTTCGCCGCCCGCGACCGCGAGCGGACCCAGGCCTGGGGCCTGTTGACCAAGCTGCGCGGCGAGCAGGAGCGGGTCGCGGTCCGGGTCAACAGCCTCTCCAGCCGCGAGACCGAGCTGGAGGCAGGTCTGGAGCGGCTGCGGACCGAACTGGGGCCGTTGACCCTCGACGTCGGCGACGGCGCCGCCCCGGGCGAGCGGGCGAAGAAGCTGACCGAGGAGCTGGGTGAGATCGGGGCCGGCCTCCGCACCGCCGCCGAGGGACTCGAGGTGGCGCGATCCGGCGACGCCGCCGAGTCGGCGCGCGAGTCGGCGCTGGGAGACGTCCGCGCCGGTGCCGAGCGCGCCTCCCGCCACGCCCGCCGGGCCGAGGGCCTGCTCGGCGAGCGCCACCGCGAGGCGCTGCGTGCCCGCGTTGCCGCCGGCGAGGGGTTGTTGGACGACGTTCGCGCCGCCCGCACCGCTGCAGAGGCGGTCGGGGTGGCGATCCGCGCCCGGGTCGACGGGATCGAGCGCAAGGTCGTCGGCGGTGAGGACGACGGCGACGCGATCGCCGGGGAGCTGCGCGCCTGCTCGCAGCAGGAGTTCGAGTTGCAGGCGCAGATGAAGGAGACCTCCGACGAGCTGACCCGGGCCGAGGTCGAGGCCGCCCACCTCGGCGACCGGCGGGCCGAGGCCGAGCGTGAGCTAGCGACGATCGCCGAGCGGCTCGGCGAGGAGATCCCGCCGGCCGAGGAGGCGCTGAGCGACGAGGCGCGGGCGGAGATCGACCGCAAGCTGGAGCGGCTGGAGCGGCGGCGGACCCAGATCGGCCCGGTCAACCCCTTGGCCGAGCAGGAGTACGACGAGGCCCGTGAGCACGTCGAGGCTCTGCAGGCGCAGCGCGAGGACATCGAGCGCTCGATGCGGGAGCTGGAGTCGCTGATCCGCGAGATCGACGCCGAGATCGAGCGCGCCTTCGAGGAGACCTTCGAGGCAACCGCCAAAAACTTCGAGGAGATGGTCGAGCACCTCTTCCCAGGCGGGCGCGGGCGTCTGCGCCGGGTCAGCCTGCGGCCGGTGCGCGACGAAGAGCGGCCCGCAGGCGAGCAGGAGGCTCCCACCGACGCCGAGCCCGAGGCGGAGGAGGAAGAAGACGAGGAACGCGACGAGCTCGGGGTCGAGATCGAGGTCACCCCGGCCGGCAAGTCGACCCGGAAACTTTCGCTGCTCTCCGGCGGCGAGAAGTCGCTGGTCGCCCTGGCCTTCGTCTTCGCCGTCTTCCTCGCCCGGCCGTGCCCCTTCTACATCCTCGACGAGGTCGAGGCCGCCCTCGACGACGCCAACATCGACCGCTTCCTGCAGCTGATCCGCCGTTTTTCCGACCGCGCCCAGTTCGTCATCGTCACCCACCAGAAACGGACGATGGACGCCGCCGACGTCCTCTACGGGGTCAGCATGGGTGGGGATGGCGTCACCAAGGTGGTTTCCCGGCGACTCCCGCGCGAAGTGGGAGGGGACGCCGAGGACGAGGACGAGGGCGAGTCGCCCGGTCTCTCCGCGGTCGCCTAGCGCCCGTTACCTTTCCTCGCCATGGCTACCAGCTGGCAGGAGATCGTTGACCTCGGAACTCGGAGCACGGGTTCGATAGTCACGGCCGAGGACGAGGCGCCTGAGGCGCGTAGAGGGGTCTTCAAGCGCCTCAAAGAGAGTCTTTCGAAAAGCCGGCAGGCGCTTACCGAGGAGATCTCGGCCAGTCTTTTCGACCGGATCGACGACGAGACCTGGGAGCTTTTGGAGGAGGCGCTGATCCTGGCCGACGTCGGGGCGCCGACCACGGCCGCGGTTGTGGAGAAGCTCGAGCACGAGGTCGAGTCCGGCGCGGTGCCCGCCGACGGGGTCGCCGTTCGCGACCGCCTGATCGAGATGCTCGCCGAGGTCGCTTCCACCGGTCGCGCCCCGATCGACCTCTCGGCCGAGCCGGCGATCCTGATGATGGTCGGGGTCAACGGCACCGGCAAGACGACGACGATCGGCAAGATCGCCTGGCATCTGAGCAAGGAAATGGGGCTGAGCGTGGTGATGGCCGCCGCCGACACCTACCGCGCCGCCGCCGCCGAGCAGCTCGAAACCTGGGCCGAGCGGGCCGGCGCCGAGCTGGTCCGCGGCGAGGAGGGCTCCGACCCCGGCGCAATCGCCTACGACGCGATCAACGCCGCCCGCGCCCGCGGCGCCGACGTCGTCATCGTCGACACCGCCGGCCGCCTCCACACCCAGGCCAACCTGATGGACGAGCTGACGAAGGTCTGCCGGGTGATCCAGAAGCAGATCCCCGAGGCCCCGCACGAGACCCTGATCTCGATCGACGCCACCACCGGCCAGAACGGCCTCCGCCAAGCGAGGATCTTCTCCGAAGCGGTCGAGGTCAATGGCGTCGTCCTGACCAAGCTCGACGGCACCGCCAAGGGCGGCATCGCCTTGGCGATCGCCTCCGACCTCGGCATCCCGGTGAAGCTGATCGGCGTGGGGGAGACGCTCGAGGACCTGCGTCCCTTCGACCCCGGCGACTACGCCAACGCCCTTCTCGCCGAGTAGCTCCACTTCGAGCCTTTAAGCTGCTCGGACATGTTCGACCAGCTCTCCGAACGCCTGCAGTCGACCCTCTCCGACGTCCGCTCGCGCGGCAAGCTGAGCGAGTCCGACGTCGACGCGGCGATGCGGGAGATCCGCCTCGCCCTGCTCGAGGCCGACGTCAACTTCAAGGTCGTCAAAACCTTCACCAAGACGCTGAAGGAGCGCTGCCTCGGCTCCGAGGTTCTGGAGAGCCTCGATCCCGGCCAGCAGGTGGTGAAAATCGTCAACGAGGAGCTCGCCTCGCTGATGGGCGGCACCGGCTCGGAGCTGGCGATGGCCAACAGCGGCCCGACCGTGATCCTGATGGCCGGCCTGCAGGGCTCCGGCAAGACGACCGCCTGCGCCAAGCTCGCCCAGTTCTTCGGCAAGCAGGGCAAGGACGTGGCGCTCGCCGCCTGCGACGTCTACCGCCCGGCGGCGGTCGAGCAGCTGGTGACGATGGGCGGCCGCGCCGGCGCCCACGTCTACGAGCGCGGCACCGAGGCCGACCCGGTCGACATCGCCTCCTGGGCGCTCGACGAAGCCCGCGCCGAGCGCCGCGACGTGCTGATCGTCGACACCGCCGGCCGCCTCCACATCGACCAGGACCTGATGGCCGAGCTGGCCAGGATCCGCAAGCAGACCAAACCCCACGACGTCCTCCTCGTCGTCGACGCGATGACTGGCCAGGACGCCGTCGGCGTCGCCGAATCCTTCGCCGAGGTGGCCGAGTTCGACGGCGTGGTGATGACCAAGCTCGACGGCGACGCCCGCGGCGGCGCCGCCCTCTCGGTCAAAGCCGTCACCGGCAAGCCGATCCTCTTCGCCTCGACCGGGGAGAAGATCGAGGACTTCGACAAGTTCCACCCGGACCGCATGTCGCAGCGGATCCTTGGCATGGGCGACGTCCTCAGCCTGATCGAGAAAGCCGAGCAGCAGGTCGACGAGAAGGAGGCCGAGGCGCTGCAGGAGAAGATGCGCCGCGACCAGTTCGGCCTCGACGACTTCCTCACCCAGATGAAGCAGGTCCGCAAAATGGGGCCGCTGAGCGGGATCATCGGGATGCTGCCGGGAATGGGAGCGATGAAGCAGCTGAAGAACGCCCCCATCGACGAAAGCGAGCTCGACCGGGTAGAGGCGATCATCCTCTCGATGACGCCCAGGGAGCGGTCCAATCCGGGGTTGATCAACGGCTCCCGCCGCAAACGGATCGCCAACGGCTCCGGGACCAAGGTGCAGAGCGTCAACCAGCTGGTCAAGCAGTTCGACCAGATGAAAGTGCTGATGAAATCGATGGCCAACGGGCAGGCGCCGACGCCGCAGCAGATGGCCAAGCTGGCGGGCGGTGGGCAGCGCACGCCGCGCCCAAAGGCCCGCAGGCGCTAATCCCAGATCAGTCGGCGCATCCTCCGCTTCGCGTCCGGGTGCGCCTTTTCTGTAACCTGCCCCAGCTCATGGCAGTCCGCATAAGACTTAGACGAGTGGGTTCCAAGAAGAACCCGATCTGGCGCATCGTCGTCGCCGACAAACGCTCCCCGCGTGACGGCCGCACGATCGAGACGATCGGCCAGTACAACCCGCAGACCGAGCCCTCGACGATCAACATCGACGAGGAGCGCGCGCGCCACTGGCTCGAGCACGGCGCCCAGCCATCGGAGACGGTGGCGACCCTGCTGCGGACCAAGGGCATCAAGGCCACCGGCAGCTAGCCGGTCCCCCGGAATGACGGAGCTCCTCGAGTTTCTCGTCAAGTCCCTCGTCGAGGACCCGGAGGCGGTCGTGGTCGAGGAGCTGGAGGAGGACGGCGACCTCGTCTACGAGATCAGCGTCGCCGAGGGCGACCTCGGCCGGGTGATCGGCAAAGGCGGGCGGATAGCCAACGCGATCCGGACGATCGCCAAGGCGGCGGCGGTGCGGATCGACCGCCGCGTCATCGTCGACATCCTCGACTGACCCGTCCGGGTGCGGCTCGACGTCTTCACCCTCTTCCCGGAGGCCTTCGACTGGTTCCAGTCGCAGCGCTCGGTCCAGAACGCGGTCAGCGAGGGCAACGAGTTCCGCCTCTTCAACTACCGCGACTCGACCCCGCTGACCGCGGGTCAGGTCGACGATTCGCCCTACGGCGGCGGCGCCGGGATGGTGCTGCGGGTCGACGTGGTTGACGAGGCGCTGCAGGCGGCCTACGGCGAGGGGCAACGGCCGCGGATCGTCCTGCTCTCGCCGACCGGGCCGCTGCTGAGCGATGAGATCGCCGACGAACTGGTCGCCGAGCCGCACGTGGCGCTGCTCTGCGGCCGCTACGAGGGCTTCGACGACCGCGTCCACCAGCACCTGGCCGACGACGAGCTCTCGATTGGCCGCTACGTCCTCGCCGGCGGTGAGCTGCCGGCGATGGTGGTCTCCGACGTGTTGATGCGCAAGCTCCCGGGCGCGCTCGGCCACGAGGACAGCGCCGTCGAGGAGTCCTTCAGCCACGCCCTCGAGGGGATGCCCGAGTACCCCCACTTCACCCGCCCGCCGAGCTACCGCGGCTGGGACGTCCCGGAGATCCTGCTCTCCGGCGACCACGAGAAGGTGCGCCAGTGGCGCCGGGGGCAGAGCCGCCTGCGGGCAGAGCAGTTCGAAAAAGACTCGGAATAGCTACCATTCCGCGACCGCGCGGTTCCCGCAACTGGGTCCCGGCGGTTTTTTCTCGCAGCGAACCCTCAGCAACGCACATCACATGAGCTCTGTAATCGACAGCATCGAGCGCGCCCAGCTTCGGCAGGGGCTGCCCAACTTCGCCCCTGGAGACCGTGTCCGCGTCCACTTCCAGGTGATCGAGGGCACCCGCAAACGGACCCAGGTCTTCGAGGGCGTCGTCCTCAAGCGTCAGGGCTCCGGCGTGCGTGAGACCTTCACCGTGCGCAAGCAGTCCTTCGGCGTCGGCGTCGAGCGGACGTTCCCCCTGCACTCGCCCAAGATCGAGAAGCTCGAGGTGGCGGCGCGCGGGGACGTGCGGCGGGCCAAGCTCTACTACCTGCGCGGCCGGATCGGCAAGGCTGCACGCGTCGCCGAGCGGCGCTGGGGAATCGACGACGATGTCGTCGCGGCCCCCGCGGCAGCTGGCAGCGAGTCCACCGCGGTCGACGCCGAGGGCGTCAGCCAGGAGGAGGTCGTCCCGGTCGAGGCTCCCGAGGAGCCCCAGGCCGAGGCCGGCGAGGAGACCGCCGAGGCGGCTCCGGCGGCAGAGGAGGCTCCAGAGGCGGAGGCTCCGGCGGAGCCCGAGGCCGAGGAGGCTCCGGCGGAGACTGAGCCCGAGGCTGCTGCTGAGCCCGAGCCCGAGGCTACGGCGGAGACGGACGCGGATGCGCCCGAGGCCGGGGAGACCGAGGACAGTTCAGCGCCTGAGGATGCCGAGGACGAGGCGCCGGCAGAGGCCGGCGACTCCGACGAGGACTCGAAGGCCTGAACCCGAAACTCCCGAAGCCGAAGTCCAAAGGCGGCGGGCTCATCGAGTTAGTCGTCATCGTTGCGCTGGCCCTTGGGCTGGCGCTGGCGATCCAGGCATGGATCGTCAAGCCGTACCAGATCCCTTCTGAATCGATGGAGCCGACCCTCGACGTCGGCCAGCGAGTCCTCGTCAACCGCTTCCTCTACCACTTCCAGGATCCGACGATCGGCGACGTCGTCGTCTTCCACCCGCCGCGCGGCGCCGACGGCGAAGGGCCGCAGTGCGGGGTGCCGGGGGGGCAGCCGAAAGTCGGCGAACCGTGCCCGAAACCGACGCCGGAGCGCTCGGACCAGAACTTCATCAAGCGGATCGTCGCTGGCCCCGGCGACACCCTCTCGATCCGCAACGGCCATCCGGTCGTCAATGGGGTCGAGCAGACCGACGAGCCCTTCATCAATCCCTGCGGCGGCGGCGAAGCCTGCAACAAACCGAGAACGATCAAGATCCCGGCCGACCACTACTTCATGATGGGCGACAACCGTGGGGCAAGCGACGACAGCCGCTACTGGGGTCCCGTCCCCCGAGACTGGCTCATCGGTGAGGCCTTTGCCACCTACTGGCCCCCCAAGCGCATCGGCGGGCTCTAAGCCGGGCAAGACCCACCGTCGGCGGCTGGCGCGCAGCCGCCGCCTGTTTGCCTTCGACCGCGGGCTGCAAAGCCGCTTCGTCGCCGGCGCCGACGAGGCCGGCCGGGGTTGTCTGGCCGGGCCGCTGGTCGCCGCCGCGGTCCTGATCGACTACGAGCGCATCTCGGTCTCCGACCGCCGAGCGCTCAGCGGCCTGCACGACTCCAAGCAGATGACCGAGGAACGGCGTCTGGAGATGTATCCGTGCGTGCTGCGGGCGGCGGAGCGGACCAGCGTCGTCGTCCGCTCTCCGGCCGGAATCGACCGCCGCGGCCTGCACGTGACCAACATCGAAGCCCTCGCCCTGGCGCTGGAGCGGCTGGCGCCCGGGGAGGAGGCGATCAGCCTCGTCGATGGCTTCCGCCTGCCGCGCTGCTCGGTCCCGCACCGGCGGGTCATCAAGGGGGATGCGACGAGCGCCGCGATCGCCGCCGCCTCGGTCATCGCCAAGGTCACCCGTGACCGCTACATGCGCGAGGTCGCCACCCAGCACCCGGGCTGGGGCTTCGAGGAGCACGTCGGCTACTCGACTCCCGAGCACCGCCAGGCGATCGAGGAGATCGGCATCTCGCCGCTCCACCGCCGCTCATTCCAAAGCGTGGCTTATTCCCAGCTCGAGCTGGGCTAAAACGCCCCTTTGACGTAGTCGACGGCGACCGCGTGGTCGTTGCGGTCGAGGGTGATGCCGACGGCGTCGAAGCGGATCTCCTCGTAGGGAGGCTGCTCGCGGCGTTCCGACATCCAGGCGGTGGCGAGGCGGCGGACCCGCTGCTGCTTGCGGTGGTCGATCGAGAGAATTGGGCGCTCGGGACCGAACTGGGTTCCTTGGCGCGCGCCCTTGACCTCGATGAAGACGAGGGTGGGGCCGTCGCGGGCGACGATGTCGAGCTCGCCGTAGCGGGTGCGAGCGTTGCGCTCGACGATCTCCCAGCCCGAGGCGGCGAGGCGGCAGGCGACAAAGTCCTCGGCGATGGCGCCGGTGCGGCGGCGGGCAACGGTCATACGGGGTCAAGGGCGCGGAGGTCACAAACTCTCCCCACCTTCGACTCAAAGATTTTTCTCTGTGCGCGTAACGCGTGAATCGATTCCGCCTAGCGTGGCCTCCGTGCTCGCCACCGCCCGCACCTTCACCCTCGACGGCATCTCCGCCCGCCCCGTGCGGGTCGAGGTCGACGTCCACCGCGGGCTGCCCAACTTCACGATCGTCGGGCTGCCCGACGCGGCGGTGCGCGAGGCGCGCGAGCGGGTGCGGGCGGCGCTGGTCAACTGCGGCTTCGAGTTCCCGTTGCGCCGGATCGTCGTCAACCTGGCGCCGGCCAGCCTGCGCAAGGCGGGTCCGGGGATGGACCTGGCGATCGCCGCTGGTCTCCTGAGCGCCGCCGGGGAGCTGGAGTGGGAGGGACTGGCCCGCGTGGCGCTGGCGGGAGAGCTGGCGCTCGACGGCTCGACCAGGCCGGTGCAGGGGGCGCTGGCGATGGCCGAGGCGGCGCGGGAGAGCGGGGCGGAGGCGATCGTGCTGCCGGCCGAGAACGCCGCCGAGGCGGCGCTGGTGGAAGGGATAGGCGTGATCGGGGTCGAGGCGCTGGGGCAGCTCTCCGCGTTGGTCGCCGGGGAGTGGGACCCGCCCCGGCCGGAGCCGTTGCCGCTGCGGCTCGATCCCGCACCGGGCGCCCCCGATCTCGCCGACCTGCGCGGCCAGCCGCACCTGCGGCACGCGCTGGAGGTGGCCGCAGCGGGCGGGCACAGCCTGCTGATGATCGGCCCTCCCGGTGCCGGCAAGTCATTGGCGGCGAGTCGCCTACCCTCGATCCTGCCGCCGCTGGCCTCGGTCGAGGCGCTGGAGGTGGCGCGGATCGCCAGCGCCTGCGGCCGCCTCGATGGCCTGCCCAGCGGCCGGCCGTTCCGGGCGCCGCACCACACGATCAGCGCCGCCGGGTTGATCGGCGGCGGCTCGCCGCCGCGGCCGGGGGAGGCGACGCTCGCTCACCGGGGCGTCCTCTTTCTCGACGAGCTCTGCGAGTTCCGGCGCGACGCCCTGGAGGCGCTGCGGGCGCCGCTGGAGTCGGGGGAGGTCTCGATCGCGCGGGCCGGCGCCCAACGCATTCTCCCCTGCCGGTTCATGTTGGTCGCCGCCGCCAACCCCTGCCCATGCGGGAGGGGAGAAACGGACCCGGACTGCACCTGCGCGCCGTATGACGTCCAGCGTTACCAGGGCAAGCTGAGCGGCGCCCTGGCCGACCGGCTCGACCTGCTCGCCGCGGTGCGGCAGCCGAGCGCCGCGGATATCGGCGGCCCTCCGGGCGAGCCCTCGGCGGCGGTCAGGGAGCGGGTCTGCGCCGCCCGCGAGCGCCAGGAGTGGCGCCTGGGACCGGGGCGCTGCAACGCGGAGATGACGCCGGCAGAGGCGCGCGCCTGTCCGCTCGGCGAGAGCGCAGCGTCGCTGCTGGCGGACCTTTACGCGCGGCAGCGGCTCAGCGGTCGTGCCCACGACCGGGCGCTGCGACTCGCGCAGACGCTCACCGACTTGGCGGGGGTCGAGGAGATCGGCGAGGAGCAGATGGCCCAGGCCCTGCAGATGCGGCGGCGAGACAATGGTTGAGCACCGTGCCTGCATCGAGTGCCTACGTCGCTCCTGGCTGCTGGCCGCCCTCGGCCCGTACGTCGAGCGGATCGCCACCGGTGATGTCGGCTCGCGCTCGCCGGAACTACTGCGGCTCTCGAACGAGGACCTGGTCGAGGTCGCGGCGCCGAAGGTCGCCGGTCAGATGCTGGTGCGGATCGCGGCGCTGTCCGAGGCGCGTCTTTACGAGGAGCTGACGCAGGCCGGCTGCTGGGCTTGCTGTCGCCACACGGACCTCTACCCAAACTCGCTGCGCGATGCCGCCGACGCTCCCTGGGCGCTGATCGGCCGGGGTAGCCCGCGCCTGCTCGCCGGGATCGAGCCATTCGAAACGGTGACGATCGTCGGCGCCCGCCGCGCCACCTCCTACGGCAGGGAGATCGCGCGAGAGCTGGGGCGTGAACTGGCGGCCGCGGGAATGGTCGTGGTCAGCGGCCTCGCCTTCGGGATCGACGGCTGCGCCCACCGCGGGGCCCTCGACGGCGGCCGCACGATCGCCGTCCTCGGCTGCGGCCCGGACGTCGCCTATCCCTCCAGCCACCGCACGCTCTGGCGCCGGATATGTGAAGAGGGCCTGGTGATCTCGGAGTTTCCGCCCGGAGCAACGCCCTGGCGCTGGACCTTCCCAGCCCGCAACCGGATCATGGCGGCGCTGGCGGGGATGACGGTGGTCGTCGAGGCAGCCACCCGATCGGGCTCGCTGATCACCACCGATCTCGCCGCCGACCTGGGCCGCGACCTAGGCGCCGTCCCCGGCCCGGTCACCTCCCGCGCCTCGGCCGGCCCCAACGGCCTCCTCGCCGCCGGCGCCCACGTCATCCGCGACGCCCAGGACGTGCTGGACGCAATGCTCGGCCCCGGCCAGCACCGGCTAGAGCCCAGCGGTCCTGACCTAGAGCCACAGCTGCAAGCGGTGCTCGCCGCAGTAGAAGTGGGGGAGACCACCTGCGACGGTGTCGCCGCGCTCACCGGCATCTCCGGGCCGACCGTGGCCACCGCCCTGGCCCGCCTGGAGCTCCTCGGTTTCCTCTCCTGCTCGAACGTCGGCACCTACTCGCGGACGCTGCTGGCGTCTCCGACCGGATCGTCCCTCTAGGCTCCGACCCCAATGGCAGACCGCGTCCCCGCAGTCCTCTCGATAGCCGGCTCCGACTCCGGCGGCGGTGCCGGAATCCAAGCTGACCTGAAGGCGTTCGCCCGGGTCGGGGTGCACGGGATGACCGCGATCACCGCGATCACGGCGCAGAACACGGTGGGAGTTGAGGCAATAGAGCCAGTCTCTGGCGAGATGATCCTGACTCAGATTGCTGCGGTTTCCGAAGACATCGGAATTGATGCCGTAAAGGTGGGGATGGTCGGAAGCGCCGAAGCCATCGAGGGGGTAGTGGCGGCTCTTGCTCTCATCGTGAAGAACAACCCGCCGGTGGTGGTCGACCCGGTGATGGTGTCGGAGAGTGGGGCTGCCCTTCTCGATCCGGACGCGGAGGAAACGCTCAGGGTGCGTCTGTTGCCTATGGCCACCGTCGTAACCCCGAATATTCCCGAGGCGCGGGTGCTGACCGGGCTGGGGGAGGAGGCGAGTCAGGAGGAGCTGGCGCGCGCCGTGGTCGCGCTTGGCCCCGAGGCTGTAGTCGTCACCGGTGGCCACAGCGAGGCGATCGTCGACCTCTTCTTCGACGGGGAAACGGTCGTTGAGATCCCCGGCGACCGTCACCCCGACGGCGCCGCCCACGGCTCTGGCTGCACCCACTCCTCGGCGCTGGCGGCTTACTTGGCCCTGGGCGAGGAGCCGCTCGAGGCGGCGCGCAAGGCGCGCGAGATCGCCTCCGCCGCGGTCGGCGGCGGCCTGCGCGAGATCGGCGCCGGTCCCGGCCCCGTCGACGTGTTTGGCAAAGGCTGATTTCCGCGGTTGGGCATTTACGCCGCTGCGAATGTCGGAGAAGGGCAATCGCCTCGCCCGTCCCCTCAGTAGATTTGGGCGCATGAGCACGAACGGCGATACCACGACCAAGCTGCCCCGTCCCCGCTCGGCGACCGTCTTCGACGGCCCCGACCGCGCCCACTCGCGCGCCTATATGAAGGGGGTCGGGTTCGACGACGACGCCCTCAGCCGGCCGACGATCGGGATCGCCAACACCTGGACCGAGGCGATGCCCTGCAACTTCCACCTCCGCGGCCTCGCCGAGCACGTCAAGGCGGGCGTCCGTGCCGCCGGCGGCACGCCGATGGAGTTCAACACCGTCGCCGTCTCCGACGGGGTGACGATGGGGACGCAGGGGATGAAGGCCTCGCTGGTCAGCCGCGAGGTGATCGCCGACTCGATCGAGCTGATGGCCCGCGGATACCAGTTCGATGCGATCGTCGCCCTCTGCGCCTGCGACAAGACGATCCCCGGCTGCGCAATGGCCCTGGCCCGCCTTGACGTGCCCTCGGTCCTGCTCTATGGCGGCTCGATCGCCCCCGGCCATTGGCACGGCCGCGACGTCACCATCCTCGACATCTTCGAGGCGATCGGCGCCCACAACGCGGGCAACATGAGCGATGAGGAACTGAATGAGCTGGAGGGTGTCGCCAGCCCCGGTGCCGGCGCCTGCGGTGGCCAGTTCACCGCCAACACGATGGCCTGCGCCTTCGAGGCGCTGGGGATCAGCGCTGGCGGCTCGGCGATGGTCCCGGCCGAAGACGACGACAAGGGGACGGTGGCGGAGAAAATCGGCGAGCTGGTGATCAACGTCCTCGTCGACGATCTGCGGCCGAGCAAGATCCTCACCCGCGACGCGCTCGAGAACGCGATCGCCTGCGTCTGCGCCTCCGGCGGCTCGACCAACGCGGTCCTGCATCTGATCGCGCTCGCCCACGAGGTCGGGGTCGAGCTGACGATGGACGACTTCGAGCGGATCTCGCGCAACACGCCGCTCTTCGCCGACCTCAAGCCCGGCGGCCGCTTCGTCGCCACCGACCTCTACGCCGCCGGCGGCGTGCCGGTGATCCTCAAGCGCCTCGCCAAAGCCGGGATCCTGCACGGCGACGCGATCACCGTCACCGGCAGGACGATCGGCGAGGAGGCCGCCGCCGCCGCCGAGGCGCCGGGCCAGGAAGTCGTGCGCTCGGTCGAGGACCCGCTCAAGCCCGAAGGCGGGCTGGCGATCCTCCGCGGCAACCTCGCCACCGAAGGCGCGGTGGTCAAGGTCGCCGGCACCGAGCGCCGCCAGCAGACCGGCCCCGCCCGCGTCTTCGAGAACGAAGAGGACTGCTTCCGCGCCGTCAAGGACCAGCAGATCAACCCGGGTGACATCGTCGTGATCCGCAACGAGGGCCCGATCGGCGGTCCCGGGATGCGCGAGATGCTGCAGGTGACTGCCGCGATCGTCGGCGAGGGCTTGGGCGAGAGCGTGGCGATGGTCACCGACGGCCGCTTTTCCGGCGCTACCCGCGGCCTGATGATCGGCCACGTCGCCCCCGAGGCGGCCGTGGGCGGCCCGATCGCCGCCGTCCGCGAGGGGGACGAGATCACCGTCGACATCGACAACCGCAGCCTCAGCGTCGCCCTCTCCGATGAGGAGATCGCCGAGCGGGTCGCCGAGTACGAGTCACCGCCCTCGCCCTTCGGCCGCGGTGTGATGGGCAAGTACGCGGCGACGGTTTCCTCCGCCGCGCAGGGCGCGATCACGGGCTAACCCGCGACGGGGCCTAACCGACGGCGGTGTCCGCGGCCGCCTGCAGCGGCTGCGAGGACTCGATGAACTCTTCGACCAGCGGGTTCCAGCGGCCGGGACGCTCGAGCTGGGGCAGGTGTCCGGTGCGCTCGAAGAGCTCCAGCCGCGACCGCGGGATCAGCCGGTTGTAGCCGAGCGCCGCTTCGACCGGGACGACCTGGTCGTTGAGGCCCCAGGTGACCAGGGTCGGAATCTCGATCTCGGTCAGGCGCTCGCGGGTGTCGTAGCCCCAGATCGAGCTCAGGGCGTCGGAGAAGCCCGGCGCCTGCAGCCCCGGCCGCACCTGCTCGGCGAGCAGCTCGGGCCGTAGTCGGTTGGGGTTGCGGAAGATCCGGCCGAAGGCGAGCTTGCGACCCCGCGGCCGGGTCCAGTAGGAACGCCGGTCGCCGCTGAGGAAGGGGATCGCCGCCTTGAAGATGCGGCTGGCGGCCTCGATCGGGGTGCCCTGCCACTCGGCGAAGCTGATCCCCGCGGCGGAGATGAGCACCAGGCGGTCGAACCGCTCGGGCTCCTCGATCACCGCCTCGGTGGCGATGAAGCCGCCCATCGAGTTGCCGGCCAGTGCCGCCACCTGCTCGATCCCGAGGCGCTCGCAGAAGTCGTGGATCAGCCGCCCGTAGTTGGCCATCGAGATCTCCCACGAGGGCATCGGGCTGTCGCCGAAGCCCGGAAGGTCGAGCGCGATGGCGCGGTAGGAGCGGCCGAAGTAGGGGAGGTTCTCGAGGAAGTTGCGCCAGCAGCCGGCGATGCCGTGGATGAAGAGGATCGGCTCGCCCTCGCCGATCTCGGCGTAGTTGACCTGCTGTGCGCCGGGCAGGTCCACCCGGTGCAGGTGCTGGCGCCAGTCGATCTGCAGCCACTCCGGCGTCGAGTCCGGGTTGCCGTAGTCGGAGGCGGGGAAGACGGACGCGGGCTCGGTTTCGAAATCAGGCATACCCCATCCTTTCCAAAACCGGGATCTCGCGGATCTGCGGTGGCTGCAGGTGGTCCCAGAGGATCCCGCGCGGCCGGGGGTACTGGCGCTCGACGTCGATCACCGCGCGCGGGGTCGCGATCAGGTCGACCGGCAGGTCGTGGTCGGTGACCATCAGGTGCTGGCGCAGGATCTGAATCGGGTGAACGGTGGTGGCGACGGTGGTGTGGGTATCGATCTTGCCGGCGTCGGCGAGGATCCCGTACTCGAGGTCGTGGTAGCCGCCGCCTTTGCCGACCCGGGCGCCGCTGAGGTTGAGCGCGACCGAGCCGCAGAGGATCAGGTCGACCTCGGGCAGCTCGTCGAGGGCGACGACGCGGCCGTGCTTGAGCGCGCCCTTGAGCGTCGCCGCCTCTTTCTTCGCTGCCTTGGTGAGCTTTTTCGGGTCGAGCACCCGGAACGGGTGGGGGTCGCGCAGGCGCGGCACCGCCAGGATCATCGTCTTGCCCTCTTCCAGGGCGATCCGCCGCGCGTGGGTCTGCGGCGAGTCGGGGTTCGCCTTGATCACCCGCGCCCGCTTCCAGAGTCGGTGGGCGGCGAGCTTCTCGGCCGCCAGTTTCGCGCCGGCGAAGTTGGGGATGCGCCCCTCGGCGCCGGGGAAGCGGGAAACGCCCTCGCGTTCCATCGCCTTCCAGACCTCCTCGCGGACTTCGTCCTTGGTGCGCACAGGCGAAAGATATCCGGCCACCCTGCCGATAAGGCTGAAGCACATGCGAAATTGCAGGGAAGCAAGGCCGGCAAGCCGAAAGAGGCGTATGCCTAAACTTTTGAAGACCGGCAAAGCGACTTACTGAGGGCCACTCCAGTTCAGATGGGAACCAAGACTTCGATTGTGCTGCTGATCGCGGCTCTGCTGCTGGTTCTCGTGGTCGGTGGCGCCTACGCCTACGACAGCTCGCAGAAGGACAAGATCGCCGAGGGCGTGACGATCGGCGGGGTCGACGTTGGCGGCCTCGACGAAGACGAAGCCGCCGCCCGCGTCCACCGCAAGCTGGTGGCGCCGCTGCGCAGCTCGCTCACCGTCAACTTCGATGGCGAGACCTGGAAGCTGACCGGAGAGCAGCTGAAGATCCGTGCCGACATCGATGCCGCCGTCGCCGAGGCGGTTGAAGACAGCCAGGATGGTGGCCTTCCGGTTCGCCTCGTGCGCTACGTCAGCGGTGGCGAAGTCGACGAAAAGATCGCCCCCGACGTCGCCTACTCGGTGCCGGCGATCAACCGCTTCGTCCGCCGCGTCGCCGGGGACATCGACCAGGAACCGCAGAACGCCGGCGTCGAAGCGAGCGGCGAAACGCTCACGGTCGTCGCTGGGCAGCCGGGCCGCAAGCTGCGCGACAACCTGCTGGAGAAAGACCTCAAGGCAGCGGTCCTCAATGCCAACGCCCCGCACGAGATCCGCGCCCGTGTCCGCTCGGTCGCGCCGGAAGTCACCAAGCAGGAAGTGGCGGCCGAGTATCCGTCCTACCTCACCCTCGACCGCTCGACCTACACCCTGCGGCTATGGAAGGACCTGAAGCTGGCCAAGACCTACACCGTCGCGGTCGGCGCGGAAGGGTTCGCAACTCCGGAAGGGCTCTACCAGATCGAATCCATGGAAGAAAACCCGGTCTGGAACGTGCCGGAATCGGACTGGGCCGGCTCGCTGGCGGGACAGACGATCCCGCCGGGACCCGAAAATCCGATCAAGGCCCGGTGGATGGGGATCTTCGAAGGGGCGGGGATCCACGGCACCGAAGAATCTTCCTCACTCGGCACCGCCGCCTCGCACGGCTGCGTGCGGATGGCGATTCCCGACGTGGAAGAGCTGTACGACGAAGTCGAAATAGGCACTCCCGTCTTCCTCGGTTAGCCGGCCGCCGAAAGGACGCGACCCGATCGGGGCGAATGAAGCCTCGATGAACTGGGAGGAAGCACTCGCCTCATATGACCGTGACCTTCGTGCCCGCGGCTCCGCCGAGCGGACCCGCAAGGCCTACGCCGTCGACCTCGGTGGGTTTGCCGAGTGGGCGGGGGAGCAGGGCGATGGACCGGCCGACATCCGCCACCGTGACGTCCGGCGCTACGGGGCCGGGCTCTCGGGCGCTGGCGCGGCGCCGGCGACCGTCGCCCGCAAGCTGGCGGCGATCCGCGGCCTCTACGGCTACCTCGTCCGCACCAACAGGGCGGGCTCCAACCCGGCCGAGCTGGTCTCCAGCCCGAAGCGCTCCGAACATCTGCCGAAAGTCCTCACCACCGAGCAAATGCGGACCTTGCTGGAGCGGATCCCCGCCGGCACCCCGCTGGAGCTGCGCGACCGGGCGATGCTCGAGCTCGCCTACTCCTGCGGCCTGCGCTGCGAGGAGATCGTCAACCTTGACCTCGGCGCCCTCGACTTCGAGACCGAGCAGCTGCGGGTGCTGGGCAAGGGGCAGAAGGAGCGCTTGCTGCCGGTCGGCGAGCCGGCCCAGCGCGCCCTGCGCCGCTATCTCGACAAAGGGCGGCGCGCTTTGGCCGGCGATCCGCGTGAGGGGGCGCTGTTCCTCTCCAAGAGCGGGCGGCGGCTCTCGAACTCCGATGTGACCCGTCGCCTCGGCCTCTGGACTCGCGAAGCCGCCCTCGCCGCGGGGGTCTCCCCGCATGCGCTTAGGCATTCCTTTGCAACCCATCTACTCGAGGGCGGGGCCGACCTGCGTACGATTCAGGAGTTGCTGGGCCACGCGTCGATCTCCACCACCCAGGTCTACACCCGGGTCGATGCGGCCCGGTTGCGTGACACCTACGCTGCAAGCCACCCCCGCGCATGAACCAATTCCCCGCAAACGACCGTAGAATCAGCTGATGGAAACGGGCGTCAAAGAGGTAGAGCTGCGCGATCTGTGGCGGCGCTACAAGGACGAAGGCGATGAGGGCGCCCGCGAGCGACTGGTGGTTGCCTACTCGCCGATGGTCAAGTTCGTCGCCGGTCGACTCGGCGCCGGCCTCCCGTCCCACGTCGAAGACGCCGACCTGATCTCCTACGGTCTGGTTGGTCTGATCGGCGCGATCGAGCGCTTCGAGCCGGAGCGGGGGATCAAGTTCGAGACCTTCGCGATGACCCGGATCCGCGGCGCGATCATCGACGAACTGCGCTCGCTCGACTGGGTGCCGCGCTCGGTCCGCTCCCGCGCCCGCGAAATCGAGGCCGCGCAAGCCAAACTCGAGCACGAGCTGCAGCGGGCGCCGAGCGAGGCCGAGCTCGCCTCAAAACTGAAGATGACCGAGGAGGAACTGCAGGGCGCGCTGCTGGAGATCGCCAACTCCTCCGTCTACGCGCTGGACGAGCTCTGGACCGTCTCCGACTCCTCCGGCGACCAGGTCTCGCTGCTCGACACGATCGCCGACGACGGCGCCGCCGACCCGCAGGAGGCGCTTGCCTCCAGCGAGGTCAAGGACCGGCTCACCGAGGCGATCGGCTCGCTGCCCGAGCGCGAGCAGCTCGTCGTCGCCCTCTACTACTACGAGAACCTCACCCTGCGCGAGATCGGCGAGGTCCTCGGCGTGACCGAGTCCCGCGTCTCCCAGCTGCACACCAAGGCGGTCATGCGGCTGAAATCGCACCTCCAGCAGGCCTGAAACCGGGGGCGCCCCGGCCGCCCGTTGGTACCTTGGCGGCAGATGAGCGTTGATGCCACCTGTGCCGTCTGCGGCCGCTCGATCCTCGCCGGGGAGCGCGTGCACGGGTACGTCTCCGGGGTGGAGGAGCGGAACGTCTGCGAGCTCTGTGTGGCCCGCGCTGAGCGACTCGGCTGGCGGAAGGCCGGCGAGCCGGCGCCGGACCTTGGGGAAGAGGCCGGCCACGAAGGGCGCCTGCGCCGCATGCTCCGTCGCCGCACCCGGCGGCCTGGGGCACCGCCGAGCGCAGTCCCGCTGTCCGCGCAAGACCCCGCGGCGGCGTCGCGTCGCCCGCGTTCCGCGCTGCCTTTCGACGAGGCTGCCCCGACACCCTTCGAGCGCGCGGTGGCGCGGTTTAACTCCAGCGAGTCCGGGCGAACGGTCTCCCGTCTGACCCGTACGCTCGGCGTGCCGAGAGCATCTGTCGGCGCCTCCGCCGGAGCCCCCGACGAGGTTCGGATCACGATCGCCTGGGAGCTTTCCTGGTACCAGTGGGGAGTGGACCTTGGCGATGAGCTGCGGGAGATCTTCGAGCTCGACAAGGGCGGCGAGATCAACCAGCTCGACGCCGCCGCGCGGCAGTGGAACGCCGCGGTCGGCGAGGACGGCAGCCTTCGCCTGGCCGGGGACCCGGCGCGGAGCCGATGAGCCGAGCCATCGTCAACGTCGACGGCGGCGCCCGCGGCAACCCGGGCCCGGCGGCGATCGGGGTCGTCGTCCGCGCTGCAGACGGGACGGTGCTGGAGGAGCTGGGGGAGAAGATCGGTGAGGCGACCAACAACGTCGCCGAGTACCGGGCGCTGCTGAAGGGAATCGAGCTGGCGGCCGCGCACGGGGCCACGGATCTAGAGTTGGTCGGCGACTCCGAGCTGGTGGTGCGGCAGGTCGAAGGCCGCTACAAGGTGAAAAACGCCGGCATGAAAACGCTGCACGCCGAAGCGAAGAAGGCGCTGTCGAGCTTCGATTCCTGGTCGATACGCCACGTGCGCCGCGCCGAGAACGCCGATGCCGACCGCCTCGTCAACGAGGCGTTGGACGGGGTTCTCGATGGCTGAGCGGACGCCGGAGCCGATCGACCCCGGCGCCGACATCGGCCACGTCCATCTCAAGGTCGCCGACGTCGACCGCGCCCTCGAGTTCTACTGCGGGATCCTCGGCTTCGAGCTGATGCAGCGCTGGGGCGCCGACGCCGCCTTCATTTCGGCCGGCGGCTATCACCACCACATCGGGCTCAACTCCTGGTCCTCGAAAGGCGGTTCGCCGCCCGCCCCTGGGACCACCGGCCTCTTCCACACGGCGATCCGCTACCCGACCCGCCGCGCCCTCGCCGACGCCCTGCGACGGGTGAGTGAGGCCGGCTGGCCGCTGGAGGGCGCCTCCGACCACGGTGTCAGCGAGGCGCTCTACCTCTCCGATCCCGACCGCAACGGGGTCGAGCTCTATTGGGATCGCCCGCGCGAGCAATGGCCGCGCCCCGCCGACGGTGAGGGCGTCGAAATGGGCACCACGCCGCTTGACTTGGACGATCTGATCGCCGCGCTGCGCGACTGAATCGGGCGCCGGGGATCGAAATTAAGCCGACGCGAGGCTCGGGAGGAGCATCGGGGCAGCCGTGGCCAGGGATACGACGGCGCCAAATGCGGTTCGCTTCACTCCTCCGTTGCCTCGCGTCGGTGGGGGATGGATCATGTGGGAACAGCCATGGGTTACCCAATAATAAGTAGCACAAACCACACGGCAGGAGGAAACCGCCGTGACTCTGCTCGATGCCAGCCGGTTGCAGGGTTCAGGGTCTCGCGCCGAGCCTGCTACGGTGCTGTCATTAGAGCTGGGAGCCCCCGGCAAAGCAGTGTTGGCGCCCGTAGTCGTTTGCTTCGCAGCATCCCTCCGCGTACGCAGCACATAAGCAGTGGAGGTATGCCAAATGGCAACCGGAACCGTGAAGTGGTTCAACGACGACAAGGGCTACGGCTTCGTCACCCCCGACGATGCGGGCAAGGATCTGTTCGTCCATCACAATGACATCGACGGCGAGGGCTTCAAGTCCCTCGAAGAAGGCGCCAAGGTCACCTATGAGGCCGAGAGCGGCGACAAAGGACCTAAAGCAGTGAACGTGCGACCGCTCAGCTGAGCGGTCACGGCGGCGTTAGTCGCCTCAGTGAGCGGCGATAGGCGCGCCGCTCGCGAACATCCGGACTTCTTCGCTCGCCGTTTACCTTGGCTCGAGCGATCCGCCGGCAGCACGCCTCAACTGCCCGCGCTCGAGCATGAGCGGGTAACCGCTTCCCACTCCATAGGAGACACCATCACGATAAGCAACGCTGTGAGAGCTCAGGATCCCGTAGTGCTGGAAACCCCGCCCGCGCCGACCGACGCCGAGCGTCAGGTGGCCGATCTGATCTCGATCGACACGGATCCGGAGACCGCCGCGGGCGTCCTCGAGCGGGTGCCGATCTGGTTCCACACGTTCGCGTTGAACCGCTCCCAGGGGATCTACACGCACGGCGTTGCCCGCGATCACCGTTACCGGATTCCGGCCTTGCCCGAGGATTTCAGCGGGCTGAGGGTGCTCGACATCGGCACTTTCGACGGCTTCTACGCCTTCCTCGCGGAGGTGCGTGGCGCGGCCCGGGTGGTTGCCGTCGACAACGAGCAGTACAAGGAGTGGATCAGCTCGCGTTGGGGTGTGGAGCTGGAGGGGGGAGAGGGGTTCGCCGCGATTCGACAAGCGCTCCGCTCGGAGGTCGAATACCGGCACCTCGATGCATTCGAGCTCGACCAACTCGATGAGCCTTTCGATCTCATTCTCTGCTTTGGGATCCTGCACCGGGTCGAGAACCCGCTGGGACTGCTGAAAGTCATGCGGCGACGCTTGGCCGCGGGCGGAAGGGTGATGCTCGAGACCCACGGGGCGGCGGACCGGACGCTCGACTCCGCGGCGGTCCACATTCCCTCGCCAGGCGCGGTCTACGCCCACGATGACTTCGTCTACTGGGGATTCACCCCGGCGAGCCTCGACGCCATGGCTCGCCACGCGGGATTCGAGGGCTTCGAGCTGATCGATTCCCCGGTCATCGATGGCCATCCGCGGGTAATCGGGTCGCTTTGCGCATCTCCACTCGACTGAGCGCCGGGTGAGGGCGTCAGCCGGGCCCTGATTCACTGAGTGGCGGTGCGACCGGGATCGGAGCCCGTGTGGGGTCGGCGGTCCTCCGCCGCGGGCGACCGTATTGTTGCGCGCCCTTGTACGACGCCTCGCAGCATTTGATCGACGGCGGGGCGCGTGCCCGATCGCTTCCGGACTGGCCCGATGCCCGACCCCTCCGCTCGTGGCAGGAGGAGGCGACCGAGGCCGTGCGAGCGCACTTGGCCAACAGCTTCCTGGCCTCGGCCACGCCGGCGGCGGGCAAGACCACCTTTGGCCTGCATATCGCCCACCGGATGCTGAGCGCCAAGTTCGTCTCGCGGGTGGTCGTAGTCGGTCCGACCACCCACATCTGCCGCCAGTGGGCCGCTGACGCGGGCCGCTACGGCATCGACATCGAGCCGAACCGGCCGAACTCCGACGGGCCGGAGTCGGCCGACTTCCACGGCGTCGCCGTCACCTACCAGACGATCGCGGCCGGGCCGGATACGCACCGGCTGGCCGCTGACCGCCGGCCGACCCTGCTGATCGCCGACGAGCCGCATCACATGGGCGATCTGGCCGCCTGGGGCTTGCAGACCCGCAGGGCCTTCGACGGTGCCCGCTTCCGGCTGCTCCTCTCGGGCACTCCCTTCCGCTCCGACAACTCGGCGATTCCCTGGGTCACCTACGACGAGGACGGCCTCAGCCAGGCCGACTACGCCTACGGCTATCCACAGGCATTGCGCGACCGGGTGTGCCGCCCGATCACCTTCCTGCCGTATGACGGCGAGATGGAGTGGCTCTCGGACGGTCGGCTGCGCAGCGCCGACTTCGATCTCGTCCTGCCGGCGGCGGAGTCGGCCCGGCGCCTGCGGACGGCGCTCAGCCCGGAGGGCGAGTGGATGGGCGAGGTGCTGCGCGACGGCGATGCCAGGCTGAGCGAGGTGCGCGCCGACGGGCACCCTGACGCGGGCGGCCTGGTCATCGCCTCCGATCAGGACCACGCGCGGGCGATTGCGGCGCGGCTCGGGGCGGTCTCGGGGGAGCGACCCGAGCTGGTGATGAGCGACGAGCCCGATGCCAGCCGGCGAATCGCCGATTTCGCCTCCTCCGATCGGCGCTGGCTGGTCTCGGTCCTGATGGTCTCCGAGGGCGTCGACATCCCCCGCCTGCGGGTCGGTGTCTATGCGACGGCGGCCCGGACCGAGCTCTTCTTCCGCCAGGTGGTTGGTCGCTTCATCCGCACCACCCCGCGGCCGCGCCGCCAGATGAGCTACCTGCTGATGCCGGCCGACCCGCGGCTGAAGGCGCTGGCCCACGAGATCGAGCTGGAGCGCCGTCACGCGCTCGACCTCTCGGCGGACGCCGAGGAGGAAGAGGGCGAAGAGATGGATGACGATCCGGAGCAGCGCAAACCGGGTGAAGGCTTTGCAGCCCTCAGCTCGGGTGACGCCGAACTGGACGAGGCGATCATGAGCGAAACCACGCTTCAGCTCTTTCCGACCGAAGACCCCGAGCCGGGGGCGAACAAGGCGACCGCCCCCGCCGGGCCCGAAGCCGCGTCAAAGGACCTCGAACCCGAGCGGGAGTCGGCCTACGCGACCCGCGAGCGGCTGCGCAGTGAGCGTAGGCGCCTGGTCGGCGACGTCGCCCGTCGCACCAAGCAAGTCACACCGGGAGGTCCAGGCCCGCATCAATCGCGCCACCCGTACTCGATCGGTCGCCAGCGCCACCATCCAGCAGCTCGAGCGCGGCAACGAGATGCTGCGTCGCGAGCTCTGGCGGTAAACAGACTGTCGGCTTGGCGGCGCTCCTCCCGCTCTGGTTTTTGTCTGGCTCGAAACTAAGCGCGCGTGAATTCGTCCAACGCAAGCTCCAGCGTTTTCTCATACCCAATGACGAGACCAGGGCAAGCCGTGAGATTTATTACAAGAAATCACTTGACCAAGTAGATACTCATTCTAAATTCCTTGAGAAAACTGTCGGCGTAAGCCGAGGTCAAGGAGGAACAATGAAGTACGTAAAGATGCTTGGGTTGCTTGTGCTTGCTGCAGCGGCGCTGATGGCGCTTGCCAGTCCCGCTTCCGCTACCAGGACCACATTCCCTGAAGGAAAACTTTATACAGATGTAATTCACGCCCATAGCGAGGGGCATGTTGTTCTCCACAATCCGATCGCCAAAATCGAATGCACAGGAACAGTCGCAGGTAAAATCGAATCGGACGGTGCTGGGGCAGCGATCACAGCCAAAGGTAATGTCACCCCCTCGTTCAGCAATTGCACAAACAGCTGGCACGTGACAACCGTGGCTGGTGGGACGCTTGAACTTCATTTCATCGCCCACGGCGTCAGTACATTGACATCGAACGGCGCGACAGTCGAATCCACACGGTTCGGGATTACCTGTCGCTACGCGACCGCGAACACTCACATCGGAACCCTTACAGACAGCAGCACAGTCGAAGGAACAGCGACTAAAACAGCAACAATTCATATCAACGGTGCAATCCCATTCCACAGTGGAAGTCCTCTCTGCGGCTCGGGGTCTACCAACTGGACAGGCGCTTACAAGGTTACGACCCCGGACACACTCTGGGTCGATCTCTAAGCCGAATTGGGGTTAGCTCTCTGAGCATTCATGCGGCCGTCCATATGGACGGCCGCATTTTCTTCCGGGAGACCCGGTCGCTTGCAGGTGATGCTGCGACGTTTTGCTGGCGGAGGACTCGCTTCCCGGCGGCCCTGTTTCCTCGCGTGTCAAGGACCCTCGTCAATCCTGGCTCTACAAGTGAAAGCGGCTGAAGGGATTCGAACCCTCGACCTTCTGCATGGCAAGCAGACGCTCTAGCCAGCTGAGCTACAGCCGCATCGCAGGGCATTCTAGCTGTGGCCGGGGGGAGCGGCGCGGTAGCCTGGCGGGCGGGGAACGAAGATGCTCTTCCGCCAGATCATTCATGAGGACCTGGGTTGCGCCTCCTACTTCGTCGCCGACCGCGAAGCAGGGGTGGCCGCCGTGGTCGATCCGCAGTGGGACATCGAGCCCTACAGGCGTCTGGCGCGCCTGCACGGGGTGCGGATCGGGCATGTGCTGGAGACGCACAACCACGCCGATCACGTCTCCGGCCACGGCCGCCTCTGCCGCAGCACCGGCGCCACCGTCCACGTCCACGAGCTGGCCGCGGCGGAGTACCCGCACGAGCCGTTCGGCGATGGCTGGAGGCTGGAACTGGGGGACCTTACGATCAAGGCGATCCACACGCCCGGCCATCGCCCCGAGCACAGCTGCTTCCTGCTCTGCGACGACGGCCGCGGCGGCGACCCCTGGGCGCTGCTGACCGGCGACTCGCTCTTCATCGGCGACGTCGCACGTCCCGACCTGGCGGTCGAGCCGCGCGAGGGCGCCGCCGACATGTACCGCTCGCTGCACGAGCGGCTGCTGGTCTTCCCCGACGAGGTCGAGGTCTGGCCCGGCCACCTCGGTGGCTCGCTCTGCGGGGGATCCGGCCTCGACCTCAAGAGCTCTTCGACGATCGGGTTCGAGCGCCGGCACAACCGCGCCCTCCTGATCGCCGGCGAGGAGGAGTTCGTCGATAATCAGGTCGGCTCGCTAAGCGACAAACCGCCCAACGTGGAGCGCATCGTCGGCCTCAACCGCGGCCCGCTGGTCGAGGACTTCGGCACGCCGGCACCACTCAGCCCGCACGAGGTGGAGGAGCTGGTCGAGCAGGGGGCGGTGGTGATCGACGGCCGCACCAACGAGCAGTTCGACGAGGCCCACATCGAGGGCGCCCTGAGCGCCTCCGCCTACGACACCGGCTTTGGGACGAAGGTCTCGCGGGTCGCGCCAGAGGGGACCGAGATCGTCATCGTCGCCGCCTCCGACGGGGACGAGCGGCAGGCCGCGCAGCTGCTGGCCTCGGTCGGGCTGGCCGTCCGCGGTTACCTCGAGGGTGGGATGACCGCCTGGCGGACGGAGGAGCGGCCGGTGCACCGGATAGAGCTGATCGACCCCGACGAGCTGGCGCGGCGCGTCTCCGGCAAGGGCGGGCCGGTGGTTCTCGACGTTCGCAACGCGAGCGAGTACGCGGGGGAGCACATCCCGGACTCCCTCCACATCCCATATGGCGACCTCGCCGGTCGCCTCGGGGAGCTTCCCCGTGACCGCCCGATCGCAACCATCTGTCGCGGCGGCAAGCGCAGCGGTCTCGCCGCTTCGATCCTGCAGCGGGCGGGCTTCGAGGTTGTCCACGTCGGCAAGGGCGTCGGCGTCTGGCGCGACGGTGGCCACCCGGTCGAGACCGGCGCAGCTCCAGCAAACGCCTGAGCGCTCAAAAAAAGCCCTGCTCCTATTCGTACAAATTGGGGGCTCGGTAACTGTCTTCCCGCTCTCAAGCAAGCGGGGAGCCCCGTCGATGGGCCCTTATCGGCCTCGAACAGTCGCGGCCCACATCAAGGAGACAGATATATGAATCCGCTCAACAGGAAGCGGGTGGTGATCGGGCTGGCAAGCGTCTGCGTCGTGGCCGCCGCCGCCGTTGCCTACGCGTACTTCACCAGCACCGGTTCCGGCACCGCGACCGCACCGGTCGGCACCAGCTCCGCCGTCACCATCAAAGGCACGGTCAGCGGCAACCTCTACCCAGGGGCTTCTTCGACCGTGACCCTGACCGTCGACAACCCGTCCTCGGGCAAACAGCGCGTCGGCACCGTCTCGCTGGAAAAAATCACCGCTGACGCCGGTCACTCGACCTGCAGCGTCGTGACCACCGGCGGCAACCCCGACTTCACGATGGCCGACGTCGTCGTCAACAAAACCTATGGCCCAGGCAACAGCCAGGCCGTGACCCCGACCGGCTCGTTGACGATGAACGACACCGGGCTCAACCAGGATGCTTGCCAGGGCGCGACCCTGACGCTGTCGCTGAAAAGCAACTAGCGGGACAGCGGGCGGATAGATGTCTCCTCGCCGCATCGCGGCAGGCCGTGCGGGCGCGATCAGGGTGGTAGTCGCCCTGCTCGCCGGCTCGGCCTGCCTCGGTGCGGTCGCCTACGCGGCGACCGGCACCGGGAACCGCGAGGCCGGGGTGGCGGGGAATCGGGTGGCGGTTGGGGCGCCCCATCACAGTGCATCCCCACAGGCCCGGGACGAACGGCCGCCGCGGGTGCGCCTAATCGAATTCCCGGCGCCGAGCTCGACCGCAGCGGACCCACAGTTCCGCTTCCACGTCCCCTCGCGGGAGAAGGGGACGGGTGAGACGCCATCGCCGCCGGCTGGCCCGGAGGCCCCAGGTCCCCGTCGCCGATTCCAGTGCAAGCTCGACGGCGGGCGCTGGAGCAACTGCATCTCGCCCCACCGGCTGCTCGGACTCGCGCCCGGCGAGCACTCCTTCGCGGTCCGCGCTCTCAGCCGGGAGGGCCGCCCCGGCCCCGACGCCGCCTACGGGTGGCAACTGGTCGAGCCCGCCAGGAAAGCGAGCGAGGCGCCGGCCGAGGGCAAGACGTTCTCCATCGAGCAGGCCATGCCGTTGGCCGCCCTCTTCCCGGGCGACCCTGCGCAACAGGTGCCGCTCACGATCGGCAACCCGAATCCGGCTCCGATCGAAGTCACCAGCCTGACGGCAATCGTCAGCGGCAGCGCGCCCGGTTGTGCGGCCGAGAACTTTGAGCTGGGGGCGTCGAACGCCTCGTCGGCGACGCCGCTGGTGGTGCCGGCCGAAGGCACGGTCGAGGTGCCCTCGGCGACGATCACGGCGCCCTCGATTGCCTTGCTTGACCTTCCGATCAACCAGGATGCCTGCCAAGGGACGGAGCTCGAGCTCGCCCTCAGCGGTGAGGCGCGCGGATGAAACGCTTCGCCGGTCATGCCGTCGTCCTGCTGGTGATCGCCACGGCGGCGATCGGCGGCAACGCCCTTGCCTTCTTCAGCGCGAACGGCAGCGGCACCGCCTCGGCGGCGGTGACGACCCTGAACGCACCGACGCTTGGTACGCCGAGCGCGGCGATTGGTGGCACCGTCACGCTCAGTTGGGGCGCGGTCACCGCTCCCGGTGCCGGCTCGGTCCTCTACTACGTCACCCGCGACGGCGGCGACCCGGCCGGCAACTGCCCGACCGAAGCGGCACCGGCCACCGTCGTCACCTGCAAAGACACCGGCCTGACGGTCGGCGAACACAGCTACACGGTGACGGCGCTGTGGGAGACCTGGAGTCGAACCAGCACCGTCAAAAAAGCCACCATCTCGATTGGCGAAGCGGTCAAATTCACGATCGCGGGCAGCACCGCGACTCCAGCGACGGGCGCCGCGGTCAACCTCACGATCACCGCCAAAGACGAAAAAGACAAAACCGTCACCACCTACACCGGCTCGCACTCGCTGGTCTTCACCGGCGCCGGCTCGAGCCCCGCCGGCAACGCGCCGACGGTCGTCAGCAACGTCAGCTCCGGCTCCGCGGTCGCCTTCGGCACCGCGACGCCGCTCACCTTCAGCAGCGGCGTCGCCAGCGTCAGCTCGAGTAAAAACGGCGTCCTGAAAATCTACGACGCCGGCACCGCCAGCGTCACCGCGACCGAGGGATCGATCACCACGCCGGCGCCGCTGGGTCTGACGGTGAGTCCGGTGGCAAGCAGATTCGTCCTCGCCGCCGAGTCGGCGACCCCGGCGCCGGGGGGAGGCAACGATCTGACGATCACCGCCTTCGACGCCTACGGCAATATCGCCACCGGCTACTCGGGCTCCAAGAATCTGGTCTTCTCCGGTCCCGCCGCCAGCCCGGCCGGAAACGTGTCGACCGTGACCAACTCCAGCGGCGCGCCCGTCAATCTCGGCAGCTCCACCGCGATCCTCTTCAATAACGGGGTTGCCAGTGCGGCCGAGGGCGACGGCGGTGAGATCGTCATCTACAAAAGCGGCGCGAGCACCGTCAAAGCAGCCGAAGGCACGACGGTGACCACGCCGACCGGGGTGACGGTGACGCTCGCGCCGGGGGCAGCATCGAAATTCACGCTCAGTTCCTCGACGATCACCCCGACGGCGGGCACCGGGTTCAACGTCACCACCACCGCCCAGGACGTCTACGGCAACACCGCGACCACCTACACGGGCTCGAAGAACATCACCTTCTCGGGGGCATCGGCGAGCCCGGCCGGCACCCTGCCCACCGTCGTCAACGCCAGCAACGTCGCGACCAACTTCGGCAGCCCGACCGCGCTCACCTTCACCAACGGGGTCGCCACCCCGGCCTCGTCAAAAAACGGGTTCATGAAACTGGGTCTGGTCGGGGCGACCAGCGTTTCGGCGACCGACGGCACGGTCTCGACCGCCACGCCCCTGGCCCTGACCGTCGGGATCGGAACGGCCTCGAAACTGGCGCTCAGCGAGCTGGCGGTCAGCGCCGGGACGATCGGCTCGCCCTGCTACTTCACCTGCGCGGTCACCGCCCTGGGCAACGCCGGCACCGTCAAAGCTAAGATCGCGATCACCGACAGCATGGGCAACGTCGTCTCCAATCTCGGGGCCGCGAAAACGGTCACGGTGACTACCAGCGGCGGCACGATCGGCGGCTCGCCGCTGACGGTCGCGGCTTCAGGCCTGGCCGTCAGCGCCACCACCTTCAACTACGCAGCCCCGGCCAGCGGCAGCTTCACCAACACGATCACCGCCACTTCGAGCGGCTACACGAGCGCCACCGTCACCGCCAGCAAATAGCTGGGCCGGCCTCGAAGTTTGGCCTGATATTCCAGATCGGTTGGCGTTCTGTTCTTGCGCGTAGAACGGGCGTCGTGGCCGTTGACTGGTCGTCTGCGGCGCCCGTTCAACGCGCTCTTATCGTTTCGCCTGCGAGAATCAGCTGCTCGTGGAGGGTCAACCCCAATTCGACCTCGTTCTCTTCGGCGCGACCGGGTTCACCGGCGGCCTCACCGCCGACTACCTCGCCGCCAACGCCCCGGAGGGGATGCGATGGGCGCTGGTCGGCCGCAACCGCTTGAAGCTGGAGGCGGTCGCAGTGCGGCTGGCGGCCGGCTCCGGCGGTCCGAAGCCCGAGATCGTCGTCGCCGACGCCGCCGACCGCGACGCGATGCGCCGGATTGCCGAGTCGACCCGCGTCGTCGTCACCACCGTCGGTCCCTATGCCCTCTACGGCGAGCCCCTGGTCGCCGCTTGCGCCGCCGCCGGAACCGACTACGTCGACCTCACCGGCGAGCCCGAGTTCGTCGACCGGATGTGGATCGAGCACCACGCCGAGGCGGAGCGCACCGGCGCCCGCATCGTCCACTGCTGCGGGTTCGACTCGATCCCGCACGACCTCGGCGCCTACTTCACCGTCAAGCAGCTGCCAGAGGGTGTGCCGCTGAAGGTCAACGGCTACGTCCGCAGCAACGCGGCCTTCTCCGGCGGCACCTACCACTCCGCGATCAACGCCTTCGGCCGGGCCCGCCAGACGATGTCCGCGGCCAAGGAGCGGAAGCGGCTCGAGCAGCGCCCGAGCGGGCGGTCGATCCACTCGGCGCCGGCCAGGGTCCGCCGCGACAAGCAGCTCGGGGGCTGGGCGGTGCCGCTGCCGACCATCGACGGACCGATCGTGCTGCGCTCCGCGGCCGCCCTCGATCGCTACGGTCCTGACTTCACCTACGGACACAACCTGCTGGCTAAGCACCTGACCAGCGTCGGCGCGCTCGGGATCGGCGTCGGGACGGGTTTTACGCTCGCGCAGCTGGCGCCGACCCGCAAGCTGCTGCTGAAGATGAAAACGCCGGGGGAGGGGCCGAGCGAGGCCAAACGGGCTCAGAGCTGGTTCAAGGTCCGATTCGTCGGCGAAGGAGGGGGGAGGCGCGTCGTCACCGAGGTCAGCGGCGGTGACCCCGGCTACTCCGAGACCTCCAAAATGCTGGCCGAGTCGGGCCTCTGCCTCGCCTTCGACAAGTTGCCTGAGAGCGCCGGCCAGGTCACCACCGCGGCGTCGATGGGCGACGCCCTGCTCGAGCGGCTGCAGAGGGCCGGGATCGAATTCCGCCTGATCGAAACCTCCGAGAAGGGGTAGTCAGCGGCCATGGACGATCAGCAGGTTCTGAACCGCATCGACCAACTCGTCAAGGAAGAGGAGGATCTCCTCCACCGCCATGAGGGCGAGGGGCTAAACGATGACGAGCACGCCCGCCTCGATCAGCTCCGCCTCCAGCTCGACAAGGCCTACGACTACCTGCGCCAGCGCCGCTCGCTGCGCGAGGTAGGGGAGAACCCCGACGACGCCAGCATGCGAGACGGCGGCACCGTCGAGGAATACGAGCAGTAACCGGCCGCTCCGGCGGTCACGACAGTTCGAGCGCCGCTACCCTTCACCAGCCTCCCGGCGCCTTGGCGGAGTGGCTACGCAGCGGCCTGCAAAGCCGTTTACACCAGTTCGATTCTGGTAGGCGCCTTCGGCTCTAGCAAGCCTTAGTTGGCTTGCTAGAGCGCTTTGCGTGGACTTTTCAGGCCGCTTCCTCGTCCGGCTGAATCCGGTTGTTGCCGGTTATCTGGGTGTAAAACTGGCCCACGACTGGCCCACGGGCCTGGCCCTAACCAGTCACTCGGTCTTCGTGGCACTTCTTGAACTTCTTGCCGCTCCCGCAAGGGCACGGATCATTTCTCTGAATGCCGACCGTATCGGCCTCGGTCAAGCGGACAAACACGAATTGATGCTCTTTGAGCATCTCATCCAACTCCTCCCGTCCCTTCAGTTCAAAGCGGTCGAATCCCAGGGTGAGCAGATTCAGGAAGGCGAAGTACGCGCCAAATAGAGCCTTATCAACGGACGTGGTTGCGGGGCCGTTCCAAACTCTGATCCCCTCCCGATCGCGATGAACTAATGAGCGCGCCATTCCCGAGACGGTGCTGTGCAGAAGCTGGTTGTTGTCGTGGTGGGCGATTTTGAAGTAGGTCCAAAGTTCTTTCTGGGCTAGCTCCGACTCCCATTGATCTTCGATCTCCGAAATCAGGTCACGCAAGTTGCCATGGCCCGTCCACATGAACTCGCCGTACTTGCCGAAGTCATCTTTCAGGGCCTCTAAATCGTCGTCGTCGCGCGGCTTAATGGAGGCGGCTTCCTCCTCGTCAAGCCAACCAGAGTTTCGAACCCGCTCGATATAGAGGTGGTCGTGGAGCCGCGCCGCCCTATTGAATCGGTCCATGGCCTCGCTCTCATGGGAATGCACCCAGTGCGCGACCGCCATGCCCTCAAACAACGACCGATTGATCATTGCGGCCTGCTCTCCAAAGCCTCCTCGCGCGAGGTCGATGCTTGCCTCGTAGCTCTTTCTAGATCGGCTTAGCTCCATGACGATGATCTCGTCAGGGCTCATCTGCTCAGGGTCCGTCGCCTCGACTGGCCGACCGGACCAAGGTGACGCTCGCGATTCATAGACCTCAAGGAGGGAGTCGCAAGCCGCAAGCTCGGCGCGATACCGCTCCTTGATCTGACGCCGAACGTCCTCAACGCTCTCCTTGGGCATGGTGCAGAGAATCGCGAGTGAACCGGATGCGGATTCCAAGCGATGGAGAAGAACGCCGAGACGCTTCGTCGCTTGGCTGAATAGCCATGCGTCGCCGCGCGTGGGGCTACGATTCCCTCCTATGGCTGTCCCCGACGAGATGCTCATTGAGGAGGCAGGCCGCCGCCTTGCGGCTGCCGCGCCTGGAGCCAAAGTGATCCTCTTCGGCTCCCGCGCTCGGGGCGAAGCTCGCCCGGATTCAGATCTTGATCTGCTCGTCATCGAGCCTGGTGAGGTGTCGAAGCGCCGTGCCGAGACGGCGCGTCTGCGGCGGGAGTTGCGAGGGTTGGAAGTAGCCCTCGACGTGATCGTCGTCAGCGCGAAACATGTCGAAGAGTGGGGCCACTTCAATGGTTCGATGCTGAACGAGGCACTAAGCGAGGGCCGGGTTCTTGTCGAGGCTTGAAGGCCGGGATCTCGCGAAGGTTCTCGCGCGCAAGGCAGAAGGGGATGCCAGGGTGGCGCGCAAGTTGGCGCCTGATCCCGACATCGATGACGAGGCTGTTGGCTTTCACGCCCAGCAGGCAATCGAGAAGTGGCTTAAGACGGTGATGGCATTGCGAGGACTGGAAGAGGCTCGCATCCATGACCTCGGCCGCCTTCTGGAGATTCTTGGCGAGGCCGGCGTCGATTTACCTCCGGACGCTGACCGGCTTGACGACCTCTCGATCTATGCCGTTCCGATGCGCTACGCAGACCTTCTTGATGCCGAGCCGCTCGACCGCAAGGCAACGGTCGCGCTGGTGGAGCAGGTGGGAAAGTGGGCCGATTCTCAGCTTTAGTGAATTGGATTAGCCGCCCAGAAGATCCGAGACTAGGTCCACGGACGGGCGTATCGGCCGGGAAGCGGCAGTACCCCGGTGCAGTGCAAAGGAGCGATCCTCCGGTGATCGCATGCCCTGCCGCCGTGCCCGCCGCCCATGTCGGGCACTGGCTTCCCCAGCCTCTGGCCGTGGTCCCGGTCCTGCTCGTCGTTCTAGCGCTGGCGGTCAACTGGTGGCGCCATCGCGACGATCCTCACTGGTACGACCGCGAGGCCGAGGAAGCCGAGCAGAAGGAGCTTGACGAGATCCTGAACGGCTAGTGCGAGTGGGCGTGGCCGTCTCGGACGGTGCGCCAGGACTGCCAGGTGATCCGCATGATTAGGACGCTGATCCCAAGCCCGATGAGGGGGTCGGCGAGGCCGAGGCCGAGCGCGACGGCGGCGGCACTCGCGACCACGGCGAGACTGACATAGGCGTCCGCTTTCGCGTGGTTGCCATCGGCGACCAGGGCGGGGCTGTCGAGCTTCCGCCCCGCGTTGGTGCGGACGATGGCCGCGAGCCAGTTGCCCGCGTAGCCGATCAGACCGGCAGCCGCCAGCGCCCCGAGGTGGTCAACGTCATGCGGGTCGATCAGGCGTAGGACAGCCTCGTAGCCGGCGACGGCGGCAGAGACGAAGATCGCGAAGACGACGAAGTAGCCGGCGATTCGCTCGGCCCGCTCTGAGCGCATCAGGAATGCGATCCCCAACGGGATCGCGGTCGCGGCGTCGCCGAAGTTGTGGATCAGGTCGGCGAGTAGGGCAATGCTGCCGGTGGCGAGGAAAATCGCGACCTGCGCCAGCGCGGTCGCGGCGAGGATCGCGAGCGAGAAGCCAACCGCCTTCAACCCCTCGCGGGAGCGTTTGATCGAGTGGTGGATCAGGCCGTGGCTGTGGCCATGGTCGTGCGGGTGACCGTGGTTGTGTCGGCCGTGATCGTGCGGCCCCTGATGAGGGTGCGAGTGGATTAGCTCGCCGTGGCGGTGACGGTCGCCGCTCAGATGCCGGTAGGCAAGTTCCATCCCTGAGCGATCTTAGTTTCGCGGGGCCGCGCGCTTTTCACTGGCATTTCCCACGGCGTGACCCATGCGGGATCGCCTTCCCCCGAGACCGCCAGGAGCCCTTAAGGGCATCCAGCGCGCTAGCGGATGCGCTGGAACAGGTAGATCGCAAGCAGGACGAGGATGACGATGATCAGGATGGTGACGATGCTCATTTGCTCTCCTTTGGGTCGGGAACGGGTTGTCGCCAACCATCCCCCGGATCGCTGGTGGTCAAACTTCCCGATCTGAGGAGTCGACGCCTAGTAGCGGAATTCCGGAGCTCGTTGACCAGGGCGGCTCGATAGCCGCCTTCGCGCATGTCGATCGGCTCGGCGCCCAGAAGTGGGACCTGAATTGAGCTGCGCCAGAGGTCGCGGCCGTGGGGCCGGCGCTTGAAGAAGCCGGATCCGATGAACGGTGCTGAGGGTAGACGCCGGCGGCATTCAGCCCGGCTTCGGTGGCTTCTCCTCAGAGCGAGCAGCGAGGGTCGGGTCATTCCGAGCGGAGGATACGGCCCGGCTGCCGCTGCCAGTTGGGCCGCAGGTAGGCCTCCTCGAAGCCGGCCTTGAGGATGTTGCGATAGCTCGTCGATGGTCGCTGCGGCACCCGCTCGCCGGTCTCGACCAGGAGGGTGTGGCAGCCCGCCGCGGCAGCGTCGACGATTCGTTGGCGCAGGAGGGCGGTCTGGCAGCCGCGGCCGCGCGCAGCCTCGAGCGTGGCGCCGATCCCGAGCTCGGCGACCCCGTCCTCGATCACCATCGCCCCGCATCCCTGTGCCTCGCCGTCGACCCGGGCGACGTAGCAGCGCCAGCCATCCCGTCCCGGCAGGTGGGCGAAGAGCTCCGAGCCCCAGGCCGGCAGGCCGAAGCCGAGCGCCGCAATCGTCCCGAACGGCTCCTGGTCCGGCGCCGTCACCTCGACGACCTCGATCCCGTCGGGAGCCGGAAAGCGCGGCGGGTGTAGATCGCGGACGAACTTCATCCAGGCGTAGGTCGGCTCGAACCCCTGACCCCGGAGCCACTCCTCAGCCGCGGCGCTGCCGGGTAGGCCGGGGGTGACCGAGACGTAGGGGGTCGATCGCTCCTCGGCCCAGGCGACCGCCGCCTCGAGATCGGATCGGCCCTGGGCCTCGGCGGTGCCGAGGACGAGGTTTAGCATCCCGACCTGGCCCAGCGCCTTGGCTACCGTCACCTGGATCGGGCCGAACTCGCGCACCTCGAAACCGCGCTCGGTGGCGACCTCGGCCGGGACCGACTCCCAGATCTCGCGCCAGAAGCGGCGGTCGAACCGGTCCAGCGCCACCGAGTCGTAGGCGACTCCACTCTTCGTCTTGCCGGTGCCCATCGGGTGGCAGCATAGGCTGAGACGATGGGCGAGCGGCAAGGCGAGGGAGCAGTTCCGAGCGACCAGGTGATCGTCCTCTTCGGTGCGACCGGCGACCTTGCCAGGCGAAAGCTGCTGCCGGGGATGTTCCACCTCGCGCAGGTGGGGCTGATGCCGGAGCGCTTCCGAATCGCCGGCGCCGCGCGCAAGCGGTTGAGCGACGAGGAGTTCCGCTCGCTCGCCCGCGAGTCGATCACCGCCTCCAGTCGCGAAGGCGGTGATCCCGAGGCCTTGGAACGGTTTCTCGAGTCGCTCTCTTTCGCTGGCGTGGGAGAGGGGCTCGACGAGCTCGTGACCGCGGTCGGCGCGGCGCGTGCGGAGTTGGGCGGGGACTCTGGCCTGCTCGTCTACCTCTCTTTGCCGCCGCAGGCAACGCCCGGCACGGTCGAGGAGATCGGCGCCGCCGGTCTCGGCGAGGGTGCCCGGGTGATCACCGAGAAGCCCTTCGGCACCGACCTCGCATCCGCCCGCGCCCTCAACCGCACGCTGCACTCGGTCTTCGCCGAGGAGTGCATTTACCGCATCGATCACTACCTCGGCCGCGAGGCGGTCCAGAACCTGCTGGCGCTGCGCTTCGCCAATGGGATGTTCGAGCCGGTCTGGAACCGCAACCACATCGACCATGTCCAGATCGACATCCCGGAGACGCTCTCGATCGAGATGCGAGGTTCCTTCTACGAGGAAACGGGCGCCTTTCGCGACATGGTCGTCACCCATCTCTTCCAGGTTCTTGGATTCGTCGCGATGGAGCCGCCGGTTTCGCTGGAGCCGAGGCCGCTCGGGATCGAGCGGGAGAAGGTGTTCGAGTCGATGCCGCCGCTGCGGGTGGGCGACGTGGTCCGCGGCCAGTACGAGGGCTACCGCGAGGAGGACGGGGTGGCGCCCGGCTCCGACACCGAGACCTTCGTCGCGGTGAGGGCGTTCGTTGACAACTGGCGCTGGGAGGGGGTGCCGTTCTACCTGCGCTCGGGCAAGCGGATGGCGGAGAGCCGGCACCTGCTGACGGTGGCCTTCGCGCAGCCGCCCCGGCGGATGTTCCCGCTCGACTGCGACCAGATTGCCGAGGCCTTCGGTCACGACCACCTGACCTTCGAGCTGGGTGATCCCGGCAGCATCTCCGCCTCCTTCCTCGCCAAGGTCCCCGGCCCGCGGATCAAGCTTGGGGAGGCCCACATGCGCTTCAGCTACGCCGATACTTTTGGCGGCCCCGAGGCGGCGCTCGACCCATACGAGCGCCTGATCCACGACGTGATGGTCGGCGACCGCACCTTCTTCACCAGCTCCGAGGCGATCGAGCGACTCTGGGAGGTCTCCGAGCCGGTGCTCGAGGCACCCGCGCCGGTGGCTCTCTACGAGCCCGGCTCATGGGGGCCGGAGGCCGCCGATGAGTTGATCGCCCCCCGCCATTGGCACCTGCCTGCCGACCACGTCTAAGGGCGGCGTGGCCCGTTCCAAGCAGAACGGAAAAGGGCCCGATATCGGGCCCTTTGTCTCCGAAGGACGTGCCACCAGAGAGTGCTAACCCGCTGGCTCGTCGGTCCTCAAGTTTTGAAGTACGCCCTTGTAAACACTGGAAGGGCAAGAAGGTTGCACCTGTTGCATCGGCGCTTGCATCGGAACCTTTAGCCACCGGCCGGCTTTCTCCTGCTCGCTGCTAGATTCCGGCGTCCCGGGCGTATAGCTCAGTTGGGAGAGCGCCAGCTCGACAAGCTGGAGGTCACTGGTTCGAGCCCAGTTACGCCCATGAAATTTGGCTTTGCAGAGCCAAATTCCGGCCAGTGGTTCGAGCCCACTTCCTCGACCGCAATTTCAGCGACTCCTTGACGTCGGGAGAGTACCCCTGCAGAAGACGTCTCAGGCAGCGGCGCCCTGCGCGGCAGCCGGCGCAGGCAACGCTTCGAGGATGCTGGCAGGCAAGCGCGTACTGGCATCCCATACCTCGATTGCGACGAGTTGGTGGCTGGCCCGGTCGTAATCCCGCAGGCCGCCCGGAACACGCTCGCTGAACGACGTCGCTCGCCACTCCGCTCGCCCAAACTCGGGATGGCCCAGATACGGGAATAGATGGCTTAGCCCTATCTGACTCCTGAGAGGCGGACGGGAGGTCACAATCTCCGTCCATGACGGCCGAGCGGGCGGAATCGCCCCGAGCGATCTTCGTCCGCTTCCTCAAGTTCGGCTGCCTTGCCTGGGGTGGGCCGGCGGCGCAGATCGCGATGATCAAGCGCGAGTGCGTCGACGAGGAGGGGTGGATCGACGAGCGGACCTTCCAGCGGCAGCTCGCCGTCTACCAGGTGCTGCCCGGCCCCGAGGCGCACGAGCTCTGTGTCTACTTCGGGCGGTTGCGGGGCGGCAAGCTCGGCGGTTTCCTCGCCGGCGTCGGGTTCATGCTCCCCGGCTTCCTGCTGATGCTGGCGCTCTCGGCGCTGTACGTGGAGGCGGACATTGCCAGCCACCTGGACTCGCTCTTCTACGGGCTCAGTGCGGCGGTCGGGGCGCTGGTCGCGCGGGCCGTTGTCCGGCTCGGCGGTTCGTTCCTCACCGACGCGCCCTTGGTTCTCATTGCCCTGGCGGGATTCGCGCTCACCCTCTTCGCCGGCGCCAACTTCATCGTCGTGCTGCTCGGGGCGGGTGTCGCCTACGAGCTCTGGCGCAACGCCCGCGCCTGGGTCGGACGCGCCGGCTCGTTCACGGTGGGGCCGCTCGGCGTGGTCGCTCTGGCGGCAGGCGCGATCAGCTTCTCGCTCGGCATCTCGATCTTCTGGGAGGGGCTGAAGGCGGGGCTGCTCACCTTCGGCGGCGCCTACACCGTCGTCCCCTTCCTCCACGACAGCGCCGTCGATGGCCATCACTGGCTGACCGACGAGCAGTTCATCGACGGGCTGGCGATCGGCGGCATCCTGCCGGCGCCGCTGATCATCTTCGCCACCTTTGTCGGCTATCTCGCCGGCGGGCTGCCGGGAGCGCTGCTGATCACGCTGGGCATCTTCATCCCGGCCTTCGTCTTCCCGATCTTCTTCCACCGTCAGCTGGTCGCGATCTCCGAGAACCCGCGCCTCCACCTCTTCCTGCTCGGGGTCGCGGCCGGGGTCGTCGGGCTGATCGCGGCGGTCACGGTGGAAATCCTCAAGACCAGCGTCGTCGACGGCTGGACCGCCGCGATTGCCCTAGTCGCCTTCGCCGCGTTGAACCGCTGGCACGGCAAACTGACCGTGCTCTACGTGGTCTTGGGCTGCGGAGTGGCGGGAGTGCTGCTGCAGGCGACGGTGGTTTAGACCTCGACCACCTCGGTCAGCCGCAGGCTGTTGCCCGACGGGTCGCGAAAGCCGCAGTCGATTCCGTAAGGGCGCTCTTCCGGCGCCTCGGTGAACTCGACCCCGCGCCCCTTCAGCTTCTCGTAGTCGCCCCGGCAGTCGTCGGTGGTGAGGAAGACGGTGCCGGAGAAGCCCTTCGCCATCAGCTCCTCGACGTCGCGAGCGGTCCCCTCGTCCATCACCGGCGGGCCCGGGATCGCCATCAGGACGACGGCCATGTCCTCCTGGCCGGGAGGGGCAACGGTGAGCCAGCGGAAGTCGCCCATCTCGGGAAGGGTCGCGTCCGAGCGGACTTCGAAACCGAGCTTCTCGGTGTAGAAGGCGAGCGCCTCGTCCTGGTCGTGAACCCACAGTTGTGCGGTTGAGATCTTCATCGTTCCTCCTTGGTCGGATCAGCTTGGGGCGATGCTAGGTCCGCCCGGATCCGGTGTCTTCTCGAATCGTGCGGTGTTGCGGTCGGGCGTAGGCGCGGACCACGCAGCCGGGGAGGCGGGCCTGGCTCGAAGCCGGTGGAAAGGAGGCGCGGTAGGCCGTCGGCGTCATCCCGTGCATCCGCTTGAAGCTGGTCGTGAAGGAGCCGATGCCTTGCAGCCCGACCTCGAGGCAGACCTCGGCGACCGAGTGGTCGGTGTTGCGCAGCAGCGCCGCCGCCCGCTCCAGCCTCCTAGTCAGCAGGTAGACGTAGGGCGACTCGCCGAAGGCGCGGCGGAACTCGCGGCTGAAGTGCGCCTTCGAGAGCCCCGCAGCGCGGGCGAGATCGTCGACCTCCAGCGGTTCGAAGTAGCGCGCGTCGGCGAGGTCCTTGGCCCGCAGGAGATGGCGAGCGGGAGGGACAAAAGCCATCGGGTCAGTCTAGGTTCGCGGTCGCACAAACAGCTGGGTTCCTGCCAGTTGATAGATATGCGTTTACTTGACACCAGATGATCAAAAGATGCCTCGTGAGCGGCAGATAGAGGTGGAGGGCGGAGACTGGTACGGCTCCCCCGAGCAGGTACGAAGCTCGGGGAGATTTCGGTTTCTGGGTCTTTTTGGGGGGGTTCTGGCCTACGGCGGCATCGCCCTGCTCACTCTTTTTCCGGAGCAGTGGGAAGAACGCACGGGACTGATGTTCGTCACGATCTCTCTGCTTATTGTCGGATTCCTGATCTTCGCCTTCGCGCTCTACCGACGGCAAGTTGATCGCGCGAGTTTCTTGGAACGCAAGGAACTGAAAGCGAAAGAAGGGGTCGACGAAGCAATTGGAGAGCTCGAGGACATAACGGATCTGCGCGCGCTGATCCGGATCAATAAAAGCCAGATGGAGCAGTACGAGGCGCTTACCCGCCGGCAGGCAAACAGCTCCTACCGTCTTAGCCAGGGCGCATTGGGCGTTGGGCTGGCGCTTTTAACGGGAGGCTCGATCGCCGCCCTTGTGACTCCGGAGAGTTCCTCAAAGGCGATCGTTGGGGCCCTGACGGCCATCGGAAGTGTGGTCGCCGGCTACATCTCAAACACGTATCTCCGGGTGTATGAGCGCACCTTGGTTCAGCTGAATTACTACTTCCAGCAGCCGCTTGTGACGAGCTATGTCTTAACTGCGGAGCGCCTGGCCGACAAGGTTCGAGGGACGCAGCGGGATGAGGCCCAGCGTCGGATCATCGATCAAGTCCTGGTGGCTATGACCCCCACGACGGATGGTCAGATTTCAGGCGATGAACCAGCTTCGGCTGGCATTGTTGAGTCGGTGACCAACGCTTTCAGACGCTCTGGGCGAAAAAAGAAGCGCGACGAACAGCGCAAGAAGTCGAACGGCGTACCGACGATCAGCTGACGACGGCTGCTTTTGTTCTCGCGGTTTCTCTAGGCTCGCGGCCTCGTGATCGGGACCTATGCAGCCGTGCTGGCGATCTGTGCGGCCTCGCTGGCGATCGGGCAGGCGGCGATCGGCCTGTACGGAGAGCGGATGGAGATTGGGCTCTCGGGGAGGCGGCGGTGGTCGTGGCTGGCACCACCCGTGGGGCTGGCGCTGCTCTGCGCGCTGTGCTGGATGACGGTGCGGATGCCCGGTGACGGGGTGGTCTCGGCGGTTCTAGTGCTGGTGTTGACGGTGGCTTCCCTCGCCTACCTCCGGGGAAGGACCGAAGGGGCAGGAGAGGCGCTGAGGGCCGGCTGGCCGGTTGCGCTGGGGGCGCTGCTCGCCGCCTCGCTGCCGTTCGCAGTCGAGGGGCATTTCGGGATCCTCGGAACCAGCTTCAACCCAGACATGTCGCAGCACTTGCTGGCAGCCGACCGACTGGCGGAAGGGCAGTCTTCGCAGCTGCTGAACCAGGGCTATCCCCTCGGGCCGCACTCTGTGGTCGTCGCCTTGGAAAAGGGCCTGGGAATCGGCCTCGTCCAGGGCTTCAGCGGGCTGACGGTGGCGGTGGCGATCCTCGCCTCGCTGACGGCGCTTGCCGCCTTCCGCGAGTTGCCGGCGATCCCGCGCACCACCGGCGCCCTATTGATCGGCTTTGCCTATGTCGCCGCCTCCTACCTCGCCCAGGGCGCCTTCAAGGAGACGATGCAGGCGCTCTTCCTGCTCGCCTTCGTTCTGGCGCTGCGCGAGACGGAGCAGGAATGGAGGGGGCTGCAGCTGCGTTTCGTGCCGGCGGCGCTGATAGCGGTCGGATCCGTCTACGCGTACAGCTTCCCTGGGTTGATCTGGCTGGGTGGGGCGACGTTGATCTGGGTTGCCGTCGAAGTGGCGCGAGGAAAGGTCGATCGCTCTTCGCTGCGCGCCCTTGCCCTCGGGTTCCTTTCCTTCTTCGTTCTCATCTCACCGGAGATCGGCCGCATGGTCGACTTCCAGCAGTTCGAGACCTTCGACCCCAACGGCCCCGGCCTCGGCAATCTCTTTAACCAGGTCAGCCCCTTCGAGGCGCTCGGGATCTGGCCTTCGGGCGATTTCCGGCTCTCGCCGGGGGACGGCGCCGTGCCGGCAATCGGCTACTACCTCGGCGTTGCCTTCGCGCTAGCCCTCTTCGCCTACGGCCTGATCTGGCTCTGGCGTCTCCGCGAGACCGCGATCCTCTCGGGGCTTGCCGCGGCCGGGGTGGCCTACGCAGCTGCCCGCACCGTCGGCACGCCCTACACGGCGGCCAAGGCGATCGAGATCGGCGCGCCGCTCGTGGCGCTGGCGATACTCCTGCCGCTGGTGGAAGCCTCAGCGGGGCGAGTTTTCGTTGACATACGAGGAAAAGTCACCCCGCTCCGGGCGCGGCTTGTCGGTGGCCTCTTCGTCCTCGTCGCCGGTGTCTGCTCGCTCCTCGTCCTCGCCAACGCGCCCGTCGGACCGACCTCCTACTCCTCCAAGCTCAGCGAGTACCGCAAGCTCGTCGGCGAAGGTCCGACCCTGGTCCTGGCCTCCCCGCAACTGCTGGAGGAGGAACACGGCGAACCGTTCCTTGCCTGGGAACTACGCGGCGGCAGGGTCTGCATCAAGTCGACCGCCGATCCTGGTGTCCCGCCAGGCGTCCGCTTTGTGATCAAGGACGAAGGCGGCTGGACCTTGGAGAGGGTCAGCGACCCCCTCCCCGGCGAGAGCCCCTGTCCTCAGATCGCCGAACGTCAGGCGCGGCAGGGTCCTCGCTGATCTCCGCGTACCATCCCCACGCATGGAGGCCGCGACCGAGAAGACCACCTTCACCCTGCCTGACGGCAAACCGCTGGAGCTGCCGACTGGGGCGACGGGCGCCGACGCGGCCGCCGCGATCGGCCCCGGCCTGGCCAAGGCGGCGCTGGCGATCAAGGTCGACGGCGAGCTGCGCGACCTGGCGGCGCCACTGCCCGCCGGGGGCGGCGAGGTGGCGATCCTCACCGACCGCGACCCCGAGGCGCTGGAGCTGATCCGCCACGACGCCGCCCACGTGATGGCCGAGGCGGTAGTGGACCTCTACCCCGGCACGAAGGTGACGATCGGTCCCCCGATCGAGAACGGCTTCTACTACGACTTCGAGTTCCCGGCCGATACAAGGATCACCGAAGACGACCTGCCGAAGATCGAGGCGGCGATGTTGGAGCACATCGGCGCCGATGAGGAGTTCTCGCGCCGCGACGTCGCGGTCGCCGAGGCGATCGAGATCTTCAAGGCTCAGGACCAGGGCTTCAAGGTCGAGCTGATCGAGGACCTGGTCCGCGACGAAGGGATCGAGACCGTCTCGCTCTACCGCAACGGTCTCTTCGAGGATCTCTGTCGCGGCCCCCACGGCCCCTCCACCGGCCGGATCAAGGCGATCAAGCTGAGCTCGGTCGCCGGCGCCTACTGGCGTGGCGACGAGCAGCGCGAGAGCCTGACCCGCATCTACGGCACCGCCTTCTTCTCGAAGAAGGACCTCGAGGAGCACTTGGAGCGGATCGAGCAGGCCAAGGAGCGCGACCATCGCCGGCTCGGCCCTCAGCTAGGCCTTTTCATGCTGCGCAAGGAGGCACCGGGGATGCCGTTCTGGCTGCCGAACGGGACCACGCTGCTGCGCTCGATCGAAGTCGAGGTGCGCGACCAGCTGCGCAAGCGCGGCTACCAGGAGATCGCCACCCCGCAGGTGATGGACGAGAGCCTCTGGCACCGCTCCGGCCACTGGGACAACTACAAGGACGACATGTACTTCATGGAGGACGACGACCGCCGCTACGCGCTGCGGCCGATGAACTGTCCCGGCGCCTGCCTCGTCTACTCCGCCGACCGCCACTCCTACCGCGAGCTGCCGCTGCGGCTGGCCGAGTTTGGCCGCGTCTCCCGCAACGAGCGCGAGGGCGTCCTCCACGGCCTGCTCCGCGTCCGCGCCTTCACCCAGGACGACGCCCACGTCTACTGCACCGAGGAGCAAATCGGCGACGAGGTCGCCTCGATCTGCGAGGCGATCGACGAGCTCTACTCGCGGTTCGGCTTCGACGACGTCCACGTCGAGCTCTCGACCCGGCCGGAGAAGTCGATGGGAAGCGAGGAGCAGTGGGCGAAAGCGGAGGCGGCGCTGGCCGAGGCGCTCGACAGCCAGGGGCGCGAGTACACGCTCAACCCCGGCGACGGCGCCTTCTACGGGCCGAAGATCGACTTCCACATCACCGACGCGCTCGGCCGTTCCTGGCAGTGCGGCACCTGCCAGCTCGACTTCCAGATGCCCGAGCGCTTCGAGCTGTACTACACCGGCGCCGACGACTCCGCCCACCGGCCGGTGATGATCCACCGGGCGCTGCTCGGCTCGATGGAGCGCTTCGCCGGGATCCTGATCGAGCACTACGCCGGCCGCTTCCCGACCTGGCTGGCGCCGGTGCAGGCGATCGTCCTGCCGATCTCCGACCGCCACAACGACTACGCCCGCCGCGCCTACGAGCAGCTGCGCGACCTCGGTGTCCGCGTCGCGATCGACGACCGCTCCGAGTCGGTCAGCAAGAAGATCCGCGACGCCTCGACCATCGGCCTCTACCCGTACATGCTGGTGGTCGGCGACCGCGAGGAGGAGAACGGCGCCGTCTCGGTCCGCTCCCGCGGCGAGGGCGACCTGGGGGAGATGTCGCTGGCCGATTTCGCCGCCCGCGTCGAGGCCGAGACGGAGCAGCGTCAGAGCTCGTGATTCAACGCTTGTTTCACGAACCGCCCGTGGTCTCTATACTGCGGCGAACTTGATCGCAGGCACGCAAATCCACCGCCACCGCTGAGCCCTCCGTGCCTGCTTACCGTTTCGTCCTCTTGAAGTCCCGCCTTCGATAGTGCCGGTCCCGCGAAGGTTCGATCGGCGCCCACCAGAGCGCGACACGACGCGGATCAACGAGCGGATCCGTGTCCCGCAGGTGCGCCTGATCGGCGCCGATGGCGAGCAGCTGGGGATCGTCGAGATCGACGACGCGCTGAAACGCGCCCAGGAGGCCGATCTGGACCTGGTCGAGGTCGCCCCCGGCTCGAAGCCGCCGGTCACCCGCTTGCTCGACTACTCGAAGTACAAGTACGAGCAGGAGCAGAAGCAGAAGGCCGCCCGCAAGCACCAGCAGCAGGTCAACATCCGCGAAATCAAGCTGCGGCCGAAGATCGCGACCCACGACTACGAGACCAAGAAGGGTCACGTCGAACGCTTCCTCAAGCACCGCGACAAGGTCAAGGTGACGATCATGTTCCGCGGTCGCGAGCAGGCTCACCCCGAGCGCGGCCGGGCCTTGCTGCAGAAACTCTTCGAGGACCTCGCCGGCCTGGCGACGATCGAGTCGGCGCCGCTGCAGGAAGGGCGCAACATGAGCATGCTGCTCGGGCCGAGCAAAGAGGTCGACAAGCTCATCGACGGCGACAAGCCCGACGAGGCCCCGACCGCCGACGCGGATGCGGCCGGCAAAGCTGACGCCCCGGCCGACAAAGCTGCTCCGGCTGACAAAGCCGACCCGCCCGCTGACGCTTAATTAGGCGGCGGCGAGGATCGCGTCGGCGATCCGCTCGGCCGCGTGGCCGTCCCATAGCGGCGGCGGCTCCGAAGGCGCCTCACCGCGTTCAGCCAGTGCCGCGGGGATGCCGGCGATCGCCGCCGGGTCGAGCCCGAGCAGGGTGTTGGTGCCGGCGCGGATCGTCACCGGCCGCTCGGTGTTGTCGCGCAGGGTGAAGCAGGGGATGCCGAGATAGGTCGTCTCCTCCTGGATCCCACCCGAGTCGGTCAGGACCGCTCTCGCGTCGGCGATCAGCGAGAGGAAGTCGAGGTAGCCGAGCGGGTCGATCAGGTGCAGGCCCGGTGCGTCTGGCTCCAGCCCCTCCATCATCTTGCGGGTGCGGGGGTGGACTGGGAAGACGACCGGCATCTGCTGAGCCAGGGCGGCCAGCTGCGCCACCGTCTCTCCCAGGAGCGGCCCGTCGACGAGGGCGGGACGGTGGAGGGTGACGAGGACGTAGGAACCGGGCTCGAGGCCGAGCCGCGCGGCCGACCCCGCCGCCCGGAAGCGATCTTCCAACGCCACCAGGGTGTCGATCATCGTGTTGCCGACCATCTGCATGCGCTCGTCGGGGATGCCTTCGGCGCGCAGGTTCTCCACCGCCTCCTCGCTGTGGAGGAAGAGCCACTCGGAGAAGCGGTCGGCGACGATCCGGTTCACCTCCTCTGGCATCGTCATGTCGAAGCTGCGCAGGCCGGACTCGATGTGGGCGACCGGGATCCCCAGCTTGACCGCGGTCAGCGCCGCCGCCAGGGTCGAGTTGACGTCGCCGGGGACCATCACCAGGTCGGGCCGCTCGTCGAGCAGGACCGGCTCCAGTCGCTCCATCGTCCGCGCCGTCTGCGCCGCGTGGCTGCCGGAGCCGACTTCCAGCATGTGGTCGGGAGCGGGCACGCCGAGCTCCTCGAGGAAGACCTCCGACATCAGCCGGTCGTAATGCTGGCCGGTGTGGACGATTGCGTGCCGGCTCTCGGGGTCGCGCTGGCGCAAGGCGCCGATCACCGGCGCCGTCTTGACGAAGTTGGGCCGCGTCCCGACCACGTAAAGGATCCTCATCGCGGCGCCAGCGTACCCGCGGGCGAGGCGTCTGCTTCAATACCGAGCCCGATGCCGAAGATGAAAACCCATTCGGGCGCCAAGAAGCGCTTCAAGAAGACCGCCACCGGCAAGCTCCGTGGCCGGCACGCGTTCTCCAGCCACATCCTGGAGAAAAAGTCGCCGAAGCGGAAGCGGCAGATGGGGAACCCAGCTGAGATCTCGCCGAAAGACGCCAAAAAGGTGCGGACCCTGCTCGGAGGCAGCAAGTGAGCCGCGTCAAGCGCAGCGTCCACGCGCGCAAGAAGCGCCGCAAGGTCCTCAAGGAAGCGAAGGGCTACTTCGGCCGCAAGCATTCCTCGTACCGGTTCGCCAAAGAGCAGGTGCAGCGGTCCGGCATGTACGCCTACCGCGACCGGCGCAACAAAAAGCGGACCTTCCGCCGCCTCTGGATCACCCGCATCAATGCAGCCGCGCGGCTCGAGGGCATGAGTTACTCGGAATTGATGCACGGCCTCAACAAAGCCGAAGTCGAGGTCAACCGCAAGATGCTGGCCGAGATCGCCGTCTCGGACCGCGACGCCTTCCGCCGATTTGTGGAGCTAGCCCGGGAGGGTGCGACCGCCTAACGTCGCACCGATATTCCTTTCTCCCGGGCGGGCCGAAATTTCGGCCCGCTTTTTCGTTCCAGGAGAAGAAACCGCCAAGCAGAAGAGACTGAATCTCAACACGTAAGCCAAGATGATCGTCAGCCCCCAAAACGAGAAGCTGAAGCTGGTCCGCAAGCTGCGCGACCGCAAGCACCGCGAGCGCGAGAACCTGTTTGCGACCGAGGGCGAGGACCTGCTCGAGGCCGGCCTGGCGGCCGGGGTCGAACCGCGGTTCGTCCTCGTCGCGGCTGGGTCCGGCCTCGAAGGCGAGGAGGTGGAGCCGGAGCTGCTCGCCGACGTCTCCTCGCTCGGCTCTGGGACGCGGGCGATCGCGGTCTGGCCCCTGCGGTGGTCGGAGCGACCGGCGAGCCCCTGCTTCTACCTGCACGGCGTGGGGGACCCCGGCAACGTCGGGACCATCATTCGCACCCTCGACGCCCTCGTCGGAGGCTCGGTGGTCCTGGGCCCAGGTACCGCCGACCCGTTCTCGCCCAAGGCGGTTCGAGCCAGTATGGGGTCGATCTTCTCGACGCCGCCGACCAAGGGCGATATTGGCGCCACCCAAGAGTCCCGTGTCGCTTTAGTCCCGCACGGGGGGGAAGAACTCGACACGCTCTCAGGTGCCGCGACGATCTGCTTGGGTGCGGAGCGCGATGGGCTGCCCGACGCCGTAATCGCCCAGTGCCAGCACCGGGTGACGATTCCCCTTCGCGAGGGCGGTCCCGAGTCCCTCAACGTCGCCGCGGCGGCTGCGATCGCCGCTCAGCGGATATCGTCGCTTGCCATGCCGGAGGCCCAGCCCGATGCTTGAGCAGGTCGAGAAGATCAGGGCCGAAGCTGGCGCCGCGATCGAGGGTGCCGCGAGCAGCGCCGAGCTGGAGGAGCTGCGGGTCCGCTACCTCGGCCGCAAAGCCGAACTGACGACGGTCCTGCGCGGGATCGCCGAGCTGCCCCAGGATGAACGGGGTCCCGTCGGCGGCGCCGCCAATCGCGCCCGCAAGGAGCTGGAGGCGCTGCTCGAGGCGCGGGCCGAAGGCCTCGACGCCACCGAGCTGGAGGCGAAACTGATCAGCGACCGGATCGACGTCACCCTGCCCGGCGCCCCGGCGCGGCCGGTCGGCCACCCGCACCTGATCGCCCGCACCACGCGGCTGATCGAGGACACGATGATCGGCCTCGGCTACCACGTCGCGGAAGGCCCGGAGATCGAGCACGACTACTACAACTTCACGGCGCTGAACCACCCGCCTGGCCACCCGGCGCGGATGCTCCAGGACACCTTCTACGTGCAGTCGCACCCCGACGTGCTGCTGCGCACCCACACCTCGCCGATGCAAGTGCGGTCGATGGAGACCCAGCCGCCGCCGATCTTCGTCGTCGTCCCCGGCAAGGTCTACCGGCGCGACTCCGACGCCACCCACAGCCCGATGTTCCACCAGGTCGAGGGGCTGGCGATCGCCGAGGGGATCACCCTCGCCGACCTGCAGGGGACGCTGCTGGCGATGTGCCGGGCGCTGTTCGGCGCCGAGCGCGAGCTGCGCCTGCGGCCGCACTTCTTCCCCTTCACCGAGCCCAGCGTCGAGGTCGACGTCTCCTGCTTCCAGTGCGGCGGCAGCGGCGAGCTCGCTGGCGGAGAGCGCTGCAACCTCTGCAAGGGCCAGGGCTGGATCGAGATCCTCGGTGCCGGGATGGTCGATCCCAACGTGCTTGGCTTCGTCGAGAGTCACGGCTACGACGCCGAGCGGGTCCAGGGCTTCGCCTTCGGGATCGGGGTCGAGCGGGTGGCGATGCTGCGCCACGGCGTGCCGGATCTGCGGCGCTTCTTCGACAACGACGTGCGGATGCTGGAGCAGTTCTCATGAGGGTGCCTTACAGCTGGATGAGCGAGTACTGCGACCCCGGCATGGAATCGGCGGCGCTGGCCGACCGGCTGGTGATGACCGGGACCGAGGTCGAGCGGCTGGACACGATCGGGCCGCCGTCGAGCGAGGGCTTCGTTATCGGCAAGGTGCTCGAGCGCGAGCAGCACCCGAACGCCGACCGGCTCAGCGTCTGCAAAGTCGACACCGGCGAAGGCGAGCGGACGATCGTCTGCGGTGCCCCCAACGTCGACGCCGGCCAGACCGTCGCCGTCGTCCTACCTGGGGCGACGATGCCCGGCGGGATGAAGATCCGCAAAGCCAAGCTCCGGGGAGTTCCCTCCGAAGGGATGATCCTCTCGGCCGCCGAGCTCGAACTCGCCGAGGAGGCGGACGGGATCATCATCCTCGACGACGGTCCGGCGCCCGGCACGCCGCTGTCCGAGGTGCTGCCGCTGGGAGAGCCGGTGCTGGAGATCGAGGTCACCCCGAACCGCAGCGATTGCTTCGGCGTCCACGGGGTCGCGCGCGAGGTGCACGCGATCACCGGCGCCGAGCTGGCCGCCAACCCCTGGGCCGAGGACGCGCTGGCAGAGGGGGCGGGGGAGGCCACCGACTACGCCTCGGTAGCCGTCGCCGTGCCCGAGCTCTGTCCGCGCTTCACCGCACGCGTCTTCACCGACGTCACGGTTGGGCCCTCGCCGTTGTGGTTGCAGTCGCGGCTGGCGGCGGCTGGGCAGCGGCCGATCAACAACGTGGTCGACATCACTAACTACGTGATGCTGCTGACCGCGCAGCCCTTGCATGCGTTCGACCTCGACGAGGTCCCCGACGGTGAGCTGGTCGTCCGCACCGCGGCCGAGGGGGAGAAGATGACCACCCTCGACGGCGCCGAGCGGACTTTCGACGCCGAGACCGTGCTCGTCTGCGACCGCAACGGGCCCTCGGGGATCGCCGGGATCATGGGCGGCCAGACCTCCGAGGTCTCGGAGACGACGACCCGCGTCCTGCTCGAGGTCGCCAACTGGAACGGGACCAACATCCTCCGCAGCTCGCGGCTGCTGGGACTGCGCTCGGAGGCCTCCTCGCGGTTCGAGAAGCAGCTGCATCCGGAGTTGACGATGCGGGCGCAGCGGATCGCCTCGCGGCTGCTGGTCGAGCTCTGCGGCGCCAAGCTGGTGCCGGGCACGATCGACGTCGCCGCCGAGATCCCCGCGCCGCGGCGGTTGACGCTGCGGGCGTCACGGGTCACCGGCCTGCTGGGGATGGAGATCTCCCAGGACGAGCAGCGGACCTACCTGCAGCGGCTCGGCTTCGAGGCAGAGCCGGCCGGTGAAGACCTCGAGGTAGTCGTCCCGCCCGATCGCCACTACGACGTTACCCGCGAGGTCGACCTGATCGAGGAGGTGGCGCGGGTGCACGGCATCGACGAGCACCTGCCGACGACCCTGCCCGCGACCGGCGGCGCGATCGGCGGCCTCAGCCGCGAGCAGCGCCTGCGGCGGCGGGCAGAGGATGTGCTGCGCGACCTCGGCTTCGACCAAGCGGTCGGCTGGAGCTTTACCGACCCCGGCGAGGCGGAGCGGCTGCGAATTCCCGCCGATGACCAGCGGGCCAGACCTGTCCTGCTCGCCAACCCGCTCTCCGAGGAGCTCTCGGCGATGCGGACGACCCTGCTCGGGTCCCTGCTCGACATCGCCGCCGGCAACGTCGCCCGCGGCGCCGGCAGCCTCGCGCTCTTCGAATCCACCCGCGTCTATCTCGCGGGGGAGGAGGAGGCGGGATCGATCGATCCGCTGGCCGGGCGGTTCGCGGGCGATCAGCCGGCGCCGTTCTCCGAGCCGCACCGGTTCGCCGGGATCGCGGTCGGGCCGCTGGCGCCCCGCTCCTGGCGAGGTGGCGGCGAGGTGGCCGACTTCTTCGCGGTCAAAGGGGTGCTCGAGGCGCTGGCGGCCCAGCTCGGGGTCGAGCTCGGGTTCGCGCCCGCCGAGCAGCCGTTCCTCCATCCGGGTCGCTCCGCCGCGGTATCGATCGCCGGCACCGCCGCCGGCTGGCTGGGGGAGGTGCACCCGCTGGTTTGCCGGACCTGGGACCTCGACGCGGCGGTTAGCTTCGAACTGGACGCGGCGCCGCTGATCGCGGCCGCCACCCTCGGCGAGGAGGCCTACGAGGACGTCACCACCTTCCCCGCCGCATATCAGGACCTGGCCGTCGTCGTGCCCGCCGAGACGCCGGCGAGCGAGGTCCGCGCCGCGGTCCTCGCCGGGGGCGGAGAGCTGCTGCACGCGGCCGAGGTCTTCGACCTCTACGAGGGCGAGCAGGTCGGCGCCAACCGCAAGAGTCTGGCGCTGAACCTCGAGTTCCGCGCCCCCGACCGCACCCTCACCGACGAGGAGGTCGCCGGCCTGCGCGAGGCGATCAAGGCCAAGCTGAGCGAGATCGGAGGCAGCCTCCGTGAGTAAGCGCGTGCTGGTCGCCGGCGCCTCCGGCTTCACCGGAGCGCTCGCGGCGCAGATCGTCTGGGACCACCCGAGCCTGGAGCTGGTCGCCGCCACCTCTCGCGGCGACGCAGGCAAGCGGCTGACCGATCTTTACCCGCGCTACCGGGCGGCGATCGAGCTGACTGAGCTCGACCTCGAGAACCTGCCCGAGCTCGATGCGGCGATCGTCGCCTACCCGCATGGTGCCGCCGCGCCGACCGTCGCCGCCCTGCGCGATAAGGGCATCCTCGTCGTCGACCTCTCCGCTGACTTCAGGCTGCGCGAGATGGAGACCTACCGGCGCTGGTACGGCGACCATGGCGCCCCCGACCTGTTCGGCACCGGCGTCTACGGCCTCAGCGAGATCTACCGCGACGAGCTGCGGGAGGCGAAGCTAGTGGCGACGCCCGGTTGCTACCCGACCGCCAGCGTCCTGGCTTTGGCACCGCTCGCCGAACAGGGCCTCCTCAGCGAGGTCTTCATCTCCGCGATGCAGGGCACCTCCGGCTACGGGCGCAGTAGCGACGACCTCGTCCACTTCTCGGCGATGACCGAGAACGCCTTTCCCTACAAGACCGAGGGGCACCGGCACCGGCCCGAGATCGAGCAGGAGCTGGCGGCGCTCGGCAGCCCGGCGCCGGTCACCTTCGTCCCGCACCTGCTGCCGCTTGACCAGGGAGAGCTGGCGACCTGCTTCGCGACCCTCGGCGAGCAGACTTCGAAGGAGGCGATCACCGAGCTCTACGAGCGGCGCTATGCCGACGAGCCCTTCGTCCACGTCCTCGAGGGCCCACCCAACCTGCGCGCCGTCCGGGACACGAACGAGTGCCATGTCTACGTCACTGTCGAGGAGCGCGGCCGGGTGATGGCCTTCTCGGCGATCGACAACATCTGGAAGGGCGCCTCCAGCCAGGGAGTGCAGAACCTCAACCTGATGCTGGGGCTGGACGAGACGGCGGGGCTGCTGTGAGCGACGGATTCTTCAGATCGAGATGGGTCGACGCCCCCGGCGGCGTCGAGGAGCTCGACGCCGCTCAGCTCGCGCCCGGCTTCCGCGCCGGCGGCGCCCACTGCGGGCTGAAGGGGGGCGGCCGCACCGACGTCGGCCTGATCGTCTGCGATGTCGAGCAGGTCAGCTCGGGGATGGTCCTCACCCGCAACGCTTCGGCGGCGGCACCGATCCGCGTCTGCCGGGACGAGGTGGATGGTGGCGACGTGCGCGCCGCGGTCGTCAACTCCGGCAACGCCAACGCCGAGACCGGCGAGCAGGGGCTGGCCGACGCCCGGGCGATGTGCGGGCGGGCGGCGGCCGCGCTAGGCCTCGAACCGAGTCAGGTCGCGGTGGCCGAGACCGGCACGATCGGCGTGCCGCTGCCGGTGGACGCGGTGCTGGAGGGCATCGACTCCGCCGTTTCGTCCCTCGCCGCCGACGGCGGCACCGCCTTCTCCGACGCGATCCTCACCACCGACCGCTGGCCGAAGCGCTGCACCCTGCGCGCCGGCGGCGTGACGCTTTCCGCCCAGGCAAAGGGTGCGGGGATGATCGAGCCGAACATGGCGACGATGCTCTGCTTCGTCCAGACCGACGCCGTCGTCGAGGATGCCGACGCCCGCCTGCGCCGCGCCGTTGACGCCTCCTTCAACCGGATCACCGTCGACGGTCAGATGAGCACCAACGACACTGTCCTGCTGCAGGCTTCCAGCGCTTCTGGGCAGCTGTTGCCCGATGGCTTGCTGGAGGCGGTCTTGATGCAGTTGGCGATCGAGATCGTCCGCGACGGCGAGGGCGCCGCCCGCACCGCCCGGATCGAGGTGACCGGGGCCGCCACGCAACCAGAGGCCGAGCGCGTCGCCCGCGCGATCGCCAACTCGCCGCTGGTGAAGACGGCGCTCTTCGGTCGCGACCCCAACTGGGGCCGGATCGCCCAGGCCGCCGGCGCCGCCCTCGCCGGCGAGGAGCTGAACGAGCTCGGCGCCGAGTCGATCGATGCCGCCGAGCTTGGCGCCGATGTGGAGGAGGCCGAGATCGGCATCCGCCTCGGCCGCGGTGAGCACGCCGCCCACGTCTGGTTCTCGGACCTCGGCTACGAGTACATAAAGATCAACGCGGAGTACACGACGTGAGCGCGCGCTACGACAGCGGCAGCGTTGCCACCCTGCTCGAGGCGCTTCCGTACATCCGCGAGTTCCACGGTCGCACCGTGGTGATCAAGTACGGCGGCGCGGCGATGCTCGACGAGGACCTGCGGGAAGCGTTCGCCACCGACGTCGTCCTCCTCAAGTACGTCGGGCTGAACCCGGTGATCGTCCACGGCGGCGGCCCCGAGATCACCCGCTACATGGATCGGCTCGGTCTCGAGGTGCGCTTCCACGAGGGCCTGCGCGTCTCCGACGCCGAGACCGTCGAGGTGGCGAAGATGGTCCTGGTCGGCAAGCTCAACTCGGAAATCGTCCAGCGGCTGAACCGCCACGGGCAGGCCGCGGTTGGCCTCTCCGGCGAGGACGGGACCCTGTTCCAGGTCTCGCCTGTGGCCAATGCCGAGCAGGTCGGATTCGTCGGCACGATCGAGCGAGTCGAGGTCGACGTCCTCAAGCACATCGCCGCCGATTACATCCCGGTGATCGCCTCTTCGGCCTCCGATCGCGATGGCCAGTCCTACAACGTCAACGCCGACGAGGCGGCGGGCAAGGTCGCCGCCGCCCTCGGCGCTCACAAGGCGATTTTTCTCACCGACGTAGAGGGCTGGCTGGCTGATCCCGATGACGAGGGCTCGCTGATCTCGCGGGCGACGGTCGGCGAGGTCGACGCCCAGCTGGCCGGCCTGGAGGGGGGGATGCGGCCGAAGCTGCAGGCCTGTACCGACGCGATCCGCGGCGGCGCCCAGTCCGCCCACATCATCGACGGCCGGGTTCCACACAGCCTCCTGCTGGAGCTCTTCACCGACGCCGGCATCGGCACCATGGTCACGCCCTGATGGACGTAGCCGACGGCATCGGCCTCGAGCAGACCCGGACGCTCGAGGAGCGCTACCTGATGCGCACCTACAAGCGGGCGCCGGTCGACTTCGTCCGCGGCGAGGGGGCGTTGCTCTGGGACGCCGACGGCAAGCGCTACCTCGACTTTCTCACCGGGATCTCGGTCTGCTCGGTCGGCCACTGTCATCCCGACGTGGTCAAGGCGGTGCACGAGCAGTCCCATCGCCTGATCCACGTCTCCAACCTCTTCTACACCGAGCCGATGGCGCGTCTGGCCGAGCGGCTGGCGGAGTCGAGCCTCGGCGGCCGTGTCTTCTTCGCCAACTCCGGCACCGAGGCGAACGAGTGCGCGATCAAGATCGCCCGCAAGCACGCCCACGGGCGCGGTGTTTCGGCGCCGGAGATCGTCAGCTTCGAGAGCGACTTCCACGGCCGCAGCTACGGCGCGCTCTCGGCCACCCCCGGCCTGGCGGCGAACGAGGCGCTGGGGCCGATGTTGCCCGGCTTCCGCTCGGTTCCCCGGGACGACCCGGCGGCGATGCGCGAGGCAGTCGGTCCAAACACCGCCGCGGTCCTGGTCGAGCCGATTCAGGGCGAGGCCGGCGTCTTCCCGATCGCCGATGAGGTGTTGCTGGCGGGACGTGAGGCCTGCGACGCGGCCGGCGCCCTGCTGATCTTCGACGAGATTCAGACCGGGATCGGCCGCACCGGCTCGCTCTGGGCCTACGAGCAGACGCCGGTCCGCCCGGACGTGGTCACCAGCGCCAAGGCGCTCGGCGGCGGCTTCCCGATCGGCGCCTGCATAACTGCCCCGGCCGCTGCCGACGTCCTGGAGCCTGGTGACCACGGCTCGACCTTTGCCGGCGGTCCCGTCGCCACTGCCGCTGCGCTTGCCGTCCTCGACATCGTCGACGACCCGGTTCTGCTGCGCCACGTGCGTGAGCTTGGCGCCTATCTGCGCGAGCAACTGGCCGCGATCGAGGGCGTGCGCGAGGCCCGCGGGCGCGGCCTGATGATCGGAGTCGGCCTGGAGGAGGGGATCGACGCCGCCGCGGTCGGCGCCGACCTGCTCGAGCGCGGCCTTGTCGTCAACGTCCCCCGCCCCGACACTCTGCGCCTGCTGCCGCCGCTGGTGATCGATTCCGACCATGTCGACAACGCGGTTGGACTGATCGGTGAATCGCTTCTAGGCTTCCAGGGCTGATGAGCCCTGCCGGCAGCCCGAAGGACTTCAACCGACAGCAGCGCGCCCTGCGCGCGACCACGGCTGAGCGGCTGGAGGCGATAGTCGAGGCAGCCGAGCGCGCCGCCGAAAGCGTCATCGACGACGCCGAATCCCAGGCGCGGCGTTACCTGGCCCAGGCCCAGGCCGAAGCCGACCGCTTGGCCGAGAGCCGCGCGACCGAGCTCTCCGATCTGATCGAGACCTTGCTGGGCCAGGCGCTCTCGCTGCGCCGGGAGGCCGAGAGCCTGCAGGCGACCCTGGAAGAGGCGAGGGGCCGCATCTACGGCGAAGACCAGCCTGTCGAGCCGGAGCCAGAGCTGGAAGCGCCCGACGGCCTGGGCGAGGATTTGGAGGAGATCGAGCCTGAGCGGCCCGCCCCGCCGCGGCTGCGGGCTGTGGGCTTCGAGGGGTCCCCGGCGGGCGAGGCCGGAGGCAGGCGCTCGGACGCCGCCGGCGCCCGCCTGCTGGCGACCCAGATGGCGATCTCCGGCAGCAGCCGGGAGGAGATCGCGCACCGGCTGCGAAACGGTTTCGAGATCGAGGACGCCGACGCGATTCTCGACGCGATCCTGGGACCGGAGGAGGGTTAGCGAATGCACGAGGATCCGACTCGCCTGATGGGGCCCGAAGACCGCGGGCCGGGAGGCCAGGGGCCGCACGGAGGCCGCCCGCACGGCAACATGCGCCTGCTGGTCGCCGGCCTGATCGCGGTGATCGTCGGGCTGTTGATTGCGGTGATCGTGATCGCCAACAACGACGACAGCGGAGGCGAAACCACCACCTCCAGCCTGGAAACGACCGCGACCACGCCGTCGACGACCACCACCGACAGCTCCACCACGACCACCACCGAATCGACGACGACCGAAGAGGAGCCGACGGTCGAAGAAGACGAAGAAGCGCCGGAAGAAGAACCTGAAGAAGAAGTGACCCCGCCGGCCGAAGAAGGCGGCAGCGGCGGGATCGAAGCCCCCTGACGCCCTTCCGGTCACGCGCGTGCGAGACTTCCGCGCCGTGAGCCAGCCACCCCAGCCCAACGCCAGCTACGAGGCGGATCCCGCCGAGGTCCACCGCGTCCTCCTGCTCTACTCGGGCGGGCTCGACACCAGCGTGATGCTGAAGTGGATCCAGGACCACTACGAGGCCGAAGTCGTCTGCCTCACCGTCAACCTCGGCCAGCCCGGCGAGGACTACGGCGTGATCGAGGCCAAGGCACTGCAGCTCGGCGCTACCGAGTGCCACGTGGTCGACGCCCGCGAGCGCTTCGCGGCCGAGTTCATCGCCCCGGCAATCAAGGCCAACGCCGTCTACGGCAACGGCTACCCGCTCTTCACCGCGCTCGGCCGGCCGCTGATCGCCCAGCTCGCGGTCGAGTACGCCCGGCAGACCAACTGCGACACGATCGCCCACGGCTGCACCGGCAAGGGCAACGACCAGGTGCGGATCGAGGCCACGGTGGCGACTCTGGGGCCGGAGCTGAAGACGATCGCCCCGGTCCGCTCCTGGGCGATGGGGCGCGAGGAGGAGATCGCCTACGCGCGTGAGCACGGGATCCCGGTCAAGGGCGGCACCGAGGTAACTCCCTACTCGATCGACGACAACCTCTGGGGCCGCTCCTCCGAGGGCCGCTGGATCGAGGAGCTCGACCACGCCCCCGAGGACGACGTCTTCCAGCTCGTCACCCGCCCCGAGGAGGCCCCCGACGAGGCGGAGACCGTCACCGTCGGCTTCGAGGCGGGGGTGCCGGTCTCGCTCAACGGCGAGCGCCTCGGCCTCGTCGAGCTGCTGGAAAAGGCGGCCGAGATCGGCTGCCGCCACGGGGCCGGGATCGTCGACCACATCGAGGACCGGATCGTCGGCCTCAAGGTCCGCGACATCTACGAGGTGCCAGCGGCGGCGATCCTGCTCTCCGCCCACGAGGAGCTGGAGCGCCTGGTCGGCACCATCCACCAGAACCAGTTCAAGCCGGGGCTGGACCGGAAGTGGGGCTACCTGGTCTATGCCGGGCTCTGGTGGGAGCCGCTGCGCACTGACCTCGACGCCTATATGGACGCGGTCAACGCCCAGGTGACCGGCGAGATCGGCCTGCGTCTCTACAAAGGCAGCGTTCGCGTCGTCACCCGCTCTTCGCCGAACGCCGTCTACGACGCCGAGCTGGCGACCTTCTCCGAGTCGGGCGGCCTCTTCTCCCAGGACGCCTCACCCGGATTCATCGAGCTATGGTCGCTGCAGTCGCGAATGGCGCACAGGATCCGCGAACGGGGGGAGGACTGATGTACAACCGGCTCGGCAAGGTCTCGCTGAAGTTCGCCTTCCGCTACCTGCGCCGCCGCTACCGGCGCGAGGCGCGGATTGCGCTTGGGGTCGGCGTCGCCGCGGCGACGGTCGCCGCCTACCTGGCGACCCGCGAAGTGCCCGAGGGCTGAAGCCTGGCGCAAGCTTTCTTGCGGGTTATCGTCCACTTGCAGGGATTTTGACCCCGGCTCGCTAGCCTCGCCGCTCTGTGCGGCCGCTCGAGCTGAGAAGGGACCTGTTGAAGATCGGCGCGGCGGCGGCGCTCTGCGCTCTGCTTGCCGTGCTTGCGGTCGCTGTTGGCCCGGCGGGCGCGACCGACGCCGGCAAGCTCGAAGCGAAGCTGGCCGATGCGCGGGACGAGGCGAGCGCCATCGCGGCCCAACTGCAGTCGACCACGGCCGAACTTGCCAGTGCGGAAGTGGAAGCCGATGAGGCGGCGGCGCACGAGGAGGAATTGAGCGAGTTGCTGACCGAAGCGAAGGAACGGACGGCGGAGCTAGCCCACGAGCTGAAGGCGACCCGCCACCGATTGGCGCTCGAGAAGGCACGCCTGCAGCGCTCCCGCCAGGTGCTGGCGGAGCGGCTGGTCGCGATCTACGAGAACGGCACGCCGAGCACCGCGGACCTCGTCTTCGGCGCCGGCGACTACGAGGATTTCGTCACCCAGAACGACTACCTGCGGGCGATCTCCGAAGCCGACAGCGCCCTCGCCGACCGCGTCGCCGAAGTGCGCGCGGCGGTCCACGAACAGGTGTTGGAGATCGCCGACCTGAAGGCGGAAGCCGTGGCCTACGACGAACGGCTCGAAGCCGCGCGCGAGGAAATCGGCGCGGTCCGCGAAGCAGCCGAGGCCGCCGCCGGCCGTCTGCAGTCGCTTAGCGCCAGTCGCGAAGCCTCGCTGGCGACGCTGAAATCCGACATCTCCGAATGGGTCGACCAGATCCAGGAAGCCCGCCTCGCCGACTCTGAAGCCGAAGCCGAAGAAGAGGTCGGCCGCTGGCTCGGCGGCCCCTACTCGATCCCGACCTACATCGTGATGTGCGAGTCGGGTGGCAACTACAGCGCCCTCAACCCCTCGAGTGGCGCCGGCGGCGCCTACCAGATCCTCCCCTCGACTTGGGAACTGTACGACGGCAAGGGCGCGCCGCACGAAGCGCCGAAGGCCGAACAGGACCGGATCGCGGCCGAAATCTGGGCCGACTCGGGCGCCAGCGCCTGGGTCTGCGCCTAGGTCACGAAGCCCGCGCGCAAGATTCCCCAGAGATTTTCCTTTCTGCGCGCCACTGATGACAACACACCTCGTATGGTTGCCTGCATGGCAGTCATGGCAAGGGAAACGTGGACCGATGAGCGCCTGGACGATCTCAACGCGAGGGTCGAGAAGGGCTTCGATGAGGTCAAAGGGGAGATCCGCGACCTGAGATCCGAGACGAAAGCCGAATTCAAAGCCACCCGATCCGAGACGAAAGCCGAATTCAAGGCCGTTCAGGACCAGACGAAAGCAGAATTTCGCGAGTTGCGGAAAGAAATGAATTTCCGCTTCGACGGAGTGAACGCCCGCTTTGATTCCCTTCAGAAGACGCTGGTGCTTGGCATCGTCAGCATGAGCGGGAGCGTCATCAGCGCATTGATTGTCACTCAGCTCTGAAGTACCCCGGAAGTAGCGCGGAAGTGTCACGGAGGCGGGTGGTGCCATCTGCCCCGCTTGGCATGATCGAACCACCTCGTGAGCACCGCGTCAGCCGTACACCTCCATGCCCACAGCGAGTACTCGCTGCTTGACGGCGCCTGCAAGATCGACGCGATGGCGGCGCGGGCGGCGGAGCTCGGTCAGCCCGCCCTCGGACTGACCGACCACGGCGTCATGAACGGTGCCGTCGACCTCTACAAGGCCTGTAAGAAGCACGGGATCAAACCGATCGTCGGGCTCGAGGCCTACCTGGTCGAGGACCGGCACGCGATCAAGGAACAGACCCGGTATGAGCGCAACCACCTGACCCTGCTGGCGGAAAGCGACCTGGGCTTCGCCAATCTCGTCAAGCTCACTTCGGCCGGCTTCCTCGAGGGTTTCTCGCGCGGCAAGGCCAACGTCGACATGGACCTGCTGGCGCAGCACGCCGAGGGCGTGATCGTCCTCACCGGCTGTCTCCAGTCGCGCTTCTGCCGCCGTCTTGTCGAAGAGCGCAAAGACGACGCTCGCGCCCATCTCGACGACCTGATCCAGGCCTTCGGTCCCGAGCAGGTCTACTTCGAGGTGCAGAAGAACGGGATCCCCGAGCAGGACAAGGCCAACGAGGGGATCGCCCACTACGCCCGCGAGCTGGGCCGGCCGCTGGTCGGGACCGCCGACGTCCACTACCTGCGGCGCGAGGACTTCGACAACCACGCGGCGCTGCTCTGCGTGCAGACGAAGTCGACCCTGCAGATGCCGAAGATGAGTTTCGACACCAACGAGTTCTACATCAAGAGCTCCGAGGAAATGGCCGACTCCTTCGCCGAGTGGCCGGAGGCGGTGCCGACCACGCTGGAGATCGCCGAGCGCTGCGAAATCGAGATCGAGCTCGGCAAGCTGCTGCTGCCGCAGTACCCGACCGAGAACGGCGAGGCGCCGGAGGCGATGCTGCGCCGGATCGCGATGGACGGCCTCCGCGCCCGCTACGGCGATCCGCTCCCGGCCGAGGCGGTCGAGCGACTCGAGTTCGAGCTCGGGGTGATCGAGGAGATGGGCTTCTCCTCCTACTTCCTGATCGTCTGGGACTTCGTCACCTACGCCAAGGAGAACGGGATCGCGGTCGGCCCGGGCCGCGGCTCGGCCGCCGGCTCGATCGTCTCCTACAGCCTGCGGATAACCGATCTCGACCCGCTGGCCAACGAATTGATGTTCGAGCGCTTCCTCAACCCGGGCCGCAAATCGATGCCGGACATCGACATCGACTTCTCGGTCCGCGGCCGCGAGCGGATGATCCGCTACGTGGGCGAGAAATATGGCCGCGAATCGGTCGCCCAGATCATCACCTTCGGCAAGATGGCGCCGCGCGCCGCCACCCGCGACGCCGCTCGCGTGCTCGGCTACGACTACGCCACCGGCGACCGGCTGGCGAAGCAGATCCCGGAGCCGATCATGGGCCGCAGCCCCTCGTTCGAGGAATGCTTGAAGAGCGGCCAGGAGCTGCGCAAGACCTACGACGAGGACGGCGACGCGAAGAAGATCATCGACGTCGCCCAGGGCCTCGAGGGGATCATCCGCAACAACTCGATCCATGCCGCCGCCGTCGTCATCGCCGACCGGCCGCTGCAGGAGATCGTGCCCTTGCAGCTGGCCGAGGACAAGAGCGCTCCGGCGCCCAGCGCCAACGGCAACGGGTCCGGCAAGCCCGAGCGCCAGTACAAGATCGTGACCCAGTACTCGATGAACCCGATCGAGGAAATCGGCCTGCTGAAGATGGACTTCCTCGGTTTGCGCAACCTCGATGTGATCGAGGACGCGATCGACATCATCGAGCGCTCCCGGGGCGAGCGGATCGACATGGAGCAGATCCCGATCGACGACGCCAAGACCTACGCGATGCTCGCCGGCGGCGACTCCACCGGCGTCTTCCAGTTCGAGTCCGAAGGCATGCGGGACGCCCTGCGCAAGGTGAAGCCGACCGAGTTCGCCGACATCGTCGCCCTCGGCGCGCTTTACCGCCCCGGCGCCATGGCCTACATCCCTATGTACGCGAAGGGGAAGAAAGACCCCTCGTCGGTTCGCTACCCGGACCCCCGGATGAAGGCGATCACCGAGGAGACGCACGGCTGCGTCATCTACCAGGAGCAGCTGATGCAGATCGCCCGCCTGATGGCCGGCTTCTCGGGTGCCGAGGCGGATGATCTGCGTAAGGCGATCGGCAAGAAGAAGCGCGACCTGATGGCGACCATGAAGGACAAATTCATGGAAGGCCTGGCCAAGTCGGAAACGGACCCGCGGGTCGCCCAGGACCTCTGGAAGCTGAACGAAGCGGCGGCCGACTACTCCTTCAACAAGTCCCACGCCGCCTGTTACGGGCTGATCTCATACCGCACTGCCTATCTCAAGGCCAACTACCCGGCCGAGTACATGGCGGCGGTGATCTCCTCGGTGATGAACACCAAAGACAAGGTCCCGTTTTTCGTCAACCGCTGCTCGGAGATGGGCATCGACGTGTTGCCGCCCGACGTCAACTCCTCCGACCACAGCTTCGTCGTCTCGGAGAAGGCGATCCGGTTCGGCCTCGACGCGGTCAAGAACGTCGGCCATCAGGCGGTCGAGGCGATCCTCCGTGCCCATGCGGACAAACCGATCGAGTCGATCTGGGACTTCTGCGAGCGGGTCGACAGCCGCGCGGTCAACAAACGGGCGATCGAATGCCTGATCAAATGCGGCGCCCTCGACTCCACCGGCGACAGTCGCAAAGGGATGCTGGAAACCTTGCCCGCGGCCCAGTCGGCCGGGCAGAAGGCGCAGGTCGACGCGCAGATGGGACAGGGCTCGATTTTCGACTTCGGAGAAGAAGGGGGAGGGGGGGCGCAGTCGCAGGCTCACCACCGGCCGCCGGTCCCGGCCGCCGAGTTCGACCGCGCCGAGATGCTCTCGATGGAGAAGGAGACCCTCGGCACCTACCTCTCCTCGCATCCCCTGACCGAAGTCGGGCCGGCGCTGCGGGCGCGGGTCGACTGCGGCATCTCGCAGCTGGCCGGCAAGCCCGATGGGGCCTGGGTCACGGTCGGCGGGATCGTCGTCGCCTGCAAAAAGATTCGCACCAAGAGCGGCAGCCAAATGATGTTCGCCACCCTCGACGACGTCGAGGGTCAGGTCGAGATGCTCGTCTTCAAGGCCGACCAGGCCGAGAGCGCCGAGATCATCCAGCCCGACGCGATCGTCCTCGTCCGCGGCCGCCTCGACCACAAGGACCGCGGCGAGACCAAGCTCGTCGTCCAGGAGGCGCAGCGCTTCGAACCCGGCGCGGCGGAGATCGCGGCGGCGCCCAAGAAAGTGACGGCGCTGCCGAGCGGGCCGTTCGAGGTCTCGGTCGACGTCGGCAGGCTCCGCAAGCCCGGCCTGATGGAAGAGCTCAAGTCCCTCTTCGAGGACCACAAAGGGGAGGCCGATGTCCACCTCGTGATGCAGACCGCCGAGGGTCCGAAGAAGCTGAAGATCGGCGAGGGCTACCGGGTCCAGGTCTCGCCCCACCTGCGCTACGAGCTGCACCAGTTGCTCGGTCCCGACGCGCTGGCTGCTTGAGACCGCCGAACCGCTTGGTTCCGCGGACTGGCATCCCTAAGCTTCTCGAATGACCGCTACGCGCACCCAGGTCGGCGAGTGCCGCCAGTGCCGTTCCTTCTGCGACAAGATGGTCGAGCCGCGAGGCTGCGTCGAGCTCGGTTGCCGCTACCTCTACAGCTACGTCGACCGCCTCACCGGCGATCAGTACGTGGGCTGTATGCAGGAGGTCTACGCGGCCGAGGTGGAGCTCTCCGCTGTGCTCGAGCCCGGCGGCTTCGGCGGCGTGAAGATGACCGGCGAGCCGCTGCCCCACTGCCCGTTCTCGGTCGAGCGCGCCTACGAGGGCTCCGGCGAGTCCTACGGCTGCGTCAACCGGCGCTTCTTCGACTGCACCGACGCGGGCGGCGAGGGGCTGCGGGCGTTCGATCTGCGCGACATTTGATCCGACACCATTCGGTGTAGACTTCGCCGCCATGGCTGATTCCTCCGTCGCCGACGTCGACGCCCAAGCGCTGCTCGACGAGGCCAACTCCACTGCCGAGGCTCAGGGCGAACCGAAGTTCACGCTCGAGCTAAACCAGGATCAGAAGGACATCCGCGAGTGGGTGCATGGGTTCGCCGAGAACGTCGTGCGCCCGGCCGCCGAGGAGTGGGACGAGCGCGAGGAGACGCCGTGGCCGGTAATCGAAGAGGCCGCCAAGATCGGCCTCTACAGCTTCGAAGCGGTCGGCCAGTTCTGGGCCGACGAGACCGGCCTGACGCTGCCGATCGCCAACGAGGAGCTGTTCTGGGGCGACGCCGGCATCGGCATGGCGATCATGGGCACGACCCTCGCCGTCGCCGCAATCTTCGGCCAGGGAACTCCGGAGCAGATGGGCGAGTGGATCCCGCAGTGCTACGGCACCGCGGACGACGTCAAGCTCGGCGCCTTCTGCGCCTCGGAGCCCGACGCTGGGTCCGACGTATCCGGCATCCGCACCTCCGCCAAGTACGACGAGGCCACCGACGAGTGGGTCATCAACGGCCAGAAGGCCTGGGCGACCAACGGCGGCATTGCCAACGTCCACGTGATCATCGCCTCGGTCGACCGTGAGCTCGGCTCGCGCGGTCACGCCGCCTTCATCATCCCGCCGAACACCAAGGGCTGTGAGCAGGGCGCCAAGGTGAAGAAGCACGGCCTCCGCGCCTCCCACACCGCCGACGTCCACCTCGACGACTGCCGCGTCCCCGGCTCCTGCCTGCTGGGTGGCAAAGAGAAGCTCGACGAACGACTCGCGCGCGTTCGCGAGGGCAAAAAGGCCAAATCACAGGCGGCAATGCAGACTTTTGAGGCCAGCCGGCCGACGGTCGGCGCCCAGGCGCTCGGCATCGCCCGTGCCGCTTACGAGTACGCCCTCGACTACGCCAAAGAGCGGGAACAGTTCGGCCGCAAGATCGTCGAGAACCAGTCGATCGCCTTCGACCTGGCCAACATGAAGCTCGAGATCGACGCCGCCCGCCTGCTCGTCTGGCGCGCCGCCTGGATGGGCCGCAACGGCCACAAATTCGAAAACGCCGAGGGTTCGATGTCGAAGCTCAAGGCCGGCGAGGTCGCCGTCTGGGTGACCGAGCGGGCAATTCAGATCCTCGGCGGCAACGGCTACACCCGCGAGTTCCCGGTCGAGCGGATGCACCGCGATTCGAAGATCTACACGATCTTCGAGGGAACCTCAGAGATCCAGCAGCTCGTAATCGCGCGCGCGATCTCCGGCTTCCACATCAAATAGAGACTTACGGCGGGAGAGCAAGGACCGGCCCGGTGCCGGTCCTTGTCGCCTGCTCTGAGGCTGGTTGTCGGGAGGGGGCGGGACACCCCTGCTCGGAGCACCTCCGCCGAGAGAATCGCCAGCAGCTGACCGTGAAGGGCCCCCGGCTCGGCTCCATGCTGAGTACCGAGCAGGGGTGTCCCGCCCCCTCCGCGATCCGCTTCAACGGGACGGCGAAGGTCCAGCTGCCTTAGCTGGAGAGGTCCCGAACCCTGGGCGTCTAACGGGGCTCGATTGCGGGGCGTGGCGGTGGGGGTCCCTGGGTACTCAGCATGGAGCCGAGCCGAAAGCCCTCACGGTCAGCCGCCTACGATCCTCTCGGCGGAGGTGCTCCCAGGGACCCCCACCGCCACGCCCCTCTTCAGCGCTACTTCCCTCGGCGTTTCAGGCCTTCGCGCCGCAGTCGTTTCGCCAGGGTCACTTCTGCTTTCGAGGAGCCTTTCTTTTCTGGACCCGGCGTCTCCAGGGTCGCCGGGAGGCCCTCGAAGCGGGGCTCGGAGAGGAAGGAGGAGAGGCCTCTTTTGCCCATCTCGCCTTTGCCGATGTTGGCGTGGCGGTCGAGGCAGGCGCCGAGGGGGACGGCCGAGTCGTTGACGTGGACGGCGCCGAGGCGCTCGATCCCGACCTTGGCGTCGGCTTCGTCGAGGACGGCGCCGAGGTGGACCTCATCGGTGATGTCGTAGCCCTGGACGAAGAGGTGGCAGGAGTCGAGGCAGAGGCCGAGGCGGGAGCCGCTTCCGGCCAGCTCGATCAGCTCCGCGGTCTGGTCGAAATCGCGGGCCAGGAGGCCTTTGTGGCCCGCCGTCTGCTCGATCAGCAGTGGGCAGGAGTCCGTTTCCTTCAGGGCTGCGGCAATCACTTTCGAAGCCCGTTTCAGCGACGGTTTAAGTGGGTCGGTTTTCTGCGAGCCGGGGTGGAGGACGACCCCTCTGGCTCCGATCCCGTCGCCGACCCGCAGCGCGTGGGTCAGCGAGGTCAGCGACTTCTTTCGCAGCTCTTTGTCTTTGGTCGCGCAGTTGATCAGGTAGACCGCGTGGATGATCACCGCTTCGACCGGGGAGGCGTCCATCGCCTCGCGGAAGGCGGCGAAATCGTCGGGGCCATGGTTGGTCGGCCGCCACATCCGCGGGCTCTGGTGGAAGATCTGGATAGATTCGCAGCCGCGTTCCTTGCCGCGCTGGACTGCGTTGGCGAGTCCGCCTCCGGTGGATACGTGCGCTCCGATCAACATGCCAAGCGATAACTCCCGTCTCAGGTTTGCCCCCTCGCCGACCGGTGCGCTGCACATCGGCGGAGCGAGGACGGCACTCTACAACTGGCTCGCGGCCCGCCACGACAGGGGGGAGCTGGTGCTGCGGATCGAGGACACCGACCGCGAGCGCTCGACTGCCGAGAACGTCGAGCAGATCCTCGACGCGATGCGCTGGCTGGAGCTGGACTGGGACATCGGCCCGGTCTCCCAGGCCGAGCGGGCGCCCGAGCACGAGGCTGCTCTGCAGCGGCTGCTGGAGTCCGGCCACGCCTACCGAGATCACGCCACCGGGAAGGAGGTCGAGGCCTGGAAGGCTGAGCACGGCGCCGGCCGCGGCTACCGCGGCACCCCGATTGACGACCCGACCGCCGCGATCCGACTTCGCGTCCCGGACGCAGGGGAGACCGTCGTCCACGACCTGATCCGCGGCCCGGTCGCCTTCCCCAACGCCAGCTACGACGACTTCGTCATCGCCCGCGGCGACGGTTCGGTCCTCTACAACTTCGCCGTCGCGGTCGACGACGCGGAAATGGGAGTCACCGAGGTGGTGCGGGGGGACGACCACCTCTCCAACACGCCGAAGCAGCTGCTCGTGCTCGAGGCGCTCGGTCACGAGCCGCCGCGCTACACCCACCTGCCGCTGCTGCACGGCCCAGACGGCAAGAAGCTCTCCAAGCGCCATGGCGCCGCCTCCGTGCAGGAGCTGCGCGACGCCGGCTACCTGCCGGCCGCGGTACGCAACTACCTCGCCCTGCTCGGCTGGGGGACCGACGACGACACGACCCTGATGTCGACCGAGGAGCTGGTCAGGCGCTTCCGGGTCGCCGACGTCGGCAAATCGGCGGCGATCTTCGACGAGAAGAAGCTGCGCTGGCTGAACGGCCGCTTCATGCGCGAGATGCCGCTTGACAAGTACACGGCAGCGGTCGCGCGCCACTGCGGCCGTGAGGCCGACGAGCGCCTGCGGGCGGCCTGCGAGATCGCCCAGGAGAAAGCCCAGACCTTGGATGAGGTCTGGCCGCTGATCCGCTTCCTCTTCGAGCCTCCCGTCGACGACGAAAAGGCTTGGATGAAGGTGATGAAGGAGGGCTCGGGCGAGTTGCTGGCCGCAGCCGCCGACGCTCTCCAGGATGTCGAGCCGTTCGAGCCGCAGCCGATCGAGGCGGCGCTTGCGCCGCTCCTCGACCGCTTCGACCTCAAGCCGGGCAAGCTCTACCAGCCGATCCGGGTTGCGATCACCGGCACTTCCGTCTCCCCCGGAATCTTCGAGTCCCTCGCCGTGCTGGGCAAGGACCGCTCGCTGGAGCGCATCCGGGTCGCCGCCACCCGCCTCGGCTCCGCTTAGCGCTGCAAAAAAGCAGCTTTTTACGGTTGGGAAGGGACCCTGCGCTAAACCCCAGCGCGATTGCTGCCGATTAGTTGTGCCAATGAGCGTTACGACTGCGCAGAGCAACCGCGAGGCGTCCCTGCAAGGGGACACGAAAGCGGCATCGAGGAACGCTGCCGCGCCCGGCAGCCGCCTCGCCGAGGCCTTCGAGGCGGTCGAGCGCTTCCCTGTCCTGCTCGAGTCTCGCGAGCGGGTGATCGCCGCCGCCACCGCCGAAAACGCCCGCGTGGGCGAGATCGTCGAGGCGGTCGAGAGCGATGTCTCGCTGGCGATCTCCGTCCTGCGCCACGCCAACCGCAGCGGCATCGTCGCCGGTGGCGTCGCCGGCGTTCCCGCCGCACTCGAGGCGCTGGGGCCTGCCGGCGTGCTCGCCCTGGCTGGCACTGCTCCCAGCTTCGACTTCTTCGAGTCCAACGGCGGCTGGGAGCTGAAGCCGGAGCGCTTCCGCGTCCACGCCCTCGCCACCCAGCGGGCCGCCGACCACATCGGTCGCATCGTCGGCTGGGCCGAACGCGACGAGCTCGCTGTGGCGGCGCTGCTGCACGACGTCGGCCGGCTCGTGATCTCGCGCCTGCACCCCGGCTACAAGGTCTACTTCGACGCGATCTCCCGCACCCCCGAGCAGCGCCTGCGGGAGGAACGCGAGCAGCTCGGCATCGACCACGCCCTGGTCGGTGGCGTCCTCGCTCGCCGCTGGAACCTGCCCTCACGGATAGCGGTTGCGATCGAGCGCCACCACGCCGAGGACGCCGACGGCCTGGCGGCGATGGTTGCGACCGCCGACATGGTCGCCCACTACTGCCAGGGCGAGGCGATCTCGCCCGAGCGCCTACGGAACAGCGCCGAGCGCTGCGGTCTCACCTCCGAGTCGTTGCGCGACCTGCTCTACGAGCTGCCCCTGCCGACCCAGGATGCGACCCGGATCAGCGAGCCCTGCCCGCTCTCCGCCCGCGAGCTCGACGTCCTCCGCCACCTCTCCGAGGGCATGGTCTACAAGCAGATCGCGAGCGAGATGCACCTCTCGGTCTCGACCATCCGCACCCACCTGCACAACGTCTACGGCAAGATCGGCGCCGTCGATCGGGCCCAAGCCGTCCTTCTGGCCCGCGACAGGGGCTGGATCTAGTGCCTCCGGCGACGGCCGAGTCCCGCCAGCCCGTCTCCCACGATTGGCGCCGCCACTCGCTGGTCAAGGTGCGCCGGCCGTCCTGGTCGGGTCACAACTCCGACGTCTCCGCTGCAAAGGTCACGTCCGCTCAGGTCGTGAACAGCACGTCGCGGACTATTTCGTCGCAGACGACTGCCGACGACATCGCCTGGTAGGCGATTAGTCGATCAGGCGCTCGCGGACGGCGATCGCCACCGCGTGGGTCCGGTTCCTGGCGCCGAGCCGGGCAAGGGCGTTCTTCATGTGGGTCTTCACCGTCTCTTCGCCGAGGTCGAGTTCCCGCGCCGCGACCGTGGTCGGCTCGCCGTTGGCGAGCAGCTGCAGGATCTGGCGCTGGCGCCGGGTCAGCTTGCCGCGGCTCCCTTTCGGCGGCACAGCCGGGTCGACGAAGCTCTCCTGCTCGGCGGCGGCTTCGACCGCTCGCTTCAGCTCGGCCGGGCCGGCGGTGCGGGCGACGTAGGCCGAGGCGCCCGCCTGGATGGCGGCATTGGCCAGGTGGCGCTCCGGCAGGTCGCCGTGGGCGACGATCCCGAGCCCAGGGGTGGTCCGGCGCAGAGCCCGGATCGTCTCCTGGCCGCTGATCGAGTTGCCGTGGCCGTTGCCGTGCCAGCGCATGTCGACGATCGCGACGTCGAAGTCGCCGATGTCGCGGACCAGGTCGAGCGCCTCTTCGCGGGTTGGGGCCTCGTGGACGACGAAGGGGCCCTCGAGGGTCTCCCGGATCCCGAGCCGGACGAGAGGGTGACCGTCGATCACCAGGCAGTGTGGGGGCTCGCTCAGGGCAGGATCCATCGGGTCGTTTCGCTTTGGCGGGCACCGATGGGGCTCCGGTGTCTCCGCGAGCCGATCCTACCCAGCCGAGGGGTGCGGTAGAAAGTCCCGGTGATCTCAATTACCTCAAAGTCGAGGTATGCCGTAGTCGCTATGGCTGAGTTGGCCCGTGCGGGAGAGCGTCCGGTGCCGATCAAGGAGCTGGCCGAGCGCCGCGACATCCCCGAGCAGTTCCTCGAGCAGCTCTTCTCGACCCTGCGCCGCAACGGCCTCCTGACCAGCCACCGGGGGATGCGCGGCGGCTACACGCTCTCGCGCCCGGCCGAGGAGATAACGGTGCTTGAAGTGGTCCAGGTCCTCGACGGCAAGGTCGGCGACGAGGCCGACGAGGCCGGGGGCATCTGGGCCGAGGGAGTCGCCGCCCTGCGCAAGGTCTTCGCCCAGACGACGATCGCCGAAGTCGCCCGCCGCGAGGCCGAAGAGTCCGGCAGCGGCATGTACTTCATCTAGTCGCTTCGCTCCATCGCCGCGCCAACTCGCGGCGGAGGGGGAGAGAAATGGTGCTGCCGACCCATCACGCTCCCCCAGCACAAGGGACGCGACTATCCAACGGGCCTGGCCCAGGCGGTTCTTAGACAGGCGGGGCTAAGATGAAGGAACCTCACCTATGGAGCTAACCGCGCGGATTCATATCGAGGACGGCAGCTACTGGGCCGATGTCCCCGAGCTGCCCGGATGCTTCGGCTCCGGTGACACCCTGGACGAGCTGTTCGAGTCCCTGCAGGAGGGAGTCGCTCTCTACCTTGCAAAAGAGGGCAACGACCGGAACGGCCCACTGCATGTCGCGACGGCCACGCTGACGGATCGGCCTCTAACAGCGGCGTAAAAGAGGCTCGGCCGTATCGGGCTCTGGGGGCGAGACACGTACTTCATCTGAGGCCGGGCGGGCCGGACTAAGGCCCGCCCGCGTTTGCCCGGAGATCAGCAGGTCTTGCTGATGCTGATCGCCGGAATGGCACCACCCGTCTTTTCGATCCTCATGATCCATCCTCCTGTGGGTTTTGAGAAAACCCGCGCGGTACCTAAGTACTACCCCGTACTTTCTCTTAATAGAGAGACGGTCAGGCAAATCTGACGAGCGGGACTGGGACGAATTGGCCCAGCGCTTGCACCGGGTTTCGGCCGTCCCTCCTAGACTCACGCGATGCGCATTGGAGCTGAGGCCTCAGCCGTGGTCGGCAACACGCCGATGGTTGTGTTCGACCGGATGGCGGAGGGCGGACAGGTCTGCGCCAAGCTGGAGTACTTCAACCCCGGCGGCTCGGTCAAGGACCGGATCGGCGTGGCGATGATCGACGCTGCCGAAGAGGAGGGGCTGATCGAGCCGGGGAGGGGGGTGGTGGTCGAGCCGACCAGCGGCAACACCGGGATCGCCTTGGCGATGGTCTGCGCGGCCCGCGGTTACGAGCTGATCCTGACTCTTCCGGAGGGAATGAGCAGGGAGCGCGGCAAGCTGCTGCGGGCCTACGGCGCCGAGGTCCGCGAGACGCCGTCGCTGGGCGGGATGAACGAGGCGGTGGCGCTGGCCGAGGAGATCCGCGAGCAGCGCAAGGGATTCATGCCGATGCAGTTCTCCAACCCAGCCAACCCTGAGATCCACCGCCGCACCACGGCGGAGGAGATCTGGAGCCAAACCGAGGGCGAGATCGGCGCCTTTGTCACCGGCGTTGGCACCGGCGGCACGATCACCGGCGTCGGGCAGATGCTGAAGGAACGGGCGCCGGAGGCGCTGGTGGTGGCGGTCGAGCCGGCCAGCTCGCCGGTCCTCTCCGGCGGCGCCCCCGGGCCGCACAAAATCCAGGGCATCGGCGCCGGCTTCGTGCCGGAGATCCTCGACCGCGAGGTGATCGATGAGATCGTCTCCGTCGGCGATGAGGACGCGCTGGAGACCGCCCGCCGCGTCGCCAAGGAGGAGGGGGTCTTGGCGGGGATCTCCGCCGGCGCCAACATCTGGGCGGCGCTCGAGGTCGCGGCGCGGCCGGAGATGGCGGGGAAGAGGGTCGTGACGATCGTCTGCGACTCGGGCGAGCGCTACATGTCCTTACCCTTCTTCTCACCATGAGCCGCTGGAAGAGGGTCGTCAAGGAGTTCCGCGCCGACGTCAAGGCGGCGCGCGAGCGCGACCCCGCGGCCCAGGGCGTCTCCAGCTTCGAGATCCTCACCAGCTGGGCCGGGGTGCAGGCGCTGCTCGCCCACCGCGCCGCCCACGCCCTGCTCGAAGCCGGCGTGCCGCTGCTGCCGCGGGCGATCGCCTACCTGACCCGCTCGGTGACCGGGATCGAGATCCACCCGGCGGCCGTGATCGGCAACTCGTTCTTCATCGATCACGGCTCCGGAGTGGTGATCGGCGAGACCGCGGCGATTGGCGACCGCGTCACCCTCTACCAGGGGGTGACGCTGGGCGGGACCGGGTTCCAGCCCGGCAAGCGCCATCCAACCCTCGGCGACAACGTCACCGTCGGCTCGGGGGCGAAGCTGCTGGGGCCGATCGCCGTCGGCGACGGGGCGAAGATCGGCGCCAACACGGTTGTCGTCGAGGACGTCCCGCCGGGCGCCACCGTGGTCGGCAACCCCGGCCACCCGGTCCGGCTCGAGGGCCAGCGGGTCGAAGGCCCGGACGCCGACTGGATTCACCTGCCGGACCCGATCGCCGACGCGATCAAGGCGCTCTCGGAGAGGATCGCCGACGTTGAGAAGCGGCTGGCGCAGTTGGATGGCGGCAATGGGCCAAGCGCTGAGACGGCGAAGATCGAGCCTCGCACCGGCCGCTCGTCGGCCGGCGGCTGATGTAGCTTGCGGCCCTCTCGTCCGTACGTCCGAAAGGGAAACTTGAAGAAGCTCCAGCTGCTGTTGCCACTAGCCCTGCTCGCCCTTGCGCTCGGCCTTGTTGCGTGCGGCGGGGGCGGCGATAGCGAGGAAGACAAGATCGTCGAGGTGATCGAAACCTCGACCACCAGCACCGATCCCGCCAATTGCGAGGCTCTGGCAACGCAGGCTTTCCTCGAGCAAACCCAGTTCAGCCAGGGCGAGGAAGCGGTCAGGAGCTGTGAAGAGAGCGCCGAGGAAACGGAGGACAACCCCGACTCGGTCGAGGTCACCGAAGTCGAGGTCGACGGCTCCGGCGCGAACGCCGAAGTCGCCTTCGAGGGGGGCAACTTTGACGGCCAGACGTTTACCGTCGCTCTCGTCGAGGAGGACGGAGACTGGAAGCTCGACGAGATCACCGGCTTTGCCGAGTTCGACCAGGAGGGTTTGGCGACCTCGCTTGAAGAAGGCCTGCGGACCGGCGAGGACGCGGTCGATCCGGAGCTCGCCGAATGCTTCGGTGAAACGGTCCGGGAAGCCCCGAAGGCCCAGGCCGAAAGCCTGATCATCGGCGGCTCCCCGCAGCCGATCGTCGAAATCGTCGAAGGCTGCTCGGAAGGGCAGGAAAGCTAAGAATCCGCCAGGCCCCCGCCGGGCGCCTGGCTATTCTCGGCGGGTGAGCCTCCAAGGTGAGTTCGAGCTGACGGGAGACGAGTCGCAGGCCCCCGCCGGTGCCCCGACCGAGCCCGGTGCCGACCGCGCCGAGCGGCTCCTGGCGGGGCTGAACGGGCCGCAGCGCGAGGCGGTCGAACACGGCGAAGGCCCACTCCTGGTGCTGGCCGGCGCCGGCTCGGGCAAGACCCGGGTGCTGACCCACCGGATTGCCTACCTGCTCGCCAACGGCACCGCCCGGCCGGGGGAGATCCTGGCGATCACCTTCACCAACAAAGCCGCGGCGGAGATGCGCGAGCGGGTCGGGCAGCTGATCGGCCGCTCGGTGCGGGCGATGTGGGTGACCACCTTTCACTCGTCCTGCGCGCGGATGCTGCGGGTTGACGCCGAGCGGCTCGGCTACTCGAAGGGCTTCACGATCTACGACCAGTCGGACTCGCTGCGGATGCTGAAACGCTGCCTGACGCAGCTCGGCGTCGATCCGAAACGGTTCCCGCCGCGGGCGATCCAGGCGAAGATCTCCGGTGCCAAGAATCAGCTGATCGACTCCGACTCCTACAACGAGTCGGCCCTGAACGAATTCGAGGAGATCGTCGCCGAAGCCTTCCCGCTCTACGAGAAGCGGATGCGGGAGGCCAACGCGATGGACTTCGACGATCTCCTGGTCCGCACCGTCAACGTGATCGAGCTCTTCGAGGACGTGCGCGAGCGCTGGCGCCGCACCTTCCGCCACGTACTCGTCGACGAGTACCAGGACACCAACCACGCTCAGTACCGGCTGCTGCAGCTGCTTGCGGGCGAGCACGCGAATCTGATGGTTGTCGGGGACGACGCGCAGTCGGTCTACGGCTTTCGCCACGCCGACGTGCGCAACATCCTCGATTTCGAGAAGGACTTCGAGGACGTGGAGGTTGTCAAGCTCGAGCAGAACTACCGCTCGACGCAGACGATCCTCTCGGCGGCGAACGCCGTCATCGAACGCAACCGCGAAGGCCTGAAGAAGGAGCTGTGGACCGAAGAGGAGGGCGGCGAGCTGGTCCAGCTCAACGAGCTGAGCGACGAGCACCAGGAGGCGCGCTGGGTCGCGGGCGAGATCGAACGGCTGGAGGAGGACGGGGTCTCCCGTTCCGAGGTCGCGGTCTTCTACCGGACCAACGCGATGAGCCGGGTGCTGGAGGACACGCTGCAGCGCTTCGACGTCTCCTACCAGGTGATCGGCGGCACCAAGTTCTACGAACGAGCCGAGGTCAAGGACGCGATCGCCTACCTCAGCCTGCTGGTCAACCCGGCCGACCTGGTCTCTTTCACGCGGGTCGTCAACTCGCCGCGGCGGGGGATCGGCAACACCACCCAGGGCCGGATCGCCTCCCACGTCAACACCACCGGCCAGACGGTCTGGGAGGTGATGGAACGGATCGAGGAGGTACCCGGTCTGAGCGGCGCCGCGATCAAGGCGGTCGGCCGCTTCTACGAGACGATGGCCGGGCTGCGGGAACGCGCCGACGAAGGCGGCCCGGTCGCGACCCTGCTGGAGACTGTCCTCAACGAGAGCGGCTACCTCGAAGCGCTGGCGGCGGAGCGGACGATCGAGGCCGAGGGTCGCGGCGAAAACCTGGAGACGCTGATCGGCGGCGCCGCCGAGTTCGACATCGAGCGTGAACGCGAGGGGGAGAGCGAGATCTCGCCCCTGGAGGAGTACCTGCAGCAGATCTCGCTCTACAGCGAGCAGGACGGACTCAGCGACGAACAGGAGCTGGTGACGCTGATGACCCTCCACAACGCCAAGGGGCTGGAGTACGACACGGTCTTCATCGTCGGCTGCGAGGAGGGCGCCTTCCCGCACATGCGGGCGCTGGAGGAGGGCGGCGAAGAAGAGGAGCGCCGCCTCTGTTACGTCGGCATCACCCGCGCCCGCAAGCGGCTCTACATGACCTGGGCGCGCGAGCGACGGCTGTTCGGGCGGGCCGAGCGCAACCTGCCCTCGCGCTTCGTCGACGAGCTGCCCAGCGAGCTGACCGAGAGCCACTCGACCGCGGCCCGCAGCCTGGGGACGAGCTGGAGCACCTCGGTCGCGAACGAGGTGACGCCGGCCCAGGAGGTCGACACCGGACCGGCTTTGGAATTCCAGACCGGTGACGACGTCGTCCATGCCAGCTTCGGCGACGGCGTCGTCACCGGGGTCGAGCCGGGCGGGGTGGTCGTCGTCCGCTTCTCCGGCGACGGCACCGAGCGCAAGCTGATGGCCGACTACGCCCCGGTCAGGAAGCGGTGAGGCGATGGCGGCGCGGGTGATCGACGGCAAAGCGGTTGCCGCCACGGTGCGCGAGCGGGTCAAAGTCGACGTCGCCGCATTCGTCGAGGAGCAGGGTCGGGCACCGGGTCTGGCGACGGTTCTGGTCGGCGAGGACCCGGCTTCCGAGGTCTACGTCCGCAACAAGCGCCGCCTCTCGGAGGAGATCGGGATGCGCTCGATTCACCACGGCGTCGACGCCTCGGTCTCCGAAGTCGAGCTGCTCGACCTGGTCGCCGAGCTGAACACCGACGACGAGGTCGACGGAATCCTCGTCCAGCTGCCGCTCCCGGCCCACATCGACGAGGACGCGATCGTCGCCGCGATTGACCCGGCCAAGGATGTCGATGGCTTGACTCCGGCTAACGCCGGCCTGCTGGCCCATGGCGTCCCGAACCTGGTTCCCTGCACGCCGCGCGGGGTGTTGGAGCTGCTTGCCCACGAGGGAGTTGAGCTGGAGGGCGCCGAGGCAGTCGTGGTCGGCCGCTCGAAGCTGGTTGGGGTGCCGGTTGCCCGCCTGCTGCTGCTGGCGAACGCGACGGTGACGACCTGTCACTCGCGCACCCGCGACCTGGAGGCGGTCTGTCGCCGGGCTGACGTGCTCGTCGCCGCTGTCGGAGTACCGCGGCTGCTCGGCGCCGATGCGGTCAAGCCCGGCGCGGTCGTCATCGACGTCGGCGTCAACCGCCTCGAGGACGGCCTCGCCGGCGACGTCGACTACGAGGCAGCGGCCGAGGTCGCCGCCGCGATCACCCCGGTTCCCGGCGGCGTCGGCCCGATGACGATCGCGATGTTGCTCTCGAACACCTTGCAGGCTGCGCGTCAGCGTGCGGCGGTCAGGTAGGAAACTCGGCCACCCGCGTCGAAGTCCCGCCTGATGCAGGAATAGGGTCGAGCCGACCCCCAACCCGAGGAGGAGAGATGGATCTCGACAGGCTCAGCACGTGGGAGAAGATTGCCGGCGTTTCGGCTGTCCTTCTCTTCATCTTCATGTTCTTCGACTGGTTCAAGGCCGAGGTATCCGGCGGCGACGGTTTCTTTACCGCCAGCGTGGGCGGCAATGCCTGGGAAGCGTTCAGCTGGATCGACCTGTTCCTTCTGCTGACCGTGCTCGTGGCGCTTGCGGTGGTGATCATCCGCCTCAGCGACGCGCTGGTTGAGCCCTCGTTCTCGCTCAACGCGGTCGTCACCGTCTTCGGCGTCATCGCGGTCCTGCTGGTCCTCTACCGGATCATCGATCCGCCGGGAGGCGGCGGCGACGTCGGTGGGGTCAGCGTCGACATCAGCCCCCAGATCGGCGCCTTCCTCGGTCTGCTCGCCAGCGCCGCTATCGGCTACGGCGGCTACCGGGCGATGCAGGAAGAAGGGACTTCGTTCGGCGAGGTCGGCGACCAGCTCTCCAATCGCGGTGGCTCCGGTTCGGGCCCGCAGCAGCCGCCGTCCTCTACGCCACCGTCTCCGCCGCCGCCCCCGCCGAGTAGCTGACGGGGGAGCCGCCCCCGGCGACTTCCCGGGAGACCTGCTTCGCGAAAGCGATGATGGTCATCATCGGGTTGACGCCGGGCGCGGTCGGGAAGAGGGACGCGTCGGCGATGTAGAGGCCGCGCGTCCCGTTGACCGAGCCGTCGGGGGCGCAGACGCCGCGGCGCGGGTCGGCTGAGATCCGCGCCGTCCCCATCGGGTGGAAGGCCTCGAGGCGCAGCTCCGAGGCCTTGAAGCGGGTCGCCTCGAACTGCGCCAGGTCGCCCGGCTTCAACACCCCGACCCGGGGAATGTTCGGGTAGACCTCGGTGGCGCCGGCGGCGAAGTGGACTTCCGCTGCGCGGGCGATCCCGAAGGTGGTCTTGCGCGCATCCTCGTCATTGAGCTTGTAGGCGGCGCGCAGGGCGCCTTCGTTGGCGATCCCGACCGAGCCGACCGAGACGTCGCGAAGCTGGACGCCGATTGAGCCGATACGGCCGAAGTTGAGCATCGCGCGCTGGTGCTCCTTGCCGGTGCCGACCAGCCAGGCGCCGCCGAAGGCAAGCGGCGTGAAGGTCGCCTCGAGGAGGACGCCCCGCTCGTGCTCCCACTGGTCGATGTAGTAGCTCTGCATCACGCCCTCCCAGCCGTGCACGTCCTCCTCGTAGCGGGCGCCGACCCAGCAGGCGGGGTGGATGCGGAGGTTGCGCCCCACCTGCTTGCCACCGAGGCCGGAGCGCAGCAGCAGCTCCGGGGTGCCGAAGGCGCCGCCGGCGGAAATCACGGCGCGGCTGGCGCGAACGGTGAAGGGGCGGTTGCGGCCGCTGGCGTCCCTGGCGGAGCAGTCGAGACCGACCGCGCGGCCGTCCTCGACCAGGACCCGCTGCGCCTCGACCCCGGCGCGGACCCGGGCGCCGGCGGCGACCGCCCGCGGCAGGTAGCTGACGTGCATCCCGCGCTTGGCATCGATCGCGCAGCCGTAGGGGCAGGAGCTGCACTGGACGCATCTGCCGGCGTTGCGGGAGATCGGGCCGCCGCTGAGCCCGAGCGCCGCCGCTCCCTCCATCGCCAGCTGCCCGTTGCGGCCCATCCGGTTGGGGTCGAGCGGGGTGACCCGGAGGAAATCCTCGGCCTCGGCGAAGTCCTCGTCGAGGTCCCGAGCCCAGGAGATCCCGAACTCGTCCCGCCAGCCATCGAGGATCCCGTCGGGGGCGCGGAAGCAGGTGCCGGAGTTGATCACCGTGGTGCCGCCAACCGCCTTTGCCACCGGGATCGGGATCGGCGGCCTGCCTTCGGCGATCGTCAGGCCGGCTTCGCGATAGAGCTCGGCGATCGCCTCCAGCCGGCCCTCGGGGTAGTTGTCGCGGTTGTAGTGGTTGCCGGCCTCGAGCACGAGGACGTCGATCCCGGCCTCGGCCAGCATCGCCGCCGCCACCGCACCGCCGGCGCCGGAGCCGACGATCGCCACCTCGCATTCCTCGCCCTCGCCGTGTGCTTCGGTATCGCCCAGCGAGCCGGCCGGCTCGGGCAGCGTGCCGTCGGCCAGGGCGCAGTCGGTCCTGACCCCGATCTTCGCCTCAACCTCGGGAGCGACCGCGTAGCCAAGGGTGGAGAACAGCTTCGCCATCAGCAGCAGGTCGTGGTGGAGCGGGAAGCGCGAGGAGTCGAGCCGGCGCAGGAAGTCTTCCGCGGTCCCCTGATCCAGCCGGCTGAAGCGCCAGGGGAAGGGCAGCCACTCGAAGGCGCGCAGCCCCAGGCGCAGCCGCAGCAGCACCCGCGGCGAGAGCGAGCGCAGGAACTCGGCCACCGGGCCGGAGACGTCGATGTCGCGCTCGGCCGCCGGCATTCCGTCGATTCCCGGCGCCTGGGCCGCGCAGATCGCGCTCAGGGTCCGTTGCTCAGCGGCCGAGAGCCCTGGCGGGCGCTGTCAACCGGGCGCGGCGGGGCGGCCGACCCGACCCGCCAGCACCCACAGCCAGAGCGCCAGCAGCGCCAGGAAGCCGTCGACGAGGAAGTTCAGCAGGTAGATGAAGACCTGGTCCTGGATCAGGAAGAAGGCGAGCGAGCCGAGCGAGGAGGCGGTCTTGCCGGCAGCGAGGACCAGTAGCAGCGGCCGGTAGCGGACGACGTCGGCCTGGGCGACGAGGCAGATGCCGGTGATCACCACCATGTAGGCGAAGGCCAGCGCCAGCCACAGGTACTCCTGGGTGTGGGGCGCACGGGTGTCGTTGCCGAACCATTCGCCGACGTCGGAGATGACGTCGAGGACGCCGCTCGGGACGAGCAGGAAGAGCAGGCCGACCACGGCGAAGGTGGCCGCCAGCATGCGCAGATTGAAGACGACGAATCTCTCGGCCGCGGGTCCCTGCATTGCGGGCACAATAACTGGCCAGGCAGCCAGTATCCAGACACACCTAGACTCCGCCGCCATGATTGATCGTGATCAGGTGCTGCACGTGGCACGACTGGCTCGTCTCCGCCTGACGGAGGAGGAAGTCGAGACGATGGTGGGGGAGTTGTCGGGGATCCTCGAGCACGTCGACCGGATCGGCAACCTCGATCTCGAGGGGGTCGAGACGACCTCGCATGTGGTGGCGCTGGAGAACGTCCTGCGCGCCGACGAGCCTTGGCCGAGCCTGCCGCGCGACGTCGCCCTCGCCTCGGCGCCGGAACCGCAGGACGGCGCCTTCCGCGTCCCCTCGCCGCAGGCCGAATAGATGACGGATCTCCTCGCCCTGACGGCCCTCGAGGCGCACGAAGCGATGGTCGCCGGCGATCTCGACGCCGCCGAGTACACCGCCGCCTGGCGCGAGGCCGCCGCCGGCGATGAGCTCAACGCCTACCTCTGGCGCGACGAGGGCGGCTCCGAGGCGGCGGCGATCGCGGTCGAGCGCGACTCGATCGCCCCGATCGCGGTCAAGGACATCTTCACCACCGAGGGGGTGCCGACCACCGCCGGCTCGCGCATCCTCGAGGGCTACCGGCCGCCCTACACCTCAACCGCGGTCCGCAAGCTGCTGGAGGCCGGCGCGCCGGTGCTCGGCAAGACCAACATGGACGAGTTCGCGATGGGCTCCTCGAACGAGAACTCGGCCTACGGGCCGGTCCTCAACCCCTGGGATACCGGACGGGTTCCGGGCGGCTCCTCCGGCGGCTCGGCGGCCGTCGTCGCCGGCGGCCTTGCGCCCTGGTCGATCGGCACCGACACCGGCGGCTCGATCCGCCAGCCGGCCGCCTTCTGCGGCATCGTCGGCCTCAAGCCCACCTACGGCGCGATCTCCCGCTACGGGATGATCGCCTTCGCCTCCTCGCTCGACCAGTGCGGGCCGCTGACCCGGACGGTCAGTGACGCGGCCCTGCTGCTCGGGATCCTGCAGGGGCGCGATCCGCTCGACTCGACCTCGGTCGGGCTCGAGGGCGGGATCTCGCTGCCCGGTCGCGAGGACCTCAGCGGTCTGCGCTTCGGCGTTCCCGCCGAGCTTGCCGGCGACGACCTCGACGCCGGCGTGCGCGAGGTCTTCGAGCAGACTCTGAAGCGGATCGAGGAGCTCGGCGGCGAGATCGCCGAGGTATCGCTGCCGAGCAGCGAGCACGGGATCTCCGCCTACTACGTGATCGCCCCGGCCGAGGCCTCCTCCAACCTCGCCCGCTACGACGGAGTCCGCTACGGGATGCGCGCGGGCGGCGACGGCGACCTGATCGATATGTACGAGACGACCCGTTCGGAGGGCTTCGGGCCGGAGGTCAAGCGGCGGATCATGCTCGGCACCTACGCGCTCTCCTCGGGCTACTACGACGCCTACTACGGCCAGGCGCAGAAGGTCCGCACCCGGATCGCCCAGGACTTCGACGGCGCCTTCGCCGACGTCGACTTCGTCGTCACCCCGACCGCTCCTTCGGTCGCCTTCAAGCTGGGGGAGAAGAGCGACGACCCGCTGGCGATGTACCTGAACGACTTCTTCACGGTGCCGATGAGCCTCGCCGGCATCCCCGCGATCTCGATCCCCGCCGGCCTCGCCGCGCCGGAAGGCGGCGGTCCGCAGCTTCCGGTCGGCTTCCAGATCGCCGCCCCGGCCTTCGCCGAGCAGCGCCTGCTCGACGCCGCCTACGCGCTCGAACAGGGGATCGGCTTCGACGCCCATCCGGGAGAAGCGGATGGCTGACCTGGAAGCGGTGATCGGGCTGGAGATCCACGTCCAGCTGGCGACGAAGACGAAGATGTTCTGCGGCTGCGAGCTCTCCTTTGGCGACGAGCCGAACGTCCACACCTGCCCGATCTGCCTCGCCCACCCTGGGGTCCTCCCGGTTCCCAACGAGCAGGCGATTCTTTACGCGCTGCAGATCGGTGCGGCGCTGAACTGTGAGATCGCCCCGCGCTCGATCTTCCACCGCAAGAACTACTTCTATCCCGACAGCCCGAAGGCGTACCAGATCAGCCAGTACGACATCCCGATCTGCGGCGCCGGCCGGCTCGGCGAGATCCGAATCCACCGCGCCCACCTCGAGGAGGATGCAGCGAAGACGATCCACGTCGGCGATTCGGGCCGGATCCACGGCTCGGCGGCCTCGCTGGTCGACTTCAACCGCGGCGGCACGCCGCTGGTCGAGATCGTCACCGAGCCCGACCTGCGCGATCCCGCCGAAGCGGCCCAGTGGGCGCGGCTGCTGCGCGAGACGGTGCGCCAGCTCGGGGTCTCAGACGTGAACATGGAGGAGGGGAGCCTGCGGGTCGACGCCAACATTTCGGTGCGGCCGGCCGGCAGCGAGGAGCTCGGGACCAAGACTGAGCTGAAGAACATGAACAGCTTCCGCTTCCTCCAGCGCGGAATGGAAGCGGAGTTCGCCCGCCAGTGCGAGCTGGTCGAAGCGGGGAAGACGGTTGAGCAGGAGACGCTGCACTTCGACCCGGCAAGCGGCAGCCTCACCTCGCTGCGCTCGAAGGAGGAGGCGCACGACTACCGCTACTTCCCCGAGCCCGACCTGGTGCCGATCGTCCCGACCGAGCAGATGCTGCGCGAGGCGCGCGAGGCGCTGCCCGAGTTGCCGGCGGCGCGGATCGAGCGCTATGAAGAGATGGGCCTGGCCGGCGACGTGGCGCTGACCCTGGCCACCGACCCGGAGACCGCGGCCTACTTCGAGAGCACGGACGCGGCGGCCGGCGGCGTCGAGGCGAAGGTGACGGCGAACTGGGTGACCGGCGAGCTGGCGGCGGCGCTCCGCCAGGCCGAGGTCGAGGGCGGCGCCACCGACTCCAAGGTCTCTCCCGAGGGCCTGGCGGCCCTCGTCGCCCTGGTCCAGGAGAAGAAGATCTCCCACGGCAGCGGCAAGACGGTGCTGGGGATCATGGTCGCCAAGGGCGGCGAGCCGGCGGCGATCGTCGAGCGCGAGGGCCTCGCCCAGATGTCCGACTCGGGCGAGCTGGAGGCGATCGTCGCGAAGGCGATGGCCGACAACCCCGACGCCGTCGAGAAGATCCGCGAAGGCAACGGCAAGGCGATCGGCGCCATCGTCGGCGCCGTCATGCGCGAGACCAAAGGCCGAGCCGACGGCGGCGAGGTAAACCGGTTGATCCAGGAGAAGCTCTAAAAGCGGTAACTGCGGGAGTTCGGTCCTCTGGCTAGTTGTCGCGGTGGTGACGGGCGCGCAGGCGCTCCCGCGACGAAGGCTGCTCGGCCTTCTGTGCGATGTACTGCTGGGCGATCGAGGCGAGCAGAGCGACGAACACGCCGATCCCGGTGAGGATGTAGAAGATCGTGAAGATCTGGGTGGCGTCGGTGGTCGGATGGAGGTCTCCGTATCCCACCGTGGTCAGGGTCACGACGGAGAAGTAAAGGGCCTCGACGATGGTCCAGTCCTCGAAGCGCCAGTAGAAGATCGTCCCCGTCAGCACCAGTGCGGCTGCGACGAAAGGCAGCGCTTTCGTCTCTGGATCGTGCCAGACGCCGGCGACAGCCCGTGCGAGTCCCCGGAACGCCAGAGCTAAGGGAAGCATGGGGACCGGATTCGCCAGATCCATGAGGTTTCCTGGCCTGGCGCCGGCTTTTGGCCCTTCTACTCCAAGTGTGGGTTGATACTTTGTAACAACTTGTTACAAGCGTGCTAGGTTGAGGTCATGGCCTGGAACGTGGTGATCGCTGGTGGTGGGTTTGGCGGCGCTGCGGCTGCTCGGGAGCTGGAGCGGGCGATGCCTAAGCAGTCGGCGCGGCTGGTTCTGGTCAACGAGACGAACTTCGCGCTCTACACGCCGTTTCTGCCCGAGGCGGCTGCCGGGACCTTGGAGCCGCGGCACGTGGTGACGCCGCTGCGGGAGATCCTCAACCGAACCTATCTGCGGCTGGGCTCGATCGTCGGCCACGACCCCGAGGCGAAGACCGTCACTCTGCGGGCCAAGTACGGCGAAACCGAGCAGCTTCCCTACGACCAGCTCCTTCTGTCGATGGGCTCGGTCTCGCGGGTGCTGCCGATCCCCGGCCTGGCCGAGCACGCGGTCGGGTTCAAGAGCCTCGCCGACGCGATCTACCTCCGCAACCACGTGATCGAGACGCTCGAGGAAGCGAACGCGACCGAGGATCCGAGGCGGCGCGAACAGCTGCTCACCTACGTCTTCGTCGGCGGCGGCTACGCCGGCCTCGAGGCGCTGGCCGAGCTGCAGGACTTCGCCGCCGACGCCATGGACTCCTATCCGCGCGCCCGCCTGCACGGGATGCGCTGGGTGCTGGTCGAGGCGACCGACCGGGTCCTGCCCGAGATCGACCGCGAGCTCGGCGAATATGCCCTGCGGGAGCTGCGCGGGCGTGGGATCGACATCCGCCTGCAGACCACGCTGGAGGAGGTCGGCTCCGACTTCGCCCGGCTCTCGACCGGTGAGGTGCTGCCGAGCAAGACCGTGGTCTGGACCGCCGGGGTCTCCCCGCAGCCGATCCTTAAGGAGCTGAACGTCCCCCTCGACGAGCGCGGCCGGGTTCCGGTCGACTCCTACCTGCGGGTCCAGGGCATGGACTCGGTCTGGGCGATCGGCGACTGCGCCGCGGTCCCGGATCCGAGCGGCGGCACCTCGCCGCCGACCGCGCAGACCGCGGTGCGGCAGGGCCCGGTCGCGGCCCGCAACATCGCCGCCGAGCTCGGGATCGGCGCTCCCAGGCCCTACCAGTACCGCTCCGAAGCCGCCTTCGTCAACCTCGGCCGCTACAAGGCCGTCGGCAAGATCGGCGACCGCACCTTCCGCGGCTTCCCCGCCTGGTGGATGGCCCGGACCTACCACATGAGCCAGATCCCGGGCTCCGCTCGCAAGGTGCGCGCCGTGCTCGACTGGACCGCCGGGCTGCCCTTCCGGCGCGACCTCTCCGAGGTTGGCTCGATCGGCCACCCGAAGTCGCTCGTCTGATCCGGGAGGGGCTCCTAGCCGACCTGCAGCGTGGTCTCCATCCCGCGTTCCTCGTGTTCGGGGAGGGAGCACCAGAGGCGGTATTTTCCGGTCGGCAGGTCGAAGTCGGCGACGTTGCGATCCAGTGAGTCCGTCTCCGGGATCTGCATCGGTTCGCCTCCGTCGCCCTCGAGGCGCAGGTTGAGGTTGTGCGGGTCTTCGCCCTGGTTGTTGAGTTCGATCGTCACCCCGCCGGCTTTGACGCTGGGACGGGAGAGGACGAAGTAGAACTCGGCCGCTTTGACCGCGAGCCGGTTCGCTTCCGGTTCGGGTTCTGGCTCGGAGGGCGCTGGCGGGGCGGGAGCAGGTGGGGCGATGACCGGGGCGGCCGCCTGCGGCACGCAGGTCCAACTGACCTTGCGGCGTACGACCCGCCGAACCTTGCCGTGACGTTTCACCCTTTTGACCACCCGCTTGACGTGGCGTTGCCAAGTGCAATCGGCCGCGGCGGCACTTTCGGTGCCGAGCGGTGGAACCGGCAGCCGCAGCTGTGGAGAGACAACTAGCGCCAGCGCCACGGCGCCAAGAAGGACGAGACCGAGCAGGCGCCTCACGGCTTCACCAGCACCGGCCGGGCGAAGCCGGAGGCGCCGGGAATGATCGCTTCGGCGTCGAAGCCGAGCCACTGCTCCAGTAGCGAGCAGTACATCCCCCGGAAGTCGCTGGTCGCCCGCAGGTTGTCCTGCGAATCGAGTTTGGTCAGGCCGGGGAACTCGCCGACCATCTGTCCTTTGGCCTGCGAGCCGATCACGAAGGCGCAGCCGGCGGCCCCGTGGTCGGTACCGAGCGAGCCGTTCTCCTCCGGCCGCCGCCCGAACTCACTCCACATCTCGATCATCACCCGGTCGGCGAGGCCGCGGGCTTCGAGGTCGCGCTGGAAGGCGAGGATGCCCTCGCAGGTCTCGCGCAGGTTGTCCTCGAGGTCGCCGGCCTGGTCGGCGTGGGTGTCGTAGCCGCCGGGGGCGCGGATCGTCACCACTCGCATCGGCAGGCCGAAGGCGATGTAGGCGGCGAGGCCGGCGAGCTTGTGGGCGAACCGGTTGTCCGGGTAGGCGACCGGGCTGCTGAAGTCGCCGACCCCCGCCAGGTCCTGGCGCAGCTTGTCGGTCTGCGATGCGGCGCGGCGCACCTGGCCCATCGCCGGCGAGTCCGCCGGCAGCGCGCCGAGGTTGGCGAAGCTGCGGAACATCTCGTTCTGAATCGGGTTGTCGACGTGCGACCAGAGGTCGTAGCCGTCGACGCTGTCGATCGCCGCCACCGGCTTCTCCGCCGTCGCGATCATCGGCGAGAGCGAGCCGTCGAGCGAGAGGCCCTGCAGCGGGTTCTCGTTGTCGCCGACGGCGTCGAGGTAGCGGCCCAGCCAGCCGGTCCGGTGGCCGACCTGCAGCTCGCCGATCTCGTAGTAGTGGCGGGAGGTGAAATGGGACTGGTCCGGCTGGTCATAGCCGATCGCCGGGAAGGCGCTGACCTTGCCCTCGCCGTGCAGCGTCGCCAGCGCCGCGGCCGCGGGGTGCCACTGCAGGCTCGGGTCCTCGCTGAAGGCGGTGCCGGCACCGGGCGCCAGTTTCAGGTTCGGCCGCAGCTGCTGGTAGCGGGCGTCGCCCACCGGCGCCAGCACGCCCAGCGAGTCGATGCCGCCGTCGAAGAAGACCGAGATCAGGACCTTGTCGGTCGGCGCCGCTTGGGCGATCCCGGTCTCGAAGGCCGAGAGGGGGATCTTCGAGGCGCCGTAGACGGCGAGCGCCAGCCCGGCGCTGCGGGAGAGGAACTTGCGGCGCGAGAGCCCGGTCCCCGCCGGCTCGGGCATCCCCGGCTCGATCGCCGGCAGGCCCTTGCCCGCTTCGGCGGCGGCCGAGCGCAGCAACTGAGAGCGGGTGTAGCCGCTGCAACAGGAGTGGCTTTGCGGGCGCGGGCTCATTGCAGGATCAGGTCCGGGCTGACGCCGATCAGCTGCAGGAGGGCGTTCTGGCGCATCGCCCGGTAGGGGCCTTTCTGCCAGCTGGCGACGATCAGGTTCTCGCTGCGGCGGGCGAGCTCGAGTAGCTCCGCGCGGTGCTCGTCGCGCAGTGCCGGCGAGCCCCAGGCGGCGATCGCCTTGGCGAGGGCTTCCTCGGGGGTCTCGGTGGTGCTGTAGGGCGCGTTCCAGGTGTCCGGCGCGATCTCCTCCAGCACGTAGGTGACCATCAGCCAGCGGGCCCGCATCGTCGAGGTGTCGAGCCAGCGGTCGTCGTCCCAGCCGGAGACGTTGGGCGGCCAGAAGAGCTGCTGCCCGGCCATGTCGCAGATGTAGATCCAGGCCTCGGTGTCGATCCCCCGACCCAGGGCGCGCAGCATCGAGGCCAGGTGGACGACCGGCGGCTTCACCATCGGCGGGCCTTCGTAGAACTCCGGGCTGGTCAGGATCGCCTCCAGCACCGGCCGGATCTGCCAGCCGGGGCCGACGTAGGTCTGAATCAGCTGGTCGCGAACGCCGGAGGGGGGCGGCGCCGGGATGAAGTAGCTCCACAGCTTCTCGACGAAAAAGGCCGCGTGGAGGGGGTGCTCGACGCAGAGCCGGCAGGCGTCTTCCCAGCCCCAGTTGCCGGTCTGCCCGAACACCGTCTTGGCGCTGGTGTCGTGCCGTTTCGGGTCGAAGCGGAAGTTGTGGGCGCCGAGCTCGCTCGACCAGTCGTTGCGCCAGCCGGTCAGGGCGCGGGCCGCTTCGCGGATGTCCCCCTCGGTGTAGGCGCCGCTGTCGGCCCCGAGCGAGAACAGCTCCATCATCTCGCGGGCGTAGTTCTCGTTCGGCGCCCATTTGTTGTTTTCGTTGCCGTTCAGCCACTGCAGCATCGCCGGGTCGATCGTCACTGCCTTGAAGAGGTCGAAGAACGAGCCGAAGCAGCGGCCGCGGAAGAGGTTGGACTGATCGATCATCTGCTGGGTTTTGGAGACGTTTCCGTTCGAGGTCGCGAACCAGTCGTGGAGGATCAGCGTCATCCGCTCGACCAGCGGTTGGTCGGTGCGGACCATGCGGTCGAGCCACCAGAGGTGGTCGTGTCCCCAGGCGTCGCCCGGGGCGAGCGGGTTGCCGTCGTCGTCGCGCGGGGCGGGGCCGTTGAGGTGGGCCGAGCCGGACGGCCGGGTCAGCGACTGCACGGCGCCGACGAGGCCGAGCGAGGCCAGCTGCTCGGCCTGCCCGGGGACGGGGCCGAAGCCGGCACGCTGCAGCAGCCGCACTGCCTGCGCGGTCCCGAAGGCCCCCTGGTAGGCGCCGGGCGGGCGCTGGTCGAAGGGCGGGGCGGGGATCGCTGCGGGCGCCGCCGCCGGAGCCTGCCGCGGCGGCTTCTTGCCGGGGCCGCGGGAGTGCCCTTTCTTCGGTTTGTGACGGTGGCGGAAGAGGTAGGCCTGGACCTTCCAGTCGCCCTGTCCGTCGGGCACCCAGCGGAAGTGCTTGTCCTTCCACGCCCGCCGACGCTTACGCCGGCTCTGTTTCGGCCTCGCTGCGGCTGGTTTGTCCGGGGAGATCGCCATGCGCGAATAGGCCCCTGCGGGGCCTCACCCTCTCGTCGGTCCCGCCGCCGGGCGCCTTGAGGAGTGCAATCGCGGCTGGACGTTAGGTCTAGTCAGCCGAGGCGCAAGAATGGGGGCGTGGAGTACCTCGTGATCGCCTTCTTCTTCGGCCTCGGCACCGGCATCGTCGGCAAGGGCAAGGGCAGCTCGTTCTTCATCTGGTTCCTGATCGGGATGGTGGTGCCGTTGCTCGGGCTGATCGCGGTGATCCTCTACCGGGTCGACAAGGACGAACCCGAACGCCAGTGCCCCAACTGCCACAAGGCGCTCAAGCTCTACGTCCAGGTCTGCCCCCGCTGCGGCACCGACCTCTATCTGCCGGACCCGGCGGCGGTCCGCCACCCAGGCGTCAAGTAGTCGCGGCCCTCAGGCGAAGCGCTTGACGAAGGCCAGCGAACGGTCGCAGACCTCACGCCAGCCGCTGTCGATCGTCAGCGAGTGCCCCCGGCCGGGGGCTTTCTCGATCTCGGTCACCGCCTCGTTGCGGCTCTGCTTCTTGTAGGAGGCGTTGGCGATCGCCCAGGGGACGGTGTGATCCTTCTCGCCGTCGATGATCAGCAGCGGCCCGCGCTCTGGGTTTTTCGGGTCGAGCTTTGCCTCGGTGAAGGGGTTGAGGTTGGCGTTCGCCATCTGCATCAGCGCCACCCCCGGCGCGGGCACGTGGTAGGTCTCGTACAGCTCCGTGGCCTCCTCTCCGTCGAGCGCGTTTGCCCACCCGTACTTGAACTGGTCGAAGGTGAGGGTGACGGCGCGGTTGCGGTTGAGCGGGTTCTGCAGCACCGGTTTCGCCGAGCGCAGGGCCGAGAGCGGCAGCGGCAGGACGCCGCGGAACGGTCCCGGATCGATCGCCACCGTCGCCGCCGAGAGGCCGCGGTCGGCGATCATCTGGCAGAGCAGGCCGCCGGTCGAGTGACCCATCACCGCGGGCTTCCTGTCAAGTCCGGCGATCACCTCAGCGGTGTGGTCGGCGATCATCTTCAGGGTCTTTTTGGCGAAGACGCCGGGGTTGGCTCGCGCCTCCTCGACCGTGCGCGGATCATCGGGCCAGGTCGGCGTCAGCGGTGCGTAGCCGGCCTCCTCGAAGACCTCCGCCCAGCGGTTCCAGCTGCTCGGCAGCAGCCAGAGCCCGTGGATGAAGACGACGGGCGTGTTGCCACTCGCGTTCGCCTTCGCGACTTCAGCTGCCTCGAACTCGGTGATCGCCATGCTTACCTCCGTTGGTCGACCCCCTGCCGCCTCGGCAAGCCTTTCACGACGGTCAAGTTGGAGCGGAATTCTGTTCCGGAAGCGGCGCTAGCGCAGCCAGGTGCGGACGATCGCGTTGGCGAAGCCGGCTCCGTAGCGGAAGGCGGCGGGCTTCTTCGAGTGCCCGTGGAGACGCTGGTCGACCGTGATCGGCACCTCTTTGGCGGGGATGCCGCGCTTGATCGCCTCGATCATGAACTCGGAGGTGTGGAACTGCTCTTGCCGCAGGACCAGCTGCGGCAGGACCGTGGTGCGGACCGCGCGGTAGCCGTTGGAGCAGTCGGTGACGTGGGTGCGGGTGATGGTGGAGACGAGGCGGTTGAAGAAGACGATCCCCAGCTCGCGGGCGAAGTGATTGCGGTCGGCGTGGCCGAGGACGCGGGAGCCGTGGGACATGTCGACCTCGCCGTCGAGGATTGGTTTGACCAGGCGCTCCATCTCGTCGGGGCGATGCTGGCCGTCGGCGTCGAGGGTCACCACGATCAGCGCCTCCGATTCGACCATCAGCCGGTAGCCGGTCCGCAGCGCCGCGCCGCCGCCGCGGTTGGTGACGTGCCGGGCGACCGCGGCGCCGTGCTCGGCGGCGACATCGCCGGTGCCGTCGCGGGAGCCGTCGTCGACGACCAGGACCTCGGTGCCGACGCCGCAGACCGCGGCCGGGATCTGGCCGAGGACGACGCCGATGTTCTCCGCCTCGTTGTAGGCGGGGATCAGGATCGCGATCTTGCCGCGGAAGCGCTCGGGCAGGCCCGCCTGGCGGAACTCCTCCCAGGCCAGGCCCTCGAGCGCGGCGGCGAGCTGGCGCCCGTTGCGCGCCGACTGCGAGAGCGCCCGCAGGGTCAGCAGGAAGAGGATGAAGATGGCGAAGACGGCGAGGCCGAGGATGCGGCCGCCGTTGCCTTTCTCGAAGGAGAAGGCTGAGAGCAGGCCGTTGACGATTTCGGTGCCGGCGACAAGCGCCAGGCCGAGGCCGGAGGCGATCAGGATCAGCGCGTCGGCGTTGCGCAGCGAGTGACGGCGCACGACTGCGTAGGCGATCAGGAGGATCGCCAGCAGCACTCCGACACTGCGGAGCGCGGTCAGTTCGGCGGGGAAGATGCCTGCTCTGGGGACCATCGGCGAGCGGAGGATATGGCCGCAAGGGCGGAGGAGAGGGCCAGACCGGCCAGCGGAAAGACCAGCGTCATCAGCACCTCGTTGCGCCGCGGGGCCGCCAGTGAGACCGCGCCGATCGCGGTTACGAGGGCAATCGGCGTCGCCAGGGCGATGAATTCCCACCAGCGGCGGCGCACCGCGAGCAGGGCGAACCCGGCCAGCCCGAGGACGACGAGGAGGACCTGGACGACGCGGCCGGCGGTACTGCTCATCGCTTCGCCGACCCCGCTGCTCCACATTCGTCCGACCTTGCGCGCGGTCATCGCCGCGTAGCCCCAGGGGTCTTCACCGAAGTACTTGTCGAAGTTTTCCCTCCCGGCCTTGCCGAGGGCTTCGTCGCGGGAGAGGTCCGGATACTCCTCCTGCACTTCCCCCGCGACTTCGTCGAAGAGCGGGGTGGGGTTGATGGCGTCGAGTTCGGCGGGACTCGGGGGGAAGTGGAAGCCGAAGTAGCGGTCGACGAGCTCTGCCTTCACCCGCTGGTATTCGCCGTCGGCCGGGAGGTAGGTGCCGACGTAGAGCGCCTTGCCGCTGCCGGTTGAGATTGGCACCACCCGGTCGAGGACGACGACGTTGCGGACCGTCCAGGGCAGGATCGGCAGGATCACGGCGACGAGGAAGACGGCCGCGCCCGCCAGGCTGGGCTTCCAGTCACGGTTCCAGCCGGCGCGCAACCCGGCGAGGAGGACGAAGGCGAAGCCGACGAACAGGTACTCGGGCCGGAACATCGCCGTCAGGCCGAAGAGCAGCCCGGGTGCCAGCCACGGCCAGGTGCCCCCGCGGTCGCCGGCCCAGAGGAAGGCGAGCACGGCCGCTGGCAGAGTCAGCATCGCCGGCGGCTCACTCATCAGCTCGCCGGTGGTGTGGATGAACGGCGGGTAGACGGCGACGCAGAAGGCGGCGAAGAGGCCGACCCAGCGGCCCAGCTCACGGCCGCCCAGTCGCCAGCCGAGGGCGAAGACGACGAGGATCGTCGCCACTCCCAGCAACGCCTCGACGATCCGCGCCGTCCCTTCCCGGGCGCCACCGGTCGCGTAGTAGGCGGCGGCGTAGAGGAAGGGGGCGCCGGGGGACCAGTCGCTGGAGTCTTCGAATTCGGGTCCGCCGAAGCTCTGTTCCTCGTAGAGGGCCTTCGAGAGCGCGTAGTAGGCCCGCGAGTCATCGCCCGGGTTCTCGACCGGGTTGACCACCACGTAGGCGCGCACGACCAGCCCCAAGAGCGCAATCGCGCTCAGCGCGATCAGCGTCCGCTTGCCATAACGGTGCGGCAGCGAGCGAATCCATGCAACAAGGGCGGTCAAGGCGCGCCCAGGCTATCCGGGGCGGCGGGCGCGCTTGGCGACTTTTGGTCCCATAGGGGCCCAAACTCGCCAACCATGCGATGGTCACGCTTGCTAGCGCGGCCAGGAGCGGGACCAGCACCAGCACACGCCGGGGCGAAGCGACGAGCAGGGCGCTGACGAGGGTGATGGCGAGGAAGATCGTGCCGACCAGCAGGGCCTCCCAGCGCCGTCGCCAGGCCAGGATCGCGAGGCCGAGCGGGCCGAAAGCCACCAGCAGCCAGTGCAGGACCTCCCAGACCGGCTCTTGCATCACGTCCCGTGGCCCGTGCGACCAAATCCGCCAGACCTTGGTCACGACAAAGCCGGCGTACTCCACGGGCTCTCCCGAGATGTCGTCCCAGAGCTGTTCCTTGCCCATCATTGAGAGCGCCTGGTCGGTTTCCATGCCGGGATAGCGCTCGGCGGCGAGCCGGTCGAGGATCTGCTCGAGGCGCAGGCGTTCTGCGTCCTGGGGCTTGAACAGGTCGGGATTTTCGGCCACGACCTCCGCACCGACCTTTTCCGGGTTTCCGTCAGACGGCAGGTAGGTGCCGGCGAAGAGCACCTGCCCGCCGCCGGTCGAGATCGGCACGAAGCGGTCGAGCGCGACCGCATTGCGCACGGTCCACGGCGCAACGATCACGACCAGACCGAGCAGGAAGATCGCGGCGCGAACGAGCGACTGGCGCCAGTCGCCCCGCGCCTCTCGCGCAAATACCACCAGCGCCACGAGCACAGCAATCGCCAGGTACTCCGGCCGAGTCAACGCCAGCGCCCCGAACAGCACCCCCGGCAGCAGCCATCGCGATCGCTCGCCGTCCCAAGCCCAAAGCACCCCCAGCACGCCGCCCGAAAGCAGCGTCGCCGCAAGCGGCTCACTCATCAGCATCCCCTGGTACTCCAACAGCGCCGGATACACCGCCACCACCAGCGCTCCGATCAGCGCCGGGGCGACCCCTCCCAAACCGACCTCACCTGAAATGGGTCGGTTTGGGAGGGGTCGCGTCAGTCGCCTCCCGATCAAATATGCAAACAGCACGCTCAGGGCCCCGACCAATGCCAACACGACCCGCGCGAACTGGGGATGGATGCCCCCGCTGACCCCGTACAACCCCGCCACGAAAAGCGGCAGCCCCGGCGAGTAATTGCTCGCAGGCTGGGTCGCTCCCGGGCCGAGGGTGAAGCCGCTCCCGCCCTCCAGGTTCCCGGCGAGCACCGCATAGGCCTGGGCGTCGTACACCGGCGCTCGCCCGTCCCAGGCCTCGCCGACCCGCAGCCCCAGCCCGAGCAGGAGGATCGCGACCAGCGCGCAGAGCCCGATCCGGCCCCCGTGTCGCGCCGCCAGTCCACTTTCCATCGCCCGGATTCAACTAGGACGGTCGGTCCCGCGCGCCGCCCGAGCGTTTAAAGTGCCGCCCTCATGCGAATCCTCATCCTCGGGGGCGACGGCTATCTCGGCTGGCCGACCGCACTCCACTTCTCGGCCCGCGGGCACGAAGTCTCCGTCGTCGACAACTTCTCCCGCCGCCGCTGGCACACCGAACACGGCACCGCCTCGCTGACCCCGATCGGGGAGCTGGACGAGCGGATCGCCGCCTGGCGCGAGGTCTCCGGCGAGCAGATCCGCAGCTACGTCGGCGCGGTCGAGGACGGCGACTTCCTCGACGAGGTCGTCGCCGAGACCAAGCCCGAGGCGATCGTCCACTACGGCCAGCAGGCCTCGGCGCCATTCTCGATGCTCTCGCGCGAGCGCGCGGTCGAAACCCAGCACGCCAACGTGATCGGCAACCTCAACCTTCTCTTCTCGATGCGCGACCACGTTCCCGACGCCCACCTGGTGAAGCTCGGGACGATGGGCGAGTACGGCCAGCCCGACATCGACATCGAGGAGGGCTACATCGAGATCGAGCACAAGGGCCGCAAGGACACGCTCCCCTTCCCGAAGCTGCCGGGCTCGCTCTACCACTGCTCCAAGGTCCACGACTCGACCAACATCCACTTTGCCTGCCGCACCTGGGGCCTGCGCGCGACCGACCTCAACCAGGGCGTCGTCTACGGCGTCGAGACCGAGGAGACGGCTCGTGACGAGCGCCTCGTCACCCGCTTCGACTACGACGAGCTGTTCGGCACCGTCCTCAACCGCTTCTGCGTGCAGGCTGTGATCGGCCATCCGCTGACCGTCTATGGCGCCGGCCACCAGACGCGCGGCTTCCTCAACATCCGCGACACCCTCGCCTGCGTCGAACTGGCGGCGCTGAACACCGCCGAGCGCGGTGAGTTCCGTGTCTACAACCAGTTCACCGAGCAGTTTTCTGTTCTGGAGCTGGCCGAGCTGGTCAAGCAGGCGGGCGAGCACCTCGGCTACTCGGTCGCGATCGACCACGTCGAGAACCCCCGGGTCGAGAAGGAAGAGCACTACTACAACGCGGTCCACACCAAGCTGCTGGACCTCGGCCTCGAGCCGAGCCTGCTGGGCGAGGAGCTGGTCGAGTCGATCGTCCACGCGATCGAGCGCCACAAAGGCCGCGTGATCGAGACCGCGATCGCCCCGCAGACCCGCTGGAACCCGGCCAAATCACCCGCCGGCCAGGCGTAGCGTCACTGGTACCATCGCCAGTTCCTATGCGCGCCGCTGACACGTTGATGGAATCCCTCAAGGCCGAGGGCGTCAAGGACGTCTTCGGGATCCCCGGTGGGGCCAACCTGCCGACCTACGACGCGATGGTCGACGCCGAGTTCCGCCACGTCCAGGTGCGCCACGAGCAGGGCGGCGGCCACGCCGCCGAGGGTTACGCGCAGGCTTCAGGCCGCGTCGGCGTCGCCTTCGCCACCTCCGGCCCTGGCGCCACCAACCTCGTCACCGCGATCGCCGACGCGATGATGGACTCGGTCCCGACCGTCTTCATCACCGGCCAGGTCCGGACCGAGCTGATCGGCACCGACGGCTTCCAGGAGGCCGACATCCTCGGCGCCACCCTGCCGTTCGTGAAGCACTCCTTCGCGGTCACCGACCCGCGCCAGATCCCCGAGTACGTGCATCAGGCCTTCCACGTCGCCGCGACCGGGCGACCGGGGCCGGTCCTGCTCGACATCCCGCAGGATCTCTCACGCGCCGACATCGACTACGAGCCGCGCACCGAGCCGGTCGAAATGCCCGGCTACAAGCCCTCGACTGAGGGCAACATCAAGCAGATCCGGATCGCCGCCAAAGCGCTGGCGAACGCCCGCCGGCCGATCTTCTACACCGGCGGCGGCGTCATCAACGGCAACGCCTCCGAGGAGCTGCGCGAGCTCGCCGCCTCCGACCGCTTCCCGGTCACCTCGACCCTGATGGGACTCGGCGGCTACCCCGCTTCCGGCGAGAACTGGCTTGGGATGCTGGGCATGCACGGCACCTGGACCGCCAACCAGGCGATGGACAAAGCCGACTTGATCGTCTGCATCGGTGCCCGCTTCGACGACCGCATCACCGGCAAGCTCGACGAGTTCGCGCCGCACGCCAAGGTGATCCACATCGACATCGACCCGGCCGAGATCTCGAAGAACGTGGGAGCGCACATCCCGATCGTCGGCGACGTCAAGCAGGTGCTGCCGAAGCTGACCCGCGAGTACCGGGCGCTGCAGACCGACTCCAGCCGTCTCGACGACTGGTGGAACACGCTGCGCGGCTGGCAGGAGGCACACCCGCTCTTCTACGAGCCCGGTCAGGACGGCGAGATCAAGCCGCAGTTCATGATCGAGACGATGCACCGCGCCACCCAGGGCGACGCGATCATCACCTCCGACGTCGGCCAGCACCAGATGTGGGCGGCTCAATACTTTGGCTTCGAGGAGCCCCGCCGCTGGATCAACTCCGGCGGCCTGGGGACGATGGGCTTCGGCCTGCCGAGCGCGATCGGCGCCAAGGTTGCCTGCCCCGACGAGCAGGTCGTCTGCCTAGCCGGCGACGGCAGCCTGATCATGAACATCCAGGAGATGGCCACCTGCGTCAGCGAGAATGTCCCGGTCAAGGTCTTCCTGATGAACAACGGCTACATGGGCATGGTCCGCCAGTGGCAGGAGCTGTTCTGGGACCGCCGCTACAGCTCGGTCGACATGGGCTCCAGCCCTGACTGGGTGAAGCTGGCCGAGGCGTTCGGCGCCAAAGGCATGCGGGCCGAGAATTCCGCCGACCTCGAGGAGCAGATGGTCGCGGCGCTGGAGCACGACGGCCCGGTCCTGCTCGACGTCCGCGTCGCCCGCGAAGAGAACTGCTACCCGATGATCCCGCCGGGCAACGCCGCCCGCGACATGGTCGAGTCGCCGCAGAAGACGGTGAGCTGATGGAGGCCGGGACGCCACAGACCGTCAAGCTGGAGGACCTGCACATGCCGGGCCAGCTGACCGGGCGCAAGCACATCCTCTCGATCCTGGTCGAGAACAAACCGGGCGTGCTGGCGCGCGTCGCCGGGCTCTTCTCCCGCCGCGGCTTCAACATCGACACCCTGGCGGTGGGCCCGACTGACGACCCGACCGTCTCCCGCGTCACCCTTACCCTCGATGGGGCGGTCCACCCGATCGACCAGGTGACCAAGCAGCTGCACAAGCTGGTCAACGTGCTGAAGATCCGCGATATGGGGCCGGAGGAGACGGTCGCCCGCGAGATGGCCCTCTTCAAGGTCTCCTCGGCGGTCGAGAACCGCGCCGAGATCATCCAGTTCGCCGAGATCTTCCGGGCCAAAATCGTCGACGTGGCGCGGCGGACGATGACGATCGAGGTCACCGGCTCCGCCGACAAGATCGAGGCCTTCGAGAAGATGGTGCGCCCTCATGGTCTGGTCGAAATGGTGAGAACCGGCGAGATTGCGATCGGTCGAGGCCACGACTGAGGCTCTCCTCGGCGCGCTCGCGAAGGGCGCCGAGCGGGGACGACGCACCCTTGTAAGCGTCACGACCGAGGTCGAGCTCGACGATCCCTGCGCGGCGGTCTTCGCCTCGCGGCTCGCCTCCGATCGCTGGTTCTGCTGGGAGCAGCCCGACCGCGGGTTCGCGCTGGCGGGACTGGGGGTGGCGCACGAGGCCAGCTCGCGCGGGGAGGGTCGGTTCGCCGACGTCGCCGATGAGTGCCTGCGGATCGGCGGCGGCGCCGTGCTCGAGGAGCCGCGAGGCCTGCCGGCCGGTGCCGGACCGGTCTGGCTCGGGGGTTTCGCCTTCGCCGATGACGGTGGAGCGACCCCGACTTGGTCATCGCTCTCGCCCGCCTCGCTGATCCTGCCCGAGATCTCTGCCTGCCGCAGCGGCGGCAGCTCCTTCCTCACCGTCAACGCGGTGGTGCAGCCGGGAGAGGACGTCGAGCGGGTGGGGGAGCGACTGGCCGCCCGTCTCGCCTCCCTGCGGCTCGAGGCGCCGCTGCCGCTGCTCGACCCGCACCCGACCGCCCACGCGGACATCCGCAGCGCCCGTCCGCCGGGAGAGTTCGAAGCCGCGGTCGAGGGCGCCACAGCGCGGATCGCCGCCGGTGAGATGAGCAAGGTCGTGCTCGCCCGCGAGGTGATCGTCAGCGCCGCCGCCGCCCACGATCCCGCCGCCCTCTTCGGCGCTATGCGCGAGCAGTTCCCGGCCTGCTTCTGTTTCTGCTGCGGGACCCCCGAGGCCGCCTTCATCGGCGCCAGCCCCGAGCTGCTGGTGCGCCGTTCGGGGGCGAGCGCCTCGACCGTCGCCCTCGCCGGCTCCACCCGCCGCAGCTCCGACCCCGCCGTCGACGACCACCTCGGCGAGCAGTTGCTGCGCAGCGACAAGGACCGCCGCGAGCAGCGGATCGTCGCCGAGCGGATCGTCCGCGCCCTGCGCCCGCACGCGGTCTGGGTCCAGGAGGCGGGCGAGCCGGAGATCGTCAAGGTGGCGAACATCCAGCACCTGGCGACGCCGATCGTCGCCCAGCTGGCCGAACCGCACTCGGCGATCGCGCTGGCCGGCATGCTGCACCCGACCCCGGCGGTCGGCGGCGAGCCCTGGCCGGCCGCCGCCGCGGCGATCGCGGAGCTAGAGGGCATGGACCGCGGCTGGTACGCGGCCCCGGTCGGCTGGATGGACGCCACCGAGGACGGCGAGTTCTGCGTCGCCCTCCGCAGCGCCCTCCTCCGCGACCGCGAGGCCCATCTCTTCGCCGGCGTCGGCGTCGTCGCTGGCTCCGATCCCGCCGCGGAGCTGGCCGAGACCGAGGTCAAGCTCGGGGCGCTCTTGCCGTTGCTCGCCGAGTAGGCTGGCGCCTCTCGATGCGCGCCCCTGTCCTGCTTGCCCTCCTGCTGACCTCTCTCATCCTGCCGGCGGCGGCGTTCGGCGAGGCTCCGCCGGGTCCGCGCCTCGCGACCGTCGAGATGATCGAGGCGAAGGGCCCCCGGTTCAGCGAAGACGAGAAGTCGCCGACCATGGCTCTGGCGACGGTCGACCCCTCGACGGGCAAGCAGCAACGGTTCCTGCGGGCCAAGCTGGGCTCCGACAAGCGCCTCGTTCCCTCGCCGTTCCACGCCCCCGCCTGGTCGCCGGATGGCTCACTCATGGCCTTTGCCGCCTATGAGGGCGGTGGCGAGCCCGAACAGGACAAGATCTTCCTCGCCTCCTCCGACGGCAGCGGCGCCCGCCTGGTTCCGGGCACGCGAGGCGGCAGCCAGCCGGTCTTCTCGCCGGACGGATTCAGCCTGGCCTTTTCCCGCACCCGCTTCGAGTCCGACGTCAAGCCAGGCCGCCTGTACGCCCGCTTCTACTCCAGCACGACGACCTGGATCGTCGATCTCCGCGGTGGCAAGCCGCGTCGCCTGACCCGCTGGCGGAACGGGCTCTACAACACCCCTGGCTCGTTCACCGCCGATGGGGCCGGCCTCCTGCTGACCAAGGAAGACAGCAACCTGGAGGGCCTCCGGATCGTGCGGATGAGCCTCGCGGACGGAAGCGCCCGGGAGATCCTCGAGTTCGGCTCCGAACCAGCGGTCTCTCCCGACGGCTCCCAGATCGCCTTCGTCGGCTACCTCGACCCCGACCTGGTCGACGCCGAAGAGAACCACGACTATCTGGCCGGCGAGCTCTACGTCGCGGCCTCCGACGGCACCGGGGCTCGGCGCCTCTCCCGCAGCGAGGACGTGCTCGAGTCGTCCCCGAGCTGGGATCCCTCTGGGCAGCGGATCGCCTACGTTCAGTTTCGCGCCGACACCTCGTTCGTCCCCGGGCTCGGACTGCTCTTCCCGGCCGGGAACGCGCTGATGCAGGTCAACGCCGACGGCAGTTGCCGGGAGAAGATCCTCTCCCAGCGGAGGGTCGCGTTCTACGGCGCTGCCTGGAGGCCAGGGCCTGGCCGCGAGGCGGGACCGATCGGCTGCTGACCTGACTTCCGGTCGACCCCGCAGAATGGGCGGAGTGCTGCCCCGTCTCGCCTTACTGACGCTGCTGGTAGCGATGGTCTTGGGGGCCTCCGCCGCCGAGGCAATTGCTCCAGCGGGGCCCCGTCTGGCGGTGAACGTCTACCGGCCCTACCCGGGGGACGGAAGCAGCCTCGAAACGGTCGGGCCGACCGGTGGGGAGCCGCAGCGGCTGGTCGGAGGCGAGGGAGAAGACGTCAGGAATCCGAACAACGACCGGCCGGTCTGGTCGCCGGATGGGACGCTCGTCGCCTTCCTGTCGAGCCTCCGCGACCTCAGTCCGGTGCCGTTCGTCGTCGGTGCGGAAGGCGGCAAGCCGCGCTTGGTCGCGAAGGTGACGCCCCTCTCCGACCCGATCTTCACCGCCGACGGCCGCTGGCTCGCCTTCTCGATGCTGAGGGTCGTCAAGGGCGAGTTCCAGCGCCGCCAGACTCAGGCCCGGGCCAGCTACGGTGTGATCGTCGACTGGGCAATCTGGAAGGTGTCGCTGGACGGCAAGCGCTACCGCCAGGTGACGAAGTGGAAGCGCAACCAGCGGTTGACCCCGACCTCCTACTCGCCGGGCGGTCGCTTCCTAGCCGCCGAGCGGGAAGAACTGCGCCGCCAGGACGCCGTCATCATCGACCTCGAGAGTCGCGGGGTGCGCGTCGTCGCCCGCAACGCCTCAGAACCGGTCTTCTCACCCGACGGGTCCCGAATCGCCTACGTCCGCACCAAGCGCGGCCGTCCGAAAGAACGAGAAGGCAATTTGCCGCCGGCCAGCTCGAGCCTGGTCGTCGTCCCGGCAGACCCGGGCGGGAAACCGCAGAGAATCGCCCGAATCCGAGGCGGCCTTGCATGGCCGAGCTGGGACTCGTCGGGCAGCCGCATCGCCTTCACTCGTCTCGGGGGCGGCGACCCCTTCATGCCGTCGATCCCCGCTGATGGCAACTCGGTGATGCAGGTCAACGCCGACGGGACCTGTCTCGGCACCCTGCTCTCGATCGACCGCGGCTATTACGCCGGCGTCGCCTGGCAGCCTGGACCCGGCCGCGGCACCGGGCCGATCAGCTGCTGATCGCCGTCCGCACCGCCGCCTGAAGCGCGCGGTGCGCCTCGACGTTGGTCTGCCTGTCGGACTTGACCTCGATCAGACCCGTGCCGGCAGCGAGGGTCTCCGGCAGGTCGGCGAGCGACTCCAGGCGCTGGTGGGGGAGGTCGAAGAGCGCCGCGGCCTTGGCGACGTCGATGCCGCGTGGAGTACCTAGCAGGGCCTCGAATTCCTCGCCTCCCAGCGCTTGCTCTTGAGGGAGGAAGTGGAAGATGCCGCCGCCGTCGTTGTCGATGACGACGATCCGGACCGGGGTCTCGACCTCGCGCAGGGCGGCGAGGCCGCCGAGGTCGTGGAGGAAGCCGAGGTCGCCGGTGATGATCGTGGTCGGCCGGCCGCTCGCCTGGGCAGCGCCGATGCCAGAGGAGACGAGGCCGTCGATCCCATTGGCACCACGGTTGGAGAGGAAGAAGACGTTGGTGCCTCCGGCGGCGAGGAAGGCCTCCTGGTCGCGGATCGGCATGCTGGAGCTGGTGTAGACGAGGTCGCCGTCGCGGTGGGCGGCGCCGAGCGCGCGGTGCAGGGCGTGCTCGGTGATCTCGCTGGCATTGCCGGTCGAACCCAGCGCCTCGGCCAGCGTGGCCTGCGCGGCGGCCTCGGCCTCGAGCCAGCGGTCGGGTAGCGGTCGTTCCCGTCCCTCCAGCCCTTCCAGGCGCGCCGCCCAGCCCTGCGCCAGCTCGGTCGGGTCGGCGCGGAGGATCGCCGCCGCTCGCTGGCTCGGCTCGTTCCAGCCGCCGTAGGGGTCGATCACGATCTGGTCGGCGCCGCTGGCCTCGATCCAGGCCCGCAGCGGCTTGCTGGTCGGCATCGCGCCAAAGCGGAGGATCAGGTCTGGCACGACCGAGCGGGCGAAGTGCTCCTCGCGCAGCAGCAGATCGTAGGCAGCGACCACGTGGGAGCGGTCGTGGGGGCCGCACCGTAGCTGCGAGGTCGGCTCGGCGAGGATCGGGAAGCCGGAGACCCGCGCCAGGTGGGCAAGCGGCTCGCGCAGCTCCGGGTCGAGCTGTCGTCCGGCGACGATCACTCCGGAGATCGCGTTGCCGATGTGGCCGGCGACCTCGTCGAGGAGGAAGGTCGAGGGCTCCAGATCGATGTGGGTCACCGCGGTCAGCGGTCGGCCGTTGCGCCCCTCGAGCGCCAGCGGGTCGGTCGCGGTCACCGCGCCCTCGACCGGCACCGGTGCCAGCGGCTCGCGCCACGGCAGGTTGAGGTGCACCGGCCCCGGCCGCGCCTCGCCGCGGGCGGTCGCCAGCGCCCGGCAGGCGGTCGAGCGGTAGTGGAGGAGGCCGCTGTCGTCGGCCTCGTGCGTGCCGACTTCGCAGAACCAGCGCACCGATGAACCGAAGGGCTTGATCTGGTCGATCGTCTGCCCGGCGCCGATCCCACGCAGCTCGGGCGGCCGGTCGGCGCTCAGCACCACCAGCGGGATCGCCGATTCGTCCGCCTCGACCACCGCCGGGTGGTAGTTGACCAGCGCCGTCCCCGAGGTGCAGAGCAGCGCCACTGGCTCGCCGCTCGCCTGCGCCGCCCCGAGGGCGAAGAACCCCGCCGAGCGCTCGTCGACGATCACCTGCACCTCGATCTCCGGCTGCCGCCAGAGCGCCAGCGCCAGCGGCGTCGAGCGCGAGCCGGGCGAGATCACCGCCAGCCGCAGCCCGCCGCGGGCGAGCTCCTCGGCGAAGGCCGAGGCGAGGGCGGTGTTGGCGTTGGTTGGGTCCATGGGGTGGCGTGTCGCCTTTGTTGCTTAAAGGGCTACAAAAGCGACACTAGATGCGGTGCGCCTGCAGGGCATCCTCGTCTATCTCGACGCCCAGGCCGGGACCGGGGGGGAGGTGCAACATTCCGTCGCGCACCTCGCACTCGACCGAGGCGATCGTCTCGGCGAAGAGGCGCTGGGTGGCGAGGCCGTGGGCGAGGTGCAGGCGCTCGGGGTGGGAGGTCTCAGCGAGGCTCAGCGCGACCTGCGCGGCGGCGGCGATTCCCACCGGCCCGTCGAGGGCGCTGGTGACGTATGCGGGAAGGACGTCGGCGATCGCCAGCGCTTCCTCGGGACCGCCGACCTTGGAGAGCTTGATCCCGGTGAACTCGCAGGCACCCAGCCCAGCGGCCCGCTCGGCCTCCTCGAGCGTCGCCACGCTCTCGTCGGCAGCAAGAGGAATCGAGGTCGACGCCGCCAGCTCGGCCATAGCCTCCAACCCTGCCACGGGCTGCTCGGCAAGCTCGATCCCCAGCGGCTCCAGTGCCGCCAGCGTCCGCTTCGCCGTCTCCAGGTCCCAGGCCTCGTTCACGTCAACCCGGATCCGCGCCGCATCCCCAACCGCTCGGCGGACGGCCTCAACAACCTCAACATCGCGAGTCCGCGAAAACCCTGACTCTGTACGGGTTTTCGCGGACTCGGCACCGAGCTTCAGCTTGAACGTGGTGAACCCGTCCTTCGACCACCTTTGGGCTTGCGTCGCTACCTCGTCTGGAGAGCCTGCGACGAGCGTGGCGTTGCACGGAACCGCTTCGGGGGGCGCACTCTCAGACGCCGATCCAGCCGCCCTCCTACCCCGCAAATCCACCAGCGCCGTCTCCACCGCACAGCGCGCGGGCGCTGAAAGGCCTTCCGTCGCCTGCGAATCCCCCCACTCCTCGAGCTCCCGAACCACCTGCGTCAACCCGACCCCACCCCTCAACGCAAGCGGCACCGCTTCGCCCAGCCCGACGACCCCGTCCTCGTCCCGCACCCGCAGCAGCACCATCTCCCGCCGTTCGAGCACTCCCCGCGCGGTTACGTAGGGCTCCTTGAAGGGCAGCGCGTAGGGGATTACCTCGACCGAGCTGAGGCGCACGCCCCGAGTCTCTCAGGCGGAGATCAGCAGGCCCGCCGTCACCAGCAGGCTGAAGACCCCGAGCAGCGCCCCCGTCTGCGCCAGCACCCCGTTCAGCGCCGGCCCGTCGCGCCGCTCTTCCAGGGTCTTGATCGGCTTGATCGCCAGCGGCGCCGCGAACAGGCCGATCATCGGCAGCAGGCTCGCGTCGCCGGCCACCAAGGCAATCGGCAGGACCAGGAAGCCGCCGCCGACCAGCACCTTGTAGAGCTGCACCGCCCGCTCGCGGCCGATCCGCACCGCCAGCGTGTTCTTGTCTGCCCGGCGGTCGGTCTCGAGGTCGCGGACGTTGTTGACGACGATGATCGCCGTCGCCAGGAACCCGATCGAGATCGAGAGCCCGAGCGGCAGCGCGTCGAGCTGCTCCAGCTGCACGTAGTAGGAGCCGTTGACCGCGACCAGGCCAAAGAAGAGGAAGACGAAGACCTCGCCGAAGCCGGCGTAGCCGTAGGGGCGGGGGCCGCCGGTGTAGAGGACGCCGGCGGCGATCGAGAGGGCGCCGATCACGAGGATCACCCAGCCGGCGACGGCGGTCAGGTAGATCCCGCAGGCGACCGCCACCGCGAAGGCGATCCAGGTCGCGGTCATCACCCGCTGCGGCGTCACCATGCCGCTGGCGGTGACTCGCACCGGTCCCAGCCGGTCGGCGGTGTCGGCGCCGCGCTTGGCGTCGGAGTAGTCGTTGGCGAGGTTGGTCCCGATCTGGATGAAGATCGAGCCGAGCAAGGCTGCGAAGAAGGCGCCCCAGCGCGGCAGGCTGCCGTACCACTGCACCGCCGCCGCGGTCCCGACCAGGACCGGCGCCACCGCCGCCGGCAGCGTTCGCGGCCGGGCTGCCATCAGCCAGATCCTCATGCGCGGCGGGGGAACTGCGAGAAGTCGGGCTGCCGTTTCTGCTTGAACGCCTCGCGGCCCTCGGCCGCCTCCTCGGAGCCGTAGAAGAGGAGGTTGGCGTCGTGGGCGAGCTGCTGGATCCCGGCGTAGCCGTCCTCGTGGGCGTTGAAGCTGGCCTTGACCAGGCGCAAGGCGAAGGGGGAGAGGTCGAGCATCTCGCGGCACCAAGCGACGGTCTCGCGCTCGAGCTCGGCCACCGGCACCACCGTGTTGACCAGCCCCATCTCCAGAACCTCGCCGGCGTCGTACTGGCGGCAGAGCATCCAGAACTCCTTCGCCTTCTTGGTCCCGACCAGATCGCGCAGCAGGGAGGCGCCGTAGCCGCCGTCCCAGGACCCGACCCGCGGCCCGGTCTGGCCGAAGACGGCGTTGTCGGCGGCGATCGTCAGGTCGCAGCAGAGGTGGAGGATGTGGCCGCCGCCGATCGCGTAGCCGGCGACCATCGCCACCACCGGCTTCGGCAGCCGCCGCATCTGGATCTGCAGGTCGGTGACGTGGAAACGCCCGACCGCGGCGCCCTCGGCGACGTAGCCGGTGTCGCCGCGCACGGTCTGGTCGCCGCCCGAGCAGAAGGCCCGCTCGCCGGCCCCGGTGAAGACGATCACGCCGACCTCGGGGTCCTCGCGCGCCAGCTCCATCGCCGCGGAGACCTCGATCAGCGTCTGCGGCCGGAACGCGTTCAGCACCTCGGGGCGGTCGATCGTCACCTTGGCGATCCCGCCGCCGGTCTCGTAGCGGATGTCCTCGTAGCTGCCCGCGCCCGCCGTCCACTCGATCGGCGCGTAGAGCTGGTCGTCGGACGGGGCTCCTTTGTGGCGTTTGGGCATGATGGGGACGATATCCCGATGAAGCTCGACGACTGGCTCTCGCAAAGATCACAGAGCTGTCCGGACCGGACGGCGCTGGTCGCCGACGGCGCCGAGATGACCTACGCCGAGCTCGAGGCCGAGGCGACCTGGGTCGCCCGCCGGCTCGCGGCCCATGGCGTGCGGCGCGGCTCGACTGCGGCGCTGACCATGCACCCGCGCCGCGAGCAGGTCGTCCTCATGCACGCGCTGATGAAGCTCGGCGCGGCGCTGCTGCCGCTCGGCCCGCGACTGACCGCGGAGGAGCGGGCGGCGATCGTCGGTGCCGAGGACCCGATCATCGACCTCGACGACCCCGGCCAGCTGACCCAGACCGAGGCCGACCTGCCGCTGCTCGGCGAGCACGACATGGACGACGTCTGCTGTCGCGTCCTCACCAGCGGCAGCACCGGCACGCCGCGCCCGGTCCCTCTCAGCTATGGCAACTTCCTCTGGAACGCGGTCGGCTCGGGTTTCAACATCGGCGTCCAGCCGACCGACCGCTGGCTCTGCTGCGTCCCGCTCAGCCACATCGCTGGGCTCGGAATCGTCATGCGCAGCGTCATCTACGGCACCACGGCCGTGGTTCACGATGGCTTCGACGCCGACCGGGTGGGGGCGGCGCTGGAAGGCGACGGGATCACCCAGGTCAGCCTGGTGGCGACGATGCTGACGCGGCTGCTGGAGGCCGGCGCCGACCTCTCGGGGCCGCGGGCGATCCTCGTCGGCGGCGGGCCGGTGCCGGAGGGGCCGCTGGAAGAGGCGATTGCCAAGGGCGCCACCGTCGTCCAGACCTACGGACTGACCGAGACCTGCTCGCAGGTGACGACCCTGGCCCCGGCCGACGCCAAGCGCAAGCTCGGCTCCGCCGGTCGTCCGTTGCTCACCACTCACCTGCGGATCCTCGACGGCGAGATCCTCGTCCAGGGGCCGACCGTCGCCCCCGGCAGCGCCGACGCCGACGGCTGGCTCCACACCGGCGACCTCGGCCACATCGACGAGGAAGGCTTCCTCTACGTCTCCGACCGGATCGACGACATGATCGTCAGCGGCGGTGAGAACGTCGTCCCGGCCGAGGTCGAGGAGGTGCTGCTGCGCCATCCCCAGGTCGCCGAGGCGGCGGTGATCGGCCGCGAGGACCCGGAGTGGCAGCAGGCGGTCACCGCGGTGGTGGTGCTGGAGAACGGCTCCGCGGTGAGCCCCGACGACCTGCGCCGCCACTGCGCCGAATCGCTGGCCGGTTTCAAAGTCCCGAAGCGGGTGGAGCTGGCCTCGGCGCTGCCGCGGACCCCCTCCGGGAAGCTGATGCGCAGAGCGCTCCGCTAGCCTGCCGCGTCATGCGAACCGACGACATCTTCACCGACAAAGACGCTGATCTGGGCAAGCTCGGCGGCAAGACCGTCGCCATCCTTGGCTACGGCTCCCAGGGTCACGCCCACGCACTCAATCTCAAGGACTCCGGCGTCGACGTCGTCGTCGGTCTCCGCCCCGATTCCTCCAGTCGCGCCAAGGCCGAAGCGGCCGGGCTCGAGGTGCTGGACATCGCCGAAGCCGCCAGCCGCGGCGACCTGGTGATGATCCTGCTCCCGGACGAGAAGCAGGCCGAGGTCTGGCGCGAGCAGATCGCCGACGGGATCGCCCCCGGCAACCTGCTGCTCTTCGCCCACGGCTTCGCGATCCACTTCGGCGAGATCGAGCCGCCCCCCGGCGTCGATGTCGGCATGGTCGCGCCGAAGGGCCCGGGCCACCTGGTCCGCCGCCAGTACGAGGAAGGCAGTGGCGTGCCCTGCCTGATGGCCGTCCACCAGGATGCCTCGGGCGAGGCCCACGACCTCGTCCTCGCCTATGCCTCCGGGATCGGCGGCGGCCGCGCCGCGGTGATCGAGACCAGCTTCAAAGACGAGTGCGAGACCGACCTCTTCGGCGAGCAGGCGGTGCTCTGCGGCGGCGCCTCGGAGCTGGTCCGCGCCGGCTACGAGACCCTGGTCGAGGCTGGCTACGACCCGCGCCTCGCCTACTTCGAGTGCCTGCACGAGCTGAAGCTGATCGCCGACCTGATGTACGAAAAGGGCATTCAGGGGATGCGCTACTCGATCTCCAACACCGCCGAGTACGGTGACATGACCCGCGGCAAACGGGTGATCGGCGAGGAGTCCCGCGCGGCGATGAAGCAGATTCTCAAAGAGATTCAGGACGGCGACTTCGCCCGCGAGTTCATCGCCGAGAACCGCGCCGGCAACGAGAACTTCGATCGGATGCGGGCCGAGGGTGCGGGGCATCAGATCGAGGATGTCGGCGGCGACCTGCGCGACATGATGCCTTGGATCGATCAGGGCTTTAAAGACACGAAGTAGGGCGCCTGCGAGGGAGGGGTTCCGGTGGGGGTGCCTGGGAGCACCTCCGCCGGGTGGATCGTCAGCGGCTGACCGCAAGGGCCAGCTGCCCGGCTCCATGCTGAGTACCCAGGCACCCCCACCGGAGCCCCTCCAACCAACCGCTTCGCGAGGGACGCCAGCAGCTTCCGCGCAGAAGGTGCGGCGGTTCAGCTCGGACTCAAGGTCTCGACGTTCTGCTGCTTGAAAGCTGCTGAACCCTGGTCGTCTGCCGGGACTCTGTTGGTAGAGCGGTCGATGGGGGTCCCTGGGTACTCAGCATGGAGCCGGGCCTAAAGCCTTCGCGGTCAGCCACCAAACGATCCTCCCGGCGGAGGTGCTCCCAGGGACCCCCATCGACCGCTCCTACACCTACGAAGAACTCCCGCCGATCGGCCCCGAGGATCCGTCTCTCCCTCAGGCAGCCGCCCGTCCCGACCCACGTATCCGTCCTTGCCACCGACACAAATGTAGATCGCGTCTTCGTCTTGGCTGAGGTTTTTGAGGCTGCGAACCACCTGGGCATCGACCCAGGCAAACCCGCCGGGACCCAACTCGTGCTTGGCCCCGTCGAGGTCGATCTCCATTCGCCCCTGGTGGACGAAGTAGAGCTCCTCCTGCTCGTCGTGGAAGTGCTTGCCGGACTCGTAGTTGGGCGGCATCACGATCGCGTTGACGCCGAAGGCGGTCACGCCCAGCTCCTTGCGGACCTTGCGAAAGCCCCAGCCCTCGCCAAGGTCGTCGAGGTTGGCGACGGCGTAACCGTCGCCTTTGTTGGCCCCTGCTTTTTGTTCGTTCATGGGGGAACCCTAAAGGCATTGAGATAAAGCAAAGGTTTTTTTCCGGAACGGTTGAATACGCTGCGCCGACATTCCCTGAACATTGAGGAGGCGTCAAAGATGGACGACGGACAAACTGGACAAACGGATCTAGGGGCAGGGCAAGCTCCGCCCGCTCCGGGCGCACCCCTGCCTCCACCTCCACCCACCCCCACGGGTGCTGATGGGCTGGCGCAGACTGACAAGACCGATTCGGAGCGAAAGGCCTTACTGGCAAACACTCTGCAGGGCCAGGTCGCGAACGGCGCTCGGATCGAGTCGCAGGGCGATTTCCAGGCGGTCGTGGTGAGGGGCCACCGGGTGAATCACCTGCTCCACTTCTTTATCGGCCTCATCACCCTGGGGATTTGGTGGCTGGTTTGGATCGTCATCGCTATTACCGGCGGCGAGAAGAGGCAGATGATCACTGTCGACCAGTTCGGCAACGTCTTCGTCCAGAAGGTCTAGCCCGATGAATCCCAGCCGCAGTTCGGCGCCGCCCGCCTGGGCGTTGGAACCGGCGGCGGCCTGGGTCTACCTGGGAATCTCCGTCGTTCTGGCCTTTGCTGATGCGCTCCCCCTGGTCCTTGTGGTGGGGGTTCTGGCGACTGTCTTTACCTACTTGGACCGGAGTGCACACGGCTTTCCGGTGTTTTGGTGGACCGTCGCAGTCTTTTTCCTCGGTCCGCTGGCCTATCTGGCCTTCGTGTATCGGCGTCCCCGACATCCAGTCATGTATTCACCTGAAGCGGCTGTCTCCCAGCAGGCACGCATGGTCCGGGGTCTGCCACCGCAGACCCCGGTACCAGCACAAGGCTCAGGAGCTCCCGCTGATTGGTACCCAGACCCTAAGGGCGAGGCCAGGCTTCGTTATTGGGACGGCACCGACTGGACTACCCACACCGCAGCCTGATCAGTTCGTCACAGGCGCGGTCGTTGCCGGCACGCCAGGCGTCCCGTTCGACCGCTCGAGCCCGACCGGCGGGTAGTCGTCGGTGAGGAAGGCGATGTAGCCCAGCACCCGGGCGTGGAAGCCGTTGACGTAGGTCAGCATGCTGTTGACGCCCTCCGGCAGGTAGCCGCGGAAGACGATCGTCAGCCAGGCGACGAATCCGGCGGCCATCTGGATGTAGGAGGTCCCGTAGGAGAGGACCAGGATCACCGGCAGGGCGAGGATCCAGCGGAACAGCGCCTTGAGCCGGCTCTGGCTCTGGGCGGCGGGGGCGATGTTGACCCGGATCGGGTAGCTGGGGTCGTCCTTGAGGCTGAACGGGGGCCAGACGTCGGTCTGCAGATAGATCCAGGCTGAGGTTCGAACCGTGAAGCGAACCACGCCGGCGTTGAACTCGTAGAGCCACTGCGGGTAACGGCCGAGGATGATGATTGCGACCCAGGCGAACAGATGGGTGAAGATGAAGAGGATCCCCCAGAACATGGCGACGATGAACCACGGAATCGCCAGGATCAGCCGGAAGAACGTGGTCCAGCGGTTCGGTTCCGGGTTGAAATCGGCTTCGTACTGGACTGGGTACATCGTGCTCCCCTCGTCGTGGACGGCGACCAAACGGCGCTGCCGAGCCTAACTCCGGCCCCGGCGGCAGCCACCCGTCCCGGTCAATAACCTGTCGACCCCGATGGCGACCCAGACCACCGCTCAGATTCCAGGCGAGATCAAGCCCGCCGATGGCCGCTTCGGCTGCGGGCCCTCGAAGGTGCGCCCGGAGGCCCTGGAGCGGCTGGCTGAGCGCTCGGACCTGATGGGAACCTCGCACCGCCAAGCGCCCGTGCGCGACCTCGTGCGCGAGGTGCGGACCGGCCTCGGGGAGCTCTTCTCGCTCCCCGACGGCTACGAGATCGCGCTTGGCAACGGCGGCACCACGGCCTTCTGGGAGGCGGCGGCGGCCTGGCTCGTGCGCGAGCGGGCGCTGCACCTCACCTACGGCGAGTTCTCGGCCAAGTTCGCGAAGGCGACCGCGGCGGCACCGTTCCTCGGGGACCCGATCGTGGTCGAGGCCGAGCCGGGCGACGCGCCCGCGCCGGTCGCCGACCCGGCCGCCGACGTCATCGCCTGGGCCCACAACGAGACCTCGACCGGGGTCATGGTCGACGTCAAGCGCCCCGAGGGCGCGGCCGAGGCCCTGGTCCTGGTCGACGCCACCTCCGGCGCCGGCGGCCTCCCGGTCTCGATGATCGAGGCCGACGCCTATTACTTCGCCCCGCAGAAGGGATTCGCCGCCGACGGCGGCCTCTGGCTCGCCGCCCTCAGCCCGGCCGCGATCGCCCGCATCGAGGAGCTCGACGGCGCCGGCGACCGCTGGCAGCCCGCCTTCCTCTCCCTGCAGACCGCGCTCGACAACTCGCGCAAGGAGCAGACCTACAACACGCCCGCTCTGGCGACCATCTTGCTGCTCAACGACCAGGTCCAGTGGATGCTCGGCCTCGGCGGCCTCGCCGGCTGTGTCGAGCGCACCTCGGACTCCTCCGGCCGGCTCTACGGCTGGGCCGATCGCAGCGAGTTCGCAACCCCCTTCGTCGCCGACCCGGCCAAGCGCTCGCTGGTGGTCGGCACGATCGACTTCGACAAGAAGGTCGACGCCGCTGCTCTCGCCGCCGCCCTGCGCGCGAACGGGATCGTCGATGTCGAGCCCTACCGCAAGCTCGGCCGCAACCAGTTGAGGATCGGGATGTTCCCGGCGGTCGACCCCGCCGACGTCGAGGCGCTGACCGCCTGCATCGACTGGGTCGTCGAGAACGTGGACGGGGTCGCCTCGTGAAGGTCCTGGTCAAGGAGAAGATCGCCGACACCGGCGTCGACCTGCTGCGCTCGCAGTTCGAGGTTGACCTCGGGCTGGAGATGTCCGACGAGGAGCTGCGCGAGAAGATCGGCACCTACGACGCGATTCTGATCCGCTCGGCGACGAAGATGACGCCGGAGCTGATCGAGCTGGCCCGCAACCTGAAGGTGATCGGCCGCGCCGGCACCGGCGTCGACAACGTCGACATCCCGGCCGCGACCCGCCGCGGGATCATCGTCGCCAACGCGCCGGAATCGAACTCGGTCGCCGCCGCCGAGCACACCCTTGCCCTCGCCCTCGCCCTCTTCCGCAACGTCCCCCAGGCGCACGAATCGCTGGTCGCCGGCCGCTGGGACCGGGCCAAGTTCAAGGGCGCCGAGCTCTACGGCAAGACGCTCGGGGTGATCGGCTTCGGCCGCATCGGCCAGCTGGTCGCCAAGCGGGCGCAGAGCTTCGACATGGAGGTCGTCGCCTTCGACAAGTTCGTCTCCGCCGAGCGTTTCCGCGACCTCGGGGTCGAGGGCGCCGAGAGTGTTGAGGATTTGCTTGGCAAGGCCGACCTCATCACCCTGCACACCCCGAAGACGCCGGAGACGATCGGGATGATCAACCCCGAGACGATCGCCGCGATGAAGGACGGGGCGCGCCTGGTCAATTGCGCCCGCGGCGAGCTGGTCGACCTCGACGCCCTGCTGGCGGGGCTGGAGTCGGGCAAGCTGGGCGGCGCCGCGCTCGACGTCTTCCCCTCCGAGCCGTTCACCGAGCACCCGATCTTCGCCCGCCCCGACGTCGTCGTCACCCCGCACCTCGGCGCCTCGACCGCCGAGGCGCAGGACCGCGCCGGGGTCGTCACCGCCGAGCAGGTGACCGCGGCGCTGACCGGCGGCGTCGTCACCAACGCGGTCAACATCGCCGCCGTCCGCCCGGAGGCGATGGAGGCGCTGGCGCCGTTCGTGCCGCTCTGCGAAAAGCTCGGCCGCCTCGCCCAGGGCCTGGGCGACGGCGCGGTCGAGAAGGTCAGCGCCGAATTCCGCGGCCGCATCGCCTCCCACGACACCCGCCTGCTGGGGATCGCGGTGATGGCAGGGATCCTCTCCGGCCACACCGAGGAGCCGGTCAACCTGGTCAACGCGCCGCAGATGGCCGAGGAGCGGGGTATCGATCTGGTGGCGACCACCGATGCCGGCGCCGAGGACTTCACCGAGCTGGTCCGGGTCCGAGTCCAGACCGCCGACGGCGAGGTCGAGGTCGCCGGCACCAGCGTCGGTCCCCGCAACGAGCCCTACCTCGTCTCCGCCTGGGGCGAGAGCTTCTACCTGCCCTTCGCCAAGCACATCACCGTCCTTCGCTACGCCGACCAGCCGGGGATGATCGGCCGCGTCGGCACCCTCTTCGGCGAGGAGGGGGTCAACATCGTCTCCGCCGCCGTCGGCGCCGAAAGCGGGGGAGAGCAGGCGGTCATGGCGCTGACCACCGACGCGCCGGTGCGCTCGGAGGCGATCGAGAAGATCCTCGCCCTCCAGGGCTTCTCCAAGGGCCGCTCGGTCGACCTTTAACGTCCCGCTGGCCGCAACGTAAGCGCGCGAGCGTTGTTCTTGAGATGGTCCGCGGACCACAAGACCAGGGACTGATGAAGAAGACGATCCTCATTGTGTTGGCGTTGCTCGCCGTGCTGCCGGCGGCGTTTGCCCGTGCTGAAATCGGCCCGGTCACCCTGCTGATCAGTGGCGGCCCCGGCAACAGCGGCCTCAACATCTCGCTCACCCCGGACGGCCGCGAGTACCTGATCCTCTCCACCGAGCCGCTCGAAGTCGGCGGCGGCATCTGCACCCACCCGACGGAAGAAGTCCCGAACGAACTGCTCTGCAAAGCGACCGCGATCGCCGGCTTCGAGGTCAACGCCGGCGCCGGTGCGGACAGTGTCTATTTCAGCAGCGACATCCCGGTTCCGGTGACGGCCCGCGGCGGTTCCGACAACGACCGCCTGATCGGCGGCGCAGCGTCGGACAAGTTGATCGGCGGCCCCGACCAGGACTTCCTCGAAGGCCGCAGGGGGGACGACTGGCTGCTCGGCGGACCCGGTCCCGACAAGCTCGTCGGCGGGCCTGGCAACGATCAGCTGCGCGGGGGTCCCGACAAGGACAAGATCCTCGGCGGCCCCGGCAAGAACGAACTGTTTCCCTGAGCGCCTAGTGACCTGAGTCGTTGATCCGCTGGCAGTAGGCGGCGAGGCTGTCGAGGATCTCGTCGGCGTTCTTGTGCCAGACGTAGGGTCTGGGTTCATCGTTCCAGGTGGCGATCCAGGTGCGGATCGAGGCGACCAGGTCACGGACTGAGCGATGGGCGCTGCGCTTGAGCCACTTCGTGGTCAGCTCTGCGAACCAGCGCTCGACCAGGTTCAGCCAGGAGCTGTAGGTGGGCGTGAAATGCAGGGTGAAGCGGGGGTGCCGTTTGAGCCAGCGCTGGATCGACGGTGTCTTGTGGGTCGAGGAGTTGTCGAGCACGACGTGGACCTCGAGGCCTTCTGGAACCGAGCGCTCGATCAGGTTCAAGAAGCGGCGGAACTCCTCGGTCCGGTGGCGGGGCGTCATCTCGGAGATCACCTTCCCGGAGGCGACGTCCAAGGCAGCGTAGAGGTTGGTGGTGCCGTTGCGGACGTAGTCGTGGGTATGGCGCTCGGGCACGCCGGGCATCAGGGGCAGGATCGGCGAGGTGCGATCGAGCGCCTGGATCTGGGACTTCTCGTCGACGCAGAGCACGACCGCCGCCTCGGGCGGGTTGAGGTAGAGCCCGACGATGTCTCTGACCTTGTCGACGAACTGCGGGTCGGGGGAGAGCTTGAAGTGCTCGGTGCGATGGGGCTTTAGCCCGAACGCCCGCCAGATGCGGCTGATCGCGCTCTGGCTCATGCCGGTTGCCTGGGCCATCGAGCGCGTCGACCAATGCGTGGCGTTCTTCGGCTGCTCCTCCAGCGTCTTGACGACCACCCGCTCCACGTCTTCGTCGCTGATCTGCCGCGGCTTGCCCGGCCTGGGCTCGTCATGCAGGCCGTCTAGGCCTCGCTCGGCAAAGCGCCCTCGCCACCTGCCCACCGTCGAGCGGGTGCAGCCGAGGCGCTCGGCGATGTCGATGCTGCGCTCTCCGTCAGACGCCGCCAGGACGATGCGGCAGCGCAGCGCCAGGGCCTGGGCGCTGGTGGGCCTGCGGGCCCACCGCTCGAGCACCTCTCGCTCCTCGCTGCTGAGAACGACTTCCGCACGTACGGGCATAACCGCCTCCCATCGTCGCTTGCGATGGCGACGACTTCGACGGGCAGGGAGCTATGCCTGCGAACTAATGACTCAGGTCACTAGGTGGACGCGGGCTTCGGCCGGCCGAAGGCACGCCCGCCGACGAAGCCGATCGCGATCAGCAGCCCGACCAGGGAGAGTGCGGCGTCGAGGCGGAAAGCCGCCTGGATGCCGTCGACGAACGGCGGCGACGCGCCCGAGAAGACGGTGGTCGTCAGCCCCAGGCCGATCGAGCCGCCGGCGATCTGGAACATGTAGACGATCCCGCCGGCGAGGCTGGTCTGCGATTCGTCGACCGAGGTGACCCCGGCGGTGGTCGCGGTGGGGATGAAGCTGCCGGCACCGATCCCGAGCACGACCATGCCGGGGATCAGGGCGCCGTAGCCGGAGCCCTCGTCGACGAAGGAGAAGAGAAACGGCCCGAGGGTGATCAGCGCCGCGCCGACGACGGCGAGCTTCTTTGGCCCGAGCCGGTCGTAGAGGGGGCCGGCGGCGAACGAGGCGAGGGCGAAGACGGCGAGGAAGGGCAGCATCCCGACCCCCGACTCCAATGCCGAGTAGCCCAGCTGTTTCTCCATGAACTGCGGCAGGTAGAGCAGCGCCGCGAAGAAGGTCGCGGCCATGAAGAGGACGGCGAAGCAGGAGGCAGTGAAGCTCTCGTTTCGCATCACCTCGCGCGGGACCAGGGCGTGACCTCCGGCCCGGCGCTCGATCGGCAGGAAACAGGCGATCATCACCGCCGCCAGGACCAGCATCGCGATCACCCGCGGGTCGCCGAGGCCCCAGTCGGCGATCTGGTCGAGCCCGATCAGCAGCGAGACGAGCCCGATCGAGAGCGCAGTGATCCCGGCGTAGTCGATCCGCCGCTCGCCTCCTTCCGGCTCTTTGACGTGGACCAGCCAGTAGGTGACGGCGACGGCGAAGATCGCGATCGGGACATTGAGGAAGAAGATCCAGCGCCAGCTCAGCTCCTGGGTGAGGACCCCGCCCAGCAGCGGCCCGATCGCGTTCCCCAGCCCGGCGGCGCCGATGATGATGCCGCCGGCGAGGCCGGCTTTCTCTTCCGGCAGGATCTCGTAGGTCATGCCGAGGATCGCGGGCCACATCAGCGCCCCGCCTATCCCCATCAGGATCCGGGCAACGATCAGCCAGGTCTCGGTCGGCGCGGCCCCGCCAAGCGCCGACATCGAGGCGAAGATCGCGGCGCCGAGGAAGAAGGCGTTGCGACGGCCGAACATGTCGGCGAGCCGGCCGCCGGTGATGATCAGCACCCCGAAGGTCAGCGCGTAGGCGTTGATCACCCACTGGATCGTGTTGATGTCGGCGTCGAAGTCGCTCTCCATCGTCGGGAGGGCGACGTTGACCGCGGTGAAGTCGTTGGCGATCACCACGACCGCCATCCCCATCGCGAAGAGCGCGAGCCAGTTGGTCTTTTCCGGCTTTGCGATGGCGGCAGCCTACGCTAAGGTTCGGAAGCGAATGGACCGCCGCATCGACAGCCTCGCGCTACTCCTTCTCCTCCCCCCTCGGGGGGAATAGCGCTGGGCGGCGCGATAGCCGCGAGAGACAGAAGGCCATTCGAATCACAGAGAGAAGGAGAGGTCCCATGGGTTCTGGACCGCAATCTGAAGGACACACCGACGCCAACCGCGTCCACATCTTCGACACCACGCTGCGAGACGGCGAGCAGTCGCCCGGCATCTCGCTGAACACCGCCGAGAAGGTCGAGATCGCCCAGCAGCTCGCCCGCCTGGGGGTCGACGTGATCGAGGCCGGCTTCCCGATCACCTCGCCCGGCGATTTCGAGGCGGTCCAGAAGATCTCCCAGGTGGTCGAGGGCCCGGTGATCTGCGGCCTGGCCCGCACCCACAAGGCCGACATCGACGCGGCGTGGGGGGCGATCAAAGAGGCTGCGCGCCCGCGCATCCACACCTTCATCTCGACCTCTGACATCCATATCGAGCACCAGTTGCAGACCGACCGCGATGACGTCAAGGGCCAGGCGCGGGCGGCGGTGACGCTGGCCAAGTCCTACTGCGAGGACGTCGAGTTCTCGCCGATGGACGCGACCCGCGCCGACGTCGAGTTCACCGCCGAAGTCTGCGCGATCGCCGTCGAGGAGGGGGCGACCGTGGTCAACATCCCTGACACCGTCGGCTACACGACGCCCGAGGAGTACGCCGACTACTTCCGGCGCCTGTACGAGCTGGCGCCGGGGCTGCAGGGCGTGGAGCTGTCGGTCCACTGCCACGACGACCTGGGGATGGCCGTCGCCAACTCCTACGCCGGGGTGCTGGCGGGGGCACGGCAGGTCGAGTGCGCCGTCAACGGGATCGGCGAGCGAGCCGGCAACTGCTCGCTGGAGGAGATCGCGATGCTGATCGGCGTCCGCGAGGACGTGCACGGGCTCTGGACCGAGATCAACACCCGCGAGATCGCCCGCACCAGCCGCATGGTCAGTCGCTTGACCGGCTACCCGGTGCAGCCGAACAAGGCGATCGTCGGCCGCAACGCCTTCGCCCACGAGTCCGGGATCCACCAGGACGGAGTCCTCAAGGAGCGCAGCACCTACGAGATCATGGACGCGACCGAAGTCGGCCTGGAGTCGAACTCGATCGTGCTGGGCAAGCATTCGGGCCGCCACGCGCTGAAAGACGCGCTGGAGCAGCTGGGCTTCAAGGTCGAGGGGCAGGCGCTGAACAACGCCTTCAAGGCCTTCAAGGAGGTCGCCGACCGCAAGAAGCAGGTGACCGCGCTGGACCTGGAGGCGATCGTCTCCGACGAGATGCGGGACCGCTCCGAAGCCCACGAGCTGGCCTGGTTCGAGGTCGAGGCGGGAAGCCGCCGCGAGCCGCTGGCAAAGGTGGCGGTGACCCTGCCCTCAGGCGAGGAGTCGGTTGGCGAGTCGAGTGGCGACGGCCCGGTCGACGCGATCTTCCAGGCGATCCAGGCCGCGGCCGAGACCGAGTGCGAGCTGGTCCAGTACACGGTCGAGGCGGTGACCGGGGGAGAGGACGCCCTCGGCGAGGTGACGGTGATGCTGCGAGTAGCCGGCCGTCTGGCCACCGGCCAGGGCGTGGCTACCGACATCCTCGAGGCAAGCGCCCGCGCGTACGTACGGGCCCTCTCTAATGGCCTGGAAGGCGCGGCGACGCGCGAGGCCGAGGCAGCAACCGCCGAGGCCGCCGTGGAACGCACGCCTGGGCCGTAGGGCTTTTGAGCGAGCCGGACCCCATCAACGCCTCCAAGGGTAGGTAGGCGTTGATGGGGTCCGGCTCTCGCGTGGGTTTCGGGTGAGAGTCGACGCAAACCACGCGCCACGCGCGCGATCTTTCCCGCCACCCTCGGCCCATGCCTGCCGAGTCTGCGAAACCCCGCGATATACGCCGGCTTTCGCAGACTCACGATCGAGAGACGGTTCTGGCCGAGCTGGCGAGGCGTCAGCACGGGGTGGTGGGGCGATTCCAGCTAGAGGAACTGGGGCTGGGAGAGCATGCGATTCGGCATCGGCAGCGCCTCGGACGTCTCCATCGGCTCCACGCTGGCGCGTATGCCCTCGGCCACCGCGTGGTCCCAATCAAGGGCTGGTGGATTGGTGCGGTCCTGGCGTGTGGAGCGGATGCCGTCCTGAGCCATCGTGCCGCGGCTGCCTTATGGGGTCTGAGGAATCCAGTTGAAGGCGCCGTTGACGTGAGCATTCCGAGAAAAAGCCGCTCCTGCCGATACATCCGCCGCCATTTCTCGTTTGTCCCATCTGACGAACGCACGGTCGAGGAAGGAATCCCAGTCACCACCGTGCCCCGCACGATCCTCGACCTCGCAGCTACCGAGTCCACTGACGTGGTCGAGAACCTGCTGCGCGAGTCCGAATTCCATCAGCTATCCGACCGCCTCTCGCTCCCGGACCTGATCGAGCGCTACCCGGGCAGACGTGGAATTCGCAAGGTTCACCTCGCCCTCGAGCGCCTGCAAGAAGAGCCCGAAGGCCGCAAGCGTTCGCGCCTCGAGGAGCGCCTCGCCCCCTTCCTGCGCCAGCACCACCTCCCCTTACCCCGCTTCAACGACTGGATCCTCCTGGGGGCTAACCGCTACCAGGTCGACTGCCACTGGCCAGGCCTCCGCCAGATCGTCGAGCTCGACGGCTGGGAGGGCCACGGCACCCGCACCGCCTTTCGCGAAGACCGCGCCCGCGCCCGCCGTCTCGCCGCCGCCGGCTTCACGGTCAACCGCATCACCTGGAACCAGTTGGACGACGAACCGGAGGCGATCGCCGCGGACCTACGGGTCTTCCTGAACCAAGCCCCCGTCTGAGCCGACCCCCATCCACCCCTACCTGCCGAAGTGGGGGTGGATGGGGATCGGTCTTAACAGGCCCTATTACAAGCGTCCGTGATAACGTACAACCAATGGCCCCCACAATGACCAAGTCTGCGAGCACCGCCAACTCTCCGTCCCAGGCCGCGAAAGACCCGGCAATGTCCACCGCCGGCCCACGCATTCGCGCCCTGCGCGACGCCATGGGCCTGTCCCTCCGCGACCTCGCCGAGCGCTCCGGGGTCAGCGCGCCGATGCTGTCGCAGGTCGAGCGGGGGGAGACGAGCCCGACGCTGGTCATCGCCGGCAGGATCGCCGCCGGCCTGGAGCTGACGCTGTCGCAGTTGTTGCGCCTCGACGAGGGCCAGCACGTCGCGATCAGCCGTGCCGCCGGGCGCCGCCACTCCGAGCGCGGGGGACACCGCTTCGAGGAGCTGACCCCGCCGCTGCCCGGTCAGCGCGCCGACGTCTCCCTGCACGTGCTGGAGCCCGGCGCCATCACCGGCGGCCGCGAGGACCCGCCGATGCACGAGCCCGGCAGCCGCGAGACCGCCGTCGTCCTCGCCGGCACCCTGGCGCTGGTCGTCGACGGCAGCCGCCACGAGCTTTCCGAAGGCGACAGCGTCACCTTCGACGCCGACCTTCCCCATCACTTCGAGAACGAAGGCCAGGAGGCGACCCGCTTCCTTGCCGTGATCGCCGCCGGCCTCAGGAGGTCCTAAACAAATGCCGAAAACGATGTTCGACAAGATCTGGGAGGCCCACGAGGTCTCCTCCGGGTTGATCTACATCGACCTGCACCTGGTCCATGAGGTCACCTCGCCGCAGGCCTTCGACGGCCTGCGGTTGGCCGACCGCAAGGTCCGGCGCCCGGACAAGACCCTGGCCACCGCCGACCACAACACCCCCACCGACGGGACGATGGCCGCGCGCCTGATCGCCGACCAGCTCTCCCGCGTCCAGGTCGAAACCCTGGAGCGCAACTGCGAGGAATTCGGCGTGCCGATCTACTCGCTGGGCTCCGACCGCCAGGGCATCGTCCACGTGATCGGCCCGGAGCTGGGCGTCACCCAGCCGGGGATGACGATCGTCTGCGGCGACAGCCACACCTCCACCCACGGGGCCTTCGGCGCCCTCGCCTTCGGCATCGGCACCTCCGAGGTCGAGCACGTGCTGGCGACCCAATGCCTGGTCCAGAAACGGCCGAAGACGATGCGGATCAACTACACCGGGGAGCTGCGCCACGGGGTCACCCCCAAGGACCTGATCCTGGCGACGATCGGACGCCTCGGCACCGGCGGGATGACCGGCTACGCGGTCGAGTACGCCGGTCCCGCGATCGAGGCGCTGACGATGCCGGGCCGGATGACGATCTGCAACATGACGATCGAGGGCGGCGGCCGGGCGGGCATGATCGCCCCCGACGAGACCACCTTCGAGTGGGTCAAGGGCCGCCCCGCGGCCCCCGCCGACTTCGAGGCGGCGATGGCCCGCTGGCGCGAGCTGCCGACCGACCCCGACGCCAGCTTCGAGACCGAGATCGAGGTAGACGCCTCGGCGATCTCGCCGATGGTCACCTGGGGCACCAACCCCGGCCAGGTCGTCGAGGTCACCGACCGCGTCCCCGACCCGGCCGCCCTGGAGTTTCCCGCCGACCGCGAAGCGGCAGAGCGCGCCCTCGCCTACATGGGCCTGGAGGCCGGCACGCCGATGACCGAGATCGCGCCCGAACGGGTCTTCATCGGCTCCTGCACCAACTCGCGGATCGAGGATCTGCGCGAGGCCGCCGCGATCGTCGACGGCCGCAAGGTCGCCAGCGGCATCAGCGCGATGGTCGTCCCCGGCTCCCAGCAGGTGAAGAAGGCGGCCGAGGAAGAGGGCCTCGACGAGGTCTTCAAGAGCGCCGGCTTCGACTGGCGCGTGGCGGGCTGCTCGATGTGCCTGGGGATGAACCCCGACACCCTGGACGAAGGCGAGCGCTGCGCCTCGACCTCGAACCGCAACTTCGAGGGACGCCAGGGCAAGGGCGGCCGCACCCATCTGGTCAGCCCGAAAATGGCCGCCGCCGCGGCCGTCGAGGGCCACTTCGTCGACATCAGGGATTGGAGCTGAAGATGAGAGCGATTGACGTAATCGAAGGCAAGGTCTCGGTCCTGGACCGCAGCGACGTCGATACCGACCAGATCATCCCCAAGCAGTTCCTCAAGCGGGTCGAGCGGACCGGCTTCGGCGAGTTCCTCTTCTACGACTGGATCCGCGACGGCGAGATCGAGCTGGAACCGAACCCGATCCTCGTCACCGGCGCCAACTTCGGCTGCGGTTCCTCCCGCGAGCACGCCCCCTGGGCGCTGGAGGACTTCGGCTTCAAGGCGATCGTCGCGCCCTCCTTTGCCGACATCTTCTACTCGAACTGCACCAAGATCGGGCTGCTGCCGGTGATCCTCGACGAGGCCCACTGCCGCGAGGTCGCCGAGGCGGGGGAGGCCCGCATCGACCTCGACGACGAGACCGTCAACTGCGCCGCCGGCGTCTTCCAGTTCCAGATCGAGCACGAGGTCAAAAACCGCCTCGCCAACGGGCTGGACGACATCGGGATCACGCTCGAAAACGACGGTGCGATCGACACCTTCGAGGGTGGAGCGACCGGCTCGCTGGGCCCGGTCACGACCAGCCTCTAAGAACGGAAGGAGTGCGGTATGGCCGAGGACCAGTTCAAGGAGCCGATGAACACCGGTGCCCGCGAGTGGGACGCCGAGACCTACGACGCCGTCTCCGATCCCCAGTTCGAATGGGGGATGGAGGTGATCGAACGCCTCGAGCTGCGCGGCGACGAGGCCGCGGTCGACGCCGGCTGCGGCTCGGGCCGGGTAACCGCCGAGCTGGCCGAGCGCCTGCCGAGCGGCCGCGTGATCGCGGTCGACGGCTCCGAGGCGATGGTCGCCAAAGCGCGGGAGCGACTAGGCGACCGCGCCGACTACCTCGTCTCCGACCTGGTCGAGCTGCAGCTGGAGCAACCCGTCGACCTGATCTTCTCGACCGCCACCTTCCACTGGATCGGCGATCACGACCGCCTCTTCCGGCAGCTGAGAGGCAACCTCAAGCCCGGCGGTCGGCTCGTCGCTCAATGCGGCGGTCTGGGCAACGTCGCGGCCCACGGGCAGGCGATCGCGGCGGTCGCCGCCGACCCCGAGTTCGGCCAGCACCTGGGCGGGGCCAAAGGCCTCTGGAACTTCGCCTCGCCAGAGGAGACCGAGCCCCGCCTTCGTGGCGCCGGCTTCGCCGAGGCCCGCTGTTGGCTCGAGCCGAAGCCGGTCCAGCCCGCGCAGCCGCTGGAGTTCGTCTCCACCGTCACCCTCGGCCCGATCCTCGACCAACTGCCGAGCGAGAAACGGCAGCCGTTCGCCGAAGCGGTGTTGGCCCAGCACGAGGCGCCGCTGGTCCTCGACTACGTCCGCCTCAATATCGAGGCGCGGGCCTCGGATGCGTAGAGTGCCGGGACCTTGAACGGCACCCCCCGCATAGTCGTCCTCGCCGGTGACGGGATCGGCCCCGAAATCGTCGCCGCCACCCGCCAGCTGCTCGACGCGCTCGGTGAGTTCTCCTACGACGAGCGGCTGATGGGCGGCTGTTCGATCGACGAGCACGGCACCGCCCTAACCGATGAGGTCCTCGACGCCTGCCGCGGCGCCGACGCGGTCCTGCTCGGCGCCGTCGGCGGCCCCAAATGGGACACCACCGACCCCGACGCGCCGCGTCCCGAGCAGGGTCTGCTCGGCCTGCGCAAGGGGATGGGTCTCTACGCGAACCTGCGCCCGGTCCGGCCCAGTCCGGCCCTGATCGGCGCCAGCCCGCTGCGCGAGGAGCGGATCGCCGACACCGACTTGCTCGTCGTCCGCGAGCTGACCGGCGGCATCTACTTCGGCGACTCTGGCCGCGAGGGCGACGTCGCCCACGACACCTGCGAGTACTCGGCCGGGGAGATCGACCGCATCGCCCGTACCGCTTTCGACGCCGCCCGCCGCCGCGCCGGCAACTCCGGCCGCAAGCCCAAGGTCACCTCGGTAGACAAGGCCAATGTGCTCGAGACCTCCCGCCTCTGGCGCGAGGTGGTCGGCCAGGTCGCAGGCGACTACGCCGACGTCGAGCTCGAACACCTGCTGGTCGACAACGCGGCGATGCAACTGGTCTCGCGCCCGGCCGACTTCGACGTCGTCCTCTCCGAGAATCTCTTCGGCGACATCCTCAGCGACGAGGCGGCGATGCTGACCGGCTCGCTGGGAATGCTGCCCTCCGCCAGCCTCGGCATCGAGGGCGCCCCCGGTCTCTTCGAGCCGGTCCACGGCTCGGCGCCGGACATCGCCGGTCAGGGCGTCGCCAACCCGCTCGCGACCTTCCTCTCGGCGGCGATGATGCTGCGCCACGGCCTCGGCCGCGGCGATGACGCCGCCCGCATCGAGGCGGCGGTCGACGCCGTCCTCGACCAGGGCCTCCGCACCCCCGACCTGGCCTCGGGTGACGAGGACCAGGTCGGGACCGCAGAGGTAACCGCCGCCGTGCTCGCAGAGCTCGGCGGCTGAGCGACTAAGGGGCGGTAACCGCCCACTGGCCGTAGGCGAAGTACTCGCCGGCCGCTTCGGATTTCGCCACGAGGCCGAAGCCGAGGCGAGTGTTGTTCTCGGCGACCAGCGGGGTGGTCGCGTCGAGCCCTTTGCTTTCGGTCACGTAGACGCAGAGGTTGCCGCCGTTCGCCGCCGGGGTCTGACCGCCGCCGAGGCCGCCGCAGTTGCCGCTCGTCTCGCCTTTTTTCAGCACGGTCACGGTCGGCGTGTTCGCCAGCGGGAACTGGAAGCTGACCGCGCCGCGGGTGAGGTCGCCGGCGCCCGTGGCGGTATCGCCGAGGCTGAACACCCCACGGAGGGTCTGGCCGCTTTTCAGCGTGCCGAGCAGCGGTCCGAAATTTTCGGCCAGCTTGCCGGGGGTCACCGACTTGTCGCCCAGCTTGGCGGTGGTGACGGCGCCGTTGTTGAGTTTGTTGGTGGTGACGACGCCGTTTTTGATCTTGCTGGCGATCACCGCGCCGTCGCCGAGCTTGGCGGTGGTGATGATGCCGTTGCCGAGGTTGCCCGGCAGGACGGCGTTGGCGCCGAGCTTGCCGGCGACGACCGCCTTTGGCGCGATCTTGCCGGGGGTGACCGCGCCGCGCTTCAGTTTCGCGGCGCTGACAGCGCCGCGCTTGAGCTGGTTCTGGCCGACGCTGTTCTTCGGCAGGCCGGCGGCGACGGCGGCGCCGCCGAGGGCGACGAACAGCGCGATCGTCGCGATCACGTTCGCGTAATTGAGTCGAGGACGGGAAATTTGCATGGATGAGCTCCTCTCGTTCGGGTTCAGGGGACCATTCGCGGTCTCTCCGCTGAAGCCCTGCGTTTCATCGGGCATACTTCTGCAACATGGATTCGGTCGATCTGATTTGGAAAAACGGCGATTTCGTCCCCTGGGAGGACGCCCAAACCCACGTGCTGAGCCACGGGCTCCACTACGGCACCGGCGTTTTCGAGGGAATCCGCTGCTACGAGACCGACCGCGGGCCGGCGATCTTCCGCCACGCCGATCACCTCGACCGGCTGGAGAAGTCGGCCGAGCTCTACTACATGGAGCTGCCCTACTCGGCTGAGGAGATCCGCCAGGCGACGCACGAGCTGCTGCGCCGCAACGACCTCGACTCCGCCTACATCCGGCCGCTCGCCTATCGCGGCTACGGCAGCCTCGGCCTCTACGCCAAAGACGCCCCGGTCGACGTGATCATCGCCGCCTTCCCCTGGGGCGCGTATCTGGGCGAGGAGAGCAAGAACGGCGGCATCCGCGCCAAGGTCTCGAGCTGGCGGCGGATCAGTCCCGGCGGCTCGATCCCGCACGCCAAGGCCTCGGGCTCCTACCTCAACTCGATCCTCGCCAAGACCGAGTCCCACAACGCCGGCTACGACGAGGCGATCCTGCTCGACGAACGCGGCTTCGTCTGTGAGGGCTCGGGCGAGAACATCTTCGTCGTCCGCGACGAAGAGATCCTCACCCCGCCGCACGTCGCCTCGATCCTCGACGGGATCAACCGCAAATCGGTGATGCAGATCGCCCGCGACCTCGGCTACACCGTGGTCGAGCGCGACATCGCCCGCGCCGAGCTCTACCTGGCCGAGGAGGTCTTCCTCACCGGGACCGCCGCCGAGCTGGTGCCGGTGCGCGAGATCGACGACCACCCGCTGGGCGGGCCGGGCGAGATCACCCGTCGCGTCCAGGCGAAGTTCGAAGACGCCCTCTGCGGCAAGGCCGAGGAGTACCTGGAGTGGCTCGACTTCGTCGAGGCCCCTGAGGCTGCCGGCTCCGACGAGTCGATCGGGCGAATTACCCCTGCCGCCTAGCGGCCGGCGCGGCGCTGCCGCGCATCCGGGCCCCGTGCCCACCCGATCTTCCTCGACTCGAAAGGCAGTAAGCAGATGGAACAGGTAAAGCTCTACGACACGACCTTGCGCGACGGGATGCAGGGCGAGGGGATGTCGCTTTCGGCATCCGAGAAGGCCCGCGTCGTCCTCGCCCTCGACAGGCTCGGCGTGCAGATGATCGAGGCCGGCTTCCCGAGCTCGAACCCGAAGGAAGAGGAGCTGTTCGAGCAGCTGGCGGAGCTGGAGCTCGAGCAGGCGACGATCTGCGCCTTCGGGATGACCCGCCGCCGCGACACCGCGCCCGAGGACGACCCGGCGCTGCGCACCCTGGTCGGCGCCTTCACTTCCGTCGTGACCCTGGTCGGCAAGACCTGGGGTCTGCACCTGGAGAAGGTGACCAAGGTCTCCCGCGAGGAGAACCTGGCGATGATCGCCGACTCGGTCCGCTACTGCCGCGAGCAGGGCAAGCGGGTCGTCTACGACGCCGAGCACTTCTTCGATGCCTACCGCGACGACTCCGGCTACGCGCTGGAGTGCCTGGGGGCGGCGATCGAGGCCGGGGCGGAGAACGTCACCCTCTGCGACACCAACGGCTCCAGCCTGCCGGACCAGATCGCAGCGGCGACCCGTGAGGCCGTCGCCAGGCTCGGCGACCGGGCCGAAGTCGGGATCCACGTCCACGACGACGCCGGCTGCGGGGTCGCCAACTCGCTGGCGGCCGTCGTCGAGGGCGCCCGCATGGTCCAGGGCACTGTCAACGGCTACGGCGAGCGCTGCGGCAACGCAAACCTGACCACGATCCTGCCGAACCTGCAGTTGAAGCTCGGCTTCGAAGTCGTCAGTCCCGAGCAGCTTGCCTCGCTGGCCGAGACCGTCCACTTCATTGACGAGCTCTGCAACGTCACCCAGGACCCGGATGCTCCCTACGTTGGCCGCAACGCCTTCGCCCATAAGGGCGGGATGCACGTCGCCGGGGTCGAGGCCGACGCCCGGACCTTCGAGCACATCGACCCGGCAGCGGTCGGCAACTTCCAGGCGATCCTCCCCTCGGAGCTCTCCGGCAAGGCGACGATCCGCTCTCAGGCAGAGCGGATTGGCCTCGAAATGGACGACGCCGAGGCGGCGCGGGCGGTCGAGCGGCTGAAGCAACGCGAGCACGACGGCTACCACTACGAGGCGGCGCCGGCCTCCTTCGAGCTGCTGCTGCGACGCGAGACCGGCGCCTACAAGCCGCTCTTCCGGCTCGAAAGCTTCCGCGTCGTGGTCGAAAAACACGCCGACGGCGAGGTGACGACCGAGGCGACGATCAAAGTCGAGGTCGATGGTAAGCGCTACTTCCAGGCGGCCGAGGGCAACGGCCCGGTTAACGCGCTCGACGAGGCGCTGCGGGGGGCGATCGCCGGCCGCTACCCGGACCTGGCCGACGTCGAATTGACCAACTACAAGGTCCGCATCCTCGACGAAGCCCACGGCACCGGGGCGGTCACCCGAGTCCTCCTCGACTCCGCCGACGGCGAGCGCGAGTGGGGGACCACCGGGGTCTCGGAGAACATCATCGAGGCCTCCTGGGAGGCGCTGGTCGACTCGCTGGAGTACGCCTTCCAGTGAGTTCGGGCGACCAGTCGAGTCACGAGCCGATCCCGCTCGCCCAGCCCGACGTCGGCACCCGCGAGGAGGAGCTGGTCCTCGAGGTGCTGCGCTCGGGCTGGCTCTCGCTCGGCCCGATGGGGGAGCGGTTCGAGCGCGATTTCGCCGCCTGGCTCGGGGTCGAGGACGCGGTGATGGTCTCCAGCGGCACCACCGCCCTCCACCTCGGGGTCCGGATGCTGGGCTGGGGGAAGGGCGACGAGGTGGTGACCAGCCCCTTCAGCTTCGTCGCCTCGGCCAACTGTCTGCTCTACGAGGGAGCCAAGCCGGTCTTCGCCGATGTCGAGGAGGAGACGCTCGACCTCGATCCCGCTGCGGCGGCGGAGGCGGTCGGCGAGCGCACCGCCGGGATTCTGCCCGTCCACATCTTCGGCTACCCGGCGGCGATGCCGGAGCTGGAGGCGTTGGCGCGGAAGCACGGCCTCGGCATCCTCGAGGACGCCTGCGAGGCGCTCGGCGCGGTCGACTCCGAGGGCCGCGGGGTCGGCGCCCGCGGCAACCTCGCCACCTTCGCCTTCTACGCCAACAAGCAGATGACGACGGGGGAGGGGGGGATGATCGTCCCCCGCGATCCCGACGAGGCGGCGCGCCTGCGCTCGGAGCGCAACCAGGGCCGCGCCGTCGACATGGGCTGGCTCGACCACGATCGCCTCGGCTACAACTACCGCCTCTCCGACCTCGCCGCGGCGCTCGGCGTCGCCCAGGTCGAGAAGCTCGGCTTGCTGCTGGAGCGCCGGGCGGCGGTCGCGGCGATGTACGAGGAGCGGCTCGCGGCGCTGGAGGGCGTCCGCACGCCGATCGCCAGCCGCGGCTCCGAGGTGCGCAGCTGGTTCGTCTACACGGTCCGCCTCCCGGCCGGGGTCGACCGCGACGCGACCGTCTCCCGTCTCGGCGAGCGCGGCATCGCTTCCAAGGCCTACCTGCCCTGCATCCACCTCTTCCCGCACCTGCGCGAGCTGGGTTATCGCGAGGGCCAGTTCCCGGTCGCCGAAGCCGCCGCGGCCGACTCGCTGGCGCTGCCATTCTTCCCGGCGATGAGCGAAGCGCAGGTGGAGCGCGTCTGCCAGGAGCTTGCCGCGGCGCTCGGCCGGGCCAACTGAAGGCATAATCGCCGGCCCATGGGACGCTTCCGCAAAGAGCCCGACCCGCGCTTCTGGCGCCTCAACCGCTCGCTCGCCTTCGACGCCTGGCTGGCGCCGTACGACATCGACCAGTCCAAGGCCCACGCCCGCGGCCTCCGCGGCATCGGCGTCCTCGGCGAGGACGAGCTGGCCAAGATCGAGGCCGGGCTCGACCGGGTCAACGCCCGGATGGCCGAGCACGGCTTCGAGTTCGACCCCGGCGACGAGGACATCCACATGGCGATCGAGCGCCTGCTCGGCGAGGAGATCGGGCCGCTGGCCGGCAAGCTCCACACCGGCCGCTCGCGCAACGATCAGGTCGCGACCGACGTCGCGATGGTCGTTCAAGCGCACTCGCTGCGGGCGATCGAGCTCTGCGGGGCGGCGATGCAGCGACTGCTGAAGCAGGCCGAGTCCCACGCTGGCTGGACGATGCCCGGCTACACCCACCTGCAGCGCGCCCAGCCGGTCTACCTCGGCCACCACCTGCTCGCCTACTTCTGGATGCTGGCCCGCGACGTGCTCCGCTTCCAGTTCGCGCTCGACAGCGCCAGCGTGATGCCGCTCGGCTCCGGCGCCCTGGCCGGCGTCAACTGGGAGATCGACCGCGACTCGGTCGCCGCTGACCTCGGCTTCGCCCACATCACCCACAACTCGATCGACGGCGCCTCCAACCGCGACTTCGTCCTCGACTACCTGGCCGCCGCCTCGACCTGCGCAATGCACCTCTCGCGCTTCGGCTCGGAGATCGTCATCTGGTCGAGCAGCGAGTTCGGCTTCTGTGAGCTCGACGAGTCCTTCTCCTCAGGGTCCTCGATCATGCCGCAGAAGAAGAATCCCGACTCGGCCGAGCTGCTGCGGGCCAAGAGCCCCCGCGTCGCCGCCTCCCACCAGACCCTGCTCGGGGTGATGCACGCGCTGCCGCTCACCTACGGCAAGGACATGCAGGAGGACAAGGAGCCGCTCTTCGACGCGATCGACACGATCGAGTCCCTGCTCGACGCGACCGCCGGGATGCTCGACGGGATCGAGTTCCACCGCGAGCGGATGGCCGAGGCCTCGGGCGACGAGATGCTGGCGGCGACCGAGGTCGCCGACCTCTTGGTCCGCCGCGGGGTGCCGTTCCGCGAGGCGCACGGGATCGTCGGTGGCCTCGTTCGCGACGCGGTCGAGCGCGGCAAATCGCTCTCCGAGCTCACCCCGGAGGAGTTGAAGGAGCGCTCCGAGCACCTCGACGACTCCTACTACGAGGTGCTGCAGCAGAGCAGCTGGCTGGAGTCGAAGCGGATCGTGGGCGGCACCGGCTCGGCGCCGCTGGCGCTGCAGATCGCCGAGGCGCGGGAGACGCTCGGGGCCGTGCAAGCGCGGGCTGAAGAAGAGCGTGGGTGAGGCGCAGCGTCCGAGGTCGGTAAGCCGGGCCAACCGCCCGCAGGGCGGTTGGGGGCTGACTTCTTTGATCGCTCGGTCCACGAGGTTGCGCGCGACCTGATCGGCTGCACGCTTCTCTACGAGGGCTGCGGCGGCGTCATCGTCGAGACCGAGAGCTACGACGCGGACGACCCCGCCTGCCACGCCTACGTCGGCCTCACCGAGCGCACCCGAGTCCTCTTCGGCCCGCCCGGACGCGCCTACGTCTACCTCTCCTACGGCATCCACAGCCTGCTCAACGCTGTCGCCGAACCGGAGGGCGAGGCCGCCGCGGTCCTGATCCGGGCGCTGGAGCCGACCCACGACCTGGAGGCGATGCGAGAGCGCCGCGGCGACCGCCCCGACGCCGAGCTCTGCTCCGGCCCCGGCAAGCTGACCGAGGCACTTGGGATCGGCCTAGCCGACAACGAGGCGGACCTCTCGCACGATCCCTTCCTGCTGACGCCGCCGGCGGGGGAGCGGCCGGCGGTCGTCACCGGCCCACGCATCGGGATCACCAAAGCAATCGAGCGCCCCTGGCGATTCTGCGCCGCCGGAAACCCTTACGTCTCCCGCCCGCGGCCAACTGTGGCGTAGTAGTCGGTAAGGGACGGGGGACCCTCCTCCAGACACTCAACATCGAGCCATAGCGAGATGTGTCTGGGGGAGGGTCCCCCGTCCCTTACCCCGCAGTAACGCCCCCGCCGGTTTCCGGCGCCGCTTCAGGGGTCGCTTCTTCGGGCGTCGCTTCCGGAGTCGCTTCGGATTCCGGCGCCGGTTCAGCAGTTTCGGCTTCCGGAGACGCTTCGTAGCCACCTTCTTCTTCGGGCGCGACGTAGCCTTCGCCGACCGGCGCTTCGTAGGTTTCGACTTCGGCGGGGTCGAAGTCCTCGCCCTCTTCCTTGGCCGCCTTGCGCGCGGCCTTTTCGGCGGCGTGTTCGGCTTTGATGTCCTGCCAGGCGGAGATCACCTGCGCCCAGATCAGCGCCGGGAAGGTGCCGCCCATCACCGGGCCGCCGTTGTAGAGGGTGGTCATCGGCGTCGTCGAGTCGGGGTAGCCGACCCAGACGCAGGCGGTGACTTCGTCGGCGACACCGCCGCAGAACCAGGCGTCGCCGTTGTTCTCGGTCGTCCCCGTCTTGCCCCACTGGCCTTCGGCGCTGATCTGGGCGTTGGTGCCGGTGCCGCTGGAGACCACGGTTTCGAGGATGCCCTTTGCTTCTTCGACCTTTTCCTGGTCGAAGACCTGGTCGTGCAGCGAGTCGTTGTCGCCGCCCTTGATCGTCTCGCCCTCGTCGTTGGTCACCTGGGTGTAGGAGACGGGGCTGTCGCCGGGTCGCGGTGCCAGGGTGCCGCTGACGCGGTCGCCGTTGTTGCCGATCGTGCTGTAGGCGTAGGTCCAGCCCAGCGGCGTGACGCCTTCGGCGAGGCCGCCGAGCACCATCGCCGGGTTGGTCGAGATCGGATCGTCGTAGCCGGCCTTGTGGATGGTCCCGGCGATCGCGCCGGTCTTTTCGTGGACGTTCTTCCCTTCCAGACCTTCCAGCGCCAGCGCCGCATAGATCGAGTTGTCGGAGTTGGTCGTCGCGCAGACGATGTCGCAGGAGCCGAGGTAGGACTCCTCGTCATTGGTCACCTGGAAGACTTCCTTGCCGTTTTTGCCGAAGTAGAAGAAGCGTTCTTCGGAGGGGTAGACGGTGTAGGGGGAGATGCCCTGTTCGAGCGCGGTGATCAGGGTGAAGGGCTTGATCGAGGAGCCCGGTTGGCGGTGGCCCTGGGTGGCCAGGTTGAAGGGCCGGGTGTCGAAGTCAGGGCCGCCGACCATCGCCTTGACGCTGGCGTTGCGGTTGTCGATCACCACCACCGAGGCGGTCGCCGGCGAGTAGCCGAGGTAGGAGCTGACCGCTTCCTCGGCCGCTTCCTGCAGGCGCATGTCAAGCGTCGACTTCACCTCGAGGCCGCCGAAGAACGCTTTCGCCGGCCCGTAGCGTTCGAGCAGCTGCTGGCGCAGGTAGGCGGTGAAGTAGGGCGCCCGCGAGTCGAGGCTCGGCGGCTCGATGCTGTCGTCGGAGGGGAGGGCCAGCTCCTGCCCTTCCCGCATCTGTTCGGTGCTGATGTAGCCCTGTTCGCCCATCCGTTCCAGCACCAGGTTGCGCCGCGCCAGCGTGTTTTCCGGGAAGACTTTGGGGTCGTAGGCGGCGGGCGACTGGATGATCCCGGCCAGCATCGCCGCCTCCCAGGGCTCGAGCACGGCGGCGCAGGGTTCGGTCTCGGTGCCGCAGCCGGGGTGGGCGGCGCCGAAGTAGGTGCGGGCCGCGGCCTCGATCCCGTAGGCGCCCTGGCCGAAGTAGACGGTGTTGAGGTACTCGGTGATGATCTTGTCCTTGCTCCAGTGGCGCTCGAGCCGGTAGGCCAGCGCCGCCTCCTTGAACTTGACGAAGAGCGAGCGGTCGCCCTGCGCTTCCAGCGCGTTCTTGACGAACTGCTGGGTGATCGTCGAGGCGCCCTGCGCGGCGCTCATGCTGAGCACGTCTTTGACGAGGGCGCGGCCGATGCCCTGGAAGTCGACCCCGGTGTGCTCGTAGAAGCGGGAGTCCTCGATCGAGACCACCGCGTTCTTGATGTTGGGGGAGATCTGGCCGGAGCTGAGCAGGATCTTGTTCTGGTCGCTGCTCAGGGTGCCGATCGTCTCCCCGCTGGCGTCGACGACGATGCTGTTCTTGGAGGCCTTGTACTGGGCGAAGTTGTAGATCGCCGGCAGGTCCTGGGAGACCGCCGCCATCATCCCGAAGACCATCGAGACGACGGCCAGGATCCCGAGTCCGAGCAGCACGAACAACACGCGCAGCTTCTTCAGGCGCGGTTTCGATTTCGGGGGCGGAGGCGGCGGCCCGGCGCCGTCGTGGGAGCCGGGGGAATCGGCGGGATTTCACCGCCGCTGCCGCTCTTCCGGCGCTTTAGTCCTAGGACGGCCATCTAGAGGCAAATGAAGCAAAAGAAACGCTCGACTGTCCACTGTCGGACCGCCGAGCGAAGGCGGCAGTCTAGCATTGCGCCGATGTCGGACTTGAGGCGAAATGCCGTCGACGTGCTGCCTGATGGGCGGCTCGAGCAACAGCTGCAGGGCGGCAAGCCGCTGCGGGTGAAGCTCGGGATCGACCCGACCACGGCCGACATCCACCTCGGCCACACGGTGGTACTGGAGAAGCTGGCCGAGTTCCAGCGCGACGGCCACCAGGTCGTCCTCATCATCGGCGACTTCACCGCCCAGGTCGGCGACCCGAGCGGCCGCTCGGCGACGCGACCGGTGCCGAGCGCCGAGGAGATCGAGGCCAACGCCGCCACCTACCAGGAGCAGGCATTCAAGATCCTCGACCGCGAGAAGACCGAGGTGCGGCGCAACAGCGAGTGGCTGCGGATGGAGCCGGAGGCGCTGCTGGGCCTGCTGGCGCAGACGACGGTGGCCCGCCTGCTCGAGCGCGACGACTTCCAGAAGCGGATGGGGGCTGGGCAGCCGATCGCGGCGCTGGAGTTGCTCTACCCGCTGTTGCAGGGCTACGACTCGGTTGCGATCGAGGCCGACGTCGAGCTCGGCGGCACCGACCAGAAGTTCAACCTCCTCTTCGGCCGCGACATTCAGGGGGCCTATGGCCAGCAGCCCCAGTCGATCGTGACCCTGCCGATCCTGGTGGGGACCGACGGCGTCAAGAAGATGAGCAAGTCGCTCGGCAACTACGTCGGTGTCACCGACTCGCCGGAGGAGATGTTCGGCAAGCTGATGAGCATCCCCGACGAGGCGATGGACGAGTACTACCGCCTGCTGCTCGGCCAGGAGCGCCCGGGGACGCCGCCGAACGAGGCGAAGCGGGAGCTGGGGCGGCGGATCGCCGACCGCTTCCACGGCGAGGGCGCCGGCGCCGGGGCGGAGGAGCACTTCAACCGCGTCCACGTCCAGCACGAGGTACCGGAGGAGATCCCCGAGGTGCCGCTCGGCGAGTACCGCGCCGACGGCAACGGGCTGGTCCACCTGCCGCGCCTGATCGCCGGCGCCTTCGGCGTCAGCAGCAGCGAGGGGCGCCGCCTGATCCAGCAGGGAGGGGTCAAGCTCGATGGCGATCCCGTGCCCGCGGAGCCTCTCGACCTCGAGGCCGGTAGTCTCGACGGACGCGTGCTGCAGGTCGGGAAGCGGCGCTTCTGCCGCCTTAGGGCCACCCCCTAGGCAAACCGCCGTCAGCGCGCTATACTCCTTCGTCCTTCTGGAGTTGCCTCTTGGGCGGCTCCGAGCGTCGAGAGCGGCGAGTCCCGCCGTAGAGAGCGCAGCGGTCTTTGAAAACTGAGCAGCGTGCATCTCCGCGGACTTCGGTCTGCGGAATGTTCAGCCCGACCATTCGGTGCGCCAGCGCGCCGAATGTTTTGATTTACCTCGTCATGTCGGCCGTCGTACTTGTGTACTCGGCGGCCACTGAGATATGACAGGCTCTCTGTAGAAGTACATTTCACGGAGAGTTTGATCCTGGCTCAGGACGAACGCTGGCGGCGTGCTTAACACATGCAAGTGGTGCGACGAACCAGGGCTTGCCCTGGGGCAAAGCCGCGAACGGGTGAGTAACACGTGAGTAACCTGCCCCGATGACCGGGACAACCCGAGGAAACTCGGGCTAATACCGGATGTGGCGCACAGGTGTAAGCCTGTTCGCTAAAGGAAGCTTCGGCCTCCGCATTGGGAGGGGCTCGCGGCCCATTAGCTTGTTGGTGGGGTAACGGCCTACCAAGGCAACGATGGGTAGCTGGTCTGAGAGGACGATCAGCCACACTGGGACTGAGACACGGCCCAGACTCCTACGGGAGGCAGCAGTGGGGAATCTTGCGCAATGCGCGAAAGCGTGACGCAGCAACGCCGCGTGGGGGAAGACGGCCTTCGGGTTGTAAACCCCTTTCAGGAGGGACGAAGGTTCGCCGGTGAATAGCCGTGCGGATTGACGGTACCTCCACAAGAAGCTCCGGCTAACTACGTGCCAGCAGCCGCGGTAATACGTAGGGAGCAAGCGTTGTCCGGAATCATTGGGCGTAAAGCGCGCGTAGGTGGCCTCATAAGTCCGCTGTGAAAGTCCAAGGCTCAACCTTGGAAAGCCGGTGGATACTGTGAGACTAGAGTACGGAAGAGGCGAGTGGAATTCCTGGTGTAGCGGTGGAATGCGCAGATATCAGGAGGAACACCAATAGCGAAGGCAGCTCGCTGGGACGTTACTGACACTGAGGCGCGAAAGCGTGGGGAGCGAACAGGATTAGATACCCTGGTAGTCCACGCCGTAAACGATGGGTACTAGGTGTGGGAGGTGTCGACTCCTCCCGTGCCGTCGCTAACGCACTAAGTACCCCGCCTGGGGAGTACGGCCGCAAGGCTAAAACTCAAAGGAATTGACGGGGGCCCGCACAAGCAGCGGAGCATGTGGTTTAATTCGACGCAACGCGAAGAACCTTACCTGGGCTTGACATGTTGGTGACCGCCGTGGAAACACGGTTTTCCTTCGGGACACCATCACAGGTGGTGCATGGCTGTCGTCAGCTCGTGTCGTGAGATGTTGGGTTAAGTCCCGCAACGAGCGCAACCCCCGTTCCATGTTGCCAGCATTCAGTTGGGGACTCATGGGAGACTGCCGGTGACAAACCGGAGGAAGGTGGGGATGACGTCAAGTCATCATGCCCCTTATGTCCAGGGCTACACACGTGCTACATTGGCGCATACAAAGGGCAGCAATACCGTGAGGTGGAGCAAATCCCATAAAGTGCGCCTCGGTTCGGATTGGAGGCTGAAACTCGCCTCCATGAAGGTGGAGTTGCTAGTAATCGCGGATCAGCAATGCCGCGGTGAATACGTTCCCGGGCCTTGTACACACCGCCCGTCACACCACGAAAGCGAGCAACACCCGAAGCCGGTGGCCTAACCGCAAGGAGGGAGCCGTCGAAGGTGGGGCCCGTGATTGGGGTGAAGTCGTAACAAGGTAGCCGTAGCGGAAGCTGCGGCTGGATCACCTCCTTTCTAGGGAGATTTCTCTAGAACGTCGACCGGGCTCATGTCACCAACTTCGGTTGGTGGAGAAACGCTGCTCAGTTTTGAGAGACCTCCTCCGGAGACCCCGGAGGTGCGCCTCGGTGGACCTTGAAAACTGCACAAGGCCAATAATTTGAAACCCGCGCGACGCGGGTTTCAAGGGTATTTAATTACGATTCACACACTTTCGAGTGAGTGAGTCGCTCACCGTCAAGATAGTAAGAGTTTACGGTGGATGCCTTGGCACCAGGAGTCGATGAAGGACGTGAACGGCTGCGATAAGCCGCGGTAAGGCGCTGAATAGCCATTGACCCGCGGATCTCCGAATGGGAAAACCCGACGCCGGTAATGCGGCGTCATCTGGTGGTGAATACATAGCCATCAGAGGGAAACCGGGCGAACTGAAACATCTAAGTAGCCCGAGGAAAAGAAATCAACCGAGACTCCCTGAGTAGTGGCGAGCGAAAAGGGATCAGCCCAAACCGGACAGATGTAAGCGGCACGCGTTGTCTGTCTGGGGTTGTAGGGCGTCATGCCCAGGCCGTGCCGGCCTGGCAGCAGTTACCAAATCAGGTGTTAGCCGAAGCGAGTGGAACCTCGCACCACAGAGGGCAATCGTCCCGTAGGCGAAAACGCACTGATCTGCTGATTGACGTTCCTGAGTAAGACCGCACCCGTGAAACGCGGTCTGAACCCGGGGGGACCACCCTCCAAGGCTAAGTACTACCTGGTGACCGATAGTGAACTAGTACCGTGAGGGAAAGGTGAAAAGCACCCCAGAAGGGGAGTGAAATAGTACCTGAAACCGTAGACTTACAAGTGGTCGGAGCACCTTCGGGTGTGACGGCGTGCTTTTTGCATCACGAGCCGGCGAGTTACTCGTCAGTGGCAAGGTTAAGCGATGAGCGGAGCCGTAGCGAAAGCGAGTCTGAATAGGGCGAATCAGTCACTGGCGGTAGACCCGAAACTGAGCGAGCTATCCATGGGCAGGCTGAAGCGGGGGTAAGACCTCGTGGAGGGCCGAACCGACCTAGGTTGAAAACTGGGCGGATGACCTGTGGATCGGAGTGAAAGGCTAATCAAGCTCAGAGATATCTGGTTCTCTCCGAAATATATTTAGGTATAGCCTCGAGTAATTGTGTTGTGGCTGTAGAGCACTGTTTGGATTAGGGGCCCTACCAGGTTACCGACTTCAGGCAAACTCCGAAGACCATTACATTTAACTCGGGAGTCAGTGTGCGGGGGATAAACTTCGTACGCGAGAGGGAAACAACCCAGACCATCAGCTAAGGACCCTAAGTGCTAGCTAAGTGGCAAACGATGTCCGAATGCAGAGACAACCAAGAGGTTGGCTTAGAAGCAGCCATCCTTGAAAGAGTGCGTAACAGCTCACTGGTCAAGTGTTCGGGCGCGGATAATTCAACGGGGCTCAAGCTAGCCTCCGAAGCTATGGGTGTACAGGCCTGCGGGCTCTGTACGCGGTAGGAGAGCGTTCCAGTTGCGTGAAGCGGATTCGTAAGGCTCCGTGGAGTGGCTGGAAGTGAGAATGCCGGCATGAGTAACGAAAGTGGGGTGAGACTCCCCACCACCGATAGTCCAAGGTTTCCTGAGTAAAGTTCGTCTGCTCAGGGTTAGTCGGGACCTAAGGCGAGGCCGAAAGGCGTAGCCGATGGCCAACAGGTTGATATTCCTGTACCACGTTGCTTCCGTTATGACCGATGGGGGGACGGGGAAGGGTAAGGGATCCCAGGCGATGGTCGTCCTGGGGCAAGCACGTAGCTAGTCGCTGTAGGAAAATCCGCAGCGGCGTTTGACGCGAGGTGCGATGCCAGCTGGCTTACCGCCGGCGAGTCCCCGATCCCATGCCTCCGAGAAAAGCCTCTAGGCAGGATTCGCGTGCCCGTACCGATAACCGACACAGGTGGACAAGTAGAACATACTAAGGTGAGCGAGCTAACTCTCGTTAAGGAACTCGGCAAAATCGTCCCGTAACTTCGGGAGAAGGGACGCCCCGGTAGGGTGAACTCCATACGGAGGGAGCTCGAGGGGGCCGCAGTGAATTGGTCCAACCGACTGTTTACCAAAAACACAGGGCTCTGCTAAGTCGTAAGACGACGTATAGGGTCTGACGCCTGCCCGGTGCCGGAAGGTTACGCGGACTTGTTAGCGCTTCGGCGCGAAGCAGTGAAGCTAAGCCCCGGTAAACGGCGGCCGTAACTATAACGGTCCTAAGGTAGCGAAATTCCTTGTCGGGTAAGTTCCGACCTGCACGAATGGCGTAACGAGTTGGACGCTGTCTCAACGAGAGACTCGGTGAAATTAAAGTCTCGGTGAAGATGCCGAGTACCCGCAGCTAGACGGAAAGACCCCGTGAACCTTTACTGCAACTTGATATTGGAGTCTGGGGTATCTCGCTCAGGATAGGTGGGAGACTATGAACCAGTGGCTTTGGCCGCTGGGGAGTCACCCTTGAGATACCACCCTTGGTAGTCTGGGCTTCTAACACCACGCCGTGATCCGGGTGGTGAACAGTGTCAGGCGGGCAGTTTGACTGGGGCGGTCGCCTCCTAAAGAGTAACGGAGGCGCCCAAAGGTTCCCTCAGTACGGTTGGAAATCGTACGTAGAGTGTAAAGGCAATAAGGGAGCTTGACTGCGAGACCGACAGGTCGAGCAGGAACGAAAGTTGGGCTTAGTGATCCGGCGGTAGCAAGTGGAAGCGCCGTCGCTCAACGGATAAAAGGTACTCCGGGGATAACAGGCTTATCGGTTCCAAGAGTCCACATCGACGAACCGGTTTGGCACCTCGATGTCGGCTCGTCGCATCCTGGGGCTGGAGTAGGTCCCAAGGGTTGGGCTGTTCGCCCATTAAAGCGGTACGCGAGCTGGGTTCAGAACGTCGTGAGACAGTTCGGTCCCTATCTGCTGTGGGCGTTGGAGAATTGAGAGGAGTCATCCCTAGTACGAGAGGACCGGGATGAACGTGCCTCTGGTGTATCTGTTGTCCTGCCAAGGGCATCGCAGGTTAGCTACGCACGGAACGGATAACCGCTGAAAGCATCTAAGCGGGAAGCCGTCCTTGAGATAAGTTCTCCCATCCCCTTGAGGGAGTAAGACCCCTGGTAGACCACCAGGTTGATAGGCCGGCGGTGCAAGCGCAGCAATGTGCTCAGCCGACCGGTACTAATGGGTCGAGGGCTTGACGGATATTTATTACTTACCCTTTTGGCTTTGTGCGGTTTTCAAGCTCCACCGGGGCGGTCTCGCAAAATTCCGGTGGCGCATAGCGAGTGGGAGACACCTCTTCCCATTCCGAACAGAGCAGTTAAGCCACTCTGCGCCGATGGTACTTGGGGGGCAACCCCCTGGGAGAGTAGGTCGCCGCCGGTTCTTCCGTGTGTAGCCCGCGCCACGAGTTGGCGCGGGCTGCGTGCTTTCAGCAGCGGCGCGCTGCGGCCCCGTCGAGCGGCTTGCGTAGCGCTGCTACGCGGCGCCACTCGCCGTGACCACATCGCTTGCTCCTGAAAACCCCTCGCTTCCGCGCCAACGCGCGGCCCGGGCTACGGGATGGAGGGGATCTCAGGAGGCTTGACCGAGGCGGGTGCGGCGGGTCCGGAACAAGCCGGATTCCTGCAGGAGGTTGCAGCTGGTGCCGCGCGTCTGCGCCCTGGTGGGCGTGGCGGCGCGGTGCAGCTGCGGACGGTCCGCGCAACCCTGGCGAGTTCTCCCAACGGGCTCTAGCCCGTACTCGCCAAGGGTTGCGAAGTCGATTAGAAGGTCGGCGGCGTCGGTCATCCGTGCGGTGATTTTGGTCTTTGAATCGAACATGAGTTCGTAAGGTACGGGGGCCTTCGGACGGCATCTGGATTCTGCAAGTGGGGTTGCATCTGGACCTCTTAAATGGCTCTAGAGAGCCAAATCACTGGGAAAAACGCTGGACCAGCCTGGCGACCAGGGCGGGGCGCTCGACGTTGGGGGAGTGCCCCGCGTCGCCGATCAGGTGCACCTGGGCGCCGGGAACGCCATCCGCATACTGGTCGAGGGCGCGCTGAGGGTCGTCGATGATCTGCTCTTCGGCGCCCATCAGGACCATCAGGGGCTTGCCGGTGGCTTTCATCCGCTGGTCGAGCGACTCTTCGTTGAGGAAGTCGTCGTTGCCGCTGGGGGAGCTGTCGTAGGCGGTGTAGGTGAGGCGCTTGACGTCTTCGACGAAGGCGTCGGGGACGTCATAGCCGGGAGCGAAGGCCACCTCGAGACCGTCGCGAACGGAGAAGTCGGGCTTGATCTGCCACAACGCCTGGCCGAGCACCGGCTGGAAGGCGAGGCCGGCGATGAAGCCTAGGTCCCCGTAGGAGTTGTCGGGCGGCATGTCGACGATCGTCAGGCGATCGACCAGCTCGGGGTTCTGCTCGGTCAAGGCCACACCCACCGAGCCGCCCAGCGAGTGGCCGACGACGGCTGCATCCCGCACCCCGAGCCGCTCCAGCGCCTCGGCGACCACCTTTGCCTGGTTCGGCGGCGTGTAGCCAGAGCTGGGCTTCTCCGAGCCGCCGTGCCCGAGCAGATCGACGGTGACCACGCGGTGGTCGCGGTCGAGCAGGGGCACCATCCCGTCCCACCAGTCCATCGCGCAGCTGAAGCAGTGGATGAGGACGATCGGGGGCGCGTTGCGAGGGCCGTGTTCGGCCACCTGCAGTTCGCCGTCGGGCAGCTTGACGATGCGGCCGCTGGGCACGGTGGCCTCGGCCTTCTCGGTCTTGCCGTCGACCCAAAGGGCGTTGAGGGTCAGCAGCACGAGCAGCGCCGCAACCACTGCAAGTCCGATCTTCAGTCGCGTCCCCATGGCGGTCGTTACCCTAGCCGGAACCATGGAGAAATTCGTGATCCAGGGCGGCGTCCCCCTTTCCGGGGAGGTCACCGCCGCCGGCAACAAGAACGCGGCCCTGCCGATCCTCGCCGCCTGCCTGCTGACCGAGGAGGAGATGCTGCTGCACCGGGTGCCCCGGATCCGCGACACCGAAGCCCAGATCGCGCTGCTGGAGCAGCTGGGAGTGGAGGTTGCCTGGGTCGCTGACAACAGCGTCCGCCTCTGCGCACGCGCGGTCGCCGGCGGGACGGTCGACGAGGAGCTCTCGGGCAAGATCCGGGCCTCGTTCCTGCTCGCCGGGCCGCTGCTGGCGCGTTTCGGCGAAGCGCGGATGCCGCCGCCGGGCGGGGACTTCATCGGCCGCCGCCGCCTCGATGCCCACCTCGACGCCTTCAAGGACCTCGGCGCCAGGGTCGACGGCAGCCGCTGGATCGAGCTCTCCGCGCCGAGCGGGCTGTGTGCCAACGAGATCTTCATGGACGAGCCCTCGGTGATGGGGACCGAGAACGCCCTGATGGCGGCTGCGCTCTGCCCGGGGCCGACCCAGATCTCCAACGCCGCCTCCGAGCCCCACGTTCAGGACCTGGCCCGGCTGCTGACGAAGATGGGCGCGCGGGTAGACGGGATCGGCTCCAACGTGATGACGGTCAACGGCGCCGAGGCACTGGACGGAGCCGAGCACACGATCTCCTGCGACCACATCGAGGTCGGCAGCTTCATGGCCCTGGCCGCGGCGACCGGGGGGGAGCTGCGGATCCGCGACGTCGAGCCCGCCGACCTGACCAACGTCAGGCGCCAGTTCAGGCGACTCGGTCTGCGCTCGGAGTTCGAGGGCACAGACATGCTGGTCCCCGCCGGGCAGCAACTCCGGGTCGAGTCCGACCTCGGCGATGCGATCCCGAAGATCGAGGACGGTCCCTGGCCCGCTTTCCCCGCCGACCTGACCTCGATCGCCCTCGCCCTCGCCACCCAGGCCGAGGGCGAGATCCTGATCTTCGAGAAGATGTTCGAGAACCGGCTCTTCTTCGTCGACAAGCTCGTCGCGATGGGCGCTCGGATCACGCTGTGCGATCCCCACCGGGCGATCGTCAGCGGTCCGAGCCGGCTTCATGGCGAGCGAGTCGAGAGCCCCGATATCCGCGCCGGGATGGCGATGCTCATCGCCGCCCTGGCCGCCGAGGGGACGTCGGAGATCGGCAACATCCGCCAGATCGATCGTGGCTACGAGCAGATCGACGAGCGCCTGCGCGGCCTTGGGGCGCAGATCGAACGGGTTTCTGCGGAGGTCCCTGCCTAGCAGGGGTTTTTCGAGAGCCCGCGTAAGGTCGAAGCGATGATCCACCCGATTCCGCCTGGAACGCGAGACGTGCTGCCCGACGAGATGCGGGAGCTGCGCAGGCTCAAGGCCGCGTTGATCGAGGTCTTCGAAGCCCGCGGCTATGGCGAGGTCGCGACCCCGGCGATCGAGTACGACGAGGTGATGGCGTGGGCCGACGGCCCCGCCCGCTCCTCCTACCGCTTCTTCGACGAGAGCGGCGAGCTGCTGACGCTGCGCTCCGACATGACCGTGCCGATCGCCCGCCTCGTCGCCACCCGCTTCGCCTCGGGCGAGCCGCCCTTCCGCTTCAGCTATCTCGCCAACGGCTACCGCCCGGTCCGCCCACAGCGGGGTCAGATGCGCGAGTTCGTCCAGGCCGGGGTGGAGCTGATCGGCGCTTCCCCGGAGGAGGGGACGGTCGAGGTGATCGAGGTGCTCGAGGCCGCGCTCGACGCGGCCGGGCTCGGCCGGGCGGTGATCGGCCTCGGCGATGCCGACCTCTACCGGCAGCTCCTGGAGGAGCTCGGGCTGGATGGAGAGACCCGGGACTCGGTGCTCGCCAGTCTCGCCGCACATGACCTGGTCGCCCTCGAGCAGAAGCTGCTCGATGCCGGCATCGGGGCCGAGCAGGCCCAGACCTGCGTGCAGCTGACCCAACTGCGGGGCGGCCCGGAGGTGCTCGAGCAGGCGCGCGGCCTCGGCGGGGCCGCGGTCGAGCGGGCGACGACCAGCCTCAGCCAGACCTACGACGAGCTGCAACGGCGCGGTGCCGCCGATCGAGTCCAGATCGACCTCGGCCTGCTGCGCGACCTCGGCTACTACAGCGGCGCGATCCTCGAGGTCTACGACCCGGCCCTGGGATACGTCCTCGGCGGCGGTGGCCGCTACGACAGCCTGATGAAGCGGTTCGGACTCGATCTCTCTGCCGCCGGCTTCGCCCTCTACCTGGACCGCGTCCACACCGCCCAGTTGGAGGAGTCGCGCCGTGGATAAAGGACCTTTGACGCTGGCGGTTCCGCGGGGCGCCCTCTTCGGCGAAACGCTCGACATCCTCGACGCCGCCGGCGTTGACACTGCCGAGGCGCGCGGCGACTCCCGCTCGCTGATCTTCGAGACCCCGCAGATGACCCTGGTGACGATGCGCCCCTCCGACGTCCCGACCTACGTCGAGTCGGGCGCGGCCGATGTCGGGATCACCGGCAAGGACGTGCTGCTCGAGCAGGGGGACCGGGTCGTCTACGAGTTGCTCGACCTTGGCTTCGGGCGCTGCACGATGGTGTTGGCCGCCCGCACCGGCAATGACCGTCTGGCCGAGGCGCAGCGGCGGCTGGGGATGATGCGGATCGCGACCAAGTACCCGCGGATCGCCGAGAGCTACTTCGAGGAAACCGGGCGCCAGGTCGAGCTGGTCGAGGTCAAGGGCTCGGTCGAGCTCGCACCCCTGGTCGGGCTCGGCGACGGGATCGTCGACCTGGTCGCCACCGGCCGCACCCTGGAAGAGAACGAACTAGAGGTGCGCGAGGAGATCGTCGTCTGCACCGCGCGCTTCGTCGCCAACCGGGTTTCCCACAAACTGCGCGCCGCCGAGATCGATGAGCTGACCGAGAAGCTGCGAGGGGCGAGCCGGCCATGAGGTCCCGCCGCTTCGAGTGGACCGGGGCGGAGGGGACCGCCCAGGCGCTGCGGGCCTGGGGCGCCGAGGCAGCCCCTGAGGTCGACGTCGCTCCGATCGAACGGGAAGTCCGCGAGGAGGGCGATGCCGCGGTGCTGCGTCTGACCAGTCGCTTCGACGCGCCCGGGGCCGACCTCGGCTCGCTACGGGTGAGCCCCGCCGACGCGGCTGCGGCCCTGGCTGCGCTCGATTCCGACCTGCGCCGGTCGATGGAGGTCGCCGCCGCCAACATCCGCGCCGTGGCTGAGGCCCAGCTCGGTGCCGAGCGGAAGGTGGAGCTCCCCGCTGGGCAGAAGGTCACCCTGCGCGAAGTCGCGGTCAGCGCCGCCGGCATCTATTCGCCGGGAGGCCGTGCCGCCTATCCCTCGTCGGTCCTGATGTGCGCGATCCCGGCGCAGGTGGCCGGAGTGGAGCGAGTGGCTCTCGCCTCGCCGCCGGGGCCCGACGGCCACCCGCACCCTCTCGCCCTTGCCGCTGCGGCGCTCTGCGAAGTCGAGGAGATCTACGCGATGGGCGGGGCGCAGGCGATCTTCGCCCTTGCTTACGGGACCGAGACGATCGCCCCCGTGGACGTGATCGCCGGCCCCGGCAACGCCTGGGTGCGGGAAGCCAAGCGCGCCGTCTACGGGACGGTCGGGATCGATTCGCTCGCCGGCCCCTCCGAGCTGATGGTGATCGCCGGCCACGACACCGACCCCGAGTGGGTGGCGCTCGATCTCTGCGCCCAGGCCGAGCACGGCCCGGAAAGCCCGCTGGTCGTCGCGGCTGTCGAGGAGCAGGTGCTCGACGCGATCGCCGAAGCCGCGGAAGCGGCCGCGGTAACCCGTCCCAGCGTCGCCGACGCACCGCTGGCCCTGGTCCAGGTGCGCGACGCCGAGGCGGCGATCGACCTCGCCAACGCCTACGCGCCGGAGCACCTGGAGCTGATGGAGACCGACGCCGCCCTGCTCGCGGAGCGAGCCCGGACCGCCGGCTGCGTCTTCGTCGGCCGCCACGGCGCGACCGCCTTCGGCGACTACCTCGCCGGCTCCAACCACGTGCTGCCGACCGGCGGCGCCGGTCGCTACGCGGGCCCGCTCGGGCCCGGCGCCTTCCGCCGTCGCATCGCCAACGTCGAGATCGACGGGCCGCCGCTACCGAGTTGGCCCCGCACGTCGACGCCCTGGCCCGGGCGGAGGGCTTCCCCGTTCACGGCGAGTCAGCGATGATTAGGCGATGAGCAGGGTTTCCGAAAAGCAGCGGCAGACGGCCGAGACCCAGATCCGGCTCTCCCTCGACCTCGACGGTGGCGAGGCGAGCGCCGAGACCGGCGTCGGTTTCCTCGACCACATGCTCGACCTGCTGGCGCGCCACGGCCGCCTCGGTCTTAAGGTCGAGGCCAACGGCGACCTTGAGACCGGCGCCCACCACACGGTCGAGGACGTCGGCATCGTCTTCGGCCAGGCACTCGACGAAGCGCTTGGCGATCGCGCCGGGATCCGCCGCTACGGCTCGGCGCTGGTGCCGATGGACGAGTCCCTGGCCGAGTGCGCGATCGACATCTCCGGTCGTCCCTACTGCGATTTCGCCGCCGAGCTGCCGGTGGTCTCGATCGCCGGCTTCGACAGCGAGCTGGCCGAGGAGTTCTTCCGCGCCGTCGCCAACAGCGCCAAGCTGACCCTGCACATCTCGGTTCGCTCCGGGACCAACGCCCACCACATGATCGAGGCTTCCTTCAAGGCTTTCGCCCGCGCGCTGCGGGTCGCGGTCTCGATCGACCCCGGCGAGACCGGCGTGCCCTCGACCAAGGGGACGCTGAGCGAATGAGCGCCCGCATCGCGATCCTCGACTACGGGATGGGAAACCTGCGCTCGGTTGAGAAGGCGCTCGAGCACGTCGGCGTGACGGCCACGATCACCAGCGAGGCCGACGAGGTGCGCGCCGCCGACGGGGTGATCCTGCCGGGGGTGGGCGCCTTTCCGCGGGCGATGGAGCGGGTCCACGAGCTGAGCCTCGACGAGCTAATCGGCGAGCGCCGCGACGCCGGCGTCCCGATCCTCGGTATTTGCCTTGGCTTGCAGCTCTTCTTCGATTCCACTACCGAGCTTGGTGGCGCCGCGGGCCTGGGACTGCTCGAAGGGTCGGTCGACGAGCTGGACGCACCGGGCCTCAAGGTCCCACACATCGGCTGGGCGCCGGTCCGCTGGGAGCGCGAGTCGCGGCTGACCGACGGCATCGATTCGGAGACCCCCTTCTACTTCGTTCACTCCTTCGCCGTGCGGCCGACCGATGACGAGCTGCTCGGCACCGCTGAGTACGGCACCCGCTTCGCCTGCGCCGCCGCGCACGACAACGTCTTCGGCGTCCAGTTCCACCCCGAGAAGTCGAGCACCGCGGGGCTGCGGCTGCTCTCCAACTTCGCCGGCATCTGCGCCAAGGCGCCCGTAGCTGGCTGACCCCGCCCGCGGCGTGATCCTCTACCCGGCGATCGACATCCGCGGCGGCCAGGCCGTGCGTCTGCTGCAGGGCGACTACGAGCGGGAGACCACCTACGACGCCGACCCCGTCGACGCCGCGACCCGCTGGGCGGGCGAAGGCGCCGAGTTCCTCCACGTCGTCGACCTCGATGGAGCGAAGGCGGGGGAGCCGCAGAACCTCGAGGCCGTGCGCCGGATCGCGGCCGCGGTCGAGTGCCCGATCCAGGTCGGTGGCGGATTGCGCGACGCCCGGTCGGTAGACGCGATCCTTGAGGCCGGAGCCAAGCGAGTGGTGATCGGCACTGCCGCTCTCCGCGACCCCGAGTTCCTCGACGCGGTGGTGGCAGCGCATGGCGAGCGAGTCGTCGTCTCGGTCGACACCCGAGGCGGCAAGGTCTCACTCTCGGGTTGGACCGAGACCAGCGATCTGGAGGCGCCGGCAGCCGTCTCTCAGCTGACGGAGCGAGGGGTCCAGCGCTTCCTCTGCACCGCAATCGAGGTCGACGGAACGATGGAGGGACCGGCGATAGACCAGCTGAACGAGATAGCTGCGGCGACCAGCGGCCAGGTGATCGCCTCCGGCGGTGTCGGCACTTTGGAGCACTTGCAGCTATTGGCCAAGGAAGCAGCACCCAACATCGAAGGCGCGATCGTCGGGCGGGCTCTCTACGAGCGTCAGTTCACTGTGGCTGAGGGAGTCGCTGCTCTGACCAGCTGAGGGGGGAGGGTGCCGGTATCCCTCTCCGGAATTGACCTCCCCTCCGCTGCGCTACGGGGAGAACCTGCTGCGCGGCTCCGCCGCGCAAACACCAGATTGCATATCGCCGAACATTCCTCCGAGGGATACCGCCACCCTCCTCGACAGCCGCCGTGGTTCGCCGTATCTCGAAAGCTGGTGTCCATCCCAGGGCGTCTACGCTTCATCCGTGGCACTAAAACGAGTCATTCCATGCTTGGACGTCAACGCCGGGCGCGTGGTCAAGGGGACTAACTTCGTTGGGCTGCGTGATGCCGGGGATCCGGTGGAGCTGGCGGAGAGATATGACGCCGAGGGGGCCGATGAGCTGGTGTTCCTCGACATCACTGCCTCGCATGAGCAGCGGGAGACGATTGTGGAGTTGGCTCGGCGGACGGCAGACAACGTCTTTATCCCGTTCACGATCGGGGGTGGGATTCGGTCGGTGGAGGACGCTCAGGCGGTGCTTGATGCTGGGGCTGACAAGGTCTCCGTTAACTCGGCCGCCTTGGCTCGACCAGAGCTTTTAGGGGAGCTGGCGGATCACTTCGGTGCTCAGTGCGTGGTGATCGCTATCGATGCCAAGCGTGAGGACGAGGGTTGGGGGGTCTATGTGAACGGTGGGCGCAAGAAGGTCGAGGGCCGGGACGCGGTTGGTTGGGTTGAAGAGGCAGTGGAGCGGGGAGCGGGGGAGGTGCTGCTGACGAGCATGGATCGGGATGGGACCAATGACGGCTATGACCTGGAGCTGACTCGGGCGGTTGCCGAGGCGGTGAGCGTGCCGGTGATTGCTTCCGGCGGCGCCGGCGAGCTCTCCCATCTCAGCGACGCGATCTCCCGTGGGGGTGCCGATGCCGTCCTTTGCGCCTCGATCTTTCATTACGGCCAGTACCGCGTTCGCGAGGCCAAGGAGCGGATGGCGGCGGACGGGATTTCCGTTCGGCTCTGAGGCCTGGCGGCTCCCATCCGTGTGATCGATCATCGTAGGGCGCCTATGGAGGATCTCGGTGCGGCACTCCGGGGCGCCCACCCGGAGCTGGAGGCGGTGAGGAGGGAGGCAAGGGAGCCGGTCTACCTGGTCGGCGGCGCCGTGCGGGACCTCCTTCTCGGCCGCCCGCGGGCTGATGTCGATCTCGTCGTCGAGGGCGATGCGGCCGGGCTGGCGGCGCGGCTCGGCGGGGCCGGCGCCGAGCATGAGCGTTTCGGGACGGTCAAGGTCGATGTGGGCGGTCACGAGCTCGACATCGCCTCGGCGCGCAGCGAGACTTATCCCCATCCCGGCGCACTGCCGGTCGTCGTCCCCGCCGCGACCATCGAGGAGGACCTCGAGCGCAGGGACTTCACGATCAACGCGATGGCGATTCCCCTGGACGACGAGGCGCGGCTGATCGACCCCCGGGGTGGATGCGCAGACCTGGAGAGCAGGCTTTTGCGAGTCCTCCACGAGCGCTCCTTCGAGGACGATCCGACGCGGGCGATCCGGGCCGCGCGCTACGCCTCCCGTTATGGATTCACGCTGGAGCCGGAGACCGATCGGCTGCTGCGCCGGGCGGACCTGGCGACCGTCTCCGCCGACCGCCGCCGGGCCGAGCTGGAGCGGCTCGCCGCCGAACCGACCGGCGTGGTGGGGCTCGGCCTGCTCGCCGGCTGGGGAGTGATCGACCTGCGTGCGGACGGGGTCGAGCTGATGAAGGCCGTTGAGGACTTGCTCAAGGCCCCCCACTGGGCGCAGCTGGTGCCACGCGAGCAGGCGCTGATCGCCGCTGCGCTGGGACCGGAGGGTGCGGAGGAGGTGCTGGCCTCGATGTGGGCGCCGAAGCCGGGTGAGGGGGTGGAGGTGGCCGAGCGGCGCGACCCGGTCGAGCTGATCCTCGCCCGCGCGATGGGAGCTTCCTGGCTCGAGCAGTACCTGACGATCTGGCGCGACGTCGCGCTCGAGATCGACGGCGGCGACTTGATCGCGAAGGGCATTCCCGAGGGCCCAGCGGTCGGCCGTGGCCTGCGGGCGGCGCGGCTGCAGAAGCTCGAAGGCTCGATCTCCGGCCGCGACCAGGAGCTGGCGACGGCGCTGGCGGCAGCGTTGCGGGACTAGCGATGGATAGGCACGAGCTCAACGGCGTCCGCTGGCTCGAAGCCGACCTTGGTGGCGCCCGCGCGGCCTTCTCGACCCGCCTTGGCGGCGTCAGCGAGCCACCGTTCGACAGCCTCAACCTCGGCCTGCTGACCGAGGACGCGGAGGAGGCGGTGGTCGAGAATCGTCTTCGCCTCGCCGCCGCCCTCGGCTTAGCCCCCGAGCAGGTCGTCTTCGCCCGCCAGGTCCACGGCACGCACCTGATCGAGGGCGCCGACCCAAGCCGTGGTTCCTTTCGGTCGCCCAGCGTCCAAAAGGAACCACGCGATGTCGTCGAGGCTGACGGACACGTCGTCAGAGCGCCGGGCCTTGCGCCGCTGGTCTTCGTCGCCGACTGCCTGCCGGTGGCGCTGTACGGGCCGGGCGGATTGGCGATGGTCCACGCCGGCTGGCGGCCGTTGGCCGGCGGCATTCTCGCCGCCGCGGCGGAGGCGGTGGGCGCGACCCGTGCGGCGATCGGGCCCGGCATCGGTCCCTGTTGCTACGAGGTGGGGGAGGAGGTGCTGTCGGCCTTCGCCGGCCTCGGCGACGTCGCCGAGGGCCGGATGCTCGACCTGCCGGATGTTGCGCGCCGCCTGCTTGCCAAGGCGGAAGTGGTGGAGGTCGAGTCGGCCGGGCTTTGCACTAGCTGTGAGGCGGAGCTCTTCTTCTCCCACCGCCGCGACAACGGGCGCACCGGCCGCCAGGCCGGGATCGCCTGGATCGAGGAGGGTTGAGGCGTGGCCGAGCTGATCCACGACATCGACACCGCGAAGCTGGCGGCGAACCTCGAAGAGGCGAGGGCGCTGGCCGGCGACCGGGCTGAGATCCTGGTCGCGACCAAGTACGTGCCACTGGAGGAGATGGGGAAGCTGGCGGAGGCCGGCGTGCGCCTGGTCGGCGAGAACCGCCAGCAGGACCTTGCTGCCAAGCGCGAGCGCTGGGGCGACGTCTTCGAGTGGGACTTCATCGGCAACCTGCAGAGCCGCAAGCTGAAGCTCGTCCTTCCCCTCTGCCGGCTGATCCACTCGGTCGCGACCGACTCTGTCCTCGCCCAGTTGGAGAAGCACGCCGACCCGAGCACCGAAGTCCTGGTCGAGGTCAACCTCTCCGGCGAGGAGGGCAAGGGCGGGGTGGAGCCCGCCGCCCTGCCGGACTTCGTCGAGCGCTGCCCGGTCCGGGTCGGCGGGCTGATGACGATGCCGCCTTTCAGCCCCGATCCGGAGCATTCGCGGCCCTATTTCGCCCACCTGGGGGAGCTCGCGGCCGCCAACGGATTGGAGCGACTCTCGATGGGCACCTCGCAGGATTGGCGGATCGCGATCGAGGAGGGTGCGACGATAGTTCGCCTCGGACACGCCCTCTTCGTGTGATTTTGCTCGAAATCTGGGAATAATCTGTAAAGGAGTCGGTCCTCAGAGACCGAAAGACGCGGGACAGATGGCCCTACGAGACACTTGGCATAGAGCGCTGGTCTATTTCGGACTGGCCGAGGACCATGACTACGGTCCCGAATACGAGGAAGACTTCGAGCCCGAGACCGGGACCGAGGAAGCTTTCGAGGGTGGTCGCCGCGAGCGAGGCGAGAGCAGCTCTTCGGTGCGTCGCCTGCCGACCAGCCGGCGCCCGCGCCGCGACGAGATCGACGACATCTTCGCCGACGACGAGCCGATCGCCGCCAGCCGCACCCGCACGCTGCGCCCGGTCGACAACGGCGGCGACGGTGGCGACCTCCAGGTCCACCTCGTCATCCCCCGCAACTTCAACGACGCCCAGCAGGTCGCCGATCAGTTCAAACGTCAGGTGCCGGTGATCCTCAACCTGCAGACCGCGGATCACGAGCTTTCGAAGCGGATGATCGACTTCTGCTCCGGGCTCACCTACGCCCTTGACGGTGGTATGCAGCGGATTGCCGAGAAGATGTTCCTGCTTACGCCTCGTAACGTCGATGTCTCTGCTGAGGAAAAGGCTCGGCTCATCGACAAGGGCTTTTTCAACCAGTCGTAGGTTGAGCCAGGCGCCGGGGCGGATGTATATGCCTGCGCTGCATGCTCGGCATATACATCCGCCCCCAACGGGCGCTGGGTAGGGTTCGGCTGATGATCGTCGGCTTTGTGGGTTCGGGCAGCATGGCGGCCGCAATTGCTCGTGGCTGGGCTGGGGAGTTCGAGCAGATGCTTTTTTCGGACAGCGGTTCGGGACGGGCGCGGGTCTTGGCTGAGGAGCTGGGAGGTGAGGCGGTCTCGACTGAGGAGATCGCTGGGCGTGCCGACGTTGTGGTGCTGGCCGTGAAGCCGAACAAGCTCGCGGAGGTGGCGCCGGAGCTTGGTGGGGCGCACGAGGTTGTCTCTGTCCTTGCCGTCACCACCGTGGAGCAGCTGCGGGCGGCGCTGCCGGGGGCCGACCATGTTCTGCGGGTGATGCCGAATGTTGGGGTTGAAGTTCGCCAGGGCGTTCTCTGCGTCGCCGGGGCGGCCAGTGAGGAGGCGCGGGCGAAGCTTGACCTGCTCGGGCATGTGGTCGAGATCGCCGAGGAGGACTTCGATGGGGCGACCGCGGTGATGGGCTGCGCGCCCGCGTACCTGGCGCTGGCGGTCGAGGCGATCGCCGAGGCTGGGGCCGCGGACGGCCTCGACCCGGATCTCGCCCGCGAGCTGGTGGTCGAGACCGCCGCCGGGACTGCCGAGCTGCTGCGCCGCCATCACCCTGCCGACCTGCGCAAGGCCGTCGCCTCGCCGGGCGGCAGCACCGAAGCCGGCCTGGAGGCGCTGGAGGGCGAGGGCGCTCGCCGGGCCTTCGAGGCAGCGGTCGAGGCCTCGCTGGAGAGGATGCGCGGGTGATCCCACTCGCCCTCACCCGCGGCGACATCGCCGACTACGTCAGCGCCCTCTTCCTCGTCTACGTGATCCTGATCTTCATCCGGATCGTTGCCTCCTTCATCCCCCGCATGCCCTATCGGCCCTGGCTGAAGGCGATCCTCGACTTCGTCCACGAGGTCACCGACCCCTACCTCAACTTCTTCCGCCGCTTCCTGCCGCCGCTCGGGGGCGGTGGCTTTGCCCTCGACCTCAGCCCGATGGTCGGCCTCTTCGTGCTCTTCATCGCCCAGGCGATCGTCGTTGGCCTGATCCGCGGGTGAGCGGGTCCAGCTCCCGCCCTTGGGTCCTCGCGGGCGTCCTCTGCGCGCTGGTGCTCGCCGCCGACCAGGTGGCCAAGGCGGTGGTCGAGGCGAACCTCGTGCCCGGCGAGTACGTCGAGGTCCTGGGGCCGCTTGAACTGACCCTCTCTCACAACCGCGGCGTTGCTTTTGGCCTCGCCGGCGGCGCCGGGATCGGGCTGGTGCTGGTTACCCTCGCCGCGTTGGGCTTGATCACCTACCTCTTCGCCCGTGACCCAGGCCGGCGGGGGATGTGGCTAGCGACCGGGCTGGTCGCCGGCGGCGCCCTCGGCAACCTCGCCGACCGGATCCTCGCCGGCGAGGTGACCGACTACATCGCGGTCGGCTCCTGGCCGCCGTTCAACATCGCCGATATCGCGATCACCTGCGGGGTGGTTCTTCTCGGGCTGATCTACGTCCGCGACGCTGAGTCTGAGTCCGAGGCCGAAGGTGGCTGAGTCGGAGCTGCAAGTAGTCCACCTCGATGACTGGCTGGCAGTCGTCGACAAGCCGGCGGGTCTCGTCGTCCACCCGGCGCCGTCCCACCAGGGCTTGACTCTCGTAGACGAGCTGGCCGAGATCCTCGGTGGCGGCGGCGACCCCGAGCGGCCGGGCATCGTCCACCGCCTCGACAAGGGCACCAGCGGGCTTCTCGTCGTCGCCCGTGATGACGAGACCCACGCGGCGCTGCAGCAGCTGGTGCGCGAGCGCGAGGTCGAGCGGGTCTACCTGGCCCTCGCCGGCGGCCGCCTCGCCTCCCGCACCGGCACGATCGACGCCCCGATCGGGCGCGCCGCCAAGCAGCGGCACCGGATGGCCGTCTCCGGCGCCGCCTCGCGCCAGGCGCGGACCCACTTCGAGGTGCTGGAGCTGCTGCCGCGGGAGACCTATCTCAAGGCGCGCCTTGAGACCGGGCGGACGCACCAGATCCGGGCCCACTTCGCCGCCATCGGCCACCCGTTGACCGGCGACACCACCTACGGCGGCGCCGAGCGCTACGGCCTGGAACGCCAGTTCCTCCACGCCCACCGCCTTGCCTTCCGTCACCCGCGGACGGGAGAGGAGCTGAGCTTCTCCTCGCCGCTGCCCGCCGACCTCGCCGCGGCGCTGGAGGCGGCCCACGCCACCTAGCGCGCCGCTCTACAATCGTGCGTTCGATCCAGTAACCAACCCTCGCTCAGGGTTGACCCGGATCCTGCTCGGCGAAAGCGCCGAGTTCCGGCAAGCGGAGCGAGGCACAAGCAAGACCAACCAAGGAGATTCGATGGCTACCGCACAGGCGGACCTCAAAGAGCTGCTCGAGGCCGGAGTCCACTTCGGCCATCAGACGCGCCGCTGGAACCCGAACATGCGCCGCTTCATCTTCGGCGAGATGGACGGGATCCACATCATCGACCTGCTGCAGACCGAGGCGCTGCTGGAGAACGCGCGCAAATTCGCCGGCGAGCTCGCCACCGGGGGCGGCACCGTCCTCTTCGTCGGCACCAAGAAGCAGGCCGGCGACACGGTCCAGGAATGGGCTGACCGCTGCAAGATGCCCTACGTCAACAAGCGCTGGCTGGGCGGCCTCTTGACCAACTTCAACACGATGTCGGGCCGGATCGCCCGTCTCCACGAGCTCAACGGCTGGAAAGAGGAGGGCAAACTCGATCTCCTGCCGACCAAGGAGCGGATGGGGATGGAGGCCGAACTCGCCAAGCTCGAGTTCAACCTCGGCGGCGTCCGCGACATGGAGCGCCTACCCGACGCTGTCTTCGTCACCGACCTGAAAACGGAGGAGATCGCGGTCAACGAGGCCGCCCGCCTGCGGATCCCGATCATCGGTCTGGTCGACACCAACTGCGACCCGACGCCGGTCGACTACGTGATCCCCGGCAACGACGACGCGATTCGCTCCTGCGAGCTGGTCATCGGCACGATCGGCAAAGCCGTCGAGGACGGTTCCTCCTCCTGGCGGGTACAGGAGGAGAAGCGGATCGCCGAAGAGATGGAGCGGCGCAAACGCGAGGAAGAAGAGCGGAAGAAGCGCGAGGAGGAAGAGAAAGCGCGTAAGGAAGCAGAGGAGGCCAAACAGCACGAAGAAGAGACTGCGCGGAAAGTGAAAGCTGAGGCCGAGGCCAAAAAAGCGGCTCAGGCTCATGCTCCTCAGGCGAAACCGGCTCAGGCTCAGGCCTCGCCGGCCGCGGGTCCTGTCTCCGATACGACCTCCTCGCCAAAAGGCGAGGATCCCGCATCGTCGCCACCCACGGCACAGGAGCAGAAGGCTGAGGCTCCGGCCCCGTCAGAGGCAGCTCCGGCCGGAGAGGAGAAACCCGCTCCTACGGTCGCGGGGGAGCAGCCCGCCGCTGGCGATGCGCAACCGTCCGAGGAGCAGCCTCCGCCGCCGCCGGCTGAGAGTGCCGACGCCGCAGAGTCCACGGATGGAGAGAAGGCTGAGAGTGAGGGGGAGTCGAAATGAGCGTTACCGCTGCTGATGTAAAGGCGCTCCGGGATCGGACCGGGGCGGCGATGATGGATGCGAAATCGGCGCTGGTCGAGGCCGACGGCGACGTCGACCGCGCGGTCGAGCTGTTGCGCGTCAAGGGTCAGGCTTCGGCCGCCAAGCGCGAAGGCCGCGGCACCAGCGAGGGCGTCGTCGCCTCCTACATCCACGCCAACGACAAGGTTGGGGCGATGGTCGAAGTCCAGTGTGAGACGGATTTCGTCGCCCGCAACGAGGAGTTCAGGGTCTTCGCCTACCAGGTCGCCCTGCACGCGGCCGCGACCGCGCCCCAGTTCGTGTCCACCGAGGAAATCCCCGAGGCGGAGCGTGAGGCCGAAAGGAAAGTCTTCGAGGAGAAGGCGCGCGAAGAAGGCAAGCCCGACAACGTCGTCGAGAAGATCGTCCAGGGCCAGCTCGACAAGTGGGCGGCCGAAGTGGCGCTGCTCGACCAGACCCACGTCAACACCGAGAAGCACGAGGGCAAGACGATCGAGGAGCTGCGCCAGGAGCTGGCGGCGAAAACCGGCGAGAACATCCAGATCGGCCGCTTCTCCTACTTCCGCGTCGGCGAATAAGCTGCGCCGCAGTGACTGACTCCCCCGAGCCGCGCTTCGGGCGCATCCTGCTGAAGCTCTCCGGCGAGGCCCTGATGGGCAGCCAGGACTTCGGCACCGATGGCGCCGAGGTCGAGCGGATCGCCAAGCAGGTCGCGGCGGTCCGCGACCGCGGCGTCGAAGTGGCGATCGTGGTCGGCGCCGGCAACATCTACCGCGGCCTCGACGGCGCCGCCAACGGCATGGACCGCGCCACCGGCGACTACATGGGGATGCTGGCGACGGTCCTCAACGCCCTCACCCTGCAGGACGCGCTCGAGCGGGAGGACCAGCACACGCGGGTGATGTCGGCGATCGAAGTGCAGGAGGTCGCCGAGCCCTACATCCGCCGCCGCGCGATGCGCCACCTGGAGAAGGGCCGGGTGGTGATCTTCGCTGCCGGCACCGGCAACCCGTTCTTCACCACCGACACCGCGGCGGCGCTGCGAGCCCTGGAGATCCACGCCGAGGCGATCCTGATGGCGAAGAACGGGGTGGAGGGGGTCTTCGACTCCGATCCGGCGACCAATCCCGACGCCAGGTTCATCCCCGCGATCTCCCATAAGGAGGCGATCGAGAAGGGCCTGCGGGTGATGGACTCGACCGCCCTCTCCCTCTGCATGGACAACGACCTGCCGATCTACGTCTTCAACATGGGCGACGAGCAGAACATAGATAGGATCGTCTCCGGCGAGAAGGTGGGGACGCTGGTCGCCAGCTCCCCCGCTAATTGACGAGGACGGGACCCCTGTGGAGCTGATCGACGAACTGCTCGTAGACGCCAAGGAGCGGATGACCAAATCGGTCGAGTCCAGCCGTGGCGAGCTCGCCACCGTGCGGACTGGCCGCGCCTCGCCGCACCTGCTCGACCGGATCACGGTCGACTACTACGGCACCCCGACCGCCTTGAAGCAGCTGGCCAACGTCTCCGCCTCAGACGCCCGCCTGCTCACCGTCACCCCCTTCGACAAGAGCGCTCTGGGGGCGATTGAGAAGTCGATCCAGGAGTCCGACGTCGGCCTCACCCCGAGCAACGACGGCAACCTGATCCGGCTGCAGATCCCGGAGATGACCGAGGAGCGGCGGCGGGAGATGGTCAAGGTCGTCCACGGTGTCGCCGAGGAGGGGCGGATCGCGATCCGCAACGTCCGCCGCGACATCATGAGCGACCTGCGCGAGCTGAAGAAGGAAGGCGAAGCCGGCGAGGACGACGAGCGCCGCGCCGAGACGGCGCTGCAGAAGCAGACCGACGAGGCGATCGCCGAGATCGACTCCCTGCTCAAGGGCAAGGAAGAAGAGATCCTCGAAGTTTGAGGCGGGCCACCGCAGCGTGACCGCAGCCAAGTACGTAGCGATCATCACCGATGGCAACGGCCGCTGGGCGAGTCAACGCGGACTACCCACCGTCGAAGGGCACCGGGCCGGTGCGGACACCCTGAAGGCGCGCCTGCGCGACGCTGCCGAGCTGGGGATCGAGGAGCTGACTGTCTACTCCTTCTCGACCGAGAACTGGAGCCGGCCGGAGGAGGAGGTCCGCGGCCTGCTGGAGATGATGGGTGAGCGGATTGGCTCGGAAACCCCGGAGCTGAAGGCCGAAGGCGTGCGGATGCGGTATATCGGCCGCCGCGAGGGCCTGGATCCGGCGCTGAGCGAGCGGATGCGCTGGTCAGAAGAGGAGACCGCCGCCAACGATCGCATCGTCCTCTACGTCGCCTTCAACTACGGCGGCAAGGCGGAGATCCTCGACGCCGCGCGCGGTTTCGAGGGCGACACCGAGGAGGAGTTCCGCGCCCGGCTCTACGCCCCGGAGATGAACGACCCCGATCTGCTGATCAGGACCAGCGGCGAGCAGCGCCTCTCCAACTACCTGCTCTGGCAGTGCGCGTACTCGGAGCTCGTCTTCCGCGACGAGCTCTGGCCGGACTTCGACCGCGCCGCGCTCGAAGCCTGCTTGCGCGAGTACGAGACGCGGCAGCGCCGCTTCGGGAGCCGGGCGTGAGAACCGACCTCTTCGACGACGAGATGTTCGAGGACGAGCCGCCGCAGGAGCCGCGGCCGCCGCGTGAGCCCCGCAAACGCGGCAGCGGCGAGACCGCGAAGCGGATCTTGGTGGCGCTGCCCTGGATCGTCTTCGCGATCGCGATCACGGTCATCGGCGACTACGTCTTCGCAGCGGCGATGGTCGGGATCGGCATCGTCGCCGTCGGGGAGTTCGCTGGCATGACCCAGCGCTACCGGCCGATGGTCATCCCCGCCTACATCGCGGTGACGGGACTGATCGCCGCCGCTTACCTCGGCACCTCCTACAGCGTGCTGATGGTCTTCGCCGCTTCGTTCCTTCTGCTTTTCGGCTTTGCCGCCCGCCCGCGCTACCGCGACGGCGCCACCGTCTCGATCGGGGTGACGCTGCTGGCGGTGGCCTGGATCGGGATCCCGCTCGCTCACGCGGTCTTCCTCCGCGACCTGCCCGACCACGGGGCGGCGCTGCTGATCGACGTCCTCGTCGGCACCTTCGTCGCCGACACCGCCGCCTACGCCACCGGCCGGATGTTCGGCAGCCACAAAATCGCCCCCAACCTCTCGCCGAATAAGACGATCGAGGGCCTGATCGGCGGCTTCGTGATCGGCACCATGGGCTTCTGGTTCGCCGGCCTCTACCAGGACTGGCTCTCGGGGGTCGACGCCTTGATCATCGGCGCCGCGGTCGCTGCCATCGCCCCGATCGGCGACCTCTTCGAGTCGATGCTGAAGCGCGACCTCGGAACCAAGGACACCGGCACCCTCTTCGGCCCCCACGGAGGCATCCTCGACCGCCTCGACGCCGTCTTCTTCACCGTCGTCGTCGGCTACTACCTCTCGGTCGCGGTCGTCTACTAGAGGCGATCGCCGAAGTCGCATAAATGCGTCGTATAGGCGTATTTCCGCGGACTCGGGGTCCGGTCGGCCGGCTCCGTATCCTCTACCGAGCATGAAGAAGGTCCTCGTACTCGGGTCGACCGGGTCCATCGGAACGCAGGCGCTGGAGGTGATCGGTGCCTCGCAGGAGCTGCAGGCCGTCGGCCTGGCGGCTGGCTCGGCCTGGGAGATGACGGTCGACCAGGCTCGTGAGCATGACGTGCCGGTGATTGCTCTCGCCGACGCCGAGGCGGCTGAGGGCGCCCGCGGTGCCTGGAGCGGCCGGGTCTTGGCCGGGGAGGATGGGAATCGCGAGCTGATCGCCGTGTCTGAGCCCGACCTCGTCCTCAACGCAATCGTTGGCGCCGCCGGGCTCGGCTCGACGATCGTCGCCCTTAGCGAGGGGATCGACGTCGCCCTCGCCAACAAGGAGAGCCTGGTGCTCGGCGGCGAGCTGGTGATGGCGCTGGCCGAGGCGACCGGGGCGCGGCTGCTGCCAGTCGACTCCGAGCACTCGGCGCTGTTTCAGCTCGTCAACGGCGAGGCCCCGGGGACCGTGGACAAGCTCGTGCTGACGGCCTCCGGCGGTCCCTTCCGCGGTCGCGACGACCTCTCCGGGGTCAGCGTCGCCGACGCGCTCGCCCATCCGACCTGGCAGATGGGAGGGAGGATCACGATCGACTCGGCCACCCTGATGAACAAGGGCTTCGAGGCGATCGAGGCCCACCACCTCTTCGGCGTTCCCTATGAACGGATCGGCGTCGTCGTCCACCCGCAGTCGCTGATCCACTCGTTGATCCACCTGGGCGACGGCTCCTCGCTCGCCCACCTCGGCTATCCCGACATGCGGGTGCCGATCTCCTACGCGCTGCACTACCCCGAACGCGCCGACGTCGACGTGCCCCAGCTCGACCTCGCCGCGGTCGGCTCGCTCACCTTCGAGGAGCCCGACCTCGAGACCTTCGCCTGCCTGCGGCTGGCGCTGGAGGCAGGCGCGGCCGGCGGCACCGCGCCCTGCGTGCTGAATGCCGCCGACGAGGTCGCCGTCGCCGCCTTCCTCGCCGAGCGGATCCCGTTCACCGGGATCGCCGCGGTGATCGAGCGGGTGCTGGAGGAGATGCCGGCCCAGCCGCTGACTCACTTCGATGACCTCTTTGCCGCCGACGCCGAGGCGCGCGAGCGCAGCGAAGCCCAAGTTCGGGGGTTGATGCCGGCATGAGCTGGGTCTGGGTCTTCGTCGGCTTCTGCCTCTTGATCATCCTCCACGAGGCGGGGCACTTCTTCGCTGCCAAGGCGACGGGGATGCGGGTCGAGCGCTTCTTCCTCTTCTTCGGGCCGACGATCTGGTCGTTCAAACGCGGCGAGACCGAGTACGGGGTGAAAGCGATCCCGCTCGGCGGCTACGTGAAAATCACCGGCATGAACCCGGAGGAGGAGGTTCCCCCGGAGGTCGCCCAGCGCGCCTATTACAAGCAGGACGTCTGGAAGCGGATCGTCGTCGTCGCGGCCGGACCGGCGGTGAACATCCTGCTCGCCTTCGCGATCCTCTTCGGCGTCTATTGGGCCAACGGGCGGGAGGAAATCCAGCAGAGCGTCGGTGAAACCCGCGCGGGATCGCCAGCGGCAAAGGTTCTGCAGCCGGGCGACGAAATCGTCGCGGTCGACGGCAAGCGCTTCGCCGGCGCTAGCACCGAAGAGCGGCTGACCAAGTTCGGCGAAACCGTCGCCACGCATAAATGCGCGGGCAAGCAGGTCGACGGTTGCGTGGCGGCGGCCCCGGTCCAGCTCGAGATCCGCCGCAACGGTCAGGTCAAGGCGATCACGGTCTACCCCCGCTACGACGAGGATGCGAAACGGGCGCTGGTCGGCTTCTCCTATGGCAGCGTCAACCAGCCGGTCGGCGCCGGGGAGGCGGCGAGCGAAGCCGGCGACGCGATCTGGGAAGTCGCCAAGGGGACCCTCCACGTCTTCACCCATCTGTTCGAAGCCGAACAGCGCGAGCAGGTCTCCGGCGTGGTTGGGATCAGCGACGTCGGCCACCAGGTGATCGAGAAAGGCCTGGAACGGGCGCTGCTCCTGCTTGCCTTCGTCAGTCTCTCGCTGGGGCTGGTCAACCTGCTGCCGATCCTGCCGCTCGACGGCGGCCACATCTTCTGGAGTCTGGTCGAGAAAGTCCGCGGCCGGCCGGTTTCGCTGCGGGTGATGGAGCGAGCTACCGCGGTAGGCATCGCCCTCGTCCTGATGCTGTTCTTCTTAGGCCTCTCCAACGACATCGGCCGGATTACCGGCGAAGGGTTCGAGGTCCGCTAGCCGGGCTCAATAAGCTTCGAACATGGCTTCCAAACGCCAAATCTTCGTAGGCAGCGTGCCGATCGGCGGCGGCGCTCCGGTCGCGGTGCAGACGATGACCAAGACCGAGACCGCCAACCTCGAGGCGACCATGGAGCAGATCCGCAAGGTCGCCGACGCGGGGGCGGACCTGGTCCGCTGCGCGGTGCCGCGCGAGCAGGATGCCGAGGCGCTGAAGACGATCGTCAAGGAATCGCCGATCCCGGTGATCGCCGACATTCACTTCAACCACACCCTGGCGCTGAAAGCGATCGACGCCGGCGCCCACTGCATCCGCCTAAACCCGGGCAACATCGGCGGCCGTGACAAGGTCGCCGAGGTTGCGGAGAAGGCGAACGCCGCCAACGTGCCGATGCGGATCGGGGTCAATTCCGGCTCTTTGCCCAAGCACCTGCACGAGCTCGAGCGCGAAGCTCCGGTCGAGGCGCTGGTCGCCGCCGCGATCGAGTTCGTCGAGCTGATGGAGGGCCTCGACTTCGAAAACTTCAAGGTCTCGATCAAGTCGACCAACGTGCCGTACACGATCGCCGCCAACCGCCTGCTCTCGGAGAAGATTCCCTACCCGTTGCACCTCGGGGTGACCGAGGCGGGGACGAAGTGGGGGGGATCGCTGAAATCGGCGGTCGGCCTGGGGACGCTGCTCGCCGACGGGATCGGCGACACGATCCGGATCAGCCTCTCGACCTTCCACGCCGAGGAGGAGGTCAAGGTCGCCTGGGAGATCCTCAAGGCGCTGCAGTTGCGTGAGCGCGGCCCGGTCCTGATCGCCTGCCCGACCTGCGGTCGCCTCCAGTTCGACATGGACTCGGTCGTGGCAGAAATCGAGCAGCGTCTGGAAGGCTACGAGGAGCCGGTCGAGGTGGCCGTCCTCGGCTGCGCCGTCAACGGCATCGGCGAGGCCAGCCACGCCGACTTCGGCATCGCCGGGGCCAAGAACGAGGGCCTGATCTTCGCCGGTGGCAAACCGCTGCGAAAGGTCCCGCAGGAGCAGCTCGTCGACACCCTCTTCGAAGAGATCGACAAATCGCTTGACCGCGGCGGCGAGGTCGAGTTCGACGAGTCCGAGTCGCGCGAGGGGGCCGAGTGGGTCGCCAACATCGAGCGCGAAAACGCCGGCGATCTGACCCCCGAGAAGATCGCCCAGATGGAGAAGGAAGCCGTCGAACGCGGCGAGTCCGACAAGGTCCTCCTCGATGAGGAGGCCTCACCCACGGCAGGCCGGCGCTTCACGCGGGCCTAACCCAAAAGCAGTTCACAGCTAGAAACCCTTCGGTACCGCTAGAATACCGCGCTCTTTGCGGGGATTTACGGAGCCGGAGAATAATTGGCAACGAAAAAACAGCGTGATGAGGCAAGGCAGGAAGAGCTTCTAAATGAATCCGATCTTGGGCCGGAAGTGCTTATCGAGCCCGAAGGCCCTGGAGAATCGGATCCTGACGAACTGAGCGAGGAGACCTTGCTCCCGGTAACCGGGATGGTCCGGCTCAGCCCTCGCGAGTTCGAGGTGGTGGACCACCCAGCCTTCCAACGCCTATTCGAGATCTACCAACTCGGGCAAACCAACCTTGTGTACCGAGGGGCCACGCACATGCGGGGAGAGCACGCGCTTGGGTGTCTTGCCGCTGCCACGACAATGATCGAGGCGATAGGGCGAAGAGCCCATCCTGAGCCCTTTGCACCCGGCGACTCCTGGCAGTACGCGTCGCCGCTGTCCGGGCCAGAGGTATCTCTCACCAGACTGGGGGTCCTGCTTCACGACATCGGCCATCTACCGGCGGGGCACACTCTCGAGGACGAGTTGGGTCTCCTGCCAAAGCACGACGGAGAAGAGCGCATCGACTTCCTTCTCGATCGCAGGGAGTGGCATGGGCGAGAGCATCGACCGCTGCGCGACCTCGTCGATGATCGCTATCGGCTGGACGCCGAGCAGGCGGCGCAGATGGGGGATGACGGGAAGTTGCTTTCGGCGAGTCAGTTGTTGGTCCTCCTGATCTCGAGCGATAACAAGGACGCGAAACCAACTGATGGCACCGACTTCAGGGTCGGTGTCTGCCGAGACATCATTGGCAACACGATCTGCGCCGACCTGATCGACTACCTCCACAGGGACTGGATGCACATCGGTAAGCCGCGGAGCTTCGACCCCCGGCTGTTGGAATACATGCGGATCCTTACCCGAGATCACAGCGGCTCTCGGGAGGACCGGCTGGTGATTCACCTCGGGCGAAAGGGAAGGCCCCGCCCCGATGCCGTCACGGCGATCATGGACTTGCTCGAGAGTCGCTATCAACTAGCGGAGATCGCGCTCTTCCACCGAGTAAAGCTCGCCGCCACGGGAATGCTGGAGCGTGTCATCGCCGAGTACCGCGACACCTTCGCGGATCAGGCGGAGCAGGAGAAGGCGATGGCCGGTCTCGTCCCTGACCTGCTCGAGTGCTCCGACCCCGAGCTAACCCGGCTGCTCGAGGAGAAACTGAAGGAACGCCGAAATTCCAAAAACCGACGCCGGATCGATGCCGCCGTTGACCTCGCTCGTCGGCTCCGGATGCGTCAATTGCATAAGGATTTCTACGCCGTGTACAAGGACGATCTCGCACCGGGCACCGTGGCAGTGCTTAACGAGCGCTACTCGAAGGACTCCGAGGCCGGAGGCGAGAAGGGACGCGAGGCCGTTCGGCGCGCCGCCGAGAACCGATTGCTTGCCGTCCGCGCCTTGGAGGAAGAGCTCAAGTTGCCGGAGTGCTCGGTGGTGATGTATTGCCCGCCGCGTGAGATGAACTCGAAGATTGCGGAAGTCGGCATCTACAACCGGGGCTGGGTCGACTCCCTCGACAAGCTTGATCAGGGCGGCGGCATAACCGGCGGCTACCTCCGAGCCTTGCAGAAACGTTTCGAAGGCCTCTGGCGCATCTCCTTCGCAATCGATCCAGAGCAGTACGCCAAGCTCCGAGAGGGGGACTTGGCCGACGCCTTTCAGCGCCTGATTGACACGACCACGCTCTGGGCCGAGGGCGACATCGGTGAATCTCCGGAGAAAGCCGTCCGGAGCATCGCGGAGACTCTCGTTTCCCGAAATGGGAGCCCATGGTTCGGTCACGAGATCATCGAGCCGGCTCTGAATCGGGAGCAGGAGACTGTCGACCATCCCGGAGGAGCACCGTCAGCCCGATCCTTCATCAGCCCCCAGCCAGCGTCGACCTAGAAGCGACGCTTGCTCGACGTGCGCAGGAGCTTGCGGGGGCGGGCGGCGGCGAAGTGGACCTCCCCCAGATATGCAGAAACCTCGGCCTTGGGCTGCGAATTGCCCCCGAGGACGGCGATCGTGCCGGGGGGCTGATCCAGCGCGCGGGATCATGGGAGATTGCGGTTATGCGGCAGCAGCCAACTCGGCGGCGACCGATAACCCCTCGTGAGCGGTTCACTATTGCTCACGAGATTGGGCACTACGTACTGCTCGAGGAGGCCAGCTTTCGTCCGCGCCGCCGACGTGACTATTGGCTTGGTGAGAAAATGTGCCAGAAGTTCGCGTCGCGTTTGCTGATTCGTCCTGCGGTGGTGGCGGAAGCAGGCCCTTGCCGGTCCAGCGCGGACCTGATGGCTGCGGTGAACGGCATCGCTCGAAGGGCGAATGTGTCTCCTGAGCCCGCGGCGAGGGCTCTGGTGCCCTGGCTCGACAGGCCGGTGGCGCTAGGCACCTTTGTGCTCGATCCACGGAGTTCGACCAAGCGCCTGGGCTTCCGGGCTTGGTGGGCCGAGAATCGACAGTGGTGGAGCGCTGGTGGGGGCCGTCGACTAGCGGTCTACGACGATCACCCTTTGGCGCCGGTGTTGCGGGAAATGGGGAGCCTTCGGCCATGGCAAGTGGGATCCCCATCGGTTGAGGGCGCCGACTCGACCACGCTTCGTCGTCGCGGCCAGCGTTGGGGCGCATTCGCCGCTGTCTTGGCCGGATAGATTGAGGCGTGAGCCGCCTCTCCCACATCTTTCTCCCGACCCTGAAGGACCCGCCCGCCGATGCGAGGTGAGCTTGTCATCGACCGTGGACCGCCGGTTTACGCGGGCGTGATCTACTAGCTTCTCGACCTTCCCGCGTCGCCCGCTTCAGCCGTGGCCAAGTCCAAGAACAAAGGCGTGTCTCCCTCCAGGCAGGAGGACTTTCCGGCCTGGTTCCAGGCCGTGGTCCGCGAGGGGGAGGTCGCCGAACTGGCACACGTGCGCGGCAGCATGGTTATCCGCCCCTGGGGATACGCGATCTGGGAGCTGATGCAGGCCGAGCTGGACCGGCAGATCAAGCGCAGCGGCGCGACCAACGCCTACTTCCCGCTCTTCATCCCGCTCAGCTACATCGAGGGCGAGGCCAAGCACGTCGAGGGCTTCGCCAAGGAGATGGCGGTGGTCACCCACCACCGGCTGGAAGAGGACCCCGACGACCCCGGGCACCTGCGGCCGGGGGGGAAGCTGACGGAGCCGCTGGTCGTGCGGCCGACCTCGGAGACGATCATCGGCAAATCCTTCGCGAAGTGGATCAACTCCTACCGCGACCTGCCGCTGATGGTGAACCAGTGGGCGAACGTGGTCCGCTGGGAGATGCGGCCGCGGGTGCTACTGCGGACGACCGAGTTCCTCTGGCAGGAGGGGCACACCGCCTTCGCCACCGAGGCCGAAGCGCGGGCGAACGCCGAGCAGATGCTGGAGGTCTACCGGGCCTTCGCCGACTCATTCTTGGCGATGCCGGTCCTGACCGGCGAGAAGCCCGAGGAAGAGCGCTTCCCGGGCGCCGTCCAGACCCTCTCGATCGAGGCGATGATGCAGGACGGCAAGGCGCTGCAGGCCGGGACCTCGCACTACCTCGGGCAGAGCTTCGCTGAGGCCGCCGAGATCGACTTCCTCGACCGCGAGGGAGAGCGTGGCCTGGTCCACACCGCCTCCTGGGGAGTCTCGACCCGGCTGCTCGGCGCCCTGATCATGAGCCACAGCGATGACATCGGCCTGCGGCTGCCGCCGACGGTGGCGCCCCAGCAGGTCGTGATCGTGCCGATCCCGCGGGGAGACGACGGCCCGGCGGTGCTGGAGGCGGCCGAGGCGCTGGCGCGGGAGATCGGCGACCTCTCGCACGACGGGACCCCGGTTCGGGTTAGCGCCGACCTGCGCGACCGGGAACCGCCGGACAAGCGCTGGGAGTGGACCCGCAAAGGCGTCCCTCTGGTTCTCGAACTCGGGCCGCGTGATCTGAAGGATGGCGTCGTGGCGCTGCGGCGACGTGATGTCGACGCGAAACCGGAGTCACTGGAGCGGTCCGGGGTCGCGACCGCGATTCCAGCGCTGCTCGCCGAGATCCAGGGCTCCTACCACCGCGCCGCCACGGAGCGGCTCAGCTCGCGCACGCGGCTCGACGTCGAGTGGTTCGATGATTTCCGCGAGTGGTTCGACACCGACCCGGCCGACGCCAGCGCCGGCGGCTTCCTGCGGGCTCCCTGGAGCGAAGCCCCCGAGTCGGCGCAGCTGCTCGACGAGCTGAAGGTCACTGTCCGCTGTCTGCCTCTCGACCAGAATCTCCCGCCGGACAGCCGCTGCGTCCTGACCGGCAAACCAGCGGTCACCGAAGCGATCTTCGCCAAGGCGTACTGAGGATGAGCAGCACCGACCCCTTCGGTAAAGGTCGCGTGCGCCGCCTCTTCGGACTCGACCGCAGCGCGCCGCCGCCGCCCTCGACCCGCAGGGGGGAGCCGCTGCAGCCGTGGACGATCCCCAACGCGGTCGGCTACCTGCGTCTGGCGGCGCTGCCGGCCTTCCTTCTCCTCGCCTACAGCACCGAGGACGGCACCTCGGTCGCTTCGGCGATGGTCTTTTGGGCGATCGCCGCAGGCGACTACCTCGACGGGATCCTCGCCCGCATCACCGGCCAGTACAGCCGCATGGGGGCGCTGCTCGACCCGCTGGTCGACCGGCTGACGATCCTCGCCGGAGCCGTCGTCTGCTGGAGCTTCGACCTGCTGCCGCACTGGGCGCTGCTCCTGCTCGCCCTGCGGGAGCTGGCGATGCTGTTCCTCGCCCAGTACGGGCTCCGCCATGGGGTCGACATCGAGGTCAACTGGCCGGGGCGGATCTCGGTCTTCCCGATCATGGGCGGGATCTTCCTCGCCCTGCTCGCTCCCGGCTGGGTCGCGAGCGCGCTGCTGATCTGGGGATTGGTGATGGCGATCATCGCCACCGTCCTCTACGCGCAGACCGGGTTGCGGGAGACGCGTGCCGCCCGGGCCGCAAGCTGACGCCCAGGTTGACCCGAACCTTAAACCTAGGGTTGAGCCTTGAGCACGGGGCGGCTATGATCGGCAGCCGCGCAAACGGAGGCCAGGCCTCCTCGAGTTAGGAGCACGATGGAGGACACCTTTCCCGATCTTGGTTCCCTCAGCGACAAGGAGCTGAAGGACATGATCGACAACCTGACGGCGGAGGAGAACGAGATCTCCTACAAGCGGCGCGTCCTGCACGGGAAGATCGACATCCTGCGCGCGGAGCTGGTCAACCGCCTGCGGCATAAACGGGAGGCCGGCGAGTCGATGATCTCGGGCGCCGACGTCGAGCAGCTGACGAAGATCCTCTCGGGGGAGACGGAGCCGCCGGCGGAGGACGAGCCCGCCGCCTGAGCGGGGAGCGCGCATGACCGTTCACTGTCCCGAGTGCGGGTTCGCCAACCCCGAGGGCGCGAATTATTGCCAGAAGTGCGGTGCCTATCTCGGCGGCCCGAAAGAGGCCGGCGAGGACCCGACGACGATGACCTACCGGGTCGAGGAGACCGGCGAGATGACGCCGGTCGATATCGATGAGGTGGTCGAGGAGAGCGGCGCCGCGCTGGTGATCCGCGCCGGCGGCGGCCGCGCCGGCGAGAGCTTCAGCGTCGCCGAGGACCGAGTCAGTATCGGCCGCAGCCCCGACGCCGGCGTCTTCCTCGATGACGTCACCGTCTCCCGCAACCACGCGCTGCTGGTGCGTCGCCGCGACGGCCTCTACATCGACGACCTCGGCTCCCTCAACGGGACCTACGTGAACCGGCGCCGGATCGAGTCCCACCGGCTCGCCGACGGCGACGAGATCCAGGTCGGCAAGTACAAGCTCTCTTACCTGGAGCGATGATGGCGATCTCCTCCGGACAGCCGAACCGCACCGCCGAGGCCCCCAGCCGGCCCCGCAAGGCGTTGACGATCGGCGCCGTCTGCAAGATCCTGCAGAGCGAGTTCGACGACGTCTCGATCTCGAAGATCCGCTACCTGGAGGACCAGAAGCTGCTCAACCCGCGGCGGACCTCCGGCGGCTATCGCCTCTACAGCCAGTCCGACGTCGAACGGCTGCGGACGATCCTGCGCCTACAGCGCGACGAGTTCCTGCCTCTGCGAGTGATCCGCCAGGAGCTCGCCTCCGGCGGCGACCTCGTGCTCGGCGACGGTGAGCGCAAGCCGGCGACCGGGGGCGGTGGAGTGCGACGGGCGATCCTCGTCGACACCTCGCGCGCCTACCTCACCCTCGACGAAGTCGTCGAGGAGACCGGCGCCCGCGAGGAGCTGATCGGCGAGCTCGAGAACTTCGGGATCGTCCAGCCGGAGAAACGCGAGGGGAAGACCGTCTACGACGAGACCGATCGCGAGATCGTCCGCGCCGCCAACGAACTCTCACGGGTGGGGGTCGGAGCGCGGAACCTGCGCGTCTTCCGCTCTTCGGCCGACCGCGAGGCGAACCTGCTGGAAGCGCTGCTGGGACCGTCGCTGCGCTCGCGCAACCCCGAGCGCCGCAAGGAGGCGCTGGACAGCCTCGAAAGCCTGGCGGCGACCGTCAGCCACCTTAAGCACCTGCTGCTGGTGCGCGACCTCCGCCGCCTGACCGGCGAATAGCCGGCGCCTGTGGCCCGCGTGACCCGCACGCGCACTATCCAGGCGCCCGTGGCCGACGTCTGGAAGCTCGTCTCCGACCCCTACAACCTGCCGCGCTGGTGGCCACGGGTCTCGCGGGTGGAGAACGTCGACGCCAAGCCGGGGGGCAAGCGGACCCAGTGGACCAAGGTGCTGCAGACCGGCGAGGGACGGGGCGTGCGCGCCGACTTCCGCTGCGTCAGCTCGGCCGAGGGCGAGCGCTACGTCTGGGAGCAAGAGCTCGAGGGGACGCCATTCGAGCGCCACTTGAAAGCGCTGCGGGTCGAGATTGGGATGCGCGCGCGGGACGACGGGACCGAGGTGGCGCTGAGCGAGGAGCAGTCGCTGAAAGGGATGTCGAAGTTCGGCTCGCCACTGATGCGGCGGGCGCGGCGTGGGGTGCTGGACGAGGCGCTGGACGGGATCGAGGGGGCATTGACGTGAGCTTGAGGCGCGACGCGAAGTGGTGGGGGTGGGGGGACCCCGCGGTTGAGCCCACGCTCGACGACGAGGCGCTCGCCGTCCTCCGCGAGCGGATCGGGGATCTGGAGCCCTGGCCGTTGGCGCGGGCGTTGGAGGAGTTCGAACTGCCGGCGGCGGAACCGCTGCCCCAGGCGGTGATCGATGCGGTCGGCGAGGCCGCCGTCTCGACCGCCGCGGAGGATCGTTTGCGCCACGCGACCGGCTGCGGCTATGCCGACCTGGCGCGGTTGCGCAACGGAGCGCTGACGGTTGCTCCCGATGCGGTGCTGATGCCCGCAGACGCCGAGGCTCTGCGGCGGACGATCGACGCCTGTGCCGCCACGGGCGTCGCGATCGTCCCCTTCGGCGGCGGCACCAGCGTGGTCGGCGGGGTCGAGCCGCTGGGCGGAGCCCACGGGCGGGTCGTCAGCCTCGATCTCGGCGCCCTGCGCGAGGTCTCCGTCGACCGTCGCTCGTTGACCGCCACCCTGGGCGCCGGCCTCCGCGGCCCCGAGGCAGAGGCGGCTTTGGCGGAGCAGGGCCTGACCCTCGGCCACTTCCCGCAGTCCTTCGAGTACGCGACGGTCGGCGGCTTCGCCGCGACCCGCTCGGCCGGCCAGGCCTCGAGCGGCTACGGCCGCTTCGACTCACTGGTCAGCTCAGTGCGGCTGCTGGCGCCGGTGGGGGAGATCTCGACCCTGGCGACCCCGCACACCGCCGCCGGCCCCGCCCTGCGTGAGCTGGTGATCGGCTCGGAGGGCGTGCTCGGGGTGATCCCCGACGTCACCGTGCGGGTGCGGCCGGCGCCGACGGTGCGGCGCTACGAGGCCTGGATCGCCGAGAGCTTCGACGCCGGGGCGGAGATCGTCCGTGCCCTGGCGCAGGGACCGGGCCTGCCGACGATCATCCGCGTCTCCGACGAGGAGGAGACCGAGGGAACGCTGGCCCTGAACGGCCCGCGCGGGCTTAGCGGCAGGCTCTTCGATGGCTATCTAGGTATGCGCAAACGCCGCGGCGGCGTCCTGATGATCGTCGGCTACGAGGGCGACGAGGAGTCGGTGGCGCGGCGCCGGGCACTGACCGTGCGCGCGCTGCGCCGGGGTGGCGCCGCCTACCTCGGCCAGGCGGCGGGACAGGCATGGGAGCACGGCCGCTACCAGGGCCCGTACCTGCGCGACACGCTGATGGAGATGGGGGCGATGGTCGAGACGCTCGAGACCTCCCACACCTGGAGCCGCTTCGGGGAGCTGCACGAGGCGGTCGGGGCGGCGATCCGCAACTCGCTCGCCGCCCAGGGCACGCCAGGCCTGGTCTTCTGCCATCTCTCGCACGCCTATGCCGACGGCGCCTCGCTCTACTTCACCTTCATCTCTCGCGCCCGCCGCGGCGCCGAGATCGAGCAGTGGGCCGAGGTCAAGCGCGCCGCCTGCGAGGCGATCGTGGCCCACGGCGGCACGATCAGCCACCACCACGCCACCGGCCGCGACCACGTCCCCTACATGGAGGCCGAGGTGGGGGCGACCGGGCTGGACATCCTGCAGGCGGTCAAGGAAGAGCTGGACCCATTGGACATCATGAACCCGGGAAAGCTGCTGCCAGACGCTTAGGAGGCGCTATTCGGCGTCTTTGCGGTTCGCGGCGCCGACGATCGGGCCGGTCACTTCGCCGTTCAGCACTTCGTCGCCGGTGTAGGCGGGCGCGTCTTTGTCTTTCGTCGCTTTCGCCAGCGAGGCTTTCAGCAGTTTTTCGTCGGTGCGGGTGATCGCGATCTGGCCGAAGGTTTCGTTGGCGAGGTAGGCGAGCACTTCGACCGGAACTTCGACCTGGGCGCCGATGCGGCCGTCCTCGCCAACTTCGGTCGAGGCCAGGGGCAGCATTTTCTGCGGCGATGCGGCGAGCCAGATCGTGTAGCCCTCGCCTTCCTCAGCGGGCTCCAGGCCTTCCGCCGCGACCTGCAGCGCAAGGCTTTTTTTCACCCGGCCGAAGATCGCGACGCCAACCGCGTCGCTGCCGTCGACGGCCTGCAGGGAGGCCTTCGTCACGTCTTTTTTGCCGCCTTCGGCCGCTGCTTCGAGCGCCGCCACGGCTTTGCCGCTGGACGAACTCGACGAAGTGGTGGTCGTCGTATCGCTCCCGCTGTCCGTCCCATCGCCGCCGACGAAGATGAAAACGACGAAGAGGATGACGGCAGCGGCCCCCGCCAAGATCGCCCACAGCCCCCGTCCCTCCAACAGCTTCAAGCGATGCGCGTCCTCTTTCAGCGAGTGATGCTCGTGCTTCGGGATCGGCTTCGGCTCAACCGGAGCAGCCGGCTTCGGCACGGGTGGAGCGGGTGCCGGGGGCGTTGGCTTGCCCCCACCACCAGGCTCCGGAATCGCAGGCGCCGGAATCCCTTCCGATTCAAGTTGAGCAGCGGCAGCTTTGGCCCGCGAATGAATCTCATCCGCGCTCACGCCCAGCAGCGCGGAGAGATCCTCGTACCCCTGCTCGCCCCGCTGGGAGAGCAGGCGCAGGATCGCCTTCTGGTCGTCGGAGAGCGGCACCGGGTCGGAAGCCTATTAGGGTGCTCAGCGTGAACGACGATGCTGAGGTTAAGGCTGTGCATTTCGACGAGCTGATCGGCACCGAGTGGCTCAGCGACGACCCCGATGACGCCCGTGCGCGGGTCGCGATCCGCGACGAGCTACGCCAGCCCTTCGGGCTGATGCACGGCGGCGTGATGTCGACCCTGATCGAGAGCGTCTGCTCGCGGGCGACCTTCGGCACGGTCCACGAGGACGGGATGGTGGCGATGGGGCAGTCGATCAACGTCAGCTTCATGCGGCCGATCACCGAGGGCGGGGCTGAAGTCCGGGCCAAGGCCCGCCATCGCGGCCGCACCACCTGGCTCTGGCAGGCCGAAGTCCTCGATGAGGCGGGCAGGACCTGCGCGGTGGCGCAGATGACGATCGCCGTTCGTCCGCGACCGAGCTAGGCCTCAGCCACCAAATCTGTTCGTAATCGGCAGGCGCCGGTCCTTGCCGAAGGCCTTCGGCGTGATCCGGATCCCCGGCGCCGCCTGCCGCCGCTTGTACTCGGAGCGGTCGACCAGGCGGATCACCTCGTCCACGGTCTCCGCCGCCAGCCCCGCCGCGATCATCTCCTCGCGGCCCTGGTCGCGCTCGACGTAGGCCTCGAGGATGCGGTCGAGCACCTCGTAGGGCGGCAGCGAATCCTCGTCGCGCTGGTCGGGGCGCAGCTCGGCCGAGGGCGCCCGCTCGATCACGCTGGCCGGCACCAGCTCGCGGCCGGCGCGCTCGTTCCGCCGCCGCACCAGCTCGTAGACCAACTGCTTCGGGATGTCCTTGATCACCGCGAAGCCGCCGGCCATGTCGCCGTAGAGGGTCGCGTAGCCGACCGACATCTCGCTCTTGTTGCCGGTGGTGAGGACCAGCCAGCCGTGGCGGTTGGAGAGGGCCATCATCAGGTTGCCGCGGATCCGCGCCTGCACGTTCTCGGCGGTCAGGTCCGGCTCCGACGGTTTGGTCGGATCGCGCGGGACCGACTGGTCGGGCTCGTCCAGGTAGCCGATCAGCGCCTGCTCGTAGCTCTCCATCACCGGCTCGATCGCCACCTCGAAGAACTCGCAGCCGAGGTTGGCGGCGATCTCGCGCGCGTCTCCCTGGGTCTCGGAGCTGGAGTGGGGGGAGGGCATGGATACGCAGGTCAGGTGCTGTGGCCCGACCGCGTCGGCGGCGATCATCGCCACCAGGGCCGAATCGATCCCCCCCGAGAGCGCCAGGCCGATGTGCTTGAAGCCGTTCTTGCCCGCGTAGTCGCGCAGGCCGAGGGTCAGCGCCCCGTAGACCTCGTCGAGGTCGGAGAGGGGGTCGGCCAGCGGGCCCGGCTCGTCATGCGGTACCTCGCAGACCAGCAGCTCCTCCTCGAACTGGGCGCCGCGGGCGATCACGGTGCCGTCGGGGGCGGTGAGGAGGCTTTGGCCGTCGAAGACCAGCTCGTCCTGGCCGCCGACCAGGTTGCAGAAGGCGAAGTAGGCGCCGTAGGCGCGGGAGCGCTCGGCGAACATCGCTTCCCGCTCCCGGCCCTTACCGCGGTGGTAGGGAGAGCCGGAGGGGTTGGCGATCAGCCGCGCGCCCGCTTCTGCCTCGGCCTGGGCCGGAGGGCCGGGGATCCAGACGTCCTCGCAGATCGTCAGGCCGACGCTCATCCCGCCGGCCTCGATCGACATCGGCTCGCTCCCCGGCACGAAGTAGCGCTGCTCGTCGAAGACGGCGTAGTTGGGGAGGCGGTTCTTGCGGTAGACCGCCTGGACGCGACCGTCGGCGAGGACCGCGAGGGAGTTGTAGGCGTGGCGGGGGTCGACCTGATCGGCCACCGGCTCGGCGAAGCCGACGAGGACCGTGATCCCCTGCGCGGCGGCGGCCAACTCCTCGATCGCCCGCTGGTTGGCCTGTAGGAAGTGGCGCTTCAGGTAGAGATCCTCGGCGGGGTAGCCGGGGATGCAGAGCTCAGGGAAGATCGCGAGTTCGGCGCCCGCGGCTTTGGCGCGGCCGATCCACTCGGCGACCTTGGCGGCGTTGCCGTCGACGTCGCCGACGGTGGGGTTGATCTGGGCGAGGGCCAGGCGCATCCTTTCCCGAAGTATCTCCCTCGCGAGTGCCGGAGGTACTTTCGCCTCCCGTTAGGGTTCCCTGGGCATGCGCAACCGCCGCCGGTATCTGCTCGCCGCCGCGGCGGCGTTTTTCCTGGTCTTGACCATGGTCGGCCCCGTTCGGGCTGCACCCTCGCTCGCACCGGCCGAACTCGCTTCCGACGCGCAGAAGCCGTTCATCGCTCCGAAACCGCGGCCGACCGAAATCCGCTCCCGGCCGACCGACGCCGAGGATCCCAACCGCAACGCCTACTCAGTGCCGGAGGCGCCGCGATCGCCGGCCTGCTCGCGCCACTTCTGCGTTCACTGGGTCGAGGAGGGGCTCGACGCACCCAATCTCAGCGACCGCAACGACGACGGCATCCCCGACTTCGTCGACCGGGTGATGAAGGTGGCAGACCGGGTCCACTCGGTGGAGAACGGGCGGCTCGGCTGGCGCGAGCCGAAGAGCGACGGTCAGCGCGGTGGGCGGCACGGCAAGACCGACGTCTACCTTTCGCAGATCGGCGGCGAACTGTTCGGCTACGCGGCGCCCGACCGCGGTCAGGCGGCCAAAGAGCACCGGATCCCGCGGCGGCTGCACGGCTACCTCGTCCTCGACAACGACTACAGCCCCTTCGAGTTCCCCGGCACCAAGCCGCTCGAGGACCTGCAGGTGACCTTTGCCCACGAGTACAACCACATCCTCCAGTTCGGCTACGACGCCTACCAGGACCCCTGGTTCGCCGAGGCGAGCGCAACCTGGATGGAGGACCAGGTCTACAACCGGATCGACGACTACCTGCGCTACGTGCGGCGCTGGGTCCGCCTCTACGAAACGCCGCTGACCGCGAGCTCGATCAAGGAGTACGGCAGCGCCGTCTGGAACGAGTGGCTGGCGCGCCGCTACGGGCCGGAGGTCATCCGCAAGGCCTGGGCGGGGGCGATCGACGCCAAACCCGGCGGCTTTTCGATCGCCAGCTACCAGCGGGCTCTGCGCTCCACCGGGTCGTCCGAACTGAGCGAGGAGTTCGCTCGCTTCGCCAGCGCCGTGGCCGAGTGGCGCACCGGCAAGGGATTCCGCGAGAGCTACCTGTTCCCCGACGCGCCGCGACAGGGACACCTGCCGCTCGACGGCACCCGGCTGACGCGGATGATCAACCACACCACCTTCCAGCTGCTGCGAGTGCGACCCCGCGCCGGTCGCGTCCTGACGGTGCAGCTCTCCGCACCGCGCGGGACCGCGACGGGCCTGGCCCTGGTCGGCCGGCTCGGCAGCGAGCGCCACGGGCGGCCCGTCGCCCGGATCGAGTTCGAGCCCAAGGGTGGAGAAATGAGCGTGCGACTACCGCAGCCGGGCCGCTTCAAGCGAATCACCGCGGTCCTCGTCAACGCCGACGCCCGCGCCCGCGGCTTCGACGTCGGCCTGCTCGACTGGAATTACCTCACCGACGGCCTTCCGTTCGAGCTCAGCGCCAGGCTGATCCGGTAATCCGCGATTAGCTTGCTTGTAGGGAGGGACGAGGTACCCCTTCCCGGAGCACCTCCGCCGAGAGGAACGCCCACCGGCTGGCCGCGAAGGTCTCTGGCTCGGCTCCATGCTGAGTACCGGAAAGGGGTACCTCGTCCCTCCTCGCGACCGCTCCACTGAGACGGCCGAGTTCACAGCAGCATTTCTTAAGAGTGCGAGACCAATCTTTGGGGAAAGCTGCTGGACCCTGAAACGTCTGCCGGGACGGGGTCGTAGGAGCGTGCCGATGGGGGTCGATCGGTACTCAGCATGGAGCCGCGCCGAAAGCGCTTGAGGCGTCAGCAGAAAGACGATTCACGCGGCGGAGGTGCTCCGAGCGACCCCCATCGGCACGCTCCCTCAGATGCTTAGCCGCGAGACTCGGCGGCGACTGGGCCGGCGCCGTTGCTGGATGCTGCCTTGGCCTTCTTCGCCTTCGCCTTTTTCTTCTTGGCCGGAGCGGTGGCGATGACCTCTTTGGTTACTGCTTCGAGGTCGAGGGCGAAGCTGTCGAGGTCGGCCATTGCGTCGTAGTCGCCGATCAGGCCGAAGTTGACCTGGCCGTTGTAGGACATGATCCCGACGCAAAGCGCCTGGCGGCGGGCCAGCGGCACCATCGGGAAGATCGACTCCATCTTGCGACCCAGGACGTAGAGCGGGAACTGCGGTCCCGGCACGTTGGTGACGACGAGGTTGAAGAAGCGCTGGGCGGGCTGCAGGCGCGCCGCCTGGGAGGCGATCGTCGAAGGTGCGAAGTCAGTCAGTTTGGTCAGGATCTCGGCCCCGACCGCCTGGCCGGAGGACTTGAGGTCGCCCATCTCGCCAGTCATCAGCTGCAACCGCTCGACCGGGTCTTCGCACCAGACCGGCAGCGGTGCCATCATCGCCGAGATCCGGTTGCCGAGGGCGCCGTGCTCCTCGTCGGCGCGGACGCTGACCGGGACCATCGCTCGCAGCTCCAGCCCGGCGGTGTCGTGGCCGCGGGCGCGCAGGTATTTGCCGATGCCACCGGCGACGATCGAGAGGATCACGTCGTTGACGGTGCCGCCGTGGGCGTCCTTGACCCGCTTGAGGTCGCCGAGGTCGCTCTGGACCATCTGGAAGCGGCGGTGGGGGCCGATCTCGACGTTGAAGACGGTGTGCGGGGCGGACATCCCGGCGCTGACCATTTTCGAGGTCGCGCCGACGCCCTTCAGTACCTGGCGCGGTCCGCGCAGCGCCGCGCGGAAGCCGCGGTAGATCTCCGGTGGGCTGGTTAGTCGCTCGCGCCAGGCCTGACTCAGCAGCTGAAGGTTGGTCGGCTCCGGGCGGGCGAGCCATGGTGGCGCCTTGTCGGGCGTCCCGGCCGGCTCGGCGTCGAGGTCGAAGAGGACGGTGGTGATGTCGACCCCGGAGACGCCATCGACCAGCGCGTGGTGGCTCTTGCCGATGATCGCGAAGCGGTCGCCGGTCAGTCCCTCGACTAGCCACAACTCCCAGAGCGGCTTCGAGCGGTCGAGCTGCTGGGAGAAGATCCGCGAGGCGAGGTTGCGCAGCTGCTCGTCTGAACCCGGCGCCGGCAGCGCGGTCTGGCGCACGTGGTAGTCGAGATTTAGGTGCGGGTCGTCGACCCAGACCGGCCGGCCCTGGTCGAGCGGCACGAAGCGCAGCTTCTGGCGGAAGCGCGGCACCAGGTGCAGGCGCGAGCCGATGTGGTCGCGGAACTCCGCGTGGGTGGGGGCCGCGCCTTTGAAGACGCTGACCGAGGCGACATGCATGTGGGCGCCTGAGCGCTCCAGATGGAGGAAGGACGTATCGAGGCCGGTGAGGCGGTCTTGCTTGGTCACCGTTCCCATGTTCGCACACATGTCTAGAACCGATGTGAACGCCGGATGGGGCGCTGCAAAGCCAAGTTTCACGGAACGTTGCAGTCTTCGAAATATGTGCGTCTGCTCACATTTCCGCTCCAGAGGCAGCCCTAGCGTGTTCTCTTTGAAACGACCTGCCGAGTCCCCTCGCCCCTGGGCGCAGGGTCAGCGAATTCCGCTAGGCAGCAGAAAGCGAGCTGAACACAGATGCTGAAACTCCTGCCCGCGGTGGCGGCTGCCACTGCGCTGACTATCGGCCTGGCGCCGGCGGCAGCGCAGACCGAGAGAAAGGCCGATCACGAGCGATCGCGGTCCCACGTCTCCCTCCATCTTTCGACGCACACGGTGCTGGCGGGGAACGGGCTGGCGGTGCGGGGCAAGGTGCGACCCAGCGGCCGCCACCGGGTGAAGCTGGTCTTTCGCGGCGCCGACCGCGGCGTCCGCGGCGTGACCACGAAGGCGAACGGGACCTTCGCCCTGCGCTGGATGCCCGAGCGGACCGGCAGCTACGCGGTCCGCGCCTACGGCGTCCACGATCGGCGCATTCGCTCCTCCCGCAGCGTCGCGCGGAAGCTGACCACCTACCGGCTGGCCGGCGCGTCCTACTACGGGCCCGGCCTCTACGGCAACGGCGTCGCCTGCGGCGGCACCCTGATGCCGGGGACGATCGGCGTCGCGCACAAGACCCTGCCGTGCGGAACCAAGGTGAAGCTGCGCTACCGCGGCCGCGCTGTGACCGCGCCGGTGATCGACCGCGGGCCATACGTGCCGGGGCGCGACTATGACCTGACCGAGGCGGTCAAGGAGCGACTCGGGTTCCCGGGCGTGGGGACGGTGCTCGCCAGCCGTTAGGAGGCGAGACCGAGCTGGAGCTGACCGGGTGTCGGCTCCGGCTCGGCCGCCACCTCGTTGCCGGCGAAGGAGGCGATGCGGACGCCGAGCAGACGCACCGGCCGCTGCGGGTCATAGGTGCGCAGCAGCTCAAGGGCAACCGGGCCGACCACGGCCGGATCATTGGTCGGCTCGTCGACGGTGTGGGAGCGGGTGACGTTGGTCCAGTCGTCGAGCCGGATCTTGATCCCGATCGTCCGCCCCTGCAGCTCGCGCTTGCGCAGCCGCCGGCAGAGCTCCTCGGAGAGCTCGGCTATATGCCGCTCCAGCTCGTGGCGCTGGTTGACGTCGACGTCGAAGGTGATCTCGGTCGACTGCGATTTGGTCTCGTGTTCGGGCGTGATCGGCGTCTCGTCCAAGAGGTTGCCGCGGGCGTGCAGCCAGGCGCCGGAGCGGGGACCGAAGCGGTCTTCCAGCGCCGGGCGCTCCCAGTCCCGCAGGTCGGAGAGCGTGCGAATCCCCATCGCCTCGAGGCGGGAGACCGTCTTCGGGCCAATCCCGGGGACGAGACCAGGGGAGTGGTCGGCGAACCGCTCCAGCGCCTGCTCGCGAGCGAGAACCACCATCCCCGCCGGCTTGCCCAACTCGCTGGTGATCTTGGCCAGCATCCGGCTCTCGGAGATGCCGACCGAGCAGGTCAGCTGCGTCTCATTGCGGATCGCGGTCACCACCCGCCGCATCGTCGCCTTGGGGGAGAAGAGCCCGGTCAGGTCCAGATAGGCCTCGTCCAGGCCGACGACCTCGACCACCTCCACATTGCGCCGCAACACGTCCATCACCTGGCCCGACGCCTCCCGGTAGGCGGGAAAGTCAGGCCGCAGGTAAACCGCATCCGGCAGCCGCCGCCGAGCGACAGCCGCGGGCATCGCCGAATGAATCCCAGCAAGCTTCCGCGCCTCGTAGCTCGCGGTGGTCACCACAGCGCGAGGCCCCGACCCGCAGACGACGACCGGTTTCCCCCTCAGCTCCGGCCGCCGCCGCAGCTCAACAGACGCATAGAAGGCGTCCATGTCGAGGTGGGCGATGGTGCGATCGAAAGCCACCCATTGATGGTAGGAGGGGCCTGGGACGAAACTCAGTTGAGGCAGCCGTTGCCGATGGCGAGCGCGGCAATTATGGAGACGGCGCCGAAGCCGAGAAGAAAGACCGCGCCCCAGGTGGAGGCGACGAAGGCCCGAAATCCGTGTGCGGCGCCGCTGGCCACGGCGATTCCAGCACCGATCGCGCCGGGGACCAGCAGCAGCAGAGCGACCTTGCCGGTGCTGCTGTCGTCGCCGAAGTAGCCGTGGTAGTAGGCGGCGACGAGCGCAGGGCCGAGCACGATCGAGCCGATCAAGAGGGCGATCAGCAGTCGTTTCTCCTTTTTGTCACGGGCCGACCTGACGATCAGCACCGTCCCTGCGATCCAAACCGCGATCGCACTGATGATGATCAGCCACGCGAGCACTTCGCTCCCCCCGCCTCCGCAAACCGCCAGCACGGCCGGGATCCTAAACTCAAGCGGTGGCTTCCCCCGAGGCGAAGAACCTGGAGGCGATCTCGCAGGCGATCGACCAGCACAACTCCAGCTGCCCGTTTCCGGCGGCGGAGGTGCGGATGAACCCGTTCGAGGTCGAGCGGTTGGGCTGGGACACGATCCGGGGGCTGCCGGTGGTCCCGGACGGGGAGATCGGGACCGGGAGGTTCCGGATCGTCTGCTCTCGCGATATGGAGGACGACGGCCTCGAGGTCGTCGAGGCCGTCGGCAAAGAGCTGGAGACGGTCGCGCCCGTCCAGAACTAGCTAGACCTCGTTGAAGAAGTCGAGGCCCAGATTTTCCATCCAGTTGATCGCCTTGATGTTGAGCTGGGAGAGCTCGCCGGTGAAGATCAGGACTCCCATCGCGATCAGGATCAGGCCGCCGACGACGACGATTGCCTGGTAGTGGCGCTTGACCACGGCGAAGGCGGTGGTCATCTGGGAGAAGGCCACCGCGGTGAGGATGAAGGGGATGGCGAGGCCGGCTGAGTAGACGGCCAGGAGGAAGGCGCCGTGGCTGGCCGAGCCGGAGAGGGAGGCCGCGCCGAGGATCGCGCCCAGGGTTGGGCCGATGCAGGGCGTCCAGGCGATCGCGAAGGCCGCGCCGGCGACGATCGGCCCGCCTTTGCCCGCCCGGTCGAGCAGCGCATTGACGTGCCACTCCTGGTTCAGCCTGGTGATGAACAGCGAGCCGACGAAGAGCAGGCCCATGGCGATGATCAATGCTCCGGAGATTTTGGTCAGCAGCTCCTTGTGGTCCTGGAGCACGGACCCCAGCCCGGTCGCCGTCAGCCCGAGGAGGATGAAGATCGCCGAGAAGCTCGCCACGAAGAGCAGGCTCGGTCCCAGCACCCGGCGCCAGCCGGCGCTCTCCAGTTCGTTCGCGGAGACGCCGCTGACCGCCGAGAGGTAGCCCGGCACCAGCGGCAGCACGCAGGGGGAGAGGAAGGAGACGATCCCAGCCGCGAGCGCGGCGAGGATGCCAACTCCAGCTGCAGGATCGGTGCTGGCGACGGCGATTACCACGGAGGCTCAGGTTACCCTCACGCGGGTGCCGTCCCGCCGCTCGTCCCAGCCGCTTTTCAACGCCTCCGGAACGGCGCAAAGGCTGCGCACGTCGCCGCTCTTCGCGATCGGCCCTGCCGAGCCCGGGCCGGCGATCCGCCGCGGGTTCCTGCTCTCGGTCCCGATCGGGCTGGCATTGGCCTTCGAGCTCGGCTTCGACACCGCGAGCGCTGGGGCGATCGCGACCGGCGCCTTGGTCAACGGCTTTCCCGGGATGGACGCTCCCGCCCGCCCGCGAGCGGCTTGGCAGGCGGCAGGGGCACCGCTGATCGGGATCGCCGCTGCGCTCGGCATCCTCAGCAGCCAAACCGGCCCGACCGCGGTCCTCGCCCTCGGACTGCTCGGGGCGGTCGCCGGCTACTGCTTCAGCGTCTCGCTGCGGCTGGCGATCCTCGGCCTCTCGGTGACGCTGGCGATGTTGATCGCCCAGGGCCTGTTCCTGCCCGCCACCGACGCCTTGCCGGCGCTCGCCTTCGGCACCCTCGGCGGCCTCACCCAGGTCGCCTGGTCGTTAGTCCTCTGGCTGGTCCGCGACCGCGCCGGCGACGAGCGGGAAAAAGCATGGAGCACCCCGTCTGCCGTCGCGGCACTGCGCGCCAACTTCACCCTCGAATCCCTGAGCGCTCGCCATGCGATCCGCTTCGGCGCCGCACTGGGGGCCGGTGTCGCCGTCTACTGGCTGCTGGGCATGGACGACCATGGCTACTGGATCCCGCTGACGATCCTCTTCGTGATGCGGCCCGAACGCGGCGAGACCGACCATCGCCTGATCCTGCGGGCGGTCGGCACGGTGATCGGGCTGATCCTCGCCACCGCCGTGGCCGAGGCGTTCGGCGGCGACGATCTCGTGATCGGGGTGGTCCTGACCGTCGCTGCGGCGCTCAGCTTCGGCCTGCTCACGGTCCAGTACGCGCTCTTCACCGCCGCGATCACCACCTACGTCGTGGTGATCAGCACCGTGATCGGCGAGCCGGCCTTCCGCGCCGTCGACGAGCGCGCCACCGGGACCGTCCTGGGCATCCTGATCGCCTTTTTGGCCTGGCGGCTTTGGTCAAATCCTCCGGGCACGGTAGATTTGGCCAGTCAGCCAAACATGGGAGGAGCAGGCAGTTGAGCAACCGCACTTTCGTAATCGGGGTCGGGATGACCAAGTTCGAGAAGCCGGGCACCAAGGACGGCGACTACCCGGACTGGGCCAAAGAGGCGGGGGAGAAGGCGCTCGCCGATGCCGGCATTCCGTATGAGGACGTCGAGCAGGCCTACGCCGGCTACTGCTACGGCGACTCCACCTATGGCCAGCGGGCGCTCTACCAGCTCGGCCTGACCGGGATTCCCGTCGTCAACGTCAACAACAACTGCTCGACCGGGTCCTCGGCGCTGTTCCTGGCCCGCCAGGCGGTCAAGGGCGGGATCGCCGACTGCGCTCTGGCGCTGGGCTTCGAGAAGATGGAGCCGGGCAGCCTCGGCGTCAAGTACACCGACCGCACCAACGCCCTCGACAAGCACGCGATGCGGATGTTCGAGATCCGCGACCCGGAGGCCTCGCCGCCGGCGCCGCAGATGTTCGGCAACGCCGGCCGCGACCACATGCAGAAGTACGGCTCCAACCCCGACCACTACGCCTGGATCGGGTGGAAGAACCACAAGCACTCGGTCAACAACCCTTACGCCCAGTTCCAGGACGAGTACTCGCTGGAGGACATCAAGGCGGCGAAGATGATCCACGACCCGCTGACCAAGCTGCAGTGCTCGCCGACCTCCGATGGCTCGGCCTGCGCGATCGTCGCCTCTGAGGCCTACGTCGACAAGCATGGGCTCTGGGACCAGGCGATCGAGATAGCCGGCCAGTCGATGGTCACCGACCTCAGCTCGACCTTCGACGAGAACGCCGACTGCATGACGATCGTCGGCTCCGACATGTCGAAGACCGCGGCTGATGCGGCCTACGCCGAAGCCGGCGTCGCCGCCGCGGAAATCGACGTCTGCGAGCTGCACGACTGCTTCAGCGCCAACGAGCTCATCACCTATGAAGCGCTCGGTTTCGCCGCGGAGGGCGAGGCGCACAAGCTGGTCGAGGCGGAAGCCACCACCTACGGCGGGGACGGCCCGGTCGTCAACCCCTCGGGCGGGCTGATCTCCAAGGGTCACCCGCTGGGGGCGACCGGCCTCGCGCAGTGCTCGGAGCTGACCTGGCAGCTGCGCGGCAAAGCTGACAAGCGCCAGGTGGACGGGGCGCAGGTTGCGCTTCAGCACAACATCGGCCTCGGCGGAGCCGCCGTGGTCACGGTCTACAAACCGGCGGCCTAGGGGTCGCCACCACGGGGTAGGAGGAGCACGATGGCGAAAGAGCGGCGTTCACTCAGCGGCAAGGTCGTAGCGATCACCGGCGGTGCGCGGGGAATCGGCAAGGCGACGGCCTCCGCCCTGGTCAGGAAGGGATGCCGGGTCGCCATCGGCGACCTCGAGCTCGAGCTGGCGGAGCAGACCGCGACCGAGCTCGGCGGCGGCACCGTCGCCCTGCCACTCGACGTCACCGACCGCTCCTCCTTCGAGCACTTCCTCGACGAGGCCGAGCGCCAGCTCGGTCCGGTCGACGCGGTGATCAACAACGCCGGGATCATGCCGGTGACGCCGTTCGAGGACGAGAGCGAGGACTCGATCCGCCGCCAGGTGGACATCAACATCGTCGGCGTCATCACCGGTACCCAGCTGGCGATCAAGCGCCTGCGGCCCCGCGGCAGCGGCTACATCGTCAACATCGCCTCGCAGGCGGGCAAATCGGGCCTGCCGGGGATCGCCACCTATTCAGGCACCAAGCACGCCGTCGTCGGCATCAGCGAGGCGGTGCGGGCGGAGCTGCGCGACAGCGGCGTCGAGGTCCTCTGCGTGATGCCGACCGTCGTCAACACCGAGCTGACCAGCGGCGTCGGTCAGAAATGGGTGAAACCGGTCGAGGCCGTCGACGTCGCCAACGAGATCGTCGAGGCGATGGAAGTGCCCCGCTTCGACGTCTTCGTGCCGCGCGCCAACGGCGTCCTCTACAAGATCCTCGCCCCGCTGCCGCGCAGCTGGCGCGAGGCGCTGGGCCGGGCGATGAAGGTCGACAAGCTGATGACCGAAGTCGACCACGGCGCCCGCCAGGCCTACGAGAACCGGGCGGCGGCCAGCGAGCCGGGGCAAGAGGACGCCGAGCAGGCGCCGGCGCCCCAGCGCGACGCGGCGTAGGCGACGGGTGGCGAGTTTTCCTCCCCATGGGGTGGAAAACTCGCCAATGGCCGGCCAATGATGGGGAGGATCTACGACGCGACCTGGGGCCGGGGCTTCTCAGCCCTTTACGACCGCTGCTTCAAGGCGGCTGAAGAGGCGGGACTGCGGGAGCTGCGTCGCGAGGTGTTGGCCGGAGCGCGGGGGAGAGTGCTGGAGTTGGGGGCGGGAACCGGACTCAACCTGGAGCTCTATCCACTTGACGTCTCGGATCTGACCCTGGTCGAGCCCGATCCGCACATGGTCAAGCAGCTGCGTAAGCGGGTCACCGAGCTGGACACTGCAGCGCAGGTAGTCGAGGCACCGGGCGAAAAGCTCCCATTCGGGAACGGCAGCTTCGACACGGCCGTAGTGACGCTGGTCCTCTGCACGGTTCCCGACCAGAAGGCGACGCTGCAGGAGATCAAGCGTGTCCTCGAGCCGGACGGCCAGTTCCTCTTCCTCGAGCACGTCCGCTCGCCCGAACCAGGCCTCGCCAAATGGCAAGACCGCCTAGAAAAGCCCTGGCGCTTCCTTGGCGACGGCTGCCACTGCAACCGCGACACCGAGACGGCGCTCAAGGCCGCGGGATTCGAGCTGAGCGAGTTAGAGCATCCGGAGCTGCCAAAGGCACCCCCGATCGTCAGGCCGATGGCAAAAGGGAATGCCCGGCCTGTTTCATAGCCTGCCATCGCATGGCGGGAACTGAGGTCGATTATCCAGCGGGACCCGTGGCGGATCGCCTGACCCTGTGGCCGGTTGACGACGGCAGGTATGGGCTCGACGCCGTGTTTCAGGGAGCCTCCGGCTTCGAACGTTGCGAGCAGGCGCGATCGGCGCTAGAGGCAGCAGGAGCGAAATGCCGGCTGTTGCAGAACATGGACGACTCCTGGTCGCTGCGCTTTGGCCCGCTGACCGCGCACGAGGTGGGCAAGGCGTTCTCGGCCTTCGTGCATTAGGGGGAAAGGCCGGTCCCTTCTCGATCCAACGCACGATAATGGTGGTTATGTCAACTCGGCTGAGAAGGGGCCGGGAAAGGGCTTAGCTGGCCCCTTCGATTGCCTCTTCAAAGGCACCCGTGGAGCTGGGCGTGCCTATTGCTTTCAGTCCGTCGGTATTGGGGCCTTCGATCGCGAATGACGGCGTGCCGTTGAACCCGAGCTGTTGCGCTTCCTGGCTGGTTTCCTCGACCTCGGTTCGGAGGTTCGCGCGGTCTTCGTTCCATTTCGCCATGTCTTTGACCCCAGCGCCTTCGGCAGTCGCTTCCAGGAAGGCGTCGTCGGCGTAGCCGGCGTTCTCGGCTCCCTGGTTCCTGTAGAAGAGCTCGACAAAGTTCCAGCCACGGCCCTGTTCGCCGGCGGCTAGTGCTGCGGCTCCGGCGTCGAGCGATTGCGGCCCGATGATCGTGAAGTTGCGGAAGTCGATCTTGACTTCGCCATTCTTGACCTGGTTTTCGATAATCGGCGGCAGGATTTCCTCCGCGAAGCCCTTGCAGACCGGGCACTGCAGGTCGCCGAACTCGACTAGTTCGACCGGCGCTTTCGGATCGCCGAGGACCATTTCGTCCTGCGGGATGCCGCGCAGGCTGCTGGAAACCTCCGCGGCCCCTTCGATGCTGTCGGCGTCGCCGCCGCTGTCGCTGCTGGAGCTGTTGACGACGATCAAGGCGACGACAGCCACGATTGCGAGGAAGACCGCGCCCGAGGCCAGCTTCATCATCTGCGTGCGCCGCGCGTCGTCGTTCATCGGGCCTCCTGGAGTTCGGTCCCGCCGTAGCCGACCAGCCTGGTGGCGTTGAGCAGGAAGAGGATCGTCATCAGCACCGCGCTGGCGACGCACCACTGGCAGATCGCTTCGATCTTGAAGATCTCGATGTAGGTGAGAAAGATGCTGTAGCCGAACCCGCCCAGGGAGACCGCGAAGCCAGCGAACCGGGCCGCGTCATTGGCGAAGAAGGCGGTTGCCAGCAGCAGCAGGTAGCCGACAACGCCGAAGATCGCAATGTTGACCCCGGCGACGTGCGAGTAGGAGCTTTCGGCGACCGTATGGCAGCCGGTGCCGCCGGCGAGGCAGACGGGCGAGCCGCCGCCGGACTCGGCGATCGCGACGTAGGTGGCCACGCCGACCCCCAGGGCGGCGGCGAAGGCGATCCCCCGCCGCAGGCTGTCCTCGCTCGGGTAACTCACGGCGCGGAAGATAAGGCTTCTGCGTAAAAGGCCGCTAAGGCGCGGGAGAGCTTGCCACCCTGCCAGGCCAACGGCGACTCGCCCGGCTCCTCGCTGAGGAGCGTCGCCCGTGGCAGCGCCTCCGCGTAGGCGGCCGCCGCCTCGTAGGGATGCCCGGGGTCGGCGTCGTCGTTGCTGGCGACGACCAGGGTCGGCATCTGCAGCCCGCGCAGTTCCGCCATGGACTCGAAGGGACGCGAGCGCGGCACCTCCCGCAACGCCTCGACCAGCGCCTCGGGGTGCTCCTGGGCCAGCAGTCGCTCCCGCGTGAAGCGCAGGACGGAATCGCGCCAGCGCGGATCGATTCCCTGTTGCCGGTCGATGTAGGCGACGAAGCCGTCGACGCCATCCGCCTCCAGCGCCGCCGTCAGGCCGTCCCAGTACTTCAGCGACTTGGGCTCGATCCTGCCGAGGTAAGTCGGGCCGATCACGACCAGACCGGCTAGGCGGTCCGGGTGGCGCAGCGCGTAGCTGACCGCGGTGTGCGCGCCCATCGAGTGACCGCCGAGAAGGAATCGCTCCTCGCCCACCTCGGCGGCGACCACCCGCTCCAGGTCCCCGACGAGCTCCAGGTATCCATAACCCTCCCCCACCGGGGCGGGATCCGAGGCGCCGTGCCCGCGCGCGTCATAGGCGATCACCTCGTAGCCGGCCCGCGCGAGGGCCTTCGAGCCGTGCAGGACATAGCGCCTGGTCGCCGTGATCCCGTGGCAGAGGACAACCGGCGGTCCCTCCCCCATCGCTTCTCCCCGCAGCCTGGGATCGGCGCCGAGGGCGAACGGCCGGCCCTCGAGCGGCATCAGCCCAGCGAGGCGACGGCGCGCTCGAGATCCCCCACGGACTCGTATTTGGCGCCGGTGCGCGAGACGCTGCGGTGGCGGACGATTCCCTCTCCGTCAACGATGAAGATCGCCCGCATCACGTAGCGGCCACCGGGAGCGTCCCCGAGATCGGTGAGCCGCGCCAGCGGCCCGATCCAGCCGGTGACGCCGTAGCTCTTGGCAACCGCGAGGTCCTCGTCGGCGAGCAACGGCACGTTCAGTTCCTGCTCTTTGACCCAGTGCTCGTGCGAGTCGACCGACTGAGGCGAGATCCCAAGCACCTCAGCGTCGAGCTCGTCAAGGCGGTCGCCTTCGTCCCGGTAGGAGCAGAACTGCTTGGTGCAAACGGTGGTCGCGTCGCCGGGATAAAAGGCGAGGATCAGGTTGCGACCCCGGTAGTCCGACAACCGGTAAGTCTTGTCACCCGTCCCAGCCAGCGCAAAATCAGGTGCCGGATCCCCGACGTCAACCTTTGCCATTGGCCGAGCTTACCGAGCGTCAACCAGAACTCTTTCGGCGGAAGGGTCGGGAGAGGGTTCCCGGGTACTCAGCATGGAGCCGAGCCGAAAACCATCGCGGCCAGCCACCAAACGATCCCCTCGGCGGAGGTGCTCCCGGGAACCCTCTCCCGACCCTTCCCACACCGACCTACTTCTCGATAGTCATCTCTTCGATCAAGACGGTCTGGGTCGGTTTTTCTTCTTCCGTCCCAAGCGCGTCGATCTCTTCGACCACGTCATACCCCTCGCTCACCTTGCCGACCAGCGCGTATTCGGGAGGCAGGCCGGCGTCGGGCGCGGTGACGACGTAGAACTGGCTGGCGGAGCGCCCCGGCGGGTCGGCCGTGCTCTTCGCCATCGCGACCACGCCTTTGGTGTAGGAGAGGTTCGGCGGCGGCTTCTCGTCGACGGTGTAGCCGGGGCCGCCGGTTCCCGTCCCTTCGGGGTCCCCGCCCTGGATCACGAAACCGGAGGCGACCCGGTGGAAGGTGAGGTCGTCGTAGAAGCCTTCCTCGGCGAGGAAGGCGAAGGAGTTGGCGGTTTCCGGGGCACGCTTGGTGTCGAGCGCGATCTCGAAGGTGCCACAGCTGGTTTTGACCACAGCGGTCGCTTCTTCGCCTTTCTTCAGCACCTCCTCCGGCGCTTTGAAGCTGACGTCCTTCGGTTTCGGCGCTTCGACTTCCTTGCAGCTGCCGGTGCTGGTCTCGGTCGAAGCCGAGGTTGACGATCCCTCGTCGTCGGAACCCCCGCCCCGGCCGACCAGAACCGCGACGACGATGCCGACGGCCACGACCGCGAAGACGGCAAGGACGATCCAGCGGCGATCAGGTTGCTGCTCCACGGCGGCAACCCTAATCGAGCCGGCGGAGGAAAAACGGCCCGGGACCTACGATCCAGTCGTGCATCCCTCCCCCCCGCTCACCCCGCTTGCGGCGGCGGTCCTCCATGTCGGCGACCCCGAGCGGATCCTCCAGCTCGAGTGCGGTGAGGGCGAGGGGACGTTGTTCCTCGCCCGCGAGTTCCCCAGCGCGCGCGTGCGCGGGGTCGATCGCTCGGAGCGCAAGGTCCAGGAGGCCCGCGCCAGGGTCGGTCTCGATCCAGAGGGCCGGATCGCCTTCAAGCAGGGTGAGCCGCGCTCGCTTCCCTTCCCCGGCCGTCACTTCGACCTGATCACCGCCCTCGACGCCCGGCCCGCGCCCGGCGAGACCTTGCGGGTCCTGCGGCCAGGCGGCTTCCTCGTCCTTGCCGCAGTCCGCAGCCCGGAGGTGCCGGCCGGGCTCGGTGGCCGCCTCCTGCTCTGGCGGCTCGGCCGGCATGGGTTCGAGTCGATCTGGTCCCAGCCCGCCGGCGACGGCAGCTTCTCTGTCTTCCGCCTCGGCGGCGGCGAGACCATGGGCCGCGCCCTCTAGGCTGCCTGCCGAATGGAGATCGCCGGGATGCCGCTGACCCTGCTCGTCAACCCCGCCTCGGCCGGGGGGAAGTCCTTGAAGCTGCTGCCGCGAGTCGAGGCGGCGCTGGATGCCCGCCGCGCCGTCTTCCGGGTCGAGAAAACGCGCAGTCTCGACCACGGGGTCGACCTCGCGCTGCGGGCGATCGAGGACGGCGAGGTCCCGGTCGTCGTCAGCGGCGATGGCCTGATCGGCGCGATCGGCGGCGCGATGGCGGGTGCCGAGACGCCGCTGGGCCTGATCCCCGGCGGCCGCGGCAACGACCTGGCGCGGGCGCTCGGCATCCCCTCCGATCCCGAGGCGGCCGTCGACGTCGTCCTCGCGGGCCACAGTCGCCGGATCGACGTCGGCGAGGCCAACGGGCAGCGCTTCCTCGGCATCGTCAGCGTCGGCTTCGACTCCGAATGCAACCGCCTCGCCAACGAAACCAAGTTCATCCGCGGCAACCTCGTCTACGCCTACTCGATGGTCCGCACCCTGATCGGCTGGCGGCCGGCCCGCTTCACCGTCGTGGCCGGCGGCGAGCGCAAACGCCTGACCGGCTACTTCGTCGACGTCGCCAACAACAGCGTCTACGGCGGCGGGATGTACATCGCCCCCGAGGCGCAGCTCGACGACGGCGAGTTCGACGTGGTGGCGATCACCGAGGTCGGCAAGCTGCGCTTCCTGCGTGGGCTGCGGGAGGTCCTCAAGGGCGACCACATCGGCAAAGAGGAGGTCACGACCTTCCGCGCCTCGCGGCTTGAGCTCGACGCCAGCCGGCCCTTCCCCGTCTACGCCGACGGCGACCACCTCACCGACCTGCCGGTCTCGCTGCGAGTGCTGCCGCGCTGCCTCTCGATCCTCGTCCCGGCCGGCGAGAAGACCTGAGCCCGATGGCAGCCGCGGGCGCTCGCACTCGTCCCCTCTTCGGCGCCAAGCTGGCTCTCGCGCGGGCGATTGGGGCGGCCAGCCGGGCCAGTGGCCGCGGCGGCGGCACCACCGTGCCCGGGCGCGTCCTCCTTCGCCTCGAGCCGGAGGCGATCGCCCGCCTCGGCGCCGGCCTCAACCGTGGCACGACGATCGTCAGTGCCACCAACGGCAAGACGACGACCGCGGGGATGATCGCCGGGATCCTCGCCGCCGCCGACCGCCATCCGGTCCACAACCGCGCCGGCTCGAACATGACCTGGGGCGTGGCGACGGCGCTGCTGGAGCAACGCGGCGACGAGGGCCTGTTCGAGGTCGACGAGGCCTGGCTGCCGCGGGTGACCGAGCAGCTCGACCCCTCGCTGATCGTCCTCGGCAACCTCTTCCGCGACCAGCTCGACCGCTACGGCGAGATGGAGGCGCTGGCCGACGAGTGGGCGAAGACGGTGGCGGCGCGAACCGGCCACACCCAGTTCGTCCTCAACGCCGACGACCCGCTGATCGCCGACCTCGGCCGCGATGCGGAGGGGGCGCGGCGCGAGGGCGTCCTCTACTTCGGGATCGAGGATCCCTCGCAGGCGCTGCCGGAGTTGCAGCACGCCTTCGACGCCAAGCACTGCCGCCGCTGCGGCCATCCCTATACCTACGAGCGCGCCTTCGTCGGCCACCTCGGCCACTACTCCTGCCCCAACTGCGGCGCCGAGCGGCCAGCGCCAGAGGTGGCGGCGACCGAGATCGAGCTGCGGGGGATGGATGGGTCGCGATCGCGGGTTCGAACCCCCGAGGGGGAGATCGAGATCGACCTTCCAGTCCCCGGCCTCTACAACGTCTACAACGCCCTCGGCGCGATCGCCACCGGCCTCCGGCTCGGCGTCGCCCCGGAGCTGATCGCCGGCGCCCTCGGCGAGATGCGCGCCGCCTTCGGCCGGGTCGAGACGATCCCGGTCGGCGGCACCGATGTCTCGATCCTGCTGATCAAGAACCCCGCCGGCGCCAACGAGGTGCTGCGGACGCTGCAGCTGGAGAGCCGAGCGGGCGAGATCGACCTCTGGATCGCCCTCAACGACCGCATCGCCGACGGCCGCGACGTCTCCTGGATCTGGGATGCCGACTTCGAGCTGCTGGCGGATGGCGTGCGCCGGGTCGTCTGCGCCGGCACCCGAGCGCCGGAGATGGCGCTGCGGCTGAAGTACGCCGGCTGGCCCGAGGAGCGGATCGAGGTGGTGCCGGCGATCGAGGCCTCACTCGACGCCGCCGTGCGCGAAGCCGAGGGGCGGCTCTTCGCCCTCCCCACCTACACCGCCTTGCTGGAGCTGCGCAGGCTGCTGGCCGACCGCGGCCTCGCCGAGGAGTTCTGGCGATGACCCTCAGCCCGGCGACGATCTGGCACGACGTCGAGTGCGGCGCCTACGCAGCCGACCTGCCGCTCTGGGAGGAGCTGGCAGAGCGCGGCGATGGCCCGGTCCTGGAGCTCGGCTGCGGGACCGGTCGCGTCGCGCTGCACCTCGCCCGGCGCGGACACCGAGTGATCGGCCTCGACGATGACGCCGAGCTGCTGGCGGCGCTCGAGTCGCGCGCCGCCGACTTGCCCCTCAGCACCGTCGCCGCCGACGCCCGCGCCTTCGAGTTGGAGGACTCCGTCTCCTTGGTCCTCGCCCCCACCCACCTGCTGCAGCTCCTCCCCGGCTCGGCCGAGCGGATCGAGTGCTTGGAGTGCATCGCCGCGGCGATGCGCCCCGGGGGCCTGTTGGCGGCCGCGATCATCGAGGGGATGCCGGAGCCCGACGGCGCGCTCCCTCCCATCCCCGACGTGCGCGAGGTCGACGGCTGGGTCTACTCGAGCCTGGCGGTCGAGGCGGCGGTCGGGCCGGGCGAGATCGTCGTCCACCGCCTGCGCCATCTCGTCGCCCCCGACGGCTCCCTCAGCGAGGAACCCAACGAGGTGCGGATCGCGACCTTCAGCGCCGAGACGCTCGAGTCGGAGGCAGCAGCCTGCGGACTGGTCCCCGCCGGCCGGCGCCTGATCGCGCCGACCGCGATGCACGAGGGCTCGCTCGTCGTCCTCCTGGAGAGGAGCGACTGATGGAGCTCCGCATGCTCAGCCTCTATCCCGAGCAGATGAACATCTACGCCGATCGGGGCAACATCCTCTTCCTTCAGCGCCGCTGCGAGTGGCGCGGGATCGATTTCGTCCACGACGGCGCCGGCCCCGGCGAGGCGGTCGACCCTGCCGCCCACGACCTCTTCTACGTCGGCGGCGGCCAGGACCGCGACCAGCGAGCGGTTGCCGCCGACATGGTTGCCAGCAAGCGCGAGGCGATCGCCGCGGCAGCCGACGACGGCGCCGTGCTGCTGGCGGTCTGCGGCGGCTACCAGCTGCTCGGCCACAGCTACCAGCTCGGCGAGGAGAAGCTGCCGGGACTGGGCATCGCTGACCTGGAGACGGTGCGCGAGCCGGGACCGCGGCTGATCGGCAACGTCGCGATCGAGGCCGACCTCGGCGGCGGCCCGCGCCTGATCGCCGGCTTCGAGAACCACGGTGGCCGCACCTACCTCGGGCCGGGAGCGCAACCGCTGGGCAGGGTCGTCTCCGGCCACGGCAACAACGACCGCGACGGCTTCGAGGGGGTCAGGCGCGACAACGTGATCGGCACCTACCTGCACGGCCCCCTGCTGCCGAAGAACGCCTGGCTCGCCGACCACCTGATCAGCCTCGCGCTGGAGCGCCGCTACGGCACCCGTCCCGAGTTAGAGCCCCTGCCGGACGAGCTCGAGGCCGCGGCGCACGAGTCCGCGCGCAGGGCCGCGCAGAACTAGCGGCCGCTGGAGCCGAAGCCGCCCTCGCCGCGGGCGCTCTCGGTCAGCTCGGTGGCCTCGACGGGTTCCGGGGTGACGATCGGCGTCAGCAGCAGCTGGGCGATGCGGTCGCCGGGCTCGACCCGGAAGGTCTCGGCCGGGTCGGTGTTGAGCAGCAGGACCCGGATCTCCCCTCGGTAGCCGGAGTCGATCAGGCCGGGAGCGTTGACGAGGGCGATGCCGTGGTCGCGGGCAATGCCGGAGCGCGGCAACACCAGGCCCGCATGCCCCTCGGGGATCTCCACCCCCACCCCGGTCCCCACGCTCCACCGCTCGCCGGGACCAATATGAGCCGCCTCGCACGCGTACAGATCAAGCCCGGCGTCCCCCGCATGCGCGCGCGACGGAAGAACCGCCTCGTCCTTCAGCTTGAGAACAGGAAGCTGCCGCACCAGGCGGACCCTATATGGACGCTGTCGTGGAGGGGGCGGGTGCCCCTCACCAGACACTCAACATCGAGCCATAAGCGAGATGTGTCTGGAGAGGGGCACCCGCCCCCTCCCCCGACCGCCTAAGCAACCGCGAGATCGCTGAACCGGTGCATCTCCGCCAAAGGCACCTTGGCGTGGACCAAAACCCCGTCCTCACGGTCCTCTCGCTCGAGATCACCCGCCACTTCGTGCAACTCGTGCAGCCTGCCCCCCTCGGAATAGGGAATCAGCAGCGCGACCTCGGTCAGCGTCTCCTCGAACGCCCCCTCGATCCGCTCGCGCAGGCTGTCGAGCCCCTCCCCCTCTCGGGCGGAGATCAGCACCGCCTCGGGATGGTCGAGCTCGGTTTCGCCACGCTCTTCGGCGTTCAGCAGGTCGGCCTTGTTGAAGACCAGCAACCGCGGCTTCTCGCCGGCGCCGATCTCCTCCAGCACCTCGTCGACCGCCTGCATGTCCACCAGCCGCCGTTCCTCGGGGGCCGAGGCGTCGACCACATGCAAGATCAGGTCGGCGAGGACGGTCTCCTCCAGGGTCGCTTTGAACGCCTCGACCAGCTGATGGGGGAGCTTTTCGATGAAGCCGACGGTGTCGGTCAGCAGGTAGTCGCGGCCGGAGAGCTCGAAGTTGCGGGTGGTCGGGTCGAGGGTGTGGAAGAGCCGGTCCTGGACCTCTACCCCGGCGCCAGTCAGCGCGTTCAGCAGGGTCGACTTGCCGGCGTTGGTGTAGCCGGCGAGGGCTACCCGCGGCAGCGAGGAGCTGTCGCGCCGGGCGCGCATCACGCCGCGGTTGCGCTCCAGGCGGGTGAGCCGGCGCCGCAGGGCGGAGATCCGGTCGCGGGCGAGGCGGCGGTCGGTCTCGATCTGACTCTCGCCCGGGCCCCTGGTGCCGATGCCGCCGTCCATGCGGCCGGCGCCGAGGCGCTCGAGGTGGGTCCAGAGCCCCCGCATGCGGGCCATGTTGTATTCGAGCTGCGCCAGCTCGACCTGCAGCTTGCCCTCGGCCGAATGGGCGTGGTCGGCGAAGATGTCGAGGATCACCGCGGTGCGGTCGATCACCGGCACCCCGAGGGCGGCCTCGAGGTTCCGCTCTTGGCGCGGCGCAAGCTCGTCGTCACAGGCGACCAGATTGGCCTTGGAGGCCACGATTTCCGCTTTCAGCTCGGTCAGGCGGCCGCGTCCGAAGTAGCGGTCGGGGTCGGGTTTCGGGCGCTGCTGAGTCGCGCTTCCCACCGTGGCGACACCGGCGGTCAGCAGCAGCTCTTTCAGCTCCGCCAGCGGCTCGCCCTCGCCGCGGCCGTCGACGATGCCGATCGCGAGCGCGCGCTGACGCGCGCGTCGACTGCTGCCGTTTTTCGAGGCCTCCACTCAGGGAGATTGTAGGCCTCGGGCCTAGCCCTATAGGCTGGGTCTTTGTGAAGGTCTTTGTCACTGGCGGCACCGGGTTCATCGGCGGCGAGGTCGTGCGCCAGCTGCGCGACCGTGGCGACGAGGTCGTCTGCCTCGTTCGCAGCCCCGAGAAAGGCGCGAAACTGACGGCACTCGGCTGCGAGCTGGTCAGCGGCGATCTCGGCGACGAGAACGCGCTGCGCCAGGGCATGAGCGGTTGCGACGCGGCGATCCACGCGGCGGCGGTGTACGAGGTCGGGATCCCGGCCAAGCAGCGCCCGTCGATGTGGGAGGCCAACGTGGCCGGCACCGAGCGGGTGATGCGAATCGCACTGGAGGCCAAGCTCCCCCGCGTCGTCTACGTCTCCACCGTCGGCATCTTCGGCAACACCCACAAAGAGGTCGTCGACGAGACCTACGTGAACCCCGAGACCGACTTCACCTCCTACTACGAGGAGACCAAGCTCGAGGCCCACAAGGTCGTCCAGCGGATGATCGACGAGCAGGACCTGCCAGCGGTCATCGTCCAGCCCGGCGGCGTATACGGCCCCGGCGACACCTCCCAGGTGGCTGACCTGCTGGAGCAGTTCTTCGCCGGCAAACTGCCGCTGCTGCCGTTCCCGGAGCTGGGAATCTGCATGACCCACGTCGAGGACATCGCCGGCGGCATCCTGCTGGGGCTCGACAAGGCCGACCTCGGCGAGACCTACGTGATCAGCGGCCCGGTGACGACGATGCGGGAGGCGGTCGAGACCGTCGCCCGGGTCAGCGGCCGCAAGGCCCCGAAGCGGAACCTGCCAACCGGGCTGATGAAGCTGATGATCCCCTTCGGCCCCGTGGTCGGCAAGGTGATGGGCCAGCCGCCGAACCTGCGCGAGCTGATCACCTCCGGCGACAACGTCACCTTCTGGGCCAGCTACGACAAGGCCCAGCGGGAGCTCGGCTACTCGCCGCGAGGGATGGAAGAGGGCCTGAAGCAGATGCTCGAAGCGGACGACCGCTTCCCCGCTCCGGCCGCATAAGCTCACGCCTGTGCGCGTCATAGACGTCATGCACCTCGGGCGCCCGCATGTGATCGGGTGCTGGGAGGTCGAAGAGGCGCTAGTGGATCCAGGACCGGAGTCTTCGATCTCGACCGTCCTTGAGGCGATCGGCGACGAGCAGCCGCGGGCGCTGCTGCTGACCCACATCCACCTCGACCATGCCGCTGCGACCGGAGCCCTGGTCCGTCGCTGGCCGGATCTCGAGGTCTACGTCCACGAGCGCGGAGCCCCGCACCTGATCGACCCCTCGAAGCTGCTGGCCAGCGCCGAGCGCCTCTACGGCGACAAGCTGAACTACCTCTGGGGGGAGATCCTGCCGGTGCCCGAGGCGAACGTCAGAACCCTGAGCGGCGGCGAGACCGTGCTGGGAATGCGGGTCGCCTACACGCCCGGCCACGCCTCCCACCATGTCTGTTACTTCCACGAGGAGACCGGCACCGCCTTCGCCGGCGACGTCGCCGCCTGCCGGATCCCGCCCTCGAACCTCGTCGTGCCCCCCACCCCGCCGCCTGACATCGAGATTGAGACCTGGGTGGAATCCCTTGACACGGTTGCCGCCTGGTCGCCGCGGCGCCTCGCCCTCACCCACTTCGGCGCGATCGAGGACGACGTCCCCGGCTACATCGAGCAGGTCAAGGCAAAACTACGCGAAGAGGCCGAGCTGGCCCGTCAGACGGACCAGGAGGCCTACAACGCCGATCTGGAGCGGAGGGTCCGCGACGAGCTCGCCGCCGAAGGAATCAGGGGCGACACGGTCGACGAGCTGCTGCAGGCGGTCCCCACCGCCTACCAGTGGGCCGGCCTCGATCGTTACTGGCGTAAGAAGGCCGAGCGCGAATCCGCCCAAACTTGAGGACCGACGGCGCGGCTAGGGTCACCGGAACTCGTCCGCCACCAAGGAGGTTCCCGTGAGCACCAGGTTTCGTTTTGTCCTTCGCAGCTGCGTCTGTGCGGTTGCATTGATCGCAGCTGCCGCGCTCGTCGCCTGTGGCGACAGCGACAGCGAGGACTCACAGGAGCTCAGCTTCACGGTCGAGTCGAAAGGCAAATCGACGGCGATCACGGCGCCGGAGACGGCCGAGGCGGGCCTCGCCGAGATCACCCTCAGCAACGACACCGACGCCGAAGCGGACATGCAGCTGATCCGCGTCGACGGCAAGCGCACGCCCGAGGAAGTCGTCGACGGGCTCGGCAAGGCCATCCAGGGCCAGTCCTTCCCCGACTGGTTCTTCGCCGCCGGCGGTGTGGGAACCCTCGGGCCGGGCGAGAGCGCGACGGTGACGCAGGTACTACAGCCCGGCGACTACTACGCCTTCAACACCGAAGGCGGTCGTCCAGACGCGAAAGCCGCAACGATGACCAAAGTGACGGGCGAGGACTCCGACGACGAGATCGAGGAGAGCGACGCCACCGTCGAGGCCGCCGAGTACGTCTTCAACGCCGACACCCTTCCCTCGGGCGACACCGAGATCGCCTTCGACAACATCGGCGCCCAGCCCCACCACTTGATCGCCTCGCCACTCAAAGGCGACGCCACCGCCGAGGAGGTCGAGAAATTCTTCAAAACCGAACAGGGCGCACCGCCACTGAACGAGAAAGGGACCAAGTCCACCGCCGTCGTCGAAGGCGGTGAAGGTCAGCTGGTGACGATGAACCTCGAGCCGGGCCGCTACGCCCTCTACTGCTTCATCACTGACCGCGAAGGCGGCCCACCCCACGTCTTCAAAGGGATGGTCGACGAAGTCGAGGTGAAATAGCGCTGCTTTCCGGCGCCGGCGGCTAAGGTCGCCGGCGCTAGGAGAGGTGCTCGCGCATCCGCTCGACCGCCTCTTCGATGCGGTCGTCGGGCGCGGTCAGGGCGATGCGGAAGAAGCCCTCGCCGCTGGGCCCGTACATCGAGCCGGGTGAGATGACGACGGCCGCCTCCTCGAGCACCAGCTCGCAGAAGGAGGTCGAGGTGTGGCCCTCGGGGACCGGCGCCCAGACGTAGATGGTTCCCTTCGGGGAGCTGACCTCGACCCCGATCTCGCGCAGGGCGGAGACGACGAGGTCGCGGCGGCGGACGTAGGTCTCGTTCATCCGCTGCAGCGGCTCCTCTGGCCCCTCGAGAGCGGCCACGCCGGCCATCTGGATCGCCTCGAAGAGGCCGGAGTCGACGTTGGTCTTCAGCCGCCAGTAGGACTGGATCGCTTCGGCGTTGCCGAGGATCGCCGCGCAGCGCCAGCCGGTCATGTTGTAGCCCTTGGAGAGCGAGAAGACCTCCACCCCGACCTCCTTGGCGCCAGGCGCCGCGAGGAAACTGGGAGCGACGTAGCCGTCGTAGGTGGTCTCCGAGTAAGCGTTGTCGTGGACGACGAGGATCTGGTGCTCCTTGGCGAAGGAGACGACCTGCTCGAAGAACCCGTCGGGGACAATCGCGCCGGTCGGGTTGTTCGGGTAGTTGATGAACATCAGCCGCGCCTTTGCGGCGACCTCCGCCGGGATTGCGCTGAGGTCGGGGGCGAAGCCCAACTCAGGCACCAGCGGCAGTAGCTCGGCGCTGGCTCCTGCGAGGATCGGACCGCCGGTGTAGACCGGGTAGCCGGGGTCGGAGGCGAGGGCGACGTCCCCCGGATCGAGGAAGGCGAAGCAGAGGTTGTAGATGCACTCCTTGGCGCCGACCGCCGGGATCACCTCGGACTTGGCGTCGATCTCGACCCCGAAGCGGCGGTCGTAGAAGGAGGCGAAAGCCTGGCGGAACTCCTCGCGGCCGCGGTTGCTCGGGTACTGGTGGTAGGCCGGCTCGCCGACCGCCTCCCGCATCGCCTCGACGACGTGGGGGTAGGTAGGTTCGTCCGGATCGCCGATCCCGAGGCTGATCACGTCGATGCCGGCAGCTCGCTTGTCGGCGATCTGCTGCTCGAGTTCCTGGAACTTGTAGGGCGGGATTGCCTCGAGGCGCTTGGAGGGGCGTGCGATCGACATGGGCGCGGGAATCTATGCGATCCGGGCGACTACTCGCCGTCCAGCTCGGCCAGCGCCTGGATCAGCTCCGGGGAGAGCTCACCGACGAAGACAGGCTCCGCCCAACCGTCGAGCTGAACGTCCAGATCCGGGGTGATCGCGACCTGCAGCTCGCCGCCTTCGAGCTCGACCACCAGTGGGCTTGGTGCGCCGCCCAGGAAGGCGGTCACCGCGGCACCGCTGGCCCCAGTGCCGGAGGACAGCGTCTCCCCCACCCCGCGCTCGAAGATCCGCGCCCGCACCCGGTCGCCGGCGACCGCGAGGAAGGAGACGTTGGTCCGGTTCGGGAATAGCTCATGACCTTCGATCCCGGGACCGATCTCGCCGAGGTCGAGCCCGTCGAGCTCGTCATCGGAGGCGACGAGGATCGCGCATTGCGGGTTGCCGATCGAGACGTGCTGGAACACCCAAGTCCGTCCGTTGCTCTCGAGCGTGCCGCGCCCATCCTCGGGTCCCGAGGGGAAGTCCTTGGAGGTGGTCGAGGCGCGGCCCATGTCGACCGAGCAGGTCAGCTCGCCGGTGATCGTCGGCCGGATCGGCCCGGCGACGGTGCTGATCGCGAACTCGTCCTGGTCGGTCCAACCGTGGCGGCGGAGGTAGAGGATCGCCTCACGGGCGCCGTTGCCGGAGAGCTCGGCTTCGGAGCCGTCGGGGTTGAAGATCCGCAGCATGGCGACGAAATCGGGGTCGTTGCTCTTGGAAAGCAACAGGATCCCGTCGGCCCCAACCCCGAAATGCTGATCGCAGAGCCACTCGATCCGGGTCGCGGTCAGCTCCCACGGCAGCCCCTCCTGCTCGAAGATCAGGTAGTCGTTGCCCAGCGCCTGCCACTTCTCGAATTTCACGCGCGGCACCCTATTTGCTCGGCAACCTCTTCGTCGCTGAGCATGGTGCGGTCGATCGCCACCAGGTTCGGGATTTTTCGCATCCAGGTCAGCTGACGGCGAGCGTAGTTGCGCGAGCGCCGCTTCATCGTCTCGACGTTGCCAGCGAGGACTTCGTCGAAGCCGAGGGCTTTGCGAGCGGTGCGCCCGGGGCCCAGCCCATCGGCCCGCCTCGCCTCCTCGGCAGCGCCGCCGGCGAGGATCGCCTCGACCCGAGCGTTGATCCGCTCGTAGAGCTGTTCACGGTCCATGCCTAGCCCGAAGATAGTCGTCGGGTGGCGGGTCTCGGGCGACCAGAGCTCCGAGTCCTTGGATTCGGCGGGGACCTTTTCCAGCGAGAGGTCGGCCACCGCGGCGCGAAGGTAAAGGCCGGTTCCGCCGACGACGATCGGCCTGCGACCGGCTGCCAGGGCCGCGTCGACCTCATGGTGCGCCAAGGGCATGTAGTCGCCGATCGAGAAGTCCTCGGTGACCGGCACGAAGCCGAGCAAACGATGCTCCAGCCGCGTCTGCTCTTCCGCCGAGGCAGTTCCGGTCAGCACCTCGAGCCCCTCGTAGACCTGCAAGGCGTCGCAGTTGATCGCGACCGGGTCTTCGCCGCGCTCGCGAAGCAGCTCGGCAAGCGCCACCGCCACCCCGGTCTTGCCGACCCCGGTGGGGCCGAAGATGCCGATGACGTTCAAAGCAGGGGCGTCAGGGGGCGCGCCAGGACTCCGCTCAGCGTCTGCGAGGTCGCCGCTTCGATCTCGACCTGGACCAGGTCCCCCGCCTCGGCGATGCCGTCGAAGTTGACCGCCTTGCCGTGGCGGGTGCGGCCGCGCAGCCTCGTTTCGTCGGTGCGGCTGTTGCCCTCGACCAGGACCTCCATCGTGCGGCCGATGAAGCGCTGGGCGCGCTCGGCGGCGCGGCGCTGGACCACCTCGAGCAGCCGTTCCAGCCGCTCGACCTTGACCGGGTGCGGCAGCTGATCGTCCATCGTCGCCGCCTCGGTTTCGCGGCGGGGCGAGAAGATGAAGGTGAAGGCGCCGTCGTAGCCGACCTCCTCGGCCACTTCCAGCGTCTCCTCGAAGTCCGCCTCGGTCTCCCCCGGGAAGCCGACGATGATGTCGGTGGTGATCGCGCAGTCGGGAACGTGCTCGCGGATCAACGCCACCCGATCCATGTAACGGCCGCGGTTGTAGGTGCGGCGCATCCGTTTCAGGACCGCGCTCGAGCCCGACTGCAGCGGCAGGTGGATCTGCTCGCAGAGCGCCGGCAGCTCGGCGTGCGCCAGGATCACGTCCTCCTTCATGTCCTTGGGATGCGGGCTGGTGTAGCGGATGCGGTCGATCCCCCCGATCGCATCTACTCGCCGCAGCAGGTCGGAGAACCCGATCCGGCTGTCGAGCGGCAGATCGCGGCCGTAGCTGTTGACGTTCTGGCCCAGCAGGGTCAACTCCCGCACGCCATCGGCGGCCAACGCTTCGGCCTCGGCGATCAGCTCGCCGGGGTCGCGGCTGACCTCACGGCCCCGCGTTGAGGGGACGATGCAGTAGGAGCAGACGCAGTTGCAGCCCTGGGAGATCTGCAGCCAGCCCTGAAACTCGCGCTCGCGCCGCGTCGGCAGGTGTCCGGAGAAGTCCTCGAACTCGAAGTAGCCCTGGGCGGTGATCGAGTCGCTGTTGAGGAACTCGGCGAGCTTGTGAATCTGGCCCGGCCCGAAGGCAACGTCGACGAAGGGAAAGCGCTCGAAAACCTCCTCCTTGACCGACTGCGCCCAACAGCCGCCGACGCCGACGACCCGGTCGGGGTCTTCGGACTTGAGCCGCTTCGCCTGGCCAAGATGGGCGATGAAGCGGCTGTCGGCCGACTCACGGATCGAGCAGGTGTTGAAGAGGATCAGGTCGGCTTCTTCGCGACTGGGGACCTCTTCGTAGCCGAGCGATGCCAGCATCCCCCGCATCCGCTCGGAGTCGTGCACGTTCATCTGACACCCGAAGGTGGTGACGTGGAACTTCTGCGCCATCGATGGCAGGGTACCGGCGCGAGACCGGCCGGCGCGAGCTACTCGACGGTGAGGGTTCCGGTCATGCCTGCCTCGGCATGACCCGGCACGCTGCAGATGAACTCGTAGGTGCCCGCTTCGAGATCCGCCTTCAGCTCTTCTTCGGCTTCGGTGATCGGTTCGAAGCCCGCCAATTCTTCGCCACCTTCCTCGATCACGACGTTGTGCGGGATCGCCGAAGGATTGTCGAAGTCGATCGTCACCTCGCCGGCCTTGGCGGTCAGCTCGGTCTTGTCGAAAGCGAGAGCCGTCGGGTCGGCAGCAAGCTCGAGCGGGGTCGAGCCGCCCGCCGCGGAGTGCGATTCCCCTTCATCTTCGCCGTGTTCCTCTTTGCCGGCTCCGGGCTCACCGGGAGCTTCGTCGTGCTCGGCCGCTTCGATCTCCTCGTTGGCGTGTGCGTACTCGTGTTCGATGTGTTCCTGGTGTTCCTCGGAGTAGCGAACCGCGAAAGTCGCGGCGCCGACGACGAAGACCGCGAACCAGACGACGATCAACGGCAGGGCCCGGCCTGGAAATTTCTCCAGTTTGAGGCCGAGAAAGGTGGTGAGGATCGCCGAGACGGCGAGCACGCCACCGCAGATGTAAAAGAGAGTCTCGTTCTCCATTAGGCGGCGGCCATCCTATAGAGGTCCGAGCCCAGCTCGCCGTGAGGCGAAAGCGACGCTACGCCGCTTTCGCCTCGGCCGGCGGTACCGGCGCCGGAGTCTCGCTCGGCTGCGGCGCCTCGCCATCGATGTTGAGCGCCGTCCGCACCTTGGTTTCGATCTCAAGGGCCAGCTCCGGGTTGTCGACCAGGAACTGTTTCGCGTTGTTGCGCCCCTGCCCCAGCCGCGTCTCGCCGTAGGAGAAGAAGGAGCCGGATTTCTGCACCAGGTCCTGCTCCATCCCGAAGTCGAGCAGGCCACCCTCGCGCGAGATCCCGACGCCGTACTCGATGTCGAACTCGGCCTGGCGGAAAGGAGAGGCGACCTTGTTCTTGACGACTTTGACCCGGACACGGTTTCCGACCGCCTCGGTCCCTTCCTTCAGGGTCTCGATTCGGCGGATGTCGAGTCGCTGGGAGGCGTAGAACTTCAGCGCCCTGCCGCCGGGCTGGGTCTCCGGCGATCCGAACTGGACGCCGATCTTTTCGCGAATCTGGTTCGTGAAGAGGCAGACGGTTTTGGTCCGGTTGAGGTTGCCGGCGAGTTTGCGCATCGCCTGCGACATCAACCGGGCCTGCAATCCGACCGTGGTATCGCCGATCTGCCCGTCGAGCTCGGCTTTCGGCGTCAGCGCCGCGACGGAGTCGATCGCGACCACGTCGACCGCCCCGGAGGCGATCAGCCGATCGGCGATCTGCAGCGCCTGCTCGCCGTAGTCGGGCTGGGAGACGAGCAGCTCGTCGGTGTCGACGCCGATCGCCCGCGAGTAGACCGGGTCGATCGCGTGCTCGGTGTCGATGAAGGCGCAGACGCCACCCAGCGCCTGGGCCTGGGCGATGATGTGGTTGACCAGGGTCGTCTTCCCCGAGGACTCGGGACCGAAGATCTCGACGATGCGGCCGCGAGGAACGCCGCCGATGCCAAGGGCCAGGTCGAGTGCCAGCGATCCCGTCGGGATCGACTCGACCTTGACCGTGCCCTTGTCGCCGAGCCGCATCAGGGACCCTTCGCCGAACTCTTTCCTGATGCCGCTGACGGCGTTCTCCAGCGCCGCGTCCTTCGCTTTCGCCTCCTTCGCGGAGACGTCATTCAAGCTCGTTTTCCTATCTGCCATCTTCGATCACCTCACTGCTGCCTCATCCGGGCAGCTGGACTTGTGCCAACGGCACGTAGCGCGCGCCCGTTGACTGGAGTTCAGAACGGTAAAGCGTCATCCGGCGGCAAATTCGCGCCCCCAGGAGTCGCTCCGGCAACTTCCCCGGCGGCTCAGAGACGACTGCGGGACGCCGCGATCCGCGCGCTTCAGGGCGGACCCGAGCCACGGTCACATGTGGCCAGAAAGCCCTTTTCTCGGGCTCGTAGAAGCCTGCCTCCTGGAGGCGGTGCGCGAGGCCGGCCTGCAGCACTTCGGCTCCAGGAGAAAGCGCTGGCAGCGCGTAGACCTGGGCTCTTCCCCGCACTGGACGCTGCACCGGCTCAAGCAGCTCGACCCAGGGGGCCGGTCCCGCGCACTCGCCCACGACCGCGGCGATCGCCTCGATCTCCCTCTCCGGCCGGTGGCCGAGAAAGGCCAGGGTCAGATGCAGGGACTCCGGCGCGACCGGCCGCAAAGCCGGATCCACCAGGGCCTCACTCCCCCACGCCACGATTTCCTCCCGCATCTCCTCTGGGAGGTCGAGCGCGACGAACAGGCGCGCCCGCGGGGTTTTCACTCGCTCCTTTGCCACGCCCGCCACGCTACGGGGCCGAGGCGCACAGAACAATGCCTCAAAGCCAAATTTCAGCTACTTCTTCGTGCCTTCTTCCTCGCCGAGCAGCCTCCGCAGCAGGTGCATCCCGACCAGGGCCGAGCGTTCGCGGATGTCGAGCCGCCCGCCCGGGATGACCGGGTCGCGGGCGATGCTCGTCCCGTCGGCCAGCCGGGCGTTGAAGCAGACGTAGCCGACCGGCTTCTTCTCGCTACCGCCGCCCGGCCCGGCGATGCCGGTGATCGAGACCGCGACGTCGGCCTCGAAGCGCTCCAGCGCCCCGATCGCCATTGCCTCTGCCACCTCGGGCGAAACCGCCCCCTTGGCCTCGATCAAGCCCGGGTCGACCCCCAGTATCTCCGCCTTGGCCTCGTTCGAGTAGGCGACGACACCGCCGGCGAAGTACTCCGATGCCCCCTCCAAGTCGGTCACCCTCGCCGCCATCAGGCCGCCGCTGCACGACTCCGCCAGCGCCAGCCGATGGCCGAGCAGGAGCGTCGCCACCTGGGCGTCGATCGTCTCGCCGTCGAGGCTGAAGGTCTCCTCCCGGTGCCGCCGCGTCAAACCCTCGCGCACCTCCTCGGCAACTGCCAGCGCCTCGTCGCGGTAGCGGACGTCGATCTCGATCTCTCCGCGCCGCAGGCAGGTGGTGATCTCAACCGTCTCCAGCTCCACCCCGTCGGCCTCCATCTCGCGCAGGCTCTTGGCGATCTCCGACTCGGGCACACCGAACATCCGCATCGTGTAGCCGCGGAGCGGCGTCGCCCGGTCCAGCACCTCCCGCACCGGCGCGGTCTCCACCGCCACCTCCCACATCGGCTGCAACTCGCGCGGCGGCCCCGGCAGGACGATCACGACCCGCTCGCCGGCCGGCACGACCAGGCCGGGCGCCGTCCCCACCGGATCGAGCGGCGTCGCCCCCTCGGGGACCATCGCCTGCTTGCGGTTCGCCTCCATCAGCGCCTCGTGGTCGAGCTTGAAGCGCTGCGCGAAGCCGCTGAGGATCTCGGCGATCTTCGCCTCCATCGCCTCGTCCAGCACCAGCTCCCGGCCGGCGAAACGGGCCACGACCTCCGCCGTCAGGTCGTCGGCGGTCGGCCCCAGGCCGCCGGTGGTGACGATCAGGTCCATCCCCTCGTCGGCCATGAAGCGCAGCGTCGCCTCGAGGTCGCCGGGGCGGTCGGCGACGACGTGGATGTGGGCGACCTCAACCCCCCGCTCCGCCAGCCGCTCGGAGACCCAGGGCCCGTTGCTGTCCGAGATCCGGCCGGTGATCACCTCGGTCCCAGTTACGACGATGCCGGCGCGAATCACGGCGATGAAGCTACCGAACCGGAACGGCCCGGTGTCTAAGCGTCGGGCTCGGACTCGACCGCCACCGGCTTCGGCGCCGAGTCGCTCCCGCCCAGAACCCGCGACAGGTCCGCCTGGGTGATCAGAACCTGGCGCGGTTTCGAGCCCTCGTAGCCAGAGATGACGCCGCGGCGCTCGAGCATGTCGATCAGGCGCCCGGCGCGGGTGTAGCCGACCCGCAGCCGTCGCTGGATCATCGAGACCGAAGCGGTCTCCGTCTGCACGACCAGGCGGATCGCCTCGTCGAGCAGATCATCGCTGTCGGGGTCGAAGTCGTCGTCGCGGCCCTCATCACCAGTCTCCTGCGGGGTCTCCAGCAGCTCCTGCTCGAATTCGGGTTCGCCCTGCTTGGCCCAGTGGCCGGTGATACGGGCGATCTCATCCTCGGTGATGAAGGCGCCCTGGACGCGGGACAGCTTCGAAGTGCCGGCGCCGCGGAAGAGCATGTCGCCCTGACCGAGCAGCGCCTCGGCGCCGCCCTGGTCGAGGATCACGCGGGAGTCGGTCTGGGAAGAGACCGCAAAGGCGATCCGCGAAGGGATGTTGACCTTGATCGTGCCGGTGATGATGTCGGTCGAGGGACGTTGGGTCGCCAGCACCAGATGGATCCCGGTGGCACGGGACTTCTGGGCCAGGCGGATGATCGAGTCCTCGACTTCGGCCGGGGCGACCATCATCAGGTCCGCGAGCTCGTCGATCACGCAGAGGATGTGCGGCAGCGGCGCTTCGCCCCGCTTCTTGCGCACCCGGTTCAGCTCGACCAGGTTGCGGGCGCGGGCCTCGCTCATGATCCCGTAGCGGCTCTCCATCTCCCCGATCAGGTTGGAGAGGACGTTGGCGGCGAGCCGGGGCGAGGTGACCACCGGAGTCAGCAGATGCGGGACGTTCTCGTAGTGGTTGAGCTCGACCTGCTTGGGGTCGACCAGCACCAGGCGGACCTCGTTCGGCGAGGCCTGCATCAGGATCGAAGAGAGGATCGCGTTGACGCAGCCGCTCTTGCCCGAGCCGGTGGTGCCGGCGACGAGCACGTGCGGCATCTTCGCGATGTCGGTCCAGACGGCGTTGCCGTCGATCCCCTTGCCGAGCCAGGCGACCAAGGGCGAGGTCTTCTCCGGGCGGCCGGCGTAGATGTCGCCGAGGCGGACCATCTTCCGGGTCCGGTTGGGAACCTCGACTCCGACCGCCTGCTTGCCGGGGATCGGCGCCAGGATGCGGATGTCGGTCGAGGCAAGCGCGTAGGCGATGTCGTTGGCGAGCTCGGTGACTTTCTTGACTTTGGTGCCGGGCGCGAGGCGCAGCTCGAAGCGGGAAACGTGTGGGCCGCTGACGACGCCGACGATCTTCGCCTCGACCCCGAAGTGACCTAGGGTCTCGACCAGCTTGCGGCCGATGGCTTCCTGGTCGCGCGGATCCGGGCCTTTGTCCCCTTTGCCGCGCTCCAGCAGCTTTCCGGGGGGCGGCCGGTAGTTGATCTCCTCCGACATCGTCACCCCGCGTTTGCTGCCCATTGGGGTCAGGCCGGCGTGGGCACGGTCGCCGGGGTCGACCACCGCGACCGCGTCCTCGGAGTCGTAGTTCTTCAGCTCGACCTTGCCCTCATCCTCTTCTGGGGAGTCCTCGTCACCATCGGCCGGGATCACCTGGGTCTCGGTCTCCGTATCCGCGTCGAAGATCTGGGAGTCGAAGTCGTCCTCCTCGGCCAGCGCCACCGTCGGTTCGAAGTCCTCGTTGTCCTCGGGGTAGCTGCTCATCACGTCGGTCGGACCGGCCTGGGTCGCAGCCTCGGCCCGGGCCTCGCGGTGCTCGCGCCAGTCGGCATGGGTCTTGGCGACGGTGCGGGCAGCCGCGTCGCCGCCGGCGAAGATACTGCGGAAGGTGGCGCGCAGGCCGCGACCGATCCCCCGCGCCAAAGATGAGACCGAGGTGCCGGTCAGCAGCATGCCGCCTACGATCAGCAGCATCACGGTGAAGATCCTGGCGCCGACGTTCCCAAACAGGTAGGTGAGGCCGGTTTCCACCCCGTAGCCCACCTTTCCACCTTCCCAGCCGAAGAAGAGGACGAAGACCAGGTAGACGCCGAAGGCGACGAGGAAGAGGGCGATCAGGTCGATGTGGCGTTGCTCGAGGCCGGCGGGCAGCCGCAGGCCGGCTTTCGCCCTCGCCTTCGGCTTGCGTTTCGAGGCCGCTTTGCCCCGTCGCGCCGACCCAGCGCGCTTCTTACGCACGAACATGGTCCCCCGTTCGACGGCAAGGCCCACTCCCCTGCGAGCTAAATTCGCGCTAAAAGTCGCGAGGAGCGGCGAATTCCCCGGTTACCATCGTCTTCGTGCTCTCCGAAGTCGACCAACTTGGCGGCCGCGTCCTCATCGTCGAGGACGACGCCGACATCGCCGATGTCCTCCGGCGCTCCCTCCGCAACGAGGGATACGAAGTCAAAACCTCGGCCGACGGGGTCGAGGCGCTGGACATCGCCGCCGGCTTCGTCCCCGACCTGGTCGTGCTCGACCTCGGGCTGCCCGGGATGGACGGGGTCGAGGTCTGTCGCCGCCTGCGCAGCGACGGCGACGTGCCGATCCTGATGCTGACCGCGCGGGCCGAGACGGAGGACCGGGTCACCGGCCTCGACAGCGGCGCCGACGACTATCTGGTCAAGCCCTTCGAGCGCCAGGAGCTGCTGGCACGTATCCGGGCGCTGCTGCGCCGGCGTCCCCCGCGCGGCTCGGCCTCGCTCGAGGTCGCCGACCTGGTCCTCAACCCGGACATGCGGGAAGTGAAGCGAGGCGAGCGGGAGATCGAGCTGACCAACCGCGAGTTCGAGCTGCTCGAGTTTCTGATGCGGAACGAGCGCCTCGTCGTCTCGCGCGAGCGCCTCCTCGACGAGGTCTGGGGCTACGACCCGATGGCGGCCACCAACACGATCGACGTCTTCATCTCCAACCTGCGGCGCAAGCTCGAGGAGGGCGGCGAGGGCAGGCTGCTGCACACCAAGCGTGGAGCCGGCTACGTCCTCAAGAGCTGATTTGAGCCTCTCCCGCCGCCTGGTCCGTCCCAAGTCCTGGCCGGTGCGCTGGCGCCTCGCCCTCGTCTCCTCCGGACTCACCCTGGCGATCCTGCTCCTCTTCGGCGGCCTGATCGGGAAGATCGCGACCGAGCGGATCCGCGACGACTTCAACGGCGAGGTCTCAAGCGCGGTGAAGATCCTCGCCGGCCAGATCCAGGTCGTCTACCCCGCCTTCGGCGAACCGGAAGCCAAAGAAGGCCCGCAGCTGAACGCCTTCGTCCTCCCCGACGACGCCTCGGCCCGCGTCTACGACATCGAAGGGAACCAGATCAACTCGAGCCGCGACGCGGCTGCTCTCGGCCGGGTGCAGCAGGGGCTGACCGACTTCCACGGCATGCGGGTCGCCACCGAAGTGATCCTCAACGACAACCAGGCCGTCACCGGATACGTCCAGTACGGGCGCAGCCTCGACCACGTCGACGAGACGATCGGCCGGGTCTGGGCCCTGATCATCGCCGGGATTCTCGGCGGCACCCTGCTGGCGGTCATCGCCGGGGTGGCGATTGCGCGGCGGGCGATGCGGCCGATCGCCTCTCTGACCGAGACCGCCCAGGAGATCGCCACCACCCGCGACCCCTCGAAGCAGATGCCCGACCCGGTAGTCGACGACGAGGTGGGCAAGCTCGCGCGGACCTTGGAGGAGATGCTGCGGGCGCTCGACGCCGCCCGAGCCGAACGCGAGGGCGCGATGCAGAAGCAGCGCGAATTCGTCGCCGACGCCTCGCACGAGCTGCGAACGCCGCTGACCAGCGTCCTCGCCAACCTCGAACTGCTGCAGGCTTCGCTGGACAGCACCGATCAGGCCGAGGACCGCGAGATCGTCGACTCGGCGCTGCGCTCCTCGAAGCGGATGGGACGACTGGTCGGCGACCTGTTGCTGCTCGCGCGTGCCGACGCCGGCCGGCTCGACTCCCACCGGCGGGTCGACCTGGCCCAGATCGCCGGCGATGCCGCCGCTGAGGCAGCGCCTCTGATGGGCGACCGCCGCCTGGTTCTCGAGAACGACCGGCCCTTGCGGGTCGAAGGCAGTCGCGACGAGCTGCACCGGATGGTCCTCAACCTGCTCGACAACGCGATCCGCCACACCCCTCCCGGCTCCTGCGTGGAGCTGACTCTGCGCGAAGGCAACGACGAGGCGGTGGTCGAGGTCGGCGACGACGGGCCCGGAATCCCGGCCGAGATGCGAAGCAACATCTTCGACCGCTTCGTCCGCGGCACCGGGCCCTCGGACACCGCCCGCGGCACCGGAACCGGCCTCGGCCTGGCGATCGTCGGCGCCGTCGCCGGGTCCCACGGCGGCAGCGTCGAGGCGGCCGAATCAAGGTCCGGCGGGGCACTCTTCATCGCCCGCATCCCCCTCGCCGACGCCGTTACCAAATCCCCGGCGAAACCTTTAAAGGCGCTTTAGAGGTAGCCCCTAGATTCTGTTGCGGACGAGACACATTGCCCGCCGAAGCGTTCTCCCCAGATTTTGCTTCGGCGGGCTTTTTCTTTGGGCGGGGGACGGGCTGGTTTGAGGGAGGGGCAGATGGGGGTCTCCCCGGAGCACCTCCGCCGAGGGAAGAGCTACTGGGCTGACGCCTCGGGCGCATTCGGCTCGGCTCCATGCTGAGTACCGGGGAGACCCCCATCTGCCCCTCCTGCGATCCAGGTCAGTCCAGCGACCAAGGTGAATCAGCTTGAAGCAAAAGTCCTTGTCGCCTTAGCTGATTGACCTTGGGCCTCGGGGGTCCTTCGATGGCTGTTGCTGGAGGGGACGGGTGCCCCTCTCCAGACACTCAACATCGAGCCATAAGCGAGATGTGTCTGGCGAGGGGCACCCGTCCCCTCCCCACCACCCGGGAATGGTCAGACCTCGATGACCACCGGCAGCACCATCGGCCGGCGGCGCAGGCGCTGCCAGACGAACTTGCCGATCGCGTCGTGCAGATCTTCCTCGATCAGCTGCGGCTCGCGATTGCCCTTCTTGGCTGAGTCTTCGAGTTGGTCTTCGACCAGATCCTTGAGGTCCTCGACCAGCCCGCCGGCCTCCTCCATGAAGGCGACGCCGCGGAAGATCACCTCGGGGTCAGCAACGACGGTGCCGTCGTCGCTGGAGATGGTGGTGACGACGATGAAGATCCCGTCGGCGGAGATCTCGCGGCGGTCGCGGAGGGCAGCATCGTCGGGCTCGCCGATGTTGACGCCGTCGACGTAGATGACGCCGGCGTGGATGTCCTCGCCGAAGCCGGCTCCGTTCTTGTCGATTTCGAGCGGCAGGCCGTTGCGGCCCTGGAAAATCCGCTCGGAGTCGATCCCCACCGCTTCTGCCAGCCCGGCGTGCAGCCGCAGCCGCTTGTGGTCGCCGTGGACCGGCAGCACGTACTTGGGCCGGGTCAGGTTCAGCATCAGCTTCAGCTCCTCCTGCCAGCCGTGGCCGGAGGCGTGGATCGGGGCGTCTTTGGCGGTGATCACCGTGGCGCCGATCTCGTAGATGCGGTCGATCGTCTCGTTCACCGCGCGCTCGTTGCCAGGCACCGGGGTGGCCGAGAAGACGACGGTGTCGCCGGAGTGCAGCTGCACGTCACGATGGTCGTTGTTGGCCATCCTGCGCAGAGCCGAGAGCGGCTCGCCCTGGCTGCCGGTCGAGATGACGACGATTTTCTCGTCGGGGAAGTCCTCGATCTCGCGGGGCTGGATGAAGATCCCCTGCGGGGCTTTCGCGATCCCCAGGTTCGACGCGATGTTGAAGTTCTTCCGCATCGATCGGCCGACCAGCGCCACCTTGCGGTCGAGCCGCTCGGCGGCGTCGATCACCTGCTGGACGCGGTGGATGTTGGAGGCGAAGGAGGTGACGATGATCCGCCCCTTGCAGTGGGAGAACTGCTCGAGCAGAGCCGGCCCGACCGCCGACTCCGACGGGGCGATCCCCGGCCGGTCGGCATTGGTCGAGTCGCCGCAGAGCAGCGTCAGGCCTTCCTTGCCGAGCTCGGCGAGGCGGGAGACGTCGGCCGGGCGACCGTCGACGGGGGTCTGGTCGAACTTGTAGTCGCCGGTCATCAACACCGAGCCGGCCGCGGTCTTCAGCAGCACCCCCCGCATGTCGGGGATCGAGTGGGCGAGGTGGATCAGCTCGATCTCGAAGGGACCGCGCTTCACTTTCTCTCCGGGCGGCAGCTCTTGTAGCGGCGTCGACTCGCCGAGCTTGTGCTCGTCGAGCTTCGATCGCACCATGCCGATCGTCAGCAGGCCGCCGTAGATGACCGGCGGGGTGCCGATCTCACGCAGGACGTAGGGCAGCGCCCCGACGTGGTCCTCGTGGCCGTGGGTGAGGACGATCGCCTCGATGTCGTCGACGCGATCGCGCAGGTAGGAAAAGTCAGGAAGCACGAGGTCGATCCCGTGCATCTCGGCGGTCGGGAACATCAGGCCGGTGTCGACGACGACGATACGGCCGTCGTACTCGATCACGGTCATGTTCTTGCCGATCTCGCCGAGGCCGCCCAAGGGCAGCACTCGAAGTTTGCTTGGCACTAGTTAGTCACTCTTTCTTTGGGTTGTCTAGCTGGCAACCGCGACGCCAGCGGCATCGAGACCGGCCTTGATGGCGGCCCGCTGCTCGGCGTCGGCGGACACCAGGGGAAGTCGAAGTCTGTCCGCGCAGAGGCCGAGCATCTCCAGCGCGGCCTTGAGCGGAATCGGGTTGGTGGTGACGGAGGTCGCCTCGTAGACGGGCGTGATCTCGGCGTCGATCTGTCGGGCGCGCTCGAGGTCGCCGCTCTGCGCGGCGTCCCACATCTCGCGCATCCGGTCACCGACGATGTGGGAGGCGACGGTGATGCCGCCCCCGCCACCGAACTCGAGCACGCGAAGGAAGACGTCGTCGTTGCCAGCGAGGACAGTTAGGCCCTCGATCGGGCCGAGCTCGGCGTCGTTGGCCTGCTTGACGGCGACGATGTTGTCGACCTGGCCCAGTTCGCCCAGCAGCTGAGGGCTGGCGTTGATGACCACCCGCGAGGGGATGTTGTACATGACCATCGGCAGCTCTGGGACGGCTGCGGCCACCGTTTCGAAGTGGGCCCGGATGCCGGCGTCGTTGGGCTTGTTGTAGTACGGGACGACGACCAGGGACGCGTCGGCCCCAGCCTCGGCAACCATCTTGGTCAATTCACAAGAGTGGCGAGTGTCATTGGTGCCAGCACCGCAGACGAGCAGGACATCATCGCCAACCTCCTCGCGCACCGCTCGAAGCAGAACGATCTCCTCCTCGTCGGTGAGAGTCGGCAGCTCACCGCTCGTCGCGGCGAGGACGAGGCCGTGGGAACCATGTTCCAGCAGGTGCGCCGCCAGTCGCCGTGCGGCGTCGTAATCGACCGCCCCGCTCTCGGCGAACGGGGTCGCCATCGCGGTGAGGATTCCCTTGATCTCCTTCATCGGTCCCAGGGTATCCCGTCCAGCGGCCGCGCTGCGCGCCAAGCCGCCATCTACAGCAGCTTCTCCAGCCCGACCGTGAAGCGGTCAGGCAGGTCGGCCACCTTGCGGCAGGCGAGGACGACGCCGGGCATGAAGGAGCGGCGGTCGATCGAGTCGTGGCGGATCGCGAGGGTCTGGCCGACGCCGCCAAAGATCACTTCTTGGTGGGCGACGAGGCCTGGGAGGCGGACCGAGTGGATCGGCTGGTGGACGTTGCCGCCCGCGGCGTCGATCAGCTCCTGGGTGCGCTTGGCGGTGCCCGAGGGGGCGTCGAGCTTTTTGTCGTGATGGAGCTCGACGATCTCGCACTCGGGCATGTGCTTGGCGATCGTCTGCGAGACCTCCATCAGCAGCACCGCGCCGATCGCGAAGTTGGGGGCGACGAAGCAGTTGGCCTCGCTCGCCTCGGCCGCCTGTCGCGCCGCGTCGAGGTCGAAGCCGGTGGTGCCGACCACCACGTGGACGCCCGCCTCCAGACAGGCCTTGACGTTCGCCAGCGCAGTGTCCGGGATGGTGAAGTCGACGACAACATCCGCCTCCGGCAGCACCTCGCTCAGCTCGGTCCCCAGGGCCGGGTCGGCGCGACCGCTCAGGCCGAGACCGTCGGCCTCCTCGACCGCCTCGCAGACGGCCTGGCCCATTTTGCCGGCGGCGCCGGCGACCGCGACCCTGGTCATGCCGCGACCAGAGCCTCGCTGACCGGCGCCAGCGCCTTGCGGAAGCGGTCCTCGTCGGCGCCGACGCAGGCGGCGGAGAGGCGATCCGCGGCGTACAGCTCCCCTGCGAGCTCGGTCAGGTCGTCGACCTTGATCGCGTCGACTTTGGCCAGCATCTCGTCGAGGCTTTCGATCGGCAGCCCGAACAGCGTCGCCCGCGAGATCCGAGTCGACCGCGCCGCGGTCGACTCGGAGCTGAGGACGAGGCGGCCCTTGACGCTCTCCTTGGCCCGCGTCAGCTCCTCCTCGGAGACCGGCTCGACCCGCAGGCGGGCCATCTCGTTGCCGATGATCGAGCAGGCCTCCTCGACGTTGTCCTCCCGGGTGCCGACGTAGGTGGCGACCAGGCCCTGGTCGGTGAACTGCTCGTTGTAGGAGCCGACCGAGTAGGCGAGGCCGCGCTTCTCGCGTACCTCACGGAAGAGCCGCGAGGAGGTCGAACCGCCGAAGATCGCGTCGAGCACGGCCAGCGGATAGCGCCGCTGGTCGTCGCGTCGCAGCCCTGGCGCCCCGAAGCAGATGTGGTACTGCTCGGTTTCCTTGCTGAGGAAGCAGAGGCGCGAGTCTCCCTCCAGGTCGACTTCCGAGACCCCTCCCCCATCGCCGGCCGGCGGGTCGACGAGGCGCTTCGCCATCTCGACGATGCGATCGTGGTCCAGATGGCCAGCGGCGCCGACGACGATCTGCGGGCCGGTGTAGCGGGAGCTGCGGTAGTCCTCGATCTGGGGAACCGGGACCGAGGCGATCACCTCGGGTTCGCCCAAAACCCGGCGCCCAAGCGGATGCGCGCCGAAGACGGCCTCGGCGAGAACGTCGTGGACGCGGTCCTGGGGCTCGTCGTCGTACATCGCGATCTCCTCCAGCACCACCTGGCGCTCGGAGTCGATGTCCGGGTAGGTCGGCGCAAGCAGCATCTCCGCCAGCAGGTCGAAGACCTCCTCGGTGTGCTCGTCGAGGAAGCGAGCGTGCAGGTGCGTCGTCTCCTTGCCGGTGGCAGCGTTGATCGAGGCCCCGAGCCCGTCGAAGCGCTCGGAGATCTCGATCGCCGAGTAGCGCGCCGTGCCCTTGAAGAGCAGGTGCTCGAGGAAGTGCGAGACCCCGGCCTGCGCCGGGGTCTCGTTCCTGGATCCGGTCCGGACCCAAAGCCCGAGCGCCACGGACCGGACCGAGGGAACCTCCTCGGTCACGACCCGGACGCCCGAGTCCAACTCGGTGAGCTTCGCGCCGCCCAAGCTAGTCGCGCTGCTCGCGTTCACGCCGACGGCCGCCGCGATCTCCGCCGCGCCCACGGTCGCCACCACCGCCGCCGCGCCCACGATCGCCGCCGTTGCGCCGACCGCCGTCGCCGCCAGAACCGACCGAGGCCAGTTCCTCTGGTGATTTGCCGGCAATCGAGGGATCCTCGGTCAGGCGCAGCCCGATCCGGCCGCGCTCCTTGTCGACCTCGACCACGGTGACGTCGATCTCCTCGCCCGCTTTGAGGACGTCGTCGACTGAGTCGACCCGCTCGCCCGGCTTCACGTTGGAGATGTGAAGCAGGCCGTCGGTGCCCTTGACCAGCTCGACGAAGGCGCCGAAGGTGGTCGTCTTCACGACTTTGGCCGCGTCGTAGCGGTCGCCGATCTCGGCCTCCTTGGTCATCGAGTTGATCCGGGCGACGCAGGCGTCGACCAGTTCGCCGGTCGGCGCGTAGATCCGCACCGTGCCGTCGTCCTCGACGTCGATCTCCGCTTCGAACTCCTCGCAGAGGGCGCGGATCGTTTCGCCGCCTTTGCCGATGACCGCCCCGATCTTCTCGGGATCGATCTTGATCGACTCGATCGCCGGCGCGTGCTGGGAGAGCTTCTCCCGCGGCCCATCGATCGCCTCGGCCATCTTGCCAAGGATGAACTGGCGGCCCTTCAGGGCCTGCTCCAGCGCGTCCTCGAGGATCTCGAAGGTGACGCCGGTGATCTTGATGTCCATCTGCAGGGCGGTGATGCCCTCGGCGGTGCCGGCGACCTTGAAGTCCATGTCGCCGAGGTGGTCCTCAACGCCGGCGATGTCGGTGAGGACGATGTAGTCGTCGCCCTCCTTGATCAGGCCCATCGCCACGCCGGCGACCGGAGCGCTGACCGGGACTCCCGCGGCCTGCAGGGCCATCGAGGAGGCACAGACCGAACCCATCGAGGACGAGCCGTTGGACTCGAGCGTCTCGGAGACCGCCCGGATCACGTACGGGAACGACTCTTCGTCGGGAACCGTTGCCAGCAGAGCCCGCTCGGCGAGCGCGCCGTGGCCGATGTCACGTCGCTTCGGGCCACGCATGAAGCCCGCCTCCCCGACCGAGAAGGGCGGGAAGTTGTAGTGGTGCCAGAACCGCTTCGTGGTCTGCAGGCCGAGCGTGTCGATCCGCATGTCCATCCGGGTCGTCCCGAGGGCGACGTTGGAGAGGATCTGGGTCTCACCGCGGGTAAACAGCGCCGAGCCGTGGACGCGCGGGGAAATGTCGACCTCGCACTCGATCGGCCGGATCTCGTCCTGGGCGCGACCGTCGGGGCGCTTCTTGTCAACGGCGATCGCCTTGCGGATCGTGTCCTTCTCGATCGCGCCGAAGGCGGCCTTGACCTCGGAGACGCGGTCGTCGTCGACTTCGCCGTCGTCACCGGCGAGCGCGTACTTGCCGACGACCTCGTCCTTGACCTTGTCGATCGCCTCGTAGCGCTCGAGCTTGCCTTCGGTGGCGATCGCGTCGACCAGGGCCTGGCCGTGGGAGCCGCGGATCTCAGAGAGCAGGCTCTCGTCGATCTCCGGCGCCTCGACCTGCAACTTCTCCTTGCCGACCTTCTGCTGCAGTTCCTCCATCGCCGCGCAGAGCTTCTTGATCTCCGCGTGGGCGATGTCGAGGGCGTCGAGGATCTCGGCCTCGGTGACGCCGGTGGCGCCCGCCTCGACCATCAGGATCGCCTCGTCGGTGCCGGCGACGATCAGGTCGAGTTCGAGCTCCTCGTGGGTCTCCTCCTCGGGGTTGACGACGAAGTCGCCGTCGAGTTTGCCGATGCGGACGGCGCCGACGTGGGCGGCGACCGGGACCGGCGAGATCGCCAGCGCCGCGGAGGCGCCGTTCATCGCCAGGATGTCGTAGGGGTTGACCTGGTCAACCGACATCGGAATCGCGACCAACTGGGTCTCGTAGTGCCAGCCCTTGGGGAAGAGGGGGCGGATCGGGCGATCGATCATCCGTGCGGTGAGGGTCGCCTTCTCGCTCGATTTGCCCTCGCGACGGAAGAACGAGCCGGGGATTTTGCCCGCGGCGTACATCCGCTCCTCGATGTCGACGGTGAGGGGAAGGAAGTCCACGTCGCGCAGGTTGCCGACGGTGGCGGTGCAGAGGACCATCGTGTCGCCACTGCGGACGACGACGGCTCCGCCCGCTTGCTTCGCGAGTTTGCCGGTCTCGAAGGAAATCTGGCCCTCGCCGATGTCCGCCGAGACGCGGGTAACGTCAAACATGCTCATTTAGTTGTTTACCTCCGGCCGCCCGGTTGGCGGCCCATTGCGTTCAGAACTCTCGTTCTCTAACTGCGACAAGCGTACAGGCATCGAAAACCGCTGGAGTGCCCGCCACTCCAGCGCGAATGCCGGATTGGAAGTCGCGCTTGATCCGGGCCGCCGCCCACTCTGAGCGGCGGTCGGCCTCGAAGCGGTCGAGGTCGAGCCCGAAACGCTCCGCCCGCTCCCACAGATGCGGGTCGTCGACCCGCCCGCGGTCGGCATAGAGCGAGTCGACCGTCTCGAAAAAGCGGCTCTGCAGGCCAGCAGCCTCAGCGGCGGCATGGAGGGCCGGTGAGCGCGGGTGCTTGCTGGCGACGGGGAAGTGACGAAAGACGAGACGGCCAGGGCGCTCGCGCAGCCGCTGCCAGGAGCCGGCGCAGCGGGGGCAGCCGAGGTCGCCGTAGATGATCAGCCCCTCCTCCCCCTCGCCGCGGACGTGGTCGTCCGGCCCGACGCCAGGGATCGGGGCGCTGCCGAGGTCTGCCACCGACTAGGAAAGCGCGTCGAAGATCAGGTTGGCGCCGGGGATCTCGCCTGGATTGTCGGCTTCGTGAGCCCAGGCGACGGTGCCGTCCTCGTCGACGAGGACGAGGGTCCGGTTGGCGAAGCCGAGCTTCTCCACGTAGGAGCCGTAGGCGCGCGCCACCTCCCCCTTCGGCTCAAAGTCGGAGAGGAGCCTGGTGTCGATGCCGAGCTTCTCCCGGAACGCCCCGTGGGCGAAGAAGCTGTCGACGCTGATCCCGATCATCTCGACGCCCTTCGCTTCGATCTCCGGTTTGACCTCCTGGTAGATCGAGAGTTGGTCGCCGCAGACGGGGCTGAAGTCACCCGGATAGAAGATCAGCAAAACCTTGCGGCCGCGGAAGTCCGACAGCGAGACCTTTTCCCCGTCCTGGTCGCGGAGGGTGAAGTCGGGGGCTTTCTCCCCGACCGCGATCATCGCCGCAGGCCGAGATCTTTGACCAGGGCGCGGTAGCGCTCGAGGTCGGTGCTTTCGAGGTAGCGCAGCATGCGGCGGCGTTTACCGACAAGCATCAGCAGCCCACGACGCGAGTGGTGGTCTTTGGGGTGCGTGCGGAGGTGCTCGGTGAGCTCGTTGATCCGCTCGGTCTGCAACGCGACCTGGACCTCGGCGGAGCCGGTGTCCTTGTCGCCACGGCCGTACTTGCCGATCAGCTCGCTCTTTTTTTCTTTGGTCAGGCCCATATCGCTATTCCTCAAAAAAACCGTGCACCCGGAGGGGTCACGGCCGCTGGAAAGTAGCACAGACGCGCTTGGCGTCATCGACGTCGCGGTGCATCTGCTCGATCAGCTCCTCGACCTCGTGGTAGGCACGCTCGCCGCGCAGCCGCTCGACGAAGGCGACGCGCAAGGTCTTGCCGTAGAGATCCTCGCTGTGGTCGATCAGGTAGGTCTCGATCAAGACCCCCCTGCCGCTCTCGAAGGTCGGCCTGACCCCGACGTTGACAGCGGCCGGGACGCCGTTGGCGAAGGCGGCGTAGACCCCGTGGCCGGGGATCGCGAGGCGGTCGTCGGGGACCAGGTTGGCGGTCGGGAAGCCGAGCTCGCGGCCCCGCTGGTCGCCCTTGACGACGGTCCCCTCGACCATGAACGGGGCGCCGAGGCAGTGGCGCGCGCCGACCATGTCGCCGGCGGCGACCAGGGCGCGGATCCGGGTCGAGGAGACGGTCTCGCCGTCGATTTCGACCAGCGGCACCACCCTGGTCTCGAACTCGGGGTGCGCTTCCAGCATCGCCGGGTCGCCTTTGGCTTTGGCGCCGAAGCGGAAGTTCTCGCCGACCGAGACCGCCTTCGCGTTCAGCGTCTCGACCAGAACACGGTCGATGAAGTCCTCGGCGCTCTGAATCGAGAAGCTCTTGTCGAACGGGATCACGACCAGCTCCTCGACCCCCAGCCCCTCGATCACGTCGCGCTTGACCCCAAAGGGCATGATCAGTTTCGGCGTCGCCGCCGGGTGCAGGACTTCGAGCGGGTGCGGATCGAAGGTGAGGACGGTGTCGGCGCCCTCGATCACCGCCTGGTGGCCGAGGTGAACGCCGTCGAAAGTGCCGATCGCGACCTTGCGCGGCCGCGGCTCGGCGTCGGGAAGCGAGGTGACCTTGATGCTCACCGCAGCGCCTCCGCCACCGCCGGCACTAACTCCGCGACCCGCTCGGCCGCCAGCTCCTCGCCGGCGTCCTCGACCCGGAAGGGGCCGACGGCGGTCCGCCTCAGGTCCGAGCAGTAGGCATCCCCGAGGGTCTCGACCAGGGTCCGCACGTAGGTGCCGGCCGAGCATTCGATCTCGTAGTGGGCGAACTCCCCATCACTGGAGAGCAGTTCGGCGCGGTGCACCTGGACGTCGCGCACCGGCGTCTCCACCACCTCGCCCCGATGGGCCTTCTTGTAGAGGCGCTCGCCGCCGACCCGCACCGCCGAGGTCATCGGCACCCGTTGGCGCACGGTCCCGGTCGGCAACTCCAGGGACTCGGGGACGCGGCCGGTTTCGGTCAGCTCGCCGTCGGAGTCGCCCGTGCTCGAGTGCCAGCCGAGGCGGGCGGTGGCCAGGTAGGTCTTCGGCAGCCCGACGAGGAAGCGCTGCAGGCGGGTGGCGCGGCCGAGCAGGATCAACAGCAGGCCGGTGGCGAAGGGGTCGAGCGTGCCGGCGTGGCCGGCCTTGGCGCCGCGCTCGCGCCGGACCTTGGCGACGACGTCGTGAGAGGTGACGCCGGCCGGCTTGTCGTAGAGCAGCACGGTGCCGGTCTCCGCCGCCATCTCAGCCGCCGAGTTGCGTCGATACCTCGCCGGCGAGGAACTCGACCAGCTGCTCGAACTCGAGATCGGTGGAGAAGCCGGCGGCGCGTTTGTGGCCGCCTCCCCCGTGAAGACGGGCGATCGCCGAGACGTCGATCTCGCCCGCGCTGGAGCGCAGGCTGACCTTGCGGGCCGCTCTCCCGCGGTCGCCGAGGTCGCGGATCACGGCGGCGACCCTGACCCCGTCTATCGAGCGCAGGTTGTCGATCAATCCCTCGGTCATCTCCTCGCCGGCGCCGGTGGCCTCATAGTCGGCGGTGGTGATGTAGCTGACCGCCAGGCGGCCGTCGCAGTAGCTGGAGATGTTGTCGAGCGCGCGTGAGACCAGCCGCAGCTTCTCCAGCGGCACGTGCTCGTAGAGGCGGCGGTAGGTGTCGTCGACGTCGACCCCGGCGTCGATCAGGTCGGCGGCAACCCGGTGGGTGTGGGCGTTGGTGTTCTCGTACATGAACTTGCCCGTGTCGGTGATCAGGCCGACGTAGAGCGCCGAGGCGATCTCGGGGGTGATCTTCGCCCCCAGCAGCAGGGCTAGGTCGTAGACGATCTCGGCGGTGCAGGAGGCGCCAACCTCGACCAGGTTGATGTCGCCGAAGCGGGTGTTGTCGTGGTGGTGATCGATGTTGATCACGTCGTTGGTGCCGGCGGTCAGCCACTCGACCGGGACCCGGTCGACGTTGCCGCAGTCGAGGAAGATCACCGTGCGGTCCGCCATGTCGGCGGGCGCCTCGTGGAAGACCTCCTCTAGCGGCAGGAAGCGGTACTCGATCGGCAGCGGGAACTCCTTCGCGGCCATGAACATCACCGAGTCCTTGCCCAGCTGGGTGAGGACTTTGTGCAGCCCCAGCAGGGAGCCGAGGGCGTCGCCGTCGGGACCCTCGTGGGCGGTCAGCAGAAAGCGGTCGCGTGTTCGCAGCTCGGCGCTGACGCGCTCGAGATCGGAGGTGGCGAGGTCGGGGACCGAGCTCACTCCTCTTCTCCCTCCTCGAGCAGTTCGGAGATCCGCACGCCCTGCTCGATCGTGTCGTCGTAGTGGAAGGTCAGGGTAGGGGTCCGCTTCATCCGCGTCTCGGCCGCGATCCGCGACTGGAGGACGCCGTGGGAGGAGCGCAGACCCTCCAGCGTCGCCTCCCGCTCCTCGTCGGAGCCGAGCACGCTGATGAACACCTTGGCGGTGCGCAGGTCGGGGCTGGTCTCAACGGAGGTGACGGTCACGAAGCCGATACGGGGATCACTCAATTCGCCTGCGATTGCGGCCCCCACGACCTCGCGAAGCACCTCGTTGATGCGCCGCATGCGGGAGCTGGCCATGCTACTCCAGGGTCTGCTCGACCTGTTTCGTCTGGAAGAACTCGAGCACGTCGTCGTCCTTGACGTCGGCGTACCCGTCGAGGACGATTCCGCACTCCTGTCCCTCCTCGACTTCCTGGACGTTGTCTTTGAAGCGGCGCAGGGAGCCGAGCTCGCCGGTCCAGATGACCGTCCCCTCGCGGATCAGGCGGACGCTGGCGGTGCGGACCGCCTTGCCCTCGGCGACGATACAGCCGGCGATGCGGCCGACCTTGGAGGCTTTGAAGGTCTGTTTGACCAGCGCCTCGCCAATCGTCTCCTCGACCTCGAGCGCGTCGAGCAGGCCCTCCATTGCGTTGCGCAGGTCTTCGGTGATTTTGTAGATGACCGAGTAGGTGCGGACGTCGACGCCCTCGCGCGCGGCGGCGCGTTTGGCGTCGAGCAGCGGGCGCACGTTGAAGCCGATGATGATCGCGTCGGAGGCCGAGGCCAGCATCACGTCGGACTCGTTGATGCCACCCGTCTGCGAGTGGATGATGTTCATCGCCACCCGCTCCTGAGGAACCTTCGCGAGCTCATCCTGCAGCGCCTCCAGCGAGCCGGCGACATCGGCCTTGAGGACGATGTTGAGCTCCTTGATTTCGCCCTCCTGGGCGCGGGCGAAGACCTCGTCGAGGCTGACCTTGCGGCCCTGGCGGCGGGCCAGCGCCTCGGTTTTGAGCCGGTGGGCGCGCTCCCCCGCCATCTGGCGGGCCTGGCGGTCGCCGTCGACCGTCTGCACGAACTCGCCGGCATCGGCGACTCCGTCGAAGCCGAGCACCTCAACCGGCATCCCGGGAACCGCCTCGTCGACGGCCGTGCCGGTGAAGTCCTGCATCGCCCGAACGCGCCCCCACTGCGGCCCGGCGACGAGTGAGTCGCCGACGCGCAGGGTGCCGCGCGCGACCAGCACGGTGACGACCGGGCCGCGGCCGGGGTCGAGCTGGGACTCGATCACGTGGCCCGAAGCGGGAGCGTCGGGGTTGGCCGCGAGCTCCTCCAGCTCGGTCACGAGCAGGATCATGTCGAGCAGGTTGTCGAGGCCGTCGTGGGTCTTGGCCGAGACCTCGCAGAAGACGGTGTCGCCGCCCCACTCCTCCGGGGAGATGCCCTCTTGGGCGAGCTCGCCACGAACCTTTTCCGGGTTGGCGCCCTCTTTGTCGATCTTGTTGACGGCGATCAGCATCGGCACGTCGGCGGCGCGGGCGTGGTCGATCGCCTCCTTGGTCTGGGGCATGACGCCGTCGTCGGCGGCGACGACCACGACGACCACGTCGGTGACCTTGGCGCCGCGGGCGCGCATCGCCGTGAAGGCGGCGTGGCCCGGGGTGTCGAGGAAGGTGATCGTCTTCTTCTCGTGGTGGACCTGGTAGGCGCCGATGTGCTGGGTGATGCCACCGGCCTCACCCGCGGCGACCTCGGTCTCGCGGATCGCGTCCAGCAGCGAGGTCTTGCCGTGGTCGACGTGACCCATGATCGTCACCACCGGCGGCCGGTCGACCAGATCCTCGTCGGCGTCGGAGAACTCCGGCTCCTCCGGCTCCTCGTCGGCGGCGTGGACAATTTCGATCTTGCGGCCGTACTCGTCGGCGATCGCCTTCACCGAGTCGTCGGTGAGGGTCTGGGTGAGCGTCGCCATCTCGCCCATCATCATCAGTTTTTTGATCACCTCGGCCGGGGCGAGGCCGAGCGATTCGGCGACCTCGCGGACGGTCGCGCCGGAATTGACTTTGCTCGCCTCGGGCTCGTCGGGCGTATCCGATTGCGCCGGCGGCTCCTCGAGCAAGGGCCGGCGACGGCGCCCGCCACGACGACGCGGCGGGCGCTGCGGCGGTGGGCCGCCGCCCTGCTCGCGGCGCGAAGCCTGGGAGTCGATCACCACGCGCCGTTTTTTCGAGGACGCTCCACCGCCGCCGCCGCCCTGCTGGGCGCCGCCGGCGCGAACCGGTTTGGTCGAGGTGTTCCGGGCTTTCGGAGCAGCGGGTTTGGAGGCAGGCGTGGAAGCCGCAGGCGCTTTCGGCTGCGCCGGAGCGGCCGCCTGCCCGGCTTTGGGGGCCGGTTTCGGGGCGGCTTTCTTCGCCGTCCCGCCGCCGTTGCCTTTGGCGGCGGAGATCGCCTTCAACGCATCGGCCTCCTCGACGCTCGAGGCGGCGGCTTTCGCCTCCACCCCCGCAGCTTTCAGCGCGGCGAGCAGCCCCTTCGAGCTGACGCCCTGCGCTTTCGCGATCTCGTGAACCCGTTTCTTTGCCACTAAGCCTGCTCCGCCTCCTCGACAACCTCTTCGGCCTGCTCCGCCGGTGCCTCAGCCGCGGGGTCCTCCTCGGCAGCAGCCTCGGGGTCCTCGCCGAGCGTCTCCCCGTCGACCTCCTCTGCTTCCCGGGCCTCCTCGGCGATGTCCTCTTCGACTGCCTCCTCGGTGGCCACCTCGCCGGCGGTCTCCTCGACCGCCTCCGCGGGCTCGACGAACTCGCTCTCGGCGCGCTGGACGATCTCTTCGACCTGGCCTTCGTCGGCGTCCGGGTCGGCGAGGATCGCCACCTCCGTCTCGGAGACGTTGGCGAGGATGGCGGTCTGGCTGGTCTCGAAACGCGAGAGCGCCTGGTGCGGCTCCAGGCCACAGTAGGTCGATCCCGGGATCGCCGCGTTCGGGCAGCGGCGCCCGTTCGAGAGGACCGCCATGCAGCGGCCGTCGAACTGTTCTTCGCCATCGACCTCGACCTCGTGTTCTTCGGAGGAGAACTCGGTCTCGGATTTGATGTCGACGCGCCAGCCGGTGAGGCGGGCGGCGAGGCGGGCGTTTTGGCCGTCGCGACCGATTGCCAGCGAGAGCTGGTCGTCGGGGACGATCACGGTCGCCTGGCGCTCCTCGTCGTCGACGATCACCTCGCGCACGCGCGCCGGTGAGAGCGCTTTGGCGACGAAGCGAGCGGGCTCCTCGTTGTAAGGAATGATGTCGATCTTCTCGCCGCGTAACTCGGAGACGACCATCCGCACCCGCGAACCGCGGGGGCCGACGCAGGCGCCGACCGGGTCGACCCCGTCGGCGTGAGAGACGACGGCGATCTTCGAGCGGTAACCGGGCTCGCGGGCGACGCCGACGATTTCGACCAGCTTGTCGGCGATCTCCGGAACCTCGAGCTCGAACAGGCTTTTGATCAGCTCCGGGCTGCGGCGGGAGACGACGATCGCTGGCCCTTTGGTCGAGTCGGAGACGTCGGTGATCACGGCCTTGACCCGCATCCCGTGGTCGTAGCGCTCGTTGTAGACCTGCTCGGACTTCGGCAGCAGCGCCTCGACCCGCTCGCGCAGCTGAACCAGCGTGTAGCGCTTGTCGGACTGCTGGATGATCCCGGTGATCAGCTCGCCGACCCGGTCCTGGTACTCGTCGTACATCATCTGCCGCTCGGCCTCGCGGATCCGCTGCAGGATCACCTGCTTGGCGGTCTGGGCGGCGATCCGGCCGAAGTCTTCGGGGGTGACGTCCTCGGTCTCGATCTGGTCCTCGTAGGGAGCGATCATCTCCGGGTCGAGCTCGGGGTCCTCCGGCTCTTTCATTTCGCCCGTCTCCGGATCGACCTCGGGCTCCTCCTGCAGCTCGGCGGCCTCCGCCAGCAGCTTCTCCTCCAGCTCGGGAGGCAGGATCAGTTCGAAGACGCGGAAGTCGCCCGTTTCGTGATCGAGATCGACGCGCGCGTATTTCGCCGCGCCGGGCGTCTTCTTGTAGGCCGAGAGGAGGGCATCCTCGAGGGCGTCCATCAGCTTGTCGGCTGAGATTCCCTTCTCCTGCTCGAGCGCTTTGACTGCGTCGACGATCTCTTTGGTCACTGCGGGGACTCCTTGTTCTCGGAAGCGGTGGCGGTGCGGCGGTACTTGGGACCAGGCGAGGAAACCTCCAGCGAATAATCGACCCGCAGGTCAGCCAGGTGATGCGTGACCCTTTCGCAAAGCGCGAGGTCGACACCGTCCGGGTGGTCGATGAAGAGACGCAGCGTGTCGGTCCCGGGCTGCTCGAGGGCAACCAGGTCGATCTCGCTGTCAAGCTCGGACAACTGCTGCTGAATGTTCTGCTCGGTGGCTTCGGTCATGCCTGGGTTATTTGGGTGAGGGCGTAAAAAAAGTGGGCCAGGCCCACTTCTCGACACACATCAGGGACAGAAAAGCTTGAAATCAGTATAGCCCGCTCAGCTCGTTGGCCGGGCTGCTTCCCCCCGTAAGCGGTCCACTTCCCCCAGGATCGCCTCGGCGACCTCGTCCTTGGAGGCGATCGCAACCTCGGTCTCGCCCCCGGCGCTGATCAAAGTGACGGCGTTGCGATCGCTCTCGAAGCCGATCCCGGGATTGGAGACGTCGTTGAGGACAATCATGTCGGCGCCCTTGCGTTGCAACTTGCCGCGAGCCCGCTCCACCGCCTCCCCGCCGTGCTCGGCGGCGAAGCCGACGATCGTCTGCCCTTCGGCCCGATTGGAGGCGAGCCCGGCGAGGATGTCCTCGGTCGGCTCCAGCGAGAGCTCGAGTGAGCCCGAGCGCTGCAGCTTCCCCTCCGCCGGTACCGCCGCGCGAAAGTCGGCCGGTGCCGCCGCCATCAGCAGGAGGTGGGTGCGGGTGAACTCCTCGCCGACGACCGCGGCCAGCTCGGCGGCGGTCTCGACATCGAGGCGCCGCACACCCGCGGGGGCCGGCAGCGAGACGTTCGCCGCGATCAGCGTCACCTCCGCCCCGCGCTTGGCCGCGGCAGCGGCCAGGGCGATCCCCATCCGGCCGCTGGAGCGGTTACCGATGAAGCGGACCGGGTCGATCGGCTCGCGGGTGCCGCCGGCGGTGACCAGAACCCGCAGCCCGTCCCAGGGCCGGTCGCCCGCGGGCAGCGAGGCTTCGACCCGCGCCAGCAGCTGCTCGGGATCGGGCAGGCGGCCACGGCCGAACTCCCCGCGGGAGGCGAGCTTGCCCTCCTCGGGCTCGATCACCTCGACGCCGCGCTGGCGCAGCGTCTCCAGGTTTGCCTGGGTCGCCGCGTCGGCGTACATCCGGTCGTTCATCGCCGGCGCCACCAGCCGCGGCGCGGTGCAGGCGAGGAAAGAGGTGGTCAGCATCGAATCGGCGCTACCGCTCGCCAGCTTGGCGATCGTGTTGGCCGAGGCGGGTGCCACCAGGTAGGCGTCGCAGCGACCGGCGAGCTCGAGGTGGCCGATCGGGTCGTGGGAAGACTGCTCCTCACCTGGGAAGGCGGCGCGCAATGGATCGCGCTCGAACTCAGAGATCAGGACCGGGGCGCCGACGATCCCTTCGAAGGAGGCGGCGCCGACGAAGCGGGTGGCGGTCTCGGTCATCACCACCCGCACCCCGTGCCCGGCGAGCGTTGCTACGCGCGCCAGCTCCAGAGCCTTGTAAGCGGCGATTCCGCCGCTGACGCCAAGCAGAAGTCGGGCCATGGCTTGGTTTTAGAGGATGCCCGCCGCGCGGGCAATCCGGCGCTAGGTCCGGTACTCGTATTTCAGCTTGCCCTCGGCAAGCTCTTCGAGCGACATCGAGAGGTAGTTCCGCTCACCGGTGGTGTCGACCATCGGCGGCGGGTACTCGCCGAAACCGCCCTCGCCGAGGTTGTGGAAGTAGCTGTTGATCTGGCGAGCGCGCTTAGCCGACACGACAACGGCGGCGTAATGGGAATCGGCGTGCTCGAGAAGCTTGTCTACGCGTGGTTTGATCATCGAGTTGGGCAGTCTAGATGATCAGCCCGCCGGGGCCCGGCCGAGCTCAGCGCGGACGATCGCCACCAGCTCGGCGGCGGCCCGGCCGAGCTCGTCGTTGACGACGCAGTGGTCGAAGTCTCCCTGCGCCGCCAACTCCTGCTCGGCGACTTTCAGCCGCTCGTCGATCGCCTCGGCGGAATCGGTTCCCCGGCCCGCGAGGCGCTCGCGCAGAACCGCCGGATCGGGCGGCGCGATGAAGATCTGGACCGAGTCCGGTTTCGCGGCACGGACCTGCTGGGCTCCCTGCACCTCGATCTCCAGTACCACCGAGTGCCCCGCCCCCAGGCGCCGCTCGACCTCGCTGCGCAGCGTCCCGTAGCGGTTGCCGCTGTAGGTCGCGAACTCGAGGAAGTCCTTTTCCTCGACCCGCCGCTCGAACTGCTCGGGGGTGAGGAAGTGGTAGGCGCGGCCGTTGACCTCGCCCTCCCGGGGCGCCCGCGTAGTTGCGGAGACGGAAAGCTCGAGGTCGGGGACCTCTCTCAACAGCTCCCTGATCAGGGTGCCCTTGCCGACCCCAGAGGGACCGGTGATGACGAAAACTTTGCTGGCCATGCGGCCGGGGATGATGACCGCTGGGGCGGTCGGCTAACGGCGGAGCTGGCTGATCAGCTCGGCGCGCTGGCGCTCAGAGAGACCGCCGATCGTCTTCGACGGAGAGATCCGGCACTGGTTGAGAATCCGGTTGGTCTTCACCCGGCCGTACTTCGGTACAGCGAGGAGCATGTCGAAGACCTTGGCCGTCAAAAGGTACTCGGGAGGATCCAGCAAAATCGTCTGGATGCTGGCCCGTCCCGCCTTCAAATCCTTCTTCAGTTTCGCCCGCGCGGTGCGAATGTCGTTGGCCCGTTTGAGGGCCTCCATCCTCTGATCGAGGGAGCGTTCCGGGGCCGCGAGGGACGATTTGACTGAGGAAGCCGTCATCTGAGGCGGCGAGTATAGCCGCGGCTAGGGGGCGTGCAAGGCAAGGAGGCCCAATTGCCCCAAAATTCGTCTCAACCTCTACTCGAGGTCTAGTGCCGCCAGGCGTCGCGGCGTATCCGACACGCCGGTTTCCAGCTGATTTGCTATTCGCGACCCGGCCCTCGGGTCGCGGAAGCTCTCGGTCCCAACTGCCACGAGATCGGCTCCGGCGGCAAGGAATTCGCTCGCATCGGCGCCGCTAGAGATTCCCCCCATGCCAACGATCGGCAGCTCCACCGCGGCGCGCACCGACCGCACCTGCTGCAACGCGATCGGCTTCACCGCGGGGCCCGAGAGACCGCCGTGACCGGCCGCCAGCGCCGGCCCTCCGGTGGCGGGATCGATCGCGCTCGCCTTCATGGTGTTGATCAGGGAGACCGCGTCGGCACCCCCCTCTTCGGCGGCAACGGCAACCGCCTCCGGGTTGGCCACATTCGGGGTCAGCTTCACGATCAGCGGCTTCGAGGTCAGCGGCCGCAGAGCTTCCAGAAGCGCCTCGGTCTCGCTCGGCTGCTCACCGACAATCAGCCCGGAGTGGACGTTGGGACAGGAGACGTTGAGCTCTATCGCGGCAACCTCGTCGCGAGCGCCGACCTCTTGGACCAGGCGCGAGAACTCCTCACGGTTGGTCGCCATCACCGAGACGATCAAGGGGACCGGCAGATCCGCCAGCTCTGGCAGATCATGCGCCAGGAACCCCTCCAGACCCTTGTTGGGCAGACCAATCGAGTTGATCATCCCCGCTGGGGTCTCCCAGATCCGCTGCGGAGCGTTGCCGGCGCGGGGCTCAGGAGTGATCGTCTTCGATACGAACGCGGAGAAGGGAAATTCCGCCAGCAGTTGGTCGCCGAAGACCCTGCGGGCGGCGATGGCGTCGTAGGTGCCCGACGCATTGATCACTCGGTGAGCGAGTTCAATGCCGCAGAAGTCAGGCATGGGCGACCTCCGCGACCGCGTCGCCTCGCAACACCGGGCCGTCAACGCAGAGCCTGAGGTAGCCGCCGTCGGGTTTTGGTACCGCGCAGCCGAAGCAGGCGCCGAACCCGCAGGCCATCGGCGACTCCATCGCCAGCTCGCAGGCAACCTCGTTGGCGGCGCAGAGCGCCCGCACCGCCTCCAGCATCGCCGGGGGGCCGCAGGAGTAGACGACTGCGGAGGTGGCGTCGTCGCCGGCCAGCATCGTGGCCAGGAGGTCGGTTACGTAGCCTTGGTGGCCGGCGTGGCCGTCCTCGGTCGCGAGGCGGACGTCGGGACAGAGCGAGTCGCCAGCGCAGAAGAGCTCGTTGAGGCCGCCCGAGTGCCGCTGGTTGCGGAAGCCGAGCAGGACGCGGAGGGGGATTCCCTGCTCGACCAGGTGGCGGCGCCAGATCGCCAGCGGGGCGATGCCGATGCCGCCGCCGACGAGGATCGCCCCGGCGGCGTCGGGATTGACCTGCTTGGGAGTCGAAAACGCGTTGCCCAGCGGACCAGTCACCCAAACCCGCTCGCCCGGCTCCAGATCGCAGAGACGGTCCGTACCGGGGCCAACACCCTCGACCAAGAAATTGAGCCGTACCCCGTCCTTGGCCGAAGCCGCCTCCGCAACGGAGATCGCGCGGGGAAGGAACGGGCGGCCTCCTCCCTCCCCCCAGCTCTTCTCGCTGGCCAGCATGTAGAACTGCCCTGGCTCGGGGGGCGGCCCGTCCGGGTCAAGGAGGGAGAAGATCCTGTAGCCGCCGGAGGCCACGTTCTCCGCGACATCGCAGAGGCGTCGGCCGAACGGCGCCGTCATCGCGGCTCCGCGGCCTTGACCTGACCGTCGTGGATCTCCTGCAGCGAGCGGACCTTGGCGTCTCCCTGCCTGCCTGCCGCGATCGCGCGGGCCGCCGCGGTGGCGCCGGTCATCGTCGTCACGCAGGGGATTCCGTGGCGGACGGCGGCGGTGCGGATCTCGTAGCCGTCGGCGCGAGCCCCGGAGCCGGTCGGGGTGTTGATCACCAGGTCGCACTTGCGCTTGCGGATCAGGTCGAGGACGTGCGGCGACCCTTCCTGCAGCTTGTTGATCGGCGTCACCGGCACCCCCATCCGCTCGATCGCCTGGGCGGTGCCGTGGGTGGCGATCACCTCGAAGCCGAGGTCGTGGAAGCGGGTCGCAAGCTGGGTCGCAGCGGCCTTGTCGGTGTCGGTGACGGTGATGAAGACCGCACCCGACTCGGGCAACCGCACACCCGCCGCCGCCTGGGCCTTGCCGAAGGCGGTCGGGAAGTCGCCGGCGATCCCCATCACCTCGCCGGTGCTCTTCATCTCCGGGCCAAGCACCGAGTCGGCTCCGGCGAAGCGCGCGAAGGGCAGCACCGCCTCCTTGACGCTGACGTGCTCGGGTGGCCCCTGCGGCAGATCCTGATCGGCCAGCTTCTCGCCCAGCATCAGCTTGCAGGCGAGTTTCGCCAGCGGCACCCCGATCGCCTTGGAGACGAAGGGAACGGTGCGCGAGGCGCGCGGGTTGGCCTCGATCACGTAGAGCTCGCCAGCGGCGACCCCGTACTGGATGTTGATCAGGCCGATCACCCCGAGCTCGAGGGCGATCTGCTCGCTGGTGGCGCGGATCCGCTCCAGCATCTCCTCGCCGAGGCTGAGCGGCGGGATCACACAGGCCGAGTCGCCGGAGTGGACCCCTGCCTCCTCGACGTGCTGCATGATCCCGGCGACGTAGACCTCCTCGCCGTCGCCGAGGGCGTCGACATCGACCTCGATCGCGTTCTCGAGGAAGCGGTCGAGCAGCAGTGGGTGCTCCTGGTCGGCCTTGACGTTTGCCACCAGGTACTTCTCCAGGTCCTCGGTCGAGTAACAGATCTCCATCGCCCGGCCGCCGAGGACGTAGGAGGGACGGACCAGGAGCGGAAAACCGACCCGTTCGGCCACCGCGGTCGCTTCCTCGGCCGAGAAGGCGGTCCCGTAGGGCGGGGCTTCGACCCCGAGCCGGTTCAGCAGCTCGCCGAAGCGGCCACGGTCCTCGGCGAGGTCGATCGCGTCGACCGGCGTACCGAGCAGCGGCACGCCCGCTTCTTCGAGAGTGCGGGCGAGCTTCAGCGGCGTCTGGCCGCCGAACTGGACGATCACGCCCTCCGGCCGCTCCTGCTCGCAGACGGCGAGCACGTCCTTGGCCGTCAGCGGCTCGAAGTAGAGGCGGTTGGAGGTGTCGTAGTCGGTCGAGACCGTCTCCGGGTTGCAGTTGACCATCACCGCGTCGCGGCCGAGCTCGCGGGCCGTCATCGCGGCGTGGACGCAGCAGTAGTCGAACTCGATCCCCTGCCCGATCCGGTTCGGGCCGGCGCCGAGGATGACCACCGAGTCGTCCTCCCCACGGCGGACCTCGCTGGCCGGTGGTGAGCCGTCGTGGCGTGGCCGCTCGTGGGCGGAGTAGTAGTACGGCGTCGCCGCCTCGAACTCGGCGGCGCAGGTGTCGACCGCCTTGTAGGTGCGGACCAGGCCGTCGGTACCGTCGCCTTCGGTGGCAAGCGCCTGCAGCTCGCGCAGGAACCAACGGTCGACCAGGCAGGCCTCATGGACCGCCTCGACCTCGAGACCGCGTTTGAAGGCGGCGAGGATCAGGTCGAAGCGCTCGGCGCAGGGGATCGCGATCGCGGCGAGCAGATCCTGGCCGGACTCCGGGATCTCCGCCGCCGAGTCGAGCTCGCGCGAGCGCATCGCCTTGGCGAATGACTCGCGGAAGGTGCGGCCGATCGCCATCGCCTCGCCGACGCTCTGCATATAGGTGGAGAGTCGGCCCTCGGAGCCGGGGAACTTCTCGAAGGCGAAGCGCGGGATCTTGGTGACGACGTAGTCGATCGTCGGCTCGAAGGAGGCGGGCGTGGCGCGGGTGATGTCGTTGGGAATCTCCTCCAGCGCGTAGCCGACCGCCAGTTTGGCCGCCATCTTCGCGATCGGGAACCCGGTCGCCTTCGAGGCCAGGGCTGAGGAGCGGGAGACGCGCGGGTTCATCTCGATCACCGCGATCTCGCCGTTGTCGGGATTGACCGCGAACTGGACGTTGGAGCCGCCGGTCTCGACCCCGATCGCCCGGATCACCTTGATCGCCTGGTCGCGGAGGTCCTGGTAGAGCGGGTCGGTCAGCGTCTGGGCGGGGGCGACGGTGACCGAGTCGCCGGTGTGGACGCCCATCGGGTCGACGTTCTCGATCGAGCAGATGATCACCACGTTGTCGTTGCGGTCGCGCATCACCTCGAGCTCGAACTCGCCCCAGCCGATCACCGACTCCTCAACCAAGACCTGGTTGATCGGGCTGGCGGCGAGGCCCTCGGAGACGACCTGGCGCAGCTCGGTCTCGCTGTAGCCGATGCCTCCCCCCTGGCCGCCCATCGTGAAGGCGGGGCGAATGATCGCCGGCAGGGTGATGCGGCCGTCGGCGAGTGCCTCCTCGACCTGGCTCAGCGATTCCACCGTCATCGACCACGGGATCCGCAGGCCGGCGTCGTTCATCGTCTGCCGGAACTCCTCCCGGTCCTCGGCCCGCTTGATCGCCGCCGCGTCGGCACCGATCAGCTCGACCCCGAACTTGTCCAGGGTGCCGTCTTCGAACAGGGTCATCGCGAGGTTGAGCGCGGTCTGGCCGCCGAGGGTCGGCAGCAGCGCGTCGGGCCGCTCCTTTTCGATGATCTTGGTCACTGGCCCGGGCAGCAGCGGCTCGATGTAGGTGGCGGTGGCGAACTCGGGGTCGGTCATGATCGTCGCCGGGTTCGAGTTGACCAGGACGACCTCGTAGCCCTCCTCGAGCAGGACCTTGCAGGCCTGCACGCCGGAGTAGTCGAACTCGGCTGCCTGGCCGATCACGATCGGGCCGGAGCCGATCAGGAGGATCTTCTGGATGTCCTCGCGTTTAGGCATTCGTCTCCTCCCGCGCCCCTGCCAGGCGCGCCTCCAGGTTTTGCTTTACCGCCGGCCACTCGTCGTCGACGACCGAGAAGTAGGCCGAGTCGCGGATGCCGGTCACCGGCATCAGCATGTGCTTGCGAAAGACGCCCTCGAACTTCGCCGGCAGCGCCTCCATCGCGCCGCGCGAGCGCTCGTTGCGGGCGTCGGTCTTCAGCTCGACCCGGATGCAGCCGAGCTCCTCGAAGGCGAAGCCGAGCATCAGCAGCTTCGCCTCGACGTTGGCGCCGCTGCGCCAAGCCGCTGGGGTGAGCCAGGTCCAGCCGATCTCGACGCCGTCGTGGATCGGACGGGGAAAAAGGTATGAGGAGCTGCCGAGCGGGTCGCCGTTGGCGCTCAGGGTTGCGAAGGCGTGCTCCTCGCCAGCCTTCCGAGCGTTCAGGCGGGCGTCGAACCACCCGTCGAAGCCCTCGTCGGTCTCGGTCACCCGCCGATCGATCCACTGCCAGATCTCAGGGTGGGCTGCGATCGAGCGCAGCGGCTCGCGGTGCTCCTCGGCCAGCGGCTCGAGGCGGACCACGTTTCCCTCCAAGGCGCGGCCGGGTGGCGGCCAGATCAAGCCGCCAGCTCCAGGAAGCGCTCGAAGAGGTGGCGGGCGTCGTGCGGGCCAGGGCCGGCCTCCGGGTGGTACTGGACGGTGGCGCCGGCGACGTCGCGCAGGACCAGACCCTCGACCGTGCGGTCGTAGAGGTTCAGCTGCGAGAGCTCGGCGACGCCGAAGTCGGTGTCCCAGCGAACCGGCTCGTCGCCCTCGATCTTCGGCTCGCCCCCCGGCCCGACTACGGCGAAGCCATGGTTCTGAGAGGTGATGTCGATCCGGCCCGTCTCCAGGTCCTTGACCGGGTGGTTGGCGCCGCGGTGGCCGAAGGGCAGCTTGTAGGTCTCGAGGCCGACCGCGCGGCAGAGCAGCTGGTGGCCGAGGCAGATGCCGAAGACGGGCTTCTTGCCGATAACGCCGCGCACCGTGTCGACGACGTAGTCGAGCGCGGCCGGGTCGCCGGGACCATTGGCGAGGAAGACGATGTCGGGGTCCTCGGCCAGGACCTCGTCCGGACTGCTGGCGCAGGGCAGGAGCGTCAGCTTGCAGCCGTGCTCGCGCAGCTGGCGGACGATGCTGAGCTTGACCCCGGTGTCGAGCCCGACCACGTGCGGGCCGTCGCCATCGAAGCGGACCGGTGCGGTTGGGGTAACGGTGCGGGCGAAGTCGGCACCGTCCATCGATGGCTCGGCGGCGATGCGTTCGCGCGCTTCGGCTTCCGGCGTCGCGGCCGGGAAGATGCCGCCGCGCATCGCACCCTTGTCGCGCAGGTGGCGGACCAGGGCACGGGTGTCGACCCCGCTGAGACCCGGCACTCCGCAGTCGCGCAGCCAATCCAGCCAGCCGCCCTCGGCGGTGGCGACGTCTTCGCCGTTCTTGGCGTCGCGCATGACGACGCCGCGGGCGTGGACCGCTTCGGACTCCATCGCCGCGGCGGAGACGCCGTAGTTGCCGATCAGCGGGTAGGTGAAAACGATGATCTGGCCGGCGTAGGAGGGGTCGGTGACCGACTCCTGGTAGCCGGTCATCGCCGTGTTGAAGACGACCTCGCCGGTCACCGCTCCATCGTGGCCGCAGGCGAGGCCATCGAGGCGGGTCCCATCCTCGAGCAGCAGGTAGGCGCTCATGCCGCTACCACTCCCAATGACTGGAGTCGCATCATGATGCGACTCCGAGGCTGAAGCTGCGCAGGCGGAAGGCCACCTGGCCGGCGGCGACGGTCATCAGCACCCGGCCGGTAAGGGTGCGGCCAGCGCACCAGGAGTTGGCGGAGCGGCTCTCGTAGCCGTCATCGCCGACCGTCCACTCGGCACTGAGGTCGCAGAGGGCGACGTTCGCCTCCGAGCCCGGCGCCAGGCTCGGCCGCTCGAGGTCGAAGGGCTCGGCCCCGCCGGCCATCCGCTCGACCAGCAGGGCCAGGTTGATCGTCCCCGGCAGCACCAACTCGGTGTGCAGGGCAGCGAAGGCGGTCTCTAGGCCGGTCACCCCCATCGCCGCCTGCTCGAAGGGCACATCCTTTTCCTCCGGCTGGTGCGGGGCGTGGTCGGTGGCGACGCACTCGATCGTGCCGTCGCGCAGACCCTCGATCAGCGCCTGGCGGTCGCGCTCTTCGCGCAGCGGCGGGTTCATCTTGAAGCGGTGCGGGTCGAGGCTGCGGACCGCCTCGTCGGTGAGGCAGAGGTGGTGCGGGCTGGCCTCGGCGCTGATCTGCACGCCGGCCGCCCTCGCAACCCGAACCGCTTCGACCGACTCGGTCGCGGAGAGGTGCTGGACGTGGATCCGGGCGCGCTCGTAGCCGGCCAGAGCGGCGTCGCGGGCGACCATCGTCGACTCCGAGACCGAGGGGATGCCGGCGACCCCGAGCGCGGCCGAGACCGGGCCCTCGTGCATCGCCCCGTCGCGCGAGAGCCGCGGGTCCTCCTCGTGCAGGGCGATGTTGCCGCCGCAGAGGTGCTGGTACTGGAGCGCGCGGCGCATCACCCCGGCGTCCGTGATCGGCAGGCCGTCGTCGGAGAAGCCGGCGGCGCCGGCTTCGCGCAGTTCGACCATCTCGGTCAGCTCCTCGCCCTGCATCTCCTTGGTGACCGTGGCGAGGAACCCGGCCGGGACCGAGGCGCCGCCCCGCGCCTGCTCGCGGAGGGCGGAGACGTCGGCCGCGGTCGAGACCGGCGGCTGGGTGTTGGCCATCGCCAGGATCCCGCAGTAGCCACCGGCGGCGGCGGCGCGGGTCCCCGTCTCGACGTCCTCTTTGTGCTCGTGGCCGGGGGTGCGGAGGTGGACGTGGGGATCGAAGAAGGCCGGGAAAGCGTGCAGGCCCTCGGCCTCGACCACCTCGGCGCCCTCGGCGTCGGCCTCACCCGGCGAGGCGAGGGCGGCGATCGTCCCGTCGCGGACGACGACGTCGTGGACCGAGTCGATCCCCGCCACCGGGTCGAGGACGCTCGCGCGTCGCAGGATCAGGTGCGCGTCCTCTCCGGGGCGCACGTCGAGCAAGTCGGTGAGACTCATGCCGGAGTTCCGATCGGGGTCGGCTGGCTGCCCTCGCCCTGGCTGGCGGTGCTGCCCCCCTCGCCACCGGCGAGCAGCTCGTAGAGGATCGCCATCCGCACCACCAGGCCGGCGGCGACCTGCTCGGAGATCAGCGACTGCGGCGAGTCGATCGCCTCGCCGGAGAGCTCGACGCCGCGATTGACCGGACCGGGGTGCATCAGCAACTGGCGCGGGTTGAGGCGCCGGATGCCGATCTGAAAGTTCGCCGCGTACTCGCGCAGCGAAGGGACGAAGCTCTCGCTCATCCGCTCCTTCTGCATCCGCAGCGCGTAGATGACCTTGGCCTCCTCGATCCCGTCGAGGCTGAAGGAGACGTCGCAGCCGAGCTCCTCGATCCCGCGGGGGATCAGGGTCGGCGGCCCGCAGACGGTGACCTCGGCCCCCATCCGCGTGAAGGCGATCAGGTTGGAGCGAGCGACGCGGCTGTGGAGGACGTCGCCGACGATCCAGATCCGGACCCCTTCCAGCGAGCCGAGGCGGCGGCGCAGGGTGTAGACGTCGAGCAGGGCCTGGCTCGGATGCTCGTGCTTGCCGTCGCCGGCGTTGACGACCGCGGCCGCGGTCCAGCCGGCGACCATCTGGGCGGCGCCGGCGTAGGGGTGGCGGATAACGATCGCTGCCGGGTCGTAGGCGGAGAGGGTGGCGACCGTGTCCTTCAGCGACTCCCCCTTCTCGACCGAAGAGCCGGCGGCCTTGACCGAGACGAGGTCGGCGGAGAGGCGCTTGGCGGCGAGGTCGAAGGAGCTGGAAGTGCGGGTGCTCGACTCGTAGAAGAGCGAGACGACGGTGCGGCCGCGCAGGGTCGGCACCTTTTTGATGTCGCGGCGGCCGACCTCGGCGAAGCTCTCGGCGCGATCGAGGATCGCTTCGATTTCCTCGCGCGAGAGCTGCTCGATCGAGAGCAGGTGCTTCATCGGCTCGCCTCCACTGGGCTGGGCTCGGAGATCGTCACCCCGTCTGTGCCGTCGACCTCCTCGAGGCGGACGTTGACCCGCTCCTCGCGTGCAGTCGGCAGATTTTTGCCGACGTAGTCGGGGCGGATTGGCAGCTCGCGGTGGCCGCGGTCGCAGAGGACCGCCAGCTGCACCCGTTGCGGCCGGCCGTAGTCGAAGAGCGCGTCGATTCCAGCGCGGACGGTGCGGCCGGTGTAGAGGACATCGTCGACGAGGACGATGGTGCGGCCGGAGAGGTCGAAGTCGATGTGGGAGGCGTGGACGACAGGCTGCGTGGCGGGTGATTTGGCGCCGACGTCGTCGCGGTAGAAGGAGATGTCGAGGTCGCCGATCGGCAGCTCGGTCCCGGTCAGCTCGCCGAGGAAGACATGGAGGCGGCGGGCCAGGACGGCGCCGCGGGTGTGGATGCCGACGACCGCCAAATGTCCCGAGTCCGGGTTCTTCTCGGCGATCTCGTGAGCGATCCGCCGCAGCGTTCGCCTCAGATCGTCGTGCTCCAGCACGACCTTCTCACTCACTTCGTTTGCTTCCTTCCTGGCCTCGCGGGACCGGGTTAAAGGACGCGCCCAGAGTAGCAGCGCAGAATGACGCCGCTAGCCCTCGGGCTCCGGATCTTTCCGGGTTTCGCGGGCTCCGTTGGGCACCAGATGCGGCTCGCCGCGCTCCGGGAAGGGCAGCTCGACGAGGTCGAAGTCACGCGGGGCGATCGTCGGCTCGAAAACCTCGCGCGCCTCCTCGATCACCTTTCCGACGTGGTAGCGGGAGGAGATGTGGACTAGCGCGAGCATTTTCACGTGCGCCTCGGCAGCCACGGCGGCCGCCTGGCCCACGGTCGAGTGCCCGGTCTCGGCGGCGCGCTGCACCTCCTCCTCGGCGAAGGAGGCATCGTGGACGAGCAGGTCGGCGTCGGCCGCCGCAGATACGGTGGCCGGACTGGGCGCGGAGTCGCCGCTGATGACGATCGTGCGGCCCTGGCGGCTCGGCCCCATCACCAGCTCAGGCGCCACCGGCCCCTCCTCTCCCTGGACGGTCTCACCGCGCTGCAGGGCGGCGTAAGCAGGGCCTTCCGGCACCCCAGCGGCTGCCGCCGCAGCGGGGTCGAAGCGACCGGGCCGCTCGGCCTCGACCAGGGCGTAGCCGTTGGCGCGAGTGGTGCGGTGGGAGGCTTCGAAGGGACGTACCTCGTAGCCGTCATGCGCGACGGCGTCGCCCGGCCCCAGCTCGACCAGATTCAGGGCGTATCCCAGCCGCCCGACCAGCGGCGAGAAGACCTGGAAGAGCTCGGTCAGCCCCGGCGGTCCGTAGATCTTCAGCGGCACCTGCCGGTCGGTCAGGTCATAGGTCTTCAGCAACCCCGGCAACCCGAGAACGTGGTCGGCGTGGAAGTGGGTGAGGTAGATCTCATCCGCCTGAACGAGCCCCAGCGAGCGCTGCATCTGCCGCTGCGTCCCTTCCCCGCAGTCGAACAGCAACCGCTCTCCCCCACGCGCCACCACCACGCTCGCAGTAGAGCGCCGCGCCGAGGGCACCGAGCCCCCGGTTCCAAGGAAAGTAACCGCCAGATCCATCGGCGGCGAGCCTACGCGAAGTTCAGCTCGGGTTCCGCCAAGACCTCGGCGCTGCGTTTCACCTCGAGTAATTGATCCACAGACCAACGGTTGATCTCGAAATCCGCCGCAAACCTGACCTTGCGCTGCTGATTGTTACGAGCAGGCTCGAGTCGCAAGTAGGCCCTAAAGCCGCCGACAGCATCCAAGGGCACGAGATACACCGAGTTCAGGGGCGGAAAGTAGACAGCGAAGATGTGCGCCAGTCCGATATATGACCGCCGACCCTGACCATGATCGGTCGAACGCGTGTTGAAAGAGACACAGCTCTTGTCCAGCCAGCCGGTCTTGCATTGGACCTTGAGGACGCTGAATCCACCAAGGTCGACCATGAGGTCGTACGGCTGTCCTCCTCCAAACGGCACCGAGACGTCATAGCCTCGCTCGACGAGCGCAGCAAGAATCATCGCCTCCGCCTCGTTGCCTCTGGCTGCCGTCTTCATGATTGCAATCTTATGTCTGCGGTCGGACGGAACCGCTCATCACTACCCACGACGGCTAAGCTCTCCGTTGAGCGCCCGTAGCTCAGCTGGATAGAGCGCTAGCCTCCGGAGCTAGAGGCCACAGGTTCGAATCCTGTCGGGCGCGTCCTTGCTACTCAGCCGTCGGCGGCCTTGAATCTTGCTCGCCACTCGTCGCGGTCGAACTCGGCCGGCTCGGTTTCGGCGAGGAAGCGCTCGAGGGTGGCGATGAAGCGGCCGGGACGCTCGAGCTGGGGGACATGGCCGGTGTCCTCGAAGATCTCGAGCTGGCTGCCTGGCAGTTGGGCGTGGGCCTCACGAGCGTGCTCGACTGGGATGATCGGGTCGTTCTCGCCCCAGAGGATCAGCAGCGGCAGCGCCTCGGCGAGGTAGAGCTTGTCCAGGGCGGCGACCCGCTGCCCCTCGGTGCCGACCACCGAGCGGAGGGTGGCGATGAAGGCCTTGCGGCGCTCGGGGTCGGAGAGCGTCGCGTAGCCGCGCGCCACTTCCTCGACATCGGCGTTGGGCCGCAGTCCGATCGCGCTCAGGCCGCGCCCCAGGATGCCGCCCACCCGCGTCCCGATCCCGGCCGTGGCGGAGATGAAGAGCCCCGCGCCCGGTAGCGCCGCCGCCCGCAGGATCGGGCTGACGTCGGGGCCGAGGCCGCCGCTGGAGACCAGCGCCAGCCGCTCGACCATCTCCGGGAACTGGTAGGTGAACTGGAGCGCGACGCCGCCGCCCAGCGAGTGGCCGACCAGGGTCGCCCGCTCGTGGCCGAGGCTCAGCATCAGATCCCGCAGACCGCCCGCCAGCGCCCCTAGCGAGTAGTCGCCGCCGCCGGGGGCCGAGGAGCCGTGGCCGGGGAAGTCAGGGGCGATCACCGTGCGGTTGATCGCCAGCGGCTCGATCACCGACTCCCAGTTGGCGCAGGTCCCCGCCATACCGTGGATGAGCAGCAGAACCGGGCCCGAGCCGGCTTCGATGAAGCTCACCGAGCGGCCGTGGACCTCGATCGACCTGCGCTTCGTCTCGGCCGCCCTCAGCCGCGTCACCTTGCCTGCCATGGAGGGAACGTACCCCGATGGCCGGTCGCGGTATCGCAGCGGCGCGAATCTGTGACGGATTCCAATACTGTCGCGCTGTGAACGACGCCCCCCGCGGCACCGCCCCCCAGGCCTCGCGCCCGCCGCGCGGCGCCCTGATCGTGATCGCCGTCGGGCTCGTCGCCTGCCTGGTAGCCGCCCTGGCCAGCACCGGCAAGGGCGAGGGTGAAGCGGCCAACCTCGAATGGGTCCAGGCGAGCCCGACCGCCGAGTCTCAGCCCGTCCCGGTCCCCGGCGGCAAGGGCGAGATGCAGCTGACCGACGCTCGCATCCGCTCCACCGGCACCAACGTCAGCGGCTACTCGCTGTTCGTCGCCAGCTCGAAGCTGACCGTCTCCGCGGGATCGCCGATCGGCGGCGGCCTCATCCTCTGCGCGGTCAAAGCGCCGCGGGGGACCGAAGTCGCCCAGAGCAGCGGCGGCCTGCGCGGCGCCTACCCGCGGTCTTCCACGGCCGGGATCTACAACCAGGAAGTGCCGGAAACGGTGCTGATGGACTTCAGCTCCAAGAGCAGCGAACTCGCCGTGCTCGAATTCCCCGACCGGCCGCCGCGCTTCACCAGCGAACGCGGGGTCAAGGTCCAGTGGCCGACCTACAAGGTCGGCGAAGAGCGGATCAAATACGTCATCGCCGGCAAGCCGAAGCAGGACCTGGAGCTTCCCTTCTTCACGATCTGGCGCTCGACCGACGTCCCGGCCGCCACCTTCAGTTGCACGCTCGAAACGAGCGTCGGCACCGCGACCGCACGCACCGAGGCGGCGTTGTCCGAGCGCACCCCGCCGATCGACGAAGAAGCCGAAGAGCTAAAAGAAGAGGAACGCGAAGAAGCCGAAGAGGAAGCGGAAGCAGGCGACGAGGGCTAGTGACCTGAGTCATTAGTTCGCAGGCATAGCTCCCTGCCCGTCGAAGTCGTCGCCATCGCAAGCGACGATGGGAGGCGGTTATGCCCGTACGTGCGGAAGTCGTTCTCAGCAGCGAGGAGCGAGAGGTGCTCGAGCGGTGGGCCCGCAGGCCCACCAGCGCCCAGGCCCTGGCGCTGCGCTGCCGCATCGTCCTGGCGGCGTCTGACGGAGAGCGCAGCATCGACATCGCCGAGCGCCTCGGCTGCACCCGCTCGACGGTGGGCAGGTGGCGAGGGCGCTTTGCCGAGCGAGGCCTAGACGGCCTGCATGACGAGCCCAGGCCGGGCAAGCCGCGGCAGATCAGCGACGAAGACGTGGAGCGGGTGGTCGTCAAGACGCTGGAGGAGCAGCCGAAGAACGCCACGCATTGGTCGACGCGCTCGATGGCCCAGGCAACCGGCATGAGCCAGAGCGCGATCAGCCGCATCTGGCGGGCGTTCGGGCTAAAGCCCCATCGCACCGAGCACTTCAAGCTCTCCCCCGACCCGCAGTTCGTCGACAAGGTCAGAGACATCGTCGGGCTCTACCTCAACCCGCCCGAGGCGGCGGTCGTGCTCTGCGTCGACGAGAAGTCCCAGATCCAGGCGCTCGATCGCACCTCGCCGATCCTGCCCCTGATGCCCGGCGTGCCCGAGCGCCATACCCACGACTACGTCCGCAACGGCACCACCAACCTCTACGCTGCCTTGGACGTCGCCTCCGGGAAGGTGATCTCCGAGATGACGCCCCGCCACCGGACCGAGGAGTTCCGCCGCTTCTTGAACCTGATCGAGCGCTCGGTTCCAGAAGGCCTCGAGGTCCACGTCGTGCTCGACAACTCCTCGACCCACAAGACACCGTCGATCCAGCGCTGGCTCAAACGGCACCCCCGCTTCACCCTGCATTTCACGCCCACCTACAGCTCCTGGCTGAACCTGGTCGAGCGCTGGTTCGCAGAGCTGACCACGAAGTGGCTCAAGCGCAGCGCCCATCGCTCAGTCCGTGACCTGGTCGCCTCGATCCGCACCTGGATCGCCACCTGGAACGATGAACCCAGACCCTACGTCTGGCACAAGAACGCCGACGAGATCCTCGACAGCCTCGCCGCCTACTGCCAGCGGATCAACGACTCAGGTCACTAGCCGTCCAGGGTCGCCTGCGGCGCCACCAGCAGCTCCGGCCCTTCCGCCATCCCTTTGCCGACTTTGTTCAGCTTCGGGTTCGCCGGCGCACTCGACATCCGGCTCGCGTCGAGCGGGCCACACATCGCCACCGCGTCCTCGGCGCTCAGATCGGGGTCGAGCCAGGCGGCCTCGGCCTCGGGGCTCGACAGGATCGCCGGCATCCGGTGGTGGACCGGGGCGACGACCTTGTTCGGCGTCGTCGTCACCAGCGTGCAGGTGTAGAGATAGCCGTCGTCGTAGCCGCGATCGTCGGCGTCGGACCACTCCTTGCGGGTGCAGAGCCCGGCGAAGGCAAAGGGCTCGCCGCCGTCGACCCGGAAGTGCCAGGGCTGGCGCGGCTGCTTCGGGTCCTCGGCCTTCATCCACTCGTAGAAGCCGTCGGCGACGATCAGGCAGCGGTGGCGGAACTTGCCGACCAGCGGGCTGTAGGCCCGGCTTTTCATCAGGTTCTCTTTTTTCGCGTTGATCATCCGGTAGCCGACCTTCAGGTCCTTGGCCCAGACCGGGACCAGACCCCAACGCATCAGCCGGGCCTCGCGCTCGCCCTGCTTGGCCTCCTCGGGCTCGGGCGAGGCGCGGACGACCAGGACCTCCTGCGTCGGCGCCACGTTGAAGCGGCCGAACCCCGGCGGCGTTTTCTCATTCGCCTCTCCCCCGTCCTTGGCGCTCTCTTTCGCCGCCGCGCCCGCTTTACGCTCCAGAGCTTTTTCCAGCTCGACCTCGAAGCGGTCGGCAACGTTCTTCGTGTCTTTGGTGGTGACCGTGAAGCGCCCGCACATGGCGAGGAGACTAGCTGGACGCGATGCTGGCCCCGGGTCGCAACTCGGCGTGGTCCCGGTACCAGTCGAGAGTGCGGATCAGGCCGTCGCGCAGCTCGACCTCGGGGCGCCAGCCGGTCATCTCGCGCAGCTTGGCCGAGTCGACGAACTGGCGGTCGATCTCGCCCTCGGGGTTGCCGGTGCCGAGGTATTCGGGCTTGAGTTCGGAGCCGGAGACGGCGACGATCGTCTCCAGCACCTCGCGCACCGAGTGCGGGGCCTCACCACCGGCGTTGAAGGCCTCTCCGGCCCCGGGTCCCCCAGCGCCGACCGCGTGCTCGACCGCCAAGTAGGCGGAGACGGCGTCGGCGACGTAGAGGAAGTCGCGTTCGGGGCTGCCGTCGGAGCGGATCTGCGGACGACGGCCGTCGAGAACGGCGGCGATCGCCTCGGGGATCAGCCGCGAGAAGTTGGGGTCGCCGCCGCCGTAGATGTTGGCGAAGCGGGTGACCGCGACCGGCAACCCGTAGGCGGGGCGATAGCTGAGGGCGATCGCATCCGCCGCCGCCTTGCTCGCCTCGTAGGGTGAGGCCGGCTGCAGCCGCATCTCCTCCCGATAGGGCAGCTCGTCGCTGGGGCCGTAGGCCTTGTCGGAGGAGGCGACGATCATCGCTGGCACGTCGGCGCGACGGCACGCCTCGAGCAGCGACCAGGTGCCGCGCACGTTGACTTCGAAGGTCTGGGTTGGATCCGCCATCGCCGGCCCGACCAGGGTCTGGGCGGCGAGGTGGAAGACGACCTCGAACTCGCCAGCTGAGATTGCCGCCTCGACCGCCTCCGCATCCCGGAGGTCGACCTGCAGCAACTCGACGTCGGAGTCGATTCCCTGGAGCGCCAGACCCGAGCGCGGCGGCGGCGCCAGGTCGAGGACGCTGACCGTGTCGCCGCGTTCGAGCAGCGCCCGCGCCAGATTGGAGGCGACGAAGCCGTGGCCACCGGTAACCAACGCCCGCTTCATGGGGTTTCCACCCGCGCCGTATCCCAGATCCGCCAGGGCGCCCGGCCCGCGGCCCAGAGGTCGTTGAGCACGACCGCATCCTTGTAGGTGTCCATGCAGTCCCAAAAGCCCGCGTGGCGGAAGGCGCGCAGCTGCCCGTCGGAGGCGAGCTGTGAGAGCGGCTCGCGCTCGAGGACGCTGTCGGCGTCGAGGTAGTCGAAGACCCCCGGCTCGAAGCAGAGAAAGCCGCCGTTGATCCAGTGCTCGCTGCGCGGCTTCTCGACGAAGCCGGTCACCTCGTCGCCGACGAGCTCGGCGACGCCCCACTGCAGGTCGGGGCGGACGACGGTGACGGTGGCCAGAGCGCCGCCCTCGTCGTGGAAGTCCAGCAGCGCCTCGAGGTCGACGTCGGCGACCCCATCAGCGTAGGTGGCGCAGAAGCGCTCTCCGCCGAGCCGGTCGGCTAGCGCCGCGACCCGCCCTCCCGTAGGCGTGTCGAGGCCCGTATCGACGCACTCGACCCGCACGCCCTCCGGCCAGCGCTCGGCGGCGGCGAACTCCTCGACCGCCTCTCCCATGTAGCCGGTCGCGAGCAGGAAGCGATCGAATCCCTGCGCAGCGTAGATCTGGATCACGTGCCAGAGGATCGGCCGGCCGCCGATCTCGACCAGCGCCTTGGGCACCGACTCGGTCCGCTCGCGCAGCCGCGTCCCGCGGCCGCCGCAGAGAATGACGACGGGTGGCTTCATCGATTCCGACATTGTGGGGGCTATAGCCCCCCAAAGTTCGGAGACAGCTTCAGCCGCCGGCCACCGCAGGGAGGATCGTGACCTCGTCGCCGTCGTTGATCGAGGTCTCGAGACCTTGCTGGAAGCGGATGTCCTCGCCGGAGACGTAGACGTTGACGAAGCGGCGCAGGTCGCCGTCCTGGGTGATGCGGTCGCGCAGGCCTTCGTGGGAGTCGAAGACGGCGTCGAGCACCTCACCCACGGTCTCGCCCTCTACCTCCAGCTGCGACTGACCGCCGGTGGCGGCGCGCAGCTGGGTCGGAATCTTCACCGTGACTGACATCTAAGCGGTTACCTCCTGGCGGAACTCGGCCTCGAAGCTGTCGAGGTCTGGGTCGATCTCGTGCATCTGGAACGTATCGCGCGTCGCGTCCAGCGTCTTCAGACCCTCTCCGGTGATGTAGACGACGACCCGCTCTCCCGCTGCGAGCTCGCCCCGCTCGGCCAGCTTGCGGAGGACGCCGACGGTGACGCCGCCTGCGGTCTCGGTGAAGATCCCGGTCGTCTCGGCCAACAGCTTGATCCCTTCGCGGATCTCCTGGTCGGTGACCGAGTCGACGCCGCCACCGGTGCGGCGGGCGTGCTCGACCGCGTAGGGGCCGTCGGCAGGGTCGCCGATCGCCAGACTTTTCGCGATCGTCTCGGGGCGCTGCGGCTTGCAGACTTCCCAGCCTTCGGCGAAGGCGGTGGCCACCGGGCTGCAGCCCTCGGCCTGGGCGCCGTTGAAGGTCGGCTGCTCGCCGGCGACGAGACCGAGGTCGATCCACTCCTGGAAGCCGCGGCCGAGCTTGGTGAACAGCGAGCCAGAGGCGATCGGGCTGACCACCCGATCCGGCAGTTCCCAGCCGAGCTGCTCGACCGTCTCGTAGGCGAGGGTCTTCGAGCCCTCCGCGTAGTAGGGACGCAGGTTGACGTTGACGAACGCCCAGGGCCGGGTCTCGGCGAGCTGGGTGCAGAGCCGGTTGACGTCGTCGTAGTTGCCGTTGACGCCGACCAGGTTGGTCCCGTAGACGCCGGTCGCGAGAAGCTTCTGCTCCTCGAGGTTGGCGGGGACGAAGACGTAGGAGTCGAGCCCGGCCGCGGCGGCGTGGGCGGCGACGGCGTTGGCGAGGTTGCCGGTCGAGGCGCAGGCGACGGTCTCGAAGCCGAGCTCTTTCGCTTTCGCGACGGCGACAGCGACGACCCGGTCCTTGAACGAGTGGGTCGGGTTGGCGGCGTCGTTCTTGATCCAGATCTCGGCGTCGACCCCGAGCCGCTCGGCCAGCCGGTCAGCGCGCAGCAGCGGCGTCAGGCCCGGCTCCAGTGGGTCACTTGCCCTGCCCTTGAAGGGGAGAAAGTCGCGGTAGCGCCAGATCCCCTGCGATCCGGCCTGGATCCGCCGCTTCGCCTCGGCGGCGTCGAGGCCGCTGTAGTCGTAGGACACCTCGAGCGGGCCGAAACAGTTTTCGCAGACGTAGCTGGCGTCCAGCTCGTACGTCGTCCCGCACTCCTTGCACTTCAAGCTCTCGACTGACATCCGATCCTCTTTTCGCTTTCTTACGAAAAAACCTCGCCATTTGTGGGGCGAGGTCCGATCGGACATCCCCCACATCTTCCAGGTCTTGATCGCGCAGACCTGCTGGATTTGGCACCTGTCTCGACCTTGCGGTTCGAAATGGTTGCCGGGGCTTCACTGGGCCAGTCCCTCCACCCCTCTAGATGTGGCGCTTATGTGGGAAGAACCTTACCAGGCACCCTCCCGGCCTTCTACCGCGCACGGTGCGGCTAACCTAGGCGACACGATGAGCCCGCTGCACTACGAGACGATCGGACTGAGCGATGCCGAACCTTCCGAAACCACGGCTGCGACGGCGTGGCCGGCGCGGCGAGCTCGTCTCTCAGCCTGCCGCACCTGAGCGGCAGCAGCCGAACGTAGAGCAGATCGAGTCGAACGGGCTCCGCTGGGTCAATATCGAGTGGCCCGGATCGCTGGAGCGCACCTGGCTGGAGGAGCACTTCGACTTCCACGCCCTCGACCTCGAGGACGTGCTCTCGCGCAACCAGCGTCCGAAGATCGACGTCTACGACGATTACCTGTTCATCGTCCTCCACCTGCCCGTCTTCGACCCCGCTGCCGGCCGCCTGGGCGCCGGTGAGCTCGACGTCTTCGTCGGTCCTGACTACGTGGTCACGATCCCGAATATGCCGCTGCAGCCGGTCGAGTACCTGTTCGAGCGCTGCCGCGCCAAAGAGGAGCTGCGGGAGCAGCTGTTCTCCCGCGGCTCCGGCTACCTGCTCTACCGGCTGGTCGACGACAGCTTCGACTACTGCTTCCCGATGCTGCGCAAGATCGGCAACAAGCTCGACGCGCTCGAGGATCAGATCTTCGAAGAGCGGGCGGAGGAGGTCGTCCGCGACATCTCCAACGTCAAGCAGGAGATCATCAACTTCCGCAAGGTGATCCGGCCGCAGCGGCCGGTCCTCCGCGACCTGGAGAAAGTCAAGCAGCGCTACCTGGCCTCGGACTTCGACCTCGAGATCTACTTCGACGACATCGTCGACGCCCACGAGCGGATCTGGGACATGCTCGAGAACTACAAGGAGGTCGCCGAGGCGCTCGAGGAGACCAACGAGTCGGTGATCTCCCACCGCCTCAACGACGTCCTCCGCGTCCTCACCTCGATCAGCGTCGTGATCCTGCCGCTGACCCTGATCGCCAGCGTGATGGGGATGAACACCTGGGTCCCCGACGAGGGCGACCCGGCCGGGTTCTTCGTCGTCCTCGGGGTGATGGCGCTGGTGCTGATCGGCCTGGTCGGCTACTTCCGCCGCCGCAAGTGGCTCTGAGCCCGCGCTCGCTTCCATAGGATGAGCGGCCCGTGGCAAATTTCCGCATCTGGGCGCCCTGGCGCCTCGCTTACGTGAAGGACGCGTCCAAGGACATCAAGGAGGAGTGCATCTTCTGCGCCAAGCCGGCGGCGGGAGACGACGAGGCGAGCCTGATCGTCCACCGCGGCGAGCACAGCTTCGTGATCCTCAACCTCTTCCCGTACACCAACGGGCATCTGATGGTGGCGCCGTACGACCACATCGGCCGCCTGCAGGAGATGCCGGCTGAGACCCTGGCCGAGATGATGGCCCTGGCGCAGCGGGCGATGGACCGGCTGGAGCAGATCTACCAGCCGCACGGCTACAACGTCGGCTTCAACCAGGGCCGGGTCGCCGGCGCCGGGGTCGAGCATCACATCCACATGCACGTCGTCCCGCGCTGGGCCGGCGACAACAACTTCATGCCGGTGATCGCCGACACGAAAGTGATGCCGCAATCGATCGAGCAGAGCTACGAAGCCTTGAAAGGAGCCTTCTAATGGAGCGATTTACGCCCGGACGCGAAGCGGAGGACGTAAATCCTGATCCGGGGATCTTCAAGGCCTACGACATCCGCGGCCTGCACGGCACCGAGATGGACGAGACGACGGCGCTGGCCATTGGCCGCGCCTTCGCCGGGGTGCTGGGACGCCTGCGGGGCAAGCAGCCGAGCGAGCTACGGGTCGGCCTGGGGCGCGACATGCGGCTGACCGCGCCGGCGATGGCTGGCGCGCTGCGCGAGGGCCTGATCGCAGAGGGCGCGACCGTGATCGACGCCGGGCAGGTCGCAACCGAGATGCTCTACGAGCTGGTCGGCTCGCGCGAGCTCGACGGCGGCGCGATGGTCACCGCCTCGCACAACCCCAAGGCCTACACCGGGGTGAAGCTGGTCCGCGAGGGGGCGCTGCCGCTCTCCGGCGACGCCGGCATCGGCGACGTCAAGGCCGAGATCGAAGCCGGGCTCGGCGAGGCGCCCGGCGGCGGCTCGACCAAAGAGGTCGACGTCTGGGACGAATTCCACGCTCACGCCCTCTCCTTCATCGACCCCTCGAACGTGAAGCCGATGCGGGTCGTGGTCGACGGCGGCAACGGGATGGGCGGCCCAATGGTCGGCCCGATCCTGGAGAAGCTGCCGCTGGAGCTGGAGGAGATGTACTTCGTGCCGAACGGAGAGTTTCCCGACCACGAACCGAACCCGCTGCTGGAGGAGAACCGGCGGATGATCATCGACCGGGTCAAGTCGAGCGGCGCCGACCTCGGGATCGCCTGGGACGGCGACGCCGACCGCTGCTTCTTCATCGACGGCAACGGCAGCTTCTGCGACGGCGACTTCATCTGCGCCCTGCTGGCCCGCTCGACCCTGCAGAAGAATCCCGGCGCGACGATCCTCTACGACCCGCGCTCGAGCCGTGCCGTGCCGGACCTGGTCGCGGCCGAGGGCGGCCGCTCCGGCCTCTCCCGCGTCGGCCACGCCTTCTTCAAGGCGCGGATGCGCGAGGAGGGGGCGGCCTTCGGCGGCGAGGTCTCCGGCCACTACTACTTCCGCGACTTCTGGAACGCCGACTCGGGAACGATCCCGGCGCTGCTGGTGCTGGAGCTGCTCTCGCTCGACGGCCGCACCCTGGCCGAGCTGATGGAGGAGTTCCGCTCCCGCTACTTCATCTCCGGCGAGATCAACTCCGAGGTGGCCGACCAGGAGGCGAAAATGGAGGAGATCGCCGCGCGCTATTCCGATGGCAAGCAGACCCACCTCGACGGGATCTCCGTCGACTACGACGAGTGGCACTTCAACGTCCGCCCCTCCAACACCGAGCCGCTGCTGCGCCTCAACCTCGAGTCGCTGATCTCCCAGGAGGACATGGAACGGCGGCGAGACGAGGTCCTGGGCCTGATCCGGGCGTGACGGCGACGCCGGAGCAAGCGCTCGAGCAGGCGGCGCTGGCCGGCATCCACCGCTTCGCGATCCCGACCCCGTTCGCGGTCGGGCGGGTCAACTGCTACCTGATCGAGGACGAGCCGCTAACGCTCGTCGACACCGGGCCGAACTCGGGTAAAGCGCTGGACGAGCTGACCGCGCGGCTCGGCGAGCGCGGCCACTCGCTGGCAGACCTGGAGCTGATCGTCGTCACCCACCAGCACATCGACCACCTCGGGCTGGTTGAGATCCTGGTCGAGCACTCCGGCGCCGAGGTGGCGGCGCTGGGCGCGGCCGCCGAGCGGCTCGCCTCCTTCGACGAGGACGCCGAGCGCGACGACGCCTTCGCGGTCGAAGTGATGCTGCGCAACGGCATCCCCGAGGACGTGACCGTGGCCCTGCGCAGCGTCTCCCGCAGCTTCCGCGGCTGGGGCTCGCACGTGACCGTGACCCAGCCGCTGGAGGACGGCGGCAGCCTGGAGCTCGGCGACCGCCGCCTCGAAGTCCTGCACCGACCCGGCCACAGCCCCTCGGACACGGTCTTCTGGGACGGGGAGCGCCAGATCCTGATCGCCGCCGATCACCTGCTTCCGAAGATCTCCTCCAACCCATTGATCACCCGCCCCCTCGACGGTTCCTCCACACGGACTCAGGCCCTCGCCACCTACATCGAGTCGCTGAGGAAGACCCGCGAGATGCCAGCCGAGATCGTCCTCCCCGGCCACGGCGAGCCGATCACCGACCACGCCGAGCTGATCGATTCCCGCTTCGCCGGCCACGACCGGCGCAAAGAGAAGATCTACCGCCTCCTCGCCGAGCGGCCGCGCAGTGGCTACGAGCTGGCGCAGGCGCTGTGGGGGAACGTCGCCGTAACCCAGGCCTTCCTCACCCTCTCCGAGGTGATCGGCCACGCCGACCTCCTCGTCAACGAAGACCGCGTGCGCGAAGCCGACGACAGCGGCGTGATCCGCTACGAAACGAACTAGAGTTGCCCACCGAGGGCGCGGCCGAGGGTGACGGCTCCCAGCCCCAGCGCGATGCTGAGCACAACATTGACGACCGCCACCCGCCGCTTCCCTGCCTCGTCGATCCGCTGCGTCTCCACCATCCAGGTCGAGAAGGTGGTGTAGGACCCGATCAACCCGGCGCCGAGGAGGAGGCGGCCGTCGCCGTCGAGCGAGGTTCCGACTAGCAAGCCGAGCAGGAAGGCACCGCTGACGTTGACCGCCATCGTGCCGAGCGGGAGGTGCGGATGCAGGCGCTCGGCGACGAACAGCGTCAACCCAAAGCGGGCGAGAGCCCCGCACCCGCCGAGGAGTGCGACGCCGATCCAGACGGCCCAGCTCACACCGCACCCACCCTGCGCGCCATCGTGGTCGCGGCCTGCGCCGCCACCAGACCCGCGGCGACGCTGACCCCGAGGTACAGGAACGCGACACCGAGCCTGCCGGCGTCGAGCATTTCCAGCAGCTCCAGCTGGACGGTCGAGAAAGTGGTCAGGGCCCCGCAGAACCCCGTCGTCAGCAGCGGCCGGCGGTAACTCGTGTGCGACAGGGTCGTGAACCAGTAACCGAGTAAAGCGGCACCGGCGATATTGACCACGAAGGTGGCCCACGGCCAGTCCGGCCCCCCAGCGGGAAGCGCTTCCGCGAGCCCCGCCCGCAGGAGCGCCCCGAGTGCCCCGCCGAGGAAGATCGCGCCCAGCTCGCGTCGGTTGACCATCGGCGGCAGCGTATTTGCAGCGCGTCCTCACCGACGCGAGATCTCAGCCGCCGTCAGCCGTGGTGCCCCGGCCAGTGCCTGGCTTCGAACAGCTCCTCGCCGACCACCAGCCTCGCCAGGGCCACCAGTCCCACCGCCGCCAGGAGCCCGATCAGCAAGGTGGCGAGCAGGCCCATCTCCTCCTCCGGCAGGGCGGCCGCGAGCGGTGATTGGAGATCCTGGCCCAGCAGGCCGGAACGCTGGGAAGAGAGGTCGTCCCCGGCGGAGCCGGGGATCGCGGATGGGGCAAGCAGCCCGAAGACCACCGGCACCCGGAGGCCGGCGAGCTCATCCAGGCGGGCAAGCAGCGGCGCCAGCGCGTTCCCGGCTCGAAGCGCGATGGCGGGCCAGACGTAGGCGCGCCAATGCCGCCGCGGAGCCGTCTCGGCCGGACCGATCGAGCTCCGATCGGGCATTCGGGCCTCTCCGCTCGCGCCGGGCTCGCTGCGAGCGCCGGGACCAGGTAAAGCTCCGGGTTTTTCAGCCTCGGGTGGCGCCGGCGTGACCTTTTCTTGCGTCCCGCCGCCGGGGGCCGCTGCATCACCAGCATCGGTGGCCGAGGGTGCCGGCGACGTCGAGACCGACGAGGGCGGGGGTTTCGGCACCGAAGGGAGCGGAACCGGAGCCGGGACCTTGGGCAGGTCTGGCGCCTCGACCGGGACCGGGAGGCTGGGCAGCGCCTCGGTGGGAGCATCGGGCACCGAGTCAGCATCGGGCACGACCGCCGCGACGTCGTCCGTCAAGGAGGCAGAAGCCGCTGGGGCACCGAGGAGCGCCAAAGCCAGGACGAGGATGGCGACCACAAGCGGGGCGCTGGTCGGACTTCGAGGCAGTGAAGTCGCTCCCAAATATTGATGCGACCGGGTCAACGGGACCTCCGGACGGGGATGATCTGGTCTATAGACATAGGTACTACCCAATACTTATACGAATATTCGAAGGAGGATCGCGAATCAGGACTGGGGTGAGCCTGTCCGCCGATCGGGCACAGGGGCTCGCCCCTTTCGATCGGAATACGCTGCACGCCTCTCGATGAACCCCACCGTCCGCTCTCGACTGCACCGCAGGCCGCACAAGAAGCGGATGTTGCTGATCGTCAACCCCTACGCCACGACGGTCTCCGATCGGCTGAAAAACCTGGTGATCTACGCGCTGCAGGGCCGCTTCGACGTCGAAGCGGTCTCGACCCAGGCGCAGAACCACGCGACCGAGATCGGGCGCGAGGCGCAGGACGGCGGCTATGACGTGGTCGTCGCTTTCGGCGGTGACGGGACGCTGAACGAGGTCGCCAACGGCCTCGCAGGGACCGACCTGCCCGTGGCGGTCCTGCCAGGCGGCTCGACCAACGTGGTCAGCCGAACGCTGGGAATCCCCAACGACGTCGTCGACGCAACCGAGCACCTGCTCTCGCTGGCTGATGACTGGCAGCCGCGAAAGATCGACTTGGGGATGGTCGACGATCGCTACTTCGTCTTCGCCTGCGGGGTCGGGATCGACGCCACCGTGGTCGAGCGGGTCGACGCCAACCCGAAGCTGAAGGGCCGCGCCGGCCCCTACTACTACAGCTGGGCCGGGATCTCCGCCTTCTACCGCAAGTACCGGGTCAACCCAATCCGAGTGCGGACGACCGTCGATGGCCACGAGCCGGTCGAGGGCGTCACCACGATCGCCCAGAACAGCGACCCGTTCACCTATTTCGCCAGCCGGCCGATCCGCGTCTGCGAGGGAATCGCGATCGACGACGGCACTCTCTCGCTGGCGGTGCTGAAACGCGCCAACCAGCGCGACATGCCGACCTTGCTGAGCAGCCTCTTCAGCGACACCAAGCCGGCGGCCCGCCACAAACAGGTCGAGCATTTCGATGAAGTAACCCACGCCATCGTCGAGACCATCTCGACCAAGAAAGACGGGTCGGTTCGCCCCTTCCCGCTCCAGGTGGACGGGGACTACATCGGTGAGCATGAGCGGATCGAGCTACGAGTGGCTCCCGGTGCGCTGACTGTCATTGCCTGATGGCTTGGTGGTAAGGAGGGACGAGGTACCCCTTCCCGGAGCACCTCCGCCGAGAGGATCGCTGACAGCTGGCGCCTCTTAATTCTGCGGCTCGGCTCCATGCTGAGTACCGGAAAGGGGTACCTCGTCCCTCCTCGCGACAGCTTTCGAGCTACGCCGAACTACGAATAGCTGTCGAAGAGGGTGCCGGTATCCCTCGGAGGAATGTTCGGCGATATGCAATCTGTCTCTTGCGCGCGGAGCGCGCAGCAGGTTCTCCCCGGAGCGAAGCGGAGGGGAGGTCAATTCCGGAGAGGGATACCGGCACCCTCCCCCTCGGCTAATCGAGCATCCCCTTCTCCCGGGCACCAGTGACCGTTTCGCGCAGGGTCTCTGCGGCGTCGTGTTGAGGTTTCCAGTGAAGATCTCGGCGGGCCTTGGCCGTGTCCATCAGGACTGGGGTATCTAGGGCGGTGGCCCACTCGAGCTTGGGGGAGGCGAAGGTGAGGTGGCGGGCTGCGGCGGCGCCGGCGTTGACCGCCGCTGCGGGGATCGGGACCGAGCGCCAACCGAGCTCGTGGGCGATGTCTGAGATACCGATCTCGCCCTCGCCGGCGAGGTTGTAGACGCCCGGTGAGCCGTCGCCACAGATCGCCGCCGCCATCGCCCTGGCGACGTCGTCATGGTGGACGAGCTGGATCGGCATCCCCGGGTCGGGGAGGACGGGCTTCACCAGCGGCAACTTTTCGATCCCCCTGCGCAACAGGGGCACCGGGTCGCCCGCCCGCACCGCGCCGACCGTTTGCTCGATCAGCATCGTCGCCCGCGGGCCGGCAACGATGCAGGGGCGGAAGACGTAGGCGTCCACCCCGCTCCCCGCCAACAACTCGTCGAGCAGGTCCTCGAGCTCCGCCTTCTGCGCCGAGTAGTAGAAGCCCTCCGAGCCTCGCGGCGCCACGTCCTCGGTCAGCGGCTGCGGATTCTCAGGGTGGAAGCCGTAGGCGGCAACCGAAGAGGCGTAGACGAGGCGTTTGACGCCGGACTTGATCGCGACCTCGAAGACGTTCCGCGTCCCCTCCAGGTTGACTTTTCGGGTCTCCTCGCGGCTGCCGAAGATCGCAAAGGCAAGGTGGACGGCGACATCCGCGCCGTCGAAGAGCGCGGCCAGCGCACCCCGGTCGAGGATGTCCCCCTGCCGATAGGACACCTTCCTCCACCCCTCCACAGCTGGGTCAAAAGGACGCCGCGCCATCCCGACCACACTCCCGACCTCCGACCTCCGCTCCAACTCCGAGAGCAAAGGCTTCCCAATCTCCCCGGTGGGGCCGGTGACAGCAACCGTCAGCATCCAGCGATTCTAAGAGGGGCGGGGTCTCCTCCTCCAGACACTCAACATCGAGCCATAGCGAGATGTGTCTGGAGGGGGAGACCCCGCCCCTCAGGCGGCCGGCGTGACGCGGTAAGCGTCAAACACCGAATCGACATTGCGAAGCCGGGAAATGCACTGCTTCAGCTGCTCGGTATCCCCAACCTCGACCACGAACTTGTTTTTCACCATCGGATGGTTGGTGGTGCAGCTGGCGCTGATGATGTTGATCCCCGCCTCGGAGAAGGTCCGCGAGAGATCCTCGAGCAGCCGCGTGCGGTCGTAGGCGTCGATCTGCAGCTCGACCCGGTAGGAGGCCTTGTTTTCGCCCTCCCACCGGACCTCGACAAAGCGCTCCGGGGCCCGTTTCAAGGCCTTGACGTTCTTGCAGTCGGTGCGGTGGATGGTGATTCCGCGCCCGAGTGAGACGTAACCGGCGATCTCGTCGCCGGGGACCGGGCGGCAGCACTTCGCCAGTCGCACGGCGACGTTGTCGGCGCCCTTGACGATGATTCCGTAGTTGGAGGAGTCCTTCGTGCGGCGGGCGCGGTCCTCGCGCCCCAGCGGCGCGCCGGGGGCCTCCTCCTCGACCCCCTCGCCGGCTTTCAGCCGCTGCATCAGCTTGTTGGCGGCGGTCTTGGCGGAGATTTTTCCCTGGCCGAGGGCGATGTAGAACTCGGTTCCTTTGCGGAAGCCCATCTCGCGGATCACGTCCGCGAACAGGGCCGAGCCAGAGACCTTCTGCATCGGAATCCCACGGGTGCGCAGCGCTTCGTCGAGCTTCTCGCGCCCGTCTTGCTCCGCATCCTCGCGACGCTCCTCTTTGAACCAGGCGCGGATCTTGTTACGGGCGCGGTTGGTGCGGACCAGTTTCAGCCAATCGAGCGAGGGCCCGCGCTTCTGCTTCGCGGTCAGGACCTCGACGATGTCGCCGGAGCGCAGCTGGTAGTGCAGAGGCACGATGCTGCCGTTGACCTTGGCGCCGACGCAGCTGTGGCCGACGTCGGTATGGACCGCGTAGGCGAAGTCGAGCGGGGTCGATCCGGCTGAGAGGTTCTTCACTTCGCCCTTGGGGGTGAAGACGAAGACCTCGTCCTCGAAGAGATCGACCTTGAGCGACTCGAGGAACTCGGCCGGGTCCTGTTCGCCCTCGGCCTCGACCAGCTGGCGCAGCCAGGTCATCTTCTCCCGCTGCGGGTCACCGTTGGTGCCCTCTTTGTAGGCGACATGGGCGGCGATCCCGTACTCGGCGAGCTTGTGCATCTCATCGGTCCGGATCTGGATCTCCAGCGGTTTGCCCTCCGGCCCGATCACCGTCGTGTGCAGCGCCTGGTACATGTTCGCCTTCGGCATCGCCACCCAGTCTTTGAATCGACCGGGAAGCGGCTTCCAGAGGGAGTGGATGACGCCGATTGCGCCGTAGCAGTCTTTGACCGAGCCGACGATCACCCGCATCGCGGTGAGATCGAAGATCTCGTTGAACTCGCGGCCCTTCTTCGCCATCTTCGTGTAGATCGAGTAGAAGTGCTTGGCGCGGCCGGAGATCTCGGCCTCGATCCCAACCTGATCCAGCTCCCTGGCGAGGAACTCGCCGGCCTCGGTGACGTAAGTCTCGCGCTCGTCGCGCTGCTGGGCGACCAGCTGTTTGATTTCCGCGTACTTGCGCGGGTGCAGGGTCGCGAAGGCGAGGTCCTCCAGCTCCCATTTGATCGCGTGGATCCCCAGCCGGTGGGCCAGCGGCGCGTAGATCTCCAGCGTCTCGTGCGACTTCAGCGTCTGTTTCTGCTTCGGCAGGGCGCCGAGGGTGCGCATGTTGTGGAGCCGATCGGCCAGCTTGATCAGGATCACCCTGACGTCGGTGGCCATCGCCACCATCATCTTCCGGTAGTTCTCGGCCTGGCGCTCGTCGCGGCTCTCGAAGGAGATTCCGGTCAGCTTCGTGACCCCGTCGACCAGCTGGGCGATCTCGTCGCCGAACTCAGCCTGGATTTCCTCCAGGCTGGCGGTGGTGTCCTCGACCGTGTCGTGAAGCAGCGCCGCGCACAGGGTCTCGGTGTCGAGCCGCATGCCGGCGCAGATCTGCGCGACGCCAACGGGGTGGGTGATGAACTCGTCCCCCGAGTAGCGGCGCTGATCGGCGTGGCGCTCGCAGGCGAAGTCGAAGGCCCGCTCGACCCTGGCGCGGTCGATCGTCGCCACCGCGACCGCGGTGGTGCCATTGCCATTGCCGGATTCGGCCGCGGACGCATCGAACTCCTCGACCACGGCGAAGAGGTCGGCGAGGAGCTCCTTGTGCTCTACGGCAGTTTGGCCCTTGTCAGGTATTGCTGATCCTCCGAAAGTCTGTCGCTGTAAGCCCGGAACGCGGCTGAGCGCTGCAGATCCGTTCTCACTGAGGATACGACCCGGACGATCCCATCGCCCCCTTCCGGTGCTCCCTGCAGCAGCCCGAGCTCGCGGAGGACCCGGAAGCGCCGGGCGCTGGCCTCGGGACAGAGCGGATAGGCGCCGGTTCCGGCGAGTGCGTCGTGCAAGCGGCGGCCGCGGGCGTCGCCGGTCTGGCGCAGGGCACGGTAGGTGGCAGCCACGCCCTCCCGCGTCGCCCATTGCTCGGCGAGGACCTGGGAGGCGAACTCCTGCTCGGCCTCGGTCCAAAGGGCATGGATGAAGCCAGGCGCAGCCTCCTCCCACGGCAGACCCGCTCGCATCGCGTCGAGCTCTGCGCGGGGCGGGTCGACGAGGACCACGTGCTCGAAGTCGGCGGCTAGCTTCGGCTCCCGCTCCAATGACCTGTAGTCGGTTAGAGCCAGCCCCGCCGTGGAGCGACCCTTGAGACGGGCCAACTCCTCGCCACCGCAGCGGTGACAGGCAATCAGTGCGGCGCCACCGTTAAAGCGGGCAAGACCGGTGGCTCCGTTGGCCAGAGCCGCTCGCCGCGAAGCGTCAGCGCAGACAGCGAGAACGCTGGCGCCGCTGGAGACCAGCTCGGCGATCACGACGGTGGCCGGAACATTTCCTTCGACCATGCGGCGCCGATCGCCCTCGCGAATCCGCGCGGGATCGCCTATGTCGCGGTCCGCGGCTGACTCGGCGCTCGGGGCTGCGTTCAGCTCACTTTCGAATCGGCCCCACCACTCGGCCTCCTCGCAGGAGCAGATGTGCGGAGCCAGGGGCGCCTCGGTCTCAGGCTCCTCCAAGGGGTAGAGCTCGCGCAATACGACACGGGGCTCGACCGAGCCGTTCCAGTGGTTGACCTCGAGCCTGACGCTGGCGTCGATCACGTCCTCGTCCTCGACCCCGAGGCTGGCCCGGCCAAAGGCGACCCCCAGGGCTCGGTGGGAACCGCTGTGGAGGCTGAAGCGGGCGTGCTTGCCCTCCCCCATCGTCCGCACGTCACTCACCTTCGCCGAGGGAACGAGAAGACGGACGCCGGGGTTGCCCATGCCGAACGGCGCTAGCTGCTTCAGCTCCTCGGCCAGATCGAGCCCCAAGCCGACGCCGCCGACGATCGCGTCGACCTTTTCCGTCCGCCGCAGATCGTCATCGCCCAGCACCTCGTTGGCGTGACTCGCAAATGCCTCCCGGAACGCCGCGACGTTCTCCGCCTTTATCTGCAGACCAGCAGCAGCGCGATGTCCGCCGAAGCCCTCGAGGTGCTCCGCGCAGGCCTCGAGGGCACCGAGCAGATCGAAACCGGAGATGCTCCTTCCGGACCCGCGTCCCGAGCCATCTTCGTCGAGCGAGATGATGACGGTAGGGCGGTGATGACGCTCGACCATACGCGAGGCGACGATCCCAACCACCCCCGGGTGCCAGTCCTCCCCCGCCACGACCAGACCATTGGCCTCCCGCAAGTCCTCGGGCAGCGCCCGGAATGACGACTCGGCGGCGGCGTCGACCTCGCGCTCGGTCGCCCGCCGCTCGGAGTTCGCCCGGCCCAGCTCCTCGGCGATCGCCTCCGCCCGTTTCTCGTCCTCGGTGAGGAACAGCTCGACCCCGGCATCGGCGCGGTACAGACGCCCCGCCGCATTGATCCGGGGCGCCAACCGGAACGACAGATCTCCCTCGTCGAAATGCTCGGGATCGCATTTCGCGGCCGCCAGCAGGGCCCGCATGCCCGGCCGCTTGGCCCGGCGCACCTCGGCCAACCCACGTCGCACCAATGATCGGTTCTCCCCGATCAGCGGCACCACGTCGGCGACCGTCGCCAGCGCGACCAAGTCGAGATGCTCTTCGGCTCCGTCGCCGCGCAACGCGGATGCCAGCTTCCAGGCCACGGCAGTCCCGCAGAGCGCCTTGAAGGGATAACCGCTGACCTCTGGGTGGAGGATCGGACAGTCTGGAAGCTGCTCGGAAGGCTGGTGGTGGTCGGTCACCACAACCTCCATGCCCAGCTCGCGTGCCAGCGCCACCTCCTCAACCGAGGTGATCCCGCAGTCCACCGTCAGCAGCAGCCCCGTGCCCCGCTCCACCAGCCGCCTGACGTTCTCAGCCGAAACCCCGTAGCCGTCCTCGATCCGGTTGGGGATGAACCAGTCGCACTCCGCCCCCAATTCGCGCAACGCCGACACCGTCAACGTCGTCGCGCAAACCCCGTCAACGTCGAAATCACCGTGCACGGTGATCCGTTTGCCTGCAGCAATCGCCCCTTGAATTGCCGCGACGGCGAGATCCATCCCCGCGAAGGCGGATGCCGGGTGCGACTCGTCGGCGGCGAGGAATGAGCGAGCCTGCTCCGGAGTCCGGTACCCGCGGCGCACCAGCGTCACGGCCAGCGGCTCGCTGACGCCGAGGGCGTCGGTCAGCGCCCGGGCCTCGGCGTAGTCGTAGGGCTCGGCGCTGAATGCGGGGGCAGTTGCGGACATACCATCAGGCTGCCTCGGGCCTCGGACAGAACGTCCGGCGGCTCAGACCCCGAAATTCGGGCTAAATCTCAGCCGTGACGCTCTTCGGAGCGGACGCCGATCGCGTAGACGATCCCCAGCCCGATCAGAGTCCCTGGGATCGCGATCAGCGCCGTCGAGAGATCGGTATCGCCCAGGCTTTTGCCGCTCGCCCCCTGAACGATCATGCCGAAGATGATCGAGCCGAAGACGGCGCCGATGAAGGCGCCGATGATCCCCTGCCAGAACCGGTCCGGTACGAAAACCGCGAAGTGCCAGATCGCGATGCCCATCATGAAAAAGACGACCAAGGCCATCAGCGGCTCCTCCCGTGCTTGCGGCGAGCCTGGCGGCGCGCCCGTCGCTCTGCGTTTCGCTGGCGGCGCTCCGCCGAGTCCGAGGCGTCCGCCTCGTCCCCATCGCCGTTGGTGAGGGTGCCGCTGCCATTTCCGGAGTCCTCGCTCCGCTTCACCGTCGCCACTGCCCCGGCGGTCGGCTCGGCAGCGGGCTCCTCGGCCAACTGCGGAGCTTCGGCTTCATCGTCGCGGCCCAGTTTCGCCATCTCGATGTCGTCGGCGTAGGCCGGCACCTGGCCGCCCTCGACTTCGGAGATCCGCAAGCGCCGGCGGATGAAGCCCGGCTCCCGTTCCTTCCAGGCACTCAGCACCGGCGAAGCGATGAAGATCGACGAGTAGGTTCCGGAGGCGATCCCGACCAGCATCGCGAAGGCGAAGTCCTGCAGGGTCGGCCCGCCGAAGATCATCAGCGAGAGGACGCCGAGCAGGGTGGTGAAGCTGGTGGCGAGGGAACGGGTCAGGACCTCGCTCATCGAGCGGTTGACGATCTGCGAGAAGGCGGCGCGCGGCATCCGCGGCACGTTCTCCCGGATTCGGTCGAAGACGATGATCGTGTCGTAGATCGAGTAGCCCAGAATCGTGAGGAAGGCGGCGACCGTACCGCTGCTCACCTCTTTCCCGGTCAGCGAGTAGACGCCGGCGGTGATCAGGATGTCGTGGAAGATCGCGATCAGGACCGGGATCGCAAACTTCGGGTCGAATCGCAGCGCCACGTAGCCGCAGATCACCAGCAGCGAGAAGATCAACGCCTTCAGGGCGCTGTCGGCGACCTGCTGCCCGAAGGTCGGCCCGACACTGGTGCTGTCGAAGCCGTTGTCCACGACCCCGAACTCGGAGATCAGCGCCGACTCCGCCTCGCGGACTTCCGCCGGCTCGAGTTCGTGCGACTGGATCTGGAAGACGTTGTCGCCGAAGTTCGGGTCGCTTACCTGCTGGACCTCCTCGCCGTTGATGCCGGCCGCCTCGAGGGCGTCCCGCACCCCTTCCTCGTCGGTCGGCTCCTGCAGCGCCGCCGTGATCCTGGTACCCGACTCGAAGTCGATGCCGAAGTTGAGCTGCTTGGTGGCGAGGGCGAAGCCGCCGATCAGCAGGATCACCCCGGAGACCGAGAAGAACCAGCGGCTCGCGCCCATGAAGTCGAAGTGCCACTTTTTGCCCTCGCCCGCCGCCCCCAGCACGCTCGGCGAGCTCAGCAGGCGCGAGCGGCTCATGCTCCCCAGCAGCGCCTGGGTGAAGACCACCGCGGTCAGCAGCGAGACGATGGTGCCAACGCCGAGGGTGAACGCGAATCCCTTGACGCCCGCCGTCGCCAGCACGAAGAGGATGAACGCCGTCAGCAAGGTGATGACGTTGGCGTCGATGATCGTGCTGATGCCGTGTTTGTAGCCAGCGGCGATCGCGCTCGACATCGAGCGTCCGGCCCGCACCTCCTCCTTTATTCGCTCGAAGATGACGATGTTGGAGTCGGCGGCGACCCCGATCGTCAGCACCAGGCCGGCGATTCCCGGCAGGGTGAGCGTGATCGGGATCAGGTCGATCAGCGCGAAGAAGATGATCCCGTAGGCACCGAGGGCGATCGAGGCGATCAGCCCGAGGAAGCGGTAGTAGACGAGGAGGAAGAGGATCGCGAGGATCAGGCCGATGACCGCGGCTTTCACGCCCTGATCGAGCGCTTCGCTGCCCAGGGTGGCCGAGACCTGCGTCTGACTGATCAGCTTGAGGCTGATCGGCAGGGCGCCGATCTGGAGGGTCGTCGCCAGGTCCTGGGCCTCGTTGATGTCTTTGAAGCCGCCGGAGATCTGGGCGCCGGTGCGGCCGTCGATCCCGTCCGGGTTTTCGGAGAAGTTGATGATCGGGCGGGTTTTGACTTCGTTGTCGAGGATGACCGCGAAGTGCCCGGAGAGCTGTTCTGCTTCTTCGCCGCTGACCGGGCCGATCGCCTGCGCCTGACCCCGCTGGGCGATCTTCCTGGTCACTTCCTGGAAGGCGTCGCGGCCGGAGTCGGTGAAGCCGAAGGAGACGACCGGTTCGTTGTTCGGCCCGTAGGTCTGTTCGGGGTCGGTGATGTCGTTGCCGCTGAGGGCCGGTTCGTCCTTCAGCGCGTACCAACCCGGCTCGGTGCTTTCGTCGAGCTGCCCTTCGGAGTTGGTCGGGTATTCGGAGACGAGGATCGTTCCGGGCGGAACCTCGGTCACGATCCCGTTTTTCGGCCGTTTCTGGCCGGTGGGACTGATGAAGAGGTCCTTTTTCGCCAGCTCGGGGCCGGCGATCAGGTCGTGCGGCTCGTCTTTCTCGAAGAGGTAGTAGCGAGGCCTTGCCACCGAGCAGGTGGTGCAGTTCTCGATCGGCTCCTGTTCGGCGGCGAGCTGGGCTGCGTCGTAAGCGGTCGGAAAGGCGCCGGAGTAGATCAGCTGTTTGGTCTCTTCGTTGACGACGTTGCGGCCGGCTTCCTCCCAGCGTTTTTCGGAAGCTTTCAGCGGCCCGGCCGGCGGCTGCAATCCCGGTTTGCCGCCGATCGCCTTCTCGGGGCCGATCAGGTTCGGCTCCCAGTCGAAGTAGTAGAGCTGGGCGGTGGTGCCGACCTGTTCGGCGGCCCGGCTGGCGTCGGTCACGCCCGGCAGTTGGACCGTGATCTGGTCGGTGCCCAGTCGCGCTACCTCCGGCTCGGAGACGCCAAGCTTGTTGATCCGCTGTTCGATGATCGAGATCGAGTCATCGATGTCTTCGCCACTGACTTCGTCGGAGGTTCCGGTCGGCTGCCCCTGGTAGACGAGCTCCAGCCCGCCCTGCAGGTCCAAGCCCAGCTTCGTTTCCTTCTCGACGATGACCAGCGCCGAAACCACGACCAGAGCGAGTACGAACAACAAGACGAAGAGTTGTCGGCGGCGGTTTCCCATTGCGATCAGCCCTCTGGGGTGAGGATCAGGAGCAGGCCACCGTCGTCGTCATAGGCGGGGAAGACGTCGGCGACCGCCCGCGCCGGCAGATCGCCTTCCGCGTTCACCGCGACCCGCTTGCCGAGCGAGCGGACGCCCCACTCGAGCGAGGTCTCGATCGGGTCGGTGAAACCGTTGCCGTCGCTGTCGGCTTCCTTGCCGCCATCGCCGGCGTCGATCCAGTCGAGCCCGAGGACCTCACGGACCGGGCGGCCGATTACGTCCTCATCGGTCAAACCGGTCAGCTCGAAGCTGCCTTTGCCGGCGTCGATCACGCGTTCCTGCTTGTCACAGACGAAAAAGGCGGCATTCGGAGCCGGATAATAATCGTCGAGTAGTTCGAAAACAAAGCCGAAGCCGCATTTCGAGCAGCCCTTGGGACGGGTGCTGAACCCAGCGGTCCGCTCCCCGCTCACCTCCCGGTGTCCGCAATTCGGACAGATGAAAAACGGCATATTCGACAGGCTAGCTGGCGCGGCTCAAAAGAGGCTCGCTGCACCTTCGGGTGCCTGCAGCCCCAGATGGTCGAAGGCGCGCTGGGTGAGGACGCGGCCGCGCGGAGTCCGCTTCAAGAGTCCCTGTTGCAGGAGATAGGGCTCGAGCACGTCCTCGATCGTGTCCTGCTCCTCGCCGATCGCGACGGCCAGCGTCGAGAGGCCGACCGGGCCGCCGCCGAACTTGTCGGCGACGGTATTCAGCAGGGCCCGGTCGCTGCGGTCGAGTCCGCCGGCATCCACCTCCAGCATCTCCAGGGCGTCGGCGGCGACGGCGGCCCCGACGCGGCCGCTGCCCTTGACCTGGGCGAAGTCCCGCACCCGCTTCAGCAGCCGGTTGGCGACCCGCGGCGTTCCGCGCGAGCGCAGCGCGATCGTCTCCGCCCCTTCGGCGTCGATATCGACCCCGAGGATCCCGGCGGAGCGCTCGATGATCAGCGCCAGGTGCTCGGGGGCGTAGTACTCGAGCCGGTGGGAGACCCCGAAGCGATCGCGCAGGGGGGTCGTCAGCAGCCCCGAACGGGTGGTGGCACCGACCAGCGTGAAGGGCGGCAGCGGCAGCGTTACCGTCCGCGCGCCGGCGCCCTGGCCGAGGACCACCGGCAGCTCACCGTCCTCCATCGCCGGATAGAGCGTCTCCTCGACCGCGCGGCCGAGGCGGTGGATCTCATCGATGAAGAAGACGCTGCCCGGCTCCAGCGCGGTGAGGAAGGAGGCGACGTCGGCCTTGCGCTCCAGCGCGGGGCCCGCGGTCTGCACCATCGGCACCCCCAGCTCGGCGGCGACGATGTGGGCCAGCGAGGTCTTGCCGAGCCCCGGTGGGCCGGCGAGGAGGACGTGGTCGAGCGGCTCGCCGCGGCCCTTGGCCGCCTCGATGAAGATCGCCAGCTGATCGGTCACCTGCTGCTGGTTGACGAAGTCGCTCAGGGTGGGTGGTCGCAGCGAGCGGTCGAGGTCCTCGTCGGGGGCCTCGGCGCGGGCGTCGTGGACCTTGACCTCGGCGTCCACAGGAACTGGCTCGCCGTCGATTCCCGGCGTCCGGATCCTGCCGCTGCCGATCTCGGGAGGGCCGCTCATGCGACGTTCCTCGACGCCCCGGCTTTGCGCAGCGCGGCGGCGACCAGGTCCTGCGGCTCAGAGCCCTCGACCCCGTCGAGCAGCTGCTCGGCTTCCAGCGGGGCGTAGCCGAGGTTGACGAGGCCATCGCGGGCGAGGGTGCGAGCGTCGCCCTCCTCGCCGGCGGCCACGGCTACCTCTTCCTCGAGGGCACCGGCGACTTTCTCACGCAGCTCGACGATGATCCGCTCCGCGGTCCGTTTGCCGATCCCCGGCACCGCCTGGAAGCGTTTGGCGTCCCCCGCGGCGATCGCGCGAAGTAGATCCCGGGCGGTGCCCCCGGAGAGGGTGGCGATCGCGACTTTGGGGCCGACGCCGCTGACCGTGATCAGGAGGCGGAAGAGATCGCGCTCCTCCTCGGAGCTGAAGCCGTAGAGAGCGAGGGAGTCCTCGCGGGCGATCAGCTCCGCATGGAGGAAGGCGTCGCGCCCGGTGGCGGGCACGGACTTCAAAGTCTCGGAGGAAACGGTGAGCCGGTAGCCGACTCCGGCAGCGTCGATCACGACGTGGTCGGGTCGCCGCACCAGCACCTCGCCCCGGACGGCGGCGATCATCCGGCGACCCGCTCCCCGTCCACCCGGCCACTCGGCTCGCGGGCGACGCTGACCGCCTCGCGATGGCCGTTGCCACCGCCGTGGCAGATCGCCACCGCAAGGGCGTCGGCGGCGTGATCCGGCGAGGGCGGCTCCGGCAGCTTCAGCAACGTGCCCACCATCCGCTGCACCTGCCGCTTGCCGGCCGCACCAGAGCCGCAGACAGCCATCTTGATCGCCTGCGGCGTGTAGGCGAAGCAGTCGACTCCGTGCTCGGCGGCGGCCAGCATGGCAACTCCACTTGCCTGGCCGACGGCCATCGCCGAGCGCACGTTCTTGCCAAAGTAGACCTCCTCGATCGCCATCGCCTTCGGCTCGTGCCAAGCAATCAGCTCGCGCAGCGAGCGATGGATCCGCTCCAGCCGCCGCGACATCGGCAAATCCGGCGTGGTCTCAACCACACCGCCGTCAAGGGCCACCATGTGGTTGCCCTCAACTCGCACAACTCCAAAGCCCAGATTCGCAGCACCGGGATCAATCCCAATCACAACTTGCATAGGAACTGATTCTGTGACCCACGTCGGATGCCTTCCCGCGGTCGGCAGAGGGGCCGGGAGGCCTCCTCCAGACACTCAACATCGAGCCACAAGCGAGATGTGTCTGGAGGAGGCCTCCCGGCCCCTCCCCACCACCAACTAAGCAGCCAGCTGCTCGAGCACCTCAGCCGGAATATCGAAGTTCGCATAAACCTCGTCGACATCGTCCTGGTCATCGAGCGTCTCGAGCAGCTTCAGCAGCCGTTCGGCGTCGTGGCCTTTCAGCTCGACCGTGCTCTTCGGCTCCGTGACCAGGCCGGCCGACTCGAACTCGATGCCTTCGCCCTCGAGCGCTTCCCTTACCGAGGTCAGATCGTGGGGGTCGCTGATCACCTGCAGCTTGCCTTCGTCCTCGCGCACGTCCTCCGCACCGGCGTCGATCGCGCCGATCAGGTCGTCCTCGCCATAGCGCCCGCCGTCGACGACGATCGCCCCTTTTTTCTCGAAGATCCAGGCGACCGAGCCGGGCTCGCCGAGGCTGCCGCCGTGGCTGGAGAAGGCGTGGCGGATCTCGGCGCTGGCGCGGTTGCGGTTGTCGGTCAGCGCCTCGACCAGGACCGCCACGCCGGCCGGCCCGTATCCCTCGTAGACGATCCGTTCGATCGCCGCGCTGTCCGATCCCGCCCCGGTGCCGACGTCGATCGCTTTCTGGATCTTGTCCTTGGGCATCGAGGCGTCTTTGGCCTTCTGGATCGCCGTCGCCAGGGTCGGGTTACCGGTCGGGTCGCCACCCCCGTCACGGGCGGCGACGGTCACCGCCCGCGCCAGCTTGCTGAAGAGCTTGCCGCGTTTGGCATCGGCGGCGCCCTTCTTGTGTTTGATCGAGTGCCACTTGGAGTGCCCGGACATGGCCTGCCATTCTATGAGGTCGCCATGGGCACGCAGGAGAGAACCCACGGGGCGGGACGGGCCCTCGCCGCCGGCCTCGTCTTCGTCGCCATGCTGCTGGCGGCGTTCTCGCTGTGGACGGCGATCCCGCTGAGCTGGGTATACATCGGCTCCAAGGTCTCCGAGACCCAGTTCCCCAGCGGCGGCCCCTATGCGGTCGTCGCCGTCGGCATCGTCATCTCGATCCTGATCGTCGCCTGGCTGATCGGCCGCCTCAACAACCTCTATGTCCGCATCACCGGCACCAACCGCCTGGCGCCGATCCGCCCGACCTGGCTGAAAAGCATGCGCGACACCAGCCCCGTGGCCAACTCGGTGACCGTGGTCGAGGCGGTGTTGATGGCCTCGGTGATGCTGGCCGCGCTGGCCCTCACTCTCTGGTTCTTCCTCCTCGCCGGCTCGCCGTTGCCAGACCAGTAGCAATGCTGTTGCGAAACTTTTACGTTTCGCGCACAACACGTTGCATGTTGCCCTGTAGCCTGGCATCATGGCCGTGATGGCGAGAGAAGCGTGGACCGACGAGAGACTCGACGACCTGAACGCGAGAGTCGAGAGCCTGGACCGGCGGATGGAAGCCGGGTTCAAAGAGATGCGGGAAGAATTTCGGGCGGTGCGTATGGAGATGGCCGCTCAGAACGCGATTCTGAATCAGACGATGTATCGGCTATTCGGGGGGATGTTCGCGACCTTCGTGGTCGGGTTCCTCGGGATCGTGATCACGATCCTCACCCAGACCTGAGCAGCTAAACCACGAACTTCCCGTCTTCCTGCATCACGACGCCGTCGACTTCCAGCTTGCCGCCGAGACGGAGGTCGCAGACCAGGTCGGTGTGGACGGCGGACTCGTTCTCGCCCCCCGACTCCGGGTAGCTGCTGCCGACCGCCATGTGGACGGTGCCGCCGATCTTCTCGTCGAGCAGGACCTCGCGGGTCCCATTGGCGATTCCGTAGTTGGTGCCGATCCCGAGCTCGCCCAGGGTGCGGGCGCCCTCGTCGGTGTCGAGCAGCTTCAGCAGGTACTCCTCGCCGCGCTCGGCCGAGGCGTCGACGACCCGGCCGGCCTCGAAGCGAAGGCGGACGCCGGCGACCTCGCGGCCACCGATCACCGCCGGCAGGTGAAAGCTGACTTCGCCCTCGACCGAGTCCTCGACCGGGCCGGTGAAGAACTCGCCGTCGGGCATGTTGTTGTCACCGATGCAGGGGATGAACTTGCGGCCGGCGATTCCCAGCTTGATGTCGGTGCCGGGAGCGGTCACCCGCACCTCCTCGTGGCCCTCGATCCAGTCCGCCAGGCGGGTCGTTTCCTCCGAGGCGCGCTTCCAGGCCGTGAGCGGCTCGGGGTCGGTCGCCAAACAGGCGCCGTAGTAGAAGTCTTCGTAGTCGGCGAGGCTCATCTCCGCCTCCGAGGCATAGGCGCTGGTCGGGAAGAGCGTGTAGCACCAGCGGAAGGACCCTTCGGCGCTCCGCTTCATCGCCCTGGTCATCAGGTCGCCGGTGACCGACTGGCGCAGGGTTTGGCGCTCCGGCGGCACACCCGAGAGCTCACGGGTGTTGGTGCTGGCGCCGATCGCGATCCGCACGTCGGCGTGGTCGACCATCCACTCGGCGAAAGGCGAGATCCATTCCAGCTGCTTGTCGGAAGCGTTCTTGAAGTAGGAGGCGATCTGCCCCTCCAAGGCCACGTTGAGAACCGGGTGCCCGCCGGCCTTCAGCACCTCCTCGTAGACCGCCAGCAACAGCGGCGCCGCCGCGCTCTCGCCGTCGATCGAGACGACGTCGTCCTCCTTCACCCGGGTCGAGTACCCGACCAGGATCTTCGCCAGGTTCTGGACCCTAGGATCGCCACCGCTCATCTCGTCGCCTCCTCCCCCGCTCGCTCGCGGGCGGCAGTAGTCATCGCCATGAAGATCGCGTGGAAACGCGGGTCGTCGGTCAACTCCGGGTGGAAGGCGCAGGCCAGCACGCTCCCTTCCCGGATCGCGACCGGGTGCCCGTCGTAGGAGGCGAGCACCTCCACCTCCGCCCCCCAGCGCTCGACCCAGGGCGCACGGATGAAGACCGCGCGCAGGGGCTCGTCGCCAATGCCCGCCACCTCGAGATCGGCCTCGAAGCTCTGCAGCTGGCGCCCGAATGCGTTCCGCTTCGTCTCGGCGTCGATCAAGCCGAGGTGGTCGGCGTCGCAAACGATCATCCCGGCGCAGGTGCCAAGAATGGGCCTTCCGGCATCGTGGTGGGCGCGCAGCGCCGGCTCCAGGTCAGCCGAGGCAATCATCTTGCCGATCGTCGTGCTCTCTCCACCGGGGACCACCAGGGCGTCGAGACCCTCCATCTCCTCCGCGGTGCGAACCTCGCGCGGCTCGGCTCCGAGCTGGCGCAGGGTCCCGGCGTGGGCTTCGAAGCCTCCCTGCAGTGCGAGGACGCCGACCTTCAGATCAGCCACCTACGCTCCGCGGTTCTGCAGCAGGGCGTCCTCTGCCGCGATACCGGCGATCTCCAGGCCCGGCATCGCCTCGCCAAGCCCGATCGAGGCCGCGGCGACGCGCTCGGGCTCGTTGAAGTGGGTGGTCGCCTCGACGATCGCCCGCGCCCGCCGCTCCGGGTCGGCGCTCTTGAAGATGCCCGAGCCGACGAAATTGCCCTCGGCCCCGAGCTGCATCATCAGCGCCGCGTCGGCCGGCGTCGCGATGCCGCCGGCGCAGAACAGCGGTACCGGCAGGCGACCAGCAGCGGCCACCTCCTGGACGACTTCCAGCGGCGCCTGGTGCTCTTTCGCGGCCGCCGGGAGTTCCTCGGAGGGAAGCTGCGCAAGGCGCTTGATGCCGGAGGTGATCTCGCGCATGTGGCGAACCGCCTCGACGACGTTGCCGGTGCCTGCCTCGCCCTTGGAGCGGATCATCGCCGCCCCCTCGCCGAGCCGCCGCAGCGCCTCGCCGAGATTGGTGGCACCGCAGACGAACGGCACCTCGAAGGAGAGCTTCTCGATGTGGTTGCGCTCGTCGGCCGGGGTGAGCACCTCCGACTCGTCGATGTAGTCGACCTCCAGCGCCTGCAGGATTTGGGCCTCGGCGAAGTGGCCGATCCGGGCCTTCGCCATCACCGGGATCGAGACCGCCTCCTGGATGCCTTTGATCATCGCCGGGTCAGACATGCGGGCGACGCCGCCGTCGCGGCGGATGTCGGACGGGACCCGCTCCAGGGCCATCACCGCGCAGGCGCCGGCCTCCTCGGCGAGCTTCGCCTCCTCGGGGGTGACCACGTCCATGATCACCCCGCCTTTCAACATCTCGGCGAGGCCGGTCTTCAGTCGAAACGTAGCGCGCTCAGTCATCGCGTCCAGATTACCTACCGGACGCTCCCATCGGCTGCGCCTCTGCGGCAGACGTCGTTACTTCAGTTTGTACGCGCGAATGCGGTCTTTGTGAGCGGCTTCGTCACGGGCGTAGAGGCCGTGGGCCAGCCCCTGGACGAGGGCCATCAGCGCCGTGTGCGAACGAGTGAAGCTGGGGCTGTTGGAGGAGAAGTAGAGCGTCAGCTCGGCGTGCTCCCCTACCTCCGACATGGTTGCGTCGGAGATCGCCAGGGTGCGAGCACCGCGGTGCAGAGCCAGCTTCATCGCCCGCAGCAGCAGGGGGTGGGTGCGGCCGGCGGAAAGGGTGATCACGAGCGTGCTCTCGTCGATCCGGCCGAGGCGCTGGAGCGACTCGCCGCCGGTGCTGGCGACGATCTCGGCCCGGATGTCCAGCAGGCTGAGGGTGTGACGCAGGTAGCTGGCGAAGAAGGCCATCTGGTCGACGCCGACGATGACGATGCGCTGCGCTTCGGCGAGGGCCGCGACCGCAGCCTGGACCTGCTCGGTGCTCAGCTTGCGGGCGGTTTCCTCGAGGTTGGCGTAGTCCGCGCTCAGCGAACCCTCCAGCTCGGAGTGGTCGAAGGAAAAGAGGGCCCCGCCGCCGGCGCCGTTGCCGGCGATCGTCGCGCGGTACTCCTCGATCGCCGACTGCTGCAGCTCCGGGTAACCCTCGAAGCCGAGGGCCTGGGAGAAGCGCACGACCGTCGATGACGAGGTGCTCGCTCTCCGGGCCAGCTCCTCGGCGGTGAGGAAGGCTGCCTCGTCGAGATGGTCGACGATGTAGCGGGCGACGTCCTTCTGGGAGCGCGAGAACTCGTCGAAGCGCTCCTGGATGTAGTCGGAAAGGCTTTTGAGTTGGGGGGACTTCGTTGCGGTCTTGGTCACGGCGGTCCATTTCGCCGAAGCTGACCCTTTCCCTTCCAGGTTCTGGTTGGATTTGTCGAACGATGACCCTCGAACAGGCCCTGCGCCTCACCAACCGCAACATGATCGCCTTCGATCTGCTCCTCGGCAGCGCCGCGATCGCCGCCCCCTCCGCGACCCTCAAGGTCCTCGGCCACGACCACCCTTCCCCGGACGCCGAGCACCTGTTTCGCCGCTGCGGCCCGATCTGGCTCACCTTCGCCGCCGCCCACCTGGTCGCCGACCGTCGCGGCTCTGCGGCGGACTGGCAATCGCTCGCCTGGCTGCGGGGAACGGAGATCGCCACCGACGCCCTCTGGTCAGCCTCGCCGGCCGTGAGCCGGCCCGGCGCCAAGCTCGGCCTCCAGCTCGCCGGCGTCGCCAACGTCGCGATGGCCGCCGGCTTCGCCTGGATGTCGAGGCGGTCGAAGTGAGCGAGTTCGAGGGTCAGCCGAGCAAACGCTGGAGCCTCGTCGGGATCAACGAAGAGGGCGACGAGACCTGGCTGATCCGCGGCATCGCCCGCAAGCTCTACCACTGCCCCGGCTGCCACGGCGACATCCCCGTCGGCGAGGAACACACCGTGGTCCAGTTCGTCCGCCGGCTCGGAGGGACCGACCATCACCACTGGCATCGCCGCTGCGCCGAAGAGATACTGGTCCCCGAGCTCGGCAACCTGAAGCGTGTTCCCGCCGGAGAGTCGAGCCAGTCCCGGCTCGAGGCCCGCGGGCGGCAGCCGGCGGGCCGCCGTCACCGGCCGTGAGCTTCCTCCGCCGGCTGGCCGCCACCTACCGGCAGATCTGGCGCACCTACTGGGGCTGGGCGTCTTCGATCCTGCTCCTCGCCGTAATCGTCTTCGTTCCTCTCGGCCTGCTCAACGCGCTGACCATGGACGTCGAGCTCGACTCGCTGGACGTCACCAGCGGGATCAAGCTGGCGGCCTTCGCGCTCGCGGTCGGGGTGGTGACGGCGACGGGGCTGATCGGCGAGGTCTTCTTCAGCGGCGCGATCGCGATCTCCCTCACCCACCCCCACGGCGAGAACCCGCCGCCGCTGCGCGAGATCGCCAGGCGCCTCGAGTACGGCCGGCTGATCGCGGTCGACCTCGCCTTCGTCGCGATCGTCGCGGTGGGGCTGATACTCGGGATCGTCCCCGGCATCCTCGCCTTCGTCTGGCTCGCCCTCGCGGGGCCACTGGTCGAGCTCGAGGGCTGCAGCGCCGGCGGCGCGCTGCGGCGAAGCCTGCACCTGGTCCGCGGCGACTTCTGGCTCGTCTTCTGGGTCCTGGCACCGATCGAGATAGCCGGCGACGCGATCGGCAGCGGCCTCGCCGCGCTCGTCCACGACCTCCTCGGCCACACCTTCATCGCCACCTGGCTGGCCGAGTCGCTGGCCGACGCGGCCCTCGCCCCGGTCTTCGCCGTCGCCGCCGTCCTCCTCACCGTCAACCGGCTGACCGCCAAGGAGGGGTCGGCGACGCCCCTGCACGCCGCCCCGGCTCCCGCATGATCGCCGCCACGGTCTTCACCGAGTTCTGGGACCGGATCGCCGAGCATGAGCTGCAGGGCCTCTACCTGGTCCTGATCGGCTTCCTGCTCTCCTTCGGCTTCATCCGCATGAGCACGCGGCTGATGCGCAGCCCCAGGGTTCCCTGGTGGCCGGGCAGCATCGTCAGCGACAGCGGCGTCCACCTCCACCACCTGGTCTTCGGGATCGTGACGATGATGGTCGCCGGCGCCGGCGGCTTCGCCGCCTTCGGCAACAGCCCCTGGACCGAGATCTGCGCCTTCGCCTTCGGGGTCGGGGCGGGCCTGACGATCGACGAGTTCGCGCTCTGGGTCTACCTCGACGACGTCTACTGGGCGAAGGAGGGGCGCAGCTCGATCGACGCGACGGTGATCGCCGCCGTGGTGATGATGCTGGCCCTCCTCGGCTTCACGCCGTTCACGATCGAAGACGGCTCGATCGAGTCGATCCTCGGCACCTCGGTCAGCGCTCTGGTCGTCTTCCTCCTGGTGGCAACCTGCTTCGCCAAGGGCCGGATCCTGCATGGCACGATCGGCTTCTTCGTCTTCCCCGTCGCCCTCTACGGCGCCTGCCGCCTCGGCAAGCCGAGCTCCGCCTGGGCGCGGCGGCGCTACGGCGAGCGGCATCCGAATAAACAAAAGCGCGCCGGAGATCGCTTCCCTCCCGGCCGCCGCACCGAGCGCTTCAAGAACGCCTTCCGGGACGTCATCGGCGGCAAGCCGAGCGAGGGCCTGGCGGCGGCGAAAGAGGAGGCCTTCGCGGCGACCCGCGAAGCGAGCGAAGAAGTGCGCCAGCGAGCCGAACGCGTCACCCATCCCGGCGACCGCAAAGACGACTCGGGCTAGCGCCGCTTACAGGTCGCTACCGGCGCACTCCTTGAATCCCACCGCTTCGGCCAGCGCCTGGCGATCGTCCTCGGTGACGTTGCGGTCTTCCCGGGCCTCCAGGTAGGCGGCTTCGTCTTCTTCTTCCGCCGCTTTCATCGCGTCGATGTCCCACTGCTTGACCTGTTCCTGGGAGGCGACGAAGCTCCCATACACCCGCTCCAGCGACGGCGGAGGCACCAGCTGGTTGAACTCGCGAACGGCCTCGGTCGAGTTGGCGACCAGTTGCTTCGAGTAAGCAACGTCCGGAACTTCCTCGAGCGCCGGATCGCGCACCCGTTTGTACTTCGCGCGGCTGCCGACGCAGATTTCGTCGCCACGCTTGATCAGCTGCGCCTCGGTCAGGGTCTGCGGCTTCGGCTTCGGCTTCCTTGATTCTTTGCTCGTCGTAGGAGTCGACGTCTCGCCGGTCGCTCCCTCTCCCCCGCCCCCGCCGATGGAAGCAAGCAGGGAGACCGCCGCCCCAACGGCGATCAGCGCCAGCAGGCCGCCGGCGATGAGACGGCGATTGCTCCGCGATGGCGGTTCTGGTTCCTCGGCCAGCTTCGCGGTCGGCGCCTCGCGCTCGCGGGTCGCCGCCTCGCCGGTGGCGACGGTGCGCTCTGGAATCGAGACCGTGGTGCCGCTGAGCGCGGCCTGCGCTGCCCGGCCGAGATCGCCGGCGGAGGGGTAGCGGTCATCGGGCGACTTCGACATCGCCCTGACCACCACGTCATCGAGGGCCATCGACACCGAGGGCACGTAGAGGGACGGCGCCGGCGGCGGGTCGTTGAGGTGAGCGTAGAGCCGGGCCGCCTCGCCCTCGCGGGGGAACGGCACCTCGCCCGTCAGCAGCTTGAAGAACAGGCAGCCGAGCGCGTAGACGTCGGCCCTGGCGTCGATCGGCTCACCCGAGATCTGCTCCGGTGCGACGTAGTCGAGCGTGCCGACGAAGCGGCCGGTCTGGGTCAGGCCGGACTGGGTGGCGACGTTGCGGGCGACTCCGAAGTCGGTGATGTAGGCATGCTCGGAACCGGCATCGCCGCTGAGCAGGACGTTGGCGGGCTTGACATCGCGGTGGATCAAGCCGGCGGCGTGGATCGCGTCGAGCCCGTTGCCGAGCTGGGCGATCAGCGCCACCGCTCGCGCCGGATCGAGGCGGCCCTCGCGGGCGATCGAGCGGCCGAGGTCGGAGCCCGGCACGTAGCGCATCGCGATCCACGGCACGCCGTCGGCTTCGCCGGCCGCGTAGATCGGGACGACGTTGGGGTGCTCGATCGAGGCGGCGATCCGCGACTCCTCGGCGAACCGCCGGGCGAAGACCCCTTCGGCCGCAGCCTCCGGCGCAATCAACTTCAGCGCCACCCGCCGCTCCAGACCGGGCTCCAGCGCCAGGTAGAGAATCCCCATCCCACCGCGCCCGAGTCGGCTCTCGATCCGGTAGCCGGCGAACTCGTCGCCGGCGGCGAGATCCGTCCAGCGCGACTCAACCATTGCCCAACCCTAGCCGCCGGCCCACCCACCTAGACTCGACCCTAGACATGCGTCTGCGCGCCGTCATCCCTCTCTTGATCGCCATCGTTTCGCTCGCCTTCGGGGCCGCGTCGCAGGCTGAGGTCGAGCAGCGGGAAAACCTGCGGGTCAGCTTCAACGCCGACTTCGTCCCGCACACGCTGCCGCGCACCGAGCCGGCTCCGGTCGAGGTCGAGATCGAGGGCCGGATCGCCACCACCGATGGCAGCCACCCACCGTCGCTGCGGTGGCTGGAACTGGAAATCCACCGCAACGGCATCCTCTCCGGGACCGGGCTCCCGGTCTGCACCTCCGCCGCCCTGCAGTCGACCGACACCCAGACCGCCCTCGCCCGCTGCCGGCCCGCCCTCGTCGGTCGCGGCAGCTTCCGCGCCGATGTGGATCTCGGCCAAGGCGTGGTCGCCGAGGGCAGGATCCTCGCCTTTCACAGCCGCCGAGGTGGAAGGGAAGCGCTGATGCTCCACCTCTTCGCCGCGGCGCCGGTGCGCTTCACGCTGGTCGTACCGCTGACGATCGGCGAGCCGAAGCAGGGCCAGTTCGGAACCGTCCTGCGGGCACGGATCCCGCGGATCGGCGGCGTCGTCTCGGTCACCCAGATCGCACTGACGATCGGCCGCCGCTACTCCTTCGCCGGCAAGCGCCGCAGCTACGTCTCCGCCGCCTGCAGCGCCCCCGCCGGGCTCAACCTCGGCATCTTCCCCTTCGCCCGCGGCAGGTTCCGCTTCGAGGGTCACCAAGAGATCCGCACGACCCTGGTTCGCAGCTGCTCGGTCCGTTAGGTCCTCAGAGTCCGAGGCCGCCGACGCCACCCTCGTCCCAGCCGAGGTGGTGGGCCAGCTCGTGCCGAAGCGTCTGCTCCACCTGGCGGGCGAGGAGCACCGGGTCATGGCCGAAGTCCCGTTCGAGCGTGTCGCGGTAGATCACGATCCGGTCTTCGTAGCGTTCGGCCGCGATTCCGTCGCCGAAATACTCACCGTAGGCGTGGCGCTCGAAGCCGAGGTCGGAGATGACGACAGGGACCCTCTCGAGCAGGCGCTGGAATTCCTCCGGCAGGCCATCGATGGCGTCGGCGACGAGGGATTCGAACTTGTCCGGCTCGGTCTGATTCACTGGCGCACCAAGTTAACTCGCAACCGATCAGGAGCATGAAATGAACAGCAAGCTGCGCGCCACCTATTCACTGTTCGCCGTGCTCGCAATCGCTGCCGGCGGCGTCGTCTGGTCCGGCTGCGGGAGCGACAGCGACACCAGCACCGCTCAGGACAACGCCGAAACGCAGATCGAAGAGGGCACGGAGAAGGCGGAAGACGCCGTAAACGAAGGCATCGAAACGACGAAGGAGGGGCTGAAGGAAGCCCAGAAGGAAATCGAAAAGGGCGTCGACGGCAAGACCTCGAAGAAGCTCGAAGAAGCCCAGAAGGAAGCCGAAAGCAAGCTGGAAGAAGGCAAGCAGCAGGCTGAAAAGGGCATCGAAGAAGCCAAGGAACAGGCGGAAAAGTACCTGCCGTAGACCGGGCTACCGGTCCGATCCGGCATCTGCGAGCCAGCGCTCGCAGATGCCGGCGATGTGCCGGGTGCCGGTGCCGCAGCACCAGCCCACGACTCGCACCCCCGGCAGGGCCCGCTTCAAGTCCAGGTATTCGCCGGCAAGCTCCATCGGGTCGCCGGAATCGAGCTCGGTGGCTTCGTCCAGTTCCTCGTGGCTGCGGCGTGAGGCGTTGGCGCGGATCCCGCCGATCCGGCGCTTCCACTCACCAGGCGCCTCGAGCATCGAGGCGAGTGGCTGGGGTGCGCGCAGTTGATCATGAAGTAGATGGGGGAACCGCCGCTCTCGGCGTCGACCCGTTCGATTGCCTCTTCGAGCGGCTCGCCGCTCGGCAGGCGGCCGTCGGTCTCGAGCGTGAAGGAGATCACCGACGGCACGCCCGCCGCTGCCGCTGCCCGGGCGATCCCCGGTCGTCTCCTCCGCGGCCCGGATCTCCGCCGCCATCCCCACTGCCCGGCGGTTCACCTCGGCCAGCGCGGCGGCCGAGTAGCCGAGCTGCTCGCCCCAGTCGGAGCTGGCCCGCCAGGTCGGGGTGTCGAGGGTGAAGCCGGTGCCGTTGCGCCGGGCGATCTCGATATAGCCGCGGTAGTAGTCGCCCAGCGCCTCGACCCCCTCGGGCCTGTCGAGGAGGGTGAAGGACGCGAAGCAGGGCAGGTCGAGGCCGCGTTCGAAGATCATCGTCGTCTCGAGCCCGCCGTCACCGAGGAAGAGACGGGTCCCGTCCGGTAGTAGAGGCGCGTCGCTCATCGCTCGGCGGCGGCGCGCCCGGCGCTCGCTTCGATGCTTTCGGTCAGGATCGCGACGCTCCGCGCCATCATCTCATCCGAGATCGTGAACGGGGGCGTCAGGCAGAGGATGTCATCGAGGAGGCCGCGGGTCAGCAGGCCCCGCTCGCGGGCCTCGGCGGCGACGCGGCGGCCGCGCGCAGCCGCGGCCGGGAAGCGCTCGCGGGTCTCCTTGTCGGCGACCAGCTCGATCCCGGCCATCAGGCCGGCATGCCTCACCTCTCCGACTTCGGGGTGGTCCCGCAACGGCGCCACCAGCGCGGCCAGCGTCCCACTCGCCTCCTCGACCCGCGCCAGCAACCCTTCGCGCTCGATCGCGTCGATGCTGGCCAACCCGACGGCACAGGCGACCGGATGACCCGAATGCGTAAAGCCGTGCATGAGGTAACCGGGACGCCGGCTCGGGTCGCGGAGCTCGTCCCAGAGCTCGTCGCTGACGATCACCCCACCGAGGGGGACGTAGCCACTGCTGACCCCCTTGGCGAAGGTGATCAGATCGGGCGAGACCTCCTCGTGATCGCAGCCGAACCAGGCGCCGGTTCGGCCAAACCCCGTGATCACCTCGTCGGCGATCAACAGCACTTCGTGGCGATCGCAGACCTCCCGCAGCCGCCTCAGATAACCGCGGGGCGGCACGATCACCCCTCCGGAGCCGAAGACCGGCTCGACCATTACCGCCGCAATCCGCTCGGCCCCCAGCGCTTCGATTCTCCCCTCCAGCGCGACTCCCTGGCAGACCGGGCAACTCGCGGGCTCACAGGGAACCCCGGCTGAACAACGGTAGGTATAAGGAGCGGGGATCTCGACGACGTCGGGGGCTTCGGCGCCGAATTCACCGTGGTAGGGATCCAGGCGGGTCGCCGTCGTGGTCACCCCTGACAAACCGTGGTAGCTGCGGTCGTGGACGAGCACTATCGACTTCTGCGGCCGATCGCGGGTGACCCAGTGGCGCCGGGCGAGCTTGATCGCGGTCTCGTTCGCTTCGCTTCCCCCGCTGACGAAGAAGACCCCACTGAGACCCGGCGGCGCGAGGCCGACGATCCGCTCCGCCAGTTCGATCGCCGGCGGCGAGGAGACGCCGCCGAAGGTCGCCGCGTAGGGCAGCCGCCGCATCTGCTCGGTGGCGGCGTCGATCAGGTCCTGCCGGCCGTGACCGAGGTTGACCGTCCAGAGACCGGCGAAGCCGTCGATAAGCCGATGACCGTCGTGGGCGATCAGCTCGCACCCCTCCCCCCGCACGATCACCAGGGGCCCGGTCTCGGGCAACTGAGAATGGTCGGTGAGTGGGTGGATCAGGTGCGCCAGATCCCCCGCGACATGATCCAGACGCGCCATATTGACCTATCAGGCTACTGCTTTTGGACAGCATGTCTACGCCTAGCGAGATGGCTTACGGCCAAGCGGACTACGTGGCGCATCTTTCGGCGGCACCGAGCAGATCGAGTACCAATGCATCAGCGCGAGCTGGTGGGCCGCCTTGTTGATTTCCTCCTCACTGGAGGAGACATCGAACGTGGAGAGCACCGACTCGATCATCGCGAAGGCCGCGCGGACGGCGAACTCGATGTCGATGTCCTCCCGGATCAGACCGGCGTCCGCGTCCGCAGCATGAACATCGACGATCCAACCGAGCAGGGCATCGTCAGCAGCTTTGTCCGCCTCCTCCCACCCACTGCCGCGCAGGTTCTTGGCGACGGCGACGATCGGCCTCAAGTCGGCGTTCTTGACTCGCCAGCTCAGCGCTTCCCGAACCATCTCCTGAATCAAGTCAAAAGAAGTTTCCCCTGAGCGGGCATTTTCCCGGAGACGCTGGGCGATCATCGCGTAGCCGGTCATGTACTCCTTGATGATCGCCGCGAGGATGTCCTGCTTGTCGTCGAAGTTGTTGTAGACGGTCGCTCGCGCAACCTGCGCGCTGCGGGCAATGTCTCCCATCGAGGTCTCGGAGAAACCCCGGCGGGCGAAAAGCTTCCGGCTCGCCTCGAGGATCTTGGTCCTCGCACGGGGCTCTCCACGCCGTGGCCGAGTCAACTTTGGCCTCTCCCGAGGCGAATGGTCAGCCCCTTCACACAAATGAGACTATCCAAAGTGTGTAGAACAACCATCCCTAGTGGACTTCCTCGGGGAGCTCATACCATCGCTTCCTGTCTCCTACTCGCGCCCGGATCTTCCATACGCGCGTCTTGGGGACCGTGTCCAGTTCCACCCGTAGGCGCCGGAGTCGGTCGGCAACGACCTGCCGAGCAGGGAACTCGGGGAGCGAGAGTGCGAACTGTTCGCTGCGCTCAGCGACCATCCCCAGAGTTCGCCAGAGACCCCAGTCCGATGCCGTCAGTTCGGCGATATAGGCGGAATTGACGCCGCTGTCGTCGGCGCTCAGGTCGTGATCGGCGAAGATCGCGCAGATGTCGAGGTAGTCCTTCTCGTTGGTCTCCACCACCTGCAGCTTCAACACCATCAGGTCGGCGAGCGAGACCGTCAGCGGCACAGCCTCGATCCGCCGCTTGAGATCGATCCGGTGGCAGAGGTTCGCCTCGTCGATGAAAACGTCCACCTGGCGCTGGTTGACCTCATCCCAGAAATAGAGGCGGCGATGACCATGCAGCATGTTGAACTCCCTGTCCCCGGCGTAGCCAAGTCCCTCCATCAGCTCGGCAACACCATCCTTGGCGGCACCGGTGGTGGTGAAATCGATGTCGGCGTACTCCCTCCGCAGCGGGGGTTGTTGGCTGCTCGGACAGAGGAGCGCAACGGCGACGCCGCCTATCACGCGCATCGGGAGACCGCGCGCGGCGGCTGCCTGCGCTATGCGCTTTCCCTCGGCAACGGGATCCAGGAGCGGTTCCATGTCGCCTCCAGTCACTACTCCGGTGGGATCTCCGCCGCCAGCTTCTCGACGTCCACACCCTGACGCGAACGGGCGGCGCGGGCGATGAAGAACGTCAGCAGAGCAGCGACGAGGATGTAGGCGCAGTGCCGGAAGAACTGACCCTTGTCGATCGCGAGGTCGGGATACCGCATATAGACGTAGAAGATCCCGATCAGGAGGACCGCCGTCAGCCCACCCGCCAGGGCGACGACCGGGATCCCCAGGAAGCGCTTGGTCGTCGCCGAAGCGCGCCACACCTCGGGCCGGCGATAGGGCAGCAGCACCGCCGAGATCCCGAGCAGGGTCATCGTCACCAGTTGCAGGACGAAGGCCTCAACCAGAACGTCGAAGAAGCCCTCGTCATTGGTGACCGCCCACCCAAGGATGAGGATGCTGAGGGCGACGGTGAGGCCGATCGCGTAGTTCGGGGCATGGGTTCGCGGCGAGACCCGCGCGAACCGCGAGGGCAGGATGCCGTCGAGAGCCCAGGCGAAGAGGGTACGGACCGGGATCGTCAGGTTGGGGATCATCAACAGCGGAAAAGAGGCCGCAAAGGTGACCAGAAGCCACCAGGCGAGCAGCGTGCTGTTCCCCGCGATCGAGGTCAGAAAGGTGTAGAAGGGGCCCACCGCAAATGGGTAGCTTTCTTCGCCGAGCGCGTTGACCGCGTAGAAGAAGTCGTGGCCGAACCGGCTGAAGAAGAGGACCGAGAGGACGACCGCGATCCCGATGTGAACGAAGGTCGCCAGGCTCATCATCTTCATCTGGGTCGTGTCCCTCGCACGCCTCACCTCGCCCGAGATGTAGATCGAGAGCCAGCTGAAGATCGAGAGACTGCAGATCGAGGCCCAGACCGGCCAGGTGTTGTCCATGCTGAAGGCCGGGCTGGTGTCGATCCCTTCTTTGTGGGCACTGCCGATGATCGAGTCGTAGGTGTCCGGTTCGCCCGTGATCGGCCCGGCGAACTGGTTGAAGCTGTTGACGAAGCCCTGCTGGGACTTGAAGAGGAGGACGAGGAACACGGTGGCGAGGCCCAGCATCATCAGCACCCAGAAGCCATTCATGATCCGCGTCGTCCAGCGCCAGCCACCGGCCAGGAGCCCCGCCGAGACGAGGATCAGAAGGGTCCCGATCCCGAACTGCCAGCCCTTGCTGGTGGCAAGGTCGTTGCCCGCGGTGACGAGCGAGTCGTGGCCGCTGACGAGACCGACCGCGGTGAGCGACGGCCCGAGCCCGACGGTGACGAAGGCGAGCGCGATGAAGGCGACTGAGAGGATCACACCCGACATCCAGAAGAAGGACGAGACCAACCCGATTACGGGGTGGGTGACGCGGCCGACGAGGACGTAATCGCCGCCGCTGCGGGGGATAGCCGAGGTGAAGAGGCCGTAGGCGACGCAGATCGCGATCGCGACCGCCAGGGCCATCGCGAAGCCGAGCCAGATCGAACCGCCGGGAAAGGCCCCCAACAGGAGGAAGACCGCGATCGCGAGGAAGACCGCGGTCGGCTGCCCCGCCATGTTGAAGACGAAGGTCGAGAACGGGGAGACTTCCCGCACCAGACCGGTGGCTTTTCGCGCGTAGATTCGCTGCGGATCGGCCATCTCTAGCCCGACACCAGGTAATGGTTGACAACACGATCCGGCGCCAGGTGCACCAGGCAGCCATCCAGGTGGCCGCTGCCGTAATCGGACCCGGGGTTGATTGCCACCGTCCGCCCGATCGTCGTCACTCCCCTGCTCTCGTGGATGTGACCGTGCAGGCTCAGCAAAGGCTGCGTCTCCTCGATGATCTGGCGTACCGCCGAGCTCCCGGTCGCCACCTCATGGGGACGGCCGCCCTTCATCACGTACCGCAGGTCCTCGTCCACCTCGAAAGCGGTGTCGAGACTGCTCTCGTAGGGCGGCACGTGGACGTTGAGGATCGCCTGGCTCGGCTTCTCGAACTGGCCGACCAATCGTTTCAGGCGCGAGTAGATCTCCTCCTCGTCGAGCTCCCGTGGCGTCTGCCAGGGGGTGCGATTCGAGTAGCCCAGGGAAGCCATCTCATGGGGACCGATGCTCTCCACGCTCTCATCACAGGCGACCACGCTGCTGCCGGTCGCCAGCACCGCATCGATCTCCCAGGGGTCGTCGTTGCCGGGAATCACGTAAGCGCGGGTGTCCGTGCCCCCGAGGCGCTCGTCGGCGAACTCGACCCACAGCCTCAGCTCGTCGAGCAGCGCCTTCTCGAAAGCCTCCTCCAGACGGGCCGAGTCCCCCTCCAGGGCAGCGGCCTCGTCGCGCTCGAGGATCACCGGGTACATCCCGTTGGTGGAGATCGCCCGCTGCATCTCGTCCAGCTCCTCCGCGGTGCGAGCAGTTCGCAGCTCGCCGATCACACGGGCGCAGTAGGAGCCGTCGCCTTCCCGGACGATCGGCACCAGCGCCTTCCCGGTCAGGTCCCCGCCCATCACCAGCGCGTCCGCCGGGTAGTGGCTGGCGGCGTTGACGAACTTCTTCCAGCAGACCCGCGAGCCATGGACATCCCCCGCGTAGAAGAGTCGCGTGATCTCACCCATTTGACGGCGCTTGAACATTCTCTCCCAGTTCCCCTGAGGCGGAATCATGCGGCATCCAGCCGACGACCGGCAGGCCGGGGCGAGAGCGTTATTGGTCGCCCTGTCTACTCGGCGCCGAGGCCGAGCTCGCGGCGAAGCAGGCGTTCCGCCCCCTCGCGGTCCTCGATCGCGAGCAGGCCGGCGCTCGCGAGCATGTAGTTCGAGTCAACCGCGAAGGCCGGGTCGGCGGGGGCCAGCGAGCGCTGCCCTCGCCTCGCCAGAGCCTCGCGCAAGATCGTCTCGCCGTCGCCGCGATGGGCAAATACCCCGCCAGTACCCAAGACCAGCCTCGTCTCCCGCAAATCGGGACCGCTCCGCACCAGCGTCGGCGGCCCGTTGCGGCCGGGCGTCAGCAGCATCGTCCCGCAGTGCCGGGTGAGGGCGTGAGTGGCGCAGCCGGTCGCCAGGATCGCGTCAAAACGCAGCTCGTCCTCTCCCTCTGGCAGCCACTCCGGGTCCCGTCCCCGGCGCGAGACAGCTTGTCGAATCGCCTCCCCCCCCGGAGGAGCCTCAGCTTCGATCCAGCGACCGTCGACCGTCAGAACCCCCGCCGCGCCGAAGCGCATCCCGAGGTCCCCCTCGACGGTCCGCAGCGTCAGCGGCGGCGGCAGCAGTGGGTCCTCGACCCCCGGCATCTCCACCTCTTGGGTGCGGTTCGAGTGCACGTCGGTGGTGGCGCCACCGATGTCGACCACGACCACGTCGCCGAGCAGGCGCGTCGCCTCCAGCACGGCCTCCGGAGTCGGCAGCCTCACCATCTGCTGAAAGCCGGCGCTCGCGCTCAGCCCCTTGCCGCCGATCACGTGCTCGAGGAAAACGCGGAGGATCACCTCCCGGACCGGCTCGATCTCCAGCCTTCCCAGCGCCGGCATCACGTTCGCGGCAACCTCGACCCGGTTGCCCCCCGCCCGCAGCAGCTCGGCCGCCTCCGCGGCCACGTCGGCATTGCAAGCGACGACGGCGTTGCCGGCGTATTTGCTCGCGCCGAGCCGGCGGGCGTTCTCCAAGACCAGCTCCGCCTGTCCGCCGTCGGTGCCACCGGCGAAGAGCAGGATCTCCGGCCGGGCCGCCTCCAGCCGCGCCAGCTGCTCATCCCCGAGAGTCCCGGCCAGCACGACCTCGACCCGCGCTCCCGAATTGAGCGCCGCCTGGCGAGCGGCCGCCGCGGTCAGATCCTCGACCAGCCCGACGGCAGCCACCTTGAGCCCACCGCCGGCGCTGGAAACGGCGAGCCGCTCCTCGATCGCAACAGCCGGCCCCGCGGCGCGCCTGGCGGCCTCGAGCGCGGCCTCGTAGCCCTCCATCAGATCGGTGGCGATCGTGGTCGGCGCCTCCGCCCCTGCCAGCAACCGCCCCTCCCCGGGATCTACGAGGCGGACCTTGGTGTAGGTGCTGCCGAAGTCGGCGAGCGCGACGACGCCCACCGGCGCCTCAGGCGGGCACGCCGCGGCGCTCGATCAGCGCATCGACGAGGCGGTCGATCGTTCCCGGCGTCTCGATCCCGGTGGCATTGAGGTCGCCGCGAACGTCGATCGGGATGTCGGAGCCCCGGACGTCCTCGTTCAGCACCCCGCCCATGAACACCGGCACCTCGCCGGCGCCGGCATCCCGCAGCTCCTCCATCAGCAGCTTCCCGAAGGAGCGGGCGACCCCGTTGTGCGTGGTGATCACCACCGCGTCGGCGGCGGTCTCGATCACCGCCTTGACGATGTCCTCCGGATCGCGGTTGATGCCGAAGTCGATCACCTCGGTCCCCACCGCCGCCAGGGTCGAAGCGATCAGGAACTCGGCGAACTCGTGCACGTCGGTCGAGGTGACGAGGACCTTCATCCCCCGGATCGCCTCCTCCTCGCGCCGGCCCCGCAGCTCGGCCAACAGGCGCTCGCGCTCTTCCATCGTCCTCCTGACCAGGTCGGTTTCCAGCACCGGCCGGCGACCGCGGGGAAGCTCAGGGGTCACCTCACCGGCGCCGAACAGCTCCTCACACCGAGTGGAGCCGAGCCGTTTGAGGACCAGCAGGAGCTGGGCGGGGTCGCGAGTGTCGATGCCGGCGCCAGCGAGACCGCCGATCGCCGCCTCGAAGAAGGCCTTGCCGCCGCGGACGAGCTCGTCGCGCATCGCCTCGATCTGCGCCCAGTCGACGACCCGCTCGACGATCGGCACGTAGTGGTCGAGCCGGCGACTGATCGTCTGCACCGTCGCCACCTCCTGCCAGGTGGGGATCCGCTCGGTCTCGGTGACCGGGACGGCGATCGGCGCGGAGCCGAGCCGGTAGCGCATGTCGACCATCTTGGTGAAGAGGAGATCGGTGTTGAGCACCGCCATGTTGGCGTCGAAGTCGGGGGTGTTGCCGATCGTGTCCCCCTGGGTGTAGAGGAACGGGACGCGATCGGGGTTGACGGCGTCGAGGGCGAGCGTCACCGCCGACTTGATCACCGGGTTCTGGGTGAGGCCGCCCCAGGAAGGCGAGTAGGCGGCGCCGATCAGCTCTTCGCTGATGTAGCGCTCGACCATCGCCCAGCCGACGTAGTTGGCGTAGTCGTGGAAGACACCCGGATAGCCGTCCTCCATGTAGGAGTCGAAGACGACGCCCTCGTCTTTGAAAGCCGCCAGCATCCCGGCGGCCTGCAGCACCTGCACCGTCTGGTTGACGTCGTCGTCGTAGTAGGGCCAGCGCCAGGAGTACTGCGAGAGGACGCCGATCGAGGTAACCCCCGCTTGCAGCGCGTCGCGGGCGTTTTCAACCGAGCCCGGCCCGCCGATCGAGTTGTCAGCCGCCTCGGGCTCGATCGGCACCGTGTGCGCCAGCTCCCACCAGTCCTGCTCGGTCATCATCACCGGCCCGGTCTCCTGAGCGGCTTCGGCCCGTTTGTCTTTGGGCAGGCCCATGCGGCGCTCGGCGATCAGGTTGAAGCGGTCGGGGGGCCGCACCCCACGCGAGAGGGCGTCTTCGTAGATCTCCCCCAGGGCCTCGCGGGTATCGGCCCAGGTCGCGAGGCCGATGTTCATGCAGGTGCACGCGATCCCCTCCTGTCGCGCCTTTTCCCGCCACTCCCGCTCGGAGCCGACGCCCTTCTCCTCGCAGTAGGCCGAGCGGGCGCGCTCGATGCCCCGGGCCATCGCCCTGCCTTCCTCGACCAGGTCCCGGCCGCCGGGCAGGTCGCCGGGGAGCAGTGCGCTCAGGTCAACGTCGATCTCATTCCCGCGCGCCATTGGTACGCAGGGAGTCTGACGGGTCCAAACGCTTTGCGCTAGTCAGATCGACCGAAGCTGAGATTCCACCGCCCTCAATAGCGAATCCGAGGCGGCGCGGCCGGCCACTGGCAGGGGTTCAGTAACCGGCCGCGACCGCTTAGCCCCGGCGGGGGATGTGCGCGTCCGCAAGGCTGACCGACAACGGATGGGGCGAGTCGCCGGGTGTTCACCTCGATCGGGCACAGGGACAGGGTAGATCGGAGGCCACCCTTCCCAGGGGGGGTTGAGCCCGCCCTGGGAGTAGTCCATCATCTAGGCGATGGCTTCGAGGGGGAATTTCGACGGATCGGCCAGACCGGAGGATTCAACCGCGGGCATTCAAGGGATGCTCAACGCTCTGCCGGCCCTGGTCGGGTACTGGGACAGCGACCTCCGAAACCGCATGGCGAACGACGCCTACATTGAATTCTTCGGCAAGTCACCCGGAGAAATGCGAGGCACCCATATCCGCGAGCTACTCGGGGAGGAGCTGTACGAGCAAACCCTGCCCTACGTCGAAGGAGCCCTTGCCGGCCGGCGCCAGCTGTTCGACGGCGAGATCCGCACCCCGTCGGGAGAGCTCCGGTACACGCAGGCCTCCTATATTCCCGACGTCGCCGAGGGAGAGGTCAAGGGCATCTTCGTCCTCGTCACCGACATCACCGAGCGCCGCCGGATCGAAGAGGAGGTCGAACGCAGCCGCACCCGCCTGGCGGAGGCCGAGCGAATCGCTCGCCTGGGCAGCTGGGAGTGGGACATCCCCAGCAACCGCCTCACCTGTTCGGAGGGGCTGTACGCGATCTACGGGATCGAGCCCGAGGACTTCGACGGGCACTACGAGCCGAGCAACACGGACTACATCCACCCCACCGATCGCGAGCGGGTCGAGGAGGAGATTCAACGAGCGGTAGATACGGGCGCCCCCCTCGACATCGAATACCGGATCATCCGGCCCGACGGGCGGGTCCGCCGTCTCCACAGCCGGGCCGAGCTGACCGCCGACTCCGGGGGGAACGCCCTTCGCCTCACCGGAACCGCCCAGGACGTGACCGAGCTTCGTGCCGCCGCCGAGGTCCTCCACCAGACCGCCAGCGACCTCGGCCGCCGCGCCGCCGAGCTGCACGGCTCCCCCGGCCGGTCTCGCGACGGCGACCTCGGCAAGTTGCTCAGCCCGCGCCAGGCGGAGATCCTCGCTCTCGTCGGCGAGGGTCTCAGCAATGCCGAGATCGCCTCCCGGCTCTACCTGACCGAGAGCACCGTCAAGTGGCACGTGCGAAAAATCCTGCGGGCGCTCGGCGTTTCGAACCGGGCCCAAGCAGTTGCCCGGTACCTCTCGACGGCATCTCGCTGACTTCACTCGCCGCTATCCGCATATCATTTTGAGTGATGAGGTATTTCGCAGCGATTGCGGTGGGGGTCCTGTTCCTACTTCAGCTGGGAAGCTGCGGCGGCTCCGGCGAGCAGGCCTCAACCGAAACGACGCAAGACATCGACGCCCCGGTGCAGGCCTATTCCGGCGACTGGACCAAGCTGAAGCAGAAGGCGGGCGCCCAGTCGGACCAGCTCCTCATTCCCAGGGCCCCTCCCCGGACGAGGTCGTGATCAAAGACGTCAGGACGGGCACTGGCGGGGCGATCGAACCCGGCGACACCTTCGCCGCCCGATACGTGAGTTTCGATTACGCGAGCGGGGAGCTCGATGAAAGCAACTGGAAGCCCGAGCCGTGGCGGCTGAAATGGAAAATCGGAGAACTTGTAGACGGTTGGGAACCTGGCCTGAAGGGAATGAAGGCGGGCGGACTGCGGGAGCTGATCGTTCCCTCGTCTCTGGCCTATGAAAACGGACCGCGGGTCTACCTCGTCGAAGTCGCCTACCTCGAACGACACTGACCCGGCGGA